>JAEWAN010000022.1 GCA_023391625.1 Bacteroidota bacterium | reverse complement strand
GGGGCCTATGACCCCACGGGGGTTTGCCCCGCAGCCTAAACCGCGCTGACAAAAAACAGGCACGGCAGGGCCTCGTTGCGGCGCCCTGCCGTAATTTATATATTGGAGTAGATGAAGGGAGGAAGCTGATATAGACAACAGGATTTATGGATATATCCGGGTTTCAACCAGAGAACAGAACGAAGAACGGCAGGTCATCGCCATGCGGGAAGTCGGGGTGCCGGACAGAAATATTTATAAGGACAAACAGTCGGGCAAGGATTTTGACCGCCCGCAGTATAAAAAGCTGCTCCGAAAAATAAAAAAAGACGATCTGCTCTATATCAAGAGCATCGACCGTCTGGGGCGCAACTACACAGAAATTTTGGAGCAATGGCGGTTCCTCACCAAAGAAAAAGGCATTGATATTGTGGTGCTGGATATGCCCCTGCTGGACACCCGGAGGGGAAAGGATTTGCTGGGTACTTTCCTCAGCGACATTGTACTGCAGGTGCTGTCCTTTGTAGCGGAAAACGAGCGCACCAATATCCGCCAGCGGCAGGCAGAGGGAATTGCGGCGGCAAAGGCCAGGGGGATTCGGTTCGGCCGGCCGCCCAAACCGCTGCCGGACGGTTTTCATCAGGCATACCAGCAATGGAAAAGCGGTGCGCTTACAGGTACGGCGGCGGCCCGAATGTGCAAAATGCCGTTGTCCACGTTCCGCTACCGGGCAGAGATTTACGAAAATGTCCGATTGTTGTAACAGATACCTTTTTACAAAAAAGTGTACCTTTTTGTAAATTACATACAAACATCTTTTAGTATTACGATAGCATAAAAAACGACTCTTTTCAAGATTATAGTTGTTGTTTTGGCTGCCGCATCGGGCCTTACAAAAAGGTACAACTTTTTGATAAGGAGGGCCATGCTGTGGGAAACATATCCGGAAATACGCAGTATGAAAGCAACAACACTGTATGTACAGATACGATTTGTAAGAAACTGAAAATGATATTTTCAGTATTATTTTTTGCTCTGATCTGCATTCTGGGGCTTCTTGTTTCATCCACTTACAGTATCCTCGTCAACTGCACCGCGCTGCTATGCCTGCTGCTGTTCCTGATTGTTGGCGGCAGGCTGGCGGACCCAATCGACCGGCTCTCTGCAAAGAAATTCAATGCCCTGTTTGTTTTATTGCTGGGTTCCGCTTTTGCAGTGAGCATTTATCTGGCATATGAAATGCGAATTCATCTGCCGGGAGATACAGACATTATTTTTGCTTCCGTTGCCGACTTATTGCGTGATGGAAAGCTGAATGAAGCCAATCCGCGCATTGACGCGATGCATTATCCCGGGCTTGGGCTTTATACGAACAATGACTATTTCTGCCGGTACCCCAACAACATTGGCCTGTTGATGCTTTATGCAGGTGTGTACGCCTTTGGCGGGAAAACGGGGCTCCCCGCAAGTACGGATGCGGGACATTTGCCGGCAATTGTTATGACCTCTTTGGCGGTGGCCGTGACCATACTTCTGGTATGTCTTTGCATTAAAATTGTATTTAAGAAAAACAGCTATGCGCTGTTTACACTGCTTTTATGCTATGCTTTCCTGCCCTTTGTTTTCAGTATCCCGAATTTTTATACCGATCTTTGGGTTTTGCCTTTTACGGCAGGCGGGGTTTATTGTTACTTAAGCAACAAATTTTCCGCCGCTCCAAAGGGATGGCGCGGTTTCCTTGCCGGGCTGCTGCTTTCTGTTGGTGTGCAAATGAAGATAACAGCGGCCATTGGGTTTGTTGTGATCGTGCTCGATCTGCTTTTGGGCAGGCATGTGCATCGATGGAAAAACCTTGCTTTATTATTCCTTGGCTTTTTCCTTTTTTTATTCGCTTTTACAGCATGGTACCGATACAGCGGTATCATAGATTTTACCAGAAGCGATGAAATCGGCGCGCCGTGGAATCTCTGGCTTTTGTTTGGGAGCCATGATACCGGCGGCGGCACAGAAATTTATAAGGATATGGCCTTTGCGGCTGCGTTCCCGACAATGGAAGAACGTTCGGCTGCAATTTGGAAGCGCATCTTTGAGAATTACCGGTCGTACTCTTTTTCTGAATTTCTGGAATTGCTCCGCAATAAACTTCTGTTTGCCTGGAACAACAGCATGTTCGAGAGCAGCGAGTATCTGCTGTGGCCGATCGATTCAAATTGGACGTTTTATATAACACAGCCGCAATTTTTGCCCACACAGCTGATACGCGCTTACAGCACCATTTATATGCTGTTTTTATACGCTGCGAATATCCTGAGCGCGGGTGTTGGACTGTTTCGGAAGAAAATAAATTTTACATTTATTCCCAACCTTTTCGTTTTCGGAACGATGCTCTATCTTCTGATATTTGAGAATGCGCCCCGCCGTGCGATGATTGCGGTTCCATTTATGATATACAACGTAATATTTTTATTGTCGCAATGGCGTGACAAGCCGGACGGTGCTCAATTGGCGGAGCGCTTTCGCATGCGCATCCATAAAAACTGAATTTTGGTTTTACATTGTGACAGGAGATGGATTGCTTTAAAGGGAGAAATCTTTGTACAAAGGGCAACAGGGAATGAAATAGGATTCACGCTTGTTTTTTTACAGCTCATATATAGCGTGTTCACAGCCGCAGCGGTTTTCCGCTGCGGCTTTTTCTTTTGGCCGATTCCGGAAAACCGGACGTGCGGGAGCGTACAATGGGGATAGGGTGAGCGGGGCGGATGACAAGACGACGCACACAAAATGATATTTTCGGACTTTGTCAACGCCCCGCCGTCCGAAAGCGGGGGGACGCGCCCGCCGGTTTTTGCGCAGCAAAAACCGAGTTGAAAACGAGGAGGGCCGGGGTTTTGGCCGGGGGACCGCGCTTGAGCAAAGCGAAAGCGGGGCAGGCCAAAACATCGGCCCCGGTGGGGCCGATGACCGGCCGCGCGGTTTCGCGGAGCGAAATGCGACCGAATGGGAGCAAGCGCCGGGGTGCGAGCGCGGGGCCACATTTGAGCAAAGCGAAAATGGGGGAGCGAGCACGTTGCCCCCAGTGGGGGCAACGACCGGCTGCGCCGGTTTTTGCGCAGCAAAAACCGAGTTGAAAACGAGGAGGCGAGCATACGAGCGCGAAAACTGCAAAAAGCGACAACACAAAACCTGCGGGGGGGGGGGGCTACCCGGGGGCCGCGAAGCAGACGGCCGCACAGGGGGATCTCGCGCAGCGAAATGCCGCGCCCGAGCTTGCGCGGCAAGCCCAAAAGGCGGAAGGGCCGCACGCGCCCGTTCCGGCTTCGCCGCAGCGGGACGCGGCCGAAGGGGGGCAGGCGCGGCGCTCCTCCGCGCCGGACGCTGACGCCGCCTGTGCACAGAGCGCGCAGGAGCTGCTGCAGGCGGCGGCGCGCGCGGCCGTACAGATGCTGGTGCGGACCGTGGACGACGAGAACGCCACGCTGCCCCAGCGGATGGACGCGGCAAAGACCATACTGGACCGCGTATACGGCAAGGCCTCGCAGCCCATTGAAGGGAACGGCGGCGCCGCGGTACAGGTCGTAATGTCAAAAGAAGTACGGGAGCTGATGGGCTGATGCAATGGGACATCGGGAAGCCGAACCCGAGGCAGATCGAATTTTTTAAGGCGCGCGCACGCTTTATCGCATACGGCGGGGCGCGCGGCGGCGGCAAAAGCTGGGCGGTGCGCAAAAAAGCCGCCGGGCTGGCGCTGTCTTACCCGGGCGCCGGCATTTTGATCGTGCGCCGCACGTTCCCGGAGCTGCGGGAAAACCATATCCTGCCGATGACGGCGGATCTTGCGGGCGTCGCCCGGTACCGGGACGCGGACAAATCCTTCACGTTCCCCGGCGGCAGCCGCATCGTATTCGGTTATTGCAGCAGCGAGAGCGACGTGCTGCAATACCAGGGACAGGAGTACGACGTTATTTTTATGGACGAGGCCACGCAGTTCACGGAGTTCCAGTTCACCACGCTGACGGCATGCCTGCGCGGAGCCAACGACTTCCCAAAGCGCTTTTATCTGACCTGCAACCCCGGCGGCGTGGGGCACGCCTGGGTGAAGCGGCTGTTCATCGACAGGCGGTACAAAAAGACGGAGCATCCCGAAGACTATGTGTTTATCGCCGCCAATGTGTACGACAACCACGCGCTGATGGAACATGACCCGGACTATGTGCGCATGCTGGAAAATCTGCCGGAGGAACAGCGCCGGGCGTGGCTGCTGGGCCAATGGGACATTTTCGAGGGCCAGTATTTCGCGGAATTTGACCGCAATGTGCATGTGTGCAGGCCGCACGGCATCCCGGCGCACTGGCGGCGCTATGTGACGCTGGATTACGGCATGGACATGCTGGCGGCGCTTTGGGTGGCTGTGGACGAGCAGGGGCGCGCCGTTGTGTACCGGGAGCTGTACGAGGGACGGGACAACGGAAAAGGGGAAAACGGCCAGGGGCATATCATCAGCGCGGCGGCGCGGCGGCTGCTGGAGGTGAACGGCGGCGACGAGGTGCAGGCCTGGCTGGCTCCGCCGGACCTGTGGAACCGCAGGCAGGACACGGGAAAAAGCGCGGCGGAGCTGTTTTTGGAGAACGGCGTGCCGCTTACAAAGACGGGCAACAGTCGTGTGGCCGGATGGCTGGCGGTGCGGGAATTTCTGGCGCCGGGGCCGGGCGGACAGGCGCGGGGTGGCGAAGCCACGCGGGCGCAAGCC
>JAEWAN010000023.1 GCA_023391625.1 Bacteroidota bacterium | reverse complement strand
ACTCGATAAATTAGATAAGTTAGGGACAGATAACTCGATAACGTCACCGACCACATAATGGGTCTTATCGGTCAGCATACCTACGGGATGGGCATTATAACTGGAAAAATAACCGTATGAACAGGTAGAACCCGGGCTGTCGTAAACGCCCATATGGAACACACCGCCGTTTGTGGACTTGATACGGATAGGCTGGGCGCCGTCGGCGGTCAGATTACGGAGAACATAATACCACTCGTCATTAGTCCCCGGAACCGGTTTGTATAGCTGGGGAAAGGCCAGATGACCATTGGAAAACTGGGCTATATTCTCTTTGCGGGTTACAATGCTGACAACCGGAGAGCCTCCATTTTCTATCGGTTTATAGGCTACTTCCGTAGAACCGCTACACTCTATATTAGGTAAAATGGAAGCACCTAACTCTGGATCCTGACCCGGAGCAGGTTTCTTGCTGGTTACATGTAATACAACTACCGGTTCCGTGGCATCAATAAAAATGGCCTCATCATTATTCTTATACAAATCATACATGTATTTATTATTCGTAGTCATATCCAGGGTCACTTTTTTATCCCCGTTTATATAGACATCTGTATTGTCTGTGGTCGGGAAAATATAAACCTTATCCACCGGATTATCATCAACCGTATTCCTTACCACAATATACTGCCTGCCGACCAAATTTAACGGTACAAGCTGGTCGCCGATTAAATCCACGCCCGGACCGGCCACGGAGTCGTCCGTATAATTGACGGCAATCGGTTTGTTGGAGGTGATAGGAGTATTGTAAAAATGTTTGGCGGCATCACGGGAACTGGCGCGGATGGCATAGCTCTGACCGCGATCTAACTGGATAACAGCTTCCACTCCGGCTTTATGCCCCACACAATCCTGCGTAGGAGTAAATTTTACTTCCGTATCAACTTCTGTTGCCACAATTTCAACGGATGCCCAACCTGTCCAGGACTGGGACGAGTTATTATATTCATACTGCATCGGAACAATAAAGTCTGTTCCTAAAGCATTACTCCCTTTTAATGCATAAATCTCACTGTTGTCACAGGTATTGGCATAATACAGACTGATAGGGGCTGTGGAAGTAATCAGGAAACCGGCATCACGGACACCCCCATGAATAGTTTCAACCATAGGAAAAATATCGGCGCCCCCCATATTGAAACGATAACTGGACTGGGCTGCCACCGTACGGCTGATAACTGGAAAATTAGGATTGGCCGGCTGCTCTATACGGATAGTCGCCGCCTCGTCAAAAGTAATCACATTTAAACTGACACAGGTCTGGGCGTGGTCTGCACTTAAATCAGGGAAGGCAAACCAAAACTCCGTGTCTATCTGTGCATAAGCCCCGCCCATACACAACAAAAGAAAAGAGTAGAGAATGATGATTTTTTTCATGGATATAAAAATATGTATCTAATTTTAATTGTTTCCACTTAAAAGCTAACGACTGATAAAGCCGCATACAACAAAGATAAATTCATATCAGATTAAGGAAGTCGAAAATACACCGAAAAGAATCTTAGCATAAAAGAGAAGAAATCTTTCGGTATTTTTTCTACTTTTTAAAAAGGTCAGATAAACGGCCGAATCAACATCTTATTATATGAAAATTGATCTGCCTTGACTATTTTTAAATAAACGTCAAAGGTAATTTTTTTATTATTTTTTAAGTGCAAAAACAATATAAAAAATGAAAAGAAGAAAAAACGCATTCCATATCCGACCAACAAAGTTATTTCTATTCAATGTCCGGAAAGAGATTTCATATCTCTACATTACACATAAGAAAAACAGAAATCCGATAAAGAATTATTCTTTCTTTAGACTATCAATAATGTAATCTATAGAATTACTGAACCTAACATTCACCGATTAAAACCATTTCTTCTTTTTCATCAGCAACCAGGTAATAAGAACTGTCAGCAAAATAGTGATCCAAGCAAAAAAATAGCCAAATTTCCAGTCCAGTTCCGGCATAAAATGAAAATTCATTCCCCATACACCAACAAGGAATGTTATCGGAATAAATAGAGTAGATACTATTGTTAAACGTTTCATAATGGCATTTGTACGCAAGTCATTATTAGAAACATACAAATCGACTAATGAAGCTATCATATCCTTACTGTTATCCGTCGCCTGCAGAATATACTTTACCTGGTCAGAAACATCGCTAAGCAAAGGAACGGCCTGAGGAGTAATAAGCATATCGTCCCGATGAATCAGCAATTTTGGAAATTCATCTTTCAAGGGTTGTACATTTTTACGAATAAGTAAATGGGCATGCAAGCACTGTTGTATCTTTATCCCTACATTCCCTTGGTTATAATGATTCTCAAGCAGGACATCTTCCAGCTTTTCAAGCATTTGTTCCACCCGGTCTGCTGTTTTTATCAAGTCGGCAACCACCGCGTTAAGCAGAAAAGCCAAAAGCACTCCCTCACCCCCCTGCCTTATGTTCAAGATATTTTGTTTTATCGCTTTCTCCACCAGCAAAAAAACGGTAGCCTCCGTTTCGCAAAAACTGATTATGATATTGCGGCAAACAAACAAGCATATATGTTCTGTGGAAATATGATTTTTCGCATTAAAAGAACAATTATTCAATGTTATAAAAAAATAATCCTTCTGATTTTCCACTTTTACCACTTCCGCCGGATTCAAAATATCTTTTACGTTCAGAGGATGCAAACCAAACTCTTTTACGACGGAAGCAATTAATTTTCCATTTCGAAAGCCACGGATATTAAACCAGTTTATACAATCATCTTTTATATATTTACGCAAAGAATTTCCGTCAGTCTTTAACGGAACATTTTCCCAGGTTTCTTTATTATAACGTATCAGACGAAGGGATGTATCCAAATCATTGTTCCCCTCATAATAATATTCATCTGAAAAATAATGACTCCTGGCACTCGATGTATGTGCTTGCTGCAAATTATCCATATATGATTCTGTATATTATCTTAATATTCAAACAAAGTATTCTAACAGCCCGTTGATGCTTCCAAGGTAGAACAGAGAGTTAAAAGAAAAAAGTGTAGCCAAATGTATAAAATATCTGGTTACCATACGGGCTCCAGGCATTCTGAAGCACATCATAATAAAGCATGATACTAATGCCCCCATTGGAAGAAAGAGGTATGGTTCCTCCCAAACCTACCAGTAAAGCCGGCACTAAACCGCTTTTAATGGGCAATCCTCTTTCACTACCCCATTTATTATATATTTCCGGCTGTATTTGTAACGTTAAAAACCTCACGGGGAAAAAACGGGCATATACATTGAGACCGAAATAATGAAGTGACAAATCGGACGTCCCGTAATGATAAAAATTATAACTTACCCCGCCTCCGGCTGTAAAAAAGCCGGAAACTGCATATCCGAGCTGGGGAGATATATTTATTGCCGTATAATTACGACTGAACCCCATTCCGAAAGTTCCTCCAAGCACCATCCGATTCGGGTCTATTCTCTTACCTGCACCAGACCCGGAACCGCCCGTTTTCCTCCCTACAGATAAATTATCCTGCGAATATGCATCGCTATATGCCATATAAGCCGTTCCTTGTTCTTCGTCCAGACTATTCTCGGCTGAAACCCGGAAACTGAAAAAAAGAAAAAGACATACGGAAACAAGCAATACTTTCTTTTTCATACCAAGCACATTATTTGGGTTTTTCCTATAACAAATAAAACAGGGGTAAATGTTCAGAGATACAATTTATTAGATAAACAAACTCTGAATATAAATCCAAAAGTAAAACATTTTTCAACAAAACACACTTTACCTGCCCACAAATAATTTAAAGCTGCCAGCTACGGATTACAAAACAGTTCTCTGAAACATAATACATATAATCACAAGAACGTGCCAGAAAGAGGTTTCCATACACCGAGAACTAAGTCTTTAAGATATATGAAATAAAAATAAAATGCTTCTTTATTATTTTATCACAAAACCAGATACATATCCCCTCTTTTTTATATTTTTGCACCCGCAAAACAACAACTTAACTATCATGATCAAAGGGCTTTTTTACATCCTTCTTTTCTACTTTATAGGAGAAGTGATAGCCGTGCTTATCAATGGGTTTATTCCCGGTAGTGTCATAGGAATGATCCTTCTATTCTTAAGCCTTTTTTTTAAAATTATCAATCCGGAAAACGTAAGAGAAACTGCAACCGTCATAACTAAAAATATGGCGATATTCTTCGTTCCTTCCGCCGTAGGATTAATGGCATATGCCGAATTGTTATCCGAATCATTGTGGACTATTGCTTTCGCAATCATTGTCAGCACTGTTCTTACTATCCTGGTGGTAGCCCTGGTACAGGAATCGCTTGAGAAAAAAAATAAAAAGAAAGGAGTGAACAGCCATGAATAATATATGGGAGTTTTTAAAACCGATGGTGAGCGGCGAAGTCTTCATGCTGATGCTATCCACCGGCACTTTCCTGCTGGGAGTTTACCTCTACAAAAAGCTCAAATTCCCCCTATTGCAACCGCTCTTAATATCCGTTGTTATCATAATTCCTTTTCTGAAAATAACAGGGATTGAATACCAGACTTTTTACCAACAGACCCGCATTCTCAACTTCATGCTGGGTCCCAGCGTAGTAGCATTAGGATATGTACTTTATGAACAACTGGAATATATCAAAGGAAACGTTCTTTCCATCTTAACAGCCGTTTTCACCGGCAGCATTGTAGGGATAGTCAGCGTTATCCTCGTAGCAAAAGCATTTGGAGCAGACAAAGTATTAGTAGCTTCACTTGCTCCCAAATCAGTCACCACCCCGATAGCCATGAGCATTGCCCAGAACACCGGAGGAGTACCGGAACTGGCTGTGGTATTTGTGGTATTATGCGGCATATTCGGCGGTTTGATAGGACCTATACTGCTTCGGAAAATAGGTATTAAAAGCAAAATAGCCAAAGGCCTGGCCATGGGATCGGCCTCCCATGCGCTGGGTACAGCCAAAGCCATGGAAATGGGGGCGTTAGAAGGAGCGGTAAGCGGACTGGCTATCGGCATTATGGGAGTAATGACAGCACTGCTAGTACCTTTCGTAGAAATGGTATTATTGTAAAATCAACGGATATCTATCCGGGTAAATGCTTCTGTCACTTTGGTTTGAATTATCGGATTGCCCGTACAATCAATCCGGGCAAACCCGTTGGCAGTCCCGTCAAACCGTTCAGAAGCATATACATCAGCTGAACTGAAACCCTCCACTTTTATATTCGTATTACTGGCTTTTAATTCACCGGCACGAATACGACTAACGCCACTGGCTTTAAAATAAACATTTTCACACATTCCCTGCACTTTCAAATCGGATACGCCTTCTAAAACAAAATCCAGGGTATTACCTGCAAGAATATTTATATCTGCTTTCGCAACACCCTGCATGGCACAGGACAGATTTTCCACGGCCAACGCCCCTTTTGTTTTAACAAACGTAGCTCCTTCTACATTCAATTCCGTGAGCTTATCCACCCCCAACTCTATTCTTACCGGAGCTTCCAGGTCTATGCCATTGGCGTAAATAAACAATGTACTGTCCCGGACTTCGGTCTGCACATAAGGTAAAAACTCACTATCTCCTTTCAGCAAAATGTTCTCACTAAAATGATCTTCTATCACAATTTTAAAATTTCCTTTCACACAAACGGCTGAATAGGAAGGAATGCCACGGTTCTCTTTCACCATACTGCCTGTATGGTGATTTATCACCCACTCCTGATTATCATTCTTATATTGAATAGCGGTTTTAGTCCCTACACTGATAAACATAAATATGCCGGTAAGCCATAATACCAAGGTTACCCAAAATGTAGTACGGGATTGAGTTTTACGCCCGGTTGCCAAACGGATAATCCAGTATATAACCAGAAAAATAGGGCAACCCACCAGCAATATCAATGAAATAAGGAGCATAATAGGGTTTTCCGGTTGCAGAACAGTGATCCCCGGTATGAAATCCTGCATCATATCAAAAAAGGCAAAGGGAGTGCACAATGCCAATATAAGCATAGGTATCAGCACGATAAGCAGTATAATACCGACAAATGACAATATAGCTCCGACAAACCCCAGCACTATTTTCACAATCCATTTAAATATCTGCCCAAGGCGCTGACCGACTGTACGTGCTGAATTTTTAAAATTTTCACTCTGTACATAAGTACGGGCATTATCAAACTCCGATTTGATATTATCAATCGTAATATCTTCTCCCTGCATTTCCAGACGTTGTGACGGCGTAATCGCTTCCGGTGTAATAATCCACACAACCAGGTAAACAGGAATCAACAGACCGAATCCGATAAAAACCAAAAGAATCAGAATAATACGGATTATCGTAACATCCAAACCGATGTATGCAGAAAGTCCGCCTGCCACTCCGCCCAGAATTGCATTCTCTGGGTCACGGTAAAAACGGCGGACACGTTTCTTCTTCTCCGACTTTGAAGCATTTTCGGCCGATGTTTCTTCCTCATCGGAAAACTGACTGGGCGTACCCATTATCCCAATGACCTCACGTACGTCTTCTACTGTAATGACATTTTTATTTTGTGTTATCTTTTCGGAGAAAAGCTCAGCTATACGGGCTTCTATATCTGCCATAATATCTTCTTTTTCTTCTTCGGAAGAAAAATGAGCTGCAACATCCGCCAAATATTTTTTCAATACTTCATAAGCATCGTCATCAATATTGAAAACGACACTGTTTAAATTAACAGTAAACGTCTTTTTCATGCTAATATCTTATTTACAAAATTGATAAATCTTTATGTTGAAATATAAATAGATTACTCTTCTTTCAATTTATTAACTACCCCGGATATTTCACCCCAGGCAGTATCCAGTTCACAGAGAAACTCCTCTCCTTGTGAAGTCACATGATAATACTTACGTGGCGGTCCCTGTGTAGACTCCTTCCAATGATAATCAAGCAGTCCGCTGTTTTTCAAACGTGTCAATAAAGGATACAACGTACCTTCCACCACAATAAGATGCGCCTCTTTAAGCTCTGATATAATATCAGGCACATAAGCTGGTTTCTTTTTCAAAATAAGCAAAATGCAATATTCCAGAAACCCTTTCCGCATTTGTGATTTTATATTATCTACATTCATACTTTAACCCAATCTCCTAAATAATAAATCACCTTTTCACCGTTTCCTCTAAAATTATTTTTATTGCAATATTTCAAGTATCCTGATCCGGAAAATATACTCAAATTTAGCCTGCGTCTGCTCTGAAAGTACCTGAGTCAGATTGTTCTTAGCCTGAAACAGTTCATACTGACTGGCTCTCCCCGCCTCATATTTCTGACTGGCAAAACGATAAGCCTCCAAGGCTGCTTTCTCCGATTTATCTGCTGCTTCCCAGCGAGCCTTCGCCGCCACCGCATTCTGGTAGGCCTGCTGAATTGTTTTCCGTAATTCCAGCTTCACATCCTCTATCGCCAGTTTGCTGCTTTCCACATCCAGACGCGCACTGCGCACCCTGTTTTTTACTTCAAACTTATTGAATATCGGTATATTCAGATTAAGTCCTATCCCTGAATTAAAATTGTTTTCTAACTGAGTGCCAAAATTCTGTTCCATCACACTGGGGTGGAAATAACGTGTTCCTACCGAACCTCCCAACGTAAGGCTGGGAAAGTATCCGGCACGGGCTATAGAAACTGACTTCTCACTACTTTCCAAACGATACTCCGCAGCCTTTATCTCCGGACGATGAGTCAAAGCACTGGCATAAACAGACTCTGCCGAAAGAGCTGCCAAATCTTTATCTTCAAGATTATCCGGCATAACCACATCAAAAGCAGAGAAATCATCCAGCTCCAAAATCTGGGCTAAATCCAGTAAAGACAACTGCAAGGCATTGTCTGCCTGTATGCGGTTCAATTCTTCTTTTGCCTGCTGGGCTATCAATTCATACAATTCACCTTCGGCCAGTTTGCCATTTTCAACCAAAGCCTGCTGACGTTCCAGCTTTGACTGAGTCAGGGCCAACTGCTCATTAGCAGTCTGAAGCAATTCTTTATTCATCAGTACTTGCAGAAAAGCGGAAGTAACGCTGATGGTTATATCAGACTTCATTTTCTCCAAATCTGCTTCCGAAGCATGTAAGTCAGCCCGGCGGGCATCGATCGTATGCTTCATCCGAAGCCCGTTAAAAAGAGTGATATTGGCAGACACGCCGAATGAAGTATTCTGTGAATTCACATTTTCATAACGGTCATAATCTACCTGCGTACGCCCGAAACTAAAGTTCTGTCCGGCGCTTGCATTCAAGTTAGGCAGCAAATCTTTCCTTGCCTGGTCATAAGCAATAGCCTGCGACTGTGCTGCTATACTCTGCTGTTTTACTTTCCGGTTATTCTCCAGCGCACTGTCCACACACTGCTCCAACGTCCACAGCTGTTGTGCGGAAAGCATAAACGGGATAAACAGTAAAAATAAAACGGTATATATTTTTGTGTTCATTTCTACACTTCTATTTTAAAATTGAATTATTTCCTTTTCTCCAACACTTCTGTTCCCCGAACCTTTACATTTTCAGCCAGCCCTTCCTTTATCTGAATTTTTATTCCATCAGAAAGTCCAAGCTGCACATATTGTTTTTCAAAGGTCTGAGGTTCTTCCGTAAGTAATTTATATACGAAAGCGCTATCGCCACTAAATTCAATACAACTTTCCGGCACTGTAACAACGTTTTCCACTTTATCAAGCAAAATATCTGCATTAGCACTGTAACCCGCACGAATAAACATGTCCGACGGTATTTCCATAGCCGCTTTCATTTCAAACATAATAGCTCCATTCTCTTCCGTTCCTTTCGGCGCCACATACTCCAGCACGGCATTCAGTTTATAATCCTGCAACGCCCCGATAGTAATATCCATAGGCATACCTACTTTTATACGTCCTACCTCCGTCTCGTCCATCTTGCCGACAAAAAGCATATCGGCCATATCGGCAACCGTGGCTATTGTTGTACCGTCATTGAAGTTGTTAGATTGAATCACCGAGTTACCCACCTTTATGGGCACATCCAATATCGTCCCGTCAATAGTGGAACGAACAAGGGTATTTGTTTCCATAGACTTATTTCCGGAAATACCGTCACGCACCAGACTCAGGTTTTCCTGTGCCGCTTTCAATTCTTCCTTGTCATTATCATACTGTAACTGGGATTTTTCAAAATCTTCCCGGGAAATAACCTGGTCTTCAAATAACTGCTTATCCCGGTTAAAATTCTTTTTTGTCTGGTCAAACGCCAGTTGTGCCCGATTAAGCCTGGACTCTGCCGAACTTAAACTTACCATATCCGGAATAACCTTAATCCGTGCTATCACATCACCGTTTTGTACTTTCTCCCCCGCCTCTTTATACACATCGGAAATTATACCGGACATCTGGGGTTTAATCAATATCTCATTCCGTGGTTCCACTTTTCCGGTAGCAACCGTCCGTTTCTCCACAGTTCCGACGGATGACTCTTCAATCCGGTAAGAAATCTCTACCGGACGGGACTTCTGGTATAAGTACACAAATGTCCAGATGATAAGACCCGCCAGCAATGCCCACAACAAGTACTTAAAAATTTTTTTCATATTGGTAACGTTTATATATTTTTATTTTATGATTCATTAAAATTCATTATACGTTATTCCTCCCGGATTGCTTCAATCGGTTTAATACGCATAGCCCGCCTTGCCGGCAGATAACCGGCCAGTGTCCCAATGCACAACAAGATAAAGAGAGAACCTACCGCAACGGAAAAACTAATCTGCGGATCTTTAAAGAACTGGTCGCCTTGGCTTAATGCCACGGTCAAAAGCTGAAGAATAACAATCCCTAGCATTAACCCGGCCAAACCGGCTATGATCGTCAGGATAATACTTTCACTCATTATTTGCACAATAATGTTATGGGGAGTAGCCCCTAATGCCCGCCGGATTCCAATCTCCTTAGTCCGCTCTTTCACTGTAACAAGCATGATATTGCTAATCCCGATTCCTCCGGCTATTAATGTGCCCAGTCCAACAATCCATATCAGGGAAGTTATCCCAATTCCCAAATACAGAAACATGGTAAACTGTTCTTCCAGATTGATACTGAATACAGCTGCCTCATCTGTCGGCGAAATGGTATGAAGCAGTTTCAATTCGTCTTTAATACGCTGTTCCACGACACTTGCTTTTACTCCCGGTTGGGCTGTAGCAGCCAACAAATGAACACGGTTTCCCTGATTAAACGCCTGTTGCATAGTAGAGAAAGGCAATACTACCGTTTCCTCCGGCGCACTCATCAACCTGACCTGAGATACGCTTTGCACTACTCCTATCACTTGAAAATAAATTCCATTCACACGGATGTTACGCCCTACGGGGTCAGTTCCTTTTCCAAACAATTCTTCATAAACCCGTTCACCAATTACACAAACCTTCCGTTTTTCCAATATGTCAATATCATTGATATACCGACCGTACAGCAGATTAGACCGCTCTATAAAATCATACACAGGATAATTGCCCTTAACGGAATAACTCCCGAAACGGTCGCCGAACACCACATTATGATCGGTCTTGCCGAGGAATAACACCGGAGAAAGATATTCTATTTCAGGAATTTTCTGTTGAAGTACCGGGACATCTTCATTGACGATATTCCACTGCCTTCCTTTTCTAAATCCCTTGTATGGTTCTGAAGTAGAACCGGAAACGAAGAAACAAGAATTAGTGGCAAATCCCTCCAACGGTCCCATAACTCCCCGTTGTAAAGCTACCCCTGAACCAACCATCAGCACCAGCATCAACATTCCCCAGAACACACCGAAAGCCGTAAGGAAACTCCGGGACTTATTATGAGTAATAGTCATCCATACTTCCTGCCACCAGTCCAGGTCAAAAACAGAAAGGGTTTTAATCCGGTTGCACAAAGCGGAAAAAGTATTTTTATGTTTTAACTTACCATTCATTTCAATCTAAAAAACGTTTAATTATTCTTCCCGCATTGCTTCTATCGGTTTAATATGAGCTGCACGCCGTGCCGGAATATAACCTGCTATTACGCCGGATATAATCAAAATAGCTGTTGCTACAAAAACATAACCGAGATTTACCGTAGGATCTCTGAAAATGGACATTCCCCCGTCGCCACCTGCCGAATTTTGTTCCAAAAGGAAACCGACAACCTCCGTAAGCCCAATGCCTAACAACATCCCGATATATCCGAAAATAGCAGTAATAAGAATAGATTCTATTATCACAGAGCGGATTATAGCGGCCGGAGGTGCTCCGATGGCTTTCCGAATACCGATCTCGCGAGTACGCTCCTTTACCGAAACGAGCATGATGTTACTGATACCTACGACTCCTGCCAAGAGAGTAAAAATACCGATCACTGTCAGAAAGATGTTTATTCCCCCAAATATATTCTTCGTTTCAATATAATCACGTTGCGAATTCCATATCCACAGCCCTTGAGGATCATCCGGAGCAAAATTCATAGTCTGCCCCATAGTGGCTTTCAAACGGTCGTTAAAAGCATCATTTGCCTCCTTCGTTTCCAACCCGTTAACAGTAAAAGCAATGCTGTAAAACTTTTTATCCGGATTATAAATGGCCTGTGCCGTAGAAAAAGGAATATAAGCACTTCCGCTTCCCCCATCGGAACGCTTGGTATTGATTCCAACCACCCGATACATAACCGAACCTACTTTCACATATTTTCCTAAAGCCTCTTCTCCTTTAAAAAGGACATCTACCACGCGCTGGTCCAACACAATCACTTTATTACGTTCCAGTATATCCAGTTCATTCACAAAGCGTCCATTACCAGGGAGAAATTGCAAATTGAAGATTTCCGCATAGCTGGGTTCCACACCTACCAACGAAAAACTGCCATACTCGTTTTTATAAGTTATTGTTAAATATTTTTCAATCAAACCGGTCTGCAAATCTGCTTCCGGCACATATCCGTCAATCACGGTCAGCTCTTTTTCCATAAAGGCCAGCCCCCGATTTGCTTTTAAACCTTTGTAAGGTTTAGTGGCCCACCCCGGCCACATTTGTACCGTATTTACCGCCCGGCTGCTGAAATTGCCTTCCACACCATTCCTCAGCCCATTACCGGCGCCAATAAGTACAATCAATATAAAAATACCCCATGACACGGCAAGTCCCGTCAGCACAGTACGCATTTTATTCTGCTTCAATGTAGCAAAGACTTCCTGTATGGTATTGAATCCGAGCATAAAAATTATTTTTTTCTTTCGTCAATACGTTCTATAATACCATCTTTCAGGCGGATAATCCGGTCTGTTTCCTCAGCAACAGCCTCCTCATGAGTCACCACAATAGTAGTAATACCCGTATTATTCAATTCCCTTAACACCTGCATAACCTCCTCCGTCGTCTTACTGTCCAGAGCTCCGGTCGGTTCGTCCGCCAATAAAATTTTAGGATTAGATATTATAGCCCTGGCTATCGCAACCCGCTGTTTTTGTCCTCCGGACAATTCACTCGGCATATGGTGCGCCCAATCTTTTAAACCCATACGATCCAGATATTCCATCGCGATGTCATTGCGCCGACGCCGGCTGACATGTTTGTAATACAAAGGCAAGGCCACATTTTCCAATGCATTCTTAAAATTTATCAGATTAAACGACTGAAATACAAACCCAATCATTTCATTCCGGTAATAAGCGGCTTGTTTCTCGGACAGATCTCGAATCAGAATATCATTCAAATAATATTCCCCAGTATCATAATTATCCAATATACCCAGGATATTCAGCAAAGTAGATTTTCCGGAACCGGAAGAACCCATGATAGAAATATACTCTCCTTTTGATACATGCAGGTCAATGCCTTTCAGGACATGAAGGGATGTAGACTCCGTATAATAGGTTTTATTGATATTGTTTAATGTTATCATGCTAACAAAATAAGTTTACAGAAAAAGAATATTCACGACATAGAAATATTCGGCTACAAATATACAGTTTTTATAGTACTATGCAATACAAAGTACTATAAAAATAACACAACACTCCGAATAGCTCTCTACATACACTACAGGTTACAAAATAATTCTATGAAATTTGACTTAGAAAGTCATTTTACTGATATATAATTCGCACACAAGGAAAGTTTTCCCCATAAAACAAGATAAAATGCCTTATACCTGTTTTTATAATTCTTCTACAAAATGAACAGGATATTTATTCCAATATTTTTTATAAACCCGGTCTTGCTGCCCATCAAAGTTTAGCTGATACATCCGAAACGTGACTAAAAAATTTTTAGGCTGCCATAGTTCCTCATACGAATATTTATACGTCATACCTATGGCTTGCATTACTTTTCCACTTCTCGGATTATTCACATCATGCGTAGCTGTAATATAAGGAATATCCGTTTGTTTCAACATATCAACTACCGCCCGGCATGCTTCGGAACAAATTCCTTTATGCCAAAAATCTTTCCTAATACTGTATCCCAAATCATGGCTGTCATCTTCACTCACATGAACACAACCGATAGGTACATTATTTTCCTTCAGGCAAACGGCATAGTAAAATCCACTCCGGCGAACGTAATCTTCGATATAACGGAAATAATTTTTTACTTCCTCCATATTCTGAATCGGGAACATTGGAAGAAATGTATTCACTTCTTTATCGCTTAAAATAGCAAACAAAGCCTCCATATCCTTTTCTGCAAAATGCCGTAATATCAGCCGTTCTGTTTCTATGCGATCCATCTATATACAACTTATTTATTTTCTATAATCACTTTTAACAAAAGACTCTTCCATCCTTTCTTCAACAAGTAACTTATACTTCTGCGGATACGATAAATATTTCCGTGTATCTTATAAGTTCCTATATTTCTTAAACTTTTCAACAGGAAAATCCACTACGTAAAGTTTTTCATCTTCTCCAGCCTCCAAGAAATCCCTGTTACATTTGCTCACATAAACGCTCCTAAACACTAACGGAAAAATTACTCCAACATCAGGTTCATAACAGGAGAATGGGGGGCAAAATAAGGAATAGAACAGGTTAAGGGATCAGAAATTCCC
Organism: Bacteroidota bacterium; assembly: GCA_023391625.1. Lineage (GTDB taxonomy): Bacteria > Bacteroidota > Bacteroidia > Bacteroidales > Paludibacteraceae > QVMH01. The sequence continues at coordinate 105,905 of JAEWAN010000023.1, read as the reverse complement.
ATCAGATATTTACAAAGCACCTGCACATCCACTGTTTGTAAATCCGGACTCAGGATATCACTTTTAACAACAGATCCCCTTTCAATTCGGTATCTACCGGAATTAAACTCAAGTATTTCATCTTTCACCTGAACTTCAAAGGCCTCGCCCTGATGCTTTCCGGCGAATATCTCAAGCAGATATTCAGCATCAATAATACGAGCCATCCCGGCAAGATTTGTCTTGGGCTGAAAATGTTCCAACTCCATTTCCTTCATAATTGTAACAAAGTCTTCTTTCGTCTTCTGTACGCAAAAATCCTTATTACGAAACAAAGCGTCAAACTGCGTATATGCCCTATCTACTTCGTCCTGCGACCACTCTGCAATACGAGACAACAATACAGGAGCATTCCCTTTCTCGAAAACTTTAGCATAGCCATATCTGGCATAATAACCGTATAACCAGTCTTCTGCCGGAATCAAAATAGAAATCGGTATGTTCCTGCTATGCATCAAGCGAAAAGCCTCATTCAAAAGACGGCCCATATATCCACGCTTTCTATATTCCGGTAAAGTACAGGCACCTGAAATATAAGCGGATGAAACCTCCTTTCCGTAAAAAGAAAACTGATAAGGCAACAGCTGCAATGAAGCCACAGGTTTCTCATCTTCTTCATATAGGAGCGTGTTTTCATTTTTGTATTTTTCTGAAAAATACAAATCCATAAACTCCGGAGAATCGTGAAAACAATCCAGCCACATTTTACGTATATACGGGGCAGTGCTGCTATCAGCAAGTTTAATCATAAGGCTCATATTATCGGACAAGACATGCATATAATAACTATAACAAACATAAATAAAAAAAAGAAATTTGATGTTCTTTTTGTTTATTTCCTGCTATAATAACACAATAAAAGCACGTATTAAATATATTATACTGTTTATCATACTATCAATCAGTCAATAAACAGAGAATACAGTCAATAAAAACATCTGTCAGCACATACTAATGCTGCAATACAGATCTGAGCCAAAATCAAAATTATACTATAATTATTCCAGCTTCTTCAGACACTCTTTACACTTCGGACAATAATAACAAATAAAATTATAATTCATTGCCTTGGAGATAGCTATAAGATGCGCCGTAGTTATATTAGGACTATTTATAATTTTATATACATTTACGGGGCTACAATGTATCTGCTCCGCCAACCATTTTACAGTTTTACCTTCTTTTTTGAGTTTATCATGGATCAATAAACCTACATGCTGTTTTTCTGTCATTTCTATGAGGGGTTTAAATTCAGAAAAATTTCAGATAGAATCTTTTTCATCGAATCAGGATATGTTTCATCTATCTTCTAATCACATAAACATATTTCAAAAAAGGTTATAGGTTTACATTTATCAATATAATCAACAAACAGACTTTTGTCAGAATCGGGATATTTCCCTGTTTACCTGCACATCACACATCTTTCCTGAGAACATTTTTCTCTCGGAATAGTGCTTATTTCTTTATTTATAGGTGCACAATAGTAACACAAAAAGTTATAATCCATAGCTTTGGATATACTCAGTAGAATATCTATGTTTACAATACTGTTTTTCATTATTTTATAAACATTGGCCGGCGTACAATGTATCTGATCTGCCAACCATCTCACCGACCGACCCTGCTCTTTCAATTTGGCATTTATCATCTGCCCAATGTGAACTTCTTCTTTCATGTTTTTTCTCCTTCCGTGTTTTCCAATTAAAATTTATTTATAAAATCCTTCCTAATGAATTTATAAATATTTTATTTCAAAAAACATGCCACATATTTATATTTTTACTACAATTTTCATCTTTATTTCTGAGAACAAAGCCAGTTCCATACATTTTCTAAATGATACAATAGCAAAGCATTCTGATAACTAAATATTTAATTATGATTTTTTAGAATATCATACTGCCTTTTATTTATATAAAAAATTTTAACTTTGTAGTATGATTTTTTTCCAAAGACATAAATCCGGATGCAGAATTTTTATCGCATGGTTATTATTAGCCACTTTTCTGTTTCCTCTATGCAAAAAATCATTCCATATTCATACACATCAACACAAAGTCCCGGAAGTAGTAACACTGGCTTCTTCACAGGATAAATGCGAATGTTCGATATGCCATTTCACCTTATCCTGCTTTGTAGAAACTCTACATATTCAACTAATTTTATACACACAGGCCTACACTATAAACCCGATATTACCCAACACCGACATTGAGTCGGGAAATTTATTCAATTACCAATTACGCGGGCCACCTCTGTATTCTTAACATTACAACTTCCGCCACATGTGCGAAATCACACATTTTTTCCTGTTTATTCGGAAAATATGTTTGGTTAAACCATATAACAAGGGGTTCTTTTAATATAAAAAGCAAAGAAATTACACCATGTGCGGAACGTGCGATAACGCACACCATTTCCCTTTTTAATAACAGCGAAACATTATTATATGAGATATAACGGATCTATTCCGATTATGCTCATTGTATGATGTGTTTACCTTACCAATAAGCAGAGAAAACGGCATAGCAAGAATAATCGAATCAGATGATATAAATATTATAATTACATCTTCTAAAATCCCGATTGAAATCAGCCCTTTTCCGGTAAAAATTGTAAGTCTGCTTTTTGAGAAAACACTTTCAAGGGAACTTTATACAAGTATTACGAAATATTAGAACATATGCCCAAAAATGCAAGCATATATCATCATGAAGTCTTAATATTCAATATGCTATTCAGGAAAACATCATCTACCGGTATATCGCACCGATGCAACCGACAATGAATCATACTTTGCCCGAAACATCATGTTAAATAAGGAAAGGGAAATACAATATGACCACGAGAGGAAATGGTGCACTCCTGAAAACTCCCGGATTGCCCATCAATCTACTTTCAGGTAATTTTCTCTGGCGTGTGCGATGTGTCCGGCTGACTAGCCGGACACATTCTTTCTATAACCCGGCACTATGGCCTTGGAAAATCACTCCAGATTCAGATAAGATTTTAGCTTTTCTATGTCATTATTCAGAATCAGTTCTTCAGGAAAATCAACTTCCCTCACCAACTCCAAAGCATAATCAAAAACCGCTATATCAAAAGAAATATGCGCATCACTGCCTAATATCACCGGCACTTCATAATATTTGCACAAACGTAGAATTTCCAGGTTGTTACCGCGGGCAGAAGTCTTTTGCCTGACAGGCATTAAAGAGCTGTTATTGATTTCAAGTAAGGTATGATGCTCCTTTGCAGCCAATACGAGAGGAGTAAAATCAAGTTCTGCCGTGCCATCTCCCGGATGGCTGATTATATGAATATACGGATTACTTATAACCTTAATCATCGCTGCGGTATTCTGCTCCTTGGTTCCTCCCTGATAACATAAAGAATGAATTCCGGCAATTCTCAGATCAAGGCTTTTCATTTGTCGCTCATTCATATCTAACCGCCCCTCAACATCAAGAATATCTATTTCCGCCCCCAACAATAAATCCACTCCATACATCCGACGGGGCACCATATAAAGATTTTCAAAATACACATCACTGCAGGAGTAAGGAAACCCTGGAGCATGTTCCGTAATTCCCAATAATTTAAGTTGTTTCGCCGCAGCTGCCTGCGCCATTTCCTGCAAAGTACTGAAAGCATGCCCGCTCGCAATCGTATGAGTATGTAAATCCAATTCAAATGCCATTCTTATCTTTTTTAAATGAAAAAACAGATCGGTTCCTACCATTAAGCACATCACGCAAACAGTAAAAACGGTCGTAAAAACACATTGCAAAAATAATAAAAGATTATCAGGCTCACCTCTCCCCAAACCTGGTTATTACCATAAATAGCAATTCCTCTCAATCCAAAGTGATTGAGAGGAATTGACCCAATAAACTTTACTGATTTACTTCAATGCAGCAATAACCTGTTTTATCATAGTCCACACCGTATTTTCATCCTGAGCTGTAAAGAAATTACCATCTATCTCTAATTTTTCATCCGTAGCCAACCCTTTGGTTACACCAGGCTTAGCCAAAGGATGCACAGCTATTCTCTTACCTGAAGTCACACCAGCCAAATCAAAAATCAAGCCAGCTCCACAATGCCCTATCATCATCTTCCCTTTCTCTCCAAAAGTCTTTATCACTTCCATCATTATGCGGTTATACGGTTTGTCTGCGTTATCACCATATTTAGGTACAGCATCACCACAAGCAAAAACCAAAGCATCAAAATCATCTTCATGTCCCTTTAAATCTGCAATCACATCATCTGCAAACAAAGTAACACCAGAGTTCGTTTTTATTTTCTTGCTATCTGCCACAGCAAAGACCTTATACGATATTCCATTTTCAAAAAATGCTTCCAAATACTGAAATAAGCCGAATCCATTCACCGGATTTACAGCTAAAACTGCTACTTTTTTTGCCATAATAGTTAAATTAAGAGTAAAACAATAGTTATTATAAGTAAGTTTATTACTTTTGTTATGCGAAAATATAGAATCCTTTTTTCACAAACAAGAACGCACACTCCTGTAAGCTAATTACAAAGAGATAACCATTGCTGATATTGAATAGTTTATGTCCGAAAAAATATTTAAGAATTTTCATCCCAGCGAACAATGTCCGGTACGGGAAGTACTATGCCGCTTCGGAGACAAATGGTCTTTGCTTATTCTCATCACACTCAGTACAAACGGCACTATGCGATTCAGCAATATACAAAGAACCATCGCCGACATATCCCAACGAATGCTCACTGTTTCATTACGTTCTCTGGAAGCCGACGGACTGATATGCAGGAAAGTATATGCGGAAATTCCTCCACGCGTGGAATACTGTCTGTCCGACTTAGGACAAGACCTTATGCCCAGCCTCCTGCCTTTAGTAAATTGGGCTGTCAACCATGTGGAAGAAATTACGGATAACCGGAAAAAACAAAAAAATAAGATATGATACAACCAGAAGAAACAATTCTCCATTCTGATAAAATCTATATAGAAACTCCCCGTTTGCTACTCCGCAAATGGAAAAAAGAAGATTTGCTCCCCTTTTCCGAGATGAACAGCGACAAAGAGGTAATGAGGTATTTCCCCAAAACCCTTACTTTTGAAGAATCTGAAAAATCATACAACACTTTCCGGGAAGAAATAGAACGATACGATTACGGATTATTTGCCATAGAAGTAAAAGATGATCATCAATTCGCCGGATTCACCGGATTCCATCATTTTAATTTCAATGTGAGTTTTGCACCCGGTATAGAAATAGGCTGGCGATTAAAATCTAACTATTGGAACAAAGGATATGCAACAGAAGCAGCAAAAGCCTGTCTGGAATATGCAAAAAAACAAAAACTTTTCAAAGAAATTTATTCTTTTACAGCAACGATTAACAAGCCATCGGAAAAGGTTATGCAGAAAATAGGAATGCAAAAAACCGGAGAATTTGATCATCCGAACGTTCCGGATCACCATCCGCTAAAAAAGCATGTCCTGTATAAAATTGAACTCTAAAAAGCCGAACAGGAACTTATAAAACCAAGCGGAATCAACACATCATTAAGACTATGGAAAAATCAAAAACAAGCGAAAAAAAAATCTTCCACGCTACAAGCAGGGAAAAATGGAGACAATGGCTGGAACAACATTTTCTGGAAGAAAGACTTGTATGGCTTCTGTTCCCCAGAAAATCAGCCAATATTGAATCGGTTTCATATAGCGATGCTGTGGAAGAAGCTTTATGCTTCGGATGGATAGACAGCACAATGAAAACATATGACGATCAGTTTTACATGCAACGCTTCTCCGTACGCAATCCGAAAAGCACTTACTCTCAACTGAACAGAGAAAGACTACTATGGCTTCATCAGCACAACCTGATACACCCGTCGATTATTCCGTCAGTCCTGCCGGAAATACAAAAGACCTACTCTCTGCCGTCTGATATTATTGAAACATTACAACAAGACCCGATGGTATGGGAGCACTTCCTTCAATTTTCCGACTCCTACAAACGCATACGCTTGGCATATATAGAAGCTGCACGAAGCAGGCCGGAGGAATTTGCCAAACGTCTGAACTATTTTGTATCCATGACTAAAGCAAACAAACTGATCATAGCACGGGGATCTGAGAAATATTATTAACCAAGCCGGTTATTCACAGCATTTATTATTATCTGCTGCTTATCATTTCTCAATATAACATCAAGTAACTACCGTCAAAGTAATTTTGACTTGACAGGTTAAAAATATACAGGAAAACTCGACATACAGCAGACTATCGGCTTGATGTAATTACAGACGCTAAATCAAAACAATACCAACAAATTGTCCTGCCATTTGTCGTATTACTTAATGATATTCCTGACGTAACTCTTAGCTAAATGTACCACAGAAGGCAGGAAACTGGTTTTTACAATGTAACAGGAACAATAGATAGAATCGAAATCCTTACGGTATTTTCTGATCATACGCCACATTGTACGCAGGAAATACTGATCGCATCCTAAACCGCCCTCTTCTTGTTTATGATAAATGCTATCAGGCAGCACATAGACTCCTGTACCAAAACGCCGCTTGGCATCATAACAAAAATCCGCTGCATAAAGATGCCAATGAAAACAAGTCTTTTCGTCAAAACGCAACTTCTGAAATAACTCACGAGGTATCGCAAAACAACATTCGTCCACAGAACAAACCTCAGCTACACCCTCTGTCTGAACCGGAGTAATATATTGCTTCGTCTTGATATATTTCAAATTGGACACAGTACATCCTGCTTCCGGCATTCCGGCCGCACCAAGTACACTGTTGGGATGTTGGGAAAAGAAATCAATCATATGCCGGAAGAAACGGTCATCATCAAACGCAATATCCTGATGCAGGAAAACAAGTATTTCTCCCAGTTCTTCTGAGTGTAATTCTATTTCAGTATTAAATGCTTCTGAAGCGCAACGATAACGTCCCCCGGTATTATCTATCAAAATACGGTTAAACTTATATCCGGTCGCCTCATCCTTACTGACCAACTTATCCAAAGAAGGGAGAAGCATAGACTCTAACTGCTGCCGGTCATTAAAACAACAAATAAATGTAATGGTCATTTATCAATCAATTTTCAAATATAAAACGTGTACTAAATCAAAGATACAAAATCCGTCCGTTTCTGGGAATCCAGCCCTCCAATACATCCGGAAAACTCAACCCCTTGAAATACATATACACTCCTAACCTCGAATATGCATGTGCTTAAGGAGTAATTTTATACTGGACCGGTATACCTCGTCTTTAATAAAATAATATAAAACAATATGACTGTATAACACTGTAAGCACTCCGGCAATCAACAAATTAACCAGCCAGCTAAAAGCAAAAACATATTTAAAGCCAAGAATCAATATCAAAGGAATAAAATACATTATATAGGATGTCAATACACCGGAAATTTTAATCTGCCGGAACCGCTTCCTGATAAAATAATATGCACATAATAATACTGACAACTCTGCCACGCTCCAAACAACGGCAGAACCTACACTTTGCCAATGCGGAACCAGCAGGATATTCAGGGCGATACCCACTCCTGCCCCTATTACGGAATTTAGAAAAACCTCTTTATCCGCACGTGCCGGCACTAATAGCTGAACAATCAATATTTGCTCAATACCAATGATTAATAACAGCGGCATAACTATCCGCATAGGCATAACAGCCCCTTCATAACCAATACCTCCTACCAGGAACACTATCTCTTCCGCAAATATTTCAGAAAATATGATTATCGGAACTGCAAAAGCGCATAACAACTTAAGGGACTTTATTATCAACCGGTTAACTTCCTCCTGTTTGCTCTGTTCTATCAGAGCGCTGACACGCGGCATCATTACCACAGTAAAAGAAGAATATAAAACCATTATAATTTGTTCTATTTTCGTGGCTGTAGTATAATACCCCACTTCGGTATCATTACTAACAAAACCCAGATATGCGACATTAAACGTTGTGTACATGGAAGTCAATATCACCTGAGAACCCAAAAACAAAAAAGGACGGAAGTAAAGTTTGATTGATGAAAACGAAGGAAGACGAAACCGCACCAGCTTCCGCCGATAAAGCCAGTTTACAATACCATTGGCAACTACCATTGCCACGGAAATAATAAAATATACGGAATAATCATCGCTTTCTTTGACCAAAAGAAATATAGCCAGCACATAACACACACGGATTACCATAGTACGTAAAGTAACGTACCTGAAATTTTCCAATCCCCGGAATAGCCATTCTACTGTAAAGAGATTAAAAAGAATTTGCACCGCACCAATGTACAGCAACTTACGATAAACAGTAAATTGTGGAATGAGCTCAATAGAAACTAAATACACCAACAAAACAACCAGTGTCGATATGGCATTAAGTGTGAAAAGACGGGAAAAAGTTTGATTCAGTTTTTCCTGGTCACCATTACATTTTGCTATTTCCCTTACACCCAACGTATTAATTCCAAGCATAGAAAACAATAAAAAATAATTTACTATACTCTGGACAAAATTACATATACCAATGTTGGATACACCCAGTACACGGGCCACATAGGGGTAGGTAATAAATTGAAGTATATATATGGATGAGGTCAATACCCCACTATACATTATATTTTTTTTTAAGCTCATTTTTTAGCACAAAAGAATACTGCACATTTATACTTCAAATTCCAACCATCAGAAATACATCACTAATTTGGTTATCTTCCTTAACAGCAGAATAATATAGACCCAAGAAATATCTTTGCTAAGAATCACAGATCATGCAGAAACTTCATTCTCATCGAGGACATCATCCATAAATCCTACCCAACTTAAAACCAAAAAACAGTCTCTGCTCTCAAAGAGAATCTTACTTAAATACTCAAAACAAATAAAACACTGATTATCATCATATTATACGCCCGACACTGTTTCTGTACAACATTGCATATTCCCAGTAAAAATGCAACATTAATATGCAAAGATACCAAAAAGCCCTAAAGCGCACAACTATTCTTTTTAGAATAAAAAGCGACAGGAAACCGACAAATGCAGACTGAGAAAAACATCAACGAAGTCAATTAAAATTAAATTATCTTGATTATCTTTGAATGTTGTAAAATAAACGCATTATGATCACGATATCCAAAGCAGACATCAATGATTGCCCGGCTATACAATCTGTAGCCGACATCACATTTCCGGCAACTTATGCCGATATTCTTGATGATGGTCAACTAAAATACATGATGGACTGGATGTACTCCATCACCAATTTACACAAGCAAATGCTTGAAGAAGGTCATATTTACTACATAGCCTGGGAAAATGAAACAACTCCAGTTGGATATGTTTCCATACAACAGGAAGGAGAACATTTGTTTCATTTGCAAAAAATTTACGTACTCCCCGACCAGCAAGGGAAAAAAATAGGACAATTGCTTTTCAAACAGGCAATCCAGGCCATAAAAGAAATTCATCCTACCCCCTGCACAATGGAACTTAATGTGAACCGTAACAACAAGGCTCTTAGTTTTTATGAAAAAATGGGAATGAAAAAAGTACGTGAAGGAGACTTTCCAATAGGAAACGGATATTATATGAACGACTACATTATGGGAATGGAAATTTAATTCCGTCCTCCGTCGCAAAGCATTGTACTTTGTTTCAAACAGGCAACAAATTAACAACAAGAGAACTACAGATACCCGTTTATAACCTGTTTTGAATCAAAAGAACGCTTTTTCTAATTACCCAAACAGTAATTTTTATTTATCCCGGATTCCTTACACTTCGCTTCCGATATCCTGCAAACTTTAACTTTGCGTTCTATATTCATTCGGTGAACATCCAACAACTCTTTTGAATGCTTTGCTGAAATATTGCGGATATTGATACCCCAAAGCGTAAGCGACATCACCAACTGATTTAGTAGGGTCAGCAAGCAATTCTTTTGCCACATCCATTGTTTTTGCCAATATATATTCTTGTGCCGACGAACCTGTCTCCTTTTTAATCATATCTCCAAAATAATTAGCAGATAAATGCAGTTGGTCTGCACAATAAGCTACGGTCGGCGTACCTAATTTTGAGGGATTATCCGACATGAAATAATCATTTAACAACGTTTCAAAAGAACCGAGCGTATCCTTGTTCTCTTTTTTACGGGTAATGAACTGTCGGTCATAGAAACGACTGCAATAGTTAAGCAGTAACTCTATGGCAGAAGCGATGATCAAATTACTATGTCGGTCTGCTAGCTTCCGTGTCTCCTCATCAATTTTTGTCAAACAATCGATAATAGTCTGCTGTTCCTGTCCGGAGAGGTGTAATGCTTCGTTAGCTGAGTATGAGAAGAATGTATAATCCTGCATATGCCGACCAAGCGGCGTACCCCGCAGCAAGTCAGGATGAAACAACAAACACCATCCCGAACCGGTAAAAGTTGTTCCGTCAGCTTCATGTCCAAATACTTGTCCCGGAGCAATGAACACCAGTGTATTTTCTTGAAAATCGTAAGAACGACGACCATAAGTCAAGTCGTCCGTACATCGTAATTCTTTCAGGAAAACCACATACATCCCCACATGTTTGCGAGCATGGGGAACAGGATAAGGCATACGGCTTCCCTCAATGACACTTACCAATGGATGCCTCGTCTCTACCCCCATGTAGTCGTTGTACTCCTTTATTGTTTTCAGTTGTATAATCTTCTCCATAACAGTTTTTTCCGACGTTCCTGTGCAAATGTAGAAAATATCTTCGGGGTATCTTGTTTCAACCTGTAATAATTATACTTGAAACCGTAATTCATGACCGGTCAAAACAGAAAATCCAACCTAGTTTTGCAACCTATAAAACAGAGAACAAAAATAAACTGCAAGCCAAAAATAGAAGCAGAAATTCATTCTAATTATACAGAAGCTCCACACTCCTAACAAGCAAAGTTTAAAATTAAAAGAATAGAAAATATGAAAATAAAAATGAGAATTATGCCAACGCTATTCTGCATTCTTTTCGGATGTGGAATTGCGGACTCTCAAATACCGAAATCAGAACAAACTATGAATAGTAAACGACAACACATTGCAGAGATCGCAGCCCTTACCTGTAAGGGAGACCTGGACAAACTAAAACCCGTCCTTATAGACGGACTGAATGATGGCATGACCGTCAGTGAGCTTAAAGAAGTAATGATACACGCCTATGCCTATTGCGGTTTTCCGCGTGCCCTGCGCGGACTGCAGACTTTGGTTGTAGTACTTGATGAACGAAAGGCAAAAGGTATTGAGGATAACTGGGGACGCGAAGCGTCACCGATAACCGATACCCGCAGCAAGTACGAGCGTGGACGCAACATTCTTGCAGAAATTTCGAATGTTCCGGCAGATGCACCGAAAGCCGATTATGCTATACTGGCTCCGGAAATCGAGGTATTCCTGAAAGAACACCTCTTTGCCGACCTCTTCGAGCGGGATGTGCTGACATATGCCGAACGGGAACTGACAACCGTTGCCGTAATCTCTTCTTTGGGCAAAGGTGTGGAACCGATGTTGAAAGGACATATGGGTATCGCACTGAATGTGGGCGTAACACCGGATGAATTACGCGGTGTGCTGGCTATCGTCGAAAAGAACGTCGGACGCAGCGAGGCTGACGGTGGCAGACTGGTTTTGAACGAATTGTTAAAAAATAAAGGATTGATCGCCAATCCGGAAACACCGGTCGTGGCAGTGGAGAATGGCATAAAAAAACAGAAAGTCACGTTCCACAACCGTTTTCTGATCGATGTGGTCGGAGATTTTTATTTCCCCACAAACTACGATTCAGCAAAAAAATATGCCGCCATCATCATCGGTCATCCTTTCGGCGGTGTTAAGGAGCAGACTTCGGGACTTCATACCCGTAAGCTGGCGGAAATGGGTTACGTGACATTAGCATTCGATGCATCCTATTACGGTGAGAGCGGCGGTTATCCACGTCGCATAGAATCGCCCGAAGTCCGGGTGGAAGATTTCAGCGCGGCGGTAGATTTCCTCTCGAATCATCCGGCGGTAGATGCCGACAAGATAGGTATAATCGGTATTTGTGGCGGAGGATGCTACTCTGTCAGTGCTACGCAGATAGACCATCGTATCAAGGCTCTTGCCACCATCAGTATGTACGACATGGGGCGTGCCCGCCGTCAAGGCGTAGGCGACACGCAAACCTACGAGCAGCGTATGGCGATTCTCAATGAAATCGGTCGCCAGCGCACGGCGGAATATGGCGGAGCCGCACGTCGAGATATTCGCGCCCTGCCCGAAAAAGTGGATGAGAGCACACCGAAGTTTGCTATCGACTTCCTCGATTATTACGACAATCCGCAACGCGGGCAACATCCTAACTCTACGGGTTATTACTCCTACACGAGCCTTGCACCGATGATGAACTTCTTCCCGTTCGCACAAATCGAGACCATATCTCCACGTCCGATCCTTTTCATCGTGGGAGAAAATGCCGTATCGAAATATTTCTCGGAAGACGCATACGAGAAAGCTGCTGAACCGAAAGAGTTGTTCGTCGTACCCAAAGCCACTCACGTGGATTTGTACGACCAACCGGAATATCTGAAAATTACTCTTCCCAAACTGGACGCTTTCTTCAAACAATATCTAAAATAAACTGCAAGCCGAGTGCAGAGCCGAGCTTGTTCGGACTATGCCGAGGCGTAGCGTTTATTGCAAATGAAATTTGAAATAACGATTCGATATGAAAAAGAAAACTTGCTTATTTTTATTGGCTGCTACACTCGGTTCCTGCACTCCGAAACCGGTAAGCAATGTTAAAACAACGCAACCCGCCGCATCCGCGTCCATCTTTCCCAAAGGAAATGTCATTGAAAGTACTAATTTCAACGGTACGGCCTACCTCCAACGGTTAATGACTGACAGTGAAACATTCGATATAGTAGTTTCCGACGTGATATTCGAGCCGAAAGCCCGAAACAGTTGGCACTCGCATCCGGGCGGCCAAATTCTGATCGCCACTGCCGGAAAAGGTTACTATCAAGAAAAAGGGAAGCCCATACAAGTTTTGAATCCTGGCGATGTAGTCGCTATTCCAACTGATGTGGTACATTGGCATGGAGCAGCTCCCGACAACAAATTCACGCATATAGCTATCAATACAAAAGTTCATCTCGGAACTACTCTGTGGTATGAACCCGTAACGGACGAAGAATACAACAAATAAACAGAATACCGAATACATAGCCGAACTTACCCAAACTTTGTTGAGGTACAGCATTCATTATAAACAAGATATAAATAAACATCAAAAAATAAATCAAATATGAAAAAACTACTTTTTATTCCGCTCTTGCTCCTTTCTCTGACAACTATGGCTGCTTGTTCTCCTGATGATCCTGCCTCACAGGTAGAACAACCGACAACTCCCCAAAAACCGGGTGATGAAAAAAATCCCAATGATTCGGATAATCCGAACAAGCCTGATGATACCGATGTTCCGTCCGGTAAAAGCAATATACTTGTAGTTTATTTCTCAGCCGAGGGACACACCAAAGCCGTAGCCGAACGAATTGTAGAACTCACCGGTGCGGACATCCATAGAATAGAAGCAGCCGACCCATATACCGCAAATCCCTATGAGGATAGCGACCGTATTCAGCGTGAAGCCTATAATGACCTGCGTCCCGGAGTGGCAAACTTACTCGACAAGGAAGTGATCGCGAAATACGATACGGTTTTCGTCGGATCTCCTTGCTGGTGGCATCAACCCGCAATGGTAGTTTGTACATTCCTCGAAGCATACGACCTGAAAGATAAAGTTATTATCCCGTTCTTTACTTACGGAGCCACAACTTACCTAAATGAATCTATGCAAAAAATCTACAAGGTCACACCCAATTCAAAACATATTCCGGAAACACTTCCAGAAGACCTCAATCCGGACGACATCACGACTCCCGGACCTGCCGACGATGCTGGTATTGATATGCCGGGTAGTGCTAACGGCACAGAAGGATGGCTACGTCGAATCGGAGTTCTTGAATAAAAATATAAAAAAGTAAAAAAGAAATATAACATACACACATAGTAATAATCGTTTCTCTGATACCATCAAAAGATTCTGTAAGTTAATCCTAAAGTTCCCGTATTTGGACATCTATGTAATCCCTCACAATAGTGTCAGCAAAACGAAGCCCAATTATTGACCTAACAGAAAAGAATCGAAATGACTGAATAAGATGTTATAACATTTCAAACCTACCCAATAAGTAACCCGACCAGATTTTTGGCCAGGTTACTTATTTATAAAAGATCATGAAGTGAAGATTTGCATAAAACTGAAAAACGTTTAAAAATGTGAGCGATAGAAAACATTCCCATCAAAATGCCTACTTTATAATGCCATAACCCAACACAAGTATTCGCTCCATCTACACCCAACAATATAAATCCAGTAATAACGACAAGCGCAAACAGGACAGACAGACATAACGTAACTTTGCTTTTCTTTCCCATTCCCCTGCTGACAATACCTTTATACCAATTCCAATGAGTCATTACGTGAAATACTATAAGTATAAGAAACAATAAACTTACAATGACATGAAATATCGCCCAATTGTGCCATACGTCATGATTGCTCCCGTGTCCTGCAATATGTAGCTCAATTCCGGTATATACAGTCAAGATAAATGAAGGCAGCAAAGCCCAATCTATTATAAAAATCCGTTTCATTTTTTCAATTGATCGATTTTGAAGTTACAAAGGTCACGGGTTTTATTGTAACGGTACGATAACAATTGTAAAGAAATGAATTATCGTCTGTTTCTGATTCTGGATAAAGACACAGGGGTAATACCGAGATAAGAAGCTATGTAGTGTTGTGGTACTCGCTGTATTATATTTGGATATTCTTTTAGCAATTCTTCATACCGCTGTTGCGGCGCATTTTTTATACGGGAAAGAAACAGTTGCTGATAAACATGAAATCGCTCAATCAGTTTCTCTTCATATTCCCGTCTTAACCAAGGTATTTGCTCCATAAGATTATAAAACTCCTCTCTTTTTATAGCAGAAACCTCGGTTTGCTCAATGCTCTCCAAGGAAAAAAGACTTGGTTTGCGCTTATATAAACTGTCAAAAGAGGCCACAAAATCCCCTTCAAAGAAAAATTGAAAAGTTATGTCTTTTCCTTCGTTATAAAAAAACAAACGCAAACAACCTTTGCGAATAAAGAATAACCTATCGGCAACCTTACCCTCCTCCAGTAAAATCGTTTTGGGAGGAACGGATAGATCATCAGTTCCCGACAAAGATTCAATATATTCATTTAAGCGATTGATTTCTATCATAATGCAAAGTTACAAAAAACGAGCATCTTTTCTCATTGTATACCTATTTTTACAGGCCTAGTTTCAATCAGTAAAAATTGTACACCTCAACATAAAAACTTTTTTAAACAATAAAAAAATTACAAAGAGCAAAAAAGAAAAATACTAAAAACATAAACAACGTTTCAGATAGAAGTTTATTTTCAATCACTTACACACATCACACTTTTTCCCACAGTAATGAAAAGCGAAATCCAATCATTTTATTTTTATACAAAATGAAAACACAACACAAAATATATTTTGCAAAACAAAAAAAAGCACTATATTTGCACCCGCTAAACTAAGGTGCCATAGCTCAGTTGGTAGAGCAAAGGACTGAAAATCCTTGTGTCCCCGGTTCGATTCCTGGTGGCACCACAAATGAAAGTAGAAACCCCTTGTAAGATAAGAAACTTACAAGGGTTCTTTGTCTTGAGTAGCGATTTTACTATCCATTTTATACTTTTGGACATCTTGCATATTTTCTCCTGTCGCTCAGTAATTTATATACATTATACCTTATTTCCTTTCCAAATATATTTATTAACTCTGTTTTATGCAGATTCAGATAAAAAATTATACTGTGCTTTTTCGCGAAGACCACAGTATCCAATAACAAACTGATAAGTTTTTCATATTAACAAAACTTTATATCACTATATATTTTTTACTCACACAATCTGTATTTGATTAACATAATTATATTGATGTATAAAAATTTTCAAACAAATATGTTTTATGTTAAAAAAATCATATATTTGGATATTAATTAAAATTATAATCTTTTAAAACACATCAATTGAGTTTAATTTTATTATGGATAAAAGCAGAAAACATATTATTCTAATATTATATATATTCATAGCAATACAAGCCCACAAGAAAGGAATACTCCTCCTAACATAATTCTTTCCGTACACAATTCCAACAATCCGATGGATATGTATAAACGTGACAAGCAGGAATTATAACAAACAATGGCAAGAATGATCGATAATAACTCAATCACTGTAAACCTTGTAACAACAGATAAAAATGTAACATCTACAGGGAATTTATTCACAGGAGGTGCATTCATGGGTAACACGGTTACCTCAAAAACAAATGGGAATGTTACTGTATCTGCTTATCAAGAAGTAAATCCAAATGTATTAGGAAGCACCGATGCACATACAAAAACACCGGGCAAAATGATGATGCACGAAGTAACTGAAGCATATGAAGGAGCCAAAATATCTCAAAAGACAGGGATTTCAAGCCCTAATTCAGCCACAAAAGGTAGCGTGTATGAAGAAGCTCATAATAGAGCTACCCCACAATCTGCCGTATTCGAAACCATCTATGATAATAAAGGAAACGTGTTACAAATGTTACCAGGGGGAATCTATCCTCCAAATACAGTAAGAGCAGAATGGTATGTCACAAAAAATGGCAAATCAAAAATAATTCAAACATATCCATAGAAATGAAAATACAATATCTGATAATCTTGTTTTTAATTGCTTGCTTATCTTGCTCACAAACAAGAGATATCCTTTCTTTTGATAAAAAGAAATCGGAAAATAAAATGTATAAAATTAAAGAAACATACACCCATGAATTATTTGATATTATTTATGCTCAAAAAAATGATTCTCTCTTTAAAATTATCAGCCCAAGAGATAATACTATAAATATATCAGACTTAAAGCCTCTAGAAATAGGACAAAAATATCAATTAGACCTAATATGTATATATCCTAATTACGACAATGAAAAAACAAAAATTGGAGCCAAAGACAGTTGCTTAATGGGTATTGAAAAAAAATCTCATTTTAGTTTGTATTCTACTACTAATTTAAATGGCTTGTATTTGTTAGAAGTCAATAAAACCATTACAGAAATAGTAAACAAGTTTAGTATTTATACCATTTTGGGTGATGCTGTTCAAAAAAAATAAAAATACCTCTCTCACAGTCTTATATATAAAATAAATTATAAAAATAAGACTAGTATTATCAAAAAGTAAATACAACTTTAAAATATCATCCTGTTAATGTTAATGCCATGCTTACGAAAGCTGAGGCACAAAAGCATTACATCAATATACTGATGAAAAAACAAAATATAAAAAAACCAGAGGCTCTTTTTATAAATAAAGACATAGAAGATATGTATATAGACATGGAACAGACCTATATCCGATTACATCAATTAGGCTACAGGCGAATGCCCGAAAAAATGTATATAGAATGGATAAATTTATTGAAGAATCAGCCGAATATATATTTAAATACAAATATTACACCGTAAATTATTTATTAATAGCAGAGTGAAGAACTTCCTTCAACCCACTTCAATCTATACAAAGATAGACACCCTTATTTATAATCTTACCATTGATTATTCCTCTTCATGTTGTTTTTTCCGCACAACATTATCTTTTATAATAAACACAGAGCACCGAATTTTCATTAAAAGAAAAGACTTTGCACATCTTAAAAGACTAATTCGCGAAAAAATGGGCAAACAATCTGATTTCATTTCACTCGGCTTATTAGTTATAATACCATAAGTCACAGAATAATGATCTCCGTCTATCAGAGACTCCACAGAAGCATTAGGCCCAATTAATTTTTTTAGTTTCCTTTTAGATTCATCTTGTTGTTGTAATAAAACAACCGAATTAATTCCTTGATTAAATAAATGACTCAAGCTAGAAGAACGAGTAGATATTTTATTATGTATCATCTCGACACAGTCCTCTCTTTCTATAATCAAATCACAAGGTTCAAGTTGCCCAAGCCCTTCTGGAGCAATGTTTTCCTTATCAAGACACCAAATAGAAAGCCCATTATGTGCAGCTGCTTTATGAGTATCCAAATTATATTTATCCTCCCTCTTCTGATTACACTCACATAATACATCGTGTTTGTCTATAAATAGTCTGTTAAGCTCCTCCCGCATTTTTTCTATAAAATCAGTATTAATCTCGTACCACTCTCCTTCGCATAAATGGTAATACCTATTATCATCATCACTGCAATCAAACAAAAAAGATTTATAAATAGAAAAAGATTTGAGAGTGTCTCCATTTTCATCAATAATAATTATACTATGATTATGGAAAATGGAACAATCCTCAACTTCAATTTTATTAGAAATCAAAAAATCCCGATATTCTCCGATATGAATATCGTCATATTCACTTGAACAAAACCTACTTCCACGATATTTAACCTTGAAATTTGTAGAATAGTCTACTATATCTGGAATTGCTAAAGTAAGATTGACTGTAGCCCTGTTAAACTCATCAAATAATTTTTGATTAAGACGATTTATTATATCAGGATCCTTTACCGGAAATATATTATGTAAATTAGGGAATGAATTCACGTAATCTTCTCTATTATAAATTTTCAATAATTGAGAACATAAATCAACAATCTCATGCGCCTCATAAGAAGTAGAAAACCGCAAATTACATGAACCAGTCGCATTACGAAAAAAATCTTTAAACTCATTTTTTACAGCACCCGTCAAACGTTTTACAATAGACTCGTCAGTATTAAAGTCAAAGTACGTCAAACTCGACGCAATTGGTATCTGTATTCTTTGACGTCTTGCACTTTCTGGTTGCAATATATCAGTTGATTTAATTTTCTCCGGATCCAAAGCATTCAATGTGGTTTTAAGACCAAAATCATATTCATAAGCATTATCTTTAAGATTATGATAACTTGAACCAAATGACAATGCAAACCATCGACCATCTACAGGGAAAAAGACTATCGCCCCTGTTGAAGACTGATGTAAATTTTTATTGACCCCCCAATACTCTTTCCACCATGGTTCTTTTATTGGATTTTTGTCAACATACATAGATCCACCTATAGGAATATTCGTATTCAGTTCTTCGAGCAACTCCATTCTATGGTTTTCTTTAAGGGAGTTTTCAGCAGTAAAGCCTGTTTTTAATAAGAAAAGAGAGAAATTTCTACTTTTAGCCATTATTAATAGATATTAATTAAAAATCTCATTAACAATTCTTATGCCAAACAAACTAATATGACAAATTGACAACGGTCAGATCCATACTATTAAGTCATTTATACAGATTTTACTTTTACACTTCTTGATTTTTTATTTCATCACTTTTACACAAAAATGGAATATATTACGAAAAGCCACCAGTATATTAACTTCAGTTTATTAAAAAACAATACAATTTCTAAAACTTAGAATCAAAAAACTACAATACAAATACTTATATCTCTCTTACCGCCTCTTTGTATTTTTCGGAAATTTCACGTTCAGAATAGATGTACACCAAATTACCTATCGGATCGGAAATGCTAAATCCCCTATCTCCCCAATCATGATCCTCAATATCTTCCAAAAATGAGAATCCGGCCTGTTTAAACCTCTCATATTCACGGTCCACATCTTTTACTCTTAAATTCACGGACATTCCTCCTGTAAACATTCTCTTATCCGAATGAGCCGGGTCGATAAATGAGAGTAATAAACCCGGTTTTAACTCATTTTGAAACCGGATAGTAACATACCATCCGGCATCAAAAACCACTTGTACATTAAAATATTGCACATAAAAATCAACACATTCCCTTATATTTTCCGTATGAAATGTGACAGACAAATCGTTTACTTTCATATCATCATTTATGCCATCGTTTCAACGTAGGGAAATACTCCCCCATCTGGATACGGGCTTCCTCTTTCGTTACTTTTTGTTCCGCATCTTTATTGTATTCATCCAGATATTGGAGATTCAGTTCAATCATTTCATCCATTGTCATATCATTGGTAAAAGCACCGTCTTTATAACAATAACTGCAATAATCATAATTAGGTGTATGGTCTGCATTCGTACCGAAATGCTCTGCGGCTTTCATAGGCATACCGCAACTTTGACAGATAAATTCTTTCATAGTTGTTTTATATTAAAGTAAATAAATAATATTTCATCAAATATACGGAAAACATCACACTCCCCAACTCCAGCATTTATAAAATGTAACTATATAGAAAAACAAGTTATTGAGCGAGGAACTACTTTTTCAACTGGTAAGAACTATTTTTCCGGCTATGTTACCCCATCCACTCCGCCAATTAAATACCCGTCATCGTTTTTTAGGTAGAAAGATGATTCTCAATACGACCCTGAATTTCTGTACTCCAGAACCATATACTTACAATCAATTCCAAAAACAAAGAAGGGTTGTCTAAAATATTCAGACAACCCTTCTTGTAACCCCATGTTATATTTCTTTACTTCAAAGCTAAAATTTGAGGGAAGTCCCCATCATTTTTCACTTCAATCTGCAATTCCGCAGTTTCATAAGAAATCAGCTCCACCTTCAGGTTATATACACCCTGTTCAGATACCGGAAGCGCAAAATTTCCATCCAGGTCGGAATACACTTTCTTTCCACCCACCTCAATAGTAGCGCCAGCCAGTGTTTCATTGTTATTTTTATCTGTCACACTGCCGGAAATCATGAATTGAGAACCGCCACAGCTATCATCAACAGTCACCTGGATTAGGTTTGATTTCACATCGTTAACATTGCCCGCTAAAGCAGATAGGCTTATAAATGCCGCTATAAAAAAGCTTACAATAAATTTCATAACAGAATAATTTGAGTTTTTATTTTACTCCGCAAAGATCGGTCATACATGTTACGATATGGTTAAGATTATGTGATAAAACAATTAAATATCAAGAAGTAAGATACTTCAATATACCTTTTCTTCCGTCAGGTTTCCTTTTTCGTCCCACATACGCCAGATTCCCACTTTCTTTCCTGTCTCATAATTCATTTCATAACGCAGCGTTCCCAGCTCATCCCAAATGCGCCATGTTCCGTGTTTCTGGTTATTCTGATATTCCGCTTCTGAAAGAAGTACCCCCGACACATCGTAAGTACGCCACAGACCATGCAGTTTGCCATCTTTATAAGAACGGATTTCTTTAGGACGCCGATTATCGAAATAAACCACGTATGTACCTTCCGGCAGTCCGTTCTGTATCTGGATTTCCAGTTTTAACGTCCCGTTTTCATAATATTCCCGGTAATCGCCGGTATAAAGATTATTCTGTTCTTTATCTGTAAAATAGTAACCGTTACTATAATAAATTTTAGGAAATCCTTTCTGCAGCTTATCCTGTGCTCCAGACCATCCCGAAATCAGGATAAAAAGCAACAAAAACGGATAAAATATTTTTTTCATCATTGCTATGTATAATTAATCATATTTCTTTAGGAAAGTAAAACACAAAAACCAACCTTCCCGCAAGCAGGAAGATGGTTTTTGTTCATATTGCTCTCAGAAAAACCTCATTTGCTCCGTTAGAACTTATAACCGGTCCAGGCAAATACGCTGGTAACAGCTCCGGTATTTCCGGCTTCTATTTTCACATCCGGATAACTTGCTCCTTCCGCAGCAGTAACTTCATTTCCTGATACAGGAGCAGTCAGGCCATTGGTCAGGCTGATAGAAGTATCGGTTGTAGCATTTCCCTTATCATCCTTCAGGTCAATCAGGTCTTTCACCTGTCCTGCACCTTTCACAAGGGCGTTTGTAATAATAGCTTTCGCACCACGGCGTATTTTTATCACATCGTGCATATAATAACCTTCCTCTGTGTTGGCAGCTAAACGAAGATCGAATGTTACATTACTTACTGTGAAAGCAGACTGATTATCTTCATCCGGAGAATTACCGTCCAGGTTACCATCCGCTTCAATACCACGAGGATCGGCTTCACTACTTTTGAAACCTTCGTCCCATACCCCATAAGCATTGTCAAGCGTTCCGGTATAACCCTGTGTAAAGTCAAACATATCATCATCAGAGTTTACAACCAGCAGGTTTTTCACATTTACAGAACCTCCGAAAAATTCTATTCCGTCGTCAGCTCCATTAGGCACATAGATATTTTCTATCTTAGTACCATTACCCACACCGTTCAGTGTAAGTCCGTTGTGTTCAACATCCGCACTTGAACGGGCTCCGGTCCATTCCAGGATAAGGTAAGTCAACTCACCGGAGTTATCCGCAACGTCAGTTCCTCCGTAGATATAAGCGGAGTTAATTTCTGTAGACCCAACAGCATCTGCTCCGCCAGAAATAGGAGCTTTACCGTTAATAATCAATCCACCCCAGTAACCTTGCCCGGCATCCGCAATGTCTGCCGTCATTACTACCGGTTTGTCTGCCGTACCACGGGCGTAAATTTTACCTCCCTGCAAAACCAGGATATAGCTGCTGAAGCCTTTCTTTGCTTCAATCCGTGTTCCGGCCGGAATATCCAGCACACCACCTTCTTCTACAATAACCGGACCTGTAATTGTATATGTGATGTTTGCATCAAGCACTTTGTTCGTCGTAATGCTTCCCACCAATTCATCCTCTGTTACAGGATCTACAGGCTCTTCGTTCTGTTTACATGAAACCAGTGTCATTGCAGACATTACAGCTGCTGCTACCATAAAATTAAAAAACTTTTTCATTTTCATTTCTAATTAAAATAATTAATGATTGATAAAAATCTAATTGTAACTATACTTATAATTCAAAACTAAGTCCTATGCTTATATCCGTTCCCTTTTTATATTCATTCAAGGTTACAAATTTGGCGCTTGTACCGATTTGGCGTGTCAGCCTGTGTGAAGGGTTCAACAAGTTACTTGCCTTTAAATTAAGGCTCAGGTGTTTATTTATTTTGAAGGACGATACAAAATCCAACGTCACCACTCCTTTTTCAATAATATCATTATACTGGCGGGTACCGAGGGTATAAATCCGGTCGCTGAAATAATTCACCACAGCAGAAAGTATCAGGTTTTTCTCTCCGGCTGTCAGATTGTATGAAAGGTCGCCATTCACTATGAGCGGCGAAGCTCCCTCCAGTCGTGTGGTTCTCATTGCCGTATTAGGAATATCCAGTTTAAGAGCGCTGTATATATAAGAGCCATTCAAACCCAGTGAAAGCTTGTTTACATATGAATTTTGTACATTAGTCCGGTTAACAATATCTTTACGCACTTCCAGTTCAACACCTGCCACATTAGCATTTTCAGCTATATTATCATAAGTAAGCAGTCCGGCCGAATTACCCTGGTCCACACGTCCTATAGGGTCTGCTATGTATTTATAAAACCCGCAAAGCGAAATCAGTTCAGAAGGGCTGAGATAAAAATCCCATTTCAAATCCACATTATAGTTCTCCGATGGTTTTATATTCGGATTACCCTGGCTGGAAAAACCTATGTTCACATATTGGTAAGGAGATATTTCCTTTGATTGAGGCAAAGTATAACTTTTGCTTACTCCCAACCGCAGAGAATTTTTATCATTCAGGTCGTACTTCAGGTTTAAATTCGGGAGGTAATACAGTTTCTCTATGCTTTCCCTTCCGGGACTCACATGCTGCACCCGGTGTGTCACCGTCATATCCACATAATCCAATTTAATTCCGACATTGGCAGTAAAGACATTGGAAAAACAGTGAGTCGCTTCCACATAAGCCGAATGAATATATTTAGACACCCGGTATGTATTAGGATCGCCTTCCGTCATTTCAAACCGACCGGCCTGCAAATTCGCATCATTGTAAAACTCGTCCAGTTTCAAACCTTCTAAAGAAAAATATCCCGGATAAGCGCTGAAGTTATATTCTACTGCATGAAACTGATTGCTTACAAACCTGCCGTTATATCCCACCGTAAGATTCGATTTTTCCATATCAAGTTCCCTGCTCAACCGATAGCGCAAGTTTGCTTTCAGGTTCAGGTCATTTTCATACAATTCGGAAAAGAAACGTTTTTGACGGTTGCTTCCGGTCAGGTTATAAGTTCCGTCAGCCTGATGCGACAGGTAATTCTCCCTTCTGTCCGGCTCCAATCCTTTAATACGGTTATAAGCTGCCCCTACATTCAGTGCCCACCTGTCAGCCAGTTTCCATTTACTCATCAGCTGATGGGTCATCAGCAGGTTATCATTATTTTGCTGTCTTCTCAGATAACCCGTAGAATTATCGGCATCCTGGTGTTTCTCCGAATGCAAACCTATGTACTCACCAACATACTGGTCGTTGGCATGGAGTAACATAAAATTATAGCTCAGTTCATGCGCTTGGTTTATCTGCCAGAGAAGATTTGCCAGAACCAACTGATTGGTATTAATGGTATATTTATCACCCGTCTGATCCTGATAAACAGTACCATTGGAAGTACTGTTCCTTACGGTTTCCCGTGTATAGGAATAGTCGGAATTATGCGAAGCTACTATGAAAAACGACAGAGGATCTGCGTTCTCACCCACCCGAAACTGTTTTCCGCCGGACACTCCGTAACTATGATTCACAGGAAAACTCACCTTCGAAGGGTCAAGACTGTTAGGAAAATCAAAGTTACCAGTTACAGGACGTTGCGCATTGCTGATTCCCAAATAATTCACACCATCCTGCCGTAAAAATCCGGAACCAGGAACTTCACTATTCAAGCCTCCCTCTATCTCTGCGCTAAATGCCCTTTCACCGAAAAGTTCTTTGGACTTAATGTTAATAACAGCTCCTCCCACATCACCACCATTATCGGCATTAAACACCTTATTCACCCCTATATTCTGTATAACATCCGAACTGAAAAATTTAAGGGCTATGTTTTTATATTCCGGATCTTCGGAAGAAACCGGAAAGCCATTCAGCAAAGTTGCGTTATAACGGTCGCCCAATCCCCGTACAAAAACATTCTTCACACCTTCCTGCCGGGATATGCCGGATACCTGTGCCACAGCCGACTGTGCATCACCTATTCCCTTCCGCGACATTTCCTTCGCCCCCACCGCCTGGGTAGCCAGAAGCATTTGTTTCTGTTCCAGCAGCAACATGCTTTCACTTTCACGGTTTGCCCTTGCCACCACTTCCACTTCGTCCAGTTGCAAGTCATCCGGGCTAAGCTGTACCTGTATCTCCGTTTCCTGTCCGTCCCGGACAACCACCCCTTCTCTTCTGTAGGATTTATAACCTATATAGGAAATAGCCAGAGAATAATTTCCGGCATCGAGGTTTGCAATAACAAAGTTCCCGTCAAAGTCAGACGCAGCTCCCTGCGTTGTTCCTTCTATCCATACGGAAACACCTATTAATGCTTCCTGAGTTTGCGAATCAACTATTTTTCCTTTGATAAGTCCTCCCTGGGCAAATAAGGCAGAACCGACAGACGAGAATAGAAACAATAAAAAGATCTTACTATTAAAAAATTGTTTTTTCAACCTGAATAACAAAGTACGTTTCATTTATTGAACTGTATTTAATTTTCTACGGTGCAAAAGTGAAACTTTGTTATTACGAAATAATTACGAACAGGTCAATATTGTGTGACGAAATTGTAACGAGGCAAATTCCGGCTTACAAAACGCCCGTTACAACGTTCCTGCAGTTAAATTAAGAAGCAACCCTTTTTATAAAAAACAAATGTCAAGTATAAAATAGATACAAGACAAATAAATATACATATATTTGTTTCTCTTTATACCCTTATTTACAAAATGCAATAAACACGATTATCTTTATCATGAAACAAAAACTTCTTCTTTCATTGAGTGCTATACTGTTTACAGTAAATGCCTATTCATACGAACCTGCATATAAAAAAGATTACCGTTCCACTCTGGAAAAACATGATTCGTACAACCGCTTCCAGACAAACCAGATTAACCAACTGGATATACTCAAAGCACTTGAAATAGCCGGCATCAACATGTACAAAATTTCATTAAAAGAATTCGACAGAAAATACCAGCTTACCGTTACAATAGATGAATATACGGCAGGAGAAAAAACAAATTCAAAAACACTTTTCTCCGGAGATAATACCTACATCCATTTTCCCAATTCCAAGGAATACCCGGATAGTAATATGCTATGACTTTTTAGACCAGTTGTTTTTTTACATGAAGAATGAAGATGAAAAAAGCACGGTAACACTGGAAACCCTATCCATGACTACCGGACATGTTTTAAATAAAAAGAAAGACAGGGAAAGACAGTTTTACTTATGGCGTAAATACGCTCCTGTGGACTGGAAACTCAACAAAGAAATTCCGCTCATGGCTCTTGCCTCTTCCTGGTTTGACGAGAAGTATAATGTAGAACGTTTTTGCGGTGTCGTAAAACTATCTCCGGAGGATGAACAAACCAAAGAGCTACTAAACAACTCCCCTCACTACTATATAATCAGCTATAAAATATCGGAATAAACAAGGAGTATTTTATGAAAATAGAACATATCGCCATATGGACAGAAGACCTGGAAAAATTAAAAGAATACTACACGTGTTTTTTCGGGGGAAAGTGTAACCGGAAATATAAAAACCCAGTTACCTTATTTGAAAGTTATTTCATTTCTTTTTCTTCCGGTGCGAGGCTTGAACTCATGAGCAGACCGGAAATCCGTGACAAGGAAACCGATAGTCCTTTTCTGAAAGGATTAACCCATATCGCATTCGAGGCAGAAAACAAACAAGCGATAGATAAACAGGCGGAGTATCTGAAAAACGCGGGATTTGAAATAGTAAGAGGGCCACGTATCACCGGAGACGGGTACTATGAGTTTGAAACTTTTGACCCCGATGGCAACAAAATAGAGGTAACCGTTAAAAACACGGACTAAAGACGAGGGTGTGTCAAAACTCAAAGTTCGTAAGAACGAACTTTCAATCTGAAACTTGCATACCCTTACATAACAAAAAGAGCCGTATCAAATTCTATTTTTGAGTTTTGATACGGCTCTTTTTATTGAGTTAATCATAATTCGTCACTTTTCAAAAGTGTCATTTTAGTTTTGACACACCTTCATCCTACCCCGGAAATTAACCGCTGATCAGTGAAGTAAGTTCTCCTGTATAGGTCAGCGAAAGGCGATGCATGGCGCGTGTCACCGCCACATACAGCATACTGCGGTCTATCTCCGTCCTGTAATTCACTTCGCTTGCCTGAGGAATAATAACTTCGTCAAATTCCAGTCCCTTAGCCATATGAGCAGAGGTAATAACCACTCCTTGATGAAATGTCAGGCTGTCTGACGAAAGAAAATAAATATCTTCACCGGCTTCCAGCAATTTCCGGTTAACTTCCTGAGCCTGCACTTCATCTTTACAAATAATCCCTAACGATTTATAAGCGGATTTCCGAAAAGAATGAAGTAAATCAACGATTCCGCTTATCTCTTCTTCCTGATTGGCGAATGGAATCAAGCTCGGTTCCTCCCCATGCCGTGCCACAGGTTCAAGATCGGCATTGCTCCGTATTTTCTGAGCCAGGCGGGTTATCTCAAAACTGGAACGATAACTCTTACAGAGTTTCATTACCTTGCCCGTTACGAAGGCCTGTGCTATCATGTCTGCCGTGGACGATCCGTAAGGATTCACCGACTGCCCGGCATCACCCAGAATAGTTTTCCGGCACGGGAAAAGTTTTGACAACACTTTATACTGAACCGGAGAGTAATCCTGCATTTCATCCACCAACAGATGTTTCACCTCCGAACGGGGTTTCAACCCGTCCAGCGAAATACGCAGGTAAGCAAGCGGTGCAAGGTCGGCATATTCCAGAACGTGGCCCTTACGCAACTTGAACATTTCAGGAACTTCCGCCCACTGGAAGAAATCTTTATAAAGCTGCAGATCGTTGTTTCCCGTAAACATCTTACGAACTTGCTTTTTCAGCATATTACGGTCTGCCGTAGTGATTTCCACCTGATATTGCCTGACCAGAGTTTCCAGAATATGCTCCGTCATAACATCAAAGCGCTGACGTACAGGGTAACGATGAAAACGGCGAAACTCTTCCGCTAAATATTCATGAGGAATGGTTATATGTTTCACCTTCACATCTACCGGACGGAAATAGTTATTCTCCACATATAAAATAAACCGATCCAGCCGGATTATAAAATCAAACGTTGATTTATAGCGAATCCGGTCGATAAAGCCGGGTTGTGGTTTTCCGAGCAACTCCGCCACCTGCCCGAAAAAAGTCTGAAATTTATATTTCCTTTCCAAAACGTCCGAAAGCAATTGTTCCATGCTTATTTCCGGTACTGTTTCCTCACCCAGTTCCGGCAATACGTTGGAAATATAATCGGCAAAAACCTTATTCGGAGAAATGATCAGTATATCTTTTGAAGCTAAAGTTCCTTTATGAGTATAAAGCAAATAAGCCACGCGGTGTAAAGCGATGGAAGTCTTACCCGAACCGGCCACACCTTGTATAATGAGGACGGAAGAGTCTTCGTTACGGATAATACGGTTCTGCTCACGCTGAATAGTAGCAACGATATTTTTCATTTTATCGTCCGTACTGGCGCTCAACTCCCTTTGCAAAATGTCATCATGCACAGTTACCGAACTTTCAATCATATACTCCATCTCCCCATTCCGAATACGGTACTGCCGCTTCAGAGAGCTATTCCCCGACACCTCTCCGGAAGGCGATATAAACGAAGCTTCACCCAGTTCATAATCATAATACATCCCGGCTATCGGTGCGCGCCAATCATAAATCAGGTTGGATTTCGTTTCCGAATCATAATAAGTATGTACCCCAATATATATCGGCTGCACATATTTACTCCCGTCCTCACAAAAATCAATACGCCCGAAATAAGGGATATTCAGCAATTTACCCAACCGCCGACGACGGGCGATAATTCCCTCGCCAACAGCAAGAGTGTTCAGAATACTCTCACGCATGGAGCGTACTTCCTGCGCATCAATATCCGTACGGCTTTGCCATAAGTAGTCCTTATGCTCGCGCAAGGCCTGTTCCTGTTCTTTCACAGAAGAATCTATATCTTTAATGGCACGCTTAAGCAAAGCGATTATTTGCCGGAGATAAACTCGCTCCTGTTCTTCACTTTCATTGAAAATCATAAGATGGATCATTCTATTTTATATGCCTTTCCCCCACAGATAAACACCTGTCAGCAAAAGAAATGCAAAGGTAAGGCACGGAACTTGAAAAGGATTGTAAAAATAAGACATTAAAAGCAGAGTGGAAATAGCCATAAATAGCTATGTTTCCGGGATGCATAACGCATGAAAAACTAAGGCAGCAATTGCATTCCCCTTGCAAGTTCTAAAGCCTCCAAAGAATTATCGGCATGTAGTTTCCGTAAGATATTTTTCCGATGATTATGTACCGTGTGAATGCTGATATGAAGTTGCTCTGCAATTTCTTTGCTCAAAAATCCTTTACGAACCAGCAGCAGAACTTCCATTTCGCGAGCGGTTAAAAACCGGGGCGGCAAATCCTCTACCGGATATAAAAAATCTCCGGTCTTTATATTTTGTGTGGCACACTTCACCTTCCCTTCCGAACTGCTGTCCGGAAGAAACTCCAGCATACCCATGACAATCCATGCTTTCCCTTCTCCTGTTTGTAAAAGCACTTGCTGACGACTCGCCACGCGGACGTATTTTCCTCCGGCATTCCGCATACGAAACTGATAGATACGCCGGTAGTCATTCCTGCACTCTTCGGGAAGAGAATAAATAAAACGGCTATGTTCCAACTGCATATCAATCAACTGTTCCCGATCATCCGGATGAATAAAATCTTCCAACACATCCCCACACTTTTCAATATGCTTTACCCATGAAGATTTAAAACCGAACAGATTGACAAAATCACCCGAAACAAAACTATAAACTTCTTTATACACATCCACCGCAAACAGGCAACTCCTGTTTATTCCGGAAAAGTCCTGCAAAACGGTTTTCTTTTCATCCCACAAATTATAATCCACATCCACAGAGGCAATCCTCTGCCTTCTCCACATTTCCTTACGGCTTGTTTCTACTGATTCCATACGAACAAAAGTAAGCTTTTTTATCTATTTAGACAGGTATTTTAATCAAAATCATCTTTGGTTGTTACACTCAAACTTCAATCTGGATAATAATCCTTATTTTTGTACAGCTAACCTTAAAAAAAGAAAACTGAAATACTCTCATGAGACATAAAAATCCGGAACTTATCCTGTATAAAAAATTACCCATGGCCTGATTACAGGAATGATGAACAGATCCGTATTCCGGACACTAACACTACTTTATACCTAACTTTACAAAAGGGAATAACTATCTATGAAACATCAGAAAAATAAAAATCATCTTACAATACAAATATCTTATCAATCTATGAAACGAACATCAATAAGCTTATGTGCTGTTTTACTGCTGGTATCTTTTTTATTAGCAGGCTGCTCCAACAAGCCGGGAAATAACATCCAGAAATGCATCTATAACGGCATTCCATGGTTTGACGACCAGGGTAATATTGTGAATGCCCACGGAGCATGCATTGTACAAGATAACGGACGGTACTACCTTTTCGGTGAATATAAATCGGATAAAACCAATGCTTTCCCCGGTTTTAGCTGTTATTCTTCCGACGACCTTGTTAACTGGAAATTTGAGAATGTTGTACTCCCGGTACAAGCTGACGGACTACTTGGACCCAACCGGGTGGGTGAGCGGGTAAAAGTGATGAAATGTCCCTCCACCGGAGAGTACGTTATGTACATGCATACGGACGATATGGGATACTACGATCCGCACATTGGTTATGCCACCTGCAAAACCATAGCCGGAGATTATGAGTTCCAGGGACCGCTGTTATATCATGGAGAGCCGATACGCCGTTGGGATATGGGTACATTTCAGGATAACGACGGGACTGGATACCTGCTCCTACACCACGGACCGATATACCGTTTGAGCGAAGACTACCGTTCTGCCGAGGCTAAAATCACAGACTACATACCGGACTCTGGCGAGTCACCCGCCATGTTCCGCAAAAACGGTTTATACTACCTGCTTTACTCCGGACTGACCAGCTGGGAAAAAAATGATAATTTTTATTTCACAGCACCGAATATCCATGGTCCCTGGACACCTCAAGGATTGTTTATTCCGGAAGGAAGCCTGACTTACAATTCGCAAACAACATTCGTTTTCCCTATTATACGGGGCAATGACACCATCCCGATGTTCATGGGCGATCGCTGGTCTTTTCCACACCAAGCCTCTGCTGCCACCTACGTATGGTTACCTATGCATGTAGATGGGGAAAAGCTATCCATACCGGAATACTGGGATTGCTGGGACATTGACGAACTGAAGCAGTGTGACCCTCTGGAAGGAGGCATAAGCATAGCTAAAGAACAGGTGCAAACCCAGACTCCTGACAACTGGAAAAAAGAAAACAGCAAATTAACTTCTAATGTAAAAGGCAGCACGCTGCAAATACCGTTCAACGGCACTCATATCGCTGTAACCGGCGAAACAAACAACAAAAGCGGATATGCCAAAATAAGTATACTCGATGAAAATGAGAAAATGATTTTTACTTCGCTTATCGACTTTTACAGTAAAAATTCCAATCAGGGAGTCCGCTTTATCAGTCCGGAATTACAGGATGGCGACTATACCCTAATCATAGAAGTAACCGGTATTTCACCTGTATGGACAGACAAAACCGAAACTATTTTTGGAAGCACAGACAGTTACGTCACCATAAACGATATAGTCTGTTTCCGTTAAATTCAAAGCTGTAACCAAGCAAAATATATCTTCAAACAGAAATGAGAAAAACAATTTTATTCCTTTTGTCCGTATGCCTGTTGCAACCGGCATGTACACGCAGCAAGACGAGAGACAACTATCTGCAAACCGAGGTGGAAGCTCCTTTCCCTATGGAACCAATAAAAGAATATATTTATCCGGACAAGGATTTCAATATCATTCAATACGGGGCTGTAAAAGGCGGTGAGACAAACAACACGAAAGCAATAGCTCAGGCAATAGCTGCCTGCAACCAAGCCGGCGGAGGGAGGGTTATCATACCCGCAGGCGAATGGGTGACCGGAGCCATTCATTTCAAAAGCAATGTAAATCTTCATTTGGAAGAAAATGCTGTTCTCGTCTTCACGGACAACCCGGAAGATTATTTACCGGCCGTTATGACTTCCTGGGAAGGAATGGAATGCTACAATTATTCTCCTTTGATTTACGCCTTTGAATGTGAAAATATTGCTATTACGGGAAAAGGAACATTACAGCCTAAAATGGACTTGTGGAAAAAATGGTTTGCACGTCCTCAGGCTCATATGGATGCCTTGAAACAACTTTACACCATGGCTTCTACCGATGTTCCGGTAGAGAAGCGCCAGATGGCACAAGGAGAGAACAACCTACGCCCGCACCTAATACACTTCAACCGATGCGACAATGTGCTGCTGGATGGTTTTAAAATCAGAGAAAGCCCGTTTTGGACCATACATCTTTATATGTGCGACGGAGGTATCGTACGCAATCTGGATGTAAAAGCCCACGGACATAACAACGATGGCATTGACCTTGAAATGAGCCGTCATTTTCTGGTAGAAAACTGTGTATTTGACCAGGGAGACGATGCGGTGGTAATCAAAGCCGGACGAAACCGTGATGCCTGGCGACTAAACACTCCCTGCGAAAACATTGTTATCCGTCATTGCAAAATACAAAAAGGACATACCATGTTAGGGATAGGTAGCGAGATGTCCGGAGGTGTACGCAACATTTATATGCATGATTGCGAAGCGCCGGAAGTATGGAGATTCTTCTTCATCAAAACCAACCACCGAAGAGGAGGGTTCGTAGAGAACATATATATGAAAAACGTGAAATCCGGCTCCACCTGGCGATTGCTTGAAATAGATACGGACGTCCTTTATCAATGGAAAGACTTAGTCCCTACCTATGAAAAACGAATATCAAACATAGATGGAATTTATATGGAAAACGTTGTATGTAATACGGTCGATGCTATATACGAACTGAAAGGCGATCCGGAATTACCTATAAAAAACGTAGAACTGATAAATATACAGGTAGAAAAGGTCAATAAATTCATCCGAAAGTCTGAAAATGCAGAAAATATCATTGAAAAAGATATTATTATCAAGGACTACAGCAATTTAGAAAAATAAACTATTGATGAAAAAAATAATTTTTATCCTGTTTTTATCAGTCTTCCAGGCAGGAATAGCTTTCCCCGGGACATTCAGCCTGATCAGTAACAATACAGGAGCTAACATTTACTATAACGGCAACGAAAAAGTGGTGGAAACAGCTCTCCGAATGCTGACCGAAGATTCCAGGTTAATTTGTGAACAGCCTTTCCAAAGGACTGCCCATATCAAAACCGGTACCATTATTGTTGGAATCCCTGACAAACAACCGGAAATAAAGAAACTGGTTTCCAAGTATAAAATAGATATTTCCGGACTCTCTGGACAATGGGAAGCTTTCAAAATACAAGCTGTCGAGTCCAAAGGAAAATCTTATTTATTTATTTTGGGAAGCGATCCGAGGGGAACGGCATACGGCCTCCTTGAGTTGTCCCGCCACATGGGAGTCAGCCCGTGGATATGGTGGGCAGACGCTTCTGCAGAAAGAAAAACAGATATAAGCTACACACCAGACGATCTGGTTCATAAACCCTCCGTTCAGTACCGGGGCATTTTCATTAACGACGAGGACTGGGGATTAACTCCCTGGAGCAACCAGACTTACGAGCCGTCTGACATAAAAGGGCAGATAGGACCACGTACCTACCAGCAGGTGTTTGAACTGCTGCTTCGTCTCCGAGCCAATACCTTATGGCCTGCCATGCATGAATGTTCCGTTCCGTTTTATTTTACCGAAGGGAATAAAGAAATGGCCGATACTTACGGTATTTTTATAGGTACTTCGCACTGCGAACCGATGATGCGTAACAGTGCCGGCGAATGGGCAGCAGAAGGTGTAGGAGATTACGATTACGTAAATAACTCCGAAAATGTTTACCGGTTCTGGGAAAAACGGATAAAGGACGTGGCCGGATATGCCAACATCTATACCATCGGAATGAGAGGGGTACACGACGGTCAGATGCAGGGAGCTAAAACTATTGAAGAACAAAAAGCTGTTCTGGAACGGGTTTTGGAAGACCAACGCAATTTATTGAAACAATATGTAAACCTGGATGTAACTACTATACCTCAAGCGTTCATTCCATACAAAGAAGTACTGGACATTTATAATGCAGGACTGAATGTACCGGACGACGTTACCCTGATATGGTGTGATGATAATTACGGCTACATCCGCCATTTCCCGACCCCGGAAGAAGCCCAACGCAAAGGAGGGAACGGAGTTTATTACCACGTTTCTTACTGGGGTCGCCCGCATGATTATTTATGGTTGGGCAGCACACAGCCTGCTTTGATTCAACAACAAATGCAACTGGCATACGACTCTGGCATACAAAAGATATGGATTTTAAACGTAGGAGACATAAAACCGATAGAATACCTGACCGAGTTGTTTCTGGATATGGCCTGGGACATAGATACCGTAAAACAACAAGGTGTTTCCCACCATCTGTATAAATGGCTGGAACGTGAATTCGGAAGTAAAAACGCAAAACAGCTGTTTCCTGTGATGGAAGAATATTACCGCCTGGCCCACATACGGAAACCTGAATTTATGGGTAATACCCGCGAAGAAGAATGGGGCAACCCGAATGCCCGCATTGTCAAAGATTTGCCTTGGGATGAAGTGGAAATCAAAAACAGGATGACTGCTTATAAACAACTGTCGGCAAAGACAGAACAAATAGGACTAAAAATACCAGCCGCCCAACAGGACGCCTATTTTGAACTGATAAAATATCCGGTACAGGCAGCCTCCCTGATGAATGAGAAACTACTGACAGCCCAACTGGCACGTCATGGAATGGTAGACTGGGAACTCTGTGAAAAGGCTTATGAAAACATAGATTCCCTAACCCAGAGATATAATTCATTGAAGAACGGCAAATGGAACCGTATGATGAATTTTCAGCCACGGGATCTGCCGGTATTCAAACGAGTGGAAAGAACAGAAGCTACATTCCCGATGAAAGCCCGCCGGGAAGGTGTTTACAAATGGAATGCAATGGATCATAATAACGGACAGGTAAGGGCTTTCCCCGGATTAGGTTATGAGAGAAAAGCAGCCGGAGTGAACCAAGGAGACAGCTTGATTTTTTCTTTTGACGAATGGACGGGCGATTCGGCAGAGATAGAAATCAGGTTACTGCCCAATCATCCGGTACAGGGAAATGAATTACGTTTTACCGTATCGATTGACGGAACGATGTCTCCTGTCATCAACTATGAAACAAAAGGACGTAGTGAAGAATGGAAAGAAAATGTCCTGCGCAACCAAGCCATCAGGCGGATAAAACTGCCTGTAAAAAAACAGGACAAACACCAACTCATCTTCACTTCATTGGACAAAGGCGTAATACTGGATCAGATTATCCTGTATAAACCCTGAATAAAACAGGACTAAAATAAAAAACCACTTTTCCGCAATCAGAAAAGTGGTTTTTATTTCTTAAAAAGCTCAAATCAAACCTAAAATATTAACGGTTCTTCCAGTAGTTCTCCAGGCGGTCTGCTTCTTCTGCCGTAATCTGTATCACCGAACCATGTTTTGGAGAAATAGCATTGGTTATCTTCATCACACCTTCGTTAAAATGACCCAAATCTTTAAAAGTCACAAAATCCGAAGTTTCACAGAAGCCGAAATTATGAGGATTTATACTAAAAATATCATACATCAACACCCATTTATCTTCACCGATACGTTTCCATACATTCGGAGCTTCACAGGCCCCCGGTTCAAAATCCACCCATTCCGGCTGATATATATAACCAGTATGAATACTATCTGAAATAGCCATTTTGATACCTCCCGGATTTTCCTGTGCCACATACATCATACAGTAACGTCCGTCCGGCAAAGGCGTGATATCGGCATCCAACACTTGTATTCCCGGCTCCGGATATTCAAAAAGCAACTTCGGCTCAGAAACCAGTGTAGTAAAATCATCATCGGTATAAGCATAATAAAGCTTTGTAAGCCCATGGCCGATACGCATTGTAAAATAAAGCATCATTTTCCGGGCTACCGGATCATAAACAGTCTGAGGCGCCCAAGCACACCCAATGGTTTCCATGTCTGGAAAAATCTCATTAATCCGAACATTGCTGCGTGTCCAGTTAATCAGGTCGTAAGACTTCATCAATACCAGTCCACGGTTATTTCCCCAATCAAATTCTTCCACAGGGCGTTCCCAATCGGTAGAACGATATCCTTCTTGTTTTCCAAAAACATGCAAATCCGTCATTGCCAAATAAAAAGCATTATCCGGCCCCCGGTATATATGAGGATCACGAATTCCCCTCTGATCGGCTATCGTGTCACCGCCAATCACCGGCTCACCGTTATTCACTGCCGTAAATGTATACCCGTCACGGCTGACAGCCATAAAAAGGCTATGGGTAGGATCACTGAAATAAGTAAAAAGATAAGCTCCCATATCTTTCTCCTCCGGAACGGAACGCTCCTGCTGTTTGGCACAGGATATGGAAAACAATACAGCTACTAA
This sequence comes from Bacteroidota bacterium, assembly GCA_023391625.1. Lineage (GTDB taxonomy): Bacteria > Bacteroidota > Bacteroidia > Bacteroidales > Paludibacteraceae > QVMH01. Next base: position 68,917 of record JAEWAN010000023.1, on the reverse strand, counting down.
CAGAAACAATACTTTTAAGCTTTTCATAAGTAAAAAATTTTATCTTAACCGGTTAAGGGATATAACGCTCCCCTACTACCAACTTATCACCGGATAAATCGACTTCAAACAAATTAGGAATACGTACATAATGCCCGTTTACATCTTTATGACTATGCAATGACAACAGCCACTTACCGTCCAAAGTACGAAAAAGCATACCATGTCCGTAATCAGGAGGTGTCAACGGTTCTTCTTCCTGTACCCAAGGTCCTTCCAGCGTACCGCTTACGGAATATGCTACGCCTTGTGTGTAAACATCGTATATCCAGCTTGTCCAAATCATTCCCAAACGTCCGGTTCCGGTACGGAATAAATACGGGCCATCCGTCACCCGATTAGGCACTACCTTACCGTCTATCAGTTCCCGGCTCCAGGGCGATTCACTGGCACAGAACAGAATCCGGGCCTCTCCCTGTGTTCCGCTTAAATCAGGTTTTAAACGGATCATTTCTATTGTGCCGTCATTATTCTGCAGCCACTCATGACAGTAAATCATATAAGGATTGCCGTCTGTATCAACCCAAAACGTTCCATCCAAAGTGGACATTCCGGCTGGCAAATAAACGGGATCTTCCATAGGCACATACGGTCCGTCCGGACTATCACTCACCAACACATGACTGGCCCGGCGATCCAACGCCACCCCATTAATGGTATCTATTTTTATATCCGAATTGGTAAATGTTGCAAAATAGTAATACTTACCGTTATACTCGTGAAGTTCCGCAGCCCATATCTCCGGATCGACTCCCATCCATGAAGCAGAGTCTGTCTGCACCACCTTATACGGACCATCCCATAACTTCAAATCCTTACTTTTCCACAATAATCCACCTGTGCCGGTCATATAATACGCATTCGTACGCTGATCGGCAAGGATACAAGGATCGCTCAAAAGGATTGAATCCAAAGGGATCTGTTTATTTTCAACACTTTTCTGACTACGGGTATGATTACATCCCAATAGAAACGGGACAACAAAAAACAAAGAGAAAAAAATACGGACTCCCTTCCTCATTATATATATGCTTATAAATTTATAATATGATTAACTTGCTTCTTTTTTCTTATCTACGTGGTATATAATACTCTGCCGATATTCCACCTCTTTAAAATGGTTGTACACTGTGATAACAGGAACAATACTAAGGATAAAGAAAACAGCAAATAAAGGCCTGCTTAAAAAGAATATGATTACCAATAAAGCAATCCATCCGCCTAAAATTTTACGACTTGTTTTCATGGCTATCTGTTTTTAAGGTTAACAAATATAATATGCATTAGCCGGAGTTAATACAAATTGTGTTTTAGATTTTCGGTTGTGTAAATGTAAAAAAAATCTATTAATTATTAATAATCTCCAACGAAATATTTTCACTAAAAACAGCAAATCAACACAAATTACCGCAAAAAAGCTACAATCATATATTTACAGATTCTGTTTTTAGCGTTTTCCCTGCATTGAACCATTATAAAAATAAAAACAGGATCCCGACTGCATTATCAAGACCCTGCTTCTTATAACTTGAGTAAACTGTTACTTAAAAGCAACTGCTTTCTTCTTATCTCTTTTTATATAGACAGAAACTGATACCAAACCTACAAGCAGGATAAACACGCCGACCAATGCTGGATAACGGTATCCCAGTCCCGCCTCTATAGGAAGCCCACCGGCATAAGCCCCCAAGGCATTACCCAGATTAAATGCCACTTGTACACAGGCAGCTCCCATCATTTCTCCCCCGCGTGAATTCTGCAACAACAGTAACTGCTGAGGAGCAGATACGGCAAATAAACCGGCTGTACAAATAACCATCAGAGGAACAGCTAACCAATAGCTGGAAGCTCCAAAGAAAGTGGCAAGCAAGGCTAAAGCCACTATGATCTGAGTACACTGCACTACCTGTGCCGGGCCGTACTTATCAGACAGCTTACCTCCAACCAGATTTCCAACAGTCATGCTTAAACCTGCCAGCATCATAATAAAAGTCATATCCTCGGCAGAAAACCCGGACAATTGGGTCATTTGAGGCGTTACATAGCTATACCAACAGAAAATTCCGCCGTTTCCGAACATGGTTGTAATAATCAGCAACCAGGGAGCTAAATGCTTCAGAAAACGGAACTGTCCTTTAAAACCGGAGTCCGGCAAAGCGGGTAAATCCGGAACCCATTTCCAAATGGAAAGAAGAACAATCATTCCCCAAACACCATTGACAATAAAAGGAATGCGCCATGACACCATATGGCTTAAAAAAGTACCCAACGGGACACCTAATAAATTGGCTATGGTCATACCGGATACCATCAGGGCAACGGCCTGTGAACTTTTTCCTTTATCCGCCACCTTTTCCGCAATAATAGACCCCACACCAAAGAAAGCGCCGTGAGGTAAACCGGAAACGAAACGGGTCAACATCATCATCATATAACTTGTAGACATAGAAGCACACAAGTTACCACACAAGTAAATAAGCACCAGACCAAGTAAAATGGTTTTTAACGGACGGGTACGGGCTATCAGCACCGTGAACGGAGCTCCTACACAAACCCCTAAAGCATAGGCTGAAATAAAATGACCAGCCTGAGGAATCGTTACATTTAAGTCTTTTGCCACATCGGGCAATATCCCCATCATTACAAATTCGGCAATACCTAACCCTAAGGTTCCGAATGCCAATGCAAGCAAACTCTTTTTCATTCCTTTATAAAATTTGAACTCATTTCAAAAAAGCGTGCAAATGTAACACTTGAAATCTAAAATATAACTTTCCAAAAAGATTTTTTTTATGGAAAATAATTCACTTTTTGATTTCAAGCAAAAGGGATACAAGACAAAAAGAACTCAAACAAAAGATATAATAACTACAGCTGAAAATCAATAGTTAATCTTTGGACTTAGGAGGCTTTTCTGTAGCAAATTAAGCTGTCACAAAACCTGCAGTAATACCGACTATTTATTCAATACAGACTGTTTCAAAAGTAAAAATCAAATCAGCCAAAGTTACAATTCACAATTACCTAAATGAAAAATACCATCTTATACCTAAAAATAAAGGCATATAAATGGTACTTTTCATGCTTTTCAAATCTTATAGCTTATAATGGTAAAGCTATTTTTTTGTTTCTTACTTTTAAAAGGGCCTTTTATCTTTAAAATACTCCGGACTGTTTTAAAAACATCATTCCGGACAAACAACGAATTATTTAATCACAAACGTTACCAGCAAACCTTTATGATCTGTAGGCCATGCACCTTCTGGCAGCAGGAAAATATCCTCTGACTTGGAAGGCACACGCTCACTGTAAGCAATAGATCCTGCCGGTCCAAAAATAAGTGCATCCTTAACCCTGACCTTGTCCGTTTCTTTATAAAAAACATAATCTATACGCTCACGTTCATCGGCTTTCGGTGTCCATGTCAGGTTAGCTACATCTACAAGCGGATTATCTGCCGGAAATGTAAATCCCGGATATTTCAACACATCCGGATACATTGTACGGTAAACATCAACATACCCAGCCTGTTCCAAAAGCGTGGTTACTGTCCATGGAATCACCAATCCATTATGACAATATAAATCTTTAGTTGCTTCCGTCCAATCCAAATGGGAAGGTTCATTAAAATCGCCTCCTAATATTACCAATGCTCCGGCTTCTGACTCTTTTCGGGCATCTGCGATAAAACAACGGATGGCATCATCACGGAGTGAAGCCTCATTGATAGCCAATACTTCCTCTACACTCTCCGGAAGAGGTATTTCTTCCCAGGTGGAACCGTCATACCCGCGCACATTATAATAAGCGTCGTTCAACCAATCCAGATGAGCCGTATATACGGCTACTTTCAGCCCGTGTACAGTAGATACAAGTTTATATATACTGCCATGATCACCGTTTTCCGGAAAAACAGAATCACAATGTTCAATCGGGCATTTACTCAACAAACCGGTATCACGTGTAGGAAAGGAATAATAAGTGAGACCTTTTTCTTTTAAAGATGAAAGCAATTCATTGCTGAAATCCACCCCGTTAAAATTGCGCACCTCGCTCAATGTTACAAAATCCGGTTGTAAACGGGCTATTTCATTAACAATAGCCTCATATCCGCCAGGCACTTTAGTGCCTTCATGCCAGATATTCCACTGCAATACGGTGAAACTTTTTTCTGCTTTTTGACAACCGGCTAATGTTATCAGACCGACAAGCATAACAAGAAAAATCTTTTTCATATTCTACTGCGTTTTTAAAACTGTATTAGATTGACAAAATTATTTAACTTTTCCTATTTTCAAACAGACTTCCCTTTTTAATTTTTTTATTCCACCCCTTATATTCCCCGAACAATCATATCAAATAAAAAAAGGATTACCGGATAAAATCCGCAATCCTTTTCTAATAACCGAGCCTGGTTATTTAATATTATTCTCCCGGATAGTTGAACTCGGCAACAGTAACCAAGGTCACATTATCGCTGGCATAACGATTTACGGAATAAGTAAATTGAAGTCCTTCAAACCCCAAAGCGTCTATATCTTCTACTGAAACCGATTTCATAGCTTCATTAAAAGCTGCAGCTGCCTTTGCATCAGCATCAGCCTCACTGCTTCCTTCATAAATTTCAGCGCCCATCGGACAAGATTTCCCTTTCAGATAACTCGTTACCGCACCCAGAGCATTTTCTACTCCCGGATATTCAAAATAATGAATACCGAAAGAATAGCCCTTACTTATTGTTACATCTTCTTTACATGAAACAAAACAAAGCATACAAAGCGTTAAGCTTAATAAAAATTTTAATGATTTCATTATAACCTGATTTTACCTAAATTGTATTAATTGTATCTTTTTCAAGCCACAAAGATACAATAAACCCAATTAAATGACAAAAGAGTCTCAATATTATTAATTAAACCAAATTTACATTCTATTTAAAGACACCTTCCAACTATTTAAAACAAACATACTTCAGCCTCAATAGTATTTTACTGAGAACAAAATCGGTATTTGCAATCGTGGTAACATTCAAACCTGTAATAAGCCAAAACTTTCACTATAAAAAAACCCTTTCAAGCTTGCCATCGCGGCAAACTTGAAAGGGTGATAATAATTAACTAAAAACACAATTATTATCTATTATTAACCGTTTACTTTAGTTTCATCCTTTTTCAAACACTTATTTCGTTACGAAAGGAGCTACTGGATAACCGTCTTCTGAGAACAGGTTAGGCTCAGCATAATTCTTTTTAAAATAACGTGCCTGGGTAGGAGATTCAATATTGTCTGACCACAGAAGGATTGTATTCCCTTCAATACGGGCATTGGCTGCTTCAAAAACATTATCACTTCCTGCTATTTCGAAAAAGAAAGGATAATTTCCACTGGTGATTTTAAGCCCCTTTTCTGCATGGTCAAAGTATATTCTGATTTTATTTCCTTCTACTTTCATTTCACGGTAAGTAGGACTTCCTGCCGGTTTATCTTTTCCATAAACTTTAGCTAAAGCCATATCTCCTAATCTTGTACCTACTGGATATTTGTTCGTCGGGTGGATATTGCCCTGGTCACCGCAATCGATGGTAACGGCAATACCTGAATTAGGAATTTCTTCACTTAGCTGCTGCTGAATGTAACGGAAATCAGAGAAATCGGTTGAAAACGTAGTCAACTGTACAATATAAAATGGTAAATAATCATTTTTAAAGTCTTTTCTCCAACCTTCCACCATTGCTTTCAACAATGGGCTGTATGTTTGTGAATAACCGTTATTGTTTTCTCCTTGATACCAGATAAATCCGGAACCTTTATAAGGCAGTACTGGATAAACCATCGCGTTATACAAAGACCCAGCTTCCCTGTCTGACGGTAAAGCGCTCTGTACATCTTGAGACAAAGTTTTGAAAACTTCCGGACTTGTCCATTCTTCGGCGTGAGTTCCACCTTCATAGAAGCCGATCATTCCAATAGGAATTTTCAGTTCTTCCTGCAATCTGCGGGCGAAATAATAACCCACAGCACTGATATGCTGCATATTATTATCAATAACTCCTGAACGCCATTCTCCCTCGCTTATAGTAGACAGAGGTTCTGAACTTCTTGCTACCGGAACTTCAAAGAAACAGATATTGGTGTTGTTATCATCCTGAACAGTCCATTTATCAGCTTCTCCCAAACGCATCTTCATATTAGACTGTCCGGAGCAAAACCATACTTCACCAATTTTCACATTATTGATGGTCGTTTCATTTACCTTTATGGTATAAGGACCTCCGGCTTTCGGGGTAGCCAATTCTACCATCCACTTTCCACTTTCGGGAGTTGTGGTTTCCACTTTTTTATTATCCCATGAAGCTGTTACTTCTATTTTGCTTCCGGCATCTGCAAATCCCCAGAACGGAGCGTTTGTTTCCCGTTGAAGCACCATCCCGTCTGAGAAGAAACGAGGTAAGTTTACCGCAGCAGTCTGTGCCTGTATTGTAATAGTTGCCATTACGCAAACTATTAATGTAAATATAATCTTTTTCATTGCTCTATTATTTGTTTTAAGTATCAGATTATTGTTTTGTTATTTTCAGTGTGCTGATGTTTCCGTTGTTATCAGTAACCCTTAGCAAATAAATTCCAGTATTCAAAGCACCCAAATTAAACGTTTCCTTAGATGAACCGGAAGCTGCCTGGTACAGTATATTCACTCCGGATAAGCCCAGTACTTCTATTTCTTTAACTCCATCAGGTGAACTTACTGTCAAATCACTTGTAAACGGAAGAGGGTAAGCTGTGCTTTCTGCCACTTTAACAATATCCAAACCAGTTTCTGGTGGTGCTGGAGGGTCAACTGGTTCTCCTTCTCCTTTTACTTCCAACTTAACACTATGTTTCTTTGTTACTCCTACCCGTTTTACAATAACTTCCACATTAGCTATACCTTCATTCACTGTTTCCAAATTACCACGGTCATTCACTCTTACCACATTGCGGTTGTCACTCCAGATAACTGAATTTCTGTAATCCAGTGTTATGGAACTGCCATCTGAATATTTTCCCGCCAATGTATAAGTAGATTGTTTTTCAGGTTCCAATGAAGTGCTGGCCGGTGTAATAGTAACTGTTTCCAATTCAATAATCGGAAGCTCAAGAACATCTTTCAATGTTTTACCAAACACGGTAACAGACAATTCAATCTTTGCCGTACCCTTTGCTACTCCTAAAACAGTACCAGCTTCAGAAATTGTTGCAATCTCCGGTGTTAAACTTTGGAATGCGATGGTCATATCCTGAGCTGCCGGCTCTGTTCCATCGTTCATTTTCACAACATAACTTGTTCCTGTAGCTTCACCAACCTCTACTTTACTGCTATAAGCATTTAATTTCACTTCAGAAAGATTATATTCTTTTACAGTAAGTGTTACGCTTTCTGTTTTCTCAACTGCGTTCAAAGTAACTTTCACTTCTACTTTTCCTTCTCCGGGAGCTAAAGCAGTTACCACTCCGGAAGCATTTACATTAACCGTTTCCGGTGTCAAGCTCTTATACTCTACCTTAGCCATGCTCAAATCAGCCTCACTACCGTTAGTCAGTTTTCCGCTTAAAAGGACAGAAGTACTCATATTTTCTTTCAAAACATCATCTTTAACGGAAACCGTGATTGACTCCAGAGTAGCGGCATCGGTTATTTCTGAACGCTTGAACAAATCTATTGCTTTCTGCAATGTACCATATGCTGTGTCCACCTGCTCTGCAACAACAGGAGTAGCCCCTGCCGCTTGTTTTGCTGTGTTTATATCTGTTTCAAAACGTTCTATCGCATAAGCAGGATAGTTTCCTACAGCGCTACCCGGAACAGCAGCTTCCTTAATAGTTTCCGCTTCCTGTATTAAAGCATTCAGGTCTGCCTGTGTAACAGGACGATAAACCTTGCCATCCAGGAAAGACACTTTACCTACATTAATAGTAGATTTCTTTTGCGGATAGATATTACCAACCTGTATAAATGATGTTTCTGATGTTCTGGTTAATGTTATATCATCAAAATAAATAGAAATATCCTTAGCATCCTCCCATCCGTTATGAAGTTCCCAATAAGCTGTTTCTGTAATAGAACTGGTTGTAAACGTGCAAGTATATTGCTTCCATGAATCACCTATCAATTGCATACTAGCCACTTTTACGTTATCAACCCACACACCACCATTCATGGCTTGTGAGCCCCATCCCTTATCTGTCACCATTTTAGCCCAGAAAGAAAGTTCATAAGTTGCATTAGGCAACACTTCCAAATTAGGCATAAAACGTCCGTTCCAATTATTATTCCACATCATAGATCTTTCACCGGAATGTTTTTCCGTATTAACAACCTCTATTTTTGTATATCCATCATGTCCCCAATAAGCAGAAGCTTCTTCCGTAGTCATACTTTCAAAACCGCCGTCTTTTACCACATCATTGGAATTAACATCCAACTGAGTGATAAAATCAAAATTTTTATAAAGAGCAGCTTCCTCGTTTTCCACAACAATACGGTAATTATCCATTTCCGTAGAAGTGAGATCAGCTTTCAATACTGTATTGGTTTTAGCATCTACAATAGAATTCTGCGTAAAATCCAGACGAATATTTTTTCCTGTACCCCATCCCAGGTTTACACCGAAAACAGATTCTTCCGTAAGCATCTGCCCCTTGACATCCAAAGTAAACGCATTACCCGGAGCAAAATCAGCAGCTTTCAGTTCATACCCATAAAATGCACCGGAGTCGGTTTCCAATTTTAACATACCGTCTTTTAAATCCACGACACTCTTTTCAATACTTACATAAACATCTGTCCACTTCGGGTCAAATTTTCCCGGTAAACTTACTGACGGATCATACAACACATTGTCCGATGTTGATCCGGGATTCCATGCCGGCACTTGAGAAAATGCCTGAATGCCGAACAGCATTCCAATTGCACTTAAAAAACAAATCTTTTTCATTTTTTCCATGTATTTTATTGTAAAGTTAAATTACATAATTTCTGACAGCAAATATAAAATACTATATGTTAGGACATGTTTCCCAACTATTCAACATGGTTTTTATTCTGACCAAAGCGGCAAAAAAACGTTTTTAAAAGCCTCTCAGCCTATATAAAGAAATATTTTCCCTATCAAATATTTTTATTCTGTCCACCCCAGAATAAAAATATTTACCTCCTAATATTATTCCGATTCTGGTCAATACAAAAAATCTCCGGGATAGTATCCCGAAGATTTTGTCTATAGAAACAAGGAATTACAGCCATTCAGCCAACCCTTTTAAACATAAGATACAATACAGAGTCTGATTTTCTATCATCCATTTTCGCCAAACAACTTTTTCCTGATTACAGTTTGTACCACAAAAACAGGCTGCAAGTTGCAAATCCATTTTGCAAAATTCAGCTAAATATAATATTCGGCAATATCCAGAATCCCGGCACGGATAGCATATTTCACAGCCTCATGCACGTTGTTTATTTCCAGTTTACGGAATATATTCTTACGATGGGAATTAACGGTATGAAAACTAAGGTTTTTCTCATAAGCTATTTCCTTAGTTGTTTTTCCCATAGCTATTTCTCGAAGAATAACCTTTTCAGAAGGGGTAAGTTTGTCCGACTGTGCAACATTTTCTTTTATAGCCGACTGGAGGAGTTGCTCCACCGATTCACAAATACACGGAATCCCTTCAGAGGCAGACTGCAATACCATTAAGAGTTGCTTCTCCGAATCCTGCTTCATAACAATGCTCAAGGTCGGATCAATGGCCAGAACCCGGCGAAGGAAACTTTCCCCCAACTCTTCCGAAAAAAGAACCCAAGACGACCTTTTATATGCAGCTTTAACAATCAGCATTTGTTCCAAAGAGATAAAATCAAATAACGTATAATCCAGCACAACAATAGCCGCAGGATGATCTGTCAGTTTGTCCTGCAACTCCTTTTTTGTTTTTACCCGCAGGATGACACTATCATCTCCGGATATCTTCCGGAGCAGGACTACCAGACCTTCACTGGTTATAAACTGGTTATCTGCTACAATGTATATTTTCATACCTCGTTTTTAATCGGACTACTGATTTAATACAAAGATAGTTATTTGAATCCGGTTCAATATACCACAAATATGCTATTTTTGCAACAAAACCGATACGGTACCTTTGTAACGACAAAATAATACAACAAGTAAAATCAATCATCTAAAATAAAAAGATATGGCACGAATCGCGAAAAAACTGACAGACCTGATAGGTAACACCCCCCTCTTAGAACTAAGTTCTTTTGAAAAACAACACGGATTACAGGCACATGTAATAGGGAAACTGGAATATTTCAATCCATTGGGAAGCGTAAAAGACCGTATAGCTCTGGCTATGATTGAAAACGCCGAAGCTAAAGGTATTCTTAAACCGGGCTCTACCATTATAGAACCGACAAGCGGAAACACCGGAATAGGGCTGGCTTTTGTATCTGCAACCAAGGGATATAAATTAATCCTCACCATGCCTGAGACCATGAGCCTTGAACGCCGGAATCTGCTGAAAGCTTTAGGAGCAGTGATTGTACTTACTCCGGGAGCAGAAGGTATGAAAGGAGCTATAACCAAAGCAGAATCACTGCAAAAAGAAACTGAAAATGCTGTTATCCTGCAACAATTTGAAAACCCGGCAAACCCGGAAGTGCATGTACGCACAACTGCGGAAGAAATCTGGCGCGACACCGACGGCAAAGTAGATATCTTTGTGGCCGGAGTAGGAACAGGAGGAACCGTAAGCGGAACAGGAAAACGCTTAAAGGAACTTAATCCGAACATACAGATTATTGCAGTAGAGCCTGCTGATTCTCCAGTTCTCTCCGGAGGGAAACCCGGTCCACATAAAATACAGGGTATTGGAGCAGGATTCATTCCCAAGACATACGATGCAGCTATTGTTGACAAAATAATACCGGTTGACAATGATGCTGCCATCCGGACAAGCCGGGAACTGGCTAAATCAGAAGGCTTGCTGGTAGGTATCTCTGCGGGAGCTGCCGTATACGCCGCAGCACAGTTAGCAGCGCTACCGGAAAATAAAGGAAAAAATATTGTGGCCATACTACCCGATACGGGAGAGCGGTATTTATCCACAGTCTTATACGCTTTCGATGAATATCCGTTATAAAAACAACAAAAAGCTAAGTCGCGGACTTAGCTTTTTTTATATATACACTTGAACAATATACCATATTTGTGGTATTTACCAAACGGGAACGGGCATCTATTTTTGCATCATCACACACAATACACACATGACCACTTTAACAAACATCACATATAAGCAGCAGACTAACCGCTTCCCAAAAGCCGGGGTTTGTTGCGTGATGTTTGTCCTATCCCGAATGTGCTGCCAAGCAGCACTATAATAAGCAAAATATATATAACCGGTATGATTCCGGCTATTACAAAATTCCGACAAATCAAAATAAACAAATCAACCAACTAAATAATATAAGAATATGAGTACTTTAAGCTTTGAAACATTACAGGTGCATGCAGGACAGGAAGTAGACCCGACAACACACGCAAGAGCCGTTCCCATATATCTAACTTCTTCCTACGTTTTTGAAAATGCTAAAGACGGAGCTGATCTTTTCGGACTTAAAAAGTTCGGTAATATCTACACCCGGTTAATGAACCCGACTACCGATGTTTTTGAAAAACGGATCGCCGCACTTGAAGGCGGTGCTTCCGCACTGGCCACCTCTTCGGGACAATCAGCCCAATTTATCGCACTAAACAATATCTTATCCGTTGGAGATAATTTTGTATCGACCTCTCACCTTTACGGAGGTACTTACAACCAGTTCAAAAACCAGTTTAAACGTTTGGGAGTAGAAGTCCGTTTCACGGCTAATGATGATCCCGATTCTTTTGAAAAATTAATCGATGAAAAAACCAAAGCTATTTATCTGGAGACACTGGGTAATCCGCACCTCAACATACCTGATTTTGAAGCAATAGCTGCCGTAGCCGACCGCCATGATATTCCATTAATCGTTGACAACACGTTCGGTGCAGGGGGGTACTTGTTCCGTCCTCTGGAGCATGGCGCCAGCGTGGTAGTGGAAAGCGCAACCAAGTGGATCGGAGGACACGGAACAGCCTTAGGAGGGGTAATTGTGGATAGTGGAAAATTCAACTGGGGAAACGGTAAATTCCCCGAATTTACCGAGCCGTCGGAAAGTTATCACGGGCTTGTTTTCTGGGACGTATTCGGAACAAACGGTCCATTTGGAAATATTGCCTTTACTCTGCGTGCACGTGTGGAAGGATTGCGTGACTGGGGAAACACTCCCAGCCCATTCAATTCATTCCTGCTGTTGCAGGGGCTGGAATCTTTATCTTTACGTGTAGAAAGGCACGTTTCCAATGCACAGACTATCGCAGAGTGGCTCGAACAGCATCCTCAGGTGGAGTACGTAAACTATCCGGGACTTAAAAGCAACCGGTACTACGAATTGGCACAGAAATATTTTCCACGCGGTGCAGGTTCTGTATTAACATTCAAAATTAAAGGCGATCCTTCACAGGCTGATGAGTTTATTAACAAACTGACATTGTTCAGCCACCTTGCCAATGTAGGGGATGCCAAATCGCTGATTATACATCCGGCTGCCACGACACATGAACAACTTTCTCCGGAAGAACAAGCGGCTGCGGGTGTAACACCCGGACTCCTGCGTTTATCAATAGGTATAGAAAACGTAAAAGACCTAAAAGCTGATCTTGAACAGGCATTCAAATCTTTAGAGCCATAACGAGTACCTTCATTCTGAACCAAAGGAGTCGTTTCAAAAACCAGAGAGTGAAATACACCTCAAAAGTTCTCCGACTTCTGGGGTGTTACTTCAAATGTTTAGGACAGAAGCTCGCAATCTATAAATCACAGAAAGTCAGAGCTATGAAAAAGTACCATTCTTAACCTAATATGGATTAAGTCAGGAGTGGTACTTTTTTATTGGATAAATCAAAACACCTCAAACTATATCATTGAAAACAAAAAATGCTGATTTATCAATGATCTTTTTCAAATATATAACAATCAAACAGAAAGAAACACATAAGTTCTACGGAAATAAAAAGCGACTTTAAAATGAACTTTTCTATTTACATTTTGTTTTTTTAATATACAGTTTTAAAGAGTTCCATGCAAATTCAAATGTTGCATGATACAACAAAGCTTTAATTCTGTATAAGTGTGTGTAACATAAAACAATTATCTTTCCTTTTCATAGATTATAAAAATCTGGTCATCCGGGATGAACAGGAAAACCTTTTTTTAACTTTAACAGCAATGTTCTAAAATTTAAAATCATGAAAAAATTTATCACTCCTTTTATTTGTTTACTCATCCTTATCCTGGTAACCGCATGTTCTGACGAAAGAAACTGTGATTTTCTACCCAAACAAGAATTAATAACTCCGCAACTAAGAGTTATGGTAGCAGACCCGCTCAGTTCCAATCCGTTTACCGGTATTCTGGAAGTATATCCCTGTAACGAAGAAAGCTCCATTTACTACGGTAATTATGTAAACGGAAAACTTACAGTATTTAACGGATATTACACAGTATTAAAAGGACATATTTCCGGAGAGTATGACCGTGAAATAAAACTTCCCATAGGTTCCTACAACATGGTATATTGGGGTACTCCTAAATATAACGAACCAATTTATAACTCTCCGGCCATTAGCCACCCGGGACTTACTAGCGGTGCAGATTTGTCAAAACTTTACTTCAGTTTAAGAAGCAATAATGACGGAACTTACATGCCCGTATATGATTTAGTACATGCTATCAAAGAAACAGAAATTGGGAAAGAAGACTTACAAGCATCATTAAACAGGGTTGGTGCCGCACTAAAAATTATTGTCAAGAAAAAAGACGGAAGTGCATTTAGTTCTGATGTAACAAGCATGCAGGCTCACATAGGAAGCATTGCTGAGAAACTAAATTTCTATACAGCCGAACCGGAAAATATGAGCAAAACAGTAAAATTTGATCTTACCCGCTCAGAAGACGGTACTACTATGAGTAATGCTACTGTTATGCTATTTCCTTCTGCCGAAAATCCTCTGCTAAAAATATTTATTACCTTACAGGACGGTTCTGTACACGAAGTTTCTAAAGTTCTTAATTCCACATTGGCTGCTAATACAAAGTTTACACTAAATATCAGCATTGGCAAAATTTTATCTGGAGCGGACACCGGAGACTTCACCATAGAAAATTGGAATGAAGAAGGTGAAAGCATTGATTTTCCAATAATAAACTAAGCGAAAACAAATAAATGATTGTTTATAACAATAATCATTCAAACAAAATTTCTTAACCCTAAACCTTAGAAAATCCCTTTATTTCATTCTTTTCCAATTTTCGGAACAGAAATAAAGGGATTTTTATAATGAAACCGATATCATTTGATATCTAATATGTACATAATTATATTATACCAATCCCGCTCAAGCAGATATCCTACTAAAAACGGCTGAAAACAACATAGTCAAAAAACTGCTGTCTGTTTTTAAACATCAAAGAGTATCCAATAACTGAATAAGCCGTTCGGCATGTTTCACAGAGATTGTTTTCTGTTGTTCAATCAGTTCCGGAGTAGTACGGTTTCCATAACTCACCCCTCCGGTGTATACATAACCGGCAAAATCCATTTGACAAAGTTTACAGGTTGCTTTGTAACAGGGAAAAAAATCTTCAATCGTATATCCCGTCGGACTTTCACGACTATACATTGCTTCCGGAGATCCGGTAGTGAAAGACAGCACCAGTTTCTTACCTTTCAATTTGTTACCGGTACTGCCATGCGAAAACCCATGTCGGAATGTTTCTTCCATCCAACGCTCCAATAAGGAAGGTGCAGAATACCAAAAAATAGGAAATTGAAATACAATAATATCTGCTTTAAGCAGCCTTTGCTGCTCTACTTCCACATCTATTTTAAAATCAGGATAAAGTTTATCAAGCTTTACAATTTCCGCTTCCGGCATACGTTGCTCCAAGGTTTCAAGAATGGTTTTATTCGCTACAGAAGCATTGAGATCTGTATGACCGCTAATTACCAAAATATTTTTCATATTCATTTTTTATAATCAAACTGTTTATCATATTAAAAGAAATTTTACAGATGCCGGATTAGGAGGCATAAGCCATTAAAATCAACAGACTGAACGAACAGATGAGTGCCATCCTTTTCTCCTCCGGAATAAGATCAAGGTCAAACACACTCAGATTTTACTCTATACATTCCCGATTAATATTCTTAGGAATAGATTACATTCCCCTAAATGAATTTAACATAAAGCTACCCGCTGCCTCTTCTATACTTTTACACTCCTATAC
The DNA here is from genome assembly GCA_023391625.1 of Bacteroidota bacterium. Lineage (GTDB taxonomy): Bacteria > Bacteroidota > Bacteroidia > Bacteroidales > Paludibacteraceae > QVMH01. The sequence continues at coordinate 53,464 of JAEWAN010000023.1, read as the reverse complement.
CTAAAAATCAGCAAGGCACTATTTTACAGGCTTCTACCCAGTTCATAAGCTTGCGAAACATAGGGAGAACCGGAAACGTCATCCTTCCCCCATAAACCCAGACCTACAAGCTCTCCTACATTCTGCCAACGAAGGTATTCTCCCAATGCATGATAATGATCCACGGCACTGAAAGCCGAGGAATATGTCTCATCCGCCATCGTCACAATCAAGGCGCTCTTCTTATTCTGAACGGCCTCATTCAATGCATAAAATCGGTCAATAACAGTTTTTAACTGGGATGACAAGCCATAATAATAGATAGGAGAAACCAAAACAATCATATCTGCTGCCTCCAGTTGCGGACGAAGGATATTAGAAAAATCATCTTTTTGAGAACAGGGCCCATCCATTCCGCAAAAATCACAAGCCAGACATCCCCCAACTTTTTGTTTTGCACAATCAAATTTAAAGACTTCATGTCCGGCTTCACCCGCACCTTTGGCAAACTGTTCTGCCAAAGAATTGGAATTTCCCTTTTTTCGCGGACTTCCAGTTAGAATAACTATTTTCATAATCGGTCATTTATTTAAAACTTACAGTGCAAAGATAAGGCTGAAATTTCTATTTAATTTTGCTCAAAAGCTCAAAGTATGTTGCTATTTCATCTTTACGACATAAAATATCTTATATAAACCAGCAAGGCAACACACAGAAAAACAAACAGATAAAATAAAATCATTCTGCCACTTACAACCACCGGTATAAAAATTCGTTGTTCTGTTGCTTATAAACCGTTATCATCCATTTTCTTCGATACAATAAAGTTAATGAAGAACAAACCCAAAACCTTTTTCCCGTCCGGTAATAATATTTTTGTAATTTTGTTCTTAGTGAATAAAGCCCACATTGATATATCGTTGTGAGTATAAGCTTGAAAGGCCTATTGTAGTTTTTTTAGAATGCAACAAACACAGTAGATTCACATTAAAATTCATATAAAACACCCACTCAATAATGGATTCCTCGTGTCTGAAAAAGCAAATCCGGCATACAGCTGTTTTTACAGCCATTTTTTTCTTTGCACTAAGTGCTTGTCGGCAAAATAAACCACTGACTACTACCGAACGAAACCTCCAACCGGAAAATTCTATGACACTTACCGTGAACGATGTCATAGAAAAAGACACGAAAAGGGGGTGTAATTACAATAGAAAGAATTTCTCTTTTTATCAAAATATATCCGATTTCAGTTCTCTCAGTTCTAACGATACGCTTACCATTCTCCCCTGTATCAAAAATATGCGACCTGACACCGGGGAGTTATGCCACAAAGATATTCGTATTTTTTCATTACAACATTATTTTGATTCCATTGGGAATCTGGAGAAACAATACACGAGTGTAAACTCACCCCGACCGCTTAACTTCAACGATTCCACTATCTACGGCAATGATGATAAGCACTCCCAGACTGTACCTGCTCTTGAAGATTTGTACCGCTACTTCAGCCTACAAGCGGAGCTAAAGATTGCAGCCAGCAGTTACCGCAGCAATTATGACAAACAGGATCTCGTAAAACCTGACGATCCGTTTCCCTTTAACGAACAGGGCAATCTATACCCCACCTTTTCTTCTTCGTCCGTTTTCGCCGCATGGCTTACAGCACAGCTGCGTGCCAACCGTCCTGTGCTTACAAAATGGAGAGAGGAAAACGAACAGTGGAAACTTATTATAGGGATAGACAACAATGGAACACCCGATTTTACCAATGATGACATCCTTCTTTTTACCGTTCCTTATACAAGTCCTGAACCCGGTACAAGAAAAAACGATATAATTCCCCTGGAACATTTTTTCTTTTCCTGGCAAGACACCACTGCTTCCCGTCCCTATCAGTTACAGCCTTATTTGGTTATAGATACCATTCCATGGCATGAAGCTGAATCATGGTATCTTGATACCGTCCGACTAAAACAAGAGTATCTTACAGCCGTAGAGAACGCGTGTACTCCAACAGCCCGGAAAATTTGCCATTCTTTACCGGCAATTACATCTCCCGGCGATAATTACCGTATGGAGTGGATAGAAGGCAAAGATAAAAAACCTTTCATTCTGGTTTGTACCATGACCTCATCAGCAAAAGCACAGAGCTGGCCGGAAGATTGCAATTCCATACCTGAAAACCGATACTTATGGGTTACGCTACCCTATGACCTTGAAGAACATTTGCGACTTTCACCGCTTTGCTCTGATTCACTGGAATGCCGTATGCAAATACTCCAGATGTTAGGTCTTCCACCCCACTCTCCGTATGACTGCCTGATGTTCTTTTATGCTGAGCGTGATCACTTATTCCGTCCTTGTCCCGACCCGGAGATTAATGACAGTGAAACAAGTTTAGATTTTCCTCCAGGCACATCACAAGAACACCGGAAGTGGTTTACAAATAATTTAAAATACTCCTACCTCCCATCAAGCCCATATCCCTGGACACAACTGGGATATACTTACAACTGGCATCATGCTGCAATAAACACTATCGGCCCGGGCGAGTTTATTGCTCCTCCCGGTACAGGCATCAAGATAAAACGGATAGTTACGGTATGGAGCTGGTACAAAGAACGGTTTCTCTAATCTTGTATGACGTTTACAAAATATCATACTTACCGAATCCGGCAGCAGCAACATAAAAACACACCAATGCTTATCTTTTATTTTCATCAAAAGCTCCCGAATAAAACAAACTCACCGGATATAACAAAAAGACAGCAGACAGATTCTCCCCCGAAAGGCAAAAATCTGTCTGCAAAATGCTTCAAACAAAGAATCTTTATCTTATTTAGCTAATAAATCATATTATTTTCCTGACACGCCAGTTTCTTCCCCCTTCATTTCTTCAAAAAACTCATGAATAGCCTCTTTGTTCACCACTTTCAGCACGGCAGCTCCATCGCCAATCACCATGGTGTCAAACAAGAACGATAAACTACTGAAGCCCGTTGGGTCTTTGCTTATCACAGATTGATAATAGCAAGAAGCTGTTTTTCCTGTTTCATCATCCGGTTTATTTTCATAAGTACCCAGATAGAAGTTTCCCTCAAAAAGATTATGAGTTGATTGGGTTAATCTGAATGCAGATTCCTGAGGAACATAAAAAACATTTTCCCGGAAAGTTGTCTGATCGGCATACCCGTCCCAGAAATCGGCAGTAATAATACTGCGATCAACATAAGGGGTAGGCTTCGGATTTACATGCAGGATATTGTTGTTAACCAATGTATTCGTAACCGGACCGGCAATGTGTATGGTCGGAGAAAACACGCCGTCACGTGTAGCACGGGGACGTACAGCATCATTAATACTTACATTGTATTGTACAATCGTACCATTATTGCCGGCACCGCTCGAATTTCCGGAATTGCATATTAATACAAAACCGCCGTCGTTATCATGGCTGTAATTATACTGTATCTTCGTATTATTACAATTATAGTCTGAATCAAAACCCTGCGCATCCCACGGAGCTTTATGATCACTTGCTTCATTAAACTGCACCACCGTATTGTCACAACTCCACGGCCATATACCTGCCGCCGCTTCACTATATGGTAACAAGGACGGGCAATTACGCATTAGATTATATTCTATCAATGTTCCTTCACAGCCAATAGGTACAATGCCGTCGCCCGGAACTTCCTCTATCAGATTTTTACGCACTACAACCCGCGTACTGGGATGCCAGTTGTCACGGCTGCAATAAGCAGAGCTCCAAATCATGGCATTTCGCTCGCAACGGCGAATAACACAATTTTCAATGGTCAGACCATCAAAAGTTGACACCGTTTTTTCTCCTCTGTTTTCAATCAGGATGGCTGACCCTCCTCCTTTCTGCTTAACCAGACTACCGTTAACATCATGAATATACAAAGCATTCAATATCAAATCATGGGATACGCCATAATCTTCGCACAACACCTTAACCCCTGTACGATAAGGCATACGTTCTCTACCGGTATTTACTACTTCAAGATTCTGCAACGTAAGATAATCGGAATTACGTATCAATACCGCATACAACGAAGCCTCCGGAGCCTGTATACACGGCTTGCGTCCCGTACCATAAGCATCTACTACAATCCGCCGGTTTGCTTTCCCCTGAGCTGAAATTTCAAGTACTCCGTCAAAAACAGATCCCCGGCACAATAACAATGAGTCTCCTGCTTTTAATTGAATATCTTTCAACCTTTCAAAACTTTTCCATGCCGAACGTTCACTTAAACCGTCAGCATTATCGCTGCCCTGTTTGGAATCAATATAATAATTCCGACCCGATGCGGGTTTACCGTAACATGCGCCAGATACAATACCCAGCAACAATATTAAAATGACCGATTTCAGTTTCATTATTATTTCCTTTATTTTATAATCCTGCCAAATATAAAAAACTTTTTCCCCATATGTTCAAAAAAATGAGAAATTACTTATAAAAAGCATTTCTCATTTTCCTATGATATTTATTCATTATCCATTAGCAACAGACCGCTAAAAGATAAAAGCATAAATCATCACTGATCTGTTCCGGCAATGGAACTATTTCTTCTTATCATCCTTTTTAGCATCTGTGTCTGTTTCTGCCTTACTATCCGGCTTAATAATACCTTTCACCGTTTCACCAATAGGCAGTTTATCCAGCACTCCAAGGCTTGGAGCCACCGTTTTCACCAAAGTATTCAGAAAATTACTGGTGCTGCCGTTTCCTCCGTCAAATACGGTGATATTTCCTAAATTTATGTGTTCAAAAGCTTTCACTTGCTCTCCGGCTATTTCTTTCCACTGATCTACCATTTTATACTGAATGGCAATAGCCGGGTTCGATTCGGCAGCCTTTACCATAGCCTCAAAACCTTCAGCTTCAGCAAGCAGCGAACGTTTTTTACCCTCTGCCTCAGCTTCCAGTTTCATTTGGATAGCCTTTGCTTCTGCTTCCGCCTGCGCTAAAGTAGCTTTTGCACGGGCTTCCGCTTCACGGGTAATTTTTTCTGCTATCGCATTAGCCTGAAGAATAGCCTCCTGTCTTGCAAGCTCTGCCGGAACAATTTTTTCTGCTTTCAGCGAAGACTCTACTTTCAGGGCTTTAGCTTCTTCCACTTCTTTCTGTGCTATTTCCCGGGCCGTTTGTATGGCAGCTTCCGACCTTGCCGCAGCCTCACCGGCCTGCCTGTCGGCATTAGCCTGTGTCACAGCCAGATCGGAATTAGAAAGAGCTACCTCTTTCTGCGCGTCGTTCCGCCCGATAGCCGCTTTTTTAGCCGCTTCTGCCTGTTTTATTTCCATATCAGAGTTCAACTCGGCAATGCGGCTTTCTTTTTCCGTATTTGCCTGTTCGATACGGATATTCTTTTCGGCCTCAGCTTTCGCCACCTGCGATTCTTTCTCCGCATTGGCAATAGCCACCTGGGATATCCTGTCCTTATCGGCATTAGCTACCGAAATTTCCTGTAACTTCTTGGTTTCCGCAATAGCAATATCCTGATCCTTGCGGGTTTCAGCCACTATCGTTTCACGTTCCCTAATCTGATTGGCTATTTTGATAGCCCCTAACTTTTCCTGTTCCTCAATATTAGCCTGCGCCTCATTTTGCGCTTTACTTTCAGCTTCTTTACCCAGGTTAACAATATAGTTAGCTGCATCACGAATATCGCTGATATTGATATTCATCAGATACAAACCAAACTTACGAAGCTCAGTATCAATATTATCTTTTACTTTGGAAAGGAATTTATCACGGTCTGAATTCAATTCTTCAATCGTCATATCAGCAATAACAAGACGCATCTGCCCGTAAACCACATCGGTAATCAGGTTTTGCTTATCCTCCATGGTTAGTCCCAACATACGTTCGGCTGCATTCTGCATAACTTCCGGATCAGTACTGATAGCCACGGTAATAGTGGTAGGAACATCTACACGAATGTTTTGTGCTGAAAGCGCTCCCGTCAGTTTACAGTCGATCTGCATCGGTTTCATTGACAGGAACTCATACCCCTGAATGATAGGCCACACAAAAGCAGCTCCACCGTGATATAACTTTGCTGATTTTTTCTCTCGTCCCGTTTTACCATATACAACGAGAACTTCATCACTCTTACATTTGCGGTAACGCGACAGGATACCGACAAAAGTAAGTAGTATCACTGCTATCAATATAGCAACAATAATCAAAACTACTTGTGTCATAAATTTTGTGTTTTAAATGGTTATTGGATATATAATGTTCCGTCCTGATATCTGGTGATAACGGTTCGGTCTCCCGTCTGGTAATTCTTTCCCGATTCGGAAATGACATCTACCTCACGCATTGCTCCGTCACGATTGGTCTGCACTGTATATTTACTATCACTCTGTTTAAAATAAATGGTACATTCCCTCCCCACAAGCTGTTCGGTTTTATCAGAGTGATTTAACTGTTGCAACTGATAGGCTTTCCTATATAAAAACCAGACTGCAAAAACAAAAAGAAAACCGATGAGAATCGCTATGCAGTAATTCAACACATCCGTCTTTCCTATTAAATACATATACCAACCGAAACCAATCCCGAAATGGGTAAGCCCTTTGAAAGAAATCACACTGCTGATATCAGCATCCACGTCCACATCAGCATCCATATCCCCAAAGAAGAAAGATAAAATAAACTGGACTACGAAAATACCCGTCGTCACAAGAGCTATGATAAGAAATATGGTACTACTCATAAATGTAAGGTATAAATGTAAGGTATTAATTTAAGGTTATCAAACAGTCAAATATACAGATTTGCATAAATTAAGCAAAAATAAACAATACAAAATTTTACATAACCCCAGCTTTATAAGAAAGAATTCAATTCAGTACATAGGCATATATAATTGATTTTCAAACCCAATCAACAGTCAAACCTACAATTATAATATTTGTTTACAAGTCTATCTGATGAGCTTTTATCATCACCGCTTTTGTTTATTTCAATATTCGGAAACAAACAGTTTCTTCATTAGAATACACACCCTCTATTTCAACCTCAATTCACTATGCCTGAAGAACAAAAAATCTACAAAATCACATTTTTAAATAAAAATATTGTAAAAGCAAAATAAAAAATTTATTTTGCTATGCCATAGATAATAGCAAACATCATTATGAAAAAAATATATGCTATGATTAAAACAAAAAATCAGTTCAAAATCAGACATCCTCTAAATTTAGCATATCGTTCCAATAGTTATCATGAAAGAACAAAAAATTCAATATAATAAGATCAAAATCAGTATAACAAAGAGCCATTAATTTTAATATAATATTCCTACTCAAAAGCCAATACAACATACATACGGAACAAACAGATGCTAGTACCAAAGGGTATGTATCGTCTTTAGTCCGCCCGAAGCCATCTGAATAAAAACATATTTTACCGTAGAAATACAAAATATATTATTTTTTAAATGCAAATTTTTTGCATTTATATTTTTTTTTCTTTATCTTGCACCCGCTATGAAACGAGAAATAGACATAACACAGATTATCAAAGCTGCAGGACTAAAAGTTACCCCACAGCGAAAAATAATCTACGAAATAATGATGGAACTTGAACATGCTCCCATGGATCTTATCATTGAGAAAGTGCATGAACACAATCCGGATATCACGGTATCAACTATCTATCGTATTCTGGACTCGTTTTGCGAAACAGGAGTGCTCTCCTCTATCAACAATCCTACAGACGGGAAACATTATTTCGATATAACCGTTAGGAATCATCACCATCTGTTTGATGGACAAGGAATAACCGATTATGACGATCCAGAACTTACCCAGATGGTCCACAGTTATCTGAAAGACAAATTACCTTTTGACACAAATATAGACAGTATACAGATACAAGTTATTATTAACAAGAAAAAATCAGAATGATTATGGAAAAGAAAAAAATGACTACAGCTTCTGGTCGTCCGGTGGCCGACAACCAAAACGTACAAACGGCAGGACGTCCGGGCCCAATGCTGATGCAGGATCCCTGGTTCCTGGAGAAACTTTCTCATTTTGACCGGGAAGTAATTCCGGAACGGCGTATGCACGCCAAAGGTTCCGGCGCCTACGGTACATTTACCGTAACGCATGATATCACCCAATACACACGGGCTTCTATCTTCTCAGAAGTAGGTAAAAAAACGGATTGCTTCGTACGTTTTTCTACCGTTGCCGGCGAACGGGGTGCAGCAGATGCCGAACGCGACATCCGCGGTTTTGCCATGAAGTTCTACACTGAAACCGGGAACTGGGATCTTGTGGGAAACAATACACCCGTATTTTTCCTGCGTGACCCTCTGAAATTCCCAGACCTAAACCACGTTGTTAAACGCGACCCGCGTACCAACATGCACAGCGCTAACAGCAACTGGGACTTCTGGACAGCACTGCCCGAAGCACTCCATCAGGTAACCATTACAATGAGCGATCGTGGTATTCCTGCCTCATACCGTCATATGCACGGCTTCGGCAGCCACACGTTCAGTTTTATCAACAAGGACAATATCCGCACATGGGTAAAATTCCATTTCAAAACTTTACAGGGAATCAAAAACCTGACTGACGAAGAAGCGGCAGAAATCATCGGCCGCGATCGGGAATCACACCAACGGGATTTGTACGAAGCCATAGAGCGGGGCGACTTCCCACGCTGGGAACTCAAAGTACAGCTTATGACCGAAGAACAGGCCGACAATTACGAGATCAACCCGTTTGACCTGACCAAAGTATGGCCGCACGCAGACTTCCCGTTGCATGATGTCGGTATACTGGAACTCAACCGCAATCCGGAAAATTATTTCGCTGAAGTAGAGCAGTCTGCTTTCAATCCGATGAACGTGATTGACGGTATTGGCTTCTCTCCGGACAAAATGTTACAAGGTCGTCTGTTCTCATACCGTGACGCCCAAAACTATCGCCTCGGAGTCAACCACGGTCAGATACCAGTAAACCGTCCTCGCTGTCCATTTCACTCCTATCACCGTGACGGAATGATGCGTACCGATGGCAACAACGGTTCAACCATTGGTTATGAGCCGAATAGTTACGGAGAATGGCAAGATAGCCCAGAAATGAAAGAACCGCCACTGAAATTGCACGGCGACGCTTACAACTACAACGAACGCGAATACGATGAAGATTATTATACCCAGCCAGGCCAACTGTTCCGCCTGATGTCACCAGAACAACAGAAGGTGCTGTTTAAAAACACGGCAGCCAATATGGGTGACTCTGAACTGTTCATCAAACAGCGTCATGTACGCAACTGTTATAAAGCGGATCCGGCTTACGGTAAAGGCGTAGCCGACGCATTGGGCATATCACTGGATGACGCGCTGAAATCAACAAGATAATTTTATCTTGCTACAATCCTATAAAAGAGACTAAAATCTCACAGTAAAGGGAAGATAACACGGAAAAGCGGATTATTTGCAGGCAAAATGCAAAAACAAATTATTTGAATGCCGTACTTGCCTGCAACAACGCCACGTTCTGCTTTGTTTCTGTTCCACAAAACGATCCTCAAGACACGGAATAGAGAAAAGAGAACCGAAACCACACTGACTCTTACAGTTCTTACAACACGAAGCCGATCCTAATAGATCGGCTTCGTTAATATATGGGAATATAATAAATCTTGAATTATTCAAAAAAATGAATATTCTTAATCCATCTACCTTTACCTCCAAATAAACATTATAAAAACGTAAAATCAACGGAATAAACTACTATATTTATGCCAAACTATGGTTATAAATGGTACTGGAACGAAAAAAACTAATTGGTGAAATAGGTGAAGATATTGCCTTTGATTATGAATATAAAAGGCTTAAATCACAGAGTTCTAAGTTTGAAATTGATCATATATCTAAAAAAATTTGTAATTCGGGTTATGATATTCATAGTTTAACCCAAAAGGGAAAAAGACTTATTGAAGAAAGATATATTGAAGTTAAATCAACAACGCAATCAAATAATGAAATTTTTCTGACAGAGAATAAAAAAAACACATTAAGAGAATTAGGAAAAAGTGCATATATTTATTTGGTTCAAATCACCAGTGTTGAAAAAAAACAAGGATATGTTTTAAAAGAAAAAGAAAATCCAATAAACTATTTTGAAACAAAAAAGATATTGACTCCTATTGTTTATAAAGTAAAAATAGAAGAGAATTAATGAGAAAATAACTACCTGTAACGTTAACTTTTTTATTTAAAATTCAGTTTTCTTCCTGTAAATTCAATACATTTGCATACGTATAGCTAATGAAAAGCGACAAAAAAATAAATTTGGATTCACAATCAGAGAATTACGTAAAAATAAAGTTTTACTTCTCTGACAAATTACTTATTTATAAACTGTTGTTGTTGAGCCGTTTTTTCACAAAAAGAGATTTTTAATAACTTTTCCAAAAAGAAAACAAAAAATATTGACCACGACTTTGCAATAATTTCGAAAGAGATATTAATGCAATTATTTTTATACATTCAAAAAAATGCTGATTTACGGAAGCAATATGAAGAACTGGTCACCCAGCAAACAAAAGATATTATAAACCAAGATTTAGGATTATTATTCAAGGAGTTATTTAATGTAGACAATTTGAAAAGAAATTATAATCCAGAAAGTGAATTAATAAATTCTTATACACAACACACCACTCCCAAGAAGTAACAAATGACACGACCACAGACAATACAAATATTTCTTCCGGATGGAAATCCGCGAGGTGTTCGTATTGCAGAAATAACCAATCGAACAGTTAAAGCGATATCGTTTCCTCGTAACCAAATTGATTATATTCTAACACGAAATGAACTATCAAATGTTGGTTTTTATTTTCTGTTTGGAGAATCAAATACCGGAAAACCTTTAGTTTACATTGGCGAAGCAGAAAACTGTGCGACTAGACTATCTCAACATCAACGAAATAAAGACTTTTGGAATTATGCAGTAGTTATTATTTCCAAAATAAATGCTTTTACCAAAACTCATGTTAAGTTTCTGGAACACATTTCAATAAAAAAAGCATACGAAGTTAGTCGTTGGCAGTTAGAAAACGGAGTTAACACAAACATGCCATTTGTTACAGAAAGCATGGAAGCCGATATGCTTGATTGTTTTGAAACAACTAAAGTTCTCTTATCTACACTTGGATTCCCTCTGTTTGATTCTATTTCACGAGAAAATAATAGAACACCTGGAGATATATACAAAATGAAAAGTAAAGATGCTGTTGCTGAGGGAAATTTGACAGATGAAGGGTTTGTAATTTACAAGGGCTCTAAAATCGTAAAAGAGACTTTGCCCTCTTGCCATAAATACATAATAGATCTTCGTAACAAGCTTATTGACAGTGGAATTTTATCTTTAAACGGAAATGTATATGTATTTACCGAAGATTATATATTTTCTTCCCCAAGTACAGCCGGAGGAATTGTTTCCGGTCGCCCAGTCAATGGTTGGGATACATGGAAAAATGTAAATGGGAAAACTTTAGATGAAATAAAGAGAAAGAGAATTTGACATAGTTATGTTAACTATAAATTATAAGAGCAATAACTAAAGTTCCAATATCCTGTACTTCGATTGCAACAGGTTTTGCATAATCCCAGCTATGGGCGATATTATAAAATTTATAGTACCGCCCAAACATTTCAAGTCAATTCCAATTCTGCACACTACATTCAATCACGTAAATAAAACTACCGAAAGCCCATTTATATTCCGTTAATTTTATTCACCATTTCCAACTTCTCAATCAGTTCTGCCACATCACGTCCATCCACAAGAGCGTGATGTACTGAAATAGAAACAGGAAGCAGGTATCTATTCCCCTCCTTCACCAACTTTCCGGTAGAAATACGCGGCACAAAATCGCCTTTACCAAAAGAGACAGCATGTTTCATTTCAGAAAAAGCAAACCAAGGCAGAGCCAAATAGCGGATAAGATCCGTGCGTTTTGTATTTTCAGAAAAAGATAATCCGCCAACATTTCTCACTCTTTCTATTTCTTTTTCAGCATTCTGTACAAACACATCAAAGTCAGCATTATATTCAAAGAAACCAAAACCAAATGTTCCGTCTTCCCGCCCGATAGTCGGTGATACATGAATAAAATCATATTGTACTACTTGGTCATCTTCAATACGGAGTTTAAAAGCTGTTGTTTCATTTATACATTTCAACAGGAAGTGCACAGAATACAAAAAGAAAGATTTCCTTTCTTCTTTACTCCGTTTGTAGATATCAGTAAAATCAACTAAAGTAGTGATTCCGAAGAACGGATCATCAAGAGCAGAAAAAAACTCGAAATGCTCTTTTCTCTTCCAATGCTCTAAATCAATAAATTGTTTCATTGATTATTCTTTATTTTTGAACTTACATGTTCCGGAACATTTCTTTCTCTTTTTTCGATAGAGAAGATACCACAATTTCATACGACTGCTTCACAAGTTCTTTAATCATTTTTTCCGAAACATCTTTATCAAAACAAACACTAATCCAATGTTTCTTATTCATATGATAACCTGGCTTTACCCCTTCATACCTATCCTGCAAAATTTCAATTTGTTCCGTATCGCATTTGATAGTAAAAAAATCAAACACATCTATATTTACAAAACAAAACCATTTGTCAAAGACATAAAATACAAGCACATTCCTGTCATAAGCAGAAGTCACTTTTTCAAACGGCATTTTTTCATGTACCCCCTTAAATGAGAGGCAGTACATTCTAAAATCTTCTATGTTCATATTCCAAAATTAATATATCATATGAATGTACAATCATTACAAACACTTTATACTCTCCATCTGCAAATGTAGAGAAAAGTGTTGTTCATCATATGGAAAAATGCATTTTTTATAAATAATCAAGGAGATAAAAAAGTCAAATTTTAATATCCTAAAATGATATAAAGCAGCATACCGCTTGTCAGATTTTTTATCACAGATCAATTTTCTACACCTTAACCTATTTTTCAATATAAATCTGTCTTTCACGCTCTACAAACACAAAAGAACGGCTATTTGCAGAAAATTTTGAGAACTAATAAATTAATAGAATTGAAGATGATTGCTAACCCAATATCACAACAATCAGAAAGAGTTTATGGAGGAGGAAAAAAAAGAAGGACAGTTTGCAACTGTCCTTCTTGCGGAGAGGGAGGGTTATGAACCTATCTCCTTATGTCGCTTTAATTCAACTCTTTATCAACATGTCAATGCCTTAGGGGGTACAATTTAGGTTTCAAAAAAGACGTTTATCTGTCGTTCTTTGGCTGTTCATTGTCTGCCCTTACCGGGTATGAAACGATTAACTGAGGGAGCAAGCTGCTACCCGATGAATCAACGCTGACGGATAAAAACGATTTTGTCTATGGTGGTGCGCTGACACAGGAAAATTATATTAGTGGTGGCATTCCTAATTAACACACGGGAAAAGTACCTGTTCGGTTCTCCTGTTGGAAAGTTTCATACATAGTTCGGTATCGGGGTAAAATTCATTATAAATTAAAGCGATATGAAAAGAATAGTAAGAAATATAATTATAGGGGAGGTACTTGCTTGGAGTAATGCTGCTGATGCTTTCTTGTAATGATAAACTGGATATTCAACAGGCGTACTCTCACAGTAACAACATTGCCAGTACAGAAACAAATTAAAGTAGGTTGAAACGGCTGAAATTCGCTTTCAACTTCACCGGGAAGGGTGCTATGAAAAAACGAAATACTTCATCAGGTACTTTCACCAGATGGAAAAGGAACGCTGTGGGTGCCGGACGAAATGGCTTGTCTTCCGAATGATTTGTACCCGCTTGCGGGAAAAGTGTTCCAGTTGTATATACATTTGCATTCACCGACCAGCAAAAGATTGATGTGTATATTGAAGATAGCTTCGGGCTGGTGGTACAACTTACATTTGCCTTTAACACAATGAGAATGAGAAAAAAAAGCAGAAGGAACAAACAACTTTAGGCAACTTATTGAAAAACACTTGGTAATTTATTTTATCAGTTCTTTTTTTATGGGTATTTTTGCTTTAATATCAATTCATCTATTTTACAGATGGGAAGTCCTAAAAAATATAGAACTGTTATCTCTTCTACACATATTGACAGTCATGGGAATAGAATGTCTTTAGAAGCATTAGAACAAATGGTTGAAGCAATTAATAATAAAGACCATTGCATAAGGATGGGAGTAGACCATAGAAAAGATTTTCCACCAAAAGGAAGAATAGAAAATGCCTCTTTAAAAAAAGAAGGTGATTATTATTTGGTTGAAGCTGATTTTTGCGAATTTGAAAAATCAGAAATAGTTGATTGGGATGAAACATTGATAAAAGAATCATTTCCAAATTCTTTTCAATTTGCAGAAGTAGAAAACAATACACCTAATAAAATTTCAATATTGACTGGCCCTAATAATTTCAAATCTTATGAAGAATATAAGAAATATAAAACTTACGTGAGCTCAAAAATTGATTTAGATATTGATATGAAAGAAGAAATGAGGAAGTCTGCAATACCTGACCCCGAAATCATTTTTCAACTTGTAAGTTCTTTCATATTTTATCAACTTTTAAAGCCTGTCGCAAAGCAAGTAGGAGAAAAAGTATCTGATGATATTTCTGATTATGCTGTTACTGAAGGAAAAAAAATAATAAAACTCATAGATGAAACTTTAAGAGAGTTTCTTTATAGATGCATTCCCAAAACAAGACCAGCAAGTATTATTTTTGATTTTCCCGGAACACCACATATAGAGCTAATCGCAAGAACAAGAGATAAAAATTTAGTTTTAAAATCTCTTTCTAAAAATAAAATTGCGGATGTAAAAAAAGAAATTGAAGAACTAAGTAAACATATCAACATTGCTAAGGTACAATTTTTATTATCCAAAAAAGGGAAATGGAAATTTAATTATCTGATAACCAACAAAGGAGAAGTTATTGGTAAAAAGATTTCATTTGAGAGCCGCGACAAACGAATAGAAATGATTCATAAAGAAACGGCTTTAGAAAATAAGCAATTTGGTAATACAAAACGAATAAAAAAATAAGAACAATTAAAATTACAAACTTGGAAAAGACTATTTTTTATTCTTGGCAATCAGACTTACCTAAAAACAAAAACTTAAATTTTATTGAAGCATCTATAAAAAGTGCATTGAAAAAATTACAAGTTAAAAAACCTATTTCTATTGATTTAAAGTTTGACAAAGCTACAAGAAGTCTGGCTGGTTCACCTGATATAGCCGAATCTATCTTTACCAAGATAGCGAGATGCAATGTATTTATTGCCGATATTTCAATCATAAACTCAAAATCTGAAGACTCAAGAAAAACACCAAATCCTAATGTATTAATTGAACTTGGATTTGCAGCACGGGCATTAGGCTGGGAAAAAATAATATGTATTTATAATAACGAATTTGGAGATTATAAAGACTTACCATTTGACCTTAGAAATAGGAGAGTAATGGATTTCTCTCACAATAATAGCAAAGCTGAATTATCAACTAAAATCGAGTCCGCTATTATAGAGATGAATGCAAAAGGTAATCTAACGGATAAAATTTTAGATTTTCTAAAAAAAGAAATAGATAAGGAAATATTAGGATTGCTTTCGCATTTGTTATTAATAACTGATTTTGAAGGTTCAAAGAAAAATTTGTTCGCTGCCATACAAACATTTCTAAACTTATCAAAAGAAGACTTATCTGATAATTTGAAAGAGAAAAAAATATTAGGTTTTTATCTGTTTAAGATGTTTGATGAATATGAAAATAATATACATAATTATATCAATCAAGCTTTAGGCTCTCCTTACTATAATAGAGAAATATTAAATTCATTGATTGATATATATGAGTGGTTTGGGGAATATAGCAAATTTAGAACTAATTATTTTTCTAAATTATTCACTGCTACCAAAGAAAAGGAACAGGATTTATTTATCATAAAAGGGTCTGACAAGACAACAGATAAGTTACCTAATAGGTACATTTTGATGAAGAAAATAGACGAAAAAAAGGGAATAGTCTGTAATTTTGGAGATTTTCCAATAGGTGTCATCCCAAATCTTACAAACTATTTCACACTAGATGAAAATGTGCTTGATAGATACTCTGAAATAATATTTCTTCTAATCTGTTCTATTAATAAATGGCTTGATGTTTCTAATAATGAATTTATTTTCGATTTTACGAAACAATGGAGAATTAAAAAAGCCGATGGTGAATGGCTTTTTTAATTGTGTATAAACTAAGATTGTAAAAAGGGTTTCTTTACGACTTTCTTCTTTCAGCGCACTTCACGAAAAAAAGTAGCGAGTGGGAATTCCACCCGTATAATTATCCTTTTTTAGACAGCCATTCATTCCGCCGTTTCCGGCACTCTTCCAGTGTTTTCGCTATCGTAGAAAGTAGTTCTCCTTCCGTGTGGCAGTAATCATACTGAAAATATTCTGTTCCCCTGAATGCCCCAGCAATGAACGTTACATATTTTTCTTGTCTCGGCTCTAGGGTCGTAGATACTCCGTTTTTATTTAGTGATTCTATAAAGCAACTATATTAATAATGTGAATATTAAGATAATGAAAACCGCAGACATTAAAAAGCTATATAGTGGAATACAAACAACCGCAGTATAAAGCGGATAATGAAAAATGAACTATCAAGGATAACCATATACCCGCTAATGTAGACAAAAAATAAATTACTAAAGTCAACAGTTCCACCCGGAACAATAGCCTGAATAAACCGCCTGTTTTCATTGTAATTTGGTTTGTGGGCAGGTTTCCCTCGGTGAATAATCAGCAAACACGAAAGACAAAACCATCATCAAACCAGTAATCAGTTATAATAAATCATGGGCATAGTTTTCTTCATCGTTATATTATCCCTAATATTCGTCCTCAAAGAAAGAAATGAGGTCGTTGTGTCTTCTTCGCTTACATCGCTATTGTGGTGGTCGCACCATACAAAAAACGCTTCCTACTGGTTTTCAATTAGTTTTTCGATGGCATCCCGAAGTTCAAAGAACTTATCAGACAACCAGCTTTCGGGTACATTTTCGTAATCCTGAAACATATATTCCGGGTCTCACTCATCCTTGTGCAGTTCCCGGCACGCTTCCAAAAACTCGTCCTTATCCGAATAGTCGGATAGGTCTAACCACTTGCTGAAAAGTGAACCGTTGTTATACTGGGCGTATGTACCCACATAAACTCTTGCTTCTGAGAATGTTACTGCTTCCATAATTATGTGTCTTTTAAAATTTATGCAGATTTGATAGATAAGGGAGTTGAATTCATAACCTTTTTTCCTACCTCTCGTAAATTCAACTTTTTTTATGTGTTTCCGGCCGGGACAGTCGTTTTCGTTTCATATTAGGTTTTAAAAGGTAGTGTTTAGGCTTTGCAAGATTTGGTAAAAAAAATAGCAATTTGAGCATAATTTAACATAATTGAATATAATTGAATAGTGTTGAATATCGCTATCAGAAGATTTACAGGAGGGAAAAACAAAAGAAGGACAGTTATAAGCTGTCCTTCTTGCGGAGAGGGAGGGATTCGAACCCCCGGTACCTTGCAGTACAACGGTTTTCAAGACCGCCGCATTCGACCACTCTGCCACCTCTCCAAGAGATATGCTTTCTTTCTCAAAAGCGGTGCAAAGATATAGCTTTTTTGATAAATACCAAACAACTTTACAGTTTTTATTCATATAATTTTAAAATATTTTTCTGTCCACTTTCCTTTATTCTTCGTAACTTTGTGGTAATTCAATGAACCATTTATATTTACCAATGAAAAAAATTATTTTTACCATCACGTCCCTATTTATCTGCTTTTGCGTTTTTTCCCAGACACAATACAAAAAAACGGTAACCCCGACTAAAAATGTAATCCTAATGATTCCGGACGGTACATCTATCGGCGTTTTATCTGCCGCCCGCTGGTTTCAAATATACAACGGTGGTAATGATCATTTAGCTGTCGACCCTTACTTCTGCGGATTGGTAAAAACATATTCATCTAACGCCCCGGTGGTAGATTCGGCTCCTGCAATGTCTGCTTATATGACGGGTATGCCCCAAAAAGTAAATAATATATCCATATATCCGGAACAGGACACTATACAGGATATTTATCCGGTAAGCGGCGATCCGGAAAAGACATACCAACCCCTTGCCACCGTCCTGGAAGGGGCTAAATATGGATTGGGAAAAGCAGTAGGAATTGTTGCTACCGTGGAGTTTCCTCATGCCACTCCGGGAGCTACTGCCGCTCACCATACTTCACGTTATGAGTATCAGGAAATTGCCAGACAAATGGCACACAACAATATTGATGTTGTATTTGCAGGAGGAGTAAACTATATGCAGGATGACATGCAAAACCACCTGCAAAATCAGGGTGCTGTGGTTTACAAAAACGATATTGAGGCTTTCCGCAAATTTAACGGAGACGAAAGAGTATGGGCATTGTTTTGCGACACAAACCTCCCCTATGACATCGACCGGGACACAACACAAGTTCCGTCACTCTCAGAAATGACACAAAAGGCAATAGAACGTCTCTCTAAAGAGGATAAAGGTTTCTTCCTGATGGTAGAGGGCAGCCAGGTGGACTATGCTGCTCATGCTAATGACGCAATCGGCTGCATTACGGAGTTCCTGGCTTTTGACAAGGCTGTACGGGTTGCTTTGGACTTTGCATTAAAAAACGGAGAAACGACTGTTATCATTCTTCCTGACCATGGGAACAGCGGCTTCGTGGTAGGCAACTATAATTTCCATGATTATGCAAGACGGGGAATACAGGAAGTATTCGAGCCTTTATCTAATTATCAGAAAACCGCCAGAGGGCTGGAAGCTATTTTACTGAAATCAAAACCGGAAGATTTCCGAAACATTTTCAAACACTATACTAACATTGACCTGACTGATGATGAACTGACCTTGCTACTGCATTCCAAGAACTATACGGAAGGAGACTACATGCAGGTTAGTAACAACGAGAATCTAGCTTCTTCCATTGCGCGGATCATGAATTCTAAAACCTATATCGGGTTCTCAAGCGGGGGACATACTTCGGAAGATGTATTCCTGGCTGCTTACCATCCTAAGAATGAAATTCCTGTCGGATTAAATACAAATGTTGAAATTAATAATTATTTATGCGATGCTATCGGGCTGCACTCTACCCTGAACGAACTGACACAGAAATTATACTCCAAACATACCCAAGTCTTTGCCGACTGGAAATATTCAATCTCTGAAAAAGACGGCAAAACTACTTTAGAAGCAAAGAAAGGACGTAAAAGAATAAGTATCCCGGCTAATTCTTCTATCGTTTACATCAACGGTAAACCGTTGGAAACCGGAAGTCTTATTGTATACATGAAGCAGAATAATGCATTTTACTTACCGGAAGACTTAATAGAGAGATTATAATTTCTCTATTAAGCATCTACATAAAACACATTTATTCAATGTAATAGAAATTCAATCAGGGATAATTTTTCATGAACAAGAAAAATATATTACCCATATTGTGCCTGCTTCTGTTCCCAATAATATTCCAAGCCGGCAACAGAACTTTGGAACGGCAACTGCAACAGTTCGCAGCCAACCTAAACGCACAAGTAGGTATAGCTGTGATATTAAACGGCCAAGATACCATTACTGTAAATAACGACTGCCGTTATCCGCTGATGAGTGTATTCAAACTGCATCAGGCTTTAGCCGTTGCCGACTATTGTCAAAAGGAAGGTTTGTCTTTTGACACTCCGGTTTACATCTATCCGGAAGATTTAAAACCGGATACTTACAGCCCTCTTCGTGAAAAATATCCGGCAGGAAACGTATCCCTTACAATCAAGGATTTATTAAAGTACACATTACATCTAAGCGATAATAATGCCTGTGATATTCTGTTTAGCATAACCGGAGGTCCTGAGGCTACCGACCAATACATCCGGGGACTGGGGTTGCAACGGTTCGCTATTCAAGCCACGGAAGATGATATGCATAAGAGCATAGAAAACTGTTACTTAAATTGGAGCACGCCACTTGAAACAGCTAAAATGATAGAATTACTGTTGACTAAAGAGCTGTTTGATAAAGAATATCAGGATTTTATAAAACAAGCAATGATTACCTGTCAGACAGGTAAAGACCGTTTAGCTTTCCCTCTTGAGGAAACGAAAGCCATCATCGGACACAAAACAGGAACCGGTGACCTCAACAATGAAGGTAAAATCATCGGAATAAATGACGTAGGGTTTGTTTTACTACCCAACGGAAAAAGGTACACAATAGTTGTTTTTATAAAAGACTCTGCAGAAAATGCTTCGGTTACTTCGCAAATCATAGCAGATATATCGCAAATGGTATATAAATATGCCTGTAAAGAGTGATGGATATTTTACTAAAGAAAAAGGACTCCGCTCCTACTATCCAGACCAAACTACATTTCAACGATAAAACCAACCGATACACTGACCAATAAAACCAAACATTTTCTCTCTACGGGTATTCTCTTGCATATGCAATTTTATCAACCCAATATAGGGGGGGGACAAAATGTACATTTGCTTTAATTTCATGTTAATTTCCGGTGGCTGGGCGGCATTTGATAGTAATTTCTGTTTAAATGGCGCGTAAAAATGGTATTCGACCGGAGAAAAAAGCCTAAGAAAAAATCTTAGGCTCCATTTATAAGAATGCTCTCTTTAAAAGTGTTGTCGCCTAAGAGATTTAAAAACCTGCGCTGTATAGTTTACATTTTTCTCTTAACGTAAAGATAAAGGAACTTTCTAATAATTGGAAGTCTGAATAACAATGTATTAAAACAGACACCTCATCTACAACAAATTAAATAAACCATTCTGTTTTTTCCAAAGAAGAAACGATTTGATTTTTCAAACAAACACAAGATCGACAACTCCGATTCTGGAAAAAGAATAATTTATTCTCTTTATATTAATCATTTACAACGCGTAACCACTCTTTATTGTCGATACGAAAAATGATAGGTTCTTCCCTTAACAAAGGAGCTACAATTTCCCTATCCTGTTCCGACAAATAATCCAGGCTATGGTTTAACGCTAAAATTTCATTCTGATCCGGAGAAAAAGAAAGGGATATAAAACTTACATCCAATAGCTTACGGGCTATTTCTGTATTTTCCGTTGTTTGTTTCATCATTTCCGGATCCAACCATTCCACCGCTTTGGGCATACTAAATTTAATATCCGAACGTTTATGCCAGGCTGTTGTATAAAAATTGACTACAGACTGGCATATGGGAGTACAGACTGTTTTTATAACACCCACAACCGTATCATTTCCATTGATAAAATATTTTATTTCCATGGCTGAAATGTCGGTAGTCTGAATTTTCATATACCCGTTCTGTTCATCAAACGCACGTACGTACACCTGGTTATTAAAACGATTGGCCACACTGTCTGAACCGGCTTTATAATATTCTATTTGTTCCATACGTTGTTTTTTAGACATCGCAGGATTCAGCATATCCGGCATGTTGACATACAACTGTTCCAAAGTGGACTGAGCCTTTAAGGGCAACAAAACACAAACCAAAAGAATGGTCAAATTACTTATCCGTTTCATCAATTTCTTTATTTTCCTTGTTTTTCTTTTTTCCTATACTAATGATTTTCTGCCAGTAGTACTTGAAAAGGTCACCTACCGTATCAAAATCTTCCTTATACATAATACCTATTCCCTGCGTATTCCGGGCTGCTTTCAGCTGCGCCCTGTCCACAGTATGATTGTAAAATTTCAGACCTAACTTACCGGACTTGGTCAGCAGGTACTCCACATCGAAGTCTGTAATAAAACGGTTATTATAATCCGCATCATCTGCACTAAGTCCGTCACGATAGCCGAAGTTTCCATTTACTATCCAGCGGTCATTCGGCTGGTACATGATAGCTGCCTGCCATTCTATACGGTCTTCCTCACGCACCTGTGCATCCAAACCAAACGAAATTTTATTGGACATCTGGGAAAGGATGTTGTTCATCTGTGAACTTACGGTAGAAGTGGCCAGTGAAAGAAAATCGTTCGTTCCTGCATAATCAGGATCTTTTAATCCTTCCGGTGTATAAAACTTATTAAATACCAACAGATAGAGTATTTGACGTGTCATCATTTCTTCTGTCCCGATTTCACTCTTTACATATTGTTTCACCACCTCATCACTGGAAGGCAAGTCTATGTCAAACTGAATAGTAGGCGTCATCAGATTATCCGTCAAAATCAAAATACAATTAACAGGCACTGAAGTACGGCTGGAAATAGCTTCAACATCGTTCATAAGGTCCTTCAGTGAAGCCGTAAGCGAATATACCGCACGGATATTAACCTGCGCATTAGACGGGCTTCCGGACCAATAGATACTACTACCGCTTTCTATCTTAAATTCTTTCCGGAACACATCCAGCGTAAAGGTGTAGTTTCCCTGATCTATAACGTATGATCCATACATTTTTACATCCGACTGGCTTTCATCATATTCTACACGGATATTGCCATGCCCCCGTCCGGTAATCATATCGCCTCCCGCCGGGTCAATAATAAGCCCTACTTCGGCATCGTGTGTGGCTTCCAACTGCAAATCCAGCCTAAAGTTGGACGCTTCCTTGGCTTTCGTACTTTTAGCAAAGCGGTATTCCCCGTCTGTTTCATCCTGACCGACAAACTGAATGAACCCGGCATCTGTCGCTTTAGAAGACCCTCCGGCTTGTATAAAGACTTTTGTCCCGGGACGTGTCATCGCATTCACGCGCACGGTCACATCTTCTTCTTTTCCTGATATACGCACCACGGCATCCGCATAGGCCTTACCAAACATCAAATCGTTTTCACCCGGCGACAGGCTCATGACGAGCGCGCTTTTAGCCTGCACATTCAAGTCAAAAGAAAAATCTTTAAAGCTACCGTTATGCCTCAAAGCTCCATCTACAATTACTTCATTATTTTCCGCATCGTGCAATACGATATGAGGAAACTCTATAGAATAAGGCTTTAATTCTATCGTGTCGCTAAACTCATAAGTTGCTCCCAATACGCCCACCGTAACACGGGCATCGTCTGCCCTGAGCCGACCTTCAAAACGAATGGCGTCCAACGGGCCGCCGATATACAATCGCCCGCTGGCATAGGCCTGAGTATTGGGAAGTACTTTTTCAAAATAACCGGTAAGGAAGTTTATGCTCAAGCGGTCTACATCAATATATATATCCAGAATACGGTCTTTCCATGAGTATTCGGCCTCAGCCAAAGCCACGGCATGCCCCTCGTTTTCAATCGAAGCTATCGCCACGACTTGTTCTTTCAGTTGATCCCAGGTAGCAAAAACTGCGGCATCCCCTACCCTTGTTTCATTCATCTCCAAATCTTTTACCGAAAGGACGGCATCAAAAACCGGTTCTTTCAGCACGCTCTGCATATTAAAATTACCTGTAGCTAAACCTCCCAAAGTGAAGCCATTCATTCCGGCCAGCAATGAAAAGAAAGCCAGATCCACTTCTTTCAGCTCAACCAAAAGAGTGTCCTGCATATCTTTAGACACCACTCCGTCGATACTGATATACTGATTCTGATTTCCTAGACGGAAATCATCTATATCCAAAACTTTATCCGGAGTAAAAAGTATTTTACCGGAAGCTACTTTCCACAGGGAGTCCGACAGTATAATGTCTGTCGGAATAATGGAAGTTTCCGTCTGAAGGCGATGTTGCCCGTCACGGCTCAAATGAGTAATCGTTTTGAACTCACCCCGGTTCACCACTTTCTGCTTATTCCGCCACTCTACATCCAACTGTACGCTGTCATTAGCTGCTTTACTATATAGGGAAAAGTTCCAGAAATCACTTTCAGTAGGAATGTCCGATTCAAAAATCAGTTCCACAACGCTATCCTGCCCCCAGACATAAAACCTATTATTGTTAAAGTCCTGATCGCCGGCAGACAATCGGGGTACATTGGCTACAATATCAATCGTATTAGTAGCCTCATCCGAATAACCCGTCACTGTAGCTGCCGCATGAAGCACATAGGGTATATCCAGCGCATAGGCAATATCCTCCGTGTTTTCCAAGGTAAGATTAATATCGACCCGGTTATCTACCTTATCGCGCGTATTTTTTTCGGTAACAGAAGGTAGGTACTGCGGTAAAATAGTGGAATAAGCCTGTAACAAATAACCATAATTAAAATTACCGCTCAAGGAACCATTCAGGTACTTAGACTCAATAACAAAATTAGTATAATCTTTGTCCGTACGCGATATAAACTGCACTTCATCCACATCCAGCCTTCTGTCTTCATTCACAAAAACAATGCTGTCAAAACGGACAAAGCCATTGATGTTGTCCAGTGAGTTTCCTGTCATATTCGTCTTCCAGTTGAATGACAGTAAAGCATTCGGATAAGCCTTTATCAGGTTCAAAGCATTCAAATTGGTTTCCGTCACTTTCAAATCAAAATCAAATACGGGCAACTCTGCCGTCAAATCAATCAGACCATCAAAGTGAGCATTAATATTTTCATCTTCTATCCGCAGCGAACCATTGAATCCGTTTCCATCATACCTGCCGTTAAAATTAATATCCGTATAGGCATATCCCTTAAGATTAAATTCGGGAACAGTAGCATCAATCGTGCCCTGAATGGGGGAACCATGCTGTTTACCCCCCGTTGTATTTATATGGAAAGCTATATTTCCAAGCTCTTCCATCTGCAACAATCCTCCTAAGTCCAATGATTTAGACTCCACCGTTCCATTATAACGGATATCCTGAAAATCATTCTCAAACTGCACCAGAATATCTGTGGAAATATCCCCCACGTGGCTTTGCAGATTTCCATAAAGCACCATATTGGATAAAAACCCAGAAATGTTTCCTGAGTAATTCACAGCCCCAAGCGTTTTCAGCACCTCCGGCAAATTAAAATCCCTATCCGTCACATCTGTCAGGAAATTTTCCATATCGGCGCTCTGAAGTTTAAGCTCTTTTATATCGCCATACAGGAACACCTCATCCAAATCAGGAAGCCCGCTCAGATTAAGACTGGCATTCAGCAGGAATGATTCCCCGTAATTAATTTTTATTTTAGGGACACGCAAATTAGACAAATACCCATTGGCTGAAGCTTCTATGAAAACCAAAGCATCCATTCCTTGAAATGCAGGTAGCAGCGGAGCTACGTCGGACAATGTAATTTGGGTATTATTCAAAGCTCCCTGAAAGTGCGTATCATTTATGAAATCATCCACAGACTCCCACTCTTCACCATAACGGAATGAGAGTTTTTCCAGATTCAAACGGGAATGGGGCAAATGCAATCTAAAAAAAGGAATCGTCATGCCGCTTGTATCCCCGACCAGCTCTATACTAAAATCTACAATTTCCAACCCGGATTTTTCCCGGGCTGTAAATCGGGTTACAGCTGCATTTATCGTATCACTACGCCATATATTCAAATTCAGTTCCGCATTTATCCCATCAATATACAAATGATTAAAATCCATGCTTTCGGATGAATGTTCCTTACCTGAAGCAGCCTGGTTATTATAGGCCAGTGCTGAATTGGTAAGCCGAACGTTACGAAACGCATATTCTATGTCCGCCCGCTCTTTATCCGGATCCGGACGAAACAAATCTATCAAAAAGTCAAAATTATTTTCACCTTCCGGTGTTACCACCAGGTTTCCATATAAACCGTCTATTTGCAGAGAATAAAATATCACCTTTTTTCTGAAAAGCTGAAAGAAACGAAAATGAGCGCTGAGTTCGTCCACCGCCAGCAACGTATCCTGCCGGAGATCTTCTACATATACATCTTTCAACGTAATGACATTGAAGAATTCGTAATCAAACTCCCCGACACGTACTTCCGCATTCAGCCTAGCCGAAAGGTCTTTTGTCACCGTATTGACAATAAGCTGCTGTATTCCCCTGGTTTGCAGCAGAAAAAAAACAAGCGAGAAGAATATTAATAATCCTCCCACTATCAGCGCTATTATCTTCAGTGTTTTTTTTATATCTTTGGGATTTGTTTTTACAAAAGTAAAACAATTATTTCTTAATTTGGTCGATGAAGGAAAAGAAGCATTTCCTTTTTTCAAAAAATTAAGAGCTTGGCATATTTTACGTTGTAAAATGTATTTAATTCATTACCTGCATGTATAAAAACGAGAAAAAAGTTACGATATTGGGAATAGAATCTTCCTGTGACGATACTTCTGCTTCCGTAATCCAAAACGGAGTGATGCTTTCTAATGTAATAGCCAACCAGTCTGTACATGCCAGCTACGGAGGTGTAGTACCGGAACTGGCTTCACGGGCTCACCAACAGAATATTATCCCTGTGGTGCACGAAGCTCTTAAAAGAGCGGGAGTGCGCAAAGAAGAACTGAGCGCCGTTGCATTTACCCGGGGGCCGGGGCTATTGGGTTCATTACTGGTAGGCACTTCTTTTGCCAAAGGCTTTGCTCAGGTACTGGATATTCCTTTAATAGACATAAACCACCTGCAGGCACACGTATTAGCACATTTTATCCGGGAAAAAGATAAAGAAACCGAAATTCCCGAATTTCCATTTTTATGTTTATTGGTATCCGGAGGTAATTCACAAATTATCCTCGTCCGGGAGTACAATGACATGGAAGTGATCGGACAAACCATAGATGATGCTGCCGGAGAGGCTTTTGACAAATGCGCCAAAGTCATGGGACTACCCTACCCGGGAGGTCCTCACATAGACCGTCTGGCCAAAGAGGGCAATCCTACGGCTTTCAAATTTAATAAACCTCATATTGAAGGATATAATTACAGTTTCAGCGGATTAAAAACTTCTTTTTTATACCTGCTACGTGACAAACAAAAAGAAAATCCTGACTTCATTACTGAAAATCAGGCTGATTTATGCGCTTCTTTACAAGCTACTGTAATTAACATATTAATGAACAAACTGAAACTGGCAGCCCAAGACCTGAACATTAATCAGGTAGCTGTAGCCGGAGGGGTTTCGGCCAATTCCGGATTAAGACAGGCTTTATTAGACTATGGGGAAAAATACGGCAAGAAGGTATTTATTCCTCCTTTTGCTTTTACCACAGATAACGCGGCAATGGTGGCTATAACCGGTTACTTCAAATACTTGCATAAAGATTTCGCTTCCATTACCGACACTCCTTACGCAAGGGTAACACAAAAACTTTAAATACCGGCAACACAACTTTATGGGGTGTTACGGTGTTTTAACCTATATATGACTACTGAAAAAAGAAGCTGGAAAGAAAAAATAAAACCCTACGAGGGAATTATCTATTTTATCGTTATCTTATTTGTCTCCCACTTTTTCTGGAAATTTACGGTAAAAGGAGACGAGTCTGATAGTGTGGTAACTTTCTTCGACTTAAATATCAGTGCCCCATTTATATATATGGCCAAACACTTTGCCGACATCATAGCTTCCATACTTCAATTCTTCGGTTCTGATGTTATGCTGGCAGGCAACAATGTGTTGTATTACGGCAATGAAAATGCAATCAGGATAGTATGGGGTTGCACAGGTATAAAGCAGGCGTATATCTTCTTTTGTATCATTGCTTTTACAAGAGGACCCTGGACTCGAAAATTATGGTATATTCCCTTGGGAATGATTGTAATCTACCTGTTTAACCTATGTCGTATGGTAATAATCGTGGCTTTATATGAAAATCATATGGAATGGTTCAACTTCCTTCACGCTTATCTTTTCAAATATTTGTTTTATGGGGTGATATTCCTCCTGTGGATGTTATGGGATGAAAAAATAGCTCCCCAAAAAACAACTCTTTCAGAGTAACTCCGTTTCCTGAAACAGAACTCCACACCTCAACGAAACAATTAATTTTATTCTCTCTGGCACTTTTCTACACAAAATTAAATTTAAGCAAACAAACTCTTGAACATATAAAAAATCCTTATTCAAGCGGATATCCGCTTGAATAAGGATTTTTTATATAAACTTTAATGTATATATATGATTACAATACTACTTTGAAAGATTTACCTGCTGCCTTTACAATATATACACCTGAAGGATAAGCACTGGTAGACATTGTATAATTGTCAGAATCTACTGCTGCTGTTTGCAATAAATTACCAGCCAGGCTATATAGACTTACTGTGCTGTTAGCAGGAGCACCGGCAATCACAATGGCATCGCCTGATTTATATACACTGATAGCAGCTGCAGCATCGAATTCTTCTACACCCACAGTACCTTCTGGAGTGTCCAAAATATAATTTGAAACTTGTTTTCCGACAAACTTCACATCATCAAAGTCAAACCAAACTTTATTTTCACCGTCACCTGCCTGTTCGCCATGTCCGTTCAATTCCATCTTAATAATCACCTTTTCTGCATTCTGGCTTGGAGTTATCTTTTTTGAGAAAGAAGTCCAAGGAATACCTGCTGCATCTTCTATCAATTCTTCTAATACGACATTTTCTTCTGAAATACTGTTTTCATAAATACGGATACGACGTGTCACTTCACCTTCCCAACCATCTTTATTTTTTCTTTTAGAAGCAGTAACTCCTGCGTAAAGACAAGAAAATTCATAATCTGTACCTGCCGCAACTTCGTGGGTACTTTCCAATCCGTTTAATTCCCAACCATTCCATGCCTGACGTTGTAAACGCATAAACTGAAAGTTATCTTCTGTAATAAGAGCATTTAAGGTTGATCCTTCTTCTTCTCCTGCTGCTACTGCATTGTGTTCAACATAACGGCAAAATACATTCCATTGATCCATCCCTTTATTATTAAAAGTTCCGGTTTTTATAGAATCTTTATCCAGGTATTTCAAATCCCAACCTTTAATGATTTCTGGTTTCGGACTTTCATCACCTTCATAATCTGTAAAAAGGAAAGAAGTGTAGTTCTGATCTTCAAAATCAGAATTCTTCATTAAATTCACATTATCCTGAGCTGTTAATGAAGCACAGAACAAGACTGCTAAAAGTAAAATGTTTGTTTTCATAAATGAATTAAATTAAATGAATAGTTATATTTAGAAATTAAATCTTTTTCCTATAAACATGATCCTGAAATCAAATGATTCCCTAATTTTAATAAATCAACAGTTTTATCTTTGGAACATACACCTCACCAGCATTTCTTGCTAGAATAAAGTTTTCCTACCAACTAAAACAGAACAGGTAAACTATACTTTAAACACCTGAATTCAATATATAAAAGGAATCATAAGAAAACCGGAAATGTAAACATCCCGATAATATTTTCGCAAAAGGTTTTAGAGAGAGATTTTTCAGAAGAGTCTTTCGAGAAAAGTACTTTGAAATACTTTTTGTATATATAGAATATAAACCACACAATGGTTTATCCAAAAATCTATTACAAATGCTTTTTATACCGTCTATTAGGAGTAAAAATTTTCCTATCAATACACTTTGAGCTACTATGCCTTTGAATTGGCCCAACAAAAAGCAAAAACTACTATAAATACCTGTGCCGTTCATGAATAAATAAAGTTATACAAAAGTAAAGAGGTATCACTATAAAAAAGGGCATTATTTCTGTCAATAAAGTAGAAAATTCAACCATTTCACATACGCATCCTCTCTTTTCCGGTAATATTTTTTCTTTTTTCACTTTTATATTTAGGAACTTTATTTCTTTTTGACTTAATTTGCATATATGAATGATCTTATTTCTAATTCCTCTATACATCACAGATACCTGATAGCCAACGAACACGACTTACAATGGGGATTGACCATAAATACCATTGGCAGGCAACAGATAAAACCTCAGGAAAAGTATCCTCCAACAGACCATCCTATCCGTTACTTATTTTCTCCGGAAAAAGGAAGGTTGCTGGACGAATATCAATTAGTGTACATTACACAAGGAGGAGGCTATTTTGAATCTTCTTCTCAGAAACTTACTGAGGTTACAGCCGGAAGTATGTTCCTATTATTCCCCAACGAATGGCATAACTATCATCCGAACCCATCAAGCGGTTGGGAAGAATACTGGATTGGGTTTAAAGGCCCGAATATAGACAACCGAATAAAAAACGGATTCTTCTCCAAACAAAAACCGGTATTCTATGTCGGGGTACTTGACGATATTGTGCAGCTTTATACGGAAGGAATGAAAGTAGCACAGGAACAAAACTCAGGTTATCAGCAAATGATGGCGGGAATCGTGAATCATCTGCTCGGTATCGCCTACTCCCGTGACAAGCATCTTAGCTTTGAAGATATGAAAGTAGCAAACCATATCAACCGGGCTAAAATTATTTTCGCCAACAGCTTTCAACATAATATAAAACCGGAAGAAGTAGCCGAACAAATACACATGAGTTACTCCTGGTTTCGGCGTCTGTTCAAAGAATTCACTGGCTTTGCCCCTGCTCAATATATCCAGGAACTACGCATACAGCACAGCAAAGAATTACTCACAAACACATCGTTTAGCATAAAGGAAATAGCATACAAAAGTGGCTTTGACAATCCGGAGTATTATTGCACAGCATTCAAGAAAAGAAGTGGTATGACTCCACTGAAATACAGAAACTTCACTCAAGGTAAGATATCTTTATAAATAAAGTATTTACTTCAAACTACTTCCACATTGTTTTATTCATTATATAAATGAATAAACGTTATAAAGTTGTATGCAGCTAAAACATAAAACAAGTTGCAAATGCATTTTAAACGATTATATTAAAATAAGTTCTCTAATCCTGCACTCTAAACATTTATTTCGTTTATTTCATCACCATGTCAACATTAGGGAGAAAATAACAAAAAAAAGTACCCCTACAAACAAAAAATTGCACTTAATTAATATAAAATACATCTTATCTCTCCTATTAATATATTAAGCAACAGACCTAAAGCTCTTTTCTCTTCATACAAGTATTTGTTCGAAAAATAAATCATAATTTTTAATCAATATTATCAACTAGCACTTCATAAAAACAAATACAATTATTTTTTATGAACAAATCAACTAAATTCAATCTAAAACAATACTTATTAAAAAATGTATCATTCTCACCACACCACTTGTTTATAATTCTTTTATATTTATAATTTTTTTATAACAAAAAATAAAGTTTTTCAACAATTAATAAATTAATTTTGTATAAATACAATCTAATAATAATTAATTTATACAATCATGAAAAAATTAATTTTAGTTTTAACGTTATTTGCCTTCATTTCTATTAATGTACGAGCCCAGTGGACTCAATCCGGCAATAATTTATATCCTACAAACCAATCCAGTAAGATTGGAATTGGCATTACAAATCCTCCCATGCCACTTAGCGTAAAAGGGGTTATATCCATACATGATTCACGCACAACTCCAGACCCTGCCTATTTTGGCTGTCTCCAAATCGCCAAACCACCAGAAAGTGGACAATACATAAGTATGGTACGTAGAAACCAATACGCCTGGTCTATCGGAACTGTATATAACACAAATACATTTGCCATTGGGGAAGGCAGATATACATCTGACTCTGATTTCATAGACCCTGATTTTGTAATTACAACATATGGTCTGGTAGGTCTAGGTGTTGTAGAACCAACACAACGATTAGACGTAAAAGGAAATACCAACCTAACACCTGCAACAAGTAGCACTGATTGTAAATATCTTATAAATCAGCAAGCAGCAATCAGCAGATTCGGCTCTTCTCCAAAAAATATATATTTCAACAGAAACTGGACCAGTGAAAAAGGATATTTCTCTGATTATGAAAATGTCCACATATGGGGAATGCGTACATTCATAACCTCCGCCAATCCTTATGTGAAAGTAGAACCTGACGAACGTTACACCGGAGTTCTCACCGTAACAGGAACCCCTGAAGGCGGACAAATGATAAATATATCACGTGCAAACAACGCCATGTGGTCAATAGGAACCCGTTATAGGTCTGATGTATTGGGTATAGGCACTGCTACTACACGAAATGAACTATTTGATCCTATACTAAACCTTACCCCTGAAGGACAAGTAGGAATAGGAACTTATACTCCTTCTGAAACTTTAGAAGTAAATGGAAAATCTCTTTTTAACAGAAATGTCAGTATTGGTGCAAAATCTGCCCATGGAGGCATGCTAGAAATCTATAGCGCACAAAATCCACTCTTTATATTAAGAAGTGATAGAGGATATTTCCAGATAGGACATGTATATAACAATGAGGATTTGGCTAAAGGATCAAAAGCCGGAGATATTGTTTTCAGTAATAAAAGTACATCATCACATAATATATTATTAAATATTGCCTCTGCAAATACCAGTTCTTTACATTATATAGGAATTAGTGATGAACAGAATGGAGTATGGGCTAAATTCTTCAATAACAAAACATTCAGAATTGACGGTTCTGTTTTTGCAAAAGAACTAACCATACAGGCCAATGTGTGGAGCGACTTTGTTTTTAATGATGATTACAAACTACGGTCTTTAAATGAGGTTGAAACATTTATTAAGGAGAACAAACATTTACCGGATATACCCAACGAAGAAGCTGTAAAAGCTAATGGTATTGACGTGGCTGAAATGAACGCTCTATTATTACAAAAAGTAGAAGAATTAACATTATATGTAATATCTCTAAATAATGAGATAGAGCAACTTAAAGCAGGAAAATAAGTTAGTAAAAGTAAAATCTAACAATATGCAAAAAATTAGAAACTTCATATTAATCATTTTCTTGTGCTTAAGCCATAACATAATCAATGCACAACTAAATGAATTTCTGTTAATGTGGAAATTTTCACATACTACAGATACGACGGAACAAGAAATAATAGGTGAACAGCCTTGGGAAAAGGGAGAAGATAAAAAACAAAGTTATCTGGACTTTCTGGAAATGATGAAAAATAAATATTATTTTAATACTGTATTACTCGGAGGATATCACAACGATTGGATAAAAGCCGGATTTACTCACAGAGCAGCTACTAAAGGGCTTAAATCCATGCTATACACAAACAACCTCTGTCCCCAACATGCCAGCAATGAGGGACCTATTACTGACGAAAGAGTATTCGGCACAATGGAACATTATAAACAATACGGTAACTACGATAATATAATAGGTATTGATATTCAGGATGAGCCAAGTTTTGATTGGCCATATGACAGTTTTAAATACGAACCAAATGCTTCCATTTATGAAGAAGCGAAATATGCCAATGCCATCAGAAAATATGATGAAACCAAATTACGTTGGTCAAACCTGGTAAATTCTAAAGAGGATGATTATTCTGGGCGACCTTATATTTATACCCAACAATATATGCAAACATATATTAATAATTCCAAGCCCAATATATTATCTTTTGACCAATATCCTATTGCCAATAGTCCTGATGATCTTCTCGGTTTTTTTCGTACATTATATATATTCGGAATGAAAAGTGCAGAAAACTCAATACCGTTTTTTTATGTATTAACTCCCTTGAAAAACGTTAATGATCGCAAGAAAAAAATTACTTCTCCTAATTATACAATACATGGAAAATCTATTACTGAATTCTACTTTGTTATTTATGCCGCATTGGCATACGGAGCTAAGGGTATTTCATACTGGCCCGGATTTGAATGGATAGACAATGAATATGAAAACGAATCGGGAGCAAGACTATATCAGGATTTTAAACTAACTTTCGAGGATGGCACATTGGACGCGCTTGCTGCTCTACACGCTAAATTAACTGACCCGAATAAAAGTGATGAGCTCCTATCTTTAAATTTTGTCAGTGCGTACCATGTTTCAAACAAGTCAAATATTGATCCCAGTCAGTCGGACATATTATATGACTTCAACAACTGGAATCACTTTAAAAACGATAAATATGCAAAAGAGATATTTGCCGATGTAAATAACCCATTTGTAGAAAAGACTCCATCTTCATTAGCCGTTACTTTTTTAAGAAACAAATCCGGACAAATCTATTTCTGGCTATTTAATAAAAATTGTGGAGGACAAATGCAAATTAGTCCCAAATTAAAACATATATGTAGGGATGTTTTAAACGGAACTGCTTATGGTATGGGAATGCCAATTGTTTTACAACCAGGGGAAGCCAAATTATTAACACCCGCTGCCAATACACCTCCGATCACTGATGAATTCAATGAAAATTGCACGAATCAGGTTATACATAAATTTGAAACCGCCAACACTTTAACAATAGGTAATACAAATAAAGTTACAATAGGTAACCTGGCTTATAAAGCTTTTACTGCGGATAAGATTGTTGTCAAGTCCTTACATGCTCAAAAAGGATCGATCGTTCATTTTAAGGCTTATCAAGATTGTAACACGAAGTACGAAAATGCAAGCAGGCTCACTAGTTTGAGAAATATTGAAAAACACAATCCGGATACGATTGCAATGGATACGTTAAGCATAAATGACAGGAATAAAGCTCTAAAAGTGAACTTAACCAATGAACAACCTGAGTTACTGAGCACGAATCAGACTGTATATGCTGGTGAAGACAAAATCTTATTGTATCCAAACCCGGTAAAAGATATGTTAATCGTGGAATTGGGCAACCAGGCGGATATAGTGAAACAAATAGAAATATATAATACTACCGGTATGTTGGTAGATATTCGTACAGTAAGCAGTATGGAAGAAACTTTTGATACCAATTCTTATCCGGATGGAATGTACATTCTGAAATTTATTTGTGATAATAAGCTCATTGAACCTTTCAAGTTTATTGTGAAAAAATAGCACATTGCCTTTCATCATAAAAAACAGATAAAATTCATTGGTACAGCAAATCAAATTTTATAAATTCATTTATAATAAAAGGAAAATTAATGTAAAAATTATTATATTATTTTGTTCTTTATGAAAAAAAACATCTTCTTTTTAAATTTATTATTTGTTCTTTTTATTTCTACAGAAACTTATGCCCAATGGGAAAAAAATGGTACAAAACTATATTACACAGCTGGGAGCGTTGGTATAGGACAATCTTCCCCCTCGTATGTCCTTGACGTAAACGATCGTACCAGAATACAAAAGGAACTTATATTAGACGGAGTAAATGGCGGTGATTTGGGAGCTTTCATTACCATCCGACATTCCTTAAAAACCGGAACCAACCAAGGGTGGGAGTGGAAATTAATTAATGCACAAGGAGGAAGTGGCAACGGATTGCGTTTCGGAGCCTACTCTAAGCCCAATGGTCATATGATTACCCCCTTATTTTTAGGTGATAACGGTTATGTAGGGATAGGAACAGTACAACCAACTCAACGCTTAGATGTAAAAGGGAACATTAATCTATCTACACCACCAAATGTAGATTTAAAATTTCTTTTAAATCAAAAAGCAGCTATTTCCTATTTTAATACTGCAAGAGAAAACACTTTGTGGATCAATAGAAATTGGTCTGCAGAAAAGGGATTTTATAATGATTTTGATGCTGTAATTTTATATGGAAAAATAGGTATAGGGCTTACTAATCCTAATGCAGATTTAGATGTTGCCGGAACTATTCGTGCTCACGAAGTAAAAGTATGTGTAAATCAAGGGTGTGATTTTGTATTTGCACCAGATTACAAACTTATGTCATTGGAGGAATTATCTAAGTTTATAACAAACAATAAACATTTACCGGAAATAGTTCCTGCTGAATCAATGGAATCAAAAGGCATTGATTTAGCTGAAATGAACATGAAATTATTACAGAAATTGGAAGAAAACACTCTTTACATTTTAAAACTAAATGAACAAGTAAAAGAACTAACCTCAGAGTTGAATAGAATAAAAGAAGAAAATAATTTATTATAAAAAAGTCTCCAAAATATAGATAAATGAAGATATTAATTTAATTAAGTATATTCTAAAAATCGAATCTATATACGGCTACATTCTATTCTTCCAATTTTACATTTACAAAAAACACATCAATATATCCCATAAAACATACACTCAACAATTTTCACAAAAATGTCCCAAAGCTTGTAATAAAGCATTGGGACATTTTCAGTATAAACAAATTTTTCCTTTACCGGAAACTTCCGTATAACATTTAATTCACTTTTATAAATCTCTGAACAGCACCATTACCATTCTTAATTATATAAATACCATCAGGTAAATCATTAACATCTAAATACTGGTTATTCACTTCCGTTACTTTTACCTGATTTCCCATCATGTTGTATATAAATAATACTGTACCGTCCGGTAAAAGGACATTTAGATCGCCGGAAGTTATAGTAGGATATACAGTAAACAAGTTTTCTCCTGAATAATTATCCAATCCGCTCGATGGGTCTTCATCTTCCACGATATCC
The DNA here is from genome assembly GCA_023391625.1 of Bacteroidota bacterium. Classification (GTDB taxonomy): domain Bacteria; phylum Bacteroidota; class Bacteroidia; order Bacteroidales; family Paludibacteraceae; genus QVMH01. The sequence goes on along the minus strand of JAEWAN010000023.1, from coordinate 16,999 downwards.
GGTTCTCCTTCAATGACAATCCATCCCAACATATCCAAAGCGGCCTGTCCGGCTCCACTGGAGCGTTCCTGCTGCTTGAATGTTTCCACGCCAGTAGAGGTTAAATCACGGAAACGCAGGGTCGAAGTCAAATCATCATTACTGGTCTGCAAAGCCCCCATATAAAATGGATCGGAGAATTCCGCACCAAAATCAATCGTAACGCTGTTTGAGACTTCACCTACATTTTCAACAGTACCTACTTTCAGCTTTTTACCATTAACTGTGGTTTCGCCTGGCTGGATAGCAAAATAATTTAAATCCTCCGGTGAGAAACGAATCGTAATATCCCTTTCACGGGTAAGCCTTACTTTAAATCCTTCTTTTGTCACATCTTTCACCCGAGGTGACACTGGAAAATTCAACTTACTTTCTGCCGTTGTAACAAAGACAACAGGGACTTCGTCAAAAGGTTTTGCAAATTTCACATCCACCCAATCACCTTTCAAATCTTTAACTGTTCCTATTTCCACAGGCAAATCTCCCCAAGTATAATTACCAAAGGCTGCGACAATAAAAGATGCATCTTCCGGGGTATCGTAAACAGTATTATCTGCTGCGTAATTCCACGGAGTAACAGCAAAACGGAAACTTTTCTGAGAGATATCAGTCAACTTATAGCTCAAATTCGCCCTACCGTTATTATATGAATATCCGGAAAAGAACACTGCCGGTACATCAGCATATCTTCTATTGTAATAAAAAGACTTTGTCACCATATCGCTGACGTTCAAACGCCCCCATCGGATAGAATCCGCACCTTTAATGGCACCGATATCAACAGTTGCTACATTCGTGGAATAAACAGTAGAACCGGAAGATATATCTACCCGATATGAGTAATTCACAGACTCTTTATTGTCATATTCCAACTCATAACTATTCTTTACTTGCGGAGTCGGAGCTTTATGAATTTCTTTAAAACGCTCCTCATTCTCTTTACAATTCAACGTATAATAGCCGCTATTTTCACCATTATAATCAGTCCAGGTCAATTTTACCTTACGTGTAAGATGATCAAAAGCCGCTGCCAGATCCTGTTCCGGAGCAACCATATTATAAGTCGGCACTACCTCATTCTTAGGATTAAAAGCTAATTCCGGTAAGTTATTACGATAATAGACCCCTGCCGGTGTCAGATACTGATCTCCCCAACCGGTTGCGCTCTTTTCTCCCAGCCTATCCTGACTTATCGGATTATTCCCCGTCTGACTATTGTCAATCTGTTCCTGAGTTATAGTACCCCTTACCATAGCCCGTTTATCTTCCACCCAGTTATAAATAGAATAACGTTCCACAAAGCTACAAGTATCCAATACCTGCAATATCTTTTTAATATCGGCAAGTTGCTTCTCATTTTGTCCCAAAGTATCATTGGGGAATGAACCTCCGGTCCAGTTAGCACCATTATTCCATTCCGTTATCCAAATAGGACGCTTTCCTCCTGCTTCATACCAACTCTTTAATGAATTATACCATTTCTGAGGCGAAGCATTCTGACCGTCACGCAAATCCCAATACGCATGGATAGCTACAAAGTCAACCCGATAATTACGTTTATCACATTCCGCAATAAAATTTCGTAACCAGCCTATATTGCTTGCTAAAGCCGGAGAGCCCAAACGTAAGCCAGACTCCATCATATAAGGCCACTCTTCTATCACTTCTTCTACTGTCAGATTAGACTGATCGCTTTTATCCGGCTCATTATGGCCTAAAAGATGAGTTACATTTTCTTTTCCATTAATTTCATTCCAACTTGGCCAGTACTTTTTCTGCCTGATAGGCACGTACTCATAATCGGGATATGTCGCCTTATCGGCACTCCAGGAATAAAACCAGGTAGCTTGAGTCAACTCATTTTCATTCTGCCACATTCTTCCTGAAGAATCCCAGCCTTTCTTTGAAGGCCATTGCCAACGGAACACACGCACAAATGAAACTTTATTTACAAGTTCCGGCTGCAACAGATCCACCTTTATATCCGCCGTATCCGCTATAAACACCCGGCTATATCCAGCACCGTCAGCATCATTTGCCAACGTTGCCATGTATCCCCGTTTCAATTCAAAAGAAACCGCAGTATTATTAAATTTCTTATATTCTTCTTCATTAAAACGATAAGGCCCTCCTATGGGGAGTTCCAATGTTTCACCCTGAAAATCTCGTTTTGTATACAATTTCAATGCTACATACGCTGAATCATGGGGAATAATAACCGTACCGTGTTTATAAATATTGACCCGACAATTAGCTGAGTCCAAAGAAGCCCCGTTTATTTTTACTTTCCCGATATGATTATCTAAAAAAACACTGGGACGCATGTTTTCAAGATAGACCCAGGCATCTTCATGAGTAAGGTCTATAACCGTACCCGATTTAAACGGATTATCATCTGTCACATGATAATCAACCGCACGCCCTATCGGAGTAGTGCCCGAATCAAAAGCATTAGTGGTATATACCTCTTTTGCCGATAAGGAGAAGGTGGTAGCTACCAATAATAAGGTTAATTTGAGAGTTTTCATTTTTTCAATAGATATTTAATTATACATTAAAATTTCACTTTCTTTCAAAAGAACATTATAGAAAAACCAAATAGTAATCCTTTAAAAAAAGAAGAACAACAATAATACGCTGAATTTGCATATATATTGTTGTTCTTCAAGGACTACTCCGATGTTTCAATGAAGAAACATCAGCTTACTTTTACAAAACGTTGGGTTCTACCATCTGAAGTACGAATAATATAGATACCGTCTAATATTCCATTTACATTGATATTACCATTATAACATGGAATTTTATCTACCAACACACCTGTCATATTATAGATTTCAAGAACCGTTCCATCTGAAACGTTTATATTTAAATCGCCAGTAGTTACAGAAGGATAAACCACCAATTCTTCACCTGCATTTTCTATAGCCGGAACATCATCTATTCCGGTAGTAGGATCAGGGTCACCTTCAACCACAATCCAGCCTACATTATCAGATTCTCCTGTACTTAATCCTTTTGAACGTTCCATCACTTTAAACATTTCTACTTGCGTAGTAGTTAGATTACGATAACGCATCATATATGTATAATCATCATTTGATGTTTGGATAGCAGCAAAGAATACAGGATTTGTAAATTCTTCTCCAAATTCTACTGTAACACGCCCTGCTAACTGACCTACATTTTCAGATGATCCTACTTTCACTTTCTTTCCGTTCACTGTAGTAGAACCCGGTTCTACTGCAAAATAGTTTACATCTTCCGGAGAGAAACGGATAGATACACCTTTTTCACGAGTCAAACGAACTTTAAACCCGTCTTTCGTCACATCTTTCACACGAGGAACAACAGGGTAAGTCAATTTACTTGCAGAAGTAGTCACCAAAACAACCGGAGTCTGTTCAAACGGTTGATTAAACTTAACTTCCACCCATTCATTTTTTACACTCTTAACTTCTCCAGTTTCTGTAGCCAACTCACCCCAGGTACTATTACCATAAGATGAAGCTATAAATGAAGAAGTTTCTGGTTCCAGACTTTTCTTATCACTATCTTTTACATAATTCCAATAAGTAGGAGTAAAAATAAAACCTTCCGTAGAACGATCTGACAACTGATAAGCCAAATATGCATTTGAATTCACATTTGAGTATGAAGTAAAGAATACCGCCGGAGTTGCATCATAAGGCTGGGTATAATACACCGATTTATTTTCAGTGTCGGTTATACCTAATGTACCGTAACGTATCGGTCCTGATCCATTAATAGCACCCACTTCCAAAACCTGTTGATTAGAAAGAGCTGATTCTCCTGCTTCATTTGTAACCTTAATACGGTAAAAATAACGAGAAGAAGATTCCGGAGTTATTTGATAACTATACGTTTTATCCAATCCGTTTTCATCACCCATCTTACCTTTTTCCAAATCAGAAAAACCTCCGGAATAATTACGGTCTGCCTGAACAATGTATTCAGTTGTAATTTCACCGTTATAATCAGTCCATTTCAGATCTACAGTTTTGTTAGAATGAGTAAAAGTAAGTTTCAACTCTGGAGAAGCCATTTTTGCTACAGGAATGTGCTCATACTTCTTATTAAATGCTAAACTGTCACCAGCAGAATTTCTATAATACTCACCAGCTGGAGTCAAATACTGTTCACCTGTTTCTTTAGTACGTACTATCGCACGCTTATCTTCTACCCAGTTATAAATAGAATAGCGTTCTACATACTGACATGTATCCATTACATACAAGATTTTTGGCAAATCAATCAACTGTTTCTGATTCTGTCCTGCTGTATCGGTAGGAAAGTTATCATTATTGCTTCCATTCGTCCAGTTAGCACCGTTATTCCATTCGGTAATCCACAAAGGACGTTTACCTCCATTCTCATACCATCTTTTCAGAGCTGCAGCCCAGGTTTCAGGATTTACTGAAACATACTCTTTTTCATTACCTTCCGGATCAGAAATAACAACTACTTCTCCTCCATTATGATAACTCCAATAAGCATGTATAGCAACAAAATCCACACGATAATTACGTTTATCGCACTCAGCGATAAAATTGCGTAACCAGGCTTCATTACTTGCCATGGAAGGAGATCCCACACGCAAACCGGAAGCCATCATACTTGGCCAATCACTAATAGCCTGGTCTACTGTCATATTAGCCTGGTCATCTTTATCCGGCTCGTTATGTCCCAATAAATGAGTTACATTCAATTTACTATTTATCTGATTAAAACCAGGCCATCCCATTTTCTGACGAATAGGCACATATTCATAGTCAGTACCTGTTTCTTTATCCGCACTCCAGGAATACATCCAGGTAGAACCGGTAAGTTCTGTTTCATTCAACCAGTTAGAACCAGAAGAGCACCAACCTCTTTTTGCAGGCCACTGCCATTTAAACACACGGATAAATGAAATTTTATCATTCAATTCTGTTTGAAGCAACTCTACTTCTATATCGTCAGTATCAGCTATAAACACACGGCTGAATCCCTGTCCTGATTTTTCATTCGCAAAAGTAACCATATAGCCCTTCTTCAATATAAAAGAGCTGATGGCATTATCAATATCTTTATATTCTTCATCCTTCAGGCTGATAGCAAGCCCTCCGGCCTTAAATTCTTTTTCTATACCATTATAAGCTTCTTCCGTATACACTTTTAACGGAATATAATCGGGAGTATGAGGAATTATGGCACAACCATCGCCATAAATAGCGACACGACAGTTTTCACCATTCTTCAAATCAGCTCCGTTAATTTTTATTTTAGAAATAAAATCTTCTAAAAAAACTGAAGGCCGTATTTTTTCTAAAATAATCCAGGCATCTTCATGGCGTATATCTGCAATATATGCATCCTGAAAAGGAGTATCGCCTGTAACATAATAATCAATCGGCTCCTCCAATATTAAATCTCCGTTATCCGGAAAATAAGGTACGTGTGATTCTTCTTTTGCTGACAAAGAAACAACACTTAGTAAAAAGAAAAATAAAGTTAACTTGAGTGTTCGCATAAGATTAGCTGTTTTGGAGAAAATTATTTAGCAAAAGAGGGAAAGTCTAAAATAAATTTTCAATATTTTTTTACTAATAAAAGGAGTGCAGCTTTCCGGCTGCTCTCCTTTTTATATAAGAAGTTAAATAACGGCACTTAGCCATTACAATTTTTACAATACGATTTTGAAAGATTTTCCTGCTACCTGTACCACATAAACACCAGCTTGATAACCGTTTACATCAAGGTTATATTCTTCAGAATCAACAGCAGCTGATTTTAACAGATTTCCAGCTACAGTATAAAGATTCACTTCACTGTTAAGCGGGGCATTAGCAATAACAACTTCATTTCCTAATTTGTAAACGCTGATAGCAGCTGTAGGATCATATTCTTCTACACCGTCACCACCAGGATTCAAATTAATACCATTCAAACTTACATCATCAAAATCAAACCAAACTTTATTCATTCCCTCACCACCTTTACTATCATCTTCACCAAAACCGTTCAATTCCATTCTGACAATAAATTTAGTTGCAGCCTGGCTTGCTTTTGCTACATCTTTATATTCGCTCCATGGTATAGAAGAAGCATCTTCAATGATACTTTCCATAACTACATTTTCATCAGAAACTTCTTCTTCATAAATACGGATACGACGAATAACTTCACCTTCCCAGCCGTCTTTATTTTTTCTTCTTTCTACAGTCATACCTGCATAAATACAAGAAAAATCATAGTCAGTACCGGCAGCTACTTCATGAGTACTTTGCAAACCTGTAGTGTACCAACCGTTCCATTCCTGACGTTGTAAACGCATAAACTGATAGTTGTCATCAGTAATAAGGCTATTGATAGTAGCTCCTTCTTCTTCACCACTGGCAACATCATCATGTTTTACATAACGGCAGTAAACATTCCAACGATCCATTCCCGCATTTTTAAACTCTGTCATCATTGCCAAAGAATCCTGGTTGGTAGTTTTCAAGTCCCAACCCAAAACGATCTGAGGTTTCGGCTTAGTATCTTCATCTCCCCAATAAAAAGGAGTATAATCTGTATCTTCGAATCCTCCGTTAAGCATTAACTCTGATTTCTCATCCTGTGCCATAAGAGAAGCACAACCCAAGAAAGCTGCAAAAAGTAAAAATTTTGTTTTCATAATAATAATTTAATTTTTGTAAGTGATTTTTTAATTCATAATCTTTATATCTTTTGTAAGGTAAAGATATAAAAAAACTTTTATATCCTTACCTTAATAAGATCATTTAACACAATTAATATTCTGCATATGCATCCGGAGCCAAAGGCCATCCTGGATTCTGATAAATGGTAGACTGATCAGCCGACATTCCATCAGGAGATGCATACTGGAAGTTTTTATAATTGATCGGAGACAAATAATGTGCCTGTTTGAAGAACAAACCATTATTATATTCATTTACTACAATCTTGAACAAAGACAAATGTGGTCCGAATGTAGGTGATGAAGCTGTATTTCTCACACCTGAAGGTTCTCCTTGTGTATAAGACAAATTCACACCATTATCAGTAAATACCGACAATACCTGATTATTCTTATCAAAGATACGGCAGCCATGCAAGAAGTTTCCATTAATCTGATCCAAAGCTCTCCAACGTACCAAGTCATCCCAACGCTGACCTTCACTAATGAATTCACAGCGGCGTTCACGACGGATATTATACAAAGTTTCATCTATAACCTGACCTGCAGAATAAGCCGCCCAGTCATATTCTTTTTCAATGTCCATATCTGTGTTTGCGATAGTAGTAGTTTTCACATCACCTGTAATTCCGGCACGTTCACGCAATTTACCCCAGTAAGTCCAAGCATCTGCATTCAGATTTTGGCCGAACAATTCATAAGCAGCTTCAATATAAATCAAATAAGCTTCAGCAGAACGATACATGATGGCAGCTGTAACGTCAGCACTCTGAATAATGTAAGCTACGTTTTCAGTATACCCCTTGCTCTGAATAAATCCGGTTCCTGTACCATACTTACTTGCATTATTAATCTGAGGAGCTGCAGGTAATTTTTCATCAACATCTTTAAACAAATATTCATTCGGAGCTTTCATGAACAATCTCCAACGCCAGTCACGATTTTCCTTTGTTTTTTCAACTAATGTGTCACCGGCATAACCACTGCCATTAGCATACCAAGGCAAACCGTTTTCCATCAGGAATGCTTTTTCAAATTCCAATGTATATCCATTGCTGGATGAACCGTACATATATTTGTTAAATGAGTGATTAACTCCAAGAACACGGTCATAGGAACGATACATCAAAGCTTCATCATATCCGCTCGGATCAGTAGCAATAAACATATCATAATAATCATTAGCCGGTTTAGAAGCCAAACCTTTATCCTGTTTAGTATTAGTTGTCAGGTTAGGATGAGCATCTGCTACCACTTTAGAAGCTTCAAGCGCTTCATTCAGGAAAAATTTGATTTCACCTTCCAATGTTCCGTCACCACCTTCATCTGCTCCCGGGAATTTGTAATCCGGATTCAGAGCAAGTCCCGGCCAACCCGGACCAAGCGGAACACGAGCTGTATTTTTATGATAACGTTCAAACGTACCTTCATACAAAGCAATACGTGCTTTCATCAAATAAGCTACGTCTTTTGTAATACGGTTACGTCCGCCCACAGGATCATTACTCAATAACTCAATAGCTTTATCCATATCACTAAGGATGAAACGAGCCACTTCATTACGAGGTTCACGTCTTGAAGCTTCCATCAATGTATCCTTATTATCAGGTAAAGTACGTGTAATGATAGGGAAGTCACCTAATTTACGTAAACGGTAATAATATTCCATTGCACGCAAGAAATATCCTTCACCGATATAATGTTTAACCATCGTTTCAGAACCGGTTATTTCTCCACGTTCATAACGAGGAACCACGATTTCCAAAAAGAAGTTCATATTGTTAATCATGGAGAAACTCCATTCCCCACCGGCATCGTTACCTACTTTAGGAGCAGAAGCCGTTGGTACGAATACATTACTTGAACTTCTTCCGGATTCATTGTCCGTAGAGTTATCATCATGATAAAATGAAGTCCAGTCATGATGCGAAGGTAAAATGTCATCATAATACTTAATAGTATATGATCCTAATTGCTCATCCGTCCAAAAATAAGTTTCCGGACTCAACTGAGATAATGGTGCTACGTCCAGGAAATTATTACAACCGGCGAATGCAAACAGGCAAGCTCCTACAAACAAGCCCTTTGTTGCTGATTTTATTGATTTTATATTTTTCATTGTTACAATAAATTAGAAGTTAACACTCAAACCACAAGAAAGTGTCATTGACAACGGATATGATCCTCCTGATTTCATTTTTCCTACTTCAAGTGATTCCGGATCTAACACTTTGTTCAACTTAGTCCAAGTAAATAAGTTTTCACCTGAGAAATAAATTCTTAAATTCTCAATATGAATAGCTTCCATCCATTTTTTAGGGAAAGTATAACCAATCTGAATATTTTTCAAACGCATATAAGCTGCATTTTGCAAATATCTGGATTGTGTAGCACGGTTTTTATGTGTCTGATAAACCGGACGAGCATAATAAGCATCATAATTAGGACCTAATTCTGATGTTTCATCACGCCAGTAATCCAAGTGTTGTTTAAAGAACAAAGATTCTGATTGGTTACCTGAAGTAGCACCCCAGAATACCGCACTCTTAGCACCTGCACCTGCACCACCATTAGGACTGAAGTAATAGTCACGTTTCAAAACACCCTGGAAGAATACAGAGAAGTCGATTCCTTTCCAAGCCAAATCAAGGTTGATACCGGTACGGAAACGAGGATTAGTATTACCTAATAATTTATAGTCGCTTCTTCCTTCTAAAACATCATCCAAAGTTGTAGCACGGGTTATCTTACCATCACCATTTAAATCTACATACATAATATCACCAGCTTCCCAGTTACTACCGATAGCGTCTTGTCCACCATTAGGCAAAGAAGCCAAGTGTGCATCCATTTCATCCTGACTGTTTGCAATACCTTTTGTTTCAAAACCGTAGATATTACCTAACAATTCACCTTCAATTTTAGCATTGTAGTTTTCATAATCAAGCTCACGTCCTGAGTTAGCTGGGTAACGCAACAAACGGGTTTTGTTATCAGAAATATTGATACGGGCACCATAAGAAAAATCTCCTTGTTGGTCGCGCCAAGCAACAGAAAGTTCCCAACCGGTATTTTTCATATCCGTATTATTGGTATTTGGAACACTTGCACCTAAAGTTGCAGGTAATTTTTCTTCCCCACCAGATCCCATCATATCAAGAGTACGACGTTCAAAGTAGTCAAAAGACGCAGTCAAACGGTTCTTAAAGGCTGCAATATCCACACCAATGTTAGTAGTACGCACTTTTTCCCAGGTTAAGTATGCTGTAATCAAGCTCGGGAATTCTGAGGTAGTCGGTTTTTCACCATTTACCAACCAGTTACCACTGTTTGCATAGATATTAAGTGTTCTATAAGTAGGATACCAGCTATTAGTATTGTGGTTTGCCAACTGACCATAAGAAGCCCTTAGTTTAAACATCTGGATGTAAGGAGCAACCGGAGCCCAGAAATTTTCTTTAGCCATGTTCCAACCAATAGATGCAGAAGGTGACAACACCCAACGAGTACTCTTTCCGTCCTGGTCTTTTCCATCACGGAAACGAGAAGTTCCGTCATAACGAGCATTTAATTCAACCAAATAACGTCCGGCATAATCATAGTTTATACGTCCGAAGAAACCGGCGGTTCTCCACATCTGATATTCACCACTGGTGCTGATACCATCCTGCATTAAAGCCAAATTCAACACAGGGAAATCTTCTGAAGCCAATCCTTTTTTATAAGCTTCAACCTGACGTTTTCTAAGCTGCTCTATCTGAGTACCGGCAGTAATTGCAAAGTTATTCTGTCCTACAGAAAAATTGTAGTTCGTATAAATGTTCGGGTTCAAATAAGTATCTTTATAAGAATATTCTTTTACAGAAGATTCCTGTCCGTTACCATATTCTCCTGAATAGAACATTTTATCTGGATCGTCTGCAGCATGGCGAGCTACAGGAATAGAATATTCATGCGTCCAGTCATTATTAGTACGGATGTTCATTTCACCGATAATGTTCCAGTTTTTCAACGGAGTGATAGTTACTTTAACTTGTTGAGACAATTGGTCATTCTGGTCACTACTACGTCCACCGTTCTCCAACAATTCAATATAGCTATATTCAGAGTAATAACCATTCGGATCGTAAATCGGATTCAAAGGAGAAGAACGACGCATCATATTATCATAGAAACCACCATTCATTTGAGTAGCTCTTTCATAATCACGACGTACCCAACGAGCAGAATACTCTAACTTCAAATAGTTGGTTAACTGAGCAGAAAACTTACCTGTCAAAGTATAACGGTCTAACTGGTCAGTACCATAATTCATGAAACCGCCCAATGTCATGTAGTTGGCAGAAAAATAATAAGTAATTTTTTCTGTACCACCACTGGCGCTCAAGTTGTGTTCCTGAGACATAGCCCATTTCTTATAATACTGGTCAACCCAATCCACATTTGCATACGGATTGATCCATCTTTGAGCGCTACCGCCATCTACAGTTTCTGTAGCTGCTGTTTCATGCACATATTGATCGCTCAAACCATTTACATAATTATATACGTTTTGTACATATTCTTCATTATAAGGCAAAGATCCTTTAGAATATCTTGCTACATCATTAAAGTAGTTTACATATTCCCAGGAATCCATCAAATCAGGAGTGAAAAGAGGAGTGTTAAAACGGAAGTTGTTGTTATAGTTAATAACACTTCTACCTTCTTTACCTGATTTTGTAGTAACCAAGATTACACCGAAAGGAGCACGTGATCCGTAGATAGCTGAAGCAGCCGCATCTTTCAATACGGAGATACTTTCAATATCCTGAGGGTTGATAAGGTTGATATCACCTTCCATACCGTCAATCAAAATCAATGGATCACTTTTAGCAAAGTCACCACCCAAGTTACCATCACCACGGATATTAATAGATTTGGAAGCATTCAGCTCACCACCTGAACCACTGTTCATAATGTTCAGACCTGGAACCACCCCTTGCAAAGCCTGAGCAGCAGAAGCTACCGGACGGTCTGCAATATCTTTAGCGGAAGCAGTACCCACAGAACCGGTCAGGTTCACCACTTTCTGTGTACCAAAACCTACGACAACCACTTCGTCCAACACTTCAGTGTCTTCACCCAGCGTTACAACGATGTGTGTCTTTCCTGCCACAGGTTCTTTTTTAGTTTCGTAACCAATAAAAGAGAAAGAAAGTGTTCCATTTTCAGGCACACCTGATAAAGAGAAATTTCCATCAAAATCAGTTACCGTACCGATGTTGGTTCCCTCAACCTGTACCGTAACACCAATTAGAGGCTCACCGGCATTAGCCCCATCCTTCACAGTACCTGTAACTGTTTTTGTCTGTGCCCAGGCATTAGATGAAAAAAACAGGAACGAAAGGAGTAAGAAGCATATATTTAAGTTTCTTTTTTTACAGAAACTTATCATGCTGCTCTTATTCCCAGAATAAGTCTTTTTTTCCATGATAATAAAATAAATAGTGTAGTTATTAAATTTAATTTAGTTATAAATTTTCAAGACAGATTACCCTTTATAAATCAAAGGTTTAAGATCAATTCAAATGATTCGGATTTTTGTTATAAAAATAAAATATTCCTTTCATGGTAATAATTTCTTTTAAATTAGGGCAAAAGTGCATAAAAAAATAAAAACTAGCAAATTTTGATAAAAATACATGCAGCGAAAAATAGTTCAAAATTGTTTATTTTCCGTTCACAACACATATATTTTCATAATCATCTACCTTTATTTCAGGAAACGATACAATACAAAAACAACGCGACAACCCGCCTAAAGCCACAAAATAAATTTGAAAGCAAAGACCAACTTTAATTTTCAGGCTATGGTTTTAATCAAAAAAATTATTTACAAAAATAATATGTATCGTTTTGCATACAATACTGAATACACCACCGCATCAGCAATTAATAACGTCCCGGCCGATCGACCACTACCCGCTTTCTTACAAACAACCCTCTCGAGATAAACTGGTTATATAAAATTATAACCCATTAAATACAAAATGCGTGCCATTCCCGATGAAAATCACCGGCCACAAACCTATAAAACTGTCTGAAATGGCTTTCAACACTACATATTATCCATTTTTTCCACAATAAAAAAACATAGATAATCCTTTCCGAAAGTTAAAAAGCCTTCACTTTCATAAACACAAAAATACACAAAATAACATCGCTCCCGCATACAATTGATACGAGAGCGATGAATATTTTTTATTATACCCGAAAAAACTCTATTATTTCAAACAATTAAGCATTTCCGAAGCAGCTAAAAGGAATGCTCCGACTCCGAAATCAGATGTTGAATTAGCATCAATTTGCTGACCAGGAATAGCTCTTTCGCCGATAGGTTGCACATAACCCAAAGTTCCGTCCGGCTGTAAAGCTACTTCAGTCAAATATCTCCATGATTTATTTACAACAGGCATATATACTGATTCTTCCAGGAAACCATTATTTATACCCCATAAGAAACCATAAGTAAAGAAAGCTGTACCACTGGTTTCCGGGCCTGGAGCTTGTTCCGGATCTAACATACTGCGAGTCCAATAACCTTCTTCCTGTTGTGAAGCTGCAATAGATTTTGCCAAATCTTTGTAAATCTGAATATATTCTCCACGATGCGGATCATTTTCAGGCAAATCTTCCAATACACGAGGAATAGCGGCAAAAATCCATCCGTTTCCACGAGCCCAAAAGTCTTTCAAACCGCTATTTGTTTTATGTTCCGGATAAATATATTTAGCATCACGGAAAAACAAAGCGCTCTCTTCGTCATACATCAGGTCACGGGCATAAGCAAAATATTCGTATAGTTTTTCCAGATACAAAGGATTTTCCGTAATAGTATATAGTCTGGTCATTACAGGCATAACCATGTACAGACCGTCAACCCACCACCAGTAATCATTCTGAGGAGTTGACATTTGGTATTCCATCACTTCACGGGCACGGGCTATCTTATAATCTTCCGGATCCAGCTTATATAAATCGGTATATACCTGGAAACAGATTTGCCAGTCACCGAACAGCACATAATCATCTTTTTCACCATATGAATATTTCCATTTTGCTTTATCGTCAGATTTAGCACCTTTCCACTCATTGTGTTCAGCCCAGGCTTCTGAATAGTTTTTATACTCTTCGAGGCCTGTAACCTTATAGGCTGCCATATTTCCGGTGTGATAAGCAGCCGGATGCCAGAATGCGTTTGCCTGATCCGGAGCATGTTCTGCCTGCCATTTACCATTTACTTTTTTTATTATTTCCACAATTTCAGATTTTTCCTTACCTGAATCGCCGCAAGTTGCCTGCTTTTTTGAATTTGAATCCTTGCAGCCAACAAACATAGCGCTTAAAGCCAATAAATAAATTAATTTCTTCATCATAAATTTTTAATATATACTAACTAATTAAATAAACATTTCCCTATTTTATTCTGCCCTACAAAAATGAAAAGAATATCTTAGAACGTTTCTTCATAATGGGTCAAAAATAGAGTAAAATCCGTTCAAAATCTTCATTCTCCTCCAACAGCAACAAAAAAATACAGATTATATCCCTCAGACAGCATTTAGTTCTTAATCATTCTACAAGAGCCAACTCCTTTGTCTGTATTCACTTTTATAATATACATACCTTCCGGAAGCCTATTTACATTAACAGTAACATCAGACTGTCCGCTACCCATTTTCTCCGTATAAACTATTTGTCCTGTATAATTATAAATCATAACTTCTTCTATATTCAACTCTTCCGCTTGAGCAGAAATATTCAAATAGTCCTGAACCGGATTAGGATATACCGTCAACCTCAAGGATTCTTCCCGTGGGAATAAGCAGATATTACCAGAACCTACTCCTGAAAGCTCCTGTATTTCCTCTGCACTCAACGCCTTGTTATAGATTCTAAATTCATCCATCAGGCATGATAAATACGGATCATTAGGCCATTGCGACTTAATCAGATAGTTAGCCGACGTACGTCCCATACCCGAAGCTTTTAAAGGGACAGAACGTGCTCCCACTTCCTCTCCATTCAAGTAAATAGTAAGTACACTTCCTTTCTGAGTCACAGCAATATGCACCCACTGATTCACCGGAGCAGCCACAGCGGCATCCACAGAATAACTTCTATCGTCATATTTAATCATATAACGCATGAAACCTCCATTGTCAGGACACAAAGCCATATAAGTGTCTGTACCGTCACCAAAGTCAAATATACGGCTGTTTACAGACAAAGTTTTTATATTCACCCACGTTGCAATTGTAAAATCGGCAATATCTTCCATAATTCCTTCCGGAAGAGTTACATAAGAAGAAGCGTTACCGGCAAAAGAAAGTGCACTTCCGTCTTTTCCCTCACCCCACGTTACTTCCGGGCTCAGCACTGCAGAAAAGTTGTTCCACTGGTCATACGACGTAGTTCCTTCCGAGTCGTTAAAATCCCAATAGGCATACTGTCCTTCCACAGGAGTAGCCTCCACGGGAACAGCCGCTTCGCCCTCTCCCTTCTCATTCACTGCCGACACTACATAATAATAAGTAGTACCGTTATCCACAGTTTCATCAACATACTGTTCCGACTTGGAAGAGCCTATCTTTTCATAAGAACCTTCTGCCGATAAAGCACGTTTAACATTATATGATGTAATATCATAAATCCTATTCCACTTCAAAGTCACCTTTCCGTCACCGGAAGCTGCCAACACACCCTCTACCTTTTCCGGGACAGTATGTCGTTTCGTTGTCAAAGCTATAGTATTGGAATTAGCGCCATCACCGGCATAATTAGCCGCAGATACCTTATAATAATAAGTAGTTTGCTCCGTCAGTAAACTATCCATATAGGAAGTTCCTTCATAATTAGGTTCTATAACCTGAAACTCTCCATCGTCTGAGAGCGACCTCTTAATATTATAGTATCGCGCCTTTTCTACCGTATTCCAAGACAAGGCAACACGGGCATGTGTCATAACATCACCGGTCAGCTGGGCTGATGTAGTCAATATCACATCCTTTTCTGGAACGATAACGTTGGAATATTCTGAAGTTTCCTCTGTAAAATTAACCGTATATTTCATTCTGATACGGTATTCCGCGCCATCATACAGTTTTGCCTTATAATCCTGTACATTCCCCGACACTGTTTTCAATTCCGAGAAATCAGTCTCTCCCTGTTTCTTACACTCAATAACAGTTTCCAGTATATCTCCGTTTTCAAAGTTATCCCACGTCAGCTTTATGCTGTCATTCGTACTTAATAATACATAATCCAATTCCGGAGTAATGACATTCCATAAAGGAATGAACTCTTTCGAACGGTTAAAGGCAAGCTGCGACTTATTATCCCGATAGTATTCCCCGGCAGGAGTCAGGTACTGATCTGTTGATCCGGAAGCAGAAACCTTTCCGGAGTCATCCTTACCCATCACAAGCGCCCGTTTATCCTCCACCCAGTTGTATAACGAATAACGTTCCACGAAACTGGCTGTATCCATAACTTCCAATATTTTTTTCAACTCATCAAGCTGTTTTTTCTGTTGCTCTTCCGTTGTTTCCGGCCATTCTTCTTTTGTCCAGTTAGCTCCGTTATTCCATTCCGTTATCCAGATAGGACGCTTTGTCCTATCATAAACAGCTTTAAGATCGCGATACCAACTTTCAGGAGATTTGCCTCCCCAATAAGCATGGATAGCCACATAGTCCACCCGATAATTTAACCGATCACATTCATCAATAAACTCGTACAGCCAACTGAAATCCGTTGTTGCCGGAGCTCCCAGCCTCAAACCGGATTCCATCATTTCCGGCCAGTGCTCCACGGCATATGATACCGGAATTGCCTTACCGCCATAATCGTCTTGGTGCTGTTCCGGATGATCCGGTTCATTGTATCCTAACAAATGAGAAACATATTCCTTTCCATTGATTTCCGAAAATCCCGGCCAGGTTGTTTTTTGCCGAATAGGAACATATTCCTGATTATCCATCGTATTATTGTTTGCACTCCAGGAATACCACCAGGTAGAACGGGTCAGGTCTATTTCTGTAAAGCGGCCTCCACCCGAAGAACACCAACCTTTTTTAGAAGGCCATTCCCATTGGAACACCCGGATAAAAGAAACTTTCTGATCCAGCATATCCGCAAGCTCCCCTACTTCCAGATCCGCATCATCGGCTATGAACACACGGCTATAGCCCGTACCGTCAGCATTGGCAGCCA
>JAEWAN010000033.1 GCA_023391625.1 Bacteroidota bacterium | reverse complement strand
AGAG
Source organism: Bacteroidota bacterium (assembly GCA_023391625.1). Lineage (GTDB taxonomy): Bacteria > Bacteroidota > Bacteroidia > Bacteroidales > Paludibacteraceae > QVMH01. Next base: position 166,847 of record JAEWAN010000033.1, on the reverse strand, counting down.
AAGTTAAGCCTGTCCACGTCGATGGTACTGCATAACTGTGGGAGAGTAGATAGCCGCCGTTTTAAAGCGAAGAGTCCTGAATGTAATGAAGAGTTACACTCAGGACTCTTTTTTTATGCCTGTGTTGGACATGAAATCTTCCTTACTCTTATTTTATTGAATCTTACCCCTTCCGGAAGCAGAAAGCAGAAAAGAGAAGGCGGAAAGCTTTATATTCCGGTCATATAAAGTAGCCCTCAATCCACTACTCCCCTTGGACAGAGTTTATTGGTAGCCGTATCCCTTTACCGATCTTTTTCCTTAGTTTGTTTAATGAATGATTGATTTAGCCGGTTGAATGACTGGTTGACTTTATCTTTGGAGGACATTCTTTGACTTGTATATTGTTACATTATTCTTAATGAAATCTTGTTCCCTTTTATTGCTTTAAGAAAAGTGTTAGAAGTAGTAGGTTAGCAGCAGTAAAACTGTAATAAGGATGACATGTGTGTGTAACTGCAGTTTCTAGAGTTTAGTTTTGTGTTATAATCCTCTCTTCTTAAAAAGAAATTTAAAGGAAAGCTTAAATGAAGCATTGACAGATAAAAGACTTGTTCCTGCTTGTTTCTTCCTTTATCCTTCCTTTTTTTATCTGTGGCTTTGTTTAAATCGGAGTGTGTTTATTTCTGCAGGTTCTTATAAGTCTCGGTATAGCCATTTATTCCCGCTCAAAAAGACTTAATATGTGGATAGTCAATATAGTTTTTGAAAAATAGATTGTATTGTTTTGAATAATGGAATATATATCCTTATATGAAGATGATATGTTATTGCTAAACGAATTAGGACTTACTGCTTATGGGATTTATGTCTTGTATTATTTGTGGTAGTTAAACAAGTAAATATTATAAAGGGTAACTATATTAATAATAGTTACCCTTTATAATATTTTTCAGTAAAGATGTTTACACTTACTCTTGGATTAACTTTCTTTTTTAGATTCTTGTTTTTGGTAATCAGTAGGGGTTATTCCGAACTCATTTTTAAAGCAAACGGAGAAATATTTAGGATCTGAAAATCCGGTTGCATATGCAACTTCAGCAACAGATATATTCGTGTTTTTAAGCATTTGGCACGCATGTTTAAGTCTGACGTTTCGTATAAATTCGTTAGGAGATAAACCTGTCATTGACTTTATTTTGCGATAGAAAGATGATTTGGACATATGCATTTTCTCGCTTAAGCTGATGACATTTAAATCTGGATTAGTTAGTTCCTCTTCTATTGTTTTAATAGCTGTTTTAAGCATTTCTTCATCGGCAAATTGGTATTTTAGTGAAGAAATATTGAAATCAGCATTGCGTTTGAATTCTTTTTCTTTTTCGGCCTTGTTCGTCAAGAAGTTATTTATGCGTGCTTCTAAGATTTTTATTTCAAAAGGTTTGGCAATGTAACCATTGGCTCCGGCATTATAGCATTCAATACGGTCTTCTGTACTATTTTTGGCTGTCAATAAAATAATAGGGATATGGCTTGTTTCTATGTCTTTTTTTAGTGTTTTAGTAAGTTCAAGTCCATCCATCTCTGGCATCATGACATCGCTTATTATTATATCGATATCATTTTCTTTCCTTATTTTTTCAATTGCTTCAACACCATTTTTTGCAGTAAGAACAATGTAGTTTTTGGAAAATATACGTTCCATGACAGAAAGTAACTCTTCATTATCTTCAACTATTAATAGTTTGATATTTTTATCCGGTTTATCTTTTTCCGTATCAGTAACTATTGGTTCCTGTTGGTTCGGTTGAATATTTTCTAAGGATATGTTCTTAGTGTATACAGGCAATATATTTTCTAATTCGGATTGGTTGTAACTGTTTTTATCTATAGGTATGGTTATGGAGAATGTCGTTCCTTTATTAAGCTCACTCTGTACGCTGATCTGTCCGTGGTGGAGCTCAATGAGCTCTTTTGTTAATGACAGGCCAATACCATTAGTTTCATTTTTTTCTCCTTTTTGATTCGTATAAAAACGGTTGAAAATGTCTTTTAATTCTTTTTTGTCGATACCTATTCCTGTGTCACTGATGATAATTGTTAAGTAGGAATGGTTGTTTTTATTTTCCTGTTTGAGGGTAACTTTTACTACTCCGTTTTGATTGCTATATTTAAAAGCATTAGACAGAAGATTGTATATGCTTTTATCTATTTTATCAGCATCAAAATATGCGAATATCTGTTCTTGAGAAGTATCGAAAGTAAATGATATATTTTTCTTTTTGATCAGAGGTGAAAAATTGTCATAGCAGATGTCATGGATAAAGGGTACAATATCTCCATAGGAAATTTTTAGTTTCATGTTTCCGCTTTCCACTTTCCGGAAGTCCAATACCTGTTGTAGTAGGCGTTTCAGACGTGAAATATTGGTTCTAAGGGAATCAAAATGTGGTATTTTATTATTGTATGTAATCTCAGCATCATCTATCAGACATGACATGATGGTTAATGGCGTAAGAAAATCATGTGATATATTAGTGAAATAGCGTAACTTGGTTTGTGTAAGTTCTTCTGATTTCTCTTTTTCTATCTGGGCTATTCTTAAATCATTCCGTAGTTTAATCCTGTTCTTTATTACTTTGTATATCGAGTAGGAAAGTAGGAATATCAGAATAAAATATATGCTGTAAGCCCACCATGTTTCATAAAACGCAGGACGTTTATATATTTTGAATGAATTTATCTGGTTACTCCAGATTCCGTTTTCGTCTGTAGCTTTTATAAGGAAGGTGTATTTACCTTTTTTCAGGTTATTGTAAATTGCAAATTGTCTGTCATTACTGGTATAAATCCAGTCGTCATCTACTCCTACAAGTTTATATGCAAATTTTATTTTGTTTGGGAAAGTATAATTCAGGGATGAAAAATTGATTTCAATGTTTTTATCATGAGGGGCTATTTTTAATGATTGGTTTATAAGATTGAATTTTTGGTTGTTATAACTATTAAAAACAGATTGGTTGTTGATTTTTATATCTGTAATCAGTGTTTGTATATTGGATGGTTCCGGTAGAAAATCACTGGATGGAGTGAAAACGGTGATGCCTTTGTTTCCTCCGAACAGCAGTCTGCCGGAATTGCTTTTCCAACAGGAGTTAGGCAAAAATGTATTGACTAAAACACCGTCAGGCTCAGAATAGTCTCTGTAGGTATTCGTTTCGGGATTATATTCAATAATGCGTTTCCCTGTGACAAACCACAGATGGTTATAATCGTCAGCAATAATGTTTAAAATGCCTTCATTGGTTATATTGAGGATTTGGGAGTAGTCTTGAAATTGTTTTTCAGTAGTGTTAAATACAAGGATATTTCCTTCTTTAGTCGCTATCCAAATGTTGTCCTCGTTGTCAGCACATATTGTTTTGATGTTATTGCTTGATATGTTATTGTTTTTATAATTGTAGTTTTTTATATAAAAGCTGTCTTTTAATGCTTTAATCTGATATATCCCATTATGTAATGTTCCTATCCATATAGAATTATCTTTGGTCTGAGTGGAGCTGACTATATTGTTGATGGGAGCAATAACCGGTTCTAATGTATTTTTTCCCTTTTTCTTTATGAGAACACTGTTTGAGGCAATAATCCAGATATTATCTTGATTATCTTCCAGGAAGATTCTTGGTTTTCCGGAAGAAGGAATATAATCCCTTAGATTTATTAGTTTATTTAATATTAATTGACCCTTTGTCCTTTTCATAGAAAAGATATTCCAGCTTCTGTCTGTAGCGATCCATATTTCATCAGGTAATGAGCGGAATCCTGAAATGTACTTGACCAAAGCCAGGCTTAGAGAGTCCTTTAAATCTTTATATTCCGTGTATACATTCAGTTGTTTTTTCTGAGTATCGTAAAGAGTCAGGCCTACGCGCTCTTGGTTCATCCAGAGGCACTCATTATTGTCTTCATAAATAACGGATATGCGTGGACTGAAGCCTGTCGCTTCTTTTATTTCGGGAAAAGTATAATTCTGCAATACCGGTTTGTCAAAATTGATAGTCAAAATGCCATCTGTAAAGGAAGCAATCCATAAATTGCCTTCTTGGTCTTTTATTACCTGGCTGAATATATTGTTATAGTTTTCAAATAAATGGTGAGTATCTACGAGATGAAGTTTGTTGTCTTTATATTCCAGAGCCCGTATATCAGCATTGGTAATAAACCATAGATATCCGTATTTGTCATCCTGTGTCACACTGAAAAAACGGTTTTCAAAAGAGGAATCGATACCTTCTATATGCTGATATTGATACATGGCATCCGGATTCTCTTCATTCGGATTGAATTTATAAAGTCCATCCCACCATGTACCGACCCAGTAATGTTTATTGTTGTCCTGAAATATGATGAAAGGGTTGTTTGATTTTCCGATTTTTGGATAGCGGATAAACTGGTCTTTTTTCTTGTCATATTTATGTATTCCTTGTTCCCACATGCAAACCCATATATCTCCGTGGGCATCTTCTAAAATGGAACTGACTGTGGTAATGGGAAGGGAACTGTCATACTTTTTTATTAATGATAAATTTGAATCATATCGGTATAGTTGGCGTTGTGTCCCTATCCATATGCTTCCATCGGAAGCAGTTGTTATACATTTAATTTCTATATTCTGTAGTTCTTTCCCTTCAAAAATTCTGATTTGATAGTTTCTTTTGTCTAGAATGTTGAGTCCCTGTTTAGTCCCGATTAATAATTGCATATTATTATCTTCGGCAATACATGTGATTTCGTTATCGGGAAAGAGAGTCGGATGGTTTATATCTGAACGGAAAACCAATGTGTTATACCCATCGTATCTGCATAACCCTTCTAATGTACCGAACCATAAAAAGCCTTCGTTATCCTGAAATATTCGTTGTACGGCATTGGATGGTAATTGCGATAAGTATGGAAAAGGAGATAATGATATTTGTTTATTATTGGAAGTAATATCATTGGATATAAAAATAAATATCAGTAAGAAAAATACACATATTTTCGTTTTCATGGATTCGTAAGTTGTAAAATGAAATAATGTGACACAATATTACGAATAAAAATCCAACTGGTAAATGTTGTGGTATTGCTTTTCTGTAATTTCTTTTATTTTATTTGAAATGATAAACGGTTGAATTTTGTATGTAAATGGATGTTGAAAAATAAGTCTTTATACGGATGGATTCAGTTTGAATTTTTTACCTGAAATCATGTGTCAAAAAAGTAAAATAATAATTCATTTGAATAGAGGGTAAACATTTTTGAATGAATATAAAACCTTTTTTGGAGCATAATTTGTGCTGTTTACAGATTATTTGTTCTATTTTTACCTTCCAAATTATATTATTGTTAATACGGCCTTTAATCAAGGCTATATCATTAAAGATTATGACTATGCCAAACTTAAAAAAATCGTTTTTTCTATTATTTTTAAGCGTCGTTTTAGGATTCTCGGCGGTGAATGCGCAGGGAAAGACCAGTAAGTACACTTCATTTATTCCGGGTGAACGTTGGTTGGATAACAATGGTGTCCATATAAATGCCCATGGTGGAGGAATTGTGTATTATGGCAATAAATATTATTGGTTTGGGGAACATAAGGGAGAAAATTCTAATGCGGCATTAGTAGGAGTAACCTGTTACTCTTCAGAAGATCTTTATAATTGGAAAAACGAAGGCATTGCCCTGACTGTGGAAGATAAAAAAAGCAGTCCTATTGTGAGCGGTTGTGTAATAGAACGTCCTAAGGTGATTTACAATGAAAAGACAAAACAATTTGTCATGTATTTTCATTTAGAGTTGAAAGGAAAAGGTTATGAGGCTGCATACCGTGGAGTGGCAGTTAGTGAAAATCCGACAGGTCCTTATAAATTTCTGAAAGCAGGTCGGGTTAATCCTAAAAAATGGCCGATGGATATGACTGTAGGACAAATGGAATCTTCTATAAAAGATACTGATTTTACTGAATGGTGGACTCCTGAATGGATGCAAGCTATAAAAGACGGTTTGTTTGTACGTCGTGATTTTAAAGGAGGACAGATGTCCCGTGATATGACTTTGTTCGTAGATGAAGATGGTACAGCCTATCATATTTATTCATCAGAAGACAACTTGACTCTTCAAATCGCAGAATTGACAGATGATTATCTGGATTATACAGGAAGATATGTCCGTGTAGAACCTGCAGGTCATAATGAAGCTCCTGCTATATTTAAGCAAGACGGTAAATATTATATGATCACTTCCGGTTGTACCGGTTGGGCGCCTAATGCAGCCCGTTTACTTACAGCGGATAATATTTGGGGACCTTGGACTTTACATCCGAACCCGGCAGTAGGGGAAGATGCTAATTTAACTTTCCATTCACAAAGTACATACATAGTTCCTGTCGCAGGTAAAAAGGATGCTTATATCTATATGGGAGACCGCTGGACTCCGGAAATACCTATTGATGGACGTTATATCTGGTTGCCTATTTTGTTTGAAAACGGACTGCCTGTGTTGAAATGGTTTGATGAATGGGATCTGAATATTTTTGAAGAAGCTACACCGGATACGAAAGGTCCAGCTACCTATGAGGGTTGGGAATTGGTATGGAATGATGAGTTTAATTATGAGGGAGCCCCGGATTCTACAATTTGGACTCCGGAAGTTGGTTTTTTACGTAATAAGGAAGATCAATGGTATCAACATCAGAATGCGGTATGTTCAGATGGAACATTGAATATTTATGGTCGCCTGGAGAAATTTAGAAATCCAAGATATAACCCGGAAAGTAAAGACTGGAGATCTAACCGTGAATATGTGGAATATACGTCTTCATCTATTAATACACGCGGGACGAAAGAATTTCAATACGGACGTTTTGAAGTACGGGCTAAAATACCTACTGCTACCGGATCATGGCCTGCTATCTGGACATTGGGTACTTCTATGCCATGGCCTTCAAACGGTGAAATCGATATAATGGAATTTTATCAGGTTTATAATACTCCCCATATTCTGGCAAATACAGCTTGGGGTACGGATAACCGATGGGACGCAAAATGGAATTCAGTAAAAACTCCGTTTAAATATTTCACAGATAAAGACCCTAACTGGGCGGAAAAATTCCATGTATGGAGAATGGATTGGGATGAAGAAGCTATCAGGTTATATTTAGATGATGAATTGCTTAATGAGACATTATTGAAAGATACTTATAATGGTTCAATCGGAGAACATAAAAATGGGTTTATGCAACCTCATTATATTTTGCTAAATCTGGCTATCGGAGGTATTAATGGTGGTATTCCTGATCAGAGCGCATTCCCGCTTGTTTATCAAGTGGACTATGTTCGTGTTTATCAGAAGAAGTAAAAAAATACCGACGGATAAGATGGTTGGATTGAGGACTGTGAGGAACTGGTTTTTAGGCGCGATACTTTTGTTGTCGTTGCCTTCTTTTGCCCAAGATTTGGTTTCTGTGGCTGATGGGTGGGCTAATAACTCTGTTAATGCGACGGTGTTCCGGAAAAATTCTCTGGTTACCCATAACGAATTTCAATTTATAGCTTTTTATAATCCGGAAGGTAAGCTGGTATTGGGAAAGCGAAATATTGCGGATATGGAGTGGTTATTAAAGGAAACCCCTTATAAAGGCAATGTAAATGATGCCCATAATATCATTAGCATTATGGTAGATGGAGATGGTTACTTGCATGTATCTTGGGATCATCATGGACATCCTTTACGATATGCTAAAGGAATAGCCCCTCTTTCTCTTGAATTGGGAGAGAAGCAACCTATGACCGGATTGAATGAGAGCAATGTGACATACCCTGAATTTTTCCGATTGCCTGATGGTAACCTTCTTTTTATGTATCGTGATGGTCAATCCGGAAATGGTAACTTGATTTTAAACCGTTATGATGTTGCTACAAAAAGCTGGACTCAGTTGCAGAAAAATCTGATTGATGGGGAAAATAAAAGAAATGCTTACTGGCAGGCTTGTGTTGATAATCAGGGAGTCATTCATCTTTCCTGGGTTTGGCGTGAAACGTGGGATGTAGCAACGAACCATGATTTATGTTATGCACGTTCACTGAATGGAGGGAAAACATGGGAAAATTCCAAGGGAGAAAAATATATTCTTCCTATCAATGCTTCTACGGCGGAGTATGCTTTACGTATTCCTCAGAATAGTGAATTAATTAATCAGACGTCTATGACGGCTGATCAGAATGGCAATCCGTATATCGCTTCTTACTGGAGGGAGCAAAATTCAGATATCCCCCAATACCACATTGTTTATCATGATGGAGAAAAGTGGAACGACAGAAATCTGAATTTTAGGAAGACTCCTTTTTCTTTGAAAGGAGGAGGCACTAAAAGTATTCCGGTTTCCCGCCCTCAGGTAGTAGTGGAATCAAAGAAAGATAAAAACAAGGTGATTCTCATTTTCCGTGATGAAGAACGGAATAATAGAGTGTCGATAGCCGTTTCAAAGGATATAAACAAGGATTCCTGGAAAATAGAGGATCTTACTTCTTTTTCTGTCGGATCCTGGGAACCAAGTTATGATACGGAGCTTTGGCAAAAAAAGCAAAAAATGAATATCTTTGTGCAAAATGTAGTTCAGGTGGATGGCGAAGGTAAAGCAAATATAGATCCTCAACCTGTATATGTGCTGGAAATAAAATAAATAATAATATCTATGAAAAAACAATTATGGCTTGTAGCTGCATTCGCGTTGTTTTTATCGGCATCGGTTTCGGCACAGGTTTCGTTCGGTTATCCGGAAAAAATCAATGACGATTGGAAGTTTTTGTTGGAAGATGTTACGGATGCGCAGTCTGTTACATTAAATGATAGTAAGTGGCAGAAAATAGATTTGCCTCATGACTGGAGTGTGAAAGGTCAGTTAAGTCCTTCACTTGCCAGTTGTACCGGTTATTTACCCGGAGGGATAGGATGGTATCGTAAAACAATCAATATACCACAGGACAAACAGGGAGAAAAAGTTTATTTGTACTTTGAAGGAGTATATAATCGTAGTGAAGTGTTTGTAAACGGTCATTCCGTAGCAAGCCGTCCGAACGGATATCTTTCTTTTATGCTGGATGCAACTCCGTATATTCAATACGGGAAAGATAATGTAATTGCTGTTAGAGTAGATCACAGTCAGAGTGCAGACTCCCGTTGGTACACCGGGTCCGGTATTTACCGGAATGTATGGATGGTTTACGCGAACCCTGTTCATATAGCTCAATGGGGAGTATATGCTTATCCAAGTAAAGTGTCTAAGAAACAGGCAACATTGAATGTAGAAGTAGAGTTGGAAAATGGATCTCAAAAAGGTGCGTCGTTAAGAGTAACTAACGAGTTGTTTTCACCGGAAGGAAAACTTGTAGCAGAGAACTCAAAAACAATGAATCTTAACGCAGGTCAGACCAATAAAGCTGCTTTTGCAATAAAAATCAACAATCCTCGGTTATGGGATTTGAATAATCCGAATCTTTATAAACTGAAAACAACGGTTTGGCAGGATAATAAAATAATAGATGAAACTGTTACAACAACAGGACTTCGTTCTTTTACATTTGATCCGAATAAAGGTTTTGCTTTGAATGGTCAATGGATGAAAGTGAAAGGAGTTTGTTTACATCATGATGCGGGGGTTCTGGGAGCAGCCGTTCCACGTGATGTATGGGAGAGAAGAATTTTAACTTTAAAAGAAGTCGGTTGTAATGCAATCCGTACGAGCCATAATCCTCAGGCTCCGGATTTATATGAACTTTGTGATGAGTTGGGAATGCTTGTCCTGGATGAAGCTTATGATGAATGGGAATTTCCTAAACGAAAATGGATTGAAGGATGGAATGTCGGAACTCCCGGATTTCAGGGATCTTATGATATTTTTGCAGTGTGGGGAAAACAAGATTTAGCTGATATTGTACGCCGTGATCGCAATCATCCTTCTGTGTTTGCGTGGAGCATAGGCAATGAAGTAGATTATCCGAATGATCCTTATTCACATCCTATATTAGGAGGAGGGGATACCGGTTTTACGCAAGCTATGTATGGCGGTTACCAGAAAGATGCACCGGATGCCAACCGTTTGGGAGGAATTGCTAAAGGTTTGGTTGAAACGGTAAAACAGTATGATCAGTCCCGTCCGACTACAGCCGGTTTGGCAGGTGTTGCCATGTCTAATGAAACGGAGTATCCGGGAGCGCTGGATATTACGGGTTATAACTATACGGAAAGTCTTTATGATCATGATCATGCCGCTTACCCAAAACGTGTTATTTTTGGTAGTGAGAATCGTCATGATATGGCAGCATGGAAAGCTGTAGCAGATAATGACTTTATTTTTGGACAATTTTTGTGGACAGGTATTGACTATTTAGGAGAATCAGGTTCCTGGCCTTCCCGTGGATTTTATTCCGGTTTGCTTGATTTTGGTGGTTTTATTAAACCGAGAGGTTATTTCCGTCAATCTTTGTGGTCAGATAAACCAATGGCTTATTTAGGTACATATCCTACTCCGGGAAAAGGAAGCAAAAGTCAGATGAAGGACGTGTGGTCACAGTTGGAAGCTCAGGATGACCAGGATTACGAAGAAAAAGTGCCTTCTATGGATGCATGGTCTATCTGGAATTATAAAGAAGGACAGCTCATTCGTGTGGTATGTTATACAAATGCAGCTAAAGCTAAATTGGAGTTAAATGGCAAGACTGTGGGCGACTTGAAGGATTATGACAGCAATACCGGTATTATTTACTGGGATATTCCGTATCAGCCGGGTAAACTGGAAGTGATAGGTCTTGACAAAAACAATAAAGAAGTAAGTCGTTATGCCATTCAGACATCAGGCAGACCTTATGCTTTAGTTGTGGAACAAGCTGAAAAAACTATTAGCAAGGATAGGGGACTGGCACAGGTGGTTGTGCAGGTGGTTGATGAAAATGGTGTTCCGGTAATGCTTTCAGATGATGAGATTACTTGCCAGATAGCCGGGCCTGCTCGTCTACTTGGTTTGGAGGCCAGCAATAATGGGGATATGAGCGATTATACCGATAATGTGCATCGGGCATATCACGGTAGGATATTGGCTTACATTGAGGCTACAGGAGAAGAGGGAGAAATAAATATTCGTTTTAGTTCTCCGTGGTTAAAATCGGCAGAAACAATTATTATTACTAAATAAATACTGTTATAAGAGAAAAACATGAAAAAAACATTTTTAATTGTAAGTATTGTTTTGGGGCTTTTTTTAGGCCTGCAATCTTGTGGTGGCGGTAAAGCAAAAGAAACTTTTGAAGTAGGCAATAAAACTTTTTTGCTGAATGGAGAACCTTTTGTTGTAAAAGCTGCTGAAATTCATTATCCCCGTATCCCCAGAGAATATTGGGAACATCGTATTGAAATGTGTAAAGCATTGGGTATGAATACGATTTGTTTGTATGTGTTCTGGAATATACATGAGCCGGTGGAAGGACAATTTGATTTTACCGGAAATAATGATGTTGCTGAATTCTGTAAACTGGCACAAAAACATGGCATGTACATTATAGTACGTCCTGGTCCATACGTATGTGCTGAATGGGAAATGGGTGGCCTTCCTTGGTGGTTGCTAAAGAAAGAAGATATAAAACTGCGTGAACAGGATCCGTATTTCATGGAACGTGTACGTTTGTTTATGAATGAAGTTGGAAAGCAATTGGGCGATATGCAATTGGCTAAAGGTGGAAATATCTTGATGGTTCAGGTAGAAAACGAATATGGTTCTTTCGGTGTAGATAAACCATACATTGCAGAAATTCGTGATATAGTAAAAGAAAGTGGTTTTGACCAAGTGCCTTTATTCCAATGCGACTGGAATTCGAATTTTGAAAACAATGCTTTGGATGATTTAATCTGGACAATAAATTTCGGTACAGGTGCTAATATCGATGAACAGTTTAAACGTTTGCTTGAGCTTCGTCCGGAAACTCCTTTGATGTGTAGTGAATTCTGGTCTGGTTGGTTTGACCATTGGGGAGCTAAACATGAAACACGTAGTGCAGCTGCTTTGGTGGAAGGAATGAAAGAAATGTTAGATAAAAACATTTCATTTAGCTTGTACATGACTCACGGAGGAACAAGTTTTGGACACTGGGCTGGTGCAAACTTCCCTAATTTCTCTCCGACATGTACTTCCTATGATTATGATGCTCCTATTAATGAGTCAGGTAATGTAACTCCTAAATACTTTGAGGTGCGTTCGTTGCTTGAAAATTATTTGCCGGAAGGAACTTCATTGTCGCCAATCCCGGATTCAATTCCTACAATCAGTATTCCAACTGTAAAATTTGAAGAGATTGCTTATATCTTTGATAATCTTCCAGAACCAAAAGAAAGTGAAAATATCCGTTCTATGGAATTCTTTGATCAGGGTTGGGGTAGCATTTTGTATCGTACAACATTACCTGCTTCTGAAGGTCAGCAGTTCCTTAAAATAACAGAAGCTCATGACTGGGCACAAGTGTTCATTGATGGCGAAAGAGTGGGCGTACTGAATCGTTTGAGAGGAGAAGGTTCTGTTCTTATTCCTCCTGTAAAAGAAGGAGCCCGTCTTGATATTTTGGTGGAAGCTATGGGACGTATGAATTTCGGTAAAGGTATTTATGACTGGAAAGGTATTACCGAAAAAGTGGAACTTATCAATGAAGATGGAGTAAAAGAGTTGAAAAACTGGCAGGTTTATAGCATTCCGGTTGATTATTCATTTGCTAAAAACAAACAGTATGTAAAAACAGACTTGAAAGAAAATCAACCAGCTTATTATAAAGCTACTTTTACTTTGGATAAGGTTGGAGATACTTTCATTGATATGACAAACTGGAAAAAGGGAATGGTTTATGTAAACGGACATAATATAGGTCGTTTCTGGGAAATCGGCCCGCAACAGACTCTTTATATGCCGGGTTGCTGGTTGAAAAAAGGTAAGAATGAAATTATTGTATTAGATCTTGCCGGACCAACAGAAGCTACAGTACAAGGACTTCGTAAGCCTATTCTGGATATGCAGCGTGGAGCCGGTGCTTACAAACACCGTAAACAGAACGAAAACCTTGATTTATCTGGAGAAAAAGCTGTACACAAAGGAAGCTTCAAACCAGGTAACGGATGGCAGAAAATTACATTTAATAAACCTTATCCTACACGTTATTTCTGTCTGGAAGCTTTGAATTCTCACGCTAATGATGATTTTGCTTCTATTGCAGAACTGGAAATACTGGGAGAAAACGGAGAACGTTTGTCACGTCAGCACTGGAAAGTGATATATGCAGATAGTGAAGAAGTGGATGATGCTAATAATGTAGCAACCAATGTTTTTGATTTGCAGGAATCTACTATTTGGCATACAGCATATTCCATGACTAAAGATGCTTTCCCTCACCAGATTGTAATTGACCTGGGAGAAGATAAAGTTATTACCGGATTTGAGTATTTGCCTCGTATGGAAGCTAATAAACCGGGAATGATTAAAGATTATAAAATCTATCTGAAGGAAACACCGTTTAAATTATAATAACTAAATAAAAACACAATGAAAAGAAGTATTTTATTTTTGGCTGTTGCCTGCTTAGTTGCAACAGGTTGCAGCAAAAAGGCTCAGGATCAACAGACCGAACCCCAGCTGATTGTATCAGGGGAAGAATGGCTTGATACAGATGGTAACCGTATTAATGCTCACGGCGGTGGTATCTTGTATAAAGACAGCGTATATTACTGGTATGGTGAATATAAAGGAGATTCTACTTACTGGAATCCTAAAGTGCCAAGTTGGGAATGTTATCGTACGGAAGCCGGAGGAGTATCTTGTTATTCTTCTAAAGATTTAGTGAACTGGAAATTTGAGGGAGTAGTATTGCCATCAAATCAAACAGACTCTACTTCAGAACTCCATTTCTCTCATGTTCTGGAACGTCCGAAAGTGATTTATAATGAAAAAACCGGAAAATATGTAATGTGGTTGCATGTAGATAGCCATGACTATGCTAAAGCTGCTGCCGGAGTTGCTGTTTCAGACAGTCCTACCGGAGAATTTACTTATTTGGGATCTATGAGACCACAAGGACAGATGAGCCGTGATATGACTTTGTTTGTTGACGACGACGGAACAGCATATCATGTTTATTCTTCAGAAGAAAATCAGACACTTTATATTTCAAAATTGACTGATGATTATCTGAAACCAGTTGAAGGTGCATATACTCGTAATTTTATAGATCAGGCCCGTGAAGCTCCGGCTGTATTCAAACGTGGTGATAAATATTACATTCTGTCATCAGGCTGTACCGGTTGGGATCCTAATGTTGCTCAGTATGCAGTGGCAGATAGCATGATGGGTGAATGGACAGTGATGGGCGATCCTTGCACCGGCCCGGATGCTGAAAAAACATTTTATGGTCAAAGCACCAATGTTGTTAAGGTTGCGGGTAAGGATGATGCTTACATTGCAATGTTTGACAAATGGAATAAAACAGATTTGATTAATTCCCGTTATATCTGGTTGCCTATTAAGTTTAAAGATAATAACCAGATTGAAATTGCATGGCAAGATGCATGGGATGTTAATACAGCATTCTAATTATTAAGGTAAAATTGTATTTAGCAAACGCCCTTTCTGATTTGTTCAGAAAGGGCGTTTTGTGTAAGTAGTAAGTCAAAAGGTAATTTTTTCTTCATGAAGAGGGCTAATTCCAGGTATCGGAATAAGGTATTATCAGAAATAATATTTTAAGTTTGTATGGTTTTTGAATCGTAAGAGTATTGAATGTATGGGTAAAAATTATTTATTTCTGACAGGACTTCTTTTATCTTTTCCTTTTATTCTTGCAGCACGGGCTTATCAGTCAGTACCGCCAACCGGTTGGTTGATAGATAGTGATGTCTCTTTAGTGACCGAAGATGTTGTCAAAACTAAAGCCGAATATCTGGCTGCTAACTTTAATTCTTTGAGATATGTGATTTTAGATTCAGACTGGTATATACAGGAATCTGAAAATACGGAGGATCAATCTGCTCAATATTGGCTGGATGAATATGGACGTTATGTACCGGATCCCTTACGTTTCCCTTCTTCCTCAAACAGGCAAGGTTTTAAGCCTTTAGCCGATTATATACATCGTTTAGGTTTTAAATTCGGTATTACGATAAAACGTGGTGTTCCCAGAAAAGCGGTGGATTGGGAATTACCGGTAAAAAATGCAGGTGGAGTGACTGCCGATAATATTTATACCGCCTCTATGCAGTTTGATCCGCAGGCAGATAATTATACCATACTGGCAGCGAAACCCGGAGGGCAGGAGTATTATAACTCTATTATGGATTTATATGCTTCCTGGGGAGTTGATTTTATCCGGGTTGAAGATGTTCTGCAGCCCTACCATCAAATTGAAATAGAGATGTTGCGTAAGGCTATTGATCAGACTGGGCGGGCGATGTTCTTAAGTCTGGCAGGAGGAGAAACTCCTTCGGAAAAAACAGATCATGCTGCGGTTTTCGCAGATATGTGGTCTGCTGCCGATACCAGTGTTTATGGTGCTTGTCAGGATTTGAGTTGCTTTATCACTGCTTATGAGAAGGCTTACCGTTCTCAATCGTCATGGGCCGATTTAGGTATAGTAAATATGGATGGAGTGGAAGAAGCAAATTCGGAGGAAACTCAGATGGCATTTATCCTTTTTTCTGCTTTTTATAAATTGCCTTTGATTTTTAAAGGAGAGCTGCCATCAAGTTCAGAGCCTGTATATTCTTTATTAAAAAATAAAGGTTTTTGGGAGATATATGACCGTTCTGTGAAAGCAACGGTTCTTTCCAATCAGAACGGATTGCTGGTTCTTACATCGGCAGATACTAAGGAGAAGGAAATCTATTTGATATTGTTTAATATGGACGGTGCAAATGGAAAGACATTTAATCTTTGTCCTGAAACTTTCGGCTTGAAACGAAAATATAGTATATCAGATGTATTAAGCGGTGAAGAAGCGGTGAAAGTTAAGGGGTGTGTAGATCAGAATCTGGACTCGAAGACATTGTTCAAGTTATTGAAGTTAAAGCGTCGGTAGAGTGCATGTAAGTAGATAAATTTAAAAGAAGTGTGTCAAAATTAAAGTGACTGACAAAGAAAATTATAGATTATAAATAAAGATGTAAAAAGAGTCATATTTTACTCTGGACCGAGTGAGATATGACTCTTTTTTATGATTATAAGGAAATTGAAAGTCCTTTTTTTAGTTAGGTTTTGACACTCTCTTGTCTACTTTACAACAATTTTATATTTCCTGTAATCTTTATCCGATACCATCTCCAATACATAGACTCCTTGTTGTGACGGAGCTGTGATCTCCGGTGAGTCGCCCGTGTAAGATTGTACTGTGATTAAACCGCCGTTCATATCACGGATGTATGCTTTCCCTTCTACTCCATCTTCTGACGGTAAACTCAGACTGGCACTGCTGTTTACCAGCGAGACCGGAGAAACGCTACTTTCTAAAAACGCGTCTATATGTTCCGGACAGTATTCACAACTGCTGACTTCCGTCCCGTCCTCACGGGTAAGGGTGACACTGTAACAATCACCTGTTATAAATTCACTATGGTTGTAATAGTATGGACGGGTCTCTCCCGGCAGGGCTTCGCCGTTACGGTACCATTGGTAGCCGCTGAAGCTTTCTCCATTCGTGTAGTCACTGCTCTTTACCGACAGAACGTCATTCCATCTCTGGGCTATGATGTCACAGCCGTATTTCAGGGTGAACTCTATCTCTGAACCGGGCAGCACGTCGCCTTTGCCCTGGCAACCAGCTTCGTATACGTCCAAGGTCATCGTATAGGTTCCGGGAAGGGCATTCGCCGGAATGGGGATACGGATATAGTCTTCGCCGGATTCGTTCATCTCCAGGTCCTGGAAGTGGGCGGATTGGGCGGATTCGTCGAAATGGAGACTGTAATACCCCAGGCTGCCTTCGGTGACGGTGAGCGGGAAGTCTACATAATCACTGCCCAGACATAATTCGGGGACGTCTTCTACCGTAACGCTTACTTTCGCACTGGGGTTGATCGTGAAGACAAGGGTACCGCGTTGACATTCCCCACGGGTCACCTGAACACTGTATTCGCCTGTGGAGGAAAAGGTGGCTTCTGGGGTGGTCTGTCCGTTGCTCCATTCATAGCTGTCATAGCTTTCTTCCAGGCCTACGGTGGCTATGCCCTGACAAATGTAGGGACTGCCTTTAAGCACCGGATGAAGCGAGTCTTGTACATGGATATTGAAGGTATCGGGCATCGTGTAGAGGGGAGAGAGACGGATGTCGTCTACACTCACGGCACTGCCGCTTGACGTTCCGACCAAAACGATGGAAATATCTGTAACACTTCCTTCTGCTTTGAAACCGTATTTTAGCTGGTGCCATTCCTGGTCTTGTTCCACGGTGTATTGGGGAACTTCGTAGTAGTTGTCTTCGGGATCGGTGATGAGTTCGCCCTGGTCATCGCGTTCGTTTACAAAGAGGCCGTCCATCTTATATTTGATGTTCACGGGACTGGCGGCGGGGTTTACTCCCAGGAACCATGCGGAGAACTCGTACATATTACCGGGGATCAGTCCACGGAGGGTTTGACGCCAGATCGTGGATTCGTTGCCGGAAGAGGTGACTATCATTTGGTAGCCGTAACCGCTTGTATGGTCGCCGTGTTTGATATAGGCGCTGTGATAACTCTGGGGGTTGGAGCCGATGGCATACTTTCCGGAAGATAATGTTCCGGCTACGAGATAGGTATAATCGCTGTTGATCTTATCGGTCTCACGGTTCTCAAAGTCGCCGTCTGATACGATATTAATACCGGGTTGCTGACTGGTTACTGTGACCTGGTAGGTGGTGTCGCCTTTGGTCGGGATGAATTCGATGGTTTTGGTATTGCCGAACTCGCCGTCGCCTTTCCATTGATAAGGGCCGTAACCGGGACTGCTGATGGAGAGGGCGTCGCCCAGACACATGTAAATATCCTGGGGAACGGGTAGCTCATAGACGCTGACCTGGATATAGTCGGGATCAGTACCACAGAGACCGCCAAAAGCTTCTATTTTGTATTCTCCCTCATAGTTTTTTTTGTTTACGTTAGGCAGACTCAATACAATATCGTTTTCAAAGGGAGGAACAGTATTGCGTATTGTGCCATCCGGAAGAGTTACTGTGATATTGGTATAGTCATTGGCATCGGGCACTACGAAACTAATTTCGTCTCCTTCCAGATAATGGCTAACACTCGTTTTACTGCCTAAAGGCACTGAATTATAGTTAGAGAAATAACCGTAACTACATGTACTGCCGGATGACCCATCAATAACGCTCATATGGAAAACTCCGCCGGAATTGCTTATTCTGATTGGTTGATTGGAATTTAGTGA
This sequence comes from Bacteroidota bacterium, assembly GCA_023391625.1. GTDB lineage: Bacteria > Bacteroidota > Bacteroidia > Bacteroidales > Paludibacteraceae > QVMH01. The sequence continues at coordinate 148,387 of JAEWAN010000033.1, read as the reverse complement.
AGTTCCGCGTAATACGGTTGTATAATACCATTCGTCATTACTGCCGGGAACTTCGGAAAAAAGATTTCCTGTAATGTAGTTATTGAAATCATTGATATATTCTTTTTTTGTGACGAGATTAATGAATACTTTATTGTCGGAACTTAAGGTCGGCATATAGGCGGCTTCGTCAGAGCCGGTACATTCAATGGTGGGCAATACGGTACCACCGAGTTCATTACCTATACTGGTGATTTGGAAGACAATGACAGGATAATCGGAAGTGATGTATGCGACATTATCCGTTAACTTGTATTTATACTCTTGTCCAAAATTTAATACGTGATTTATTCCTCCTATATTGACATTGGTCGGGTTATTCTCTTCTGTAGGAAAAATATAGACTTCTTCATATGTTCCTTGATTACTTACAACAATATACTCCGTACCGGATAACCTGGTAGGGACTATTTGTTCCCCGATTAAATCCGAATGTTGATTGATGGAATTTACGGAATCATCGGTACTGTTTACAACAATATCTTTATTAGACGTGATATAAGTGTTGTGTAAGTTATCAGAACCACTGTCACCGCTTTTGGCTTTTAAAGCGAATGCTTCACCTTTATTTAAATTAATTTTTATTTCACCCGGAGTAGCCTTTACGGTGGTTGCAACTTTTGTTTTTATAGTAACTTCCGTATTGTCTTCTGTAGCCAGGATTTCTATTGAAGAAGTGGTTTGGTTGGTCGGAGTTGTTCTATAGGATGTTTGCATAGGCACGATAAACTTTGTACCCAAAGCGTTTTTCCCTTTTAATGTGTAAACTTCGCTATCCTCATGTGTAGCGGCATAGTATACGCTTATAGGAGCCGTAGAACTTATTCGTAAACCATAAGGAAGGGGAGCAGCCGTTTTCCCCGGTTTGATTTCCAGTATTCCTTTACGTCTGAGTTCATTTAAACTGATGTAGGTAAAGCTTTCCTTTTCCAAATCAAAGGTGATTGGTTCGAAATATTTAGGATCATTCGGATCGTTAATAGTATTCGCCGGTTGCGTTATTTTAATCGATGCTTTCTGGTCAAATGTAACAAAACATAAGCGGATTGAATAGTTTTGCGGTTCGTGATGTTCGCTGAGGAACGGTGCGGCAAACCAGAAATCTGTATCTACTTGAGAATGGATATTTCCTATCATTAAAAAGATAGAAAATAAGAATAAACTTATTCGTTTCATGTGCGTTTTTCTAGTAATTAGAATATAAGGTTATTTCACAAAAATAGGATTTATTTCTTCAAAAGGCAATAAAATATTAAAATATAAAAAAGGTGAATTTTATTTTTTTAATCCCTTGTTAGTAAATAATCACATTTAAAGATGATTATTGGTACTATCTTTGTTTCAAAGAGAGCAATGGATAAAATATGATGTTATGAAAAAAGGTATTTTGTTTTTTTGTTTTATTTTCTTGATCGGTTCAGGTTTGATGGTGGCTCAGGAAAGTAATTCGCAGTTTACGGTTCAATGGAATAAAGTAGAAAGTTTAATACAGAAGCAATTGCCGGAGTCTGCAATGAAAAAGGTAGATCGTATTTTGAAGGCTGCTGAAAAAGAAAAGAATTTTCAACAAGTGTTGAAAGCATATTTGTATAAAATGCGTTTGACACAAGAAAAAAATCCGGATGAAGTAGTGAGCCTGTTGGAAAATTTTGAAGCATTTTCCGGAATGTATACAAAGCCGGAAGAAAAAGCCCTTTTACATTCTATGGAGGCAGAGCTGTATGCCATGTATTATAATGCCCAACGGTATGCGATTAATAGCCGTACTCCGATACAAGGTTATATACCGGAAAATATAAATGAATGGAGTAAGAACCTTTTTTTTGATAAAATAAGTGGTGAGATTTCTTTATCCTTGAGTGATGCAGATTGGTTGAAGAAGGCGGATGTCTCATCATTTGGAATTTTAATAGAAGAAGGAAAAGGTGTGAAGGAATATCAGCCTACGCTGTATGATTTCTTATGCCAACGGGGAATTACTATTCTGGATGGTTTAGATAATATAGCATTGATAAAGAATCCACTGATGGATAGCAGATGTTTTGCTCCGGTGGAAGATTTTATCGCTTACCAGCCGGATTCATTATACGGGCAGTCTAAAGAAAATTTGATTATTAGACTTTATCAGGAACTTTTGGATTTTAGGTCACAAGAAGAGAATATTCCAGCCCTAGTTTATACTGATTTACAGCGGTTGGAGTATATGGATGATAATTCGGAGTTATTTAATTCAGGCGAATTATATTTTGCCGGTTTGGAAAATCTGAAAGGTCGTTTTGTCGGTAATGAGGCCGTTGTTCCGGTACTGGAAAAAATGGCTGAGTATTATTTGTCTCAGGTTTATGCAGAGGGAGAGGAAAACGGTTCATACCGAAAAATGGCTTATGATATAGCTCAGGAAGCTATTAATCGTTTTTCAAAGTCTCCTGGTGTGAATGCGTTGAAAAATATTCAAGCAAATATTGAGCGAAAAGCAGTTCAGGTGAATTATCCTTCGGTTGTGAAACCGGGAGCTGATATTATTTTTAAGCTTTCCTCTCAAAACATACATGATCTTGAGATAAAAATTTATCGAGTTGATGCTACGGCGAAGGAATATTATCATTTCTCCCAGAATAACCGGGGATATAACCGTTCTTCATATCCCAACCGCACTTTAGTGGAAACGAAGAATGTAAAATTGAGGGCGGATGAAAATTTTGGAACGGTAACATCTGAAGTAAATATTGTTGCGGATGAATATGGGATTTATGAATTTACAATTAAGGAAAAAGGAAATACAGTGTGGACAGAGCAGGCTCATGGTGTGTTTACAGTTTCTGATTTTGCTTTTATGCAGCGTCAAAAATCGCGGGAAGAAACTCAAATATATGTAGTGGATAGGGTTCGTGGAAATACGATTCCGGATGTTGCTGTAACGGTAGCTGATAGACGATGGACAGGGGAAAATTATTCTTTGAAAAATGAGAGAAAATTAAAGACGGATTCTGCAGGATTAGTTGTATTATCGGAAAACAAAGACTATTCTTTTGTTTGTTTCTTTGCCAAAGGAAAAGATTGTTACCTGTCTTTTCTTGCAGATACTTATTATTATGGAGTTGGAAATAGCAAGAACGATGGTTCCCGCCTCTCTTTGTTTACCGATCGTGCAATATATCGTCCAGGACAGTCGGTTTATTTTAAAGGAATAGCATATTCTTCTAACCGACAGACGGTACTTGCCAACACGTCCTATGAGGTGAGGCTGTTTGATGCCAACGGGCAGGAAGTCGCAAAAAAAACGCTGAAAACAAATGATTTCGGCTCTATCAGCGGAGAATTTATCTTGCCGGAAAATGGATTAAATGGAATTTATCGTTTACAGGCGGGCAGTTTTTCTGTGACTTTTTCTGTAGAGGATTATAAGCGTCCTACTTTTGAAGTTACAGTTCAGAAGCCGGAGAAAGAAGTGTTTTTCGGACAAGAACTTTGTTTTAAAGGGAATGTAAAAGCTTATGCCGGTTATGATGTTGCTAATGCAGAAGTGAAATACTCAATTGTACGGAGGGCTCATCGCTTATTTTGGTGGTATCCCGTTGCGGAGAGAATGGTTGCGAATGGAGTTGGAGTAACCGATGCAAATGGAAATTTTATTATAAATTTTATACCGGAGAGGGTAAAGGAAAATAAATCTTTATTGAGAGAGCAATTTTATACATATACATTGCGGGCGGATGTAACAGACTTAAAAGGAGAAACTCAGCAAGCATTCCAGACGGTTTCTGTTGGTGATAAATCATTGTTTATCATTGCGGAAGTACCGGAAATGCAGGATAAGCAAAAGATGTTGGATATTCCTCTGTATACGGAAACTCTGAATGGAAATAAGACGGATTCAGACATCAGATATGCTGTATATCAGTTAGAAAGTACTGGTCAGTTTCGTGAAAAAATAGACGATCTGTCTTTGTTGAAAATTCAGAAAAAGGTATTGAGTGGTGTTTATCATACCGAAAAGAAAAATTTGCAACTTGATGTAAAATATCTGTCTTCCGGTTATTATAAAATAGAATTTTCCACTTTGGATAATCACTCAAAAGAGGTTAAGAGCGAATCTTATGTTTTATTGTATTCTGCTGATGATACACGTCCTCCGGTGAAGTCTTATGTGTGGGTGGAAGAATTGAATACGGAGGTCTGTCCGGGTGAGAACGCTTACATTCGTTTCGGAACATCAGCACAGAATGTGTCTGTTTTATATCAGGTTATGAGGGGAGAAAACATATTGGAAAGTAAGTGGATACCTTTCTCTGATGAAATAAAAACATTTGATATTCCGTTGGAAGAGTTTTATGGAGATGGAGTGAATGTCTTTTTTACCTTTGTAAAAAATGAGGAGTTGTTTTCACGTGAGGTTCAGGTAAAACGTAAAACGATAGATAAAAAACTGAAGCCGTCGTTTAGTACTTTCAGGGATAAGCTGCAGCCGGGGGAATATACAGAATGGACTGTAACAATACCGGAAGTTACAGATGGAAGCCGGATGGCGGAGTTGATGGTATGTATGTATGATGCATCTCTGGATGCAATTCGCCCTCTAAACTGGTACTTTGACCCCTCTTATCAATTGTCCATACCTTATTCAAGGGGATGGTCTTCCGGAACTTTAGACCATAAATACGCTTCCGGTTTTATGGAGATGAAAATGGAAAAAACAGGTAATATCTCATTGAGTAGTTTGAACTGGTTTGGATTTCATATGCCGTTTTATGGTTTTAGCCGGGGTTCTTTAAGAGTGTTTGGAAATAGCTTGACGAAGCAGCAGGCTCCGGCAATGGTGGAAAGTGTAGCAGAGGATTCTTCGGTATCAGCTCCTTTGTATGAAAATTTTATAAAGAATGAGCTTGGTACGGGATCGGGAATTCTTCCGGAGCAAATTCAGGTACGTACTGATTTTAAAGAAACCGCATTTTTTTATCCTCAGTTGAGGACAGATAAGGAGGGTAATGTTAAGATAGCATTCACTGTTCCGGAAAGCCTGACACGGTGGAATGTAAAAATGCTGGCTCATACTCCGGATTTATATTACGGGCAAAATGACAATCAGGTGGTGACACAAAAAGAACTTATGGTGCAGCTTAATATGCCTCGGTTTGTGCGCAGCTCGGACGATATCATTTTAATGGCAAACGTGACTAATCTGACAGATAATGATTTGACCGTAAATGTGAATTTGGAAATAACTGATCCTATGACGGGGAAAAGAATAAAGCTGAAAGATAATAAACCGAAAGAGGTTGATTTGTCAGGAAAAAGTACAAAGCCGGTAACATGGAATCTGGCTGATTTTTCAGATTACAGTCTGTTAACGGTTAAAGTAACGGCTCAGGCAGGAACTTTTACTGATGGTGAACAATATTATTTGCCGGTATTATCGGATAAAGTATTATTGACGGAAAGCATGCCAATGACTGTCCGGGGCGATGAAACCCGTCATTTCCATTTTGAGAGTTTACTGGAACAGGGGAAAAATGCCGATTCAAAGAGCTTGACTGTTGAATTTGCAGCCAATCCGTCCTGGTACGCATTGCAGGCTTTACCTGTATTGTCTGCACCGCAAAATGAAAATGCGATTGATTATCTTACTGCATACTATGTAAATGGGTTGGCCGCTTATATTGTGAATTCAAATCTGAAAATTAGCCAGGTGTTTAAACAGTGGAAACAGGCAGGAGGTACACGTGAGACTTTGCTCTCTAATCTGGAAAAAAACGCGGAGTTGAAAAGTATGTTGCTGGATGAAACGCCCTGGTTGATGTCAGCAAAAGATGAAACAGAGCAAAAGCGGAGGATTGCATTATTGTTTGATATCAACGAACAGAAAAATCAGGGGCAGCAGTATCTGGATAAACTGATTAAGTTGCAGAAAAGTACCGGTGCTTTTTCCTGGTTTGACGGAATGTCAGAAAGTCGTTATATAACCCAACAGGTATTATTGGAAATGGCTCATTTTCAAAAAATGACCGGGGAGGAAGAAAAATATCCGGACTGGATATTGAAGGCGCTTGAATATGTAGATTTGCAGATAGCCCGGGATTTTGATGAATTGAAGAAAAATAAGAGAGATTATGCCGATACGATGTCTATTGGCGATATGCAGTGGTTTTATTTACATACACGGTCTGAATATCCGGATGTTCCTTTGCTGCGGTCTGCAAAAGAAGCTGTGGACTTTTATATGAAACAGGCGGAAAAATACTGGACTCAGGCCACTTTGTATGGAAAAGCTGCAACAGCTTTGGTCTGCTCTCGGAATGGTAATAGAACGCTGGCAAATCAAATACTGGATTCTCTCAGGGAAACGGCGGTTAAATCGGATGAACAAGGCATGTATTGGGCAGGGAATAATGCCGGCTATTTTTGGAATGAACGTCCTGTAAGGGTACATACGGCTATTATTGAAGCGTTTAGCGAGGTGTCCGGAAATGTATCTGAAATAGATGAAATGAAGATCTGGTTATTGAGGCAGAAACAGACTCAGTCCTGGGATTCTCTTGTGTCAACGGTTGATGCTATTTATGTTTTGTTAAATAAGGGTACGGACTGGATATCCGACGAAGGAAATGTAAAAATAAAATTAGGAAATAAGGTTTTAGATAATAAGGAAAAAGAAGCAGGTACCGGTTTTATTAAAGAAACTTTTGGAACATCGGAATTTCATCCTAAAATGGGTAATGTAACGATAGAGAAAAGTGGTGGCGGTATTGGATGGGGGGCTTTGTACTGGCAGTATTATAAGGATATAGACCAGGTGAAGAATACCGGTAAGGACTTGTCTGTTACCCGTAAATTGTTTGTAGAAAAGATTCAGGATAATAAAACTACAATGATTCCGGTTGAAAAAACAACAGTAAATGTTGGTGATAAAGTGATAGTGCGTCTGGTAGTGACTACAGACCGTAATTTGGAATTTGTAGCTTTAAAGGATTTGCGGGCTGCTTGTTTTGAACCGGTGAACCAATTGTCCGGAATGGTTTGGCGTGAAGGAGTAGGGTATTACCAAACAATGAAAGATGTCTCCACTTCGTTTTTCTTTGATTTCCTGCCTGCCGGAACTTATGTCCTGGAATATGAAGTTTGGGTAAATAATGCGGGTGATTTTGCTGACGGTATGGCCAATGTACAATGTTTGTATGCTCCGGAGTTTGTTAGTCATAGTGATGGAAACCGTATTATAGTGAAATAGTAAGCTTGTTTGTATATCACAGCCTCCTGTTCTGAAAGGACAGGAGGCTGTGATTTTTATTTATCTCCATATAATCCGGCTTTATTGCCTTCACTGTCGATAAATAATGCGAAATATCCTTTCCCTTCTACTTCTATTTTTGTTTTTGGCAAGACAATTTCTCCTCCGGATTTTTTGATTAATTCAATTGTTTCGTCCAGATGATTCCCGGTATTAAAACTTACCAATGTCCCGTTTTGGGAAGGAAGAAAACCTTCCGCATAGGATAGTGCGCCTTCTCCATTTGGAAAACAGGCCATTTTTTCTGTGTCGCATTCAAATTTTTTTAATTCCGTATTTAGAATTGTGTTATAAAAACGGACTGCCCTTTCAAAGTTTGTAACGGGGATTTCCACCCATGAAATTAATTTTTCCATTCTTCTGTTTTTTTTTGATTTTGATTTTTGTGTGGACAAAATTAATATCAGCTTGTTTCCGGGTATTGTAAAAATAAGACATTATTAGACTAGCTTTTTTAATTTCCGTTATGATTTAGAGTGTGCTTTAAAATTAGTATTGATTATATCTCTTGTTCCCATAAATAGTTGATTTTAATGCGGTGTCTTATAATGCCTTTGTATTTTAATAGCAACAGATGTTTGATTTTGTTAGAATGGTATATAAAATAATTAGTTTCATCCCTATTTCGTATATTTGTACGGAATAACCAGAATTGTTGTTTTAAATGTCATCAGTTTCAATCTATTACCGTTTTGCCCATGACTTTGCCCTTTATACTAACAGAAGCATATTTCTGACAGGGAAGGCAGGTACGGGGAAAACCACTTTTTTGCATAATCTGAAAAATGAAACCAAAAAGCAGATGGCTGTGGTTGCTCCTACCGGGGTGGCGGCTATCAATGCGGGGGGAACAACCATGCATTCATTTTTTCAGTTGCCGTTTACTCCTTTTATTCCGACGGAGGAAGGACGTAGAAATCTGATCGAAAAAATGAAGATGCAGACTTCCAGGCGGAAGGTAATACAGGAGTTGGAACTGTTGGTGATAGATGAAATAAGCATGGTGCGGGCTGATGTGCTGGATGCGGTGGACACTGTTTTGCGTCATGTCCGTTATAGGCATAATGAGCCTTTTGGAGGAGTTCAGCTTGTTTTTATAGGTGATATGTTTCAGTTATCTCCTGTCGCTACGGAGGAAGAGTGGCGTCTGCTTTCGCAGTATTATGCCAGTCCTTATTTTTTTCACAGCCATGTTGTTTTGCAACAGCCTCCTGTTTATATAGAATTGGATAAGATTTACAGGCAAACACATCCGGATTTTATACAAGTGCTGAATGAAGTGCGTAATAACTGTTTGTCCCCAGAGGGTCTGGCCATGTTGCAAAAGCGTTATGATCCGCTGTTTGTACCTCCGCCGGATGATACATATATAACCTTGACTACGCATAATTATAAAGCAGATAGAATCAATGCTGAGGAATTGGAAAAATTGCCCGGGAAGACTTTTTATTTTGAGGCGGAGGTCAATGGCGATTATCCGGAGAAAAGTTATCCTACCGAAAAGATTTTGGAACTGAAAATCGGCGCCAAGGTTATGTTTATAAAGAATGACACGGAGACACCACGGCGTTTTTATAATGGCAAAATTGGCAAGATAGCCGATATTGATGAAGATAGTATTCTGATAGAAGGGGCGGAGGGTGAAGAACCTATAGAGCTTCATAAGGAGTCCTGGCGTAATATACGCTACACATTAAACGCTCAAACTAAGCAAATAGAGGAAGAAGAATTAGGAGAATTTATTCAATACCCTTTACGTCTGGCATGGGCTATTACCATTCATAAAAGCCAGGGTCTAACTTTTGATAAAGCAATCATTGATGCCGGAGAAGCTTTTACTTCCGGACAGGTTTACGTGGCGTTAAGCCGTTGCCGTTCATTGGAAGGTATGGTGTTGTTAAGTAAGATAAACCCTTATTCTATTCAGAATGATCGTAAAATAGTTGATTACGAACGGAATAAAGTTCCTGAGAATGTACTGGATTCCTATCTGGAAGAGTCGAAATCAGCCTATCGTAATGTTGTCCTTATGTCGCTTTTTCAGTTTGGGAGCATGGAGGGGCAAGCCAATCAGTTATTGCAGGATACGCTGAAACATGAAAAATCATTTAATGAAGAAACGATTCCTTTTTTGCAGAATGTGTTGTTGCAATTACAGCAGGTAAGGGAAGTCGCTGTGAAATTTCAGGGACAGCTTCAGTCTATTTTGAGTAACTTACCTGTAAATGAGGATTATCTTCAGGAACGTATCGGCGCGGCAGCCCACTTTTTTGAAGAGAAACTAACACAGCTGAGTGAAACTCTGCAACACTCTCCCGCTTCGACGGATAGCCGTACACATGCGGTAGATTATGATGATTCTTTAAAAAATTTATTCTCCCATGTTACGCAGAGGCAATTTCTGATGAAGAAATTGAAAAAGGTCTTTACCGTGGAAGATTATTTTATTTATAAGAATACTTTTATTGTTCCTGATTTTAAGTTGAATACTTATGCAAAAGTATCTCAACCTCTTGAAACGTCCCATCCTGTTTTGTACTGGGATTTGCTTCGTGTACGCAATGAGTTATGCGAAGTTAATCAGATACCTATTTATTTGGTTGCCGGGAGTAAAACCTTGAATGAGATGTCTAACTATTTGCCTCAGGATGAAGAAGAACTGTTGCAGATCAATGGTTTCGGGCCGGCTAAGGTCGAAAAATACGGGGATGCTTTTTTGAAAGTAATTCGGGAGTATTGTCAAAAGAATGGATTGGATTCGCAGATTCACACCAAAGTCAAAAAAGATAAGCCTAAAAAGGAAAAAAAGCCTAAAGGGGAGAGTCAGCGTCTTACGCTCCAGTTGTATCAGGAAGGCAAGACATTGGATGAAATAGTAGTGGAGCGGGGATTGGCACGATCTACTATCATTACACATCTTTCACAATACCTGGGTAAGGAAGTGTCCATTAATGATTTCCTTCCGGAGGAAAAATTGAGTGCAGCGTTGAAAATATCGGAAAATTCCGTGGTCAGTGCGTTACCGCTATATCAGCAATTGGAAGGTCTCCTTACGAAAGAAGAAGTTCAATTCTTTTTGGCATGGTTAAGAAAAAAACGGGATGAAAAATGATAAATTGTTTTTCTTTTTGGGGATTCGTTTCTCGGTTTTGTGGACTTGTTTTTTGTGAGGAAAGTATAGGTAGAGTTTTTTTTATTATCAACACTTTTTGTAACCTGCTGTTTACAGTTTGTAATGATGTGTAATTATTGTCTTTTTGTAAATAATAGAGTATGGGGATTCAGAGCATTGTATTTATAAAAATTTAGATTAATTACACACTTTAACAGGTGCTGGGAGAATGTGGTAATGATTATGATAATAGTGAAATAGAATTACTTATAAAAAGGTTTGAGTCCGGTAAAATACCGGACTCAAACCTTTTTATAAGTAATGAATTAATATCTGAATTTCCGGGTGTACTTTAGTCTATGCCCTTCATTCATTTTCCGTTGTTAAATATTGAAAGTTGCAATTAAATTCCGGTCACCGTAAGCATTGTCAACTCGTGCTACATTTATCCAGAATTTATTTTCTTTAAGCCAGGAAAGCGGGTAAGCTGCTTTTTCGCGGGTGTATGCATATTCCCAATGGTCGGAAGTAAGCAGATATTCCGGGTGGGGAGCATTCGTTAGAACGTTGTTCCCTTTAGGGGCAGTTCCGGCTTCTATTTCCTGTATCTCCTTATATATGTTTTGCATTGCTTCTATAAAACGATCCAGTTCTTCCAGCGATTCGCTTTCAGTCGGTTCAATCATTAAAGTGCCATGAACAGGGAAGGATAGCGTTGGCGCATGGAATCCATAATCCATTAGCCGCTTAGCAATGTCTGTTTCCGTAATGCCTGCGGAGTTTTTAAATGGGCGGCATTCCAGAATCATTTCATGTCCTACACGTCCTTTAGCTCCGCTATATACAATGCCGTAAGTGTTTTTTAGTTTTTCCGCCAGATAGTTGGCGTTTAGGATTGCGGTTTCTGTGGCTTTGGTTAATCCTTCTTCTCCCAGCATACGGATGTATCCGTAAGTAACGGCAATAATTCCCGCGCTGCCATAAGGGGAGGCAGAAACCGTATTTTTACCGAAGTTTGTATCCGGGAGAAAAGGAATAAGATGCTTGGTTACGCAAATAGGCCCTTCTCCTGGACCTCCTCCACCGTGTGGATTGGCAAATGTTTTGTGTAGGTTAAGATGGCATACGTCAGCACCGATAAAACCGGGATTTGTTAAACCTACCTGTGCATTCATATTGGCTCCGTCCATGTACACCTGTCCTCCGTTCTGATGGATGATGTCGCACATTTTGCGTATTTGTGTTTCAAAAATACCGTGTGTAGAAGGGTAGGTAATCATGCAACCAGCTAATCGGTCGGAGTGTTCTTCTGCCTTCGCCTGCCAGTCATTTATATCCACATTCCCTTTTTCATCGGTATTTACCACAACTATTTCTAATCCAGCTTGTTTCGCGCTGGCCGGATTGGTACCATGTGCGGATGCCGGTATCAGAATGATTGTTCGGTGGCTTTCGTTTTTAGATACAAGATATTCCCTTATAGTCATTAGTCCGGCATATTCTCCGGCAGCTCCGGAATTGGGTTGAAAACTGCAACCTGCCATTCCTGTGATTTCCGTGAGGTATTCCCCCAGATTTTTAATTAGTTCATTATAGCCTTCCGTCTGGTCTTTTGGAGCAAGCGGGTGGATTCCTGTGAATCCGGCATAACTTAATGCAAACATTTCGGATGCGGCGTTTAGTTTCATTGTACATGAACCGAGGGGTATCATAGAGTGTGTCAGGGAAATATCTTCGCGCTCCAGGCGTTTGATGTAACGCATCATTTCCGTTTCGCTATGATATTTGCAGAATACTTCATGGGTTAGGAAATCCGATTCCCGTTTAAATTTTTCATCAAAAGATTTCAAGCCTTCAAACTGTGCTTCCTGGGCATATACCGGTGTGTTGGAAACCGAGGTTGCCAGAATTTCTATTATGGTGTTAATGTCGTCGATGTCTGTGGTTTCGTCAATGCTTAAACCCACTTCTCCTGTTGGAAAATAATGAAAGTTAACTTCGTACGCTTGTGCTGTTTTTCTGAATGAATCAATGGATACTTCGGATGGAAGCCGGAATTTAAGCGTGTCAAAAAAATTCTCATTTTCTTGTGAATATCCGTATACGGCAAGGAGCTCATTCAGGTATGTTGTTATGGCATGGATACGTAATGCAATGCTACGTATACCTTCTGCTCCGTGGTATGCGGCATATAATCCGGACATAATCGCCAGCAATGCCTGGGCAGTACAGATATTGGAGGTTGCTTTTTCCCTTTTAATGTGTTGTTCCCGTGTTTGGAGAGCCATCCGGTAAGCGGTCTTTCCATTTGCATCTTTGCTTATTCCTATGATACGTCCCGGCATATCCCGTTTGTATTCATTCAGTGTGGCAAAATAGGCTGCGGATGGGCCTCCATAGTATAGAGGAGTGCCGAATCGTTGAGCCGAACCGAATACTATATCTGCTCCCCATTCCCCGGGAGGAGTGAGGACGGCTAAGCTTAGCAGGTCTGCCGCAACCGCTATTTTACAATTGGTTTGATGGGCTTTTATTACAAAATCACGATAATCCTCAATAGAACCGTTGGAATTAGGATACTGGATAATGGCGCCGAAGTAACGTTCATTCAATACAGCAGTTTGGTAATCTCCTGTTTTTATTTTTATGTTTTGTCCTTTGGTACGTGTGTACAGTACAGCAAGGGTCTGTGGAAATATATTTTCATCAACAAACAGCGTATCTGCATTGTTTTTAATCTGTTCTTTATTGCGTAGGTTAAACATCATGGTGGCGGCCTCAGCAGCGGCAGTGGCTTCGTCCAGTAAAGAGGCGTTGGCCAAAGGCAATCCTGTTAAATCAGCGATTGCCGTTTGAAAAATCAGCAAAGCTTCCAACCGGCCTTGCGATATTTCTGCCTGGTAAGGGGTGTAGGATGTGTACCAGGATGGATTTTCCAGAATGTTACGTATGATAACGGAAGGGACGCAGGTATTATACCATCCTTGCCCTATGTAGGAAGTATATCGTTTATTCTTTGATGCTATTTCAGCAATATGATTTACGTACTGGTATTCGGTGAGTGGTTCCGGTAAATTAAGTTTGTCTGTCAGACGGATATCTGCCGGTATTGTTTGGTCGATTAGATCGTCCATGTTTTTTACTCCGATAGTTTGGAGCATCAAAGCTTCGTCATCCGGGGCTATTCCTATATGACGTGATTGGAATGTGTCTTTCATTGTTTTGTACAATAAGGTTATCTGTTTTCAAAAATACTTTTTTCCGGGAATAAAAAAAAGAAAAAGGGCTATTTTAATGTCAGTTCTGCCAGGTATAGGAAATGATCGTCTTCTTCTATTTTTTTACATGAAAAACCGGATATTTCGGCATAATCTTTTAATGTATCGAAATCGATAAATAACCAGTTGAAGAAATGTCCCTGTTCTTTCTCAAAATGAAAACAATAGGAAATTTCTCCATAGTAGGCGGTGTCAAACTCATCTATGACACAGTCTTCTTCATCGGTAAAGAGATAAATGATGTCAGAAGAATCAAGTAATATCTTTCCGTGTGGGTTCAATAATTGTTTGGCTTGTTCCAGAAATGCAGGGAGCCGTTCTAATTTTCCAGTGATTCCGATACCGTTCATTAGTAGCAGAAGGGTGTCGAATTTTTCTCCGGTGTATGAAAAGAAATCTTTTTTCAATGCCCGTTTCACACCTCTTGCTTTCATCACTTCCACTGCTCCGGAGGAAATGTCAATGGTGGGTGACAGGGTTGTTTTGTTCTTGTAACCACAAAGCATGGCTTCCTGCGCCTGCCCCTACATCTAAAACAGAGCCTTTTACCCTGGAAAGAGCTGTTTTTTCTATTTTTGGCATTTCGTCATAAGCCCTGAAAAACAAACTGATGGGCCATTCTTCAGTTTCTATGATATCGCTTTCAACTAAGAATGCCGAGTCTGTCCGGCCATGAAAGAAAGCTTTTAACCCTTTGCCGTATGTATCTTGCATATCGTGGGGTGTTGTTTAGCGTTTATATTCCTGGCATGAGGGGCAGTAATATATGCTCCCGCCCAGATATGCTTCTTTAATGATAGAGCTTCCGCAATTGGGACATGGAGATTTATACGTGTTTTTGGAAAGAATGGTTTTGTATCTGCCGAAGTTTCCTAATAAATCTTTCTCCGTGTCCCGTCCTCCCTGGTCTGTCATAAGGTGAAGCGTGTATTTCAGATTATGGTATAACTCGCCTTTCTCAAAATCGGATAGTCCTGATATTTTCCGTTTGGGATGGATTCCGGATTTAAAGAGAATGTCCTGCAATACGCCGTTTCCAAGTCCGGGAATACGTTGTTCGGTAGCTAATAGGGCTTTAACCGAAATATCTTTTTGTATGCTTTTAAAGATGTTGTCGTAAACGGTTTCGTTGAAGTCATTTTCCAGAGGAGACGGGCTGTGCCGGCTTTTCTGGTAATAGGGGTTGTCAAGTCCTCCTTTGTACGCATAAATAGAACCGTACATGGCAACCGTAAAGACCAGAAAACTATTATCATCGAACGTGATTAATAATTGGTATTTGAAAGGTTGGTTTTCGTAAGGCATAAAATAACGGATGTGGGTTCCGTCTCCTATAGTAATGGTGACATCATCGTCCAGATACAGATCAACAAACATGCCGTGCCCTTTGGCGCTTTGTATTGTTTTTCCTGTTAAGAGCTTACCGTATTCATTCGGATCGCCGGAAAACCAAGTGAATTTGTGCAGACTGGTAGCATTGGATACTTTGGTAATGGTTTTGTTTATAAGCATATCCTGTACTTGTACACTGATATTGTAGCTTTCCGGTATTTCTAACATATCGTTTTATTTAGGATGTTTTTATTTCCATATCCTTACAAAGATAAGAATAAATATGACGGAGGAAATAATGTCTTGATATTTCTCTGTTTTTATCTTCCGGTTGATTGTAATACAAGGTTCCTTTTTTGGCGTCGTGACTATTGTTTTGACGGATTATTCTACCTGTATTGACGGATTATTCTACTTTTTTGTGTGGGTGCGGTTGTTTGAAAGCCGTATGAAAAGGAGTTTTTTTAAGAAAACAGCTCTTTTTGAGAGTATAAATGCTTTATTATAAGGATGATTGATTTTTAGTGTAAAAATAAATGTTTTTTTGTCTTTTTTAGAAGATTTAACTACTGTCGTTTCTCTTTATGTGGATATATTTGAATGTTTGTTTTGAAAACACAATCAAAATTATATTATTAACCTTTAAAAAATGTCTATTACTTATGAAAAAAATTAGACTTTCCTTTTTTGTGCTTGTACTATTCTTAATAGGTAGTTTACAAGTAAAAGCTCAATTCGTTCCTGAAGCGGACGGATTTTATTTTATTCAGTCTGCTGAGCCCGGTTTGGAAGGGCAGACTATAGGTGATTATGACTTACCTGATGGTTATGTGTCTGTCGGTGAGTTTACAGGCGCATTTAATCAGTTGTTTAAGTTTGTTCCTACGGGAGAGCAATATGAAACAAATGACTTGTATCGTTTGCAGGTTCAATCTACAGGAGAATATTTTAGTAGAAAAGTTGGTTCTAATGCTTGGGTTTCTGAGTTTTCTGCTGAAGAAACAACTTCTTTCTGGATCGATAATTCCTTGGGGAATGGTATTATATATCTGACAAAGTTTTATGCAACAGAAAATCGTTCTCATCTTGCCGCAATGGATGCTAATGATCCGAAAATCTATTTGGATAAGAATAAAAGTCATCTTTCAAAATGGCAAGTGGTTAAGGCTACGGATGAGCAACTATTGACAGGTGCGAAGGCTTTTTTAGCTGGAGATTTTATTCCTACAGCAAAAACTTTTGCTGTAACTCTTCCAAGTGCTTTACAAACTATATTTAATGGAGATATTGCTGCTGCAGAAGCTGCTGCAGGGGGAGCAGATAAAGATGTTATGTTGTCTGCAATCGCAACTATAAGAGAAAAGATGCAGCAAGGTGAAGCTTTTATGCAGGCGATAAATACGGCTAAGAAAACATTACAACGGGAAGGTGATTTTTCTGCGGGCGCAACAGAAAAACAAGCATTGGAAGCTGCTATTGCTGCAGCAGAAGGAGCTGCGGATTTTTCTCAATTAACAACGCTGACAGCAGATATGGAAACTGCTATTGCTGCTTATCTGGCTACAGAGGTAAAGCCTAAATTCACAGAAACTATACAGGAAGGGACATATTATCGACTTTTCTCAGGAGATTTTGATAATTTAGCATACCAGTTTGCTTATTTGATGCCTGATGAAACAGCGGATTCAACAAAAAATAATTTGGGTGTAAAACATCAGGTGTTTGAAGGGGCTCAGGAATCAGATGTTCAGTTTTTTTATTTTCAGTTTTTGACGGATTCTACTTTCAACATAGTTTCTAAAATAGATAATATAAGGTCTAATACTACCGCAGAAAAGCGCCTTATGCGGAATAGAGGTAGTGGCGGTAGCGGTATGCAAGTGCAAGTTACTACCGGCCGGGTCAATCAGAATGATACCAAGTGGTTAGCTGATTATGTAGAAACAAAAGACGGAGTACAGTATTTTACATTCCGTGCTATGAGTGGGGCTAATCATATGTTTTTTGGCAATGATGGAACTCCAGGGGATATGAAAACCTTATCAGGATATAATAAACCTCCTAAAGGAGAAACTGAGGGGGCTTGGAAAATAGCTTTATTGGAAGAAGGTAAAGTGTTTAAAGCGGTTTTGGCTAATGAAATAAGCAAAGCTGAAGATGTATTGGCTTCAACAACATCTGGAACGGAATTAGGTCAATACCCTGCAAGTTCCCGTACAAAACTTCAAAATACGGTTAATACAGCCAAAGGTATTTTTAATAATGCCGGAGCAACTCAGGAAGAAGTGAATAAGGCGGCAGAGTCATTGCAAAAAGCTGTAGCAAGATATGAAAGTGATGTGAATTTGGTAGGTGGAATAAAAGGAGTAACAGAAGTTGAAGAAGGTACTTTGTATTATATCCGTGCGGTTAATGGAGGTACTTCTGCCGGCTTGTTAATGGGTGATTATGGTGGAGGTGCTGATGGTGCTGTAACTTTAGGTGCGCCTACTTTTACAGATAATCAGAAGTTTGAATTTATTCCTACTGGTAATCTAAATGCAGGAAATGACGCAGTTCTGTACACATTGCAGGTTCAGACAGAAGAAAAGAAATTTATTTACGGTACAAGTTGGAAATCTGAGTTTGCTGCAGAAGGATCTGCTTATTGGATTGATCCGGTTGCAGCAGAAGGTGTTGTGTATATAAAGAATTCCGGTAAGTCAGATGGTTTGGGATTGGACAATAATAATCCTCATGTGTATTTGAATAAATCAGGTAATAATGCAAAATGGATGATTCTTGAAGCAACGGATGATGTTCAGTTGTTATTAGCGTTGGGCGATTTGCAGTCAAAACTTCTGGCAGCCAAAGATGCTTTGGATTTTGAAAGTGAATGGGGCTTCCCTGCTGAAACAAGAGAAGCGTTGGAAGCTTCTGTCGCTGCAGCAAACGAATTGTTCCAATCAACAGATATGGATGCCATAACAGAAGGTGCTGCAGATCTGAAAGCAAAAACGAAAGCTTATAAGGATTCAGAGCAAAAACCGAGATTTAACGCTATTCCTGGAGCAAAATACCGGATTAAGATTACTCAAAATGAAGGAATTGATTTCAGATATATAACTTATGTGGTGGAAAGTGATAACAAAGTGTTGCCAAGACCTTTGGATGAAACTGCAGAAACAAGTGAATATCAGATGTTCTATTTGGAACAAAAAGAAGGTGGTGAAATAGATGAGTATTATATTAAAAATGTGGCCAGTGGTAAGTATTTGGATTCTTGGGGTGAACGTTTCCGTCCGGAGCAAACTATGTCTTGGGTAGCTAATTATAATAAGGAAATAGAAGATGTGTATTATTTTACTATTCAAAAGCCTGACGGAGCCCGTTGGGGTATTGACGGTGGAATTTTCCCGGATGCAGTAAATAATATGTATTATGGTAAGAATGGTCATGTTTATACTATTGAATTTGTTCCTCCTACAACTACAGCTTTGGAAGCAGCCTTGACGGAAGCCAATGCTTTTGCTGAATTAACTGCTGATTCTATCGGTACTACAGATAAACTATATCCACAGGAAGCTCGTGATGCTTTTGAAGCTGTAATCACTGCAGCTCAGGATGTATTGGATAATTCTAAGAGCCAGATAGCAGTAAATGAGACTGCAGAATTGTTGTCAAATGCATTGGCTACATACAAAGCAGCTAAAATTATTGTAGATAGAAGTGCTTTGGAAACAAAATTGGCTGAAGCGCAGGCTATCCACGATGAAGCTGTGGAAGGTGAGTTTAACGGACAATATCCGGCAGGTTCAAAAGCTGAGTTGAAAGTTGCTTTAGATGCTGCAATGGAAATGTTTGAAAAAGAAGATGTGATTCAGACTAACATTGATGAGTCTACTACTGCTTTAAATACTGCAATTACAGATTTTAAATTGAAAGTGATTGTTATTAATTTTGAAGATTTGGATGCTGTGATTGTGGTTGCCGAAGCTTATACCGATGATATGAATTTAGGAGAAACTGATTTGGTTGAGGCTCTTAAAACATATAATGCGGTGATAGCAAAAGCGAATGCGCTGGATCGTACTCAGGTTAAACAGGAAGATGTTGCGGCTATGGTAGAAGAGCTGAATGCTGCTATGGATACATTGGAAGCTGCTTATGTGGCATTCCTTGCAGAAAACCTGACAACTTTAATCGCAGAAGCACAGGCTAAACACGATGCTGCAGTGGAAGGTACAGAACCTGGAAATTATAAAGAAGGAAGCAAAGCAACTTTGAAAACAGCGATAGATGCAGCTCAGACATTTGTAGATGCAGCTGACCGTTCTTCTGACTTTGCTGCTGAAAAAGCTACTCTGGAAGCTGCAATAAAAGCGTTTGAAGCTGCAATTGTAGTGGACGAAGGTGATGGTATTGATGTTTTCGCTGCAAATGGAATCAACATTTATAGCAATGATGGTAAGCTATTTATTACAGGTTTGACTTCAGAAGTTCTTGTATCTGTTTATGATATGAGCGGTAAAGCTGTAATGAATGAAAAAGCTTCTGCTAATGAATATGTTTGTGAACTTGCTTCAGGAAATTATGTAATCTCATTGCAAGGTTATGTAAACGGAAGTAAAGTGGTGCTTATAAAATAAGTTTAGAAGTTAAATCTATAAAGAAAGTCGCTCTTTTAATAGAGCGACTTTCTTTTTTATATAAGCATAGAAATTGGGGTTTTATTACCGAAATTGTTGGTTTGTATGATAATGTTTTGGCTTGTATAGAGAGAATAATTCTCTTAATTTGAATTTAATTTATCTGGAGATTTGTTTGTCATTATTTTTTCAGCTACCTGTGGAGAGGATTTATTTCATCTTTTGTTTTTGTGAGATGGTATATCCAAAGTTTAGGAATATGTATTGGGATTTACCAAAGTCGGTAGCCCGGATACCGAAAGTACCAAAGAAGTTTTCTTTCAGGTACACTTTAATTCCGAATATCTGATAGAATCTGCCATCGCTTTTCTTGGCATGTATCAGGTCGTATCCCAGATTCAGGAAAGCTGAATATAACGGCATTTTTATTTCTCCTTTAATTGATAAGCCTACGGAGAAACGATCCCAAAAATTCCCCAGTTTTACACGGTCATATACTTTGCCGTCCAGAGGATTTAATTCACGCCAGGCTTTGACTCCGGAACTTTCGTCATAACTTACTTCAATGCTTGGCCCCCATTTGTAGCGGTAATGGTTGTTAAACATATAAGCATAACTTAATCCCAGCACTTTAAAAGTTTGTTCGGTGTACTTACTGGGTAGGTATGTGCCTACCGTGTCTAACTCTGCGTTTCTGGAGGTTATGAGTATCATGAAATCATGATCCCTTTTTTTCTCGAAAACGGGTGGGAGCGGGCAACCGTCTAATCCGGATATTTTATTGTCACGGTTGAAATAATAGGATAGCTGTACGAAACCGGACACCATATTCATGCCATAATTGGGAAAGAGGGAAGCTCCGTTGGAAAAATGGTTGAATTCTACTCCCACGTCTAAGTCCCATCTTTTAGCCATTTTCCATTTCATATACAGGTTTGCCCCGAAATGTATATTTACGGTAGAACCGATAGCTATATTATCAGGATTCTCAAACGGATCGTAGTGTTTCCAGCGGAATGAAGCTCCTACATCCCATTCATAATTCAGACTTACAGGTCTGAGGTAGTTGGTCAGGTGTCCACCCTGAAAAAAGAAGATGGAAAAAGGAGCTCCTAAATTACTTCTTCCGTAGAAATCTACCCCATAAATACCAATTCCCATATAGGGCATGCCAAATGCGTGGCTTTGCCATTCGGAGCCATTGGAAGCGAACCCAAATTTCAGGGCATAGGAAGTGTAGTATGGTATTTTGTTGTTGCCGGATACAAAGTCGTTGGTAGGCAATACTGTACCATGCGATGTTTTTACAGAGAGGAACTTGTAGTGGTCCCGTTTTATAGAGTCCTTAGAAAAAGCATTAAGAGTTCCTCCCAGAATAAGGATAAACAGTAGGAGCTTTTTCATGTGTTCATAATATAGCTATATTACTATAATATTATTTACAGGAAAAAGTTCATGCCGGATTTATTCTTTTTTTATAAAAATGCGATAAAAACAAAGGAGCTGTTCTCTATTGTAGAACAGCTCCTTTAGGATATTTAATAGAAACGTGTTTTTACTTGTAATCTTCCCAGTTTACACCTTCCATGCTGCCGGTTTTCATAAATTGGGTATGCATGGCGAAACAAGCTGACAGATTTTGCTGGGTATGGCATTTGCCTGATAATTTCAGGTATTCGCGTAATGTTTCTTTGTATTCCGGTGCAACGCAATTTTCAATAATCTCATGAGCGCGTTGTATTGGAGATTTGCCACGAAGGTCGGCTATTCCGTATTCTGTAATAATAACTTTGACAGAGTGTTCGGACTGATCGACATGTGAAACCATAGGAACAATAGAACTGATTTTTCCTCCTTTTGCCGTTGATGGCGTAGTGAAGATGGATATGTAGGCATTCCGTGTAAAGTCTCCGGAACCGCCTAATCCGTTCATCATTTTTTGTCCCATGACGTGCGTACTGTTTACATTACCAAAAATATCAGCTTCCAAAGCCGTGTTGATGGTTATCAATCCCATACGGCGCACTACCTCCGGATTGTTGGATATTTCCTGCGGACGAAGCACTATTTTATCACGGAAAAATTCCAGGTCCTGATAGATTCCTTCCAATACCGGTTTCGATACGGTAAGTGAACATCCGCTGGCAAATTTCACATTACCTTCGCGCATAAGTTGTATAACTGCATCCTGAATCACTTCCGTGTACATTTCGAAAGGAGGAATGTCCGGATTTTCTCCGAGCGAACCTAACACGGCGTTGGCAATATTTCCTACTCCGGATTGTATAGGCAGGAATTCTTTTGGTATACGTCCTGCTTTTATTTCGTTAGCCAGGAAAGTAGCTACGTTCGCTCCGATCTTAGCAGTCAGTTCGTCCGGTGGAGTAAAACCTCCCACTTCATCAGGGAACTCAGTTTCTACCACACAAAGAATTTTTTTAGGATCCACTTTTATTGTAGTGGTTCCTATCCGGTCGGATGGAGTGTAGACCGGTATTTCTTTCCGGTAAGGAGGATCTGCCGGTTCATATATATCGTGGAATCCACGTAATTCTTTCGGGTGTTTATGGTTTAGTTCCAGAATAATATGGTCTGCCAGCCGGGCAATAGTCGGTGCTATTCCCACGCCGGTGGTCAGCACAAGTTCCCCGTCTGCAGTCAGGTCGCAAACCTCCATAATGGCGAATTTAGGTTTTGGAAGAAAACCGTAACGTAATTCCTGCGCCAAAGTGGAAAGGTGCATATCGAAATATGATGCTTCGTTACTGTTTAACGCAGCACGTAAGTCTTTATTTGATTGATATGGTGTCCGGAATGAAATGGCTTTGGCACGTGCAAGGACTCCGTCGAGAGAGTCGCCCGTAGAGGCTCCAGTGTACATTCCTATTTTGAATTCTTTTCCTTCGGCATGAAGTGCTTCCGCCCGCTTGGCAATGGCCTGTGAAACAGCTTTAGGCGCGCCGGCAGGTGTAAAACCGCTAAATCCCACTATATCACCGTTGTTGATATAAGCAGCGGCTTCATCAGCAGTAACAAATTTATAAGTTTGGTGCATAATTACTTAGATTTTTAAATCAAGCACAAAATTAGTAAATTATTCTCTATTGGCAATGTAAAGGGAGGACTGTCTCTAAAATAAATTCGCCGGATAGTTTTTACTTTTTACGGATTCTCGGTTGAAAAGTCAGTAAGTATCAGAAAAAAGTGCTATTTTTGCAGTCAATTTTAAAAAATAATCCAACAATTTTTTAGTAAAAGCAATGAAAGTATTAAAATTTGGCGGAACATCCGTAGGTTCTGCCGCCCGCATGAAAGAAGTTGCAAAGTTAATAAGTGACGGCGATCAGAAAATTGTTGTCTTGTCCGCAATGTCCGGAACGACTAACAGTTTAGTAGAAATCTCGGATTATTTCTACAAAAACAATACAGCCGGTGCATTGGAAAAAATTAATACATTAGAACAAAAATACATCAGCACGATTGATGAATTGTTTTCTACTGAAAAATATAAAAAAGAATGTACTGATATTATTTCTTCTCATTTTGAATATATTCGTTCTTTTTCCAAGGCAGTGTTCACCCTTTTTGAAGAAAAGGCTATCCTGGCTCAGGGAGAACTTTTATCTACTACGATGTTCCACCTTTATTTACAGGAATCCGGACAGAGCAGCGCATTGCTTCCTGCCCTGGAATATATGCGTATAGATAAAAATTCAGAACCTGATACTGCATACATAGCAGAACATCTGGCAAAACAACTGGAGGAACACGGATGTGCCGACCTGCTGATTACCCAGGGTTACATTTGTCGTAACTTCTATGGTGAGATAGATAACCTGCAACGTGGAGGCAGCGACTATAGCGCTTCTTTGATTGGTGCTGCGGTGAATGCGAAGGAAATTCAGATATGGACGGATATTGACGGTATGCACAACAATGACCCTCGTTTTGTGGAAGGAACAAAACCGGTACGTATGTTGCATTTCGAAGAAGCTGCCGAGCTTGCTTATTTCGGAGCTAAAATTCTTCATCCTACTTGTATTTTACCGGCTAAACTGAATAATATCCCAGTACGGTTGCTTAATACCATGGAGCCTACGGCACCGGGTACTTTGATTTCCAACCAGATTGATAAAGGTAAAATCAAAGCTGTGGCAGCTAAAGACAATATAACCTCCATTAAGATTAAATCCGGACGTATGTTATTAGCTTACGGTTTCTTACGGAAGGTTTTTGAAATATTTGAATCATACCGTACTCCGATTGATATGGTTACTACTTCTGAAGTAGGGGTTTCCGTTACGATTGACAATACAAAACATCTGGACGAAATCGTGAATGATCTGAAAAAATTCGGAACTGTAACGGTAGATTCTGACATGGTGATCATATGCGTGGTAGGAGACTTGCCTTATAATAACATAGGGTTTGAATCGAAAATAGTAAACGCATTGAAAGATATTCCTATCCGTATGATATCCTATGGAGGAAGCCAGTATAATGTGTCGTTCCTGATCAATGCGGAAGACAAGAAGAGAGCGTTGGTTGCTTTAAGTAGTGATTTATTCCAGTAGAGATATTCTTCAGAGAAGTTAAGGATTTCTTAACTTCTCTTTTTTTCTTATCCATATTTTAAACTCCTTTGGACAATGTTAAAAGCTAATTATCCTGTTCGTAAGTTTGAAGCACTTGAAACTCCTTTTTATTATTACGATTTAGACCTGTTAAGAGCTACACTGAAAGAGGTACAGAAAAATATAGAAAAAAGTGATTTTAATGTACACTATGCATTTAAAGCCAATGTGAATCCAAGCGTGTTGAGAGAAATCAGAAATGCCGGATTTGGTGCGGATTGTGTAAGCGGGGGAGAGGTTGAAGCAGCTTTAAAGGCTGGTATCGCTCCGGAAAAAATAGTTTTTGCCGGGGTGGGAAAAGCTGACTGGGAAATTAATTTAGGGTTGGATAACGATATCTTCTGCTTTAATGTGGAGTCAGTACCTGAATTACAGGTTATCAATGAACTGGCGGCTAAAAAGAATAAAGTAGCACAGGTGGCTTTTCGTATCAATCCGAATGTTAATGCCAATACTCATCATTATATAACTACCGGACTGAATGAGAATAAATTCGGTATTAATATGGCCGATTTGGATGGCATTATAGACCTTTTGGCTGATTTGAAGAATGTAAAATTGGTAGGTATTCATTTTCATATAGGTTCACAAATCACGGATATGACTTCTTTCCAGAGCTTGTGTGTGAGGGTGAATGAAATACAGGATTATTTTGCATCACGCCGTATAATTCTGGAGCATGTGAATGTAGGCGGAGGTTTAGGTATTGATTATGAAAATCCTAACCAATTCCCGATTCCGGATTTCAAATCTTATTTTGATGTATTCCGTACTCACTTGAAATTACACCCGGGGCAGACACTGCATTTTGAATTGGGACGGGCCATTGTGGCTCAGTGCGGTAGCCTGATATCAAGGGTACTGTATGTAAAACAGGGGGCTGCTAAACAGTTTGCAATTCTGGATGCGGGGTTTACGGATTTGATACGTCCTACTTTATACCAGGCTTACCATCGTATTGAGAATTTGAGCTCTGATTTACCCGTGGAAAAATATGATGTTGTAGGCCCTATTTGTGAATCTTCCGATACCTTTGCCAAGGCTTATGAACTGAATGGGACAAAAAGAGGCGATCTTATCGCTTTACGTTCTGCCGGTGCATACGGGGAAATCATGGCATCACAGTATAACCTGAGGAGATTGCCTAAAGCATATACCAGTGATGAGCTTTTATAAGTTCATCACTTCTAAATTTTTTTGTCTGAAACTCATATACACAATTATCGTCAATCTTTCCTGTTCCGGATTTAAGTAAATATGGAATTGTTTGGTCATATATATTCCTGGGTAGAACTATTCCTTTTGGCTGTTCTTCTGGTCGCATTTGCTTACCAACTGTACTTCTATTTGCGTTATATTGCTGGAGTTCTACGGCAAAACAGACGCCGGAATAAAGGGAAGGTGAGTTATTCTATGGATAAGCCTCCGGTTTCGGTTATTATCGCGGCCAAGGACGAGGAAGATAATTTGCGTAAATTCCTTGTTCAGATTTTGGAGCAGGATTATCCGGAATTTGAGGTCATTGTTATAAACGATGCTTCGGAAGATGGAACGGAGGATGTGTGTAAAGCACTGAAAGAAAAATATCCTTATCTTCATACTACTTTCGTCCCTAAAGGAACGAAAAACATCAGTACAAAAAAGCTCGCTATTACTCTGGGAGTAAAAGCAGCCAAGTATGATCTTTTGCTTTTCACCGATGCCGATTGTTATCCTCAAAGTAATTTATGGATTGACAAAATGGTACGTAATTTTACTCCACAGACGGATTTTGTATTGGGATATGGGGCATACGAAGAAGAAAAAACAATGTTGAATCATCTGATTACTTATGATACATTGTTTATTAATTTGCAATATATGGGGATGGCTTTTGCCGGAAAACCATATATGGGAGTAGGAAGGAACCTGGCTTATCGAAAAAGTGTGTTTTTTCGGGAAAAAGGTTTTAGTTCCAGTCTGAATTTGCTTTCCGGTGACGATGATTTAATGGTGAATAAGGCCAGTTGTGGTGAAAATACGAGGGCTGAAATTTCTTCGGAAAGTATTACATGGTCTGTACCTAAAAAGACATTTAAGAATTGGTATTATCAGAAGATACGGCATCTTTCTTCTTCTGCATATTATAAGAAATCAACAAAACTTAATATCGGTATAGAGCCTGTTTGCAGGGGAGCATTCTATCTTTTTTTCGTTTTAATAATGTTCCTGGGGAGCCTAAATGTTGTTTTGGCTGCATTAGCATTGTTCTTGCTGCGTTATATTATGCAGTTTGTTATTGTAAACCGGTCGTCAAAACTGTTTTTAGGTCGCACCTATGTAGGCAGTTTGTTACTTTTTGATATATTCTTACCACTTTTAAGCTTGTATGTACTGCTAACGGGAAAATCACGCAAGAAAAATATGAAGTGGAGGTAAATAATCTTCCCTCCCGTATTATTCTAAACCGACAGGCAAGAGTTTCTCTTTGGTGATTTGAAGGAATTCTTTTTCAAAATTCGGAGTAAATATATTTTTCCCTATACCGTTTTGCAGTTCTTCCGGTTTCCAGAATTTACCTTCGGAAACTTCATCCATGTCCGGTGTGATATTTCCTTCATAGATAGTATAAAAACTATGTACTAATTCGGATTCGACATCAGATGTAAATTTATACCGGATCATGAACTGAGGTTTAAAATCGGATACACCTAATTCTTCTCTTGCTTCCCTGAATAAAGCGGTTAATATATCTTCTCCGTAATCTACGTGACCTCCTACGGCAGTGTCCCATTTATTCGGTTGTATATCTTTGGTGGCAGACCTTTTCTGAAGGTACAATTCTCCTTTGGAATTAAGTATATGCAGATGCACTACGGGGTGGAGTAAAAATGTTTTGCTGTGACATTCCGTCCGGGTAGATTTCCCGATCACTTCCCCTTCCTCATTGACTATAGGAAAATATTCTATACGTTGCATAAATCATTATTTTTTGCAAAAATAATGATAATATTTAATCGTTCCGGATGGTTTACCAAGAATATGCTACAATCCAAGCTATTGTTGGACAATCCGGTTGATAACTTGTTTTCGGCAGCAGACTCTCTGATCAATAATTTTATAATGAGATTTATTCTGTGATAATATCTCCTGTATATGAAATCGGGTCGCTGGAATTGGGTGTTACGCTAAATGATGCATTGCCACCATTTGTAATGTTTAGCATAAAATGATAGGTCTGTCCGTTATAATTGGCATTAAATTTTATTTGCCAACCGTTTCCCTTTTTATCGTTTGTAGTCTGGTAATCTTTTGCCGGTTCGTTTAATTTAATCCCATTATCTACTCCCATGGGAGCACTATGCGCCACTCCGAAATAAGGTAAATAAGCAAAAACGGAATCGTTATGTATTTTTAATGTGTAGCCCGGGTCAAGGTATATGAGTCCTCCCCGTAAAGGATAAACGTGTGTAGCCCGGATTGTGAAATCGGCTATTTGTACTTTATGGGTGATTGCGTTTATTTGTTCCGCCGGAATCCGGACAGAAGAACATCCCGTTAATATCAGTAGTGTAATAAAAATTCCGCTTAATAGTGTTTTCATAATGTGCAATTTAGGTGTGTGATTTATTATACAAACAGCTCCGGTGAGTATTTTGTTTTTCTAACATGTGTATTTAGTATAAATCGGTAACCTGAGCTTCTGTTATTTTTATCAGATTCGTAGGCTGTATTTTTATCTGTAACCCCCTGACGCCGGCACTCACATAGATATATTCATGGGCAGAAACAGTGCTGTGGATATAAGTAGGAAAATGTTTCTTCATCCCGATAGGGGAGCATGCGCCTCTTATATATCCAGTGACGTTTAGGAGGTCTTTCATCAGTATCATGTTACAACTTTTATTTCCGGAAACTTTTGCTGCTTTTTTAAGATCTACTTCTTTATCCGCAGGAATTATGCAGATAAAATGTCCGGTTTTATCTCCTTTCAGTACAAGGGTCTTGAATACCTGCTCCAGCGGTTCGTTGAGTTGGCTGGCCACGTGAACGGCACTCAGGTCGGACTCATCAACTTCATAAGGGATAAGTTCATAAGGTATCTTTGCTTTATCCAGTAGCCTTGCAGCATTGGTTTTGTTTATCTTCATTGGAATGTATGGATTAAAATGTTTGATAAACGGACTCTGTTCTTATTTAATTTTAGTTATTCGTATGTATGTCTTATTTTACGATGATGTTTACCTGAACCTCTTTATAGGCTGGGTTTAATTCTTCTTCCGGTGTCATATTAAGCACCGGTACACCGTCAGCATTAAAGTTCATATTTTTAATTCGAGCGTGCCTTCCCGGGTCATATAATCCTTTGTCACCCGGATCGCCTGGAGTCCGTGCGTGATATACGATGACGGGATTCCCGTATTCATCTATAGTAAAGGAGTTATGTCCCGGTCCGTTTTGGTTTTCCAGGTCAACAGATTCCAATACCGGATAGTCTGTTTTAGTCCAGGATGTTGCGTTTAATAAGTCGGACGTTTCATCGGCATAAAGAAATCCTACGCAATATGTTTCATCTACGGCAGAGGCAGAGAATGCTATATAAACTTTTCCATTGTTTTTAATTACAGCCGGTCCTTCATTTACCCAGTCGTTGTTTTTCCATTCCCAGGCATATTCAGGTTGGCTTAGTAGAACGGACTTACTGGTCATAATCCAGGGCTTTGCCGGATCAACGGAAGCAATCATCAGATTGGATGTTCCCGGCTTCTCCGCCCATACAACGTAATGCTCGCCGTTTAATTCAAAGTAGGTCATATCCAGGGAAAAGTGTGAGAAGGCTATGGCGTCGCCGTTAAAAGCTTCGCAGTAATGTCCTTCCTTTTCCCAGCAATCAGGGTTGTAAGGATCTTTGTCTCCCTGAGTACAGGCTATCATCACGGGACGTATTCCCCATACATTGGATTTAGACTGACTTGTAGTGAATAAAACATACCATGTCCCGTTAATAAAATGAAGTTCCGGGGCCCATACATAACGGAAACTGGTTGATGAGTTTTTCTCATCCCAAATGGTGATTTCCGGAGAATTTTCAAGCCCTTGTAAGGTGGTTGATCTGCGTAAAATTATCCGGTCATACCCTTCCGGATCATTGGAACCTACCATGGGGTAAGAGGCTGTGAAATAATAATATCCGTCTTCTCCTTTAACGATATAAGGGTCTGCTCTTTGTTCGATAAAGGGATTTTTATACACAGGCTGGATAATGTTTCCTTTTACAGTATATGTGCCCGGAATATCGAGTTTTACGGCCTCAATGTCTTTTTGATTCCAGCTAACTCCCATGTCCTTTGTTGAACCGTCGTTATATTGTAATGTGACTTTTTGAGGTAAGTCTATGTTTGAAGCTCCGGCAGCGATATTTATATCCGGAATCTCTTTTACTCCGGTGTTCTTGATATTCATATATTTGCCGGTTACTTTCTCATATTCAGCTTTGGTTAAAGCAATAGTATGACCTTCTGTAGCTCCGGTAGGAAGCGAAGCTGAAATTTCCGGTTTTATGTAATTATCTTCAAGCAACGCAGGGTAGGAGGCTTCTTTTAAATCCGAAGTAATGGATTCGTAATATTTTTTATCATTTCCTTGCCATTGGATTCGGTAAGCTTTTATGGTAGGATCATACCGACATGTCAGATTCTGTACTTTAATATTGTCGCCGGATGTTAATCTTACCAGTCTTTCATTGGTATAGTTAATCAGGTCGTCGGAGTCGTATATCATTACATAAGGTGAATTGTTGTCGTCAGAAGCTATCAGGCCAAACTTTCCGTCCGGTTTACGGAATATGACCGGACTTCCCATTTTTTTAGTTCCTGCTAACGGGTATTTCACAGCTTTGCCTTTGTTCATGGCTTCAAATATTTTTCCGTCCAGACTGTAAGCTAAATGCAGACAGTCCGTACGTCCGGTATTGCCGTTAAGTACATAGGACAGTAAATAGCCATAGTCTGCTTCTGCAACTATAATATTAAAATCTTTACTGGCTTCTTTGCCGTTTAGATGGAATGTAGCCGTTAATGTAGCCGGCTGATTGCCGGAACCTACAGGAGGTCTTGTAACGATTCCTTGATTATTAATAGCAGCATTGTTGCTTGACCAGCTTACTTTTATGCCGTTTATTTCTGTAGGTAATTTTATGTTTTCTGTAATGTATTGGATTCCCAGGTCATAATTTTCAGCCAGATTTTCAAAAATTTCCTCTGATCCTTTGGCAGCAATAGTGATCGGGAATTTTTTTATTTTTCGTTGATTGCCTAATTGTACTGTAGCAGTGAGCAATACTTGCCGTTCTTCATTATTCAGGGTAGCTTCTCCTTTTTCATTTAATAGGGCGATGTCTGATGAAGACCAGATGATGTCGCTTCCTTTTGCTCCGCGGGTTGGAAGGTTGATATTACCTGTTACCCGGGACGGAATGTTTAGATTGTCGTAATCGGGTTCAAAAATATCTGATTTATACCTGTGGGTAATTTCGGCTTCGGATAGTACTCTGTTGTATATTTTCAGGTCCATAACCTCACCCTGGTAAAATTTATCATTGTATGCGGAACGTCCTACATATCCTACCAGGTTATTCCCGAATTGCGATATGCTGCGTGAGGTATTGACGCTTCCTATTTTTGTTGCGTTATAGTATAATGTGATTGTACCGGGTTGTATGATGGTGGTATATAAATTCCAGTTAGTGTCGGTTACCGGTCCGGGTAATCCTTGCGATGATACCGTTGGGGAAAAACCATATTCTGTGTTCCAGGGTGAAGCCGTATTGATATCGTTGGTAAGTACAGATTTTAATAATCCGGCAGGGTTGGCCGGGTTAAGAAGCCAATATTGACTGGGAGTGCTTTCCGTTGTTCCTATGTACATGGCAGCATAGTTTCCGGAGCCGGTTTGGTTTTTCAGCCATACTGATATGCTTAGTGTATTTTGTGTGTCAAAAATTCCTTGCGGAAGTTCCACATAAGCGGCATCGCTACCGGCTGCTCCTCCCGGTAAAGTGAGCACCCCGTTTTTTATTGTGGCGCCATTTCCTTTTAATACTCCATGGTTGCCGACAGGGGAGGAATCCTGTATTTTTCCGGATTCGTCATTAAATTCATAATGCAGTATCAAGTTGTTTTCTGCGTTTATGCTGTAGCTTGTGATAAGGCTGAAAGTTATGATGATAGCTTGTAATATATTTTTCATTTTGAAATATGATTTTAGTTGACAGATACTTTTAAAGCGTAATTGGAATCGGTTATGTGTACTATGTATATCCCCGTAGGTAAAGATTGCCCTATTTCTTCCTCATGGGAAGCTATTTTTATTTTCTCTATAGTTTGCCCTTGTGTGTTATAGAGAATAAGGTTTTGGCCGAAAAGCTTATCTCTTAGTCCTTTGATATATATTTTCCTGTTATTTGCATAGGCTAATATGTTTTCCCACTCCATTGATTCTGTTGCGCTTGGAGTTTCGGTGTCCTTTATACAACGGATAGCATATCCGTTTGCCCTGTATTGTGAACAGCCGGCACTTTTCAACTCATTGGAAATGAACATATATGTTCCCCAGGATTGGTTGGGAGTTGCAGACCAGCACATACCATACTGTCCAGTCATATAGAAAGAACCGTTTGTGTAGTCTCTGCTTCCTGATAATGGATAATTATCAGGTTCTTGAAGTAAATCATTGTATAGAGTATTTACCTCTTCGGCGGTGGGTACGCGCCAGCCATGTGGGGAAGGGTCAAATACACCTTTAGTCCATTTACCTCCATCCCATAAAGTGTCATTGTGTACGGAGGGGGTTACACTGTACCAGTCAAAAGCGTTATCGCTTGTCCCCATATAGAAAGTCATGGGATTTATAATTGCTTCGGGCAGGTTTTGTGTTTGTGTTGTAGGTTTGCTGTTTATTCCTGTGCCTCCATTAGGAGTGCCTTCTGATAATGGAGCGTTGTCCTTATTGTATATTTTTTTTCCTGTGTAATGATAGTTGCTTTGTGAGTTGTCTTCGGCTTCAGGAAAAGGATCTTTTCTGCCGAACTGATATAACAGGCCTGTGGTATTCTGACTGCCGGTTTTAGTAAATGAGCCAAGGTTGCGGTTCATGAAGATAAAAGTATTCTGGTCTGATTTTAGTGTTGAGTATTCCGTGTCCGGATTATAGGATGTAACCCAGATATGCCAGCTCCACCGGATTTTATTTCCGATTTTTAAGGCGACCGTAGCATTACCTTCGCTGGTATTATTGCTCTCTATCTGTATGGTAGCCTGTTTGTCTGCACCTTGTATTGAAATGTCTTTTATGAGGTCCGGGGTGTCTTGCCATAATAAAGTTGCGGATAAACTTCCGGATAGATTGGGATTTGTTGATGCTAATTCTGTTATCTGGCTCCATACGGCAAAGGCTTTTATTACCGGAATACTGATTTTTTCACCGGGCTTTATAATATATGCATTAGGCAGACGAAGTGCAGAGGTCATTTCCTGATTGGAGGCCATTAGGCCGGTAAACCATGGTACGGAAAAAATCAGGCTTAAAAACAGGTGTCTGAGTTTTGTGTGTTTCTTCATAGTCTTAAGAATTGATACCGGTGTCAAATTTATAAAAAAAGGATGAATTGAGAGTTTACCGGATATGTAAGTTTGAAAGAACTGCCGGAAATGTTTTCAGAGAAAAAAAGAATGCCGGATTGTCCGGCATTCTTTTACATAAGTTTATTTATTTAGTTTCTTATTTTTATAGCAGCTTTTTTACCGCTGGCATCTTTTACTGTTAACAGGTAAATGCCGGATGTTAATTTAACATCAATGGTTTCCTGGTTGCTACCGGCAGGGTATGCAGCTTTCTTATAACTTATCAATGCTCCCTTCATATTGTATATGCTGAATTCAATAACGTCATCATTAGATAGAATGAAATCTATGAAGATTTGATTATTGGTATATACATTTAATCCGGAAACGTACATTAATTCATCTATACCACTGCCTGCTGGGGTTGCATTCACCGTAACCGTTTCAGATAAAGAGCCGGAAGTTACTGCGAATGTTTTGTTTTCAATGGCTGTTTTGCCGTCAAAAGTAACTGTGATTGTCGCTCCTTTTTCTGACTGTACTTCTTCTGCTGTCAAAGTAGTTTTGCTGAAAGACAATCCTGCCAATGCAGATATTGTAACCGGATTTTGGATGTTTTCTCCCTTAATAACAAGTTCCCGGGTCATGTTGTCTTTGTCGAAGCTTAAAGTTGCCGGAGATATAGTCAATTTACCTACTTCCTTACCTTCTGCATTTACGGTTATTTTTTTCGATAATGTACCGGAAGTAATGGTGAATTCTCCGTTACTAATCAGGGTTTCTCCATCATGTGTAACTTGTACAGTAACTCCTTTTTCAGCCATGATTTCTTCGGCAGTAAAGGTTGTCTTGTCGAAAGTGAGACCGGATAGGGCAGAGATGGTTGTTTGGCCTTCTAAATTGTTTCCGGTGATAGTGAATGTCTGAGTCAGGTTGTCTTTATTAAAGGTTAAGGAATTGACAGAAACGTTTAATTCTGAAATAATCTCTCCTTCTTCAACTTCACGTAAGTTTAATTCGGCAACAGATCCTACAATAGGCTGGTTGTTCAGTATAGTCAGATAATATACACCTTCGGTTTCCGGTGTGAATGTGAATTTTAGGTTATACAATTTTAATTTATTGTCTTTTTCTATTGTATATTGGTTGGAAAATACGGAAGTACCTGTATTATCTGCGGCAGAATTAATTCCGATTGTAAAAATAGACGGATCATTGTTTTCCGGTCCGTTTCCATGCCATGCGTATTTGCCTTCAAACACGTATTGTTGATTGGCTTTTAGGTTAAGTTTGTTGCTGTAGATGGTGCTTTGGGTGGATTCCGCATGTCCGTCCCAACGTAAGTATAGTACACGTCCTTCCCATGGCTGGTCGTTTTCATCTTTGTATTCGGCAACTTCCGGAGTTATATCAAAGTACCGGATTGTAACGGCAGAACTATTGGCTGTGCTCCATAAAACGTTATCTGTAGCTCCCCAACCAAACAAATAAGGTTCAGAACCGAAGCCTGTGAAGTAGCCTCCTTGTCCGTTGTTTCCATCCCAGAACTGCATGAGATTAGTACCTGAAGGAGTAAGCGCGTTGATTACGATGTCTTGTGAAAGGGAAGTATTGGAAATAGTTATTTTCTGGTCAAAAATACTTTCTGTACCGGTATAGGTAAGAGTAATGTCCACTGATTTTCCTTCATCCAGTTCGTCGGTAGTGATTGTATTCTGGCTTAAAGTAATGCCATCCAGAGAGCTTATTGTCAGATCTTCCAGTATTAGACCACTGACGGATACGGTTTGTTCTTCCGTATATCCTTTGATGAATGTAGCGGCTTTGCTTGATACAGATAGATTGGTGATCGCTTCAGACGGTTCTACTTCTTTCAGACTCAAATCGGTAATGCCTATCATGGCACCGGTATTGGCTGTGATTGAAAGGAAATAGTCTCCGCTTTCTTTTACTTTGAATGAGTATGCGCCTTCCCTGAGTTCGCACTTGGTTGAAGATGCAGAGAATATGCCGCTTGCAATTTGCCCTGTAATTCCATCATTGCTTTTTACGATTGCTGCTGTAATTTCAGGTGCATGGTCGTCATTGTTGTGCCAGGCATATTTCCATTGAAAAGTATAGATTTTACCGGCTTCTAACCCGGAAATCGGGTATGTGTAATAACTGTTGCGGCTAAAACCGGAATCTCCCCATCTGATCCATAAAATCCGTTCGGTGAAGGTTTCCCCATTAAATTTGTATGTGTTATCACTTTGAGTTCCATGTCCTCCACTTACGTTGTAGTCCACAAATCGGCTTCCCGGGCTTTTATTAGCCTCAGACCATTGCTGTGATTCGGTAGATGTTGATGCCCAGCCGAAATCAGTCGGTTTGGAATTTGCTCCGGTAGCGGTACCTCCATTCCAGTTGGAGAGTAAATTCTGAGCTGTAGCTCCGAATGTGCACATTAAAAGTGCAGCCATAGCAAGAGTAAATTTTCTCATAATACTTAGTTTTAAAGTTTATTAATTTAAAGTCTTTTGGATAGAGATGTAGCAAGAATAATAAAATAAAATTGAAATTCAAATTAAAAACTAAGTTTTTTTTATATAAATGCTCTGATGAAGGCATGTTTTGTCTGTAGTCAGAGTCTTTTGTTAAAATAGTATGTACTCTTGAAGAATGGAAAACGTTTTCAGATTTGGATTTTTTTACCGGTTTTATTCCTTTTAGGGGTTTGTTGTTGAGGGTAGTAGCTGGAAAGCAAACAAGAAACGCCGGTTAACCGGCGTTTCTTGTTAATTTAGATAAAGTTCAATAAATTTTTTGTTTGAGATTTTTTCAACCCTGTATGAGGCAGCGAACTGCATGATGTTTTTCAACGTTTTTTCACTGGGTTGTAATACCTTTTTTTCATTGTTGCCCGGTAGAGGGTCAAATGATTCCCTTTTGGATAAAGTAGTATTCTTTTGCATAGGCATCATTTATATATTGGTTTATTATATAAACGAAAGCCTAGGCAATTTAGTGTATGAAGATGAAAGTTTATTTTATCTCCAGGTAAACATCATGTTCTACCGCTATTTTACGCAGATTTAATAGGGCATAGCGCATACGTCCGAGAGCTGTATTAATGCTTACACCTGTTTTTTCTGCTATTTCTTTGAAACTCAGGTCTTCGAAGAAACGCATTCGGATGACTTCCTGTTGAGAAGCTGGCAGTAAGTCTATTAATTGCACTACGTCGGTGAGTACCTGTTCGTTGGATATAATATCTTCGATACTTTTTTCCGTCAGTTTGGTGTCGTTTGTAACGTCGTAGTCCACACTATCGGCGGAAAAAGTGTTTTCATTCTTTTCCCGACGGAAATAATCTATAATAAGATTGTGGGCTATCCGGTTGATCCAGGCCAAAAACTTTCCTGATTCAACATATTTTCCTTGTTGAATGGTGGCGATAGCTTTGATAAAGGTGTCTTGAAAAATATCCTCGGCGAGTTCCTGATTCCGTACAATCATGTATATGTAAGAATATACTTTTGATTTGTAACGTACCAACAATATTTCAAAAGCCTTGTTATTGCCCTTTTCATACAACTTTACCAATTGTTCATCGGCTAATTGATGTATATTCATGTATTACTCCTATTTAAAGTTTAAGCGTAATAATGGGCAATAGGCATTCGTTTTTAAGTGTAAGTGTTTAATTTTTATTGTTATATCTAATGCAAATATATAGAAATAGAATTAAATAAACAAAATTTTAACTTTTAATTTTGTCATTCTACCCACAATACCAGTCCTTTCAAGTATTCTCCTTCCGGGTGGTAGATGTTTACCGGATGGTCTGCCGGCTGGGTAAGTTGGTGGAGGATGCGTATATTCCGTTTTGTTTCTGCAGCTGCGCTGAAAACGGCCAGACGGAATTGTTCTTTCGTAACAACCTGCGAACAAGAGAACGTAAATAAGATACCTCCCGGTTTTATTTGTTCCATCGCTTTTGCGTTTAGACGTTTGTACCCTTTTAACGCGTTACGCAGTGCATCCCTGTGCTTAGCGAAAGCTGGAGGATCAAGGATAATGAGGTCGTATTTGTTTTCGTTATTATCCAGAAATTTGAAAGCATCTTCTGCATATGACTGGTGACGCGGGTCTCCCGGAAAGTTGGTTTCTATATTTTGGTCGGTTAGTTCTATTGCCTTGGCCGAGCTGTCTACAGAATGCACCAGTTTAGCCCCGCCTCGCATGGCATATACGGAAAATCCTCCTGTATAGCAGAACATATTCAGCACGGAACGTTCTTTGGCATAACGTTCCAGCAACGATCTGTTATCGCGCTGGTCTACAAAAAAACCTGTTTTCTGACCTTTCAGCCAGTCTACGTTGAAATGCAGACCGTTTTCTAATGCAGGAGTGCTATCCAGAGAGATTCCGGCCAGATAACCGTCTTCCGGTGATATAGCTGCTTTGTATGGCAGAGTGGATTCTGATTTGTAATAAACCTTGTTTATAGTTGGTATATTTTCTATAAGACACTGTGAGAGTGTGTGCCGGATTTCATGCATACCCACAGAATGTGCTTGCATGACTGCGGTGTTTCCGTACACATCAATTACTAATCCTGGAAGCGAATCTCCTTCTCCGTGAACCAGTCTGTATGTATTATTATTGTTTGTGATTAATCCTAATGACTTACGTACTTCATAAGCATGTAAAATACGTTCTTTCCAGAAAGTATCGTTTATCTCAATGTCTTTAAAAGAGATGATTCTGACAGCTATGCTTCCGATCTGGTAATGTCCGAGAGCCAGGAAGTTACCCCGGTTGTCAAGTACTTTAACCAATTCTCCTTCTGATGGTTCTCCTTCTATTTTTTGTATTGCGCCGGAGAAAACCCACGGGTGAAACCGTAATAAACTATCTTCTTTTTTGGGTTTCAGAATTATATTTGTCATATCAGCTTAAAAAAATATGTCTTTTGGTGATGTTAATAAATCATGTGATTAATTGTTTCCGGATATCAGTTGCTCCTTTTCTTGGGCAGTTAAAGGTTTGTGATTCATTAATTCCAAATAAATCTGTAAACATGCCCATGCATCCGTTGCAGCGTATCGTTGCTGAGCTTCGGTGAGAGCTTCGCTTTCCCAGTTGCTTAATTGCTGTGATTTGGATATTTTTTGTCCGAATACGATTGCAAATATCTTTTGAAGTCCCAGCTCCAGGATTCCATAATTAGATACGATAGACTGGAGGTCTACAATGTTTTCAGCTTTGATTTTATGGAGTCTGTTTAATCCGGAAATATCATCCCGTAAAGAGAGCCCGATTTTTTTTATGTTTTTATTGGCAAGGAAATTAATCAAAGCTACCGGAAAGTCGATACAGTTAAGTCTGAACAGGAAGCATTCTTCCAATGTAGATATTTGTATCAGAGAAACCTTGTTCTTTTTTCCTTTGGTA
The DNA here is from genome assembly GCA_023391625.1 of Bacteroidota bacterium. Lineage (GTDB taxonomy): Bacteria > Bacteroidota > Bacteroidia > Bacteroidales > Paludibacteraceae > QVMH01. The sequence goes on along the minus strand of JAEWAN010000033.1, from coordinate 110,040 downwards.
AAGGAAGGTTTGGTCTCTGTGTCTATACCTACCAGATTGTGTTTATTAAGTTCCTCTATGGCGGCCTCTACTTTGGTCATATCATCTATAACCGTGATTTTACCATCAAAGTGAACGATAGGCATTTGGTTGATTTCTTCTTTTGCTATTTTTTGTTTAAACATGGGCGTATGGTTTCGGTGAAGATTTTAAATCGTCCGGATGAATTACTCCGAGTCCCGGAGGTAATCCAGAAAAGAGTTTCGGTTAGAGGCATTTTCTTCGGAGTTGAACTGATCGTTTTCTTCGTAGGTATTGAAGTCTTCATTGTAGCGTAATGAATGCAGAGCGCGCAGTGCATTGAGCGTTTTTTGTCCCCAGTGCTCCCGGAAGGTTTCCATACATAAAGCCAGAGCTTCATGCATGATGTCCGTGATTCCTAGGCTGTAGTTGGCTGCAAAATCTTTAAGTTCCTGGTAAATGTCGGCTAGGTCTTCACTAATAAATGCAGCTATGGGAGTATCGCTGTATTGCATGTCCGGATGGAATACTTCCAGATATATATTATCATTTCCCAGCAGATGTTCTATTTTTTCTCGTACGAATAAATAGTCTTCTTCCGAAACAAACCGTTCCACCATTTCACCGGACATGGACTCCGGCACATCAACTAAATTGGCTTTTAAATAGAGCAAGGGCAATAGTTTGACTGCTTGTGTAATGAATCCGTTTCTGGTATATTCCTCCGTCCGTTCCAGAAAAAGGCAAGTTTCTGCAACTACAGTAACAAATTCTATTACATTTTTATCGTACACGATGTCTTCAGTGGGAGTGTCTTTTTGCATTTTTGATTGTGTTTTGATAAACAAAAAACAAAATTACGAAAAAACAGGGGGTTTTTATACTCCAGTGTAAAATAAAATGATATTTCCGGAAATCTTTAATAAAAAGAAGTTCGGTTCTTTTTGTCAGGTGTAGGATAGAAGGATAAATAATAAAAGTGGTTGAAATGTATATTTTTTTTATTTAAAATTGATTACCTTTGCACGTCAAATTAAAAAGAAAAAATAATGGCAAAGATAAAAGGAGCGGTTGTTGTTGATACCGAACATTGTAAAGGCTGCGATTTATGTGTTGTGGCTTGTCCTTCAAAAGTATTGGCTTTATCAAAAGAAGTTAATGATAAAGGATACAGTTATTCCTATATGGCTGATCCTGACGCATGTGTAGGATGTGCTGCTTGCGCTTATGTATGTCCGGATGCTTGTATTACAGTATATAAAGTAAAACTTTAATACATCCGTTTGGAAAATAAAACTTATTTAAAACGAATTAAAGAATAATAATATGGAAGAAGTAAGACTTATGAAGGGGAATGAGGCTATTGCCGAGGCTGCTATTCGTTGCGGATGCGATGGATATTTCGGTTATCCCATTACACCCCAGTCTGAAATTATGGAAACATTGATGCTGCTCAAACCGTGGGAAACAACAGGAATGGTTGTTTTGCAGGCAGAAAGTGAAGTTGCAGCTATAAATATGGTATATGGTGCGGCTGGTTGCGGAAAAAAATCAATGACCAGTTCTTCTAGTCCGGGCGTTAGCTTGAAACAGGAAGGTATTTCATACATAGCATCTGCCGAGTTGCCTTGTGTTATTGTAAACGTAATGCGTGGAGGTCCGGGATTAGGTACAATTCAGCCTAGTCAGGCAGATTATTATCAGGCAGTAAAAGGCGGCGGACATGGAGACTATAAGATGATTGTTTTAGCTCCTGCGTCAGTTCAGGAAATGGCAGACCATACGGTATTGGCATTTGACCTTGCTTTTAAATACAGAATCCCTACTATGTTACTGGCAGACGGAGTGATCGGTCAGATGATGGAAAAAGTAGTTTTGCCTCCTTATCAGCCACGTGCTACGGAAGAAGAAATCCGTGAAAAATGTCCATGGGCTACATTAGGAAAACGTAATGGCGACAAACAAAACGTAATTACTTCACTTTGTCTTAAATCGGAAGAAATGGAAAAAGTGAACAACGGATTGCAGGCTAAATACCGTGAAATAGAAAAGAACGAAGTTCTTTTTGAAGAATTTCAATGTGAAGATGCCGAATATCTGATTGTTGCTTTCGGTACTACGGCACGTGTTTGTCAGAAAGCTGTTGAAATGGCTCGTGAAGAAGGAATAAAAGCCGGTTTGTTACGTCCTATCACTTTATTCCCGTTCCCGACTAAAGCAATCAGCAAATATGCCGACCAGACAAAAGGTATGTTGACAGTTGAGATGAATGCCGGACAAATGATTGACGATGTTCGTTTAGCTGTAAACGGTAGGGTTCCGGTAGAACATTACGGTCGTTTAGGTGGTATTGTTCCGGCTCCGGATGAAGTATTAAACGCATTAAAAGAGAAAATAATTAAATAATATTTTCCGGATATATATTGTTCCCTGTTTTAAGGAACTTGAATTTATCCGGTTATTTCTCTGATTTAAAAATATAAGAATATGACAACAAACGAAATAATTAATCCAGCGAATTTGGTTTATGAAAAAACCAAATTAATGACGGATGTTCCTATGCACTATTGCCCCGGATGTAGCCACGGTGTGGTACATAAAATATTAGCTGAGGTAATTGACGAAATGGGATTACAGGAAAAAACTATCGGTGTAGCTCCGGTAGGTTGTGCGGTGTTTGCATACAATTACATTGATATAGACTGGCAACAGGCTGCTCACGGACGTGCGCCTGCAGTGGCTACCGGAATCAAACGTTTGTTACCGGATTGTAATGTATTTACATATCAAGGTGACGGCGACTTGGCTGCTATCGGTACTGCGGAAACGATTCATGCTTGTAACCGTGGCGAAAACATAACGATTATTTTTATTAATAACGGTATCTACGGTATGACCGGTGGTCAGATGGCGCCTACAACACTGGAGGGGATGAAAACGGCTACTTCTCCTTATGGACGTAATGTGGAATTGAATGGTTATCCATTGAACATTACAAAACTGCTGGCAGAATTAGAAGGTACTTGCTATGTTACACGCCAGAGCGTACATAATGTGGCCGGAGTCCGTAAAGCTAAAAAAGCTATTCAGAAAGGGTTTGAAAATTCAGCTCAGAAAAAGGGTACGTCGGTAATAGAAATCGTTTCCACCTGTAACTCAGGTTGGAAATTATCTCCGGCAGCTTCTAATGACTGGATGGTAGAAAATATGTTCCCTGCGTATCCGCTGGGTGATCTAAAGAATGTTTAATCAGCCTAAGGTTAAAAGATCAGGAATCTTCTGTTTTTGATTGGGTTCCGGTGCTTTTGATTTAAAATATAAGAACATGAAAGAAGAAATAATAATATCTGGTTTTGGTGGACAGGGTGTCCTTTCAATGGGTAAAATCCTTGCTTATTCAGGCTTATTGCAAGGGCAGGAGGTAACCTGGATGCCATCTTATGGTCCGGAACAACGCGGAGGAACAGCTAACGTAACAGTAATATTGAGCGATGAACGTATCAGTTCACCGATATTAAATTCATACGATACCGTTGTGGTATTGAATCAGCCTTCTATGGAACGCTTTGAAAGCAAGGTGAAACCGGGGGGAACGTTGATTTTTGACGGAAGTACTATCCATCAGTATCCTACAAGAAAGGATATCAATGTTTATCGTATTAACGCTACGGAATACGCTACTGCTAATAATATGGCAAAAACCCTGAATATGATTATTCTGGGTGGATTAATAAAAGTACGTCCTATTGCAACGGTAGATAACGTATTGCAGGGCTTGAAAAAGTCTTTGCCGGAACGTCACCATCATTTATTGCCAATGAATGAAGCTGCAATAAAGAAAGGCATGGATTTGATTGAAAAAATAAATTAATGCATAATTTTTTTACTGTAAACAACAATCCCGGTGAGCTTACTTGCCGGGATTGTTGTTTTTGACGGATTACCTGTTGTCATGTAAATGAACTTTATTGCATGCGGTATTTTTAACGAGGAAAGTTTATTACTTTTGTACTTTTAACTGATCATAATTATACGATATGTTACGTGCGGTTCTTTTAGTTGGATTAGGCGGAGGTGTGGGAAGTATATTGCGTTTCCTTACTAATGTGCTGGTGAAGAAACTGGTTGATACATCTTTCCCTTTGCATACCTTTGTTGTCAATTTGCTTGGCTGCCTTGTTATCGGGTTATTGGTGGGGGTGTTTGAGAGATATGATATTGGAAACAGTGATTTAAGGCATTTGCTCGTCATTGGTTTTTGTGGAGGATATACTACTTTTTCCACTTTCGCGTTGGAAAACATGCAGCTTGTTCAATCCGGGAATTTAGCTTTGGCATTTGTTTATATAGCAGCGAGTGTGATAACCGGTTTGTTGGCCGTATGGTTAGGTATTTGCATTGTGAAATAAACAGTTTTTCTGAGTGAGTATCTCATTTTATATTTATAGGTATCTAAATAAAATAAGTATATTTGCATAATAAAGCAGGTCGGTCTGTCGCTTTTCTGCACAAGAAAAGAGGAAAGTCCGGGCAACACAGAGCACCATGCTTCCTAACGGGAAGCTGTTCGTGAGGGCAGAGTAACGTAACAGAAAATAACCGCTTGCGGCAAACCTTGTTTTGTAGCTCTTTGTAGCGCATACAGAAGTGCCGGAAGTAAGGGTGAAAAGGTGGGGTAAGAGCCTACCGGTCCGGGTGGTAACATCCGGAGCCGTACGTCTGATGGGTTGCAAGATCATGTATACCGGCGCATGTAGGATTGCTCGTCCGATGCCGGGGGGTAGATCGCTAGAGACAAATGGTAACATTTGTTCCAGATAAATGGCAGACACTCTGCATGCAGAGTACGGAACCCGGCTTACAGACCTGCTTTTTTATTATGCAATGTCATGGCTAAAATTAAAGATTTTTTTGTCCGTACTTATAATTTCATCCGTCATGATATCTGGCGGATTACCGGGTATGAACTTTCGCGTTCCCGCCTGCTCTTATACAATATCATAAAAACGCTTATCCTGGCTATCAGGGGATTTGTTTCAGACAATCTTAATGTCAGGGCTTCAGCATTGACTTACTCCATCCTTTTTGCGATTGTTCCTATTATTGCGCTTTTTATATCCATAGCCAAGGGATTTGGCTTGGAGGGTATGATAGAGGAATCTCTGAAAGATACTTATGTCGATAAAATGAATATGACCCCCATGATTATGAATTTTGTTGAAAGGTACTTGGAGACTACGCACGGGGGGATATTTATCGGGATCGGAGTTGTTATATTGCTTTGGTCTGTAGTCAATTTTTTCATGCAGGTGGAGAATGCCTTTAATGATGTGTGGCAGGTGAAAAAATCCCGTTCCATTATCCGGCAGTTCACCATGTATTTTTCTACTATTTTATTGATTCCTATTCTGATAGGGGTGTCAAGCGGGTTATCCATATATATATCGTCAACTTTATCCAGCACGTTTTTATATAATATAATCAGTCCTCTTGTACGTGTGTTGGTTAAATTATCGCCGGTTTTTATTAACTGGATTGTTTTTGTTGTCATGTATATGGCTATTCCTAATACAAGGGTTAAGTTTGTTAATGCTTTAATAGCCGGGGTTATAACGGGTACGGCATTCCAGCTCTTCCAGATGTTGTACATTAGCGGACAGATAAACTTATCCCGTTATAATGCCATATACGGGGGATTTGCTGCTATTCCTTTACTGTTGTTGTGGATACGTATATCCTGTCTTATTATTTTGTTTGGAGCTGAACTTTCATACGCTTCGCAGAATCTTCATAATTTTGATTACGAGACGGATACCAAAACAATTAGTATCCGCTATCGTAATTTTCTGTTATTGTTTCTGTCCTATGTTGTGGTTAAGCAGTTTGAGCAGGACAAACCTCCTCTGACATCAGAAGAAATAGCCAAAAGGTATAACCTTCCCATTCGTCTGGTAAACCAGCTTTTAGGGCGTTTGGTCGATTCCGGGGTACTGATAGAGGTTTTTAACCAAGCCAATAAAAGTAAAAGTTACCAGCCTGCCCTTGATATTAACAAACTGACAGTAGGAATCCTTTTTGATAAGGTAGAAACGCATGGGTCAGAATTGTTTCTGTCTAATAAAGATAATCCGTTAATGGAAGCTTTCTGGAAAAAGACTCTGGAATTACGTTCCATGTCCCGGGAGGAAACAGATAAAGTATTGGTAAAAGATATATATTGATTATTTCTGCATGGTAATGAGTTCCGGCTATAAACATACTATTTTATTTCTTATTTCATTCTTTTTCTTATTTCAGAGCCGGGCTGTTTCCCAACCTCTAAAGCGGGAATTCAGGGGTGCGTGGATTGCTACGGTGTCTAACATAGATTGGCCCAGCTCACGATTTCTTACTCCGGCAGAACAGAAAGAAGAACTGATAAAAATCCTGGATACTTTTGCCCGTTGCAATCTGAATGCCGTCATTTTTCAAGTGAGGCCGACGGCCGATGCCTTTTATTCTTCAGAAACAGAGCTGTGGTCACATTGGCTTACCGGAAAACAAGGAGAAGCACCGAATCCGTATTATGATCCTTTGGAGTTTATTGTTCAGGAAGCCCATAAACGTTTTCTTGAAGTTCATGTCTGGTTAAATCCGTATAGGGTTACTAATTCGGGCGACCTTTCCGTACTGCATGATGACCATCTTTTTTATAAAAACAAAGACCTTTTTGTAAAATATGGAAACCGTTATTATTTTGATCCGGGTCTGGATGAAACGAGGGAATATCTCAATGGTGTGGTAAGAGATATTGTAAAACGGTATGATATTGATGCGGTTCATTTTGATGATTATTTTTATCCTTATCCGGAAAAAGGACGGGATTTCCCTGATCAGAAAACATTTGAAAAATATCCCCGGGGATATGAGGCAGACCAGAAAGAGGAATGGCGGAGAAATAATGTGAATATGATTATCGGGGAATTGCAGCGAACTATTAAATCGGTTAAACCCTGGGTGGATTTCGGTGTCAGTCCTTTTGGTGTATGGCGGAATGATAATGTTGATCCTAAAGGGTCTGCAACACGTGCCGGAATACAAAACTATGACGACCTTTATGCTGATATTCTGTTATGGCTTAAGGAAGGGCGTATAGACTATGTAGCTCCCCAGTTATATTGGGAAATAGGTTTGAAAGCTGCTGATTATCGGGTGTTGGCGCAATGGTGGAGTGAAAACTCTTATGGAAAAAATTTATACATAGGGTTGTCTGTATATAAATTAACAGGGAAATATAGTAAAGCCTGGCGTACGGGAAATGAAATCATACGGCAGTTGGAGGAGAACCGAAAATATCCCGCTATTGACGGAGTTCTGTATTATAGTGCATCTCATTTTCTGGCCAATGCCCGGGGCTTGATGGATAGTTTGCAAGCGGACTATTATAAATATCCGGCATTGGTTCCTGTAAACAGGAATATAAATGCAGAACCTGCGGCAAGACCTCAAAATCCGGGTTTACTGAAAGCGGACGGCACTTCGGTATTGGTATGGGATGAAATACATAAAACGAAAGGTGAAGAAATAGCCTATTATGTCGTATATGCTTTTCAAGGTAATAAAACAGGCGATCTGAATGACCCTTCTAATATCTTGCTGAGAACAACTGTTAATTATGTGAATTTAAAGAACACATCCCTGGAAAAAGGACATTATACGTTTGTGGTAACGGCGGTAAACCGTTATCGCTCTGAAAGCCAGCCTTCTGCTCCTGTTTCCGGAAAATTATAAAAGATTCTTCTTCTTTTTGTTATAGTATCTTCTGAAAATTGTATCCAAGGCATATTTTCCTGGGCCTGTGATGAACAGGATCAGATACATGCAGAGATACATAAGGGGTAATTCCTGCACGGAAAAACCATCATTTCCGTGGGTGATGAAAGCTGCGACTATCATGCCAAACATCAGGGGTAAGAGAGAGAGTCTGGTAAGGGCTCCTAATAGTATTAAAACGGAACATCCGAACTCAGCAAAAATAATCAGTATAAGCGACAGGCTGGATCCCAAACCAATAGGGTCGGGAAAACTAGTTTTCAGCAGGTCAAATGCTGTTAATTTCTGGATACCGTGTGTCAGCATGAAAGCTCCGAGTATTAACCTGAGTATAAATAGTCCGGTGTCTATTCCTTTGGAATAACTTTTCCCTAATGAAAAGCTGATTATTGTATTGAAGGTCTTATTCATCATGTCGCTATTAGGTCTTTTTTTGTTGTATCTAATATTGAGTGAAGGGTAGGGTTGCCTTGTTTCTTATTTGAGAAACCCTCCGCTCATAAAATATTTGTCAAATATCTGGACATCTTTTTCGTATGGAGGTGTTTCAAAGATGCCGTATACGGATGAACCCGACCCGGACATAGAAGCATAAAGGGCACCGGCATCGTACATTTGTTTTTTGATCGTTTCAATTTCCGGATACCGGCTGAATACGGATTTTTCAAAATCATTTTTTATGCTGTTTCTCCAGGAAGTAATAGGTTCGCAGATCAGTTCTTTTAATGATTTTTCCGGCATTTGAGGAGTGACCAGTGAATATGCTTCAGGAGTGGAAACATGGATATCCGGTTTTACCAGAAGCAGAAAATAATCTTTTAATGATAGTTTGATAGGAGAGAATACGTTGCCTATGCCGCTTGCAAAAACGGGTTTATTTTTGATGAATACGGGGCAGTCCGCTCCTAACTCAGAAGCAATTTTTTCCAGTTTTTTAGTTGTTATTTTTAGCTCGAATATTTTATTCAACGCTTTTAATGTGAAAGCAGCATCGGATGATCCTCCGCCTAATCCGGCTCCATACGGTATTTGTTTTACTATGGAAACATCAATGGCTGGTAGTGCATATTCACTTTGGAGCAAACGGTAAGCTTTGATGATTAAGTTATTTTCAGGATCTCCGTCTATGGGTATTCCGGCGGAGGAAAAACTGTAATCCGTACAGCTGACTGCAGGTTCTATGTCCAGGGTGTCGCAGAGACCTATGGGATAAAATACAGTTTCTATGTTATGGTATCCGTCCGGTCTTTTTTCTACAACATCCAGACCTATATTTATTTTTGCGTTAGGATAGACAAGCATTTCAATTTTGATCTAAGAGATTTTTTATTGAAACAAAAATACATAAATAAATAGATAATTGGTTTGTTTCCGGTGCTAAATGGATGTTTGTTGTCTGTAAAAATAGAATAAACGGTATTAATAAACCTCACATCGTTTTTTAACCTTGCCTGATAGAAAATGTTTTGTAACTTTGAATTCCTAAAAAAAATATCACAGAATTTTGTAAATGGCTGAAAAAAGAACGTACACAAAAAGAAATGCAGGTGCGCAAGTGTTGCCTGCCAATGAGTTTGGAAAGCTTCCACCACAGGCTCCGGAACTGGAAGAGGCTGTGTTGGGTGCAATTATGATTGAGAAAGATGCGTATTCTTTGATTTCCGAAATTCTTCGTGCGGAATGTTTTTATAAAGTAGCTCATCAGAAAATTTTTGAAGCCATTACTTCACTGGCCGTTCATCAGGAACCTATTGACATGCATACTGTCACCGAACAGTTGCGTAAGATGGGAACTATTGATGAGGTAGGAGGCCCTTATTACATAACTTTGCTCACCGCTAAGGTGTCATCGGCCGCCCATTTGGAATATCACGCTCAGATTGTGGTTCAGAAGTATTTGGCCCGTGAACTTATACGTATTTCATCAGAGATACAGACCCGTGCTTTTGACGATAAGACGGATGTGAATGACCTGATGGAAGAAGCTGAGGGTATGCTTTTTGAAGTAACCCAGCAAAATTTAAAGAAGGATGCCACCCAGATAAATCCGGTGATAGAGGAGGCGATAAACCGTATGCAGCTTGCTGCCAATAAGGAAGGTGCCAGTGGTATTGCCAGCGGATTTCATGCTTTGGATAAGATTACTTCCGGTTGGCAACGTTCTGACCTTATTATTATAGCGGCTCGTCCGGCAATGGGAAAAACGGCATTTGTACTGTCAATGGCAAAAAATATGGCCGTTGATTATAATACGCCAGTTGCATTGTTCTCTCTTGAAATGTCTAATGTGCAGTTGGTAAACCGTTTGATAATGAACGTTTGTGAACTTGAAGGGGAGAAAATAAAAAAAGGAGATTTGACTCCGGCAGAATGGGACGTGTTTGATGAGCGGATTAAGGCGTTGATCGATGCGCCTATTTTTGTGGATGATACGCCGAGTTTGTCTGTTTTTGAATTGCGGAGTAAAGCAAGGAGACTTGTTAAAGAGCATAAAGTTGAATGTATTATCATAGACTATTTGCAGTTGATGAATGCGAGCGGAATGAACTTCGGTAGCCGTGAACAGGAGGTGAGTATGATATCCCGTTCATTGAAGGGATTGGCCAAGGAGCTGGATATTCCTATTATTGCTTTGTCGCAGTTGAACCGTGGGGTGGAAGGGCGTACCGGATTGGAAGGTAAGCGGCCTCAGTTGTCAGATTTACGTGAGTCCGGAGCTATTGAGCAGGATGCGGATATGGTATGTTTTATTCACCGTCCGGAATATTACCATTTGACAGAAGATAACCAAGGTAATTCATTGCTCGGCATTGCTGAGATAATTGTTGCCAAACACCGTAACGGGGCTACCGATACTGTGCAGCTGCGCTTTAAGAATGTATATACCCGTTTTACTAACTTGGACGATATTGATGATAGTGCGGAAAGCTTACAATCCCTTAATGCTTCTTATCAGACATATTCTTCTAAATTGAATAATGTCAGCGATAGAGATTTTTATGGCGATACCTCTTTAGCTCCGCCGCCACAGTCGGGGAGTCCTTTTGGAGGAGGAAGTACTAAGGATGATATTCCTTTTTAATGAGATAATAGTCATTACCTAATTTGATAGAAACAAAAAATCCGGGGATCAAAAGTCTCCGGATTTTTGCTTGATATATGAACGTTTTTATGATTCCTTTTTAGGTTTACTGTCTCCGCCGGACGATGGTTTTGCAATGGATTCGAGCATGGAAGTATCAGCTTCTATGTTTTTCATTTTGTAATAATCCATGATGCCCAGATTACCGTTACGGAATGCTTCGGCCATAGCTTTAGGTACTTCTGCTTCTGCTTCAATTACTTTAGCACGCATTTCCTGTGATTTGGCTTTCATTTCCTGTTCAGAAGCGACAGCCATGGCACGGCGTTCTTCTGCTTTGGCCTGAGCAATGTTTTTATCTGCTTGTGCCTGATCCATTTGAAGTTGTGCCCCGATGTTTTTGCCTATGTCAATGTCGGCAATATCAATTGTTGTAAAAAAGAATAGCTATCCTGACAGGATAGCTATTCTTTTTTACAAATTTTATTTTAGTTATCGGATGATAACTGTACTATTGCCGTTTACATATCCTTGTATAGTTATTATGTACATTCCGCTAGGCATGTCTTTACTGTATGTTTCTACTCCGGATAATTCGGAGAATATCATTTTTCCCTGCATGTCGTAAGCGTTTATGTTCACTTGTTCGGTTAAGCCAGTAATGTATAACCTGTTATTTGCAGAGTATATAGCGATGTTGTTTACTGACAATTCGTCCAGACCGGTTTGGATATTAACCGATTTTTTGAATTTTTCAACAGCTTCTTTCAATTCATTCAAGGCCAGATTATAATCCGGTTCAGCTTTGGCGATTTCAGCTTTAGCTGCATTAATAGCAGTCAGTAAGAGTGTTTTGCTACCTGTAGGATATTCTCCTGCTTTTACTCCTTCTACAGCTTGATTATGCAGTGTTTCTGCTTCTTTTATTAAATCCGCTACCGGTGAAGTAAGGAATTGTTTGATAGCAGCTCTTAATGAAATTTCAGCACTGCTATAATCCAGGTTTTCTTCTTCTAATACTGCTTTCGCTGTTTTTACAGCTTCTTCCAGAGCCGCTTTTGCTTCGGTTGAGTATTCTTCTCCTGCATTTTCCAGTTCATTTTCCGCAGTAGTGATTAATTCAGCAAGTGGAGCGGCTAATAAATCTTTTATCGTATTTATTCTTTCTTCAAGTAGGTTTTCATAATCTTTTATTTCTATCTGTGTTAACTCTTGGTTGAGGCATTGTTTCGTTACATTAATAGCATCCTTTAATTCAGCCAGGTTCGTTGCTATGTCTGATTCCGGTGTGGTTTGCACTGTAGCTATGATTAATTCAGCTGTTGCTAGTAATGACCTTAAATTAGCTTTAAGAGCATAAATAAATTCATTGGTTTTTGTTGTCATATTGTTGGCGGCTTCATCAATTTGGGCCTGTGTCACAGAATTCATATCTTCAGTATACATTTTCTTGGATGTTGCGATTAATGCAAGTGTTTCGTCCAATGCTGTTTTTAAGTCGGAACCTTCAGCGGCAATAACATCTGTTGTGAATGTTTCAGCTTTTTCTGTGGCTGCTATTAATGCGTCGAAAGTAACTGTGGTAGCATCTCTTTCAAATTCGGCAATAGCTTCTACCAGTTCATTCAGTGCTTTATTGATACTTATTTGATAAGCATCGGCATCGTCGCGGACAACTTTTGCTTTTTCAATTGCTGCCTGAAAAGCATCCATACCTTCCTGGGTATGCTGACCAGCGGCTTCACCAATTTCCGAATTTTCAAATATTTCGTCAGCTTCATTGATTTTTCCGATCAAAGCATCTTTGTTGATACCTCCTATTACGCTTGCGTTAAATTTGTCTGTAGCCGTTTTGAGAAAATCATAAGCGGTATTGTATTGCGATTGGGCTACATTTTCTCCGTTTATTACAACATCAATGATGTCTATTGCGTTACTGAGCTCTTCTTTGCTGCCAACTGGGTATTGTCCGTTTTCTGTTCCTTCTTCAGATTCTGCCAGTAAATATTGAGCTAGCTCCAGTAATTCGGAAAAATCTTTTTTCAGTTTTCCTTCAAATTCTGTTACCAGAATTGATAATTTTTCAATCTGTTCGTTAATGGTTTCCTGATTTTCTGCATTATTGACAATAGCAGTGATTTCTGTTATTGAAGAACCCAATTCGTCAATTTCGTTTTGTGTTATAACGTTCGGAAAATCTGTTTTAGCCACGGTGGTGGAGTGCAGGTATTTCGCTTTTTCAAGCAATGGTTTCCATAAACTGATATCCAGGTCGTTGGCATGTTCTACTGCGGCCACGTAAATACTGTATTGTCCGTTAGTCGCATTTCTTCCTTGTACAATCATATTTTCTCCGTCAACAGCTAATCCTTTGCTTGATTCGTTATAAGACCGGAAATCGTATAAAGGTCTGCCTGTCCAGTTGGTAGAGACATTTTCAGAAACAGTTTGGTCATAGGTAACTTTAAATAACTGGTTGGTTTGAGTAGCATCGAATTCTGCAAGAATAATGGGCTTGCTGGTGTTGGTAGTCAAAACTTTTTGACTGTTGGAGTTAACTATGCGGATATACAAATTTTCTTCATCTGATTTTTCTTCATCTTTGACGAACATCCAAAGCTGGCTTTTATCTCCGGGCACTACTCCTGTGGATATGGTTCCTCCGTCAGTTGGTTTTTTTCCTACGGCTTTACCTTCTCCAGCTTCATTTTCATAACAAATTTTGGAATAACTGCCGCCATTCCTTACGTCCCCCATTCTATATAATTTGGGGTTAGGGTCATCTATGCCTGTAGATAAATATTGAGTAAAGTCCGCAGGGTTATCAATACTTGAACCTTCGGAAATCTTAGAGTCTATGTATTCTGCAATGGCTGCAGATAAAATCTGGTGAGCTTTTATGTAATCGTTGATAGTTGCGGCTGGATTTGCTTTAATTGTGTTCGCATTGTTGGTTGCATTATCAAGCTGATCACGTTTGTCCTGCGGATATTGTCCGTTTCCAGTTCCTACCACAGTGGATAATTTAAGTCCGGCAGATTGGTTTATTAAATCCTGTAGAAGTTCGTTTAGTGGTATTTCTTCAATAAAAATCTGACAATCCTCAATACTTGTGGTTAGGGACTTGTCTGAATTTATATCGTTTTCATATATTTTTAATGCTCTTTGTATGGTTTCTCCTCTGAAGTAGTAACTTCCTTCGGAATTACTGTTTGGGGTGACTTCAATACAAGTTGTTTCTTCCAGTTTCCGTATTCTGAAGTTGTTGTTACCATCAAAGCGGAGGTACATTTCAATGGTATTGACAGTCTGATTTTCTTCTTCTCCAACAATTTCTTCCTTGGTCGCACCTAAAGCTCTGAAATAATATAAGTTTTCACTTCCTTCTTTCAGTTTGATTGTGAAAGCTTGATTTAAGCCTTCTAATGTGGAATATGCCTTTGAGGTAAATGTTTTTGCATCACTACCACCGGGTACATAGGTAAGATACTGTATTGGGTCAAGCCTGGAGGTTTTTGTACTGTAAATACGGTATACTTTGCCTTCTAACTCTTCAGTAATTTGGGCGGATAGTTGCAAGGAACAGAATCCAAGCAACATAAAAGCGAGGAATAGTAAATTTCTTTTTTTCATGGTATTAATTTTGAATTTTATATAAGATCAAATTTATTATTCCAAAGATAGAATATTATAAGATAGAAAAAATTAAGCATTTTGATTGTATAACTTCTTATTTTGATAGTACTGTTTGATTTTTTGATTATAAAAATTAAATAAATGATGTTTTTGACTAAGGTCGTTTTTGGGGTGTGGTTTAATTGTTTTTTCGGTCTGAAACTTGGGATAGGTCGTGATTGACCTTTTAATCAAAAAAAGAGAGCAAACTTCTGAATTTGCTCTCTTTTTAATTTTATTCCAAATAAAATAACTCTGTCAGCAGAATGGACAAAGGTGAGTTGTCCGGATTGACTTCCATGATGTCTGCCATATAGTCCCACCATTTTTGTATGATGGGGTTGGAACCTATGTCCTGTGAACCGACTCCGTTCCTGTTTTTTTGTACGGCAAACAGGACGTTGCTGTCTTTGTCCCAAAAAATGGAATAATCATAAACTCCGTTTTCCTGTAATATTTGTTTTAACTCCGGCCAGATTTCATTGTGTCTTTTTTGATATTCCGCTTCACATCCTGGCTTGAGGTACATTTTAAATGCAGATCGTGTCACGACTGTTTAGCTGAATATTTTTATTTGATAGAAAATTTGTATATACAAGTTTGTGTGTAAACTTCTCCCGGGTTAAGACGGGTAGAAGGAAACTGCGGTTGATTTGGACTGTCCGGAAATTTTTGTGTTTCCAAAGCCAATCCTTCTCTGAATTTGATCGCTTTATTATATTTCCCTTTCACTTGACCGGTGAAGAAATTGCCGCTATAAAACTGAATTCCGGGTTGGTCTGTAAATACTTCCATAAAACGTCCGCTTGTTGGTTCGTATAGGGTAGCGACCAATTCAACTCCATCTGTTTCTTTGGAGATTACCCAGTTATGGTCATAACCTCCGCCGTTTTGTAACTGGATATTGTCTTCATTAATTCTTTGTCCTACTGCTGTGGGGATGCGGAAGTCAAAAGGAGTGCCTTCTACGGATGCGATTTCTCCGGTTGGTATCAGCACGCTGTCTACAGGAGTTATGCCATCGGCTTTCAACATAAGAATATGGTCGGTAATAGTTCCGTTTCCTTCTCCTTTCAAGTTAAATAATCCGTGGTGAGATAAGTTGACTATTGTCGGTTTATCGGTTGTCGCGCTGTAATTGATCACAAATTCATTTTCTTGTGTCAGGGTGTAGGTAACATAAAATGTAACTGTGCCCGGATAACCTTCTTCACCGTCAGGAGAAATATAAGATAGTTTGATTTCATTGTTTGTAACATTTTCAACATTCCATACAACCATATCGAGCCCCTTGAGTCCTCCGTGCAGGCTTTGACCGTTGTTGTTGATTGGAAGCTGGTAACTTTGACCGTCAATTTCAAATTGTCCTTTGGCTATCCGGTTGGCAAATCGTCCTACTACAGGTCCGAAAAATCGTTCTCCCTCGTTGTTGTATGCATAACGGTCTATATTCTCAAAACCTAAAACAACATCTTCATATTGTCCTTTTTTATCAGGAGCCCACAGCGTTACTACCCTTGCTCCGAAGTTGGTTACCTGCATGTATAAACCCTGCCCGGATTCCAGAGTATATAATGATACTTCTTTATTGTCAATGGTCGTGGTAAAGTTTTTTGCATCTAATAAAGGTACTTTTGTCTGTTTTTTTTCAGAGCAGGCCATTAAGCAAAATAAGGCTGATAAAAGAATAATTGATTTTTTCATATTCATTTGATTTTATGTTATAAATAAATTTTCAGTGAGAATTAAGGCAAATATACAAAGTTATTTTGTATCTGATTTGAATTGAAGAAAGACAGTGTGTGGTAATTTTGCTTTTTTAATTTTTCCAGATCATGCGGGCTTTTCGTAGGGATAATTTGTTTCTGTTTTTTGACAATATAAGAACAGGGAAAATGAATTTTCATTTTCCCTGTTACATGTTTTATGTATGTTAGTTCGTTCTTATAAATTTTGCGGATTGTCCAGAAGATGTTTTTAGAATATAAAAACCATTAGGTAATTCAGATATATCTAACGGACCGCTTGTCCATTGTTCAGATTTCAATAGTTCTCCGGAAGTATTGAATATATAAATGGTATTGGGCTGTTGTAAATTGATATTTATATATTGGTTGGTTATGGTAGGGTAAATTAAAACATTGTTTTCCCCATTTTCCCCATTATAACTCAGTCCTGTTGTGCCTCCGTTTTCTATCAGGATATATCCTACTGTTTCCGGTTGGGTTCTGGGAGACCCCATAGATTCTTCCGGTTGTTTTATTACATCTACTCCTTCCGGTTTCAGACTGTAATATTTGAGTCCGGAAGCCAGATCATCGTTACTACTTTGATATGCACAAAGAAATCCGGGAGACTGGTAGGTGTCGTCAAAGGGAATGGATGTTCTGGTAGTATTGATTCCGTCGGCTACTCCTACTTTTATTTTCCCCTGTGGAGTTTGTCCTGCACCTTGTTCTATCGCTACATATCCCATTTGTTCCCTGCCAAAGTAAACAGTTTCTCCCTGATCGTTTTTGTCTTCTTTTCTTTCACGTATGAAGCGGGCTTTGAAGCCTTCTTTGGTCACATCTTTTACTCTTGCTGATATGGGGTATGAACTGTTTTGTTTAGTCTGGCACACAAATACGACAGGTATTTCTTTGAAAGGTTCTTTAAACGTAACTTCTACCCATTGATTTCTGACATTGTTAATAATACCAGTTTCCATAGCCAGGTCTCCCCAGGAATAGTTCCCTTGCCGGGCTATGAGGAATGGAACCTGAATCTCGCCATTAACAGGATTATCCTGGTAATTCCATACAGGAAGCTTATAGACAAAATAGTCTTTGTTTGTTCTTTCTATAAGTCCGTTGGACGACATAAGGGGATACCGGTAGTTGTATGATTGGCCTCCGCTTATTACTACTGGCGCTTCCGGATATGAGTTTTTGAAAAAGACATATTTGGAGTTCTTATCCTGAAAGGAAACTGTACTCAAGTACGTATTTTCAGCATTGTCTATCACTTTACATTCTATTAGCGCTTCATTGGAATATATGTCTTCTTCAAAAGTTGAAGAGGTGACTTTTAAGCGGTATAAAATGTTTTCATTAGTCATGAAATCCCGTTTGTCCGCATAATGGTCTGTTTCTAAATCACTGGTGTTGAAAATTTCTTCAAATTCACCGTCATTGATTTTTCTTTCTATTGAATAGGAATTTATGAATTCTTTACAATTTAAATCGTTCCATGTTAGGTTTACTGATTGATTTGTAATGTCTTGTTTGGCCGTTAATTTCGGTGTGGAGACTTTGTATGTAGGAATGAATTCGTTTGCGGGGTTGTAGGCCAGAGGAGCAACCCTGTCTCTGTAATTAATACCTGCAGGAGTTAGAAATTGGTCTCCTTGTCCTTCTGCTGCGATTCTTCCCAAATCATCCTGGGTGTAGCTGGAATTTTCTTCGTCAATTTGTTCCTGGGTTATCTTGCCCATAACAAGCGCTCTTTTATCTTCTACCCAGTTATAGAGGGAATACCGTTCAACGAAACTGCTTGTATCCATCACTTCCAGTATCTTGTTCAGTTCTTCCAATTGTTTTTGTTGTTGTTCTTCTGTACTTTCAGGCCACCATTCTCCTGTCCAGTTAGCCCCGTTGTTCCATTCTTTTATCCATATCGGACGCTGGGTGCGGTCGTGAACTTCTTTTAGCGCATTGTACCAGGCTTGGGGTGATAAGCCTCCCCAATATGCGTGTATAACTACATAATCTACTCGGTAGTTACGTTCTTCGCATTTTTTCATGAAATCGTATAACCAATTGAAGTCGGTGGTGGCCGGTGTGCCCAGACGCAGGCCTGATTGCATCATTTTAGGCCATTCTTCAATTGCCGTATCCACTGAAACGTTGGATTGCTCCCAGTGGTCAGGTTCGTTGTAGCCTAATAAGTGTGTGACATATTTCTTTTCGTTGATTTCTTCCCAGGAAGGCCACCAAAATTGTTGTTTTATGGGAACATATTCCTGATCGGGTAATGTTTCCTCTGCAGCGCTCCAGGAGTAAAACCAGGTGGAGTGAGTGATGTCTATTTCGTTTTCCAGTGTCCGGCTTGCTGAACACCAACCCTTTTTCGAAGGCCATTCCCAACTGAAAGTCCGTATAAAGGAGACTTTGTCATTCAGCTCTTTTTGAAGGACGGGTATTTCTATATCTTCTTTATCCGCAATAAAAACCCTGCTGAATCCTCCACCTGTGGTGTCAATTGCCATTGTAGCCATGTATCCTCTTTTTAGAATAAAGGAGCTGATTTCATTGTCAAATGATTCCAATTTGATGTATAAGGAGTCGGCTGTAAAAACTTTTTGCTCCGAAGTGAAATCGTTCCCCTTATAAACGGTTAATGCCGGATAATTTTTGTCGTGTGGAATAATGACGGTTCCATGCTGGTATATACACACACGA
The DNA here is from genome assembly GCA_023391625.1 of Bacteroidota bacterium. GTDB lineage: Bacteria > Bacteroidota > Bacteroidia > Bacteroidales > Paludibacteraceae > QVMH01. The sequence continues at coordinate 91,029 of JAEWAN010000033.1, read as the reverse complement.
CTGTTTTCCCGAGGAGAAAGCGGCGCACCGGATATTGTTATGCGGGAGAGATAATTGTTTATGACGTCGTTCGGCCTGATACTGTCAAGATATAGCCAGGCATCTTCAGATTGCAGGTCAATGGAGGTATTGCCTCGTATGGGGTCAGAGCTCGTGATGTGGTAATCTACCGATTCATTTAATATAAGCTGTTGATTTTCTATAAATTCAGTTTTTTGGACTTCTTTAGCCTGAATAATATTGAAAAAACCGATTGAAAATAACAGAATAAAAATTATTTTTTTGAATGTCATAAATAATATATTTTTTGTTTTGTGAGTTTTTCTGTCTTAGAGTAAAGCAAAATTAAAAATTCGAAGTAAAATTATGGGTGAATTATCAGGCAAAAGAGTCTTTTTATTAGTCAAAATGTTTCTTAACTAGTCAAAGAGTTCTTTTATTGTGATGATGGTGAAATGCAGTGATCTGATTTTTGTAAAGGAGTATAATTTGAGCGGTTGCTTTTCTGTAAATAAAAGTCGGGAATCTTAAAAAAAAGAGTAATTTTGTATGCCTTTTATTACGACAATACAATAACTAACATAACATCTACATATTTTTATGGCAAAAGAGTTTAAATATCAGGAACCTTTTCCAATGGGAAAAGACAAAACCGAGTATTATTTATTAACAAAAGATTATGTATCGGTTTCTCAGTTTGACGGTCAGGAAGTGTTGAAGGTAGATCCTCAGGGATTAACGGAGCTGGCACGTGCGGCCATGCGTGATTGCGCTTTTTTACTTCGTCCGGAACATCAAAAGCAGGTGGCTAAAATATTGGACGATCCGGAAGCCAGCGAAAACGATAAGTATGTAGCTTTAACAATGCTGCGTAATGCTGAAATATCAGCAAAGGGTGTGTTACCTTTTTGCCAGGATACCGGAACTGCTACGATCATAGCGAAAAAAGGTCAGGGAGTCTGGACTGGCGGTGGCGATGAAGAAGCCTTGTCAAAAGGAGTTTATGAAACTTATACCCAGGAAAATCTGCGTTATTCTCAAAATGCTCCGTTGAATATGTATGATGAAGTGAATACGGGCACGAATCTTCCTGCTCAGATTGATGTTATGGCTGTTGACGGGAATGAGTATAAATTCCTGTTCATGGCTAAAGGGGGAGGCTCTTCTAACAAGTCATATCTTTTCCAGGAAACAAAGGCTCTGTTGAACCCGGAAACTCTGGAAAAATTCCTTACTGAAAAAATGAAAACTTTAGGTACGGCAGCGTGCCCGCCTTATCATATTGCTTTTGTGGTGGGAGGAACTTCTGCTGATGCTTGTATGAAAACAGTAAAACTGGCTTCAACAAAATATTATGACGAATTGCCTACGGAAGGAAATGAATTAGGACGTGCGTTCCGTGATTTGGAATTGGAACAAAAAATACTGAAAGCTGCTCAGGATTCCGGTTATGGAGCACAGTTTGGCGGAAAATATTTTGCTCATGACATACGTATTGTACGTTTACCGCGTCATGGGGCTTCTTGTTTTGTAGGAATGGCTGTTTCTTGTTCTGCAGACAGGAATATTAAAGGCAAAATCAATAAAGATGGTATCTGGGTTGAAAAACTGGAAGAAAATCCGGGAAAATATATTCCGGAATCATTGCGTCAGGCCGGTGAAGGTGATGCGGTGAAGATAGACCTGAACCAACCGATGGAAAATATACTGAAAGAATTGACTAAATATCCGGTTGCTACTCGTTTGTCTTTAAAAGGAACTATTATTGTAGGCCGTGATATCGCTCATGCTAAATTAAAAGAGTTGATAGATGCCGGCAAAGATTTGCCACAGTATGTGAAAGATCATCCTATTTATTACGCAGGCCCGGCTAAGACTCCTAAAGGTATGCCTTCCGGTTCTTTTGGACCTACTACTGCCGGCCGTATGGATTCTTATGTTGATTTGTTCCAGTCGCATGGCGGTAGTATGATAATGATAGCTAAAGGAAACCGTAGTCAGCAAGTGACGGATGCCTGTAAAAAGCATGGCGGTTTTTACCTTGGTTCAATCGGAGGTCCTGCTGCTATTTTGGCTCAACAGAATATTAAAAAGGTGGAATGCCTGGAATACCCGGAATTAGGTATGGAAGCAATCTGGAAAATAGAAGTGGAAGATTTCCCTGCTTTTATATTGGTTGATGATAAAGGAAATGATTTCTTTAAACAGATAAAACCGGTTTGTACTTGTAAGTAATAGCACAAGTCAGATTCTTATATAGAGCTTAGACGCATGTAACTCCATAATAGAGGGTTACATGCGTTTTTTTGTGTGTTTAGAGGGTTGTGACTTTAATTTATTTTAGTAGTGTTTTTTTTTACAATGGGGGTAAGCTTTTGAAAGATTGTGTTTTCATGTCGCTTTTGGGGAATAAAACAATTCTTGCTTTGTTTAAAAAAGTTTAAAATGATTGTGGTGAAAAATGGAAGAATTACCTATAAATGGTTATTGCCGTTTTCACTTGAATAAAAATACTAAACTGATTTTACTTATAAATAGCGATTGATTGATATGGTTATTATAGTGACCTTTGCAATGTTTTAAATAGGTGTAAATTAGTTTGTGTTATTAAAGGTGACTACTCTAAAACTCTCTTTTTTATTTGTGTTGTCATTGGTTTCAGTCCTTGCGTTTTCTCAGGGAGAAGCAATGATTTCAGGAAGGGTATTATCTTCAGATAAAGAAATCATAGATTTTGCTACGGTTTATCTGAAAAATACCGGATATGGTGGTGTTACTAATCATGAAGGGCTTTACCATGTAAAAGCTCCTGCTGGTAATTATACGTTGGTTGTTTCTGCTATAGGCTATGAAACAGTGGAGACACCGGTGGTTTTAACAGCCGGGAGTCGGGTTAAACAGAATGTTGTGATTGTACCTCAAGTCACGGAATTGGATGAAGTTGTGGTGTCGTCCAGTGGTGTGGGGCGGATAACAAAATCTGCTTTCAATGCGGTGGCAGTAGATACTAAAGAATTGCAGAATTCTACTAAGAACCTGAGTGATGCTCTGATACAGTTGCCGGGTATCAAGCTGAGGGAGTCCGGAGGGGTAGGCTCCGATACTCAATTTATGTTAGATGGTTTTAGTGGAAAACATGTTAAAGTATTTATTGACGGAGTCCCTCAAGAAGGCGTTGGAAATTCTTTTAGTTTGAATAATATCCCTGTTAATTTTGCGGAACGTATCGAAGTGTATAAAGGGGTGGTTCCTGTTGACTTCGGTACGGATGCCTTGGGAGGGGTAATCAATATCGTTACTAATAAGAAAAAGAGAAACTGGTTTTTGGATGCATCATATTCCTATGGCTCTTTCAATACCCATAAATCTTATGTGAACTTTGGACAGACATTAAAGAACGGGTTTACTTATGAGATTAATGCATTCCAAAATTATTCGGATAATAATTACTGGGTTGATACGCCGGTGGAGCATTTTAATGCCGATGGAACAACTTCGCTTAATAGTAAGCAGATAGAACATGTAAGACGTTTTAATGATACTTATCATAATGAGGCTGTTATAGCCAAAGTAGGTGTTGTGGACAAAAAGTTTGCAGATCGTTTGCTTTTTGGGTTTACATATTCCAATTTCTACAAAGAGATACAAACCGGAGTTATTCAGAAAGTGGTTTTCGGGGAAAAGCATCGTAAGGGGTATTCTCTTATGCCTTCTTTGGAATATCGTAAACGGAATTTATTTGTAAAAGGTCTGGATGTTACGCTTACTGCGAATTATAATGACAATATTACGCAGAATATCGATACAGCCACCTATCGTTTTAACTGGCTGGGTGAGAAGAAATATCTTGGAGGTCAGGCGGGGGAACAGTCTTACCAGAATTCAGAGTTCAAAAATGTGAATTGGAACGGAACGTTTACTGCTACGTACCGGATTGGAGACAGACACTTATTTACTTTAAATCATGTTCTGAATACTTTTGACCGGACAAGTCGCTCGGATGTGACTTCGTCGATATCAGACAATACTATCGCTAAAGAAACACGGAAAAATATTACCGGATTATCTTACCGGATCATGTTTCCGGAAAAATGGAATTTTTCTGCTTTCGGAAAATATTACAACCAGTTTAATGCCGGACCGGTGTCTACATCTTCTACCGGTGTGGGCGATTATGTGAGGCGTACCGGACGGGTAAGTGCTTTGGGGTACGGTGCTGCCGGAACTTATTTTATTCTGAAAAACTTACAGGCCAAACTGTCATATGAAAAAGCGTATCGTTTGCCCTCTACTGATGAACTGTTTGGTGATGAAGACCTGGAAATAGGGCAGATAGAACTAAAGCCTGAAAAGAGTGATAATTTTAACCTAAACCTTAGTTATAACCAGCAGTTCAGTGGGCATGGAGTATATCTGGAAGGTAGTTTAATATATCGTGATACAAAGGATTATATAAAACGCCGCACTGATACTTATAGCGGTAATCGTACTTATGCCACTTATGAGAACCACGGTCGCGTAAAGACAAAAGGGTTTAATCTTTCAGCCAGATATAGCTATTCTCACTGGGTTAGTCTGGGTGGTACTCTTAATTATATGGATGTACGTGACAATGAAAAGAAAGTGGCCGGGGGAACGGAGCAGCAGAGCTTGACGTACGGTGCACGTATTCCTAACCAACCTTATTTGTTTGCCAATTCGGATTTGTCTTTCCATTGGCGTAATTTCCTGGCTAAGGGGAATGTGCTTAGTATTACCTATGATAACTTTTATATGCATAGTTTCCCGCTTTATTGGGAAAACATGGGGTCTGCCTCTACTAAAGAGCAGGTACCTACACAGTTTTCGCATAATATCGGGCTTACGTATAGTATGAAAAATGGACGTTACAATTTGTCTTTTGAGTGTAAAAACTTTACGAATGAAAAACTGTATGACAATTTTAGCCTGCAAAAAGCGGGAAGGGCTTTTTATGGTAAAGTAAGGATTTATCTGGGACATTAAAATAAAAAGGAAAAGCAGGAAAACATATTCCTGCAATATAAAATCAATAATTATATAATTAAATAACTGAAATATGAAAAAGAATAGATTTTTATGGGCTTTTGTTGCTGCTGTAGTAGGTATGGGAGGTTTATTGACCTCATGTAATCCGGAAGAACCTAATTCCGGTCCGGATAATACTGGTGACGGAAGTTATGTGATTTCTGCGGCTGCCGGAGATGCTAATTATCTGGTACAGGCGGAAGCTTTGGATAATGGAAATATAACAGTGCTTAATACGGGATATGAAACAAATACGGGTACAGCCTGGTTGTTTTATAAAGACCAGTATCTGTATCGTTTACAGTATAATCAGGGAAACGCAGGTGTTACTTCATCTTATCAGATGGGTAGTAATAATCAGATAGAAGCTCGTCCTAACGAATATAATATCACTCGTTTTACTACGTACGGTATTTATGGTGAAAATATAATTACGGTTTCCGCCGTTGATACGGACACAAAAGATGAGGCAGGTCGTCCGGCTCAGGGGTTGGGATTTACTTATCTGCATGCACACAATGAAACAACATCAACTAAAACTATTTTGGGAGAGAATTTTCTGGGTAATGGTGAATATGTGACTTTAGCCGGTATATTGGAAGTTAATAATAAATTATATACTTCTGTTGTTCCGATGGGATTAAGTAAGTATGGTGTGAATGCTGATGGCGGTAAATGGGTGACAAATCAGGATTTAGTAGCAAAAGAAGATGGAGGTAGTGGCAGTGGTTCATATGAAGAAGGAGAAATTCCCGGAACCCAATATCCTGATTATGCCTGGGTTGCTATTTATGATAATAGCGATTTTGAGAATCCAACGATAGTTAAAACGGATAAAATGGGATATGCTTGTGGACGTAACCGTTCTCAGTATTACCAGACTATCTGGGCGGATGATGAAGGTAATGTGTATGTATTCTCTCCTGGATTCGGACGGTTGACATCTAATAAGTATCAGACACAAGGTGTTAAGGAGGCGGCTGTTATGCGTATAAATAAAGGGGCTACCGAATTTGATGCTAACTATTATGTTAACCTGGAAACTCTTTCCGGGGGACAGCCTTTCTTCCGTTGCTGGCACATAACCGGGGATTATTTCTTGTTGCAAATGTATACGCAAGGTTTGGATTCAAAAGGAACCGGTGCTACCAAACTGGCTATCTATAAAGGGAAAGAACAGAGTTTCAATTATGTTGACGGATTGCCGGAAGCAGATAAAATATCTTCATTTGGCGGTACTCCGTATTGTGAAAATGGCGTAGCTTATATGCCTGTGGTAACTAATGACGGAAGTGATCCCGCGCTTTATAAAATAGATCCGGCCTCTCATACTGCCACTAAAGGACTGACTATTACGGCAGAATCAGTGAGCGCTGTGGGTAAACTGGTTGCTCAACAATAAAAATTCGTTATAGACTTTGTAATGTAAAAAGAGCCTGTGTGCGGAATGTTTTTCTTGTACAGGCTCTTTTTGTAAAATTAATAGAAGAATAGATGAAGAAGTTTTTTCATAAAATACATTTATGGCTTTCTGTCCCTTTTGGATTGATAATCACCTTAATTTGTTTTTCCGGTGCAGCTTTGGTTTTTGAGAAGGAGGTGATGGAGCTGTTTTGCCGTGATCTTTATTATGTGGATAAAGTAGGGGCGGAGCCGTTGCCTGTTGATCAATTGGCTGTTAAGGTTTCGGAGAGTTTGCCGGATAGTGTGTCTGTGACAGGAATCAGCATCTTTTCGGATCCGGAACAGGCTTATCAGGTTAATCTTTCAAAGCCCCGGCGAGCATCCGTTTTTGTCGATCAGTATACCGGCGAAATAAAAGGGCGGTATGAACGTGCTCCGTTTTTTACTTTTATGTTTAGAATGCACCGTTGGCTACTGGATAGTATGAACCCGGACGGAGGAGTGTTTGTTGGTAAATTAGTGGTAGGTATCAGTACCTTAATGTTTGTTCTTGTGTTGATATCAGGTATTTTCATTTGGATACCCCGTACAAAAAAAGCGTTGAAGAATAGTCTGAAAATTAGGGCAGGAAAGGGCTGGCGCCGCTTTTGGTATGATTTGCATGTAGCAGGTGGTATGTATGCGGTTGTTTTTCTGTTGGCTATGGCACTTACTGGCTTGACATGGTCTTTTCAATGGTATAGGGTTGGATTTTATAAAGTATTTGGTGTGGAAGTGCAGTCTAATAATGCTCATGGACAATCGTCTGCCAATGCCGCTTCAAAAGAGCGAACGGAAAATAAAGGAGAACGTACGGGCGGACGTGGTGATATGGAAAAACAAAAATACGCTCAATTTGCCAAATGGGATCAGGTGTATAAACAATTAGCAACAGATAATCCGAACTATAAACAGATTAGTGTATCCGCAGGTTCTGCTTCTGTTGCTTTCAGGCATTTAGGGAATCAACGGGCTTCAGATCGTTATTCTTTTAATCCTCGTACAGGAGAGATAACTGATGTGGTTTTGTATAAAGATGCAGACCGTTCTGGTAAGATACGGGGATGGATTTATTCGGTGCATGTCGGTAGTTGGGGTGGTATGTTGACCCGGATATTGAGTTTTGTTGCTGCCTTACTGGGTGCTTCGCTTCCTGTTACAGGGTATTATTTATGGATTCGTAAGTTGGTGCGGAAAAGTAGGGGAAAATATCAATAGAGTAAGCGTAAGGTTTTGTTTTTAATAGAAAGAGGTTATAGCTGTAGTGCGGTTATAACCCTTTTTTATTGTTTAATTTGTTCTGAAAAGGGAGTATGAATTTTTATAAGACTTATGTTTGTTCTGATTTTTAGGAAATAAAAGTAAAAGGGATTGACTTTATTAAGTCAATCCCTTTTGAATATCTTAGTTGAAATCAATTTATTTTTTACCTTCCATGCGTTTTGCATAACGGTTCATAAATTTATCTACACGACCTGCAGAGTCTACAAGTTTTTGTTTTCCTGTATAGAATGGGTGTGAAGAACTGGAGATTTCTAATTTCACAACCGGATAAGTAACTCCGTCAATCTCAATAGTTTCTTTTGTGTTTACAGTTGAACGGGAAATAAATGTTTCGCCGTTTGACATGTCTCTGAATGCTACCGGACGATAATTTTCTGGATGAATACCACTTTTCATGTTTGTATGCTTTAATTTTTTATTTTATTTTCACTTTGGGCTTGCAAAGGTATTAATTTCTATTTAATTATCAAATATTTTATTGTTATTTTAATCCGGAATAAATATTTTTGTTGCTGACGGCTTGTTCTGAACAGCTTTTATTGTGATCCTAAGAACAGGAATATCATTCCTAATATTACTCCGGACAGACAAAATGCTTTTATTTTGATGTTCTTGTCACGCATAATGAATACTCCATACAGAAAGGGGACGATTACACCGCTTCGTCTGATGGTAGAAATGAGCGATATCATAGAGTCCGGCATGCTTAATGCGTTGAAGTAAAGAAAATCTGCGATAATAAGGAAAACGGATATCAGTATGATGGAATTCCGGAACTGAAATGGGGTTGTTTTTTTGCGTGTAGGCCACCATAAAATGGCTGTGATAATAGCCATGAGTAAGGTTTGATAAAAAGAGCAATATACAAGCACAGCCATAAGGTTAAATTGTCGCATCAGGTATTTGTCATATAAGCCGCTGGCTGCTCCGGTTAATGTGGCAAGGATAATGAACCAAAACCATTTATTGGTTCTGAAAGAAATCCCGTCTTTTTTTCCTGCTATCGAGAACATAAAAAAAGAGATGAGGGTTATGCCGACTCCTGCGGCCTGATATCCGTTTAATTGTTCTTTAAATATGATTACAGCACCCAAAACCGTCCAAATGGGTTGCGTGGCTTTAATGGGGCTGGCTAATGTTAACGGCAGATGCTTTAGAGCAAAGTAGGCAAAGATCCAGGATGTTAATACAATGGCCGATTTCAAAAAGATGAATAAATGGGTCTTTATATCAATAGGCGGTATGTATAGTATAGAGTGTTCAATCCATGAGGGTTGAAAATTGGATATAAGGACAAGAGGACATAAGATAAGGGAGGATATGAGGGTGGAAGTCAGTAGAACGGGGATTACGGCATTATTTTGTACGGAAAGTTTTTTACATATGTCGTATGAACCGAGAAATAAGGCTGATATAAAAGCAAGGAGTAACCACATGAGTTCCGCTAAATAAGGTGTTGTTTGGATATGAAGTTATTTAATATAGTATTATAAATACAATAGGAAATATTATAGAAAAATATCGTCCGGATACTTTACGTTTGTCAGGAATAGACCTTGTGCAGGAGCAGATGTACCCGCTTTGCAACGGTCTTTAGCTTCAATAATAGCCTGAAACTCGGATATGGATATTTTTCCCCGTCCTACTTCCAGCAATGTACCTACTATGGCCCGCACCATGTTACGTAAAAAACGGTCGGCCTCGATTGTAAATACCCATTCGTCGCCTCGTTGAGTCCATTCAGCGTGTGTGATAATGCAATTGTTCGTTTTTACGTCGGTATGTAGTTTGCTGAAACTGGTGAAATCACGATATTCTTTTAGTAAAGAAGCCGCATTGTTCATGGCTTCAAAATCTAACGGGTTGAAAATGCGGGCTGCGTATTCGTTTTTAAATACATCTTTATGTAGAGTGATATGATACTCGTATTGGCGCGATATGGCATCAAACCGGGCATGGGCATCCGGTCTGACTTGTGCCAGGCGATAGGCTGCAATATCAGCGGGAAGAATGCTGTTTAATTTTTTTATCAGTTCTTGTTCCTGCTTGGCACATAATTCAGCCTCGAAGTGAGCTACCATAAGCTTGGCATGAACTCCTGTGTCTGTTCTGCCTGCACCGACAGTTTCAATATCTTTGGAGTTTAGTATGGTTTGTAACCCTCGGGTCAGCACTTCCTGTACCGTAATACCATTTGGTTGTACTTGCCAACCGTGATAATTGGTTCCTTTGTAAGAGAAATATAAAAAGTATCTTTTTTTCACGTTGCAAAAATACAAAAATAACTTTTATGTTTCAGATGATATACAGGACGGCTTGTCTGTAATAATGTCTTTTTTTTACAAAGACAGTCTGTGTTTCTTATCGTAATTTTGTTGGTTAACATGATTTTAAGTAGATTTGTTGGTAATGGAACAATTTAAAATAATAAAGCCGCGTGATTTGTTGACTCCTTATATAAAGCATTATTGGTTTCTTCGGGTGGATAGTGTTTGTGTGGAACCGCAACGGATTATACCAGTAGGTAATATAGAATTAGTTTTTCATCGTGGAAAACGTTTGTTTTCTTTATCCAACCGGAACAGTCAGCCGGCTGCGTTTATCAGTGGGCAGTTTCTGGATTTTGAGGATCTGGAGCATGAGGGGGAAGTGGATATGATAACTGTAACTTTTCGACCTCAAAGCGCAAAAGTTTTTTTTTATGTTCCTATGACAGAGTTTGCTGGTCAGAAGGTGGATGTAAGGTTGTTAGGCGATCCGGAGCTGGAAGAATTGCAGAAGAAAATAGCAGATCAACCGGAAGATATGAAATGTGTGGAAATGATAGAAACCTTCTTTTTGAAACGTTTGAATATGGAAAAGGCTTATCATTTCGAGAGTATGGCTTTAGTTGTCCGGCGTATTGAGAGGGGTGAGACTTCTTTACGTACATTAGCTGATGCCAGTTGTTTAAGTTATAAACAGTTTCAGCGTGTGTTTGCAACTTATGTGGGTTTTAATCCCAAAGATTTTTTACGGGTGGTACGGTACCAACGGGCATTATTCGTTTTACAACACAACCGCAAGATTGCTATGGGGCAGTTGGCTTTTGATTGTAATTATTATGACGAGTCACACCTGATAAAAGATTTTAAAAAGTTTTCCGGTTATACGCCAACGGAACATCTAACGGTGTGTGATCCGTATTCGGATTACTTTTCTGAAGTTTAAACTCCTTTTATCGGAAAATGATATCTGTGATTGCTTCTGCCCCTACATGTTTGTTCAGGGCATTCTTTATCTCTTCCCGTGAAAGGAACAAATCATGACGTAGTACGGCAGAACTGATTGATACATAAAGCACCTTATTCTTTATGCTCAGACCTTGGGTATATTTTGATATGTTTTTACCCAGTACCACAGGCCATGCATCAATGATGTGCTTATCGTCAAGCCTATTTTGTAACCGCTGTTCGTTAAGGAAACGTTTAATTACATCGGCAAGTAATTCTGTGTTTTTTTTACGCATGATTTGATTCTATGGTCTTAAAAACAGAATTTTTCCTATTTCAGCAGATTCCGTATAATCCATGTCGTTTATGTTGTACAGTTCTATCAACTGAATTCCGTATAGCTGGGATATGCTGTACATGGATTCTCCTTGTTGCACTACATGGGTGTTGTATCCTTTTTCTGCTTTTTTCTTCTTTTTCTGAAGATATACTATTTCGCCTTCTTTCGGTTTGTGGTTAGCTGAAGTTTCATTGAAAGCAAATAGCTTTGTTTCTTTTATGCCGAATTCGTCGGCTATGCTGCCATATGTATCGCCTTGGAAAGCACGGATATATTTTAGACCGTTTATTTTCATTACATAATGAGCGTCGAAAGCATTGACTGTTCCCACGGAATTACCTTTGGTTTTTGATTCTATGGTAGTAATGACTTTTTCGTTTTCTTTTTCTCTTTTTTTGTTTGCTTTCTTTCTGCTTCTTCTGGGTTGGTCTTTGGAAGCCAGCAAGTCAAAGCGATGCAGTTCGTATTCGTCGATAATTGAAATAAGCTTATAAGCATAAGTAGGGTCTGTGGCGTAACCAGCTTTTTTCAGTCCATGAGCCCAGCCTTTGTAGTCAGTAGGTTTCAGATCAAACAGAGATGCATAACGGCTGCGGTTTTTCAGAAAAGCAGAGTGGTCTTCGTAAGAGTCCAGTACTCGTTTATATTTGCGGAAGCATTCGTTTCTTTTATCATCATCATAGTATATTTTAGCTCCCGTCCAGTCGTGACATTTGATCCCGAAATGGTTGTTTCCCCGTGTCGCTAATTTACTTTTGCCGGCTGCAGATTCCAACAGGCCTTGTGCCAGAGTGATACTTGCCGGAATACCATGTTCTTTTTGTTGTTGTATTGCTAATGGATAGTAGGTTTCTATATAAGCGTTATAAGCGGCATTGCCATGTTGGGCGGAAATTGTAAATGTTGAAAACAGGAAAATAGAGATTAGAAGAATTTGTTTCTTTTTCATTTCAGGAAGTTTGATTACGATATTTTGGATTCATCCACAAAATTATAACTAATTAGGTAAAATCAAAACCTTGAACAAAGATAATTATTTATATTTGTATTTATATAGAAGTGAAATATATAGATTTGATAAGCTGAACGAAAGAGGGGGCAGCTATAAACACGGAAAAATGCAATATAAATCAATAGAAAGTAAAATAAGGGTTTGTGTCCCGGACGAACTGGATAAGGAGTTACAAATCCTGGTTGAAAGGGCTAAAGAAGAAGTTTATAAATCTTATGCTCCTTATTCCCATTTTTGTGTGGGAGCAGCCGTTTTGTTGGAAAACGGAACAATAGTAACCGGAAATAATCAGGAAAATATCGCTTTCCCTTCGGGCTTGTGCGCTGAGCGGGTAGCCTTGTTTTATGCACATTCCCAATATCCGGATGTCCCGGTCAAAGCAATTGCTGTGGCTGCATATACGGATGGGCGTTTCCTGGAAGAACCGGTTACTCCTTGTGGAGCTTGTCGTCAGGTGATGCGTGAGTCGGAAGTTCGGTTTGAAAAGGAGGTGATGTTGCTTCTGTACGGAACGAAATATATTTATCAGATAGATAACATAAAAACATTGTTACCCTTAAGTTTTGAAATGACGTGTGTCCCTCATCAATAATATTGCTAAAAGAATAGTTTCCGGTCTATGCTTTGTTAAGGGTAAGTGTGTGGACTATTTAGTGATATTTTAATATAATCGTATTATTTCCTAAAAAATAGTTATTTTTGTACCGATTTTGGTGTCGGTCTTGTTTTTCGGCAAGACGGAAAAAGGGAATCCGGTGTGAATCCGGAACAGTACCCGCTGCTGTGAGTTCCAATCTTTGTTCATAGAAAGATTTATGCTGCTGAACAATTCTTCTGCCACTGGGCTATGTGTCTGGGAAGGCGTTCAGATAAGCTGGAATAAGTCAGAAAACCTGCCATTTTCTAGTTTTTATATTGCTTTCGGGAGTTATGGCATAAAAAAGATTGCTACCTTTATTTTATCTTGTTATTATAATTCTTTTAGAATAATAGATATTCAGCCTTTATGGATAATACCTGGAATGGATTGAAAATAATTGTCTAATGTATAAAAAATAAAAAATGAAAATTCAAAAATTGTTATTAAGTGCAGTTCTTATTACTGCATTGGGTTTTGTGTCTTGTCAAAAGGAAACAACGGAAACCAAGACTTATTTGATCGGTTTTGAAAATGTTCCTTTAGGTTCAATTAATTATTGGAATGGATCGGATTTATCCGGGGAATTAAAGGAAGAACCGGCATCCTGGGATCCTGCTGTCATTGAAAAGAATTATTACGGAGGATTTGAATCGGAAGTAGCTGTATTCAAAAATAAATTTACTCCGGGTGAGTATGGCGATTCATGGTTAGGATTTGCTTGTTCAGCATTGGGCGACACGAAAACTCCGGGCATTGAAAATCAATATAGTTGTATTGCCGGAAGCGGGGCTAACATGTCAGGAAAATTCGGTCTTGCTTTTGGACAGGATGCAACGTTTGAATGTCCTAAAAACGAATATGGCTATTTGACTATTAAAAATATCCTGTTGACTAACAGTACCTATACATATTGTACAATCAAGGAAGGTAATGATTTCTCTCGTAAATTTGATGCGGGAGATTGGTTTAAAGTTTCTATAACAGGTTATAAAGATGCAAAGCAAACTGCTTATGTTGATTATTATCTGGCGGATTTCCGTGAAGGAAAGAAATTTATTTCAGATTCATGGGTAAAAGTTGATATCAGTGCATTAGGTGAAGTAGACCGGGTTGTGTTTACATTTGATTCTTCGGATAAAGGTGATTATGGAGTGAATACTCCGATGTATGTTTGCGTGGATAATATCGAATTTAAACAGGAAGTTCAAAAATAAATGTATGAGTTACTATTGTTAACGCCATAATATTTAGGTTATTCATACAATGTTGAGGCCGGATTATTAAATAATCCGGCTTTTTTATGAAAAATAAATTTCTGAAAATGAGTGTGCTACTGTGTATTTTCAAAAAATGTAAAATAAAAATTTTGAAGATATGGTAAAAAGCAGTACTTTTGCATTCGGGTAAGTCCTACACGACCAGCTCCCTTTAAATTCCCCCAGGGCCTGACCGCAGCAAGGGTAGGAGGTCGTAGCGGTGCGATGTAGGCAGCTTACCTTTCGCCTCTTTAGCTCAGTTGGCCAGAGCACGTGATTTGTAATCTCGGGGTCGTTGGTTCGAATCCGACAAGAGGCTCAAAAAAATGAAAGGGTTGTCATAAATCATGACAACCCTTTCATTTTTTTTGTCAGATAAAAATAGTTTAAAGTGTTTCCCTTTTTTTAGGGAAAGTCTTATCTGTTTTTGTCTTTGTTTTATGTATAAGACCTGCTTCTATTTCAGTTGTGTTTGTTGGTTCCTTGTTTTTTGTGAAGTCCGGAATGTCTTTAAATGATTATGACGTGGCATTTGTGTAATCATAAAATAGCTTTTGGAATCAAAAATCTTGTTTTCTTTTGTCAATATATTGATGGAGAAATAGAAAAAAATTGTACTTTTGCACAAAAATTGGAAAGAGTGAAGTTTTATTTATAAATCCTTACAATTCAAACGAAAATGTGTAAAATTGAAAAAATTGTTGCCCGTGAAATTCTTGATTCAAGAGGCAATCCTACTGTAGAAGTAGATGTTACGTTAGAGTGTGGAGTTATGGGACGCGCAGCTGTTCCTTCTGGTGCTTCAACAGGTGAAAATGAAGCAATCGAGTTGCGTGATGGCGATAAAAAACGTTATTTAGGTAAAGGCGTTCAGAAAGCTGTAGCTAACGTAAACAACGTAATTGCACCTGCATTAATTGGTACTTGTGTTTTGGAACAACGTGCTATCGATATGAAAATGATCGCTTTGGATGGTACTAAAACAAAATCAAACCTGGGTGCAAACGCTATTTTAGGTGTTTCTTTGGCAGTAGCTAAAGCTGCAGCAGCATATTTGGAAGTTCCTTTGTATCGTTATATTGGTGGAACCAATACATTCGTATTGCCAGTTCCTATGATGAACATTATCAACGGTGGTTCTCACTCTGATGCTCCTATCGCTTTCCAGGAATTTATGATCCGTCCGGTGGGCGCTCCTTCATTCAAAGAAGGTTTACGTTGCGGAGCTGAAGTGTTCCACGCATTGAAGAAAGTTCTTCATGACCGTAACTTAAGCACTGCTGTTGGTGACGAAGGTGGTTTTGCTCCAGCTTTGAACGGAACAGAAGATGCTTTGGAATCAATTATTAAAGCAATTGAATTGGCAGGTTACAAACCAGGTGCTGATGTAATGATTGGCTTAGACTGTGCTTCTTCAGAATTTTATGAAAATGGTGTTTATGACTACACTAAATTCGAAGGTGCTAACGGTGCAAAACGTACATCTGCAGAACAGGCTGATTATTTAGCAGGATTGGTTGCTAAATATCCTATCGATTCTATCGAAGACGGTATGAGTGAAAACGACTGGGAAGGCTGGAAACTGTTGACAGATAAAATCGGTGACAAATGCCAGTTGGTTGGAGATGACTTGTTCGTAACTAACGTAGAATTCCTGAAGAAAGGTATTGAATTAGGATGCGCTAACTCTATCCTTATCAAAGTAAACCAGATCGGTTCTTTGTCTGAAACATTAGACGCTATCGAAATGGCTCACCGTGCAGGATATACTTCAGTAACTTCTCACCGTTCAGGTGAAACTGAAGATGCAACTATTGCTGACATTGCAGTTGCTACTAACTCTGGACAGATCAAAACAGGTTCATTGAGCCGTTCTGACCGGATGGCTAAATATAACCAATTGCTTCGTATCGAAGAAGAATTGGGCGATTTGGCTGTATATGGTTACAAAAAATACAGTAAAAAATAATACTGGCAAATTGACAGAATAAACAGACAATTTGTATTTATATGAAGGAGCTACCTGACAAAGAGGTAGCTCCTTTTTTTATGTGTTTTATGTTTTTTAATGCAGTGTGAGGCTTCTCGTTAATACAGGTTAAGTGAGAATTAACACTGTTAAAATAAAAAAAGAAACCAGGGGCATTTGTGCGGTCGGTATGTGTTTTGTTTTAATTTCGTCAGTGATAAGAACAAATAGTTGTTCCGGTATGTTTAATAAAAACGATGTGTGCCGGGTTATTATTAATTAAAAAAGAAAGAATATGAATAAGTCAAATGTTTGGAAAACTTTAGCTTTAGTGGTGGTTGTCGTAGGCTTGAGTGTTGCAACCACAAATGTTGTCTTAAATAATAAATCTGCAGATAAAAATGCTCCTATTGCTCAACAGGATAATTTCCGGTTGCCAGAGGGTTATGCCAATTTCACGAGTGTTTCATCGGCAATGGACACGGATTTTGTGTTAGCGGCAGAGTTGTCGGTAAATGCTGTTGTTCACGTAAAGACCAAAACTCAACTTCAGGTACAGCAGATACCTTATTCACGTGATCCTTTTTTTGAATTTTTCTTTGGACAGCCCCGTTTGCGTAATGAACAGCGGGAAATGCCTATGCAGGAAGGAGCCGGTTCCGGGGTTATTATAACGAATGACGGTTATATTGTTACGAATAATCATGTGGTGGGCGATGCTAATGAGATAGAAGTGACGCTGAATGATAAAAGAACTTTTAAAGCAACTTTGGTTGGTAAAGATCCGAGTACAGATATTGCTTTGATTAAAATAGATGCAGAAAATTTACCTATAATTCCTTTTGGAGATTCCGATAACCTGAAGGTGGGAGAATGGGTATTGGCAGTAGGAAATCCTTTTAATCTAACTTCTACGGTGACAGCCGGAATTGTTAGTGCAAAAGCCCGTAATATTAATATACTGAACGCGGATATGAAGATAGAATCGTTTATACAAACAGACGCTGCCGTAAATCCGGGTAATAGTGGGGGCGCATTGGTAAATACCCGTGGCGAACTGGTGGGTATTAATACCGCTATTGCATCACGTACGGGTTCGTTTACCGGTTATTCTTTTGCTGTGCCGTCCAGTATTGTAAGCAAAGTGGTATCTGACTTACGTCAGTTCGGTACTGTACAACGGGCAGTTCTGGGTGTTGAAATTCGTGATATAGATAGCGAATTTGCCAAAAAAGAGGGGCTCAAAGCAATGGATGGAGCTTATGTGGTTAATGTTTTGGATAAGGGTGCAGCTGCTAAAGCAGGTATTAAATCCGGTGATATTATTAATAATGTGAATGGTTCGAAGGTACGTTCTGTTGCAGAATTGCAGGAACAGATAGGTCGTCATCGTCCGGGTGACATTATATATGTGGAAGTTTTGAGGGATAACTCTGTAAAAAAGATTCAGGTGGAACTTAAAAACCGCCAGGGAAGCACGGAAATTGTAAGTTCTCAGAATGTATCGGAACTTTTGGGAGCTAAGTTTAAAGAACTGGATCTGCAGTCACTTGAAAAAATAGGATTATCGCATGGTATACAGGTGGAATCTGTGTCTAAAGGAAAGTTCCAGAATCAAGGAATAAAATCAGGTTACGTAATTCTTAAGATAAATAATGAGACGATTCGTTCGGTAGATGACGTGCAGCGTGTTGTGGATTTTGCTTTGAATAAAGGAGAACAGGAAAAGGTTCTGTTTATCGCGGGAGTATATCCTAACGGCAAAGTGGCATATTATGCTGTAAATTTGAGTGAATGACATAACATTATTCTTCCGGTAATCATACAGGGTTACCGGAGGAATAAATTATAGGCCATTTTACTCGGCGGAGAACAATAGTGGCTTTTTATCTGTTTTTTACAAAAGCCCTGTATTTTTAATACTTTTTTTATGGTGAAGACCAAAAAAAGAAGTAATTTTGCAGGCTAATTATCGCGTTTATCAATGAGACAACTAAAAATTACAAAATCAATCACTAACCGTGAGAGTTTATCGCTGGATAAATACTTGCAAGAGATTGGACGAGAAGACCTTATTACCGTAGAGGAAGAAGTTGAGTTGGCTCAACGTATTCGTAACGGTGACAGGGCAGCATTGGAAAAACTGACACGTGCAAATTTACGTTTCGTAGTTTCTGTAGCAAAACAGTACCAAAATCAAGGATTAAGTTTACCAGACTTGATTAATGAGGGTAATTTAGGGCTTATTAAAGCAGCAGAGAAATTTGACGAAACACGTGGTTTCAAGTTTATTTCCTATGCGGTATGGTGGATTCGTCAGTCTATATTGCAGGCATTGGCGGAACAGTCGCGTATAGTGCGTTTGCCTTTGAATCAGGTTGGGTCGCTAAACAAGATCAACAAAGCTTTTTCTAAGTTTGAGCAGGAGAATGAACGTCGTCCGTCGCCAGAAGAACTGGCAGATGAGCTGGATATTCCAGTGGAAAAAATTGCGGACACCATGAAGGTTTCCGGACGTCATATTTCTGTGGATGCTCCTTTTGTAGAAGGAGAAGACAACAGCTTGTTGGATGTTATGGTGAACGATGATTCTCCCAATGCAGACCGTGTGTTGATTAACGAGTCACTCTCTAAAGAAATAGATCGTGCATTGTCTACTTTAACAGAAAGAGAACACGAGATTATTAAAAAATTCTTTGGTATTGGAGTGCCTGAAATGACACTGGAGGAAATTGGTGATGAATTTGGACTTACACGTGAGCGTGTGCGCCAGATTAAAGAAAAGGCTATTCGCCGATTGAGATCAAGTTCTAAAAGTAAATTATTAAAAACTTATTTAGGGTAATTTCTTATCCTGAAAATAAACGGCAGAGGGAGCTTTTAAGCTCCCTCTGCCGTTTTGTTAGTAATGGTTTGGCTCTGGTTTTGTAGGAAGATTGCCTTTTCTTGTTGTTGTCTGATTGTGTGTAGAGACTGTATTTTCCCAGGTTTGCGGTGTCAGGTACTTAAGTGTTTTTGATTTGGTGTGATATAATACTTATCTCACATTCAATGTCTTTTCTCCAAGAAAGATACGAATGGGAATATAGGTCGATGGGAGTGTTAGTTTAACGTCAGATATAGTGATGGCATATTGTGACCTGTTTTTTACGGTGCTGCAAAATTTTAATAAATCCAGAAATAATGATAAAAAAAGGACTGTTGATTTTTCAACAGTCCTTTCCAAAAAAAATAATAGGTTTATTTATGCCGGTTCAAATTGTTCCAGGAACCGAGTGTCATTTTCAGAGAACATACGTAAATCTTTTACCTGGTATTTTAAGTTGGCGATACGCTCCACTCCCATACCAAATGCATATCCGGAATAGACATCCGGGTCAATTCCACAGCTTCTTAGTACATTCGGATCAACCATTCCACAACCCAGAATTTCTACCCAACCGGTATGTTTACAGAATGGACAGCCTTTACCTCCACATAGGAAACAGGAAATGTCCATTTCTGCGCTTGGTTCGGTAAATGGGAAGTAAGATGGGCGTAAGCGAATTTCTGTATCGGCTCCAAACATTTCTTTTGCAAAATATAGCAGAGCTTGTTTTAAATCGGCAAAGGATACATTTTTGTCGACATACAGCCCTTCTACCTGATGGAAGAAACAGTGGGCACGATAGGAAATAGCTTCATTTCTGTACACACGCCCCGGGAATAACATCCGGATAGGAGGCTTTTGCTCGGTCATAACACGTACTTGTACGGAAGACGTGTGTGTACGTAGCAATACGTCGGGATTCCGTTCAATAAAGAAAGTATCCTGCATATCGCGTGCCGGGTGGTCGGCAGGGAAGTTTAATGCGCTGAACACGTGCCAGTCATCTTCTATTTCCAGTCCTTCGGCAATGGTGAAACCTATGCGTGAGAATATACTGATGATTTCTTCCCGAATGAGTGAAATAGGGTGACGCGAGCCTAATTTAATCGGCTCTGCAGTGCGTGTCAGGTCTTCGTTTTGATTGTTATTTTGTGACTGGGAAAAAGATTCTTTAATTGTGTTGATCTTTTCCAGTGTTGTGCTTTTTAGCTGATTAAGTAGCTGTCCGACTTCTTTCTTTTCTTCGTTGGCAACATCCCTGAAGTCATTGAAAAGTTGAGAAATTTCACCTTTCTTACTTAGATATTTTATACGAAGAGCTTCCAGTTCGTCTGGGGTTCCAGCTGATAGCTGGTTTATTTCATCCAACAATTTTTTTATTCTGTCTTTCATTTTTGTTGATTTGTTTCAGAAATTAAAAACGTTTTTCTGCCTTGTAGAACTATATGCCGCGAGGCAGCTTGTTTAAACTCAATGCAAAAGTACATATTTTTTACCAAATAGGTATCTGACTTTGGTAAAATCAGATACAATTGAAAAAAACTACAAGCTACCCCAGACTTTTACTTAAAAATATATGTATATTTGTGAATCAAATGCATATTTTATGGTTGTACCTCAGGATATATTACAGTTTGTAGATCAATTAAAAAGAAATAATAACCGAGAGTGGTTTAATGAAAATAAGGACTGGTATAATAAAGTACGCGGTGATTTTGAACAATTGACTGCTGAGTTGATTGCTGAAATATCCGGGTTTGACGATGAATTAAAATCTTTGACTCCGAAGGAATGTATATTCAGAATTTATAGGGATATACGTTTTTCTTATGATAAAACTCCTTATAAAACATATTTTGGTGCCTATATGGCGGCTAAAGGCGGACGGAAAAGTGTTCGTGGAGGATATTATTTGCATTTAGAACCAGGCAGTTCCTTTTTGTCTGTGGGAATCTGGTCGCCGGAGCCCAATCTGTTGAAAGCTTTACGGCAAAGTGTGTATGATAACATAGAAGAACTTAATGAAATACGTTCTCAGAAAGATTTTGCCCGCTATTTTCCACGTTTTTTTGAAGAGGATAAATTAAAGAATGTGCCGAAAGGATTTCCTAAGGATTTTCCAGATGCAGAGCTGCTGAAGTTGAAGCATTATCTGGTTGACTTTCCACTGTCGGAAGATATGCTGAAAGCTGAAGATTTTGTGCGGCGTGCAACCGATGTTTTTAAAACCGGTTATCAGTTTAATCGTTTTCTGAATTATACGGTTGATGAATTGATGGATTAATGATATAATGAAATAAAAAACGGATAAAATGATTTTAGATACGTTACAGAATTTGAAGGTGTATGAAGGAGTACACCATCGGTTTAAAAAGGTGTGTGATTTCCTGCAACAGAATGACCCTGAAATTTTGCCTTTAGGTAAAATTAAATTGGAGGGAGATGACCTGTATATTAATGTGGTTGAAATCGTAGGTAAAACAGAGGAGGAAGCCCGTATGGAAACGCATAAAAACTATATTGATATCCAGATACCCATTGGTGGAACGGAATTTATGGGATGGACTCCTACTTGTAAGTTACAGGAAGTATCGCAACCTTATAATGCAGATAAAGATGTTACCTTTTATGCAGATAAGGCTTCAAACCTGATTCGGGTAAAACCGTATGAATTTGCTGTTTTCTTTCCGGAGGATGGACATCAGCCGGGTATTTCCGATTCTACGTATAAAAAGCTTATTGTAAAGGTCAGGGTATAAGTATTATCAAAAAATTCGAGTAAGTATAATTAAAATAATTTTGTATGAAAATTCTTCCCATTGTAAAATCTGATCCTTATCTGGAACCATATGCAGAAGCTATTTACGGACGATACGAATATAGTAAGTATGTGGAAGAGAGGATAACAGGCGGCAATCAGAGCTTATCTGATTTTGCAACCGGTTATTTATATTTTGGGTTACATAAGGTTTCAGAAGGTTGGGTCTTTCGGGAATGGGCTCCCAATGCGACGGCTATTTATTTGATCGGTGATTTTAATAATTGGGAAAAGCGGGAGGAGTATCAGTTAAAGAAGCAACAGAATGGAAACTGGGAGATTCACTTGCCTGAATTCGCCATGCATCATGGACAGTTTTATAAGTTGTTGGTAGAGTGGGAAGGTGGCAGCGGAGAACGTATACCTGCCTGGACCAATCGGGTGGTTCAGGATGAAAATACAAAAATATTTAGTGCTCAGGTGTGGGATCCGGTCAAGCCTTATGTTATAAAAAACACCAATTATATTCCGACAAAGGATCCGTTGTTGATTTACGAATGCCATATCGGCATGTCCAGTAATGAGGAGAAGGTTGCTTCATATGAGGAGTTTCGCTTGAATGTTTTGCCTCGGATTGCTGAAGGGGGATATAACTGTATTCAGATAATGGCTATACAGGAACATCCTTATTATGGTTCTTTCGGGTATCATGTATCCAGCTTTTTTGCTGCTTCTTCACGCTTTGGAACTCCGGATGATTTGAAAAGATTGATAGACGACGCTCATAACCGGGGTATTTCGGTCATTATGGATTTGGTTCATTCTCATGCAGTGAAGAATGAGGTGGAAGGACTGGGACGTTTTGACGGTACTCCTTACCAGTATTTTCACGGAGGAGGGCGGCGCGAACATCCGGCCTGGGATTCTTTGCTTTTTGATTATGCAAAACCGGAAGTAATACATTTTTTGTTGTCTAACTGTAAGTATTGGCTGGAAGAGTATCGTTTTGATGGATTCCGTTTTGACGGTGTTACGTCTATGCTATACCGTAGCCATGGCTTAGGCGAGGATTTTAATGGATACGACTCTTATTATAATATGAATCAGGACGGGGATGCTATTTGCTACCTTACGCTCGCTAATAAGCTGATTCATGAAGTAAACCCTAATGCTATTACGATAGCGGAGGAAATGAGCGGTATGCCCGGATTGGCCAATAAAATAGAGGATGGAGGAATGGGGTTTGATTTTCGTCTGGCTATGGGTATTCCTGATTTCTGGATTAAGTATATAAAGGAAGTGAAGGATGAAAACTGGAAGGTAGGACATATTTTCTGGGAAATGACCAACCGTCGTGTAGATGAGAGGACGATTAATTATGCCGAAAGTCATGACCAGGCTTTGGTAGGGGATAAGACGATTATTTTCAGGTTGATTGATGCCGAAATGTACTGGCATATGCAGAAGGGTGACAATACTTTGTTGGTGGACCGTGGTATTGCTTTACATAAGATGATTCGTCTGATTACCGCTACTACTATGAATGGAGGATATCTTAATTTTATGGGCAATGAGTTCGGACATCCGGAATGGATTGATTTTCCTCGTGAAGGTAATGGATGGTCTTACAAGTATGCACGGCGTCAGTGGGAACTGGTGGATAATCCGAACTATTTATATCAGGGACTTGGCGAGTTTGATAAAGCTATGATGAAGTTGATTCGTTCCGTAGAACATTTTAATTTATTGCCTATTTATCAATTATGGGATAAAGAAGGAGACCAGGTGTTGGCATATCAACGTGGAGATTTGATTTTTGTGTTTAACTTTAGTGGTGTTCATTCTTATACCGATTATGGAATACTGGCAGAACCGGGAGCATATAGAACTGTTTTAAATACGGATAATCCTCTGTTTGATGGCTTCGGATTGTTAGATGAGAAGATCGTGCATCTTACTATGGAGGATTCTCAAAAAGCTGATAATGGAAAGCAGTGGTTGAAATTATATATTCCAGCTCGTTCAGCTTTTGTCTTAAAGAAAGAGAAGTAAATCAATCCGTTTTTTTTGTATCATTACCTCTCTTTTTTTGAGGAATATAAAATATACGACTGTTTTGATAAAAAAATCCTGTCAAAAGAAATTTGACAGGATTTTTTTAGTTTACAATTTTCTTTAAAGTGAGGAAAATGACTTTAAAGTATTCTTTAAGTGAGCGGTTATTTATATATTTCATATTATAACGTATCTTATCCGGCATAATAATATTGATATAATCTTGGTCAGGGTTTGTTGATTTGCCCAATATCTCGTTTTCATTGATATATTCTATTGAGGCATAATCTGTAATACCTGGGCGTACGGATAAGACTTTTTGTTGCTCTTCATTGTAAAGGTTTACATATTTACGTACTTCCGGGCGAGGGCCTACTATACTCATATCTCCGATTAGCACGTTAATGAGTTGCGGAAGTTCGTCTAACTTGTATTTCCTTAGAAACTGGCCGGCTTTTGTAATACGGCTGTCTTGCATCCCCACGGTAATAAGCCCTTTTTTATCAGATCCGGTGCTCATAGAGCGGAATTTAAACAATTTGAAGTCCACTCCGTCTTTACCGACCCTGGTTTGCCTGTAAAATACTCCTCCCGGACTATCTAAACTGATCCAGATAGCAATAATGAGGAATAAAGGGGATAAGATTATTAATCCTAAGGCTGAAAAGATGATATCACATAAACGAATCATATTACTTCATTTACGGAGGTTATTACAGCTTCTGTCACTTGATTAATCATGTCGTCGTTTAGACCATACCAGACAGGTAAAGTTATCTCCCGGGAATAGGTGTCGTAAGAAACAGGATAATCGCTCATTTTGTAACCTAAATTTTTGAAAGCGGTAAGTAAAGGTAATGGCTGATAATGTACGTTTACTGAAACTCCTTTCTCGAATATGCGCTGTATTATTTCATCCCGCTGGGCTTCCGTAATATTTTTTATACGCAGGCAGTAAAGATGGTATGAACTTTTTTTATTCTCTGTTTCATATAAAGGAAGTTCTGCCCAGGAACAACGGGAGAAGGCTTCCGCATATTTGTCAAAAATATGTCTGCGGTATGGAAGAATGTCTTCTTCATATCTGCCTAATTCTACTAATCCGATAGAGGCATGAATATCTGTCATATTTCCTTTATATCCGTTGGTGATGACATCGTATTTCCATGCTCCTATTTTTGTCTTAGCCAAAGCATCTTTGTTTTGTCCGTGTAGGATGTAGACACATAGGTAATCGTATAGCGCTTTGTTGTCAAACGGTTCGGGCAGATTCAGTGCAATTCCTCCTCCTTCTGCGGTGATTAGGTTCTTTACAGCGTGGAAAGAGAAAACCGATACGTCTGCCAGGCTGCCTGTTTTACGACCATAATATTCCCCCCCAATGGAATGGGCGGAATCGGATAATATGAGTATACGTCCTAACTGGGATTGTTCTTCGGTACGTGGTGAAAACAGGGATTTTATGTCATGAGAATTGATAAGGTCAAAGAGCTCGTTATAATCGCAAGGCATACCTCCTAAATCAACAGGGATGATTGCTTTTGTCTTTGGAGTTATAGCTTTTTTTACTCCTTCCAATGAAATGTTCATGTCCTCGCTATTGATATCGACCATAACAGGCGTAGCTCCACAATGTACTACGACATTGGCTGTAGCGCAATAGGTGTAAGCAGGGACAATAACTTCGTCTCCGGCACTCACTCCGAACCAGCGTAAAATCATTTCCAGCCCAAAGGTGTTTGAATTAACGGCTACTGTACACTGGTTACCACAATATTCTGCCAGGTTACGTTCAAATTTCTTTGTTTTTGGGCCGGTAGTGATCCAACCGGATTTTAATGTATCGACAACTTCATTGATGATTTTGTCATCTATATGAGGAGGAGAAAATGGTATTGGCATAAAATAACTGTTTATAAATGCAGTGAAACTATTTTTAAACTTTTGAACTGCAAAATTAAATAATTATAATATATTATTGGGTTAATTGTCGTACTAACTTAATTATTTCTTGGTACGATGTTTTTCTGTCAAAGTATTTTTCTGCTGTTTCTCTGGCATTTTTTGAATAAATCTCACTTTTATCTTTGGATTGATATAAAAGTTCAATCGCATCGGCCAATGCTTCCGGATTTTCAGCTTCTACATTTATTCCAAAATTCTTATCGGTAACCAACGCTCTGAATTCTTTGTCAGAACCGGTGTTTATCATCGGTTTCCCGGCAGACAGATAATCCCCAATTTTGTTTACAATACTTTGAGGAGCTGATTTGATGAAAGAATTGATTAATATATCGGACATCTTTAAATACGCGGCCATCTGATCATAAGGCATATATCCTTTAAAATCTACATTGGCTTCAGCTTCTTTGGCTGTAACTTCAAAATCTTTTCTTAGAGGTCCATCTCCCAGAATCATTATTTTTATATCCTTGTATCCTTTCTTTTTCAGTATGCCTCCTGCTTTGATTAAAGTGTGGATGTCGTAACTGGCTCCAAGGGTTCCCGCATATGTAACCCAATATCCGTCTTTTTCAAGTTGCGGGATCTGTATATTTGCATTGATTCCTTTATCAAAGGTATCAATATCAGTGCCTACATAAACGGTTATTTTAGGTATGTCTTTTTTATTTACTAAAAGAGGTCGGTCTCTGTACGTATCAGAAGTACCGATGATACCGTCTGCAGCTGCGTACACTTTGTCCACATTGCGTTTCATCGGGTATGTTACGATATTTCTTATTACTTTGTTTTTTATAACCATGCCCATTGCTTCCGGCCATAGATCGTTTAAATCAATGACAAAAGGTATTTTTTCACTTTTACAAAATTTAGCCACAATCGCACCAGCTTTGGATGGCGGCATGACATTGATAATAAGATTATATTTCCCTTTATTCTGATAAAGGTAGTTTTTTAAATTGCGGGCATATATATTCAGGCTTAATAACCTTTTGATGGATATGTTTTTAGGATAGTCCGGCTGTTGTATCCTGACTGTATGGTAAGGGAGGTTTGAGTTTGTATATAGAGCATCATCTTTTTGTCGTTTCGTCCAATGATTAAATGATCCGCATATAAAATCAACCTGAACCCCACTTTCACTTAGATATTGAGCTATATAATGTGTGCGTGAGTATCCGCTTTCTCCGGGAATTGTTCCAAACTGATTGACGATTGCTATCTGTGTCATAATAGTTAGTTTATCTTGTTTGTATTTCTTTAGCAAGCTGCAATGCTTTTTCTATTACTTGATGCATATCGTAATAACGATATTCGGCTAGCCGTCCGCCGAAAATAACATTAGTTTGTTCTTTTGCAAGGGCCTGGTACTTGTTGTATAGGTCGGTATTTTTAGAGTCATTGATGGGATAGTAAGGTTCGTCACCAAGCTTCCACTCTTTCGGGAACTCTTTAGTTATGATAGTGTCTTTTTGTTGTCCGAAATTGAAGTGTTTGTGTTCAATGATTCTGGTATAGGGGATTGTGGAGTCAATATAATTGACCACAGCATTACCCTGATAATTGGAAATATTTTCAAGGATATTTGTTTCAAAATCTAATGTCCTGTACTCCAGATTACCATAGCAATAGTTGAAAAAAGCATCAATTTCTCCTGTGAATATGATTTTCTTTGCAAGGTTGGAGAAATAGTCTCTATCAGAAAAGAAATCTGTGTTTAAACGAACTTCTACTTCTTGGGTCATACGTTTAATTAGTTCCGTATATCCTTCTGTCGGGATGCCCTGATATTTGTCGTTAAAGTAATTGTTGTCGAAGGTGAATCTTACAGGTAATCTTTTTATGATGAAACTGGGCAGTAAGGTTGCCTTGCGTCCCCATTGCTTTTCCGTATATTCTTTTATTAAGGTATTGTAAATATCTCTCCCCACAAGTGAAATAGCCTGTTCTTCCAGATTTTGTGGATCGGTAATTTTAGCTTCTTTTTTTTGTGCTTCAATTTTTTCAAACGCTTCCTGTGGTGTTTTGACTCCCCACATCTGGTAGAAGGTGTTCATGTTGAAAGGTAAATTATATAATTTACCTTGATAGGAGGCCACCGGAGAATTTGTAAATCTGTTGAATTCAACAAAAGAATTTACGTAATCCCATACTTCTTTATTATTTGTATGGAAGATGTGCGCACCATATTTGTGCACATGAATATCTTTTATTATTTCAGTGTAAATATTACCTCCTATATGAGGGCGTCTGTCTATGATTAGACAGGTGTATTTATTGGCTGCTAATTGTTGGGCTATTGTAGCTCCGAAAAGTCCTGCTCCTACAATTAAAAAATCATATTTCATGAATTTTTGTTTATTTATTTTGTAAGGGTTTCTATTTTTCTCAATAAGTTGTCTTTATTGCCGTTCCAAAACTGTTGAGTGATCCATTCTTTTTTTGGAAAGTCTAACGGAGTATCATTTTTAATGTAATATAGTAATTCTTCAAAATTATTCGCCCTTTTTCCGGGAGTGTAAGTGTCAAAATCAAAAGCGAGGTCTCTTGCTTTTGTTATGTACTCGTTGTAATCGAAGGGAAAAAGAAGTACCTGTTTGTTCTCCATTAAAAGATAATCATAATATATGGATGAATAATCCGTAATCAGTACGTCTGTAAAAGGAAGTACGGGATAAATATCCATTTTATTATTTAATATCAGGATGTTTTCTAATCCATTCATGTTTTCAATATCCAGTTTCGTGCTGGGATGAAGTTTAAGAAGGAAAACTTCATTTTTTTCTTTGAGAACTTTGTCCAGTTCCTTGAAGTTGAATCCGGCACTTGTAATGAAGTCGTATCTTGTTTCCCGCCAGGTAGGCATGTAGAGATAGGATTTGTTGAATGTTTTCAGCTTATCTATTAATATTTTAGTGTCTTTAGGCTCATATTTATTAATGAATTCGGTTAGTCTGGATTTATCCCATTGAAAAATATCACATCTTGGATAAGTGCCTTCCATGCATTCTTTGTCCGTTATTCTGAAGCATCCTTTAAAGTGTTGGGTCATTAACGGTGAGGTGGATAAGAAGATGTGGGGACGCTTAAAGATATAAGGAAAATATATCCTGGAGATGATATTTTTTTCATCGTATATTTTTCCTGCAGATCCTTGTGTAACTTTAAACTCAATGTTTTTAATACCTACACCATGCCAAAGATTTACTCTTAAAGCTCTGCCGGAAGTCCAGAAATTTATATCAATCAGATGGAAGCTGAATATATATACTCCTGCTGTCAGAGAATGAAAAACTCCTTTGATACTCCAGCGGTAATAGGCAGGTAACCCAAGTGCTTTGATTTCTGCAGCCTCTTGTCTGGTAGAAGCTATCCAGAAGCATTTTTTGTTTTTATGTTCTGTAACTACATCAATAAAAAAGTATTTGGAGTTTCCTGCAAATCCTATATGACTGCCTATTAACCATTTGTTCTTGTTACGAGGCATTAAAAATGATAAAAGATAAAGAGGGTATCCATATATAAGTTCAATGTTTTTTTTCAAAATGTCGGAGAAACTTCTCCTTTTGAACATTGAAGATATTAAGGAAAAAAACTTATTCATGTCATTTTTTTATTTTGACGTCAATCACTTCTCCTGTAAACGGCAGGAATACGGAATTAAGGGATACTGCTGCTACGGTTTCAGATTTTAATAAACTGTCCTCCGGTTCTATACCGAAATTTTTAGTTCTCATCGGGGTTTTTGTCCGTTCCGGATTAATACAGTTTACACGTACTTGGTCTCCCCATTCTGAACTTAAAGCCTGCACTAAATTCACAATAGCCGCTTTAGCTGATGAATATAAACTATAGAAAGCACGTCCTCTTGTATATGAACTGGATGTGTATAATAGAAGGCTGCCGTGAGTCTTCTTCAAATAGTTGTATGATTCTTTGGCCACGATAATGGCTCCGGTATAATTGATTTGTATGCTGTTCAGAATTGTTTTATAATCCATTGTACTTAGCTGTTCTTTGTCTAAGACTCCTGCCGTGTTGATAACAGAATCAATATGACCTTCCTGGGTGTAGACATTTTTCAGCGCCGTTTGCACGGATTGGATGTCGCTGATATCTACTTGTCCGGAAGAACGGCTAAATGAATATACTTTAGCTCCTAATTCTTTGCTTATTTTCACAATGTCGGCGCCAATTCCTGAACTTCCTCCAAATACAATGATTACTTTGTCTTTTATTTGTTCTATTGTGTGAGGAGTGATGATGTTGTTCTGCTGGTTGATTGTTTTTAGTTGAAACAGCTTTTCCAATAGAAATATATCTTCCTTATATGTTAATTTCATGTTGAATTGCTCTCCTTCAACAACATAAATTTTTTCATCCGGAAGATATTTTTTTACAACACCACAGTCATCTGTCGTTTTCAGGTTAGGATCGGCCATGGCAAACCGATAAGCTTCTTTTATTGTAGACAGCTTGAATGCCTGTGGGGTTTGTCCGTTCCTCAATAAACTGCGGTCTGGTATATTGCTGATCGAGTTGTTTTCATCAACTTGTATGATTGTGTCAGATGTCTTTATTGCAACGTCAACAGCGTTATAGGTCGATAAGGCTGCTATGCAATCTGAAATAATCCGGTCATTTACTAATGGTCTTACCGCATCGTGAAATATGAGGTTCAACTCTTCACCGGTATCGTATGCCTCAATTGCAGAGAGGCTTGATAAATACCGTTCTTTACCTCCTTTTAATATCTTCTTTAGTTTGCTGTATTTATTTTTTAATACAATATTTTCAATTTCAAGAATGTAAGTGGGATTGGAAACCACGGCAATTTCATCAATTTCCGGATGTTTCTCAAAAACATCTAATGTATGTTCAATTACTTTTTTTCCTGCTATCTTATAAAATTGTTTAGGAAAAGACTCGTCTAACCGTTGTCCGGAACCGCCGGCCAGTATGATTGCTATATTTTTCATTTATTTTTTTACTTTATAGTACAAATATATGAATAATGTGAATAGAGGATATATATTTAATGATAGCCATGCTATTATTTTATATTTGAAACTGGATTCTTTGCTATAAGCAAAATATCGGACATATTTATTAAAAACATCACTGTGCAGGATGAATTTAATTATTTTATTTGCTTTTGAAGAAAACGGGTGTTTTTTGGGATATTTAAAACAAACGGCATTGGAAACCCATTCATAAATCATTCTTTTGAAAAGGGGATTCTCCATTACGTTTTCTTTGTTGTTGTTTTGAAGAAATTCTTCTATTTTTTCTACAGTGATGAGCACATCTTTGTCTTTTTCCTTGATTTCAGTGACTATGCTGCCGGGTCTGTCCTGTCTGTAATAGTATAAAGGTAAGTTTAATGTGGCTACATCCGTGAGAGAAAACAAGCATTGAAAAACAAAGAATAAATCTTCGTATAAAATTCCTTTTGTAAACGTTAGCTTTTTTTGCTTTATATCTTTAGCCCTGAATGCTTTGTTGCAGGATGAGGCTGTAAAGCAATTGTGTTTTACGGATTCATAAAAATAATCTTCTCCGTTGTTGTAAATCGTGTCTTTAGGAGCAATGATATCCTGTTCTTTCTTTTCATCCCAAAAACGATAGCGCCCGAAAACAGCGATGCTGCAATTGTTCTGGGTTAATAAATTATTGAGATGCTCACAAGTTTTTAAGTCAATATAGTCGTCAGAATCAATGAAAATCAGATAATCTCCGGATGCTGCCGTTATTCCGGCATTTCTGGCTTCGGATAGTCCTTTGTTTTCTTGATCAATTATAATAATCCTTTTGTCCTGTTCTGCATACTGCCTTATTATATTTATAGAGTTGTCGGTAGAACCGTCGTTTACAATAATAATTTCAATATCTTTATGTGTTTGGTTTATAATTGTATCCAAACATTCTTTTAAATACTTTTCAGTGTTGTATACTGGAATTATAATGGAAAAAAGCATCTTTATTCAGTTTGTTATTTTTCTTTATCCTATCCTGTTTATATCCATGTTTTAATTGACACCTGAATCTTCCGGTATATAAAGCTTATCCCCTTGCTGTTTATTGCTTGTTTCAACAAATAAAAAAGGGAATACTAACACAGATAAGGATGTTATTCCTTTGAGATTCAAGGTAAGAAATAAAATGAAAACAATAAAGAAAAAGAATTTATATTTTTTTTCATTCCTTTTAGAAGCAAAGTATATTATGGCACTATGTAATAAAAAGTAGCTTAATGTCCCTAATATTCCGAAATAAAACAGTAACCTGGAGTAGCCGATGTCTGTTTCCATATAGTATATTCCGCCGTCATTCGGATTGGTGAATAGGGCGTCTCCAATGATCCATGTCTTTATGTTATCCGGAAAAATATACATGTTTTTCATTATTTCTGTTGATGATGTGGTTATTTCTCCTGAAGATGTCAGGTTTATGAATAACTCAAATCCAAAATCAACAATAACAAGTAATTCTTCTTTGGTCTCCTGATCGAGGCTTATTATAACGATAGCTATACATGAGGCGATTATTACAATAGAAAGAAGAACTTTTTTGAAAAGCCGTTGTTTTTTTATTTTGTATTTCGGATTGTACACTAGAATAGGTATAGATAAAAGGAATCCTACGATTGTTGTTCTGGCGGTCATCATACCTAATGCGAAAATGAAGAGGTATATGCCTATGTATAAAAATGTTTGTTTATAAGAAAAGACATTGTTTTTTAGCAGGGCAGCAAGCACTATTAAAATGAAACTGTAGGTCACACCAGCACCGAAAAATTGTGCCCCGAATCCTATTAATCTAAATCCGAGTAACTCATCAATTCTGCTTTCTTCCAGTTCATCTCTTTTGAGGATACTTAAGGCTGTTGATTGAATTTCCGGAAAAAAGAAAAAGAATAATGAAATGATTACTTGTACGAGTGCTACAATGACGTATATATTAGCTATTACTTCAAAGGTGACCTTTTGGTAAATTCTTTTGGTGTATCTGGTTAGTGCATATGCAGTAAACATTACGAATAGAATTACAATCGTTTCTTTGATAAGAGCTATGTCCTTGGTGGAGTTTATGAGTACGGAAATACTGGCAATAGCAATAAGTGCAAGAGATAGAAGTAAAATTTGGATAATATCTTTGGGCATGAGCTGATATTTTTTATTGATGAAAAATCCAACAATAAAAAAACATGCGATCATTACCCCAGCAATAAAATTGGTCGTATATGGGAAGATAATGAAATGTATATTAAATACATAAATGAAAAAAAGAAGTAATAAAAAAGATTTTTTTATAATTAAATTCATAACAAAGTTTCTCTTTTTTGAACAAAACGTCTTAATATAGCCAAATCTGTTTTAAAAGAAATCTTGGCAAAATCACCGGAAAATATAAAGTATAATAGTTCTCTAATGCGGTGCTTTGATAAGGACAGATAAAACACTTCAAGCATTTCTTTAGGCACATTACATTGTTTGATCTTTTTTATCGTAGAAGCATCAATATTTTCCCACTGAATGTTGTCTTTAAAATTGTTCTTTTTTAATAGATTATAAATGTATTTTCTTCTGCATAAGTTAGCTACGTCATGCTGTTTCTGTTTGGCTACCTGCGATATTTGTACATCTGATATTCTATACAAAAGCAGTGTTTCCTGTATATTGTAAAAGTCCCCCAAATCGCTTAAATCGATCCATAAATTATAATCTTCCGCATGAATGTATTCTTTGTCATATTGGATGTTGTGTTCTTCCAATATGTTTTTTCTTATCATGGTGCTGGGGTGAGCAATGCAGTTTTGACGGATCAATAGATTTTTGATGTTTTCAGATTTTTCCGGAGCTACAAACGGGTGTTTAGGTTTGTTTCCAAATTCTTTAATGAGGCTTCCGCATACGATTATAGACGGATTGTTTTCCAATATCTGAATTTGTTTCTCAAATCTTTCTGGCAGTGCAATGTCATCAGCATCCATTCTGGCAATATACTTTCCTTTTGCCAAACTCAATCCTTTGTTCAGAGTATATATTAATCCTTTATTCGTGTCATTAGCGTAATACTTTATCCTTTCATCTTTATATGATAAGACAGCCTCTTCAGTCCTGTCCGTGGATCCATCGTTGATAATGATAAATTCAAAGTCAGAAAAAGTTTGTTGCAGAATACTTTCAATAGTTTCTCCTATCGTTTTTTCGGCGTTATATGCAGGAAGAATTACGCTGACTAGCATATAATTTTATTTTATTTGTAAAAGTAACTCTTTTTTCCTTTATCTATTTTAATAATATGGCGGTATTGATTTTTTATCTTGGAATGCCATCTATATAGCAATATTTTGCCCTGTTTTGTAAAAAAGACAAAAGTACGTAATAAATTATTACTACGCTATTTCATAAGTCAAGAAATCTTTTTTATAAAAACTTAGAGTATGTCGTATTTGCGACAATAATATAACCGGTAAATTAAAATTATTAATTCTGATAAAAATAATGCAAATACAAAATTGTAAATAGTGAATAAATTGAGTATGTACATTAATCCGTATATCAATAGTAAAATAATTGTTGATAATATTACACTTTTGTTGAAATAAGCCGGGTATCCGAAAGAGACAAGTAATGGAGAGCCGATGTACGATGTCAGGCCTCCGCAAAATATCCAAAGGCAGATGATACGTGTTAATGCAATGGCTTCAGGCAGTTCCTGGTTGGAGAAGAAATTTACTGCATATGGAGCTATTATGAATACGAATAATGACACGGTAAATGATATAAGAATATTTACATAGAAAAACTTTCTGACAAAGTGTGTGTCTTTGGTTTTTGCTATGTGGGGATAAGTAGCCTGATTGAGCATTTGCATAGGGAGTAGGGCTATTGAGCCGAATTTTTGAGCTAAATCAAGTGCTGCAACTGCCTGCATAGAGAAAAATACTCCACTGATTATTTTGGCTATTTGGTTGTTTACAACAACGGATAGTCTGGAGAAGAAAAATGGTATGCTACTAATAAATAGAGTTTTAATTTGTTGGAAACCGGGGTATAATAAACGTATTTTTTCTATTCTTAGAAGTACGAAAAAGGAAATAATGCCTGCGATAATGTTGCTGGAACTTTGCAATAATGGTATCCAGATATAATCATCAGATTGTTTTATAAAAATAAAGATGGATATAGTATATAGAAGTATTGAGGTAGAGCGTATAATGGTGATATATTTCATTTTTTCTATTCCTTGGTAAAACCATATCGGGAATAGTATTTCAGACAAACAGGTAAGGAAAGCAAAAAAGTAGATTAATTGATTGTTTCTGAAATATGCTATACTGAGGATAATGATTAGAAAAACAAGAAATGCTATTATAAAGAGTATTGATTTTATGCATAGAACAGATGAAACGATATTGTTTAGTGCTGTTTTATTGTTTCTGGATACGGATACGTCTTTAACGGCAGAAATGTCTAATCCAAAGTTGATGAATATGGTGAAAAAAGCAACTACTCCCTGCGCATAAACAACTGTTCCATAATAGTTGCCTCCTACAGTTTTTATAATGTAAGGCAGTGCTATAAACGGCATTATGAAACGGATAATCTCTATTATTGACAGATATCCGGTGTTCTTAATAATATGCTTATAATTTAACAATATGTTTTTAAGCATTTCTATGGTTTTGTTACTTTATAAAGTTGTTTGCTTTAATGAATACTCTTTGTGAGTAATAACTCTTTTATATTAATGGGTTGAAATTTATCCTGCCCTAATACTTGGTAACCCCATTCCAGTACAGTGGTTATATAAGGGGTATCAACATGGCAAAAATCTGTGATTTGTTTCAGTATATACAATCCGTAGGGAAAGTCTTCTAAAAAATATCTGTCGTTAAAGTCGGGCACGTAGGATTTGTCTGCTATTTTTATCATCGGTGCTTTTAATCCGTGGAAAGCCTGGATTGATTTTATTTTTGCTGTTAAAGAGGCAGAATCAGAGCTTTCATAATGTTCCAAAATGGATGGAATGTCAATGGATAACGTTTTAACCAGATGCTGAAATTCTTTATCACATTTAATTAGCAAGTCAGAGCTTTTTTCATCCCAATCTTCATAAAACAGAAAATGTTTGCTATATGTTTTCTTTTCTGCAAAGTCATTGAATAAACAATACAGTCTGACTGTATGTAGAAGAGGATTGCTGTTTGATAATGCGGCTTCTAGAAAATTGGATAAGAAAACGATCGGTGTATAAAATAGATTTTGTAGCAGTTGTTCCAGATCGGTTTTATCCTGAATATTGATTGTTGCAACTTTCAGCAGTTTTTTGTATCCTAATAAGAAAGATGATTTTCCGTATACATTTGTTCTGGCAATAAATGGAACTCTTTGGAATGCAAAAAGTTTTGTGCCTTTAGACAATAGGTCGGAAGCAAAAAAGAAAAAGCCGGTACTGCCTACAATAGAACCTATATATTGCTCTTCATGAATATAGGGTGCTATTTCTTTTAATTGTTCTTTTATAGCATAGCCAGGCAGGCATAATAGTATCAGGTGACAGTGTGGAATAACTTCTTCCGGATTATTGGATACTTTATGCAGTTTTCCTTGAAACGTGTTCCCCTCACAGTCCGTTGTACTGATTTCTTCATTCCAAGACTCTGGGTGTCGGGTTAAAATATTAACCTGGGCTTTATTGATAAAGTATCCGGCAGTTACATGTCCTAAACTTCCTCCGCCACAAATGCATACAGAAATTTTTTTCATAACTGGCTCAATGCGTTTATTAATGTATCATTGTCTTTTTCATCTCTGATTGCAATACGGATATACTCTTTTCCTTCAAACGCTTGTTTTTGGGAACAATCTTTAATCAATATATTGTATTCGTTCAGCAATCTTTGGGTTAAGTTAGATGCAGAATGGGGCGCCGAAACTTCGCATAAAAAGTAATTGGCTTGCGACGGAATGACTCTTAAATATGGAATTGTTTTAAGAAGCTCAAAGAACCGGTTTCTTTCTTTTATAAAAAGATGGCAGGCCTCTTTGTAGTTATTTTCATATTTACCGTGTATTTGCAAATAGAATTCGGCTATTGAGTTGATATTCCATATGGAAATAAACGATTTGATTCTTTTTAAAAGTTCGGTATGGGCCGTTGCTATGACCCCTAACCGCAACCCGGGCACTCCGTATGATTTTGATATGCTTTTTACTACAACCAGGTTTTGATATTGTTCTAAAATACAGTCTTTTAATAAACTGTTTTCTTCGAAATTGTTGGAAAAATCAACAAATGACTCGTCTAACAGGAGAGTGATTTCTTGCTTATTAGTCCATTCCAGTAGTTTCGTCAAATCTTCTTTTTCCAAGAAGTTTCCAGAAGGATTATCCGGATTAATTAAAATGAGGGTATTTAAATTTTTATCAGAATAAAAATTTATCAGGTCATTAGCCGTATAAGTATAATCTTGGTTTGACGGAATGTATTTGATAATATTCTGGGAATCCATCCGGTTAGGATATTCTTCAAATGTTGGAAAGATCACACCGGTATTTCCTTGTCTGGTCTGAGCAAAAGCATTTATTAACTCCGCAGCTCCGTTTCCTACACAAATATATTCTTTGTTGATGTCAAAATATTTGGATACTAGTAAGTTGTTGACACTTAATCCGGATGGATACTCGCAAACTAAACGTTCAAAGTTAGCCTTGATTTCAGATAACAGTTTTTCATTAGGGAAAAAAGGATTAACCAGATAACAAAAATCAAGCATGTGAGGATATCGCCAGTAGCCCCCATAGCGGCTTTGCATCTTTTTTACCTTTGTTTCTTCATCTGCAAAAATAGTTTCGGCGATGTCTAAATCCTGAATATCATCTATTTCGTACCAATTTTCATCACCGAGTTTAAGTGCTTTAATGTCTGGCTTTTCAAGTAATGAAATGACTTTAAGTACCTGTTCGTAATATTCATTATTACCTAAAGCTTTACAGTAAGCTTCCAAAAAAGGAACATAGCGGGAAGATGAGAATTCTTTTGAGAATTTGTAAATGTTCACAGTCTTATAATAGCTGGGAATATCTTTAAAAACGAAGTCCTGCTTAGTAATGAAGTTTTTTATATTATTTTCATTGTCCACTGTGATGACAGTGCCGTCCATCCAACTCTCAAATTTTGCAACTAATGCCAGGTTGGGGTAGGGGTCTGTGATGATATTGTGAATAAGTTTGTCTTCAAAAATAAGGTCAGATTCAAAAAGCAGTGTATCTTCTTTCAGTAAATAATCTTTTGCAAGGTATAAAGAGTATATGTTGTTTGTAGAATTATATTCCTCATTTTCTACGTATGTTATTTGCAGATTGGTATTTAGAGTACTTATGTATTGCTTTAGCTCCAAAGCTTTGTAACCAACTACCATAATAACGTCCCGGATTCCGAATTTCTCTATTTGGCACAACATTCTTTCTATTAAAGTAACTCCGTTTACCTTAATCATAGCTTTCGTGTTGTTTTGGGTGAGCTTACCAAGCCGTTTCCCCATTCCGGCTGCCAAAATAATAGCTTGCATGTGTTTTTTTGTATTAAATTGAAAAAAGAGTGCGTTCTCATAATCTGCCGTCAACCCATCTTCGGTCGATAAAGGCTTTTGTGTCGAAAATTACAGCTCCTCGGTCAAAGTGTTTTTTGAAATCGAAAGATTTAAACTCGTCATGGGCTACAGCTAGTAATATGGCTGCGTATTTTTTATCAGAATCCACTTCTTTAAGTATCTTAATGCCATATTCGTCTTTGACTTCATCTTCGCTCGCCAAAGGATCGCACACGTCCACATGGATGTCAAAATCGCATAATTCCTTGTATATTTCCACCACTTTCGTGTTTCTGATGTCCGGACAATTTTCTTTAAAAGTAATTCCAAGTATTAAAACATTTGAACCTTTAATCTTATGGTCCTTCTGTACCATTAGTTTTAACACTTTATTGGCGATAAACGGAGCTATACTGTTGTTGACATGTCGTCCGGAAAGAATAACATGTGGAATGTATCCCAAAGATTCAGCTTTCTTGGCTAAATAGTAAGGGTCTACACTGATACAGTGTCCTCCTACCAGTCCCGGACGATATTTTAGGAAATTCCATTTCGTTCCGGCTGCATCGATAACATCGTTGGTGTCAATACCCATTTTGTCGAAAATGAGTGCCAGTTCGTTGACAAATGAAATGTTGACATCCCTTTGTGCATTTTCAATTATTTTAGAAGCTTCAGCTACCTTTATGGAACTGGCTTTATGAGTTCCGGCTGTAATGATAGAAGCATATAAATTATTGACTTTTTCCGCAATTTCAGGGGTAGAACCGGAAGTCACCTTTTTTATTTTAGTCAGTGTGTTTATTTTGTCTCCTGGGTTAATACGTTCAGGGCTATATCCTGCAAAAAAATCAGTATTAAATTTTAATTTGGATACTTTCTCTATAATGGGGATACAATCCTCTTCTGTACATCCGGGATATGTTGTTGATTCGTATATGACGATATCTCCTTTTTTTATGACTTCTCCTATCATTTCGGAGGCCTTTTTCAATGGAGTTAAATCCGGTGTGTTGAAGCAGTCGATAGGCGTTGGCACGGTTACGATGTAGGTATTGTATTTTTCCAGATCTTTTTTGTCTGAAGAAAATGATAATCCTCTGTCGCTATCATTTTTGTGCATATCTATGACTTCCTGCAAACTGTTAAGGTCTGCTTCCATGGTGTGGTCAATTCCACCTTGAAGTTCTTCTACACGTTTGGCGTTTATGTCGAAGCCAAGAACATTATATTTTTTCCCGAATTCAATCGCAAGAGGTAGTCCTACATACCCTAATCCGATTATAGCAATTTTTGTATTATCCATTTCCTTTTTCCTGTGAATAAATAATTTTTTACACTTAAAACCACAAACAGTGGCTACACTTTATTTTCCAGGTACAAAGATACGAAAAAAGCTCGATTTGGGGATTAAACCGGAGCTTTCTTATTGTTTTTGTTGGTCTGCGATTACATAGGCTAAAACTGGATCAGGGTATCTATTTCTGCATCTTCCGGAAATATCTTACGTCCGTTGATATCAGTAAGTTCTATAATGAAGTTAATATATACTTTTTTTACTCCCATTTTTTTCACCAGTTTATAAGCAGCCAGCATAGTGCCTCCTGTGGCCAGTAAGTCGTCGTGTATTAACACAACATCATTGGAATCCAAGGCATCACTGTGTATTTGTATCGTGTCTATGCCATATTCTTTTTCGTATGATTCTTCTATCGTGTCAGCTGGCAGTTTTCCCGGTTTCCGTATAGGAACAAACCCTGCGTTTAATTCTAATGCAAGGATCGGAGCCATAATAAATCCGCGCGATTCGATTCCTATAACTTTGGTTATGCCCTTATCCCTATAATGTTTTACCAGTTCTTTGGATATGATTTGTAGGTTGTCTGCTCCTTTAAACAAGGTGGTTACATCTTTGAATTGTATTCCCGGTATGGGAAAATCCGGTATATTTCTGATGGATTTTTTGAGTTTTTCTATGTTATCCATTTTATGATATCTATTGTTCACAGACAAAGGTAAAGATAAAAAATGAAAATATTATAGAGAGAAAACAGATGATTGTAAGAATCTTATTTTGGATATGTGTGTCGGTTGTATCGTGTCGTACTAAGTTGGACATGTATTCATGGTGAAGCCGGGTTGGGGAAATTTGCAATATTTTTTGTAGAGCGAATAATTTTGTTTGCCGTTAAAATGGTTGGTATTGCAATAGCGTTTTTGTGTATATGAGGTATAAAGAATGTGTTTTGAAAGTGTGTAATTAGTCTCTTTTTTCGTATGTTTGTATACGATAACAATAATGATATGCAACCTTTAGCAGAACGTCTCAGACCTCAAAGTTTAGATGAATATATCGGCCAGAAACATTTGGTCGGAGAAAACGCGATATTACGCCAGATGATAGAATCGGGGCGTATAGCTTCTTTCATTTTATGGGGGCCTCCGGGGGTAGGGAAGACCACCCTTGCAAAAATTATAGCGAATAAACTGGATCGTCCTTTTTACACATTAAGTGCAGTGACATCAGGTGTAAAAGACGTACGTGAAGTAATAGAAAAAGCAAAGTCCAATCGTTTTTTTACTCAGGCGAATCCGATTCTTTTTATTGATGAAATTCATCGTTTTAGCAAGTCCCAGCAGGACTCTTTGCTGGGAGCTGTGGAAAATGGTACGGTAACTTTAATTGGTGCAACTACAGAGAATCCTTCCTTTGAGGTAATTACTCCTTTGCTTTCCCGTTGTCAGGTATATGTGTTGAAATCGCTTGAAAAAGAGGATTTGCTGGAATTGGCGGAGCGGGCTATAAAGACAGATGTTGAGCTTAGTAAACGGCATATTGTGTTGGATGAAACGGAAGCCATGTTGCGTTTTGCGGGAGGGGATGCCCGGAAATTATTAAATATTCTGGATCTGGTAATTACGGCAGATACTGGAGAAACAGTGCATATAACCAATGACGTAGTTACGGAAAGGTTGCAGCAGAATCCGATGGCTTATGATAAGGACGGTGAAATTCATTATGATATTATATCTGCTTTTATTAAGTCTATTCGGGGAAGCGATCCGGATGGCGCAATTTATTGGTTGGCCCGGATGGTGGCAGGAGGGGAAGATCCTAAGTTTATAGCCCGGCGTCTGGTGATTTCAGCTGCTGAAGATATAGGGTTGGCCAATCCGAATGCTCTCTTGTTGGCTAATGCATGTTTTGATTCTTTGCATAAAATAGGATGGCCGGAAGGTAGGATTCTTTTGGCAGAAACTACTATCTATTTGGCTACCTCGCCTAAAAGTAATTCTGCATATTTAGCTATTGATGAGGCTTTGGCTTTGGTGCAGCGGACAGGAAACCTGCCGGTGCCCTTGCATCTCCGGAATGCTCCTACCAAATTAATGAAGGAATTGAATTATGGAAAAGAGTATAAATATGCGCATGATTATAAAAACAATTTTGTAGAACAGCAGTTCCTGCCTGATGATATAAAGACCGAGCGGATATGGAAAGCTCAGGATAATGCTTCGGAAAAAGCAATAAAAGAACGAATGAACTTTTTATGGAAAGGTAGGTTTTAACATAATAATAAGAGAAAAGGATGAGGTTACCTCATCCTTTTCTCTTATTTATATTGGCAGCATTAATTTATTATGCCATTTTTGCTAATAAACTTTTTACTTTTTCTGAAATAACTCTTCCTTCGGCCTTTCCTGATAGTTGTTTGGAAGCTATCCCCATAACTTTTCCCATATCCTGTGGACCTGCGGCACCCACTTGTTTGATAATTTCAGATACGGCGTTTTCCAATTCAGCATCGGTCATTGGAGCAGGTAGGTATTGTTCTATTACAGCAGCTTCAGCCAGTTCGTTTTCAGCTAGATCCATGCGGTTTTGTCCTTTGTATATTTCAGCCGTTTCTTTACGCTGTTTTTGCATTTTCTGTAAAATTTTCAGGGCTTGTTCGTCAGACAATTCGCCATCAGCGCCTTTGGCTGTTTTTGCTTCAAGAAATTCTTTTTTTATTCCCCGCAAAGTTTCCAGTTTCACTTTTTCACGGGCAAGCATAGCTGCTTTAATATCAGCATTTATTTGTTCGAATAAGTT
Source organism: Bacteroidota bacterium (assembly GCA_023391625.1). Lineage (GTDB taxonomy): Bacteria > Bacteroidota > Bacteroidia > Bacteroidales > Paludibacteraceae > QVMH01. The sequence continues at coordinate 48,486 of JAEWAN010000033.1, read as the reverse complement.
TTCCATAATTTTTTTGATAAATATAGTTTGCGTCTTGTTTTTAGCAGAACAAAAGTACAATTTTTTATAGAAAAGAAAGGGTAATTTCATTTATTTGCACTTGTTTTTTCCTTCTTTCTGCCTATTTAATTTAATTTTGTACCTTGTCCGTCTCTAAACGGCGGTAAATAAAATAGATAGTGATAACATGTTGCAAAAAATACAATCTTATATTGCAAAACATTCGTTGTTGACAAATGAAAAACCTGTGGTTGTTGGGGTAAGCGGAGGTGCAGATTCTGTAGTTTTATTGAGAACTCTGGTCAATTTGGGTTATGCTTGTGTTGTAGCCCATTGTAACTTTCATTTGAGGGGAGAAGAGTCTATGCGGGACGAGCGTTTTGTTACAGCTATGTCCCGGGAAATGCAGCTCCCGTTTTATAAAGTTGATTTTGATACCGAAGAGTATGCCAGACAAAAGGGAATATCTATTGAGATGGCTGCTCGGGATTTGAGGTATGAATGGTTTGAGGATATAAGAAGGCTTTCCGGGGCACAGGCCATTGCTGTGGCGCATCATGGTGATGATAACATAGAAACAATGTTGATGAACCTTGTAAGAGGCACAGGTTTGCGTGGGCTTACCGGTATTCCTCGTCGGAATGGAAATGTAGTACGTCCTCTATTGGGGGTATCAAGAAAAGAAATAGAGACTTATGTTGCAGAGAATAATCTCGATTATGTTATAGACTCTACCAATTTAGAAAATGACTATCAGAGAAATAAATTCAGAAACCAGGTGATTCCCTTATTGGAAACTATTAATCCGTCCCTACGGCAGACTTTGTATGAAGCGGTGGAGCATTTGAGTGAAGCGTATGATATTTATAGTCAAGGAATAGATGATATTCGAGCTTCACTCATGCGCTTGACGGAGCAGGGTGCAGAAATAGATATTGATTTATTAAAAGAACAAAAAGCTGTTCATACGGTTTTATATGAATTGTTGTTGCCGTATGGCTTTACTGGCACTCAGACAAAACAAATGGTAGCTTCCATCGAAAGTGGGCATTCCGGTAAGCAGTTCTTTTCCGAAAATTATCGTTTATTGGTGGATCGTAAAAAACTGATTGTAACTGGAAAGGCAGAACAAAGGGCAGAATGTTTTTATATTTATGAGGAAGATTCCGAAATGTCAGAACCGGTAAATTTGTTAATAAAAAAAATGGAACGGGGAGATGAATATGTTCTGTCAAAAGATAGGAATAGGGCGCACATTGATTATAATAAACTGGTTTTTCCTTTGGTGTTGAGGAAGTGGCATGACGGGGATTTCTTTTACCCTTTAGGGATGAGGGGAAAGAAAAAGTTGAGCGATTTCTTTGTGGATTTAAAGTTGAGTAGAATTGAAAAGGAACGTTGTTGGATTCTTGAATCTGGAGGAGATGTTGTTTGGGTTGTCGGGTTAAGATTGGATAATCGATTTTGCGTGACAAATGATACGACTATAATTTATGAGATTAATTGTTGAGAATAAGATATTTATGCGTTTTGGCCTTTGTGGGTGATATAAAAAAGTAATCAAAAAATATATATTTACTTGTGAATTTAAAAAAAAGCCGTATCTTTGCACCGCTTTTCAAGCAAAGATTCAGTAGCTCAGTTGGTAGAGCACATCCCTTTTAAGGATGGGGTCCTGGGTTCGAGCCCCAGCTGGATCACTCGAAAATTAAACGTACTGTAGATTCAGTAGCTCAGTTGGTAGAGCACATCCCTTTTAAGGATGGGGTCCTGGGTTCGAGCCCCAGCTGGATCACGAAAAAGCTGGTCAAAAATAGACAGCAGGCATATAACTTCTACAATTTGATATTGTAGGAGTTTTTTTGTTTTATTTCGTCAATCTTTCGTCTGTTTTAAATGAAATGTTTTCTGATAGCTCTTTCATGTTTTCTAAATTATCAATTAGGTATTTATTTTATTTGAGACAAAAGAAATTTGGATATGGATGAGATAGAATAAAACACATTTTCAGGATTATAATTTTCTAAAATAGAGGCTTCGTTTTGAGAAGAACTCCATGCTGCAGATAAACATTTTACGTTTGCTTTTTTGCATTCCATTATATCTGAAACCGTATCTCCTATATAAACTATCTTATCTGTGGATAAATGATAAGTATGCAGTACCTCTTTCAGCGCTTCCGATTTTATATTTCTTTCAGCGCTTCCGGTGACGACTTTATCAAAAATTGTTTTCATATTGAATTGTTGCAGGGTTATGTCGCAACTATTTGCGCCTTTACCGGTAATAAGTACCACTATAATACCTTTTTGTTTCAATAAGGTTATTAATTCATATATTCCGTTAAAAGGTTTCGGGCACATTTCTTTATGCATATTTTTATAAATTACATAAAAGTCGTTCAATGCCAGTTGCCAATATGTTCCATCAACTACACATTTTATCATACCTTCTTCATTCAGTCCAAAAGTCTGTATTACTTCTTCGTCCGACAGTTCACGTCCGGCATATGGTTGTGTAGCTTTTTTAAAAGCCTTTATGCACATTGGTATGGTATCGCCTATTGTGCCGTCTAAATCAAAAGCAATTAATTTAATCATGGTTATGTGAGGTATTAATTTTCCGAATTACTCTGCATGGGTTTCCTATGGCAAGGCTATTGGCCGGAATGGATTTTGTGACAACGCTTCCCGCTCCGACGACACTTCCTCTGCCAATGGTAACACCCGGTAGGATGATGACACCGCCGCCAATCCAACAACCGTCCTCAATGCTTACGGGTAGAGCATACGTGTGCCGAATGTATTCCGTTCCATTTTTCTTTTCCACTGGTTTCAAACGTTCGTTTAGTTCAACCGGATGGGTTGCAGTATAAATTTGTACATTGGGAGCTATCAGTACATTGTTTCCAATGGTTATTTTATTGCAATCCACAAAGGTGCATCCGGTGTTTATGCTGACATTGTTCCCTATACTGATGTTACAGCCATAGTCACATGTAAAAGAATGTCCTATTGAAACTTTTTCACCAATGTTCTCGAACATTTCTTTCAATAACGCATACTTTTCTTCTTTACAATCATATGGTAATGAGTTGTATTTCATTAATAACTCATGAGTTTTCCTTTTGAACTCCATAAATATGGGGGCATGGCAATCGTACCATTCACCCGACAGACATTTTTCCAATTCAGTCTTCATACCTAAATTATTATAAGAGTTATTATTCTGATTATTTATGGTAAAGTTATATATATTTAGGTGATAATTTCTATATTATTTTTCTTATTGTTTGGACTTTTATAACCAGGTGGTGAATTAATGTTATGAAAAGGGAAAACTGTATCAGTTCTTTGAAATCAGTTTGATAGAATCGGATGAGTCGCAATTAAAGAAATACGATCATATTTCCTTTGAATTGGTATATATTCTATCGGGAACAGTTATTCTGTGAATAAATAACAATAGATATCCATATTTTGACGGACATCTTTTATGGTGGATAACCGTTTTTATAAGGGATTTTAGGTCTGTTGTCCCAATAACTTTTCTCGTTTGGCTGCTTCCCAACCTATTATAGCGGTTTTACGTATTTCCCCCCAATGATAGTTGCCCAGTTCCCCGGAAGAACGGATAACACGGTGGCATGGAATGAGGAAGGCTACCGGGTTTTCGCCTATAGCTGTTCCTACAGCCCGGCAAGCTTTTGGATTATTGATTTGGGTCGCTATATCTCCGTATGTAGTTAGACCTCCGTATGGGATTTTAAGTAAAGCTTCCCAAACTTTTAGCTGAAAGTCGCTTCCTTTTAGATGCAGCTTGATTTCTTTTAGTTTACTCCAGTCCTGTGTAAAGATGAATAATGCGTTCTGCTGCTGTTTATCGGTAGTTTGAGTAAAGTGTGCGTTAGGATATTTTTTCCGTAAAGAATGAAAACTAATCTCGTGGTTATCGGTAAACTCCATGCTGCAAATGCCTTTTCCGGTGGAAGCGACGAATATCTCACCAAACGGACTTTCTGCAAAACTATAATTGATAGAGAGATTCTCACCTCCATTTTTATATTCACCCGGTGTCATGCCTTCTATATTGATAAACAGATCGTGTAACCTGCTTGTGCCGGATAACCCTACCGCATAAGCTGTATCAAAAAGAGAAGTATGGGTTTCGTGTAGTATTTGTTTGGCATACTCTATATTCAAGTATTGTAAGAATTGTTTAGGGGATGTCCCGGCCCATTCCTGGAATATCCGTTGGAAATGAAACGGACTCATATTTACCTTTTCCGCTATCGTTTCTAATTGGGGTTGTTCCCGTCGATTTTCACAAATAAAACGGATAGCAGCAGCTACACGTTTGTAATTTAACTGTTGCGTGTTCATATTTATCGTGAAGTTTGTTCCAATTCCAATAATGTCTTTTTGGCATCAAGTCCTCCGCCATATCCTGTAAGTGAGTGATCACTGCCGATAACCCTGTGGCAAGGAGCAAAAATGGAAATTGCATTCGCACCGTTGGCATTTGCTACGGCACGGACTGCTTTCGGCATACCTAACTGTCGGGCAAGTTCTGCATAAGATACAGTTTTTCCATAAGGTATTTCTAATAATTTGAACCACACTTTTTTCTGAAAATCAGTACCGACAAAAAGTAAAGGAATGTCGAACGTTGTTCTTTCGCTGTTGAAATATTCGTTTAATTGCAGGCTGGCTTTCTGAATGATTCCAGATGTTTTGTATTCGTAATCTGCCTGTAAAATTCTTTGTAACCTTTTGTCCACAACATCACGGTGTCTTTCTGTAGCCCAGTCACAGAGACAAAGTTTATTCTCAAAAGAGCCAAGCATTAAATCTCCGCAAGGAGAATGATAACGTTGTATCTGAATAATCTTTTTTGGTTTCATATAAAATCCGTATGGTTTGTATCTTTTGGTAATATATTAAAAAGGTGTTGATGGTATTTTTATTTCAATGTTGCAAAATTATTATTTGCATATATGACAAGCGACCCGAAAGTTGCTATTTTTTGTTAAAGATACTACATTCGTTTCGGGGTGACAAATTAAGGTAACCTGTGTTTGAAAATTTAATTTAGTAGGAAGCCAGTTAATTTTTCTATACTGAAAGTTAAGGTAATAGTGTCAGACTTTTTAATTTTTACTGAGTATTTATCAGAAAATAGTCAGTATAGTGATTGGTTATATTTAAGTTTTTTGTTATTTACTTTTTAGTATGATAAGTTGTAATATGGCAAGTTCATATTAGATTACCGGAACTGCTTAATATCGAAGTTATATCTGTTGCATTTTTCCTAAAATCTTTGGAAATTGCCAGATAAACAGTAAAGTGCAGCAAATGGCAGCCGTAGCATCGGATATTGATTCTGCGGCATATACTCCGGTTACTCCCATGAATCGTGGAAGTATCAGTGCTAAGGGGATAAGCAGTATTACTTTACGGAGTAGGGCTATGAAAATAGATATTTTGGCTTGTCCCAATGCTACAAACATATTTTGGCAGGCACGTTGCAGTCCGAAAATGCTCATGCCCCCTAGAAAAACGGGCATTGTCCAGCGTACGGTTTCTATTAAATTCACATCGCTTGTAAAGGCGGCTGCTACTGTTGAGGGGAATAATACCATAAGCGATATTAGGATTAGGTTGAAAGAAAACATGGTAGTTAATGCAATCCGGAAACAATCTTTTACACGCTGTTTATCGCCGTGGCCATAGTTGTAACTTGCTATTGGAACAAAACCTTGAGCAAATCCGGTCAGTGGTACACTGGCAAATTGCATTGATGTTTGCAGGATAGTCAGTGCACTTACGTATATATCTCCGAATTCTTTTAGGCTGCTGTTTAAAACGAATCCGACGATGCTTTCGGTGCTGGCCATGATAAATGGAGATATACCTAAGGCTAACATTGACAGCACTATCTTCCTGTTTAATTTCATGTAGCGCCGTTCTAAAGGTAGGGAGGCTTGGCGGGAAAAAAGGAATGACAGCACCCATACAGCGCTGCAGGCTTGGGAAATGATTGTTGCCAATGCTGCACCTTTTACTCCCATATTAAATCCGAAAATGAAAATGGGATCTAAAATAATGTTCAGCAAAGCACCGATTAAAACAGAGTACATGGCTATGGTTGGACGTCCTTGTGCATTGATAAAGGAGTTCAGCCCAGTAGAAATTTCTACAAAAATGGTACCGGATAAGTAGATGGAGAGGTAGTCCACAGCATATTTCAGAGTATGCTCTGAAGCTCCGGCAAAAAGCAGGATGGGTTCCATAAAGACATAGGCTGTGGCGGAAGTGATCAATGTGAATATTATCAGAAGGATAAATCCGTTTCCCAGTATTTCTCCGGCACGCTGACGGTCGCCTTGTCCTAAAGCGATGGCAGCCAGTGGTGCTCCGCCACCTCCTACAATAGCGGAAAAAGAAGAAATCAGTATCAGTATGGAGATGGTTACGCCTACTCCGGCTAATGCATCGGTTCCAATGCCAGGTATGTGGCCTATGTAAATCCGATCAACGATACTGTAAAGCAAGTTAACAAATTGTGCAGCTACTGCCGGAAGCGCCATCTTGAAAACCAGTGGTAACATACGTTCGGTTCCCAGACGTTCTTCATACCTGTTTGTCATATTGATTTTCTTCTAATATGGCTGCAAAATTACAAGAAATAATTGTTCTTATTAAAATTGAGTTTGAAAGATTTTTTTGGAAGTTGTTGTCGTTTCTTCATAGGAAAAGGTAAAGGCTATACAGATAGTTTGGTAAATTGTAAAATACATCAGCAAACTCTGTAAAAAGGAGTTTTTATTTTTTAGGATTAATAAACATCGTTTTAAAAGAAAAATATTAGAAGGATAAGCAGTATCTTTGCACACTCGTTTAAACATAAAGATGTTAGCGGTAATTAATACAAGGAATTTTTGTCATTGTGAGGTTTAATTATTGCTTGGTTATAATATGTATTGCTTCAATGCCGGATGATGTTTGGTGTAATCTGGAAATTGTTGCTTTTTTGAAATATTTTAAGAGCTGTATAGCTTCAGGATTTGTTGCATAATTACGTAATTAATGTTGTAGTACACATATATGAGCTTTAATATTACAAGGAATGGCCGTCAGAAAAGAATTGTTATTATCGGCGGAGGTTTTGGCGGATTAAAATTGGCAAATGAACTTAGTAATGCTGATTATCAGGTTGTGTTGGTGGATAGGAATAACTTTCATCAGTTTCCTCCCCTGATTTATCAGGTAGCTTCTTCCGGGTTGGAGCCCAGTTCTATTTCTTTCCCATTCAGAAGGATTTTCCGTAAGCGGAAGAACTTTTATTTCCGTATGGCAGAAATGCGTGCTGTTTATCCGGAGAAAAAGATCATTCAAACATCCATAGGAAAGATTGATTATGATTACCTGGTTTTTGCTTCAGGGACAACAAGTAATTTCTTTGGCAATAGACATATTGAGGAAGAAGCCATGCCTATGAAAACGGTTTCGGAAGCTATGGGATTGCGCAACGCCCTTCTTGCTAATCTGGAACGGAGTATCACCTGCGCCACAGAGCAGGAACGGCGGGAGTTGTTGAATATTGTTATAGTAGGAGGTGGAGCTACGGGTGTGGAGATTGCCGGAGCTTTATCCGAAATGAAAAGATATGTGATTCCTGCAGATTATCCTGATATGGATAGCAGCCAGTTGAATATCTTTTTGATAGAGGCTGCAGGTCGTCTGCTTTCCGGTATGTCGGCCAAATCGTCAGAACAGGCGGAGCAGTTTTTACGTAATATGGGGGTTAATATATGCCTGCATAAACGTGTGGTTGATTATCAGGATCATAAAGTAATATTGGAAGATGGAATGGCCATTCCTACACGTACATTTATTTGGGTAAGTGGGGTAAAGGCTGTTTCTGTAGGCAATATGCCGGCTGAATGTATGGGGCGCGGATCTCGATTGAAAGTCGATGCTTTTAACCGTGTAGAAGGCTTGGACGATGTATTTGCTATCGGCGACCAGTGTATCATGACGGCAGATAAGGATTATCCGGACGGGCATCCTCAGTTGGCGCAGGTTGCAATTCAGCAAGGTAAATTGCTGGCTGCAAATTTTAAGCGTATGCAGAAAAAGAAATCCCTGAAACCTTTCCATTATAAGAACCTGGGTTCTATGGCAACGGTAGGACGTAATCGGGCAGTAGTGGAATTTAGTCGGGTGAAGATACAGGGTTGGTTTGCCTGGGTATTGTGGTTGGTAGTGCATTTGCGTTCCATTCTGGGGGTGAGGAATAAAGTAAATGTGTTGTTGAACTGGATGTGGAATTATTTGACTTATGACCAGTCATTACGTCTTATTGTTTATGCGCGTAAAGCGAAAGAAGTGCGTGAACGGGAAGAACGTGAGGCTAAAATGCATTGGGGAGATGATTTGAAAAATGAGCAGAATTAGGCATTGTCGTGTTTTCCTGATGTTAGGGAAAGCACGAATATGTCAGTGTCGGTTAAACCGATTCAAGTAGTATTTTAATTTTTTAGAGTAAAACCAGCCGGTTGTCATTTATAAAATGATATGCCGGCTGGTTTTTATATATAAAGTCTGTTGCGCACATGGAAGGATTAATAGCTTTTGTTTGGATTTATGTTTTTCTGTTTTTAACTACATTCTGGAATGGAGGGAACCTGTAGACGAGAATAAAAAAGAGAGTAGGATATTATATTCTTTTAGGGTTTTAAAAAGTCAAAGTATTGGGCTTATTTTTTCTGTTATGTTTTTCCTCTTTGATTAATCACGTGAAAAGTATAGGTATTGTACTATATTTTGCAACCAAGTTGCATTTCTTTCTTTTTATTTTTGCAGCGGTAAAAAAAGAATAATAATTAAAAACATATTATCATGAGAAAAATATTTATTATTGGAATGTTGGGAGTGCTGGTTTTGACTTCCTGTCAAAAATCTACCGGGCGGCAGCAATCTGATAAAGATGTTTACCATGCCGGGGAAAATTTAGATGGGCATGATGAACGTGAAAATGAAAAAACGGATACCGGGCATTCCGGAGAAATAATATTATCGCCAGAACAGGCAAAAGCTGCCGGACTTGTAATAGAACAGGTACAGGCTGCTCCTTTTCGTAATGTAATCATTACAAGCGGACAAATACAGGCTGCACAGGGAGATGAAATAACAATTGTTGCCAGTGTGTCGGGCGTTGTAAATTTTACGCAGACTCTTACAGAAGGAATAGAAATAGAAAAAGGTACGGGATTGCTCTCAATTTCTTCAGACCATTTGCAGGATGGCGATCCGGTACAACGGGCACGCATTACGTATGAAACGGCGAAAGATGAATATGAACGTGCTAAAAAACTTATTGGCAGCAGGATCGTGTCTCAAAAAGAATTTAATGCCTTGAAGGAAAATTATGAAACAGCCCGTATCACTTATGAGGCATTGGCGCCAGGTGAGAATAATAAAGGGGTTTCAATAAAGTCGCCGATCAACGGTTTTATAAAAAATAATTTTGTAAAGGAAGGGGATTATGTAACGGTGGGGCAGGCACTTGTCAGTGTAACCCAGAATCGCAGGTTATATCTTAAGGCCGATGTGTCTGAACGTTATTATGCTTTATTGAGTAATGTAAGGTCTGCTAATTTTAAAACTCCGTACAATGACCAGGTGTATTGTCTGGATGATTTGAACGGACGTTTACTTTCCTACGGGAAGTCATCCGGTGATGCCTCCTATTATATTCCCGTTATTTTTGAATTTGATAATCGGGGTAGTGTTATACCCGGTTCTTTTGTGGAAGTCTATTTGTTATCCGGTGAACGTCAGGACGTAATTAGCCTGCCGGTTTCAGCGATAACGGAAGAACAAGGGCTGAATTTTGTATATATTCAGGAAGATGCAGAATGTTATAGAAAGCAGGAAGTAAAATTGGGAGCAACAAATGGCGATCGGATAGAAATCCTGACCGGTTTACATGGTGGCGAGAAAGTGGTAACACAGGGGGCTATTTATGTGAAACTGGCATCTGCTGCCAATACGATTCCAGAACATACTCATAATCATTAAAAACGACAGGACGTTATGCTGAATAAAATTATTCATTTTTCGTTGCAGAACCGTCTGTTGGTTCTGGTAGCTTCGGTGTTATTGTTGGTAGGAGGAGTCTATACGGCGTTTCATACGGAGGTGGATGTTTTCCCAGACTTAAATGCTCCCACTGTAGTGGTAATGACGGAGGCAAACGGGATGGCTGCCGAGGAAGTGGAAATGCTTGTTACATTTCCTATTGAAACAGCTGTGAACGGAGCTACGGGGGTACGTCGTGTACGTTCTTCTTCTACAACTGGATTTTCTGTTGTTTGGGTGGAATTTGATTGGGATACGGACATATATCTGGCTCGCCAGATTGTGTCTGAAAAATTGGCTGCTGTTGGTGAAAGCTTACCTGATAATGTAGGAAATCCTACGCTTGGTCCTCAATCGTCTATCTTAGGAGAATTGCTGATTGTAGGTTTGACGGCAGATAGCACTTCTATGTTGGATCTACGTACACTGGCCGACTGGACAATTCGTCCTCGTTTGCTTTCCACAGGGGGAGTGGCGCAGGTGGCTGTACTTGGTGGGGATATCAAAGAATATCAGATATTGCTTCATCCCGAGCGAATGAAACATTATGGAGTTACTTTGGGAGAAGTTTTATCCGTAACCCGTAATATGAATCAGAATACTAACGGGGGAGTAATTTATGAATATGGAAATGAATACATTGTCCGGGGAATCCTTTCTACGGATGATGTAAAACAGATGGGACGCGCTGTTGTTAAAAATACAAACGGTTTTCCCGTAACGCTGGAAGATATTGCAGATGTTAAAATAGGTGCGCAACAACCGAAGCTCGGTTTGGCTTCTGAAAAAGGGAAACCTGCGGTTTTGCTGACAGTTACTAAACAGCCTAATACAGGAACCATTGAGTTAACGGAACAGCTGGAAGCTGCATTGGCGGATTTACAGAAAAATCTTCCGGAGGATGTACATGTTTCTACAGATGCTTTCCGTCAGTCACGTTTTATAGAAAGTTCTATTAACAATGTACAGGATTCCTTGTTTGAAGGAGCTATCTTTGTGGTGATTGTTCTTTTCCTGTTTCTTGCCAATACGCGTACTACAATTATTTCATTGGTGACTTTGCCTTTATCATTGCTGATTACCATTCTCGTGTTGCATTACATGGGGTTGAGTATAAATACGATGAGTCTTGGTGGTATGGCGATTGCCATTGGTTCTTTAGTGGACGATGCGATTGTGGATGTAGAGAATGTTTGGAAACATTTGCGTGAGAACCGTTTACTTTCAGTGGAAGAACGGAAGCCGGTAATTGATGTAGTATTTAATGCTTCACGGGAAGTCCGTATGCCGATATTAAATTCTACATTGATTATTGTAGTTAGTTTTATTCCTTTGTTCTTTCTTAGCGGGATGGAAGGACGTATGTTGATACCGCTTGGAATTTCTTTTGTTGTTTCATTGTTTGCCTCTACTATTGTTGCGCTGACACTTACTCCGGTTCTTTGCTCATATTTGTTAGGAGGCAATTATAAGAAAGATAAGTTGCCAAAGGAAGCATTTCTTGCTGTGTGGTTGAAGAAGTATTATTTAATGGGTTTGAATTGGACTTTAAAACATAAAAAAATAGTATTGGGGAGCACCATAGCCTTATTTTTAGTGGCGCTTGGATGTTTCTTTACTTTGGGAAGCAGTTTCCTGCCTCCGTTTAACGAGGGTTCTTTTACGATTAATGTCAGTTCCATGCCGGGTATCTCGTTGGAAGAATCGGATAAAATCGGCCGTCAGGCAGAAGAAATATTGCTGACTATTCCGGAAATACAGACGGTGGCCCGTAAAACAGGACGGGCGGAGTTGGATGAACACGCTATGGGAGTGAATGTTTCTGAAATAGAAGCTCCGTTTGAACTGGATGGTCGCTCACATACTGAGGTTCTGAACGATGTGCGTCAGAAACTGTCTGTTATTACCGGGGCTAATATTGAAATAGGCCAGCCGATAAGCCATCGTATTGATGCTATGTTGAGTGGAACACAGGCCAGCATTGCCATAAAATTGTTTGGAGATGATCTCAATAAAATGTTTACTATCGGTAACCAGATTAAAGATGCCATACAGGATGTAGAAGGAATTGCCGATTTAAATGTAGAACAGCAGATAGAACGTCCCGAGTTGAAAATTATCCCCAAGCGTGAAATGTTAGCCAAATACGGTATTTCACTTCCCGATTTTAATGAATTTATTGCTGTGAACATGGCTGGTGAGGTAGTGTCGCAGGTTTATGAACAAGGAAAATCGTTTAATCTTATTGTGCGTTCCAGTGAAGATAACCGAGGTTCGATAGAACGGATTAAAGACCTGATGATAGATGATGCTCAAGGTAATAAAGTACCTCTGTCCTACGTGGCGGATGTAACTTCTTCCATGGGGCCGAATACGATTAACCGTGAAAATGTGAAACGTAAAATCGTTATTTCTGCTAATACCAACGGGCGGGATTTACGTAGCGTGGTGAATGATATTCAAACACAGGTAAACCGGAACATAACATTGCCTGAAGGATACCATATTGAGTATGGGGGGCAGTTTGAAAGTGAACAGGCTGCCAGCCGTATATTGCTATTTACTTCCATGATGAGTATTGTAGTGATATTTTTACTCTTGTATATGCAATTTAAGAATGCAGCTCAGAGTGGGGTAATTCTGTTGAATCTGCCGTTGGCCCTGATTGGTGGGGTTTTTGCTCTGTTGTTTACTACGGGTGAAATGAGCATTCCTGCCATTATCGGTTTTATTTCCTTGTTTGGTATTGCCACACGTAACGGAATGTTACTTATCAGCCATTATAATACACTCCGGGAGGAGCAAAGTATGGGCCTGCGGGAAAGTATAATAAAAGGTTCATTGGATAGGTTGAACCCTATTTTGATGACAGCTTTATCGTCGGCGTTGGCTTTGATTCCGTTGGTTTTACGGGGTGAGTTACCCGGAAATGAAATCCAGAGTCCTATGGCTAAGGTAATTCTGGGAGGATTGCTTACATCCACTTTTTTGAATGCTTTTATAATTCCTATCGTATATGAATTGATGAACCGTAAAAAAGAAAATAATATATGAAAAAGATATATTTTATGGCGATGGCGTTGTTCGTACTGAACAGTAGTTTACAGGCGCAAGATATTGATGAAGTGCTGCAGCAGATAGAACAGAATAATACGGAATTGAAAGCACTGCAGCAAAGCGCCGAAGCTGCCAAAATGGAAATACAGTCTCAAAACAGTCTGGAATATCTGTCATTGGAATATAGTCCGTTTTTTGCAAAGGGCATACATGGCGTAGCCAGTTCGGAAATGGTTATTAGTCAGGGATTTGATTTTCCTACTTTATATGCGGCCCGGCATAAATCCGGAAAACTTCAGCAAGAGGCTCTTGATTTGCAGCAACAGGCTGTCCGGAGGGATATATTGCTTAATGCTAAAAATCTTTGTCTTGATTTGATCCGTTTAAATCAGGAATATATTTTGTTGGTAGAGCGTGAACAAAATGCGAATGAACTGCTGCTGTTTTTTGAAAAGCGTTTGCAGGAAGGTGATGCCAATATCTTGGAAGTAAACAAAATTAAGATGGAACGTATGAATGTACAGGCGGAAGTGGCACGTAATAATGCAGCTCACCGTACAGCCTTGCAGTCGCTTCTGGCTATGAATGGCAATCTGCCGTTGGATTTTGAAGCTGACACTTACCCGCAGGTTGAAGCAATCAGGGATTATCGTACGTTGTATGATGAAATAATGGCTGGTGATGCCAATTTGTTAGCGGCAGATGCCACAGTGCGTGCAGCGGAGAAAGAATTGAATGTAAATAAACAAAACTGGCTTCCTAAGCTGGAAGTCGGTTATCGGCGTAATACCGATCTGGATGAGGCAAGCAACGGTTTTATGGTGGGTGTCAGTCTGCCTATTTTTTCAAACCGGAAGAAAGTTAAAATAGCCCGGGCACAGGCTGCCAGTGCGCAGTTACAACAGGATAATGCCCGTTTACAAACGGAAGCGGCTATTCGGAGTCAGTTTAATGAAATGCAGCAGATGTATGAAACCATGCAGGCTTATGATGTGGAGTTGATGCATAATACATTGGATTTATTGAAAGAAGCTGTGACAGCCGGACAACTTTCCATTATCGAATATTATGTGGAAGCAGAAAATGTATATAAAAATCTTCTGACGTATATGGAAGTGGAAAATCAATATCAGAAGTTGATCGCTGCTATTTATAAAAATAATTTGTAAAATTGAACGGAATGGAATCCGGATGCAATAAGTTGTAGTCCGGATTCCAGTAACATGACGGAATGTGTAACCTGTAGGAATAGCTGGAAACTAAAAAGTCCTATTTCCCCGGCGTGTCTGTCCCTGTTGTTTTTCGGGCTGTTAGTACCTCATACACATTGTTGGAAAACTGGCGCCCTACCGGTAATGGATTTTCTTTTCCTTTCAGTTTTATTTCTTTTTTTGTAAACATTTCCACTTTATCCAGGGGAATGATGTAGGATCTGTGTATACGTAGAAATGAATCGGCAGGCAGCATTTCCTGGGTTACTTTCAGACTGATACGTGATAATACATAGTTGTCGCTGACACGGAATATCTTTGTGTAGTTTTCCATGGCTTCTATGTACAGGATGTCATCTACAGGTATTGTTATGTTGTTGTATTCCTGTTTTATGGTGATAAATTCCTGGGTTTTGTTCTTGCGTGCTTCAATGCGTCGGCAGGCTTTTTCTACAGCAGTTTCAAAACGGTTGTATGCAAAAGGCTTATGTAAAAAGTCTACGGCATCGAGTTCAAAGCCATCAAGAGCGTATTGTGCATGAGCTGTAGTAAAAATAAGGCAACTTTCCGGTGGTAAAACACGTGCCACGTCCAGCCCGCTAATGCTGTTCATTTCAATATCAAGAAATACCAGGTCTGGTTTGGAGCGGGTTATTTCTTTCATTCCAATAAGCGGTTCACTGAAAGTAGTTAAATCCATACCTCCCCTGCGTTCGCAAAACTGGGTAATTACAAGCAGGGCTAAAGGTTCGTCATCTATGGCAACACAGGTTATCTTTTTCATTTTAGCTGGATGGTTAATCGTGTTCTAAACTGTCCGTCCTCTCTTTTTGTTATTAGAGTAAACTTTCCCGGGTACAGGAGTTCCAATCGTTTTCGGCTGTTTTCAATCCCGATGGCAGAACTGCAGTCTTGTCTCTCCCTCATGATGGTGTTTTCTGTTTCAAAAAGCAATTTTCCGTCTTTAACTACGATACGTATAAGGAGTATACAGTCTATATCTGCAGATGTTCCGTACTTAAAAGCATTCTCTACAAAAGTAATCAAAATCATCGGAGGAATTTGTATCTGATCATCGTCCGTTTCTTTTTCAAAGATAACATGGGTATGTTTATTCAGTCTTAATAGCTGCAGATCTACATATTGATGAATGTAATCTATTTCGCTGGATATGGGTATGGTTTCGGAAGTCGTCTGAGAATACATGTATTTTAAGATGTTGGAGAATTTAATAAAAGCCGATTCCGTTTTGTCGGATTTAATTAAAACCAGACCATAAAGAGCGTTCAGGGTATTGAATAAAAAATGAGGATTGATTTGAGCTTTATAGAGAGCCAGTTCCGCTTTGTTCTTTTCTGTTTCAATTTCCTGTTTGGAGAGAATTTGTCGGAAAAGTTCAAAAGTCAGTTCTATGGAAAGACTGAATCCGGTGACGATGAGAAAAAAGAACCAGATCGACTGGGTACGCAGATGTTTCCGGGCTTCCAGCGGCAGTAGGGTGTCGCCGTCACTATTATCAGGCATAGGCATTTGGCTGAAGAGTATGGTGACCCCTACCAATATTGCTAAAAGTAAAATGATATGTCCGAATTTTCGTTGTAGAAACAAAGATGGAATATTGGCCTTGCGGTATGCAAAATAAAGTCCGTATAGGTAAACAATCAATGTAATTACAAACCCCGTGTGGTCGATAATCCATTTTTCTACCGGAACGAGCGATGCAATAAGAGGGAGAATGAGCAGGCAAAAGATTAAGTCTATATAAATGGAAATGTTGCGATGTTTCATATTACAAATATATAATATTGATATGAGACCTCAATTATTAATATGTTATCGTTCGTCATCACTTTTAGGTTATTTATCAACACTTTCTTATTTATTTCCTCAATATTTCCTACTTTTGCCAACTTTTTGATGAAAGGGGAAAATAGTATCCATTAATTATATATAAAAAGCGACAATGAAACAGATTCTCATTTTAGTTCTGGCATGTTTGCCTTTGCTGTACTCCTGCAAAAACTCTCAGCAGAAGAGTACGGAAATCACGTACAAGACTCAGATCGTTGAACCTGGTGACCAAACTTTGGAATCAGGCTATACGGCAACGCTTCGTGGTAAACAATATGTGGAAATACGTCCACAAGTAAGCGGTATTATTACTGAAATTTGTATCAATGAGGGTGATGCAGTGTCTAAAGGACAAACACTTTTCATTATAGATCAGGTTCCTTACAAAGCCGCATTGGAAACGGCTATAGCTAACGTTAAAAGTGCAGAAGCAAAATTGGGTACCGCACAGTTAACCGTAGATAGTAAAGTGGAACTTTATAAGGAAGAAGTAATTTCCGAATTTGATTTGCAGACAGCCCAGAATACTTTGGCTGAAGTACAGGCTGCTTTGGCGCAAGCTAAAGCTCAGGAAATCAATGCTCGTAACAATTTGGCATATACGGAAGTGAAAAGTCCGGTCAATGGTGTTGCCAGTATGATTCCTTATCGTGTAGGAGCATTGGTTAGCAGCAGTATTACAGAACCTTTGGTTACTGTGTCTGATGACAGTGAAGTATATGCCTACTTTTCTATGAGTGAAAACCAGATACTTGACCTCGTTCAGCAGTACGGCTCTTTGAAACAGGCAATGGAGGAAATGGCGGAAGTGCAGTTGGTGTTGAGTAATGGTAATTCTTATAAACATGCGGGAAAAATAGATGCCATCAGTGGTACGATAAATGAAAGTACGGGAGCTATCAGCCTTCGTGCCAGATTTACAAATCCGGAACAGTTGTTACGCAATGGTGGAAGCGGGACTGTAGTTATTCCAACCGTAAAGAAAGATTGTATTGTTATTCCACAAGCTGCTACTTATGAACTTCAGAATAAGATTTTTGTGTACAAGGTGGTAGATAATAAAGCTAAATCAACTCCGGTAAAAATATTTAAGTTGAATAACGGAACAGAATATATCGTAGAGTCCGGACTTCAGGCCGGGGATGTTATTATAGCTGAAGGTGCCGGATTAATAAAAGAAGGAGCTATCGTAAACAATCAATCCACTAACGAATAGTATGGTATTATGAAAATCAGAACATTTATAGACCGTCCTATTCTGGCTGGAGTAATTTCTGTTGTTATACTCTTATTAGGATTAATCGGTCTTTCTCAATTGCCAGTTGAACAATTTCCTGAGATTGCACCACCTACTATCAGCGTTTCTGCAAACTATACAGGTGCCAATGCCGAAACGGTACAGAAGAGTGTGGTTGTGCCTTTGGAAGAAGCCCTCAACGGGGTGGAAAACATGATGTATATGGTTTCATCAGCTACCAACAGCGGTTCTGCCAGCATTACTGTTTATTTCCGTCAGGGTACAGATCCGGATATGGCTACCGTAAACGTTCAGAACCGTGTAGCTACGGCACAGGGGCTTTTACCTGCAGAGGTAACGAAAACCGGTATAACCGTACGTAAACGTCAGACCAGTAATATTAAAGCATTGGCTCTTTATAGTCCGGATGACTCGTTCGATGAAAGTTTCTTGAACAACTACATGAAAATTAATATCGAGCCGCGTTTATCACGTATTGCCGGAGTGGGTGAAGTGAATGTGTTGGGAGCCGACTACTCTTTACGTATATGGCTTGATCCTTTGAAAATGGCTAAGTACGGGTTGGTTCCATCTGATGTGTCATCCGTACTGGGCGAACAAAACGTAGAGTCGCCTACAGGTACATTGGGTGCAGATTCTGAAAATACGTTCCAATATGTGTTGAAATACCGGGGACGTTATGAAGAAGAACGGGATTATGAAAATATGGTTATTCGTTCGTTACCTAACGGGGACGTGCTTCGGTTAAAAGATGTAGCGGAAGTAGAATTGGGTTCGGTATCTTATGCTTATGTGGGTGAAGTGAACGGCCATCCCGGTACTAACTGTATGATAGCCCAGACTTCCGGTTCTAACGCGAATGAAATAATTGAAGAAATAGATAAGCTGACTGCCGAAATATCAAAAGATCTGCCTAAGGGAATGGAACTGGTGGACTTGATGAGTTCTAAGGACTATCTTGATGCTTCTATCAAAAATGTGGTTAAAACTCTTGTGGAAGCTATTTTGCTGGTTATCCTTGTGGTATATGTATTCCTTCAGAGTATGCGTTCCACCTTTATTCCGGCGATTTCTATTATCGTATCTCTTATCGGTACTTTCGCTTTCCTTTATGTGGCAGGTTTTAGTTTGAACATGCTTACGCTGTTTGCTCTCGTATTGGTTATCGGTACGGTGGTGGACGATGCCATTGTGGTGGTGGAAGCCGTACAGGCTAAATTTGACGAAGGTTATAAATCTGCTTATCTGGCGACTATCGATGCCATGGGAGGTATTACATCTGCGTTGATTACAACGACTTTTGTCTTCATGGCGGTGTTTATCCCTGTTTGTTTTATGGGAGGAACTACCGGTACGTTCTATACGCAGTTCGGGTTGACTATGGCCGTGGCCGTGGCTATCTCTATGGTTAATGCATTAACGTTGAGTCCGGCATTGTGCGCCTTGATCATGACTCCTCACATGACTGGCGATAATGGAGGAAAGATGAGTTTTTCATCTCGTTTCCACATCGCTTTTGATACATCTTTCCAACGTTTGGTACGGAAATACAAAACGGGTGTATTCTTCTTTTTGAAACGTAAATGGTTGGCAGCAGTTTTGCTGGTAGTGGCAGGTGTTATTCTTGTCGTATTGATGAAAACTACTAAAACCGGGCTTGTGCCTCAGGAAGATATGGGAACTTTATTTATAAATGTTCAGGCATCGCCGGGAAGCAGTTTGTCAAAAACGAAGAGCATTATGGATGAGGTAGAGGCATGTATTGATGATATTCCTCAGATTAAAATATACTCTAAAGTAACAGGTCATAGCCTTATCAGCGGACAGGGTGCTTCTAACGGTATGTATATCGTGAAATTGAAACCTTGGGAAGAACGTACGGAAGAAGGAGATGATGTAAATTCTGTTATTGATGAAATTTATAAACGTACTTCAGGCATAGTCTCTGCAGAGATCATGGCTTTTGCTCCTCCTATGATTTCCGGGTATGGTGCAAGTAACGGTTTTGAACTTTATGTACAGGATCAGAAGGGTGGTTCTATAGAAGACCTTCAGACTTATACCCGCCAGATGATTGCCGCATTGAATGAACGGCCGGAAATTTCACGTGCCTACACTTCATTCAATACGAAATATCCGCAGTATCTGGTAGAAGTGGATGCTGCAAGGTGTAAACGTAACGGGGTATCTCCTTCGGAAGTGTTGAGTGCCTTGTCCGGTTACATCGGAGGTAGCTATTCTTCCAATATGAACCGTTTTTCTAAATTATACCGTGTTATGGTGCAGGCATCACCGGAGTTCCGTCTGGACACAGAGTCGCTGAACAATATGTTTGTACGTACATCCAGCGGAGAAATGTCTCCTATTAACCAATACCTGACTCTGACACGTGTATATGGTACGGAAAGCTTGTCACGTTTTAACTTGTTCTCTGCTATTTCCGTGAATGGTGTGCCTGCCAATGGTTATAGTTCCGGTCAGGCTATTCAGGCTGTACGTGAAGTTGCGGAACAAACATTGCCTACGGGTTATAGTTTTGAGTTTGGAGGTATGTCGCGTGAAGAGGCTTCTACCGGAAATACGGCAACATTGGTTTTCTGTATTTGTGTGGTGTTCATATACCTTATTTTGTGTGCGCTTTATGAAAGCCTGTTTATTCCGTTGGCGGTTATCTTGTCTGTTCCGTTTGGTTTGGCCGGTAGCTTCATTTTCGCGAATCTGTTTGGACTGGAAAATAATATCTATATGCAGACCGGATTGATTATGTTGATCGGGTTGTTGGCTAAAACGGCCATTCTGCTTACCGAATACGCTTCAGAACGTCGTAAACATGGTATGAGTATTACGCAGGCTGCTATTTCTGCAGCTCAGGTACGTTTGCGTCCTATCCTGATGACTTCGTTGACCATGATATTCGGTATGTTGCCTATGATGTTCTCTACCGGTGTAGGTGCTAATGGTAACATTTCGCTTGGTGTAGGAACTGTAGGTGGTATGCTTATCGGAACCATAGCCTTGTTGTTTATTGTTCCGACACTGTTTATCGTGTTCCAGTATCTGCAGGAGAAACTAATGCCGGAACGTGAAATACCGGAACAATTAGAAAAAAATCAATAATATTTATATTATGAATTGTATGAAAAAGATAGTAATATGTTTACTTATGTCCGTGGGGCTAAGTAGCTGTCATATATACCAGACTTATAAGCGTCCGGATATGCCGGAAGCGGACAGCCTTTACCGTCATCCTGTGGCTGCGGAAGATACCGTGTCTATTGCCGACCTGACATGGCAGGAACTGTTCACGGACACTTTACTGCAACAACTGATTGACAGCGGAATTAAGAATAATACGAACTTGAATATCGCCCGTCTGAAGATACAGGAAGCGGAAGCTTTGCTGAAATCTTCACAACTGGCTTATCTCCCATCTTTGTCGCTTACTCCACAGGGAACAATAAGCAGTGTAGGGGGAGCAAAACCGAGCATGACCTACAACTTATCTGCTTCTGCAGAGTGGGAACTGGATATTTTTGGACGTTTAACTAATGCCAAACGTCAGGCTAAGACTGTTTTAGAACAGAGTGAAGCTTACAAACAAGCTGTACAAACGGAATTGGTCGCTACCATAGCCAATAGTTATTACACTTTGTTGATGCTAGACGAACAACTTGATATTAGTAAGCGTACGGCAGAAAACTGGGAGGAAAACTTACGGGTTATGAAAGCTTTGAAAAGAGCCGGACAAGCCACTGAAATGGCGGTAGCGCAGACTGAAGCTGGAAAATTATCAGTTGATGCTTCTCTGCTTTCCATTCAGCAACAAATAGGAGAAATGGAAAATACTCTTTCAGCTTTGTTAGGAACGACACCACAAACCATCCGACGTTCTACTTTGAAAGAGCAGGTATTTCCCGATACGCTTCTTACCGGAGTTCCGTTCCAGTTGTTGCAACGTCGTCCGGATGTACGTCAGAAAGAAGCTGCTTTAGCCCAAGCCTTATATGGTACTAACCAGGCATATTCCGCATTTTATCCATCAATAAAATTGAGCGGATCTGCGGGATGGACTAATGCTGCCGGAGCTATCATTACTAATCCGGGACAATGGCTATTTTCAGCTGTAGGTTCTTTAGTACAGCCTTTGTTTAATCAAGGTAAAAATGTAGCCAATTTGAGGGTTGCAAAGGCACAACAGGAAGAAGCCCGTTTGAGTTTCCGTCAGAGTTTGCTTGATGCCGGAACGGAAGTAAATAATTCTTTGATACAATGGGAAACTGCCCGTCAACGTTTGAAGTTGGAAGAGCTGCAGGTTAAATCTTTACAATCGGCTGTACGTAGTTCAGAGTTGCTGATGAAACATAGTTCCCAGAATTATTTGGAGGTGATTACGGCAAGGCAAAGCCTTTTACAGGCAGAGTTAAGTTCGGCTTCTAACCGTTTTGATGAAATACAAGGAGTTATTAGCCTGTATCGTGCATTAGGAGGCGGATATTGATAATAAACATGATTTTTGTTTAGAAAAAATAATTCTCTCTTTATATATTTTGATCGTTTATAAGACAAGTCCTGTGAATTTGCAGGGCTTGTCTTTTTTGTTGATGGTTGAAAGAAGTGTTGATTAAGTCTTTTTGAGGAGTTCGTTCCCAGGTTGGAGCTTTTGTGAAAATCCTGGATAAGTCTGTGGAAAATTTATTGTGGACTGTAATGTTAAGGGAACGAATCGATTTTGTGTTGTCAGAAATAAAAAAACGGAGCATTAGGGATAACCAATGCTCCGTTTTTAGTTCTATTTTATTGTTAGTCTTCGTCGTTTAATTTATCATAAATTTTTTTTGATATATCCCTGGCTGCCCTCTTGGTGTGGATGGCAAAGTCTTCGGCTTTGTCAGAGAATTTGTCTGAAAACTCATCTACTTTTCGGGAGAATTTTTTCATGAAAGAGGCGGTGCTTTTTACAAAGTCATCGTATTTACCTTTGAAAAACTTATTCCAGTCCACAGAAATGTCTTCTTTGTCCATAAAGTCTTTCATAACAGCAATTGTCTGAAGAGCTTGCTCTTCTGTCAATCCAACTTCTTCTTGCAGTCGTTTTACCAAATTTTCCATAATGATGATTATTAATAGATTTGTAAATTTATATTTTATTTGTAACGATCAGACCATTTTCGATGGGTCTACCCATTTGTCAAATTGTTCATTGGTTACAAGACCTGATTCTAAAGCAGCCTGGCGCAATGTTTTACCTTCCTGATGAGCTTTCTTTGCTATTTTAGCTGCATTAGCGTATCCGATATGTGTATTTAGTGCTGTTACCAGCATAAGTGAGTTTTCAAGATGTTTTTTTATTATAGGTATATTCGGTTGAATGCCAACAGCGCATTTGTCGTTAAATGAAGTGCATACATCTCCTAATAGATTGGCTGATTGTAATACATTCGCAGCAATCACGGGTTTAAACACATTTAGTTCAAAATGTCCGGTTGAACCTCCTATACTCACGGCAACATCATTACCGATAATCTGGGCTGCAACCATTGTCATGGCTTCCGCCTGGGTCGGGTTTACTTTACCTGGCATAATGGAAGATCCGGGTTCATTCTCAGGAATCAGTATTTCTCCGATTCCGCATCTTGGTCCGGAACTCAACATTCTGATGTCGTTGGCTATCTTCATACAGGACACGGCAGTCCGCTTTAGAGCGCTGCTGAGTTCCACCATTGAGTCGTGGGCAGCAAGGGCTTCAAATTTATTAGGAGCGGTAACAAAAGGGTAGTGGGTTAGTTCTGCTATTTGACGGGCCACCATGGTATCATAACCTTTGGGAGCATTTAGTCCCGTACCTACAGCAGTACCTCCTAATGCAAGTTGCGCAACCATTTCTAAGGCATTGTTTATGGCCCGCACCGCATTGTCAAGCTGCTGCATGTAACCGGAAAATTCCTGACCCAGCGTCAGGGGAGTTGCATCCATAAAATGAGTCCGTCCTGTTTTTATGATGCTCATGAACTCGCTGGATTTTATGGCGAACGTGTCCCGTAATTTTTTTATACCGGGCAAAGTCTTTTCCTGTACGGTACAGTAAGCTGCAATGTGCATGGCTGTGGGAAAAGTGTCGTTTGACGATTGCGATTTGTTTACGTCATCATTGGGATGCAGTATTTTGTTCTCATCGTCCAGTTTGCCTCCATTCAAAACATGCGCCCGGTTAGCGATGACTTCGTTGACGTTCATGTTGCTTTGAGTACCGGAGCCTGTCTGCCAGATTACCAGAGGAAACTGGTCGTCCAGTTTACCTTGTAATATCTCGTCGCATACCCGACATATTAAGTCGCATTTTTCTTTTGATAATACTTGTAATTCATAGTTGGTGAGAGCAGCCGCCTTTTTTAAAATAGCAAAAGCATGAATAATTTCTATAGGCATACTTCCGGCCGCTCCTATTTTAAAATTATTACGTGAGCGTTCGGTCTGTGCGCCCCAGTATTTGCCTGCGGGGACTTTAACTTCCCCCATAGTATCTTTTTCTATACGAAAATCCATATCTAGTGATTATATATATTCTAACAAAATCATGCACATCTTTGTTTTGAATTGTTCAGGTAATTTCTTCTTTACTGATAATTCCCTTATTGATTTTTATCTTCTGTCGGAGAAATGCTAACGAACAAATTAAGATATTCCTGATGTTCTGCTCCCGGTTTAAATATCTCCTTTATCACATATAACTCGTTATAAACAAAGATAGTCTATTTTAAATGGAAGTTTAATCTGTTTTAAGGGTTAAAAAAGATTAATATGGCACTCTTTTGTTTGGGTGTTTATGAAATGTTCGTACTTTTACGAAGTTTTCGTAATTAAATGATTATTAGTATGGAAAAATTAACGCATCAGGAAGAAGAAGTTATGCTTGTGGTTTGGCAGACAGGAAAAGGGTTTATAAAAGATTTTTTGGAAAGAATGGAGAATCCTCGTCCTCCATATACAACTTTGGCCTCAATTGTAAAAAATCTGGAAAAGAAGGGATATGTTTCTTCCAAACGTTATGGAAATACGTATGAGTATACTCCTTTGATAGAAGAAAATGAGTATAAATCGACATTTATGTCGAATATAGTCCGGAATTATTTTGAAAACTCTTATAAAGAAATGGTCAGTTTTTTTGTGGAAAAGCAAAAAATATCCCCGGAAGAATTGCAGGAAATTATAAAACTTATAGAAAAACAATGACGGATATAATGATTTATTTTTTACAGGTTAATGTGGCTTTGGGTTTGTTCTATTGCCTGTATCGCTTATTCTTTTATAAAGATACGTTTTGGATTGTCCGGAGAATCTATTTTTGGGGCATTGTTGTGTGTTCTTTGCTGTTTCCTTTTATACAGTTGGATTATTGGAAACGCCCGGAGCCGATACTGTCGCTGATGCCGGATTGGAGCCTGATTGTTCCTGACGTATCCGCAAGTGAGATTGTGCAGCCACAATCCTTTGATTGGGTTTCAGTATTTTTTGTGGTGTATGGGGTAATATCCTTGTTGTTTTTACTCCGTTTATTTATCCAATTGCTCTCGGTGTACCGTTTGAATAGAAAGTATGTAAGCGAAAAAGTTTGTGGCGTTGATGTGAAAGTAAGTGAAGCATGCAGGTCGCCTTTTTCTTTCGGACGTTCTGTTTATTTAAATCCTGCTTTGTATGATCAGGAAGCATTGCAGGAGGTGGTTTTTCATGAATATGGACATGCCAGGCAGTTACACACTCTGGATGTAATATTTTATGAGTTGCTTTTGGCTGTTTGCTGGATAAACCCTTTTGTTTGGTTGCTGAGGAAAGAAATGAAGGATAATCTTGAGTTCTTGGCAGATGATTATGTGTTGAAACAAGAGGGTTGTGACGTAAAGCATTACCAATATCATTTATTAGAACAAGCGCTGGATATGCCGGCTGTTCAGATTATAAATAAGTTTAATGTATCACATCTTAAAAAAAGAATCATTATGATGAAAAAAGAAAAAACAAAGAAAATGGGTTTACTGAAATATAGTTTGGTAATTCCCCTATTGGCGGTATTGGTGTTGGCTTGTGATAAACAGAAGTCAAGTGATCAGATGATGGCAGTTGTGCCTTTGGAAGTTTATGGATTGAATGCTCCGGATTCCGTACAAATGCCTCAGTTCCCTTCTGAAATTTCCGAAAATATATATACGTATATGAGTGAAAATTTACATTATCCGAAAGAAGCAGAACAGAGTGGTGAAGAAGGAACGGTGGTTGTACAGTTTGTTGTAGAAAAGGATGGAAGGATAAGTCAGGGAAAAATTATCCGGAGTGTTTCTTCTACGTTGGATCATGCAGCTTTGGCTTTTGTGGAAAATTTGCCGAGATGGATTCCAGGATATTACCTGAAGGGAGAAAAGGCTGGTGAAAAAGTGGATATTCTGTACACGCTTCCTATTCGTTTCTCATTGGATGGGTCAAAGAGTGATTTGTCTGTCGGTATTCAGAATGATGCTTCAAAGGGAAATCCTTTGATTATTGTAGATGGTGAGGTGATGGGGGCGGATTTTGATCTTAATAGTATAAGTACTAATAAGATTGATGTAGTGAACGTATATAAAGAAGGGGAGGCATATAGTGAATATTGGAAAAAGTATGGAAAAGAATATGGTGATCGAATTAAGTTCGGAGTTATTGAAATAAAAACACGTAGAGGTTAATTTTTATTCGTAGTGTCCTGATGTTTTTCTGTTTTTGACAAAGTATAAGTCGGATATTAGTTAACTATAAAAAATGAATCGGTGCTATATCGGTCATAGCAGTTGATTTGGTATAGTTGTAATAAAAATGATGTTATGGGAACAAAAACGGGTTGACGTTTATGATACTATAAAATGTATTCTTTGTATATTTAAGGAACTTTACAGCTGGAAAGAATTTGTGGTTGGTGTTGCTCGGATAAGAGTATGACTGTGGAATAGGAAAGCTGTAATCAGGAGATTTAAAACGTGGAATATCTCAATATTAAATAAAAATTAAATTTTTTTATTTTATTATAGGGCAGGGTTTGAATACTTTTAAACTCTGTCCTATTTGATTGTAAATGAGAATATTGTATTCTTGTTGGTTCTCTTTTGTGCAAATGGCGTTCGCTTGGTGAATAATAAGATATTGATTATCTTTGCCAAATTAAAGAAGTCAAAGTGCTTTGTGTGGAGAACATGAAAAACGTTGATTTCAGGTATAAAAAATGAAGTCGTAATTTTTTTAATTGAAATAATATGGGCAAAATCATATCGTTGGCAAATCAGAAGGGTGGTGTAGGTAAAACAACAACCGCAATCAATCTGGGAGCTTCATTGGCGAAACTGGGTAAAAAAGTATTGCTTGTGGATGCCGATCCCCAGGCTAATGCATCTTCTGGTTTGGGAATTGATATTGAATCGCTTGAATTTACTATTTACGAATGTTTGATAGATGGTATTGACCCTCAGAAAGCAATTATGGCTACGGAAGTGGAGAATCTTTCCATTTTACCATCACATATTGACCTTGTAGGAGCGGAGATAGAAATGTTGAATATGGATAATCGGGAACGTTGTATGCAAGGTTTGTTGAACATATTGAAACCGTTGTACGATTTTATATTGATAGATTGCTCTCCTTCTTTAGGACTTATTACGGTTAATGCCCTTACAGCTTCTAATTCCGTTATTATTCCGGTGCAATGCGAATATTTTGCTTTGGAAGGAATCAGTAAGTTGCTGAATACGATTAAAATTATCAAGAGTAAATTGAATCCGGCATTGGAGATAGAAGGATTTTTGCTGACGATGTATGATAACCGTTTACGTTTGGCAAACCAGGTGTATGAAGAGGTGAAGAAGCATTTTGACAAAATGGTGTTTGATACGGCTATTGTCCGTAATGTGAGGTTGAGCGAAGCTCCGAGTCATGGGAAACCGGTTTTGGAGTATGATCCGGAATCGAAAGGTGCTTTGAATTATATGGATTTGGCTAAAGAGTTGATTGAAAAGAATAGTGTTAAATAAAAAGGTTGGTAGTCCGGCAGAAGAAAGTTTAATTTATATGGCTAAACATACAGAATCAAGATTAGGTAGGGGATTAGGTGCTTTAATTAATACGGAAACGATTAATACCAGTGGGTCTTCATCCATTCATGAAGTTGAGTTGAGTTTAATAATGGCCAACCCTAATCAGCCGAGAACCCATTTCTCAGAAGAAGCGTTGGAAGAATTGGCTTCGTCTATCCGTGAATTGGGAGTGATTTCTCCTGTTACCCTGCGTAAAAATGATGATGGCACTTATTTGATTATAGCTGGTGAACGTCGTTACAGGGCGTCAAAACGTGCCGGGCTTAAAACGATTCCGGCTTATGTAAAGACGGCGGCTGATGAGCAGGTGATGGAGATGGCATTGATTGAAAATATTCAACGGGAAGATTTGAATGCCATTGAAATAGCCTTGGCTTTCCATCGTTTGATGGAGGAATATAAATTGACGCAAGAACGTTTGAGCGAGCGGGTGGGGAAGAAACGGGCTACTATAGCCAATTACCTGCGTTTGTTGCGTTTACCTGCCGAAATACAGATGGGAATTAAGGATAAAAAGATAGATATGGGGCATGCCCGGGCTATACTTAGTGTGGATGATCCTGCTGTGCAGCTTCGTTTTTATGAAGCTATCCAAAAAAATGGTTATAGTGTGCGGAAGGTAGAAGAGCTGGTTCGTGAATATATGGAAACGGGTCAGTTTGAGGGAAAAGGCAAACAGGATAAAAAGGAAAATCCGGTAGTTTCTCTGAAAGAATTTGATGAACTAAAGGAACAATTAACCCGTAGGTTGGGGACTAAGGTTCAATTGACCTGCAACCATAGCGGTAAGGGTAAAATAACCATTCCATTTGCAAGTGATGAGGAGCTGGCACGCATAATGGATATGTTTGATAAAATTTGAAATACTACCTGTGAATAAACTTCCGCTAATATTTTGTTTCTTTATTTGCTTAATCTCTGCGAGCCTTAATGCCCAGCCGACGGAGGGCGGTATCTATGCAACACCGGATGAGGTTTCTTTTGCCGATACGGTGGACACGCGCCAGGAAGTAGTTCTGCCAGATACTTTAGGAAACATTATTGTGGCTGATGATATTATTTCTCCTACGGATACTCTTAGCGCAGATACGGTCACTACTAAAAAGGCTTTTAAACCGGACGCGAATAAGGCCGTTTGGTTGGGAGCGGTTATTCCTGGCTATGGACAAATTATAAATAAAAAATATTGGAAGTTGCCTATTGTTTACGGGGGATTTGTGGGGTGTGCTTTTGCTATTACCTGGAATTCACAACAATACAAAACGTATAATACGGCCTATTATGATATAATTGACGGTGATCCTACAACCAATAGCCACCTGGCTTTGCTTCGGGGGAATAGCATAGATTTGTATGGAGGAGAAGACGGTTTTGCGAATATACTGAAAACAGGTCGTGATCAATATCTGAGATACAGGGATTTGAGTATCCTGGTTACTGTTATATATTATGGATTGACTATATTGGAAGCTTATGTAGATGCACAGCTGTATGATTTTGATATCAGCCCGGATTTGGCTATGCGGGTACAGCCTACTCTGATTAACAACGATATGGTTAATAATAATCCTGTAACTCCTGCTAATACTATTGGCCGCAATAACGCGATAGGGGTGCAGTGGAGTTTTCGTATTAAATAGTGTAAGTTTGGTTTTTACTTTTCGGAGGTATATAAAAAGTATGGATAATTTTTTCAGCAAATCGCGGATTGCATTGCTTACGGTTGTTTTTCTGCTGTGTTCGGATCTGGCTTATGGTTTAAATTTTAAGTCCAAAAGAAAAATAGCTAAAGAAAAGCGTGACAGCGCTTTTGTTATGCAGAATAAAGATGTTTTTCAGGATATCAATACACCTCAGGAAGAAGAGGAAAGTGATGTATTGGTTTTTGAAGCCGATGATTATGCTGATATTGATTTTACAGTGCGGGATTCTGTCGTTTTTGATTCAACTACTATTGTACCTAAGGATCTGGATGCTATGCTTGACACAATGTTGCAATCATGGGTGGCAGAACGTGGGGTGAATTTTAATTGTGAAAAGACAGCAGGGACAGATGAAATCTCGGACTCAATGTATATTATACGTTTGTCACGCCTGCCTCACGTCATTGAAATGCCTTACAATAATCTGGTTAAGTCATTGATTAAGCTGTATTCCGACAAAAGAAGTAAGCAAGTGGAGTATATGTTGGCTGCCGGAGATTATTATTTCCCTATTTTTGAGGAAATTTTGGGCGCAAACGGACTTCCTTTGGAGTTGAAATATCTTCCGGTTATAGAATCTGCACTTAATCCGAGGGCTATATCGTCAATGGGTGCTGCCGGGCTCTGGCAATTTATGATTGCCACAGGACGGAGCTACGGTTTGGAAATAAATAGCCTTATTGATGAGCGTTTGGATCCGGTGAAGTCCACTCATGCAGCAGCCCGTTTTTTGTCCGATTTATATGGACTGTATGGTGACTGGCATTTGGCTATTGCAGCATATAATTGTGGTCCGGGAAATGTGAACAAGGCGATACGCAGGTCTGGAGGGAAACAGGATTTTTGGGCTATCTATCCTTATCTGCCCAGGGAAACCCGTGGATATGTTCCTATATTTATAGCAGCTAATTATATAATGAATTATGCGGATCAGCATAGCATTTGCCCGGCGACAGTAGAATTTCCTTTGATGACTGATACCGTTATGGTAACTGATCGTATCCATTTGGAGCAAGTTGCTTCTGTGTTGGACATTTCTGTTAATGAAGTCAGAATGTTGAACCCTCAATACAGAAGAGATATTATTCCGGGGGATATACAGCCTTATTCCCTATGTTTGCCAGTTTATCAAATGTGTGCTTATGTTGATAATTATGATGACATCCTTGTGTATAAGGCAGATGAATTGGTTAATAATCGGAGAAAAGAGGTTGAGGCTGCCCGTTTGGCCGATCCGGGAGGTTCCGGAAAAATGCTGTACCATAAAGTAAGAAGCGGGGATACACTGAGTGGTATTGCTAAAAAATACGGGGTTTCTGTAGCTAAGTTGAAATCTTGGAATAATATTCCAGGAACGCGTATTTACGCCGGACAGAAGTTGAAAGTATACAATTAGTACGGTCAGGTTCAGGGTTAGTTGTGTGGATTGGATTCTGAAGTAGTGTTCCTTATTGATTTAATCAGGTAACTTTTACCTTGTCTTTAATTTTATATTAATGGAAAAATTGTATTATTCCATTTCGGAAGTGGCTGATATGTTTGGTGTCAATCAGTCGCATTTGCGGTTCTGGGAAAAAGAATTCCGGCAATTATCTCCTAAAAGAAATGCTAAAGGAACACGGTTTTATTCTCAGGAAGATATCCAGATTATAAAGCAAATCTTTTTTTTGGTTAATGATCAGAAACTGACATTGGATGGGGCAAAGAAAAAGTTAGGTCAGAAAAAAGATGTAGTTTCCAAACAGCAGGAAGTTGTGGAACGGCTTAAAATGGTAAAGAAAGAATTACAGGGGATTGCTCGGTTTATCGAAGACTAAACAAAGGGCTTTCTCTTGTTTTTATAATGGTCTGATAAGTGTGGAAAACGGTATTGTGTATTTCTGTTAAAAATAGATTTTTTGTTAAACGGTGGGTAATTGACTAAGATTCAAAGGAAAAAGTGCTCAAAGTATAGCTTTTGACAAGTGGGATATCTTTATTTATCGTTGTTTTAGGTGTTATCTTAATTTCTTTAATTATAATGAATTTCCTTTGATTGATCATACTAAATATTTTAATGATTATAATTTTTCAAAAAAAACAATTAAAAAACCGTTAAAAAATAAATTAACATTTAATTTTGTTCTAAATTTGCAATGTTATGAAAAAAAGGACTATCTGGATATTAGCCGTGGCGATGGTTGTGACTTTTGCCGGTTTGATACTTATTCAGGGTCGTTATATTCATTTGAATATAGAAGTTCTTGACAATCAGTTTGATGAAAGTGTTAGGAGGGGATTGTTCCAGACAATAAACCTGATTGAAGAAGCTGAAGCGCTGGACTATCTGGCTAATACGCTGGATTCTGACGAGCTGCTTGCCAAAAGCAGAATTCAGACAGAGGAGCAGAATCAACTGTTGAAACAGCATATTGACAGCATTGCGGGGAGCGCTCCGTTGTATAATTCTTCCGGTTCCAGAAACAGAATGTTGCAACAGGGACGTAAAGGAGGTTCGATAGAAGAAACATCCCGTTATATACAGGAAAGATATCAGCAAAATTTTTCACGTCTAAGAACAATTTTAAATCAGGCAGTGTTTAGATGGTTGAAAGGTTCGGAGGAAATAGATATATCGGAGAGAGTTGATTTTGACGGGTTGAATGAAATTTTGGAAACGGCTTTTCATAATAATGGAATTGATCTTCCTTTTCATTATTCCATTATTGATAAGCAGGGGAAGATAATTTATAAACATTATAAAGATATCCCGGGTGAAAAGCTAGCCCGTAAGGACAATGTATATACGCAGCGTTTGTTTCCTTTTGAAGATTCACGGAATCCGGCGTTTTTACAGGTTGTTTTTCCGACGAAACAAGATTATATATTTCATTCTTTGAGTTTGTTTGCACCTTCGGTGATATTGATTGTTTTGATACTGGTTATTTTTATAGTTGCATTAATTATAATATTCCGTCAAAAACATTTGAATACGATGAAGAGTGACTTCATAAATAATATGACGCACGAATTTAAAACGCCTATTTCAACAATTTCTTTGGCCTCACAGATGCTGAAAGATCAGGAAGTAGGAAAAACAACAGATTCGTTGAAACATATTTCAAATGTGATATATGACGAAACAAAGCGTTTAAGCTTTCAGGTAGAAAAAGTTTTACAGATGGCTATGTTTGAAAAAGATAATTCAAATCTTAAGCCTACTGAAATTAATATGAACTCATTGATTAAAGATATTGTTAATAGCTTTTCTTTAAAAGTGAGTAGCAAGGGAGGAAAAATAGTCACTAATTTGGATGCTACATATGATACTGTGTTGGTGGATGAAGTGCATTTTACAAATGTGATATTTAACTTAATGGATAATGCTTTAAAATATACTCAAAAATCATTATTGTTGACCGTAGAAACGAAAAATGTAAAAGACAATCTTGTTATCAGTATTGAAGATAATGGGATTGGAATAAGTAAAGAAGATCAAAAACGGGTTTTCGATAAATTTTATCGTGTTTCTACAGGAAATCTTCACAATGTGAAAGGTTTCGGTTTAGGCTTAGCTTATGTTAAGAAAATAGTAACTGAACATCGGGGAACGATAAAGGTTGAGAGCGAACTCAACATCGGAACAAAGTTTATAATCACAATACCAATCCTTAAAAATTACGAGTCATGACAGAAGAAAAAGTAAGAATTTTATTATGCGAAGATGATGAAAATCTTGGCATGTTGTTGAGGGAATACCTTCAGACCAAAGGGTATGATGTGGATCTTCAGCCTGATGGAGAAGCCGGTTACAAAGCTTTCAGTAGAAGTAAATATGATTTATGTGTACTGGATGTAATGATGCCTAAAAAAGATGGTTTCTCATTGGCGGCTGATATCCGTGCTATGAATGCGGAAGTGCCTATTATTTTCCTGACCGCAAAATCAATGAAGGAAGATATTCTGCAAGGCTTTAAATTAGGTGCTGACGATTATTTGTCAAAACCGTTCAGCATGGAAGAACTTCTGTATCGCATTGAGTCTATATTGCGCCGTGTAAAAGGCAAAAAGACTAAAGATGTAGTGGTATATCAAATCGGGGCATTTACTTTTGATTCACAAAAACAAATGCTTATGATTGATGGCAAATCTCAGAAATTAACTACAAAAGAGTCTGAATTGCTTAATTTATTGGCTGCAAACGCAAACAATATACTGGAGCGTAATTATGCGTTGAAAACAATATGGGTGGACGATAATTACTTTAATGCCAGAAGTATGGATGTGTATATTACAAAATTGCGTAAACTGCTGAAAGCAGATCCTAATGTCGCAATCATTAATATCCATGGCAAAGGTTATAAATTAATCACTCCTCAGACAGCTTCTGAAGAGTAATAAATACTTCTTATAAACAGAAAGAGCTACCTTCACAAAGTAGCTCTTTCTGTTTTTTTACATAAAATGAAATCTAAAATGCCTAAAAAGCAGTAAAGTTATTCTAATCTGAATTTTTTAAGGTATTTTTGCCTTTCAAATAGACTTTTATGGTACTTAATTACATTTGGATTGCATTCATTTTTATAGCTTTCCTGATCGCAGTTATTCAGTTGGTTTTTTTCGGAAATTTTGACGTTTTTACTAACATCGTAAATTCTACTTTTGATTCGGCAAAAACGGGTTTTGAAATATCTTTGGGATTAACAGGAGTTCTGGCTCTCTGGATGGGTATAATGAAGATTGGTGAAGATGGAGGAATGGTGCGCCTTCTTTCACGTGCGGTTAATCCGCTGTTCAGACGTCTTTTCCCGGATATTCCGAAAGACCATCCGGCTGCCGGCTCTATTTTGTTGAATATATCCGCTAATGTGTTGGGATTGGATAATGCAGCTACTCCGGCAGGATTACAAGCTATGAAGGAATTGCAGGAAATCAATCCCCGTAAAGAGCAGGCTTCCAATCCTATGATTATGTTTCTTGTATTGAATGCTTCCGGGCTGACGTTGATTCCGGTTGCTGTGATGACTATCCGTGCTCAAATGGGAGCTTCTAATCCAGCAGATGTTTTTATTCCGATATTGATTTCAACATTTGTGGCAACGATGGTAGGTGTGTTTGCCGTATGTCTGAAACAAAAAATCAAAATAGATAAAGTTATTTTGGGTACATTCGGGACAATTGCTTTATTAATAGCAGGAATTGTGTGGTACTTTTCTCAAAAAGAACAACATCAGATAGAAACAATTTCCAATGCACTTGCGAGTATTATTCTTTTTACGGTTATAATAGCGTTTATTTTAAGCGGAGTTTTAAAGAAGATAAATGTATACAATTCTTTTATAGAGGGAGCTAAGGATGGCTTTTCTACCGCCATTCGTATAATACCTTATCTTATTGCTATTTTAGTAGCTGTAGGTATGTTTCGTGCTTCAGGAGCTTTGGACTTTTTGGTTGACGGACTAAAAAGTTTTGTTGCTTTTCTGGGTATGGATACACGTTGGGTGGACGGAATGCCTACAGCCCTGATGAAACCGTTGAGCGGAACAGGGGCGCGGGGTATGATGGTAGAGGCTATGAACACTTTTGGCGCAGATTCCTTTGCCGGGCGTTTATCCGGTATTTTTCAGGGAACTACCGATACGACATTTTATCTTGTTTCTGTATATTATGGAGTAGTAAATATAAAAAATGGGCGTTATACAGTGCCATATGCTCTTTTAGCCGATTTGGCTGGGATTATAACGGGTATCTTTGTCGCTTATTTGTTTTTCGGATAGTAAAATTTTAAATTATGGCTGTAACTTATCAGTATCAGGAAGTTAAGAAAATCCCTTTTAAGCACAGGGAGGTTAGCTTATGGATTAAAAATATAGCTGCTCTTTATGGTAAGAAGTTAGGAGAAATCAATTATATGTTTTGTACGGATGAGCGTATCCTTGAAATAAATCGTGAATATTTGCAGCATGATTATTATACGGATATTATTACGTTTGATTATTGTGAGAAGGATATAATTGCCGGCGATATTTTTGTGAGTGTGGACACCGTAAAAAGCAATTCAGTACAGTTTGGTGAAACTTATGAAAGGGAATTGTGCCGCGTTATAATTCATGGAATTTTGCATCTTTGCGGGCAAAATGATAAAACAGATG
Source organism: Bacteroidota bacterium (assembly GCA_023391625.1). Lineage (GTDB taxonomy): Bacteria > Bacteroidota > Bacteroidia > Bacteroidales > Paludibacteraceae > QVMH01. Next base: position 13,021 of record JAEWAN010000033.1, on the reverse strand, counting down.
AGGAACAGGCAGAAATGACAAAAAAGGAAAACCATGCGTTGGAATTGGTGAATTTTGTCCATTTTCAGAAATAGAATTTGAGTGATATGATGGCAATTGCTATTATCTCCCTAATTTTGCAATTTTTTGTTAAATAAACGTCCCAGTTTAAATGTATCTTGCCGACTTTATGAAGATTATCATTACTTTTGTCGTTAAATATGGAAAGAGGATGAAATTTTTGGCTTTAATACACGTTTATTTCTCAGTTAGCTATTAAAAAATCATGTACTTAATGCCAAAGAAAATATTGATCGTTTTTGTTTTAGGTATATTCAGCCTGCAAATGTACGCGCAGCAGAGAGAATATCGTTCTGAAATAGGTATATTGGGAGGAGGAGCGTATTATCTGGGCGATGCAAATAAAATTCCATTTAAAAATATGACTGCTGATTACGGATTACTTTACCGTTATCTTTTTGATACGAGGTTATCCATAAAGGCCGAATTTGCCAGAACGTCTCTGACAGGAGAAAAGGAACTTGTTACATTTGATAATTCCATATATCTGCTTGATGTTTGCGGTGAATTTAATTTTTTTGAACTGACAAAAAGTAGCAGTAAGCGTTTTAGCAAGATTTTTTCTCCCTATATCTTTTTGGGATTAGGTGCTTTAAACTATTCTTATGAGGATAAGAATACTTTTGGAATGACAATTCCTTTTGGTGTCGGATTTAAAGTGAAGCTGGGAGGACGTTGGAACATCAACATTATGCACACTACCCGTTTGTTATTGAAAGATGATTTGGAGGGGATTGCCAAGTATAATAATCCGTACAGACTGAATGGCGGTAATTTTATGAATAATGATTTACTGTCCACTATGACGGTAGGTGTTACTTTTGATTTTTGGGAAAGAAAATGCGATTGCCGGAATGTGCGGCCTGCAAGAAATAGATATTGAAAATTTTAATTAATCTAATGACGTATATTCATGACCTACAAAGATAAAATTGACAAAACCAGGTTACCAAAACATATTGCCATAATTATGGATGGAAATGGTCGGTGGGCTAAACAGCAAGGTTTTGACAGGATTGTAGGACATCAAAACGGAGTAACTTCAGTACGTGAAACAACTGAGGCTGCCGCTGAGATGGGAATTTCCTATCTGACTTTGTATGCTTTTTCTACGGAGAATTGGGGTCGTCCTCGTCATGAGGTAGATGCCCTTATGGAGCTTTTGGTTGATACAATTGAGAAGGAAACTCCAACTTTAAATAAAAACAATGTCCGCTTACAAGCTATAGGCGATTTGTCGCGTTTGCCGGAGGGAGCTGAAATAAAGTTGAAAAAATGTATTCAGCAAACGGAAACCAATACTGGCTTATGCCTGATTTTGGCTTTAAGTTATTCTTCCCGTTGGGAAATAACTGATGCTGTAAGGAGTATATGCAAGGAAGTGAAGGAAGGAAAATTGACAGTAGAAGACATCAATGAAGATTTAATCTCAGCTCATTTGAATACGAAATCGATACCTGATCCTGACTTATTGGTCAGAACAAGCGGGGAGCTGCGTATCAGTAATTTTCTTTTGTGGCAATTGGCTTATACGGAATTATATTTTACTTCAGTGCATTGGCCTGATTTCAGAAAAGAAAATTTTTATCAAGCTATATATGAATTCCAGCAACGTGAACGTCGTTTTGGAAAATAACTAATGTCAATTTCGATTAGATACATCTGATTTATGCAAACCAAAACGTTGTTTTTAACATTATTATTTACTACCCTTTTTACTAATTTCCTTGTAGCCCAGGTTGATACGGATAATGATTCATTAAGCACGCCTGTTATTGAGTATGGTGGTGTACCGATGAAATATGAGATAGCAGAAATAACTATATCCGGTGCCGAGAATTATGAAGATTTTGTGCTGATTGGTTTTTCCGGTTTATCTGTTGGAGATATTATCACTGTTCCTGGAGATGAAATTACAGCTGCGGTAAAACGCTTCTGGCGTCAGGGAACTTTTTCTGATGTAAAGATTTATGCAAAGAAAATAGAAGATGGGCTTATCTGGTTGCATATAGCGTTGAAACAGCGTCCTACCATTTCAGAGATAAATATAACCGGACTGAAAAAAGCAGAGATAGATGATGTTAAACCTAAAATGGGTCTGGTAGAAGGCAATCAAATAACCCCTAACCTTACCAGCAGGGCTAAGATTATGATTGAGAAGCTCATGGAGGAAAAAGGGTTTGCTAATGCGGATGTGAAGATATACCAGCGTAATGATCCGGATATGCCGGGTAGCGTTATTGTGGATATTGAGGTTGATAAAAAATTAAAAACCAAAGTACATGGTATTTATATTACGGGTAATGAAGCGTTGAGTTTCAATCAGATAAACCGTACTATGAAGAAAACGAACGATCCGAGCTGGATGAATTTCTTCCGGACGAAAAAGTTTGTACGTGAAGAATATGAAAAAGATAAAGTATCCTTGATTGAAAAGTACAATGAAATAGGTTACAGGGATGCTTACATTGTAGCAGACAGTGTGGTCCCTTTCGATGAAAAAACAGTAGATGTTTATATCACGGTAAATGAGGGAGATAAATATTATTTTAGAAATATAAACTGGGTAGGTAACACCATTTATCCGTATGAATTTCTGAATGAGGTCTTAGGTATTGAGAAAGGGGATGTTTATAATTACAAGTTGTTGATGGAGCGTTTGGTGTATGATGAAGATGCCGTGAACAAATTATATCAGGATAGGGGATACCTGTTTTCTATGATAGAGCCTATAGAATTGAATTTTGACGGTGATTCTGTTGATTTTGAGATGAGGATTATTGAGGGGAAACCTGCTACTATCAATGAAGTGAATATTATTGGTAATGAACGGGTGTATGAACATGTGGTTAGACGTGAATTACGCACTCGCCCCGGCGATTTATACAGTCAGAGTGCAGTGTTGCGTACGGTGCGTGAGTTGGCTCAGATGGGACATTTTGATCCTGAACAATTGATGGCCGATTTTAATGACGGGGGAATTAGTCCGAATCCGGAAGATGGTACGGTAGATTTGAATTATAAGCTTCAGACAAAAGGTAGTGACCAGGTTGAGTTCTCGCTGGGATGGGGTGCTACCGGTGTGGTAGGTAGTATTGGTTTGCGGTTTACGAATTTTGCTATTCAGAACCTTTTTAAACCGGAAATGTACAAAATTGTACCGCAAGGTGAAGGGCAGACCTTTACAATCAACGCACGTACCAATGGTGATTATTATAACTCCGTGAGTATGTCATTCCTGGAGCCGTGGTTGGGAGGCAAAAGACCGAATTCTCTTTCCGTATCTGTATATTATGCTGCACAATCCAGAGTAAGTAAGCGTTACCAGAAAATGTATGAAAGTATGTATAACAGTATTTCCAATATGTATTATGATCCTTACGGATACGGAAACTACGGTTATTATGACGATTATACAACGCAGGCAACGTTAACGGAAATGGACCCGGAAGCCTATATGCGTACCATAGGGGCATCTATTGGATATGGTAAACGTTTGAAATGGCCGGACGACCACTTTACGTTTTACAGTGAATTGTCATACCAGCTGTACATGTTGAATGAATGGTATCAGATATTACCTCCTCTTGGCGACGGAAATTATCATTCATTAAGTTTAAATATTAATATAACCCGTAGTTCTATTGATAACCCGATTTATACCCGTAGCGGTTCTACCTTTACATTAGGTCTGCAAATCACCCCTCCGTATTCGTTGTTCCGAGGAAAAGATGTGGTTTATCCGGACAATCTGGAAGAAAGGTACGCTAAGTTTAACTGGATTGAATACCATAAGTGGAAGTTTAGTGCAAAAACATTTACCCCTCTTTCCGATGATGAAAAACTGGTGTTAATGGGGCGGGCTGAATTTGGTTATTTAGGCCACTATAATGATAAGTTGCGTTCTCCAATCGGTGCATTTACTGTGGGGGGTGACGGTATGGCTGCTTATACCAGTTATGGTGAAGAATATGTTTCTATGCGTGGATACCAGTCTGGACGTCTTTCTCCTTATTATCAACCTTGGAATGTTTATAAAGGGTTCTTATATAATAAATTTACTTTGGAATTACGTTATCCGTTGATGTTGGAATCTTCTTCTACCATTTGGGTCTTAGGATTTGTGGAAGCGGGTAATGCTTATACTGGATTTAAAGGTTATAACCCATTCAATCTGAAACGTTCTGCCGGAGTTGGTGTCCGTATCTATTTAGGTATGTTTGGGCTTATGGGGCTTGACTGGGCTTATGGTTTTGATAATGATGCCATGGGTGGAGGACGTAAAGGCGAATTGCACTTTGTGTTAGGTCAGGAATTGTAATAATGCTATTTAAGCTTTTTTATAATCAGAAAATTGTTCTTTGGCTTAAATTTTGTAATTCGTATATTATTCTGAAAAGCGAGTAACAATCTTAATTTTACAAATATGAAAAAAATCATTTTGACCGTATGTTTGGTTGCTGTATGTGCTGTATTTACGCAGGCACAAAAAATTGCAATGGTAGATATGGAATATATAATGAAGAATATTCCTTCTTATGAAACAGCTAATGAACAGTTGAATCAGGTGTCAAAAAAGTGGCAGTCAGAAGTAGAAGCCCAAATGCAGGAGGTACAACAGCTTTATAAAAATTATCAGACAGAGCTGGTTTTTCTTTCCGAAGAAATGAAAGTGCAGCGTGAGGAAGAAATTATAGCAAAGGAAAAAGCTGCTCAGGAGTTGAAGAGAAAATATTTCGGTCAGGATGGTGAGTTGTTTAAAAAACGCGAAACGCTAATGAAACCTATACAGGATGAAATTTATACGGCTCTTCAGGAAATAACAGATGATAAGGGTTATGACCTTGTCTTTGATCGTAGCTCTGCAATGAGCGTTGTTATAGCTTCCCCAAAACTGGATATTAGCGATGAGGTGTTACGTAAATTAGGTTATTCAAAATAAATTTTTAACTTTGTGCGCAAAACAATAAATAACGCATAATAATTATATAATCATGTCGAAAAAAATAGTAATCTTTCTTCTTTGTTTTATGCCGTTGGCCATGATGGCACAGGATCTGAAATTGGGACATGTAAATTCCCAGCAAATAATTATGGCTATGCCAGAACGTGAGAAAATGGAAAAGGATTTGGAGGCTTTGCAGTCTGAATATGAAGGTGAAATATTGAAGATGCGGGAAGAGTTCCAGGCAAAAATTAAAGAATATCAGGACAAACTGTCCACTATGCCTCAAAGTATCAAAGAAACCCGTGAGAGTGAATTGATGGAAATGGAACAACGTCTGAACGTTTTTACTCAGTCTGCAAGTGTGGATTTACAGCAAAAACAACAGGAATTTGTGGCTCCTTTGATTGAAAAAGTAACGAAAGCGATTGGTGAAGTTGCAGCAGAGCAGAATTACACCTATGTTTTTGATTTATCAGCACAAGGAATTGTTTATTCTTCTCCTAAATCAAATGACATTACAGCTTTGGTAAAAGCTAAATTGGGTATTAAATAATTTGTTTATACAACAATACAGAAAAGCGGTATTTGAATTTCAAATACCGCTTTTCTATTTTAAATACCGATATGAAGTTTTCAGTAAAAGAAAGGGGAGTGTTGTTTCTTTTAATAGGGATGGAAACTATAATAAAGTTCTTTCGGATTTAGAATAGCCAAATATGTAGGAGAAGAAGCTTGGATTTGACTTCCGCATTGTGATAGGCATGATAAAGTGATTTTTTTACTTACCAGCCATGCGAGAAATTTAAGGTTAGAATTTCTATTCGTACCGTATGATTTTGGCAGGTGATATCTTGGTGATAAGATAAGACGGGATGATCATAAGTAGAATGGATATAACCAGTGTACAGACATTAAGCAGGATGATAAATAACCAGTTGAAGGATATAGGAACGCTGGCTACATAGTATGCTTCCGGATCAAGAGGTATGAGTCCTGTATATTGTTGTATAAGGCATAAAACGATCCCGATTAGATTACCCCATAACATTCCTTTGGTAATAAGAAAGAATGAATGATACAGAAAGATTTTACGTATTGACCAGTTTGTTGCCCCCAGAGCTTTTAATATGCCGATCATGTACGTTCTTTCAAGGATAAGTATCAGCAGGCCGGAAATCATGATAAAACCGGCAACAGCCAGCATAAGTATTAGGATAACCCATACATTAGTATCCAGTAAATCCAACCATCCGAAAATTTGCGGATTGATTTGTTTGATGGTACGGGTGAAATAAGTTTCCCCTTCTTCATTAAAACGGTTGGATGTAATAAAATATACTGCATCTCCTACCTTGTCGAGGTGATTGAAATCGTCAATTAGAATTTCCAGTCCGCTGAAAGCCGTTTCATCCCACTTGTTGAGTTGGCGGGTATGCCGTATATCAGTCAGGATAAACATTTTATCGTATTCCACGAAATTAGTGGAATATAGTCCGGCAACCGTAAACTTACGGGCTCTTATATTATCGCCAATAAAGTAGGTGAAGAAGCTGTCGCCTGTTTTAAGAGAAAGCATTTTTGCCAGGGTAGTGGATAGGATGACCTTATTCTGTAAAGAGTCTTTGGATGTGTTAAGTATTTCTCCTTCGGTCATGTTGGAGCTGAAAAAGTTCCAGTCAAATTCTTCGCCGACTCCTTTCAGAATAACCCCTTGGAACTCTGTATCCGTTTTGATAATTCCAGGTTTGGTTATAAAACGTTGTACGTTTTTCACACCTTCTACAGAAGCTATTTTATTTATCAAGGATGTATCCATGTGGATAGGCTTCATTTCAAAGGTATTGTTATTGTCAAAGTTCGTTATTTGAATATGTCCTCCGAAACCTATCGTCTTGTTCCGTATTTCTTTTTTAAATCCGGTTATGACGGCTATCGATATAATCATTACGGCTAATCCAAGCGACATACCAATCATGGCAATACGCACGGCAGGGCGAGAAACGTTTTTCTTGCCCTGCTGAAAGTGAATGCGTTTAGCTATGAAATATTCAAAATTCATTCGAATTAGCTTTTCTGATTTTTAGTTTGTTCTGCCCGGATATGCTTCCAGTGCTTTTTGAAGTACAATCAATGCTTGTTTTAACTCTTCTTTTTCCAATACGTAAGCTATGCGGACTTCGTTCTTGCCTAAATTTTCTACTGTGTAGAAACCGGAAGCCGGAGCCATCATTACCGTTTGTCCTTCATGTTCAAAATCCGATAACAACCATGCACAGAATTTGTCTGCATCGTCAATAGGGAGTCGTGCTACCGTATAGAAAGCTCCCATTGGTATGGGGGAATAAACTCCCGGGATTCTGTTTAGTCCGTCAATCAGGAATTTACGACGTTCAAGATACTCATTATAGACATCCATCAAGTAATCCTGTGGAGTGTCTATTGAAGCTTCTGCTACGATTTGTCCCAATAACGGAGGACTTAAACGTGCCTGACAGAATTTCATTACGTTTTTCCGTACTTCCTTGTTCTTAGTAACCAAAGCTCCTATCCGTATACCACATTCGCTGTATCGTTTGGAAACAGAATCTATAAGTATTACGTTTTCTTCTATTCCATCCAGGTGGAAAGCTGATATATAAGGTGCGTTGGTGTAGCAGAATTCGCGGTATACCTCATCAGAAAACAGATATAAGTCGTATTTTTTTACCAGATCCCTTATTTTATTCATTTCAGACCTGGTATAGAGGTAACCTGTCGGGTTGTTCGGGTTACAGATCATGATCCCTTTAGTACGGGGTGTGATAAGTTCCTCGAACTTTTCAATAGGAGGCAGCGCAAAACCTTCTTCTATTGTGGAAACGACCGCTTTTACCACCGCTCCGGCAGCAATGGCGAATGCTGTATAGTTAGCATATGCCGGTTCCGGGACAATTATTTCATCACCTGGGTCAAGGCAACTCATAAATGCGAAGTTTACGGCTTCGGAACCTCCGGAGGTAACAATTATGTCTTCTTCAGTCGCATCAATATTAAATTTATGATAGTAGCTCGCTAACTTTGATTTTAAGCTTTTGATTCCGTCACTGGGGCTATACTCCAATATCTCGCGTTTTACATTGCGTACGGCTTCAAGCGCTATTTCCGGAGTTTTTATATCAGGTTGCCCGATGTTTAGATGATAAACTTTTACACCACGTGCCTTAGCTTTATCAGCTAACGGAACTAATTTACGAATGGGTGATTCAGGCATCAATTGCCCGCGTTTGGATGTTTGTGGCATGTTTATAATTAACTATATGACAAAAATATAAATTTAAAAAAGCAAAAGTAGTAATTTTTTACTAACTGTTGGACTTGTTCTTTATGTTTATAAAAAGATTTTCAGGAATGTCGGTTCCTGTTTGTTTTTACTGGATAAAAGTCTGTGAATGATGAGGTGTTATACCTGTACTCATAAACATCTAAATCTTTATACACTAACTCTTAACATTACTGAAAAATAAGATAGTAACTCTGACGAAATTCATAAAAGGCAATATCCGATTACAAGCTGGAAAAAGTGCTTTTAGCTTGTCTTGTCACGGGTTTCAACATCTTTTTACTCTTGAATATAAGATGTTATTCTTTGGAAATTAATTTTAGTTGTATTCTTTTTCTGTCGGGATCGACTTCCAGTACTTGTACTTTTACATGTTCATGTACGGAAACGATTTCTGCAGGGTTACTAATAAATCGTTCTGCCATTTGAGATACATGTATTAATCCGTTTTCTTTGATACCTATATCGACAAAAGCCCCGAAGTTTGTAATGTTTGTAACGATTCCCGGTAGTTCCATGCCTGTACGTAAGTCATGTATAGTCGTGATGTTCGGATCGAATTCAAAAACCTTTATGGTTGTACGGGGGTCACGTCCCGGTTTTTCAAGTTCTTTTATAATGTCAGAAAGGGTAAGAAGCCCGATTTTTTCGTTAATATATTTATTTAGGTCAATGGAGTTTAAAATCTCTTTGTTCCCAATTAATTGACTGACTTCCATTTGTAGGTCTTTTGCCATTTTTTCTACAATCGGATAGCTTTCCGGGTGGACGGCAGAGTTGTCCAAAGGTTCTCTTCCGTCTGGAATACGAAGAAAACCAGCGCATTGTTCATAGGTTTTAGCTCCCATTTTAGAAACTTTAAGTAGTTGTCGGCGGTCTTGGAAAGCGCCGTTTTCATCCCGATAACTTACTATGTTTTGTGCTAATTGCGGACCTAAACCGGATATGTATGTGAGCAAATGTTTACTGGCCGTATTGACATTGACTCCTACTTTATTTACAGCATTTTCAACAGTTTGATCCAGTGCTTTTTTCAGTAAGCCCTGGTCTACGTCATGTTGATATTGTCCTACGCCTATTGACTTTGGGTCTATTTTCACCAACTCTGCTAACGGATCCATCAACCTGCGTGCAATAGATACAGCGCCTCTGACAGTAACGTCATATTCAGGAAACTCTTCCCGGGCTATCTTGGATGCAGAATAGATAGAGGCTCCGTTTTCACTAACGGAAAAAATCTGGACTTTCCGGTCAAAACGGATGTTTTGTATGAATTTTTCGGTTTCACGTCCGGCAGTTCCGTTGCCTATAGCTATGGCTTGAATATCATAAGCTTCTACCAGTTTCTGAATTTTGCGCATGGCTTGTGCATATTCATTTTGAGGCGGGTGGGGGTAAATGGTCTCGTTATGTAGCAGTGCTCCCTGAGCATCCAGGCACACTACTTTACATCCGGTGCGGAAACCGGGGTCAATGCCTAAAACCCTTTTTTGTCCCAATGGCGGGGCAAGGAGAAGTTGTTTCAGGTTTTCGCTGAAAACCCGTATCGCTTCTTTATCTGCTTTTATTTTGCTTTCGGACGCAAATTCATTTTCTATGGAAGGTTTAAGAAGCCGTTTGTATCCGTCGTTCACAGCTTTACGGACTTGTTCAGCCGCATTGTTTTCATTCTTTATAAAAATGCGTTCAAGGCGTTCGGTGCAATGTTCATCTTCCGGGCTGATTGTAATTCGTAGGAAACCTTCCGCTTCTCCGCGGCGCATGGCCAGTAACCTGTGTGATGAGCAGCGAGACAGTTTTTCTGAAGTATCAAAGTAGTCTCTGTATTTTTGTCCCTCTTCTTCTTTTCCTTTTATGACTTTTGATTGAATAACAGCTTCCCTGCTAAAAACAGTCCGTACAGCATTACGGGCACTCTCGCTTTCATTTACCCATTCAGCTATGATATCTCTGGCTCCTTGTAGTGCATCATCTGTTGTGTTAATATCTTTTTTGAGAAATTGTGTAGCTTGCTGTTCCACGTCTACAATTTGTTGTTTCATCAGTAGCTTGGCCAATGGTTCCAGACCTTTTTCTCTGGCTATTTCAGCCCGTGTGCGTCGTTTGGGTTTATAAGGCAGATAAATATCTTCCAGTTCCGTGATGATCCAGCATTCCTCGATTCTCTTTTTTAAATCGACAGACAGTTTGCCCTGTTCTTCTATGGCAGATAAAACAGTGTCTTTTCTTTTTTCCAGTTCACACAGTTTCTCATATCTTTCTTTTATCTCTGATATTTGTATTTCATCCAAAGCTCCGGTCATCTCTTTCCGGTACCGGCTGATAAAGGGTATTGTCGCCCCTTCTTTAAATAAAGTAATCGTGTTTTTTACCGATTTTTCCGGTATTTGCAAAGCATTGGATATTAATTCTATATGCTTGGATAAAGAGTCTTTCATATTGGGATTTTTGATAAATTCTGGAATATTGTCAGTTTATAAAGTGAATACAAAAGTAAAAAATTAAACTTAAAAATGATGTGTTGTAATTTTTCAAGACATGTGTACATTTTCAGGAATGAATGTTATTCGAGTTGTTTCCTCTTTCAGAATATTTTGTCAAATTTTCAAATAATACTATCAAAACGATTAATATATTGCTCGTTTAAAAGATACACTTTTGTAAGTTCTTTAAATATAATCCTTACATCTGTCATATCATGAAAAAAATATTTCTCGTTTTATCCTTTTTTCTGATTCTTTTTTCCGACTTGTCTGCTCAGGTAGATACGGAATTTTGGTTTGCAGCTCCTTATGTTTACATTCCGAGTGGTAGGGCCAAGAATATTTATTTTGGTATTTCTACTTACGATGAAGCAGCAACAGTGACTATATCCCAACCAAAAAATCCTCAATTTCAGTCAACGAAAATTACAGTTGAAGCCAATAGTTTTGAGAAGGTAGATTTGACCCGGTGGATGTATACGTATATTGAACATAATGAATTTAATAAAGTCTTGAATAAAGGGATTCTGATAACTTCTACTACTCCGATTAGTGTTTATTATGCGATAGATGGAAATGAATCTGAAATTTATTCATTGAAAGGGAAAAATGCATTGGGATATGATTTTATAGTTCCTTCACAATATCAGGATAAGGAGAATCATACAGATGCCCGTTCTTCTATTGAGATTGTTGCGACAGAGGATAAAACCAAAGTAACTATCACTCCGTATAAAGCTTGTGACGGTGGGCGACCGGCGAATGTGCCTTTTGATATTCTGCTGGATAGGGGAGAGTCTTATGCTATAAGGGCGGCTTCAAATACTCCGGGGTCTCAATTGCGTAATACGATAATAAAATCGGATAAACCTATTGCGGTAAATACTTCAGATTGTTTTGTGAATGTGACCGGGGGGGCTAACGATCCTATTGGCGATCAGTTGGTTCCTTTACCTTTGGTTGGGTCTGAATATGTTGCCGTGGCGGGTAATGAAGAGCATAAAGTTGCATATTTCTTTTATGTTGACGAATATGGGGGGCAACCTTGTGGCGAAACTAAAATATATGCGAACAATTTCCTTTTAACAACTTTATCGCCGACTAACAGGGAATTTGTCTTTAATTTACCTGCTAATTCTGCTATGCTGTTTACATCGGATAACGGTAATCCTTATATTGTATTTCAGGTAATTGGAATCAGAACCGGTAATGGTATAGAGTTAGGTGGAACCATGTTGCCGAGAATGACCTGTACCGGCTCTACAGAAGTTACTTATATGCCAATGGGTAGTGAACAGGTAAAAGTGGCTTTGGTTACGGAAACGGCGAATATCCACTCTTTTAATAACTCATCTATTATCGATGCCAAACAGTTTAAGCAAGTGGCAAATTCAGAATGGTCTTACGGATTGTTTAGCTTGCCTTCTTTGAATAAACCGTTTCGTATAAAGAATTCATCCGGTGTTTTTCATATGAGTGTTAGTGATAACTGGAATAGTAAGAATTTGACTTACGGTTATTTTTCCAACTATAATTCAGTGCCTTTAGTCAGTAAAACGGGAGTCAGCCATTATATCGTAGGCGACGAGATAACCATTGTAGTACCCGATGCCAATGACTATACCAATATCACGGTTACCCTTCCAGACGGTACCGTCCATCATTCCACTCCCCCTTTTGAGGACAATATTGTCTTACGCCTGCCCAATGTAGACAAGAGCTACGAAGGCGAATACCGGATTGATGCCCAGGGAGGAGTCTGCGACGTAGAACCCGACTATATCCAGGTCAGTGTCTATGAACTACCCGTTCCTCAGGACCTTTCCATGTGTCTGGGCGATGCCCTCTCCATCAGCAGTCCCGGCTACGGCCCTTACCAATGGAAAGGCGACGGCGAGTTCGGCAATACCAAAACCATCGAATTCATCCCGACCAAAGGCGACACCACCTACCAGGTCACAGTAACCAGCCAGCAACCCGGTATCAATATCGTATCAGACGGCGACTTTGAGAACCGTGAGACCGACAAGATCAACAGCGATTACACCTATCTCGCAGTCGGCACCCTTTCGCCCGGTCAATATGCCATAGGCTCCAATCCCCAGAGTTATCACAGCGCCTATATCAAACACGGTGACCATACGAGCGGTTACGGCAACCAGATGATAGTCAATTCCTCCGGCAACGAATCCACGATCTGGCGTCAAACCC
>JAEWAN010000027.1 GCA_023391625.1 Bacteroidota bacterium | reverse complement strand
AGAGAAGTTAAGCCTGTCCACGTCGATGGTACTGCATAACTGTGGGAGAGTAGATAGCCGCCGTTTTAAAGCGAAGAGTCCTGAATGTAATGAAGAGTTACACTCAGGACTCTTTTTTTATGCCTGTTTGGGAAAGGAAATCCCCTTATCCTTATTTTATTGAATCTTGCCCCTTCCGGAAGCAGAAAGCAGGAAACAGAAAAGAGAAGGCGGAAAGCTTTATATCCAGATATGTTTAACCCTGCTCTTTAACCCCTACTCAATTCTACTCCCCTTGGATAGGATTTATTGGTTGCTGTATCTGTATAACTCTCTTTTACCTGTTTTATTTATTAGCTTATTCTTTTGTTTTTTATCTATTGATTTAGCCGCTTGAATGATTGGCTGACTTTATCTTTGAAGGACATTCTTTGTTTGTCTTTTTATATTGTTACATTATTCTTAATGAAATCTTGTTTTCTTTTATTGCTTTGAGAAAGGTGTTGGAAGTAGTAATTTGGCAGCACTAAAACTGTAATAAGGATGACATGTGTGTGTAACCGTTGTTTCTGGAGTTTAGTTTTGTGTTATAATCCTCTTTTCTTAAAAAGAAATTTAAAGGAAAGCTTAAACGAAGCATTGACAGATAGAATACTTATTTTTGATTGTTTCTTCCTCTATCCTTCCTTATTTTATCTGTGGCTTTATTGAAATCGGAATGTGTTTATTTCTGTTGGCGCTTATAAGCCTCGGTATAAGAATTTAGTTCTATCTAAATAGAACTAATAGAAGGTGAGATGGGGGCTATTGAGAGGAATACAACGGATTATTTTCTTTAGCATAAAATTCTCTTATGAAATATATTTATTTTATTATAACCTCTGGTTAATAAGGCTTTCGAAAATCCTAAAATAATGATAACTTTGCAGAATACTATTTTTTATGAAATAACCGGATAAACTTATCTAATGAATAAATTTTTAACGATTGTATTATTATGTATTGGTTGTTCTGTAGCGTATGCAGAAGCTCCTAAAGATTCTATTTCAACTTATTACAAAAAGGGACAGTTTGTTACGGAATGTCGGGTTTGGATAGATGCCTCAGAGGAAGTAACTTCCAGCGTTATGGATGACTTTATGATTCAGTATCGTAGTGATTTGCCTCAATTATTTACCTGGGGATTGAAAGACATGAATTTGCAGGGTGAAGGAGATGAGTTTATTGTTTATGATTTGAAGTCCAGTGAATATGATCCGGAGACAGAGATCATTTATGGAAAAATGGATGTTATTGTTCCCAAACTACTTACGATTCGGGATATTGACATTGAGGGGAAAATGTATAAAAAGGAAGTGTCTGATAATAAGATTGTGATTCAGTATGATATTCTTCGTGCCACAGGTTTTATAAAAGAGGCAGACGCCACTTTTCAGATACTTCGTGAGAATGAACACAGCGCATGGTGTACCTTGGATTTACGTGTAAAATTCGGATGGTTTTTTAATATCTTCGTAAGTCAGAAAGTTTATAAAAAAAATCTGGAGTGGCGTTTTGAACAATTGGCTATGAATTTACGTAATGAGGCGCAACGCCGGGATAGTTTACTAATGGCAAAATAATTCAGAGATGAATTTTCGGAAAGTTTTATTGTTCTTTACTGTTGTTTCATGTTCTCTTGCCTTGCAGGCTGCAGAGACAGAAGTTTCTACAGAGTATAAAGGGGGAGAGTTTGTTACGACAGTGAATTTACCTGTGTATGCTTCGGATGAAAAGATTCATTTTGTTCTGGATAAGTTTATATCAGAGTATAATGATGATCTTGCCGGCTTGTTTAAATGGGCTTTGACTGGTCTGAAAATTCATGGGGAACCGGATGATTTTATTATGTTTGATTTGAAATCACATATTTTTGATAAGCAAAGTAAGGTGATTGATGGTATCATGGATATAAATGTGGCTTTTCTTCAACGTGATTATGCTGATGTGGCATATAAAACTACTCTGAAGAAAGAAAAGCGTTCGGATTATGATATTTTTGTTCAATATGAAATGCTTGAATGTGAAAAAGTAATTAGCCATGTAGATGCAGAATTTAGAATAAACAGAATTGATGAATCATATGTGGAATGTATCTTTTTCGTTAAAGTGAAGTTACAACGTCCTTTTAATTTGATGACAAAAAAGCAATATCGCGAAAATATTGAGTGGCGTTTTGCAAAATTTATGGAAAACATTAAGAGAGAAGCAGAACAGAAATAGTTGTCTGTTTAGGTTGGATGGGAATTGTATAGGTCTTAATTATAATTACAATATAAATAAAGAATGTCGGAAAAATCATTGTTAGAGAAATTAAACAGTTTACAGCACAAATTTGATGAGATATCAACGCTTATTACTGACCCTGCTGTGATAGCAGATATGAAGCGGTATGTGAAGCTGAACAAAGAGTATCATGATTTGGAAAAGATTATGCAGGCTCGTGATGAATATAGTATAGCTTTGTCTAATATTGCGGAAGCAAAAGAAATTTTGGATTCGGAAAATGATCCTGAAATGAGGGAAATGGCTAAGATGGAGCTTGAGGTGATAGAGCCGAAAATTCCCGAGATGGAAGAAAAAATTAAATTGCTTCTGATACCTGCTGATCCGGAGGATGAAAAGAATGTGATTATGGAAATCAGGGGTGGAACCGGAGGTGATGAAGCTGCTATTTTTGCTGGTGACTTGTTTAAAATGTATACTAAATATATAGAATCCAAAGGCTGGAATATGCAGGTGACTAGTTTCAGTGAGGGAACTATTGGGGGATATAAAGAAATTATATTTGAGGTGACCGGGGAAAATGTGTATGGAACATTAAAGTATGAATCGGGGGTACATCGTGTACAACGAGTACCACAGACCGAAACTCAGGGGCGCGTACATACTTCGGCTGCAACTGTAGCTGTGTTGCCGGAAGCGGAAGAGGTAGATGTGGAAATTAATCCGGCGGATTTGGAATACCAAACAGCGCGTTCCAGTGGGGCGGGAGGACAGAATGTAAATAAGGTTGAAACTAAAGTGCAACTTACCCATAAACCGACCGGAATCATGGTACAGTGTCAGGTGTCGCGTTCACAGCTGGCTAACCGTGAGATGGCTTTACAGATGTTGCGTAATAAATTGTATGATATAGAATTGCAGAAACATTTATCCGCAATATCTTCTAAAAGGAAAACGATGGTTTCTACTGGCGACCGTTCTGCAAAAATACGTACATATAACTATCCGCAGGGACGTATTACGGATCATCGTATTAACTATACGATTTATAATTTGGCCGATTTTATGGATGGAAATATACAAAATGTGATTGATCAGCTGATTGTAGCTGAAAATGCGGAACGCCTAAAAGATAGTGAACTTTAAAATTAATATTATTATAACAGTAAAATTATGACCAGAGAACAGTTGTTTGAGAATATACGCCGTAAAAAGTCCTTTCTTTGTGTAGGTTTGGATACGGATGTGAATAAGATTCCGGAGTTTTTATTTGATGAAACGGAAGATCCTATATTTGAGTTTAATAAGGCGATTATTGATGCTACTGCTGATTTGTGTGTGGCATATAAACCGAATCTTGCTTTTTATGAAAGTATCGGCCTTAAAGGTTGGGATGTGTTAGAACGTACTATTGAATACATCAGAACTAACTATCCTGATCAGTTTATCATAGCGGATGCTAAACGTGGTGATATTGGCAATACTTCTGCTATGTATGCCCGTACTTTCTTTGGTAATATGAATTTTGATGCCGTGACGGTGGCCCCTTATATGGGCGAAGATTCTGTGACTCCATTCCTTACTTATGAAGATAAATGGGTTATTCTTCTTGCTCTGACATCGAATAAAGGTGCTTATGATTTTCAGTTTATTCAGTCTGATGTGACAAAGAAACGTTTATTTGAATCAGTTCTTGAAGTATCCCGTGATTGGGGAAGTGTTGAAAATATGATGTATGTGGTAGGTGCAACGAAGGCGGAAATGTTGACCGATATCCGTAAAATAGTGCCGGATCACTTCTTGCTTGTTCCTGGTGTAGGAGCTCAGGGTGGTAGTTTGGAAGAGGTTGCCAAATATGGTATGAATAAAAACTGCGGGTTATTGGTTAATTCTTCCCGTCAGATTATTTATGCTTCGTCTGAAGCTGATTATGCGAAGGCAGCACGTGGTGAAGCTACCAAAGTACAGTTGGAAATGGAACATCTACTGAACCAGGCTGGATTGATATAATTTAAATATATTGTCCCATCCTGAAATAGGTTACAGGATTAATATTAAAAATTAATAAGAACCGATGGATTCATTTCTATCGGTTTTTTGTTATCTGTAAAAGTGATATTTCTTTTCGAGGGAGAACTTTTTCATTAAAAACTGATTACTTTTGTTTACTTCTTAAAGAAGGTAGCTAATAATACTCTTGTAAATAATACGTCTTTTATGTTTGAATATTTTTTTAGAAAGCATGGATATATACTTGTATCCGCTTTTATATTGATAGGGGGTTTTATATTGAGTTCGTGTTCAAAGAGAAGTTACGATTACAGTATTTTTCCGCGGAACGGAGTGCTTACCGGTGAAATGAAAGACAATAAGAAGTTATACCTGATTCGGGAGAATGGGGAGGGTAATTTTATCGGGACAGGATTTATATACCAGGGGTCTGCTATTGTGGACCGTTTTTCTTTTCTCGCAGATACTTTAGGTGGGTGCAGTATCCGGATGATAGACAGTACATTGATTGAAACAAAAGCGAAATTAAGGATACGAGAATCACAGGGCTATTTGATTTTGAATATGAAAAAGAATACCGAATATGGTATAAAAGCTCAGAAGGTCATTTTAAATTGTGTTGAGATACGTGATGGAAAAGAGAAATGTGTAGAGAGATACAAAGAAGTGCTTTTTGACAGTATTGTTTCCTATAAAGATGTGCAGTATGGTATGGCCGATGGCTTTTACACCTCAGAGCCGGTAGATGACATTCCTCATGGAGAATATGATCCTTTATTCAAGATTATAGTTCGTAAACTGGGAAAAACCATGCAAAAGCCGGAACAACTTCCTTTGTTAATGGACATTTATACACCTTATGGTGATTTCAGCCAGAAGCGTCCTGTTTTTCTTTATTTGCATGGAGGAGCATTTTTCTTTGGAGATAAGGAAAATATCTTGCAAAAGAATATTACTGATTATTTGGTAAAGAGAGGATATGTAGTCGCTTCTATTAATTATCGTTTGGGTTCTACTTTGTTGGGGTTGGAAGCCATAGAACGTACTATTCATTGTGGCGCCCAGGATGTACGCGCTGCTTTGAGATATCTGAAACATAACTGTGAAAGGTGGGGCATTGATCCGGACCAAATCTATTTGGGAGGCAGTAGTGCTGGGGCTATCATATCATTGACATCTGCTTTTATGGATGATGATGAAGTGTATGAAAGTACGCAGGAAACTTTTTTGCGTCGGGGATTGGGAGGTTTGAATGATTCCGGAAATGATTTAAAAGAGGATGTACGGATTGCAGGGCTTGTCGCTATGTGGGGAGCTATTTCTGACTTGGATTTAATTGACAAGGAAGATGCCTATTTCCCTACTTTATTGTTTCACGGTACGGATGATGACATTGTTCGTTGCGATAAAGGATTGCCGTTTAAAGATCAACTGGGTGAACGCCTTTATGATAAAGTGTCTTCTTCTTGGCAGTTATATGGTTCGGAGTCTATTTATGAACGGATGAGTCAAAATGAGATGAAGGTCCGGTATGTTCCGTTTCAAGGTTATGGGCATGAACCTCAGGTAGATCCTGACGGAACTTATAACCATAATATGGAGGTGATTAATACTGAGTTGACAAATTTTATGTTTGATAGCTTTATAAAGTGCTATTTTAACTATACATTGTCCGGCGATGCTAATGTTGGGGCGGATGATGCTTTTTCTGTGTATGCAATAGATGAAGCTCCGGCTTTGGGTTTAAAATGGTCGGTTGACGGTGGCTTTATTTTGGATGAACTGGGTACCTCGGTACGTGTTGTGTGGTTTCGTGATACAGACAGGGGGAAAATAGCTGCATGTTTTACTGACGAGAATGGACATTCTTGCCGGAAAGAAATGGTGGTGGAAATAATGCCACAGGAAGGAAACTTCTTGAATCAGGATGTTGATTAATACTGTTGTATTTATTTTTCACTCAGATTTTTCAGAGTAATTTTATATCAAGAATAAAGGCTACCATTTGGTAGCCTTTATTCTTGATGGATGTTTTTTTATATCCTTAGCGGCTTGACCGGGAACTGGATGATCTGGATGAAGATGTACCAGAACCTGATGATCTGGATGATGAAGAAGACCTGGAGCTGCTGCTTCCGGAGGAAGTGTTTTGCCTTACGCTTGACCTTGAGCCGGAAGCTCCTGTGTTTGTATTACTTCTTGTGTTTGATTGCGTACTACTGGAGCTTGTAGCTCTTCTTGAAGAGCCAGATGCCGGGGTTGTGGTACTATGTGTGCTTGATTCAGATTGCTTCGTCCTGGTTGAGCTTCCTGAATTGGTAGCAGGTGCTGTTGTCCGGGAGTTTGATTTGTTATCCGATGGGTTAACGTTTGAAGAACCACTGTTGTTTGCAGGTCTGCTTTGTCTGGTGCTTGTACCGGATTTATTTTGATTAACCTGAGTTCCACTGGATTTCTGCCGTGTATTTTGTGTAGATGTACCGGAGTTTCTGTTAGGAGAAGTCGTTGTACTTCTTCTTGTATCGGATGTGGAGCTGCTGCTTCTTGTATTCTGTGTCGCAGATGATGATGTTCTGGTGCTTCTGGTAGTTAACTCGCGGGTATTACGTACGCTACTGTTCCTTCTGTTGAAAGATTGTTCCGGGTGGCGTGTTGCATAGTCATTGCGGCTAACAGAACTTGACATTCTGGTAACTGTACGTGTATTTCTTGGTTTTGTTGTGTAGTTGTATCGATTATGTGTATTTACATGTACATGAACATGGTTGATGTAGACATTCTGGCGTACACAAGGACGGTAATGGTAATAGGTAGGGTAATGTCCCCATCTGTAAGGAGAACGGTAATATACGTATGTCGGAGCCCAGAAACTAGTATAAATGACGGGCGTTCTATAGTAAACAGGTTCTATGATGTAATTAGCCCCATAGATATACGGATCGCCGATAATTTGTATGTAGGTATTTTTCTTTTTATTTTGTTCCACTACAATGGTTGCCACGTCCTGATATACATCATAACCAAGTATGGCCTGTATAACGATGACATGTGTCCCTTTTTCGTACATCTCAACTACCCGCAGGTAATCTACTTGTCCGTCTCTGTTTAAATCGAGATTAGATATTCCGCTGTCATAGTCGTTTAGTCGGTATTCGAATTCTTCCAGGTTTTTGGAGTCCGCAAAAACTGTAGCAACAGCCCTTAAATCGAGGTTGTAGCTGATGTCGTCATTCAAGGCTTCTACATGTACCTGAGTGGTTTGCGGTTGCTGATATGTTACTGTTGTTACGGAACGGCATGATAATGATAATAACAGAAAACTAATCAATATCAGTGGTTTTTTTATTGATTTCATAGTTTTAATTTTTAGAGCTGAGGATTTATATTTTAAAATATAACATTCAATATCCGTGCCAAAAATACGAAATACATTGAATAAATAATTAATGTTTGTAATAAAAGCAAAAGTTTGCTGTTCCATACAATTCAATTGTAAGTATTATCTTTGTCTCCCGATAGACAACGATATTAATTTAAATGATAATCAGATGGATCGGTATTTTTTAATAGGTTTTATGGGCTCCGGTAAAACGACTATAGGAAAAATTGTAAGTGAGAGGACGGGTTATAAATTTATTGATATGGATGAGTTGATAGAGTCCAGGGAACATGAGTCTGTATCCTGTATTTTTGCTACGCGCGGCGAAGAATATTTTAGAAATCTGGAAAGGGATTATTTGCATGAGTTGTCGGAACAGGAGCATGTTATTATTGCCACAGGAGGCGGAGTGCCGTGTTTCTTTGATAATATGGATTATATGAATTCCGTTGGTTGCACTATTTATCTGAAGTTTTCGCCGGAGCAGCTTAAAAGGCGTTTGGAACTTTGCGATCCGACAACCCGCCCATTGTTGACAAAACGAAAAGGTGATGATTTGCTCCGTTATATAAAAGATACTTTAGTCCTGCGTGAACCTTATTACTCCAGGGCTTCCTGTATTGTAGAAGGCGATGATTGCACTATCGCGGAGCAGGTTATTGCTTTACTTGCATAACAGGAAGTCTGTAAACCTTTAAATATCCTTTATGAATGCTTAATTTCATAAACAAAGAGGTTTGCGTGTTTTCTGTTGTGTAAATTTGGAGGCATTTAGTTTTTTTTAAGTGTATAGATATGAAGTACGGTGTTTTTATTTTTATGTTTATTGTTTTTACCGTTTTGGTAGCCTATTCTGCATTACGTGGGTGGCAGGTATTGAGAGATTTTTCGGTACTGCGTACAACGTATATGGTTGGAATGATTGTCTTGTTTGTTACTTTGTTTCTCGGTTTGACCGGGAGCTTTTATTTGCCGTATTCATTAGCTCGGATACTTGCTCCTATCGGAGGAACTGCATTGATTTTATTCCTATACCTTTTTATCGCTTTTTTCCTGACAGATCTTGTCCGGTTGGTCAATTATTTTTTTCATTTTGCTCCGGAAGGAATGCTTGTTTTCAGGAAATGGGCTTTTGCGGGAAGTGCTTTGATCATTCTGGTTGTGATGCTGACCGGCAATTATAAGTTTAATCATCCGGAAGTTGTTCATTTGGATATTTGTGCTGAAAATTCGGCTTTACAGAATAAGGAACTGAAAATAGTGGCTGCGAGCGACCTGCATTTGGGTATTACCATTGATAAGAAGCGTTTAAACAAATATGTCGATTTAATTAATGAGCAGAATCCTGACATCATCCTTTTGGTCGGGGATATGTGTGATAATGTGTTGGCTCCTGTTGTGGAACAAGGCATGAATGAAGATCTCCGGAAATTGAAAGCACCGTTAGGTGTATATGCGGTTCCGGGTAATCATGAATATATAGGAGGCAATATCACACAAACTTTGGATTATTTAAATAGTGCAGGTATGAACGTGTTGAGGGACTCTGCCGTTTTGGTACATGATAGTTTTTATATTATAGGCCGGGATGACAGGACAAACCGGAATCGGAAACCTTTATCTGATATTATGGAAGGTTTGGACAGAGATAAACCTTTTATATTGTTGGATCATCAGCCGTACCATTTGGAAGAAGCAGAGGGCGAGGGTGTCGATTTACAGATTTCCGGTCATACACATGAAGGGCAGTTTTTCCCAGCTAATCTGGTTGTAAGAAGTTTGTATGAGAATGCGCACGGATATTCCAGAAGGGGAAACACACATTATTATGTATCTTCCGGTCTGGGTATCTGGGGGCCTCATTTCCGGATAGGTACTCAATCAGAAATAGTCGTTATTTCTTTGAAATATTGAGAGGAATTATCTTTTGCTTTTAAAGAAATCCTTTACAAGCTGGCTGCATTCTTCAGCCAAAATTCCTTGTATAACAACAGTTTTAGGGTGTAGGGCGTTGGGTGCCAAATGGCGAAATCCCTTTTTTTCGTCCGCAGCTCCATATACTAACTTTCCTATTTGAGACCATGCTATAGCACCTGCACACATGGTGCAAGGTTCGACTGTGACATATATGGTACAGTCTGCAAGATATTTACCTCCCAGAAATTGGGAGGCTGCAGTTATAGCTTGCATTTCGGCATGGGCGGTTACATCGGTCAGAGTTTCCGTAAGATTGTATCCCCGTGCGATAATTCTATCCTGACAGGTGATAACCGCACCGATAGGTACTTCATCATGTTCCAAAGCTTTACGGGCTTCAGCCAGTGCCTGTTTCATATAATATTCATCCGTGTACATCAGGCATTCCCTTTTAAGGTTTCTTCTACATCTTCCTCGATAACCAGGTTATCTATGATAAAGTTCTGGCGTTCTGATGTGTTTTTTCCCATATAGAAAGCCAACAGGTCGGATACAGCATCTCCTTTACGTAGGGTAACCTGATCTAGACGAATGTCTTTTCCTATGAAATGTTTAAATTCATCCGGAGATATTTCTCCCAATCCTTTAAACCGGGTAATTTCGGCAGCAGCTCCCAGCTTTTTCAATGCTTGTACACGTTCATCTTCCGAGTAACAGTAAATAGTTTCTTTTTTATTGCGTACACGGAACAAAGGTGTCTGGAGGATATATACGTGTCCTTTCTTTATCAAATCCGGAAAAAACTGCAAGAAGAAGGTGATCATAAGCAGGCGTATGTGCATACCGTCCACATCGGCATCTGTTGCAATGATAATTTTATTGTAACGTAATCCTTCTATTCCTTCTTCTATATTTAAGGCTGCTTGCAACAGGTTGAATTCTTCATTTTCATACACCACTTTCTTGGTCAGACCATAACTGTTGAGGGGTTTGCCTCGTAAACTGAATACGGCTTGCGTTGTTACATCTCGGCTCTTGGTGATGGAACCGCTCGCTGAGTCTCCCTCGGTGATGAATATGGAAGAATTTTCCGTTTCTCCCTTAGCATCATTATAATGTATCCTGCAATCGCGTAATTTTTTATTATGTAAGCTTACTTTTTTTGCACGTTCTCTGGCCAACTTGGTTACACCGGCAATGGCTTTTCGTTCTTTTTCCGATTCAAGTATTTTCTGAAGCATGATGTCGGATGTCTCCGTATTGCGATGCATGTAGTTATCCAGTTCCTTTTTCAGAAAATCGGAGATAAACTTATTGACTGTAATTCCTCCCGGTGACATATCCCGTGAACCCAGTTTCGTTTTGGTTTGCGACTCAAATACGGGCTCTTCCACGCTGATGGCTATGGCTGCTATCATACCGTTACGGATGTCGGCAACTTCCATATTTTTTGAGTAATACTCTTTGATGGTACGTGCCACTGCTTCACGGAATGCACTTTGGTGAGTACCTCCCTGGGTAGTGTGCTGACCGTTTACAAAAGAATAGTATTCTTCTCCGTATTGGTCACTATGGGTAAAAGCTATTTCTATATCTTCATCTTTTAGGTGAATGATAGGGTATAGCGGTTCAGATGTCATATTTTCATTCAGCAGATCCAGCAACCCGTTTTTTGAGAAAAATTTCTTACCGTTAAAAATGATTGTAAGTCCGGTGTTGAGATAGGAATAATTCCGTAACATTGTTTCAATGAACTCATCTTTGTATTCATAGTTCTGAAACAGTTCATTGTCCGGTTCAAAATAAATATATGTACCGTTTCCGGAATTATCGTCCTGAATGTCCGTATCGTTTACCAGTTTGCCTTGCTGAAATTCGGCACGGCGTGTTTTTCCATCCCGAAAGCTCTGTACGATAAACGCATATGACAATGCGTTAACTGCTTTTGTTCCGACTCCGTTTAGCCCGACAGATTTTTTAAACGCTTTGGAGTCATATTTTCCTCCGGTATTCATAATGGAGACTGCATCAATCATTTTACCCAGTGGAATACCCCGTCCGTAGTCACGTACTTCAATGCTTTTGTTTGTCAGTTTAACCTCGATTGTTTTTCCGAATCCCATGCGGAACTCGTCAATTGAGTTGTCAAGCACTTCTTTAAGCAGTACGTAAATTCCATCGTCCGCATGTTTTCCGTCCCCTAATTTACCAATGTACATACCGGGACGGCGACGAACGTGTTCCAAGCCTTCCAACGTGATGATGTTGCTATCATCATACGTTCCCATTGACAAATTATCCAATACTTCACTCATCTGTTAATGCCTTTCTTTAAAAATAATATAGTCTTGTGTTTATCCTGCTATTTAGCGATCCAGGGAGTAGGATCCATAATTGTTTTATCTTTCCAAAGCTGAAAATATAATTCAGTCTTGTTGTCATTTTCGTCGTCGGTATAAATTTTCCCGATAGCTTGTTTGGCTTTTATCTTATCGCCGACGTTTACATACATTTCCGTGAGATTGGCATATACTGTCCGGTATATACCGTGTTTTACAATGATTCCATTGTTGCTTCCGGGCATGGAAAACCGCTGGGTTACCTCTCCGTCAAAAATAGCCCTTGCATCAGATTTGGCGGGAGTTTGTATGTATATGCCTTTGTTGTTTACTGTCACGTGTTTTAACACCGGATGTGGCTGAACTCCGTATTTGCCGCTAATGAATCCTCTTTCCACAGGCCAGGGCAATCTGCCTTTGTTGCTTTCAAAATTACCATTGAGAAGTTTTTCTTCTTTGGTCAGCATGTTTTCCGGTTTTATTGTGCCGGTGGTTGGCTTTTGACCTTCTTTTTGCTGTGCTTTTTTCTGCTTTTCTTCATTTCTGCGGATTTCTTCCGCAATCATATCTTCAATTTTTTTGTTAAGTTGGGCTGCCTTTTTTTCCTGAGTTTTAAGATCCTGTTTTAGTTTTCTTTCTTTTTTCTGCAGGTCGGTCAGCATCTTCTTTTCTGTTTGTTGATCTCGAGCCAGTTTCCGTGTTTCCTGTTCTTTTTGTTGCAGAACCGATAATTTAGATAGCTTATGTTGTTCGGAGGCTTTATTCCTTTCCTCGATTTCAGCTGTAATACGTTGTATTTCTTTAGCTTGTTGCTTTCTGTATGATGAGTACTCCTGCAGGTAGCGCAACCGCCGGTAAGACTGGTCAAAGTTTTCAGCAGAAAATATGAAAATTATTTTATTATATGAATTTCTGTTTATATATGCTTCCTGTATAAGCCGGGCATAATCAGCTTTAAGTTTTTCAAGTTGTTTTTCAAGTTCGTTTTTTTCTTGTGTCAATACGTTTATTTCATTGTCCAGTTGTTTTACTTCTTTGTTTATCGTATTGATTAATGTTTTTCGTTCTCTTATGTTATTGTTCAGAATGTTGAGTTTGTTAAGTGTGCTTTGCTGTGATTTTTTTGTTTCATTCAGCATCTTGTTGGTGGTTTCCATTTTTTTGAGCGTTTCTTTACGCTCTTTCTCCAGTTGTTTCACAGATGTCTGTGCCGCATGCAGCTGACTGGTAGAAACCGCCATCAGTAACAAAAGAATAAAATATGAAAAACGTATCTTCATTTTTATAATAATTGATCAAGTGTTTTTTTGTTATAACGCTGAGGATTAGAAAAAGAAATTTTCAACTCAGTGTTAAACGTAACTTTTTGTATGTTAAGATTCATCTGTAAGTTAATGTTCCCTTTTAATGCGAGAGCGTCAAAATTCATTTTTCGTGGAAATTTTACCCCCTTTGTAACCATATAATCGCTGTAAACAGCGTTGAAACTAAAGTTCTCGTCTTTATTCTGGAATTTTAGTTGTTCCAGGCTATGGTCTTCAGCTGTTTGTACGGTTTGTGTTATCTGTCCGTATTCACAGATGATCAGGTTTTTATTGTTCTCCAGAGTTTCATATTTGCATTTTTTCTTATCCGGTTTATCTCCGCTGAGGAAAAATAGTTGGGCTGAAAAAATGGACTGGAACATATAAAAATCGGTTCTTATGCCAAAACGGTAAAATAAGTATTCATAGTTATCGGTATAATAGTCTTTATTTAATTTGTCGAATAAAATCCAATGGTCAGGATATAATTCAACGGAAAACAGTTCTATTCCCATAAAAGGTGTTATTGATAACACAATAACAGAATCAGTAATAATACGTAGGCTGGCAGATACGTTAATCTGCTGTCCGTTTAAATTTACACTAATGGATGTGTTGCTGGCATTCATTGTTGTAAATTTAGGCTCTGCATCTTTCCTTTCTGTCACTAACTGCTCAAAAGAGTCAGGTTTAGGGGCTTTCTGTATTGTTTTGGTACTTTTACAGGAAGCCAGTAAAACAACAGTCAGAATGATACAGATAAATATGCTTTTATTCATAATTGTTTCCTCGGGTACACATGCCTGCGTTTAGAGCTAAGTTAAGCCTGTTTCGGAACGGCATGTCTGAAGATTTATTGAGCAGCCTCTTCGGTAACCAGGCGTTTCTGCTCTACTTTTTGTTTTACTTCTTCTGTATTTAACCCGGATTTCAAAGCTTTTTCCCACATTTCAACAGCCTTTTCATGATCTCCGTTTTTCCACAGGATATCTCCGTAGTGATCAATGATGACATTATGGTCGTCTTCCGTGTCGGCATTATCCATTGCCCGTTCTATATAAAATTTTGCAAGGGAATAATTTCCCTGCTGGTATAATATCCATGCATAAGTGTCCAGAAAAGTACTGTTCTTAGGATCAAGTTCCACTGTCCTGGCACTAAGTAATTCCGCTCTTTTCAAATTTGTTTTTTCCAATGAGAGGTAGTAGGCATAGTTATTCATTGCTCCCACATTATTGGGGAAGACTTTTAATGCTTTTTCATAAGCCTCAAAGGCTTCGTCTTTTTTATTCAAGTGATAGTAAATATCTCCTGTTTGTGTATAAATATCGCTCTTTAGAGCAGCGTTGGTACTTGTTTCAATGTATTGAGCTGCAGCCAATGAGGTTTCAAGGGCACTTTCGTAATCCTGAAGAAATAGTTGAGAGCTTGATTTGTAAATATACCATCTAAGGTCTTCCGGCATGTTTTCTATGGCCTTAGAAGCTACTTCAATTACTTTTTCCGGTTTTTTATCCATATAATATAATTGGATAAGCTGGTTCCAGGCCCCGTCGTTTTTAGGGTTTATGTAGAGGATGGTTTTCAGTACTTCTATCATCTCGTCATACCTTTCCTGAAACTGGAGGAATATCGCATAATAAATGTGTACCTGTTCTTCCAGGGGATAACGGTCTACCAGTAGTTTGAAAAGGTCTTCCGTTTCGTCTATTTTCTTTTCATCTGCAATTAGGTTTTCAACGTATTTGCCGAGAATCTCCATTTTTGTGTTTACATCGAGCTGCTCATTTTTCAATGCATTGACGATGGATTCCAACGCTTTGTCCGGTTCGTTGATTGTGTTGTAATAGTCGGACAGCGATATGTATACATATGCGTTTTGGGGGTCGCTGGCAAGTACCGACTGATAAATGTTATAAGCCTCTTCCGGCATTTTTTGTTCCAGATAGATGTCGCCCCTCAAAACCTGATAACGGGTTTCCGACGGATATTCATTGATGAGGCGGTCTATTTCTGCAATTCCTTTTTTCAATTTGCCGGATTGCAGGTAAAGCCTGAATTTCTCAAAAGAAAGGGCTTCATTTATTCCTACGATTTTTTCCATCTGGTTGTAGGCGCCTATTGCTTTGTCATATTGTTTGGTCTCTGTATATAAGGAGGCCAACATATAATAAACGTCTTCTTTGTAGGGATATCTTTTTTGTAGTTTCACGGTTAGCTCAATGGCACGTTCCCATTGTTTCTGCTCTGCCAGCATATTTATTAACCGCATGTTGTACCACCAGTTTGACGGCTCCAGTTCTACCGTTTTTTCCAAATGTTTTATAGCTTCATTCATATACCCCATGGAAGCATAGAATAACCCGAGGTCTGAATTTAATCCCGGATTTAGAGAATCTATCTCATAACACAGAAGAAACGTTTCCAGTGCCTGGTCATATCGCTGGTTATCACGCAGCCTGAATGCTTCGTAATAATAGTAATAGAATTGCTGTTCTTCTGCGTCGGTCAGACGAGAAGAAGAGGTGGTATGCCGGGTCGTCTGTTTTAAAGAAGAACATCCGGTTAAGCATATGATAACTGCGAAAAATATCCCTAGTCTTTTATACATGTATCTTGTAAGTACGTAAAAGAATTATTTCTTTCCTGTGTGCCCGAAGCCTCCGGCTCCACGGGCTGTTTCGTTGAGACTTTCTACTTCTGTCCATTCAGCCCGTTCATGTTTTGCTATAACCATCTGGCAGATACGCTCGCCGTCTTGTATAACAAAATCTTCTTTGGACAGGTTGATAACAATAACCCCTATTTCACCCCGATAATCCGCATCGATGGTGCCCGGACTGTTTACCAGTGAAATGCCGTGTTTAATTGCCAGACCACTTCTTGGACGTATCTGCGCTTCGTAACCTTCCGGAAGCTCAATAAATAATCCGGTGGGGATCAGTTTGCGTTCCAGCGATTTTAGTACTACAGGTTCGTCAAGGTTTGCACGCAAATCTACTCCGGCAGAAAGTTGTGTAGCATATTCGGGCAGGGCGTGTTTGGAATGGTTGACAATTTTTATTTTCATGTTATGTGCTGCTTTAGGGGTGATAATACCCCTTATTTATATAAAAAATCTATTAAAATAACTACAAAAATACAATTTTTTATTGGTTGTAAGTGAGGGCTTTTATGAAAAATGAATGTTTTTTCAAACTTCTTTCAGTTATTTATAAACTCATTTATAAGTGAGCAGAACGGAAAGTCCGAATGGCAATTTATTGCTTTGGATTAAGCCGTTTTAATTGGAGGATTTCTTGTAACTTAATACAGCCCAAACGTTAAAAATAACCGCCATAATTGTAAGTATGATGAAGTCTGACTGTAGGTCTGTTATACTGCTGCCTTTTATGTAAACACAGCGTAAAATATTGACCATATAAGTTGCCGGGCTTACACTGGCTATCACTTGTGCCCAACCGGGCATGCTGTCTACCGGGGTTAGCAAACCGCACATCATTATAAATATCATGGCGAAGAAAAACATGACAAAGCATGCCTGTTGCATGGTGGCGGAATTGTTGGATATAACCAATCCGAATCCGGTCATTATCAGGATAAAAAGTCCGGAAGAAAGGTAAAGCGTGATAAAATGTCCTACGGGTACAAGCCCGTAAACTAACCATGTTAATATAAATGCGATAGTCAATGCAACTAATCCGATGATCCAGAATGGAATTAATTTGGCTAAAATAAACGTTAACTTGCTTATAGGGGTTACATTGAGCTGTTCTATGGTTCCTTTTTCTTTCTCAGATACGATATTGACCGCAGGCAGGAATCCGCATAGTACTACCATGATGATCATAATCAGCCCCGGAATCATGGTGTGCTTGTAATCCAGTGTAGGATTATACATGTTCTTGGTAAGTATTTCAACTTTAGGGC
The DNA here is from genome assembly GCA_023391625.1 of Bacteroidota bacterium. GTDB lineage: Bacteria > Bacteroidota > Bacteroidia > Bacteroidales > Paludibacteraceae > QVMH01. The sequence goes on along the minus strand of JAEWAN010000027.1, from coordinate 170,015 downwards.
TCAACTGATTATCGGACTGTATATTTTCTGCTGTAAATTCATTTATGAGATTCATTATATAGGATTGTCCTAACATCCCTTTTATACTGTTTACGGCATTCACGGAGATTTGTACGGGAGCAGTGCCGAAATTTATTAGCTGAGATTCAAATCCGGATGGAATTTCAAAGATCAGGTCGGCATCTCCGTATTCAAGTTCGGTAATTCCTTCATCGTAGTTTCTGGTCAGTGAGGTGAGTGTGAAGTAACTGGAATAGTTTATTTTCTGTATCAATTCCTGGGATAGGGGAGACGCATCCCTGTCTATGACTGTGACCTGGATGTTTTTGATGTCCAGTGTAGCAGCCCAGGGCATAATAAGCATAACTACAAGTGGAAACACAACGGCGAGTGCCGGCATGAATTTATTCCGGAATATCTGCTTGAATTCTTTTTCTAATAAATATTTTAGTGTCATAATTTATTCCAGACGATTTTTGAATTTTTTTAAACTAATGGATATTAGTACAACCGCCATGATGGCTAATATGATTATTTCTTTAAGGGCATACGCCATAGGCAGCCCTTGTATCATAAATTTCCGTACTGCTTCTATATACCAGCGAGGAGGCAATACAAATGAGATGCCTCTCAGTATGGTTGGCATACTTTCTACCGGGAACACCATGCCTGACAGCAGGATAGTGGGTACCATGAGCAGCATGGCAGAGAACAGCATGGCTGTGACCTGTTGTTGGGCAACCGTTGAAACAAGGAGTCCCAGTGCCAGATTGGTGAATATATAGAGCAGGGATACGACAGTCAGTGCAAGAAGACTCCCCGCAACGGGAACTTTCAGTACAAAAACGGCCATTAACAGGATTGTTATCAGGTTGACGCATGATAATGTAAAATAGGGTATCATTTTGGCCATGATAATATAAATGGGCTTTACCGGAGATACCAGTAATACTTCCATTGTCCCGGTTTCCTTTTCTTTTACGATAGCAATGGAGGTCATCATAGCACAAATCAACATGAGGATCAATCCCATAATTCCCGGAACGAAATTGAAAGACGATTTCATTTGCGGGTTATACAGCAAGGTAACATTGGGAACTATGCCATTTGCGCTGTTGGGTGGCATGGATTCCGTGTAATAGTCAGCTATAACGGAAGAAGTATAAGTGATGAAACTTTGAGCCATATTGGCATCACTGGCATCTACAACAATTTGTATTTGTGAGCCTTCCGGTGTAAATATATTGTCTGAAAAGTGTTGCCCGAATGCTAAAACCAGGTCTATGTCTCCTTTTCTGAAAAGGCGGTCAATATCATCGGGATTTTCTATGTATTCCCGTACTGTAAAGTATTCGCTGGCTTCTATTCGTTGCACCAGTTGCCTGGCCATATCGTCGGGTTCCGGTGATAAAACGGCCACGTTAATGTTTCTGACTTCTGTGGTCAGGGCAAACCCGAAAAGGATAATCATGACGATGGGCATAATTAGTAAGATCATCACGGTTCGCCTGTCGCGTAATATGTGATAGAATTCTTTTCGAACGAATGCCAGAAACTGTTTCATTGCTTTTTGTCAGATTGATTGTAAGTTGTTAACTGTATTTTTCTGTAAAACAGGAGAATTTTTATTCTTGCTGTTATTCTGTTCTTTCCGCTTTTCTTGCCAGACTCCGAAAAACTTTATCCATTGTTTTGGCATTGAATTGCTCTTTCAGGTTACCGGGAGTATCCAGTGCATCGATTCTTCCGTCCACCATGATAGATACCCGGTTACAGTATTCTGCCTCATCCATGTAGTGTGTTGTCACGAATACGGTTATTCCGCTGTAAGCAGCTTCATATATCATTTCCCAGAACTGCCTTCGGGTATTCGGGTCAACTCCGCCGGTAGGCTCGTCCAGGAACACTATTTTGGGATTGTGAAAGATGGAGACGGAAAAAGCCAGTTTTTGTTTCCATCCTAACGGTAGTGAGCTGACGAGCGTATTTCTTTCTTTCGTGAAATTCAGTTTTTCCAGTAGCTGATCAGTTTTTTCTGCAATTTCTTTATCTTTCATTCCATATATACCGGCATATAAACGGATGTTTTCCCATACGTTTAAATCTTCGTATAATGAAAATTTCTGGCTCATGTAACCGATATTCTGTTTTATCTTTTCCGATTGCTGCTGGATGTCAAAACCGGCTACCATTCCTTGTCCGGAGGTAGGGCGGCTTAGTCCGCACAACATTCGCATGGCAGTGGTTTTTCCAGCTCCATTTGCACCCAGGAATCCGAAAATCTCTCCTTTGTGCACATTGAATGAAATATGATCCACTGCGGTAAAATCGCCGAATTTTTTTGTGAGATCAGTAGCCTGTATAACGATGTCTTCACTCATATTAATTTCGTGCTAATTGCATGTAGCAATCTTCAATTGTTGCTTCGATGCGTTTTATTGCTATTTTTTTATGTCCTTTTTCCTGCAAATATTGTTTTAATTCCTTTTCATCAAAGTTGCTTCTGATTGTAAAGTGATGAAACTCACCGGATACGTAACAATTTTCGATGTCGGGATACAGTCTCAGGTCATTTAGCAGGCGGAACATTTCTTCTCCTTTTGCAGCCCATAACGGTACATTAAAATTTTGAATGATATTGTCCGGAGTATCAATAGTCATGAATTGTCCGTTTTTTATTAGGGCAATCCGGTCGCAACGTTTTGCTTCGTCCATGTAAGGAGTGGAAACGATAATCGTGATACCTTGTTTTTGCAGTCGTTTCAGCATTTCCCAGAATTCTTTTCTTGATACGGGGTCTACACCGGTAGTAGGTTCGTCCAGAAACAATACGCTTGGTTTGTGAATCAAGGCACAACACAGAGCCAGTTTTTGCTTCATCCCTCCGGATAAGTTGCCTGCCCTTCTTTTTTTGAAAGGTTCCAATTGTTTGTAGATGTCCTCAACGAGGTAGTAATTTTCTTTAATCGTCGTTCCAAAAACAGCCGCGAAAAAGGTAAGATTCTCTTCTACGCTCATATCCTGATATAAAGAGAAACGTCCGGGCATATATCCCACCCGTTTACGGATTTCCTTATAATCTTTCACAACATCAAATCCATCAACTTTGCTCTCTCCCTCATCGGCCAGTATTAAGGTGGTCATAATGCGGAAAAGTGATGTCTTGCCGGCACCGTCTGGTCCGATAATACCGAAAATTTCTCCCCGTTCAGCTTCAAAGCTGACTCCGGCCAATGCTGTAACGTCTTTATAGCATTTATGGATGTTGTGAACGGATACGGCTTTTTCCATATGTATTACGTACTATTATTCTAAAATTTTACTTCTCCGTACATGCCGAGTTTGATGTATCCGTCGTTTTCCAATGCTATTTTTACGGCATATACCATGTTGGCACGGTCGTCGGAAGTCAATATGTTTTTAGGAGTAAATTCGCTTTTTTCCGAAATCCAGCTTATTTTTCCTTTGTATTCTCGGTAATTGCCTGCTCCGAAATCGGCGCGGACATCAACCTCTTGTCCCAGTTTTATGTCTGCTAATTGGGAAGATGTAAGGTAAGCTTTCAGGAAAACGTTGTTCATGTTGGCTACTTTTAATAAAGGTCTGCCGGCAGAGGTTAATTCTCCTTCTTGTGCATATTTGGCGAGTACAGTGCCGTCAATAGGCGAACTGATACGGCATTTGGATAATCTGTCGTCAAGTTGTGCTACCTGTGTATAAAGTGCGGCTGCCTGAGCATCGGCTCCGGTCAGGGAGTTGCCGAGAGCATTTTCCTGTGCGGCAATTTGCTTTTCAAGCACGTATATGGAGGAATTGATATCATCCAGTTGTTTCTTAGTTGCAGCATCTGCTTTCAGTAAATTTTCTACCCGAGTTTTTTCCTGATACAGTTTTGTAAGCTGTTCTTTTAAAGGAGCTACCTGCGTGTTGATGGCCGGACGGTTGGCTTCTACTGCTTCAATATTTTGTAGCAATTGAAGCTTTTGCAGATAAAGCTGCGTAGAGTCTATCAACCCGATTTCTTCTCCTTTGCTTAAAACAGAACCTTCTGTTACTGGAAATTTCAGTATGGCTCCATTTACTTCACTGGAGATGATTACTTCGTCGGCATCAAAAGTGCCTGTGGCATCATAGTTATCTTTACCATTAGAACAAGATAAAAATAATAAAACTATCAGCGGGGCAAATATTTTCTTCATATTATTAATTATTTGGTCTTTAATTATTGGTTGTGTATTTTAAATCATAGATGTTTTTCAGCAACTCGATTTCATGGGTTATTTTATTTTGTCGAGCCAGGCTTTCGGCATTCATGTCGCGTACCAGATCGTTTACTGTTTTAGACCCGTTTTCAACTCCGGCTTCCGTGCGTTTCCTGATGGATTCGCGTAAGTCTATGATTTCATCATCTTCTTTCATTACTTCATACATGCGGTTTATTGCAATGCTTTCCTGAGTGCTTTTTAAGTTCAGGTTGTAGAGGAAAGTTTCTTTCTGGGAGCTGATTTGCGAACGTGTCAGATCCAGTTGATTGAGTTGGTTTCCTCTGGTATAGAATCCGGAGATATTCCACTGGAATTTTATTCCTGCTACAAAGTAAGGAGACCATTGGTTTTTTTCCATGTCTTTGAACATGTTTAATCCCGGATTGGCATAAGCTCCTTGGAAGAAAGCTCCCAATTGTGGCGTAATCAGGGAATTGATTCCTTTCTTTTGTGCATCCAGCATTCTTTCCTGGGCTTCAAAGTATTTTAATTCCGGCCGGTTGCTGTAACTGTTGCTTGTGGGGACGGCAGCCATTTCCGGTTTTTCCAGTATTATTTCTTCTGAAATCTCCATACCGGTCATAATGCCCAGCATGGTGCGGTAAGCTTTTAACGTAGAAGACAGTTCAGATTTGTTTTGTCTGGCTGTCAGCATTTCTACCTGTAACTGGTCGGCATCGCTTTTTTCCGCTACTCCGTTAGCTATATAGGCATCCACCAATTGCTGGTTCCGGCGAAGTTCATCTATCAGCAGATCTGTTTCTTTCGCTTTTTCCTGCAGTAGTAATGTCCCGAAGTAAAGTTGGTTTACCCGTTCGCGGAGGCTGTACATTTCCATCTCCCAGTTCTGTTTGTTGACTTCACTTTCCGCTTTAGCCACTTCTACCTGTGCTTTTACAGCACCTCCGCCGTAGATTATTTGTTCTATTTGGACAGCAGCCTTGTATTGGTCTTTGTGCAGCCCTTCAAACGGCATGCCGAAAGTTTCAAGTAGGTTGTCGAATTTTTCCGGTAGCGCCACTACTTCTGATTGATAGGTAGCCTGGGCGCTCAGGGTTATCTGCGGCAGCCAGTTACGCTTTGCATTGGATACTGTAAACTCGGAAGATTGTTCAATGAGCCCTTTCTGGGTTATTAGCGGGTAGTTTTCACGTGCCAGTTCCTGGCATTGCTCCAATGTTAATGTTTGTGCTATGGCTGCGTGTATAAAAACGATACTTATGGTCAGTAGCAGGATTCGTTTCATAAGTTCTTATTTTGTTGTTGGTTTATATTTAGTGTCATATTCATCCATTCCGGTATCAGTTGTACCCTCTCTTTCAGTAACGAATTTATTTCCTTGGCAGGAACTATTTTTGTTCGTGTCATCATGGGGACAACAACGTAAGGATAGAATATCAGGCTTAACAGGTTAATTATATAGTGTAACGGTTTTACCCCTGGCTTTTGTTCAGCTAATTGTTGTACAATATATGAATTTTTCATTTGTTTTGCAGGCATTATTGCGGAAAATTTACTGTCTTTTTTTTGCAGTTCATTGAATACGAAAAGGGGTAAATTCCGGTCTTTGGAAATGACGTCGTGCAATGTTTCAACTATTAGCCTGATTTTCTGATTCAATGACGTAGAACGGTCATTCATATACGGAATCATATTCTCAAAAAGCTGTGAAACTTTTTGCCTCATAATGATGGCATAGAGATTTTCTTTGCTTTTGAAATAGTAGTTGATCAGGGCCAGGTTTACGGCAGCTTCCGTAGCGATATCGCGCATTCGGGTGGCAGCGTATCCTCTTTCCGTGAATATACGGTCGGCTGCAAGAATAATTTTGCTTTCTGTAGTCCTGTTTTCCATTGATGAACCTGTAATTACACTGCAAAAGTATTCAATAGTATTCTATAAAAATTAAACAGTTGTTTAAAAAAGCTTATTTTTAATTTTTTTTAAACAACTGTTTAGTTTCTTCTATGAAAACGGAGTGTTTTTAGGCTTTTACGGATTTTTCTTATTCCTGTTTTCAAGTTTAGATTCGCCGTTTGATTTAATGAAATCTTTAGGCAGCATTCCGAATTGTTTTACGAAACATTTTGTGAAATAGGACGGGGAACTGAATCCTGTTTCAAAGGCCACCTCATTGATACGCAATCCTTTTTCCAGCAAAAGGGTTGCTGCTTTTTTCAGCCTGTATGTACGCAGGTAATCTCCGGGTGTAACGTTGCAGATACTTTTTAATTTACGCTGCAGGTTGGAACGGCTGATAAAAAGTTGGTCTGTTAGTTGTTCTATGGAGAAATTACTGTCCGAAATATGTTTGTCTATTTCGTCATTCAGTTTGTTTATGAAGTCCATATCACTCTTATTCGTTGCCAGAATGGAATAAGATGTGAGGGGTGAGCGGTTAAAAGCCTCAAGAATTGCTTGTCGGTTGGCCAGTAAGCTTGAAATTTGTGCTTTTAAATAAGAAGTAGAAAAAGGTTTTTCTATAAACACATCCGCTCCGGCATTTAACCCTTCTATTTTTGTTTGATTGTCGGTCTTGGCAGAAAGGAGTATGATGGGTATATGACTGTAATTAATGTCGTTCCGCAGTTTTGCTACAAATTCCAAGCCGTTAATGTCCGGCATCATAATATCGCTGATAATAAGGTCATACGCCTTTTGATCTATATAGGTGAGCGCTTTACGGGCGTTTTCTGCAGTGTTCGTGTTGTATTCAGCCTTTAGGCTGTTTTCAATAAAGAGCAGCATATCAGGATGATCTTCAACAATAAGTATGGTTTTCTTTTCGTTTTGGTATAACTTTTCTTCTGCCTGGGTATCTGTATGTTTTTCCTGATGTTCTTCCTGTCCGTTTAGCTCAGTTTCCGGTAGGCTTTTAAATGTGAAACTGAATACAGAACCTCCCTGCGGATTGTCTGTGACTTGGATGGTTCCACCCATTTTCTCTGATAAATACTGGGTAAAGAATAGCCCTATTCCCGTTCCACTTTTGTTTCCTGTTGATGGCATTTGGAAGAACGGATCGAAAATACGCTCTTTATAACTCTCCGGAATTCCGTTTCCGTTGTCTGCCACAGATATGGTATAACTGTTCCCATGGTTTATTGACAGTTTGAGAATGACTTCGTTTTTAGTATGTTTAAGGGCGTTGGTGAGAAAATTGCTAATGATTTTAGTTAAAGCATCAGGGTCGGAAATGAGTTGGATGTTGTCACCGTCGGGCAAGATGAGCTCAAGATTAATATTCTGATTTTGTGCTGTCTTTCTGAAATTTTCATAGAGTTCAGTCAGTAGCTTCGTGATGTTTAATTGTCTGTTGTTTAATGTATATTCTTTGGCATCCATTTTCCGGAAATCCAGTAATTGGTTAATTAAAACGCTGAGTCTTTCACTGTTCTTTTCTATAAGCGAGAGATTCCGTTTTGTGTTTTCGTTCCCGTCATTCGATAAAATGATTTCTTCTAATGGGGCTTTAATCAGGCTGACGGGAGTTCGTATTTCATGTGCGATGTTGGTGAAAAATTCTATTTTCGATTTGAATGCTAATTTTTCCTGTTCCGTTTTGTAAGTCTCAAGTTGTTTCTGTTGTTTTATTTTGTTCTTTTTTATGAAATGGAGGATAATACCGTATAGCACGAGCGATAACAGGATTATGTAAATAATCTTAGCCGAGGCGGACAACCAGAATGGGGGCATAATTTCAAAGTTCAGCTCAGCTCCGGATGTGTTCCAAATGTCATGGTTATTGGAGGCCTTTACTTTAAAGGTGTATTGCCCGGGGGGCAGGTTCAGATAAGTTACACTGCGGGTATTGCCTACCATATTCCAATCGGTATCAATACCTTCCAGCATGTAAGCATATTGGTTTTTAGATTGGGCTATATAGCTGAGGCTGATGTAGGAAATGGAAAAAGAGGAGTTAAAGTGTTGTAGCCTGATAGGTTCTTTTTTATTCAGGCACTTTTGTATATACAGATTTGTTTTGTCTGTGTCCTCTCCTAATAGTTGCATTCCTGTTATTTCTACATGCGGGATGACCTGGTTGAGGTTTTCGCTCAAATCTTGCGGATAAAAACAGTTGAATCCGTTGATTCCGCCGAAGTATAATTTACCATCGCTTGATTTGAAACTTGCTTTGTAGTTGAACTCATTGCTTTGTAATCCGTCTTCCGCACTGAATCTTTTTATGGAACTTAAATCGTTGGGTGCAAATGAAGCCAGCCCTTTGTTGCTGCTTACCCAAATGTTTCCGAAAGAATCGTCCAATATGCCGTATATAACGTCATTGGGTAATCCGTCTTTTTCTGATATTTGGAGAAACTGGTCGTTTTCGTAGTTGTATAAAAATATGCCTCTTCCTTCGCTTGATATCCATAACCGTTCTTGATTGTCAATGTATATACCGGTTGCCTTCATATTGACTGCCGGGTGTTCTTTATTCAGAATGTCATTATAATGAATCCATTTATTTGTTTTTGCGTTCCATTGAATGATCCCGGTGTTGTAAGAGGCAATCCATAAATTATGGTATTTATCTTCCTTTATGTCATATACAAATGTAATTGAATCCGTTCCTATGCGGGTAAAGTTATCGTGCTCAGGATTGAACTTGTTAAGTCCCATTGATGTCCCGACATAAATATCTCCTTTTTTTGTTTGGTAAAGGGAAAATATACAGTCATCATCCAGGGAGTTCGTGTCATAAGGTTGGCTTCTGTAGTTTTTTATTGTTTTTGTCTGGGTGTTATATATATCCAGTCCTCGGGAAAATGTTCCTATCCATAATTCGTCGCCGATCAGTAGGACTGGGTGAATGTTGTGGTAGCTGGTTTTAACCGGTTGAGTGAATTCTTTGGTTTTTGTGTTGAAATAGTTTAATCCCCCGTCTTCGGTGGCAATCCATAGATTTCCTTTTTCATCTTCACAAAACTGGCTCACAGCTTTACCTGACAGATGACCTTTTTGGCTGTCCGGGAGATAACGTTCTATGCTTAGTGTGGACGTATTCAGATAGTTTAACCCTCCGAAATAAGTTCCTATCCATATACAGCCTTCGCGGTCTCTTGTCATGCAGTAAACGTTTTGATCGCCCAGGCTATATTGATCATATGGAATATCCAGGCGTGAACATTCCCCTGATAAGATATTAAACAGGTATAAACCATCATCGGCTCCAATCAGCAGGTTGGAAACATCATATTGCAGGAAAGCCCGGATATGTGTTATGTATAAGTTCCGGTCTTTCAGTCCGTAGAATGAAGAATATTTTTTTTGTCGTTTATCATATTGTATGATTCCGTTGTTCCAGGTACCTAACCACAATTTATCTTTATCACTCTCAAAAATGGTTAGGATTTCTTTGTTTCCGTTATTCTTTAGTTCTATAAGTCCTTCTATTGGTTCCAATAGGTCTTTTACCGGATTGTATTTTAATAGTCCTATACGGGTTCCTATCCATATTTCTCCGGAATTGTCTTCATGTATAGTCCATGTTGTGGTTTTGGTCAGGTCATAAACCGTTGATTGGATAGATTTTAATTCTTCTTTTGCCGGATCATAAATGTATACTCCGTCGTTTCTGCAGGCAATCCATAGTCTGTTGTATTGGTCGAAAGTTAAGTGGGTAACGGAAGTAATAATATCTTTCTGTATATTCAGCGTTTCTTCCAAACGAATGAAAGTTTCATCAATACGGTTCATTATATATACACCATCATCCGTGCCCACATATAATTTATCATCGCTGCTTTCGATAATGCTTTTTACATAATTATTGCCGATGGAGTTTTTATTTTGTTGTTGCCTGTATACAGTGAAATTAACTCCGTCAAATTTATTTAACCCGTCTTTTGTACCTAACCAGATAAATCCTTTTTTATCTTGCATGATGCAAAAAACCGTGTTTTCGGATAGTCCATCGTTCACCTGATATTTTTTGAATTGGAAATCAGGAATATCTACTCCTGCGCAAAGGCAGGAAAATGACGTTATGAATGAGAAAATTAATGTTAGGATAAAACTTCTCATAAAGTATGTTATTTAAGATTGGTACAAAAATAACATAGTTTTTATTATGTTTTAGTCGTTGTTTTTTTGTTTATGGTGCTTTTTAGTCATAAAATACTATTTTTTGGTCAAAATATGTTTTTCTCTGTCTGTGTTATTTTTTGACCGGATTATGTTATTTTCAGGAAGGTCAGTTTCTTACCTTTGAGCAGGATGTTAGGTTTGTTGATATTCGTGAGTGGAGAATGTTTTTAATCAGCCTGTATCGTCAGAAAATATAGGCGATAAGTTTGAATATAATCTTGTTGCTAATTTAAGCAATATGAAGCCGGAGCTGCAAAACGATGGAGGAAATAATGATAATTTCTTTTGGGAGAAAAAGGCTCTGTGGTAAGTGGAATGAAAGGATAATTTTTATACGTTATATTTTAAATTGATCAGATATGAAAAATACGTTTTTAACAATTTTATTGGGAAGCGCCTTGGCTGTCAATACGCTTTATGCCCAGTGGGCTCCTCAGGGAGATAAAATAAAAACTCCTTGGGCGGAAAAAGTAGATGTGAATAATGTTTTACCGGAATATCCGCGTCCTATTATGGAGCGTGAGAACTGGAAAAATCTGAATGGATTGTGGGATTACGCCATTCTTCCGATAGGAAAAGCAGAGCCGGAACAATTTGATGGGAAGATATTGGTTCCTTTTGCTGTGGAATCCAGTCTGTCCGGCGTGATGAGAGAATTAGGGCAGGATAATGAACTTTGGTATAGAACATCTTTTACCGTGCCGTCCGATTGGAAAAATAAAAATATCTTGTTGCATTTTGGGGCTGTGGACTGGAAGGCGGAAGTTTTTCTTAATGATATAAAGGTAGGGGCGCATACCGGAGGTTACACGCCTTTCTATTTTGATATAACTCCGTACCTTAATAAATCTGGAAATCAGAAGTTGGTGGTTAAAGTATGGGATGGAACGGATAGTAGCTATCAACCGAGGGGAAAACAAGTGAATTATCCGGAAGGAATCTGGTATACCCCTGTTTCCGGTATTTGGCAAACCGTATGGCTGGAACCTGTGAATAGCAAACATATTGCTAATATTAAGACTATTCCGGATATAGATCGGAAGAAACTGATTATAGAAGCTGAAACTGTTAATGCAGTGCCTGGCGACCTTGTGGAGATATGTGTAAAAGAAGGGGATAAAACGGTGGCATCAGGAAAGGGTGCAGCCGGTCAAACCATGGAACTTGGTATACCGGAAGCAAAATTGTGGTCACCGGAAAATCCGTTTTTGTATGACGTGGAGGTGAAACTGTATGATAAAAATAAAGTTGCGGACGAGGTGAAAAGTTATGCTGCTATGCGTAAAATCTCCACTAAAAAAGATGCGAATGGCATTGTGCGTATGCAGTTGAATAATAAAGATTATTTCCAGTTTGGTCCGCTGGATCAGGGATGGTGGCCGGACGGGCTTTACACTGCTCCTACGGACGAAGCTCTCTTGTTTGATATACAAAAAACGAAAGACTTCGGATATAATATGATTCGTAAACACGTGAAGGTTGAGCCTGCCCGTTGGTACACTTATTGTGACCGTATCGGCTTGCTTGTCTGGCAGGATATGCCAAGCGGCGACCGTGCGCCTCAGTGGCAAAACCGAAATTATTTTAATGGGACGGAACTTGTCCGTACTCCAGAGTCTGAAGCAAATTATCGTAAGGAATGGAAGGAAATTATGGATTATCTGATTTCTTATCCAAGTATTGTAGTTTGGGTTCCTTTTAATGAAGCCTGGGGACAGTTTAAAACTCCGGAAATAACGGAATGGACACAAGCTTATGATCCTTCCCGTTTGGTAAATCCGGCCAGTGGAGGAAACCATTATCTTACAGGAGATATGTTGGACTTGCATAATTATCCTGGGCCTGAAATGTATTTATATGACCCGGAACGTGTTAATGTGTTAGGAGAGTACGGTGGAATAGGCTTGCCTCTGGATGGTCACTTGTGGAGACCGGACGGGAACTGGGGATATATTCAGTTTAAAAGCTCCAAAGATGTAACTGATGAATATGTAAAGTATGCGGAACAGCTGAAAGAAATGATTCAACGCGGATTTTCCGGCGCTGTTTATACCCAAACCACAGATGTAGAAGGTGAGGTTAACGGGTTAATAACGTATGACCGGAAAGTGATAAAACTGGAAGAGGACAGGTTGAAAAAAATAAATGAAGAGATATGTAATTCATTGAATAAGTAGCTCAGCCGATAGTGTCGTGAAAAATACTTTTATTTTGATTTGTTCGCTTGTCTTATTTTGCAGTCAGGGGACTGTAAAAGGTGCTTCTGATGTGGAAAAGCAGCTGGGGCGCAATCCCTTGTTAGCCGATCCGACTATTTTTTATTGGGAAGGGACATATTATTTGTATGGAACAGATGACGGACACTTATTGGATAAAAAAATAAACGGGGAACAAGTGGAAGGGTTCCCTGTTTATACTTCTGTTGATTTGGTACACTGGGAAGGTCCGAGCGGTGCAACTAATGGCTATGCTTTGGTAAAGGGTGACGCTTATGGTACAAAAGGATTTTGGGCTCCTCAGGTGTTTCATTACAACGGAAAATTTTATATGGCTTATACAGCGGATGAGCAAATAGCTATTGCTTCTTCGTTCAGTCCGTTAGGTCCTTTCACGCAGGATGAGTTAAAACCGGTTTCCACAGTCACGCGGCAGATAGACCCGTTTGTCCTCTTTGATGATGATGGTAAAGTATATTTATATCATGTCCGTTTAACGGAAGGTAACCGTTTGTTTGTAGCAGAACTGAGCGAAGACCTTAAAATAATGGATGAAAATACGCTTACAGAATGTATTGAGGCGGAAGCGGGAACATGGGAAGATACGGAAAGTACTGGATGGACAGTCGCTGAAGGGCCGGCTGTTTTGAAAGAAGGTGAACTGTATTACTTTTTTTATTCGGCGAATGATTTCCGTAATGTGAATTATGCCGTTGGTTATGCTACTGCTGATTCTCCTTACGGACCTTGGAAAAGATATGAGGAAAATCCTGTTATTGACCGTGGTAAAGTGGGATATAATGGAACCGGGCATGGTGATATAACATTCACTGCAGAAGGTGAAATGTATTATGTCCTTCATACGCATTGGTCGGAAACGGCGGTTTCTCCTCGAAAAACAGCTCTTGTCCAGTTAGATAGAATAGATGGGTATTTAGAACCAAAACTCGGAACATTCCGTTATATAGAGGTAAATTGCGATCTTTAAGGTTGGAGAATATAGGCTTTGATTCGGGATAGATTAGAGTGCAAGTATCCGAATTTGTTTTGGGGTATTGTTTTAAGTAAGGATGATTTCAGAAGGTATAATAAAGCGTTTGTGGAAAATCGGAATATGTTTTTGCTACATTTTATTTTAGATTTTCAACGGTTTGACTTAACCGATTGGGAAATAAACTTTTAGCGAATTATTTGAGAAGTAGTGGTAACGAGTTAGAAACCGTGCGAATTTCAGCGTTTTGCGGTGCTATGCTGTCAAATAACTCTTTCTATTTACAAAGATACGAGGATTCTCTGAATTAGCAATATCTGATACAAATTTATTTCAGCATATGTGGCTTTTTACAAGAACAACTCCTGATACATCATCAATGTATCAGGAGTTGTTGCTTATAAATACCTATCTAACACTGTCTGCTTTTGACTTGCGGCATTTTCGATAACTTTACGAGCAACTTTTATCTCTGCTTCCAATTCTTCAACCTTAGACACGATACGCTGCTGTTCTTCTGGAGATGGAATTGGAATCCTATATTTCAAAATGTCTTCCTTATTACCTCGTGGCATCTTGATTCCCTTTTTACCTTCCATTATATAGTCAAAGAATACATCTCTACTAAGCATATAGAAAATGTACTTAGGAAGATATTTGCTTGTATCGGCAGACCTTAACACAAGAACATCTTTTGAACAACCACCTTTCTTATCCGCAAACCAAATCTTTTTAAGATATGGGCGAATATTGGAAATCAATATATCTTCATTCTTGTATTCCGTAATGGATGAAATATTCGCCTCTCCTTCAAATGGGATAATCCCCAACTTGTTCTGAAGCATATTATCAGTTGTGATGTATGTTTCAGAATCTATATCATTATACTTAATAGACTTAGTAGCAAATGGCGCAATAGCATTTAGTGTACCATCTTTAAAATTAATTGAGGACAGCAAATCCTCTATATTTTTTTCAAGCTTTTTAATCTGTTGCATAGCGGATGAAACAGACTTATCAACCTTACAAATTTCTTCTACAATCTGTTTCTGAATATCAATAGGGGGAACGGGAATTTTAATTTTAGAATACCCGTCCATATCAATATTAAGAAGTCTAATGCCATTTTGTAAGGGAATAGTTCCGCCTTTGCAATAAAAATTATGCAAAACAATCCACAGATATAGCGAATTTACTTCAGAAGTATCCTTTACTCTTACTCTGGAACAAAAATTCGAATAAGAATATGTTTCGTTATCATTCTTATCAAACAATACAACTCTTCCGATTGCTTGCGTATCGCTACCGCCTGATTTTTCTAATATAATGTCTCCATATTGCAATGTGCGTGTTGCTAATTGAGTGGTTTCTACTTCTATTTCCGCAACATCGCCATAATCTAAGAAGCCATTATTTAACTTAAAGTTTGTGTTGCGTAGAACCTTTACTACTTGCAACAAACCTTTTTCGCCTTTCCATAAGCCACTTTGAAAGTTCACAAGTTTATCCAACGGTTTTAATGTATAGGCACAATTAAAGACTACTTTTTTTTTTGAATTTAAGTTTATCCCTTTTTCAAAAATATATCTATCAAAAGTGAGCATATCAATCAATGATATGCGAGATACATGTGTTTGCATACCCTCTGCTATAGGTGTGGTATAGTCGCCTTTGAAAGCTTTATATACATAAGTACTTGCTTTTTCAGGGTTATCATAGCTATTAGCATCGAAGAGTTTGGTGCATTCATCTATGTTCTTGCCTTTCTGTATAGCATGGATTCCCTCATTACCTCGGCGGTTTGAAAACTCATAGCCTAAAAAGCGTTTTTCAATGTCTTTCTCACCACTCTTTACAATAACGACCTTCTGAGGATATGCTAATACATAGTACAAAAGCTTTTCAGCTTCTATACTTAATATCGCTTCATATAACTTCGCCTCACTTTTGGCAGAGATTTTCTTTTTATACTCTGCATATATCTCGTGCGCCTTTACCTTGTCATTTGGCGATTTTTGTAACAATGTAACATAATCGGCATAATCAATCCCATCCCAAACATGAGCTACATATTTTGAGGCTGGAGTTTCTATGCCGTTGATAGTTACATCATTTAATGTACGGAAGAATGTATCAACAGCATTCTTGGTGTTTGCTGCAAAATAGTTATCTCTACGGCGCAGGAATAGAACAACAGTATTGGTATTAGTTGCCATAAATGTATTGCTCCCCAATTCTGCTATTGCAACAATATCAAAGTATTGCAATATAATCTCGCGAGCTTTAGTATAGATACCTGAATTACTCAATATTGAACTTGGCAATATAACACCGGCTATACCACCATCTTTGAGTAACTGTTTGGTACGCTCAATAAAGAGACACTCTATTTCAGAGCTATTATCTGTCAATGAGTTATACAGCTCAAAGTCTTGCTCTGTATAATAATCACGAGTTGTCTGGCGGAATGAAGATACAGAATACGGTGGGTTACTCAATATAATATCAAACTGCTGATTATCCTTTTGACTATCATCCACTTGCTTGCGTAGTTTTCCCTTATACTCTTTGTTATTGCTAAAATTCGCAAGACCGTCGCTTAGGATAACATTTGCTAAACCATCACCATGTAAATAACAACCGACTTTACCAACTTTTACAAGTCGATAATCCTTTTCGATGCCATATACATAGTCTGTCGCCCAATCAAAATGGCAATTCTGCCAATTGATAAGATGCTTCCTTGTCTCTTCAATATATTTAGAGGTATCACAATTATTTATGATGTCTTGTATCTCATGCATAAACTCTGTGATAAAGTGACCGCTACCTGCTGCATAGTCAATCATATATGGCAAAATCTCACCATCTTTACGAGATAGTTTTTCTGCCATAATGGAATCCAGCGGAAGGCTCTTAATAATAAATTGGGCAATGGGGACAGGCGTAAAGTACTGTCCAGCTTCTTGTTTAAGACCAGTAGTAAGAAGTAATTCAAAGAAATCGGATAGGTATTGTTGGCGTTTATTATATCGGATTCTATAACCCTGAATCAACTCTACAACTTCTTTTACAACCTTTGCATTTTCTTCAAATGAAGCATTGTCATACACTTCCTTGATTGCGAACTCGTTATTTTTTTCAAGACGAAGTTTGTTTACCTCCCTTAAAAGATACTGTTTTGTATCTTCATTTAGGCTGGCACAACGCTTGTCAAAATCCTCGTTGTTAAAGTCGCTGACAGTTCTATCCAAAAACCTTTTCATACCTTTACTATAAAGGTCTGTCAAGCGCAGTTGAAAATCAACATGATTATCTCGTCCATCAAGCCATTGGAATTTTAACTCTTCACCCTCTTCCGCAGTTGTTTCATCATAAACCTTGCACAAGAAAAGTGTAAATATCTTATTAAAAGCATTGCCCTTATCAGAAACTACATTATGACGCAATATTTCAAGGAAGCGGTTGAATATAAAACTTGAATCCTCAGCTTTTATCTCTTTCAGCTGCCCCTTTGTCAAGGCTTTACTTTGGAAATTGTATGGCTGTACCCAAGAATCAAAAATACCATTATCTTTGGTAAGCTTATTCCATTTTTCATAAATATCCTTTACATCACCATTACGATAATCATCTTCAATCTTGATAATCTCATTTACATAGATAAACTTATTGCCTTTCAATTCTGAAGCATACAGCATTATTACATCTGCTTTGCCACCAGACAATTGGAAATATGTGAATAATTGGCCTCCGTCTTTATGAATCCTTGCCGACTCTTTATTGTACTCTTTCCCATAGGTTTTACATTCAATAAGCATATATGGCGCACCATCCTCTCGATTAACGCAAATATCCAATCTGCCCGATGTTCCATGCCCAGATGGCCAAGTCTTTTCAAGAATAATATTTTGAGGCTTATATCCTTGTATAAGTAATCTATCAACACACTCAAGCACCACAAAATTTTCGGGCTGCGAAAAATTCTGTGTGGTTTTACTTTCTGCTATGATTTTATCACCGTATTCAATATGTTCCTTATCAAAATCAATGGATATGACATAGTTGTTGTGGCCTGAATATACCTTATGATATATACCACTTGTTCCATTCTTAGGAATAAAACCTAATGCTGTTATGTGTTTCTTTACGTCCATAAAACCTCCATTCATAATACAAAAGTAGTAAAATTCCAAATGCGAAGTGAGTTTTTGAATGACTATTTAACAATTAACGTATAGTATTTATATTTTGAGCCTATTTTGTCGTGGAATAGGCTGCCGTATGTTCTGCCTTAACTTCTCGAATTGCTCCTTGAACCACTCGGCAATGGGCTTTCGGGCGATGGCAAGAACCAGCTTCGTCCCGTCTGTCGGGTCTTTCATCACTTGAAACCCTGCCTTTTCAGTCGTGAATTTCCGTCCGTGTTCCTCCGAATAGAGTTCCCCCGCATACTCCAACGGCTTTCCCTTGACGAGCGTTGCGGTCTGTCTTTCATCGAACCCAATAAGGCGGCAGAGGTTTTCGATTCGGAGCATTTCACGGAAATAGGGAAGCCATGCCGCCGCCTTTGCGATTACCGTTTTCAAGAAAGATATTTCCTCCTTGTGCTGCGTTTCCTTGTCCGCTATCTCCCTGCGGTGCTTCCGTTCTACTTCCGCCATCTGTCGGCTGTGGTCTGCCTGCATGGTCTGTATTCTGTCTTGCAGGGCTTCGATGGTTTCCTTGTGGTCGGCTACCTCCCTATGCAGGGCGGTGTTCTCCCTTTCCAGCGTCTTGACCTTGTTGCTGCCGAAAAGAGAACCGACACTCTCGGCAATGTTGGCGGCTGCGGTGGTTGCCGCCCCTTTCAGCTTCTCGGTCTGTATTTCTATTTTCGCCCGTCTTAGTTCTTCCCGTGCCGTTTCTTTCTGCCGCTGCAAATCCACCACTTCCGCTTTGAGGTCGTCGGAGAGTTTCTGTATATCCCGATAATACTGCTGCGTGGACTTGTGGCGAGCCTTCGAGCCGTCTATGCCCCTTTGTAGCCCGTATTTCGCCATCGCTTCGGCATAGGTATCTTGGTAGGACTTCAATTTCAGCCGTGTCATAATATCGTCTGCGCACAGCCTCGCGGTGTCGGTCGGTTTCTTGCGGTATCGTTTTTTCGTCTGTTCCTCCCGTTTCCTGCGCTTTCGCTCTCCCTTAACGATGGGAACGAGCGTGACGTGTATGTGCGGCGTTTCCTCGTCCCTGTGCAGGTGAGCCGCCACGATGTTCTCCTTTCCGAACGTGTCGGCGAAGTATTTCAGATTGTCGGCGCACCACTCGTCCAAACGCCCCTCTTCCTCTATCCGTTTCATGTCCTCGTGCGTTCCCGACACGTTGATGCGGATAGCCCGTACTTGGTTGCTTCCGATTTTGCGGTCAGCCCCGCTTCTTCCAATCTCCGCTGTATAGCCGCCGAACGGTCTTTCACCCCGTCGGGGTATTCGATGAGCCTGCGGTTCAGGTGCGTGCGTGTGGGGTCGGCGTTCTTCGGAATGATGAAACGCTCTATATGTGCGGTCGTTCCGCTGTCGCTGCCGTGCGCCTTTTCCATGTGTAAAACTACGAAACCCATATATTCTTCCTTTCTTTTTTGGCTTGTGAAACAATGATTTTTTGTATCTCCGGGGGCGGCAAATGCCGTCCCCGATGGGGTGTGCAGAGGGGCTTGCCCCTTGCCTTATTGGGGAATTTTCAGCGATACGTAGTATTGCGGCTCGGAAAATTCCCTAATAAGCTACGGTATTTTCTTCGTAAATACCCTGCGGCGTGCCGTCCGTCTGCCTTTCTGCGGTGGCTGTCCCTGCCGTCTGCTTCCCCGTAACCTCCACCTTATTTTTCCCTTTCGGTCGGTGGGTGGCGGGGCGGTCGTTTCCGTTTTCAAAGGCTCTTTTGCACGGGGTGGTCGGATACAAGGTTTTCCCGATAAATACGCTCGCAGCGAAGCGAGAGGAAGATTTATCGGGAAACGGCGCAGCCGCTTGACCTTTTAGCCGACATAAAGCCCCATGCTTGCTTTGCCTTTGTAAACGGGAATGATTGTTCCGCTTTACTGTGCTCGGAAAATCGAATCTGCGTATCTGCACATAGTCGGTTATTAATGGATTGACTGACTTACAGATTCAATGATTCCAATACGACAGTACGACACGACTTCATGACGATATGACTGCTTGACTGCCGACATTCAGCGAAAGAAAAATCATGCTGTTCTCTTTTCGCCCGTGTATAATCCTCTTTAATAATGCCTTGCGGACTTTCGCCGCCCCGAATGATTCGATACGGAAAGCGAGGGCGGCTATCGTTTCGAGATTGTAAACCTCCGCGCTGTATCTGTCCGATATGCGGATAATGCGCCTTATGTCATATAGGCTCAAAACTCCGCTTTTGCAGAGAGCCTTTATCCCAGCCCGAACCGTCGGGGCGATAACCCCGAACAGTTCGCAGATTTCCCACTCGGTCATGGCGGTTGCGCCTATATCGGTTGGCAGGGAGATATTGCCCTGCCCGTCCATCGTGATAATGTTCCTTTCTCCTTTCATCGGTATGCTGTTTTAAGGTGACTAAATGGCTCGGCAAATATTCTTCTCCATATCCTCCAACTTGTGCGACAAGTCTTCCATGTCCTGACTTATCTTCTGGGCGGTGATTTTGGCGTAAATCTGGGTGGTCTTTATGTTAGTGTGACCGAGAAGCCTGCTAACGGTTTCAATGGGTACGCCGTGCGACAAAAGCACGGTCGTGGCGTTCGTGTGGCGTGCAACATGGTAGGTCAAACGTACCTTGAAACCGCACTGTCTGCCTATCTCTTTAAGTATCTTGTTGCAACTGCCGTTGCTCGGAACGGGGAAAACATGACCGTCCCTTGCCAGTCCCTTGTACTTTTCGATGATACGTTTGGGAACGTCCAAAAGACGGATGTTCGATTCGGTGTTGGTCTTCTTTCTTCGTGTGATTATCCACAGGTTGCCATCGAAGAATGTTTGCAGGCGGTCGGTGGTGAGGTTCTTCACGTCCGAATACGCCAAACCCGTGAACACGGAAAAGACGAACAAGTCCCGTACAAGCTCGTGGGTGGCGTTCTTCATCGGTGCGTCCATGAGCGTCTGTATCTCCGTTTGGATGAGGTAGCCCCTATCCACGCTTTCGGGAGAGTTGATATATCCCGCAAAGGGGTTGAACGGCAAACGCCCGTCGTTCCTCGCAATGGAAACGATGTGTTTCAACACAATCATGTAGCCCCACACGGTATTGGTACGGCATTTCTTCTCCGTGCGTAAAAAATACTCGAAATCGTTGATGAATGTGAGGTTGAGTTCCTTTAACGGGATGTCCTCACGCTTGTAGGCATGGGGCAGGAACTCCCGAATGTGGTTACAGACCGTCCGATAACGGGTAAATGTCCCCTGCGCCCTGCTGTGCCCGACTTTCTTCTCAAACTCGGCGTTGTGCTGCTCGAACAGCTTCAGCAAGGTTTCCTGCTTGACGCCGATACCGAGATAGGCGTCTTTGAGTTTGGCGGCGGTAACATAACCGTCCGTCTGCATCAGTTCTTGATAACGGCGGTTTACATCCACACGGATTTTATCTACCGCAAGGTTGATTCTCTGCGCTTCGACGCTCTTGCCCGAAGCACGGCTGTTCTTCACGTCCCACAAGCGTGGGGGAACGTCCATCTTGCAACTGAACTGTTTAATCTCGCCGTCCACCGTGATACGGCACATCAGAGGCAGGTTGGCGTTCGGCTTCTCGCTGCCTTTCTTCACGTAAAATAATACCTTGAATGTACTTCGCATACTCACTCCTTTTTTGGTTACAAAATTAGTTATTAGTGAGTTACCGACAACTATGCAAATCGACGCAAAACGCAGAAACAGAACTGTTTAGCAAGAAATCTGCACCCATTACGGGAGTAATGAGGTGGTAACTGAACTTCTGCACCGTTTGGCTTCGAGGTGGTATTTCGTTGGCTCTGTCCCATTGAAAAACAAAGCGTAACGAACGCTCTATCAGCTAATTAGCTACGCTTTGCCCAAATTTACTTTTTCGCTATGTGTTTATTTTGAAATAACAGTATTATGAAAAAGCTTTTGTTTTTGCTGATAGTAATAATAGGTTGGACTGCATGTGTCAAAAAGAAGACGACGATAACCTATTCTAATCCGTTGAATGTGAGTTTGGGCGATCCGTTTATCTTGCCAGCTTCGGACGGAAAATTTTATTTGTACGGAACAAGTGGGGAACAGGGATTCCGTGCTTACTCTTCTGACGATTTGGTTGATTGGAAAGATGAGGGTATTGTGTATCAGGGAGCAACTCCGGAATCTTGGGCGCTTGACTGTTTCTGGGCTCCGGAAGTGTATGAACGGGACGGTAAGTATTATCTTTTTTTCAGTGCCAACTGGAAAGAAAATCCAACGGATGAACTGGAGATCTTTCGTATAGGGGTAGCCGTAGCAGATAATCCTACAGGCCCTTTTACCGATATGTATAACCGTCCTGTTTTTGACCCGGGTTATCCGGTGATAGATGCTAATCTTTGGTTTGACGATGAAAACGGTAAAGTTTATTTGTATTATTCCCGTTGTTGTTATAAACATCCGGTTGAAAGTGAGATAGCAGACTGGGCCAGAGCAAAAGGATGGTATGACGAAATAGAGGAAAGCTGGATTTATGGCGTGGAGCTGGAACCCGATTTTTCAGGTATCATAGGTGAGCCCGTATTGCTTTTACGTCCTCCGGTAGCTTTAGACGATAAACAGGCTGAATGGGAAAGCCGTTCGGTTACGGCTCATGAAGTAAATCGGCGTTGGACGGAGGGATCTTTTATGATGAAAGAAGGAGACACCTATTACATGATGTATTCCGGAAATTTCTTTGGGGGACAGTATTATGCCGTAGGTTATGCTACTGCGGATAATCCTTTGGGGCCATTTCAAAAAGCAGAAAATAATCCGGTTCTTCAAAAAAACACAGAATTCGGAGGTGATGTTACAGGGACTGGCCATAATATGGTATTTACTTTACCTAATGGTGATAAATATTGTGTATACCATGGGCGGACTGAGAAGACGGGTGCAGACCGGGTTGTTTTTGTTGATAAATTGGAAATTGATGAACACGGCAAGTTAAGCGTTCTGGGTCCAGTAACTACGGAGCAGAAAATTTCTTTTTAATTATAATTGTTTTTTCATCCGAAACGGGGAAGGCTATATGCTTTTCCCGTTTTTTTGAGGGGGAAAGTATTTCCTTATCATTTGGTTTTATCATTACTTCTGTAAATAGAAAATAATTCAGACCTTAATATTATATGTGTATAGATATCTTGCCTTCTTATTTTCTGTTCTGAATGGTAAAATATCTTGTGGGTCATTAGTTCTTATGTTTATTTTAAAATTAGTGTTGCCTTTCTATTTTATCTTATAAGAGCTCTTAATAGTTGTTTTTATTTGATAAATAACAGAATAATAAAAAATATTTTCATTACCTTTACTGATGTGTAAGTGATAGATTATTAGTGTTTTACTGCTTTTTTTGAAAAATAGAATAATAAAAAAAGTAAAAAAACTTGCATATATTATGTAATGTTTATATTTTTGTAATTGTTACAAATAACAAGAATAATAAAGTTTAACAAATTAAAATAATTAGAATTATGACACCAATTATTAATTCTTACATTCCGGAGTTTAAAGTAAACGCTTATCATAACGGTGAGTTTAAAACTATCACAGATCAAGATGTGAAAGGTAAATGGGGAGTATTTTTCTTCTATCCGGCAGACTTTACATTTGTTTGTCCTACGGAATTGGAAGATATGGCTGAAAATTATGCTAAATTTCAGGAACTTGGAGTTGAAATTTATTCAGTGAGCACAGATACTCATTTTGTACATAAAGCATGGCATGATGCTTCAGACAGCATTAAAAAGATAAAATATCCAATGTTGGCTGATCCTACCGGAGCACTTTCACGTGCTTTGGGAGTTTATATTGAAGAAGAAGGTCTTGCTTATCGTGGAACTTTCCTTTTCAATCCGGAAGGTCAGATTAAAGTATGCGAAGTACATGATAACGGTATAGGACGTAATGCATCTGAATTGCTTCGTAAGGCGGAAGCTGCTATTTTTGTGGCAGAACATCCAAATGAAGTTTGTCCTGCTAAGTGGAAAAAAGGTGACAGTACTTTGAAACCTGGCATTGACTTAGTTGGTAAAATCTAAACAGATAATAGTAAATAACAAAAGATAGTCAGCGGAGTTAGAGGCCAGGGCTTTTAACTCCGTTTTTCTAAAAATAGAACTTATTATGTTAGATACATCATTAAAAGATCAGGTAAAAACTATATTTTCACAGCTTTCTTCTTCATATATACTGGATGTATATGTGTCTGCAAGTCATGAAAGCCGTAATGAGCTGGTAGAATTGCTGGAAGATGTCGCTTCTTGTTCTGATAAGATAGAATGTCAGGTAAATGAGGGGGCAAGCCTTGAATTCTACATTGTGAAAGATGGTGTAAAAACAGGAATAAAGTTTAGAGCGGTTCCTAACGGACATGAATTTTCTACTTTATTACTGGCCATTTTGAATTGTGATGGTAAAGGGAAAAATTTTCCGGATGAATTCATTCAAAATCGGGTGAAGTCATTGCAGGGGAATATCAACATCACTACTTATGTGTCGCTGACTTGTACTAATTGTCCGGATGTGGCTCAAGCTTTCAATCTGATGACGGTGCTTAACCCTAATATCCGTCATGAAATTGTAGATGGAGCTATCAATGAAGAGGAGGTGAATCGCCTGAAAATACAGGGTGTCCCGGCGGTGTATGCCGATGGGGAGTTTATACATTCCGGACGGGCTGATTTTGGAGAATTGTTGGCAAAACTGGAAGCTAAATACGGTACTCAACCGATTGTTGCCGATCATACCCCTAAAGAGTATGATGTCTTGGTGGTAGGTGGAGGACCTGCCGGGTCGTCTGCAGCCATTTATTCTGCCCGTAAAGGGTTGAAAGTTGCGGTTTTGGCTGAACGTATAGGTGGGCAGGTGAAGGAAACGGTAGGAATTGAAAATCTCATTTCCGTGCCTCATACTACCGGAGACCAGTTGGCAAATGATTTGAAGAAACATATGCAGAAATACTCCATTGACATACTGGATAACCGGAAAGTGGAAAAGGTAGAACTTGACGGGAAAAATAAAGTGGTATCCGTGCAAGGAGGAGAAGTGTTTGTTGCTTCAGCTTTGATTATTGCCACCGGAGCCAGCTGGCGTAAATTAAATGTAGAGGGTGAAAGCGAATACATAGGTAAAGGTGTTGCTTTCTGTCCTCATTGCGACGGGCCTTTTTATAAAAATAAACATGTAGCGGTGGTAGGTGGTGGAAATTCCGGTATCGAGGCTGCTATTGACCTGGCCGGAATCTGTTCAAAAATAACTGTTTTTGAATTTTTGGATGAGTTGAAAGCCGATAAGGTATTGCAGGAGAAACTGTATAGTTTACCGAATGTAGAAGTACATTTAAGTTCGCAGACAACAAAAATTGTGGGTGAAAACGGCAAAGTAGTTGCTATACAGTGGAAAGATAGACAGACCGGTGAAGAAAAGACAATGAATTTGGATGGAGTTTTTGTTCAGATAGGTTTGATGGCCAATAGTGGGGTCTTTAAAGAAGTGGTTGAAACGAACCGTATCGGTGAAATTGTGGTAGATGCAAATTGCCGTACGAATGTACCGGGCGTATATGCTGCGGGCGATGTATCTACAGTTCCTTATAAACAAATAATCATTTCTATGGGTGAGGGAGCTAAAGCTGCTCTTTCTGCTTTTGACGATAGAATAAGAGGTGTTTTGAATTGATATAATTGATTTCTTTGAGGGGAGCTGTTTTACTTGAAAATAGTAAAACAGCTCCTTGTTTTTTGGCCTCATTCTTTCTTTTGTAAATTTTGGGTAAAAGGGAAAGGCAGACTTCTTTTGAAATCTGCCTTTCCTTTTTATTGTATTGTTTTGATAATTGTTGTCTTAAATTCCGAATCCGAAAAGATTTATTCCGTCATAAATACTGCTTATAATTCCAATAGCAAGAACTCCTGCTGTACAAAGGATAAGACTAAGTCTCATGTAATTGTCGCTTTTAAATGCAGCTATAGGCTGTTCATTTGGAGTGATGAACATGGCTTTAACAATCAGCAAGTAATAATATAATGAAATGACGGTATTGATCAGGGCAATAAATACCAGAACTTTAAATCCTGCGCTGAATGCGGACATGAAGATAAAGAATTTACTGAAAAATCCGGCAAAAGGCGGAATCCCGGCCAAAGAGAACAGGGATAGTGTCATGATGAGTGTCAGTTTAGGATTGGTTTTGTACAGTCCGTTGTAATCATCCATATTTACTTTTCCATCGGTTTTTTGTTCTATTGCCGAAATAACTCCGAATATACCTAAATTGGCAACCATATAAACCAAAGTATAAAATATCATAGATGTCATTCCTACGGCATTTCCTCCGATCACGCCTAACATCAGGTAACCTGCTTGTGAAATACTACTGAACGCAAAGAAGCGTTTCAGGTTTTTCTGGCGTATTGCAAAAAGGTTGGCCACAGTGATACTGGCAATAATTACCCAGAATAACATTTCCTGCCAGAATTCTATCATAGGGGCAAATACTTTGATGAAAATGATTAATAAAGTAAATGCAGCAGCTCCTTTGGATATGACAGACAAGTAGGCTGTAACATTAGTAGGTGCTCCTTCATAAACATCAGCAGTCCATAAATGAAAAGGAACCAGTGATATCTTAAAGCCCAATCCGGCAAAGAAAAATACCAAAGCCATTATTTGTAGTGGAGTCCCTGTTAATCCGGCAGTCACATCGTCAAAGTAGAGCGTGCCCGTAGTCCCGTAAATAAAAGAAATTCCGTACATCATTAACCCTGAGGAGAACATTGCAGATAGAATGTACTTAGCTCCGGCTTCTGCAGAATGATGTTTATATTTGTCAAATGCCACAAGGCAGGCCATAGGGACAGAAGCAAGTTCCAGACCTATAACAAACATCAGGAAGTTTCCGGAGCTTATCATGAAGAACATTCCCAACAGGGTGAATAGAGTCAGTGTATAATATTCACCTCTTTTATGTTTAGTATCTTCTTTTTGAAGCCATGCTGTAGATTGCATTACGGCAATCAGGGTGCCTATGGAAAGAATACTTTTCACTATGCTCATCACCGGTGTGTACTGGTACATGCCGCCAAAAGTTTCAACAGATTCCTTGGCCGGGATGATATTGAGTATTATGTGGGCGAGTAGTAAAATACAAGCCAGTGGCTGGAAATATTTACGTCCTTTTTCCCCCGCAAATAAATCATATACAAATAAGATCACTATCACTGCTATCAGTGATAATTCCGGACGCATATGCAGAAATTGACTATAATCCATAATCTGTATCGTTTTTAACTTCTTCTTTAATTCTTAGTCTGTTAATTCATTAATTGTGATATTACGGGCAGTACGCTGTCGCTAATCATGTTGCTGACTCCGAATGGCAACAATCCTAATCCAGCAATCGCTACAATCAGGCATATCAATGTAAACCGTTCGTCCCAGGTCGCATCCGTAAGTTTCAGGTGTTCTTCGTTTTTCACTTCACCGTATAATATCTTACCTATCAGTCGTAAAATATATACGGCCGTAATCACGATAGAAGTTGTGGCTATAATAGTCAGTACCCTGTGGAAGGTATCGTTAACTTCAAAAGAACCGACGAATATCGTCATTTCAGCAATGAATCCGCTTAAGCCGGGCAAACCGAGGTTTGCTAATCCTGCAATAACATAACAAACGGAAAGGAAAGGCATAACCTTCATCAAACCGCTCATTTCACGGATATCACGTGTATGGGTTCTGCCGTAAATCATACCGATCAGGGCAAAGAAAAGAGCTGTCATCAGACCATGTGAAAGCATTTGCAAAATAGCACCGGTGCTTGAAGTCTGAGTCATCATCAGAATGGCAAAAAGAACCAAACTACAGTGTGATACGGAAGAGTATGCGTTGATATATTTCAGGTCTTTCTGTACACAAGCAGAGAATGCTCCGTATACTACACCTATGGCGGTCAGGATAAGGAAGATCCAAGCTTGTTCTTTAGCTGCTTCCGGCATTAAATATATGGCTATACGGAAACAACCGTATCCTCCCAGCTTCATTAATACACCTGCATGTAACATAGATACGGCTGTCGGAGCAGAGGCATGGCCGTCAGGGCTCCATGTGTGGAATGGAAATAAAGCTCCTAAAACGCCAAATCCGATGAAAGTCAGTGGGAAAAAGATTCGCTGCATTTCAACAGGAATGTCTAGCCGGGCAAGTTCGGTGATATTCATTGTTGTGGCTCCGGCACCGAAATAAATTCCAAGGATACCCATCAGTATGAGTGCAGAACCTCCCATCAACATAAGGGTCAGTTTCATGGCTGAGTATTCTTTTTTTCCGCTTCCCCATACTCCGATAAGCAGATACATAGGGATTAAAGCTACTTCATAGAACATGAACATGGTAAACAAGTCCAGTGAGATAAAGAATCCGAAAACTCCCACGCTCAACAGGCAGAACCAAAGGAAATATTCTTTGGTTTGCACGTTCATTTTCCAGGAGGCAAAAGTACCGGTGAAAACAATGATGGCTGATAATAGCAGCATGACAACAGAGATACCGTCAACTCCGATTGCATAATGAATGTTGAGCGGTGCATACCATACGTGGGTATAGTTAAAAAGAATGTCTGCTGTATTTCCGGAATTCCGTTCTCCCAGATAGAGGCATACTAAGGTAATGGCTAATGCCAGCAGTGCTGAGGCTCCGGTCACCATCACTGCGCGTATTTGATTTATATTGCGTGCTATCCAAAGCCCGAGCATCATCAATACGGGGATAAGTACAAAAAAAGATAAGAAGTTCATATCTCGTTTTCTTAATGTTTTAAATCAATAATAAAATCACAACTAATATCAAAGCTCCGCTTAAAAACACAATAGTGTATTGCTGGATATTACCGCTTTGCAGATTACGTATTTTGTAACTGGTGGTATTGGTTATCCAGGCAAGGGAGTTCATAAAGCCATCCACAACATGACGGTCAAACCAGGCGATTGGTGTAGATATGCAGTTGAAAATGATTTTATGTGTAATAAACTGGTATACTTCATCAATATAGAACCGGTGGTAAGCTGCTTTGTGCAATCCTTTGAATTTAACAGCCAGCTTGTCGGCTAAGATTTGTTTTTCTCCTTTATACATGAAAGTAGCCAAAGCAATGGCAACAATTGCTACGCAAACGCTGGTAATAGCTATTGTCATGTTCAGGTGGATAGAGTAAGCTTCGCCGTTGCTGCTTACGAACTTTCCGAAAGGAATAAAACCAGCAACACAAGTTACGGCAGCCAGGAATATTAAAGGTATAGTCATGCTGGCAGGAGCTTCGTGTGGTGTGTGATGAGAGTCGCTTACCTGATAAGGTTTTCCCCAGAAAATGTTATAGTACAAACGGAACATATAAAATGCCGTTAATGCGGCGATGAACGTCATGATGATTCCCATAAGCGGACTGAACTGGAAACAAGCGGTCAGGATTTCATCTTTAGAGAAAAAACCGCTGAATGGAGGTATTCCGGCAATAGCCAGACAGGCGATAAGAAAAGTGATATGCGTCACAGGCATGTATTTTCTTAATCCTCCCATGTCTTTCATTTCGTTGGAATGAACGGCATGGATAATGGCTCCGGCTCCAAGGAAGAGCAATGCTTTGAACATAGCATGTGTGAAAAGGTGGAACATGGAAGACATGTATCCTAATCCGCCAGCATGAGGATCGTTAGAAGTGCAGACTCCCAAAGCAACGATCATAAAACCGATTTGTGAAATGGTGGAGAATGCCAGCACACGTTTGATGTCTGTTTGTACACATGCAATAACAGCTGCAAATAAGGCTGTGAATGCTCCTATGTAACCAGCCCAGTGTAATACCTCCGGAGCAAAGCCGATGAATAGCGGGAACATACGTGCCACCAAATAAACCCCGGCGACAACCATGGTGGCTGCATGGATCAGTGCACTGACAGGAGTAGGGCCTTCCATTGCATCCGGCAACCAGATATGTAACGGGAACATGGCACTTTTTCCTGCACCCCCGATGAACATAAGTCCTAATGCTAATGGAATCATGCTGCCTGCCGTAACGATGGCGTGCATTTCAGGAGTGAAAGAGAAGGTTCGGGCATAATAACCGTAAACCAGAATACCGATAAGGAATCCCAGATCGGCGAAACGGGTAACAATAAACGCTTTTTTAGAGGCGGCTATCGCTGCAGGTTTGGTATAATAAAATCCGATAAGCAAATAACTGGATACCCCTACCAATTCCCAGAACACGTACATCTGGAAAATGTTGGTTGCCACTACCAGCCCCATCATAGACATAGTAAACAATGATAGGAAGGCGTAATAACGTTGGAATCCTTTTTCTCCTTTCATGTACCCCATGGAGTAGATATGTACCATCAGTGATACGGTGGAGATTACTACCAGCATCATAACAGAAATAGGGTCTAACAGGATGCCCATTTCTATTTTGAGTGTTTCTCCCAATGGCAACCAGGTGGCATTGTAAGGAATTAATGTTGCGAAAATACCGTCACTGTTACGTCCTCCTCCGAAGTATTGGATTGCTGTCAGGTATGAGAGTATTGTTACGATTCCTAAAAATGTAGTACCGATAATTCCGGCTACTTTAGGCTTCATCCACCCTCCGGCCAATCCTAACAGAAGGAAAGAAACAAAAGGAAGGATTAGTATTAATATTGTATATTCCATAATCAATGTTTCAATTCGTTCATATTTTTAACCTGAATATTGCGTATATTCCGGTAGATGTTAATGATTATAGCGATGGCAACTGCTGTTTCTGCTGCAGAGATTCCGATGGCGAACATCGTGAAGAAAAATCCTTCCAGCTGTTCGGGAAAAAGAAAACGGTTGAATACGGCAAAGTTAATGTCTACCGAGTTCAGGATAAGTTCTACTGAAATCAATATCGCCAGCAGGTTACGCCGGGTAAAGAATCCGTAGATCCCTGCAAACATCATGATAGTAGAAACTATCAGATAATATTCCATGTGTATCATAACTGTATTTTTACTTTATAAGTTATTGGGTTATAAACCGTGGCTTTAGCCAGGTCTGTAACCTGTATTATCTTTTTCTTGCAATTAAAATACCTCCGACAATACATGCCAGCAATAGTATACTGATTACTTCAAAGGGAAGTATGTATTGGTACTTTTCTGCACCCACCAGTGCGTGTCCTATTGCATGTACATCCAGTTCTCCGTGTTCGAAGCTGGACGGGATGAATTTATTCTTTAATGTCAGGAAAAGGCAAATACCCAATCCGGCCACTGAAGTTATAAGTCCGGCCACCATTTTGGAGTTCTTTAGCTTCTCTGCCTGGTCGCCCTGGCTGGAAGTTAAAAGAATGGAGAATACGTAAAGTACTGTAATACCTCCGGCATAAATAAGAAGCTGGACTGCTCCTAAGAAAGAATAATTTAACTGGAAATAAATACCAGCCGTACCGAAAAGGACAAAAAGCAGGTAAGTGGCTGCACGTAAAATCCTTTTGGTTGTTACAGCCAAAATTGAAGAAACAACAATAAAGGCTGCGAGTATAAGAAATACGATTAAATCTAAAGTAATTTCCATAATTCTTTATTTTGTATCAAGACAATGGGCTGTCAGCTTTATTTAATATTTTAACTAATTTACTCTTATCAAAAACGGCGTGTTCAAATTGGTTGTTAAAGGCAATAGCCTTGGTCGGACACGCATTTACGCATAACTGGCAGAACATACAAGACCCCAGATCATATTGGTATTTAACCAGTACTTTTTTCTTTTTCCCGGTTTCTTCGTCAGTGACGGTTTCTATATCAAGTTTTAATGTATCATTCGGACAGTTTGACTCGCACAGACCACATGCAATACATTTGTTATGTCCGTTTTCATCAAGAGGCATGTAAAGTGTACCTCTGAAGCGGTCGGATATTACCAATGTATTCCTGTTTTCCGGATATCTTTCTGTCGTTTTTTTTGTGAAGAATTCTATGAATGTTACTTTCATTCCGATGAGCAATGTCGCTATGCCATGGAATATTCTTCCTAAGTAGTTATATTTTTTATTTTCCATCGCTTCCTGTTTTAAAAGTGCCAGCCAAAGACTACGCAAATTGTCATTAACAATAGATTAACCAGACCTATCGGCACCAATATTTTCCATTCCAGATGTAGAATCTGGTCAATACGTAACCGTGGGAATGTCCATTTGATCCACATTAGCAACCATACGATAAAGAATGCTTTTGCGAAGAACCAGATAAATCCGGGAATATAATCCATTACCTGGTTGAATCCTTCCCAACCCGGAATATGCAGGGGCATCCAGCCGCCCAGGAATATGGTTGCTGCGATAGAAGCAACAATGAACAAGTTCATAAATTCTGCCAGATAGAATAAACCGAAATGCATCCCGGAGTATTCAGTATGGTAACCGGCAGTTAATTCGGATTCTGCTTCCGGAAGGTCAAAAGGACCGCGGTTTACTTCGGCATTACCTGCAATCAGGTAAATGATGAAAGCAATTACTGCCGGAATGTGACCTTTAAACAGAAACCAGCCGTCTGCCTGACGTTCCACTATCTGACTGAATTGCATTGTGTCTGTTAATACAACGATGGTCAGGATAGAAAGTCCGACGGAAAGCTCATAACTGATCATTTGAGCACCGCTTCGCATTGCTCCGATGAGGGAGTACTTGTTATTACTACTCCATCCGGCAAGCAATATACCTACGATACCAATGGATGAGGCGGCCATGAAGAAAAATATACCTACATTGAAATCAAGGACTTCCAGCCCTTTGCTTATGGGTATACAGGAGAAGGCCAGGATAGAACCCAGAATAACGATGTATGGGGCCAGGTTGTATAAAAACTTATCTGAATGGCGTATCTCAATGATTTCCTTGATAAGCATTTTTATAACGTCGGCAAAGAGTTGAAATATCCCCCAGGGGCCGACCCGGTTAGGTCCTAAACGGCATTGGAACGCTGCGCATACTTTACGCTCCATGAATATCATGATCATAGCTATGATAGCATACATAACCATGATACATATTCCTACGAGGACACATTCTATGAATATAGCCAGGCCTAATGGCATTACTGACGTAAACATTTCATGTATCCAGCTTGTAACTACACCAAAATCAAACATTTTATTTATTATTATTTGATAATTTACACTTTAATTTATCGGTCAATATCAGGAACAATATAGTCCAGTGTCCCACCTATGGCTATTAAGTCGGCAATTTTTCCTCCTTTTGTAACAGTGTCAAGGCAGGAAACCAGCGGCAATCCCGTACTGCGGAATTTCATGCGGTAAGGATATTTATCGCCGCGACTTTCTATGTAGACACCGAATTCTCCACGGCTTGTTTCAACAGCAGAATAATAACGTCCTTCCGGAACCCTGATGACAGGTTTCATTTTCACCTGATAGTCTCCTTCCGGAATATTATCTATCAACTGTTCGATGATGTTCATACTTTCTACGATTTCATCCATACGGACCATGTAGCGGGCAAAACAGTCTCCTTCCTGGAAAATAATTTCTTTGAAGTCCACTTTGTCATACATTGCGTACGGGTGGCGTTTACGTACGTCGCAAGCCCATCCGGAAGCACGTCCTGTGCCTCCTGTGGTTCCGAAAGAGATGGCATCTTCACGACTTAAAACACCAACTCCTTTCATACGTTGTTGTGCTATAATGTTGCCGCTGAAAACCTCATGGTATTCTTTCAGTTGCGGACGCATGTATGCAATGAATTCCTTGACTTTTTTTACAAAATCAGGATGTATATCGGCTTGTACTCCTCCAATTGTGTTGTAGTTCAATATCAAGCGTCCTCCGGTTGTCGCCTCAAAAATATCCAGGATTTTTTCCCTGTCGCGGAATCCGTAGAAAAATGCCGTAAGCGCTCCAAGGTCCATACAAAGGGTGGAGAAAAATAACAGGTGAGAGTCAATACGTTGTAACTCGTCCATGATTGTACGGATGTACTGGACACGTTCCGGTATTTCTACTCCCATTGCTTTTTCTACGCACATACACAATGCGTGGCGGCTTTGCATTGCTCCCAGATAGTCCAGACGGTCGGTCAGGGCCAGGGTTTGAGGATAAGTAAGGCTTTCGCACATTTTTTCTATTCCCCGGTGTATGTATCCACAGTGTACGTCCAGTTTATTTATGACTTCACCTTCCAATGATACACGAAAACGGAGTACCCCGTGCGTAGCCGGGTGTTGAGGCCCTATGTTAATGACGTTTTCATCATCTTCAAATAAGACGTGGGCTTTTTCCACCGTGTTGCCCTGTTCGTCAATTTCCAGTGAAGAAGTAGTATCAACCGTAACTTCGTTTGTCATTCGTAAAGGGTTGATTTCTTTACTTTCGTCAAAATCTTTACGTAACGGATAACCTTCCCAGTCGTCGCGCAGATACAGCCGACGCATATCAGGATGTCCTGTAAAAACAATACCGAAATAATCATAAACTTCACGTTCGTTCAGTTCCGCAGCTTTCCAGATATCGCATACAGTGGGTAATTCCGGATGATTTTTATCATTGGCGGTTGTCTTTACAATAAGTTGGTGTCCGTGTACAGTCGATTCCAGATGATAGACCACACCTAAGCCTTCTTCTCCCCAGTCCATGCCGGTAAGACTTCTTAAAAAGTCGAACTGAAGTTCTTCATCATCATGCAGTTTTTTGGCCAGAATATGAAGTAATGCGGGTAGAATGGTCACTGTGGCACATTCGCCTTCTGTGATCTGGGCTTCCGGAATATAACTCGTTATTTTTTCTGTGATATTCATTCCTTGTTTTCCGTTAAACTGTTATCTAAAACCGATTCTTTGGGCTGTGAACAGTCCAGATGTTGTGTCTGCTGTTCATAATCCTCTTTTGTTCCTTTTTTGTTTACACCGCCAAAGAATTTCTCTACTTTCACTTTTCGCTGTAATTGCATCATACCGTATAACATGGCTTCCGGTCTTGGAGGGCATCCCGGTATGTAAACATCTACCGGCAATATTTTATCTACACCATTCAATACGTGGTAAGATTTTTTGAATGGACCGCCTGATACAGCACATGCACCTACAGCAATGACATATTTCGGATCGGCCATCTGATCGTACAATCGTTTTAATACAGGGGCCATTTTGTCCGTGATAGTTCCTGCTACCATGATAAAGTCTGCCTGACGCGGACTGGCGCGGGTAACTTCAAACCCAAAGCGGGCAAAGTCATAACGAGCCGCTCCGACTGCCATATATTCAATACCGCAGCAGCTGGTGGCAAACGTTAATGGCCAAAGGGAATTACTGCGTCCCCAATTTATTACATCGTCTAAAACGCCAACAAGAACATTGACTCCGTTCTCGTTTAACTCTTTAACCATGTTTTCGAGGTATTCGTTATTATTGAAATCCTCGTATT
The DNA here is from genome assembly GCA_023391625.1 of Bacteroidota bacterium. Taxonomy (GTDB): domain Bacteria; phylum Bacteroidota; class Bacteroidia; order Bacteroidales; family Paludibacteraceae; genus QVMH01. Next base: position 134,791 of record JAEWAN010000027.1, on the reverse strand, counting down.
TCATTGACTTTATTTTCGGCTTTTTTATTTCCATTCCAACGCTCCTTTCTTCCATGCATAGGCTAGTCCCAGCACAAGAATAAATAAAAAGAACAAAACATTGATTAGTCCTACAACTCCTAAATCCTGAACAACTACAGCCCATGGAAACAGGAATACCGTTTCTACGTCAAACATAAGAAACAGGATGGCAAACAAGTAATAACCTACTTTGAACTGCATTTGTGATTTGCCCCGGGTAGGAATACCACATTCATATGCTTCTCCTTTTTGGGGATTATATGAGCGGGGAGAAATCAGCCTGGCTATAAGAAGCGCAGCCGTTACTAAAGTAATAGCCGTTAATACTACGACAATTAATAATGTAAAATACATACACTATAGTTTTTAGATATTTTTTTTGTGATTAAAAAACAGAAAACAACAAAATCTTTTTATGAAAATAAAGGAAATGTGCCTGTTCAAATAACTATTTTTTCGAGCGCATAGATGTAGTATAAAATGGGCTCGAATAAAGAAACATGAATGGTTCGGGTATGATTGGCAAAGTTTTGGCTTGCCTTTTCTTGTATTTCACAAAAAGAGAGTAATCGAACGTAGGCTTTTAATAGGAAAGAGGTGTAATTGTTGTCTATTGTGATAGCCCCATATGGAATATGCGAGTATAGATATTGTGATAACTGCATATTGTCGGATACTTGTGTCTCCGGAATGACATTATTTTGAACAGGAACTATATGATCTGAAGATACTGTTTGTGTAGGTATATAATAGCCTATTGGGCTCGCCATGAGTGGGTTGAGAGCCAATATTAATATCCCTAATAAGCAGTATTTATATAGTTGTTTCATCTTTTTTTTGCGGGCGTAAATATACGACTAATTTGTGTTAAAACACAATTTAGTCCCGTTTGAAACTCTTTTTTCATGATAAAAAAGAACGTATCTCGCAGATTGATAGTGTGATATGATGGTTTTATTTGGATTTTTTAACTATATTCTTATGTTGAATATGGAGGCTTATGCAAAAGGGAAGGTTCTATAAAAGAATCGCTTGAATGTAAAAAGTCGGTGTCTTGAATGAAAAAATGTGAAGTGAATAACCGTTCTATTGGCTTGTATGTGGCGGCTGAAATTAAGAAAAAAGTTTGTAGGACTTGAAAAGAAGAAAATATCGTAAATTTGTGTACTGCTTATTTGCAGGGACTCTTGATTTTTGGAGAATACATGTCACTAAATGGTGGTATTGTTTTTGTATTTTTGTTATTAGGAGAATTGTTTTAAAAAGAATGTGGAGTAGGTTCTTGGTATTTATTAATAAGGTCTTGTCTTGATATAGTGTTTTTTTATATGTTTTATTAATTTGTTTATGGTTATTTTAATCGCAGGGGATACGCATACCGGGAAAACACTGTTAGCCCAAAAGTTGCTGGAGAAATACAAATATCCTTATTTGTCAATAGATCATTTGAAAATGGGACTTATTCGAAGTGGGCAGTGTAAATTTTCTGCGGAAAGTAGCGATGCCGAACTTACAAATTATTTATGGCCTATTGTCAGGGAAATAATAAAAACCTGTATTGAAAATTCTCAAAATATGATTATTGAGGGATGTTATATTCCTTTTGGTTGGGACAAGGATTTTGCTTTGGATTATTTGAAACAGATAAGGTATGTATGTCTTATATTTAGTCGGAAATACATAGAAAATAATATCTCTGATATTATGAACTTTGAAAATGTAATAGAGAAGAGATTACCTGCTGATTTAAATATAGATGAACTTAAAAACGTGAATGAACGCAATTTGAATTTGTGTAAATTAAATAATTACAATTATGTTTTGATAGATGAAAAGTATCAAATAAATGTGGATGATTGCATGTTTGATTAAAGTATTATTATGGGATTCATTCTTCATTGAATAATAATTTCTTTGAAGTAATAAAAAGAGCTTGTTTGTGTTGACTCTGTTTGTTGAATAAATTTGAATTTTATGTTTAGAATAGCTCAGTGTCAGCGGGGAAACGAATGGGTAATCGTGGAAATGGGTTAGGTGAAATAATTGTGTGATTTGTAATAAAAGCAAGACGGTTGATTATTTTGAAATAATCAACCGTCTTGCTTTTATTTTTTAGTTGTCCCACCAGGATTCGAACCTAGGCTAGCTGAGTCAGAGTCAGATGTGCTACCACTACACCATGGGACAATAAGTAAGTAAAGCTAAAAGAGAAAACGGTTTAATCGTTAAACCGTTTAATTTTTTGTTGTCTCACCAAGATTCGAACTTGGACAAACAGAACCAAAACCTGTTGTGCTACCATTACACCATGAGACAGTACCAATCTTTATGCTTCCTCTCAAAAGCGGGGCAAAGATACAATGGTTTTTTATTTTACCCAAATATTTTCTGAAAAAATATTGAGATTTTCCCGGAAAATATGGATTTTGTGCGAACAAATTAACTTCTGGTTTGTCCTTCTCCTGTGATAATCCATTTGTAAGAACATAATTCAGCTAATCCCATAGGTCCCCTGGCATGCAGTTTCTGGGTGCTGATACCGATTTCAGCTCCCAATCCGAATTGTGCACCATCCGTAAATGCTGTGGAGGCGTTGCTGTAAACACAAGCGGCATCGATCACCTTTTTGAATAACTCAATGTTATCTTGGTTTTCACTGACAATGCATTCGCTGTGTTTGGAACTGTATTTTGTAATATGTTGTATGGCTTCTTCAATAGAACTTACTGTTTTAATAGCCATTTTGTAATCCATAAACTCTGTACCGAAGCTTTCTGCTGTTGCTTTTTGCAAAAGTTCTTTTGGGTATTTGCCATTTAAGAAAGTGTAAGCTTTTACATCAGCATAGATAATGACATTTTTTTCGGCTAGTCTTTTACATAATTCAGGTAACTGTGCCAACCTTTTTTCGTGTATGACAACACAATCCAGCGCATTACAAACGCTCACCCGGCGGGTTTTGGCGTTGAAAATGATTTTTTCTCCTTTTTCCGTATCGCCAAATTCATCGAAATAAGTATGACAAATTCCGGCTCCGGTTTCAATAACCGGGATTCGTGAATTGTCCCTGACAAATTCGATTAAACCTTTTCCTCCCCGTGGAATGATGACATCTACATATCCCACAGCATTCATCAAGTCGGATGTCGCTTCGCGTCCGGCAGGAAGTAGGGTTACCATGTTTTTGTCCAATCCGAATTTATTCAATACTGATTGGATGATATTGACGATAGCTACATTGGAGTCATAAGCGTCAGTTCCTCCTTTAAGTACGCATGCGTTTCCGGATTTAAAGCAGAGCGAGAAAACGTCAAATGTAACGTTAGGACGCGCTTCATAAATAACTCCTACTACACCCATAGGAACACTTATTCTTTTTATCTGTAATCCGTTGGGGCGTGTAGTTTCCATTAGGGTTTTTCCTAACGGAGAAGGCAGTGAAGCTACGTTTCGTATATCGCCGGCTATGCCTTCTATGCGTTCTTTTGAAAGTAACAGACGGTCATACATCGGATTGCTTTTATCCATTCTGGATAGGTCTTTTGCATTTTCTGCCAATATATTGTCTGTCTGTGCAATTGCTTCGTCTGCTACCGCTAATAATACTTTATTTATTGTGTCGTTGTTCAGTAGGTTTAATGAACGTGAAGCAGATAGAACCGCTTCTTTCCAGTTTGTATTCATAGCATTTTCTCTTTAAATCTTTAGTCTAGATATAAATAATCACAATGTATCAGGGGTTTTTGATTTTTTTTCCCAATCATTTCTTTGGCTTTCTGGCTGCTGTACTGCGCCTTGCCCACTCCCAGGAATTTGCCTTCTTCATCCAGAATACGGACGATGTCGTCCTTTTCAAAATCTCCGATAATTCTTACTACTCCAACGGGCAAAAGGCTGGCTGCTTTTTCTCCGGTAAGTATTTGTGATGCGCATTCGTTGATGTGGATTTCTCCTTTAGCAAATCCCTCGCTGTGTGCAATCCATTTCTTTACGCTGGATACGTTCCCCTGTGAAGCGATGAAGTGGGTAGATACCACGTCTGCTTTTTTGTTCAGTAGCTCCAGTAATATATTGTCTTTTTTCCCATTGGCTATATATACTTCAATTCCTTCATCGGCAATTTTCCTTGCAATGGAAGTTTTGGTTATCATGCCTCCGCGGCCAAATGAAGATTTGTTCGTTTGTATGAAATCGGAGATGTCTTCCCCTTTGTTGATTTCACGGATTACTTGTGATTGAGGGTCGGACGGCGCACCATTGTAAATTCCGTCGATGTTGCTGAGAATAATCAGCGCTTCCATGTCCATCATAGAGGCAATCAGACCGGATAGCTCGTCATTGTCCGTGAACATTAATTCAGACACGGAAACAGCATCATTTTCATTGACGATGGGGATGACATTGTTATCCAGCATAACGCGCATGCAGTTTCGTTGGGTCAGGTAATGCACCCGGTCGCTGAAATTCTCTTTAGTGGTCAGTATCTGGCCCACGATGATGCCATGTTCCCTGAATAAGTCGTAATAATGGTTTATTAGCTTGGCTTGCCCGATGGCTGAAAATAGCTGGCGTTGGTCTACTACATCCATTTTCCGGTTGGGTCGTATCATGTTACGTCCGGAAGCAACAGCTCCTGATGAAATCATTACGATTTCTACTCCTGATTTATGTAGTGTGGCTATCTGATCCACTAATGAAGACATGCGGGTAATATCTAATGTGCCGTCTGAACGCGTCAGCACATTACTTCCTATCTTGACTGCTATTTTTCTAAAACGTAGATTCATTTTGTCTGTACGTTTAAGCGTTTTATTTTTCGTTATATATTACATTCAGTAGAGTAGTGCCTACTGCATATAGAGTGTTTTTATCAATATTATCCATTGTATCGTTCACCGTATGCCAGTAATTCCCGAAATTATACGGAGAATTGATGTCGCGTTGGATGATGTCGATGGATGGTATTTTGATGATTTGGTTGATATATAAATGGTCATCGGTAATGGCTCCTCCCTTCATGTTTAAAAAGTAATTTGAAAAGCCAAGTTCATTGGCCTTTTTCCAAACTTTTGTGAGAACATGTGAAGCATAATACTCGGATACCTGTTCCCTGTAAAAAGTAGCTCCATGCGCTCCTACCATATCCAGCAGGATGCCATAGCGTGCTTTGTAGCCGGGAATGTGCGGGTTGTTAGCCCAGTATTGCGATCCTAGGCACCAGGAATGTTGTGTTTCTGCATTGGACAGATGTTCCGGAGCTCCATAGTCTTCCGCATCAAAAAATATAATGTCGACTCCTACCTCCGGCTGCTGTGCTCCGATTTGTCGGGCTATTTCCAGTAATACGCCCACTCCGCTGGCGCCGTCATTTGCCCCGGCTATTGGTTTTTTCCGGTTGTTTGGGTCTGGATCCTGATCTGCCCAAGGGCGTGAGTCCCAGTGAGCAAAAAGTAGAATCCTGTTTTTATTTTCCGGTTGGAAAGAACCTATTATGTTTACGGCATTTAGTTTTGTGCCGTCAAAAGCTGTGAGTTCTGCCTGTTGGTTGAGGACTTGTGCTCCGAAAGACTGAAGCGTGTTTGCCAGATATTCAGCACAAGATATGTGAGCTTGGGTGTTAGGAACACGTGGCCCGAAATCTACTTGTTTTTGTATGTATGAATACGCTGAATCTGCGGAAAAAAGAGGAATGGAAACCTTTTTTTCTTCAGTGGCTTGCTTCTGTGCGGTTTTATTGCATGCAATAAGTCCTAAGATGCTGACGAAAAAGATTATTATTCTTTTCATAGGGATTAAAAATAGTATGCAAAGATACGTTTTTTTTACTATTGGATAATGACTGCTACAAAAATGAGGGGTTCCCGAAAGCAAAAAGGGAAAATATAACCCGGAAAATATAGTTCTTTTTAGTTATCTTTGTTCGTTTCCGGAACGGATAATTTTGATTTTTAAGCAAGGTGAATAATTATGGCAAAGACTAAGTCTGTATATGTGTGTCAGAACTGTGGTAATGAATCGGCAAAATGGATAGGAAAATGTCCTGCTTGTAATGAGTGGAATACTTATGTGGAGGAGATTGTTGCCCGTAATGTAGCACCGGCAAAAATACAGTTTGCCGGAGTGGAAGTGAATAAACAGAAACCGGTTCTTATTTCGGAAGTGGAAACGACAAAAGAGAGCCGTATAGATACTCGTAGTAATGAATTAAACCGAGTATTGGGAGGAGGTTTGGTACCGGGGTCGCTGGTGCTGATAGGAGGTGATCCGGGGATTGGCAAGTCCACTTTGGTTTTACAGGTTGTACTGCACATGGAAGGTAAGCGGACTTTGTACGTCTCGGGGGAAGAGAGTGTGAAACAGTTGAAACTTCGTGCGGAACGTTTGGCAACGAATAATGATGAGTGTTATATTGTTAGTGAAACCTCACTGGAGCAGATTTTTGTACATATCCAGAACGTACAGCCGGAATTGGTGATAATAGATTCTATTCAAACTATATCTACGGATATGATAGAGTCTTCGCCGGGTAGTGTGTCGCAGGTGAGGGAGTGTGCTTCTGCTATTTTAAAATTTTGTAAAACGACGTCAACACCGGTGTTGTTAATAGGGCATATTAATAAAGACGGGAACATTGCCGGGCCTAAAGTGCTGGAACATATTGTAGATACTGTGTTACAGTTTGAAGGGGACCAGCATTATATGTATAGGATATTGAGGGCTGTGAAAAACCGTTTTGGCAGTACTTCCGAACTGGGTATTTTTGAAATGCAGCAATCCGGTCTTCGGGAAGTGAGTAATCCGTCGGAACTGCTGCTTTCTCAACATCATGAAGGGCTTAGCGGTATTGCCATTGCTTCGGCCATAGAGGGAATACGTCCGTTTTTGATTGAGGTGCAGGCGTTGGTGAGTTCTGCTGCTTACGGAACTCCGCAACGTTCCAGCACAGGGTTTGATTTGCGGCGTTTGAATATGCTTTTAGCTGTTCTTGAAAAGCGTGCCGGATTTAAACTGGCGCAAAAAGATGTTTTCTTGAATATAGCCGGTGGCCTGAAAGTGAATGATCCGGCTATTGACCTGGCGGTCATTTCGTCTATTCTTTCTTCTAATGTTGATATTGCAATAGAAAAACGTATTTGTATGGCAGGTGAAGTGGGACTTTCAGGAGAAATACGTCCTGTTAACCGAATGGAACAACGAATTTTGGAAGCAGAAAAACTGGGCTTTAAGAAAATGATTGTTCCCGTGTTTAATACAAAAAGTCTGGATGTGAAAAGAATTAAGATAGAATTGATTCAGGTGAGAAAGGTAGAGGAGGCTTTTCGTGTTTTATTTGCATAAGGGGAGTCTTTATTTTTTTTGCAGGTTATTGTAATTTGTGAAATTATGATGTTTGAACAGCGGGCTTATTTTAAAATAAGCCCGCTGTTTGTTATTCCGTTTTTTGTGGGGAGAACGGTTAGCTTGAAACTATTCCCTGTCTCCTTGGTTACAGAATTCATGTTTTTTTAAAATTTAATTTTTTGTTGCAAAGGTTGTGGAGTACTGGTTTTGTTTTGAATAGGGACAGACCATACATTGACAAATTGCAGTTGTTCGCTGTTCTCATGACTATATTCCTCGTTTGGACTATTGCTTCCTAAAACGTACTTTCTTTCCTGTGTCGGGTAATCTACTGTTGTGGAATATGATATCCATTCCTGCCCGGAGCTTGTTCCCGTTGTGTCTTTGTCCTGAGATTTCATCATAATGCTAATAATTGAAGGTTATAAATTTTATTTATGATTGGAAATAATCATATTTCAGATAACAGAATACAAAATTGCATTTTAATAAATTATAAGTAGCATCTAATAATGAGTGTTTTAGACTGTTTTTATGATAAAGAGAAAATGTAGAAATTAAAAAAAATCATAAAAAGAGGAAATGTTAAAAAAGAAACGGATTATTTACTATTTTTGTAATCTCGTGTGTATTATCTTATTGTGTGTAACCCTATATTGTGTGTATTAAAATCTGATTGCTTATGATAAACAAGCAGGCTATTGTCTATGATACTTTTATAGACCTTATGAGAGAAAAGATTCCTCAGAGAGGAAAGCTTACAAAAGAATTGGTTGATATTTTATGTATTGAAAAAGAAGCCGTTTACCGTCGTTTGCGTGGAGAAGTGCCGTTTACTTTTTGGGAAGTTACAATGATTGCCCAAAAACTGAATATCTCACTGGATCATATTATAGCAACAAACTCTCCTCAAAGCAGGCCTTTCCAGTTGAAACTGAGCCGATTTTATGACTTGACGGAAACGGATTATAGTATGCATGAAGAATTTCTGAATTTGCTGGGTCAGGTAGATGCCAATCGATATTCTGAATTTGGTTTTGTTACCAGCATATTACCTTTACATTTTAGCATACGTTATACGGCTATTCATAGGTTTTATGTACTTCGCTGGCTTTATCAGTTCGGAAATCCCGGTGCCGTTCCTGTGTATTCGCAAATAGAATTTTCAGACCGGATGAAGGGAATACAGCAAAGGTTTCTGAAGGAAGTGGAAAAAGTGAAGTACACTTATTTTATTTGGGATAAGCTTACGTTGCTATATCTGGTCAATGACATAAATTATTTTTATAGCATTCGTTTGTTGATGAAGGAAGATGTGGAACTTTTAAAGGAGGATATTCTAAACCTTCTGACTTATTTAGAGAATTTGACTGTGACTGGAAGTTATGCTAATGGAAATAAAGTCCATTTTTATATTTCGAACCTTAATTTTGAAACAACCTATACATATCTTCAAAACTGTGATTATTCTTTGACGCTAATTAAAGTTTTTACTTTAAATGAGGTCGCTTCTTTGGACGAGGCTGTCTTTCAGAAAGTAAAGACCTGGATTCAATCTTTAAAGAGAACATCTATGCTTATTTCGGAAAGTGATGAAAAGAACCGGATATTGTTTTTTGAAAGCCAGAGAAAACTTATAGAAGAAAATTTGAAAATAGATTAACTTCATATTTGTGATTACTATGGAAAAGGATACTGTATATCAAGATCTTTTGGAACAGATAAAAAGTAAAGTTCCTGAAAGGGGCAAATTGGTGAATATTCTGTCGGATTACTTGTTTTTGGAAAAAGAAGCCGTTTATCGCCGGTTGCGTGGTGAAGTTCCTTTTACGTTTCATGAAATATCTGTTATTTCCCGAAAGTTTGATATTTCCTTGGATAACATAATTGGAACAAATTCATCTAAAAACCGCCCTTTTTTAATGAGGTTGGTTGAATTTGAGAATCCTACAGATGAAGATATTTCAATGCAGGAACATTATGCAGAGCTACTTGAAGTGGTAAAAAATGATCCGAATTCGGAAGCCGGCATGGCTGCTAATTTGCTTCCTGTTTCACTTTGTTTGTCCTATGACCTTATTTATCGTTTCCGTCGGTTGAAATGGTGTTATCAGTTTGGTGTAAAATCATCCCGCTTTAAAGATATTGTTATTTATGACAGGTTACGTCAAATGAATAATAAGTCCATTCAGAATTGCCGGCAAATAGGACATTCTTTCATGATTTTGAATGATCAGGCTATTGTTTCACTGGTCAATGATATTAATTATTTTGCAAGTATACGGTTGATTGACAAAGATGAGGTCTGTCAACTGAAAGAAGAATTGTTGCGATTTTTGGATGATTTAGAAAAACTGGCGATTAACGGTCATTATCCTGAAGGTAAAACGCTGGATATTTTTATTTCGAGTGTGAGTTTTGAAACGAGCTTTAGTTATATACATACTAATGATTATTATTTAAGTGACATTTGGTCGTTTTCTCTGAATGATACGATTTCCATGGATAAGCAGGTTTTTGATAAGATAAAAAAATGGATGCAGTCTTTAATCAGGACATCAACATTGATTTCCGGAAGTAACGAAGTGCAGAGAATTTTATTTTTTGAACGACAGAGAAATTTTGTACAGGATTATTTGTCTTGATAGTTTATTCGGGTTTTGTAAAGTTTAGTGGGGTTGGTGGGTAGCTGAGGTTGATAAAAAAAGAGGATTTGTTTTTTGCTTATTTGTTTCTTGGGGCGAACCTGTATAAAAAACTCTCCGGGAAGTTGCTTCAACAACTTCCCGGAGAGTTTTTTAATTAGGGCTGTAATGTTTGAGTTTTCTGTAATTATACATTGAATCGGAAGTGCATAATGTCACCATCCTGAACAATATATTCTTTTCCTTCTACACTCATTTTTCCGGCTTCTTTGCATGCGGCTTCAGAACCGTAGTGAATGAAGTCTTCATATTTGATTACTTCCGCCCGTATAAATCCTTTTTCAAAGTCGGTGTGTATAACCCCCGCACATTGTGGGGCTTTCCAGCCTTTTTCGTAAGTCCAGGCTCTTACTTCCTGTACTCCTGCTGTTAGGAATGTTTCTAAATTCAGCAGTTTATAAGCTGATTTAATTAATCTTGACACGCCGGATTCGCTTAATCCTATTTCTTCCAGAAACATCTGACGTTCTTCGTAGGTGTCCAGTTCGGCAATGTCAGCTTCGGTTGCTGCTGCTACAACCAGGATTTCGGCTTTTTCGTCCTTGGTCGCTTCACGTACGGCTTCTACAAATTTGTTGCCTTCTTTGGCCGCTTTTTCGTCTACATTACATACGTACATTACCGGTTTGTCTGTAAGCAGTCCCAGGTCTTTGACTAATTTCTTTTGTTCTTTGTCTATGTCTACGGTACGGACCGATTTTCCTTGCAGCAGAGCTTCCCGGTATTTTACCAGAATGTCATATACGGCTTTGGCTTGTTTGTCGCCCCCTGTTTGTGCCTGTTTCTGAACTTTGTTGATACGGCTTTCTACTGTTTCCAGGTCTTTTAATTGTAATTCGGTGTCGATGATTTCTTTGTCACGAACCGGATCTATGCTTCCGTCCACGTGGGTGATGTTGTCATTTTCAAAACAACGTAAAACATGGAGAATAGCATCTGTTTCCCTGATATTGGCTAAAAACTTGTTGCCAAGTCCTTCACCTTTGCTTGCTCCTTTTACCAGTCCTGCAATGTCAACAATTTCCACGGTAGTGGGTACTATGCGCTGTGGGTTGATGAGTTCTGCAAGTTTATTAAGTCTTTCGTCCGGAACGGTGATGACACCGACATTAGGTTCTATTGTACAGAAAGGAAAATTTGCTGCTTGTGCTTTCGCGTTAGACAGGCAGTTGAAAAGAGTGGATTTACCAACGTTGGGTAATCCTACAATACCACATTGAAGAGCCATTCGTATTTAGATTATAATAAATTACAAAATGAAGTGACCGATTAAGGTCAATTTTTTACGGAGTGCAAAGGTACGATAAAAAATTTGCAGCAGGAAATATGTCTTTTAAAAGTATGACAGGTTAGAATATAGCTAATAGTTTGATGACGATTACCAGAAGCACCATGGAGATGGGGTAGGCCGTGGCATAAGCTATCTGGGGAGCATTGGACTGTGTCATTGGTGTGATGGCTGCCAGACCGGGTGTGCTTGTCATTCCTCCGGCTAATGTTCCTAATAAAGTCAATATGTTGGTTTTATATATGAATTTGGCAAATAATGTCATGATAATCATGGGTAGTAATGTAATTATTGCACCAATGAGAAATAGCTGGTATCCGTACTGCTGGAAAGTGTCTGCCAGTGTTGCACCGGCATTTGTTCCTACAACGGCAAGAAAAAATATCAATCCTATCTCACGCAATAATACGTTGGCCGATCCGGACATTGTCCATAGGATAGGGCCTGTTTTTCCCAGTTTACTTAATATTAATGCAACTAAAAGAACTCCTCCTGTTAATCCTAAAAACGTAAATTTGCCCACGATTATCCCCAGCACAATGCCCAGCGAAATGGGGAGTATATCTGTATCAGACAATTTTTTGCTGTCGTTCCCGAAGAGTTTTCGGACAGTTTCCATGTTTTCTTTGCTGCTGGCTATGATTAGTTTGTCTCCGAACCGGATACGTGATTTCGGAGAAGGGGTAATGTCTATACCGCTTCTTCTGATACGAGTGATGGTGGCATCGTAAATAGTCTGGAGGTTGAGTTCGGCCAGTGTTTTGTTTACAACGGCTTTGTTGGTTACAAGTACTCCTTGTACTTCATATTTTCCACTAAGCGGAATTTCCTGGGTGGTTTGTTCTCCTAATAACAATTCTGCGTTATGCAGAGCATCTTCCGTTCCTACTACCCGTACAATGTCTCCGGTATGTAATATTGTTTTTGGAGTAGGGGTAAAGGCTTCTCCTTCATGCATAACCCTTGAAATGGTTGCTTGGGTTGTCTTTCTGAATGAGAGCTCAATCAGGCTTTTATTGTCAATATTATTATTTGTGATGAGTATATGTTCGTAATTGAGTGCCGGAAAGTCTGCCGTTGAAGCTATTTCCCAGTCTTTTTCTGCTTGGTTTATATCCGCATGAAGTATTTTTGGCAATAATCTGATGAATAAAATAACTCCTATCACACCAAACGGGTAAGCTATACCGTATCCTATAGAGGATGGGTCGCCGAATTGGTCTGTTGCAGAAGCCAGTCCCGGCGTGCTGGTCAGCGCACCGGCTAATAATCCGGCTAAAATATCCATATCATAGTCGAATATGTAGTGCGCGCCTATTACAACAAGCCCGGCAGATAAAATCAGGATGGTGGAAAGTACGGCTAATTTAATGCCATGTTTCTTTAATGCATCAAAAAAACCGGGTCCGGCTTGTATGCCTATGGTGAAAATGAATAATACCAGCCCGATATCCTGTATTGTCTTAGGAAGCGAAACATTAAAATGTCCGAATATAAGTGCAACGAAAATGACCGCAGATACATCCAGCGAAATTCCCTTTATTTTTATCCTTCCTAATATATAACCGCATGCTATAATGAGAAAAAGGGCGAAATAATCCAAACTTAGTAAAGATTCTAATATATTCATTGTAGCTTTCGGTTATATCTGTGGATTTTTAAAGTCTTATGAAAAATTTAAGACCAAAGTTTAGCAATGGTTTTAGGGAAGTACTCATATTCCAGTTTATGCACTTTTGCTGCAATATCCTCGGGGGTGTCGGTTGAGCTTAGTTCGCATTTAGCCTGGAATATAATATTGCCTTCATCATAATTTTCATTTACATAATGAATCGTGATGCCCGATTCTTTTTCTCCGGCTGCTGCTACGGCCTTATGTACATGGTCGCCATACATGCCTTTGCCTCCATATTTAGGCAGTAGTGCCGGATGAATGTTGATTATTTTGTCGGGAAAAGCCTTGATGATCGCTTCCGGAACTTTGAGAAGGAAACCTGCTAATACGATAGCATCAATCTTTTCTGTCTGTAGGAGAGATAGGATTTTTTCTCCGGAAATAAATTCTTCTTTGGTAAATGTATAAGAAGGAACATTTAGTTTTTTAGCCCTTTCGTGAACGTAAGCTTTTGGGTTGTTTGATAAAATAACAGGAAATTCAAAATCCGGATTGCTTTTGAAATATTCTATGATATTTTCAGCATTACTGCCGGATCCGGAAGCAAAAAGGGCAATTTTTACAGACATAATATTTTGTGTATTATTTAATAAGATGTTTTATTTCTTGATTATTTGCATGAAGTATCAAAAAAAAGTGTATTTTTGCACAATAAATGTATGAGTGTGCAATAAAAAGATATTTTTTTGCTAAAATATGCTGATAAGTCAAAAAAAATTCATTTCTTTGCACCGCAAAATTAAAAAACTAATTTTATTTATAAACTTTAAAAAACAAAATTATGTCAGAAGTTGCAGATAAAGTAAAAGCGATTATCGTTGATAAATTAGGTGTTGAAGAGTCTGAAGTAACACCAAACGCTAGTTTTACTAACGATTTAGGAGCTGATTCTTTAGATACTGTTGAATTGATTATGGAATTTGAAAAAGAATTCGGTATCTCAATTCCAGATGAAGAAGCAGAAAAAATCTCAACTGTAGGCGACGCTATCGAACACATCGAAGCTTTGCAAAAATAATTATTCCGTTAAATCATTTTGATTGTTTATGGAATTAAAAAGAGTAGTTGTAACGGGTTTAGGCGCGGTTACTCCATTAGGTAACTCTGTCCCTGAAACATGGGAAAACATAGTTAATGGAGTAAGCGGTGCCGGACCTATTACGCATTTCGATGCATCAAAATTTAAAACACAATTTGCCTGCGAAGTAAAAAACTTTGATCCTTCTTTATATTTTGACAGGAAAGAAGTTCGTAAGGTAGATAGATATGCTCAATATGCTGTTGCTGCAGCAAAAGAAGCGATAGAAAATAGCGGGGTTGATCTGGATAAAATAGATAAAGATGAAGTCGGAGTAATAATGGCTGCCGGTATCGGTGGTATTTTGACTTTTGAACAGGAAGTCGGATATTATTATTCACATGAAGATATGGGGCCTAAGTTTAATCCGTTTTTTATTCCTAAAATGATTTCGGATATTGCGGCTGGTCAGATATCTATTATGTATGGTTTCAGAGGTCCTAATTATTCAACAACATCTGCATGTGCTTCTGCTACCAACGCATTGATTGATGCTTATAATTGCATTCGTTTAGGACAAGCCAATATGATTCTTGCAGGAGGAGCTGAAGCTGCCATAACACCGGCTGGTGTTGGGGGCTTTAATGCAATGACTGCTTTATCTACGCGCAATGATGATGCGGTTCACGCCTCACGTCCATTTAGCAAAAGCCGTGACGGATTTGTTATCGGTGAAGGTGCGGGATGTCTTGTATTGGAAGAAATGGAGCATGCTATTGCTCGTGGAGCTAACATCTTATGTGAAATTGTCGGAAGCGGCTTGTCTGCTGACGCTTATCATATGACTGCTACTCACCCGGAAGGTCTTGGTGCTATGCTTGTGATGAAAAGAGCCTTGAAAAATGCAGAAATGAAACCGGAAGAAATTGATTATATCAATGTTCATGGTACTTCAACTCCAGTAGGCGATCCATCAGAAGCAAAAGCTATTAAAGAAGTTTTTGGTGACCATGCTTATAAATTGAACATAAGTTCTACTAAATCTATGACAGGACACTTGTTGGGTGCTGCCGGGGCTATAGAAGCTATATTTTCAGTTTTGGCAATCAGGGATGGCGTTGTTCCTCCTACAATTAATCATGAAGAAGGTGATGATGACCCTGAAATAGACTATAAATTGAATTTTACCTTTAACAAAGCTCAAAAGCGCGATTTAAATGCAGTGCTTTCCAATACTTTCGGGTTTGGAGGACATAATGCAAGTGTTATCTTTAAGAAAATTCAGAAATAAGTAAATGTCTTTTCGGTTTTTCGGAAAGAAAACGTTTGAGTTATTCTGTTGGTGATTAAAAATATTATACAAAAGATAAGGCTCTTTTCTAATAAAGGAAAAGAGTCTTATTTGCTTTTTTATAAACTTCTGGGTTTCTGTCCTGCTGATATCGGTTATTACCAGTTGGCTATCCGTCATAAATCAGTACCTATCCGGACAGAGGATAACCGTTTGCTTTCTAATGAAAGGCTTGAGTTTTTAGGAGATGCTGTTCTTAACTCAGTTGTTTCCGATATTCTTTATCACCGGTATGAAGATAAGCAAGAGGGTTTTCTTACGGGTATCCGTTCCAGGATTGTGAGCCGTGACTCCCTTAATCATATTGCGATAAAATTAGGACTGGATAAAATGGTGGTTGCTTCCCGGCATGTAAATCTGCACGCAACAAATGATATTTACGGTAATGCATTGGAGGCTGTTGTAGGAGCTGTTTATTTGGACCAGGGTTATGATATTTGTAAGGCTTTTGTGGAAGACCGCCTTTTGCTTCATTTTGTAGATTGGGATGTAGTGGTAGAAAATGAAGTGAACTATAAATCGAAGTTGCTGGAGTGGTGTCACCGCAATCATATAGAGCCGGAATTTGTGTTATTGGAGGAGCAGGTTACTAAAAACAAACATACTTTTAGAACATCTCTGGTTATTTGTCATAAAGTGATATGCGAGGCTACAGGTAGCAATAAGAAAGAGTCCCAACAAAAAGCCTCAGAAATAGCGTATCATAAAATTATTTCCAATGAAAATTTTTTGCAAGAATTGCTACAAGAAGTCTCTCCGCTATTGGTTGAAGTTATAAATCAATAAAAGTATATTATATCTCTCCTTTCCCTTTTTTCTGGAATTTTCCCGGTCAACAGTCTGCTTCTCTCTTATTGCGGTTTATAACTAATATGTATTAATTAGTTTTATTATTGCTTAATATTTAAAAATTTGTAAAAACAAGCGTATATATTATGTTTTAAAACATAATATATTTATTTTTGCAAGGAATCTTAAAAAAATAGATCATGCTTATAGAAAAAATCGGAACAAATGCCGGACTTGTTTGGAAGGTATTAGAAAACGGAGAAACAAGTTTAAAGGCTGTAAAAAAAGCTACCAAATTGAATGAAAAAGATTTGAACATGGCTTTAGGTTGGCTTGCTCGTGAAAGTAAAATTGAATTCTTTGAAGTAGAGGGAGAACAATTTGTTCGCTTATCGTAACTAAGATTCGAAGAAATAAAAGAACGGATAATATAAAGTTGTCCGTTCTTTTATTTTTCCCCTTTTTTACTGTATTTTTTGCGATAAAAATTTTAAAAATAAAAAAAAATCTCTATATTTGCACCCGCTTTAGGACGCTAAGGACATTGATTGCGAAAATAGCTCAGTTGGTAGAGCATAACCTTGCCAAGGTTAGGGTCGCGGGTTCGAGTCCCGTTTTTCGCTCTAAAAGTAGAAGTACTTGCCCGGATGGTGGAATGGTAGACACGAAGGACTTAAAATCCTTTGGCTTCACGGCTGTGCGGGTTCAAGTCCCGCTTCGGGTACTTCTTTTTAAGTCTCTTAATCAATAGATTGGGAGACTTTTTTGTTTGTGTACGCTTCCTATTCAATGCTCTTCTTTTTCCTTTAAAATTCCTCACTTTTTAGCTGAAAGTTAAACCTGAAATCAATATGATTACAACGGTTAATGTTTGGGGTATAAATCAATATAATCTATACAATGGAGAATATTTCGAGGGTTGGTTTGCTGGGACGGAGAGAATAATCATGATTTTAAATTATTTGTTTGTAAGTATATTCAACAAAAAATATAAATAATCGGATATTTTTGAACTTTTACATTGAAAGCTTTTGTTACCTTTGCTTTGGTACTGAATAACTAAAACGTTGGTGTTTAGAAGGATTATTGGATAGTGGAAGTATTTTAAATTTTCTATGATAGATTAAAGAAGATTATAAATGCTTCTATAAAAAATATATTCCTTGCTGTATTTGGCTTTATATTAGTAGGTAGAATTAAAAATAAATTTAAAAACGTTTGCTAAAGACAATATTATCTGTAGAGAAAAATAATTATGATTCAATAGATATTTTTTTTTAGCAAAAAGGGGGATTTTTTTCTATGTGGGAAGGTTAAAGATGGCTTATTAAAAAAATCTTATAAAAACAATTAAATCACAAGAAAAATGAAGACAAACATTACTATCAAATCAATTTTACTGATTGTCTGCTTATTGCTAAATATTCGCGGTTATGCGGAGGGTGTTTCTTCGGTTACCTTGCATGTGGAGTCTGCAGGAACTTTACCTAATCTTATTGATGCTAATGAAAAATATCAGATTACGGAGCTAATTCTTTCTGGAAATTTGAATGGAACGGATATTAGGTATATCAGGGAAATGGCAGGACGTGATCGTAATGGTTATCCTACGGAAGGGAAGTTGGCTATATTAGATTTATTAAACGCAAGCATTGTTGAAGGTGGAAAGTCTTATTATGATTCCTATGATTGCTATACTTCAAATGATGAAATTGGTTTCAAGATGTTTGAGAGATGTTCAAGCTTGACTGATGTTATTATTCCTAGTAGTGTTACTGTTATTGGAATTAGGGCTTTTGAAGAGTGTTCAAAATTAATTAGTGTTGTTGTTCCGAACGGTGTTACTACTATTGACTCTTGGGCTTTTGACGGGTGTTTAAGTTTAACCAATATTGATATTCCCAATAGTGTTACTACTATTGGAAGTGGTGCATTTTTTAATTGTTCAGACTTAACTAATATTGTTATTCCTAATGGTGTGATGATTGTTGAAGGTTGGACTTTCCAAGGTTGTTCAAGTTTAACGGATATTACCATTCCTAATAGTGTTACTACTATCGGAAGCAGTGCATTTTGTGATTGTTCAAGTTTAGCCAGTGTTACTTTGGGAAATAGTGTTACTACACTTGAAAATGGAGTTTTTACTGATTGTAGTAATTTAAAAGAAATTTATTGTAAAAATGTAACTCCTCCTTCATGTAATTCTATTGTATTTGCAGGCGTACCTTCAAAATGTTTTTTATATATTCCGAAAGGAACGTATAATTCATATCAAATGTCGGGCTGGGAATATTTTGAAAATATTATAGAAAAAATAGAAATACTATATCATAATGTATCGACCTCGTCTAATGATAATGGGGTTGTATTGATTAATAAGCAAGAGATTAATACAAGGTCTTTTGAGGATGGGGAGCTTGTTACATTTACAGTACAACCTAAGGATGGATATGAGATAGAAAAAGTATTACTTAATAATGAAGATATAACTGATGAATTGATTAATAATGAATATTCTATGTCTATTCATGAGAATGTTATTATGGATGTAACTTTTAAGAAAGCTTATAGTACATCTGTTTTTGATGGTGAACAACAAAATGTTGATATTGTTTTCAGTGTAAACACTATGATTATACAAAATGTAAAACAGGGGGAAAGAGTTTGTGTTTACACAATCAATGGCAGTTTGTATAAAGCATTGACTGCAATGAGTAATACGATTGAAATGGTAGTGTCTCCAAATCAAATTTATTTGGTTAGAGTAGGGGATAGGGCATACAAAGTTGTCTCACAAAGATAGAGTTAATTTGTTTCGTTTACATATTAGACGGAAGAAAAGGTGAGGTATAAAGTCTCTTAATCATTTTGATTAAGAGACTTTATCTTTTTTCATTGCTCTCCTTGTTTTAAATATATTTATATAGTTTTCTCGTCTGTATGTGAACAAGGCTGTTCGTTCTTGTGTTATGCATAAAGGTTTGTTTTTGATGAATTATGGGTTTTTAAACTGTTTTTTGTTTTACCTTTGTTGAACTAACTATAATTGTTTAATTGATTTATGAAAAAGAATTTGTTGCGGTTTATATTTTTATGGCTTGCTGTTTTGTTTGTTTCCGGTGGCTTGCATGCGGAAAACCAAATCCGGAAGGAAACATATATTTATTCAGTGAAGTCTTCGGATACCTTGAGGCTTGATAAGTATGATATTCCGGGAAATGATGTTAAGCCTTGTGTGATATTTATGTTTGGAGGAGGATTTTTTACAGGAGCCCGCGATTTGGAGTTTTATATTCCTTATTATCATTTTCTGGTGGAAAATGGTTTTTCTGTGGTAGCGATAGATTACCGGTTAGGTTTTAAAAATGTACAGGAACAGAAAGGAATGAAAGCGAGAGATTTCCTTGATCTTTTTGAAAGAACAATTTTCATGGCGGTAGAAGATTTGTATGACGCAACGAATTTTGTCTTGGATCATGCTTCTGAATGGAATGTGAATAAGGAGATGATTGTAACTTCAGGTTCAAGTGCCGGAGCTATATCTGTGCTTCAAGGAGAATATGAGCGGTGTAACCGTACGCCTGTGGCACAATGTCTTCCTGCCGATTTTAAGTATGCGGGTGTCGTTGCGTTTGCAGGGGCAATATATAGCAATCAGGGGCATTTGAAATGGAAAGGGTTACCTGCACCATTACAGTTGTTTCATGGGGAAGCGGATAAGAATGTGCCGTTTGATAAGGTGAAATTCGGAAAACTGGGATTTTTCGGCTCAGACTATATTGCCGGGAAGTATGATAAAAACAATTTTCCGTATTATTTTTACATGGAAAAGAATGTAGATCATAAGTTAGCCGGTAGCCCTATGGTGGAAAATAAGGAAGAGATACTCGTTTTCTTAAATAAATACGTTAGGGATAAACAGGCTTTAAAAACGAATGCTGTTGTGGATGATATTCATAAACCTGTGGTGAAAAAGAATTTTAAAATAAAAGATTATGTAAAGACTAATTTCGGTCTGTAATGGAAAAAGTCTTTAAAATAGAATGGGGAAGGCATTGCCTTCCCCATTCTATTTTAGTTTGAATTTATTTTGGTTAGTTTGTTTTCAATAGTCTGCCGGTTGTATTATCAATAAGTATTTCCGCATTTTTTTGGAATAACACTTCCGGTATCGGGATTATACGACCAAATTGCGGTGCAATAATTTCTTCAGAAAGGAAGTCGGATTTTCCGTCGCTAATTGTTACTTGTGCTGTCGTTGGCAGTATAGAATATAAATCAATACCTGCTGTTCCTTTTTCCGTTTGTGGTTGCATAGGAATGGTTTTAGGTACTATACTTATATAGTAAGGGTTGCCGCTCAGGTCATTTGCCGCCACTAATCCTTTCATAGAAGATATGCGGAATAAAACTTCGTCATTCACCTTTTTAGATGGAGTAAGGTATATTGTGTGAGTTTGGCTTTCAACGATGGTCTTTCCTGTAAACAATTCTGTCAGTTCCTTTTCCATCTGGTTCATGCCGTCGAGCATTGTTTTGAAAGATTCCCCGTCGGCAGGCAGTTGATCCACATCACCGGTCAGCAGATTGATACGGCTTTCACGAATTCTGTATATTTGTTTTGCTGCTCCTTCTGCCATTTTTGCAACGGATGAGGCAATCATATATTCTTCTGTTAAAGGAAGTACCTTGGATGTGTTAGCCTGTTCCGGAGCTGGAGCCTTATCCGGGGCAGCTTGTTCTGCTTCGCGAGGTATGCCGTCTTTAGGTATATTGATTCCGTATAATATACCTTTTTCATTCACACAGATATTTTTTATCGGAGTTTTTTTTCCAACTTTTATCGAGTAGGTTCTGTTGGGGTCTGCTATTGTTTTTGTTTTTATCTGTATGTCTTTTAATACATAAGTGGTCTTTTCTTCGGTAATAACCTCTTTTGTAGCCAAAAATCGTTCTGAATATTTATAGAACTCACCGGGTTGCTGGGTTACTTTTTCTATTTTTACATCAATACATAGCTGGGTTTGCGGAAGTGAGTATACAAATAAAGGCACGTTTTCCTGCAATGAAAATGTAGTAGAAGTCCGTCCAAATCCGTTTATGCCTACAGCAATACAAAGGATTGATAAAAGAAGTATTTTTCTCATAGATTTTTATTTTAAGATTCATTTTGTCAAGCAACAAAGAAAGCAATAAAAAGCTAAACCTGAGGCTATATTGTGATAAATAATGTCAAATCAGGTTTTTTTCGTCGTTTTTTTAGAAGTAGATTCCTTTTTTGCCGTTTTCTTTTTTGTTTCCGTTTTTTTTGTTGTTGCTTTTGTGCTTTTTTTCTTTACGTTTCCGTTTTCAGACTGCTCCCTGATTAGTTCACGGGCGGCTTCTTCTGTTAAAGTAGCCGGATCTGTCGTTTTAGGAATCTTGTAATTTGCTTTCTCAAAAGAGATGTATGGACCGAATCGGCCGTTAAGTACCTGAATCTCTCCATTCTCTCCAAAGGAATGTATCAAACGGTTTCTTTCAATCTCTCTTTTTTCTTCTATAATTTCAATGGCCCTGGCATTTGTTACAGATAAAGGATCATCTGTTTTAGGCAAAGA
Organism: Bacteroidota bacterium; assembly: GCA_023391625.1. Taxonomy (GTDB): domain Bacteria; phylum Bacteroidota; class Bacteroidia; order Bacteroidales; family Paludibacteraceae; genus QVMH01. The sequence continues at coordinate 113,003 of JAEWAN010000027.1, read as the reverse complement.
ATAAAATTTTCCTTTATGACGGATGTATGGACCGAATCTGCCGATTGCTACCTGCATAGCTTCGCCTTCGTATTCTCCTACGATGCGTGGAAGCTCAAAGAGTTTAAGGGCTTCTTCAAAAGTGATGCTTTCTATGGATTGGTCTTTCAGCAGGGAGGCGAAAACCGGCTTCTCTTCATCTTCGGCGGTTCCTATTTGCGCAATAGGGCCGTATCTTCCTATTTTTACGGAAAGTTGACGACCGCTTTTAGGATCAGTACCCAGTATGCGTTCTCCTACCTGGCGTTCGGAGTTTTGCATTGTATCCTCCACCAGTGGGTGAAAGTTTTTATAGAATTTATCAATAGAATCCGTCCATTTTATTTCGCCGTCGGCGATATGGTCAAATTCTTTTTCCACATCAGCTGTGAAATTGTAGTTTAGAATTTCCGGGAAATATTCGATTAGGAAGTCATTGACTACCATGCCGATATCTGTTGGGAATAATTTGGCTTTTTCAGCTCCTGTATTTTCCGTTTTTGTCTGGTCGGATATCTTTCCGTTTTTTAGTTTAATCAGATTGTATTCCCTTTTTACCGCCTCTCTGTTCCCTTTCTCTACATAAGAACGGTGTTGTATTGTAGAGATGGTTGGTGCATAGGTAGAAGGACGACCAATGCCAAGTTCTTCCAGTTTCCGTACCAGGCTGGCTTCGGTGTAACGTGGAGGATGTTGTGAAAAACGTTCCTGAGCTGTAATTTCGCTGGCCTTTAGCAACTCGCCTTTTTTCATGGCAGGTAATAGAGTTTCATCTTCCTGATGATCTGTTTCATCGTCAGAGGATTCGAGGTATACATTCAGAAACCCATCAAAAGTGATGACTTCGCCACTTGCAATGAACTGATATTTTGAACCAGATATGTCAATGTATATGGTTGTTTTCTCCAGTTCGGCATCAGCCATTTGTGAGGCTATTGTCCTTTTCCAGATCAGTTCGTACAGCCTTTTTTCATTCGCATTTCCTTCTATATTATGAGCATTCATATATGTTGGGCGAATGGCTTCGTGAGCTTCCTGTGCACCTTTAGATTTTGTTGTAAATCTGCGGGTATGCACATACTTTTCGCCTACCATGTGAATGATTTCAGCTTTAGATGTATTAATTGCCAGATCAGATAAATTTACTGAGTCTGTACGCATGTAAGTGATTTTTCCCGATTCGTACAAACGCTGTGCTATGGTCATGGTTTGCGATACGGAAAAACCTAATTTGCGTGAAGCCTCTTGCTGTAAAGTAGAGGTGGTGAAAGGAGGTGCCGGCGATTTCTTTGCCGGTTTGGTTACAATGTCGTTGATGGTGAATGAAGTGGAATTACAATGTTCCAAAAACTTCATTGCTTCTTCTTTTGTAGCAAATCGGGTATTTAGTTCTGCCTTTAGTTGTACCGGTTGTCCGTTTTTATCGACAGAAGAAAAAATAGCATTTACTTTGTAGGAAGATTCCTGTTTGAAATGATTAATCTCCCTTTCACGTTCCACAATTAATCTTACCGCTACGGATTGTACTCGTCCGGCAGATAATGACGGACGTATTTTTCTCCATAAGATGGGGGAGAGTTCAAATCCCACAATACGGTCAAGCACCCTGCGCGCTTGCTGTGCATCTACTAAATTAATGTCTATATCCCGTGGGTTCTCAATGGAACGAAGTATTGCGTCTTTGGTGATTTCATGGAAAACAATACGGCGTGTTTTGTCTTTTTTTAGTCCAAGTACCTCATATAAATGCCATGCTATAGCTTCTCCTTCACGGTCTTCATCGGATGCAAGCCATACCATATCAGCATCTTTTGTCGCTTTCTTAAGCTCCGAAACAACTTTCTTTTTATCTGAAGATACAATATATTCCGGCTGGTAGTTATGTTCAAAGTCGATACCCAACCCTTTATCGGCGAGGTCGCGCACATGACCGAAACTGGACATGACGTGAAAATCCTTTCCCAGAAATTTTTCTATTGTTTTAGCTTTGGCTGGAGACTCTACTATAACTAGATTTTTGGACATAAAAATGCGAGTTTTGTGATTATCTTATTAAAATCGGCTGCAAAATAACAAAAATAGACCCTTACGAGCCAAATTTTCAGCAAATTATTTTTTATTTTTATATATTGCCTGATTGTTTCGGAAGGCTTTTTTCTTTTATTTCTTTTGGAGAAAATGTTCCGGGTTATGCTGTATGTCTGGCTTTGGAAAAAGAATATGGTTTTAACTTGGAAAACTTTTCATACCTCTTATTTTTTTGTATTTTTATGTTTCTTTAAAAAGGAAAATCGATAAATCATAACTATATAAAATTAAGCTGATTAAATGAATTCGTTTGTCCATTTACATGTCCATTCCCATTATTCTGTGTTAGACGGTATGTCTACTATTCCTGAATTGGTTGATAAGGCTGTAGCAAATAATATGCCTGCTATTGCCCTGACCGATCATGGAAATATGTTTGGTATTAAGGAATTTTACAACTATGTCAAGAAGAAAAACGGGAAAACAAAAGATAAAATTGCTGAGCTTGAAAAGCGTCTGGCTTCGGAAGAAATGACTGACGATGAAAAAGCAGCCGTGACCCGTGAATTGGAAGATACTAAAAAGAAAATCTTTAAACCTATTATAGGTTGTGAAGCCTATGTGGCTCGTCGGAGTCGGAAGTTGAAAGAAACGCAGGAAGACCGCAGTGGGTATCACCTTGTTCTGTTAGCCAAAAATAAGAAAGGTTATCAGAACCTGTGTAAACTTATTTCAGCCGGATTTATTGAGGGGATGTATTACCGCCCGCGTATTGACCATGAGATTCTTGAAAAATACAGTGAGGGGCTGATTGTAGCTTCGGCTTGTTTGGGGGGGGAAATTCATAAAAAGATAGAGGCCGGGCAATTGAAAGAAGCCGAAGAAGCTGTTTTGTGGCATAAACGTGTTTTTGGAGATGATTATTATATAGAACTGCAACGTCATAAAACGGATAAACCGAATGCCGACTACACTACTTATGAAAAGCAAAAGAGGCAAAATGAAGAGTTGGTAAAGTTGGCTCGTAAAACCAATACGAAGCTGATAGCAACGAATGATGTTCATTTTGTGGAAGAAGAACATGCCGAGGCGCACGAACGTCTTATCTGTCTTAGTACGGGGAAAGATTTGGATGATCCTACTCGTATGCGATATACCAAACAGGAGTGGTTAAAAAGTCCGGCGGAAATGGAAAGTGTTTTTTCCGATTTGCCAGAGGCTTTGGAAAATACGTTGGAGATAGCGGATAAAGTGGAATTTTTCAGCATTGATTCAGGGCCTATTATGCCTGTTTTTGATATTCCGGCTGATTTCGGAACAGAGGCTGAATATCGGCAGAAGATAACGGAAAAAGAACTTTTTGATGAGTTTACTTGTGATGAAAAGGGAAATGTGGTTCTTGACGAAGAGGCTGCCAATAAAAAGATAAAGCAGTTAGGAGGATATGACAGGTTATACCGTATAAAACTGGAAGCCGATTATTTGAAAAATTTGACCATGATTGGAGCTAAAGAGCGTTATGGCGAAAATTTTTCAAATGAAATCATGGAGCGTATCATTTTTGAGCTACACGTGATGAAAACAATGGGTTTCCCGGGATATTTCCTTATTGTGCAGGACTTTATACAGGCTGCCCGGAAAATGGGAGTTTCTGTTGGGCCAGGACGTGGTTCAGCTGCAGGATCGGTGGTAGCTTACTGTTTACATATTACGGATATTGATCCGTTAAAGTATGATTTGCTGTTTGAGCGTTTTCTAAATCCGGATCGTATCTCTTTGCCCGATATTGATATTGACTTTGATGATGACGGTAGGGCACTGGTGCTGCAATGGGTGACGGAGAAATATGGAAAGGAGAAAGTGGCCCATATCATAACTTACGGTACGATGGCAACCAAGTCGTCCATAAAGGATGTCGCCCGTGTACAAAAGCTGCCTCTTCAGGAAGCAGAACGTTTAACGAAGCTGGTTCCTGATAAATTTGCCGAAGGGCCTGATGGCAAAGCTCCGAAGGTAAACCTGGCTAACTGTTTGAAGTATGTTCCGGAACTTCAGAGTGCCCGGAATTCTTTGGATAAAAACTTATCGGATACATTAAAGTATGCGGAAATGCTTGAAGGTACGGTACGTCAGGTGGGAGTGCATGCTTGTGGTGTAATTATCGGGGCAGACGACTTGACTAATTTTGCTCCTTTAAGTACTTCGGAGGATAAAATAACGAAGGAGGAAATCCTGGTTACGCAATATGAAGGATCGGTTATTGAAGAAGTAGGGTTAATTAAGATGGACTTCTTGGGACTGAAAACTTTGTCTATTATAAAAGATGCTCTATCCAATATCAAAAAATCCAAAGGAATAGATTTGGATATCTCGAGCATTCCGATAGATGATCCTAAAACCTATGAGTTGTTCAGTAAGGGGAATACGGTTGGTACGTTCCAGTTTGAATCGGCCGGTATGCAGAAGTATCTGCAAATGCTTCAGCCTACTCAGTTTGAAGATCTTATTGCTATGAATGCGCTGTACCGTCCGGGGCCTATGCAGTACATCCCTCAGTTTATCAACCGGAAGCAAGGGCGTGAGAAGATAGAATATCCGTTCCCGGAAATGGAAAAACGTTTGAAGGATACGTATGGTATAACGGTATATCAGGAGCAGGTCATGCTTCTGAGCCGCGACTTAGCCGGATTTACACGTGGACAATCCGATGAGTTGCGTAAGGCTATGGGTAAGAAGTTGGTTGATAAGATGAAGGCTCTTAAGGAAAAATTTATGGCCGGGGCATTGAAAAACGGTTTCGGACCTAAAGAAAAACTGGAACAGATTTGGAGCGACTGGGCGGAATTTGCGAAATATGCTTTTAATAAATCGCATGCTACATGTTATTCATGGGTAGCTTATCAGACAGCTTATTTAAAAGCCCATTATCCTGCGGAGTTTATGGCTGCCAACTTAACGCGAAGCCGTGATAATATTACAGAAGTAAGTAAATTCATGGATGAATGTAAAAATATGGGGATTAAGGTGCTGGGGCCGGATGTGAATGAAAGTGATTTGAATTTTACTGTAAATAGTGAAGGTAACATCCGTTTTGGGCTTGGTGGTATAAAAGGTGTTGGCGAAGGTGCTGTGCTGGCAATTGCAGAGGAACGTGAACGGAATGGACGTTATGAAAATATGTTTGATTTCATAGAGCGTGTAAACCTGACTGCATGTAATAAAAAAACAATAGAAAGTCTTGCGTTGTCCGGTGCTTTTGATGAGTTCCCGGATGTTAAGCGCCAGCAGTTGTTTGTGGAAAATGCAAAAGGTGAACAGGTGCTGGAAACAATAATCCGGTATGGCAATAAGTTTCAGAATGATAAGGCAATGAATACCAATTCTTTGTTTGGAGATGTTGAAGCTGTGGAAGTGGCTAAGCCGGAGATACCTTATGCACCGGAGTGGTCTGTTCTGGAAAAACTGAATAAGGAGCGTGACTTGATAGGTATGTATCTTTCTTCCCATCCTTTGAATGAATTTGAGTTTGAAATGAAGTATCTGTGTAATACCAAGACAACAGAATTAAAAGATCTGGAGGCTTTGCAGGGGCGTCCTATAAAAGTGGGAGGGTTGGTAACAAATCTTCGTACCGGTATGACGAAGACCGGAAATCCGTATGGTATTTTTACTTTGGAGGATTATGACGGAGCTTATGAGTTTGCCTTGTTTGGTAAGAATTACATTGACTTCGGTAAGTATATGATTAAAGATTTGTATATCTATGTTTCTGCTATTGTGCAGGAACGGGGTGCTGATTTTAAATACCGGAAACCTGCTGCTGATCCTAATATGCCGAAGGAACTGGAGTTGAAGATTCTACAAATAGAGGAACTGGCCGATGTGAAAGATAAATTTCTGAGAAGCCTGACTTTATCAGTTTCTTTGCAGCAACTTACCGATGATTTTGCCGATACTCTGTCTATGGAAGTCCGTACGAATCCGGGCAAGGTGAATTTATACGTGGAAGTTGTAGATGATAATTCAATGAATAAAATTTTGTTGTTTGCCCGGCAACACCGTTTTGAGATGAACAAGAATTTTTATAATGTGTTGAAAAAATATGAGCATGAGGGAGTTATCCTGAATATGGATATTAAGAGCTGATTGGGCTTTGATGAAAAGAGAATGTTTTTTATTGTTAATAACTTCTTTGTCTTTTTGTTGATTATTCCGTTGCAGTTCTTTTTCTTTGTAGAAGCTTTTTAAAATGAAATGTGTGTTCTCGTAATAGAGATTAATCTTTTTAATTATAAAATATTATGGCATTAGAATTTACAGATGGCAACTTGAAAGGGTACATTGAAAGTGGTAAACCTGTGGTTGTTGATTTTTGGGCAGAATGGTGCGGCCCGTGCAGGGCGATATCACCGGTTATTGAAGATTTGGCTAAATCTTATGAAGGGCAGGTGGAAATAGGAAAAATGAATGTTGACGATAATGTTGATACCCCAGAAGAGTATGGTATCCGTAACATCCCTACTATTTTGTTTTTTAAAGACGGACAGTTGGTTGATAAACAGGTAGGTGCTGTGCAACAGAGTATCCTGGAAGATAAAATAAAGGCATTATTGTAAAAAAGGAGTATACAGAAAAAGAAATCCAACTGATTTTTTCAGTTGGATTTCTTTTTATTAATAAGCTCTGGCGAATATAACCCGTTGTTTTGAAGGTTTGCCTGTGAGCATATCAACCCCAGGGGTTTTATCTCCTTCTAACGGAATACAACGTATTGTGGCTTTAGTTTCTTCCTTGATTCGTGCTTCTGTTTCAGGAGTTCCGTCCCAATGGCACAACAGAAATCCTCCTTTTTCTATTTCAACTTTAAATTCTTCGTAGCTATTGACCTCACGGGTGGATGAAGCGCGGAAGTCTGCTGCCTTTTTGAATATATTATCTTGAATTGCTTGTAGCAGGTCTGCAATATATTGATCTATATTTTCCAAAGAAACCGTTTCTTTGGTCAGTGTATCACGGCGCGCTACTTCCACAGTTCCGTTTTCAAGGTCGCGTGCTCCCATTGCCAGGCGCACAGGCACGCCTTTTAGTTCGTACTCTGCAAACTTCCATCCCGGTTTCTTGGTGTCGTTATCATCATACTTCACTGTGATACCTTTTGCCCGAAGTTTGGATGTGATTTCCGTTACTTTTTCCGTGATTTGAGCTAATTGTTCCCCGTTTTTGTAAATAGGAACGATTACTACCTGGAACGGAGCCAAATTAGGAGGCAGTACCAGTCCGTTATCGTCGGAATGGGTCATAATCAGAGCTCCGATTAAGCGGGTAGAAACTCCCCATGAGCTGGCCCATACATATTCCGGTTTATTTTCCTTGTTTACAAAAGTCACATCAAATGCTTTGGCGAAATTCTGTCCCAGGAAGTGCGATGTTCCTGCTTGTAAAGCTTTGCCATCCTGCATCATTGCTTCGATACAGTATGTTTCTATTGCTCCTGCAAATCGTTCACTTTCAGTCTTTACTCCTTTAGTGACCGGAATAGCCATGAATTTCTCTGCAAAATCTGCATATACATTCATCATTTTTATTGTTTCTTCCACAGCTTCCTGTTCGGTAGCATGGGCGGTATGACCTTCCTGCCACAAAAATTCTGCGGTACGTAAGAACAGGCGGGTACGCATTTCCCAACGTACTACATTGGCCCATTGATTACATAGGATAGGAAGATCGCGGTAGGAGTGAATCCAGTTCCGGTATGTGTTCCAGATAATGGTTTCTGACGTAGGGCGTACGATCAGTTCTTCTTCCAGTTTGGCTGCCGGATCAACGACCACTCCTTTACCTTCAGGATCATTTTTTAACCGGTAGTGGGTAACAACGGCACATTCTTTTGCAAATCCTTCTACGTGGTCAGCTTCTTTGCTTAAAAAGGATTTCGGAATAAATAGCGGGAAGTACGCATTGGAATGTCCGGTTTCTTTAAACATACGGTCCAGCTCGTCGCGCATTTTTTCCCAAATCGCATAACCGTAAGGTTTGATTACCATACAGCCCCGCACAGCAGAGTTTTCTGCAAGGTCGGCCTTAATTACCAGGTCGTTATACCATTGTGAATAGTTTTCACTCCGTGAAGTGAGTTCTTTTAGTTCTTTTGCCATATATATGGAAGTTATAATGTTGTTTTTTTATGGATTGCAAAGATAAAAAGAATAAATATGCTCTACAAGAATAGTTATTTTATTCTGTCGGGCCTTTTTACAGGATGTGTTTTTCCGCACAGTATGAGGATCGTACTAATGGAGCGCTTTCTACATGGCGGAATCCTTTCCGGATTGCAATTTGTTTGTATTGCTCAAATTTTTCGGGAGTGACATATTCCTTCACCGGGATGTTGTTTCGTGATGGTTGTAGATATTGACCTATTGTTATGATGTCGCAACCGGTGCTAAGCACATCGTCCATTGTGTTGCAGACCTCGTCCTCTGTTTCTCCCAGACCGACCATGATTCCTGTTTTTGCTGTAATATGACAGGAAGATATGTATGACAGTACTTTCAGGCTTGTGTTATACCGGGCTTTTGTCCTTATTTCCGGGGTCAGCCTTCTGACTGTTTCCAGATTATGGGAGATTATATCCGGTTTTTCCCGGATAATCGTATCCAGTAGATTCTCTTTCCCATCAAGGTCGGGGATAAGTGTTTCTATGGTGATTTCCGGATTGGTTGTTTTTATGCTGCGTATGGTTTCAGCCCAATGTGCAGCCCCTTGATCCGGCAAATCATCCCGTGTGACAGAAGTTATGACTATGTGTTTTAACCCCATCTTTTGGATGGATAAGGCTACTTTTTCGGGTTCTTCCCGATCAGGAGAAAGCGGTTTCCCTGTTTTCGTGTTGCAAAAACGGCAGGAGCGGGTGCAAATATCGCCCAGTATCATGAAAGTAGCCGTTCCTTTGTTCCAGCATTCACACAGGTTCGGACAACGTCCGCTGGTACAGATGGTATGTAAACCGTTTTCTTGTATGGTACGGACAACCGACTCAAAATTGTTATTGCTTCTTATTTGAGTTTTTAACCATGTCGGTTTACGAAGGTAGGACATCTGAATTCAATAATAAAAAGTTGGTTATTGTGAACGTTGGTTTCTGCCGAAACTGCGGTAACTGTCTTTTTCTATTTCAATGTCAGGTTCGGTAAATTTTTCCCGTTTTTCTAGAACAAATTGTATGTATTTGATATTGATCCCACGGCTAAGCCATTGTTGTTCGTAGTAGGTTTGGATACTGAGGATAGGATCTACCAGATCTGATTGATATAGATTGTCAGTACAGAATTTAACCGGATAATTATTCGCTTTAACCATTTCACAGGTGTAAGTGAACATGAAATTACTGTCCGTCTTTAGGTGTATCAGTCCGTCGGGCTTTACTATTTGCTGGTATAGCTGCATGAAATTGGTTGCAGTGAGTCTCTTGGTTGTTTTCTTCATCTGCGGATCCGGAAAAGTCAGCCATATTTCACTGATTTCATTTTCCCCGAAAAAATAATTAATCATTTCAATATTAGTTCGTAGGAAAGCTACATTTGTCATTGATTTTTCAAGAGATTGTTTGGCTCCCGTCCAGATACGTGCGCCTTTTATATCTATCCCGATAAAGTTCTTTTCGGGGAAAAGGTTGGCCAGCCCTACGGTGTATTCTCCTTTTCCGCAACCTAATTCCAGGACTATAGGATTGTTGTTCTTAAAAAAAAGTTCATTCCACTTGCCTCTCATTTCAAAAGACGGATTCGCTTTTATTTCAGAAGAGGCACATTGAAATACGTGCGGATAAGTTTCCAGATCGGCAAATTTAGCTAATTTGTTTTTTCCCATATAGAACTAAGTGGTTATGTGATAGCGGTTTGTTTCTGAATATTTTGTTAGATTTAATTTAAGGCTTTTCTGTTCTTTCTACCCGTATGCCTATGTCATTTACTCCTTTAAGCAGGTCATTGCGCATACCGTGACAGATAGAAATCTGGTAAATACCCGCTTTTTTGAATATCTTGTTTTGCTCGTATAATACAGGCATTTCTTTTAATCCTCCACTGCCTGTTCCTAACCATTCTCCACGGTTATTGGCGAGGTAAAACTCTATTGTATCTTTTGAAATGATACTGTCCGGAGTTTGCTGCGATAGGAATAACCATAGGTTCTGGTAAGAATAATCCGGGGTATGCCTTAGATTAATATACATGTTATAGGATGTAGTGGTGTCCGGTATATTGATATCAAAAGTATATATGCTGTCTTTGCTCCATCCGTCAGGGTTTACTTGCTGGTACTGAAAATAGATATCGTTATTCTGACATGAAACAACTGATAACATGGTCAGGATTAATAAGAATAAATTACCCTTCTTTTTTGTCTTCATTGTTGTTGCTCTTTTTTTTCAGGTTCTTTTTCGGTTTATTGTTGGGTGCAGATGCCGGTTTGTTGCGGTTGTTGGCATTGCTGTTCATATTGTTGCCGGTATTGTTGTTATTATTGCCGTTGCCGTTTCTTTTGGGTTTTGCTTTTCCGTTTTTCTTTTTTTCTTTGTCGAAGCGGGTCAGGCTATCCTGGCCTACTACGTTTTCGTAGTCTACCGAACTGGTTTTGTCTTCTTTCTCTTTAGGATCAGACAGGGAATCGGGTTTTATTCCTTTCTTATTCAGGGCAATGATTTCTTTAGCTCTATCTGAGGAGATTACTACGATATTGGCTCCAAAGTTAGGTGATGTGGAATATGTGATCTGACCTTTGAAAACATCTGTTTTGAAATGGTAATATGTCCCGTCTATTGTTTCCAGTTGTATTTCTTTGGATGGCAGGTCTTTGCTTGCATCAATGTATGTGTCAAGTTCAAAGTTCATGCAGCATTTTAATTTGGCGCACTGACCTGCAAGTTTTTGTGGGTTCAGTGATATGTCCTGATACCGGGCAGCGCTGGTGGATACGGAGTGAAAATTTTTCATCCATTTGGAACAACACAATTCACGTCCACAAGGTCCTATACCCCCTATTCGTCCGGCTTCTTGTCTGGCGCCGATCTGTTTCATTTCAATACGTACACGAAATGTTTCGGCAAAAACTTTGATGAGTTGGCGGAAATCTACCCGTTCATTGGCTATATAGTAGAATATGGCTTTATTACCGTCTCCCTGGAACTCTACATCGCCTATTTTCATTTCCAGCTTCAGATTTTCTGCTATCTGGCGCGATTTGATCATGGTTTCCTGTTCTCTTGCTTTCGCTTCGTGATACTTCTCAAGGTCGGTATCTTTCGCTTTGCGGTAAACACGGCGGATTTCCATCTTTTCCGGATTGATGTTATTCCTTTTCATCTGGAGTAAGACCAGTTTACCGGTTAAAGTAACTTCTCCTATATCATGTCCGGGCGATGCTTCCACGGCAACCATGTCGCCTTTTTCCAACGGAATTTTGGTGCTGTTGAGGAAATAGCCTTTACGGGTATTTTTGAATTGTACTTCAACGAAGTCCGTTTCTTTTTCTGTCTCAGGCAGATCGCACATCCAGTCGTATGTGCTTAATTTTTTATTGCTGGTGTTTTTGCAGCCTTTTTTGTTTATTTGGTAACCACCGATATCTAGTTTGAAATCCATAAATTTTGTTTTGGGTCAAAAGTGAGGTCCTGTTCTTGCGGACAGACGACTTACTTTTGGAATATTATTTTTTTAATAACATAATAATTTTTAATACAAGATCGAAAAAAACCATTTTAGCATTGACATTCTGCTCTATATGTTTTTCCGCCAATGCAAATTCGGTTACAATGTCTTCAACATTACGCTCGTTGATAAATGGGCAAAATCTGCCAGAAAAATCGGCTTCATATGAAGTCAGGTAGTTTAATTCGGGTTGATGAAAGTTTAAAATGAAATTTTCTCTTACTAATCTCTGGGCGTAATTTAAAAATTTTTTCTGACGTTCTCTTCCTACGGAGCTGGCAGCCATATCGTCAGCCCATTTCCTTAATGTCTTTAATGAAGCATGGTCTTTTTTGTTCCCTACTTGCCAGGCAGACCGCATAATCATGACAAAACGCTCGAAGTTTAATTTGTTTTCATTCCCGTCCTCCAGTATCATGTGTGCCTTTATCAGGCTTCCGCCCGATATGCGCGCAGCATCAGAAGCTTCCTGGACGCTTATCTCTTTTTCCGGATCGTTAATGAGTGCTTCTGTTAGCTCTTTATCTGTTAATACAGGTATCTGAATTTGTTGTGTACGTGATAGAATGGTACTGATAATTTGATCCGGTGCGTTGGATACCAGCAGGAATACTGTTTTGTCATAAGGTTCTTCCAGTATCTTCAATAATTTGTTGGCAGCGGTAACATGCATTTTTTCCGGTAACCAGATGATCATTACTTTATATTCGGACTCGTAAGTTTTCATGCTTAGCTTACGGACTATTTCTTCCGACTCGTTGGTATATATCATCCCTTGTTTGGCATCTCCGGCTATTTTGGCATACCACTCGTCGATGCTGAAATATGTCTTTTCCAGTATTATTTCCCTGAATTCGGAAATGAAATCATCGCAGATAACCGAGCTTTTGCCTGCGGGTTTAATAACCGGGAAAACAAAATGCAGGTCTGGATGTATCAGCTTATTGAATTTTATGCAGGAAGGGCACACTCCACAAGAATCATGCTCTTTTTTATCTTCACAACAGATGTACTGTGCATATGCAATGGCTAAGGGTAATTTGCCGATACCCTCTGTTCCGTACAGAAGCTGGGCGTGTGGAATACGTCCCTCTTTTACGGAACTGATGAATCTGTTTTTGATTTTTTGTTGGCCTATGATTTGCGAAAAAAGCATAATTGGTTTTATCAGAATAATCTGTTTACAGAGTGTTTAATTCGCAAAGATACAAAAAAGAAAAGAGAATAAAAATCACTTTTTTTATTCGTAAAGCCTGCCTGTATTTTTTAGAAGTCCGCTTTCTTTTTCTAAAAAAGGGAGCGATCGGGTAGTGTTCAATGTGAGGCAAAAATCAATGTCTTTTTGGAGATTCTGGGCTTGTAAACGTTGAATGTGCTCTGATGGTTCTAAAAATTTCTTTAGGTTTGTTCGTCCCTCTTTCCATAAAGAGAGCGCTATTCGGGTGGTATCGGAACAGGAAACTCCCGGACAAATGTTTTGTATTTCGTTGGCTGCTGCTCCTGCAAACAGGGTGTCTTCCATATTGACTTTGTTGTTCCAACCGGCACAAAGAAATAATATGTCCGAATTACACCGGCAGAGGTAATCGCATATTGTGTTGAAATTGGAAAAAGATCCGATAAGTAGGGTGTCGCATGTTTGCGCTCTGTCTATTGCTTGTGTTCCATTGGTGGTAGTCATAATGATGTCGCGCCCTTTTAAAGAAGAATCCATGTAGTCGTACGGAGAGTTTCCTAAATCAGCAAAACTGCATTTTAATGCATTTCTTTCTGCGGATACTATATAGCCTTCTTGTTTGTATTGTATGGCTTTTTCCAGGTCTGCTATCGGTAATATGGAATTAACCCCGTTTTCAAAGGCTACACACATACAGGTGGTTGCCCGGAATATGTCTATGACAACGACTATTGGCGGTGTGTCCGCACTGAAAGTCGGAAATAATGCAGGGGATAAACAAATGTCTATTTTCATTTTACTCTGTTGGTACGTATGATTTTAGGATGTCTTGGTTCGTATAAGAGTGTTGTCACAGAATAGTTATGGTAACGGTTTTTCGGCCAGAAGTATTGGTTCTTCATTGTGTACAGAACTTGATGTGTCCAGTACCGGTACTCTCTGTTTTAATACGCTGTAAGTTTTTCTGCTCATCCAATAGATAATTGGAGTGATGATGAGTCCTCCGAATATGTCTACCAGATAATGGGCTTTTATATATACGGTTGATAAAATAAGCATGCAGGCTATCGGGAGCAGGCAATAGAAGGATTTTCTGGAGTACTTGAATAATATCGACATGTAAATGAGAGTCATGCCCACGTGAGAGCTGGGAAAAGCGCCTGTCGGTTTTTCGCCCATGCTTTGGGTGAAACGCATAAGACGGCAGAAAAAGTACCCGTCGGGGACCTGATTGTCTGGGTATTGCCAGTAAAATTGAGGTCCTTGTACCGGAACGAATATAAAAATGATATAGAAAATGAAAAAGGACATTAATATGCTGAAGAGAACGGGATACAAATCTTTTCTGAATTTGAAGAAGAAAAGACAACCGATGTAAACGTATACGGCGAAAAAGGAGAAATAAGAGAAATACATGAGTTCGGACAGCCATGGGTAAGGAAACCTGGCTGAAAACTCCATGGCCGGCATAGAGTTGAAAAGGACTATGTCTAATTGATTGAAAAAGGAATCCAGATTCGGGACCAGAATATTGTGGTTGAGGTAATAGGTTTCCGGATACCAGTAAGTAATCAGTGCTAATGGAAATACAAGCCGGATGAATTCCAGTATGCGGGTTTTGTTGTAACTATGCCATGTGGCTAATCCGGTGATGATGGCAAAAAATACGACTCTGTGTAATAAAAGGGTAATAGGGTCTTCTATCCTTTTATAAAAAAGTATGATGTATATTGCAGACAGTAACCCGTATGCAAAAGTTAATAATTCTAAGGATGTGAATTTGTTGAAAAAAGTCAGATTGCGCTTAAATGTATCTTTTTGCATAAATCTTTGTTATGTTAAACAAACAGGTTACAGGTTCTTATTGTTCAGGTATAGGGAATGTATATATAGAAAAAACTTGCAAACAGAATATCTGTCTGCAAGTTCCAAACTGTCGGGGTAGCGGGATTCGAACCCACGACCCCCTGCTCCCAAAGCAGGTGCGCTAACCGGACTGCGCTACACCCCGATGTTTTTCTCAAAAGCGGTGCAAAGATAGCTTGTTTTTCTGAATTAGCAAATTATTTCTCAATATTTTTGATAAAAATGATTCTATTTGGGGGTATTGGGCTTCTTCCTGATAATTTATAGTAACTTTGTATTGTTTTCAAACTATATTTATTTCCGGCTGGTATATGTCTGGTTTTTATATCCATATTCCATTTTGTTCCAAGCGTTGTCATTATTGTGATTTTTACAGTAATACCAATCTTAATTTGCGTGAGTCTTTTGTGGAGGCTCTGTTGGGAGAGATCAGGCAACGTAAGGATTATTTGCCTGATCCGAAGATTGATACTATTTATTTCGGAGGGGGAACCCCCAGCTTATTGTCCCCGGAGCATTTTGAGAAGATATTCGCTGCAATTCAGGCCGATTATATGGTTTCGGAAAATGCGGAGATAACTTTTGAGGCGAATCCGGATGATTTAACTCCGGAATATTTGTCTTCGTTGGCCGATTTGCCTTTTAACCGGATCAGCATCGGAATCCAGTCTTTTGATGATAATGATTTAAAAAGGCTGAATCGTCGCCATAGCGGGGAAGAAGCCCGGCAGTCGGTACAGCATGCGAAGGATGCCGGTTTTAAAAATATAAGTATTGATTTGATTTATGGTTTGCCGTTCCAAACGATAGAGGGCTGGCAGGAACAATTGCAAAAAGCTTTGGATTGTGGGGTACAGCATATTTCAGCTTATGGTTTGACTTATGAAGAGGGAACGGTTTTGTGGAAACAATTGAAAAACAATAGTCTGCAACCAGTAGATGAAGATACGATGAATAAAATGTATTTTATTCTGCGGGAAACTTTGCAGAAGTCTGGTTATGAAGCTTATGAAATATCTAATTTTGCTTTATCCGGTTTCCGTTCCAGACATAATTCTTCTTATTGGAAGCAAATTCCTTATTTGGGTGTAGGGCCTTCGGCACATTCTTATGATGGAGATTCCAGGCAATGGAATGTTCCTTCTCTGCCGGATTATATAAAAGGCATTCAGGAAGGAAATAAAGTTTCTGAACGGGAATGCCTGTCTGTTTATGAGCGGTACAATGATTTTATCCTGCTTTCTTTACGTACATCCGAGGGGTTGAACCTTACGGAGTTGGAAGCCCGGTTCGGTTCCCAGCTGAAACAATATTGTTTACAAAACATAAAAACGTTTATTGAAACTGAAAAAGTAAATTATGAAGGGGATGTAATTCGTTTGTATCCAGAGGGAATACTCATTTCTGATATGATATTGGCGGAATTGATGTGGATATGATATATTAAAAAAAATGCTATTTTTGTGGCTATTTAAGTTTAAGTTGTAATATGAAGAAAGGAGCGAATCTGCGGAAGAAGTTTTTGATTATATTCTGGTCTGTATTTTCTTTGGGAGTACTTGCCGCAGTATTGGTTTTTGTTTTTATTAATATCGGGTGGATTGGGTATTTACCTCCGCTTGATGAGTTGCAGAATCCGAAAAGTAAGTATGCGACAGAAATATATTCTTCGGATATGGTAGTCCTGAGCCGTTTTTTCTCAGATAAGGAAAACCGGGTAGGGGTGAATTATCAGGAAATATCGGAAAATGTGGTAGAGGCTCTTATTGCAACGGAAGACGCTCGTTTCTACCAGCATTCGGGCATTGACCTGAAAGCTCTGAGCCGGGCTATTATAATGACCGGAATATTGCAGCAGAGGAATGCCGGGGGAGGAAGCACCATTACACAGCAGTTGGCTAAGCAGCTTTATTCCCCGCAAGCAGATAATTTTTTGGAGCGCGTGTTCCAGAAACCGATAGAATGGGTTATCTCGGTGAAGCTAGAAAAACTTTATAGCAAAGAAGAAATTATAACCATGTATCTGAATCAATTTGATTTCCTGTATAATGCGGTGGGAATCAAGTCGGCAGCACAGGTGTATTTCAATTCTGCTCCGGAAGATCTGAAAGTGGAAGAGGCTGCCACGTTGATAGGAATGTGTAAAAATCCGTCGTATTATAACCCGGTACGGCATAACGAACGCACGCAGGGGCGTCGTAACGTTGTGTTGTCGCAGATGGTGAAAGCAGGTTATTTAACGGAACATGAATATGATTCACTGAAGGTGTTGCCTTTGGAACTGGATTTTAACCGGATAGACCATAATGTAGGGCTGGCTCGTTACTTCCGCGAATATCTCCGGTCTGTACTGACGGCAAAAGAACCGAAACGGGCTGATTACGCTTCCTGGCAGGAGCAAAAATACAAAGATGATTTATGGGAGTGGGAGAATAATCCTTTATATGGATTTTGTCAGAAAAACCGGAAACCGGACGGAACTCCTTATAATATTTATACGGATGGCTTAAAAGTGTATACAACGATTGACTCACGTATGCAGCAATATGCGGAAGATGCGGTGCAGGAGCATATGCGTTCGTTACAACAATCTTTTTTCAAAGAAAAGAAAAACCAGAGAACCGCTCCTTTTTCCCGGGACTTGTCTGCGGATGAAGTTAATATGATTATGAGGCGAGCTATGCTGCAATCAGACCGTTATTGGAGAATGAAGAGCGATAAAAAGACAGAGGAAGAAATAGAAGAGGCTTTTAAAACTCCTACGGAAATGACGGTTTTTTCATATGACGGCCCTGTCGATACGTTAATGTCGCCGATGGATTCTATTCGTTATCATAAATATTTCCTGCATTGCGGTATGCTGTCTATGGACGCCCGCAACGGTCATGTAAAAGCTTATGTGGGCGACATTGATTACGGACGGTTTAAGTTTGATATGGCTACCCAGGGGCGCCGACAGGTAGGGTCCACAATTAAGCCTTATTTATATACATTGGCCATGGAAGAGGGGATGAATCCTTGTGACGAGGTTATTAACCAGCCTACTACCATTACTCTGGAAGACGGGCAGATATGGTCGCCTCGTAACGATTCGAAAGACCGTATCGGCGATACCGTAACTTTACGCTGGGGATTGGCTAACTCCAATAACTGGATCACTGCTTATCTGATGAGTTTATTTACTCCGCAGTCTTTTGTGAACTTGTTACGTTCATTCGGTATTAGTGGAGAGCTGGATCCTGTGTATGCCCTCTCTTTAGGAGCGGCGGATATTTCCGTACAGGAAATGGTTGAAGCGTATACGGCTTATCCTCATAAAGGAATCCGTATAGAACCGTTATATGTTACCCGTATTGATGATGCGAACGGAAATACCATCGCTACTTTTACTCCTCGTATGCATGAAGTGTTTAGTGAAGTTACTTCTTATAAAATGCTTGCTATGTTGCAGAACGTTATAGATCATGGTACGGGACGTCGTGTCCGTTTCCGCTATGGCTTGAAAATACCTATGGGAGGAAAAACCGGAACCACGCAAAATAACTCGGACGGTTGGTTCCTTGGATTTACTCCGTCTTTGGTTACAGGTGTATGGGTAGGAGGTGAAGATCGTTCTATCCGTTTTGACCGGATGAGTGAAGGGCAGGGAGCAAGCATGGCATTGCCTATTTGGGCTATTTATATGAAAAAGGTTCTGGACGATGAGAAAATAGAATATTCTCCGACGGAAACTTTTGACTATCCTTCTGATTTTAATCCTAATGCCGGTTGCAAATCGGATGGTTTGTAATGGGTGCTAAACGAAATATCAGTTTTTGAAAAAAATATTCATTATAATTAGTTTTATATCCCTGTTTCAGGGATTTTGTTTCGCTCAGTGGAATACCGACAGGATTTTGACCATTGGGCGAAATGCTCTTTATTTTGAAGATTACGTTTTGTCTATCCAGTATTTTAACCAGGTGATTGCGGTTAAACCCTATCTGGCCGAGCCTTATATGTACAGGGCTATGGCTAAGATACAACTGGGTGATTATCAGGGTGCCGATAAGGATTGTACGGAAGCCATTTCACGTAATCCATTTATACCGCAGGCTTACTATACCCGTGGTTTTGCCCGTGCGAAACTGAACTTTTTCCAGGAGGCGGTTGATGATTTCACAAAGGCTTTTGAATTTAGCCCGAACAGCTGGTTTCTGCTACTGAACAGAATGGATGCAAAGGCGCAACAGAAAGATTACAAAGGGGCGTTGGATGATCTGGGCGTTTACATGGAGCAAAATCCTAAAATGACGGAATTGTATTATGAAAAAGGACGTTTACAGTTGGCTCTTAATGATACGGTTGGTGCAGTGAACGCATTGAATGAATTTGTGAAAGAAGATCCGGGAAACAGTCTTGCCTGGAGTGCGAGGGGGTTGTTGTTTCTTCAACTGGATAGGTTGGATGAAGCTTTAAATGATTATAATAAAGCCATAGAGCTTAAAACAACCCACTATGGCGACTATATCAACCGGGGGATTATCAATGTCCGGAAAAATAATTTTATGCAGGCTTTGAATGATTATGATGTAGCTATAAAGATGGAAAAAAACAATCCGCTGGCTTATTACAATCGAGGATTACTACGTGCTAATCTGGGGGACACCAATAATGCTTTGGATGATATAGAGAAAGTGCTTGAGTTGGACCCGGCTTCCATGGAGGCCCGTTTACAAAAAGCTATGCTGGAGATGACTCTTGGTAATTATGAGGGGGCTGTGGACGATTATAAATTGATTCTTGAAAAGCATAAAGATTTTTTGCCGGCTTATTTGGCTATTGCGCAGGCTGAAAAGCAAATGGGCAATGATAATGAGGCAGCCCGTTACTACCAGAAGGGAGTGGACCTGGAGGAGAAAATGAAAAACCGGAAGAAAGATGAAACACTGGTAGCGGATAATAAAATAGATGATCAGCCGCAGCAGGGAGCATCCAAAAGCCGTACGGATATGTTCAATCGTTTTGCAGCCCAGAATATGGAAAAGGCTGAAAAGGAATCCAAGTATGTGAGTGATATTCGCGGTACGGTGCAGGATAAATATACGGAAATTGAAAATGAAACCAATTTTGTTTTGAGTTATTATGCAAAGTCGGAAGAATTCAGGCAGACAAATTATTATCATACTTTAATAAAACTGCATAATAATAAAAACAAAGGCAATTCACCGATTAAGATAACAAATCAAGAGGTGGCTTTGGCGGAAAAAATGATCGCTCCCCATTTTACCCGGATTAATGAATTGTCTGCTTTGTTGGATGAAAACAGTAAAGATGCGGATGTGTTCTTTTCCCGTGCCATAGAATTTGCTACCGTACAGGATTTCAGCAGTGCAATCCAAGACCTGAATGAGGCTATCGCATTGCGTCCGGACTTTGCCTTGGCATATTTTGAACGTGCTAATGTCCGTTACAAGCAAATAGAATATGCTAACGTGATGTCTGATGACGAACTTTTTACCGGCGAAAAGGACGAGCAGCTAAAGGAAAAACAATATGCCTTGGAGGCGGAGATGGTGATGCGTGATTATGATAAAGTTATAAGTCTGGTACCGGATTTCTCATTTACTTATTTTAATAAAGGGAACGTGTTGGCTTCCTTAAAGGATTTCCGGGGAGCGATTTCCAGTTATTCCAAAGCTATTGGGGTAGATGGTAGTTTTGCTGAGGCTTATTATAACCGGGGATTGATATATTTGTTTATCGGAGAAGATGATAAAGGGCTTGCCGATTTGAGTAAGGCCGGGGAGTTGGGTATTTATAAAGCATATAACCTGATTAAGCGTTTTAATCAGTAACTATTTAAGTTGATTCATATGAAAAAAACGATTGTTCTGGTTTTTGTTTTTCTGGTTGCTTATTCTTCTTTGCAGGGCCAGTTGCTTTGGCAGGTTACCGGGAAGAATCAGGTGAAGCCTTCGTATCTTTTTGGAACTCATCATTTAATTCCTATTCAGTTTTTGGACAGTGTTCCGGGACTTTTTAAAGCATTCAATCGCTGTGATATTGTTATCAGCGAAATGCATTTGAATCAGGAAAATGATATGCGCAAATTGCAGAAAGCCTCAATTTTGCCTGACAATATCACATTAATGGATCTTCTGGACGAAGAGGATTATAATCTGGTAGATCAGGAATTGAAGGCTGTATTAAATCTGGGACTGAAAGAAATGGGCATGTTGAATCCGGAAATAATAAGTACGATGTATGTGACTGAGTTATACCGGAAATCTGTGGGGTTGACCGGAGATGTACAGTCTGACTCTTATTTTCAGTCAGTGGCTTCATTTCAGGAAAAACAAGTTATAGGACTGGAAAATGTGGATCAGCAAATCGCTATATTGCTGGGAAATAAATCTTTGGAAGAACAGGCAAAAGATTTGGTAGAGTCTGTGCAGACTAAGGAGGAGGTACTGAAGCAGACTTTGACGCTGGATTCGCTTTATCGTAAAGGAAATATTGAGGCTCTGATGAAGCTGTCTTTAGAGGAAATGACTCCAGGGGAGTATTATCTTTTGGTGGATAAACGGAATTCAGACTGGATGGAACAACTCCCTGCATATATTGATAAGTCTCCTTGCTTTATCGCTGTAGGGGCTTTGCATTTGGGAGGAGATGACGGTTTGATTGCTTTACTGAAAGCAGCCGGTTATAAAGTAAAAGCGGTAAAAGATGAAAAAGTGATTAAGTGATGATTATCGTATAGTTAACAGAAAATTTTAATTATAATTTTTTACAAAAATGACATTATATCCTAAATTAGTGCTTCAGGCGTTGGAGCATGTGCGCTATCCGGGTACAGGGAAAGACATCGTGTCTTCCGGGATGGTTGTTGATGATATGCGTATTGATGGTAATAAAGTTTCTTTCTCTTTGGTGTTTGAAAAGGCTAACGACCCTTTTGCAAAATCAGTGGTAAAAGCGGCAGAACAGGCTATCCTTACATATATCAGTGAAGATGTGGATATTAAAGATAATATCCGGATAACCTGGAAGGAAACTCCCAAAACAGACCAGGAAGAAAGCCTGCTTGGTGTAAAAAATATAATAGCAGTGTTTTCCGGCAAAGGAGGAGTAGGAAAATCTACCGTAGCGGTTAATCTGGCTATCAGTCTGGCCAAACTGGGTTATAAGGTAGGAATACTGGATGCCGATATTCATGGACCTTCTATTCCTAAAATGTTTGGTGAAGAGGAGGCACGTCCCGTTATGGAAGAAATAAATGGAAAACAGTATATAATGCCGGTTGAAAAATACGGTGTCAGCATGTTGTCCATCGGATTCTTTGTTGATCCAGAAAATGCTTTGGTATGGCGGGGAGGAATGGCTAGCAATGCCTTGAAGCAACTTATTAACGATGCTTATTGGGGAAATTTGGATTATTTTGTCTTGGATTTACCTCCCGGAACAAGTGATATTCATTTAACTTTGGTACAGGCTATGACGATAACCGGTGCTATTATCGTATCAACTCCTCAGCAGGTTGCTTTGGCAGATGCCCGTAAGGGTATCAATATGTTTACCAATGATAAAATAAATGTGCCGATACTTGGTCTTGTAGAGAATATGGCCTGGTTTACTCCGGCAGAATTACCTCAGAATAAGTATTATATTTTCGGAAAAGACGGAGGCAAGAAGCTGGCAGAGGAAATGAATATCCCGTTGCTTGCACAGATACCTCTTGTTCAGAGTATTCAGGAATCTGGTGATGCCGGAAAACCGATAGCCGGTGATGAGGATAGCGTTGTATCAATTGCTTTCCGGGAACTGGCGATGAAGGTTGTTCAGGCAGTCGGAAAATGACAGTAATATTTTTTATTTTATTAAGTATTGTATTGGAGAATACAAAAAAAGTTATATCTTTGCGTTGTGTGAAAAAGGTGTATGTGATTTATTCAAGAATTTTATATTCCCATTTTGTGAATATACCTCTTGTGGTGTGAGAGGTTCTTAGTGAACAAATCCCTTTTTTTCAGATTACAAGTTTTAATCCGCAACAGCTGTTTGTCAGGTGCTTGGGGTTTTTTACGTAAATATATAACTTATATTATGAAGAAAAGATACTGTTTGTTTTTGGTCTTGTTATCAGTAGTTTTAGTTGTTCCGGCTTTTGCCCAGGATGAGGTGGTGGAAGTGTATGAATACGATGAAATAACAACGGCAGACCCTGTGAGTGTACAGCCGGTGGAAACAGAAGAAACCGGGCAATTGGTTACGCAGCCTTTTACTCGTAAAGATTATACTCATTGGTCTGTGTCTTTGGATCTTGGGTTGAACCATCCGTTGGTAGATATGACTCCTGATTACGGGCATATGTTCAAAAATTTGGGAGACCACTGGTCACTCGGGGCAAATGTGGAATATACATTGAATCCGGGTTTTAGCATGGGTTTAGGCTATATGTACAGCAGGACTTCATTGGAAGATGTCGGAGCTGCTTTTACATCAAGCCTTCATCATGTTTATCCTTTCTTAGGGATAAACTTCCTTAACTATGCATTGTATAATCGGAATCGTAAGTGGGATTTTTGGATTACTGTAGGAGTGGGAGCTGTTCATACTAATTCGGAAATACTTTATGTTTATGATCCAGACAATCCTTATTATGCTCCATCCGGAGAACTGATAACGGAAGAAATATGGAATCATCCGGATTGGGAAATAGGTTATGGGCAGACAAAAAGATGGGGGGTTGTTGTTCCGGTAGGTTTTGAACTTTCCTATAACATAACCAAACAGGTGGCTATCGGGTTAAAGTATACTCATTTCCTTTATACTCATGACTATCTGGAAGGTGGTGTGAAGTTGAAAGACCACCGTGACGATAAGTACGGACGTAAAAACTATGCGTATCAGGGTTCTTCTAATGACCATTTATCTAACTTCTTGCTGACTGTCCGTTGGGATATAGCGGGAGAAGGTAAAACGCATATGCGTAAGGTGGGATGGAAGGCGTTTCACGAAAGAGACCGTCAACCGGAAACTCCGGCTCGTGTAGATACAGTAGTGATGCAGGTGCCGCTGATTGTTGCGGAAGAAGCATTGATATGTCCTTGTCCGGAGCCGTCGTACGCTATTTACTTTGATTTTGACAAATATAATTTCACTCCGGAAGCATATCTGGTGATTAGTCAGGTAGCGGAGAAAATGATAGCAGATGAGTCTTTAGGACTGGAGATATACGGTTATACAGATATTGACGGAACAGAAAAATATAATGAAGTGTTGAGTCTGCGTCGTGCGGAAGCTACAAAAGATGAGTTGGTAAATAAGTGGGGTATTTCGGCAGACCGGATTAGTGCAAGCGGAGAAGGTAAAATGCGGGTACCTGACAGAAACTATCATCATGTAAGCAGACGTTGTGAACTGATATTTATAAAATAAGACTTTAGTCAATGAATAAAAGACAAGCGGGTGTTCTGAAAAGAATATCCGCTTGTCTTTTTGGGGTATTGCATATTGTGTGCTGTGATGTACGTGACAACAGAAAAATATGGTTGGGAAAATTATGCCGTTCTTTAGTGCTACTTGTTTGTTCCGGAGCGCAGAATCGGTAAAAGCAGAAAAAGGATGTTTTTCTATTTTTTAGAAGTGATAGTAAGCGTTTTTAATCCGGTAATATGAATGTTGCTTCTTCCAATTTTCATGTGGAATTTGAAATATAAACATTGTGGGTAGGAATAAGTATTGATTTATTTCCTCTATGATGGAAATATATGGATTGGTTTTTACGGGGCTGTTCTTTGTTGATGAGAGAAGATGCTTTTGTTTTAATGCCGGCGGGAACTAAGCCGTTTTTTGAGCGGAATAATACTGATAAGACATACCAGTCCGCAAATGCAACCCAGCCACCAGGTAGAACCGGAACCAATGGTATCAATCTCAGGCGTGATGTAATGATTCTGGATTAAGAAATGCGATACCACAGCAAAAGCATTGTTTGTGAAGTGTGCAAGTATAGGTAACCATATAGAGCCGCTCCATATAAGCAGATACCCGAAAAAGCCTCCTATCAGCATTCTGGGGATAAATCCATAAAATTGAAAATGAATGGCACTGAAAATGAATGCTGTGATCCATATCGCCATGATTTTATTTCCGTTACTTTGAAGCAGGCTTTGTATTGTTCCCCTGAAAAATATTTCTTCTCCTGCAGCGGGGATTATTGCTACTAAAAAGATATTGAATAGCAACCCTCCGATGGTACTTGCACTTAACAGTTTTTCTGTCTGTATTGCAGCTTGTTCCTCCATAGCCATCATGCTTTCCTCAAAACCGGAAAGAAATGAAGGAAGTGTTATCTGGCTGTTCAGGTCGGCCAGCAGGTTTATGAAAGGGATTGCTATTATCATAAAGATAATGATAAACAATGCGGCCGGAAGGCTGATTCTCTGTTTTAAATGTAAAAACTCGAACGGACGTGTACTCCAGAGGTAAGCAAGTAGGAACGGAGGAATTAAGAATGTGGAAACAGATTGGATGAATTGTAAAATGCGTAATGAAAGGAGTTCCGAGTCAATGTTTTTAGTGAGCAATATGCCGACTGCTGCTCCTGTGAATAAGCAGAAAAATGCGATGCCGGCTAACTGGAGTATCTTAATTGCCATATTGGTGTCTTTGTAAATACCTTTCATAACGCAGGGATGTATTTGGTTGATTAATATTTCAAAAATAGATAACTAATCCGGATAATGCAAAAAACTTCCATTGTCACAGGACAACAGAAGTTTTCATTGAAATAAAAAATCTTTTTTTTAGTTTCTAGGTCTGGCTTCTTTTACTACCATAGTACGACCGTCAAATTCAGCACCGTTAAGTTCTTCTATCGCTTTGTTTGCAGCACTGTCGTCTGCCATTTCTACAAAGCCAAAACCTTTTGAACGGCCGGTTTCACGGTCTTTAATAATTTTGCAAGAGTCAACGGCTCCGTACTCTTCCATAACCCCTTGAAGGTCATTTTCCCGAACGTTATAGCTCAGGTTACCTACGTAAATGTTCATAAAATAAAATAAATTAAAAATGAGTAAAATATAAGAACAGCATAAAGGAGAAGGGTTATAAACAAAACTGCTCTTTTGAAGAAATAGATGAGTTTACAAAACCAAATTTCAATATACTTTCTTTCCGCAGCAAAGGAAAGTATTTCTTTTTGAATATGCAACTAAATTGTTAAAAATAATCTTTTTTTATAAATTTAATTGACTGTGTTGTATAGGGATAGGGAGAAAAAAATAAACACCTCTTTTTTATTATCATTCTAAAAAAGAGGTGTTCGGCATGGGGTTTATTATTCTACAATTAAAAGGAAATAGTTTTTCTTTCCTTTTTGTGCTAATAAATATTTGCCGTTTAGAAGGTCTGCTGATGTGATAACTTGATCCTGATCGGTAAGTTTTTCTTTGTTCAGGCTAACGCCTCCGGATTGTACTAATTTTCTCATTTCGCTTTTAGATGGGAAAACGGCTGCTTTCTCAGTCATCAAATCAATGGCCTTTATTCCTTCCTTGAAAAGCTCTCCGGAAACATTAAATTGAGGAACACCTTCAAAAACGCTTAAAAGAGTTTCTTCATCCAGACGTTTTAGTGCATCTGAAGTGGCATTTCCGAATAATATATTGGAAGCTTCTACTGCCGCTTCATAGTCCTCAACGGAATGTACCATGATGGTGATTTCCTTTGCAAGACGTTTTTGCAAAGCTCTTAAGTGAGGAGCCTGTGCATGTTCTGCTATGAGATTTTCAATTTCTTCTTTTTCTATTGCGGTGAAAATTTTGATGTATTTGGCTGCATCTTCATCGCTTACGTTTAACCAGAACTGGTAAAATTTATAAGGAGAAGTGTAACGGCGGTCCAGCCAGATGTTGCCGCTTTCTGTTTTACCGAACTTGCCCCCGTCGGCTTTGGTTATCAGTGGGCAAACCAGTCCGAAAGCATCATCATTGCCTGTTTTTCTTCTGATAAGGTCTGTTCCAGTGGTGATGTTCCCCCATTGGTCAGAGCCTCCCATTTGCAGTTTGCAATTTTTATTCTGATATAAATACAGGTAGTCATAACCTTGCAGCAACTGATATGAAAATTCTGTGAATGACATTCCTTCGGTAGATTCATTGCTTAACCGTTTTTTCACAGAATCTTTTGCCATCATGTAGTTTACAGTGATGTGTTTGCCAATGTCGCGGATGAATTCAAGGAAAGAGTAATCTTTCATCCAGTCATAGTTGTTTACCAACTCTGCCGCATTCGGAGCATCACTTTCAAAATCCAGAAATTTGGATAATTGATTTTTTATAGCTTCCTGGTTATGTCTTAATGTCTGTTCGTCCAGTAATTTCCGTTCTGCGGATTTTAATGAAGGGTCGCCGATCATACCTGTTGCTCCACCGACTAAGGCGATGGGCTTGTGTCCGGCACGTTGGAAATGTTTTAATATCATAACACTCACCAGGTGGCCTATATGGAGTGAATCTGCCGTTGGGTCTATACCCACGTAAGCAGTGGTCATTTCTTTTGATAATTGTTCTTCTGTTCCAGGCATAATGGTGTGAACCATTCCGCGCCATTGCAGTTCTTCTACAAAATTCATCGATCTAATAAATTTTTAAATATTTAAATATCGTATATCAAATGCAAAGATACGACTTCAATTTGTCACAAAAAAATAAAGTTTATCTAATTTACTCTATCTCACTAACATCACTTATTCCGTTGCGATTGAAAAGAAGGCGGTACTTTTTATAGTATAAATCATTGTCCGTTTCACATTGCAGGATGAAATAGAGCGCATATACCCGGTTGCCCATGATGGTTCTGAATCCCTTGTTGTCATCGGGAATGTAAATAGGAACTTCCGGATTATCCATTTTTTTTGTGAAAGAAAGGAGGTTGAACCTGAATATATCATTGATACCGGACAATCTGTATTCTTTGTATTTCTCAAGATCTTTTTTGAATAGTGAAACTCGTTTCCTATACAGGATAACTTTTTCTTTGTAAACTTCGCTTTCTGCTTCCACAAGTGAAGTCTTGTTCCTGATGTTTTGTATTTCCGTTGGTATTTTGTTGTCGGGCATGAAGTCAAATCCTTCCTTTAGCCAGCCTATTTCTTGTTTTCTGATGCTTAAATCCCATTTGTGGTCAAAGTATTTCCTGTCCAGTTTTGAAGAAAAATAATGGCGGGATATTTCTTTGATCCTGTCTTTTAGCATGTAGCTTATGACAAGGATGATGAATAGGGTGGATGTGAAGTTTCCGAAACGTTGTGTCGCGAAAAAAGAAATGACGGTCGCAAAAATCATGGCAAGTCCGGCTCCCAGGCTGTAGTAAAACTCTCTGGCGAATGCGCCGTCTTTCAGTTTTACAGTTTGTAGATACAGATCGCTTTCCACAAACTTTTTTAATATGTTCTTTTTGATGAGTATGAGACTGTTTAATTCGTCATCCCCTTCCACTGGGATACTGTAATTCATTTTTTCCCGGTTTTCATTCTCCCGTTTGATTAAATCCAACAGCGGTTTTTTAATCTCTTTATATATAGGGTCTTTCTGTAACTTATTCATTATTTTGTAAGCAGAGAACTGGATTGTATTTCCTAAAAATTCGTCTCCGAACAAAATGTGGTCTTTCTGGCTGTTGCTGAAAATTTCACTGGTTAATATGTGGTCTCTAATAGTTCTGAAGCGGGTAGTTACTTCTGTTATGTCAGAGATGAATTGCAGTACCAAAGCCGGATCTTTGGCTTTGAATATAATGTTGGTTGCTTCCCGAAATGAGCTTTTTAGGATACAGAGAAGCATTTTTATCTGGTAAATATAGCTTTCTTCATTTTCGGCAGAAGATGTTTCTTCCAGTTTTTTTAATGCTTTTTCCAGCCGGGGAAACGGTCCGTGTCCATTCAGTATTTCCGATAATGTATAGACGGGAGTGATTAGCCGGATATTGGATTTTATGTCAGAGTAAAATTGTTCTTTCGTGTAGGTTTCCTGGGTGATGTCCAGGCTATTGGGGACAAAAATCCATGTGTCGATTTTGAATTTGTTAATATCACTGGAACGGTTGTTTGTGATAAAACCAATTTTAAATTCAACGGAGAATTTGTCGTGTATGCTAATGTTGGTAGTTATCATATATTGTTTGTTGATGAGCAAGAGCGTTTATTCTTTATTATAGGCGCGATTTGTACAAAAATACGAATAGTTCCGGATTTTTCTGTTTTAGGGTAGTATAATAAACGAAATAACTTTATTTTGTTCTGATGGGTATTGCGGTGTGAAATAGTTTGAAATGTGGCGAACTTACTTCTTCGGTGTTTTAGTGTGTCAGGCGAGATAAATTTTCAGATGCGTTTAAAAAGAGTGCTTTTTTATATCTCGGATATTTTTTTATTAATCTATTGAGAAAGAAACTATTTCATATACGTTATAATGAATAAAAAATGTTGATATATAAAATTAAAGTATTACTTTTGCACACTTTTCTTTGGAAAAGAAGTGATTTAACTCATTTAGATTGCTAATTTTTGGTCAATTTAATTAAGTCGGATTTATTTTATTTGTTGTTGAAATGAAAAATAAATATGTAGATCTTATAGAACAGACTTTTGAATTTCCGAATGAGGAATTTGAAGTTGTGGATAATGAACTGAATTGGTTTGATGTTCCTATCATGGACATTATTAAACAGTACGGAACTCCTTTGCGAATCGCTTACCTGCCTAAAATAGCGCAGAATATACAACGTGCCAGACGTATGTTTAATGTAGCTATGGCTAAGGTCGATTATTCCGGGGATTATCATTATTGTTATTGTACCAAGAGTTCGCATTTCTCCTTTATCATGGAGGAAGTTTTAAAACATGATGTTCATATCGAAACATCTTCGGCTTTTGATATCAATCTAATAGAGACTCTGTATGAACAGGGAAAGATTACTTCGGATATTTATGTGGTATGTAACGGATTTAAAAGACCTCAATATGTTGAAAATATCCAGAATATAATTAAGCGGGGTTTTACTAATATTATACCTATCCTGGATAATATCTTTGAACTGGATCTGCTTATGAAGGATTTCAAGGAAAAATTCAAAGTAGGTATACGAATAGCTTCGGAAGAAGAACCGAAGTTCGATTTTTATACATCCCGTTTAGGTGTGCGTTACAATGATATTATTCCTTATTATATTGAAAAGATATCCAATAATCCTCAGGTAGAGCTAAAGATGCTTCATTTCTTTATTAATACCGGGGTGAAGGATACGTCATACTATTGGAATGAGTTAAGTAAAGCGGTGAACTTGTATTGTGAGTTGAAGAAAATTTGTCCGGAATTGGATAGCCTGAACATAGGAGGAGGATTCCCTATTCAGTCGCATTTGGACATGGCTTATGACTATGAGTATATGGCGGAAGAAATTGTGGCTCAGATAAAGAATATCTGTATACAGCACAATGTACCGGAACCTCATATTTTCACGGAATTTGGTTCTTATACAGTAGGCGATAGCGGTGCGATGCTTTATTCTATTGTGAATCAGAAAAAGCAGAATGACCGTGAGCTTTGGAATATGATAGACAGCTCTTTTATGACTACACTGCCGGATACCTGGGCTATCAATCAGCGCTTTGTTTTCCTTGCAATTAATAACTGGGATTCGGAATATGAGAGAGTGAACCTGGGAGGACTGACATGCGATAGCGAAGATTTTTATAATGCGGAGGTACATTCCAATGCCGTATTCTTGCCTAAAATGCAGCAGGGTAGGGAACAGTATATCGGCTTTTTCCACATGGGGGCTTATCAGGAAGCATTAAGCGGCTTTGGCGGTATTCAGCATTGCCTTATTCCGGGGCCAAAATTGGTGATAATAGACCGTGATGAAGATGGGGAATATTATACCAAGTTGTTTGCCAAGGAGCAGAGTTATAAATCTATGTTGAAGATATTAGGCTATTAACGGGTTTTTAGTCAAGAAATGAAAAACGGTATGATAAGAAAATCATACCGTTTTTTGTGTTTATTTGTTTTCGTTCTTTTGTTTTTCCTTTAGTAAAGCATAATCGATGACTTCCATAATGTCTGATACGTAATGAAATTTTAGTCCTTTTAAATAGGTCTTTTTTATTTCATCAATATCTTTCTGGTTTTCGGCGCAAAGAATGATATCTGTAATTCCTGCACGTTTGGCTGCAAGTATTTTTTCTTTGATACCTCCCACAGGAAGCACTTTCCCACGAAGGGTTATCTCTCCCGTCATAGCCAGATTCCTGCGAACTTTGCGTCCCGTAAAAGCGGAAACAAGGGCGGTCACCATTGTTATACCGGCAGAAGGGCCGTCTTTAGGTATTGCTCCTTCCGGCACGTGTATGTGTACGCTGTGGTCTTCAAACCGTTCGCTCGGGATGCCTAATTGCTTAGCGTGGGACTTGATATATTCCAAAGCCAGAACGGCAGATTCTTTCATGACGTCTCCCAGATTTCCCGTAAGTGTCAGTTTGGGAGCTTTGCTGCTGTTGATGCTTGATTCGATAAACAGTATTTCTCCTCCTACCTGTGTCCAGGCCAGCCCTGTCACCACTCCGGCGTAATCGTTGCCTTCATACTTATCGGAACTGTATCTGGGAGCTCCCAGATAAGTTTTTACATCATCAACAGAAAGCTCGGCATTATATTCCTCATTAGTAGCTACTTTTTTTGCCACTTTCCTCATGAGGGATGATATTTGTCTGTCCAGGCTTCTCACTCCGGATTCTCGGGTGTATTTCTCTATGACTTCGCGAATTACCGGCTTATCAAGAATAAACTGTTCATCATTCAAACCGTGGTTCTCCAGCTCTTTCGGAATAAGATGGCGGTGCGCGATTTCGATTTTTTCTTCCAAAGTATATCCGCTTACTTCAATCAGTTCCATACGGTCCAGCAGAGGGCGTGGAATTGTGTTCAGGTTGTTGGCGGTTGCAATGAATAAAACTTTGGATAAATCAAAATCCACATCCAGGTAATTATCATGAAATGCCATATTTTGTTCCGGATCCAGTACTTCCAGTAGTGCGGAAGACGGGTCGCCTTTATAATCGGCTGTTATTTTGTCAATTTCATCCAATACAAATACCGGGTTGGCAGATTCTGCCTTCAGTATATTTTGTATGATCCGTCCCGGTAAAGCTCCTATGTAAGTACGGCGGTGTCCGCGTATTTCCGCTTCGTCATGCAGTCCGCCCAATGATACCCGGGCATATTTCCTGTTTAAAGCAGTAGCTATGGATCTGCCTAATGAGGTTTTACCAACCCCCGGAGGGCCATACAAGCAGATGATAGGCGCTTTCATGTCACCTTTCAGTTTAAGGATGGCCAGGTGTTCCAAAATACGTTCCTTAACGGTTTCCATGCCAAAGTGGTCTTTGTCAAGTACCTTCTTCGCATTTTTCAGGTTGAAGTTATCTTTTGTGTATTCGTTCCACGGCAAATCCAACATTGTTTCAAGGTAATTAAGCTGAGTTGAATAATCCGGGGAATTCGGATGCATTCTTTCCAGTTTCTTTAATTCCTTGTTGAAAGTTTTTTCTATTGATTCACTCCATTTCTTTGTTTTTGCCTTATCCCTTAGATCATCCAGTTCCTGTTCCGGAGAAAGGTCACCCAGTTCATTTTGGATGGTTTTCATCTGTTGATGCAGGAAGTATTCCCGTTGTTGCTGGTCTATGTCTTCTTTAGCCTTATTTTGGATGCTAAGTTTAAGGTCTATGAGCTGCGATTCTTTATTCAACAGTTCCAACAACATATAGCCGCGAATATTCGGATCGTTGGTTTCCAACAGCTTTTGTTTTTCCTTAACTTCAAATCCCAGGTTTGTGCAGATGTAGTTTATAAGAAATACCGGATTTTCTATATTTCTTATAGCAAATGCTGTTTCAGGCGGCATAGAGCCGGATTTGGTTATGATGTTGGTTGCAACATCTTTGATAGAAGCTACAAGCGCGGAGAACTCTTTGTTTTTCGTATTGATGCTTTTATCTTCCAGCAAACTGATCTGGGCTTTCATGTAAGGTTTGTCCTCAGTCTGTTCCACCAGTTTGAAGCGTTTTCTTCCTTCCAGTATAACGGTGGTGGAATTGTCGGGCATTTCAAGGATGCGCACAATGTGAGCAATAGTCCCGACATTGTATAATTCTTCAAAAGAAGGGTCTTCGGTCTTCGCATCGATTTGTGTACATACACCTATCATGGAGCCATTCTCATGAGCTTCCCGGATTAATTTTAATGATTTCGGACGTGCCACAGAAACAGGGGATAACACACCGGGAAATATAACCATATTTCGTAAAGGAAGAATAGGTAAAACCTCCCCGGATTTTATGTTGAATTCCTCGTTCTCTGTATGGTCATCCAGTGAAATGATAGGTATCATTTCGGAAGAATCGTCCATGCTGTGCATAATTATTTTGTCAAAAGATTTGCTCATATTGTCATTTATATGTTTAAATTCTATGTCAATATGACATAGTTTTCATACTTAATAGTTTGGGTTATATTTTAATAGATTGTTTATTAGTAATTTATATGAATTACACTATTCTTCTTTCAAGAGTTGTGCCAAAAATAGAAAATCAAGGTTCAGGAAAAGGATAGTTTTAAAAAGAAGTCCTGAAATTTTGTCCAAATGATTTGGCTGAAAGTTCTTCTACCTTAATCCTCCACACTTTTACATTCCGTAAGGCAGGTTTGGAGTATGTGAATTTCCGGTCGGAGTAATTTTTCATGAGACAGTTCATTAGTGCTTCTTTCGTTTCCAGATCTTCATCATCAACAAATGATACCGTACCTGTGCAGACAATGCTTTTAGACTCCATGCTGTAACTGCACGCTACGTCCGGATGTTGATAACGGAGTGTTCGTCCGCTGCAAAGCGTGATGCTGACTTTATTATTTTTTCGGAGTAAGTCTAAATGTTTCCCGTGTGGGCCGGAATGAAGGATGAATTCTCCGTCCTTGTAACCGAAATTCATGGGAATTACGTAAGGAGCTTCATTGTTCTCGCCCACAATGCCAAGATAACAAATATCACATTCTTGGATAGTCTGTTCTATTTCCTTTTCATCAATGATAAAAGAAGTCCTCATTTGTTTTTTGCTGACAAAAATACAAAAATAAATTGAGAGTAATTTGGCTATTTGGTTTATTCGTTTACTTATATAGATATCTTTATTTGTTATTAAAAGAATAGAAATGGATTTGAGTTTTGTAAGGAAGAAAAAGATATTGAAATATCCTGTTTTTGAATTAAAATGGATTGATTGTATAAATGTTTATAATCAATATATTAAGTGTAATTCCGGCTAAAAGAGAATATCTTGTAAATGTTAAATATGGGAAATAGAAGAAAAAAGTTGAAAAATATGTTGTACAACATAAAAATATGTCTTACATTTGCACTGTGTTTTTCATGGTATTAGATTTAAGGTTAACTAAAGATTGGGTTGTCGTGATGACAACCTTTCTTTTTTTATATTAGTTAGCTTTCTGTTCATAGAATCTTTCCTATAAAATATTCAATCCTTCCGTTTATTTATTCTTTACCAGACTTTCTCTTTTATTTTTGCCTGAATAGTTGATTGTACTCCGTTATTGTCGTTAAAATAGTTTAAAAAACGTAAAAATACAGGAAAATATGTTGTACAGCATAAAAATGTGCTATATATTTGCACTGTGTTTTTCATGGTATTAGATTTAAGGTTAATAAAGGTTGGGTTGTCGTGATGACAACCTTTCTTTTTTTACAGATTCTTATTTGAGATGTACAAAAACGGGATACTGAATTATCAGTATCCCGTTTTTGTTTGTAATGCATCTTTAGTTATTTTCCGGTGATGATTCTTTTTATGTCGTTAAGCTTGTTCAGTGCTTCTACCGGTGTCAGATTATTTACATC
Organism: Bacteroidota bacterium; assembly: GCA_023391625.1. Classification (GTDB taxonomy): domain Bacteria; phylum Bacteroidota; class Bacteroidia; order Bacteroidales; family Paludibacteraceae; genus QVMH01. Next base: position 78,245 of record JAEWAN010000027.1, on the reverse strand, counting down.
GATATTTTTTATTTCATCTCGTATTTGTTCCAGGACTGGGTCATCCAGTTGGAAAAAGCTGAGTTGGTAACCCTCTCTGTTCTGGGCAATATCTCCTACAGGTTTGGCTATTCCGGATTGGCGGTTATCGTTTTCCAGTTGCTTTAAAATCTTTTCAGACCGTTTGATGATGCTTTGGGGCATTCCTGCCATTTTAGCAACATGGATACCAAAGCTGTGTTCGCTACCTCCGCGTACCAGTTTTCGTAAAAAAATGATTTTTTTATCTACTTCCTTTACCGAAACATTATAGTTTTTTATTCTGTTGAACGATTTCTCCATTTCGTTCAGTTCGTGGTAATGGGTGGCGAACAGGGTTTTGGCTTTGCACGACGGATGTTCATGAATGTATTCCACGATAGCCCACGCTATGGAAATACCATCGTACGTACTGGTACCCCGGCCTAATTCATCGAATAAAACGAGGCTGCGATCGGAAAGGTTGTTCAGAATGCTTGCAGCTTCATTCATTTCCACCATGAATGTTGATTCTCCTACGGATATATTGTCGTTAGCTCCTACACGGGTGAATATCTTGTCTACTACGCCTATTGTAGCACTTTCCGCCGGAACAAAACATCCAATCTGGGCCATTAGGGTTATTAGTGCCGTCTGACGCAAGAGGGCTGATTTACCGGCCATGTTAGGTCCGGTTATAATGATTATTTGCTGTGTGCTGTTGTCCAGATATACATCGTTGGCTATATAGCTTTCATTCAGAGGTAATTGCTTCTCTATAACCGGGTGTCTTCCTTGTTTAATATCCAGTATGTTCTCATCAGTTACATTCGGACGGATATATTTGTTTTCAGCAGAAGTACGGGTGAAAGATAGCAAACAGTCTAATTGTGCAATCAGGTTGGAATCCAGTTGGATGGCAGTTGTATATTCAGAAAGAGCCAAAACCAGTTCGTTGAACAGGCGTGTTTCTATCGTAAGTATTTTTTCTTCTGCCCCTAGAATCTTTTCTTCGTATTCTTTTAGTTCCTGAGTGATATACCGTTCCGCATTAACCAGAGTTTGTTTTCGTATCCAGGTCTGGGGAACTTTATCTTTATGCGTATTTCGTACTTCGATGTAGTATCCGAATACGTTGTTAAAGCTGATTTTTAGAGGAATGCCCGTAGCCTGGCTTTCACGCTCCTGTATTTTGTTTAGATAATCTTTACCGTGAAGCGCGAGTCCCCGTAGTTCGTCCAGTTCAGCATCGATCCCCTCTCTTATAATATGTCCACGGTTTACCATGGTAGGAGGATCCGGATCTATTTCATTGGCTATTTTCTCAGATATGACAGCACAGGCATTGAGCTGGTCTGCTATTCTTTTCAGAGTAACATTCTCTGTTTCGGAACATGCTTTCTTTATCGGTTCGATAGCTTGTAACGCAACTTTCAGTTGTACTACCTCCCTCGGATTGATACGCCCTACCGCTACTTTTGATATAATCCTTTCCAGATCGCCTATCAGAGTGATGTTTTGTTCCAATAAGGTTTTTAAGTCCGGATGTTTAAAGAAGTATTCAACAACGCTCAGGCGTTCGTTAATGGGTTTTATGTCTTTTAGAGGAAAAGCGAGCCAGCGTTTGAGCATACGTGCTCCCATAGGGCTTATGGTTTTGTCCAGAACATCCAGCAGGGTTTTGGCTCCTTCGTTGTTGCTGCCGTATAATTCAAGGTTGCGGACGGTAAAGCGGTCAAGCCATACATAACGTTCTTCCTCTATTCGTGAAAGCTGGGTGATGTGTCCGGTTTGCTGGTGATGGGTCAAGTCCAGATAATGTAATATGGCTCCGGCCGCAATTACGCCGTTAGGCAGATTGTCCACCCCGAAACCTTTCAGACTTTTAGTCTCAAACTGTTTCAGCAGTCTTTCATGGGTGCTGTCCGGCGTGTAAGCCCAGTCCTCCAGTGCATAGGTGAAAAATTTGGTCCCGAAAAGAGCCTCGAATTCTTTCCGTTTAGTCCGGTCATATAATACTTCTTTCGGGCTGAAACTGTTAAGCAGTTTGTCAATGTATTCTCCGGTTCCTTCTGCTACCAGAAATTCCCCGGTTGATATGTCAAGGAAGGATACTCCGACCTTATTCTTGTTTATATGAATGCTTGCAAGGAAATTATTTTCTTTGTGATTTAGTGTGGTATCACTGTAAGAAACCCCCGGAGTTACCAGTTCCGTAACACCTCGTTTTACTATTTTTTTTGTTAGTTTGGGGTCTTCCAGCTGGTCGCAAATGGCTACGCGCATTCCGGCACGTACAAGTTTAGGTAAATAAGTATCCAGTGCATGATAAGGGAATCCTGCCAGTTCAACACTGCTGGCTGAACCGTTTGCCCTTCGTGTTAATGTAATTCCAAGTATTTCGGATGCTTTAATCGCATCGTCTGAAAAAGTTTCGTAAAAGTCTCCGCAGCGAAACAACAAGATCGCATCAGGATGCTTGCTCTTGATCTCATTGAATTGTTTCATCATAGGAGTTTCTACAATATTTTTCGCCATAGTTTTATAATTTTTAGGTCAAGATCGTTTTATCTTATTTTAAGGAGTTCCATCCCTGGGCTTTTAAGCTTATTTCTTCGCCTTCACGTCCCACTAAGTTTAATCCTAATTCAGGTTTAGTTATGTGGCCTATAATGCCTATACCCTCTATTTTGAGTATTTTTTCGTAATCTTCCAGAGAAGCGGTGAACAGCAGTTCGTAGTCTTCGCCACCATTTAGAGCTGCGGTAACGATATTCATGTTTATTTCTTCTGCCATGACCGCAGCTTCATAGCTGATAGGAATTTTGTCTTCATATATTCGGCAGCCGGTATTGCTTTGGGTACATATATGCATTAGTTCGGACGAAAGACCGTCTGATATATCCATCATAGCTGTTGGTATAACATCATGCTCCTTTAGCTGAGCTATGATGTCCCGTCTGGCTTCCGGTTTCAGTTGCCGTTGTAGGATGTATGATTTCCCTTCAAAGTCAGGTTGGCTCTCTTCGTTTCCTGAGAAAGCCAGTTTTTCGCGTTCCAACAGTTGAAGTCCCATATAAGCGGAGCCTAAATCTCCGGATACACAAATCAAGTCATTCGGTTGCGCTCCGTTGCGGTATACTATTTTGCCTTCTTCTCCTTCTCCTATACAGGTAATACTGATAGTGAGGCCTGTGAGCGAAGCGGATGTGTCGCCGCCTATCAGGTCCACCCCGTAATGCTGGCAAGCCAGCTGAATACCGGAATAGAGCTCTTCCAGGTCTTCTACCGAGAAACGTTTGGATATGCCTAAGGAGACCGTAATTTGTTTCGGCTGTCCGTTCATGGCATATATGTCGGAAAAATTGACAATGGCTGATTTATATCCCAGGTGTTTTAAAGGAACGTACACCAGGTCAAAATGAACTCCTTCAAGCAGCAAGTCGGTGGTGACTAAAGTCCGTTTGTTCTGATAGTTCAGTACCGCAGCATCGTCGCCAATACCTTTCTCCGTAGAAGGATTGCTTATTTTAAACTTTTCGGTCAGGTGCTTTATCAACCCGAATTCACCGTATGTAGCTATTTCTGTCCTGGGCATAAGAAAATTTATTTTAGAGCCGCCGGATAGATGTATTATAATAAAATGCTACCGGCGGTTGTAATGAACGTTGATATTTAGAGTATTGTTTCTCAGAATTTTTCTATTTTCTCAATTCTTCTCAGGTGTCTTCCGCCGTCAAAGTCGGTAGAGAAGAAAATGTCTACGATTTTGAAGGCATCTTCTGCGTTTATGAAACGTGCGGGAAGTGATAAAACATTGGCGTCGTTATGCTGTCTGGCAAGGGCTGCTATTTCCGGAATCCAGCATAAGGCGGAACGTACGGAAGTATGCCGGTTGGCAGTCATGTTGATTCCGTTTCCGGTTCCGCAGCAGGAAATACCAAAGTCAAAATCACCTTTGGATACGGCTGCAGCCATAGGGTGTGCATAATCCGGATAATCGGAACTTTCTGCGGAAAATGCTCCGAAGTCTTGTATTTTAGCTCCTTTTGACGATAAATAATCTATGATTTTATTTTTCAACTCATAGCCGGCGTGATCACTGCATACGGCTATTGTTATTTCGCTGAATGTTTTCATTATACAGGTAGGGAAATTAATAATCTGTATTTGTAATTTGTATGTTTATTATATATTGACAGGTCTGTTTCTCTCAGACGAATATTTCTACATCTTCTTTGTTTATCGTATCGCTTCCCAGAATTATAAGGCGTTCCACAACATTTCGGAGTTCACGTATATTACCCGTCCAGCTGCGAGACTGGAGAAGGCTGATTGCTTCTTTATCGAATTTTTTTGTCGCAATACCTTGTTCTGCCGATATAGATTCGGAAAAATGATTGATTAATAACGGAATATCTTCTTTCCTGTCATCCAAATTAGGAACGTGGATAGGAATTACGTTGAGCCGGTGAAACAAGTCTTCCCGGAAGTTTCCTTTTTCAATTTCCTTTTTCAAATCTTTATTGGTGGCTGCCAGAACGCGGACATTGACTTTAATTGTTTTGTCGCTTCCTACACGGCACAATTCGTTTTCCTGAAGCACCCGCAATACTTTGGTTTGGGCGGATAGGCTCATGTCGCCTATCTCATCCAGAAAAATAGTTCCGTTGTTGGCTTGTTCAAACTTACCGATCCGTTGCTTGATAGCAGAAGTAAAAGCTCCTTTTTCATGTCCGAACAGTTCGCTTTCTATCAGCTCAGAAGGTATTGCAGCACAATTCACTTCTATAAAAGGCGCGTTTGTACGGTTGCTTTGTTCGTATAATAACCGGGCCACTACTTCTTTACCCGTTCCGTTTTCACCGGTTATCAATACTCTGGCATCTGTCGGCGCCACGCGTTCAATCATCTGTCTTACTTTTTCAATGGCAGGTGACTGGCCGATCATCTGATGCTTTTTAGCGATTTTCTTTTTTAATGTTTTGGTTTCAGTGATCAGGTTGTTTTTGTCCAAAGCGTTACGCACTGTAACCAGAAGCCTATTCAGGTCAATAGGCTTTTCTATGAAATCAAAAGCTCCTTTTTTTATGGATTCAACGGCGGTTTCTATGTTGCCGTGTCCAGATATCATTACGACCGGCGCTTCCGTTTCATTCTCCATTAAGATATTCAGCAATTCCAGCCCATCCATTTCCGGCATTTTAATATCGGAAAAAATAAGGTCAAAAGTATTTGACTCTATGGCTTTTAGTCCTTGTTTGCCGTTTTCGGCCAGAACAACAGTATGTTTTTCAAATTCGAGAATGTCTTTTAACGTATTCCGTATACTGCGTTCGTCATCTATAACCAATATATTAGCCATAACTTTTGTTGCTGATTAAAGAAAATGAATTTCAGAAAATTAGTTATTATAAATCGAATCCTATATCCGAACGGAAATATTTTCCTTCAAACTGAATCAAGTTGGCATTTTTAAAAGAAGTGGCCAGTGCTTCTTCTTTTGATTTGCCGTAAGAACTTACGGCGATTACCCGTCCTCCGGCTGTTACTATCTGGTCGTTTCTTTGTGCTGTGCCGGCATGGAAAGCGATACTGCCTTCTACTTTATCCAGACCTGTTATGACTTTGCCTTTTTCATAAGCTTCCGGATAACCTCCGGATACAAGCATTACGGTTACGGCTTTCCGGTCGTCAAATTCAACGGTTTTTTCATCCAGGTTGCCTTTTGCTACTCCTTCCAGCAGGTCAACAAGGTCTGATTTTAATCTCAGCATGACTACTTCTGTTTCCGGGTCGCCCATGCGTGCGTTATACTCTATAACATAAGGTTCGTTTTTCACCTTGATAAGTCCGAAGAAGATGAATCCTTTATAGGTAATACCTTCTTGTTGAAGCCCTTCTATAGTAGGTATGATAATATTCTTTTCTACTTTTTTCATGAATTTTTCGTCAGCGAAAGGAACCGGTGATACGGCTCCCATTCCTCCGGTATTCAATCCGGTGTCACCTTCGCCAATGCGTTTGTAGTCTTTAGCTTCCGGTAAGATTTTGTAATTTTTTCCATCTGTAATGACAAAAACGGAGCATTCTATTCCGGAAAGAAATTCTTCTATGACCACCGTTTTGCTGGCTTCTCCGAATTTGCCTTCGAGCATAGCATACAGTTCGGTAACAGCTTCGTAAAAATCGTTAATGATTAGTACGCCTTTGCCGGCAGCCAGTCCGTCTGCTTTTAGAACGTACGGAGCCTGCATTTTTTTTAGAAATTCTACAGCTTCGTGTACGTTTTCGCTGGTAACGCTGAAGTATTTGGCAGTTGGTATTTTATAGCGGCTCATAAACTGTTTAGAGAAGTCTTTGCTTCCTTCCAGCTGAGCTCCTTTTTTGTCCGGTCCTATTACCGGAATGTGACGAATGGCTTCGTTTGCGGCAAAATAGTCGGCAATACCTTTTACTAACGGATCTTCCGGTCCTACCAGTACTAAATCAATATTGTGTTCTAAAACAGCCTGTTTTATTGCAGCAAAGTCGTCTGCGGCAATAGGTAAATTTGTTCCAACCGAACAAGTTCCCGCATTTCCTGGGGCTATATATAGATTAGATAATTTTGAACTCTGAGCTATTTTCCATGCTAGTGCGTGTTCGCGTCCGCCTGAACCTAAAAGAAGAATATTCATTGTAATAATATTGCTTATGTTAAACCTGACAAAAGTACTTTTTTTTTAGTGTTTAGCCAAATCAAGTTTTATGGGTTGGGGTTTATTGGGAGCTTTAAAATATAAAAACAGAATTGCCCTGTTGAAGCGATTCTGTTTTTATATTTATAATCAAGTGGACATTTTTATTTTATTTTAGCCAGGTCATACGGAGTTTCCTGATAAACGAAATAATTCAGCCAGTTTGTGAAAAGAAGGTTTGCATGGCTTCTCCAACGTACCAAAGGAGGGTTGTCCGGATTGTTGTCCACATAATAATTTCTGGGAATCTCAATGGGCGAACCTTTTGCCAGATCTCTTTTGTATTCGGTGTCCAGTGTATATGGGGAATATTCCGAATGTCCGGTAATGAAAAATTCCCGTCCGTTGCGTGCCATGACCATATATACACCGGATTCCGGCGATTCAGAAAGCAATGTGAGTTCCGGAACTTTGGCAATATCTTCTGCCCGCACTTCCGAATGACGACTGTGCGGAACGTAAAAAATATCATCAAATCCTCTGAATATCGGATTCAGAGGGTCAATAGCCGTATGCTCAAATACTCCGAACATTTTTTTGTCCAGCGTGTATTTGGGTATTCCATAAAAGTGATATAACCCGGCTTGTGCTCCCCAACAAATGTACATGGTTGAGGTTACGTGTTTGCGCGCCCAGTCAAAAATCGTTTTTAGCTCTTCCCAATAATTTACCTGTTCGAAGTCCAGTATTTCTACAGGTGCCCCGGTTATGATCATGCCGTCGTAATTACTCTTCTTTATTTCATTAAAAGTTTTGTAAAACTCCATCATGTGTTCTATGGGGGTATGGGTAGAGGTATGGCTTTTCATCTGCATGAAGTCAATCTCTATTTGCAATGGAGAGTTGGACAGCAATCTGATTAGATCTGTCTCTGTTGTTATTTTTAACGGCATCAAGTTTAAAATAACCAGTTTAAGAGGGCGGATATCCTGATTTGATGCCCTGTCGGAATCCATAACAAATATGTTCTCTTTTCTCAATGTCTCTACCGCCGGTAGTCTTTTTGGAATATTAACAGGCATGATTTATTATGTATTAATAGTCTTGTTCAAATAGATTCGTTTGTATGGAAATGACTTGAAAGCCTATACAAAATTAATAATATTTTTGGTATAAATTCCAATAATCCATACTTCCGATAAAATCGGTCAGAAAGCTGTTCAGTTCATTCAGCAGCTTGGTGGATTCTTTGTTTACAGCCCATCCGTAGGGTTGTGGGAGACTTAGCGGCAGCGATATGTCTATATTGCCGTATTCCATGGATAGTTTAACCGCCAGTTGCTCATAACAAATCGTGTTTTTTATTTTACCTTCAGATACCATGGTTACCATGCTTTGCTGGGTTTGATTGTCCATTTCAAGGACGGAAAAATCGATAGCGCTTTCTTCTGCCAGGTGATTTAAACGCATTTTGTTGGGTGAATTGGAAGGTATGTATATGGTGTCTTGTTCCAGTTCGCGCAGAGTGCGGACGGGCGGTTGCCCGAAGCTGTCGGTAAGCTGAACCAACATTTGCCGGGAAATGATTAACGGTGAGGAAAAAGCTATTTTCTGTTGCCACTCGGTAGTTGTGGGGATGTATCTGGTTATGATGTCGTATTTACCTTTGTTTAGTTTGTCTATACAGCTCTTTAGGTCATTTTCTGTTGCGATTTCTATTTCTACGCTCAGTTTCTCTGCGAAGCGTTTCAGAATTTCGTACTGGAATCCGGAAACACTGTCCGGAGTTACATAAAAACCGGTATCATTTTGTTCGGACACAACGTAGATTGTGCCTGATTGTATGATTTGATCAAGATCACGTGTAGCGGGTGTTGCCGTATCCCGCAAAAGAAATATCGCTGCCAGTATCAATAAAGAGAGACTGCCGACGATAATGTATAATTTCTTTTTTAGGGTTTGCTGCATTAGGTTTGTTTTTTGTGGATTGGTTTCCTGTTACGTTTCTTGCTGAAAGGAAATTCTAATTATAGAAGTTCCAGGATATACCGACTCTGAATGCAGCCGGATTGATAGGATAGTTAGGCATGGAGAAGTAATTGCCGTCCATGAACAGACTATTAAAATGAAAATATTTAACAAAGAAACGTACTTGTTTCAGGTGAAAGTTAAGGTAAACGTTCATTACCGGATAATTGCCGATTTTTACCTGGTCTTGTGTGTAAAACTGACCGATTGCCGGCATATAGGACGGGGCGTAATAAGCGGTGTGGTAACGTAGGTCAACACCGAATTGTACGCTTAATACATCAAACCATTTATCCAGGTAATAAAGATTGTGATATAAGGTAAATGACGGAAGAGGCAATATATCCTGATCGGAACTTAGCTGATAGACTACATTATTGTCCAAATGGAATTTTCCTACCCTGAAATTTTGTTTCAGGTTTGCTGCCAGTACCTGCACGTTGCCTTTGTGCTGGTTGGGCAGTGTGTCGTTACCAAAATAAATGTAATTGGATATATTTTCCACCGTAACATTTAATGCGAAAGAACGGGTTGGTATGGCGATAGTACCTCCTATTTGGGTACGGTACGTTCTGTTGAAATCATTGTTCCACTGGAAATAGTTGGATTTGTAACGGTTCAGAAAGAGCGATGGGCTCTCGTTACGCATAAATCCTCTGGCGGTCAGGGTGACACTGTCTTTCCACAGGCGGAAGTACCCTCCTACATTCGCTTCCAGGTTGAAATCACCGGCTTGCGGGCCTAAAACATCCAGCTCCGCCTGCACATTGTAGCGGAAATGGCTCCCTTTGGTTTTAGACAGGATTCCTCCCACTTTTGTCCGTACACGGTTAATGCGTTCCCATGCGCCGGAATCTGTGGGGAGCGTATATTGTTCCACATCATTGGCTATGTATCCGCTGAGCCCGAACTTCATCCATTTATTGAAATCTTCTTCCAGGCTTACGGCAAGGGTGTTGGATATTGACCGTAATGTCGTGCTGTCCTGTGTGTTTACTTCAGAGAAATAGGGTCCGGATTTATAGAAAAAACTGGTGTCTGCTTCCTGTTCCCGGTAACGTTTCCGTTCGTCTTTTAATAAAAGAGTGTGTGTGAATCGTGTTACGGGTACAAATTCTGTTCTGGTAGAATCTTCCGTAACCTTAACGGTACGGTTGAATCCTAAACTGTAATGATGATTGAAAAAGAACGCGTTGTAACTGTAAGCCCCGTAGGCGGTAGGTTTTATCTCTCCGGAGTTCCTTAGCCGTAGGTTTACGTTGAGGTCTTTCGGAGTAGCGTCGTTGTGTATATCGTTCGGGTTTACAAGTCCGCCGTTTTCGTAATTTTTTATGGAATTGAAAACAAAACCTCCATTGGCGCTGTAACGCACACCGTCATAACTTCCGAACACTGTCCCTGAAAATTTTACTGCGTTCTGATTGGCATATTGTCCTACAGCATTGATATAATTGAGGTATGTGCCGAAATTAAGCCTTTTGTTGGCGTTGGCCGTAAAAAGAAACTTCACATCATCCTCATCTCTGTATCGGGTGGCTATTCCTCCGTTATACCCGATGTTGCTGTAAGGAGTTTTAGTGTTGTAGAACTGAACGTCTTCCGGTTTGATAATGTACGGAGCATATGCGTCGCTGAAAATAAACCGGGAGTTTTGCGGGCGGATGAAGTATAGTTTGGATTGAATGGGGGAAAGGAGGTTCCCGTTGTATGAATTGGCTATACTGTAACTGTCCACCGGGTTGTTGTCCTGAAAATTGACATGTGCTGTGTCCAGCGGAATGGTATCCGCCGTTGCTACAGGTGATAGTACATGCCAGGTCTTTATGTGATGTCCTTTTTCAGCAGCATATAGTGCCGTTGAAATAAAAAAGAAATATATAAATAAGAAAAAAATAGATTGCTTCACTTGTTATTCCTTTGTAGCAGAAAGAGCTCCCTTGAGTTTTTTGCAAAAAAATAATGGCTACAAAGATACTAAAATATGTTATATGCTTAATATATAGCCTATTCATTTTAATGACAAAAAAGCCTTAATATTTCTTTATATCTTGTAATATGAAAGGATTGTGGTAAATAATGATTAAAAGAGGTGTTATTGTTGATAATCACTTTTTAAGATCCGTTTTTTTTGCTATTTTTGCACAAATTTTCTGAAGTGAGCAATTAGGTGAAAAAGGTCTTTATTGAAAGAAGAATAATTAGAACGGAGCTCTGGCATAACTTTCCTGCTAATCACATCTATTTTAAACATGCTGATTTTGTTTCAATGTGAAACTCAATAATAAAAATTATGAAACGTATTGCAATTATCAACGGCCCTAATCTGAATTTATTGGGAAAACGTGAGCCTTCCGTTTATGGAAACACGTCTTTCGATGCTTTTTATCAGGAGTTGGTCGTTTTGTTTAATGGAAAAGTGGAGTTTGAATATTTTCAGTCAAACATAGAAGGCGAGTTGATAAATAAAATTCAGGAAATAGGTTTTTCTTATGACGGTATTGTGTTGAATGCAGGTGCTTATACGCATACATCCATAGCCATTGCGGATGCGATAAGGGCTGTTTCTACACCGGTAGTTGAGGTTCATATTTCTAATGTATTTACCCGTGAGACATACAGGCATCATTCTTTCCTTTCAGAGGTTTGTAAGGGATGTATTGTTGGGTTTGGACTGGATTCATACAGGCTGGCTGTGGAAGCGATATTGAAGTTTTAAGTAGAAAGGTATTTAATTTTATATATAGTTGATTTATGTCAAAATTTACAAAGATTGTTGCTACGATTAGTGATAAACGTTGTGATGTGGATTTTATTCGTGCCCTTTATAATGAGGGGATGAATGTGGTACGTATGAATTCTGCCCATTTGCAGGAGGAAGGTTTTCTGAAGATTATCAATAATGTAAGGGCTGTGAGCAATAAAATAGCTTTGCTTATTGATACAAAGGGGCCGGAAGTGCGTACAACGATGACTGAAAATATGATTGAGCTGAAGACCGGTGATATGATTAAGGTTACCGGAAATCCGGATCTTATGTCTTCCAAGGAATGTATTGCTGTAAGTTATCCTTTCTTTGTAAGAGACTTGAATGTTGGTGATGACCTGCTTATTGATGATGGTGAGATAGACCTGAAAGTGGAGTCAAAAACAGAGGATTATCTGGTTTGTAGGGTTTTGAATGACGGAGTGCTGGGATCCCGTAAGAGTGTGAATGTACCGGGTGTGAGAATAAATCTGCCTTCGCTGACGGAGAAAGACCGTAAGAACATATTGTTTGCCATTGAAAATAACCTGGATTTTATAGCTCACTCTTTTGTAAGGAATAAAGAAGACCTGATAGATATTCAGAAAATACTGGACGAGCATAATAGTCCGATTAAAATCATATCAAAAATAGAAAATCAGGAAGGGGTGGATAATATAGATGAAATCCTTCAGTATTGTTACGGGGTGATGATTGCCCGTGGTGACCTGGGTATTGAAGTGCCGCAGGAAAAAATTCCGGGAATCCAGCGCCGTTTGATACGTAAATGTGTGATGGCAAAGAAACCGGTTATTGTAGCTACCCAGATGTTGCATTCCATGATTTCTAATCCGCGTCCTACCCGTGCGGAAGTTACGGACATTGCGAATGCTATTTATTACCGTACGGACGCATTGATGTTGAGTGGTGAAACCGCTTATGGAAAGTATCCGGTAGAGGCTGTTCGAACAATGGCTAAAGTAGCGGAAGAGGCTGAAAAAACAAAAATGTCTGAAAACGATATTCCAATTCCTATATCTACGAATGATATCACTTCTTTTCTTGCTAACGCAGCGGTGGAAGCCGGTGATAATGTAGCGACCAAGGCTATAATCACAGATTCCTATACCGGAAGGACAGCTCTTCATTTAGCTGCGTACCGGGGAATAAATCCTATTCTGGCGCTTTGTTATCATGAACGTACTTCCCGGGAACTGGCGTTGTCATACGGCGTTTTTCCTATTTATCAGGCAGAGGCAAGTAATACTTTGGAATACTTCCTGCTTGGCTTGCAATATTTCCTTAAAAAGGGATTATTGGAGAGAGAGGATTATGTTTGTTATTTGAGCGGAAGTTTCGGCGAAGGTTTTGGTACTACTTTCCTTGAAATAAACAAGGTTGATAAAGTCCTGGGTTCAAAGGATAAATATCTATTACCTAGTTTTTAAAAAATAATTTTGCCAGATAAAAAAACGTGACTGCTTCATTTGAAGCAGTCACGTTTTTTGTTTTTCTATCGGGTTTTATATTTTTTCTCCGAAAGCCAGATCACCGGCATCGCCAAGCCCGGGGACTACATAAGAATGTTCATCCAGGTCCGGATCAATGGCTGCCACCCAACAAGTAATGTTCTCGTGCGGCAAGTTTTGTTGAATGTAATTAATCGCTTGCTTGCTTGCAATGATACTTGCTATGTGGATATGTGACGGAGTGCCTTTGGTTAACAGGGCTCCGTATGTCATTTCCATAGAACTTCCTGTTGCGAGCATCGGGTCTGTCAATATCAGTGTTTTGCCATTTAGGTCGGGTGAAGCTATGTATTCAACAAAAATGTCGAATTTTAATGCATCCTTGTATTTGCGGTAGGCAGATACGAAAGCATTTTCAGCCCGGTCAAAATAGTTGAGGAATCCGGAATGAAAAGGAAGTCCTGCTCTTAGAATGGTAGATATTACTATTTGTTCTGCAATAACCTGAGTCGGTGCAGTTCCTAAAGGAGTGGTAACGTCCTCATTTTTATATTGAAGCCTTTTACTTATTTCGTATGCCATAATTTCACCAATGCGTTCTAAGTTTCTCCGAAAACGCATAGGGTCACCCTGTATTTCTACGGAACGTATTTCTTTCAGAAAATTGTTCAGAATAGAGTTGCTGTCAGATAGATTGATTATTTCCATACTTAAATAAATAAAAAGCTTTTTGTTTGTATTTTAAGGTAAATGTAAAGTCGCATAATTACACTTGTTAAGTGTATTTATATTATGATTTTGTTTATTCGCAAGAAATTGTTTTACATAAATAGAGGGAGTGAATAAGTTCTATTTTATTCCTTTTTTGTATTTGCCCGTTTTGAAGTAGAATAGTGATTATTATCAGCTTTAATATTGATGGGGTTTTGAATCTTTATAGTGGAACGGGTTTTTCCTGGGATAAGAGTACCTTGTGTTGAATTGTAGATAACTTCACCCCACCTATCTTCACTTGCAATTGCATAGATGAAATATATGGTTCCAGCTTTTTCTTTTGAAGGGATATGGATATAACTAAATGCCCAGCATGAACCGATAGAATAATCATATTCATCTAAATCTTCCCAGAAAGTATCCCATACTTTACGAGGAAATGGTTTTTCTTCATCTAAGTTTGTTAAATTATATGTTATTCCATTGAAGGTAAATCTATTTGTTGTGGTTGTCTGACTAGCAAAAAATTGTTCTTGGATTTCATCCAAAGCATCGCTAAACTCATCATCTGATGATGTATTTGACAAACCTTCTTGGAAGCCCATATATTCGATACTATGCTCTGTGTATGGGTAAAAAATATCATCACTAATGTCATTACTTTTTTTATTACAGGAAAAAAGTAATAATAGGGTTAATGAAATAATAATGCTTCTCATGGTATAATTTTTTTATATATTGTGTTTTTGATAGTAATTTAATGTGCTTAGAAACATTATACAGAAACTATAAAAAGTACAAAATTTCATCCTCGTGATTGAAATTTTGTACTTTCTTTGTTTTATCAATTTTTTGTAGTTTGTTTATTTATTCAAAAATAAATGTATTTGAACAAATAAACAACATGTGTTTTATTTTATTCGTTTATTTTTTATCATTTGCACGAATTTCTGTTCTCCTGATTTTACCGCTTATCGTTTTAGGTAATTCTTCTACGAATTCAACGATACGGGGGTATTTATAAGGAGCGGTAACGTTTTTAACGTGATCCTGTATTTCCTTAACCAGGGCTTCACCGGCCTTGTCTTTGTATTCTTTGGATAAAATAATGGTTGCTTTTACCACTTGACCCCTAATTTCGTCCGGTACTCCGGTGATGGCGCATTCTACTACAGCAGGGTGTGTCATCAGAGCGCTCTCAACTTCAAACGGTCCTATTCTGTAACCGGAACTTTTGATGACATCGTCAGCACGTCCTACAAACCAGAAATAACCATCTTCATCACGCCATGCCACGTCTCCCGTGTAATAGATGTTGTCATGCCATGCGTCATAGGTTAATTCCGCATTGCGGTAGTAGCCTTTAAATAGTCCGGCCGGGTAGTTCTTATCCGTATGGATAACGATTTGTCCCTGTTCTCCGGCTTCGGCGGAACGCCCGTCCGGTGTAAGCAGATCTATATCGTAATGCGGGCTGGGCAGTCCCATGGAACCGGGTTTCGGTTCTATCCATGGTGAGGTGAATACGCTGACGGTCGTTTCGCTCTGGCCGTATCCTTCCCGTAATTTAATTCCGGTTAGTTGGTGGAATTGCTCATACACAGCCGGGTTCAGAGCTTCACCGGCGATGGTGCAATATTCCAGTGAGGACAAATCGTATTTTGTTATATCTTCACGGATAAGAAAGCGGAAAATAGTAGGGGGTGCACAAAGCGATGTAATGTGATATTTCTCAATCATAGCCAGCATGTCTGCCGGTGTGAACTTTTCATGATCGTACACGAATACGCAAGCTCCTACAATCCATTGACCATATAGTTTGCCCCATACGGCTTTAAGCCATCCGGTATCTGCAATGGTCAGGTGCAAACTGTTTTCATGCAGGTTGTGCCAGTATTTGGCTGTGATAATGTGTCCGAGTGGGTAGGTATAATCCAGCAATACCATTTTCGGGTTTCCGGTAGTACCGGAAGTGAAACTGATGATTAAAGGATCATCGTTGTTGTTTATGCCGTGCATTGGAGTGAAAGGCACGGCATTTTTTATTCCTTCGTGGAAATCCAACCAGCCTTCGGGTATGGTTTTGCCTACGGAAATGCGCATTTTCACACTGGGTGATTCCGGCATTGCATCATTGATATGTGTTATGATAGGTTCTTCGCCTACGGCAATAATCGCTTTGATATCTGCTGCGTTATTCCGGTAAACAATGTCTTTTTTTGTCAGCAAATGTGTGGCCGGGATGATTACAGCACCGATTTTATGTAATGCGATGATGGTAAACCAGAATTCGTAACGGCGTTTTAATATAGCCATGACAATGTCTCCTTTTTTTATTCCCAGGCTCTGGAAGTAGGAGGCTGTCTGGTCTGTATAGTATTTTATATCGGAAAAAGTGAACTCCTTGCATTCTCCGTGGTCATTGGTCCATAGCAACGCTTTTTTATTCGGTTCCTTTTTGGCCCATTCATCTACAATATCGTATCCAAAATTAAATTTCTCAGGGATGATTAATTTGTAATTTTTTTTGAAATCTTCAAAATCGGAAAATTCAGTTTGTTGTAAATATTTTTCTAACATGGTTTGTTATCAATGCAGTCCGGTTGAATTATACAGGATCATGAGGATTGTATGTAATTCGATAGGACTTTGTTAGGTTTATTATTCGCTTTAGTGTAATAATGAATTTTTTACATGATTATAGCAAGGAAACGAACCTTCTGGTTGTTTAGCGCTTTCATTCCGTGAGGTTTTGTTGAGTCAAAATAAATACTGTCGCCCTCATTCAGAATGACGTCATTTCCGGCTATCTGCAATAGCATGGTTCCTTCCAGTACAAGATTGAATTCTTGTCCGGGGTGTGTGTTTAAATGAATAGGATTGTCATTCGGTTCTACCGTAACTTCAAAAGGTTCTGCTTTTGCCTGGCGGAATCCGTGTGCCAATGCCTGGTATTTATATGCTTTTGTTCGTTCTACTTTAACTCCTGTGCCTTTGCGGGTTACGAAGTAAGCGTTGGCCCGGGCTTCGTCTCCGGAGATTAACGCAGAAATTTCTATCCCGAAAGTTTGTGCCACCTGGAATAAAAAATTCATAGGTATGTCAGAGTCCCCGGATTCGTATTTTTCGTAATCGTTTTTATTAACTCCGGTTTTTGATGCAGCTTCTTCTATGGATAGGTCAAGCGCATCGCGTAGTCCTCTTAACCGTTCTGCAATTTGCTTTATTTGTTCATTCATATAAATGTAGATTGTTTGTTTATTTCTTTGTAAATGAAGCTTTCAGTCCTTTAATTACGGCGTTGGAAAAGCCGTTGGCTTCCATTTCATTCAATCCTCTGATTGTGGTTCCGCCCGGAGTGGTAACTTTATCTATCTCTGCTTCAGGGTGTGAATGGTTGGTTTCAAGCAGTTCTGCCGCTCCTCGTAAAGTCTGGGCAATGGCTTCTTTAGCAGTGTCAGGATATATGCCCATCTCTACCGCTCCTTCCATTGCAGCACGGATGTAACGGAAAGCGTAGGCAATGCCGCAGGAGGTTAATGACATAAACGCATTCATCTGGTATTCCGGCACAAGGAATGTTTTTCCTAATTCATTGAAAATACTCAAAATCAGTTCTTCCTGTTCCCGGGTCGCATTGTATGATGAAATGGCCGAAACTCCTTGCTGTACGTCTATTGCCGTATTAGGAATGATACGGAACATTGTCGTGTTGCTGCTGTCATAGTAACGGACTAACTGTTCAAATTCCACTCCGGCTGCGATAGATATAAGGATTTCTTCTCCTGTATTTATTTTATGTTGAATTTCACTTGTTATGGTTTCAATAAGCCAGGGTTTTACAGCAAGGATTACAATGTGCGCTCCTTGTATAATTTCATTATTGGAAGTGGAAGTGTTTATTTCGGGAAAATCTTTTTTGATCGAATCCAGATTGGCTTTATTTACATCGCTGATATAAATGTTGTTTGTACTGATTAAGCTCCCTTTAGCCAGTCCGCGTGCAATGGCGCCCCCCATGTTTCCTGCTCCAATAATGGCTACCTTTAAATCTTTTGTTTCCATATGATTGTTGTTTTTTTATCTGATTGGCAAAGATATATAATTTATGCTTTAGGGTAATAAAATAGTTTTAAAAATAGTAAACGTTAATAAGCTTTATTTTTTTAGGTTCTTTCTGTCGGTTGGATTAATTTTGAATATCATTTTAATGCGGGGTTGTTATGAAAAAATCAGGTATTTGTTTATGTTTATTGGCAACGGTATTATTATTTGCAACATGTAAAAGGAAGGAACAAAAAGCTATGTATGAAGGAAAGGATTTGAGTAAAAATGCACAGGTGATACGTGATAAGGAGACAAAAGCTGCAACTCTTTATATTGATGTTCAGCAACCGTGGCAGCTTTATGGCGGTCATACGGTGGAATCTATTGACTTTTCCCAACCGCTTTTGGAAGGTGTAACCGGCGGTGTGTTTCCTTTGGATGTTGCGGATTCTGTCCGTAGTTATTTCCAATTGATTACGGATGAAGGTAAATCTATACTGGCAGAACGTCATTTGCCGATGACCGGAGGGTATAATTTCCGTGATATAGGAGGAGTGAGAACGAAGGATGGAAGATATGTGAAATGGGGCAAGTTGTTTCGTACGGACGATCTGGCTAAACTGACGGAGGCGGATTTGGTGTATTTGTCGGATATTCCGGTTCGTTCGGTAGTGGACTTCCGGGCTAAAGATGAGATGAAGATGGCTCCGGATCGCTTGCCAGTGTCTGTAGAATATGATTATAATCTGAATATTGAACCTGGCAACATTATGGGAGGAGGTATGGAATTTGATATAGATACGGTAGATTTTAATTGCCTGATGATGGATATGAACCGTTTGTTGGTAACCGATAGTTCCGCGGTGAATCATTACAGGGAATTCTTCCGTTTGTTGCAGGATGAAGATAAACTGCCCTTGATGTACCATTGCTCTGCGGGGAAAGACCGCACGGGGATGGCTACCGCACTTATTTTGTATGCATTGGGTGTGGATGATGAAACGATAATGGACGATTATCTTGCTTCCGCCGTTTTTCTGGCAGATAAATATGACAAATATGTAAAGCAATATCCACGGATTGAGCCGTTGATGACGGTAAAGGCGGAGTTCTTGCAGGCAGGGATTGACAAGATAAGGGAAGATTACGGATCTGTAGAAAATTATCTGACGGACGTTTTGAATGTAGATCTTTTCAGAATGCAGGAATTGTATTTGTATTAAGTGTTCGGCATTTAAGATAAAAGATAAACGGAGAATAGTAAATTCTATTCTCCGTTTATCTTTTTATTATGGGTCAGTAATACTTTAAAATCCGGCAATAAGCAATCCGATATCACTTGAACCGATATTATAGTATTTGGCTATAAGCCTGTTTACCAACATACCTTCGTATATATAAACTCCGTGCCTGAATCCGGTGCTTTCTGTAATAGCTGATTTCACGCTACCGGAGTTCCCTATTTTCAGAAGCATGGGGGCAAAGATATTGCTTAATGTCATAGATGTGGTACGGGCTACTCTGGCGGAAATGTTTGGAACGCAGTAGTGGATAACACCATGTTTTTCATAGGTAGGTTTCTTTATGGTCCTGCAAACGGAAGTTTCAAAACAGCCTCCCTGATCCACGCTCATGTCTATGATTATTGCTCCTTTTTTCATGGTTTTTACTAAATCCTCAGATACCATGAATTGTTCGGAGTCGTTGATGTAGCGGAGATTGCCGATAACAGCGTCGGCAGTAGCCAATGCTTTGAACAATACGTTTGGGTGGATTACGGATGTGAAAACATGTTGCCCCAGATAGTGTTTCAGTTTACGTAATTTGTTGATATCGTGGTCGAATATTTTGACTTCCGCCCCTAAGGCTATTGCATTTTGTGCAGCCACAGTGCAGGTGATTCCTGCTCCCAATATCAGTACTTCGGTTGGGGGTATACCGGCTACTCCTCCTAATAAAAGTCCTTTCCCTCCTCGTTCCGAGGTCATTAATTCCGAGGCTACGGCAATGGCGGAAATACCTTCTATTTCAGCAATGGAATTTACCACGGGGAATGCTCTTTGCTGATCCTGGATTAACTCATAAGCGATAGCAGTCATTTTTTTCTGCATCATGAGTTTTATACATTCTTTTGACAGGTTTGAGAGTTGCAGCATAGAAAAAATGGTAGCTCCGTTGTGCATCATTTGAAGCTCTGCAAGAGTAGGGGGAGCTATTTTTAGAACAATGTCCGCGCTGAAAACATCAGTGGGGTTATCTACCAGAAAAGCTCCGGCTTCACTGTACTGCAAATCGGTGTAAGACATAGGTAGCCCTGCACCCCGTTCTATGTACACGCTGTGCCCTTCTTCCGTAACAATAGCTACTCCTTCCGGAGTTAATCCTAAACGGGTTTCTACATTGGAGTTTTCTTTGGGTATACCGATGGAGAGTTTCGGATGTTTTGCTATTTCCCTTAGTAAACATTCTTCCGGAAATAGCTTTTGTTGGGCTCTGGGGTCTATTTTCATTGTTCGCTCAATAAAGTGTCTTACAAATCTACTTACTATTCTACAAAAAAGCAAATGCCGGGGTTTTATTAATGCTGTTTTTGTAATTGTATTTTTATCCGGACAGTGTTGTGATATACGGATTTAAGTCGGTAAGTATTTGTTGCTTGTACATGGTGATAAAAAAAGAGTGCATGAATTTTCATGCACTCTTTAGAGTTTGTATAAGAAAGGTGAAGATTAAGCTTCAGCAGCTTCGTCTTCTTTCTTAGTAGCTTTTTTAGATGCTTTTTTTGCATCTTTCTTTTCAGCTTCTGCATCCATTTGGTCTTTCAGATCAGCTAAAGACTGGATGTCACCCAAAGTGGTTTTTTCCATTGTTGTAGCTGCTGCTGGTTCTTCTTTTTTAGCACGTTTTGCTTTTTTAGCAGGTGCTTCAGAATCAGAATTTTCAGCTTTTTTAGCATCTTCGTGAATGCGGCTGTGAGAAAGAATGATACGTTTAGCGTCTTTGTTGAATTCAATTACTTTGAATGGTAATTTTTCATCAACCTGAGCTTGTGAACCATCTTCTTTAACTAAATGTTTAGGAGTAGCGAAACCTTCAACACCGTATGGTAAAGAGATTACAGCTCCTTTGTCTAACATTTCAACGATAACACCATCATGAATGCTGTCTACATTGAACAATGTTTCGAACTGATCCCAAGGATTTTCTTCCAGTTGTTTGTGTCCTAAGCTTAAACGACGGTTTTCTTTGTCGATTTCAAGAACTACAACTTCGATATCATTTCCTATCTGAGTGAATTCAGATGGGTGTTTGATTTTCTTAGTCCAAGAAAGGTCAGAAATGTGGATTAAACCATCTACACCTTCTTCTATTTCTACAAAAACACCAAAGTTAGTGAAGTTGCGTACTTTAGCAGTATGTTGGCTTCCTACCGGATAACGGGTGTCGATGTCTTCCCAAGGATCAGCTTTCAATTGTTTGATACCTAATGACATCTTACGTTCGTCGCGGTCAAGGGTCAATACTACAGCTTCTACTTCGTCACCAACTTTAAGGAAGTCTTGTGCTGAACGCAGGTGTTGTGACCAGCTCATTTCTGATACGTGGATCAAACCTTCTACTCCCGGAGCTATTTCTACAAATGCACCGTAGTCTGCGATAACAACTACTTTTCCTTTTACTTTGTCACCAACTTTAAGGTCTGCATCAAGTGCATCCCAAGGGTGTGCTGAAAGTTGTTTCAAACCTAAAGCGATACGTTTCTTTTCATCATCGAAATCAAGGATAACAACGTTGATTTTCTGATCAAGCTGTACGATTTCTTCTGGATGAGAAACACGACCCCATGAAAGGTCTGTTATGTGGATCAAACCGTCAACTCCGCCCAGGTCAATGAATACACCGTATGAAGTAACGTTTTTAACTGTTCCTTCCAATACCTGACCTTTCTGAAGTTTGCTGATGATTTCTTTTTTCTGTTGTTCAAGTTCAGCTTCGATAAGTGCTTTGTGAGATACAACCACGTTTTTGTATTCATGGTTAATTTTAACCACTTTGAATTCCATGGTTTTTCCAACAAAGATATCGTAGTCGCGGATCGGTTTTACGTCGATTTGAGAACCTGGCAAGAATGCTTCGATTCCGAATACATCAACAATCATACCGCCTTTAGTACGGCATTTAACAAAACCTTTAACGATTTCTTGAGTTTCAAGTGCATTGTTGATACGATCCCATGCGCGTGTAGCACGTGCTTGTTTGTGAGAAAGGATTAATTGTCCTTTTTTGTCTTCCTGGCTTTCGATGTAAACTTCTACTTTGTCGCCGATTTTTAAATCCGGATTGTAACGGAATTCGCTCATAGGTACTACACCGTCTGATTTGTAACCTACGTTGACAACTACTTCACGTTTGTTAATCGAAATAACAGTTCCTTCAACAACCTCTTTGTCTTTGATAGCGTTAAGAGTGTTGTCGTAAATCTTTTCTAATTCTTCTTTTGATTGATTTGTCAGGATTTCGCCTTTTTCATAAGCGTCCCAGTCAAAATTTGCATCAGGTCCGGCTACTACAGGAGCTTGTGCTTTTTTTGCTTCCTCTGCAGGAATGTTTTGATTTTCTTCCATTTACTAAAAATTGTTTTACTAATAAATTAGTCGGTTAGACATTATGTTGACTTAAAAATTTGAGCGCACAAAGGTACAATAATGATTTTGATTTACAAAAACTTAGTAATGAAAATCATGTTGGTGATTGGAAATATATTATAAATAAATCTCTTGTTGTGGTATGATTTTTGCTTTTGATAAGTTTTTAAATTTTGCTGCTTTCCTGGAAAATCAGGCTTGAAGCTGAGTTTGATAACGCTGGGAAAAGTGAAGTTAGTGTTAAATGTTTTATATATTAAAAATTGGTATCATTTATGAGAAAATTGCATTTTACTTTGATTGTATTGATTGTAGCTGTGTTGCAAATGAACGCACAGCAGTTTTTAACTCCAAGCACTACTTTTTCTAAGAAAAAGACAGCTTATGTGACATTGGCTAATGGAAATGAAGTAAAAGGAGATATCCAGAGTTTCAAATGGAAAAAAGGGCTTTTTAAGGGAATAGTCATCAATGATGAGAACGGGAAAAAGGTGAGCCTGAAAGCGCAGGACATTGATCATATGTATCTTCCTCCGAGTGGATTGGATAAGATTTCTAAAGCGGCCGGTTTCGTTACGAATGTTCAGAAATGGAACAATGAAAAATTGAACCAGGATTTTTTGGAACAAGGGTATGTGTATTTTGAAAAAACGGATGTGAAATTGAAAAAGAAAACACAAACGCTACTTATGCAGGTACTTAATCCGGATTTTTGTAAATACGTGAAAGTTTATTATGATCCGTTAGCTAAGAAAACGGCTTCATTGGGAATCGGTAAAGTGAATGTGATTGGCGGTATAGCGAAATCTTATTATGTGAAAATGGACGGGCAGTCTGTCGCTTCTTTATTGACGAAAAAAGATTATAAAAAAGAATTCAAAAAAATATGGAAAAAATGCAATGCTGTGACCATTAAATATAAAGATGTGAATTGGGATGAACTGCCGGCGCATATTATTGAATACACAGAGCAGTGTGGAGAATAGAAAATATATTGATGTTTAGAATAAAGCGCCCTGATGTTCTTGTTGTAAGAAACGGGTTCTCCTGCGCTTTTGATTATTTGTTGCTATGAAGGGAGGACATGGTGTGAAATAATAAATATTATGAGAAGTATGAAAAAGTTTTTAAGTCGTGCTGTGTTTGTTTTATCCCTGTTTGCTGTGCTGACGTCATGTACGGTAGAGGCCGAGTTTGGCGATGGTTCCGGTGAAGAGTACTTGTATGGAAGGTGGGAGGCTGTGACGGACTATGTGGAAAGGAATGGAGAGTGGGTTATAGAGAAGACTTATTCTGATTTTGAATGTATCTGGAAATTCGATTCTTTTTATTTGACCATCACAGAACCCAATAATGCAAATAGCGGAAGAGAGCAGTCTTACATGTATATAAAGAACAAAATAAAATTGGGAGGTGGTAATTTGACAGAATATAGAGTGAACACTTTAACGCTTAATAGACTTGAGGTGGAGTGGGAACGTACAAATATGTTTGATAAAGAAAAAGTAAAAAGAGTTTTTAGAAAATTATAAGAAATTAGCGCAAAGTTAACGTGCCGGAGTTCGGATACATTCCGAACTCCGGCTTTTTTTCTGCTTTTTATTTCTAAAGAACCTATTTTTATTGGGATGGTTTTGTGCTTATTTTCAGAATTGCCAATTTAGCTGTATTTTTGCGCTATATTTTTAATTATATATGAAAGAGTTAGAACAAACGGTTGTTTCTCCGGACTCTAAATCCGGCATAAATGACAAAAAACTTTTTATTGAAACTTACGGTTGTCAGATGAATAGCGCTGACAGTGAGGTGGTGGCTTCTATTATGCAGATGGATGGGTTTTCCATAACGACGGATATTACAGAGGCTAATGCCATTTTTGTAAATACTTGTTCCATCCGTGATAATGCGGAACAGAGGGTGATTCAGCGCTTAAAATATTTCCAGTCGTTAAGGAAGAAGAATAAGAAGTTGATTATAGGCGTAATCGGCTGTATGGCTGAAAGGGTGAAAGAAAACTTGTTGACGGAGTATGGTGTCGACATAGTGGTAGGTCCGGATGCTTATCTGGATATCCCTAATTTAATAGGTTCTGTGGAGAAAGGGGAGAAGGCTATGAATGTAGAGCTGTCTGCTACCGAAACATACCGGGATGTGATTCCGGCCCGTATTGGTAATCCTATCTCTGGTTATATTTCCATTATGCGGGGATGTAATAATTTTTGTTCTTATTGTATTGTTCCTTATACCCGGGGGCGTGAACGCAGTCGGGATGTGGAAAGTATTCTGAATGAACTGAGGGATTTGCAGGCTAAAAATTATAAAGAGGTGACACTGCTCGGACAAAACGTAAACTCTTATCGTTTTGAACAGGAGGATGGTAACGTAATTGATTTCCCGGATTTGTTGCGTATTGTTGCTGAGGCTGCTCCGGAGATCCGTTTCCGCTTTATGACATCGCATCCTAAAGACATGAGTGATAAAACATTGGAAACTATAGGCCGTTATCCTAATTTGTGCCGTTTTATTCATTTGCCTGTCCAGTCCGGAAGTAATAAGATTTTAAAGTCGATGAATCGTAAATACACCCGTGAATGGTATCTGGATCGTATTGCTGCGATTCATAAGTATGTTCCGGATTGTTCTATTGGTACCGATGTGTTCTGTGGCTTTCATGATGAAACGGAAGAAGACCATCAAGATACTTTGTCCCTTATGCGTGAAGTCGGTTTTGATATGGCTTTTATGTTTAAATATTCAGAACGTCCTGGGACTTATGCAGCGAAAAATCTTCCGGATAATGTCCCGGAGGATATTAAAATACGTCGTTTGAATGAGATTATTGCTTTACAGAATGAACTTTCGGCTGAAAGTAATAAGCGTGATATAGGAAAAGTGTTTGATGTCTTGGTTGAAGGCTTTTCTAAACGTTCCAATGAACAACTGTTTGGACGTACTTCACAGAATAAAGTCGTGATTTTCCCTCGTGAAGGGAGAAAAATTGGTGAAACAATCCGTGTAAAAGTGCTTTCTGCTTCTTCTGCTACATTGATAGGGGAAGTGGTGGAATAAGTGGTTTGTAATTATATCGTTTTTAAAGACACAAAAATACATTTGTTTTTGTGTCTTTTTTATTTCAGCTCTCAAGGTTCTCGTTTTTTTGTAGAGTTTGGTGGTTATATTGCCGGAAAAGAGGGGAAAGTGGGGTATGTCGGGAATATCTTTGTTTTTATAAGAATAGGGAATAACTGTTTTATATTTTCAAAATATTACTTTTGCAACTTTTTGAATTTCGGGTTTACTTTGGGTTCTTGTTTTTTATATGTAAAAATAAAAGGAAATGTTTATCTATGAAAAAGGTAATTTTTTTATTATTGATTTTTATTGCTTGTGAATTAAATGCTCAAACGAATCTGCAACTTCATTATGATTTTGGTCGTGACCGGAAATTTATCACTTCCACAGTAGAGCATCTGTCCTTTGATAAATATGGGAGTAATTTCTTTTTTGTTGATTTTAATTATAAAAAGAATGCTCCGGTGGAAGCGTATTGGGAAATTGCCCGTGAATTAAAATTTTGGAAAGCTCCGTTTTCCGTTCACGTGGAATATAACGGTGGACTGAATACGCAAGTGCAGATAAATAACGCCTGGTTGTTAGGGGGAACTTACGGGTGGAACAGTAAGGACTTTACAAAAGGTTTTTCTTTTTCAGCGATGTATAAGTTTATACAGGGAAATGAATCTCCTCATAATTTCCAGCTGACAGGTGTGTGGTATATGCATTTTTTTAAAGGGCGTGTTTCTTTTTTGGGTTTTGCTGATTTTTGGCGTGAAGTTCAGTCGGTGTCGGCAGATCATTTCGTGTCTGATTTCAGAAAAGCTTCGTATATTTTTATTGCAGAGCCTCAGCTTTGGTATAATATAACTAAATCTCTTTCTGTTGGTACCGAGGTGGAGCTGGCTTATAATTTTGCAGGGGTTGCCGGTTTTAATGTATGTCCGACATTGGGTGTGAAATGGATATTTTGACCCGTTTTTTTTTAGGATATTCTTAAAAAAGAAATAATATAAGTATTTTTCTTTGAACAAGAACGCTTCCGGACGTTCATACGGATGTTAACTCTCTTTTTATAAAAGAAGAAAATGGTGTCTCTTTTTAATTAAAGAAAAATATCCGTAATCCTTGCAATATCGAATCTAAAATACTACTTTTGCGCCTATTCGGGGGACTGTTCCCGTATTTTTCAAAAGCTTGATTAATTAGCATTTAGAGAAATTTTTTTTATAAACAATAATACAAATTAAAACAAAAAAACGAAAATCTATGTGGTTATTTGATTCTTCAGTCGGGAGAAAATTTATCATGGGTATCACAGGGGGATTCCTTGTGTTATTCCTGTTGTTCCACAGTGTCATGAACATTGTGGTTGTTTTTTCGCCGGAAGCTTACAATGCTATTTGTGAATTTCTTGGAGCTAATTGGTATGCTTTGGTTGGTACGTTGGTGCTGGCAGCAGGAGTTGTGGTTCACTTCTTGTATGCAGCTATGCTGACCATTCAGAATTTACGTGCTCGTGGTCATGAACGTTATGCAGTTACTGCAAGACAAGAAGGTGTGTCATGGGCATCTAAAAACATGTTTATTTTAGGAGTTATTATTATTGGATTCCTTGTTTTGCACTTGATCCAGTTTTGGTCAAAAATGCAGCTGGTAGAACTTACTCACAGCGGAGATGTGGCAAAAGCTGCTGATGGGGCTTATTGGATTCAATACTATTTCAGCCAGCCTGTTTATGCAATTATTTACATAATTTGTTTTGTTGCATTGTGGCTTCACCTTACACACGGTGTTTGGAGTGCAATGCAGTCATTAGGATTGAATAATAAAACATGGTTACCCCGTTGGAAGGCTATCTCTAATGTCGTAGCAACAATCATCGTGTTGATGTTTATGGCTGTGCCGGTTTACTATTTGATAATCAATATTTTCGGGTTGTAAAAAGTTTAATGTGTAAAAGAATTAAGTATTATGACAAAACAAGAACAAGTATCAGCCGTAGGTAATACAATAGATCCAAAAATTCCAGAAGGTCCATTGGCTGAAAAATGGAGTAATTATAAAGCACATCAGAAACTGGTTAACCCAGCAAATAAACGTCGTTTAGATGTAATTGTGGTAGGTACAGGTTTGGCCGGAGCGTCAGCTGCAGCTTCACTTGCAGAGATGGGCTTTAATGTACTGAACTTTTGTATACAGGATTCTCCTCGTCGTGCTCACTCTATTGCTGCACAGGGAGGTATTAATGCTGCAAAGAATTATCCGAATGATGGTGACTCAGTTTACCGTCTGTTTTATGATACAATTAAGGGGGGAGACTATCGTGCCCGCGAAGCTAACGTGTATCGTTTGGCTGAAGTGTCAAATAATATCATTGACCAATGTGTGGCTCAAGGTGTACCTTTCGCTCGTGAATATGGCGGTTTGTTAGATAACCGTTCTTTTGGTGGTGCACAGGTATCACGTACGTTCTATGCCCGTGGACAAACCGGACAGCAGTTGCTGTTGGGCGCATATTCAGCGTTGAGCCGTCAGGTGGGTAAAGGTACTGTAAAATTGTACACCCGTTACGAAATGTTGGACGTGGTTATTATAGAAGGACGTGCCCGTGGTATCATTGCCCGTAATTTGGTTACAGGACGTATAGAACGTTTCTTCGGTCATGCCGTTGTTGTGGGAACAGGTGGATATGGAAATACATTTTTCCTTTCAACAAATGCTATGGCATCTAATGGTTCTGCTGCTGTTCAGATGTACAAAAAGGGAGCATATTTCGCAAACCCTTGTTATGCACAGATTCACCCGACTTGTATTCCTGTTCACGGTGACTATCAGTCAAAATTGACTTTGATGTCTGAATCTCTTCGTAACGACGGACGTATCTGGGTTCCGAAGAAGAAAGAAGATGCTGAAGCTATTCGTGCAGGAAAATTGAAACCGACCGAAATAAAAGAAGAAGACCGTGACTACTATTTGGAACGCCGTTATCCTGCATTCGGAAACCTTGTTCCTCGTGACGTTGCTTCTCGTGCTGCAAAAGAACGCTGTGATGCCGGTTATGGAGTTGGTTCTACTGGTTTGGCTGTATACCTGGATTTCGCAGATGCCATTAACCGTTTAGGTGAAGATGTGGTTCGTGCCCGTTATGGTAACCTGTTCCAGATGTATGAAAAGATTGTTGACGATAATCCATATAAAACTCCGATGATGATTTATCCTGCTATCCACTATACAATGGGTGGTATCTGGGTAGATTATGAACTACAAACTTCTATCAAAGGTTTGTTCTGTATCGGTGAAGCTAACTTCTCTGACCACGGAGCTAACCGTTTGGGTGCTTCTGCTTTGATGCAAGGTTTGGCTGACGGATATTTTGTTTTGCCTTATACTATTCAAAACTATTTGTCAGATCAAATTCAGGTTCCTCGTATGAGCGTAGATCTTCCTGAATTTATTGAAGCGGAAAAAGCTGTTAATGACAAAATCAAGAAAATTATGTCTATTCAGGGTAAACGCTCTGTTGATTCTATTCACCGTGAATTAGGATTAGTTATGTGGGAGTTTGTCGGAATGGGACGTAATAAAGAAGGTTTGAAAATTGCATTGGACAAAATCAAAGCAATCCGTAAAGAATTCTGGAGCAATGTATATGTTCCTGGTACTGATATGGATTTGAATGTAGAGTTGGAAAAAGCAATCCGTCTGGCAGACTTTATTGAGATCGGTGAGTTAATGGCTCGTGATGCTTTGATGCGTGAAGAGTCTTGCGGTGGTCACTTCCGTGAAGAATATCAGACAGAAGAAGGTGAAGCATTACGTGATGATAAGAATTTCTCATTTGTGTCTTGCTGGAAATATGAAGGAGAAGGTGCAGAACCTACTCTTTTGAAAGAACCTTTGGATTACGAATTTGTACAACGTCAACAACGGAATTATAAAGCTTAAAATCATGGACAAAACGATAAATATAACGCTAAAAGTATGGCGTCAGGCAGGTCCGAAGGTAAAAGGTAAATTCGAGACCTACAAATTGGAAAATATATCAACAGATGCTTCCTTCCTGGAAATGATGGATATATTGAACGAAAAATTGATCAGTGAACGTAAAGAACCGGTTGCTTTTGACCACGATTGTCGTGAAGGTATTTGCGGTATGTGCAGCTTGTATATCAATGGACATCCTCATGGACCAGATTCAGAAATTACTACCTGTCAGCTTCACATGCGTAAATTTAAAGACGGTGAAACAATTACCATTGAACCTTGGCGTTCTGCCGGTTTTCCTGTAATTAAAGACTTGATGGTTGACCGTAAAGCTTATGATAAGATTATTCAAGCCGGAGGTTTCGTTTCTGTAAATACTGGTGGTGTTCCTGACGGAAATGCAATTCCTATTCCAAAAGCAAAAGCTGACGAAGCAATGGATGCTGCTGCATGTATTGGTTGCGGTGCTTGTGCTGCTGCATGTAAAAATGGTTCAGCCATGTTATTTGTTGCTGCTAAAGTAAGTCAGTTGGCTTTATTGCCTCAAGGTCAGGTAGAAGCTAAGCGTCGTGCTAAAGCAATGTTGTCTAAGATGGATGAATTAGGTTTTGGTAACTGTACTAACACAGGAGCTTGTGCTGCTGAATGTCCTAAGGCTATTTCAATATCACATATTGCTCGTTTGAACAGAGAGTTCATTAAAGCTAAAGTTGCCGACTAATCATTATCATATTTAGCATAAAAAAGGAAGCTCAATGAGCTTCCTTTTTTATTATTATCTATAAATTACTTTATTCTTCTTTATTTTCATCTTCAACAGTTTGGTTCACCTCTACTGTGATGGTTTCTTCCGAGTCGGTTTTAATATCTGTTATAATAGTTTCTTCTTCTGTATAATCGGTAAGTACCAGTTTTTTGTATATAACTGTGTTGCAGCCTATTATTGAGATGGCAAGGAATATCATTACCAGGGAAGAGAGTATTGAACCGATGATACCGAATAGGCTCAATAAACCGCTTAATAAAACCGCTGCAAGTACTAATAGGAATCTAACACCGAAGATGGTCCATTTATAGCCATATGTGGCTTTATTACTATATACTAAAGCTTCTCCAGGTGTAAGGTTTTTGTCCAGCAATATATAAAGTGCCAATGACCATCCTATTGCGATAATAAATCCTGGAACGACAAGAAAGAATAATGCCGGTATGATGGCGATATACATTAGTCCCATAAGTGTAAAAAATTCTCCTAAGTATTTGCGATATTTGGCATCAAAAATAAATGTAGCAGATATTTTCTCTCCTTTACTTAATATAATAGGAATACTGGCCATGGCAATAGTGGTGCCTACATTAATGTAAGGAATCCAGATGGTTATAATGTAAAGAATTGAGGCGCCGATTAAAGATAAGGCGTTTTCCATCCCTATTTTTATACCTTCCAGGATTACGGTGTTGAGACTGATTTTTCTTTTTGTTTCCATAAGTATTATAATTTTATAGGTTAATGATAGTACAATATGATAGTTGCTTGTTCTTGAATTTGAATTTAGCAACAACCAAATGTAAATAAAAACAAAAAGAAATCAAAATTTATTTTGAAAAGCTAAAACGAATATTTAGAATAAAGATGTGGCCTTTTATTCTGTCAAATATTATAAAGTGTTGGGAGTAAATAAGGTAGGGGATTATTCTTCATCTTTGATGATAAAGTCTCCTCGTCCGTTTTTTATTGTGTAGTTTGAGAGGGATTGGTTGGAAATAAAATCATCTCCATAAATAACAGTTCCGGAGGCGTCGGTAATTTTTACAATGGTATCCGAGTGTATTTGTTCTGTTTTTTGATTCCAGAATAAACGTTCGGTTTCAAAACGTTCTCCTTCCAGATTCGTAGCATCCACATTCCCTTTTAGTTCCCATTTCTCTTCTTTTTCATAGTACTTGGCATAGTTGCTGTGAATGTTGGCATCTACTTCCAGTTGCAAGTTGAAACGCTCTAGATGGATACCATCCGGGAATTCCCAATACGGAGGCTCTGCTTTGTCAAATACGTCCCATATCGGGGCTGATATGCGGTAACGTGTAATTCCTGAGTCGGAGACAAGGGTGATTATTTCATTTGCATGCAAACGTGGAATTTCAGTGCGGTCTTTTACTGCATCGATAATTTCCGTCTTTTTTTTACTGCATGCACTTATAAAAAAAAGCGTACCGGCCATTATACACATGGCCAATACACTTTTAATATTTTGAAGAGAAGTATTCAAAGTCTTTGTTTAATTTGCTATTCTGACTGTTGTAGTTTCTCCAATCCAGCCTCCTACAGTAAATGATTTTCCTTCATTAAGATCCTTGTCAAAGAATATCTCTTCTTTGGTTGGGAAGTATGCACTGTAAGTACGTATTAGTCTGTTAGCGTCTTCGCTAAGGCTCGGATCTGCTTGTTTTGCACGATTAAACTTATCAACAGCTACCCAGTATACGGTTTTTGATTTTACCGGATCATCATATATTCCCTTTGAATTGGCGTACATCAATCCGATTAATAAGTAGGCTTTACCGTTGTTTGGATTAAGTTCTAATGATTTTAGTGCGTATTGTCTTGCACGTACAAAGTTACTTAAATCGCTGTAGTATATCTGGGATATTTTATACTGGTATTCTGCTTTCTGCAAGTTATCTGTTTCAAGAGATGTCGCTTCATCATAATACTGGATTGCTGTATTATAGTCCTTTTTCAGGTATGCCATTTCAGCGTTCGCATTTGCTGAGGCTGCTGTCGGTTCCATTTTATGAGCAGCTTCTGCTGCTGTGAAATAGATATCAGATTCGTTACAGCCTACAGAACGGTAAAATGAAATTACTTTTTTCAGATAATCCAAATTCTGGAGATTGTTCTTTACTTCATCAGCATACATGCTGTCTAATGTAGAGCATTCTGCCGCACCGCTTTGAACAAAGATCATGTCTAATGATTCTTTTATCTTGGCTGCAGAAGCAGAGCTTTTGCTTGTAGGGTTAGCGAGGATTTTTTGTTCTATAAGTGCAGTTGATTTTAAATAATCTTCCACAAATTTAGAAGCGTGTTCCGGCTCTGCTTTATATATGTTGGCAGACAGTACTACAAAATTGCTCAATACTGTAAGTTCCGCTTTTTTACCTAAACCGTTAATGGATTCTTCAAGCCATTTATACGCATCTTTTTTCAATTTGTCATCTTTGGCGTATTTGATGTAATCAATCCCTTTTACGCCTAAAATCCATGCGGTCGGGTAACGTGGGTCATTACCGAAATATTGTATGCGCTTGTCATACATATCCATAAGCAGGTCAAACGTTTCTTTATAAGCAGCAGTGTTGTTTGCTTTAGCCAACTGATCCAACTCCCAGCTGAGAATATCACGTCCTTGTTGATAAATGGCCAGATTGGATTGCGGACATTCTGCATAAACAGCTTTCCAGGGAGCGATAGCCTCTGCATATTGTTTGTTTTTAGCTGCTTCATAGAATAGACTCAGGTTCAGTGCACATGGATCTGACGATCCTTCTGTTGCATTTTCCTGGGCTGGCAGCAGGTTTGTACAGAACAACAAACCAATTACAATCATTATGTTTCTCGTTTTCATCTTTGTGTTTTTATATATTGGTTTACAACTTTGATTTAGAGTCTTATTTATAATTTGCGTTTAACAAACCAGGTCTCGGCTAAGGACAGGTTAACTGTGAGTTTTAGGTAATTCTCGTTTAATGTACTGTATGAGCCTATTTTTCCATATTCCATTGCCATGTTTACCATTGTCCTGCTTCTCCATAACGGAAAACCTAGTCCAAAAGTTATGCCAAAGTTTTTGGCCGGATCCATATCGCCTATTTTATAATAGGGGTTAGTCATGTTTACCCCGACCCGGTAGATCATTTTTTCACCGTATTTTCTGCTTTTTGCATCCGGCTGATATTCGGCGCCTATTGCTATTTTCCATCTGTTGCGCAGCTGATCCTTTTTCCCGTAAAACAGGATGTCGCTCCACTGTTGGAGGCTATAATCCACCCCGAAGGAGAGTTTATTATCATAGGTATAATATAACCCGGCAGCAAACATCTGGGGATATTCAAACCCGTTACTGATAACGGTAGTGTCCTGAGTTGATGTACTCATGACTTGGGTTGCTTCTCCTTTTAATTTTGTTTTGGTTTCATATACCACCCCTAATGTAACATCATGTTTTTCCCTGAAGGTGTTGTATACCTGTATCCCATACCGAAAACGGAAATTATTGGCTTTTATAGAATTTGTTTCAGAAGAAGAGGCGTAATTAGAACTTTCAAAGGATAAGCTTTTTACGTTGTCATAATTCCCAAACATATAATACATGTTTGCTCCTAACGATACGTGATTGAATAAATCTATACCTAAACCTAAATATACCTGGCTGATTCCTCCTGTTCCGTAAAATGTAGATTTGTATTTGATCGGAACAGTATCTCCGGGCATTTTTGTGGATTCTTCTGTGTGAAAATTGTATCCGGCGAAAGAATAGGGCAGCAGACCTGCACTTAAGCCCACTCCTTTAAATAATCGGAATTGTAGTGTCAAGTATTCCAAATTGGCATTGAAAGAGGTTCTTTGGCCTAGATTGTCGGAAAAATTGGATAGTAATCCGGAAGCAGCTAAATCAAACATAAAAGTAAGGCTATCCACACTGCTATATGAGGCAGGGTTGGTGGTGTTTATCCTGTCCCCGGAGCGTGCACCATATCCTACTCCCCCCATACCACGTTGTTCACCGGAATTATTGTCACTAATCTCTCCGTAACCGAACCGGGTGTATGGAGAGTTTGTATTGTTTTGAGCGGCAATATTTTGAGTGAAAAGAATTATTAGAATAGCGAGGAATAAAGCCTTATTTTTGTACATTATACTGAAGGATGCGGTTTAATCCAATTAATATTAAATTTCTGTTTGCAAAGATGGCATTTTTTAGCTTATTGGCAAAGTAAAATGTGCTACCTCCTGTTAAAAAAGTTGAAAGCTCCGGATATTCTTTTTTTAATTCGCAAATATAGCCATCTATCTCGAAAACAATGCCATAAACAACTCCTGAGCGGATTGCAGTATGGGTGTTATTCCCTAAAAACAGATTGGTTTCTCCTGCTTTTTCCAAAGGTAATTTCTGGGTATAATCATGTAATGCTTTAAACCGTATATCCAAACCTGGTGATATGTTACCTCCCATGTATATGCCATTTCTGTTGATGAAATCATAAGTAATGGCAGAGCCGGCATCAATTACTAGAATATCTTTTCCCGGTTCCAGGTATGCAGCCCCCACAACTCCAGCCAGCCGGTCTTTGCCTAATGTTTCAGGTGTCGCATATTCGTTTTTTATTGGAATAGGCGTTAAATGAGTAAGTTCAATAAAAAACGGACTTTTTTGTTCCAGAAGAGATATTATTCTGTCGTGACGTAATGTAACGCTGGATAAAATGGTCTGGGTAATTTCATATTTGTTGAAGAGAAATTCTATCTCCTCTTCGCCAAAGTGAGCAACAGCTTTGTGTCCTACCAGATGGTCTTTATCAAATAGCCCTATTTTGGTTGATGAGTTTCCCTGGTCAATACAAAGCTGCATGATTTTTTATTTAATGAGAATCCAGAAATTTATGGGATCATTTTTTCTATCGGCATAACCAATATGCTTTCAGCTCCCATATTTTTAAGTTTTCCAATAATATCCCAGAATCTTTTTTCATCTATAACCACGTGTAATGAACTCCATCCTTCTTTAGCCAACGGCATGATGGTAGGACTTTTCATTCCGGGTAGTATTTCAATGATTTTCTCCAGATTGTCGTTAGGGATATTCATCAGCACGTATTTTTTGTCCTCAGCCAGTTGAACGGCTTCCATTCTGAACAATAGTTCGTCAAGCACCTCTTGTTTTTCTGCAGTCAGATTTTTATTGGCTATAAGCAGCGCTTCTGATTGCATGACAACCTCAACTTCTTTTAGGTGGTTAGTTACTAAAGTACTTCCGGAACTTACAATATCAAAAATAGCATCAGCTAATCCGATACCGGGAGCAATTTCAACAGAACCGGTAATTACATGTATATTGGCATTGATATTATTTTTCTTAATAAAATCAGATAATATTTCCGGGTAAGAAGTCGCAATCACTTTATTATTGAACCAGGACGGATCGTTATATTCTTCTTCTTTGGGAATAGCTAAAGATAAACGGCATTTACTGAATCCCAGTCGTTTTACGATATTTACGTCTTTCTTTTTTTCTGCATATTCGTTTTCACCAACAATACCTATATCAGCCACTCCGTCGGCTACAGACTGAGGTATATCATCATCCCGGAGAAATAAAACTTCGATTGGAAAATTCCGTGAAGGAATTAATAGCAAACGTTTGCTTTGTTCTAATTTGATACCTGCTTCTGCAAGCAATGACATAGTGTCTTCGTGTAATCGTCCTTTGGTTTGAATAGCTATTCTTAACATATTTCTAATTTTTTGACGCACAAAATTACAAAAAATAAAGTAATCTGCCGATTGTTTGACTTGAAAAGTGATAAATGTAACCAAAATGTAATCGGTATAATCGCAGATTGCAATGAAAAAGGGATAATCTTATAGACTATCCCTTTTCTGTTGATTATTGCATTTCTGATTATTCAAGATCCAATGGTTTTACTATATCCATGTCGCCATAGTCCAGATTTTCTCCGGCCATACCCCATATGAATATGTAGTTGCTTGTACCTGATCCAGAGTGGATAGACCATTCCGGAGAGAATACGGCTTGTTCATTATGTACCCAGATGTGGCGGGTTTCTTTCGGTTCTCCCATATAGTGACACACGGCCTGACCTTCCGGAACGTTGAAATAGAAATATGCTTCCATACGACGGATGTGCGTATGCGCCGGCATTGTGTTCCATACACTACCTGGTTCCAGTTCAGTTAGTCCCATTTGAAGCTGGCATACCTGTACTGTTTCTTTTACGATCAACTGATTGATGGTACGTGCGTTTGATTCTTCCAAAGAACCTGCTTTAATTACATTAGCTTCTTTCAGCGTGATTTTTTTTACCGGATATGAGTGATGTGCCGGAGCTGAGTTGAAGTAAAATTTAGCCGGATTAGATGAATCAGTAGAAGTAAAGCTTACTTCGTGATCACCGCTTCCTACGTAAAGAGCTTCTTTGAAGTTAAGAGTGTATTCTTTGTTTCCAACTTTTACTTTACCCGGACCTCCTACATTGATAATACCTAACTCGCGACGGTGTAAAAAGTTAGGTGCTTTTAATGGATCAATAGTTTCCAGTTTCAAAGTTGCAGATACAGGAAGAGCTCCACCGACTATAAAACGGTCATACATAGAATAAACCATGTTGATCTCGTCATTTGCAAATACGGTTTCCATTAAGAAGTCCTTACGGATACGTTCTGTGTCATAAGATTTGAAATCTTCCGGATGGGCAGAATATCTGACTTCATAGTTGACTTTCTGTGCAGAAACCAGAAGAGATGAAGTAGCAATAGCTACTATCAGAAAAATTTTCTTCATAATAATTAATTTATATTTTAGTTGATATTGATTTTGTTATTTTATCTCGTCTGTTTCGTTAGCTGCTTCTTGTTCGTTGAAAGCAGTATTTTGTTTGACAATACGATTACGATTCCAAACCATAAGCAATACGGTTAGTAATGTCAGAACAATTGGACCTATAATTTTGATGCTTCTTGTCATATGGAATATAATCCATGTGAACGGGCTTGCTGCAAAGTCAATGGAAGCTGCGTATTCAAATCCGTCCGGAATTTTTACAGAAGCATCCCCTGTCATAGCATATACATCATGTGCAGCTAAAGTAAAGTATGGAGCAAGGTTGGTTGCAATATATACTCCACCTACTAAAAATATAAGTCCAATGATAAATGTTTTAAATACATTTCCTTTTGTAATAGGTAATATTAGTGGAAATAGATAGAACAATCCTGCTAATGAAGCTAATGGAAGAAATTTATTTCCGGGTAAAATTACAGATAAAAGTAGGATTGCAGGTATCAATAATAGTGAAACTACCAAAGTAGTAGGATGTCCTATGACTAATGCAGGGCTCATACCTATATTTAAGCCCGCACTTTTTTTGAACTTTCTTGCTATCAGTTGTTTGGTTGCTTCTGCTATTGGTAATAATCCTTCAATGAACAGGCTTGTAATACGAGGAATTAATTCCATTACAGCTCCCATTTTTATTCCTAGTCCTAAGGTACTTTTAAGAGCAATTTTTATTGCTTCAACTTTATCTGTAGCAGCAATGATTTCAGGAACTTTTGCACAAATACCTATTAGTAGCCCTACCATAACTCCTAAAAATAGGGGTTCTCCCAATAACCCAAATTTTTTCTTCATTCCTTCAGCATCAATTTTTATTTTATTGATACCAGGTATTTTATCTAATCCTTTGTCTATAGCCATGGCAAAAGGCACATATCCGGCACAGAAAGGTTGTGGAATTGATATGCCATCCATTTTGTCATAATATTTCTGGAATTTAGGGGCGGTGTAATCAGCTATGATCATTGTGATGATGTAGCAAATAATTGCAGCAAAGAATCCCCATAGGATATTGTCTGTGGCAAAATATGCCAATGCGCCTATAAATGCAAAATGCCAGTAATTCCATAAATCTATATTTACGGTTTTGGTCGTTCTGGTAAGTAACATAATTAGGTTCACTCCAAGACAAACAGGTATGATAAATATACCGATTGAAGTATTGTATGCAATACCCGCAGCTGCAGGCCAACCCATATCAAATATTTGTATATTTAAACCATAATTTTCTATAAGTTCATATAAAATAGGGCCTAATGAGTCTGTAAGAAGCTGGGTTATGATTCCCAACCCTACAAATCCGACTCCAACAAGCAAACCGCTTTTCAGTGCTTTCCCGAAT
Organism: Bacteroidota bacterium; assembly: GCA_023391625.1. GTDB lineage: Bacteria > Bacteroidota > Bacteroidia > Bacteroidales > Paludibacteraceae > QVMH01. Next base: position 39,901 of record JAEWAN010000027.1, on the reverse strand, counting down.
TTGATTCCAATGCATACTCCTAATATCGTAAAGATAATAGGCATCATAATTGCTCCACCAAGAGAGTTTAAATACTTTAGTCCTCCCTCGATAGCACTGAAAAAAGTTTCGTTAACTTCAGGGGTACTTGAAATGACTTCTGTACTTAAAGCTAAAGTTGAATCGGGAGCGAGCAGAATCTGTGAATTGTGAATTGTGTCAAGAACAAGAGCTTCTTCCATATTTTTAATTAGATAAAATGTTAATCTTTTTGTTTTTATATCTTAGTAATAAGATGATTATCTTATTTTCTTGATGATTGCCAAAGCATTTTTACATAGCTCTGTGATTCCGTTCCAATCCTGATTTTTGATCATATCAGCAGGGAACAGGTTAGAACCCATACCAACGCAAGTAACTCCGGCGCTAAACCATCCTTTTAGGTTTGATTCTTCTGGTTTTACACCTCCTGTTACCATGATCATAGACCATGGCATGGGTGCTTTAAGGCCTTTTACAAAATTAGGGCCTAATACGTCGCCCGGGAATACCTTGCAAAGGTCACAACCGGCTTCTTGTGCAAAACCTACTTCTGATACGGAACCACAACCCGGTGTATAGGGTACTAAGCGGCGGTTACATATTTTTGCCACTTCCGGATTGAATAGAGGACCTACTATAAAATTTGCTCCTAGTTGAATGTATAAAGAAGCGGCTGCCGGTTCAACAATAGAACCTACTCCCAATATCATTTCCGGACATTCCCGGGTTGCAAATTTTACTAATTCACCGAAAACTTCGTGTGCGAAGTCTCCTCGGTTTGTAAATTCGAAGGCACGAACTCCTCCTTCATAGCAGGCTTTTAATACATTTTTTGCTATTTCTATGTCTTTGTTATAGAAAACAGGAACCATTCCTGTTTCAGACATAGCTGATAAAACCTGAATCTTATTGAATTTCATGTGTTTATATTTTTAGCTTGTTTCTTCCTTTGTTATATAATGTGCTTTTTATAAACTGTTTAGCGTTGAACGCGTCCGCTTGCATCTCCTCCGGCAAGAGCTTCTACTTCTTCTACAGAAACAAGGTTGAAGTCTCCGTTAATGGTATGTTTTAATGCAGATGCCGCTACTGCAAACTCCAGGGCTTCTTCCTGATTAGGTTTGGTTAATAATCCGTGGATGATACCTCCGGAGAATGAATCGCCTCCTCCTACGCGGTCAATGATAGGACTGATGTCATAACGTTTTGAGGTATAAAATTCTTTTCCGTTGTATATCATAGCTTTCCATCCATTGTGGCTGGCAGAGAAAGATTCCCGCAATGTAGAGATAACGTATTTAAAGCCAAATTCTTTTGCCATCTGGGTAAAAATGCCTTTATATCCTTCTGCATCCGTATGACCTGCTTCTACATTGGCATCCGGTTTGAATCCGAGGCATAGTTCTGCGTCTTCTTCATTGCCTATGCATACGTCTACGTATTGCATTAATGGACGCATGATAGATTGTGCTTTTTCTTTAGTCCAAAGTTTCTTGCGGAAGTTTAAGTCAACAGATACAGTTACTCCGTGACGTTTAGCTGCTTCGCATGCAAGTTTTGTCAGCTCGGCTGCCTGATCGGAAATAGCAGGGGTGATACCAGACCAGTGGAACCAGTCGGCTCCTTCCATAATGGCATCGAAATCGAAATCAGCAGGAACAGCTTCTGCTATAGCAGAATGTGCCCGGTCATAAATCACTTTACTGGGGCGCATGGAAGCTCCGCTTTCCAGATAATAAATACCTACCCGGTCGCCTCCCCGTACGATATAATCAGTTTTTACTCCATACTTACGTAGCGCATTTACTGCAGACTGACCTATTTCATGTTTAGGAAGTTTTGTAACAAAATAAGCTTCATGCCCGTAATTAGCACAGCTTACAGCAACATTTGCTTCACCGCCACCATATACAACATCAAAAATATCAGATTGAACAAAACGTGTATTGCCCGGTGTTGATAACCGTAGCATGATTTCTCCTAAAGTAACAATTTTTTTACTCATCGTTAATTGATATAATAATATTTTATAATGATATATTTTTTATTTCAACTGTCAAAAGTACTGCAATAATTTTAATGTGTGGGGGGAAAATGGTTCATATTTTCAGATAAAATAATCCAAAGATTGATTTTTTCATTGCAATATTTGATGATTATTTGTTATTTACGCATAATATGAAAACGTGTTATTCATTTTGTACAAACAGAAAAGTGTTGGGGTTTAGTCCTACTTCTTCTATTTTATATCTGAGTTTTCCCTCTTTAGTAAAGCAAAAAATGTCTCCCCAAGTAGTGTAATCTTTTACATCGCTGATAAAAACATCTCCGGTTATTGGATGAACATAGATGCCGAAAGGACAGATTAACTCGGTTGCGTCGGCAATAAAATGTCCGGATAAGACTTTCTCTTCCTTGCAGTCAAATGTTTTGATCCAATATGTGTTATCTGTAATATCATAGTTGTACATATAGGCGATGTCATTTTCAATAACAAGATTTACGGCATCCAAATCGTCAAACGTTTTTATTAGAGTGTCTGTCTGGCTGCTGATTAAATGAAGCCGGGCTTTTATATTTCCGTGGTTTCCCCTGGATATTACGTATATATCACCTTCGCTGTCAGTCGCTATTCTATGAGGATTAATACCGATTTCTATCTTTTTTATTTCGCTGAATGTTTTCAGATCTACTACGGACACAGTGTTGTCATAAGTAAGGCCTACTGCTCCTTGTGCATCAAGACCTCCAGAATTAGAAATATATAGTTTCCCGTTAGCATAGGCTATTCCGTCCGGATTTCGTCCGCATTGGGTGGTCGCTTCTATTTCGAAAGTAATCGTATTTATTCTGGATACAGTCCCGTCAAAGGAACATACGTAAGCTTTGTCTTCATGAAAGATAATATTCCGAGGTTGGCGAGCCGTTTTTATTCCGTTTTCTTCTTTAAAAAAAGGTATTTGTTTGATTGATTTGCCGGAGAACAGATCCATCACTTCTATTTGGGAAGAGGTGCATACAACGATCCATAGTTGGTTTTTATATCTTTTCATATCATTGGCCGTATCTCCCAATCCACGTTTATTATTTCCGTTCTCATTGAAGAAATCGTAATACATGGTGTGTGCATCGTAATCAATACAGGCTAATGTACTGTTGTTGTGGTTAAATAATCCTTCACATAATACATACATATATCCCCAGTCGTTTCCTGTATCGGGCAATGTTGCTGGATTTTCAAAATCATGCATATCATTACAAGCTATGCATAATAGAGCGGTATAGAGGAAAATAAGGATTTTGTATTTCATATCTTGTTTTTATTTTATCCAGCCCATCCTTCCCTGTCCAGATTCCTGTAATTAATGGCTTCCGCTATATGATGTGAGAGTATTTTTTCTGAATTATCCAGGTCTGCTATGGTGCGGGCTACTTTTAATATCCTGTCATATGCACGTGCCGAAAGATTTAAACGTAACATGGCATTTTTGAGCAAATCCAGTCCTGCTTTATCTGGTGTGGCATATTTTTGCTGGAGTTTGGATGTCATTTGTGCATTGCAGTAAATCCCGTCTGTCTGGCTGAACCTTTGGGTTTGTATTTCCCGTGCCCTTATTACACGTTCCCGTATTTTTTCACTGTTTTCGGAATTTTGTACCTCCGATAGTTTTTCAAAAGGTACCGGAACTATTTCTATGTGTATGTCTATGCGGTCAAGTAGTGGGCCGGAGATTCGATTCAGATATTTCTGTACAGCTCCGGGAGGGCAGGTACACTGTTTATCCGGATGATTATAATAACCGCAAGGACATGGATTCATGGAAGCAACAAGCATAAAGCTGGCCGGATAGTCAATAGTGAATTTCGCTCTTGAAATGCAAATTTTTCGATCTTCCAGAGGTTGTCTCATGACTTCCAGCACCGTGCGCTTGAACTCGGGCAATTCATCCAAAAATAACACTCCGTTATGCGCCAGGGAAATTTCACCCGGTTGCGGAAAGGCTCCTCCTCCCACTAAAGCAACATCGGAAATGGTATGATGCGGGCTTCTGAAAGGGCGTTGTGCTATTAATGATGTGTTGCTGTCCACTTTACCGGCAACAGAATGTATTTTGGTGGTTTCCAGTGCTTCGTGAAGAGTCAGTGGGGGGAGAATCGAGGGCAGTCGTTTGGCTAACATAGATTTACCAGCTCCGGGAGGGCCTATCATAATGATGTTGTGTCCTCCGGCTGCAGCCACTTCCATTGCTCTTTTTACATTTTCCTGGCCTTTGACATCAGAAAAATCGAAATCATATTCATGAACTCTGGCGAAAAATTCTTCCCGTGTATTTACTATTGTTGGAGTTAGCTGTTGTTCCCCGTTTATAAAGTTGATAACTTCTTTTATATTTTCTACTCCATATACATCCAGATTGTTTACCACAGCAGCCTCCCTGGCGTTTTGCTTGGGCAATATGAATCCTTTGAATTCTTCCTCCCGCGCTTTTATGGCAATGGGCAATACTCCTTTAATAGGTTGTAAACTTCCGTCGAGCGAGAGTTCTCCCATGATGATGTATTGATTTAATATATCGGATTTGATGGATTCCGAACCGGCCAACATTCCGATAGCGAGCGGAAGGTCGTATGCAGATCCTTCTTTCCTGATGTCTGCCGGGGCCATGTTAATGATTATCTGTTTACGGGGAAGTTTGTAACCATTATATTCCAGTGCAGATGCAATACGTTCGTGGCTTTCTTTTACGGCGTTATCCGGTAGTCCTACTAAAAAGAACCGTATACCCTGGCTTACGTTTACTTCTATGGTTATGATGTTCGCTGTTATTCCTTGGACAGCGGCTCCAAATGTTTTGACTAACATAGTATTTCTTTTAAATCCGGAGATAAAACAGATATATATGTCCGGAGATAAATTATTTCTTAGATTTAAAGGAGAGGTTATCCAGTGATGCACATAATGAAAATTGCTGCTCAAAAAAGAATTTGTTTTCAGAGTAATGTGCTTTGACTCCTAACTGTGCATTGATAAATCTGTTACGAATGACATCAATGTATATCTTAGCCTGGAAATAATGTTTGGAACGTAAAAAAGGAGTGCCCCAATAGAGTGCCGAGCCGTATTGGTCATAAAGCTGCATACGTTGTTTCCCTCCGTAATACAGCAGGTTCAGTCCGAATCTTTTGTAAAGGATATCCGATTTTATGACAGCACCGATGGGAATATGCGGCTGATCTATTTTATTCCGGTCTCTCTCAAAACCGGCTAATGCTCCGACGGACAATGTGAGTTTATTCAGCGGGACGAGAGGGGCAAAGTCAATACCTGCCGCTAATTCTCCCTGAAAATTATCGCATACGCCAAAGGTGGGGTTACTGGGTAATGTATTGGCAAAATGAAACATATAAGATTGGAGATCCAAGTAAAATAGTCCCCATCTTTTATATCCGGATAGTCCTATGAAAAATGTCTCCCTGTCTTGCGGAGTACGCAGTCCGTTCCAGTCCAACCAGGCACTGATGAAGCCGTCCTGATTGCCATATTTTACATATAGCCCTTGTATTACCGGACGGAAAAAATTGATGGAGTCCTGAAATAGAAGCTCCGAGTAATTATTAAATAAATCTCCTCTGGGAAAAGCTCCTGCATAAAAATCAATATTGTCTGATGAAAACTGGTAATACCCGATTATTTTAGCCTGGTCTATAATGTTTTTTGACCCGGATTGACTCATTACATCAACACCACCGAAAATGGTGTGTTTTTCGTCCCAGCTGACTCCTATCTGAGGGGAAATATGTATTCCGGATACGGTATAATCGCGTGTAAGCGTGGATTTGGCAAATTCAGCATTGTCAAAGAAGTATTCAAGCCCGGCTCTCCATTTTAGCTCTTGTGCGAAAACCGTACTGCAAATTAAATAAAAAACACCTATGACGACTGAGCGTATTTTCATTGTTTTAGAAAATGGTTGTTATGCCTGCTTAGTGAACATGTGTATGTCCTCCAGAAAGGCTGAAATAATACATAAGAAATATTCCTAGCAGCAGGCAAACGGCATAAATCCAGTAATTTTTTTTATTGCTGAGCTTTATTATTTCCGGAAGTAATGATGTCCCGGCCAGGTATATGAATCCTCCTGCGGCAAACGGCAATATGTAGGTGGAAAACTGGCTTACCTGTTCGCCAACCCAAAGTGTTATAATTGTACCTAATATAGCGGTGCAGGCAGAAATAAAATTGTAAAATAAAGCTTTTTTACGGGAGAATCCGGCTTGCAGAAGTATACCGAAATCGCTTATTTCCTGCGGTATTTCATGAAGGATAATAGCTATCGTTGTAGTTAAGCCTAATTCCGGTCCGCATATCCAGGCTACAGCTATTAATATACCGTCGGTAAAATTATGTACTCCATCCGCATACAGGCTGAGGTAACCATAGGACTTGATGGAAGAATTTTTTCCCGGATGTATGTGCAGAAACTGTTCTATAACAAAAAAAATCAGAAAGCCTCCCATTACAGCCCAGGCTACATAGTTTGTTTCCGGAATATGGAAATAAGATTCAGGGAGTAAATGGAAAAAAGTGTTTCCTAACAAAACGCCAACGGCAAAACACATTAAAAGGACTAATATCTTTTGTAGCTTTTCTTGTTTGAAAGATAGTAGAAACGCACCGATAAAGGAAATTAAGCTTACAATGATTGTGCTTAGCAGTGCGAATAACCATGTTTTTTCCATTTCAGTTTAGATGTATGTTTTTTATAGACAGGCAAAAATACAATAATTTAGGTAGAAAACATTGGAAAGGAATGTAATAATTGATTATAATATAGAGCCGGAATCAAAACGAGCCCTCTAAATCAGAAGGCTCTTGTTTTGATTTTATGTACTTTACACTATCTGTTTTTCCATATTAGTACGGTGGCATAAACAGCAAATCCTTCTTCTCTTCCCACAAATCCCATTTTCTCGTTTGTTGTTGCTTTGATGGAAATGTTGTCAACATCTGTTTTAATTATTTCGGCAAGACAACTTTGCATTGCAGGTATATGCGGATTTATTTTCGGTCGTTCTGCACAGATGGTACAATCTGCATTTCCGAATTCATATCCTTTTTCTTTAAGAAGTTTTATGGTGTCTTTAAGCAGTATTTTACTGTCCACATTTTTATATTTCGGATCGGTATCAGGGAAATGATAACCTATGTCTCGTAAATTTGCAGCTCCCAATAGGGCATCGCATAAAGCGTGTATGAGAACGTCTGCGTCCGAATGACCTAACAAACCTTTGTTGTGTTCAATCTTTATTCCTCCTAGCCATAAGTCACGCCCTGTAACTAAAGTATGTACGTCATATCCAAAACCAACTCTTATGTTCATAGCATAATAATGTTTTAATAAAAAACGGTTGCAACATAAAATCAGGCAACCGTTTTTTATAGTTTATCGTATGTTTTTTAATTAAACAAATCTCTGATACCGAAAATGTCAAATCCAAGGGAGAAACGCAATGTCTGATCCAAAGGATTGGCTGGGGTTGCAGCGATAACATAACCGGCATTAAGTTCGAACATGGTTAGTTTGAATCCGGCACCGACAGTAAAGTATTTTCTGTTTCCTTTGTTTATGTTTTCGTGTGAATAACCGGCACGAACAAAAAACTGCTTGTTATAAGAATATTCCAGACCTACTGCCCATAAAATTTCCTGCATTTCTTCTTTAAATCCTCCCGGAGCGTCAGAGAAAGATTTGAATACACCGGAAAGAGCTGAGATGTTGTTATAATCTTCCGTACTCATGTCGTTTTTAGTAGGGATTAATAGTTTGTTTACGTCAGCATTGATAGACAGGCTGTTGTAACTGTCGAATGGATATTCAAAAGAACCTCCTATACGTAAATTGGTAGGAAGGAAATTATAGTTTAAGTCGTCGTAAGTTACTTTCGCACCGAAGTTAGAGATATTTGCCCCGAAAGATAAGTATCCGTCTCCGGAAGCAAAAGTAAGGGGCGTTCTGTAATAAGCAGAAATATCTACTGCATAAGAAAGGGCAGGGTGCATTTCCATGCTGCTACCGCCATCTGTAGCTCCAACGGGAATATTAAGGTCGGAACGGATGAAGCGGAATCCGACGGATGCAGAGAATTTTTCACCTAATTTACGTGAATATGCCAGGTCAACTGCAAATTCATTCGGGTATGCAGTGAATCCGTCATCGTCAGCATGTGATTTCAAAAGTACACGACCTAAAGAGAAATAGCGGAATGAAGCACTTATAGCTTGTAGGTCATCCCATTTCCAATAACCGCATAAATAGCTCAGGTTGATATCTTCTACTAAATTGCTTAACCATGGGGTGAAAGAAAATGCAAATCCGGCAGGGCTATCCATAAATGCATATTTAGCCGGGTTCCAGTGTTGTGAATATACATCAGGCGTTGTTGCAGCACCTACGTCGCCCATAGCGCCAGCCCTTGCGTCGGGAGCTATTGATAAGGAAGGTACGCCTGTGTATAATGGGTTCAAGAAGTCTTCATCGCCTAATGATGTTTGCGCCTGAACTCCGAATAATACTACAGTGAGTAATGATAAGGTCAGAATGGTTTTTTTCATTTTAATGTCAGTTAAATTTCTGTTTCTAATAAACGTTTTTATTTTGTTTTATTGTCCTGTTACAATTATTTTATTTGATTGTGCAGAGGATATTTTATTGTTTTTTGTTTTTACACTAACTCTGTATATATATACTCCCGGATTGATTCTGTGTCCGTTGCTGTTGGTCAGGTTCCAGGTTATTTCATTATTGCCGGCATTGTCTGCGAAAGACCATACTTTTCTACCGGTGAAATCATAAACATCTACACTGACACCGATAATTTCATCTTCCCTGTCATGAGTAATTTGAATTGTGGTAAAATCTTTTGCCGGGTTAGGATAATTGCTGACACTGAATATTACCGGATTCAGTCCTTTTACAACATAAAAGTCTAAAGATTTTGTTGTGGAATTATTGAGTAAATCCCATATCCTGAATGTAAGGGTATGTTTTCCCTCTGCTATTTCCGGCATTTGGAAAACAACTTTTCCCTCTTGATAACTGCCTTCTTTTGTGTCGTAATAATCATTAAGATTATACCAATGATTGTCCGTATCGTTATCAATGTATAAAATGATATCATGTCCGGTTCCGGCGCCGGAAGTATTGATCCCGTTTTTATCATATACTTCTGCTACAAATAAGGGAGTTTCATGTACCCGTGAGCCGGAAATGAAATTTTTATGATTTAAGTATAAATTGACTTCCGGCCCTTGATTATCTTCTTCCAGACTGTCGGTACTGCCTCCTACAATGAAATTTTCGAAGTATCCTTGTCCTTCGCTGCCGTCGGTCTCGTCCCATGCGTAATAGTTGATACGCCCGCTTCCATAATTATAACGAATGTCTTTAGGTATCATGAATGAAAATTCATAGTCTCCGTTTACAACTTTGGTTTTTCCTGTAAATATAGTGCTGGGACGATCTTTAAATGTTACTATCTTTATACTGGGGTCATTGCCCAAAGTTTTCATTTCCTGCTCTTTGTCATAGATAACAGCCTGAACGTAACCATTGAAGTTTTTTGCTTTATGGCCATCCTTGTCTGCAATGAAACCTTTTATTGTAGCTACTGAAAGGGCTTTTAGAGTGTCTTCGTCAGCAATGTTTTTTTCGTTTATCGTTTCGGTTATGACCTGATAATCTTCCGGATAATTCAGTTTAAGCGCTGGGTCGCCAAAGTATATATAAGACAGGTTATTGACCGGGTAGGAATAATTATTTCCCGCTTCTATTTTTGCTTTTAACACAACGTCGCCTATACGTATGTTTTCATCATCTGCTTTTGAAAATAAACTTTTACAGAAGCTCATGACAATTTTTTTATTGTCCGTTTCATATACGGTACGTGCTGCGGAGAAAGTGCCGATGCCTCCTCCCAGAGGGTTCAGTACATACGCTTCTCCTCCGGATACGATATCTTTGTCGAATATGGAAAAGTTACATGTTCCTGCTGCGATTACAGGCAGCCGGGTGTTCTTGTAAGCGTTTATTTGGGATAATGTCAGGATTTGCTCATCAGTCCATCCGCTATATCCTCCGTGTCCCATATAGGCTATTAGAAATAATCCGGATCGCATCAGGTTTTCTATCCTTGTGTTTACTGCCGGATACCGTTCTCCACTGGCACTTTTTTCTTCCTGATAGGCATCTAACAATATTTTGATGATTTGGTATGAAGGATATGTTTTTCCTATGGTGTCGGCAATGGCATTGATACTGGTCATGTGAGCGTGCTTTTGTGAACCATCGTTGGGCCCGCCATCATCGCCGATGAAGCAGAGCTGATTTTTCCAGTTGCTTTTTTCTTTATTTTCCATATATGTGATGGTTTTATTCACCACATCTGCGGCTTCCTGTTCGTTTTTCACAGGGAAACGTCCTATACCCAAATCTAATTTGTCGGAACCTATGATATTAGCCCCCTCTTCGTCATCCATAAGTCCGAAATAATCATCAGTAACGAATGACCGTGTTTCATGGACTGAGTTGTCTGCCTGATATGTCAGCACATAGTTATATCCGGAGGAAGAAAGCAGTTTCCTGTTGTCAAAAGAGCCCTTCCCGAATAACAATAAATATTTAAGTTTGTCTTCTTCATTTTCTCCTCGGTCATAAAACATCTTGGCCGCCCAACGGTATGCACTGGCATCAGGAGTTCCGGATGAAAATTCATTATACACTTGTTCTGTGGTCACTACATTGACTCTAAGCCCGTCTTTTTCTGTATGGGCGTCTGCCAGTTTTCGTGCTTGCGATTCAAAAGCCGGGTATGTTATAATGAGCATGTCCGCATTACTCATCCCGTGTATGTTTTGTGAACCGACTTCACTTAGTAATTCCGCTTTTGATACGTTAGATGCGTTAGTCGGGTCGATAGCCAGATATGATTTTACTTCTTCCGCCGAGTCTGTAAATATTAATTTATTACCTTCATAAGTAGCTGGCAGGCGGGTTACGTTTGTATGGTCTGTGATATCCCATATCTGAATATTGGAGTTGCTTGTTTGCAGCGAATACCTGTTGTATGACCCTTCTCCTATATTATCTGTGTTATGAAAAACCATAGAAGACCCGTTCATAATGAGCTGTCTGCGGGCATTCACTTCTATGTAGTTGAGTTGTCCTTTAACTGTGCTGCCTGCATTATATTTCAAGGCGATGCTTATCCGGTCGCTTTCCGGTGTGAATGTCACTTGCCGGGTTGCGGAGATAGAATGTTGATAGGACAGTGAACTGCCGCTTATATTCAGGCTTTCCTGTTGTTGTCCAATGGTTATCGTGTAATTCCCGGATGTTGTACTGATAGCTTCTATTCGTGCCCTTGCATTATTGGCTTTGATCACATTAGGAAATGTGAACGAAAAACTTCTGGTCTGTCCGTTACGGAAGCTTTCACCATAAAATTCCTTACCGGAGTTAATCAGGTTATTAGAGTCTTTTTCGTGTAACAGATAGTCTGTGAATTCCGATACATCTTGTGGTGTTACGGCAGTAATGTTTTCTTTCGTAGAGATTCTTCTCTTTGCACCCACATTAGATGAGGTTACAAAATAATATCCATGTTGGGAATATGGATTTACTTTATGCGTAAACATTTTTAATGCAGAATCGTAAGTCCATTTATTGATTCCTTGTGCATAAAAAAGGATTGCGCTCCCATTGTCATATACAGCTATTTCGGGAAGGTCGTCTGGTTTGTATTTGGAAAAGTCTTCTTCGAGAACACCACCTCCGTATCCGAATACACGTACGTTAGCCGGATCTATTCCTTTAGATCGTAAATCGTCATAAGTTAATTGATAAACACCGCTCTCTGTGATACGGGCTTTAATAAATGACCCTTGTGATAAGACGGACGAAGATGTATAGGAATGAATTGATTTTCTCCTTTTTGTCTTTGCTGGTATTTTTTCTACAGACAGATCAAAAGCATTTAATTTTAGAAGACTGTCGTTTCTTAAAACATAAGGCTCAATATATACGGTTAAATACCGGGTTCCCCGCAGTCCCGATTGGTAGGTCTGCAGTTGAGGTACGGCAGATAAAGAAAATAGATTTATTGTATCTCCTTCTTCTTTGGAAACGGGTATAAACCGGGCATTTTCGATTTTTGTATTATAAGTAAAGTTCGGATCGGTTATAAATTCAAAATGAAAATATTGTTTCCCGTCTTCCCTCAAGATAATACCCGCTTTCTCTGAGCAGATTAACTCCTTTTGTCCTCCGATAGAGGTTGTCGTAGCGGATAAGCTCTGTGGGGACGTAGAACTCCCTTGACTGTAAGCAGTAAATGAAAAGAGAGACAGGAGTATATATATGAGGTTTTTATATTTCATAGATAGCGAAATCTTTTTATGGATACGTTAAAAATAATAACGTTTTTTTTATTGCTTTATTATTGTTTGGACATCCCTTCTTTTTTTACTTTACATAAAAGCTGAACATTTTCTTTTCAAAGATAAATCCTTCCAGTTTGTCGTTAATGCAGACGGGGCCAACTCCGGCCGGAGTCCCGGTGAAAATAAGGTCTCCTATCTTTAATGTAAAGAATTTGCTTATGTAAGCAATAAGTTCGTCAACAGGAAATATCATGTCGCAGGAATTTCCTTCCTGTACAGTCTGTCCGTTTTTCTCCAGGTGAAAGCAAATGTTTTGTATATCATTAATTTGCTCTACGGGAATAAAATCTCCAATAACGGCAGAATTGTCAAAAGCCTTGCATATTTCCCACGGTTTTCCTTCTGCACGGAATTTGTTTTGCAGGTCTCTTGCCGTAAAATCAATCCCTAATCCTACTTCTGAGTAGTAGCGGTGGGCAAACCGGGGAGATATGTTTTTTCCTAACCGGTTGATTTTAATGACAAGCTCTACTTCATGGTGCAGGTCCTTGGTAAAATCCGGAATAAAAAAAGGTTTGTTGTTTTTTAATAAAGCGGAATCCGGTTTCATAAAAATGACTGGCTCTGCCGGATTATCACTGTTTAATTCTTTATTGTGTGCTTTATAATTGTGACCTACGCAAATTATTTTCATAAAAATTATTTCTGCAAACTATTCTTTCTCTATTTCATTGATCGTGTTAAGCCTGTTGAACATAACGGCCAGATGTGCATACATTGATGTGTTTTGTACAACGATATTCTCTGGAACACGTATTCTGAAAGGAGTAAAATTCCATATAGCCTTGATTCCGCCCTGAATCATTTCTTCTGATATAACCTGCGCCTTTTCCACAGGTACGGTCAGTATGCCGATATTGACTCCGGTTTGTTTTTGCAGTTCGGGAAAACGGTCTATATGATGAATAGGAATTCTGTTAATACTTGTGCCTGCAAGTTCATATTTAACATCAAATCCGGCTACTATCTCCAAACCGAATTGTTGTAACCCGTTGTCATGCATCAAAGCTCCTCCCAGGCGTCCTACACCGAATAAAAAGGCTTTGTGCGGATTTGTAAATCCTAAAAAGTCCTCTAAAACGTGCACCAACTCTTTTACGTCATAACCTACACGTGTTTTGCCGGATATGTTTACGTATGATAAATCTTTGGCTACTAATGACGCATCCACAGCTATGTTTTTGGCTATCTGGGTAGATGACAAGTATTGTTCGCCTTCTTTTAGTACGAGTTGTGCATATGCCAAATACCATGGCAGCCTTCGTAAGGTAGGCTCCGGAATATTGAAAAATATATTTCCTTGCGTATTAGACATAAATGTAATTTTGTAATCCTGCAAAAATAACTATTTTTTAAGAGATTAACAATACCTGAAACTGATATATGAAATTTGATACTTATGACTTTTAATGGATCGTTTTCAGTATTTTAGCCGGAAGTGTTGGAAAAATAAAAAAAAGAATGTACTTTTGCACTCCAAATTTAGCGTAATCTCTGGCAGAATTAGTGAGGTCTGTGAATATTGCGCATAGTTCTTAATAAATAAATCAAAAAACAATGGATTTTATTAAAGTTGCAGAACAGGCTTTCCATGTAGAGTCTAACCATCCTGAGTTTAAAAGCGGAGATACGGTAACAGTAGCTTATCGTATTAAGGAAGGTAATAAGGAACGTGTTCAGGAATTTAAAGGAGACGTGATTAAAATTGTTGGTCACGGAGACAAAAAACGTTTTACAGTTCGTAAAATTTCAGGAAACGTTGGTGTAGAACGTATCTTCCCTATGGATTCTCCTTTTATCGAAAAGATTACTGTAAATAAATTCGGTAAAGTACGTCGTGCTAAACTGTATTATTTACGTGGACTTACAGGTAAGAAAGCTAAAATTAAAGAAAGAAAAATCTAAGGTTTTGACTGTAAAAATAAAAAAGGTGAATGACTTGTCATTCACCTTTTTTATTGCCGTTTCTCTAAAAGCAAACGAAGTCTGTTTGTTGTATTCGTGTTTGTGTTGTTGAAAGGTGAAGTCTATGTGCTATGTACAATAAGAAAGGGCAAAACAGCTTACAATAAAGCTGTTTTGCCCTTTCTTATTGTATGGTATTGACATTAATTTATTTTTTGTCTTTTAGATAAATAGCTGAAAATACATTTTCGGTTTTCTATAAATAAGCACAGGAAAACAATAACTCCTAAACCTATTAGCCCGCTTATAGTTAAAACTTTTGATCTTCCGTTATTAGGTCTTGGGTGTATGGCAAAATCAGATGGGAGTACCATCGGTTCGGTAAATGATGCCAATTCCGATTCAAAGTCTATTTTCTTTTTATATAACATGAACAAATCATCATAAAATAATTGTTTTTCTGATCCGATAGAGAAATCTTTGCGTGATATGCGAAGGTTGATTTCATCTCCTTTTAAATAGCATAGTGTAGCCATGCTGTCTATTCGTTTTATTTCCTTGTCGGTAATAAGGAGTCTTTCTTCCAGTGTTTGTTTCTTTATTTCAAACTCCCGCTTTAGCAATGGATTCTCATTAAAATATTTAAGAAATGCTTCCTGGTACTGTGGCAGGAAACGTACGTTTGTTCCTTTTAGAGTAAAAAACAGCCTGTTCTGCATTTTAAAGCTTAGAGTGTCTTCCGGTGTGTAACTATAACCCCAGTCTATTATGTCGGGAATACTGTCATTTCCGTAGTCAATCATGTAGAAAGACTGTAATTCGTAAAAATTATTAGCGATAGCGGGAGGTAGCGACAGTAGTTGAGGTAGCGAAGCGTGATCGCTTACGTAAGAAGACCATTCCAGCGGCTTGGCTATTTCTCTTACGGTTTGTGCTGAAGCTCCGTTTATAATAGCCATTGCTGATATGTTGTATTCTTTTTTTTCAGCTCTGGTAAGATACCATCCTATGGCAAGGCTCATTGCCATAATCAGAACGGTAATGACTTTGTGCCGGTAAAGCAACTGTGAGCCTGCTCCCAGTAACTTGATAAGCCAGATAATAAATATTTTTAATCCTTTGAAGATAGACTTCATTATTGCGATGAAAGATATTTCTTTTTGTGGTTCTCCGGTCATTTTAGTTGTTTTTCTGAATATTAATATTGTATATCTTCTGTGTCTGTGTTTATGTCTTCAGGGTCAGACTCATCTTCTTCCCATATTTTTTCCGGTTTTTGAGGCCCTTGTTTCCGGTAGAGGATAGCCAGGGTGAATCCCGTGATCCCGCCGGCTAAATGTCCTTCCCATGATATGGGGTCGTTAACCTGCCAGGGGAAAATATGCCATACAATATTCCCGTATAAAAACACCATAATTAGTGATATGGCTATTAATGGAATATGACGGCGTATGATTCCACTTGTGAATAGAAAAAAGACTAACGCATAAATTAATCCGCTGGCGCCTATGTGCCAGCTCTCTCTTCCTATTATCCAAAGTAAAAATCCGCTGCAAATATAACTAACTAAAAGTATTTTAGTTGCAATCGGGGCATAAAAATAATATAAGGTTGTAGCTAATATGAAGAAAGAAAGGATGTTGTTGAACAAGTGCCCCCAGTCTCCATGTATGAAAATAATGGATAATATCCCCCATAGATTCTCTATTCTTCTAGGAAAAACACCGCCCTGGTGGAAGTCCCAGTTCATTCCTTTTTCCAGCAAAAAGCTTAGAAACATGAACAAAACGATACTGAACGGAATAAACATAGCGTAGAAAAAGCGTTTCTTTTCTATTTTGTTGTCCGTATTCTCGTTCATATATCGTGAATGTTTTTCCGTTAGAATTGTCACACTTCCAGTTACATTTCACACAAAAGTAATTATAAATTGTTATAGTATCCAAATAAAAGGTATTTACATAAGAGTAAAATTTCTTTATTTTAGCAGACAAGCTTATTTTTGTACTTTTGCGTTTTATATTAATTAGTACGATGGGGCGAATATTAGCAATAGATTACGGAAAAAAGAGGGTTGGGTTGGCTGTGACAGATCCTCTTCAGCTTATAGCCAATGGTTTGGATACTGTTCCGGCTCACGAAGTTCTGGGGTATCTGAAAAAATATCTGGCTTCGGAGGAGGTAGATAAAATCGTGGTTGGGTTGCCTAAACAAATGAACGGGGAGGAATCGGAGTCTATGGAGTATATCCGTCCTTTTGTGGTTGGATTGCAGAGAGCGTTTCCTGATATGGAAATTGTTTTTTATGATGAGCGTTTTACTTCGGTATTGGCTCATAAAGCGATGTTGGATAGTGGTCTGAAGAAAAAAGCCAGACAGAATAAAGAGTTAGTGGATAAAATTAGTGCGACTATAATTTTACAAAATTATATGGAGTCGTTGAGATGATAAATGATTATATAAGTATCTGAAAATTATAAATTATATACAAAGATGATATTACCTATTTATACTTACGGGAGTACCGTGTTGAGAAAGAAAGCGGAAGATATAACTCCGGACTATCCTAATCTGGACATTTTGATTGATGATATGTTTGAAACCATGTATCATGCGGATGGGGTGGGACTGGCTGCTCCACAGGTGGGATTGCCTATTCGTTTGTTGGTTATTGATTTAGTGCCGTTCAAACAGGAGGATCCTGAGTTGGGAGCTTTTAAAATAGCCATGATTAATCCGGAAATGCTTGAAATGAGCGAGGATGTGGTATCAGGGGAAGAAGGTTGTTTGAGTGTACCGGGAATTCATGAATCTGTTTTGCGCTCTAATAAGATAAAAATCCGTTATTTTGATACGAATTTTAATGAAAAAGAGGAAGTGTTTGAAGGTTATAAAGCCCGGGTGGTACAGCATGAGTATGATCATTTGGAAGGAAATTTGTTTACAGACAGGGTTAATCCGTTGAGAAGGCAATTGATCAAATCAAAGTTAAGTAATATCGCGAAGGGAAAAGTCCGGGCGGAATATAAAACGAAAAAGGCTTAATTAATTTTACCAGATTATAATGAAAAGAGCTATTTTCCCGGGAACATTTGATCCGTTTACCATAGGACATTATAGTGTGGTAAAAAGAGGTCTGAGTATTTTTGATGAGATTGTAATAGCCATTGGTATAAATCAGACCAAGAAAACATTGTTTTCGTTGGAAAAGCGGATGGATATAATCCGGCAGGCTTTTTCGGGAGAAGACAGAGTTAAGGTTATGTCCTATGACTCGCTGACTGTCGATTTCGCTTCTTCGATTGGGGCTGGTTACATCTTGCGGGGCTTGCGTTCTATCAGTGATTTTGAGTATGAACACAACATCGCAGATGCGAACCGGAAATTGAGTGGAATAGAAACCGTTTTGTTGTTTACGGAATATGAATATTCATATGTATCTTCCACGGTAGTGCGTGATTTAATAACATACGGGAAAGAAATATCGGCATTTTTACCGCCGGATGTTAAAATTTAGAAGCTTATTCTTTAGAACATTTTCATTTTTAAGTTTGTATAAATATAAAGTTCTATGAAAAAATATTGGCTGTTTTCGTTGGTGGTGTTTTTGTCTGTTGCCGTTTTTGCAGCAGAGGACAAAGACCGTACTTTTCTTATTAATAAAAACCTGAATACTTTCAATACGATAGTCCGGGAGTTGGATTTGTTTTATGTGGATACCTTGGATTATGATGCAATGACGAAGAATAGTATTGATTATATGCTTCGGAATCTGGATCCATATACTGTTTATATGCCGGAAGAAAATGCGGAAGAAATTTCCATGATGACGAAAGGAGAATACGGAGGTATTGGGGCATTAATTATGAAAATGGGGAATGAAGTCTGTGTGTCCGAACCTTATGAAGGGATGGCTGCTCAGAAAAACGATGTCCGTGCCGGTGATGTTATTCTTGAAATAAATGGAGAAAGCACCAAGGGAATGGCATTGAGTGATGTGAGTGCTAAATTGAGAGGTACTCCCAGTACGGAGATAAAGTTGAAACTGAAACGTCCGGGGGAGAAAAAGCCGATTGAGAAAGTATTTATAAGGGAAAAAATACAGATGCATCCGATTGCATATTCGGCTGTTTATCCCCAGAAAGTAGGATATGTTCTATTGAATGATTTTACTGATCGTGCTGCGATAGAACTGAAATCTACGGTGGCAGATATGGTAAAAAACGAACAGATAGAATCTCTGATCATTGACTTGAGAAATAACGGGGGAGGATTAATAGATGAGGCTGTGAAAATTGTCGGCTTTTTTGTGCCTAAGGGTACGGAGGTGGCAACTACCAAAGGAAAGAATAATAGCTCCGAAAGAGTTTATAATACACCGTCAGAACCTGTGTTTCCGGATATGAAGCTGGCTGTTATTACAAACAGGTCTTCAGCTTCGGCATCGGAAATTCTGGCCGGTGCTATTCAGGATTTGGATCGTGGAGTAATAGTGGGAGAACGTACTTTTGGTAAAGGTTTGGTACAGAGTATCCGTCCTATAAATTATGGAGGTTATCTTAAAGTTACCACAGCCAAGTATTATATTCCGAGCGGGCGTTGTGTGCAAGCTATAGATTACAGTCATAGAAATGAAGATGGCAGTGTAGGACGGGTTCCGGATAGTTTGACAACTGTTTTTCATACTAAAAAGGGCCGTGAAGTGCGTGACGGGGGAGGAATCACTCCGGATACGATAACGACAGAAACACAAAATCTGAATATCGCGTATTATATCTATCTTCAAAATCACTATTTTGATTTCGCAACGCAATATGTAATGCAACATCCTACGATTCCTGCCGCTAGTGAGTTCGTGTTGTCTGATGAGGATTTTAATGCTTTCGTTGCGTATTTAAAAGAGAAGAATTTTGTTTATACAACGCAGACAGAAAAGTATCTGGATGAATTGACGGAAGTTGCTAAAATGGATGCTTTGGATGAAAATGCCATAGCTGAGATAGAGGCATTGAAAGAAAAACTGGTACCGGATGTATGGACAGAGGTAGAGAAAAATAAAAAGGATATAACGGATATTTTGAGTATTGAAATTATAAAACGTTATTATTTCCAGAAAGGGGAAATAGAATATACTTTGAGGGATGATAAAGAATTAAAGGTCGCGCTGGATATATTAAATTCGGATAATTTGTATGAAGATATATTAGCAGGTTCAAAATAGCGGTATTTTTTGTAACCTGAATAAAAAAGCGTTCTTGAGTTAGAATCTTTTTTGTAAATCAAGTGGAAGCAGTTGTTTTATCAGCTGTTTCCACTTGTTTGTTTTTGTGGGCGTAAGTAAGTCGTTTTTTTGTTTTGTCACGCGGAAAGAAGCTGTTATTGGAAATGAAAATACATAGAGGAGCTTAGCCGTTCAGTAACTTTAATTTAGGTAATGAGTAAGGTGTTAGAATAGTTTATTTTTTGTGAATTTGTGTTTATTGAATAGTAAAATTGTTATTAAAAGGGTGTTTGATTTTAGAATTTAACAGGTTTTGTCGTGTAAATATAACGATCTTTATTTAAAAACTTTTTTTTTGAAGATTTTATTCCTATTTTTGCGCCCGTAAGATAAAAAATATAAGTTGATCACTATTTTAGTGGAAATAGTGGTCTTTTATTTTTGATTTTAAAAGATTGAATAACATATTTATTATTTATTAGAGAGATGGAACAAAACGTAGTAGGAAAAAAAATCCTGACATTATGCAGCGATAAAAACATTTCTAAAGAAGAATTAGCAGAATGTTCTGGTTTGTCATTAGAACAGATAGACAGACTGATTAGTGCAGATAGTATCCCATCATTAGGGTCGTTAATAAAAATAGCCCGTGGCTTAGGTGTGCGCGTAGGTACTTTTTTAGATGATAGTAAAGAATTGGGGCCAGTACTTCACCGGGCGAATGATCTTCAGGAAGCCGTAACATTTTCAAGTCAGTTGTCAGATGCAAATTCTCATTTAGATTTCTACGCGTTAGCTTCGCAGAAAGCCGGTAGGCACATGGAACCTTTTATTATCACTATAAAACCGTCTGTGGAACATAAACCTATATTATCTACACATGAAGGTGAAGAATTTATATATGTGCTTAAAGGTTCAATAAAAGTTCATTACGGAAAAGAAGAACATGTGTTGCATGCAGGTGATAGCATTTATTATGATTCTATTGTAGATCATCTGGTAGAAGCTCAGAATGGAGAAACAGCACAGATTTTGGCTGTGGTTTATGCTCCTATGTAGTATTTTTAAATCAGGCGAATGTAGTTCATAAAATCGGAGGAACACATTGGTTTGTGATTTCTAACTTTTTAATTAGTAATTAAATCATGCAATTATTTGATAAAACTTTAGGTGACTGGCTTGAGTATTGGGCTAAGGAAACTCCTGATAGTGAGTATATAGTTTATTCTGACCGTGATTTGCGCTTTACCTGGAAAGAGTTTAATCAGCGTGTTGACGATATGGCTAAAGGTCTTATGGCGTTAGGCGTGAGAAAGGGAACGCATGTAGGAATCTGGGCGCAGAATGTGCCGGACTGGTTGACATTCCTTTATGCCTGTGCCAAATTAGGTGCGGTTGCTATTACTGTTAATACAAATTATAAGACACATGAATTGGCGTATGTGATGGAACATTCTGATATGCATACTTTATGTATGACGGATGGCGCAGCCAAAAGTAATTATGTGGACATGGTATATTCGCTTATTCCGGAATTGAAAAATTCAGCCCGTGGACATTTGAAAAGCGATAAGTTTCCTCGTCTGAAAAATGTGGTTTACATTGGTCAGGAAAAATACCGGGGAATGTATAATACGGCAGAGGTTCTTCTATTGGGTGAAAATAAATCGGATACAGAATATAACGAGATAAAAAAATCGGTTGATTGTCATGATGTTGTGAATATGCAATATACTTCAGGTACTACCGGTTTCCCGAAAGGGGTTATGTTGACGCATCACAATATCTCTAATAATGGATACCTGACAGGTTATCACATGAAGTATACGTCGGCAGATAAAGTTTGTGTCTGCGTGCCGTTGTTTCACTGTTTTGGTGTCGTGTTAGCCACTATGGCTTGTCTGACTCACGGAAGTACACAGGTAATGGTTGAAAAATTCGACCCATTGCTGGTGCTGGCTTCAATACATAAAGAAAGATGTACGGTGTTGCACGGTGTGCCGACTATGTTTATTGCAGAGCTTAATCATCCGATGTTTAACATGTTTGATATGTCTTCTTTACGTACCGGGATTATGGCCGGAGCATTGTGTCCGATGGAGTTGATGAAACAGGCGAATGAAAAAATGTTCCTGGATATAACCAGTGTGTATGGTCTGACGGAAACTTCTCCGGGTATGACGCAGACTCGTGTGGACGATTCTTTTGAAGTACGTTGTACAACAGTGGGTCGTGAATATGAGTTTACGGAAGTTGCAGTAATTGATCCGGAAACAGGAAAAGAATGTCCGGTAGGTGTGGAAGGAGAAATGTGTAGCCGTGGTTATAACGTGATGAAAGGTTACTATAAGAATCCGGAAGCTACTGCCCAGGTGATAGATAAGAATGGATTCCTGCATTCCGGAGATTTAGGTGTGAAAGATGAAAACGGCAACTACCGTATAACCGGACGTATCAAAGATATGATTATTCGTGGGGGGGAAAATATATCTCCGAAAGAAGTGGAAGACTTTTTGTACACCATGCCTGGAGTGAAAGATGTACAGATTGTTGCAGTAAAGTCTCCTCGTTACGGAGAAGACGTAGGGGCTTTTATCATTCCGAAGGAAGGATATTCTTTTACTACGGAAGATGTCCGCGATTATTGCAAAGACAAGATTGCACAGTATAAAACCCCGAGGTATGTATTTACGGTTGATGAGTATCCTCTAACGGGAAGTGGTAAGATACAAAAATTCCGGTTGCGTGAAATGGCATTGGAAATGGCCGCGGCTCAGGGAATACAAATTATCTAATAAAAATATATGAGCAAATGATAAAAGCATATTAAGAGCATTCTTAATATGCTTTTTGTTTTGATAACAAGTTATAACAGGTAATAGTACAAATGAAACATTTTACGCGACTTTTGGATGATTCGTTTTGTGTGAAGCAACTTACCTTTGTATTGCATTTCATTTATACTTTTTGAAATGTAGTGTGATTTTTTGTTTGAGTAGTATGGGTAATTCGTTTATTCTGTGTATGTTAAATGCACCTTTTTGAGAGAATACCATACCAGTAATAACAAAAATTTTGATCTTTTCTATCTAAATGAAAAAACTTCTAAAAAAGGAGCTAAAACTTTCTTTTAGAAAAATAAAGGTGTAAATTTGCATTACTTGAAAATAAGAAAAAAGGATTCCTATGAATACAAAATTGCAAGAACTTACCGATAAAATTTATCAGGAAGGGGTTGAAAAAGGAAATGCTGAAGCTAAAGTTATTGTTGAAAAAGCACAGTCGGAAGCAGAAAGTATTGTTGCCGCCGCCCGTGCAGAAGCAGATAAAATAGTGGCGGATGCTCAGGTGAAATCAATTGAACTGGAAAAAAATACACAATCGGAACTGCGCTTGTTCGCTCAGCAGTCTGTTAACGCTTTGAAAACAGAAATAACCGATTTGTTGTGTGGAAAAATAGTTTCTGATTCTATAAAAGCAGCGACAGCAGACAAGGTCTTTATGCAGAAAGTGATTCTTGCATTGGTGCAGGAATGGGCAAAAAATGATCAGCTTACTGTTGAGGCAAAAGATGCAAAAGCGCTAACCGATTACTTTACGTCAAATGCAAAGGATCTTTTGAACAAAGGTGTCCGGATAACGGAAGCAAACGGGGCGAAAGCTGATTTTTCAATTGTTTCGCAGGAAAAAGGATATAAAGTAACCTTTGGAGAGGATGAACTGGTAGCTTATTTTAAAGAGTTCCTGCGCCCGAAATTGGTGGAAATGTTGTTTTGAGAAAATAAAATCAAATGGAATATTATTATCTTGTAGCAGGTCTTCCCGATATACAATTGGATGATCCTAAGGGAGTGCCTTCTATGGAAGTTTTGAAAGCGGAGCTGGAAGAACAACTTTCAGAAGAGGATAGGAAGCTGCTGTATCTTATATATGCAAAATATGACAACTATAATTTGTTGGCCTATCTGCAAAAAAAGGATGCAGAGTTGAATCCGTTGGGAACGTTGCGCGCGGAGGATTGGAAAGAGCTGGTTACATACATGGAGGAGTACGAGCATCCGGTGGATAAACGATTGCTCCCTTATGTGAAAAATTTCTATGATTTATACAAAGATGAAAATTTTTCATTTGAGAATGTGTCTCAGGAAGATTATCTCTCCGGTTTGTACTATGAGTATGCTATGCAGGGGCAAAATAAATTTCTGCATGACTGGTTTGAGTTTAATCTGAATGTAAATAATTTATTGACAGCTATTACCTGCCGGAAATACGGTTTTAATCCGCAGCAATATATTATTGGGGATAATGAAATGGCTCAAATTTTGAAAAAGAGCAATGCGCGGGATTTTGGACTTGCCGGAATTTTTGACGAGTTGGATAGTGTAATGCATATTTCGGAAGAAGGAAATTTGCTGACTCGGGAAAAACTGTTGGATGATCTGAAATGGAAATGGTTGGATGAACATACGTTCTTTAATTATTTCTCTGTGGAGAGAGTTTTAGGTTTTGTATTGAAGTGCGAACTGATAAACCGTTGGAGACCTCTTACTCAGGAAAAGGGAACTCAGGTGTTTCGCAACTTGCTTGACATATTGAAGGACGGTGTAAATTTTGAAGAGCAGGTATAATAAAATTGTAGAGAATAAACATAACATTCATATAAACCCTTTTTATCATACTTTTCTTTAAGAAAATGTATATAGGGTATATTTATAAGACTATGTCAACAAAAGGAAAAGTAAAAGGAATTATTTCCAACCTTGTAACAGTGGAGGTTGATGGTCCTGTGGCTCAAAACGAGATTTGTTACATTGATTTGAACGGAGAGCGCCTCATGGCTGAGGTTCTTAAAGTGAATGGTGACAATGCTTCGGCACAGGTCTTCGAAAGTACACGTGGTTTGAAAGTAGGAAATGATGTTGAATTTATGGGACATATGCTGGAGGTAACTTTAGGACCTGGACTATTGTCACATAATTACGACGGACTTCAAAATGATTTGGATAAGTTAACCGGTGTTTTTTTGAAACGTGGGGAGTATAATTTCCCTTTAGATAAGGAGAAAAAATGGAAATTTGTTCCTTTAGCAAAAGCCGGAGATAAGGTTGTGGCTGCTTCATGGCTTGGAGAAGTTGATGAAAATTATCAGCCTCATAAAATAATGGTTCCTTTTGTGTTACAAGGGGAATATACTGTAAAGAGCATTGTGGGTGAGGGCGAATATACCATTATGGATACGGTTGCTGTCCTGACTGATGCTGAGGGGAATGATTTGGAAGTGAATATGGTACAAAAATGGCCGGTAAAGAAGCCTATTAATGTACACGTAGAAAAACCACGTCCATTTAAGCTGCTTGAAACGGGTGTCCGTTGTATTGATACGGCCAATCCGATAGCCGAAGGTGGTACAGGGTTTATTCCGGGACCATTCGGTACGGGAAAAACCGTATTGCAGCATGCTATTTCAAAACAGGCGGAAGCTGATATAGTGATTATGGCTGCCTGTGGTGAACGTGCAAATGAGGTGGTTGAGTTGTTTGTGGAGTTTCCGGAACTGATAGACCCTCATACGGGACATAACTTAATGGAACGTACCATTATTATTGCAAATACATCCAGTATGCCGGTTGCTTCCCGTGAAGCTTCTGTATATACAGCTATGACTATTGCAGAGTATTACAGGGCGATGGGGCTTAAGGTACTTTTGATGGCGGACTCTACTTCCCGTTGGGCTCAGGCATTGCGTGAAATGAGTAACCGTATGGAAGAACTTCCCGGTCAGGATGCTTTCCCGATGGATTTGTCTGCTACGATTGGTAATTTTTATAGCCGAGCAGGATTTGTCTATCTGAAAAATGGAAAAACAGGTTCTATTACCTTTATAGGTACAGTATCTCCTGCCGGTGGTAACTTGAAAGAACCGGTTACAGAAGGAACCAAAAAAGTTGCCCGTTGTTTCTTTGCATTGGAACAGGCTCGTGCGGACAGTAAACGTTATCCGGCAGTAAATCCGATTGACAGTTATTCCAAGTATATAGAATATCCTGAATTTGAAGAGTATATCTCTGAATTGATTTCTCCTGACTGGACAGCTAAGGTAAATGATATGAAGACGGTGCTTCAACGTGGTAAGGAAGTGCAGGAACAGATAAATATATTGGGTGACGATGGAGTGCCTGTTGATTATCATGTTACTTTCTGGAAGTCAGAAGTAATAGATTTTGTAATACTTCAACAGGATGCATTTGATAAGATAGACGCTGTTACGCCGATGGCACGTCAGCGTTATATACTGGATTTGGTAATGGATATCTGTAATTCGGATTATGAGTTTAGCGGATTCCTGGATGTGATGGAATATTTCAAACGTATCATAAACGTTTGCAAACAGATGAACTATGCTGAATTTGAATCGGATTCCTTTAATAAGTACCGGGCAGAGTTAAATGAAATTTTGGAAGAAAGAAGAATTAAATAGTATCCCGGGTAAATCAGGGTTCTTAAAAAAAGACTATGGCAACAAAAGCATTTCAAAAAATCTATACAAAGATTACTCAGATCAATAAAGCTACTTGTTCATTGCGTGCTTCAGGTATCGGTAACGATGAACTGGCAACAGTGAACGGAGAGTTGGCTCAGGTCGTAAAGATTGTTGGTGATGAAGTAACTTTACAGGTGTTTGGTGGTACGGAAGGTATTCCTACAGACGCAGAAGTTATATTTCTGGGTAAAGCTCCTTCTCTGAAAGTAAGTGAGCAGTTATCCGGGCGCTTTTTTAATTCCTACGGTGACCCGATAGACGGTGGACCGGATGTAGAAGGAGAAGAACGTGAAATCGGAGGACCTTCAGTTAATCCGGTACGTCGTAAACAGCCGTCGGAATTGATTGCAACAGGTATTGCGGGGATAGACTTGAATAATACCTTGGTTTCCGGACAAAAAATTCCGTTTTTTGCAGACCCGGATCAGCCGTATAACCAGGTTATGGCAAGCGTGGCATTGCGCGCGCAGGCAGATAAAATTATCCTGGGAGGTATGGGATTGACTAATGATGACTACCTGTATTTTAAAAATGTATTTAGCAATGCAGGGGTGTTGGATCGTATTGTCAGTTTTGTAAATACAACGGAGAATCCTCCGGTGGAACGGTTGTTGATTCCGGATATGGCATTGACAGCAGCAGAATATTTTGCGATAGATAAGAATGAGAAGGTACTTGTGTTGTTGACCGATATGACGTCGTATGCCGATGCACTGGCTATTGTGTCTAACCGTATGGATCAGATTCCGTCAAAAGACTCTATGCCGGGTTCATTATATTCGGATTTAGCAAAGATTTATGAAAAAGCGGTACAGTTTCCGGAAGGCGGCTCTATTACTATCATTGCGGTGACAACACTTTCCGGAGGCGATATTACGCACTCTATTCCTGATAATACAGGATATATTACAGAAGGTCAGTTGTTTCTGCGTCGTGATACGGATATAGGTAAGGTTATTGTAGACCCATTCCGTTCTTTGTCTCGTTTGAAACAATTGGTTATCGGAAAGAAAACACGTGAAGACCACCCTCAGGTAATGAATGCTGCTGTGCGTCTGTACTCTGATGCATCCAATGCCAAGACTAAGTTGGAAAACGGTTTTGACCTGACAGATTATGATGAGCGTACTTTGGCGTTTGCAAAAGGTTATTCGGAAAAATTGCTTGCTATTGATGTGAACATTGATGTTACTACGATGTTGGATGTCGCATGGGATTTATTCTCTCAATATTTCAATCCGGCGGAAGTTAACATAAAGCAAGAATTTGTGGATAAGTATTGGAAAAAATAGAAAAAATAAATGCTTAAAGTTGTAGTTACAAAAAGGTAACCAATGACTTGTAACTCGTAACTGATTATATGGCAATAAATTTTCAATATAATAAAACATCTTTACAGGTTTTGGAAAAAAATCTCAAAATGCGTGTGCGTACTTTGCCTACGATAAAAAATAAGGAAAGTGCGTTGCGTCTTGAGGTTAAGAAGGCCAAAGATGATATTAAAAAGCTGGAGCTAGATTTTGAAAGCCGTATAGCTTCGTATGATGAGATGCTGGCTTTGTGGGGGGAATTCGATACCTCATTGTTGCAGGTGAAAGATGTAAGAATGAGTATAAAGAAGATAGCGGGTGTCCGTATTCCCGTACTGGAAGATGTGGAATATGAAACCAAACCTTTCAGCTTGTTTAATTCTCCGGCTTGGTTTGCTGACGGTTTAACTCAGTTGAAGGAGTTAGCTCAGGTAGGCATTGAACGGGAGTTTTACAACCAGAAATTAACTTTGTTGGAACATGCACGTAAAAAGACTACCCAAAAGGTAAATCTTTTTGAAAAAGTGCAAATCCCGGGCTATGAAGATGCTATCCGGAAAATAAAACGTTTTATGGAAGATGAAGAAAATCTTTCCAAGTCTTCGCAAAAGATAGTAAAAGCTCGTAAAGAGAGAATGAAGGAGGTAAAGTTATGATTGTGAAAATGAAAAAATATACCTTCTTGGTGTATCACAAACAATACCTGGATTTCCTTGAAAAAATAAAGGAGATAGGCGTACTTCATATAATAGAAAAACCAGAAGGCATTGCTGAGAATGATCAGTTGCGTGAAAAGATGCAGGTTGCTTCACGAGTGAAAACCGCGCTGAAGCAACTGGAAAAATATCGTCCTAAAAATGCAGAACTTGAACCGGCTGATACCTCGCGTGATGGAATTGAAGTCCTGACGGATATTGAGACTGTGTTGGGCGAAAAGGAAAAACTACAACAGAAGCTGACTCTTACGGAGAAAGAGCGAGACCGTATGGAGGTGTGGGGGACGTTTAATCATCAGCGCATTCTTCAGTTAAAGGAATCAGGGTTTGTATTGAACTTCTTTAGCTGCCCTGTGCGTAAGTTTGACCAGGAATGGGAAGTACTTTATAATGCTTTTGAAATAGATCAGGTAGGAAGTACCGTTTATTTTGTTACGGTAACCCGTCCGGGCGAAGTTCTGGATATTGATGCAGATCATTTGGTTCTTTCTGATAAAACAGCGGGTGAACTGGATGTGGAAATAAAAAGCATTCGTTCGGAAATAGATAAAAATAAGGCTGAACTATCCCGTATTTCCGTATCAGATTACAATACCTTGAAAGAGGCGGAAACTGAAATTCAGACGGTTATCATGTTTGATAAAGTGGTGTTGAATACTACGGTAGAAGCGGAAAATAAGGTTATGTTGCTTGAAGGCTGGGCGCCGGAGGGTTCAGAACTGCCGTTAAAACAATATTTGGATGCCACAGATATTTATTATGAAGTGAGTGAGCCGGTGGAAGGTGAACGTGTACCCGTAAAACTTAAAAATAATAAGTTTGCCAGTATGTTTGAGTTTATCGGTGAACTTTATGATTTGCCTAATTATTGGGAACGTGACCTGACTGCTTATTTCGCTCCGTTTTATGTTATATTTTTTGGTTTGTGTCTGGGAGATGCCGGATACGGACTTCTATTCCTTTTATTGGGACTCTTTGCCCGGGCAAAAATGAAAAATCCGGTTTATAGATCGGTTACGTCATTAATTGCATGTTTAGGAGGAGCTTCTATTGTGATGGGAATAATTAGCGGAACGTTCTTTGGTATTCCATTGCTTGATTCTACTGCTCCCTGGATACAAAAGTTTAAAAGTGTAATGCTTAATTCAGACCAGTTGTTTTATAATGCTTTGATTTTGGGTGTCGTACAAATTATGTTTGGTATGGTGTTAAAATGGATTCAGGAAGTAAAACGACAGGGGTTTGCTGCAGCATTGCCTACTATGGGCTGGTTGGTACTTTTGCTGGGTTGTGGAGGTACACTGGGGTTATCAATGTTTGGCAAAATTGATCCTTCCGTAGCCAAATGGGGATACATCATATTTGGTAGTATAGGAGGTATTTGTGTATTCCTGTTGAATAACTTAAAGCGTAACCCGTTAATAAATATCGGTTCCGGGTTGTGGGATACATATAACATGGCAACAGGTCTTTTGGGAGATGTTTTGTCTTATATACGTTTGTTCGCATTAGGTCTGTCCGGCGGTGTTATGGGGTTTGTGTTTAATGATTTAGGAATGAGTATGGGGCAGGATATCGGTATTCCTGTGGTTAGTCAACTGGTGACGGTATTTATTTTGTTGTTTGGTCATTCTATAAATATTTTTATCGCAGCCTTAGGTTCTTTTGTTCATCCTATGCGTTTGACATTCGTTGAGTTTTATAAAAATGCAGGTTTTGAAGGTAGTGGCAAGAAATATAAACCTTTTGCAAAATATAAGGAGGAAACAAAAGTTTTGTAATTTTAGTTTAAAATAATATCAGCCTGGTGCTGATTGCATATAAACAGAAATAGTAAAAATAATTAATAATTAAAAACAAAAAGAAGAAAGCTGGTTGGTGAGATTGTAAAAGATTCTTGTAATATCATCTGACTTCTGTAATTCAAATTTTAAATTTATGGAACCTATTATTTTAGCTTACATTGGTATCGGTTTAATGGTTGGACTTTGTGGTATTGGTAGTGCTTATGGCGTAACAATAACAGGTAATGCCGCCGTAGGAGCGATGAAAAAAAATCCGGATGCTTTCGGTAACTACATTGTGTTAAGTGCCTTGCCGGGTACTCAGGGACTGTATGGTTTCCTTGGCTTTTTCTTGTTTCAGGGACAACTTGTTGACGGTATGACCTGGGCAGCAGCAGCAGCAGTATTTGGTGGTTCGTTGGCTTTGGCTTTAACCGGTTTGGTTAGTGCTATTCGTCAGGGTCAGGTGTGTGCCAATGGTATTGCAGGTATCGGATCAGGTTACGATGTTTTCGGTAAAACATTGATTTTAGCCGTATTCCCGGAATTGTATGCTATTGTATCTGTAGCTGCCGTATTCTTGATCAACGGGATGATATAATTGTAATATACTTATTGCAAAAGCTCAAACGTGAATTTTCGTTTGGGCTTTTGTATTTTGATGTTAGACCTAAATTCGCTAAATTTGCATTTCGCTAATTAAAAAGATAGTATGAAAAGAAGACGTAGAGAAAGGGTGGTCGATAAGCCTTTTTTGCAAAGACTGAAATTTAAATATAGGGTCTCTTTCCTTGATGAAAATACCTTGGAAGAAGCCTGGTATGTACGCCTTTCCCGTCTTTCTGTCTTTTTCTATCTCTGCCTTTTTTTCATTATCACATTCTTTCTTTTTGCCGTACTCATAATAACAACTCCTATCCGCTATTATCTTCCTGGATATGGGGATGAAGGAAATCGCGAAACTGTTATTGCCGAATCCATGCGGGCAGATTCCTTGCAGAATCAGATGGATTTGCAGGGTGATTATCTGGATATCGTGAAAGATATTATAGCAGGCAATATACAGGTTGAAGAGGTTGAAGCTTTAGATTCTTTTGTCGTTGACAGGAAAAATACATTGGCATTGGTTGAAAAGTCTGCTGCGGAAAAGAATTTTGTTGAGCATTTTGAGGATGAAGAAAAATTTAATCTGTTGACCATCGGGAGCAATTCCAATGAAAATGCATATGTCTTTTTCCGCCCGGTTCGGGGTATTCTGGCTAAAACGTATAATCCGGCAGAGTCGTTTTATGGCATAAGCGTAATAACCTCTCCTAATGAGAATGTTTTAAGTGTTTTGGACGGAACAGTGATTTTTGCAGATTACAGTTTTGATTGGGGTTGGGTTATTCAGGTTCAGCATGAAGGAAATTTTATTTCCATATATAAGAATAACACCCGTTTGCTTAAAAGTGTAGGGCAGATGGTGAGGGCCGGTGAAAATATAGCCGTAACCGGTGATCCTCAGAAAAAAGACAATCATTTCTATTTTGAACTTTGGAATCAGGGAAACGCTATAAATCCTGAGAATGTAATTATTTTTTAATTTTACACGTAGTGTGCTCATCTAAGAAACAAATAACAATTTTAGGTTCTACCGGTTCTATCGGGACTCAGGCTTTAGAAGTAATAGCGAGTAATGAATCTTTGTTTGAAGTATATGCCCTTGTTGCAAACAATCGGGTGGATTTGCTGATAGAGCAAGCGCTCCGCTTTAATCCGGAGGTGGTGGTAATAGCTAATGAGGCTCATTATGAAAAGCTGAAAGAGGCTTTATCTCATTTGCCGATAAAAGTTTTTGCGGGTGAAGATGCTGTTGTTCAGATAGCAGAAGCCGATGTCGTAGACATTGTTCTTACGGCAATGGTAGGATATGCCGGCTTAAAGCCTACGATAGCAGCGATAAAAGCCGGTAAGAGAATTGCGCTGGCTAATAAGGAAACCCTGGTGGTTGCAGGAGACCTGATTTGTGAATTGACGGAAAAATATAATGCTTCTATTATTCCTGTAGATTCGGAGCATTCGGCCATATTTCAATGTTTGGCGGGAGAAAGCAATAATACTGTAGAAAAATTGATACTGACAGCTTCCGGTGGCCCGTTTCGTACTACGTCGTTGGATGACTTGAAATATGTAACCAGGGCTCAGGCGTTGAAACATCCTAATTGGGAAATGGGAGCTAAGATTACGATTGATTCTGCAACCATGATGAATAAGGGTTTTGAAATTATCGAGGCAAAATGGCTTTTTGGCGTTTCACCAGATAAAATAGAAGTTGTGGTACATCCGCAGTCTATTATTCATTCATTGGTTCAGTTTCACGACGGAGCTCTTAAAGCACAGATGGGGCTTCCGGATATGAAACTTCCGATACAATACGCCTTCACTTATCCGGATCGATTGAAAACCGATTTTCAACGCTTTGACTTTTGTGATTATTCCCAGTTGACTTTTGAAAAACCGGATATGAACCGTTTCCGGAATCTGGCTCTGGCTTATCATGCCATGGAGCGTGGTGGAAATATGCCCTGTGTCCTGAATGCGGCTAATGAGGTCGTTGTAGATGCATTCCTGAAAGAAAAAATAGGTTTTCTTGAAATGAGTGAAATCATAGAAAATGTGCTTTTGAACTTTGATTTTATAAGCAATCCGGCTTTTGAAGATTATATTAGTAGTGATGAGTACGCAAGAAGGGTGGCTGTATCGAAAATAAATTAAAGAAGGACTCGGGGCTGATTTGATCGGTGTCATATACATTTTTGTGAAGAAAAGATCAATTCAGAATAATTGAAATAGGACTGTTAAATGCAAGATATACCAGTAACGGAAGGTATAAAATATGCCGGATCCAAGTTAAAGCTTTTGCCTCATATCATCCAGATGATAGAGGGTTTACCTGGTGTAAATAGTGTGTTGGATGGTTTTAGCGGTTCTACCAGGGTTTCGCAGGCTTTGGCTAAAATGGGATATTCCGTTACGTCCAATGACGTTTCTGCTTGGTCGGAAGTTTTTGCTACCTGTTATTTAAAATCTTCGGAAACGGATTCCTTTTTTCAGGAACGGTTGGATTATTTAAATAACCTTTCTGGTTATGACGGTTGGTTTACCGAGTATTATGGTGGTGACGAGAACGAATCGAAAAAGCCTTTTCAAAGAAAGAATACCCGAAGGTTGGATGCTATCAGGGATGAGATAGATAAGATGGAACTATCCTGGAATGATAAGTGTGTGTTGCTAACCAGCTTGATCCTGTCTCTAGATAAGGTGGATAATACTTTGGGGCATTATGCTGCATATTTATCCAAATGGTCTAAAAGGTCTTATCAGGATTTAAAGTTGTTGCTTCCGAAACGTTTTCAATTGGAGAAAGAGCATATTGTGTCTCGTTCCGATGTGTTTGATGTCATAAACGGAAAAGAGTTTGATCTGGCTTATTTTGACCCTCCTTATGGATCAAATAATGAGAAGATGCCCCCCAGTAGAGTGCGATATGCTTCTTATTATCATTTGTGGACTACCATTGTGAAGAATGATAAGCCGGAGTTGTTTGGAAAAGTGAACCGTAGGCAGGATACACGTGACGATGTGGCAGTTTCTGTTTTTGAAAATTATAAAAAAGGTGAAAATGGCTATTATTTAGCCATTGATGCTTTACGAAAATTGATAAATGAAACAAATGCACGATATTTGTTGCTCTCATATAGCTCTGGAGGACGTGCAACTAAAAGTCAGCTGACCGACATTATTTCTGAATGTGCTACACTAAAGGATATGAGGATGGTTGATTACAGAAAGAATGTCATGAGTGTGATGCGCACGACTAATAAATGGGTAGGAAATGATGATAAGTGCATTGAATACCTCTTTTTAATGGAAAAATAAATATAAATAATAATATAATAATTAATTTGATTAAAGAGCTTTCGTAGGTTTTACGAAAGCTCAATACTGATTTATGGAAACATTTTTAATCCGGGCTTTACAGCTCGTCCTTAGTCTCTCAATACTTGTGTTTATACATGAATTGGGGCATTTTTTATTTGCCCGTTTGTTTAAAGTGCGGGTAGAGAAGTTTTATTTGTTTTTTAATCCCACCTTTTCGCTGCTGAGAGCTAAAAAGATAGAAGGTAAGTGGCATTTTAAATTTTGTTCAAAGAATGTACCGGCCAATGAACGTCCTAAAAAAGATTTGGATGGAGATATTATCACGGATTCTAAAGGGAATGCGGTTATGGAACCGATTCCATTGGATGAATTGCCGGAAGGAGATTGGAGAAAATATCCGGAAACAACGGAGTGGGGTATTGGCTGGTTGCCCTTAGGAGGTTATTGTAAAATAGCGGGAATGATTGATGAGTCAATGGATAAAACCCAATTGGCTCAGGAACCCCAGCCTTGGGAATACCGTTCTAGGCCCACTTGGCAGCGATTGCCTATTATTGTAGGTGGAGTGCTTTTCAACTTTATTTTGGCAATAATCATTTATGTAGGAATGTTGTTCTCTAACGGACGGGAATATTTTCCTATGCAAAATGCTTCTTATGGCTTAGAATTTTCGCAGTTGATGCAGGACAATGGTTTTCAGAATGGAGATAATATCCTTTCTGTGGATAATGAAGCTATAGAAACACGTGCTGACATAATAGAAAAAATATTGATTGAAGGGAAAAGCGATGTGGCTGTAGTCCGGGGAGGAGAGACTATCCATGTTGTCTTACCTAAGGATTTTTCGCAGCAGGTATTAGCTGCAAATGATGAAGAAATCTTTTCTGTACGTCAGCCTTTTGTCGTGGCAGAAGTCATTGCAGGGACTCCAGCTGAAAAGAGTAATTTACAGGCAGGTGATAGCATTATAGGAATAAATGGAAAGAATCTGTTTATATTCCAGGATATTTCAAAGGAATTGAGTGCAAATAAAAATTCGGAAGTAAATATCCGTTATGTGAGAAAAGGGGAAGTGCATGAAGCCGATATGCTTTTGGATGAAGATGGAAAAATGGGGGTTGCCGTAACTCCTTTCTTTGCTTTTTTTCCGACAAAGCATATAGACTATACTTTCTTGCAGTCAATTCCGGCCGGAATTCAGTTCGGATGGGAAACACTTACCAGTTACGTAAAGCAGTTTAAACTGGTTTTTACAAAAGAAGGAGCTAAAAATCTGGGAGGTTTCGGTGCTATCGGTAAAATGTTTCCGGGACAATGGGATTGGATTAGTTTTTGGCATATGACCGCTTTACTGTCTATTATCCTTGCATTCATGAATATCCTTCCAATCCCGGCGCTTGATGGTGGGCATGTGGTTTTCTTGCTGTATGAAATGATAACCCGTCGTAAACCCAGTGAACGGTTTATGGAGTATGCGCAGACCATCGGTTTTGTGATTTTGTTTGCTTTGGTGCTGTTCGCTAACGGTAATGATATCATTAAAGCATTGTTTAAATAAAAATAAGTGAAGAAACAGTTTGTATATTATGGAAAAGGTAACAATTGTGTGCTATCCTAAATGCACAACATGTAAAAAAGCGGAAGACTGGCTAAAAGGAAAAGGGGTTGAGTATAACTATCGTCATATAAAGGAAGAAAATCCGTCGGTAGATGAGTTGAAAGACTGGATCGGACGGAGTGGGTTGCCGATGAAACGTTTCTTTAATACCAGCGGGTTGTTATATAAAGAGTATAATATGAAAGAGAAAGTGGCAACCTTGCCGGAAGAAGAATTGTTAGATATTCTGGCTTCAAACGGGATGATGGTTAAACGACCTATTCTTCTTGCCGGAGATAAAGTTTTAGTAGGCTTTAAAGAAGCAGAATGGAATTCGGTATTGGGATGACTTAGTTTAAATAAATATTTAATAACACAAAAGGCATGATAAAAAATCATGCCTTTTGTGTTATTAAAATACGTCGGAAAAAAGGGAGTAATTTTTTTATTTTAAAACATGGTTTTGGATGATATATAATATTTTCTTGCTGATTTATTGTTAGATAAAAAAAAATATCTATCTTTGCAAGCCGTTTTAAATAAACTGAAACGGAATGTGAATAAAGTATTTAAGTAAAAAATAAAGTAAAAATGCCTACAATTCAACAATTAGTTAGAAAAGGAAGAGCAGAGCTTATCGACAAGAGTAAGTCTCCATCATTGGATTCTTGTCCACAGCGTCGTGGTGTTTGCTTGCGTGTGTATACTACAACTCCGAAGAAGCCGAATTCGGCAATGCGGAAAGTTGCGCGTGTTAAGCTTACAAACCAGAAGGAAGTGAATGCTTACATTCCAGGTGAAGGACACAACTTGCAAGAACACTCAATCGTTATGGTTCGTGGTGGTCGTGTGAAAGACCTTCCGGGTGTACGTTATCACATTGTACGTGGAACATTGGATACAGCTGGTGTGAACGGCCGTACACAACGTCGTTCTAAATATGGAGCAAAACGTCCGAAAGAAGCTAAAGCTAAAAAGTAAATTATTGTCTTAGAGAAGTTCTCTAAACAAAACCTTTTCTGAAGAAGAAATTAAAACAAAGTTTAAAACTTGTTTGAGTTTAGGTGGCAGATGAGGGTTGAGTAAATGGCTCGGTGGAGCTGTTGAAGTAAACTAAAAAGCAACCAAACAAAAACTGAAATTAAAGAAAAATGAGAAAAGCAAAACCAAAAAAAAGGATCGTATTACCTGATCCGGTTTTTAATGAATCAATGGTTACTAAATTTGTGAACCATTTGATGTATGATGGCAAAAAATCAACTGCTTTTGATATTTTTTATTCTTCACTGGATGTTGTGAAAAGCAAACTTCCTAATGAAGAAAGAACTCCACTTGAAATTTGGAAAAAAGCACTCGAAAATGTTACTCCGTTAGTCGAAGTTAAATCTCGTCGTATTGGTGGTGCTACATTCCAAGTCCCTACTGAAATCCGTCCAGACCGGAAGGAATCAATTTCAATGAAAAATCTTATTTTGTTCGCTCGTAAACGTGGCGGACGTTCAATGGCTGACAAACTGGCTGCTGAGATTGTAGATGCATACAACAACCAGGGTGGTGCATTTAAACGTAAAGAAGATATGCACCGCATGGCTGAAGCTAACCGTGCATTTGCTTATTTTAAATTTTAATTATTAGAAAGGGAAAGATTTAAATGGCAAAAGGAGATTTAAAATATACGAGAAATATCGGTATCATGGCGCATATTGACGCCGGAAAAACAACTACTTCCGAGCGTATCCTTTTTTATACCGGATTGACTCACAAAATTGGTGAGGTACATGATGGTGCTGCGACTATGGACTGGATGGAACAAGAACAAGAACGTGGTATTACTATCACTTCTGCTGCTACGACTACCTCATGGAATTATCAGGGCGATAAATATAAAATCAACTTGATTGACACTCCGGGGCACGTTGACTTTACTGTAGAAGTAGAACGTTCATTACGTATCTTGGATGGCGCTGTTGCCGCTTTTTGTGCTGTAGGTGGTGTAGAACCTCAGTCTGAAACAGTATGGCGTCAGGCTGATAAATATAATGTTCCTCGTATTGGATATGTAAATAAAATGGACCGTTCCGGTGCTGACTTCTTTGAAGTGGTACGCCAGGTAAAAGAAGTGCTCGGAGCTACACCATGTCCTATTCAGATACCTATTGGTGCAGAAGAAAACTTTAAAGGGGTTGTTGACCTGATCCGTATGAAAGCTATTCTTTGGCATGACGAAACAATGGGAGCTGAATACACTGTAGAAGAAATTCCTGCAGATCTTTTGGACGAAGCACAGGAATGGAGAGATAAAATGCTTGAAACAGTAGCCGAATTTGATGATGTTTTGATGGAAAAATTCTTTGACGATCCTTCTACTATTACAGAAGAAGAAATCAAAGTGGCTGTTCGTAAAGGAACATTGTCTATGGCTATCAATCCGATGATTTGTGGTTCTTCTTTCAAAAACAAAGGGGTACAGACTATGTTGGACGCAGTTTGTGCTTTCTTGCCAAGTCCGTTGGATACTCCTGAAATTGTAGGAACAGATCCTCGTGATGAAAGTAAAGAAGTTGTTCGTCACCCGGATGAAAGCGAACCTTTATGTGCTTTGGCATTTAAGATCGCAACAGACCCTTATGTAGGACGTTTGTGCTTCTTCCGTGTATATTCAGGAAAACTGGATGCTGGTTCTTATATCTATAATACCCGTTCAGGTAAGAAAGAACGTATTTCCCGTATCTTCCAAATGCACTCAAACAAACAAAATCCGGTTGATAAAATTGGAGCAGGTGATATAGGTGCAGGAGTTGGATTTAAAGATATTCGTACAGGAGATACTCTGTGTGACGAAGCTAATCCAATCGCATTGGAATCTATTGACTTCCCGGATCCGGTTATTGGTATTACTGTAGAACCAAAAACTCAGAAAGACCTTGATAAATTAGGTATGGGATTGTCAAAATTGGCAGAAGAAGATCCTACATTTACTGTACGTACAGACGAACAGAGCGGTCAGACCGTAATTAGTGGTATGGGTGAGCTTCACCTTGAAATCATTATAGACCGTCTGAAACGTGAGTTCAAAGTAGAATGTAATCAGGGTCGTCCTCAGGTATCATACCGTGAAGCTATTACTCAACCAGTGGAAATTCGTGAAGTTTACAAAAAACAATCCGGAGGTCGTGGTAAATTTGCTGATATTATTGTAAAAGTAGAACCGGCAGATAGCGATTTTGAAGGAGGTTTACAGTTTGTAGACGTAGTAAAAGGCGGTAACATTCCAAAAGAATATATCCCTTCAGTACAGAAAGGTTTCCAAATGGCAATGAAGAATGGTGTATTGGCTGGATTCCCAATGGATAAACTGAAAGTTACATTGTTAGATGGTTCATTCCACGCAGTGGACTCTGACCAGTTGTCTTTTGAAATCTGTGCTCAGTTAGCATTCAAAAACGCTTGTGCAAAAGCTAAACCTGTACTTATGGAACCTATCATGAAAATGGAAGTGGTAACTCCGGAAGAAAGTATGGGTGATGTGATTGGAGACTTGAATAAACGTCGTGGTCAGGTAGAAGGTATGGAAACAAGCCGTACAGGAGCACGTATCGTAAAAGCAAAAGTTCCTTTGGCAGAAACATTTGGTTATGTGACTTCTTTGCGTACAATTACTTCTGGTCGTGCAACTTCTTCTATGGAGTTCTCACACTATGCAGAAGTTTCTAACGCAATTGCAAAAGAAGTAGTAGCTGAAGCAAAAGGACGTGTAGAATTATTATAATAAATTCGATTTTCCGGTTAGCGAATGACTCTTAACCGGAAAATCTTTTTATAAAATCATTTATTAATAACCAAAAAAAGAGATGAGTCAAAAAATCAGAATCAAACTAAAATCTTACGATCATAACTTGGTTGATAAGTCAGCTGAGAAAATCGTAAAGACAGTAAAAGCAACAGGTGCGGTAGTTAGTGGTCCTATTCCACTTCCAACTCACAAACGTATTTTCACTGTGAACCGTTCTACATTCGTAAATAAAAAATCACGTGAACAGTTCGAACTTTCATCTTTTAAACGTCTTATTGACATTTACAGTTCAACCAGCAAAACAGTTGACGCATTGATGAAATTAGAATTGCCTAGTGGTGTAGAAGTAGAGATTAAAGTATAATAAAAATCTAAATGACGGTTAAAGATGTACTCGCCATTACGGAGCGTAAACATCTAAATCATATAAATAATTTAATAAATAATTGAAATGCCAGGATTAATAGGAAAAAAAATCGGAATGACATCCGTTTTCAGTGCTGATGGTAAAAATGTTCCATGCACTGTTATCGAAGCAGGTCCTTGTGTTGTTACTCAAATTAAAACCGGTGAAACTGATGGTTACGAAG
>JAEWAN010000002.1 GCA_023391625.1 Bacteroidota bacterium | reverse complement strand
TATGTTTGCCGTGGTCTGCGATGGAAAGCACGCCGCTGTATGCCGTCCAGCTTCCGCCGTCCAGAGAATATTCCGTGCGGGCAACGCCGCTGTGTGCGTCGCCGTTGTCCTTGATGGCCGCCGTTACCATGCTGTTCGTCCACTGTTCCGTGGAAAGCGTGATACCGGGCACATTGGGCGGGGCCGGGTCAATGTACACCTTTGCCGTGGCCGTCTGGCCGGAGGCGTTGCCCGCGCCGTCCACCACACGGGCGGTCACAGTCGTGATGCCGCCCGCGGTGATGGTCACGGTGGGGTCGCCTACGGGACAGCCCGTCCATGCACCGCCGTTGATTTGATACTCGTAGTGATGGATGCCGCTGCCGTAGTCGCCCGGCGCCGCGCTCCAGTCCGGCAGGCTCGTGCCTGTGTCCGTGCCGCCGTAAAACCGCACCACCGCGCTGTCCCGCTGCCAGCCCGTGGGCGCGCTGACCTGCACGCAGGACGGCTCGGTGAGGTCATAGCCGTAATAGCAGCCCGCGTACATCGGCACGTTGACCGGGATGTATACCCGGTCATCCGACAGCTGCCCGTTGTTGTGCCTGTGCCGCACCAGCGCGTAGCGGATGCTCATGTCCCCGCCTGTCGCCGCAATATCGTATCCATAGCACGGCATATACAGATTCGGGGACAGCGCCGTTCCCTGCGAATTCCCCAACGGGTCCCGCCCGCACACCGGGCAGAGCCAGATGTCATAGTTGTTGGGTGATGTGAAGATCTCCCGTGTGTTGACGGTCTGGGAGCTGCCGGAATACATGTAGCCGATCACGTAGGTATATGGCGTGCCGCTGCGGTCCGCGCCCAGCCCGCCGCCCGTGGCAAACGCCGTGGATGCAAGCAATGTCACACACAGCAAAAGAGCAAGAAAACTTGCGCTCCACCGCCTTACTTTTTTCTTCATTGTATCTTTCTTCCTCCATATTCAAAAAATATCCCCCGCCACTGCGGGCGGGGGCCTTTGCTGATTTTCTACCGTTCCCTGTCCTTTTTTCCGTGTGACTGCCGTTTCTCAAATACAGACAGTTCACGGTCCGTATCCAGCACCGCCCGCAGGATGGGCTTTTCATCGATCCCGTTCTGTTCGCATCCGGCAAGGATCCCCGCCAGATATCCCATGGACGGCATTGCGGGGATACGGCTGTACGGCTCCTGCATCGTGTATGCCATCACACGGAACTCTGCCCCATCACTTCCGCGAACACAGACGGTTTCCTTGCCGTACAGGGCCGGGAAGCCTTCGTAATGGTCCAGGCTTTTTTCACAGGCTTCCGTAAGCTTCCACAGCACGCCCACCACTGTGCCGCCCTGTTTCGGCCGGATGCTTGCAACGCCGTTTCCGGGCCGTCCCGCGAAAAACAGCTCGTAACCTTCCAGCTTTGCCGTACAAACTGCTTCTGCCGCCGGGCACCGGTACGCCATCTGGTCCAGGTTCATATTGCTTCCATAAGCAAAGTAAAGTTTTTCGTTGGTTTTCATCACCTCTATCGTTCTTGGTTTCGGCGGTTTTGCTGGCAGACATATTGGCTGCGGTCGTACCGCCACGCCGGGTCGCCCGGCAGGTCTTTCAAAAGATGCATCCGAACATTTTTGTATTCTTCTCCCACGAGGCCAAGCCGCAGGAGAAAGGTCCGAAAGGTAAAGGCAGGATTTTCCGTCACCGGCGGTTTTTTCGCCAGCGTCCTTGTCTGGTTGATGGCCTGTGCGGAGATGGCAAGTGCCAGCGTGATGTTCGCGCGCGCCACGCCCGCGTGCAGCGTGCTCTCAAAACAGCGCCATTCCAAGGTGCCGCGATAAAACACAGAATGCAGGTTTAAGGCGTAATACCTCGTCCAGTTGTAGTGCTCGTTGCTTCCGTCCCGTGTACCATACCACGCCTGCTTCAGCTGCTCCATCGTCAGATGCGGGGACAGCGCGCGCACGGTCCTCACAACATTCTCCCGCGAATACTGGCAATACTGGCTGATCCTGTCCGGCTTTGCGCCGATGGCCCGGAACAGGATATCCTCCTTGC
The DNA here is from genome assembly GCA_023391625.1 of Bacteroidota bacterium. Taxonomy (GTDB): domain Bacteria; phylum Bacteroidota; class Bacteroidia; order Bacteroidales; family Paludibacteraceae; genus QVMH01. Next base: position 68,759 of record JAEWAN010000002.1, on the reverse strand, counting down.
TGTACATGATGGACAAAGCATTGCGCAGGCTGCGCGGCGTATGCCCGGAAGCATCCACATGCACATGCATCCCACAGCTTTCATTCACGACTGCTCCCGCATGGCGGAGCGCGCGGATCACCTCCTGCAGCTTTTTCATCTCGCTGTATTCCAGCTTCGGAGAATTCATTTCCACACTGTACCGCCTGTCATGCACGGCGGCCTGCCGCCCGCATTCCCGGCGCGTGGTCTCGATGCTGCCGTCATACACGAACCGCCATTTCTTTCCCGCGTTGTCCGTGACTTCCCACGGGTCGTAGGTATGGGATTCATGGGTTTGCCGGGCCGTCGTCCCGAACAGGGCCGCCACGGCCTGGGCGGCCTGTTCGCGGGTGATGCCTGTCATTTCGATCTCACACCCGAAACACTGGTCCTTTAGATCAAGCCTTGTCCATCGCCTCCAACTCATTGTGAACATCGGCCAGCCGCCTGCCGATGGCTTCCACCACCGTGACCGTGACGCCGTTGCCCGCCTGCTTGTATACCTGGTTATCGGACTGGATGGCCAGCACCCGGTCGATCTGCTCATCGTGCCACCCTTGCAGCCGCAGGCACTCCCGCGGTGTGAGGCGGCGGATGCGCTTGCCTAACAGTACGCCATGTCTGTCTTTGGTCGTAAGCGTGAACATGGGCGCACCCGGCTTTCCTGTCCGGCTGGGATTGCGTTCTGGAGAAGAGACCAGTGGTGTCCTCACCGGTCTTAGCTCTAACGTCCCCTGTGTGGCATCCGTAGTGAGGGTATGGGCGATCTGCCGCCCCACCCGGCCGCGCCGCGTATTCATCTGCGGATACGCGAGGTCGATGCTGTCGCCGGGATATGCCATCTTGTAGCCCTTTTTCGTGGCCTCCTTGATGGGTACGCCGCCGCTCACATCGTACAAACCTGTGCGACCACCGAAACCGCCGCAGCTCGCGGACAGCGTACAACTCACGCCTGCGGGGTCGTACACCCGGCTGCCCTGCGCTCCGTCCCGTAGCGCGGCAGGAGCTGCATCATTTGTTTCTCGGAAAGGTAATATTTTTCCGGCGCATCGGGCGTCAAGATATCCCACAATGTACACCCGGCGTCTTGCCTGGGGCACATCAAAATCTTTGCTGTTGAGCACCTGCCATTCCATACCATACCCCAATCCGTCCAGCGTATCGAGGATCGCCGCAAACGTCCTGCCGCCGTCATGGTTAAGCAGGCCGGGTACATTTTCAAACAGCAGATACTGAGGCTTCCGGGCTTCAGCCACTCGGGCAAGCTCAAAGAACAGCGTTCCTCTGGGGTCTGCGAATCCATGCCTGCTTCCGGCAATGCTGAAACTCTGGCACGGAAATCCGCCGCAGAGAAGCTCGAAATCCGGCATGCTGCCTGTGTCTGCTTTTCGGATGTCGTCACAGAACCACTCTCCCCTCGTGTCAAACAGTACGCGGTAGCTGCGCTCCGCGTGCTCGTCCTGTTCGCAATGGCCTGCACATTCAAATCCCCCGGCACGGCGCAGGCCCTCCCGGAACCCGCCGATGCCGGAGAACATATCAACAAATCGTATGGTTTTTCTCATCACGCTCCATCACTCAAATTTACTCTGCTCAGTATATTGCAAGCAGTAGGCATCCCTCCTTTTTCAAGAATGCACAAGGCCCATGCAGGGAACCCCGTGCATGGGCCTTGGTAATTTCGGTTTATTCTTCTCTGTACTCGTTCTCTGGCTCATCCTCATCGCTTTCCTCGCCGTACTCAGCCTCTGCTTCGTCCTCGGCAGTTTCCCCACCGTACTCGGCCGCTGCTTCGTCCTCGGCGCTTTCCTCGCCGTACTCGGCCGCTGCTTCGTCCTCGGTGGTTTCCTCAATATACTCTGTCTCTGACGCATCTGTACCGGCATCCTCATTTCGCTCGGACAATCTGATTGTATCCTCTCGCTCCTGTTGTGCGGACATCAGCCGATTCCGCCGCTCTTTCATCGCCTCAGCGTTCCGCTCCAGCTCATCTTCGATCAGCCCGATGATGAATTGCTTCTGTGTTATCCGGCGATGGTATGTTTCCTCATACCAGACAAGGTACTCCTTGACCAGCTGGAAAAATTCTTCCGAGACCGCGAAGGCCAGTGTGCGTGTGTTCTCCATTGTGTTGTTCCGTCCTTTCTCATTTTCAAAATGTTCAGTGATGACTTGCTCCAGCGCAAAGGACATCGTCCATCCTCGGGCTTCCATTTCGCTGCGGAACCGGGCATGCAGCTCTGTCGGGATTTTTCCTGTCACAGTTTTCTGCTCCATATGGCAGCCTCCTTTGTTTTTCCCGCCTTTCTCTGGCGGCAACACAAGCATACTCGAAAACCATCGTGGCAGCTATCACCAAGACCAATAACCTTTTGCCTGTATTTTTCGAACTTTACGTCACAACCAACAATAGCTGACCCTTACTTTTTCAGTCGATCTACAGCCCCGCTAAAAAGTCGAGCATCTGGCTGGGTACAGCTTTTTCTTCCGCTGGCGGTTTGAGCTGGAGTCCCCGCATTTCTTCTTTCAACACGCGCCGCAAGGTTTGTTCCAGAATATTCTGCTCTGTACTCTGCAAAAGAGCGCGTACTACAAATGCGGTCCTTTGGCCCTCCGGCACAGCCTGCAGGATGTCCCATGCCTTTCGTTGTTCCGCATCTTCAAGGCGTGGCCGAAATGAAAAACAGGGCCTCTTTTTCACGCCTTGCCTCGGGCGATCATCTGCTGTGCAAGACGCTCGAATCCCGCCGCGTTGATTCGGCTGTCAGGCAGCGGGAACATCCGGCACAAATGATCACTTTCCCGGACATATCGTTTCACCACACTGGCACCGCCGCCCAGCATCACCACCGGCATTGCCTTGAGGTCAAAGCCGGCCTCCATTGCCGCAGACAACAAATGTTCCGTATATACGCGGCCCTGCTGCCGAATCACCTCTCGGGCCTTCTCGTCCAGCGCACAGGGTAATCTGCTCAATACGCGCTCGATCTGTGCGTCCGTCACAGACAGCCCCATGGTGCGGCGTACCTGTTCTCTCGCACTGTCCAGACAACGGATCATGCCCCATTCCAAACTGCGGCAGGTATCCGCGTTGGGCACAGCGTTATCAAGCCGCATCAGATCCACCGTCCAGCCGCCAATATCCATAAGCAGGACAGACGGTTCCCCGGTTATCAGCTCCGGGTGAAGAGCGAGCGCCGAATACCCTTGTGGAAACAGTTTCACGTCTGTGATTGTCACCTCATACGACACATCTTCATACCGATACTGCACCGGCTGGGAAGAACGCCGCAGATATTTTTCAAAGGCTTCCTTCTCACGGCCAAAGCCTGTCAAGGGCAGCCCCGCCGCCAGTATTACCGAACAGCGGCCCTTTATCCCCCGCTGCCGCAATTCTTTTGCGATGGCTGCAAGTGTCAACAGGTAGTAACCGCCACTCGCCGTTTTATCCCGCTGCAGCGGCTGCCGTCCTGTCCCGCACACATACCAGCGACCCTCGTATTCCAGCACATCCTGCCGGGTGTAGGGCTCATGCTCATATGCCGTGATCCCCGTGGGAAACACACAATGCCGTGTTTTCATGGCATAGTAACCATGGTCAATGCCAAGGATCTCCTGTTCGATTTTTCTCTCTCCTTTCTGAGCTTGTGGAAAACTCCCTTCTCTTTTCCCCAGCCGGTAATATACCCGGGGTGGGGGTATGGGGGAGGGGTAAAACGCAGTACGCTCCGGTTTCCCGGGGCCTCTGTTTCAAACCTCTGCCTGCAAAAGGGTACACTTTCCCCTGGGCATGGAACCTGTAAAAAAATAGCCCCAGCTGTAGCTGGGGCCTGTTCTATATATATGATCGTCTCCCTGTGCACACGGGAGGCGGAAGGACCAATTATTGAATCTCGCATATATTATGTTTTAGTTATAACACAAAAGCCCAACGCTGTTTCACTACAAAGCGCTGGGTCTTTGGGTCTGAATTGCAGGCAGGTGAATGTTCTTGTAAGTATTCTGAAACACAAAAAAACCACCGTTCACTTTTACATGAACAGTGGTTCTTGGTGCGCTTCCAGGGACTCGAACCCTGGGCCCGCTGATTAAGAGTCAGCTGCTCTACCACCTGTTACGACCACACTTAGCTCAGGGCAGCTATTCAGCTGTTTTTGCGTGGAATTAAGCCACATTTCCGTCTGTGGCGTTTCTTAGAGAATTTTCGCTGGTTTCTTCTGTCTGGCACAGTTCCAGGAACTGCTTGTAGGTCAGTTTCACATGGACGGTCACCTGATAGCCTTTGCCCACCTCCACCTTTTCCAGCAGTTCGCTCAGGATCATCCGCTTACGGGTAAGAGGCGCCAGTTCAAATTCCTCAGCCCAGCCGCAGAACTGTCGGTAGCACTCCTTGATCTTTTGCGCGAGTTCGCGGTCATCTTCCGCTTCCTGCAGCACTTTTGCGTACTCCTGTCGCGCAGCCCGCAGCTCTGCTTCCGCCTTGGCGATCAGGCGAGCCAGCATTTCCTGTGAGAATCCGCTCTCACCATCAAGGCACCGCAGCACTTCTGCTTCGTATCGCTCCAGCGCATGTTCGCAGTCCTGCAGTCGCTTTTCCATTGCCGCCTTCTGCTTGCGCTTGTCCCGATATTCCTGCCGAATCTTCTGCTCCAGCAGCTTATCCCGCGGCGCACAGCGGATGGAAGAGAAGAGTTCTCGCACTACTTCCAGCACGATCCCGTCCACACGATCTGCCAAGTACAGCGCCTGACCGTCGCAATCCCGAAGTTTCTGCGCCCTCTGATAGCAGTTGTACTTGGGCTTCAGGGATTCTTTTACCGTGCCATCCCTCAGCTTATAGCGGTCGTGATGCATGAATCCGGACATCTTGGCTCCGCAGTGTGCGCAGTAGACGAGCCCGGCCAGCAAGGTATTGTTATCCGACTTATGGGCCACCTTGCGCGCCTCGGCGTTTGCGGTACATCTCATATCTACCATCTCGTTGGCCTTTTGGAACAACTCCTGGCTTATGATCTCCAGTTCCGGCAGGTGCTGCGATTTAACGCTGCGGGTGACGATATACCCAAGGTATCCCTCATGGCGCAAAATCCGCAGTACATGGACCGGGGTAAATTTCGCTCCACTATGGGTACGCAGCCCTCGGTTATTCAGCATCTCTGCCATTGCGTAGGCGCTTTTTCCTTCAAAGGCTGCCAGTTCAAACAACTCCTGCACAATGGGCGCCTCCGCCGGATCAACTTCGAGGTCCTTTACAGGCTGCCCTTTTTTGTTCACTCGGCCCTTATGCACCGCCCGATAGCCATAGGCCACCGTACCTCCGCTGTAATGGCCGCTGGAATTGAGCTGCTGAATGCGTGTCGCCACCCGTTCTGCAATCTTTTCCGACTCCCCCGCCGCCTGCCAGAAGCGGATGTAGTTGATAAGCTTGTCGGTATGGCTGTCGATCTTTTGCTGTCCCTCGCGGGTACTCCAGACCTCCACACCGTGCTTCACAAACCATTCCACTACATATGGTGTTTCACTTTCAATGCGGCCAAGGCGGTCGAAGAGGAATACCAGCAGGATGTCAATGTTCCCTTTTTCCGCTTCTGCTTTCAACTCCTGAATGGCGTCTCGTTTGGTTGCGGATACTTTTGATCCCGAAACGCCCTTCTCGGCCTTTTCCAGCACCACGCGCCAGCCATGCTGCGCGCAGAATTTCCGGCACTCGATTTTCTGCATGGAGATATCGTCATGATCCACCTGCCCTTTGGTCGACACACGGTAGGCGAGTCCCGCGCGCGGCGCATCAGGCGGCAGCTTGGCCATCTCCCTTGCAAAAAACTCATCATTGAGCCAAATCTCATCGCTTGCTGAGATTTGGACGGATTCTCCGAATTGATTGGTATACTTCACTGCCCTGTCCTCCTTGTAGGTCATGCCTGCAATTCGGACCGGTCCTATTCTTTTTTCAAGGTTCTGCCGGGGAGGTATAGCCTCCCCTCACTACAACACTACCCTATACAGTAAAGGAAAGCTATCACCAAAACGGAGAAACACCGCTGTTCAAACTGGTAAAATTGCAGCACATTACACTCCTGTGACGCAAAAAGAAGGCCGCCCGTCTGAACGTCGGGTAGCCTTCTTCTATACATATTTATATGTTATCCCTGGCAGCCTTGCACTTTGGGTTCGTGTTTGTCCGTACGGAGATACTCAATCAGGTCTCCCGGCTGGCAATCCATGATCTCGCACAATTTCCCCAGCGTTTCCGTTGTTACCGGCTTATCGTGCCGAATACGCTGTAAAGTCTGAGCGTCGATTCCTTCGTTTGCCAAGCGGTAGAAGGAGATCTTCTTTTGTTCCATAAGCTGCCGCATTGGTCGAAAGGAAATCGGCATCGCATCACCCCATTGCCAATATTATAGGGGGCTTGCCGCGGCTCTATATAGTGAATATAATCACTATATAGAGGTGATGCTGTATGACCGTAACATTCTGCGGACATCGGACACTTGAACACCCTGTTCAGGTAAAAAGCTGGCTGCGAGAAGTCGTTTGTGATCTTATTGGACAGGGCGCGAACACTTTTCTCTTGGGCGGTTATGGAGCGTTTGACCTCATGGCTGTCCAAATTGTTCATGAGTTGAAAGCCGAGTTCCCCGACATTGAATCCACGCTGGTCCTCGCTTATCTTTCCACTGATGTAGACCTTCAGCTCTACGATAATTCTTTGTATCCGCCTTTGGAAAACGTTCCGCCACGCTACGCTATCTCCAGACGAAACCGCTGGCTCGTTGAAAACTCCGATATCGTGGTGGCGTATGTACAGCACAGTTGGGGAGGGGCTGCCGCCACGCTCTCTTTCGCAGCGCGCAAAGGCAAACCGATCATCGTTTATCCAAACAAACATGACGCTTAATAACCGGATTGCAAATTCTGCGCCCTTTCCATTCGATATCGATACGCCTGCATAATCACGTCCAACAGGTTTTGTGCCGTGCCAGAACTTTGTTCTGCGAAACATATCTTGACAGAATACGGCCCATACCGTCGCTCCAGCACAACCGCTTTTTCCTTGTCCCCCTTCGCCTTCAGCTGTTTTACCATGGCAGCGACCTCCTCTTTTGGACCGCCCGCTTGCGCAGAGACGATTCCAGGCCACGGATGCTGAGTTCATAGCGCAGATCCGTACCAGCCGTTACCAGCACAGCGCCATGATCCTGCAAAAAGTTCAGTATCCGGATGAGCGTGCTGTTATCCCTACTGAGGCGTGAAAGATCCCATACCATAACAATATGTGCATTTCCCCGGCGAACTTCTCCCATCATAAGTTTCAGCCCTGCGCGGTGGATACTATTACCACTGTGCTGATCCTGAGAAGTGCCGACAACAATGTATCCCCTCCGTTCTGCTTCCTCCAGCAGGTCTGTCATTTGCGCAGACAACTCACTCAGACTCTGCCTTCCGCTCCGGCTGTAAAGCCAAACCGTTCGCATTTCTCTGTCTCCAAACACATTTGTTCCCTCCCATATACAAAAAAATAATCCGGGCCTTTTCTGGCCCGGATGAATTGTTCTATGTCTTCGATTTGTCTTGTAACAGGTACCGGAGGCAGCGCCTCCATAACCTCTTGATGATATTTTCCGCCCGGCGCGGCTCTGTGATCCAGGATCGATACCACACAGGTATCTGTTTCTGTCCGGATAGCCCGTCCAAATCCCTGACGAAGTTTCACCTGCATCTCCGGCACAATAACCGCGTTGATGTAATCCTGCAAGGTCATATAGTTTGCCTGCTGTGCTTCCCGGATGGGATCCGGCACTGGGAACGGCAGGCGCGGGATGATGAGGGACGAAACTATATCGCCTGGGAAGTCGATTCCCTCCCAGCAGCTTCCCGCTGCAAACAGTACGGCATTTTGCTCTCTTTTGAAGCGACGGATCGTATCCTGGGAATTGCGCCACACTTCCATGAGCGGAACCGGCATCTGATCCTTCACAAGGCTGTATACCGCTCCCATAAGTGAGTAGGATGTAAACAGCACCAGTGTGTGCCCACCGGTCGCATGGACAAGCTGGAGTATTTCTTTGGCGATTCGTTTGCTTTCTGAATTGCTGCCGTGGGGTTCCCCCTTGCTGCTCTCAGGGAAATAAAGCAGACAATTCCTTTTATAATCAAAAGGCGATGGTGCAGAATAGGTTCGTACATTCGGCAAAGAATCCAGCCCTGTCTTCTCCATAACCGGATGAAAATCATTCCCCGCTTTCAGTGTTCCCGAGGTCAGGATCACCGGAATACGCTGCTCCCATAATGCGCGCCGGAGCTGCTTTGGGATGTCCTTATTGACGGCGCACAGAAACGGGGTTCCATCCCTGTCATATTTCAGATATCGAATGTACCTGCTGTCCTGCTCCCGAAAAAGCCGCGTTGTCCTTTCCATCTTTTCCAGTCGGTGGACCAGCCAGCGGGGTGCTTTTTCAGGCAGTGTTCTTTTTATCTGAGAAAAAGAGTTCTCGCAATCCATGAGAACCTTGCTCCGGATCGATGTAAGAATAAGCGGAAGGCGGCAGCGTTCGTCTTCCCTCGTTTCCACCTGTCGAAATGCAGCTGCGAAATGCGCGCTCTTCTCCCGGAGAGTGTGCACTGCCTGGCTGCATTTTTCTTTTTCCAGCAAGTTGGTGAGCTCTTCAAAATCCTGAGATGAGAGGGCTTCCCCATACATCTGACAAGCTGCATCCCACAGTTTATGGGCTTCGTCCACCACAAGAATTCCGTACCCTTTGAGCAGAGGATGAAACCCTTGCCGGCGATGCTCCGCATCTGCCAAGAGATAATTGTGATTGCATATTTGAATCATGGCAGGTCCTGATTGTGCCTGGTGCAGATAAACATGATAACGACATGTATCCTTTCTGGCACAGGATTTTGGGCACGCTTTCGGTACGCAGACCTGCCGCCTGTCAAATTCGCTGAGCCCTGTTACGGTGTCCAGATCATAGCGAAGCATAAGCGAACGAAGCGCCGCAAGTTGCTTCGCATTTTTCTTTGTTCCCGCGACAGCCTTTAAGCGTTGGGACAAACGCTCATCGCAAACGAATCGCTCTTTCCCCTTGCGCAGATACGCTGTCAAAGGTACATCAATAACACTGTTGGACAATAGCACCTTTGATAAAAACGGAAGGTATTCTCCGATGATCGCATCCTGCAGCGCAACGCTGGAGGTTGAGATCACGATTGGCCGATTCAAGTGGAGGGAATACTTCTGCGCCAGGATGCAGGCTACAAGATATGCGTATGTTTTACCAATGCCAACGCCTGCATCGCAGAGAGAAATTGTGTTATGAAGCAGACCGTCCAACATGTCGTGGCAAAGAAGAATCTGTTCCTTGCGCACAGTCAGACCACTTTCTGGCAGAATAACCCGAAAGATTCTTTCAACTTTCGCATGTGCCTGCTCCGTTGTATTGATCAGCATGGCTATGCTCCTTTCGAGTCAGCCGTTAACGACAAAGTAATGCAGCGCAACTTATCCGCTGCGCTGCACGGATTCGCCGTCAACGACGGCAATTCTAAATGTAGGTTTAAGAAAAGATGTTCGCATCGTATTTGTTTCATCCCCCGACGCATGGGAGCCATGCAGGCGGGCTTTTGGTCGTAAAGCCCCTTCATCATGGCCTTCCAAGGGTCTTGCTGATTACAACCCAAGGTCAACCAGCCCATCTGACGTGTGGGCTAACATAAAAACGGCGCACTGTTCTCTGCCACGAGTGTCATGGCGAATGAGGCTGCCGTACCTCTTTCCGGGCAAAATATATCGCTCCGACTACTGCAAAAAGCCTGTCCGCCCATGGTCGTACAAACCTTCTGCCATCGTCATCTTGGCGCTTTTCCCGCTGTCGCTTTCCCTGGAGATTGCAGTGCTCCCGCATGGCTATGTATTTCTATTGTCAAGGTTCCGACCTGCCACGGTCAAGGGGAGCTAAAATCATCGAGGATGGATTGAACGATTTCTTTGCGTTCGTCTGTCAGGCTTTCCAATATCTGACGAAGAACCTCCACTTGTGTGCAGGAGAGGAATTCTCTCTTGTGCCGTTTGGCATTCAGAAGGTATATTCCTCCATTTCTTCCCGGTTCTGTACACACATCATAGTTCAGGGACAAAGCGACAATATCGTGATAGATTGTCTGCCGCGTAACCTGAAAGTGGTCCGCCAAATCTCTTGCCTTGACTTTCCTTCCTTGGCGAAGGATCTCGACGATGGCTTCTCTGCGCCAATTTGCGTCCACATCCTTTCACCACCTCGCTCCTTGCTCCAACTTTATCGTACTAGGATAATGTCAAATATCCCTTTACATTTTTTCAAAATAATTTCGAGAGTATCGAAATCCTAAATTAGCCCAAAAACAAGCAATATAGCGCCTTCAAACACGCGTTATACATGGATTTCGGATGCAAAACAAGCATTGTACAATACATTTGAGGTGAGTTATAATGCCTGATTACCAGAAATCCCTGGGTGATACCGTGCGCAAAGCACGTCATAAAGCAAAACTGTCCCAAGCCGAACTTGCGGAAATTCTGGGAATCGGTCTTCGTACAGTTGGCGATATTGAAAACTATCGCTCCAATCTAACAATGGAAACCTTATACCCGTTAATTGGAACCTTGAACATCGATCCGGTAGAAATCTTTTACCCAGAGCACACCGATAGCACAAATGGTGCAGCAGCTGAATTAAAAGCTAAATTGACCACATGTACTGAAGATGAAGCGATCTTGCTGTATGAAATCTGCGATGCCGCGCTACGCACAGTGAGAAGTCCTAAAGCCTACTCCATTTACAAACAAAAATAACAGCGCCCGCACTTCTCCCATGGAAAAGTGCGGGCTCTTCGTTTAACGTCTGGCTCTTTACGGTTATTCTCTTATTACATACATACACTTTTTTGTTCACAACATTGATAAGGAATTCTCGCTTACATTTAGGGCAAAATAGCGGAAATTTCAACAACGTAGTATCCGTCCTCACTTTGACTCGTGTTCTACAATGGCATAAAGGGCATAATATCCACTCTTGACTTTTCTTTTGATCTACCAGCTTGTATCAACCCCTTTGACAACAGTCAGCAAGGAATTCACTACAATTTTGAATTTCATTGATTCCATAGTACAGTTTCAAAGGTTATTGAACTTTAAACTGTCGTTCTTGATATCTCAACCATTAACCCATTGATATTACGTTCATGCATATGAAAACAGCTGAATACGTAACAAAGTCGGTTTGTGGAACCGAAGAACGGCTGTTTCGTCTCCATTGAGCCGTCGGGTCATTTTCCAGCAGCCATTTTCATACATACCTTCTTCCACGCACAGCAGATCAGTGTGCGGCTTTGCTTCGCAGTTCGAAAAGGGTACAATAACGCAACCGCAGGTAACAAAGAGGAACTCGTCTTCTGCCAATTCCAGTGCCATACACACACCGTCTTGCCGGGACAGCAGGTAATGCTCTGTGTCAACTATAAAGCCGAATTGTGCAAAGCGCATCGTCATCCGCTCCGGCTTTTCATGGATTACGGCTTGCAGTTTATCCGTACCGTAACGAGCAAGCAGCAGCGGCGCCAGCGAATCCATCGTCCGGGCATACCACGCATATTCCGCCGTGTCCTGCGTTGTGGTCAACAAAGGATCGTGGATATCGACGCCAAACAGTTCTCCAGCCATATCGCCAAAACCGGTTCCCATATCCTCAAAGCCAAAGGGAGAGTAACCAATTGCATGGCAATGCCCGACAGCGTATACCAGTCGCGGCCCGGCGTGGCCGTGGGTTGCTGTTTCAGGGATAAAAAGCGGGTTCTCCCGCTTTTTGTATTGCTCGCAAACATCACAAAAATCATGCACATAGATGTCCGGCGCATATACGTCGATGGCCGGCGCAGCATACTGCCAAACCTCCATCATGCGTGCCACCGGGCCGCCGCTGGGATATTCTCCGGGTTTGTCTCCCTTGTCCAGCCAGCAGTTGACCGCCAGCGGCAGATCGTATTCTGCCAGTCCCTCCGCCGCCACATACTGCACAAAGCGTGCAATGTGATAGGCGCTGAAAACTTCCTCCGCTACCGTACCAAACACATCACTCCAACTTCCCGCGTCCGGCGCGGCTTTTACCGCGGTGCGCAGATCGGGTGCCATTTCGTCTGTATTATGCTTTAGGAAAGCGATCAGCCCTGGATCAACATCCGCAGCAAAGGCGGCGTCAGCGGCATCCGAGTGCTCCCGTGCCGCTCCCTGCAGCCCTGTCTCGTTCTCCACCTGTACCATGTACACGGTCTTCTGTGTGCCATCAACTTCACGCAGATGAGCCATCAAGTGTGCAAAGGCGCGGGCATCCGCCTGCTGTGTGGCCGTGCACAGATAGGATAGCGTTGTATAAGGCATATCGTGGAACTGTTTGAGGCAAACCTTATTTGACCCTTTTTCCACCTCGGCGCGAGCAAAGCGACGGGTGTCGGCCTTGACCCATGCCGGAGCATAACCGCACTGCGCGTTCTTCCACGTGCCAAACCATAACAATACCAGCCGCTTGCCGTGGCTTCTTGCCCCATCCAGCAGCATATCCACTGCTGTAAAATCGTACTCCCCTTCCTGCGGTTCCAGCATTTCCCATGTGACTGGCGCCAGCACAGTGTTCAGGCACAATTCATCCGCCTTTTTCCAGACGGGAGCCATTGCCTCTGCACTGGAGGAATTGGAATTGTGGACCTCGCCGCCGATGATCAATAAAGGATCTGCCTGCCAATGTTTTCTGAAATGCTCCGTCATCCACAGCACGCCCCTTTCTATAATATATTCCCTCTGGCGACCTGCAAAAGCGCCATCAGGTGTGACACGGCCAGCAGAAGCTGCTGACGGGTCAGGCGATTTTCTTTCAGACCGCGCAGAAGCTGCGCAATGACCGGCGGACCGCCCGGCATAACGATATCGTTTCCGGCCGCCACTGCGTCAGCGCCGTCCACCACGATATCCATATCGCCCCAGTCGGTCACCACCGCTCCAGAAAATCCCCACTCCTCCCGCAGAATGTGGGTGCAAAGATCCTGACTGCCGCCGGCAAACACGCCGTTGATTTTATTGAAGGATGTCATGATGCAGCGCACATTCGCCTGCCGCACCAGCATTTCAAAAGGCAGCAGATACAGTTCCCGCAGCGCACGCTCAGGAAGGATGGAGTCCACAGCATCCACACGGCGTTTGGCACTGCCGCGCCGGAAGGTTTCCTGCTCGTTGGCAGCCAAATGTTTAGGGCACACGAATACCCGGCCATTTTGCTGCACGCCCCGGGCAATTTCACAAGCACACAGGCCCGTCAGGAGCGGATCCTCGGAGAAGTATTCAAAATTGCGGCCACACAGCGGATCACGGTGCAGATTCACAGCTGGCGCCAGCCAGATATTGACCCCCTGTTCCTCACATTCCGAAGCTACGGCACTGCCGAAAGCCTGCCAGAGTGACCGGTCGAAACTGCAGGCCAGCAGCATTTCGGTGGGCCAGGCCAGACCGCCCACCCCGGCGGGACCGTCTTTGTAAAAAATCGAATGGATCCCTGCCTGCGGGATGGCGGGAGAGACATACCCTTCAAAACCGGTAGGATGGTCATTCACCGTGAGCGGCGCACCGCTTTCGCTGTAAATGGTGGGAGGATCGCTACGGTCTCCCACCGCCGAGAAGGGTGTGCCCGCGCCGTAACCCACGCAAAGAGCAGCCAATTCCCTGTCTGAAAGAGTATTCAGTACCGGTGGAATCTCCGCTGTGACCGGAGCTGGTTTGGCAGGGGCGGGAAGATCGGCCGCACACAAGGTAATCGTTGGAAGGCCGGCAGATACCAGCTGCGCAGCAGTTTTGTTCGCTCCGGACAAAAACTTGAGCTTCTCCCGGTTGCAGGGCGCAAGACCCAACCGGTTATGACAGTGCTCTGTCACAATATCTTCCCGGACCAGCAGCCGGGCGACCGGTTTGTTCTCACGAGAAGAAATTCCCGCCCGCAAGAGATACTCTCCCGCCTCGATGACCCAGTTCGCCGTTTCTTCTTCATACGCAGCAAGCGCCCGCCAGGGGATGGAGATGGTGAGCGTTTCTTTTGCTCCGGGTTTCAGCAGGCTCGTCTTTGCGAAGCCTTTCAGCTCCTGCGAGGGACGTTCCACGCGAGCGGTTTCGGTACGGGACAAATATACCTGCACCACTTCTTTGCCTGACCGACACCCCGTATTGCAAACCCGCACCTGCAGCTGCAGGCCGGTCTCCGTTCGAACGACCTGCTCCATAAGCAGATCAAATGTGGTATAGGAAAGGCCATAGCCGAAAGGATACAGCACATCCTTGCCAAAGCTATCGAAATAGCGGTAGCCGTTGTAGATTCCCTCCTGATAAACGGTCACCGGGCTTTTGGCAAAATCCGTGCTGCCGTTTTCTGCTGCCGAAAGGCCGTACTTTTCATAGGAGCGAATGGCATCCAGATGGTCTTTGTCCCAGGAGAAATGCGCCGCGGAAGGATAATCTTCATACCTTCGGGCAATGGTAAAGGCCAGTTTGCCCGAGGGATTCACCTGCCCGCTGAGAATGCGCGCCACTGCTCCAGCTCCCTGTTCTCCGGGGATGCCAGCAAACAGAATCGCCTTTACGCTGGGATATTTCTCCATCCAGGAGAGATCAACAAGGCCGTTGGTGTTGAGCACCACAACCACACGAAGGAAATGGCGACAGACGGTGGCGACAAGTTTTTCTTCGCTGGCAGTCAAAAAATAGTCAGATTCCTTGTGGCGGTCGCATTCCTCTCCACCGGAATTGCGCCCCAATACCAGTAGGGCCGTGTCGGTTTTTTCGGCAGCCTGCTGCGCAAGGGTATCGGGGATCTCAAATTCCTCCACCGGCGGGCGGTACCGTCCAAAGATCTCATACATGATGCCGCTGTTGACCATCTCCGACACCTTGGTCCAGTCGAACTCATCCGCTTCGCTCACCGGTTCTCCAGCAAACTTGTACGCATAGAAACCTTTCAGCAGCGGTTCCGGCACAAGGCCTGTCTCCTCACAGGCTTCCAGCAATGTCTGGCACCCTGCCACATGAGCTCCGCCCGAACCGTTTCCCGAAAACAGAGTGCCTGTCTGCGCACGGCCAAATACAGCGATCGTATCTCCGGAAGCCAAGGGGAGCACATCGTTTTCGTTTTTCAAAAGTACAATAGAATTTTCCGCCAGCCGTGCGGCCAGCGATTCCCGTTCGGTTTTGTTCATAGGTTACTCCTGTTCTGCCGGTTCCACTGCGACTCCGGCATAAAATGCGCGATGCGCGCCGTTGATCCAGCTGTCTTCGCAGATACGGAACGCCCCCTGCAAGCGAATATCCTCCGAAGAAGCACCGATCTCCACATCAATGTCGCCGGCCTCAACTTTCCAGTTCATTTGCCGATCAAGGAAGGCAGTCTGACTGGGATGTACAGCAAACTGGATGCGCTTTGCCTGTCCCGGCTGCAAGGTAACGCGGCAAAATCCCGCCAGCTCTTTTACCGGTCTCGTCACGCTGGAAAAGCGATCCCGCAGGTACAGCTGTACAACTTCATCCCCCGCGCACTCACCCGTATTGCGGACCGTACAGCTGATCTCAACGGTTTCTTCCGGCTGGACTCTTTCAGACGACAGGGTAAGATCTGAATACGCAAACTCCGTATAGGAAAGACCGTATCCGAAGTAATACCGCGGCGTATGGGGCAGGTCCACATAGTTGACAAAGCCGATGCTCTCCTGCCCATGCCACGCGGAACCGTTGGGATGATTGTAATATATGGGAAGCTGCCCGGCGTGATAAGCCACCGTGACGGGCAATTTGCCGCCCGGATTATAGTCTCCCAGCAATGCATCGGCCACCGCCTGCGCCCCATACTCAGCAGGGCTCCACGCCTCCAGGATCGCGTCAAGACAGGTATCCGCAGCGTCGCTGGAGATGGGACGTCCGTCAAAATGCACACCGATCAGAGGTTTTCCCAGTTTGGCCGCCGCACTCAGGAAGGCGTCCTGGCAAGGCGGCAGATTAATGTTACTGGCGTCGACCCCTTCGCCCATCGAGGCGATGGAGCAGGTGCCGTGCTTGCCGCCCAGCGTCAAAATCACTGCATCCGCCTGGCGCACCGCCTCCAGCGCTTGGGCAAAGCCGCTTTCGTCTGCGCCGGCGATGGGATACCCATAAGCATAGACTACCTCTGTGTCAGGCATGCGGGCGCGCAGTTCTTCCAGCAGGCTGCGGCAGCCGGGCTTTTGCCGGCGCAGAATTTCGTCGAACCGCTCGCCCTCGTCCGACTGAATCTTTGTGCCGGGCACAAAGCGTACATCGGCGGATCCGACCGCCGCGCCATTGCCTTCGACCCCTGCGATGGAGCTGGCCACGGCATAGATCGACTCCATCATGCACAGATGGGTGTAGCCGCCAAACATCTTCCGGGCACAATCCGCATGAGGGCCGATCACCGCCAGCTTTGCGGGACGGGACAAAGGTAAAACGCCGTTGTTTTTGAGCAACACCAAGGACTGCCGCGCTGCCTGCAGCGAAGCTTCCCCTGCACCTTCCATTGTAAACGCTCCGTGAAGCTCGGCGCCCTCCAGCGCAAAGGGATGTTCAAACAAACCCATACGAAATTTCGCTTCCAGCACCCCCAGCACAGTCCTGTCCAGAACGGCCGGATCGGCGCGTCCGTCGCGGAACATCTGCGCCAATTCCTCTCCGTATCCCGCCGGGCGCGGCATCTCAATATCCATACCGGCCTGCATGGCCATCCAGCCCGTTTCCCCGAGGCTCTCACCGATCCTGTGCACGGTGTGCGCATTGCCGATCCCGCCGTAATCGCTGACACACAGCCCTGAAAAGCCCATGCGGTTGCGCAGCAGCTCCGTCAAGAGCCGATGCGAGACAGAGGCCGGTTCCCCGTCGATGGAATTATAACAGGGCATGATCCCCCGCAGATCTCCTTCCGTGATCGCCGCCTGGAAGGGTTTCGCATAGACTTCTTCCAACAGACGGGGCGGCGTATCGCTATGGGTGCCATGGATTCCCCCCTGGGAATTGTGGAAAGACACAAAATGTTTGGCTACACTCTCCGGGGTCCGTCCCCCTTTCTGTGTCATCTGCACGCCGCGGGTGTAGGCAGCCCCCAGCGCGGCAGCCAGCGCCGGATCTTCGCCGTAGCTTTCACCCTGACGCCCCATTCGGGCATCCCGGGCAATATCCAGCACCGGTGCAAGGATGTGCGTGATCCCGCAGGCAGCTTCCTGCCGTGCCACCGTGCGGGCAATTCGTTCTTCCAGTTGAGGATCCCACCCTGCGCCCCGAGCCAGCCCGTCCGGAAAGCTGGTCGCCTCCTGGATGAACGCACCGCACAGACCTTCCATGTGGAAAATCGCCGGGATATGGTGGGGGCTATTCTCCATTACACGGCGCTGCATAGCACGCTGCCAGGCGGCGGCCTCTTCCAGCGTTTGAATCCGCCGCATCTCCAGCGTACTCACCTCGCCCGCTCCCCAGGGCATTTCATCGCACCAAGCCTTTGCGTCGCCGTATTCATCCCCCAGAGGAAAGATACAGTTCAGCTGCGCCAGCTTTTCTTCCAAAGAAAGCTCTTTCAACAGGTCCTGTGCCCGTTCCTTTGGGGAACGGGCCGCATCCAGATATATCGGTTGGTTCGGCATATTGATTCCTCTTTTCAATTTTCCGTTGCGGGGTGTGCATTCAGCGCACTAAGCACCATTTCATAAAGCGGACGGATCTGCGGCGCCGAACTGATACCTTCGGCCAGTGTCATGCGCTTAGCGTATTCGATCATCGGGTTGTTGACAAGCTCCGGCGCATATTGGGTCAGCAGCTGCAGCCCCAATGGCTCCGCCATGATATCTCCCAGTGTGCTGTCCAGTGTAAACTGTAGCCCACGCAGATCGGTGGAGGTGGGATATTCGTAAAGATAGGTTCCAGAACCCAGTTCTATGGCTTCCTTGTCCGATTTTTCCGGCAGGTACAGCACTGCGCGGGTATTGGCCGGCACCGTGACCTCAACGCGGATGACGCCGCCACGGCACGCCCACCGGCTGACGATGCGGCCATAGGGTGTCTCCAACCGGCAGTCCACCTCCTCGATGCCGCGCACAAAGCGCGGCCGTATCACAAAACGGCGATAGCCGGCCTCTGTCTCGTTGATGCCGCCGATTTTGCGGTACATCCAGTCTCCGATGGCACCATTTGCATAGTGGTTCATCGAGTTGAGGCCCGGATCCTGCATGGTGTCGTCTGGCAAAATGGCGTCCCACTTTTCCCACAAGGTCGTCGCGCCCTTGTTCACCGCGTACAGCCAGGAGGGCAGATCCTCGCGCATAAAGAGCATGGCTGCTGCTTCATGGGCACCGCCGTCAGACAGGGCGTGGCACAGATAGGGCGTACCCACAAACCCGGTGGTAAGATGGTTTTTGTGGTTTTCGATATTGGTGGTCAGCGCTTTGAGGATGCCGGGGCGATGTTTTTCCTCTGCCAATCCAAAATGCAGCGAGAGCACACAGCCCGTCTGGGTCTCGCTGACGATGCGCCCGCGCGGGGTATAGTATTCCTGCTGGAAAGAGGCGAGCGTTTTGTCGCGCAGCGCCGTGTACTGTTTGGCCTCAGCTTCCTTACCCAGCACCCTGGCGGTTTCGGCTACCAGGCCGGTAACATAAATATAGTAAGCGTTGGCAACCAGGTAAACATCGGTAGCACCTACGCTGCCTTCACCCCGCTCCCGGTCCAGAGCCAGCCAGTCGCCGTATTGATAGTTCGTCATCCACAGGCCGTTTTCGTTGGTATGGGCTGTGATGTAGTCCACCCATTGGTGCATGCAGGTCCAGTTTTCTTCCAGAATGCGCCGGTCACCGTAGGTGCGCCACACGACCCAGGGGATGATAACGGCGGCGTCGCTCCATGCGGCGGAACTGAAGGTTCCCTGAATATCCGGCACGATGTGCGGCACGCCGTTTTCCAGCGAGGAGGCAGCGGACACGTCCCGCATCCATTTGGTAAAAAAGAGTGCAGTCTCCCGATTGAAAGCCGCCGTCCAAGAGAAGACCTGGGCATCCCCCATCCAGCCTAGGCGTTCGTCACGCTGGGGGCAATCGGTGGGGATATCTACGAAATTGTCCCGCAGGCTCCAGCTGATATTCTGCTGCAGCCGATTCACTTTTTCGTTCGAACAATGGAAAAATCCCGTCTGGCGCATATCGCTGTGCAGCACACAGGCCTGGAACATTTCCGGCCGCGGTTCGTCCAGCCCTACCGCCTCTACGTAACGGAATCCATGGAATGTGAAATGGGGATGCAGCACCTGTTCTTCGCCGTTGAGTATAAAGACATCCTCGCTCTTGGCCTGCCGCAGGGTATCCGGATAGAAATTGCCTTCCCGGTCCAGCACCTCGGCGTGACGCAACGTCACCTTTTGTCCCTGCGCCCCCTTTACATGCAGTTCCACAAAGCCGCTAAGGTTCTGCCCAAAATCCACGATTTGCCGACCTGCCGGATCCTTAAAAATGCGCACCGGTTTCAATCGCTGGGTGATGCGTACCGGTTCGTTGACCTGCGGCGTCAACGTAGCGGGATCAAAGACTTCCGGCGATACAGCACACACCTGGCCCGCCTCAAAATCAGATGCGGTGGTGTCTACCGTCTCGCCCATGTAAAGTTCACTGTAACGGATTGCTCCGGTGCGCACCGTCCATTGGCCGTCAGCATCGGTGACCAGCGTTTCGCGGCGGCCATCTGCATACAGAATGTTCAGCTGCGCCCAGACGCCTACCCGGTCACCGTAGCGGTTAGGGATACAGTCCCAGCTCAGCGGCCCCTTATACCAGCCGTCTGCCACCGTCAGTTCCAGAGTATTTTCCGCTTCTGGACACAGTTGCTCCGTCACGTCGTAATACTGGTATTGCAGAATCTTATGGTAGTCCGTCCAGCCAGGCGCCAAGTATCCATCGCCGATCCGTCGCCCATTGAGTGATGCTTCATACACCCCGTGGGCAGTGACATAAAGGTGAGCCGTTTTGACAGAGCCACACAGCGCAAATCGCCGGATAAACACCGGACAAGCCGTCATCTCCGGGGGAAAATTGTGCGTGATCATTTTGGCCGTAAAGTGGCGAGGATCCAATACGCCGGTGGTGAAACTTGCTTTTGCCTCGGCAGTTTCACCATGGTTGTTCGTTACGAACAGCTGAACAGTGTACGTGGTCTCCTCCGCCAGCGGCGCGCCGGCATACTCCACCAGTACCGACTGGTCGCTTTCCCGCACGCCGCTGTCCCACACCATACCCTGCGGTCCTGTCACAGCAAGCTTCCAGGACGTTTGCAGCGTATTTTTGTGTTCAGAATGGATCTTCCAGGAAAAACGCGGCCTGGATATCGCCAGCCCCTTGGGACTTTCCCGATATTCAAGGCGAAAATCTGACAGTTTCATCGCTCTGCCTCCTACATTTCAAAAGGCCGGTGTGCCGGAGTTTCCGGCACACCGGCCCACACTTTGTTCTTTTGGGTCGTTTTGTTTGTTAGGTCTCGTTGCCAGCAGCCTTTCTCGCCGCGACTTCTTCACGCATCTTCGGAAGTTTTGCTTCCAGATCAAAGCCACGGAAGATGAAGAACATCAGCAGGTTGATGACCACAGGCATGAAGTTGGAGAAGGCGTAGATGGACCAGGTCATGGAGGTGGTGGCCACCTCCAGTGTAGCGTCGTAACTGCCGAGAGTCAGGAAGATCATGAGTACCAGCGCGCCCAGGCCATTGCCCACCTTGTTGCCGAAGCCGATAGCACCACCGGACATCGCTACCATCTTGCGGTCATATTTCCATTCGTTGTAGTCCACGGTCATGGCGGTCAGCACACCGTACAGGCTCATCATGGGGATCTGCACAAAGCTGCCCAGCAGACTGGTGACTACATACATGATAAAGTTGGTCGGCGCCAAGCAGCGGATGCCGGCAAACAGGGCCGCCCCCAACAGGCTGACAGAAATGGTCTTTTGGACTCCGAGCTTCGAAATAATCGGCTGCGAGAGGGCAAATCCCGCCGCGGTGGCCAACAGCCCTGCTGCGCCGATGAGGCCGACCAGTGTCTCGTCGCCGAAGATCCAGCGGCAATAATAGGTGCCACCGGATGCGGCCACCGCATTGGTGATCGCAGTAATCAGGTTAAAGGCCAGTACGATTACCCAATACTTGTTTTTGAACAGCATCGTCACGGCTTGCAGGAACGGAACAGGCGTCTCCTCTTCTTCCACAGCCGCCACATCGTCTTCATAGTCGCAGGCGTACTTCGCTTTGCGGTTGTTGTTCCAGCAAATACCGAACAAAAGCAGCACCAGCAGCGCCAGCACCGCGCCGTACTTGATCCAGGCGTTCTGCGTACCGCCCAGCGCACTGGTAACCGGCACGGTGGCGATGGAGATAATCATGCCCGCACCATAGTTGCCCACCGCACGAATCAGGCCCATGCTGCCACGCTCTGCCAGGCTGCGGGTGCGCACCACCATGATTGCCGAGAAGGGCGTCGCAATAAATGTGTAGAACACGGCGGACAGCAGCAGGTTGGTCACAAGGACATAAATCACTGCTGGAAGCTGGCCGGCCTGAATAGGCACCGTAAACATCAGCAGCACAATGATTGCCGCCGGAATTGCCTGCGCTCCCATCCATTTGTTGTATTTGTGGTCGCCACCTTTGGAGTGGTCGATGATATAACCGGCGATAACGTCTGTCAACGCATCAATCACCTTGGACACCGCCATGACAATACCGACGCTCAGCGTCGCGATGCCGACCTTATCCGTGTAAAAATAGCTCAGCTGCCCCACCAGGTTTGCCATCAGGCCCAGCGCCATCTGACCGCTGAAATCCGCAAAATAGTCCCGCTTGCGCATCACCCGCCGGGCGCCAGCGCTGTCAAAGCGGTCTGCTGTCTTTGTTTGTGCCATATGTATCCTCCTGTCTGTTTTCCGTTGCCGGTTCACTTTCTGTATTCATATTACAGTCATTTCGCACAGAAGTATTTCTATATCAGGCATAAAATTGTAATTTTCTATATATATCAGTCAAACAGAACCACGACCTCATGCCTCTTTCCGTCCGCAAAGTCCGGCAGAAGTCCGTCAAGGCAAGATTTACCATCCACAGTGACCGATGCGCTTCCCCGTTCCAGATGACGGGGATTGCTGTAAACTATGTGGTATTCCGCACCGCGGAAATGTCGTATCACTTCAGCATGTTCCCAATGCGACGGGAAGCAAGGGGCAACGCGCAGCCCCGCATAGGTACGGTGCAGACCCAAAACCCCTTCGTACAATCCCATCAAACACCACGCAGATGTTCCAGTGGTCCAGGATTGATAGCTTCTGCCGAAATATCCAGAATGGGATGCGTAGCAGTTGGTGAACACATACGGCTCCGCTCCCGACCGCGCACTTGGATTTACCTCGCTGTCCGGCATGATTTTTTTCAATGTCTGCACCGCCTTATCCGCCCGGCCCATGCAACAATCCATCAAAATCTTAAAACCGGTGGCGTGGCAATAAACGCCGCCGTTTTCAAAGAGGCCCGGCAACATCCCAGACATGCGGCCCACGTGCGGGTCATACTGTGCATAAGGAGGATCGTTGAGGGGAAAACCAAAATCCCTCTCCATGCTGTCCACCGCCGCCAGCACCTTGGGCAACCGGTCTCCGTCAGCCACACCGCTGAGCACCGCCCAGGTTTGGGCATTCAGATAGATCTTGCTTCCCTGGCTGTCACGCACGCCCACATCGCCCTTTTTGCTCAGAGCCCGAGCATACCATTCACCGTCCCACGCGTACCGGTTGATGGCATTTTTCACCGTGTCATACTCTTGACGGCACCAGTCGGCAAAAACCGAATCCTGCCGCTTGTCAGCCAGGACGGCCAATTCTCTAAGCGCCAGACAGAACTGGTGAGAAAGCATGACCGATTCTGCTTCGGGATCGTCAGTGATATTAAGCGCATCGTTCCAGTCGGCAAAAAAAAGCTTCACAAGGCCATGGGCACCCTTGTCTCCTGCCAGACGTTCCGCTGCTGCCTGCACATGCCGCCAAACGGCGTCGCTGCCTCCATCCTGCCATTCCACCGGCTTGTCCAGTACGCCCAAGTCGCCGGTCTCCTTCACGAGTTCACATACAGCCCAGATGATCCAGAACGGCTGATCGGAGTAGCGGGTATCGTCATAGGGATACCAGGTCAACACCGCATGACCGTCCCGGAACTGATGACGGAGACATTCCAGTATCTCCTCCCGGGCTTTATCGGGTCGATAATTTAGCAGCGCCACCGCAATCTGTAGATTGTCTCGCACACCTTTTTTCCCTACGATGCAGAAGTCCACCTGTTTTTGCACCCATTGATTCATCAGGCGGTCAATCTTTTCATCGGGCGTCTGTACCTGTAAACTGCTGTATTTTTCACGGCAGGCTCTTTGCGCTTGTTCAAACATTTGGCGAGTGAGTTCCTCAGACCGGTAGCGTTCCAACACCTGTTGCGCGTCCTTTCGGTCGGCGGCAATGCCGAATACCACCCGCATTTGATGCTCTTCGCCGGGGGCAAGTTCCCACTTGTTCTGCAGCACGCCGCCCGCAATGAACAGGGCGGCCGTGGAATTGGTACAGTCGCGCCCCTGCACGACCACGTCCGGTCTAGCAAACAAAGCAGTGGTCGAGGCATCCGGCTGGGTCAGGGTGTTGACCGAACCGCAGAACGCATTCAGGTCGCCATCAAAAGCCGCCACGGGATCGGTGCTGGCCAAGAAGCCATGATATAATCCATGCGGCGCAAAGGGATGAGCCGAGTCACAATAAACACCATTAAGCTGCTGATCAAAGGTGGTTTGTATACAGCGGTACATCTCGTAGTAACGCGGGTAGGAAAATCCCTCCAGCGCAAAGCTTACTGCAGAAAACAGGCTGATCCTGCGAGGCCGATTACTCTCATTGCGCAGCTTTACGCACCACACTTCATGATGGCCGGACTTCGGCACAAAAATTTCCCAGCTGCCGGCAATTCCGTTTTTCTTCGCCGCAAGCCGACTGAATCCAATGCCATGGCGGCACTCGTAGTCTTCCACCGGAGTATTCAGCGGCCCAAAGCCTAGATTCCAGCTCACATTGTCCTCATCGTCTCGCAGATAGAGATACCGGGCGCTGTCGCTGTTGATCTGGCACATATCTGCCCGCTCGCTCAGGTAGTAACTGCGGCCATGGCCCAGCTGCGAAATCTGCGCACAGTATCGGTCCTCGTTCCACAAATAGTTATACCAATGACGGGGCGGGTCAGGACGCAAAACGCAGCAATCGTCCGTTTCGCCTGCAAATGTATAAAGAGGGTTCTGATTCGTCATGTTAACCTCCTCGCCTTATGCCTGCAGTATCAGATGATATTGAACGCTCGCAACGCTGCCATCCAGTGCAAAACAGATCTCGCCGGTCTGGCTCTCGTCCTCCATCACGGCGAGCGTATTGCCTTCGGTGTCCAAAGTCTCCAGCCGCGCCCGACGCGCCTTGACAAGGATCTCGCCTTCCAGCGTCTCGACATACAATTTTCCGGCAAAGGTCACCGCCGTGAACGGAATTCCCATCAGTTCAGGGCCAGGGCCCATGGCGGTCTGATCCATACCGCTCTGTCCCATTGCGGTCAGAATAAACTCTTGCGTTTCCTCCAGCGGAGCTTCGTTTTTAGCGATTAGAGCCATCGAGATGCGTTCATTCTTTACCCGTGCTCGGACGGCCTCGCTCAGTACCACCGTATCTTCCGGTTTACCGCTGAAATAGCCGCAAGTGGGGGTACGCACCGCAAAACGGGCATGATCGGGATCGAATACCAGCTCGCCTGTATCAGAAACCAACGCGCCGTCTACATAACCGGCATTCTCCGGCAGCAAATCCCATTTCCGCAGCGCCGTGGTGAAAAGTTCTGCCAGGTGGCGATAGTCGCCGCCTGCGGAAGCTGCCTGAATGTCGTCAAAAACCAGTGCTTGTTTGCCCCAATGAACACCAGGTTCCAGTTCTTCCGTCCCTTTGGCAGCCAAGGCCAGGCGCTGTTCCTCCGGATAACGGCGCTGAGCATCACGGAAACGCGACCACGCGTAGTACACCCCGTGCTGCGCCTCGCTCAGATCGGTACCGTTCAAGTATCCGGCGTTGACCGCCACATCCGCATTGCCCTTGTACGCGTCGCCGCCATCCAAAAAGACATTGCGCATCGAAGTCACATAGGGGAAGAAGGTCATGGGCATCGAGTGGAAGTTCGGAAGGGTACGCCAATCATTTTGGGTGTATACCACATCCACACAACGGCGGGCCTCCGAAACCAGGCCTTTGAGGAACATGGCGGACGCAAATCCCCACTGACAGATCACAGCGGGATCATTGTAGACATCAAAGACACTCCGGATTTCATCATCAGGCTGATCATCCGCATGTTCGGATGTGTGATGGTTGTACAGGATCAGCCCGTCCCAGTCATTCAGGCAGGCGTAGGCCGCCGTCTGCACAAGCGCGGTGGAATGGAAGGGGTGCAGCCCATATTCATTCCACTCGCTAAGTATGAACGGCTTTCCCTTGACGATGGCCACGGAAGCCAAACTCAGCAACGTGGTCGCCATCGCGCCGATCCCCCGCTGCATGGTCAGCGGATTGCTGGAAACGAGTTCAGCAGGTCCGGCGACCAGGTAGGTATCTCCCTGCACCGGGAGCAACGGATGGTTGAAGTAGCTGTTATTCTCCATCAGGTCGCCGTCCGTATGCCCATAGACATCCGCGGCTCCGGCGATCAGGTTGCTGGTCACAATAGGCACCTTCACGCCCAGGGAACGCAAGTAATCCCGCATATCCTGGTAGAAGCGGCGATTCATCCAGGTGCCAAATTCCATAAAGTCTGCATACCGGGCCGGGCCCTCCGGGGCGTTCCAGTCACCGTTCGGGTCGTTGATCGGCTGATAAAAGCCACCCTCAATTCCGCGAACTGTTCCTTCTGCAGGATCTTCCTCCTCACCCAACGCACAGCATCCATTCCAGGTCCATGCCTTGGCCAGCTTTTCCCGAGTGTGATACTTTGCCAGCAGGAAGTGGTTGAACCTCCGCTGTACTTCCTCTCGGTAAGGCTTCATCTCTTCGCCGGCATCTGCACCCATATTCCCCTTGATGGCCGTATCCTCATTGTTAATCTGCACCGTGATGACCGCCGGGTCATCCACCAGCGCGCGTCCGGTATAGGGATTCACATGGCATAGCACTGCTTTGGCGTATTCTTTTTGTAGCTCGATGAGGCGCTCATTGTACAGGCAGTACCGCTTGATGCAGGAGGGCGCACCGCCCGGATATTCCAGCTCGTCCCCCTCTACGAATTGCCGGGCAACGATCAGATCGACATGCAGATAGATGCCCTTTTCTTCCAATTTTGCCACAAGATATTCAAAACGATCTAGCCCTTCGGGGCCAAACTGGCGGCTGGATCCCGACGGATAGTCCAGGAAGGGCGCTTCCTCGCAACTGCTCCAACTGGCAGGCTCCTCACCGATGGGGGCATCCACTGCGTGCAGGCGGATCACATTGACCCCCATGCTGGCAAAATGTGCGGCCAGCTTTTCGGCGGTGGCATGATCAGGCGTATTAGAACGGGTAGCAATGTTAAAGCCGAAAAAACGCGCGCGCATTCCGTCCTCAAAGTAGAAGTGGCCGTTTTTTACCTTGACAAAGCCATGTTTTCCTGCTGGAGCATCCAGCAGATGCGAATAATCCAACGCGCCACGGCAAATTTGTGTCTTGCCGATACGGATATGCTTTTTCATAGAACCCTTCCTTTACCTGTTTTATTGCTTGTGTTTATGATCAGATCTGAGCGACCTTCTCCATTTGCGTTCATCATATCATGTATAGCTTTTCAATGATTGCAAAATCCTTTTTCAGATTGTAGAATAGAATACATAATTCACAGTTTTTTTCAATGCACGAACACCAAAATCATAGAAATCACACATCATTACAGCTTGCCATCCGGGAGAGAATACACTATGACCTATTTATATTTATGCCGTCATTTTTATTCCGCCACCAATATTCCCATCACGCTGACAAAGAACGGCGTGGCCGTATACAGTTCCTACAACGACATTGTTTCTTCCACGCCGAACTATACCCGCGAAATGTTTCCGCTCGAACAAAACCCTTGCTTTTGCGGAGATATTCCCGACACCATTTTTGGCCGCGTCCACATCGAAGGCAGCGATTATGATCTGTTTTTGGGGCCTGTCTTCAGCATACCCATGGACACAGATCGCCTATATCAAATCAAGAAGCACTTATCGATGTCACAAGAAACATCCGAAACATTCCTGGACTTTTTGCGCTCTATTCCGTTGTTGACGCAGCGACAATTCGCCCACTGCCTCGTTCTTCTGCACAGAGCTGTCAATGGTCAAGAGGTTGAGATCGAAACGCTTTTCCAGGAAAATGAGATTCAAACGAGCAATCGGCGGGAACAGCAACTGGAAAATCGCGTATCCGATCTGGAAGAAGAAAACTTCCACAACTCCTATTACTTTGAACTGGAGCTCTATCAGCATATAAAAAATGGCGACGTAGAGAAGCTCAAGCGCTTTCTCGCTTCTTCCCATGTGCCGCTTCGGGAGGGACGAATGGCGGCCTCGCCCCTTCGTCACGCAAAGAATATTTTCATCGGATTTGTAACAAAGGTGGGCACAATGGCTGCAATCCCTGGCGGCTTGGATGTAGAAAAGACCTATCAGCTCATCGATTATTACATTTGCGAGTGCGAACAACTGGATCGGATCGAATACATTGACAAGCTTCAATACAGCATGATTCTGGATTTTTGTCAGCGCTGCCGCGAAGCCCATATTCCGGCCGGTATTTCCAGTGAGGTGTACCGCTGCATGATGTACATACGCAATCATACAAATGAGCCCATTTCCATTGAGTCCGCCTGTGCTCATGTCAACCGGAGCGCCTCGTACATGATGAAACATTTCAAAGCAGAACTCGGCATGGGCATGGGGGCCTACATTACGCAGTGCAAACTGGAAGAAGCACAAAGCCTGCTGGCTTACAGCGACAAAAGCCTGGCGGAAATCAGCAATTATCTGTGTTTTTCCAGTCAGCCCTACTTCCAGAATGTTTTCAAAAAGCAGTATGGCTTGACGCCGCTGGCCTACCGAAAACAATCGCAAAGCGGAAAAGTATAATGGGATTTTGCAACATTTATTTACCATACAACGAAAGCTACAGGCTCTCCGTGAACCGGAAGCTTTATAATTAACTCACTAGGAAAAAATACATTGCATCAGTGCGCTCCCCATTCACCCATACCTCGAAATGCAGATGGTTGCCTGTTGAATTTCCTGTGCTGCCAACAAACCCGATCACCTCGCCCTGCTGTACTTGCTGACCGGGAGTCACGCAGATAGCCGAGCAGTGCGCATAAAGAGTCTCCAACCCGCCACCGTGATCGATCTTGATGTGGTAGCCGTAGCTGCCGCCCCAGGAGTCGATACCGTTGGCAATGGTCACTGTGCCGGCTGCAGCCGCCAGGATCTGGGTTCCGTTGGGGGCGGCGATGTCGGTGCCATCGTGGTATTCGATCTCCCCGGTGAATGGATCCTCCCGATAGCCAAAGGGAGACGAGATGGAGAAAGTCTGCGGCAAAGGCCAGGCCAGCGCACCGGTGGGAATCCAGTCTGTGTCAGGTATAATAATCTGCCCACCGCCGGACACAAGGCCGCCCAGCAGCTGCGCCCACAAATTCTGATTGTCCGGCTGCATCATCAAGGCTAAATACTCATTCTGACGGCTGTTGAAGTGGTACGCTACTGCCATTTCAGCAGCCGTCTTGTGCGTGATGGTAATGGTCAGCACCGTTTCGGTGACGGTCTCAGTGGTGGTTTCTTCTTCTCCGTCATCGTTGGTCGTGGTGACCTCCACCTCGTGGGAGTCCGTGCGAGTCGAGTAATCCACATCGTTCATCTCCCACAGGATATCACGCAGGGTGTCCACTTGGGCATCCGTAAGGGAAGCCACCTGTTCCCCATCCGACGCACCCGATACCTTTGCGGAAAAGACAGCCAGCACTTCCTGCCAGCTGATCGAGAGGCTGCCGTCGTTGGATGTCATCTCCTGCCGGTCGTGAGAGACGGACTCCGAGATCTGTTGCAGGTGATCCGCATACTCCTGGTTTATCATCTGCACAGCCTGGGATACGCTGGTACCGGATCTGGTGGATTCCACACCGAAGAAGATGCCATAGCTGGAGCCCATGACCAAGGCAATCAAACAGATAAGCAGGATGATCACCACCGCCACCCAGCCGCCGGCCAGGATCGCAGCTGCAAGGCTCTGGGCTGCAGCCACCGCCGCCTTGAAGGCTGCCATCATCGCATGAGCTGCCGCCCGGATCCCGCGCACAGTTGCCTTGGCTGCAGCCTGCATACGCTGGGTAATTTGTTGTGCTGCCTTGGCGGCTTTCTGAGTATTGGCAGCAGTCCGCTGAGCCCCCTTGATTCCTTTTCCACCCTGTTTGATGGTCTTGGCTACATTGGCCTTGGGCTTGGCTACAGGCTGTCGGCCCTTGATAGTCTTCTTACCATCCAGTCCTTTCGAAGCACCTTTCCGGGCTGCAGCCTTATTGCCCTGTGTACCGCTGGAAGCCTGGTTTTTGACACGAGTCGCTTCAAGGCGTTCCTTGACCTTCTGGCTGGCGAACCGTGTCATTTTTCTGCCCCCATCATATGCCATTTCTGCGCCCTTCTTGGCCGTGGTTTCCGCACTGGACAGCATCTGATCTCCGGCAGTATTGGCCGGAGCATTGCCAGTGGCTTCCTGCTGGCTGGCAAAGGGTGTTCCCATGGTCTCACTCTGCGCCTTGTCTTTGGTATGAAGCCACATCTTCTTCATGGCGGTTTTAGGCACGACCCCCGCCTTATCAAAGGTACGGGGCTGTCCGCTTGCCGGCTTTGTTTTTATCTCTTTCAAGATCTGACCTCCTTTATAGGATATGTACCGAGGGTTTGGGAGGCCCCCGGCTGTTTGTTCTCTTATTCATCGTTCATTCCTTGTTTCGTTTTCTCGGGCACCCTTCTTGTTCCAGCCGGTTATCGAGCGCAGTAAAAAAGGCCCGCCCGGAAAGGGGCAGACCTTGTGCGGCTCGTTCTTCTTCGAGCTTGAAACGGATGTCCAGTTGTCGAGCAGTGTAATCCGGTCGGAAGGGTTGCCAGGTATGTGCATCCATGTACAGGAGCTTCTGCCATAGATCCGGACAATGAACACGCAGCTTCCGCAGTTCACTCAATGGTTGCAGCGGACAGCACCAGCAGGATACCCGCCGAAAAATGTCGTACAGCCCACCCCAGTCAAATCCATGTTTCTTGCAATACCGTAGACAGTCCGCCTCTGTCATCCCCCACTCCACGAGCGGGTAGTGCAGATCCCTGCATCGGTGGGCTTCGTCGGCGGCAATCCCCACATACTGCTCCAGCTGGTATTTCCGCCGCAGTTGACTAAGTTGTCTGTTGATCACATGAGTTTTCAGTCTGCCAGTACACCAGCGACAGGCATGGGAAGGCCAACTAAGCCCCCGATCTGTTACAAGCTTTGCGTCTGGCCGAGCCGTGTACTCATAGAAATACTGCTCTGCCGTCAGCGGGGCTTTCAGCCGGGTGATAGGTCTGCCGATGGTTTGTTCCAGCCGATCCAGATGGTCATACATCTGAGGAAACTCCCACCCGGTATCGCAGTACAGGATCTCATCGATGGGCCGGTTTTCTTCTACGAGACGAAGAAGCATCGCTGTCGAGTCTTTGCCGCCCGACAGCGATGCAACAGTATAAATGGGTTTACTTCCTCTTGCGGCAACGCCACCTCCTTCTCAAACACAATCGTTACATTCCTCGGATGGCTTCATCCGGCTTGGTCGTCATGAGCTTGTACAGCTGGGTGTTCCGGGGAAAGCTGTTCTCGAAGGGGACGATGTTGCCGGCACAGCGGATCAGCCCGCAGCCTGCGGCCACATTGGTGATGTAGCCAAGCTGGGTATCCGAGATGTGCAGCAGGCGCGCCAGTTCCTCCCGGTCAGTGGGCGACTGATTCAGCAGGATGAGGAACTCCGAGTTTGCAAGCATGAGGCGGGCGGTATCGGAACGCAGAATCTCATCCACGTTCTGAGTCAAACCGGTCACGAGGCCGTTGTACTTGCGGATCCGTTTCCAAAGTTTGTAGAAGAAGTCGGCGCTGTACTGATAGCGGAACAACAGATAGAACTCGTCGGCAAACACCCAGGTGGTCTTGCCACGCTTCCAGTTCTGGATGACCCGGTTGAAGATGGCATCCAGAGTTACCAGCATACCCAAGGGCATAAGCTGTTCGCCCAGTTCCCGGATATCATAAGCGATAATTCGGGCCTTCGTGTCCACATTAGTGGGCTGAGCAAAAGTATTCAGACTGCCCGTAATGAACAGCTCTGCCGACAGGGCCAGTCCTCTGGCTTCCGGCTCCGGCTGCTTCAGGAGGATCTGGTACAGATCCTTCAGCGTGGGCGGCTGGCCGGTGTAGCCCCCTGCCATATACTCCCGGTACACCTCATAGGTGCAGCGGTCCAGAATGGATTTCTCCTTTGCAGACACGCCCTCCGACCCCACCAGCTGTTCGAACAGGGACAGCACGAACTGTGATTTCTCGATAATCGGATTGCGGGCATCGCCGTAGGCCTTGTCCATGTCCAGTGCATTGATGTGGGTGTCGGAGGCCGCCGATACCCGGATGACCTCGCCGCCAAGGGCTTCCGTGAGATACCCGAACTCCGATTCGGGATCCAGGATCAGGATATCGTCATTGGTGGACAGGGCGATGCTCACGATCTCCTCTTTGGCGCTGAAGGACTTGCCGCTGCCGGAAACGCCCAGCCGGAAGCTGTTGCCGTTGAGCAGCTTACGCCGGTCGGCCACGATCATATTCTTGCTCACAGCGTTCTGACCATAGTAGATGCCACCGTCCTGCATGATCTCCTGGGCACGGAAAGGGATGAAAACAGCCGTGCTTTCTGTGGTCAGGGTGCGCAGAGCGGTGATTTTTCGCAGGCCGTAGGGCAGGACGGTGTCCAGGCCGTCCTGCTGCTGCCAGCGCAGAATGCTCATCTGGCACAGATGTTTGCGGGCGACCGTGAGAAGGCTCTCGGTGTCGCTGTCCAGCTGTTCCTTGGTGTCCGCCAGATGCACCATGGTCACGAGGCCAAACATCATACGCTGGTCCCGGTTGGTCAGATCACCCAGCATCTCCTTGGTCTCGGCCCGCTGCTGCTCAATGTCATAAGGCAACATGGCAGTGAAGTTGTTTGCGGCATTCTGACGGCGCTGCCAGTTGGCGGCGTTGGTCTCTACGCCCAGCAGCTTATTCTGTACCTCGCGCACCGCCTCATCGGTGGGCACCGGCAGGATGTCAATGGACAGCATCAGGTCACGATCCAGCTCGCAGAGTTCGGACACCATGCTGTCCTTGATGTAGCTGGCATACCCTTGCAGGTAAAGCACCCGGCCCCAGCGGTCATTCAGCTTGAAGTGATCCGGCTGGAACTCCATGGAGTCCGGGCAGAGCCAATCCTTGAAGCTGTGGCCCTGTTTCATCTGGGTCTTCAGGTCAAACTCAAACGCGGGCGGCTCTGCTCCCTTGAAGAAGTCCCGGAAAATCCGCAGGCGGGTCACCAGATCCAGTTCCTGTCCGATGGAGGACAGCTGAGCCAGATGGGTGAGCAGATCAGTACCGACCCGGGAGAAGTAGGCACGGGCCTCTGCGATGTTTTTCTTGACCACGCTGATGGTGATATACCGCTCCTGCACTACGCTGTTGCTGGTACCGGTGACCTTGGAGAGCAACATATCGTTGTACTCCTTGCGGAAGTGATCCAGCCCATCCTGCCGCATGGGGAGCAGCAGCGCCGCTTCAAACTCCGCCTTGTTGAGCCGCCGATTGTTGATAGTGATCTTGGCGCTGGCACCGGAATCCAGTGCGTTCAGCAATTCCGAATAGTCCAGGAACATGGCTGTTTTGTCTTCCTTGCCGGCGATCTGGTAGTTGATGTCGGTGAACGAAAACGTCTTGGAGAACTGAGTCCCCACCTGGAAAATCCCATCCGCCCAGATGCGGCGGATGGGGATGGCATCCTGCACCGAACGGGGAATGCGGAACTTGTCCCGTTCCGCCTTAGTCGCTTTGCTAAGGGTTTTAATGATAGGCATCCTCCTTTGCAGGTTTTGGGGCCGAAGTTTTTTCTCCAGCCGGTTTATTCCCGCCCCGCTTTTTCTTCTTGCGGGGCGGCTTCTTACCCTGTTCAATGGCAGGCTGCAATGCCTGGTAGTACAGACTGTCTGACCGAAAGACAAGGCAGCGGGGTGTCAGAACTTGGGACTTGAACCACGCCCACAGAGTCTGTTCTGCGGTCATGCCGTGGTAGGTGAAAAAGCCGCAGGCAGCGAAAGGAGCTGCTCCCAGAATGCAGATCCAGCCTACGCTTTCTGTACCCACCAAAGGGTCGAATACAAAATAAAGCCCGACTGCGGCGCTCAGTGCCAGCAGCGAGCAGGTGAATTGCCGGGCCGAGAGCCCGAAGAAGATGGATTCCCGATACTCCCTGATTTCTTTGGGGATTTTTACTTCGATATCGATTCCTCCCTTCTTTTACAGTCCCATCAGTTCCTTGATGATCCGGTCGCTCATGCGCACTGCTCCAACCAGCACCAGCAGGTTGAAGATGAGCTCGCCCACATAGCTCCAGACGGCGGTCACCGCTGACACATTGGGATCCACGGCAGGCGGGGCAGCCGCCATCACAGAAAAGATGATGCAGGCCAATGCGATGACAGCGCCTTCCAGACAGACTCCTGCATAGCTGCGGAGGAAGTTCTTACCCACATTGCTGGTGGGCTCACCCGCAAAGGTAGACAGCGGAATGGGCGCTATCGCAGTGTACATATAGAGTTTAAACAGGCGACTATACACTGTCAGGATCATCAGGAAAGACAGCACCGTAATGAACAGTCCGCCGATCAGGGTCACCGCCCAGAGCGGGATGGAATCCCAGAAGCCGACCTGATTGATCTTATCGATGATGTCCTGCGGAAGAGTGGTTCCGCCTGCTCCTGACACACCCGACTGGGTGATGATCGTCGAGACGATCCCCTGCACCACAGTGAGGACAGCCAGCATCAAATCGAGGCCATATCCCACGGCGGCCTTGGCCAGCACAAAACGGATGAACAGCTTGAACGCCTGTTCCGGGCGCTTGACCTCTGCAAAATATCGTTAAGGAACACAACAGAGAAAAAAGAAAAGAGCAACCGTTTCCGATTGCTCAAATTCTGAATTTCTACGCATATATAATTTCTTTGTTGACCACTTCCTCAGCGCAGGCTCGGATATTGTTCATAGCACCAACCCAAGCCATTTGATTTTCTGCTTTTAGCTGTTCTGTAATACCTTGTTTTTCTGCCATCTGTTTTACCAGCCGAAAAAACAACTCTTGAGCCTGACTATCAACGTCGGCAAGATAGCGGTTCAGCTTTCCGCTTGTCAGCAGATTGTAATAAGTTGATTTGTGACACTGCTTTAGATAGCAACCGTGCCGTTTCCCGTAGATACCCACCTCAATTACTTCTTCAGCCGATAAAATCAAGTTCGGAATTAGGTATCCGTTTACCTCTGAATATTTGCCGCCCATTTGCTCAAATAATGATTTCATTATGCGCACTCCCTTTCTTTTTTCGGATGGTGTAACACCTTTGCCAAAAAGGCATATTCCGCTATGTAACCGCCGAAGCGGTAGTAAACTTTCACACTCTGGTTAACCTCTCCATCATCGTTTCGGCGGTTAAACACCTCAATCCTGTCTACCAAACGATTGAGATTTTCAGCTGTGAGTTCTGTAATACCTGCATAGGAAGCCATTAAATCCGCCCACGCTATGGCATTATCGCTATTGTCCTGTTCTGTTTTCAGTAGATTTTCAAGTGTGGTAATCTGATTTTGCAATTTCTCTTGCTCTGACTGGTACTTATCAATCAAGCGGGTGAAGTTATCGTTTGAAATACGTCCCGAAAGAGAATCCTCATAAAGCCTGTCAAATAATCTTGTAACTTCGTCATATCGCTTTTGTGCCTGCTTCAGCTTGCTTTTGTCGGACTTTGCCTGACTGCCGCTTGACTTGCCATACATACCCACAGCCAACGCAACAGACTTTTCCTTATCCTCATAAGCAAGCTTGGCATGTCGCTGAATATCAGCAAGAACGGCAGCATACAGGTCATCGTAAAATATGCGATGGTCTGTGCAGGCTTTGGTATTTTCCGCATAGGTGTTGCAGACAAATATTTTGTGCCTGTTCCTCGTCCAATAACGTTGGGACATTGCCTTACCACAGGTTCCACACTTCACAAGCCCCGAAAAAATGGATATATTTCCGCTTGTGTCCTCTCTTTTTCGGCTCAGTATTTTAGCATTGGCAATATCAAATATTTCTTGTGATACCAACGGCTCGTGGGTATTGTCTACACGGATTTGTTCGTCTTTACTGTTTCGCTTGGATTTTTTGACCTTGAAAATCACCTCCGTCTTACACATAATCGTATGACCGAGATAAACGGGATTTTTGATAATATTCTGTACCACCGTATGTGTCCATTCATATTGATTTTCAAGGATTTCAAAGCGTTTGTCATACCGCTTTTCGCCACGGCTGTGAAGCCACCACGAAGGGCAGGATACCTTTTCATTGCGGAATACCGTGCATATTCTGTGTGCACCGTTGCCCTCAACGGCAAGTTGGAAAATTCGTTTGACAATCCACGCTGTTTCTTCATCTACAATCAGATGATTGTGATTTTCAGGGTCTTTCCGATAGCCAATCGGATTAAAAGAGGAACGGTAAAGTCCTGCTTTGGAGCGTGCCCGAATAGCAGAACGAATTTTTCTGGAGTTGTCTCTGCTGTAAAACTCATTCATTACATTTTTGAGAGCACCAATATCATTGTTTTTGTTAGCTGTATCCACCATATCGTTGATGGCTATATAGCGAACACGCTTCATCGGAAAATAGATTTCCGTAAAATGCCCCACCTGCAAATGGTCACGCCCTAAACGGGATAAATCTTTTGTAATCACCACATCAATTTTACCGTCCTCAATATCATCCAGCATACGGTTAAAATCGGGACGGTCAAAATTCAGTCCGCTGTACCCGTCATCCTTGTAAACATTCATTACCACAAAGCCGTGTTCTTTTGCATACTGGGTAAGCATAGTCACCTGCGTTTTTATGCTTTCACTGTCGCCCTGCTTCATATCATCTTTTGAAAGACGGCAGTAAAGCGCCGTTCTTAAAATGCTCATTTAGCTTGCCTCCTTGTGTTTTTTATCAACATTGTATTCCGGGTCCTTGATATAATCAAAGGTGCAAATAGACTTTTCTCTGTATTTTACCTCTGAAACAAGCAAACCCACAAATACTTCCTGCATATTTTCATTGCCCTGATAGACGGCTTCAACCTCTATCTTGGGGCGTATCATTTCTCTTGCCATAAAAACCTCCGTAAATAGAAATAGGAGCGTCCGTTTCCGAACGCCCCTTGTTTACCAGCTCAAAAAGAAAAATCTTAACGACTGTCTCTGTTTTGTTGTCTTTTTCTGTACTGCTCCAGTAACTGAAACAACTTTTCAATAATCTGCTTATCTGTATAGCTTTTGGGGAAGAACTTACGAATATCTTCCTTTTTGAGCTTGTATTGTTCCTGTTGGTTAGGCTTTGGCTCGGTTAGCATTTTGAAAATGGTATCCATATCAAGCCTGCTGTCCTGTGACAGCTCTTTCATCTGAATTGCTTGAGCATAAGAGGGTGTGCAGTCCTCACTTTCAATGGTTTCAAGCAAGTCCGCCTGTTCTTTTTCAGACAGGTAAGAGAGAGCCACCGCCGGACTTAACGCAATTTTTCCGTCATCCACAAGCTGTAATAACTCGGGAGAAAGATTGGTAAGCCGTACATACCGCCATACCGTATCGCCGCTGATACCGTCTGCATTTCCGATGCTGTCAACAGATAACTTCTCCGCAACTTGCGTAGAGGTACGCCCTTGGTGCTTAATTGCTTCCAGCTTCATCTTGTAGGCAAAGGCTTTTTCTGATGGCATAATATGCTCCCTTTGCAGATTGCTGTCTACAACGGCAATGATAGCACTGTCCCTATCCAAATCACGAACAAAGGCAGGAACTGTTTCGATTCCTGCCTTTTCACAAGCCTTTATTCGTCTGTGCCCTGCGATAACTTCATAACCGTCACCCTCACGTGGACGGACAACAATGGGTGTAATAATACCGTAATCTCGGATACTTTCAGCTAATAAATTCAGTTCTTCACCCTCAACAACCTTAAACGGATTGTCTGGGAAAGGATATAAATCCTTAATTGCAATTGATTGTATTTTTTCCATTACCTTGCACCTCTATCTTTCTTTTTGGCTTGTAGCTGTTCCAATATTTCAGGGGGAATACGGTCAAGTAAACGCTTCTGCTTTTCATTCACGGCAGATAATTCACGAATATGGCTGTTTGCCTTGTAAATGCGTTCTTCCAGTTCGGCGTTTTCATTCCTGAAATAAGCGGTGTTCTGCTTTTCAATGCTGACGGTACCTTTTAGAGAACGCACATTGTCCTCATATTTCTTAATTTCAGTAGAGAACGCTTCTGCTTGCGGATACCATTTGAGCAGAATTTCAAGTGCCTTGTCACGCTTTTTTCCTGCGTTAAACGCACCAATATCCGACAGCGCCACACGAATTTCATCCACCATTTTATCGAGCCTTTCGCTTTTTTTGAGTAACCAAGTAGGAATGTGAGAACGCTTTGTAATCATTGAGGATAATCCTCTTTCCAGTTCTGGATAACGCTCTGACATGCGCCGGTGATAATCCGTCTGCCAGTCAGAAAGTGTTTTTTGATTGCCTAAATAATCCTTTGCCGAAAGTCTGTTATCCTTTGTAATTGGGCAAAAAGAAAGATGCATATGGGGAGTTGTTTCGTCCATATGCACCACGGCAGATATAATATTCTGTTTTCCCACACGCTCCGAAATGAACTGCAAGGCTCTCTCAAAAAACTCTTTTTGTTCTTCTTCGGGCAGTGATTTCATAAATTCGGGGCTTGCAGTGATGAGCGTTTCAACCATCATCACGCTGTTACTTCGCACCTTACAGCCTGATTGTTCTGTCAGTGCCTTGATACGTTTTTTGTAGGTCGCATTACTTGGTGCTACCAAATGATAGTTGAGCCTTGAACGCTCCACATCAATGTCGGGATTGCTTTTGTAAGCTTCTTTTTTACGCTCGTTATGGCGTTCGGTCGAAGCCAGTTGTCCCGAGGTTTTCTTTGCAAATCGTAATATTGCGTATGGCATATTTCATTTTCCTTTCAAATTATTGAGGTCAACAACGCAACATTTTTCATTGTGCGAGGTTGACGCATTTTTGCATTCTTACGCTCGTAATAGAGAACGGTTGTGTGAGAGAATGGCTCTGCTCAGAGTACACAGCAACCCCGCAAAGTGCTTACAGTAAATTGCTCCACTCCCGTGTCGCAACATACTGCAAGCGGACAGCAAAAACCCCTGTTTTTGTTGTCTGCGGTGTAGCAGTGTAACACACTACACTTATTCCATAAGTGGTGTGCCAGCCGTTCCCGCTGGACTCCCTTTTAAACAACGCCATTATTCATTTGTGCGTTCTTGTTCGCACAATGAAAAATGTTGCGTTGTTGGCAGTGCCCAAGCAAATCCGTATCCTCGTTTGTGCGACTGCACACCGAGAATCTTCTTTGCTTCCTGCACTGTCCGGGTACCGATGCCCATATCCTCAAAGTAGTCGTATACGTCCTGGCAGGGCATTTCACCTCCTGAGAGCAAACGGGGCAATTCATCAAGCACACAGTCTTTCTTTTTGGTTTTGAACTCACCGCCGTAACCGCCACCGTTTAAAAGCTGTTCAGCTGTAATATTACAGGTTCCTGTAAAGGTAATATTTTCGTCAATCTCAAAGGTAATGGACTGACCAACAGGGGCAAGGGAGCTTTTCAGATGTGCCATAATTCTTCTGTCGGGATTGTCCTTTGACCTGCCGACAAGAAGAATGCTTCGACAGACCGCAGGAATATCAATGGAGCCTAACCCTCGATACATTCCTTTTGCCCCTTGCATTTTGTTCATATGACCGACAATCACAATGGCACAGCCTGTGCGCTCTGCCACATTGGCAAGCCTTTTGAACAGCGGACGAATTTCATTCGCTCGGTGCATATCCACATCAGCGCCCAAAAATGCTTGCAAAGGGTCAAGAATCAACAGCTTTGCATTTTGAGTGGTAATTGCCTGCTCAATACGCTTGTCTGCAATAGATAAAGGGTTGTCGCTGTCGTTAATGACCACCACTCTTTCACAGTCAGCTCCGGCCTTTTCAAGCCTTGGCTTTATGGTATCTGCTAAGCCATCCTCTGCTGTCTGATAGATAACGGTAACAGGCTCGGAAGCGACCTGTGTCTGCGGTAACACAGCACCCTTTGAAAGCAAGGCAGACAGGGTAAGAATCAGCATTGTCTTACCATCGCCCGGATCACCCTGTAGCATTGTAATCTTGCCAAAAGGGATATATGGATACCAGAGCCAGCTTACTGCTTTTGCTTCCACCT
This sequence comes from Bacteroidota bacterium, assembly GCA_023391625.1. Classification (GTDB taxonomy): domain Bacteria; phylum Bacteroidota; class Bacteroidia; order Bacteroidales; family Paludibacteraceae; genus QVMH01. Next base: position 28,931 of record JAEWAN010000002.1, on the reverse strand, counting down.
CTGACATACGGATAATTTCTAATTTTGTTTCCATGATTTTTCTCCTCTCTTAGATTGATATTTGCGGCATGCAATGACTGTGGCTCGAAAGCTTTGTTTACAGTCGTGCATACATTTTCGGCACAGGGTATTGTAGTCTCTGCGCCCGTTTTCTTTGATGAAGCAAGACCATTCCAGCTTCATTTTCTTTGACATCCTCGGCATTCTGTTTCACCTCTTTTCTGTATCGTTTTGGGGTTGTTTTGCGTTCTTTTTTGCTCTGTAAGGCTCTTAGAACAGGGCGTAGACATTACATATTAACCCTGTAAAACAAGGAAAACAGCTTAAAAAGGGCGCAAAAAAGCACCTGTTTTATACGAGATAAAGCAGGTGCTATGTAAATTGTGGGAGCAGTATTCATAAATCCAAAGACTTTTATTTAACAAGCTAAATACTGATTTTTTGGCTCATATCACAAATTCATTAAAAAGTCAATAAGTATTTGCAGAAAATATCTTCCAAAATTTACGAGTCTATGCTATACTAAAATACATAATTACGATCGAGCAAGATTATTTCTGTTACACTGAAACAGGAGTTTTAATATGTAATGGGGAGTTAATTTATATAATCCAACAGAGAGATAAATCGGAATAACTTTCGGTTTGTTGGGAAAATTATGAGCATTTTGCGGCACAGGCAGTGCGCTGTCTTTTGACAGAGAAAATTTATATTAGTTTCACTTGACTTTTTAACCTTATTATATTAAAATATTGAAAATAGAATATTTTAAACCGTTGATTAAGAGTAGTAATCATTATAGCGAAATTAAAGAGAGTTACCGATGGTGTGATGGTAATATTGAGCTTTTTGACGAATGGACTTATGAGGGCAACCCGAAAAATTATTTTAGTAGGCGTTGACGGATAATCTCGACCGTGATGCGAGAAACGTATGGTAGTACGTACTAATTTGGTGGCAAACAGAATCAACTTCTGTCCTTTTTAGGACAGAAGTTTTTTATTTTAAGGAGTTGATTTTATGGACAATGATTGGTGGTGGCTTGAAAAAATAAAATATGAAAGGAATATTTAATATGAAAAGAATACTTACCGGGGATAGAACAACTGGAAAACTTCATCTTGGGCACTATATAGGGAGCTTGCAAAATCGTGTAAAGCTACAAAATGATTATGATACACTTATTTTGCTTGCAGATGTACAAGCGTTAACAACCCATTTTGAAAATCCAAAGCTTATTTATTCAAGCATCTTTGATGTAGCAATCGATAACTTATCTGTAGGGCTTAATCCTGAAAAGGTTACTTTTGTTCAACAATCACAAGTTTCCGCAATAGCTGAATTAACTGTTTTTTATTCTATGCTCGTTTCTGTCAATTCACTTAGACATAATCCAACAATAAAAACAGAAGCAAAGCAATATGGTTATAATGACTTGTCTTATGGCTTTTTAGGATATCCTGTAAGCCAAGCTGCTGACATTACTTTTTGTGATGCAGATTTAGTTCCTGTTGGCGATGACCAATTACCTCATATGGAAGTTGCACGAAAAATTGTTCGTAGATTCAATGATTTATACGGAGAAACGCTGAAAGTTCCCAAAGAACTTCTTTCAGATACACCAAGGCTTCCGGGAACTGACGGAAATTCTAAAATGGGAAAAAGTTTAGGAAATGCAATATATCTTTCAGATGACAAAGAAACCGTTATTACAAAAATAAAATCAGCCCTTACTGATACGAACAGAATTTCACTAACTGACAAAGGTAATCCCGAGATTTGCACTGTTTACACTTACCATAAAGCATTTAATACTGAAGACAGTGCAAATATATGTGAAATGTGTAAAAACGCAAAAATCGGCTGTGTAGCGTGTAAAAAGCAACTTTACAATAAAATCAATGACCTTCTTGAACCAGTAAGAGAAAGACGTGCGTTTTACGAGGGCAAAAAGGAACAAGTAAGAGAAATAATCTTGACTGGAACTGATAGAGCAAACGAAATTGGAAATGAAACGATGAAAAAAGTAAAAAAATCGCTAAATGTTTTCTTGAAATAGTAAAGCTAATGAGCATTTTGCTGTTAGAGCTTGATGACTGTCACTTACCGAGAAAAGTAAAATAATTCACTATATTAGCACCTTTCCGACTACAATCGGAGGGGTGCTATTCCTTTGTGTTCTGTAATGAGTGTTTACATCAGCAAAGCTGCCGCAGGTCTTGACCACGCCCACGGCGAAGAACAACACCAGCAGGCCATACCCGATGGCCTGCAACGCTCCGTGGATGCCCAGCATCACCTGCCAGATGCCGCCGCCTTTGAAGGTGGCCGGATCCTGCGTGAGCAGCGTCCAGATCTCCGCCAGCTTGTCATTCCAGGTTTGCAGGGCAGAGTTCAGATTGTCCACGATCCAGTTCGTACCGCATCACCTCCCTCCTTGTGTTTCCGCTCTTTCAAGGAGTGCCAGTGATGAGGTCCAGGATCTCCTTGGTAAAGGTGATCACAAGGCCGCCTGCCAGAGTGAGAAATCCCTGGGACCGCTGGCTGGGGTCATGGCTCTGGAAAGACAGGCCGACCTGGACGATGCCCCAGCCCAGCAGGATCAGGCCAATGGCGCGGATCAGGGAGAAGATGAAGGTGGACAGGTTGTTGACCACGGTGAGCGGGTCGGTGGCCGCGGCGAAGACGGTGGTGGAAAGGCAGACAGTACACACCACCACTGCAGCATAAACGGCAAAATTCATACGCCCCTTCTGGCTCAGCTGCAGCGGTTCGGTCTTGCGGTTCTGATCGTTCTTTTTAGAAAACAGTTTCAAATGCGTTCCTCCTTAAATCAAAGAAAATCATCGGGATCCAGCAGTTCGTAGTCCTCATAATGCTCCGGATCATAGTCCAGATCATCGACGGCATCACGAACTGCGGTGTAGTCGTAGGGCGGCGCACCGCCGTCCTCGGTCAGATGGATGTTGGGATGGTGCATCAGATCATACTTGTCATCCAGCATGGGGCGCTCACCACGGACGAACAGGATACACTTGCGGTTGTCCAGCATGCGTACTTCATCCGGTGTGAGCAATTCACGGCCGGTCTGTTGATCGTTGATGGAGTAGCTTCCGTTCCGGCCTTTGGTATGGCCGTAGGTGTTTGTATCCAACGTCTCCTTGCCCATGAGTTCGGACACATATTTGTGCGTTTCTTTCTCATTGCCCCCCAAATACAGGAATTCGTCGCAGAGACCCACCAGCGATTCCCACTGTTCCTTGAACAGGGCTTTCAGCTGGGCCATGTTCTGGGCGATGTACGAGCAGAAAATGTTCCGGCTTCGCATGGTGGAAAGCCAGGGCAGAAAGTTGTCGGTGGGCAGAGCAATATTGGGGGCCTCGTCAATAAGCAGATGGACCGGCACCGACAGCCTGCCCTTATACTTACGGTCGGCCACATAGTACAGTGTCTGGATGAGCTGACCGTAGATCATGCCCACCAGATAGTTGAGGGATTTGTCCGAGTCCGGCAGGCAGCAAAACAGCGCCACCTTTTTCTCTCCCATTTCTTCCAGGTGCAGGTCATCCGTATAAGTGAGCCGTGCAATCTGGGGCAGATTGAAAGCGGACAGCCGGACACCCACACTGATCAGGATGGATTTCAGGGTCTTGCCGGCGCCCATCTTGAAAATATGGTATTGCTTCACAGCAATGCTTTCCGGGTCGCGCATCTCGAGCCGCTCGAACAGAATATCCAGCGGCGACTCGAAGTCTTCGTCTTCCTCCCGCACTTCGGCAGCCGCCAGCATTTCCATGACCATGGCGAAGTTCTGCTCGTCTTTCGGTGCTTCATGGATGAGGTACAAAACGAGAGCCTGCAGCAGAGCCGTTTCGGACTTGGTCCAGAATGGGTCTGTACTTTGAGAACCAGGCGGAGTGGTGCTCTGGATGAGGGTCTCGATCAACCGCAGCACGTCCTTGTCATCCCGCACATAGGCCAGAGGGTTATAGCAGAAAGATGTATCCGGACTGAGCAGGTCGAACACCCGCACTTCATATCCGGCTGCTATCAGGGCATTTCCGGTTTTGCGCAGGATCTCGGCCTTTGGATCTGACACCAGAATAGAACAGCCGCCGTCCGGCCCCTGAGCACACTGCAAGACATTCGGAATGGCATAGCTGCGACTTTTTCCGGCGCCGCTGCCGCCGATCACCAGCACATTGGTATTCCGCTTATGACGGTGGCCGTCCAGCCCCATCTGAAAGTGCTGGGTCAATATGAGATTGCGGTAGGGGTGCTGACGATCCCGGTACCGTTTGGCCGTTTGTACCACATTCCCCCAGCGGGCAGAACCATGTTCCACCCCGCGCCGGTAATTTTTCCGACCGGTCACAATGACCATGACCGCAGCCCCATACAAAAGCGTAAAGACAAACAAAAAGCGGACGGAATATTCCGTCCACCGAATTGCAAACGGATCACTCATGGCCTGCGAAAAGGCACCGAGCATACCTACCAGATCCACGCCAGTCTGCCAGCTGCATGCCGCCAGCAGTGCTGCCCACCACACGACAGGCAAAGGAATCAGCCACACCCACCATGGGTGATGGCCGCGATTGGTCGTTTCTATGGATATCCCCTCCCATTCACACAAAAAGCCCCGAGCCGCCGGGATGATCCCAGACGGCTCGGGGCGATGCAGTTTCATCAGCGCGCAGGTACACGCTTGTATTTGCTTTTCATCAGCCGGAGCATGAGCTTGTCCATAGCGCCGCAGCCGCGATCTGCTGCAAGGTAGGTGTTGCGCAGCTCATTCATCACATAGAGGGCCAGATCGAACTCATCATCTTTGAGAAACAGCCGGCCGTCTTTACAGGCATGTACCTTTTCGCCCAGAGACTGTGCCCGTTCGGTCAATTCCGGCCCTGCGGTCTCAAGGACCTGCAGCAGTGCCGCGATCAGCATGTTATGCTCGATATAGTCGATTTTCAGAAACCGCTGTTTTTCCGCCATTCTGCTCTGCCTCCCTCTTGTGACGTATCTTTCTTTATCCTTACCATATCACAAAGGGAAGAGAAAAGCTATCCGGCAATTGAAAACAAACGGAAAACAATCGGCTCAACGGCTTTCCGACTGCTTTTCGGCTTTCGCCGCTTTGGAAGCCTTCCCTTTGTCTACCGAAAACTCGTCGGGTTGGATCGCCTGCTCCATCTCCCGAAACCCACACTGTACCTCACGGTTGATGGAATAGGCCGCCCGTTTCACATCACTGAGGAAGGCGCGCAGTTCCTGCGCATCCTTTCCGGCACAGGACTGGCACACCTTATCGAACTTGAAGCCGGAGGTATCCAGGCCGAACTTCTGCGCCACCACATAGGCGGCACAGTAGCTCTGCGCCGCATACGCCTGGCGGTAATACCCGGTGCCCACTGCGTCAAAAGATGCATGAGCCTGTTCGCGGGCAATGGCGCACAGAGTCGCCATCTCGTCCATGCCGTTGCGCACATAAATCGTGCGCTGCTTGGGCACATACTGCGCCTGCACTCCCTGGGGCAGCTGGTCCGACAACGCCAGCGGAACCGGGCTGTTCTCGATCATGGCGGCGATCACTTCTTCCGGCAGATGCGGCTGAGCGGGATAAGGCTGCGGTCCCCGCGTCTGGCTGATGTCGAACGCCTTGAGGATCTCATAGCCGTTTGCCATCGTTCCGTCTTCCCGTTCATATTTGCTGTCTGCAAAGAAAGCGTACCCGGTTTCCCCGGTCCGCACCGACCGCCCTGCTTCCTTCCACTTTTCAAAGGTACGGGGATGGGTGATCTCCGGGTTCTGATCGTAGAGGATCAGCAGATTGCGGGTGCTCTGCGGGGTGCATCGGGCCATGAAATCGAGAAAGCCCTTCATGGCCGTATCGTCCCGGAAGACTTCCTGCGCCTGGGCGTCCACCCTGGCCCACAGGTCCTCACGTTCCGCCTTTTTCATGGCGGCATATTCTTCCTTGGACAGACGCTGCCCATCCGGCTGCGATTCCTGCTGCTCCACTTCGCGATTCTTGATCATTTTGGAAAGATCCATTCAAATTACCTGCCTTTCGATTTTTTCTTTTTCTTCCGGCGGTTACGACCGGGCGTTTTGTTCTGGCGCTGAGGCGGCTTCGCTTTTTCTTCCTTTTTTGCCTCCTGCTCCTTGCGGATGTTTTCCAGCTCCTGTTTCACCGAAGGTTTCTGTTCACCGCCGGATTCCGCGGAGGAGGAGCCGCTGCTGGGCGAGGAAGGCTCGGACGGACTCTTTTCCGCCGGGGCCGCATCCGTTTGCTCCCGGCCAGGAGTAAAATTTTCCGGCTCCTGTTCCTTCTGCGCATCACCTTCCCCGGTGAAGTTAAACGCTTCTTCCTCTGCGCCGACCTCGAAGTCCACCGCACCATCGGGGGTCTGCACCGTCTGTGTCTCAGGCGGCTGTTCACTGCCCGGTGCATTCTGCTCCGGCGCTTTCTCATGCTGCTCTTTTCCGGGTTCCTCGAACCTGGCCTCGCCCGACTGTGCCTTCACAAAGTCCAGCCCCATATTGTCGAGGATCCGGTTTACCTTGGCTGCGTCGTCGGCAAACACTACCAGCTCGATCTGGCCCGGACGCTGTTTGTTGCGGATCGCAGTATACAGCAGACCATGGTCTTTCGCCTCTCTGGCGAATTCCTTCATGCGGTCTTCCGGCACCGTGAAGAACTTAAAGGGGCGGCGCTCTTTCAGCATCCGCACCAGTTTCGTTTTTCCTCGCACCTTCTGCTGGTCATTCAAAACCGCATACACAAAAAGCGCGAAGTTCTTCGCCGCCAAGCCAGACAGCTTGAGCACCATTTCGGTGCCTTCCAGCGAAATTCGGACGATCTGATCGGCGGGGTCACTGCCATAGTTCATCTTGTTTCACCTGCCTTTCAGCGGTCCATGCCGCGGTCGGGTTTGGGTTTTGTCTTCTCCGGCCCGGATACCTTGGAAAAAGAATCTTCCCCGGGCACAAGGGACAGGCCGGAGCCATTGTCCCAATTCACGCCGATCTGCCCCATATCATCCACATAGGTCACCGTTCCTTTTGTGCCGGGCGGAATCGGTGCATAGGGGTCGTCCATGCGGTGCAGAACGATCCGTGTTCCTACCGGATATCTTTGACGCAGGTTCTCTACCTGCTCTCGTGACGGAATTCGATTCATTTGCTTATCTCCTTTGTGTTTTCTTTCTGTTCCTGTTCGCTGCGGGTTTCCTGTTCCATAGCTTCACGCTGTTCCCGCTCTTTCCGGGCTTCTTCGAGACGCTGCTCGATGGCAAGGGAATGTTCCTCGATGTCCCGGCACAGCTTCGCTGTTCGTCTGATTTCTTTCAGTCTGGCTGTGATCTCCTGGATGCGGGGCGAATCCGGATCGCGGCGATACAGGCCGCGCCGCTCTTTCAGCAGTCTTTCGATTTCGCCCTCGGCTGCACACCGCATCTCATTTAGCTGCCCTCGGTCCTGGATCTCGTTTTTGAGAATGAACTCCACCTGTGCAATGCGCTGGTCCAGTTTGCGGATGTCCTCCCGCACCGCATAACTCATGTACACCGGTTTTGTGGGCAGCACTCCCACCTGAAACAAATAAATCACATACAGCTTCTGCAAACCGGTGACTTTGCGTGCCGGCCGCTCGCTGAGCAATGTGCGGAGTGCTGGCGGCAGTGATCTCTCGTTCCCAGTCGGTGAGTTTCTCTCCGGGTACAGGATACGGCGGCGGATGGCTTCCGGGGTATAGTTGTTGCCCAAGGTCTTGAAACGGACAGGCCGGGCTTTGCCTGGTGGCTGGAGGGTGATATATTTGCGGTTCAGCCGAAGAATGTAGCCCTTTCCTTCCAGAGCTCGGACGAACTGATTCCATGTGAAAACCTCGTTGATTACTTCGTCGATGTCCTGCTGGATCGCGGCTTTCCATGTGGGACGATTTTCCTGTTCGGCCAACCATTGTGGATATGGCCGCCCTGCTGGGTCTGATTGGTTCGACTCAATGACAGATAGTCCATGCTGTTTGCACAGCGCATCGGATTTCGCCCGCACCTCGGTGTAGTAGCTTCTGGCATTGCTGCGGTACTTTTTCCCGTCCTGGATCGCTACGGAATTCCAGACGATATGGTTGTGGATATGTCCGGTATTCAGATGGGTGCTGACCACCGCCTGATATCGGCCCTGAAGCAGCTGCCCGGCAAATTCCAGTCCGATCCGGTGGGCCAGTTCGGGGGTCACCTCCCCTGCCGCGAAACTCTGTACCAAGTGAAATCCTTGTACTCCGCCGGTCTTATGCCACATCTCCTTGATTCGGCACATATCCTCAAAAGCGGTTTCGCAGGTACAGTCAATGGCTGACTCAAACAGATCCTGTTCTGTCTTGGCCCGGTTGAGGGCATAGTCCACCGCTTCCTCCAGGGATTTTGCATTCTGTCCTCGGGAAGTCTTTTTTTCATCCAGCACATATTCCACGCTGGCCTTCAGGCGGTGGACGGGGATAACGGACGTATACGCCATTTACCAGTTCTCCCTCACTTCCTTCCAGACTTCGTGGGCAATGCGGGTCATTTCCTCCACACTGGCCGCATCTGCTTCGCCGTAGGTATTGGCAACGCGCGCCAGCTGATTGGCGTTGTTGCACAGGCCCGCCACCTTACGCAGCAAGTCCGCATGGTGGGTACAGGGACGAGCGCGGAGCTGGGCGCCCATGATGAGGGTGCGCAGATATTCCTCCCGCGACTGTCCGCTCAGTTCCACCTGCGTTTCCAGATGCGCCAGTTCCTTTCTGTTCAGATGCAGAGAAACTACATGGTTCCGTTTTCTCAACGCTCATGCTCCCCTTTCTGCTTTTTCTGCTGCCGGGGCGGCTGGGCCGGACACTCAAATTGCACCGGCACAACTCCTACTCGTACCTTGCCGCAGTCCGGCACATGGGCTGCATACCGGGCGTAGAAGTACCCTTCAGCTTCCACCAGAATTCCTTCCCGGCTGTGTTCACCCTTGACCAGCAGGCAGTGCCAGCAGGATTCGGAAGGATCGAACCACATATAGTTGCTGTTTTCAAACAGGAAAATCTGATCCTGCATGAAACCTTCTTTGCGAAAGATGGCGTATTCTGCATCCGAAAGAACAACCACCTTTTCCACCTGAAAGGCGGTACGGGTCTTCTGCATACCGGGCGATGCCGCACTTGCGGCCAACTCATCCACATCGCTGGCCTTCCGGCAAAACACGGCAAACTGCTTTTCTTCCAAGTTCATCACCTCACTTCGGCGTTATGGCTGCGCAGGCAGCTGACGGGGGTTTGGGGTTCTCCCCAAAAGTGCGTTTGGATATCCAAACGCTATGCTTGCAAAATCAGTCACCCGCTGAGAAAAAAAGAGAAGGCATTTATTCGATGCCCGCGTCCTCCGCATCCTGGATTCTGGCGAGGCCATCAAGGGTCGTACAGATCAGGTGCCGCTTCTCGGCAAAACCGATCTCCACCGACATATCGTGGCTGATCTCCTTGCCGCAGACCACCAGCATCCGGCAGCGGGCCAGCTTCTGCAGCGCGATGCTGTGCAGATCCCGCAATTCGTCGGAATTGCTCAACGCCAGGTACTGGGCATCGTTCAGCGCCGGACAGATGGGTACATACCCCAATTCGTATACCTTGCGGCAGTACCGTTTCAGAATGCGGGGGGCGGTCTCGGCAGAAGCGCAAATATACGCAAACGCTTTTTCCATTTCACTCGTTCCTTTCCTTGGTCACATATAAAAAGAAAAGGGTGGCAATCCACCTGGATTACCACCTTCAGTTTCGTTTAGGTTCTGGCAATCCATGTGGATTGCCACGGCTTTATTCGACAGGTTCAGCCTCTGATTCCCGCGCTCCGAGCGCAAAACGGACACGGTCGGACCCCAGTTTGTAGTAGGCGTCGGTGATCTCAATGCCCACCGCCTCGTAACCTTCCAGCACCGAAGCGAGCACCGTAGTGCCTGCCCCTGCGAAGGGATCCAGAATGCGGCCACCCGGCACACAGATCTGCACCACATCCCGCATGAGCTGCAGCGGCTTCTCGGTCACATGGATGCGGTTGGCCGGATTGGTGTAGCGGAAGACGCCGGGCAGACAGCCCACGGGCCGGTCCACAGGAAGCGGCCCCTTGGATGCCCACAGGGCAAATTCACTCTGCTGCCGGAATCGACCTCGCTGCGGACGGCAGGTCTGTTTGTCCCACACGATCTGCCCGCGCCAGATCCAGTCGGCACGCTGGAGCGCATCCGAGAGGCAGGGCGCCATACGCCAGTCGATGAACACCACCAGCACCGCTCCCGGCTTACAGACCCGGTTTGCTTCGGTGAGCCATTCGGTGCACCAGTTCGTCCAGCTGCGCTGGTCCTTCTGGTCGCCGGCAAAATCCGGCAGCGCCTTGTCCGGACTCATGCTGCTGTACTTCTGGTTGGTAGTGCGGTTCTTGGCCGTCTGGCTGGCGCCGCCGCTGGCATAGGGCGGGTCGGTGATGACCGCGTCAAACACTCCGCTCTCAAAGGAACGCATGAGGTTCAGCATATCCCCATGCAGAATGGTCCAGCCGTCACCGCCGCTGTGTTCCACAGTTAGTTTTGCGTTCTCGTTCATGATCAGATTCAGTTCATTGGTTTTACTCAGAGGCATCATCCTTTCTTTTTATCGTTCGTGATTTGAGGCTTTGGTTTGGGATTCTTTATCCCGGGCTGCCGGTTCCGGTCGCCCGTACATGCGATAATACGATCTCTCGATCTCGATTCGGGTGGCAAGCAACCGGAACCGATCCGGCGTGGGATTTTCGATGCGTGCTCCGGGCAGAACAATGGCGCTTTCCTCCACACACACATTTCCTGCCACAACACCATACACGCTGGCGTGTTCCTGAACGGTCGGCTCATGCTCCGTTACTTTGTCGGCACAGATGCAGGCATTCCCTGCTACATGGGCATACCCCCTGACCATACCATTCATGACAAGCGCATGATCGTCCACCACCGCATTCCCGCGAACTTTCGCATTGCCCGAAACGAGTGCGGAACCCCGAACCACGGCATATTCGCCCAAAACTGCCTGCTGATTTACAAATGCGTCATCGCAGGCAATGGCATTGTCGAAGATCCAGCAGGTTCCTTCCTGGCTCAGATTTTCTGTACCCTGGACGTATCCGCCCAAGTCGCCTTTCTGGACACCGGGGCGTACATCGCTTAAGGCACGGATCCGGTGCAGCCAGGGATATTTGGGATGAGCGATCTCGCTGATTTCATACTTCTGATTCATCGAGTTTCCTCCTTTCTGCGCTGCTTATTTTTGGTCAGTCTTTCTCTGTGGGCGTCGTTGCCCGCCGTGTAGATGGTATCGCACAGCAGATCACCAATGGCGGCGTGGTCATTCTCCCAGCGTCCATAGATGTAGGCCAGCGGATTCTCCTGATCCAGGAGCGCGCGGATCTGCTGTTTGCTCAAAAAGGCGCTTTCCAAACGAACCGCCAGTTCGCTCTTGATCACAAGTTCATAGGCATTGTCCACGACCTCCTGCGGTCCGTGGCTCATGAGTTCCTCTGTATACCGGGCCAGTTCGGCATCCACTTTGGCCTGCAGCAGATCATAGTTGGAAACGGACATCTGCATCACCTCTCCTGTTGATCTCTTTTGGGGCGAGGTGCAGTGTCACCCTTTTCGGGCGCAGACAGCTCGGTCTGGACATACTCGCTGATAATATTCAGCGCTTTATAGTAATCGCCGCTGCCCTGCACGCGCCGGAACATTTCCTCCGCCTGCTTGCTCTGACCATTCTGTCGAAGCAATCGGCTGGCCCGCCCCAGGATGGAGAAGATATTCCCGTCTTGGCCAATCAGCTTCACCTTGGGTTTGTGGGCCTGACGAGGAACTGCCGGTTCCTGACCGGGCAAAGCATCCAGCACAATCGGGCAATGCTGATCCGGCTGCCAAAAGTGAACGTTCAGAACACCATCCGCCACCGGGATATCCCGCTGCTCAAAACCTTCGCCCCAGCCATCTGAATACTGGCCGGAGATGTAGTCGAACAGAGTGTTCCAATCCCGTTCGCTCAGTTCCTGCTTGAGCTCCACGATGGCGCAGCCGCACAGTTTCCCATCGTAGACCACCACGTCGGGTTCGATGCGGAGCACGTTCTCTCGCAGCCGGGGCATAGAGCTGTCGATGTAAGGAGCAAGGTTGCCGCCGTCATCCAGCAGTTCCTTCTCCTTCTCGATGCGTTCCCGGATGCTCGGCTCGTAGTCGGTCAGGTCACGCCCGTCCAACTCGGCATAATCGTCTTCGCCGTACTCACTGTCCGTGTCCTCCACAGCCAGTTCCGCCGTGAGGTCCGTGATCACATAGGCTTTCAAGGTTTCCTTTTCCATGGTCCTCCTTTTTTTAACGGGAGAGGGCCGCCCGCTGCCGGACGGCCCTCTCTTTGCTTTTCTCCTGTGCCAGATCTCCGTAGTCCGCTCCTTCCCGTTCGGGCAGGTTCATAATGATCCGGTACTGTCCTTCGTATTCCTTGCGAATGTGCTCTGCCGCCCAGCGACCCGCATGGTCGTTATTAGTGCAGATCTCGATTTCACAAATATTCGGATGACGTTCCAAAAAGGCTGTCAGAGCCGCCGGTTTTTTGAACGAACTGGCACTTACACCTTCTTTGGGGGCGTAGATTCCACCAAGCGACAAGCGGTACTTATCGTAGGTTTGTTCCAGCGACTGGTGGGCGAGCACCTCAATGGCGGCTTCGTAAACAGCTACCCTCCGGCTTTCACCTTTCGGCGGCAGACAGAATCCGTATCGCTTGTCGCTGCCGGCTACCTCTGCTCGAAAACTCTGCTCTGCATTGGTGAGCGTTCCTCGCAGAAACGCATATCTCGGAACACCATTCTCGTCCCGCCCCACAAACACAGCATTGTGGAACCGGGCGCTTTCGTACAGAATACCGGCTCGGATGCAGTCGCTGATGACCTTGCGGTCAATTCCCCGATGCAGCAGATATGCAAACACCCTCCGGTTGTCTGCAGCTGCTTCGGGCAGTGCAAACACTTTCGGTTTCGGCATTTGCTGGGGTGGCGGGGCAGTACGAACAACCGCCGGGATCTGGTCCGACAAAAGCAAGACCGCTTCCGTGAAACGCATCCCTTCCACATGAATGAGATAGTCCAATGCGCTCTTGCCGCCGATATCCCGGCTTTTCCAGTGCCACAGGCTGGTCTCTCCGCTGATCTTAAAGCTGTCGTGGCTCCGCAGCTGGAACTCACCCCGGCACTGACTGGGCACGATATCGTCCGGTCGGTATTGCAGCAGAAAATCAATAGCACGGATCTGCTTGGCCGCGCTGATCTGCTCTTGGGTCACTCCCGGCATACTGCGTCGCCCCTCATTCCACGGCATCACGCAGCGCCTTGGCCTTATCGGTTCGCTCCCATGCAAAGGCGGGCCGACCAAAATGACCATAGGCTGCCGTGCGAGCGTAGATCGGTTTGAGTAGATCCAGCTGCCGGATGATGGCCGCAGGGGTCAGGCCGAACACCAGCTTGACGGCTTCTTCCAGACAATCGTCCGCACAGAGAGTGCCGGTACCGAAAGTATCCACCGATACCATGACCGGCTCCGCCTTGCCGATGGCGTAGGCCAGTGTAACCTTACACCGGCTGGCAAGACCCGCCGCCACAATGTTCTTGGCAATGTACCGCGCCATATAGGCGCCGCTGCGGTCCACCTTGGTGGGATCTTTGCCGGAGAACGCACCGCCCCCGTGGGGGGCGAACACGCCATAGCTGTCTACCATGAGCTTGCGGCCAGTCAACCCAGTATCCGCTTCCGGCCCACCAAAGACAAAGCGACCGGAAGGGTTTACAAGGATCTTGGTATCCTCGTCGGGCGGGAAGTCATGCAGCGCAGGAGCCAAGACCTTATCGGTCAGCTGCCAGAGCAGTTCATCCTGCTCCATGCTCGGACTGTGCTGCGCCGAGATTACCACCGTGTCCAGCCGCAAGGGCTTGCCGTCATCGTCGTACTCCACGGTGACCTGGGTTTTTCCGTCCGGGCGCAGGCCAGGAATCAGACCGGCTTTACGAACAGACGAAAGGGTCAGCGCCAGCCGGTTGGCCAGCACCACGGGCAGCGGCAGCATTTCGGGGGTCTCATTGCAGGCGTAGCCTACCATGACACCTTGGTCGCCGGCACCCAGTTCGCCAGTCCCAATCACCTCTCTTTCTTCCAGCGGGTTGTCTACTCCGGCCGCGATGTCCGGGCTTTGCCGGTGAAACAGCAGATCAATGGTAAGGCCACGGGTCGAGTAGCCGATATCGTGCATCAGAGACTCGATGATTGCAGGAACATGAGGCACATGGTGACTGGTAATTTCACCGGCAACCACGATATGGCCGCGTGTTGCCAGCACTTCACATGCCACACGGGACAGCGGATCATGTGCGAGGCAATCATCCAGTACACTGTCTGTGATCTGGTCGCACAGTTTGTCGGGATGCCCTTCGGTTACAGATTCAGCGGTATAAAATCGTTCCATCTCTCGTCCTCCTTTATCGTTCCTGATTACTGCGGCGCTGCTCGCGCGGCTTGGGCTTCCCATTTTCATCGTAGCGTTCCGGACGAGCGGCAGGGATGCTCCATCCAAACATAGAGCCGTACAGCATTGCTGTCTGCTGCGCTTTGGACACTCCAATCATCTGATTGAGCGCATCCGCATATTCTTCAGCCCCCATGCCCTCTGGAAGCTGTTCAATGGGCCAGTATCCTCCCTCGCCGTACTGAACCATCATGATCATGTTCATATCAGGCACAGAATAAAAACTGTACATCGGCAGGTTGTGTCGGCTTGCATATTCCTGTTTAACCGTATCGGGTGCTCCCGGCAGATTGGGGTCATCATACTTAAACCACATGAGCCCGTTCTTATAGGGAACAAACTGTTCCGGCTGGAGGAACATTGCCTGATACCGCTGGGTCTGCTCATCGGTCAGACTGCAGAATTCTTCACCTGCGATTCCGCACACGAAGAAAGGCCCCGCAATCGGCTGGTAATCTTCCACGTTCCGATTCAGCCGCATTCCATTGATCAAGCCTTCATCGTTGCAGACAATGCAGACTTTCTCCTGCCAGGGGTATGCACAGTCAATCAGCCCGCCGACCGCTTTCTGCAGCGATTCCAGGCCGGTGTCCAGTTCTTCGATTCGGGCATACTGGCCCGGTTCTACCATAACAACTTTCATTCCATCACTCCAATCCCAGCGAAAAAGGTTTCAGGCTATTTGTGATTTCCTCATAAGAGGCAAATCTAACGGTGCAACCCAGCAGATAAGAAACAGCTTCCTCCCATTCTTTGATGGGGTACTGCTCCTTGTCTTTCAGGTAATACAGGTCACGCAAAGCTGCCCATTTCAAGTGAGGCAATATACGTAGGCTGGAGATAAATGCGTGATTCTGTTCCGCTACTTTGTCCAGCAGACCTTGCTTCAATGAATTCCTCCCTTCATTAAAGGAGGCGGGGTGCCTGCACACCCCGCCGATTACAGATTTACTCTTGTTCGATCGCCACAACCACTGTGCGCGCGCCGTCCCAATCATAAGCACAGGTCACCAGCGTCAGCAGGCGATCCTGCTTCTGGGGAACGATTTCTGTCCCCGCCAGCATACTGCCGGCAAAGGACAGAAAATCTTCCTCTCCGGCAAACTGCGTACTGTTGAATGGGAGCTGCGTCGTGTCAGTGGTCAGCGCGGTCAAGATCCGGTATTCATGCGTCCCATCCGCTGTTTGCAGGACAGCGGATGGATGCTCCTGTCGGAACTTCGGATCCGCCATCTTTTTCAAGACAGCGAACATGGTCCCGTCGTTCATGTTGTGGCCGAATATCACCAGATTCCGGCTGTCAGCTGTGCAGTCAAACTGGAAGAACAGACTGCCGGCCATCCGCCACTTTATGTCGTAGTTTCGCCGGAGATACTTTTCCGGGTCTTCGGCGCTGCTTTGCAGCACAGGATAATCCACAACTGTGCCGGGAATGGTGAGCCATCCCTTCACATCCGGGTACTTTGCCTGTAGCGCCTCGAAGTCCAGCTGGGTTTCTTCTTTCCCAGCCGGTCCATCCCCGGAGAGGTCATCTTCGGGGATGGTGGTAAACTGGGCTTTCAGGTCCTGTGCTTCCGCTGCTGTCAGCCGAGGCTGGAAGGCAAACAGCCAGACCAACCCCAGCAGGCAGATGCACAGAGTACCAATCAGGAAGCCCTTAGCGAAGTAGCGCATCAGGATTCCTCGTCCTCATCATGGGTGCCGCTGCGCTTGAAGATCAGCAGCAGACCGCCGGCAGACAGTGCCGCAATAACGCCCAGCGCGATCCACAGCCAGTTCATATCGCCGGTCTGCGGAACAGTGGGGGGCGGAGGCACAGGAGTGGGAGTCGGAGGAGTCGGAGGTTCCGGCTTTTCCGGGGTGGGCGCGGGCGCATCCCGCATGACCACGGTCCCGTCTTCCATCAGGGTCCAGTGATCAAAGATCAGCCAATCTTTGTCCGTGCAGACATACACATCGTTTTCCGGCAGCAGGTTGCCAGCCTCATCCTGCCGCTGAACCAGCTTGAAGCGAATGCTTTCAGCCTTGGCAAAGCCGTTCGGGGCAATGGTTTCCACCAGCGTATAGACCTTGTTCAGTTCCAGGCCGCGGATCTCGACCGGCTTGTCGCCGCTGACCCACTGGCGCACAACAGCACCATTCTCGTCCTGAATCGTCAGGGTCGCACCGGGCAGTTCCTCGTCGCCAGTGAGCTGCCGCTTGCTGATGAACACGCTGGTCCCCTCGTTCTTGCACACGCTTTCCAACACCTGGACTTTGGCCCCGGTGTAGGTAAAGGTGAACTCCATCGGCTCCTCATTCAGGAAGTAGCCGGTGGGCGCTCGCAGTTCACGGATGATGTACCGTCCGCTGTTCTGCTCATCCACCTCGCCATACCGGGCATCCTGCATGGGCAGGTCGCAATCGAACACGACTGTGCCGTCCTCGCCCGTGGGGGCAGAGGTTGCCAGCAGATCACCGGCTCGGAACAGGCGGTCGCCGTCCGCGTTATAGATGTCATCCTGCGTATACAGGTTGAACACCGCACCAGCCAGAGCCGCGCCGGTCTTTTCGTCCAGCTTGATGACCTTGACCTGCGCTTTTTCCCGCTCGTTGTGGAACTTCAAGACCTGCTGTTCGGTGAACTCGGCAGTGGCATCTTCCGCATTGACAATCTCGAACTCGCTGGTGACAGCATTGCCGTTCTCATCGATGGCGGTAATGCTCTTGGCCATGACCACACTGTTGGTCTGCTCATCCCACTGGAAAGTCACATCGTAACTCTGCTTGGTGCCGGTAAAACCGTAGGGAGGTTTGGTTTCCTCAATGTGGTAGCTTCCAAGCGGCAGGGTCACGGTGACTTCGCCTACCTTGTCATGGATGACGGACAGGAAATCGTAGGTGGCCTGGGTGCGGCCAGGACGGAACACTGCAATATCACTGGTGCCGTCGCCGGTAGTGACAACCGCCACCACATCTCCCTTGGCATACCACAAGCAACGATTGCCATCAGCGTCGGTCTGGCGGTCCTGGGTATAGATGTCTTCATTGGCCGTGATGGTGTACTGGGCGCCGACCAGCGGGCGCTCCTCCCAGGTGAAGTTACCGGGCCATGCTTCACCAGAGAACCAGGGGTCCAGGATATCCAGACTCCAGTCCTGTTCCCAGCCGGTCAGGACTTCACCTGTCTTGCGGATGGTGAGTTTGCCGAGGGTCTCGTGGTTGATGTATTCCTGGGTAAGAATGTACTCATCCATACCGTTAACGGCATTGCCAACCACTTCCCACGCAGAATCCGAAGAGATTTCAAACTGAACCGTATAGGCTTCATCGTTGAAGAAGCCATTGGGGCCTTCCAGTTCTACAACCTCATACCGGCCCAAGGGCAGTTTTTCGGGGGTCTTCATGCGCCCCTCGCTGTCGGTGTAAAACACATTGGTTTTTTCGGTCGGATCGCCACTGCTGGGATCGACCATGGACCGGCGCTCTTTGGTGCCATCCTCATGCAGCATGAAGATGGCGAAAGCGGTATTGGCCAGCTTGACAGCCTTGCCGGTCTCGGCATCTACCTTGACCAGCTTCAGATAACCTTCCATCTCCTCGTCGAGAATGTTATAAGTCAGGTAGCTGTTGCTGGGTTCGGTCACGCTGCCGTTGGGCTGGCACATAACGCTCTGCGGAGTGGTGCTGTCCACCTTGAAACCAAAGGGATCGCACTGGAACACATCCTTGGGAATCGTGGTCTCCACCACAATGTACTGGCCATAGGGCAGGCCAGTCACCCGGAAAAACCCTTCCTCGTTTGTGAAGAGCTCGCTTAGGCGATACTCGTTGGTCGTGCCGGTGGGCACCCAGCCGAGGCCGCTGCCGTTGGCATAATCGCCCGCTTCGGTCAGAGTCGCATTGTAGGCATACACCAGTTCGGTGTCGCTTTCGAACATCCGGGCAATCGCCTGGGCTTCGCCAGAGAAATCGTATTTCAGAGTGTCGGGATCGTAGTTATCCTTGCGGTAAGCGTCCAGTACACTCTGGATGTTGTAGCTGCCGTCTGGGTTGCGGGTGAACTGGTCCGCCTTACTCAGGTCGGGGATGCGGTAGACGGTAAAACCAGCGCCTTCCAGTTTCGGCGCAGGACTACCCGGGCCGGTGGTACTGACCAACTTACGGAGTTCAAAACCGCCTTTCAGCACGGCATCCAAGCTGTGTTCATTCTCCCGAATCACATAACCGGACTCATCGCCATAGGACAAGGTTTCATAATGGTTGATCTCATCGCAGAGGAATCCTTCGGCGTAGCTCAGGTAATAGCCATCATAGGTTTTGGTACCATCCAAGGCACGGCCCTCAGCCACTGCGGAATACTGATTCTTGTAGACATAATCAATGTACTCGCCATCGGACTGTTCCAGGGGAGAATATTCACCGGTGGGCTTCAGCTTCCGGTCGAGGAGCGGGTACTGCCCAGTGATGTAGAACTTGTTGCTTGCGTCTACCGGCAGCACAAGGCCGGTAGCTCGCTCCACCAGGTAATACTTGCCCAGATAGAGATTACTGAATACCAGCAACCCGTCTTTGATCTCGGCGCTGGCCACCAGATGGTCTTTGGAGAGGATGGGCAGATAGCTGTCATCCCAGCCGCTGTTGGTGCGTACCGTAGTGTGCCAGATGGGGGTTCCATCCTCATAGGTGATCTTGCTGTAATCCACAGCACCGCTCACTCCATCGGGATGGAGAATATCCTCGGCGGCATAAAGGTCGTATACGGCCCCTTCGATGCTGGCTTCGCCATGAGGCGCAGTTCCGGGCACTTCCCAGTCCTCACCATTTTCGGACATCGGCGTGGGGCGCAGCTGATCCAAATCGGATTTCGCCAGGATGATCTCGCCCAGAACTCGGTCATTTTGGAAAACATCGTCCTGGGGAATCATGGTGTAGCTGTCCTCGTTGTTTGCGAGGCCGGTGCTGTCGGTCACGTAGGTTCGACCGGCATTCTGCGGCTGATCATAAATGGTTACGGTGGCTTCTCGTCCGTCGAAGACCAGCTTTGTGCCGCCGGTATAACTGGTGGCGATGTCGGCATTGTAGTCGGCGTTATCCAGCCAGATCACGCTACCGTCATTATCCTTGGTGATTTCGATATAGTAAGCACGCTTACCAAACGGAGTGCCGGGCTCACCGGGATGTTCAATGTTTGTCCAGTCACCGAAGTAACCATCGGGAGCTTTCGTTTCCACGATAAGGAATTTGCCTTCGTTGCGCTGGGTGTAGTAGAGAGTTCGGCTGGTATCGAACTCCGTACCGTAGTCAGTACCGTTGGCCACGGAGTAGGTGCCGTCCTCATTACGGACCACGGAATACTGATTGTACCCACCGAAGGGGATATACTGCTGGGTCACAGTATCCCATTCGAACACTTCGTACTCTGCATCTGCTGCAATCGGCTCACCGGTCTCGCTGTCAACCTTGGAGATGTTGACCTGGAGACTCCACTCATCATTGCGCATGAGGTAGTCGTTGGCGCTATCCATGGGAACAGAGATCGTCTGACTGCCGCCATGCTCACCGTCGTAAAACTCAAAGCCTACCGGGATTACGGTTTCATCAAATCGAAATTCGATGCTTGCCAGCTGGCTTTTCGCCGCTGCGATAGCTCGATCCACCATACCCTGGGCTTCGGCCCGCAGTTCAGACTCTGCGCGGGCCTTGGCACTGGCCGCTGCTGCATCGGCTTCAGCTTGGCTGGAATACGGACCCTCACTCCCGCTTCGGCTGCTGGTGGAGGTCTTGGTCACGCTGTAATGCAGGCTCCAGCTGGCACTGGCGTCGCCGCCGGTGCTCTGGAACTCATCATCCATTGTGTGGCCACTCGTGGTTACCACCTGTTTATCAGCCGGGGTGATTGCCCAACTGCCACCGTCAATTGTCCCACCTTTTTCAATGGGCTCGATCTCGATGGTTGCGCCATCTACCTTTTCTCCGGTCTCCAGCTGCTGCTTATCGGTAATCACTGTGTATTTGGCGTCAAAGCTGCCGCTGGCAGTCTGGGGCGAAGCCGACCAACTGGCGTAATACTCGGCACCTGCGGGCGGCACATCCGGGTCGATGCTGCCGGTGGGAGGTCCGATCAGTGCAACAGTCTGCCAGCCGGAAATGGGAGGCTGATAAATGTAGGTGTAGTAGTCGCTGTCTGCTGCAAAGGTGGACACGCCGCTGCGCATCTGCTCGAAGGAACGGATGTAACTCTGCGCGGGAATGCTGTCAGGATAGTTGGCAATGATCCAACGCTGCACATCGTCGTATGCAGTGTCCATGGAGGCATCGGCACTCATCAGGCCCAAACTCAGCTGACCAAGTCCGCCCCAAATGTTGACCTGATTGCTGAAGTGATCGCCGGGCGTGTACTGTGCCGCCGTTACGATGGATGTGTGAGAATAATTGTAGGTGGGGCAACCGTTAGGCTTTCCCTGCGCACCGTGGGTGCAGCAGTATGCTTCCTGGCCATTAAACCAAATGAGCCACGAGCCATTTACTTTCTGCACACTGGTGATTTTGCCTGTTTTTACCGCAGGTTCCGGGCGAGCTTCGTAGGTGCTGGCTCCATTGGCTTTTGCCTGTGTCGCCGTTTCGCCTTCCAGATGGACATTCAGGTTCTTTTCCAGACTGGTGCCATCCGGGGCAGTGTAGCGGAACGTCACGGTGAAATCGTGATCCGCCTGGACATAAATGCCAGTCGTGGCAGCAGATGCTTCCTCATAGCTGACGTTCAACAGTTTCGCCGCAGTTTGTTCATCAGCGGCAGAACCGTTATAGTCCAGCAGGACTACATCTTCTGGCAGGATGATCTGCGAGGAGCTGCCATTCGCAGGATATTCCACCTGCACAAAAATAGGCACGATGGCGAAAGACTCACCGGCCTGCCGGGGAACGGTGATGGACAGGCCATCCGAATTCAGCGCCTCGGGATCCATATAGCCGATGGCGTTCGACTGGTCATCGTTCCAGTAGCTGATACCGATTTTGGTGTCGCCGGTAGCAACGGGAAGACCATATCTGCCCATATAGCTACCTGTGGGCGCATCAGGGAGATCACCATACAACATCTGGTGGATTTCTTCCAGATCGGGAGGAGATCCGGCACCGTCACCGCTATCGCCTTCACTCGGAACAGACGGGTTTTCAACGGTCGCTTGCATGGTAACAACCAAAGCAGCGAGCGCGGAATACGCAGCCGCTACTGCTTCGTTTGCCTGTTCCTCCTCCGAAAGGGACAGGTACAGATCTTCAGCAGCGGTTACCGGGGCAGCTGCTTCATCCGAGACGACTGTAGCTTCATCCAGTGCTGCAATCAGATCCGGATTTTCCTTGTCCTTCTGCCAGGCCTGGCTTGCCAGCGCCCAGCTGTTGACTGCAGCAAGAATGCTCTCTCGGTCAAGCGCATCTACGGCGGAAATGAACGCCTGAGCTTCGGCGCTCAGTTCGACTTCACTTTCGTCGGTAGGAATGTCGCTTGTGGTCTCATCTTGGGTAGTATTCAATGCTTCACTGTCAGTTTCAGGGACAGAAGCTGCGCTCTCCGGCGTGGATTGGGACTCCACTGCCGAGTTCGCCTCGCTCATCGAGGCAGGCTCCGAGGAGCTGCTCTCCATTGCAAAGGCGGAGGGTGCGGCAAAGCAGGAGAGGCAGAGCATGAATGCCATCAGCAGCGCCGTGAATCGGTGCCGCAATTTATATTTCTGTTTCATCAATACCTCCAATAAAAAAAGCACCTGCGAATTGCAGGTGCTTAGGCTGTTTTGCGTGATTCTTTTTCTTGCAGAAGGTATTCATCCTTCTACTGTGGTTTTATCCGAAGGTCACAGTCCAGTAGGTGTACTGACCATCTGCGGTATCGCAGAACCAACAGGCGACTCCCATGGTGGTGAAGTCCGGGTTTACGATATTGGCATAATGGTCGGCGCTGCCCTTCCAGGCTTCACAGACCTCGCTTGCGGAGCGCAGCGGTCCTTTGGCACAGATCTCGCTGCGGGTCGTCATGCCCGAATGATCGAACGGGCCGCCGGCCACGAAGCTTTCGCAGCGGGCGCTGGCTGCTTCGCTCAGGGACTCATCCATCGTGAGAGCTGACAACCCGGCCTCGGCCCGGATCGCATTGATGTTCTCCTGCACCGCCCAGTAGGCGGTGTCGCTGGAGTCGATGTACCACCACTTATCCGTGCCAGCCGCATATTCGAAGGGTACGGCGCCGTAGGCTGTCGTTGCCGCATCCGAGCCGCCGGTCTCATTATTTTGCTCGGTGTTTTCGGGGGGCTCCGCCGTGGCGTCAGGGGCCGGGGTCTGTGTGGGCTGGCTGCCGGCGGACGTCGAATTGTCCGTACTGCTGGCGGCAACGGGCGACGGGGTGGGTTCAGCCCGGCTGTTTTCCACGGTCTGGCTGCTGGAAGCGGCTTCCGACTGAGTCATAGAGCTGCTCGGCGTTGATTGCGATCCGGTCGGCTGTGCTCCGCATCCGACCATACAGGCCAGGATCAAGACAGCGATCAAAGTTTTATACATGGGTTCCACTCCTTTCAGTATGTACATGGTTTTAGTCAGCGGTCTTCCCGGCTGGCTTTTTTGCTTTTCTTGGTATGAGCAGGCGTCTGTTTCGCCTTCTCTTTCACGAGGCGGCTTGCTTCTGCCTGAATGGGGGATGGGTCGATCCCATTTTGACGACATCCCTCCACAATGCCTTGCAGATATGCTTTGGAGGGCGGCGCCGGACACTCCTTGTAAGGGGCGTTCATGGTATAAACCATGACGGTCATTTTCTGCCCGCTGCTGTCGGTCACCTCGATGGGTTCTTTCCCGTAAAGGCGGGGGTATCCCTCGTAGAAATCCAGATGCCTTTCATCGGCTTCAGAGATGTTCCAGAGAACGCCATCCACATGGCTGCCCGACTGGGGCAGGATCGTGGCGACCCCGGCATAACCGCTTCCGCAGAAGGTCAGGCGGTGATCGTCCACACGGGCCACACCTACGACCTCGGCGTCCGGGCAGCGGAAAGCCATCTGGTCCAGGTTCATGTTGGAGCCATAAGCAAAGTATAACAGATTTTTCACCCCCTATCGTTCATCCCTGCGCCCGGTATTCAGGCTGGGATAGTTGGAACGATCATACCGCCAGGCCCGGTCTCCGGGCAGATTGGCAAGCAGATGCTCCCGCACATTTTTGTACTCCGGCCCGATCAGCCCGAGCCGCAGCAGGAACGTGCGGAAGGTGAAGGCCGGATTTTCAGATATTTGCGTTTTGCGCATCAGCGTTTTCTTCTGGTTGATGGCCTGTGCGGAGATGGCCAAAGCCAGCGTGATGTTCGCCCGGACTTTGCCTGCATGAAGAGTGCTTTCAAAGCATCTCCATTCCAGCGTACCGCGATAGAACACCGAATGCAGGTTAAGTGCATAATAGCGCGTCCAGTTGTAGTGCTCGTAGCTTCCGTCATTGCCTCCATACCACTCTCGCTTCAGCCGCTCCATGCTGATGTTGGTGGGGAGCTTGCGGATCTTCTCCAGCATGGGTTCCCGCACCTTCTGGCACCAGCGTTCCACTCTGGCCTCGTTCACATTGAGAGCTTTGAACAATATGTCCTCTTTGGAGTACATGATGGACAGAGCGTTTTTTAGGCTTTGCGGCGTATGGCGGGAGGCATCCACATGGACGTGCATCCCGCAGCTGCTGTTGACTACTGCCCCGGCATGGCGCAAGGTTCTCACGACTTCCTGGAGCTTGCCCATTTCCTCGTAGCTCAACTTTGGCGAGTTCATCTCGACCTTGTAGATGCCGTCTGTTGTCGAGACCTGTCTGCGGCCTTCCCGCATGGTGGCCTTGATGCTGCCGTCGTATACAAACCGCCATCGTTTCCCGTCCTGATCGATCACTTCCCACGGATCATAGGTCGTGGACTCGTGGGTCTGACGGGCACGGGTCCCGAACAGGGCTGCCACCGCTTCTGCTGCCCGCTGACGGGTCAGCCCGGTCATTTCGATCTCACATCCGAAGGGCTGCTCCTTCAGGTCAATGGGGCATCACCTCCGCATCCACGGCGGCCAACCGTTTCCCGATGGCTTCTACCACCGTCACTGTCACACCGTTGCCCGCCTGCTTGTACACCTGGCTGTCGCTCTGAATAGCGAGGATCTTGTCGATCCTGTCATCGGCCCAGCCTTGCAGCCGCAGACATTCACGAGGCGTCAAGCGGCGGATCCGTCCACCGATCAGAACACCGGATGCTTCTCGCTTGTGCTTACGGATCCCGCCGTTTTGCTTTGCGGTCAGACATCGAGCGATTTCGGTGATTTCAGGGTCTTCGTTCATATCCACGAATCGGGGTGATTCAATGAGTGTCCCCTGGGTTGCATCTGTGGTCAGCGTATGGGCGATCTTGTGGCCCACCCGGCCGCGGCGGGTGTTCATCTGCGGATAGGCCAGGTCGATGCTGTCGCCCGGATAGGCCATCTTGTAGCCCTTCCGGGTGGCCTCCTTGACCGGGAAGCCCACCTGGTACAGCCCGGTCTTGCCGCCTACACCGCCTGCCTGGCTGGTGAGCGTGCAACTTACTCCGCCGGGGTCGTACACCCGGCTTCCCTGGGGTCCGCCATGGAGGCAGGCAAGAGGCGTTTCATTTGCTGTGGTGAAAGGAAGTATTTTTCCTCTACATCGCTCATCAAGATATCCGACAATGTACACACGGCGTCTGGATTGGGGGACGCCAAAATCCTTGCTGTTAAGCACCTGCCATTCCACATGATACCCCAGTCGCTCCAGCGTATCGAGGATCGTCGCAAACGTCCTGCCGCCGTCATGGTTAAGCAGGCCGGGAACATTTTCAAACAGCAGATAGCGAGGCTTCCGGGCTTCAGCCAATCGGGCAAGTTCAAAGAACAGGGTTCCTCGGGGATCTCCGAATCCTTTCCGAGCGCCAGCAATGCTGAATGCCTGACAAGGGAATCCACCGCAGAGCAGGTCGAATTCCGGGAGTTCCTCCGGGTCGATTTTTCTCGCGTCTGAGCTATACCATTCCTCCTCACATTCAAACAGGGCACGGTAGCTCTGCTGTGCGTATTTATCGCACTCGCAGAATCCTGCACATTCAAATCCGCCGGCAAGCCGCAGGCCCTCACGAAACCCGCCGATGCCGGCAAACATATCGATAAATCGAATGGTCTTATGCATCATCTCCTTTCTCTTTCTGTTTTCCTATCCGGCGGCCATAGGCCTCACCCCCCTTCCGTGTTGACAAAAGCCCCGCCTGCCGTGTTCATCCGCCACGGCCGGCAGGGGCTTCCCTACGTTTATTCGCTCATCTCTCCCTGCTCTTGCAGCACTTCACTCCTGGCGGTTTCCTCGCTTTCCTCCGATCCGTTCTGCCCGGTCTCATCGTCCGCAAGCGCGGCGTCAAACTCATCCTCGGCTTCTTCCAGTGCCTGCTCGATCAGGGTGACGATAAACTCTTTCTGGCTCAGTTTCCGGCCGTACACCTGTTCGTAACGGACCAGATATTTCTTTACCTTCTGATACAGTTCCTCGCTTACCTGGAATGCGATCGTGCGGGTAGCCATATTTCCCTCTCCCTTCTTGGCGTGATCATCCAGATACAGGTATACGGCCTGCTGGATGAACTGCGCGGTGGTGATCCCTTTGTTCTCCAATGCCTTTCGGATCCGCTCATGCAGTTCCTCCGGCATGGTCACGGTCAGTTTGCCCATGCTGTGTCCTCCTTTCCTTGCTCGTTTCGGGCAACACAAGCATAGCCAAATGTCATGCACAAAGCTATCATCAAGACCAACAATCATTCGACGCCACAAACGTCATAAGCAACAATCGTCGAGAACCAGGAGCAAAAGACTTATCCCTCCATCAGCGCATCGAGGAATCCCATCATCCCGTCCGGCAGGTCTTGCTCCTGCGCCGGTGCCACGCCAACAGGTAAGGCACTCAGTTCCTCTTTCAGAACACGGCGCAGTAGCGATTCCAGTCCTTCAGCCCGATCCATTCGGAGGATCGCGCGGACGATAAATGCGCTCTTTTGCCCTTCGGGAACCTCTTGCAGCAATTGCCAGGCCTGCCTGTGCTCCTCGTTCTGCATATTGGGGCGGAACAGGAAATGTGGTCGGTTCATCGGGCGTCCTCACGGCCCGACATTTGGCCCAGGATCCGCTCAAAGCCCTCGGCGTTCACCTTGTCGTCCTCCAGCAGAAAAGCCCTGCAAAGGCCGTCACGTTCGCTCACGTTGCGCATGACAGTCGCCGCGCCGCCGCCCATCAGGATCACGGGCAGAGTTCGCAGGTCAAACCCCGCCTCCATCGCCGCCGAAATGAGCCGCTCGGTGTAAAGCCGGCCCTGCCGCTGGATCAGCTTTCGCGCCTCCGCATCCATGCTACAGGGCTTGCCGGCGAGGATCCGTTCCACCTGGGCGTCCGTCACAGACAGGCCGGTATCCCGCCGCACCTGCTCCTGGATCTCATCCATGCAGCGGATCATGCCCAGTTCCAGGCTGCGGCAGGTGGCTGCATTGGGGACATTGTTGTCCAGCCGCATGAGGTCGACCGTCCAGCCGCCGATATCCATGAGGAGCACCGAAGGTTCGTCTTTCACCAGTTCGGGATGCAGGGCAATGGCGGAATAGCCCTGGGGGAACAGTTTCACATCCTCGATCTTTACCTGGTAGCGTTCGCCCTCGAAGCGGTAGGTCACCGGCTGGCCATTGCGCAACAGATATTCGGTGAACGGCTTCTTATCCCGGCCATACCGGGCCAGGGGAAGCCCTGCCGCCAAGGTCACGGAGCTCTCCGCAGGAAGACCCCGGCAGCGAAGCTCCATTGCGATAGCTGCCAGGGTCAGGATGTAGTAGTTGTCGTTGACGGTCTTGTCCCGCAGGATCGGCTGACGGCCGGTGCCGCAGACGTAGTACCTTCCGTTGATTTGGAGGGTGTTTTTCAGGGTGTAGGGTTCGTGACTATACGCCGTCACACCGGCTGGAAAAGAAAAATGCCGCGTCTTGATGGCGTAGTACCCGTGGTCGATTCCCATAATCATGGTTTCAGATCCTTTCTGGCTTTTGCCTTGATTTTTTCGCTTCTTCTTTCTGCGGGTTGCCATCTTATCTGGCCTCTCCCTTGCTGGGGACCTGGGATTCCCGGCAGTATTCAGGATACCGGATGCGGATTGCTTCCAGCATATAGCCTGCATCCGATGTGCTGAACAGATCGTAGGGCGTTGCACAGCCGTCCTCATTCCACCCGTTCCAAAGGTTGAATGCCAAACGGGTCAGACAACTGCTTCCGCTGGTCTGCCAGCCTTTGTTCAGCCCCTCCGGCCGGATAACATCCTCTTGGAAATCAAAGACATCCTCAACATGCTTTCGGGTTTCGTCACTGATGCCCATCGTGTAAAAAAACGCCTTGTGGTACGGATCTCCACATCCACACCTTACAAGGCATTGCTGGTAAAATCTTTCGTGATCCCGATTTTTGAACTGGATTGACATTTTGTTCCTCCTTTTGCTCTGGGTGTTGAACAGGATCCACCGGCTGGAAAAGACGATGAATCCCGTTTTGCCTTTGGTTCTTCTCCCGCTGATAGCCGCTGAAATCTCGCAGCGTTTATATCTTCTTCCCAGCCGGTAAATAATCTAGGGGGAGAGGTGTGGAGAGGGGGAGAAAACAAAAAAAGCGCCCCGGCCGACATGAGCCGAGGCGCTGCCTGAAAAAGGGTACACTTCCCCCTTGGATTTTGAGAGTTCGATTTTCAACAAAAAAGAGCCCGCGATGTTTATAACATCACAGGCTCTGACCGGTCCTATTGCAGGATATTGTGTGTTTTTTGATATAAAAAATCCACTGTCCAAATTTCTCTGGACAGTGGATATCTGGTGCACTTCCAGGGACTCGAACCCTGGGCCCGCTGATTAAGAGTCAGCTGCTCTACCAACTGAGCTAGAAGTGCATGTGAGGATTTTTCGGCGTTGCACCGTCAAATCCTTTTTGTGGTTGTGCACCAGTCAGTGGTCATACAACTTTACAGTTGCTCTACCAACTGAGCTAGAAGCGCCTATGTTGGGCCTGCAAATGCTCACAAACCCTGTTGTAATGCGGTTTTTCGGGCTTCAAATCTTCGCTTTAGTCGCTCGTTTTCACCGCAATTTTGTTGGTAAAATTCGCTTGAGCTTGCCTCTGTTGCTCTACCAACTGAGCTATTGGTGCTCATATAACTTTGTAATCGCCAGGGGACTTCTCTGAGCAAATTTGCCCAATCTATTGCACTCTTAAACTCCAAATTTTGGCTTTGTACTGCAGTTTTTAGAGAA
>JAEWAN010000013.1 GCA_023391625.1 Bacteroidota bacterium | reverse complement strand
GTAGAAATTCCCTCTCATTGTTTTCCCATCCAGAGAACCGACGGAATGCTGGAAGAAAGCAGAAACGGGAATAACCATGACCAGTTCCCAGCTGCACTCGCCCAAACGTTCCTCGAAAGGTTCGCCGCCCAACGAACTCCAACGTTTCACCATGCCCAGCACCTCCTGACTCGCCGTGGGACGGCGCTCATTGACTGCACCTCCCTGAATCAGTAGTCTGCCGACGCAGTTACATTCGAAATTGTAATAGCGGTCATCACCTTCGGGAGATACGAAGAATTCCACACAAGCATCCTCCCATACCCGGCCGTTGTCTCCGGAAGCCACTGCACGCACACTGGCTTCCTTCACTTTGTAGTGGAGCAGGATTTCGCGCCCCGTATGGGCTATGCGGAAACTCACTTCCGGCTTATAGGGGTAATCTTTCCAGTTGACCACATCAAGGGGCTGAAACTCTATCCCGTTCCCGTCCAGCAAGGACGGCACAGCCCCACCTTCCGGTGAAGCCGTACACATTACTTTCCTTACGGGCAAACTCTTTCCACTCTGAGCATTGCAATAAACCATGCCTACCATCGAAAACACAAAGAGCAGAAAGAGTTTGCTCCCGTAATCTCTCACTATCATAAAACGTCCTTTCATTTCTTAGAAGAATCCTTGTCTGCCACTGTCACATCCCATCCGGAAACGACATCGCCGTAAAGATAGAACGTCACGTCAAAAGTAGTCTTGCTATTATTGTCTACCACCTGATAACAGCGCGTTGCGTCGTAGGAATCCACCTCCTTGTACTCGCCCAATGCCAGCGGAGCCGGCTCTTCCTTACCGGCAGCCGTGGCTATGATTTGCTGCATGCGTTCCTGCATCAGTTTCATAATGCCTTCGTGTTTGAACGGATCCGGTTCGGCCACCTTAGGATAGGTTGCCTTTATCACTCCACCGTTGGCGGCACGCACGGCTCTGACACTGTCCGTATAAGCCTTGAACTGCTTCTTCACCTCCGGAGAACGCAGACCGAGCATCGTAAACACGGCAATTCCCTGGGCGCCGTTGTTCAAGGCGGCATCCATGCACTCAAACATCATCGGCCCGTCCGTGGCGGTCATGCCACAATACAGCGTCGTCATGTCGTTCTTGTCGCGTGCATTCTCCACCGTACAGTCGGAAATGAAGCTGGCATCGCCCGTATAGAAAGTATGGTAAACCATCGGGAATACAATGTCAAGATTCCATTTGCCCCAGTCCTGACGTACCATGCGCGAGGACATCTTCGGAGTAGGGAACGGAGAGGCAGCCATTGTCTTGCCGTAGGAGTGTACCACTTCGGCAATCATATTGGCCACTTCGGTTATCTGGTCGCAACGGAACTGACGCCACTTCACATCAAGCGAAGGGTCTTCCTGCTCACGAGGATCATAACCGTACTGCTCCTTGAACTTCTTGAGCATTTCCGGATGATAGCCGTAATCCCATGCGGCGTATTCACGGTCCTGCACAATGCCGTAGTGAGGCCACAAGGTAGTAGGAAGCACCACATCGACAAAACGGTGGTAGTCGATGGCAATGCCGTTCAAGCCTTCCACTTCGCAATAGGCCTTGATTTTCTCCTTGATAAACTCACGGACTTCGGGCAGTGCCGGGCAGAGGAATTTGTAATAGCCTACATAGGCGGTAGTGTCTGCCAGGCTCTTGCCGTTACGGTTCACGCTGAACCATTCGGGATGTTCTTTCAATATCTTGGCGCGGTCATGCTCCAGATTCATGGTCCACAGCCAGGCATACACTTCAATCCCATGCTTGTGGGCTATGGGAATGGCTATCCGGTAATCGTCGGGAGTCGGCGCATTCAGCATGATTCCGTCCATGCCGATGTCGTTCATCACTTGGCAGATGGAGTCGAAGTTCATACCGGGACGATAGTCAAGCCACGTCCAGAACATGGGATACTCCTTGGTTGTCTCTTTAGCCCCCTGCTGGCACGAAAACATGCCCAGCGCAAGGAACAGCAGCAAGAATGCTGGTAAAAAGTTCTTTTTCATTCTATCTAAATTTTAAGTTTAACGTGCAATTTTTCCATCACCCGGGTAACGCCGATTACCACAAAGGCAAAGCAGAGGCAATTGACCAGTCCCATGAACCCATGCGTGAACCAGTCCGGCAGGATGACACCGGTCACATCGGCGAATCCATAAAAGACATAAGGCACCAGATAGGTGGTCAGCGTAGCCGTTCCGGCAGGGCGTATCAGATTGAACCAGCCCGTGACCTGATGACTGACCAAGCAGCCAAGCACCGTATAGAGTGCCACGGAAATGGCAGTTACATAGAACACCCAGGGAGGAGTGCCGTCTATCTTGGCTACAATCCAAAAATGATGCGCCCCTATCCCGGCCAACAGAAGCAGGACGGCAGCCGTCAGCCCGTTGCGGAGCTTCCAACCGTCACCCTTGTCGGCATAGCGGGCACTGAGAACGGAAAGGATGACACCTCCCATCGTAAATGCGGGCAAAGCCCCGTTGCCGATGTGCAGGATGCCCAGCATGCCTTGGTAGAAGTTACGTTCGGGAAAGGCAAGAATGGCCTCACCGCCAAAGCTTTCGCGCAAAGGCGTACCCAGCAGGCATATCAGGATAAAAACTCCCCAGATGGGCAGCAGATACTTCAACCGGTCACGGCTGAAGAAATAAATCACGGCACATACCAGATAAGTCCAGCCGATGGAACCCAATATTCCCCAATAGGCACCGAATACACCTCCCTGCGGATTGCGGAAGGTAAAGGCAAGGTAGAGAAGCACCAATACGCCGATTATCTTAAAAGCACGGAAAAGGTTCTTTTGAGTATCGGAAGCCGGTTTCGGATATTGGTTCCACACACCGATAAAGCCTATTGCCATCAGGAACCAGTATACTCCTATCGGATAGGGGGCTTCCGGTGAAAGCCGGAACTCCGAGTTCGTGATGAATGCCCCCATCACCAGCAGAGCAAAGGTGCGGGAAAGGATATGCCCCAAGGTGGACTCTGCCGAGAAGCCCTTGGCATATCTGCGTTCGATGGCGTAAGGTATGGACATTCCCACTGCAAACAAGAAGCAGGGGAACACAACATCTGCCAATCCCATAAAATCTTCACCATAAGCGGCATGCTCCAGCCAATGGGGTACGTCATGCACTTTCCAGAAGTCGTTGACGAAAATCATGGTGAACATGGTCAACGCCCTCAGCATGTCGATGGCCAGGTTGCGCCGTGAATAAACAGTCTTGTCACTCATATCATCTTGCTTTAGAATTCAGAAACCAACATCAGCCATCTGGCAGCCGAAGAGCCCCAGACTTCCTTATAAGTAGCCGTATTGAACTGCGGCCAGTAGGGTGCGTCTTCATTGAAATAAGACTGCATGCCTACGGGTATCTCTCCTACCGTTTCTCCGGGCAATGCCGTGTAAAGCTGCGGATAGTTGCTGCCCTCCCCGTAAATCATGGACTGCCCGAAAGGATTCCTGCCTACAACCCAGAAGAGCTGCTGTTCGGCAATGTCTTTCAGTTCCTTGTCCTTCAACACCTTGGCGCAGATGGCTGCGGCTTTTCCGGTGGACAAATGTACGGCAATATTTCCTTTGAACGAGAACCAGACGGGGAATATGCGCAAATAATGCTCCTTATCCAGCCGAATGCCGTTTTCGAGCTGTTCCTTGAAATCTTTCGCGGCACCACGGCGAATGCCCACCTGGACGGCGTAAAAGTTGACGGAGTCCTTCACTTCATCCCTGTGATAGATGCCGCTGGGCACCATTCCATAAGGATATACATACTTCATGATGTTCTTCAGATAACCGCCATAGAGTTTCATGGCACGAATCCACTGGTCATACTCGGCATGACGGGACTGCGTCTCGCAGAGGGCGGCAAGGGCTTCCATGTAGGCATAGTCGCGTGACTGGTGGGTATAGTGTACAATGGACTTCTTTGCCAAGTCGCGATAGAAGAAGCCGCAGGTCTTGTCTTTGTCTTTCAGCGGTTCGGTGCGCTGGCACTGCAAGGTGTAGCGGATGGCTTTCACAGCCTCATCGGCATACTGCTGTTCGCCGGTCAGCTTGTAGAGCATGCTGGCCGCCCATGAGATGTTGGCGTGGTACTGGCTCTCGGATGCCATGGCGGCATGTCCTCCGCCCTTTTTTATCAGCTCGGCAAAGCCAAGTTCGTTGAAGCGCTTCATGGCATAGCCGAAATCCTCCTTTGCAATCTTTTTCAGATTACCCTTAAGCGCCTCGTCATTCTCAATCCTCATGGAGGCATACGCTTCAATTCCTGCAAGCAGGAAGTTCTCCAAAGCTCCGTTATGGACAAGCAGTTCGCGGCGACCGGCATCGTCGTCGGTGCCCACTTTACCGTCGGTCCATAGGTTAGTGCCCCATGTCTGTGCACGGTAACCATCGCCCAGGCGGGTCTTCATCACATAGTCCATTCCCCACAAAGCCTCTTCCATCAGGCGGTTGTACAAGTCGACATTGCCTTTTTCTTTGGCACGTTCGGCCATCAAGAGCAAGGAATAGGCTATCTCTCCCGTCTGTAAGGTCTGTTGGGACATATCGGCGGCATCGTGCCATCCTCCGTTTATAGGAATGATATGTCCGTTGTAAGTGGCATGCAGGTCATTATGACAAGCCCCGTGCTTTCCGGGAACGGGATAACCGCAACGCTCGCAGAACAGGAAGTTCACCATACGCCAGGCAGAATCCTCCCACACATCCTGATGGATATAGAAAGGCAAGGTGGTGACATCCCCTACCTGAATGACGTAACGGCCTTGTGTCTTGAAGTCCGAGAAGTCTATCGTCTCGAACTCTCCCAGACCGGTCTTTTCCT
>JAEWAN010000028.1 GCA_023391625.1 Bacteroidota bacterium | reverse complement strand
TCCCGGAAGAAGTCTTGATACCCCGGAACATGATACGGCTCTTAGTCATCTTATTGACTATATCCGTCTTTGTGGTCTTGAAATATTTCGTGGTACCGTCCAAATCTATCTTCTCCATCATTTCGGGAATGATAGACATACCGGCAGAAACCATAGTGTAACGGGTGTAAAGAATCTGATGAACTATCTTCTCTACGGGAGTCATTTCAAAAGTCAACCGCTCAATAAAGGTAGAAGCATTGAAAGACTTTCCGCTACCACGCCCACCGGTGATAAGAATTATAAATTTTTCCTTATCCTCATATAATGGATGGTAAATTTCTTGAGGTACTATCATTTCAGCTTGTCTTTAATCCAGGAATCAATGTTGATGCCATGCTCTATGTCTGTTGGAATATCAGCATCTTCATTCGATGCAACTGGGGCACGCCCGAACAGTCTGTCTTCCATTCCATCCAATACATCGGTCATTCCTTTTGCCGCATTTCGTTTCAATCCTCGAGCAAGGATGAGTACCCACATAGGGGTGTCTTCCTTGCCAATTATCTTATCAATCTCTTGCGGAGTACACTGGAGTAAATACATCTTCACTTCATTCCATTCCTCACGAGACACGTTATAGGCTTTTTTGGCGATGGTATATAGTTTGGGCTTCCTGCCACGATTCTCTGGCTGGTTCGTGCTTGAAAAGCGGTTTCCTTTGCCCTTTATGTGTTCGTATTCTCCTGCCATAACGCTTGATTAACGCTCGATTTTACACTTTTTATCATTTTTTGCTGTTTCTATTTTTATTTGTACCTTTGCACTCGTAGGATGCACGGGTCGGAGTAAGGGTGGCCCCCGTCTGATGATGTTGTACGACATTGCTCTCCCTGGTAAACACGCTCGTACTACCGCGCGTGTTTTTATTTGTTGTGTTTATACCTATGTATATAGCCATTATCGGATACTATTATAATTCTTTTGAACCTATATCTATGGCCATCCTCATATAAACCAATTCCTTTTTCAACTGACTGCCGTGTGAAAACTCCTCCCTTTGAATAAATCAATGCAACATCCGCTCTTTTTGTTCTTGCATGGTCAAGAGCGTTCCTGATTGTATTCGCTCCATCCTTTGTTGGTGTCCTTTGCTCGAAAGAAGCTGAGAAGATACGTCCGTCAGGTGTCCTTACCTGCCCACTTTCATTCTTCAGCACTACCTTATACCCCTTGTCCGCAAGTATACGTGCCGCTTCCAGCTCTTCGGACTTGTGGCGTGCTGGGCTCTTCTCTATTGCGACATACCCGCCACCTTTCCCAATTTCCACGCTGGAGTACCGCCCACTGGCTCGCATTGCTTCAACTTCTGCTTGCCGTTTACGGTATGTTGAAGTACCTTGCTGGTATGTGCGAACACCCCCGGAAGTTTTAGCCATGCTTTAATCCCCCACAAACTTGCTTCCGAAACGCCCCCTCTTGTTATTTGTGTAGAAAGCTGATTCCGGTATGTTCAAATCATCATACGAACTTCTTCGGGCTTGCTGTGTGTTTCCTCCAAGCTTTCTTATACTGTCAAGGTAAGCCTTGTTTCCGGAAGCTTTGTAGTCAGTACTGTCAACCCTACCTCCAAGCGATTTCCAAGCCATCTTCATACTTTCGGTAAAAGACATCTTACCTCCATAGAGCTTATAGAGTTTGTGCGCCATAGACATAACTTTTGAACTTCCAAGACGGGAAGTACCTGTGCTCCTTACTCCTCCTGCTGTCTTAGCCATAACTATCTCCTTTTACGTCTCCTATTTGTTGAACTTCCTGTATATCCACCACGTCCTGCTCTGAACTCACGCTTATCTTTTACTTCAAATTCACGTGCCAAATCACGATTGTAAATATCATACTCGGTGCCATGCTTTGTGTCTCGGTCTATTGCTGCCGTGGTGGCAAATCCTGACTTCGCCGGACTGTCAAACCGTTCAGCCACCCTGTCAATCCATTTCTCGGCTTGCGATTGAGTCCTGAAATTCTTTTGCAGCCACCTTGTGTTACCATTCCTGTTTGTCACTGACACTGATGCTTGAAAGTTGCCGCCACTGGTGCCACCTCTAACTCCTCCTGCTGTTTTAGCCATTATTACCTCCTTTCTTGGTTTTCTTCACCCTGTTTGCCATAAACTGCTCCACATACATCACACTGTTCTGCACGCAAAGCTCCTTTATCTTCTCACCGCCACCGTAAACTATCATATTGGGAATATCTTTCCCTGATATTTCACGGGCAATTTGTATTTCAATCTTCAAGTATTCCTGTCTATCGGAATAGCCGCGTGTTGCAAAAGCATTGTAACCTTCTGGGATACCCATGCGGTTGTACTTGTAGAATTTCTTCGCCACATTGAGGTCGGCATATACCTTTACGCCGCACTCCTGGAAGTAGCGGGCAATCCAACGTTTCTTGTATATCTGCTGCAATCCATATGCTACAGGTGTCGTATCGAACAATGACAGGTTAGGTTCAACAACAGCAGAACATCCGCTGTTCAGAACAACCGTAGGGTCTTTCCATATCGCTTCAAAGCGGTAATCCTCCACGTAGAAATGATAAGTTTGGATGTCTTTCCTCAACCTCGTGTCAGCTCCCCATGCGGAGAACGGCAGCAGCAAACCGGGTGCAGGTTGCTCATCCAAACGCAGGTTCGGTATGTCGAAATCGTTGTTGCTCTCATATATCCTGTCGCCCAGCATCATGGCAAAGAAGTCGGCATCTTCTTGTTGGCAATCCTTTTCTTCCGCTTCTTGCTTCGGTGCAAGTTTATTTCTATCTTTATCTTCCTGCCATACGTCAAATCCCCAATCATTCAATTCTTCGCTGTCCCATTCGTTCGCAAGCAATCCCCAATCGTTTTCACCAAAAGGATTATTATCTTGGATAATCATTTGACAAAGTTTTTCTACCGGTGTATCTTCAGGTAATATGCAACAAGGCACTTTTGTCCATTTTAGCTTTTTATATGCTTGTAAACGCATATTCCCGCCAATAACGACATATTCCCCTTTATATGGATAGACAAGTAAATCTCTCGCTTCGGTCATTTCCGGCAATTCCTTGATTGATTTGCACAGTTTTCTAAACTTCGCATCCTTGATAAGTCGAGGATTACGAGGAAGCCCTTCTATCTGTCCATCGTTATGAATAACTTTTGATATGTCAAGTTTGGCTCTTTGCATAAAAAATACCTTTGAACTACTATTATTCATTCAAAGGTACTACCACAACCAAAGATAACGAAATATCTTCAATCGTTATACACAACAATCAGGCTATTGTTGTGAACTAAGCCATTTGTCCCGTCTTTCTCTGCACTGCTCTAAGGTAGGTGCACAACAAGAAAACAACTCACCGCTTTCAGTACGGTAGTCGTACTGGTACATTCTCACTCTCTTTCTGCCTAACTTCGTTGTGTAGGTAGTGTAATTCTCTTTACCGGACTGGCATACGCTGCAACCGTTTACATTTATTGAGTTCATAATTCAAGTAATTGTTTCGTTTTATCCACGTCTACAAAACTCGTCCACCCTGCTTTATGTAGTTTTATAGCTGCCTCTCTGATTGTGATTTTGCCACTCTTGACACTTTCTTTCAAAGATTCTAATACATTCTTCATTCTTAATTCATTTTTACGTTCAATTTTTCTTCACTTGTATAAGCCACTACAAGCCCAGTTTCATCATGTTGTATGGTGATGTACTTTTCACCCCTCTCTATAGTAGAGAAGTCATAAGGGGTTGCCATCTTACCCAATACCTTGCCCAGTTGCTTCATCAATGGGGCTTCGGGGCTGATAACTAAAACTAAATCTGCTTTCATAATCGTGTATATTGTGGTAGCCCGAAAGCTACCGGATTAAACTTCAGTCAATCTGCCATACGTTTCTTTGCCGCGTTGTTTTGACGCCTTGCAAACTCTTTGGCTAATTCATAATCTGCGAAATAATTGATACGATTACCTGTTTCAGTGTTTACTACCCCATAAACCTTGCAACCACACTCAATTGATTCGCGAACTACATATTTACTCTGCTGGTTCATATTCTTATAGGTTATGCAGGGCTTTCGCCCTGCTGATTAATTATTTAATACCGTAATCTCTTTGTTGCCTATCTCTGTATCTACATTCAGAACCTCGTACTTTTGAGCCTTGTAGTTATAAACAACTTCACAGGTATTGAAGCCTCTGCCATCTTCTCTTTGGTCATAAACAGTATTTATATGCTGATACATTTTATTGCCTAACATGAAGTTTATCTTACCTGATGTACAGAAGTAGAATGCTACTGCATACTTCAATGTTTTCTTTTCATCAATCTTCTTTGTTGCCATGATCGTATATTTAAGCGTTAATACCAATTGTGTTTCTCATAAAGTCACTTGCTTGCTCTACTGACATACCCAGCTTCTTTTGAATCAAAATGAGCATACAGCTTACTTGTTCTTTTGTGTTCAAATTGCCTTGTACAAACTCTGACATGATGAACTTCTCTATTGTTCTTTGTTTAATTACTGATGCTGCCATAATCGTATATCTTTTAATTGTTATTACTTCTTGTTTGATGATGCAAATGTATGGGTTTATAATTACACTTCAAATAGAATAAAGATAAAAATGTAGCTGTTTAATAAACATTAGCAAAAACACAATTGTAAGGGTATACAATTACATATTTATTAATAAATCAATCTTCTTGATGCAATAAACAGCTACTTTTATTGCATTATTGATTTTATCATATTATATTTGTTCCGTTTATTATAATATACATTTGAAATGGATATAAAAAGCATCATTAAAGAAAAGGGCTACACCATTCAGGATGTAGCAAAAAAGATGGGTGTAAATAGAGTAACTCTTACTCTTACCTTACAAGGAAATCCCACCTACAAAAAGTTGAAAGAGATAGCCGACGCCATTGATTGCAATATAGTTGACTTCTTCCGAGACGAAACAAATAACTCTTCCACTTGTAAAGGAGAAGATAGTGAACTCACCGCCCTTATCCAGTATAAAGAAAACTTCTACAAAGCCGATACGATAGAGGAGCTAAAGAAAATTGTGGCTGAGATTGAAGAAAAACAGTAAATCACTTGTTCTGCAACTGTAAAATAGTTACATTTGCATAAACCATTAAATTATGGGTACAAAAGAGAAGTTGATAGAACGCTTTAAAAGCCAGCCAAAAGATTTTAATTGGGATGAGCTTGTACGCTTGTTCTCCATTTTCGGATATAAGATAGATAACAAAGGAAAAACAAGTGGGTCACGTGTCATTTTCGCAAAAGGGGAAAGCTCGTACACTGCGCATAAGCCACATCCAGGAAGTATCGTAAAAGGGTATGTAATGAAACAAGTATTTGAATTTCTGACTAAAAATAAATTAATATGAAAACATTGACTTACAAAGGTTACATAGGAAGTATTGAGATAAGCGATGAAGATAATTGCCTATTTGGAAAAGTCCTTGATTTGCCAAAAGATACAATGATTTCGTATGAAGGTGAAACTGTATCTGAATTGAAAGAGGATTTTAAAGGAGCTGTGGATGATTATATAGCATATTGTAAGGAAGCCGGAATTACACCGCGTAAAAGTTATTCTGGTTCCCTGAACATACGAATTTCCCCAGAGGTACATAGCAAAATTGCCATTCTCGCCCAACAGGCTGGAATATCAATAAACGCTTTTATTAAATCAGCCGTAGAAAAGCAAGTTGCAACTATGTTATAAACAACCATGGATAAAAAAGAACTCTTTATTTGTGAATGCAACAGCATCGAACATCAGATTGTGATGTCATATTTTGAGGATGAAAAGGAAGTATATTGCAACGTACACTTAAAACCCGAAAGAAATGTACTCAAACGAATTATCCATGCTGTTAAGTACATATTTGGTCATCGAAGTGCATATGGAGATTTTGACGAATTTATTTTCAATCCTAAAGATGCAGATAGGTTGCAAAGTGTTGTTGACCATTTGAGAACAGAAAAGCCGGAGCACTAAACTCCGGCTCATTAATTGATTAGCCCTTTGATTCTTAACCGATTTACGATTTCGGTGTAAAGATACTCTATATCCCCACTGAAATCCCCATAGTTCTGATACAAAAACACGACATCCGCACAGTTGTCGGAAATGGTACATTCTGATTGAACACCAAGAACCCTTGCTAATTCAGGTCGTAACCCTGCTGTCATTTTTCCACCGGCAAGCGAGCTTGGAGAAAACAGATACAGGATAATGAAAATGAACTTCTTCCGCTGGGTTACACTGTCAATATTCGGTGGACATCCTCTCTCATTCAGCAACTCAACGAATATCTTGTAGATTTCATGGATAAGGCTTTTGTCTTTCAAAATTGGGGCGGTCAAGGCGTTTTCTTCCTCTGAAAGTTCTGATTTCTCAATACGAATCTTTTTAAGACGAATGATTTTATTAAAATCCAGCTCCATAACACGATTATTTTAAAAGTAAATAGTATATTTGCATCATAATCGTGTGAGGAGCTGATTCATGGTCGTGCGTGGGTTGGCTCTTTCTTTTATTTTACAGAGTTATTCTTTTCCTGAATAATCTGATTTTGCTCGTTCACCTCCCTACCCCATATCATAGCGGAATAGATGGCTTTTGCATACAAAAAGAGTTCCTCACGACTGGTAAGGAACTCAACTCGAAAGGCTGCGCATTTCGCATCAGTCCAGACATTTTTATTTCTATCCATTGGCTATTTGTTAATTTTATAAATCTATTACGTTAATGGTTAACATATATATCCACTTGCTAAACCATGTTATAAGATGGCTGAACAAAGGCTCATAATTTGCATAACTTCCACAAATCCGTACCTTTGCAATGTGTTTTTCATAGTATTAGATTAAGGTTAATAAAAAAGATTGGCTGTCTGGGAAGATAGCCTTTTTTTGTAACCATTGGCAATATCTTTTCTTTATCAATCACCTGGTCGTTCATACCGTTTCTTCAATTGTTTCAAGACTATTTCCATGCCGTTATCAAGCCCTTTCTTATACCCGGCTACATTCTCCCCTATATTGTAAACCAAACAGCCTGCAACAATAAGGACTACTCCTAAAGCTCTATGCCAATAAGGGAGTGATATGCTGAACGGCGAAAATGTCAACCGGAAATGCCCGATGAACAATACTGCGATGACGAATATCGCAATAAAGAAAATGAGGTCTGTTTTCATGTCAATTGCCGTATAGAATATCCAACAACTCTTTCGCTTTCTTATAGGTATCAAAGCCTTTAATGTTCGTCCACCCATACGAAAGACGGCTTTCTTTTCTGACTTGTACAAAATACGTAGTTATTGGAATACAGCCGCTATATTTTGTTTCTCTTACAATCCTATATCTTTCCATATTAAATACTGTTAACGCATAAGAAACAACACAGCAGCTACAGCCCAACCGGACAAAGCAATCATATAAAGTACAAATTTTGTATAACCAATCCATTTAGCTTCCCGATTGAATTTGTTTATCGCTCCTTTTAAGTCTCCAAACCGTTCTTCAATGTCCCACATTACATTTTCTTTGACAATTTTCCTAAATCTCTCCCGTACATTCTCTGGAATGTAGAACCTGTTATCTTTATAGAAGAGATATGTAGAGCAATCAATACGACAGTAGTCATTATAATCTCTTCCAGTGTCTATCTTGATTGTTATTTCTGCCACGCCTTTTTCTTTCCATAGGTCAATGGCGTGTTTCTCAATTTCTTTCTCATTGAGCTTGGCAAGGTCTGCAAGCTTGTTATAATCGTATTCGTCTAACTGTACAATCTTTCTCATAATTAATTAATCCGTTTCAGTACATCCTTGTTGGCTTCGAGTATCTCATCGAAAGAAGGGATAGGCATCCAAGCTACTGGTTCCCATAATGGAGGTATGCTGCTCATTGAACTATAAATAGGACTGTCTTTGTATACATCATTGATATAACCGTCCATACAGAACCATACTCCATTACAGTATGTGCCATTAAATATTGCGCCATGCTTGCACATGATAATGATATTCTCATTTTCTTCCGGCAACTGTTCCTTAACGCTTATCCACGGTGATTGCTTTGCCTGCCATTCGGCACCCTTTATAAATGCAGCTTCTGCAATTTCATCATATGTAATCCCATGATTAGGGCACTCATCTATTGAGTGATATTGGGCATATACACCTATTGATTGGGCAGTTGTACGTCTGCACTCTTTAGCTGCTTCTTCTACTGTCTGTTTCATTTCTTACCCTCCTTATCAAATTCGGATAATGCCTGCTCACAAAACTTGACCTGCTCCAAAGCATAATCCCTCTTATAGGTTACTATATCACGTGTTGTATAGTCCGTATAACATCGGTCTATAATGCTTTTAATATAAAATCTCACTGGCTGCTCACAATGGTTCAGAAGAATCACGTATTCATCATTTCTCGGATGAAAGCACAAAAAACGATAATAATTCACTTCACCATTTAGGCATTCAATCAGTTTTTCATCTGTCTTTAGATTTTCAATGTCTTCTATATTTCTTATTGGTCTCATAATTCAATATTTTTTATTATTTTTTCTATTCCGCTCGCTCTGTACCTCTGCCATACACATCTTGCACCATGACGCTTTCAGATGGTATTCCTTACCGTTACGACGGGCTATTCTATCGAAAAACCGGGATAATGGAAGTGCTCTACCACAACGGGTGCACAGTTTACGCTCCACTCCGTCAACGACCACCCGGTTACGGGGTTTCCTCCTCACGATTTCACATGGTCCGCATTCGGACGCACCGTACCTCCTGCAATAGGCAAGTGAGTGCTTGCCGCACTTGGCGAAGGAGGTGCAATCCGAACGGGGAACTATCTGGTGAATGTTCATACGGCATCATTCATTAAGTCGAACAATGTGGGTGCGCTGACCTCCATCTCTGCCTCATACAGATATGAAAGACTATCTTTCCAGTAGTCGTAATTGAGTTCGGTAGACAGACCTTTCCTCCCCAGATTGATAGCGCAATATGGAACAGTGCCGATACCTCCGAAGGGGTCAAACACCAGTTCACCCCTGTTTGAATACCGTTCAATCAATCTTTCGACAATATCTAACTGAAGGGGGCAGATGTGGTTCTGCCGTTTCTTCTGCGACTGCTTGGTATTGAGCGTGCGCATCCGGGTGACATCATCCCATATCCAGGGCTTCTTGCTTACCGGGTCAACGGCCATGAATGTCTTTGGCAGTTTTCCGTATGCCTCCAGCTCTTCGGCGAATGATACGTGTTCCTCATAATCATAGACGTGCCCACGCTCGTAGTTCCTGAATAGGTGGCGTATCTTATCTATTCCGGCTCCTTTCATGTCCTCATAGCTCAATAGAGAGTTACCAGAAGATTTCCAACTTGCATGGGCATCTATCTGCCAACGGGCCAACGAATATTCGCTTTTGTTCTTGGTCACCGGCAAATCAGCATAGGCCCGTGAGGTGTCGGAAGGCAACTTGCGGAAAAGAAGGACATACTCAGGACAACCGATACCCATCTTTGAACCGTCCTTGCACATCTCCGTATATCCAAGCCGATAAGTCTGGTTGTTCTCCCTTACCACATCCGTATCCACCGTGATGCGCCCCATGTAGCGGAACCCGTGTTTCATGTAGTGGAATACAGTCATTTCACTGAACGGGTCGATGGTGGGCATACCGTCACCAGTGGCGTTGCCGAACAAAACACGGTCTTTCACATGGATGCAAGCTAACCTACCGGGTTTAAGAATACGCATAAGCTCCGGTGTAAGATAATCCATCTGCTCGAAGAACTTGCCGTTGTCCTCATTATGCCCGAAGTCGTTATAGGTCGGAGTGTACTCATAGTGGTTGGAGAACGGGATGCTGGTTACAATCAAGTCCACCGAATTACTTTCCATAGTCTGGCATTCAAGAACATTGTCATTATTGATTGCCCTCCACAGTTTGCCGGACTTTTCTTCCCTGCTGGCAAACATCCACCGCATCATCTTCTCCTCTGCCTGCAAGCCGAACAAACCGTTCTCGCGGACTATATCGGTCATCTTGGCTACCATCTCGCGGTGTTGCGCCCATTTCTGCATGAAGCTCTTGTATATCTCTCCCTCACTTTCCGCATAGACCAGATAAAGGTCAACCGGATGCTGCTGCATGAAACGGTAGATACGGGCTATCGCCTGGAACTTGTCGTTAAAACGGTAGTCAATGAACATGATTGCCTTATGGCAGTGGTACTGGAAGTTCAAACCTTCACCAAGCATCTCCGGTTTGGCAGCCAGATATTTCAGACGGCCGTCCTTAAAGTCCGCTATCACTTCGTCGGCTTCCTCATCATCCTGCGAGCCGTACACAGCCTTACATCCGGGTATGGCGTCACACAAAGCCTTCCGTTCATTCTCCAGGTCATGCCATAAAAGGAAATGGTCGTCTTTGTTTTCAGGACGGTTAATGATTTCCACCACACGGGCAATCTTTTCCTGCATGTTGTCCCGACGTTCTTTCGCTGCGTCGGCAAGTCCGAGAGCAGCCTCACGGAACATCTTCACTTGTCCGTCACGGTCGGTTCCGGCAGTGGAGTTATCAACACTAACCACTTCTTCATGTACACGCAGTTCCGGCAATTCATATCCGGTATCGGGGTAACCAAGGTCGGACGGTCTGGTGAGGAACAACGCCCATGTACTTACCCACAACCAGAACTCCTTCTCCTTGTGCGGATAAAGGGTAAGGTTATTCGCCTTCGTGCTGTCACGCTGAAAGAAACGGGTAAGCGCCTGCCCGGTATCCATCACACCGAGATAACCGGCATAATGTATCAGCTCCTTGTATCTATTGGGCGATGGCGTGGCGGTGGCGACAAAGCGGTAGGGAACA
Organism: Bacteroidota bacterium; assembly: GCA_023391625.1. Classification (GTDB taxonomy): domain Bacteria; phylum Bacteroidota; class Bacteroidia; order Bacteroidales; family Paludibacteraceae; genus QVMH01. Next base: position 2,183 of record JAEWAN010000028.1, on the reverse strand, counting down.
TCCGCAAACAAGGGAAGGAACTCCTGGTAGGTCTTGGTACCGAAACCACGTAATACGCTCGCTTCATCCAATGATGTTGCGGTGAAGGAGGAAGGTTCTATTCTTACACCATCTTCACCGTCGCGCACACGCTCGTAGTTCGTAACCATGATGTCAGTCGGGCATATCATCACATCAGCCATAGTTCGTACATAGGTCACTTTCATGTGCAGATGTTGTTCCGCTTGTGTAAGGAACTCAACCACTACACGTTTAGGACAAACTATCAGCCCTTTGCCGCCTTTGTGTTTCAGGACTACCCGAAGTATCTCCAACTGAGTAACGGTTTTCTGCATACCGAAACTGGAGAATATCGCACGGCAACCACCGGACACCGCCCAGCGAACAGTATCTTTCACATGGGGATATAACGACGGTGTCAGTTCATCCGGATTGACCTCGAACCCGGTCTGACGGCTGATGGCCATCTTGTCTTTTAAAAATTCTATATATTCTTTCATTAAGCTACTTCTTTTAAATTCTTCAATCTTAAATCTCTAAGTTTTGCACAAAGTGCTTCGGCATTCTTCTTTGCCTGTGTAACCTCTACCGCATTTCCGATAAACTTCTTCTGGTCAGCTTGTGTACCAACTAACACATAATCTTCCGGAAAGCCCATGATACGTTTTAGTTCAGGAATGCGAAGCATCCGCATTTTAATATCCACTATGCCATACAGTGCCATGAACTCCTTTATCTTCACGGTCATAGGACTATCATTGTCGTAGATTTCAATCGCTATCTGACCGCTTTCTGTTGCTACCAGATAGGGCGGCATCTTATCCATTCGTGCTATCAGGGTGAAGCAGGGGTTATCAACGGAGCCGCCAGCACTGTTGAACTGTGGATTCATCAGATAATGCCATTTCCGGTTTGCGGTTATTGTCTGTGCCGGTTCCTCTATGTTGCTACCAATATTTGAGAAAGAAGTATTCATAATCCAAGGCTTGCATGTTATAAGTTTTTGCTTGGGATTGGTTAAAATTGCCGGACAAATATTGTCAATACTTGTATGTTGTCCTCCGCCGGAATACTCATTGGCGATAAACCTTGGAGTTACTAATGATAATCTGTCTTTTGTTGTAACTGTCGCAGACGGCTCGTTTACCGAACGATTAAAGCCGTTCCCATAGTGCGCTGATACGAAGGCATGATGGTCCCTGCATGTGATTGTTCCGGCAGGCTCTTCCACTGATACATTCTTGCTTTCGGGATGTCCGCTGAATTGTTTGGAAAGAAAGCAAACTTGCGCTACTCCAAGTCTGTTTTGTGTTGTTACCACCGGACATGGTTCGTCAATCCCAGGAGCGTTATATTTCCCCGTACGGTTCATAGAATTATACTTCACGAGGAAGGCATCCTTTCCTCCGGCTACAAACTTGATAAGTCCGTTATAGATACGCTCAAGCGTTTTCTCTGCAAGAGGCTTTTCCCTGAAGATGGTAGTTCCTTCATCAGAGAAATCAAGTACATCCTTTACCGGCTTCCACTTCTCCAGCCGCGAAAACATATCTTGCCTACCACCCTTACAGTGGGTCGGTTCAGGGAATACTATCGGCAAACTCTTTTTAGCAAAGATGCCGAAGAAGCGTTTCCTTGTGGTGTAGGCACCAAAGTCGGCAGCGTTCAGGATGCGGTGCTCAAAGTTGTAACCGTACTTCTTGACATTGCGCACCCACTTCTGATAAAGCCTGCCTTTGTCCATGCTGATAGGCTTCCCTTTTTCGTCCATATCTCCCCAGCTCATAGACTCTTCCACATTCTCAATCTGAATGTAGTCAGGATCTATAACATCAATATAACGGAAGAGATGTTCTGCCAGCGTCCGGCTATCAGCATCTCTCGGTTGACCGCCTTTAGCTTTCGAGAAGTTGGTACACTCCAAAGAAGCATGAAGCATTATCATCGAATCAGGATATAATTCACGGATACGTTCAACAATAGTATTTATCGGTGAAAGCTCCAGTGTACGAATATCCTCAATGAAATGAAGTGCATCAGGAATGTTGGCATCATGTGGAGGATGTAAATTAAACTGTGTCAGCAAGGAATAAAGTATTAACTTTGCTAACACAGTTTTTTTTTATGAAAGAAGAATTTGATTTCGAGAGTATCAAGAACAAGGCCATTGAACAGCTGAAAGC
>JAEWAN010000024.1 GCA_023391625.1 Bacteroidota bacterium | reverse complement strand
AAGTAACCAAAGAACACCGGGGGCGTTCCGTTCGGCTAAAAAATCATGATTTCAAATTCCGTATCAAATCATGATTTTTCTTCACGCCTCTCTCCGAGGCCCCCGGCCCCCCAACGGCAAATAAGGACTGATTTTTCGTCGCCACGCTTAACAGTAAGGATGACATGCGCGTGGCTCTATCGAAAAATCTGGTTTCAAATTTACCCGCATCCTTCGGATGCGAGAGTATCATGCCCCCGGCGGGGGCAAGGAACGCCAGCGCGGTTCCGCCGCAGGCGAAATGGAGCCAAACGGCGGCAAGCACCGGTTTTTGCGGAGCGAAAACCGAGATGAAATCGAGGAGGTGAAACAAAATGCTATGTCCCTTGTGTAAAACGGAGATGCGCATTTCCGGCAGCCGAACAAAGGCCGAGGGCGACAACAGCCCGGACACCGCTACCAAAGTATACATAGAGCAGGACCTTACCTGCACGAACGCGCAATGTGCGAACCACGGTAAAATCGTGGAGCAGCGGCGGGCGTATCTGATTGGACAGGCATAATAACGGCCGCACGGCTTCGCCGGAAAGCGGCTTGGAAAGGCGGGAACAAATGCAGAAAAGTGTGAAAAAAAGCAACAAAAAAACGGGCGCGGCGGGGAAATATACGGCTCCCGGCGCTTTTGGCGGGGCGCAGCCGTCCAATCTGGTGGAGCTGATCGAGGCGCAGCGCGGCAAAGCCGCTTCGTCCGCGGGCAAAAAGCCGGCCGCAGACACGGCATTGGCAAACAAATGGGCGGACCTGCAGCTGCAAAGCTTCGGGCAGTTCGGGGCGGACCCGGCGGCGATCGTCGGGCAGCAGGCGGGCCAAACGGCGGGCGGCTGGCTTCGCAGCAGCGCCGCAAAGCCGAAAGACACGGCGTTGGCAAACGAATGGGCAGATCTGCAGCTGCAAAGCTTCGGGCAGTTCGGGGCGGACCCGGCGGCAATTGCCGGGCAGCAGGCGGGGCAAACGGCAGGCGGCTGGCTCCGCAGCAGCGCCGCAAAGCCGAAAAACACGGCGTTGGCAAACGAATGGGCGAATTTGCAGCTGCAAAGCTTCGGGCAGTTCGGGGCGGACACGGCGGCGATCGCCGGGCAGCAGGCGGGGCAAACGGTTGGCGGCTGGTTGGAAAACCAGCTGCGCAAACAGGCTTTAACGAGGACGAATCGAAGCTGGCGTATTTTGGTGAAAAATTTACCAACGGCGCGCACAGAGCCGTGGAAGGCGCGTACAACAACGCCATCGACAACAGCCGGGCGCAGGTGGACGCGCAGCTGCGCAACGGCTTTGTGACAGACACGGGCGTGAACCTGCGGGACATTCAAAACGCCCTCGCAAGCATATTCGGCGGAAAATACGCCCAACACGCGCAGGACACGCAGGCCGCAGACCTCGCCGTGGCGGCGGAGCTTTCGGGCGCGGCAGACGGGCTGCGCAGTACCCGCGCGGCGGAGTATGGGCGGGACATCGACGAGCGCTACGGAGCGACCGGCCTGTGGAAGCTGGGAGGCGACGTGGCGGCGGGCGCGGGGCAAATGCTGCCAACCATCGGCATAAACGCGGTGACGGGCGGGACGATGGGCATGCCCTGGCTGTTTTCCTCGGCCGCCGGGAACGCCGCGGCCCAGGCGCGGGCGGGCGGAGCCGACGAGGAGACGGCGTTCCTGTACGGCATTCTGTCGGGCGGCGTGGAAGCGGCGACGGAGCGCATCAGCGCGGGCATTCCGGGGCTGAACAAAACCGGCCTGCTGGACGATGTGTTGAGCCGCGTGGCAAGCAGCCCGACAGGGCGCGGCGCCGTAAAAAAGCTGGTGGACGTTTTGGGCGAGGGCGCGGAGGAGTACATCAGCGAGATCGCGGGGGCATACCTTGCCAGGCTGTGGAACGGCGACGAGCGGGGCGCATGGCAGACCTTTGTGGAAACGCAGCCGGACGCGCTGTACGCGGGGCTTGTGGGGACGCTGACAAGCGCGGTGATGAATTTGCCGGGGGAAGCGTATGCACTGGCAAGGAAAAACAAGCCCGGCGCTGTACCGGACGCGCAGCAAAGCGGGAACAGCGTTCCGCGCCTGTTTACGCGGGACGAAGTGCAGGGGATGAGCGCGCGGGAGGTGAGCGAGAATTACGATGCGATACGGGAATCCATGGAAATGTGGGATGAAAACGGGGAGCTGCAAGGCGGCACACAAAGCCGTATGGTTGACAGGCAAGCGCCCGGGGAGGATAATGAAACCACCAGCGGGAATGAGCGGCTTTACACCCGGGCTGAAGTGCAGGGGATGAGCGAAGAGGAACAACTGGCAAATGTGGATGCGATCCGGGAGTCCATGGGCCTGTGGGACGCGGAGGGAAAGTTATCCAAAGAAAGTGAAATTACAATTGAAGAAGTGCGTGATGATTTTGAACAGATAAAGCATATTAAAAATTTGGAAAATTTTGTTGAAGATCCATTGCTTTTAAAAGATGTTTCTCCTGAAACGCTTTATTGTTTTCTTGAAAAACAGGGGTATACAATTTTACCGCTTGCACAAAGTAAAACCTTAACAGGTATCCATTATAAAGATGGTGGAGGATTTAAAGTGAATTGGGGAGGAGATAGAATATTGCAGTATCATCCAGCGACAGGTAGTCATCACAACGGCGCATATTATAAAATATCTTCGGGGAAAACAGGTAAAGTACGAATTGACTTGCATGGAAACAAAATTTAATAAATGAGGTGAATGTAAAAATGGAGACAGATAAAATTAAGAGCACAATTAAAAAAATGGAGAATGTTTTTTTGAAGGCAGGGTTTGAATGGCAAATAATAAATGACGAAAGGTATCTTGTGTATCGTGAAAACTTTTGTCAGATTACATATGTGCATGGCCTTTCGGCCTATGTGATAGAAGCAACGAATAATCGGCGGGAGGCAGAAAACGGTGTGTTGGAAGATGGAGAGTTGTACCCGGATGACATGCCTGAACAGGAACTTTTAAGAATACTGGCGGAAGATATCCGGGAACTTTACCACACGCCGTTTTGAGTAAGCAAATAGTTTTTAATAAGAATAGAGGTATTAGTAAATGAACAGTCCGCAGCGGAAAACCGCTGCGGTTTTTTTGGACCCTTTTATCACCCGCGCCTGCGGCCGCCCAGCGACGGGGCGCATGGCAGACCTTTGTGGAAACGCAGCCGGACGCGCTGTACGCGGGGCTTGTGGGGACGCTGACAAGCGCGGTGATGAATTTGCCGGGGGAAGCGTATACGCTGGCAAGGAAAAACAAGACTGGCGCTGTACCGGGCGCGCAGCAAAGCGGGAACAGCGCCCCGCGCCTGTTTACGCGGGACGAAGTGCAGGGAATGAGCGCGGGGGAGGTGAGCGAGAATTACGATGCGATACGGGAATCCATGGGACTGTGGGACAAGGACGGGGAACTTCCGGAGAATATGCCCGAAAGCGGCACGGTTGATGTGCCGGCGGTTGACAGCGAAAGCCCAGCGGGTGATAATGGAGAAAACATTGATTTTTATGTAGCTCCGAATGGAAAAGTTTTGCCGGCAGAGTATAAAGGCTGGATTGGCACCAACAGAAGAGAATCTCTGATAAATTCTGTTGATGACGCAAGACTGAGAAAAATGATTGGTGAAGTGTACAGACCAAGCTCGGTGATTGGTGACGGAGGAACGGCGGACAGCATACGTTTTGAGCGGAAAACAGGGCGACTGTTGAGCAAATCGGGACATTCGCAGAAAGCTCAAAATATGCTGGTGTATTTTCAAAAATTAAAGGATTCTGGAAATTTGTCTGACAAAGATTTAAAAGTAGTAACCGAACTTTTGAATGATCTGCGAAAAGCATTGGAGGAAAAGGGATGAACCAAAATAATGTATGGCAGGAATATTTAAAGGCCGTGCCCGAGCTGCAAGCACCTTTCGAGGCACAATGCCGGGAAAACTGGGTGGATGGAACGGATGGTCCGTATGTCATTTGGGGGATGGGGCTTATGCCCTGCATTCTGGAACGGCTGGCTTATGAAGAACAGAACAAAGATTTACTGGAGCGAACTTTCGCTTTTTTTGAAAAAATGGCCTGTGCCAGCGAAGAAGTACGGGAGCTGCTGTTGTATGCGGTACTGGAAAAACTTGGGGACGATAAAGCGGTTTTGGCCAAAGCAAGGCTGTTGATGGGCGCAAAAACGTTGGAATATTCCCGGCAGGTAGAGGCCTTTTTGGGGCGGGAATAAAGCTGTGAGAATGGGATAACGCCCTGAAGCAACCGTGAGCGGCAGGCAGCTTTACACCCGCGCCGAGGTGCAGGGAATGAGCGCGGGGGAGGTGCGCGAAAACTACGATGCGATACAGGAATCCATGCGCCGGGGTTTTGCCGTCGGGGCCCCGGCGCGGCGCAGCCGTGACGGGAACGGCAAAATAGCGGCCCCTGTGGGGCCGGTAACCGGCCGTGCGGTTTCGCGGAGCGAAATGGAGGCCGATTTAAGGCCGACAAGCGCCTTTGGGACAAAAACGGGGAGCTGCTGCAAAGCGCGGAGACGGAGACGGCGCGGCGCATGGCGCTGGAAACGGGGCGGGCCGGCAAAACAGACCTGGACTGGCTGGAGCATCTGGCGGGCACGGCGAAAATGGAGCTGCAATATGTGTTCCAGCCGGGCAGCGGGGTGCAGGCCGCGGTGCAGGGCAGGCGCATTACGGTGAACCTGGGCGGCGCGGGCTATGCGTTCGGCGCGGCGGTGCACGAGCTGGGGCACAGCATGAAAGCAGCGGACGCGAAAGCGTATGCGAAATTTGAGAGCGCCGTGCTGCGGCTTGCACAGAGCGACGCGGCTTTGGAGCAGATTGCGCGGCAGACGGCGGCGGACTACTTAAGCCCGGACAGCCCGGCGCGCGCGGGGCTGCTGGACGCACAGGGGAATATCGACGCGGCGGCGCTGAACGAGGAAATAAGCCTGCGGCTTGCGCAGGAGCTTGTGGCGGACCCGGAAAAGCTGGTGCGCGCGGTTGAGCGCGACCGGGGGTTGACGGAAACCTTTCTGGACTTTGTGCGCGGGCTGAAAAACCGCATCGCCATCCGTCTGAGCGGCAGCGAGCGGGCCATGCTGGACGAAGCGGAGCGCACGCTGGTGAACCTGCTGCGTGGCGAGGCGGGAAGCGTTGCGGGGGAGAAATACAGCTTTGTGCGCGCCACGGACGCGGAGCAGATTGCGCGTGCGCAGGAGCTGGAAGCCCAGGGGGAGAACGCGAAGACGATATGGAGCGAAACGCACCTGACAAGGGACGGCGGCGGCGCGTGGGTGCGGGAGATAAACGACCGCGGCGCAAAGCTGTACCCGAACGGAAACGCGCGGGGCGAAAAGGGCAGCCGCCTTGCGGACTATCTGGAGCACCCGGAGCTGTATGAGGCGGAGCCGGGTATAGCGGACATAAACGTGGAACTGGGAACGCTGTCGGAAAGCGAAAAGGGAAAATATTCTCCGCAGGAACGAACGCTGCGTTTTACTGAAGACACGTTTAAAAATAAAAGCATGTCGGACATAATGCACGAGGTACAGCACGCCATTCAAAATGAGGAGGAGCTTGCAGCGGGCGGAAGCCGAAAGCTGGCATATGCGGCACTGGTGAGCGACGCATATGAAGCGGTAAAGGATACGCCGGAGTTCCAAAGCCTGCAAACAAAAGAAGAAAGGCTGCATTATCTGGAAGAAGCGGCGGCGAAACAGGCGGGCGCGCCCGATATAGAAACAGCGGCCACCAACGGATATGTAAACCTCGGCGGCGAAAAAATGGCGCGGCAAACGGCAAAGCGCTGGTATTACACCAAAGACCAGCGTGAAAAAACATGGCCGGACGTGGCGGGCAACGTGCTGGACAAAAGCGTTGAATCCCAGCGCATTGTTGAAACGCTGGAAAGGATAGGGTATACTGAAGATGAAATAGAGGCATTGTGCCCTTCCCGGTTTCGTGGACAGTAAAAATGAAGAAAAAACAGAAAGAAACGCAGGATATCTTGTCGTATCACACTCAGGCGGCGGGATGCTCAGACAAGGCACGCGCAAAGGCATCCGGAGG
>JAEWAN010000017.1 GCA_023391625.1 Bacteroidota bacterium | reverse complement strand
CTGGTGGAGCTTGGTATGGAGTATGAGATTGATTCAATGGATTTGTTGTCCCAAAAAGGATATTGTTTACACTGGCCGGCAGGCGGTGTATGCAATACGGGGGATACTTTCTTGACAGAACTCTCGGATGTGTCCGGTGATGTTGTGGATATGGAAGCCTATGCCCAGGCTTTGGTATGCCGTGCCAAGAATGTTCCTTTCATTTCGGTGAAGTACGTGACGGATATTATCGGGCAGAACTCCGTGAAACATTGGGAAGACAAGCTTGCCGATGCTCGGAAGGGGTTGGGAGAATTCTTCGAAAAATTGGGAGGAGTTTGATTAATGTGCTAATATGCCAATGTGCTAATTGGCTGCGCTATGTGTATATTAGACTCTCACACCGCAGGTCATTGGCACATTAGCACATTAACCACATTAGCACATTCATTTATCTCAACGTCTTGAATGACAGTATATGCCAAGTCACCCCCACAGCGACAAGGAACAATACTATCTTTATTTCTGTTAGTGGAATCAAGAAGAAGATGCAGTAAACCATTGTTCCCCACATCAGCAGTAGGGAGATGATTTTGGCACGTAGAGGGATGGCTTTGTTCTCGCGGAAGTTGCGGATGTAGGGACCGAGGCATTTGTGGTTCAGCAACCATTGGTACAGTCTGGGTGAGCCTCTGAAGTAGAGTGCTGCCGTGAGCAGCAGGAAAGGCGTGGTGGGCAGCAACGGCAGGAAGATGCCGATGATGCCGAGTGCCAAAGAAACTGTTCCCAAAATGATGCAGACGGTTTTCATGCGGCAAATGTAGGAAAAATAATAATATAGATAATATGTATGCGAATAAAGTAAAGAAGGTTGTTGCCGTCCACGACTTGTCGGGAGTCGGACGGGTGTCTCTGACGGTGGTCATTCCCATCCTTTCGTCTATGGGTTTCCAGGTGTGTCCGTTGCCTACAGCCGTATTGTCGAGCCATACCCAGTATCCGGAGTTCTCTTTTCTGGACCTGACGGATGAAATGCCGAAGATTATTTCCGAGTGGAAGAAGCTGGAAGTACAGTTTGATGCCTTTTATACCGGCTATCTGGGTTCTCCGCGGCAGATACATATTGTTTCTGACTTTATTGATGACTTCCGCCGACCGGACGGTCTGGTTGTGGTAGACCCGGTGTTGGGCGATAACGGACGGCTTTATGCGAACTTCCACGAGTCCATGATTGATGAAATGAAACATCTCATCACCAAGGCCGATGTCGTTACCCCCAATCTGACGGAGCTGTTCTATCTGCTGGGTATTCCTTATAAGGAGATGAATACGGATGAGGAATTGAAGTCATACCTTCGCCAGCTTTCCGATTGTGGTCCCGAAGTGGTGATTATTACCAGTGTGCCCGTACGGGATGATAAGCATAAGACGTCCGTGTATGCCTATAACCGGAACGGTAACCGCTACTGGAAGGTTACGTGTCCTTACCTGCCGGCCCATTATCCCGGAACGGGGGATACGTTTACCAGTGTCATCACCGGGGCACTGTTGCAAGGTGACAGTTTGCCCATTGCCCTGGACCGTGCCACGCAGTTCATTCTGCAAGGTATCCGTGCTACTTTCGGATACGAGTACGACAACCGTGAAGGTATACAGCTTGAAAAGGTGTTGCATAATCTCGACATGCCGATTCAAATCTGCAGCTATGAATTAATTTAAACCAATCTCATCTTATGAAAAAGAAAATATTCTTGGCAGTGTTTCTCTGTTGCGGCATGTTTGCAGCAATGGCGCAGACTGCTGCCGACTCTCTTGCCATCGTTTCTGCCGATTGGCAGGCTGAGCCCCTGCAGAAAGGGATGCTTTATAAAAAGGCAGTATTCAGTTCTTTGTATGGAGTTCCTCAGGAAGTGTCTATTTTTGAAATATCCCCGAAGCGCTACCGTTTCGATGTGCTCGTCCACAATCCCAAGGAGGAGACCAGTATAGCCGCCCGGCATGCAGGTGCGGTGGCGGCCATCAATGGCTCCTATTTTGATATGAAAGCCGGAAATTCCGTCTGCTATCTGCGTAAGGACGGGGTGGTGATAGATACTACCTCTACCGGGGTTCTGGCAACAGTGTCCAATGGAGCTGTACTCATAAAGAAAGGCAGGCTGGAACTGATTCCCTGGAGCAAGCAGGATGAAAAGGCATGTACTTTGAAAAAAGGCACTGTGCTGGCTTCCGGTCCTTTGATGCTGAAGGACGGGCAAGTGTGCGACTTGTCCGGGACTAACCGGAATTTTGTAGATACCAAGCATCCCCGCAGTGCTGTGGCGCTGACAAGAGAAGGAAAAATCCTGCTTATTGTCGTTGACGGACGTCGGAAGGGAAAAGCGGAAGGCATCAATATACCCGAGCTTGCCCATATGATTCGTGTATTGGGTGGGGAGGATGCGTTGAATCTGGACGGTGGCGGTTCTTCTACGCTGTGGAGTGGGGAGTTGCCGGATAAGGGAATAGCCAATACCCCGAGTGGCAGCGCAGAGCGTAAGGTTGCCAATTCTCTTTGTGTGTACGAATAAGTTAGGGAAGTAAATGGATAAATCTTAAGTTTTTTGTAATTTTGCCGTCGCATCGAGGTGACATTAGATGCGGCAACTTATTATATTAATTAGCGTATTAACAATATGTACACAGTCATCAAACGTATGGAAGTGTCGGCTGCCCATAGCCTGAAACTTTCTTATCGCAGTAAGTGTGAGAATCTGCACGGTCACAACTGGATTATCACTGTCTATTGCCGTTCCAAAGAGCTGAATGCGGACGGAATGGTGATAGACTTCAGTCACATCAAGCAGGTGGTAAAGGAACAGCTGGATCATCATAATCTTAATGAAGTGCTGTCCTTCAATCCCACAGCCGAGAACATAGCCCGTTGGATATGCGACCAGATACCCACTTGCTTCAAGGTAGAGGTGCAGGAGTCGGAATCAAACATTGCCGTCTATGAGGAAGATTAATGAGATATTCTACAGTTTGCAGGGAGAAGGATACCATACGGGTACCCCGGCTGTCTTTATCCGTTTTTCCGGTTGCAACCTGAAGTGCCTCTTTTGTGATACGCAGCATGAGGACGGCATACTGATGTCCGATGAAGATATCGTAACAGAAGTTAGTAGATACCCTGCCGCTACCGTGATACTGACCGGTGGAGAACCCTCCCTTTGGATTGACCGTGAATTTGTGGATTGTCTGCACCAGGCGGGAAAGTATGTCTGCATTGAAACAAACGGTACCCGTCCGCTGCCGGATAATATAGATTGGGTGACCTGCTCTCCCAAGCAGGGGGTAAAGCTGGAAATTACGCGTATGAATGAAGTGAAGGTGGTGTATGAAGGGCAGGATATTACTGTTTATGAGCAGTTGCCCGCCGGGCATTTCTTTCTTCAGCCTTGCTCTTGCAGCAATACGGCCGAAACGGTGGATTGCGTGATGAAGCATCCTAAGTGGAGACTTAGTTTGCAGACACATAAGCTGATAGATATCCGGTAGGCATTTATAAAACGAATAATGGCTGTAAGCATTGCTTACAGCCATTATTCGTTCATGCACGGGAGGAGAGGCTCGAAGTACAACGACAAATGGTAACCTTCTTGCTATCCTTGATTTTCAACATACTACGAATTTATACTTTGGTTATTAATCTGTTGTGGTGTCCGAAATTCGTCCGAGAATAAATTTCGTAATTATTTTATTAAGACTCTTGTATCTGTAAGAATTTCAATAAGTTCTTGCTTGCAGGTGGGCATTTTGCCTTCATAAAGTTTTTTTGTTGGCAAGGTGCTCAAATCTTCGATGACCATTCCTATGGGATGTCCTTCAGAATCATAATTTTCCCCATCATTTACGGCATAATATATTGCAATGGAATTTCTTGTCGCAAGACATTCTTCCTGCTTATCTTGAGGTTCATAACCTAATAATTCTAATTCTTTTTCAATGTTAAATACTTCCATAATACTGTTTATTTAATATTTATTGATTATATATTCTATTTCTCCAAATCTGATCCGCTTGCAATAGCACATGTTGCATTGCCTTCCTCTGGGACAAGTTTTTTAATTTCTTGAATTCTCCCTTTTAACTCACCGACTTCCATGAGTAGTTTTTTATTTTCATTTTCAAGCTGATTATATTTCTCAATGAAAAAAGAGGAATCGATGTTAGCATTTTGAACCTTATTATTTTCAAGTAAAACACTTCCTTCTCCCGTTATAATTCTCATGATATTTACAGAAGGATATTTGATATGTATATTTAGCAATACTTCCGTTGTAATGTCCTTCTTCAAATTCGCAATATAGGGACGACTCATACCAATAGTAGTACTCATCTCGCTTGCAGAGATGTTTAGAGCGTTGCATATATCTAAGAGACGCTGTTTAATCATACTATAGTCCTAATAGATAATAAAAGTTAATATGATAAATATATTTATTTCTATGTTTTATATTGATAAATATATTTATCATATTTGCATCGTGTTAATTAATTCACGTAGCTAAGTTAGTTAAACGAGAGTTTAAATCAATAGAAAACTTTAATTATTTATCAATTATGGTATTTACAGACTATATGAAGAGCCTGCCTAATCAACAGCAAGAAACTATCAAAAAGTTGGCAGAGTTGACCTATTCGACTCCGGCAGCAGTGTATCGGTGGATAAATGGTGAGAATAATCCTCCGCTTATAAAGCAAAAGGTTATTGCCGAATATTTGAATAAGAGTGTAGAAGAATTATTCCCACCTAAGGATGTCTCAGATAACTAACATCGAATTCTACAACACGCCCGAAGGGGATGTGATGATGAAGGAGTTTGGACAGCCGGCGGTTGTACTTAAGGATTCCGATAGGCCGACCATTGAATATATGCTTTCTGTTATCCGGGATCGATACCCGAAAGCACATGCCCGACTGATGCAGCTCTATTCTGCCAGCACCATGAACCGGTGGCATTATGAATTTCGGGTAGTCCATCGTTTCATCCGCTGCAACTTTGGTGAATATGACCAATATAACCTTGACATCAATAAGGATGGTCTGTTTGTATTCGAGGAAGTCAAATGCCCGTTACGGGGTGAATGCGAACATGAAGGCGTGATTTGCCGTCCGGAGCTTAATACAGCATTGACAGACCGCGAGATGGAGGTGTTCCGGCTCATAGCCTCCAACTGCCAGACGGATGATATTGCGGCAGAACTGCATATCTCGCCTTGTACGGTAAACCGCCATCGGGAGAATATTAAAGCGAAAATCAGGGTTCGCAATGTCGCTGAGATGGTTTCTTACTGGCATCAGAACCAAATGAAATAATTAACCTATAAAATAAAATGAATATGGAATTGAATATTGAGAAAGCGAAAGCATTGTTTCCGGATGCGATTAAATTGCAGCTTCGTATTAATGGACCGGCTACTGTTGTGGATATACGCCGTTTGTTGCCTAATAGTGTCGTCATGTTATCCTGTAAGATTAGCAAGAACTACGCGAATGTCATTTACAGCGAAGGAGCTGCGAAACGTATGTTCCCGGATGTTTCCAAACTCTCCGGAGAAGTGAGCATTGATAAACATCGTATTGCCTATATCTATAGGGATGGCAAGAGAAAAGGTGTCAAACTCTTGCTGAATTTCCTTCCGAAGTCAGATAGGCGGCTTATTGATATTCTGGAGATGTCATTCGGGGATAAGATGGTGCAAGTGAGCGAGTATGCTGAGTGCGATATGGGTTGCATCTTCTTTGAGAATACAGAACCAGAGGATGTGGAAAGGGTCTTGTTGGCCTATTGAATGAGTAATGGAAAATGCAAATGATATGACTATGAGATATTTTATAGACAACATCAAGACTTATGCCAGTGTCAACAAAAAAGGCAGGGCATTACAGATATACGTGCAACAGTTTGACCGACATCTAATTGCTGACGAATGTTCTTTGGATGCACTGAAGTGTGACATCGAGCACCAGATTAAGATTATGAATGAGAAATACCCACGTAGCCGTCCGGTTCGACTTAATGTATTTGAGAGCGGTAAGGACGGGCAGTGGACTATTCTTGTGGAGCATGACAGTGATAGTATTGTCTGTATCATATCCTATAAAAAGGTGATGGGCTATTATGCCTTGGCAGATAAGATAGATGAATTTGCAAAAATAGGACAGTGATGAGTAATGTGATTGTTTTTTTATGGACATCTCTGATTGCATTGGTGGCCGCCTTGATACTATGTGTCTGGGCAATGCGGAAAGCATCCGGATCTTACCGAATTCTCTTTCTCTTTGATATTATCGTCTTGATGATAAATATTGGGATAATAGGATTTGCAATTGGTTGTCTATCTAATATGCGGTAATATGAGAGATTTGAAAATGACAGATTTCCCGACATATCCTTGGGAGACCCTTGACGTGTATCAGGACAACAGTTACTGTTACAATATCCGTCCTGGCCAACATGTCGTTGGAGATTTATTCGATGATTCCAAAACGAAGCTGGTATCATACAACAGAAAATCACATGTGCAGATAATCTGTGTATGCGACCCCTACAAGCCGCCTTTCTATGCGCGTGAATGTATGTATGGTGTATATTCGGCGTGGAAAGAAATCGAAGAGGACATCTTTAACCTGGAGCTGATGGGGTATTCTACCAAACAAAAATTCCCACCCCTATGTACATCACACCATTATTTTTAAAGTATGAATGAGAATGAATTAACCAAAGGTGTTTGCCGTATTTGTGGTTGTACCGATGACGATCCTTGCTTTAATCCACGAGTAGGCAATTGTTGGTGGATAGATGAAACCCACACCTTGTGTAGCCATTGCGCTGATGAAGAATTAAGCTGTGACCCTGAAACACGGCACTGCATTAATAGCACTTTTGAATCAGATGAACTAATAAAAAATGAAGATTTATGGTAACGAAAACAACATTCAAAAAGAAATTTCCGGACGTTAAGGTGCAGAAGCTACAGACCAGCGTTGTCTTTAGCAGGCAGCAGGTGGAAGAAACCGTATTGAAGATGTGCGATTCTCTCGGTGTCGGACTGCTTTATTACAATTATTCCAACAGATGGATAACCGTTTATACCTCCGAGAAAATGAAAAAGGCATTGGACTCGATGAAACCGGGTTCAGAGGTATTTCACGAACATTATGGTGTTTATGGCAAGGTGATGAGCGATAAGCCATTTGCCATTTGTGGAGAATTATGTATCAGGGTTGACTTCGGGGGAATGCCTGGAAGTGGAGCATATAGTTGTGTCTGTTTTGTAATGTAATCGAATAAATATGAATATAGAACAATGGATTGGGGAGGGATTAGCTGTGCGCTTGTTTGTGCAATACCTATAGTGGCCATTATCTGTGATACTGTAAAAAAAGTATTTGAAATGAAATATAAAAAAGAAGATGAGAACTAAGTTGATAAAGAAGCATAATCCGCAATCTTTTTTGGATGATTTGAAAAGGGTACGGGAAGTTATGGTTTACGCAGAGTGCACCAACTCTTATTATCAAATCTTAAAAAAAGACTTGCTGAGAGATGCTGAAAGGAAAACAATCACATACTATATAACGGATACTATATTCATTATAAAAAGGAATGTGATGGTAGTCATTTAACAAGTAACTAAATAGATATGAGCAGAATGTATTTAGGCGATATTCCCTGTTCCGGTTGCGGAAAGACAGGTAAGGAAAGCCGAAGACCCACGAAAGATAGTATATGCTATCAGTGCATGGATGATTTGAACAAATATCGGAAAATTCTCGAACGGAATGCCGGAAATAAAGATACTTATGTGGAATTTGATGTTATTGCGCACGAGATAAGATATACTGCTGACGACAACTATAATAATCTCATCGGTGCATTAAAACAACTATTTATTTCTCTGGACACTCCTGAAGCTGATAAACGGTCAACTGCAACTCCTAAAGTGTGTCATGGTAATTATTACAATAACGCCTTTAGAATTCAGCGTGAGTATAGCTATTCTTATAAAGGTGAAACCATGTGGGGGGAAGGTGCTTTTATTATCAGAGAGGATATTGCTATTAATTTAGATTCTTTGATGACAGCTTTAGAGAACTACTCTCATGGAGTATATCTTCAAGGTAAAAAAGATGGTGGAAACCTTCTGAAAAGTCTTGGAGCACAGGAAATATCACCAGATGAATTTGTAGAGCGAATTAATAGGGAAAAATACAAATAGCGTATAACAAATCAGTAATGAATAAAAAAGAAATATCAATGAAGAAAGGTCAGAAAGTACGCATCCTGCGTACCAATCAAGTAGCGACAATCGTCGAAGTGGAATTGATTCGTAAAGGTGGTAAGGTACACCGCTACTGCCATCTGAAGACAGATGAAAAGTCATATTTGTGGTTGGATGCCTCAGAACTTGGCAGCGTGGTGGAGGAAGTGAAGGTCTCGGTAGTTGATGACCGGAACCGGGAACTGCACTTGGCTATATGCCAGGACTACTCCAAGGATAAGATGACGCTACATCTTACCGGTAAGAATCCGGATAATCTGAAGGAAGCTTCCGGACTATATGCGAGACTGATGAACTTGCTCATTGGGAGCCTGAAGGAAACGCGGGAACTGTAGGAGCGGATAACGTCCTTGATAACTCTCCTATAAAACAATTCCTTTGTACCGAATTAAAGCATCCGCAATATGATTAAAGCTGCCGATATCTATAATGCTACCCATGATGGATTAGACATTATTTTGTACTATTACCCTCAGGCAGAGGGGTGCATAGACAATAAGAAGAAATTCAAGCGTCGTCCCGATGAGGATGACGCCTCTGCCTGCCTCAAGAAATATGATGACTGCTACAAGGTCACTGATTTCGGGGATTCTGGCACGGCCATGAGTCCGATTGACATCTGCATGAACGAGGAGAATGTCCGTTTCCCGGAAGCGGTTGCCTTGCTTGCTTCCAGGTATAACGTGACCGATGAACTCAAACGTTCTGTCAATAAACCGGATATTCGTAAACGTCCGGCCACGGCTGATGAAGCCGAAGGTGCCAGGTTCTTCGAGCTTGAAGAGAAGTTTACCGATGTACAGTTGCAGGTGCTCGGTCCTCGGGTCAGGCAGGAGCACGTCGATGCACTTCACTGGTATGTGGCCAAATCCATATCCTATGTCCGCAACCGTGAAGTCACCACTAAATATACTACGCCTACTTATCCTATCTTCATGCGTGAATGTGCTGTTACGAAGAAAGACGGTAGCACTGACAAGTTCTATAAGGTATATGAGCCTCTGAATCCGGATAAGCAGTGGCGCTTCAGCTATACGCCCGATGGGGTGAAACCCAAACAGTATATCAACGGTTTTGCCGAGCTGCAGAAGGCTTACCGGGATTTCAATGCCCAGGAAGAGAAACTGTTTTTCAATGATCCGAAAAATAAGGATGCCCAATACAAGGAACAGAAGCTGAAGGAGGCCTTCATCTGTTCCGGAGAGCGTGATGCCCTTTGCATCCGCGCCCTCGGTTGTCATCCGCTATGGTTCAATAGTGAGACCTACAAAGTCACTCCTGAAGAGATTAAGGAAATCTATAAATATGTGGAGCGTATCTACAATATTCCGGACATCGACGACACGGGCGTTCGCAAAGGGACGGAACTGGCCCTGCGTTTCCTCGACATATATACGATATGGCTTCCCGGATGGTTGCGGGGCTATCGCGATCAACGGGGCAAGCCACGCAAGGATTTTCGTGACTTTGTGGATTTGCGCCCGAAGCAGGAGGATTTCCGCAACTTACAGACATTGGCCATGCCTGCCCGGTTCTGGGTGGATAGCTGGAGTGAGCGGAGCCGGAAAACAATTTATGAAGTAAACTCCGCTTACTTGCATTATTTCCTCACGTTGAATGGATTCTATACATTGAAGGACGACAACTCCAAGGATGCGAGGTATATACACCGTAACGGTTGTATAGTCAGTGAAATCAAGGCAAAGGATATTGTGGCGTTTCTCAAGCGGTTTACCATCGAGCGTTATCTTCCGGTAGATATTCGTAACCTGATTCTGAACTCTCCACGTACCGGAGAATCATCCTTGGCGCAGCTTGATGAAATCAACCTGGATTTCCGGAGCTATACCCCCAAGGAGCAGTATATGTTTTTCAAAGGTGAGACCTGGGAAGTGAGTAAAGACGGTATCAAGTCGCTACATGGGCAGATACCTGACAACCGCAGCGCCTGGGAGTCGAATGTGATACCTCATAAGGTGAGCATTCTTCCACCCATGTTCGAATGGTCGCACAGAAAGGACCCGGAGGATAGGGATGTGTTTGATATTACTGTCAAGGAGCATAAGAGCTGTTTCTTCAATTATTTGATAAATACCAGCCGTCTGTATTGGCGTAATGAATTGGAGTATGCCTGGAGGGACAAAGGGGTAGACGAAGCTGACAAGTACCGGGCAGAGCATAAGTTTGACATTGCCGGGCCGCTGCTTTCCCGGGATGAGATACGAGAGCAGAAGCAGAACCTGCTCAATAAGATGTTTGCCATCGGTTATAATATGCACCGTTACAAGTCGCCTTCACGCGCGTGGGCACTTTATGCCATGGATAACAAGATAGGTGAGGATGATGAGTGCAACGGGCGTAGCGGCAAGAGTTTTCTGTTCAAGACATTCCGGTTCTTCATGCGGACGGTCAATCTCTCCGGACGTAATCCCCGCCTTCTTGATAATCCCCACGTGTTTGACCAGGTAGATGTACATACTGATTTTGTTTTGGTGGATGACTGTGACCGTTATCTGCCGATGAGCCAGTTCTATGACAATATCACTTCCGGTATGACAGTCAACCCCAAGAACAACAAATCATTCTTTATAGAATTTGAAGAATCCCCCAAGTTTGGTTTTACCACCAACTATGTGCCGCGTGAATTTGACCCGTCTACCTCGGCACGTATGCTGTACATGGTATTTTCGGACTATTACCATCAGAAGACCGAAGAAAACGACTACCTCGAGAGCCGGACCATTCGTGATGACTTTGACCGCAACTTGATGACGAACACCGATTACAGCGAGGAGGATTGGAACTGGGACTTGAATTTCTTCGCCCAGTGTCTTCAGTTCTATCTGGCCATGGTGGACCGTAATGTCAAGATACAGCCTCCGATGGATAATATTCTCAAGCGCAAGCGGAAGGCTGACATGGGGTCTGACTTCGAGGATTGGGCTTACTGCTATTTTTCCGAGGATGGTGAGAATCTGAACACGCCTCTTGTACGTGAACAGGTCTATGACGATTTTATTGTCGCATCCAAGTCGAAAAAGGATTTCTGGAAGATGCAGCGCTTTACCAAGGCTTTGCGCAGCTTTTCCGAACTATGCCCGTATATTGCCGAGATGAATCCCGCAGACTTGTTGAACAAGTCGGGGCGGTATCTTCAGAAGGTGGACGGCAAGACCAAGGAGATGATTTATATGCGTTCAAGACAGACGAATGGAGAACCGGCGGCATTCGTTCCTCAGGTATAAAGTGGTGATGGAAACGCTCCGTTCTGATTACATTAAGCATTATGACCGGTTTCTGCCGGAGATGCTGCAAACGGAGCAGTCGGCTTCCTATATCCGTCAGGTTTATGACTATCTGGAGCTGATGAAGCCGGGCACCATCCTGAACCTTCAGGCAGACAAGGAGAAGCTCCCTTGGATGCTTGTGGCCGTTGGCGCATTTCTTCCTGCACAAGACCATTGGATGGACTTTGAGTTGAACGACGATTATACCAGGCTGCGACGGAAGCTGCTACCGCCTAATTTCCGTAAGGCCATGAAGAACCGACATCCGGTATAGGAGTCACACAGTAAAAGCCGTGGGCACAATTGTCCGCGGCTTTTACTATTCAATAGGACGCCGGGCATACCTTTGCCTTTGGGTTTCCCACTCCCTTTCCCTATTTTCTACCAAATTATTGTAACTCT
This sequence comes from Bacteroidota bacterium, assembly GCA_023391625.1. Classification (GTDB taxonomy): domain Bacteria; phylum Bacteroidota; class Bacteroidia; order Bacteroidales; family Paludibacteraceae; genus QVMH01. The sequence goes on along the minus strand of JAEWAN010000017.1, from coordinate 30,498 downwards.
GTAACCGATGTTTGAAAAAGAAGATAAATCATTTATAAACAATAAGTAACAAAGGTTACATCTTAGGTAACAAACATTGGTTACAAAAAATAAGGGTTTGTTACTTTAGTCGTATGAGTGGAATATCGGAGTCAATGTCACAAATTTGATTATTGGTAACAAATGGGTGTTGTGAGCTTTGTAACAATTCTTTTCTTTGATAATCAGTGAAATATACTTGAAAAGTTACACGTTACAAAGTTGCATGATTTTCTAAGCAAAATACTCAGAACACTGTATGGAGCAGAAGATATAAGAGCGTGTGGAGTCGGAAAATGTAATTATATTTTATGTTTGACTGTTTTGGCGCTGATTTAGGATGAAGTGTCTGTATTTATGCGTATATTTGTCTGCATATAAATGATTTACCCTATGAGACCTAATGTGATAATAGAGTTGAAGCCTTATCTCCATGACTATTTGTATCATGAATTCGGATGCAGGCCTACTGATGAAGGTGTGAATGTGACTGCTGCCAATGATATTGGCAAGTTCATTCAGGCCATGGTCACTGTTACGGACAGACCGCCCAAGCAGGCTATCAAGGAGCATCCGATAACGTTGTATCTTCCTATTCAGGAGTGGAACCATTTTATTCTGCAGGAGAACTTCATCTATATACCGGAATGGAAACAGCGTATGCTCCAGAGCTATATCGAAGCCTCTTTCCGCATACGTGTACGGGAATACTTTGTTGCTGGCTATGAGAAGGGGTATAAGCAGGACCGGATTATCCGGGCGTTCCTGATGGCATACAATATCAAGAACAATGCCATCAATTACGATGCTGTCAAGAAGTTCGACTACCGTAATAGGCAGCGGATGGTCAAGGAGGTGAATAGGGATATTCAATTGTCGTTGTTCCCTTGACATTTTTTAGCAGATTAATTATTAAGTAAAAAGCAGATTTTCAGATAAATAACTCTTAAAATATAAGTAGGAAATGAATATCGGTGACAAACGTGCCCAAATATGTGCCATGGGATTTATTCCGGTTGCGGCCTCGGTGGTCAGAAATATGCCGGGTGTGGAAACGATTCAGGTTTCAGGAGAATGGACGCCGATTCCGGTCTCTTCCGGGGAGTTCAAGGAAAAGAATGTTTCCGGGGAATTGACGGAGCAGGAGCTGAAAGCGGTGGTTACTGATACGGGAGCCTTATTTTCCAATTCGCTGCGTGATTTGCTTTGCCGGGAGGGACTGGTCCGCTTGAAATTCACCAATGGTACCGAAAGGGTGGTGGGAACCGACCAGTTCCCGGTAGTGGTGACGCTTCAGGAATCTGGTTCTCCGGCAGCCTTTACCCTCTCTTTCAAGCGCAGCAGCCCTGAGCCGGCCAAAAAATTGAAGTCCTTTTAAGCGGTTGGTGCCATCGTACCTTTGTATCGGATTAATAAGGTACAAAAGATAATGGCATTTTCAAACTTATATAGTGCAGTCTGCCGAGGCAAATGGTTCGTTTCCTTCCGCGAGGTGGAATCGAACTTGTTGCTTGTAAACAGACTGTTGGAGCATGGCATAGACAACCAGGATAATAGGATACTTGCCGACAGAGAACCGGTGCCGTTGATGATTGCGGCAGCGGGCGGTCGAACGGCAAGACTTTCCGGTGGTTATGCTGACGCTCCCAAAGGCAGTACGGCTATTATTTCCGTTCATGGTACCCTGCTTAAATACGGTACCTATTGCAGCTATGGTACAATGGAGTATGCCGACCTCATCCGCGAGGCGGCTGATTCCCCGAATATTTCTTCTGTTTTATGTGACATCGATTCCGGTGGCGGTGCAGTGGATGCCATTGCACCGCTGGTCGATGCCATCCTTTATGCGCGTGGCAAAGGCAAGGCAGTGGTGGCTCATTGTGACCTCTGCGCTTCTGCCGCTTATTATGCCGCTTCCTATTGTAACGAAATCATTGCGGCCAATGAGGTGTCTGCCGAGTTCGGCAGTATAGGTGTGATGATGAGTTTTCCGGATTATGCCAAGTATTATGAGAGTGCAGGCATCAAGGTGCATACCATCTATTCCAACCTCTCTGATTACAAGAACGCTCCTTTCGAGGCAGCCAAGAAGGGGGATTATGCTTCCATCCGTGATGAGGAACTGGACCCGTTGGCCCGCGACTTCCAGGAGAACGTCAAGAAGAATCGGGGAAATTGCCTGAAGCTGGAGACTGAAGGATTGCTTCGTGGCCGGATGTTCTATCATAGGGAGGCGTTGGAAGTGGGGCTGATAGACGCTATCGGTACCCAGGACTATGCCGTACAACGTAGCCGTGAGATTGATTCGGAAATGACTATTAACAATTATATCAACTCTAAATCATAGAATTATGTTTGCAAAAGTGATGAGCGTAGTGCTTGGTTTCTTGGGTATCTCTGCCTTTGCCAAGGATGAGAAAGGCAAGTCCATCCTGCTCTCTTCTCAAGAAGAGGAACTGAAGAACAAGTACGGTGCTGTATTCGTCGAAGCCTTCAAGAAGGACCTCGCCGAATTTGAGAAAGACGGCAGAAATGCTGAAAGTGCTGTGACCGATGAGGTGAGAACGCAGTTAGAGGGGGAGCGCGACAAGAATGCGCAGGAACTTGCCGAAGCTCGTAAGGCTTTGACAGAACTGAAAGCCAAAGTAGAAGCGCAGGAGAAGGACATCGCCTCGAAGGATGCCCAGATTGCCAAGATGGCCAAAGAACCTGCACCGGATGCGGGGCAGCAGGTTGCAGGAGACAAGAACGAAATGGGTAGCAATTTCAAGCCGGACATGAGCCTGGCACACAACCGTTATTTGGATGCCGCGTTCAAGGGAGCGGCATATAGTGGCAACTCGACCATTGAGACTACCGAGCTTCAGAAAGAGTTCGGTAAGTATGTTTCTTCCGAGAGACTGGAAATTCTCAAAGGACTGATGGGTACCACGGAGTCTACCAAGTACATGTCAACCCTGGTGACGGACAAAACAGAGGTTCGTGCGCAGCAGGCTGCCGTTGATTCTGTTCTCCAGCAATTCGTACCGAAGTGGACGCCTAAGGGCAAATCGAAGTTCACTCCGTTGACCATCAAGAACTACAAGTGCAAGATAAACGTTCCCATCACTCCGTCGGACATCATGGAGGACATCCTCGGTTATCTGTATGATGAGAACCTGAAGCCGGAAGATATGCCGGTAGTCAAGTATATCTTGTATCAGCTTATCTTCCCGAAATTGGACGAAGAGCGTGAGGTTGCTTTGGCGATCGGTGAGTTCAAGGAGACCAGTGCCGTTAAAGATGGGGATGCCGCTACGGATGCCAACGATGTGATGGATGGCTATGTAACCCAGCTCAAGAAGCTGAAGAAGGCTAATAATGATAAGATTACCTGGCTGCTTGACGGTGAAAAGCTGGAAGACGCGACCTTGCTTGCCCAAATTGACAAGGCAGTGAGTGAGGTGAAGCCGCTGTATCGGAAAAAGACCATGTTTATCCATGCCGATCCGGACCTGGTGATACGTTACAGCAAGGCATACCGTGAAAAATATCCCTGGCTCAAGAATGAGGACGGTGAGAAAATCAAGGTGGATTTCTCCAGGTTCACGTTCGCACCGCTTGAGGGCATGCGCGGTACCGGAGCCTTCTTCATTACGCCGAAGGAGAACTTCAAGCATTTGCGCAGCCGTGACCCGCAGAGCGCCAAGGTTTGGATGCAGGGTGAGAACTACGACGTGAAGATATTCGCGGAATGGTGGGAAGCTGTCGGTTTCTGGCTGGCAGAAGCTATCTTCGCTTATCTGCCGCCTGAAGAAACAGACAGCTCTTCTGAGGCATCGTCCAGTTCTTCTTCCAGTTCCGGTGCAGGTGTTTAACTATATTAATATAGGAGGTACATATATGTCAGAAACAACATATTCAATGGTGTCGGTGCCCAAGAAGTCATCGAATGCCGGACGTCCGAAAGGGAAGAAGTCCTATATCGAGATTTTTCGCTGGGAAGACGTCAAGACTTATACGCGTGATGAGAAGGGAGTAAAGGTGACGGCATTTGAGATGATGCCAGGTAAAAAGCCCATAGCGGTGTATGCTACGGACTCCACCATCAACATCTACCACTCCAGCGAGGGAGAGGATGATGCACGTGGGTTCATCCACCATGTGGATTATGAACATCCGGGTACAGAGTTGGAACACGATGAATTCGTGAACAACAATATCAATGAGAATCTGGGGGCAATCGTGTTCGGTTGCTCTGGTGAGGATGCGAAGATTGCCGGTACGCCGTGCACTCCGCTGAAGATGACCAAGGCCGATTCCCAGGATAACAAGGAGGGTGACAAGAATACTATCAATTTGGCAAGTTCCTTACGCGGAGGTACTATCGGTCACATCGCCAAGAGCCTTGTACCGGCTACGGACAACGAAGAAATCAATGCCGTTTTGGGATTGGGCGAAGCGTCGTCTTCTTCCGGTGGTTCAGGAGTTTGATTCATTTCTGTTTTAAAGGTTGGTTATTGGAGAGAGGCGTTTGCAGTGCATTCGCCTCTCTTTGTGTCCTTTTACGAACTATGTGGAGACGATATTTTTGTATCGTATTAAAAACTTTAAATTATGGCAACAAAAAAGAAAACAGCTAAGACCGAGGATGTGGCCGTAGAACTGAAACCGGTAGAAGAGAGTGTGGAACAAAAGGATGTGCAGGCCGTCGATAAGGCGGTGGATGCGGTGGAGGAACCAGCGCCGGCGCGGTCGGTTCAAGACCATGTGACAGTGGTTATTCCTTATTGCAAGGAGTTTGCACAAGGCAAGGAACTGCTTTTTGCACTGCGTTCCTGGCAGAAGAATGTACGCTTCGGCATCAATGTGGTGGTAATCGGTGACCGTGAAGATTGGTTCAGCGAAGAGATTACCTTCATTGAGCACAATCGCGTCTCTGACAATGCACAGGTTGATACGCTGGCCAAGCTGAAAGTGGCTATGGAATCGCCCGAAGTGACCGGACGTTTCATCTGGACCAACGATGACATCTATGTGATGAATCCTATCGACCTGGCTCATGTGGCGCTGCCCAAAGTCAATGGAATGCTCGTTCCGCTTAGATTCAAAGGGCTTTATGCCGAGAATATGAAGCGGACGAAGGAACTGCTGGAAAAGAGTCAATTGCCTTGTCTGAATTATGGTACGCACACACCCATGTTGTTGGATAAGGGATGTCTGGTCGCCATGTTCGAGCGATTCCCTGAACTGGAGGAGGGGGGCTATCTGTTTACTTCCGTCTATTATAATTCTCTTCCTTATCCGACACAACCCGTATATCTCAACTGGCCGACAGACCAGGTGTTGCTGCCGGTGGTTTCGCAAAAGCCGGATGAGAAGAAGGTACTCGACCTCTTATCCCGTAAAATGTTTATGAACAATGCGGTATCAGGGTATTCACCATGGTTGGAAAAGTTTTTGGAAGAGGTGTTTCCGGAACCGTCGGACTTTGAGGGCTGAAGGACATTGCCAGAACCGTCATCACGGAAAGGACCCGAGTCTTTCCGTGATGAGTTTCCGTTTCTCAATGCCTCCGACTGTCCGATGGAGTTGGAGGCACTCGCTTCCCGCAAGTTCAGCAAATACCACGCCTATGTGCGGTTACATGCCAGGCTGAGGGATTGTACCTCCCTGCAGGAGTGTGCCGATGTCAGCCGCCAGGTGATTGACAGCTACATGGATAACCGCATGATATGGCAGGAGCTGAACTATTACAAGGAGCATCACGCTTTATTGGGTAAGCACCCGGCTTTTGCCGAGTTCCGCCGCAGAAGCGAGTTGCTTCATCTTCCGGTCAAGGAACTGGTACGACGGCAGCGGCAGGTGATGAACAATATATGGCGGGTCAAGTCTGAGATAGCCAAAGGCGATAAACCGCATTTGGATGTTGTCCGTCGCGAACGGTTGGCGGGATATGAGAAGGAACTGGCCGACATTAACAGATTATTGGAATGAGCTATTACTTCAATCTTGAAGAATTGCGTAGGGAAATGTCTGATGCCCGCCTCTTCTCCCGTCGGTTTGAAACCATGTTGACATTCAAGCTGAACAGTTTGAAAGAGTTGTGTGGGCGGCTTCCACGGGAGAATGAGGCGTTTTTCATTGAGACAAAGAAAAGCTTTACGGCATTCACTTTCATTGTTTATCTGATTAAGAATGCCGGGCAGGTGAGGCACTTGTATATAGCGACCTATTCCACCAACGAGCGTATCATCAATGCGTTGCTCCGTTGGCGTGAAAAAGGGTTGATTGGCAGTATTCATCTGCATATATCGGAGACCATCAAGTTTCGTATGCCGAAGATATACGAGAGGTTGATGCAGCTCCATCAGGATGGAGAGATAGAGCTTTCATTTGCATGGAGCCACAAAAAGATTACCTGCCTGGACACATCGGCAGGTTTCTTTGTGGTCGAAGGCTCCGGCAATTATGGCGAGAATGCGATGGAAGAACAATACGTATTCCTTAAAAACAAAGAAGTATATGAGTTTCGTAGCGGACGAATTGGTTAAGTGGCGTGACAGCCCGGCATGGTATGACCGTATCGACCTGGACGAATTCGAGCGGTTGGCAGGTATAGGCTATGAGCCGCGGCAGATTGCCATGTATTACCATGTACCGGAGAATGATTTTCTCTGGTACTTCAATTTGGTAGGTTCACCGCTGAAATACCATTATGAGCGTGGGCAACTGCTTCAACGGGCCAAAGAGGGGCTGGCCATGGCCGCCAGTGCGGAGACCGGTGACAATGTGACCCAGGCACAGCGGTTCGACAAGTTCCGTCAGGCGACCGGGTACCGCAATTCCATTAACAAAATATTTTATGACGATATAGGCTGATGTTCGATAAATCTTACTTTGAGACCTTGCAGGATTACCTTGCCTCCGGCTGCACCATGGAGTTGACGGACGAGGAACTGGATTACTACAACGTACTCTATGCACTGGTAGGCATTAACCGTAAATATGGCAAGGATAATGCCGTGGCTTTCCTGATGCACGAACCGTTTAATGTGGAACGGATGCGTGCCCGGCAGATGTATAGTGAGGCTATCAATCTGTTCTACCTTTGTGATACCATCGAGAATGATGCGCACCGTAACATGATGTATGACAATCTGATGAAGGCGGCCCAGGTGGTACTTCAGAACGCCACCAGCGCCAAAGATATGGAGGTGTACGGCAATCTCACGGTACAAGCGGCAAGAATCAAGCAGTTGGATAAGCCCGACCCGATAAAGCCGAAGGAGATGGATGAGAAACCGATCAAGGTCTATGACCTCGACCCGAATGCGGTGGGATTACCTTCTGCCAACCGTAACCTGCTCGCGGCGCAGATTGACGGTATGCAGGATATTCCTGCACGGGAGAAGACTCGTCTTAAGAGAGATGCCAATATAATTGATGTTGATATAGAAGAGATGCTCGATGACCAGGAAGAAAAAACTAAAGATATCGGATGATGTGGAGGTGCGCTATTCCAACTGGATGGCGCAGCTCATTGCAGTGATGCAGCCCTGGTCGCTCTATTGGATTGCCGGGCGTGCATCAGCCAAAACGGTGCAGGTGTTGGCTGAACGGGTGCAGGAGGTGGCGCAGGACTGCCCAGGTGCACCGTTCGCATGGGTAGCCGATACGTATTCTGATTTGCATAAGAATGTGGTTCCCTCGCTGGTGGACGGATTGTCGAAGCTGGGGTGGGAGCAGGGCATCCATTATGTTATGAACCAAGAACCGCCGAAAGAGTGGCGCGACCGCATGTACAACGTATGTTCCGACTGGCGCAATACCATGGTGTTCTACACCGGTTTCAACTTCACCTTCATCTCTTTGGACCGTCCGGCCATCGGTGCCGGTCGTTCCTATGTGGGGGTGTTCGGTGATGAAGTGAAGTATTTCCCGGAAGAGAAGTTCACGAACTTGCTGAAGGCCGTGCGTGGGTTCCGGGTCAAGTATGGTGATAGCGTATGGTACCGCAGCCGTACACTGACTACTGACATGCCGAATCCGAACCATCTGGGTGAATACGACTGGATTCTCAAGCTGGCCAAGCAGAATGACAAGCGGAAAATCCTTCTCATGTTGCAGGCCGGCTTTGTCTATAACGAGACGAAAAAAGAGTATGTGGCGGCTATGCAGCGGTACAAGGAACTGAAAGATGCTTTCCGGAAAGATCGTTCATTGCAGGCCAAGCTTGATACAGCAGAACGTTCCATGGAACTCGCTGGCAAGAATATGAAGCGCTGGGAGGAGCGCTGGATTAAGACACGCCGGGGCGTATCCTTCTTTTTCATTTCTTCCTCCTATGTCAACGTGGATATATTGGGTGAAGACTGGTTCAGCGATGAATTCGCTGAAGGGCTGGAAGGTATTCTTTGCAACATCCTTTCCATTACCCCCAAGCTGGAGGCAAGCCAGATGTTCTATTGCAACCTCTCGATGAAGCACTTCTATGCGGACGGATTCCTGAATGAAGTGATAGAGCAGCACCCGTTCGGGTGGGAGCAGGACTGTACGGTGCTCCGGTACCTGGATAAGAATAAACCGTTGGAGGCAGGCATGGATTCCGGCAATATGCTTTCCATGGTGTTCGGGCAACGTAGTGGGCGTGTGATGCGTGTACTCAAAGAACTCTATACATTGCCGCCTAACTCCGTGCGTGAGCTGGCCGATAAGTTCCTCTATTATTTCAAGCCGCACAAGCGCAAGATACTGAAGCTTTATTATGACCGCTCCATGAACAACTACAAGGGGGTGGGTGCGGATATGGCCACACAGATAAAGAAGAACATCGAGACGGATGCGGAGGGCAGGCGTACTGGATGGCAGGTACAGCTGATGAGCTTGGGGCAGGGCAACATCGGTAGCAATCTGGAATACCGGTTCTTCATGGACTTGCTCAGCGGTAACTTGGAGCGCACGTTGTTTACACTGTTGATTGACCAGCACAACTGCCCGAATCTCAAGTCGGAAATGGAGGTGACAGAAACCAAGGTGGCTACCCGGCCGGACAGCTCCAGTGTGATAGTCAAACAGAAGACCGGAGATAAGCTGCCTGCACATAGATTGCCTAAAGAATCCACCAACCTGACCGATGCCTTGAAGTATTTCATCCTGCGCAAAGAGATTATCCGCACCTGGAGGATGGGCCGCAATGTGTCCGGCGCCGCTTCGGTGTGACATTTCTTTTCTGTTTGCTTTGGCTCTGTTGTCCGTGAGGATGGCAGGGCCTTTCGTTTATGGGGGAGGCCGAAGCGGGTGGGATTGGGAGCATCGGGTACAAATTGTAAAGGTTTTGTCATATTTCCGAATCTGAAAGGGCGCTTGCGACCGCAAATCACCGACGGCGCGGCTCGGGCAGCAAGCTGATTCATCCCTACAACAGAAGTCGCAGGGATGGGTTTTCTTTTTGGTTTTCAAGGAGATGGATTTTTGATTAGGGTGTTTCTGTACCCAAAAACGCCCCATTGGGAGAAGAAGTCACCCCGATACGGGGTGGGCGCGCGAAAAATCCCGTTATACAAGTCTGGTTTAGGTGCCGGTGGCGGTATATCCTATGTCAAACTTGCATAACGGGATTTTTCGCGTCTTAGCGGTAGAAAGCGGTGCTTTCTGTCTGTTTTTATGAAACGCCCCTCCATCTGGAAGGGCAGAGCGGTAAGCGTTCCGCTTGGCGTGCCTCCGTTTCTTTTCCGCAACTCCTTTTCATTTCCTGCATCTCTGTATGCGGTCAGGTAGTCTTTTGAGTCCGCAAATGTAGGGCACCGGTCTGACAAGCAAGGTCGGGCATTGTCCGCTAAAAAATCTCCAGCCCTACGGGTAGTATTCAAGCCTTCGGTTTTAGTCGGAACCTTGCGGAATGTCATCCTCGGCACCTCAATTATTGCGGCATCAAAAGGCAACCATACCGCACGTCATACAGACACGCCGGAATAAAAAAAAAGTCGTTCCGGGAAACGGAGAAAATTAAAAAAGGCTCCACCCGACGACTCCAGAAATCCAGAATAAATTAAAAACTTACAGTTATGGCAGCAAAAAGAAACATCCCCGAAGCATGGAAAAATCAATGGTCTAAATTCATGTTTAACTTCTTTGATTACTTGCCTACCAAGTACGAGGCTAACAAACGGGAGTGGTCTATCCGCAGGATGATATGGGATTTTAAGGACGGGAAGCGCAGTGCGTCTGTGGCGGAACTTGTAGCGAAGAAGATGCGCGAGCAGTTCGGTGCAGAGGTTTGCAACGTGACGTTGGTCTGCATACCAGCCAGCAGCGGAGAGAAGAACGAAATCAGATACAAGGCTTTTGCCGAAGAGGTGGCACGGCTGACGGGGTGCAGGAATGCGTACAAAGCAATTACCATTGAGGGGGGACGGCTTGCCATCCATGAGACGAAAGCGGCCAAGACGGTGCAGACGGTGGAGGTCATCAAGTTTGACAAGCGTTTTTTCAAGGGTAAGAAATGCCTTGTATTCGATGATATACTGACACAGGGGCATAGTTACGCACGGTTTGCGTGTGCACTTGAAACGCTTGGGGCAGAGGTTTTGGGAGGCTATTTCTTAGGCAAGACAATTCTTTTATAACAATTTAATCCATACAATTATGAATACTCTTTTTGATAACGATTGTCGCTACATGAGCGACAGCGAACTGATTTACGAAATCAGCAACAACAGACAGATTGTTTCGGACATCGAACGCGGTAACGAAGTGATAGACCTTGAAAAATTGTTTTCCTCTTTGACTCCTGGACGCAGGAGGGTAGCCGTGGCAGCCGTGGAGATGTACAAGAGACAACTGTCGCAGCAGGTGGAACGCAGGCAAATAAGGATGAGCAAAGACGTATACGAACTGATGGAGCCGTTGATAGGAGATTTGCCGAATGAGGAATTTTGGGTAGTGTCGATAAACCAAGCCGGACGGCTTATCAAGAAAGTACGCATATCGGTAGGCGGCATTGACCAGACTTCAGCGGATATAAGGCTGATTATGCGCGTGCTGATTGATACGGGGGCGGTGCAGTTCGCAGCGGTGCATAACCATCCGAGTGGCAACATCCGACCGAGCAATGAGGACAAGAGACTGACGGAGCAGCTTAAAAAGGCGGCAGGGTTATTAAATATTAGGATGATAGACCATGTGATTATAACGAATGGTGGATATTACAGTTTTGGCGATGAGGGGCTGATTTGACGGAGGGGTGCAGGGCGCACCCATTCCGTTTGCTCGCACGCTCGCAAACGGAATGGGGCCCGAAAAGCGGAATGACTGGTCGTGTTACCGTTCCTTCAACCACGGAGGGGAATAAAATGATATAAAAAATAATATCATTTTTCTGCCCGATAGTTTTGTGAATGATATAAATATTTATATCTTTGCAGAGTCAAACAATAACAATTCACAAATGAAGAAATACAAAGTCAGAGAAGTAATCAAGTTGCTCGAAGCTGACGGATGGGTGAAGTTGAAAGGCTCTGGAGGTGACCACCGGCAATTCAAGCATCCTACGAAAAAAGGCAGGGTGACAGTAAGAGGTCATGAAAGTGAGGTATTAAGCCAATTTTTATTAAACAGTATTTGGAAACAAGCGGGGTGGAAATAACACCCTGCTTCAAAGATAAGGAGAAAATTATGGAAAAGATTAAAGTTAAGGTTGACTGGTGCGATAAGAATTTCGGTGCAGTTACCGAAGATGATGTACTATGCGGCATGGTTGTTGCTACTTCCAAAAGTTATGAGAGCCTGATGATTGAACTATCTGAGGCTGTCCGTGAACATGTGGAAGGACTATTGCAGGATGGCGAAACGCTTCCCGAGTGGCTTGTTAGCGGAGACTATGAATTCGATGTGGAATTGGGAGTTGCCGCACTGCTCCGTAAGTGCGAACAGTTTACCTCCTTGGCTGCCATATCCCGTGTCTCTGGCATTAACCAGCAACAGCTTTCCCATTATGCCAGTGGGTTGCGTGTTCCCCGCATTGAACAAAGAAGACGCATTGTGGATGGTATTCACCGTATTGGAAAAGAATTTTTATCCGTTGTGTAGTTATTGTTTGACAGCGTATTATACAATGTGATTTTCGAAGGCTTCCATGTGATGTGGGAGCCTTTTTTGTTACAAATCATGAAGGAGATTTTGATAGATTTCAGAAGTGGAGCAAAAAACTCCGTTTCATTTTTGCCGTTACAAATATTATTCCGATGTTTGCAGTGCCCTAAACATAGTGAATTTGTTACCAACATGAATCCCTTTTCAAAACGTAATCCGTAGAACCGGGTTAAGGTGTCACTATACCTTTGGGCGCGTTTTGAGAAGGGATTCGCCATTTATGAACTATGGAAAAGACAATACTATGGAACTGAAAGATTTTATAAAAGCTACAATAAAAGATATTTCTAATGCTGTCACAGAATTGAATGAGGAAATGAGTGATAAAGGATTACTTGTTAATCCTATACCCGAGAACCATCAAGATGGGATGGTGTATTCACAAGATGGACGTTGGTTGCAGAAGATTGACTTCAATGTGTCCGTTACTACATCGGAAAATTCTACAAAAGAAGGTGGATTGAGAATTTGCGTGGCAAAAGCTGGTATTAGTGAAAATACTACAAATGAGGCAATAAGTTCATTGCATTTTCACATAACGGTAGCCTTACCCACGTGCATGGGGTAATTCGAAGTACTCAGCTTGTCCGGTGGTGAGGTAACGGTAGAGGATTTCCGAGATAATAAGAGGGTGTAACTCCTTCTTAGGAAAGAAGTTCTTGTACCAACCAAGTATCTCTATAGCTTTATCCAAACAGTATTTGCGAAGTTCTATTTCGTTCATAGCGGATGTTTTTTGCAAAAATAGCATATAAATGTTTGAATAGGAAATTATTAATTAAATATCTAAATGTATGAAGAAATGTTTGTTTTTGATGCTGATGTTCATCAGTATGGGAGTAGTAGCGCAAAAACCTTATAAAGTATTCTGTGAATTACTCGGTACAGGAAAACTGTTCAGTAATAAAGTCACTGTTACAGTTGATTTCGGGCAAGAAACAAGCTTTTGGTTTGGATCATCTAATCAGTATTTGGTTGATGATAACGGAAAAGCGATTAAATTTAATTCTATGGTGGATGCCATGAATTATATGGGCAAACGAGGTTGGGAATTTGAACAAGCTTATGTTGTAACAATCGGCAATCAGAATGTATATCACTGGCTTTTGAGCAAAGAGATAACGCAAGATGAAGCTATTAATGAAGATTTTAATACCAAACAGACTTTCTTTGAAAAACAAAAGTCTGAGGAAGTACAGGAAGAGCTTTTTGAACAGAAGGAGAATGTTAAAAGTAAGAGAAAACGTTCACGTGTGATAAGGGATGATGTCTATAATTAATAATTGGATAGCGGAGCAAAAAACTCCGCTTTTCTTTTGTTGTTTCAAAATAAACTCCCATCTTTGCAGTGCTCAACATTTGAATCAGGCGACGATGTTCGCCAACCGATTGCCGTTGGCATTTTTTGTGCCTATCGGTTATCTATATAGTTCCGACCCCCGTGTGGAGTGCTTAATGGCCTCCCAGCCTGATTCAGGTGTTGAGCAACGGGAAAGCGGAACTTTCTTTGTTTATAAGTTTTTCCGATTTTTTGGAGAAGGTTCCCTTTCCCGTCTTTAATAACATATTGTTTCATTTTAATTGCTCAACAAAAATGAAAGAACTAACTATCGGTACGCAGTCCGTACCTGCTCCACGCACATCTGTGGGCGAATCCGTTAACGCTCTTACCGAGCAAGTCAATAACATTCAGCGTCGCTACTATCGTAGCATGTCTCCTGATTGTGAGCTTAACAGTTCTTCTGACCGTTGGTATTTCGGTGCCATCCTCTCTATTTGTATCGGGCTTGTTTTCCCACCGTTGTTTGTGGTGTCTGCATTGTGCGTTTATAAGGCAAAGAAGTGCCGGAAAGGGGGTGAGGTATGACTAAAGACGAATACATCGCATTCCTGGAAAGCGAAAATGCGCGATATTACAAAGAAATCCAGCAACTTACTTATGAAAAAGGGCTTCTTAAGGGTAGGCTTATGGGGATATATGAGTGCAACCCCAGGCTGGGCATGGAAGTCATAAAGGGAGGCAAGTATTATGCATTGGTACAGAAAGGAGGCGTGAGGTATGACTGAGACAATTATAAATGGGGTCGTATTGGATGATTCCATAGCTAAGCGTTTATCTGATTTGCAAAATGGTCAGGCTACATTTCTTGCAAATCTGTTGGATGACAGTATTGGCTTTCTCCTTGAATATAATAGCTTTTTCACCAATAACTCAAGCGGTTTTGTAGATGTCTTGGCAGTCCTGCATCATGCACGTACCGAATTATTGGGGATTGTTCCGGAGAAGAAAGGAGGCGTGAAATGAATGAAGCTGCAAAGAATAGCAAGAATATATACCGGATGGAATATCAGCTTGAGGTCCCGGTATCAGCAGGGTTGAAGCCATTGTTCCAACAGATTGAAGAAATACGGTCTGAATTGGGTATAGAGCCTTCGGCTGATGATATCTGTGTGTTGTTTCCGTGTGGAAATAAATATACTCGTTGTTGTGCCAAGGCTTTGATATATTATTCTCGAGAGGATGCCTTATTGGTTCTGACTGGAGGCATGAGCGAAGAGGATTACATCATGCGTCATATATGTTCGACTACAGATGCTGACGGCAATGTTCTGACGCATGAGGATGGTGGTTTAGATGACTTTGCCGTAGAGGATATTTTCTAAGAAACATTTTTTTTTACATTTGAGAAGCCGGTGGTCCGTGATGGATAGCCGGTTTTTTTGTGTCCTTTTTCGGATAAGTGGTCTGGGGTACTTTTGCAGTATGGGAGCACATGCAGAACGATTATCGCAAAATAATAACCGCAGCAGCTGGTGGAGCAAGAAGAACCGGCTGGCTGATAGGTTTCCGCTGGACATCACGATAGAGGGTGATACCGGCATTACGCAGCAGTTCGAGCGGCAGCAGGATGCGAAAGCGGTTGCGGCATTCAACGGTCGGATACGCGCCTGGGGTAAGAAGGTGAACGAGGCGTTGCAGGCGAGCGTATCGAAATGGATTGATGAAGATAAGAAGCTTTCGGCATCCATCAGGCAGAATTACCGGCATTGGGGCAAGGTGCCGGCCAAAGGTGAGGAGATTACGAGCATCGGTTTTGGGTTCAATGCCGACGGACTTTATGTTCATTTGGGTGTAGGCCGTGGGTATAATATGGAGGGTGGTACACGAGTAATCACCAAGAAAAGCAACAAGGATTGGAACCGGGAGCCGAAACTTTGGTTTAATCCCGTGATTGAACAGCATATACCGGAACTTCAGCAGATAGTGGTGGATTATTGCGGTTCGCTGTTCATTAATACAACGAGAATTTATATCAATAGATAGTTATGAGTGAGATAAAGAAGATAGGCAGTTTCAGTTTTGTGGATACGGCTGCCGGGCAATATGCCATTAACATGGACTGGAGCCAGAGCATGAGTCAGTTCTTTAATGCTGGCTCGCAGGACTGGGACGGTGACCCGGTATCGGTGGCAGGTGTACGTGTGGTTCCATGGGGCCCGGACAACAATATGCCGAATGCCATCCGTGACTTGCTGGAGAAGAACAACCTGGGTCCCGGTATTCTGGACCGTAAGGTGGGGTTGCTGTATGGGCAGGGGCCGATGCTTTACCGGGTGAAGATTGAGAATAACGAACGCATCCAGGAATGGATGGAGGATGCCGAGATTCAGGAATGGCTGGATAGCTGGGACTACAAAGGGTATATACGTGACAACTTGGTTGAATACACGCACATGAACGGGCATTTCACCAAGTATTATATGGGCAAGGGAGTGCGTATCGGCCGCCCATGGGTGCAGCGATTGGAGTCACTGCACAGCGAAGAAAGCCGTTTGGTATGGCCGGAGAATGACAGCCGTAGGCTTGAGGATGTCACGGAATACCTTACCGGTGATTTTGATTCCTTCAAGAGCCGCACGTTCCGCAAGTACCCGGCTTTTGACAAATGGAATCCGACCCGGCACGAAACTGCCATTAAATACCATTGCATGCGGAGCTTTGGCCGCAGTATGTATGCGATTTCCTGCTTCTATGGGTCGGTTCCCTGGCTGGAGAATGCGAACAACCTTCCGGAAATTATCAAGCATCTGAATGAGAACATGATTGCAGCCGCTTATGTGGTGCATTCTCCGCAGGAGTACTGGAACCAGAAACATGAGCTGATTATGGCCATGCACGAGGATTGGGATGAGACGAAGATTCAGAAGGAAATGGAGCGGCTGAAGGATGAATTGACCGAAACCATCGCCAACGTGATGGCTGGCAAGAAGAATGCCGGCAAGTTCTTCAGCTGTGTCGACTTCGTGGATGCCGACGGCAATGCCCAAAGCTGGAAGATAGAGCCTATCGAGATGAATATCGACAAGTACATCGAGGCGCAGGCGAAGATTTCACGCATCGCGGACAGTTCCACTACCAGCGGTTTCGGGCTTTCTCCGGCATTGGCCAACATCATCATTGACGGCAAGAGTGACAGCGGCAGCCAGATGCTCTATGCATTGAAGATATTCTACGGGGCTGACACGCAGATTCCCGAGGATATTGTACTGGAGGCAATCAATGATGCCATCCGTATTAATTTTCCGCATAAGAAGGGGATTTTCCTCGGTATTTACCGGAAGGTTATCAACAAGGAAGAGAATGTATCGACGCCGGACAGAGCGGCAAAACAAGTATAGACATGAGACAGAAGGATATTGAATTCCCGGACTGCTGGGAGGAGGTGAAGCCGTTGGAGTGGCTGCACCTGCTGAAGAACCGGGAGAAGCTGATGACGAAACCGGGCATCAGCTTGCTGGACGTGAAGCGCGAGTGGTGTGCGTATGTACTGAAGAATAGGGGATATGTCTTCCGTTCAAAGGTGCAGGATATGCTGCTGGTGGACCATTTGGCCGAGACATTGGCATGGATGTGGAGAATGGAGGGAGACGCTGTGGTACTGGCGTATGACTCGACTGTGAATCTGATACCGGAATGGCGATATCTTCGTGGTCCGATGAGTCATGGGGCGGATTTGGCTTTTGGTGAGTTCCGTCATGCGGTAGCTGCGGTCAATAGGTATAATGCCGGGCATGACCCGGTAGACTTGCAGGCATTGTGTGCCATCCTCTATCGTCCTCCGGTGGAGAAAAAAGGCTGTGTAGAGCGTGAGCCCTTCCGTGAGCAATATATGGGCAGATACATGGGGCTTGTGGAGCACATGCCGGTGTGGATGAGATGGGGGATTTATGCCTGGTTCTCCTACTTCTGTGAATACTTGTTTTCCGGAACTTTCATCATTGACGGACTGGAACTGTGCTTCGGACCGGTATTTTCCCGTGGAAGGGACAAGGATGCCCGGCAGAATGATGTGCAGAGTCTGGGCATGAACTCGATACTCTTTTCTGTGGCCGAAAGCGGAGTGTTCGGCAATGCGAGGGCTACCGATGATACGCTGCTGCTGCGTGTGATGATGAAGTTGCTCGATGACAGGCAGCGGGCAGACGAACTGATGAGGAATCTAAAAAAATGATGTTATGATATTCAACAAAGACGGCCAAGGTGCCAAAGAATTGCGTGAGTTGACCGCCAACTATTACGCTAACAATGATTTCACCAAGGTTATCGGTGAGATAGAGCTGGCTACTGAAGAACTGGCGCAGTTGGTCGGTAGCAAGGTGATAGAACTGGCAGAGAACTATTATCTCAATCCGGAGAAAGAGGGTACTGATACCGGGATTGTACGCAAGGTGCAACGGCCGATTGCGCTGTTGGCCACATTGCGGCTGTATCAGAAGAATGACCTCAGCCATGAGGATGACGGGCGCAAGTTCAAGGTGGCTACCGATGGCAGCGAAAAACTGCCCTGGGAGTGGCAGTTGGACCGTGATGACGCGCTACATCTCGAAGAATACTACAAGGCGGTAGATGTGCTGATTCGTTATCTGAATGACAAGGAACTGAAAGAGTGGACGGATAGCGACATGTATAAGTCTGCTCAGATGTTGATAATCCGTAATGGGGGTTCTTTCGATACCTATTTCCCGATAAATAAGAGTGAGCGTATGTTCCTGCTGCTTCTGCCTTTCATCAGAGAAGCCCAGCAGTTGACGGTGAAGCGGGCATACGGTGCCGGTTGGGAGGCACTGCTTGCAGAAAGCTCGGTACCGGAGACGGACGCGCATTTCGCAGCATGCAAGGCGGTGGCGTTACTGGCCATGAGTATGGCGCTTCGTCGCTTGTCTCTGGGAGCGATACCGGGGGGAGTGATCCGCAGGTTTGTGGCAGAAAGCGGTATGAATGCAAGTGAACCGGCATCGCTCGATGATGTGGAGCGTGTGGCCGGATGGATGGCAGACGATGCTGCCACTTGGATAGATGAGATGAAGCGGGCGCGTGACGGTAGTATGACCGATTACGAGCTGCTGCCGAAAAATGACCGTAGAAACAAATATTGTCGTTTATGAATGTAATACAGAGACCCAGGGCGCGGGAGTTCTGCGCCACCATGCAGGACTACATCATTGACACGGATGCGACCATAGCCTTTGCCATAAAATATGGCGGTAAAAAGATACTTGATGAAGAATATGTACCGGATGCCGACAACCAGGTGCGAATCCGAGGGCTGGGCAAGTTCTGCGAATTGGCATTGTGGGGCGTGTGGTGTCTGGACTATGCACCGCAGAGCACCGCTTCGGGGACGTTCACCTTCCTTATCAACGAGACAGAAGACGCGCAGAGCTACGTGATGTTCAGCCGGATGCAGACCCGGAAGGATGCCGCTTCTCCGGGAATACTGAGTGAGGTGGCTGCCAAGGTGACACGTATGGGGGCCAAAGAGTATGTGAGTGGTTATCCGCAGAATGGAGGATATGACATAACGGCTTTTTTCAATGACGGCAGCCAGGAGAGCAAATCATTCCCGGTATCTTCTTCGGAGCCTTTCACGGTGGATGTGAGTCCGGATACTGTGCTTCCCGGATTTTCCAAATCGGACATAGCCAGTTATACGGTGGCCATGCTCGGAGGCTCCATGCAGTTTTACGTTGATGGTACAAGGTATGTGGATGTATGGTGTTTCCGTTTCAAGAATGTGTATGACATGCCTGAGACTTTAACGGCTACCGGTGAACTGAAACTGACCGGAAACAACGAGAGTGATGCAGCAGCCATGTACGGGGTACAACGCAAGTTCGGTGTCAAGGTTACTGATGAATACACGGTCAACTCCGGCAGCATCATGTTGCAGAGTGATTATAAATTATGGCACAACATGCTGAACGCACAAGAGGTGGAGATTCTTGTGGATGGCGAATGGCTGCCTATTGTGATTACGAAACAGAAGTTTGAACGCTCCTTCAGGCGTAGCGTCTTGAAGGCGGTGGAGTTCAGCTTCACCATGGCGAATCCTGAACAGAATAATTTGATAGGGCTATGATAAATATACAGAGATATAGGGAGATGCTGGTAGAACTGAAAGAGCGCGTCAATAAGGTCAGCCGGACGAAGATTGACGGGACAGTGATTGCCGTCAGCGAAAAGCATCTTGTCAAGAAATTGAGAGACTGTACGGGGTTGATGCTGTGTGCCAACTACCCGGATGCAGTGTCGCAGGGCAATGAGGATAATTATCGGGAACGGAATAGCTTGTTGCTGTTCCTGATTGAGAAGGTTCCGTCGGGTCAGGAGACCGACGAAGAGGAACTGCTGCATTATGCACGCATCCAGCAGGTCATGCAACTGCTTAAAACCAAACTCCGGGAGATGGATTTCTTTTGTGGAGAAGTGGAGGGGGCAGAGAGTATGACAGTGGAGTGGGAGTACGATGTGTTCGGCGGCTGGAACGGAATGAGTATAGGACTTAACTTGGTTGATTATGACTGAATTGTTTATTGACGGTGTGCAAGCCGTACTTCCGAAGGATTTTTCCATTCAGGTGAAACGTGAGAATCCGTTGATTACCAAGAATGGAGAATATACCTACGAGATAACATTGCAGCTGACTAATGCTACCAATGCGGAACTGTATGCGCATTTGAACCGGTTGAACAGCGTGCAGGAGGTGAAGACCAAACGCGCTGCCATATTGGTAGCTGACAATAGGGTGTATTGCAACGGTACGGAGATTATTACCGGTTGGACCGATGATACGGTATCGCTCCAGATTGCGAGCGGCAATTCCGAACTGAATTATTTTGTCGGCGGTGACTTGCTGATTGGAACCTTGGAAATGAAGCGGACGGATGTACTGACGACAGATATGTTTCCCCATATTGAGAAAACCTATCCGGAAGTGGAGTATTGTCTGGCGCCGGTACTTGACCAGGATACCGGAAATATACACAACCAGTGGTGTGTCAAGGCAGAGGCAGGTGCAGATAACCGGAATTTGGGTACGGATGATATGTTCGATGTGACACCGCAGCCTTATTTGTGCGCTTACATCAAGGAGCTGATGAGGGCACTCGGATATGGGTTGACGGAGAACCAATTGGAGAATACGGTATATAAGGATGTGTATATCTGTCATACGGTACCGACGGTATTGTGGAACAAGATGCTGCCGGGCTGGAGCGTGAAGGATTTCCTTGAGCAGGTGGAGCGGTTGTTCAATGCTGTTTTTCTGGTTGACAATCGCAAGCGTACGGCCAGGCTGTTGCTGAGAGGGAACTATTTTACCGGAGGCACTTCCGTACATGTACAGAATGTAGAGGATGTGTATGAGGTGGAGGTTGAAGAGCCGGATATTGAAGATCCTGCTTTCTCGAATGTAGCATATAAGGTGGAGGATTCCGAGTTCTGGAGATGGAATGTCTTGCCGGAGGCGGTTAAAAAAGGGGCGAAGAGAGAGAATATCCCGGAGGATATACCGACCGACATGCGAAGCATTACGGGATGGTTTAATGACGAATCCCATAAAAAGCCGGATACTATCTATACACACAAGGCTGATGGCAAGGAGTATGTGTATCTGCGTGACTGGGTGGATGAGGATGGAAGGCGTTCATCTCCGGTGTTTGTCATGGTGGATAGATTTGTCGGTATTGAACGCGAAGGTGTTTCCAATGTCGTAGAACTGGAGATGGTTCCCACAGCTTTTCAAAGTGTTGGAATCAACTATTACGGCGGTGGAGGAAGGGGAGAGGACACTACTCTTTGGATTTATCTTCCTTCCTTATCCGGTAATGGCAATGCGGATAAAACAGAACCGGCACTGAGTATTGAAGAGCAAATTCAGAATGGCGGAGGAGAAGAAACGGAATCAAAACGTGGTATCTGCCTGGCACTCTATACGGGATTGCAAGGCTTAAGTGTCGTGTACAATGGCGTCTCTATGAAATATCCGGTTCCTTATATAGATGAATATACGAAAAACCATACATCCAGAGATGAGTCTTGGTGGCAATATGTTAGGACAAACAGTATTGGGGCAAGTTTGTGCCTGAATGTGCTTGACGGGTTGCTGTATCAGACTAACTATGATATTGACTACACTAAAGCGGTGAAGGTCCAGAGCCATGACCCGAATGTATATGCCGCTCACCAAGTGTTTGAGATACGCAACAAGCGATATGTCTGCAAGGAGATGGAATTCACATTGGATGCGTTCGGTCGTAAGGGAGCCTGGACCGGTACGTTCTATCCCATCCGTATCAGCGATACTGAGGCTGATGTCCGGTGGATATTGGCTGATGGCCGTTGGCGTGACGGAGGGGTGTGGCTGGATAATGGCCGTTGGCTTGACGGATAACACTTTTTGTTCATAAGTGCTGGCCTGGTAGTCCGTGATGGATTGCCGGGCTTTTTCATGTCCTTTTTCAAGGTGACGCTTGAAGATACCTTTGTCCTGGATTAATAGGTAAAGATATGGCGGTTAACATACAAGACTTTAGAATGGCAATCCGGATTGATAATTCGGAGGCGAAAGCGAAGTTTGACGAGACCAAACGGCAGATTGATGCTGTCAAGGCTGAAATGGCGAAACTGCGGGCAGAAGGGAAGGAGAATTCAGCGGAATACAAGGAGCAGAAAGAGAATCTGGATAAACTGAATGCTGCGCTCGCCGTTCAACGTATAGAGGCTGGAAAGACTGCATTGTCTTACTCGGAATTGCGCAAGGCTGCGGCTTCCCTCAAGAGGCAGATGGATAATGCCACTCCCGGCACGGAGAAATGGGCTGCGCTACGGGCTGATTATCTGCTGACCAGACAACGGATGAGAGAGGTGGAGGTGCAGGCACGTGATACCCGTTTTTCTCTTTCCAAAATGGCTGATGGGGTTAATAGGTATGCAGCTATGGGGGCAGGAGTTGTCGGGGCTCTTACCGGGGTGGCCTTGACTGCCCGCAAATGTGTGGATGAATATGCGGAGATGGAGGAAGCCGAAGCGCAAGTTATCAAGTACACCGGTATGACCCGAGATGAAGTCAAGGGACTGAATGAAGAGTTCAAGGAAATGGATACCCGTACAGCGCGTGAGAAGCTGAATGCTCTGGCCGGTGATGCTGGTCGTTTGGGGATTACCGGGAAGAAGGATGTATTGGAGTTTGTCGATGCGGCCGATAAGATTAATGTGGCACTGGGTGAGGATTTGGGGGATGATGCGGTGAAGAACATCGGCAAGTTGGCACAGATGTTCGGTGAGGACCAGAAACTTGGGTTGCGTGGGGCGATGTTGGCTACCGGTAGCGCCATTAATGAGGTGGCACAGAACTCCAGTGCGGCAGAAGCATACCTGGTAGGATTTACTGCTCGCGTGGCAGGGGCAGCGAATCAGGCGAAGGTTGCTCAGAGTGACATTCTGGGATATGCCTCTGTACTTGACCAGAACATGCAGCAGCAGGAGATGGCGGCGACGGCTTTCCAGACGTTGATGATGAAGATGTACCAAGAACCAGCCAAGTTTGCAAAGATTGCAGGGCAGAGCGTGGAGGATTTTACCTCTCTTATCAAAAAGGATGCGAACGAGGCGATACTTCAGTTCCTGGATACATTGAATAAAAAAGGAGGACTTGACCAGCTGGCACCTATGTTCAAGGAGATGGGGCTGGATGGTGTCCGGGCTTCCGGTGTCATCAGCACGATGGCCGGCAAGATAGATGATATTCGTAAAGCGCAAAGATTGGCTAATGATGCGTATCGCGACGGTACCAGCATTATTAAAGAGGTCAATGTACAGAACAATACGGTTCAGGCGGGGCTGGATAAGGCGAAGAATAACTTCAAAGATATACGGGTGGAACTGGGCGAAAAGCTCCAGCCGGTGATGAAGTACATGATAACGACGGGCAGTCTGACGGTGAAGGGATTGGGAACTATGGTTTCCATTTTATGGAAGTACAAGGGGGCCATTGTTGCAGCCTCGGCTGCTGTTGCTGCCTATACATTGGTCGTAAAGGCAGACACTATGGCCAAAAGCTTGTGGACCACTATAACCAAAGGCGCTACTGCCGCAGCGTCATTGTTTAACAAGACATTGAAGGCTAATCCGTTGGGACTTGTAGCTTCGGTATTGGCTGGTGTCGTATCATATCTGGCTATATTCAAAACCAGGACCAATGAGGCGACGGAGGCTCAGGAAGCTTTGAATGCCAAAATGGAGCGCTATGAAACGCTGATGGGACGTATTGCTGGTATAAAAAGCAAAGCCGATAATCTGGATTTGCTGGATGATGACCAGAAGCAACGTACACGGAGCGAGACTGAAGCAGCCATCAGCGAACTTAAGGACCGCATGGCTGAAGAGATGGCGATTCACCGTAAATGGTTCCAGGAACAAAAGGCAGAAAAGATGAAATGGATTGGCGATGACAAGTCTTTGGAGAAGGCGGTTATCGGTGGGTTAAAACATCAACTGCAAGAACGCCTAAAATTATATGGCAGCTATACTGTGAAAAAAAAGGAATTGGAGGCAATTCTTGCAAAGCTGCCCGAACAAGAAGTAGATAATCCGGTGCCAGGAGGAAACAGCAATGGAGTAGATGATAATGGCCTTGACAAAGAACTGAAGACCCGTGAAGAGAAGCTGAAGCAGGCAATGCTGGTCGAGCAGAATTTGTGGAAGGAAGAATATCTGAATTGGCAGCACACCGAAGATGAATACAATCAGGCCTTGCAGGATTCTGAAATGAAATTTCTGCTGGAGAGGAAAGCTTTGCTGGAAGCTTATGGCAAGGATACATCAGATATACAAGGGCAGATTTATGACAAGATGATAGCTGAAGCTGCCCGTATTGATAAGGCTAAGAGTGAAGCTGAAGGTAAGGAAAAGCAGGAGACCTTTGCCGCCCTTGATTCATCATATAAGTCAGACCGGCAGCAGATAAAACAAGCCTACCTTGATGGGGATATTCGTTCCGAAGAGGAGTATCGCAGGAAATTACTCGAAGCTGAACGCGATTACCTGGAGCAGAAACGTGCCATGCAGTTGCAATATGGAGATGATACTACAGCCGTCGATGACAAGCTGCTGGATATGGGGCTTTCCTCTCAAAAAGAGGAAAAGGACAGCCACCGTGAACAAGGATTCATGGATATGGATTCCGCTTCCTCATATTCTCAGAAAAACGATATTCTTCAGGCGATGTATGATGCCGATTTGATAACATATGAAGAATATCAGGCAGAGAAGACCCGTATTGCAGAAGAGCAGGAACAGTTACGGGAAGATACGGCGAGAGCGGCATTCGACGTCATTGGCCAGGCCGCATCTGCTGCCAGTCAGGTGGTAAGTGCTTTGCAGGATGCGGAGGTCAGCAAAGTTACCCGAAAATATGATAAAGAGATTAAGGCGGCCAAGAAAGCCGGTAAAGATACCACGAAGCTTGAGGAGGAGAAGGAAGAAGCCATCAACCAGGTTAAAAAGAAGTATGCCGACAAACAGTTTGCCGCCTCTGTCCTTCAAGTGACTGCCAGTACTGCGGTTGCCGCTATGGAGGCATACAAGGCTATGGCCGGTATCCCTATTGTTGGGCCGGCATTGGGAGCCGTTGCTGCTGCGGCAGCCATTGCCAGTGGTGCTGCACAGATTGCCGTTGCCAAGCAACAGCGTGATGAAGCGAAGGGACTGAAATCCGGTGGTTATGTGGATGAGTATGTGGAGGGCTATACCAAGAACGGTAATCCTGATGATGTGGCTGGTGTTATTCCGGTACATAAGAACGAGTTTGTGGCCAACCATGAAGGTGTGGCCAATCCGCATGTGCGCCAGTTCTTGGATGTGTTTGACATTGCACAGAAAAACGGGACTATCCGTATGCTCAATACGACGCAGATATTGGAGCAGGTTCGTACACGCAGCGGCAAGTATGGCGGTGGTTATGTTGATACGAGTGATTACTCTATGGCGTTGTCGTCCGACAAAGGTAACGTCTTGTCTGGCTTGACACCGGAACAACGCTCGCAGATCGTGAGGTTGTTGGCTCGCAACAATGAATTGCTCGAAATTCTCGCAAAAAAAGAATTGGTGGTTGACTCCCGTAAGGTGCGGGATGGCATAAAAAGGCTCGAAGTCCTGGAGGGCAATGTCAGTAGGTAGTGTCCTTTTTTTATGGTACCGGTACAGATAATTTTGCAACATGAATGTATTCCAGGCAATAGATGAAATGAGGCAGTTGTCCTCCGAAGGAAAAAGCTTTTCTTTTTCTTTCATGAGTTATAGTTATGAGCGTCGCAAAAGCGATGGGGTCATAACGGTGAACAATGCACGTCTGCGTAAGCAGAGCCATAAAGAGAACAATAGGTTTGCTGATTATATGCTGAATTTTATCAATCTGGATACTATGGAATATGGCATGTGCTGGCAGCCTCTATTGCTGTCTTTTAATGATAATGAACTTGAATTGGGTTGATGGATACCAAGTTTGAAAATATAGTACCTTGGAATGGCTCGAATGATACCGGGCGCGATGTTCGTTTAAAGTGGGAAAGAAACTTTAAGCGCATAGCAGATGCCTTGAAGGAATTGTCTGATACGGATAAGCAGATTATAAAGGATATTTTAAAAGAAATAGATAAAATATTTCTGCATAAGGATAAAGAGGACGGCACTCCCTTCCCCATAACCTTCGGAGATTGGGTCAAGTTCGGCGAGTTCATCACCGGTATTTCCGGAGGGTGCATCGACAAGAATGGCATTCTCGAGATGGAGGAAGGCATATTCCGCAAACGTCTGTTTGTTCCGGAGATTGCCTATAACCGTGTGACCTATTTCAAAGGACGTATGTGTGCCTCTCCCGGAGGTGGATGTACGGTCAAGGAATGGACGGACAACGGTGACGGCAGCTATACGATTACACCCGATTTGACGGATGCCGACGGGCTGAGCCAGTTTGTCGATGACATTCTGACTACTTACTTCGTCACCAAGAACGCCGAAGGCAAGCTGCAGGGTTTCGAGGAGATGAAGTTCCGGGTGACTTCCGCAGACTATACAGCCAAGACATTCGTCATGACACCCAAGCCGGGTACTGACTGGAAGCCGGGTGATGCGATGGTATTGGCGCAGACGGGTAACTTTACGGATGAGGATAGACAGACGTACATCCTTATCGATACGGTGGGCGGCAACAACTGCATCACTTTCTTTGACCACGCCAATACATGGGATGTCGAGCCGGCACAAGAGATGTCGTGGATTGGCAAGAAGAAAGGCCGTACCGTACATGGCATTCCGGCCGACAACTACTCGGCTGTTTTTCGCCACGTCATCATGTCCGGCAAGATATTCCAGGTGGATGACATCACCGGCGAGGCTTTCCGGGTGCCATTGTTCAAGGGGACGTGGAAGAAGGGTGAGAAGTATGCCTATTACGATGAGGTGACGCATAACGGCAGTTCATGGATATGTGTCAATGAGAAAGGCACGTCTACAGAACCGGCAGACGGCAATGCCGACTGGCTGAAATACGCGGCAAAGGGAGAAAGCGGCAAGGGTATCAAGTCTACCGATGTGGAATACGCGATATCGGTGTCTAATGTCATTGCCCCGGTGGACGGTTGGCAGACTACCTCCCCTGAATGGGAAGCCGGCAAGTATATCTGGTCGCGGACAAGGATAGTCTTTACTGATGGCGAAGTCAAGTACACCCAAGCGGCTTGTATCAGTGGTGGGCAGGGAGCTGACGGCAAGGGCATCAAGTCCATCACGGAGGAATACTACCTTTCCTCTTCATCGGCCACCACAACCGGAGGCGAGTGGCAGACTGCCTCTCCGGCATGGAAAAACGGATGGTATATCTGGACCCGGACAAAGATAGTCTTTACTGACGATACTTCTACCACAACGAACGCCATCTGTGTGACTGGCAGCAAGGGCGCAGACGGTACAAGCATTACCAATTGCGGTGACTGGCAGACCGGCAAGCATATACCTTACATGGGTATTACCAAGATGGCCGGACGTGTCTTTTTATGTGTCGCTCCTGATGGTACCGACAATCCTCCGATGTGGACTCAGACGACCAATGAGGGGAGACGCATCCTGCAGACGCAGAACGGTGGAAAGAGCTACGGATATACCATTACCGGAGACCTGAATACCGCTGAATATGAGCTGCTGACCCAGGATGGTAAGGATGGTAAGGATGGAAAAGGCTATGAGTGGATATTCAAGCATACGACAGAAAATATAACACCTTCCACACCAGCCACCTCGCAGGTGGATGACTATGTGCCGTCCGGCTGGCATGATGACCCGATTGGTGTCAGCGAAAGCCTACCATACGAGTGGGCTTGCTGCCGGACTAAGAAGGACGGTGTATGGAGTGCGTTCAGTCCGGCCGCCATCTGGGCCAAGTGGGGCTTTGACGGTGAGTCGGCCATTGTAGCCGATTTCGACAACGAGATGGAAAGCATTGCCTTGACATACGAAGGAAAGACTGTTTCGCAGTCCGTGCTCAATACAACCGTCGGCATGTGGTATGGTACGAAGAAACTACAGCTCAAGTCCATCTCATGCGTGCCCCCTGCCGGTGTCACGGAGAGCTACAATGTCAATACGGGTGTGATAGCGTTTACCGTGGCTTCCGGCATTTCGATGCCTGCACGCTCAGAGGTCAGGATAACCGTTACGGCTACGGTACAGGATACGGATATAAGCCGTGAGCTGGTGTTCACCATTGCCGGTGTACGTGCCGGTAATCCGGGCAGTGATGCGATACTCTATAGGCTGGTGCCTTCCGTATCTTCAGTAAGCAAGCGGAAGGATGGTACCTACAGTGTGGCAAGCGTGTCATGCACACGCACCAAGTCTGTAGGCGGTACCACTTCCATCACGACTGACGGTGTGCTGAAATACAGTAAGGACGGTGGTTCGGAGGTCGAGATACAGAACGGCACGGCCATTTCCCCGAAGAATTTCACGACGCAGCTGCAGTTCGTTTATTACGTGGGTGGGCAGGTCGTGGACCGGGAAACTATACCCATGGTCGTGGACGGTAGCGATGGGAATCCTGGCGGTGACGGCGAATCTGTCAAGGCTGGCGGTGAGTGGAGAACCGCGAATACTCCATACAAGAAGCTCACCATCTGCACGATGGGGGGCCGATCATGGCTCTCAAAAGTTGATACTTCGAATCCACCTCTATGGACCCAGAAAACTCATGACGGGAGACGAATCACTCAGACGCAGAACGGTGGCAAGTCCTACGGTTATATCATCACGGAAGGAGTGAACACGGCCGAATGGGAGCAGCTTACCCAGGATGGCGGCATGGTCTATCTCATCAGTACATGCAGCAATATCCGGGTGAGCAGTGTCGGTTCGCTTGTTCCTTCTGCTTTCCGCGTCTATGCCAAGCGGACGCTCGGCAGCGCCACATTGACCTATCCGGACGGCTATCTGGCCGCACGGGGGTACAGCAATGGAATATGGAGTTCCATCGCCGGGCCGTCGAGGGCTTCCGAGATTACGGTCAACGCTTCTGCGGGATATTCAACGTTTTCAGTCCGCTGTTATCAGAGCCAGGCTGACGCTTCGGCATGGAATGACAGCTTTATTGCGGAGATGTCCGTGGGTGTAAGTTATGACGGAACAAGCGGACGGGATGCCAGTGAGCCGCGTCCGAGAGGTTTTTTCACCAAGGGTAACACGTATGTATGGAATGATGAGTTCCACGATATTGTACTGGCCACATTTAACAATCGCATCATTCCGTTCCGGGTACGGGCTTATGGCACGTCGGTCACTGTCGCACCCTCATCTATTGACGGTGATGCGAATTGGGAGGCGGCACAGCAGTATCAGTTTGTGGCGACTGACATGATGCTTTCCCGAAAGATACGTGCCGATGAAATCTATGTGGATGATTTGGTGGTACAGAATGTATTGGCAAGGGATGACGATGGGAATCCGACAATCGAAATCAATGGAGATGAAAAGAGGTTCACCATAGGCGGAATTGAAATAAATTCCGACGGGTTAGGGTCTAAGATGGCTGATTCCGGAAGGCTTGATTTGAACGGGAGCTTTATGCGGCTCGGTTTGGATGGGCTAAGAGTAAGACATTCCCAATATTCGAATCTGGATAACATTATCAGATATGTATATAGTATCGCGACATTGATAGATGGCTGTCTCAAACTGGAATCCAAAGGGGCAGTCTATTCACCCAAAGAGGTATTCTATGCCGTATCAGGCAATTTCGGTTTGAAAATAAACAGTTCCGGGATATACAGGACTTCGGACGGAGGCACAACATGGGTTCAATTATAATTTTAATATCAGTATTATGAAAGTGTTTTATGAAAGCAAAATTGCAAAATGGCTGCTGTGGCAGGGCTACAGCACCATCACATTGGGATGCTTTGTATTCACCACGAAAAGCAAGGAGGAGATGAAGCAGAGTACACTTAACCATGAGGCGTCATGTGCGCCAATGGGAAGAATGTATGATTGCTTCGGCTGTGCTGCTGACGGTAATCATGCTGTTTACCGGGTTCAACTTATGGGTATATCTACTTTGCCCGTTGTGGTTCTACCTCCAGTATGGTGTGGAGTACGCAATATCCTACATGTATCACTTATGCCGTAACCGGTGCTGGGTGAATGTAGGTGATAAGGCTTACGGAAATTCAGCATTCGAGATGGAGGCAGAAGCCAACGAAGAGGTAGACGGTTATCTTGATGTGAGAACTCCTTTTGAGTTCTTCAGATATTACGGAAAAATTTGATTTATAATTTACAAAACGAGACTAAAATTAAAATGTTAAATCGGGTAATATTTCCGTCCGGAAATTATGCCCCTTAAACGTACAAGGTATGGCAGAACAAGATATTAGGGAAGACCAGATGAATGTGTCCAGCAGTGTAGATTATGTGCGAGGCTTGAAAGGGAAAGATAGTGTGCTGATAAGACCTGATGACCT
>JAEWAN010000018.1 GCA_023391625.1 Bacteroidota bacterium | reverse complement strand
CCCCCGCCTTGAAGGCCTCATCGTAACGCGGCGGCGCTGGGTGCTTTCGTTCTTTGGTTGACATTTTTCATTACCCTTTTCCATTATACAGATTGTTTTTCTGTCCGGCAAATCGGGTATGGGGGCAGACACATAGTGGTTGGCGTGAGTAGCTAAGAGAAAGTAGATGAGTCTGCTAGGTATGCGGCCATTAAGTAATCCTGTCATCCCCAAAACCGCCAACACCAAAAAATGAAAATCATAAGTTGGTTTGCCAGTGTCGAAATTTATTTTATCTTCTCTCATGCGAACTTTATAAATGAGCAGCGCCACCTTCTAAAAGGCGGCGCTGTTTGAATATAAATATCGAAAACGTTCGTTATTTTGCGTTTGCTTCGCGTTGATCCTTCTGTGCAGCGCGAAAAGCAGCATTCTTTTCCTGTACCTCTGCCATCTTTTCTTTATCCAGCGGATACCATTTCATGGCGATAAGCGTGCAAAGCCAGCCCAGGATCGGCAGGCCCATCCACAGGAACATCGTCATCCAGAAGACCGAGCTGGTACAAGCGTCTCCCGGCTGGGGCTGTACGCTCACATAACCGATCAAAGTCAAGCACAGAGCAAGAATGGTATCTGCGGAGGAAGAAATCAGTTCGTCGATCAGGGAATACAGCGTACCCACAGTGCCGGGCAGAAAGCTGCCCGTTCGATACAGCTCATAGTCAACAATGTCGGGCACCATGGCGTTGGTGCAGGAAGAGACGACGTTGCTGCAGCACATATAAGCCAGATAAAGGACAATGAAGAGACCGGTGGTGACAGGATTTATGCTGACAGAGGTGGGATCAATTACCGCCATGAAACCAATCATCAAGACGGCGCAAACGATACTGATGGCGGACCACTGAACTAAGGCTTTCTTGGTGCCGTATTTGCCAGCCAGATGAGAGCCGTAGAACAGCAACAGAATGGTGGGGAGAATTTTGATTAAGCTGAATGTGCCGCTGAACTCATAATTACCAATCACAATGCCGAATACCAGCGTGGAGATGGCGGCCTGGCGGACAACCTGCGAGGCGATCTTGTCACTGACACCGGCGATGACATACATTTGCATGGCGCGGTTGCCGGTAAGCAGGCGGAACATATCAATGAAGTTGACACTTTTACCATTTGCCTTTTTGGGGAAGGAACCGGGAACGTCTTTTTCCGTGATGGCGATGCAGGCGATGATCTCCATAACCACCACGACGGCGCACGCCGTAAGTGCCAGTTCCTGGAATGCACCCAGATTCAAGCCGCCGTGCTTCACAAACAGATATTTGGAGCGGTAAAACGTAAGCAGCGCCGTGATGCAGGTGGTATAGATCATCATCCAACGGAAAATGATGGGGCGCTCCTTTGGGCTGGTGGTGATAACAGGATTGCCCGTGTGGGAGGCAATGGCACTGATGCTGGCGCCCACATAGTACACACAATAAATGACGGTGTACAAAACGGCTCCCTTGCCGATGCCCCAGAAAAACAGACCCATAATGCACAGGATTTGGATAGCGCGACCCACAACGATCATGATGCGTACACGGCCGAAGCGGGTGCTCAGCCGGTCGGTGATCAAGGCGAGAAACGGGTCGATGGCCGCGTCAAAAATTCGCGTGCCGCTGGCGATGAGGCCCGCAGCAAAAACAGCGATTCCATAAGAGCCAGTGGCTAAGTAGCTGGCAAAAGCCATGGCCATAGAGATAATGGAGCTTGCCGATTGGTGGCATGCCCAAGCGGGCAGACGCCAGTTGAACTTTCCTTTTGAGACAGTAGTGCCTGACATAAATTTTTTCCTCCTCGTTTTTGTTCCTGTTAACCGGGCGCGAAATAAAATTGGATTGCGGACACCTCCTCATCGGTAAAAATACTTCTATCATGCAAAGCAGAATCGGCAGATTGTTTTATCTCCCGATTCGGAGGCCGGTAAGGTGTTCATAATATTGGGCGATTGCGCTGTGGTCTTTCTGGCCGCCCTCATGATTGTGCATCCACTGCAGGATCTCCTGCACCTCGGCCGTCATGGGCACCGGGGCGCCCACGCTGTGGGCGCAGTCCAACGCGTTGTTCAGGTCTTTGATATGCAGGTCGATTTTAAAACCGGGCTTATCGTTGCCCTCGATCATCATCGGAGCCTTGGCGTTCATCACCGTGCTGCCTGCCAAGCCGCCGCGGATGGCCTCGAACACCAGCTGCGGGTCCACGCCTGCCTTCTGCGCCAGGGTGAGGGCTTCGGCCAGTGCCTGGATATTGCACGCCACAATAATTTGATTGGCCAGTTTGGTGGTATTGCCCGCACCGACCTCGCCGCAGCGCACCACTGAAGCGCCCATTGTCTCCAAGAGAGGTTTATACGTCTCGAAGATCTCCTGTTTGCCGCCCACCATGAAGCTCAGTGTGCCGTCGATGGCCTTGGGTTCACCGCCAGAGACGGGGGCATCCAGCATCTCCACGCCTTTTTCAGCCAGCACGGACGCAATTTCCTGGCTGGCGACGGGGTTGATGGAGCTCATATCGATGAACACCGTGCCGGGCT
This sequence comes from Bacteroidota bacterium, assembly GCA_023391625.1. GTDB lineage: Bacteria > Bacteroidota > Bacteroidia > Bacteroidales > Paludibacteraceae > QVMH01. Next base: position 29,102 of record JAEWAN010000018.1, on the reverse strand, counting down.
TCATATGGGAAGCGACGCCGTCCTCGGCCAGCATGACCTCTTTCACCTGGGGGCTGTTGGGCAGCATGGTCAGCACCACGTCGCATCTTTCCCCGATCTCCTGCTGGGTGGCGTATCTGGCTCCCGCAGCCACCACATCCTCCACGCTGGCCTGGCTGCGGTCGTTCACCGTCAGGTCATAGCCTGCTTTCAGCAGGTTTTTTGCCATAGGCTTGCCCATGATGCCAAGCCCGATTAATCCGATTTTCATTGTCGTTTCTCTCCTTTTTGACTACACTTTTTATTGGATTACAATGGCTTCATATTCATCCAGTACATCCAATACCACTTCCAGTGCACCGCTCTTTTCCTGTACGGTCAACCGGCCGCCGTTGAGTGTCCGCACGGCGCCCGATACGCCGGGCAGCGAAAGGTGGATGTCCCGCACAGGCACCGGCGCAAACCAGCTATTGGCAAAGCATCCCGTCCCATTGACAAGCTGAACCACCAACTGCTCCTCTTTCTGACACAGCACCAGCTCGACCATGGGCGTCAAGCCTGGCGCGAGGTCCTGCACGCCGCAGAAGCCGAACAGCACGTCCTGCAAAAAGAGGAATGGGTTGGCGAGGCCTTCCCGCTGATACAGCGCACCGCCCTTCCAGGGAAGATACACGCCGCGCCCGAAGCCACAAGGTGACACAACTAAGCCGGGGATTTCCTCTTTTTTCGTAAAACAGCAGCACTCCGGGGGCCCAAAGGGGTGCTCCGGGATTAGGCGCAAATAGGTCTTTGCACCGCCGGATGGATCGATGCACAGCAGTTCATCGCCGAAGTCGACATACGGGGCCTGTACACATCGAGGAAACGTGGCCCGCTCTGCGCCGGGTATCTCCAGCATGGAGGAGCGCAGTCCCCGACGCGTTTCCCGTACGTTTGCCACGCCCAGGCACTGCAACGGTGCGCTGCCTTTGCCTTGAGCCGTGCCGCCGGTGGCAAGCACCGTGCCGCCCGCCCTGGCGAAAGCGTCAATCAAGGCCGCTTGCATCTTGGGGATGCGGGCGATGTCCGGCAGGACGAGCAGCTGCTTTCCGGCCAGCTGCTCCAAGGAACCAAGACCGCTCAACGGCATTTCGTCAAAGGGAATATGGCTTTCCGTCAAAATACGCACCCAGCCCATGGCCTCTTCCTCAGTGCGCTTCCAGCCGCCCGTGTGCAGCAGCACTGTCCGGGCCGCGCTTTGCAGGCCGGCAAACACGTCTTCGTGGGCTTTGTGGAACTGGAACACACGTCGGGTGGGTTCGAAGCCGGAGACGTCTCGGTGATTGTCCAGCCGCCCCATGATATACAGGCTGAGGCAACCGGAGTTGGCGAGGTTCTGCCACTGCCGCAAAGCCATCAGCGCGGGCGGCGCGCTGATATGACGGTGCCGGAAGCCGGTAAAGTCCACGCTGGCGTCGTCGCTGGGCCGTGCGCGCTGCGGCCCGGCGGCCAGGCGAGAATTGGAGGAGGCTTTGTATACCCAGTTGGGGCGGCCGTAGTCCACACTCACCTCGCTGCGCATAAAGTCTACGCCGTCGATGGCGAGCTCGGAGTTTAAAGCCTTCACAAACGCTGTCAGCTTTGCCTTGTGGCGGGTACTGCATCGGCCCAGAAAAGCGATATAATCCGCCAATGCGGGATCTCGCGGGTCGACAGCGGGCGGCAGTTCCCTGCCCGTTTCTTTTTTATAAAGTCCCCGGCATACATCACACTGGCACACTCCGTGGAAGGTACCGTTGTAATCCGTCAAGTAAAAGCTGCTCATGTTGCAGTACAGCCCGTCAAAAGGATGGCTGGTGAACAGTTCTTTGAGAATGTCGAAGAGATAGCGGTTTTGATACTCGCTGTTGGGGCAAACGCTTACGTAGCCGTTGTAATCGACGATGTCTCCATCCGCAAGGCGGGCAGCCCAATCCGGATGCTGCTCATACACCTCCCGACGGATGCGGGAAAAATCCGTGCGCGCAATCACGCGGATGCCTTGGGCGTGGCAGGCGTCCACCACCTGCAGTAGGCTGTCGCCCGTCAGATATTGGCTGCGGGGCTGGTATGCCAGCTTTGTGTCGTAGCTGGCGATGATTCCTGCTGCGTTGAGGTTCACCACCGTGGCGCCGAATTCCTTGAGCTCTTGTGCAAACACGACGGCGTCGATATCCGCCATGTCGATTTCCCGCAAATTCGTCTGCACCATGCGCCAAGGGTGCGTTTCCCACCAATGTGCCATAAAAATTCTCCTTTTATTTCTGGGGCGTCAGCATGTTGCGCAGTGTCACACGGTTTACAAACGTGCCGTTTTCTCGGTAAGCCTTGATATTCTGGTAAACGTAATCCAGCATGCGTTCCTCTTTATCCGGAAGCTGCGGCGTGATGTGCGGGGTGATGATTACATTGGGAAGATTCCACAAGGGAGATTCCGAAGGCAGAGGCTCCGTTTCAAAGGTGTCCAAACCCGCGCCGGCGATGCCGCCGTTTTTCAGCGCTTCGATCATGGCGGGCTCATTTACCAATCCGCCGCGGCCCATGTTGACGAGAAAGGCCGTTTTTTTCATAGCTGCCAATTGAGCCGCATCGATAATGTGGAAAGTCTGATCGTTCAGCTCTAGGGAGAGAACCACATAATCACACTGTGCCAACAGCTCATTTAGATTATCGCCGTTTTCGGCACCGTAGACCTGATCGACGTTTTGTGCCTCTTTGCGGCGGCGGTCCCAGGCCAATACTTTCATATCGAAGGATTTTACCAGTCGAGCCACTTCGCTGCCTGTCTTTCCCAGCCCGATCACACCCACAGTCTTGCGGTACATCCCCGTTTTTTCGGAATATTCACGGCTTACCGCCCACTTGTGCTCTTTTTGCGCGCGCGTCAGCATGGGCAGGTCGTAAGTAAGAGATAACATGAACATCAGCGCATGCTCTGCCAGCGCTGGCGCACTGCGCCCGGAAGAGCTTGTCAGAATAATACCTCGCTCAAACACTTCCGGTTTTGTCGATTTTTCCACACCTGCACGACAACAGTGGACCCATTTCAATTCTTCGCTGGCCAGAATAGAATCGTCTAAATCGCCATTGAGGATGCAAACGTCTTTGCCTTTGGCCGCTTGTGCGATTTTTTCTTTGGCTCCTGGCCCGTATGGAACACAAAATGTGACATTTGCCGGGGCCAATGCCTGCTCCAGTTTTTTCTGGTTTTCCGGCTTGATATACGCGGTCACCAACACGTTTTTGATTTCTGGCATAAAAATCCTCCTTTATAAACACATGGTTCTGCTTGTTAGATTGGACGTGGAATTTTTGCGGCGTCCATGATATAATTTTGTCATTACAATTTTTTGACAGGCGGGGATAAAATGAAGCAACAGCGTATTGAGGTGCTGCTGGAACTGATTTCCTGCAATCAGCCCTTATTCTACTGGCGATATGACGAACAGGGCAATTTGCTGTACAGCGATTGCCCAGCCGAAAAAATGTTGGATGTCGTTCTTCGCCGGACCGGCGGGCTAAGATGCATCTATGAAATGGGGCATAACGCGCCCTTGCTTATAGGCGCCGACTCCAGCCTTTTGTGGATTGCCGACCGGGAAAACTTGGAGGGAAAAGGGCTTTTCCAGATACATGTGCTGGGGCCCTTTTTTTCGCATGAGCATGGAGTTGCCGGCATTGAAGAGATGACCCGGCAGGTGGTTGCGCAGGCTTCGCCTCAATGGGCCAATGCATTTTTGGAGGTGGCGCGGGCTTTGCCCACGCTCTCGTTGCCTTTTTACAGCCAATATGCCGTGATGCTGCATTACCTGCTGAGCGGAGAAAAAATCCCCACGAGCAGCCTTGACTACCAGATTGAGATGCAGCCGGTGCCTGCCGATTTTTCAAACCTGAAAAAGCATACGCCGCCCAAGGACCGCTTGCAGACCTACCGTGCCGAACGCGCGTTGCTGAATGCCGTGCGGGAAGGTGACATGGACTGTGCAGACACGATGGAGATTGCTTCTTCCGTTGCAAAGGTGCGGGAATACACCGATAACCAGTTGCGCAATGTTCAAATAGCCTGCACCACATTTGCTACACTTTGTACCAGAGCCGCCATTGAGGGAGGGCTTTCCACAACGAAAAGTTATTGCTTGGGAGACGCTTATATTAAAAGCTTCTTTTTAGCAAAAACAGCTTCGGAAGTGTCGGCCATTAAAAACCAAATGTACAAAGATTTTGTGACCCGCGTGCACAACTGCCGCAACAACCCGCAATACTCAAAAATGGTGCAGGGAAGCCGGGACTACATCGAACTACATCTGGCGGAACCAATCAGCATTGAAACGCTGGCAACCCGGCTTGGCTATTCAAAGTATTATTTGTCCACACGGTTTAAAAAGGAAATCGGGTGCTCTGTCAACGACTACATCAAATTTGTACGCATTGAACGGGCGAAACGCTTGCTTTCCACAACGGAAAAAAATATTTCCGAAATTGCGGAGAATACAGGCTTTGCCTCACGCAATTTTTTCGCCAGCACCTTTAAACAATGCGTAGGAAAAACTCCCGCTCAATATCGGAAGGAAATGCTGAACACCTAAGAGGGAGGAACATTCAACTTGCTGTCGCTAAGGAAAAAATAGCATATCTGACGCAAATAAGATATTTCTAAATTCGTTTTTTTGTGTTTGTTTTTGTGACATTTTCCGCTTATCACGAATTTGAGTACATTTTGCCTAATTTGAAACTATTCTGAAAAGCTCTTTTCCCTGTACAATACCAGCAAAGAGGCTCGGTGTTGCAGGAAAAGGGCTTTTTTGTTTGCAGCGATGCAAACAATTTTAACATATCGAGATACAAAGGAGCTGTGAACATGAGAAGACAAATCTCTATGAATGAAAATTGGTATTTTCAGCGGCAGGACTGTGGAGCAGCGCTTACGTTGGATTATGGCGAAGCGGTGTCGCTGCCTCATACCTGGAATGCAAAGGACGGACAGGACGGAGGCAATGACTATTACCGCGGTGCGTGCTGGTACGCAAAAAAATTTGCAAGCCCTGCTTTGACAGGCGCCGAGGAAGCTTGGCTGGAATTTCGCGCCGTTGCAATGACGGCGGAAATATTTGTGAACGGCGAAAAACTGATATGTCATAAAGGCGGTTATTCAACATTCCGTGTAAACATTACCCCAGTACTGAAAGAAGGCGAGAATCTTCTGGCGGTGCGTGCAGACAACGGCAAAAACCGGGAGGTGTATCCGCAAAAGGCTGATTTTACCTTTTACGGCGGCATCTACCGCGATGTATACCTGCTGGTGGTCCCGGCGGCTCATTTCGCATTGGGGCATAACGGTGGTCCGGGCGTGAAGGTGACGCCTGTCCTCTCCGGGGACCTGGGGAGCGCCGAGGTGCTTGTAGAAGCGTGGGTGGAAGGCTTTCAGCAGAATGTGCGCTTTACGTTGGACGGGAAAATACAGGATGCCAGAGTGATGGACGGCCATGCGCAAAGTATGTTCTGCCTGGAGAATGTTCACCTGTGGAATGGCGTCGCCGACCCATACCTCTATACCGTTAAGGCGGAGCTGGAAAGCGGCGATTGCGTAGAAGCTGCTTTCGGCTGCCGTACAATTGGATTTGACGCTGAAAAAGGCTTTGTTCTCAACGGTCGTCCTTACCGTCTGTGCGGCGCGGCGCGCCATCAGGATCGGCAGGGCATAGGCAACGCGTTGACGAAGCAGGAGCACAATGAAGACATGGCTTTGCTGCGGGAAATGGGGGCCAATACCGTGCGTCTGGCCCACTACCAACACGACCAGTATTTCTACGATTTATGCGACAGATACGGCTTGATTGTGTGGGCGGAGATTCCGTACATTACGGAGCATATGCCGGAAGCGAGAGAAAACACGCTTTCCCAGATGACGGAGCTCATCGTACAAAACTATAATCATCCGTCCATCGTTTGCTGGGGGCTTTCAAATGAGATCACGGCTGCGGGCGGTGTAAGCGAAGATATGAGGGAAAACCACCGCCTGCTGAATGAGTTGTGTCATCAGCTGGACGGCACGCGGCCCACGGTGATGGCTCATGCCTTCATGCTGGATATGAACGACCCATTTGTAATGTTCGCTGACATACGCAGCTACAACCTTTATTATGGATGGTACCTTGCCGAGAAAGAGGACAATGATATTTGGTTTGATGAGTTTCATGCGGCTCATCCTGAGGCGGTAATCGGCCTTTCCGAGTATGGTGCAGACGCAAATCCTGCCTACCAGAGCGAAAATCCGGAAAAAGGCGACTGGAGCGAGCCTTATCAAGCGCTGTACCATGAGCACATGCTGAAGATGTGGCGCGAGAGACCGTATATTTGGGCTATGCATTGTTGGAATATGTTTGATTTCGGCGCTGACGGCCGCAGCGAGGGTGGGAAGCCCGGCCAAAACCAGAAGGGGCTTGTCACCTTTGACCGCAAGACGAAAAAAGACGCATTTTATATCTACAAGGCATACCTTTCTCAAGAACCGTTTGTGCATCTGTGCGGGCGCCGCTATATCGACCGACCGGAGGAGGTTACGGAAGTAAAAGTGTACTCCAATCAACCGAACGTGACGCTTCGGGTGGACGGTAAGGAGTTTGCGGCGCAGGACGGCAACAAGGTGTTCAAATTCAATGTGCCGATCTCTGGGCAGCACATCATTGAGGCTTGCTGTGGGACGCTGACGGATTCCATTGTCATCCGCAAGGCAGAAACGCCCAACCCGGATTATTTCGCGAACGGCGGCCCCGTGGTAAACTGGTTCGATAAGCCCGAGGAAATGCTGCGGGAGGGCTATTATTCTATTATGGATACCATGGCTGATATTAAAAAGGATTCCCGGGCGGCAAAGCTGTTGGCAGATATCATGGCGAGCGCGCGGAAAGCTCATGGAGATGTAGCCCATAACATCACGATTCCGGAGGCTGTCCAGCGGGTAATGGACCGATCGACATTGGAAAAAACCTTGAAGCAGGCCAGTAAGGCGATCACTCCTGCTATGGTCAAGGAACTGAATGCGGCGCTGAATCAAATTCCGAAAGAGTGGTAATCCCTTCACTGCACAAATTAAAAATACAGGATAGGAATCAATATGAGTACACAAAAAAACATTACCGAAAGAAAGCGCCTGCTGATTTTCTTGAATATCGTTATCAGCTGTATCGCTTCATCCATGCTCTCGACGGCTCTTACAGCCGCACTTCCTGCAATTGTGGCGGATTTAAAGATCAGCGTTACAACAGGGCAATGGCTTACCAGCGGATACTCATTGGCTATGGGCGTTATGATGCCGTTAACTGCCTTTTTGATTACCCGATTTCCGACGAGGCGGTTGTATCTGGCGGGATTGCTTCTTTCCATCAGTGGTTTGGTTGTTTGTGTTATCGCGCCGAATTTTTCTGTTATGATGCTGGCGCGGATTTTGCAGGCTGGCGGTAACGGCATACTGACCGCCATGTCCCAGGTATTGATTCTCTCCATGTTTCCTGCGGAAAACCGCGGATCGGCTATGGGCTGGTACGGCCTTTCCGTGGGAGCCGCGCCGGTCATTGCGCCGACGCTGGCGGGCATAATCGTGGATTGCTTCAGCTGGCGGGCTATTTTTGTTTTGTCTCTTGCCGTTATGGCTGCGGCTCTGGGTTGGGCGCTTGCCGTATTTGAAAATATTTTGGAGACAGCGCCCAAAAGGTTTGACGCATTATCTTTTCTGCTGAGTGCGCTTGCCTTCACTGGAGTCACGCTGGGCGTCGGCAACATTGGCGCTTCTTCTTTTTTCAGCATTCGAGTGTTTTTCACGTTGCTGACGGGCGTTATTGCCGCCATCCTTTTTACCTACCGCCAACTGCGGCTTGACGAGCCGTTTTTAAATGTCCGAGTGCTGAAAAGTCGCAGTTATGCCCTCAGCGTGCTGGGCAGTATGCTACTGTATTTCGTTATGATGGGCTCATCGGTCATCATGCCTTTGTACGCGCAATCTATTTTGGGCCTTTCCGCAACAGCTTCCGGGCTGATTGTGCTTCCGGGCTCTCTGGCAATGGCGGCAATCAGCCCGTTTGTTGGGCGGATTTATGACCGGCTTGGCATCCGGGTCTTATTCATAGCCGGTGCAGGCTGCCTGTTTGCCGGTTGTCTAGGCATGCTTTGGATAACGGCCCAAACCCCTGTTTTGGTGGCCGCACTTTTAAATGTCCTACGAAATGTTGCCATTGGATGCCTAATGATGCCGCTGGTCACATGGGGGACAAGCTGCCTTTCCAACGGGCGCACCGCTCACGGTACGGCGCTTCTTACCTCGTTGCGCACGATCTCCGGCGCCATTGGTTCGGCCGTGTTCGTGGGAATTTTAACTTTTGCCTCCGCCTTTTACGCCGATCAGAAGCAAGCCGACGCCATGATAGCAGGCCTAAACGTCACATTTTTGTGTATGGCTGCGGTTGCTTTTTTGCTACTGCTGATTGGAATTTTTAGAGTAAAGACAAATGCGATAGAGAAAAGAACTCCCCAATATAGCGATTCACGTTGTAAATGAGGCGCGCCGATGTTTGAACTACAAGGTGTCCCAACGCCGTAAAGGATGCCCCATTCAAACGCGATCCCGGATATGATCCATTTGTTTTTAAACAGCCAGCCGGAGCAGGCGGAGCGGCTGCTGTTTGAAAATAACCCTTTGAGTGTGGTGAGTTCGCTGGTGTGTGGCCATGAAAGACAATACGAGAGACATTGTGTGCTGGGCAGCAAGGGCGAACCGATACACATTTCCAGCAGTGAGAACGATATCTCCGCTTCATGTCTGGACAGGCCTTGTCAAAAGCGTGGAGAAAGTAAAACAGACAGGTCGCCATCATTGGAAACGGCCCGGCCGGCATTACGATTGTGGTATTGTTGGCGGGAAAAAAGGGTAAGAGGTGACGTTTTTTGAAAGCCGAGATAAAATCGGCGGTGTGCTTCGATGCGGAATTCCTGTGAACCAAGGGCAAAAAGATAAAATCATCAGCACGACCACGGGCTTGAATATAACAGGCCGTGGGTTCTTGGTCCCAGACGCGCATGGCAGCACAAGTCGCCCTGGTGTTTTCGCAAGCGGTGATGTAGTGTTAGGGACACGCACAGTAGTGGAAGCAGTAAAATATTCCAAAGAAGTGGCTCGGGCTATGGATGAATACCTGCGGTCGATTGGATGAACACGCGAAGGAGAGGAAGAGTTTTACGAAACAAGCATATGCACCGGGATTAAAAGGACCTGGACCACTGGGTCGCATCGATTTTGGTAATCCTGCGCTGAAACCGATGCTTCGGATGATGGCAGACAATATGAAAAAAGATACGCGCGCATATCACCCCCCTGAGGGATTAAGACTCCGCAGTTTGTCGGTAGATAATGGAAACGGCAGACAAATTTGGTGCTTTGTCATGGAACCGGAAGGCGAGGAAACGCGGAGTTTGCCAGGAATGCTGTATTGCCACGGCGGCGGCTTTTTCCTACCACTACAGGTGCCGGCGCTACGGCTGGCTGCGAAGTACGCCGCTGCACTGCACATGCGGATATTTTTGCCTGAATACCGCCTGCTGCCGGAGCATCCTGCACCTGCGGCATTTGACGATTGCTTGGCTGTGTGGCGGCAGATGATGGTGCGGGCAGAGGCGTTGGGACTTGATGCCACCAAAATTCTTTTGTACGGCGAGAGCGCCGGCGGCGCGCTGGCAGCAGGAATGGCGCAGCAACTCCTGGCCGAATGCGACGTGCGGCCCGTCGGCCAACTTCTGATTTATCCGGTGCTGGATGACCGCTGCGGCCGATATGCCTCGATGGAGCAGTCTGTAGATGTCGCATGGCCTCGTAGCTCCAACGAACAGATGTGGCGGGAATACCTGCGCGACATTACTTCACCCGCTGCGCCGCTCGTGCCTTTGCGCACGGATTACAGCGCGTTGGCGGGCCTTCCGCCCGCTTACATCGAACCGCAGGAAATCGACATTTTACACGATGAAGCTGTAACCTATGCCGAGGCACTGACCGCTGCGGGCATAACGGTACAATTGAATGAAGTATCCGGGTCGTACCACGGCTTTGATGCGGAGTCGGATAACGCTTTTGTCAGCCGGGTCATCCAGCGACGGCTTTGCGCCATGAAAACTATGCTGGAAAGCTCCAGCCGGCAACCCCGGCCGTGAGAAAAGCTACCGCTCTATCTAACTATCTATATTCAAAAGAAAGGTTGAATTGAATGACAATTGAACAGCGTGTAAACGAAGCAAATCAAAAGGTAATGGATATTCTTTTGAACGGCCGTCCGGTATGGAAGGATGTGCGCCCGGCGCTGGAGGCGATTCCGGGTATGACGCGGGAAAGCATTTTGGTTGCCGGACCTCCTCTGCCTGCTGAAAAAATCACGCAGCCCATCCGCACGTCCATCTGCGGCGCTGCCGTACATGAAAAGCTGGCGGTCTCTCTGGATGAGGCATGGCAAATGGTACTGGATGGACGCATCAAAATCAAGCCCGCGCAGGACTACGCCTGCGGATGTGCCGCCTGTATGGTGGTGTCGGCCACTATGCCTGTAATCGTGGCCGAAGACCCGGTGTATGGCGGAAAAGGCTATGCACCCATTCATCCAGGCGCCAACCCGAAGGTGTTGCGTTGGGGGTTGTATGATGGCGAAGTAGAACAGGATTTGTGTTGGATGCGGGACGAGTTTGGACCAGCGTTGGGACAGGCTGTGCGGGCATCCGGAGGTATCGACCTAGTGACTGTGTTGGCCAAAACCGCGGGAATGGGAGACGAGAATCACAACCGGCAGCCAGCAGCTTCCATGTATCTGGCACTGCAAATCATCCCACATTTTATGGACGTGGAGCATCCGAAAAAAAACGATATGGTTCGCTTTCTGGCGGGTAATGACCGTTTCTTTTTGCATGTGATGATGGCAGGTGTGGAGGCGCTTACTGTGAAAGCGAAAGAGATTCCCCTTTCCACTGTGATGGCAGGTATGGGTGGAAACGGCGTGGAATTCGGTATTCAACTCTCTGGAACGGGAAACCGATGGTACACTGCGCCTGCCCCTGTCATTCATGGGATGCTGCTGAAACCATCCTATACGGAAGAAGATCTTTTGGGATATCTGGGCGACAGTTGTGTAACGGAGGTATATGGTCTGGGCGGGATGTCCTCCATCGCGGGTCCGGCTTATGCACGCTTTACTGGAGCAACCTTTGCCGAGGCAAAAGAGCGTACGGAAAAGGCTCGTGCGGTTTCACTGGGTGAGCACACATTCGCTCCCATTCCTTGGGATGAATACCGCGGATTCCCTGTGGGGATCGACGCGCGCAAGGTTGTAGGATACAATATTTTGCCCATCAGTCACGGCGGTTCCGCGCTGAAGACAGGCGGGCAAGCTGGCGCGGGGGCGGCCGAGCTACCGCTGGAGTGCTTTCGGGAAGCACTGCGCGGCATCCGGGACGAAGCGCTGCGCAAGCAGCAGTGAAAGGAGCAGGGAGCATGAAGGTATATGCACAGATTAAAAAAGGAAAATATATTGATTCTCTGGAAACACTGTTCAGTTCATCCGTATTAAATGAGCAGCCCGGTGTCGACGTCGGATACGTCGGCATGGCCACGGCTTCGTTCAAGGATATTCTGGCAGAGATCGGCTTGATGACAGAGGAAATCGACGGATGCGGCGACAACGACTATGTGATTGTTGCAAGGGCAGAATCTGAAGAGGCGTTCCGTCAGGCTGCGGCTGCGGTTACGGAGGATGCGGCGGCTCAACAGGGTGGTGCGGAGCAATCGAACGGAGAGAGTTTCTCCAGTGTGCGCACGGCTGTACAGGCCCATCCGGAGGCCAACATGTGTTCCATAGCGGTACCGGGAGAATATGCGCTTTCCGAGGTGAAAAAGGCTCTGAACGTGGGGCTGCACTGTGTGGTGTTTTCCAATAACGTGCCATTGGAGGACGAACGCGAGATGAAAGAACTTGCGCGGGAAAAGGGGCTTTTGTGCATGGGGCCGGACTGCGGTGTGGCCAATATCAATGGCGCAGCGCTGGTTCTGGCAAGTATCAATGCCCGAGGTCCATTTGGAATCTGCGGTGCTTCCGGTACGGGTATCCAGCATGTTGCTGCGATTTTGCATGCGGCCGGGACAGGCGTGAGCCAGACCATCGGCACAGGGGGCAACGATTTGAAAAACCCCGTGGGTGGGATCATGATGCTGATGGGTATTGACGCGCTGGAGGCGGATATGGATACCAAATACATCGCGCTGATTTCCCGCCGTCCAGGAGATGAGGTATTACCCAAAGTTCTAAACCGCATTTCAGAGTGTCGCAAGCCGGTAGTCGTGTTCTTCATGGGGTGTGAACGAGAACTGATTGAAAGCGCAGGTGCTGTTTGGGCGGAAAACTTGGATGACTGCGCGCAGAAATGCCTGAATCTGATTAGCAAGGAATACCCGCTGGAAAGCGATGAGGAACTGTCAGACCGTGCAGCAGAGGCTGTAAAGATGCTGGGCAAAGAGCAGAAATACGTGCGCGGCGCGTTCAGCGGCGGGACGTATATGGATGAAGCGATGCAGACGCTTGCTGAGAAAGTTGGCCCAATTTATTCCAATAGTCCACTGAAAGAGGATTGGAGATTGCTCGATTCTCATGTAAGCGTGGAGAATACCTGCATCGACTACGGAGAAGAGGAGTTTACACTGGGCAGACCACATCCGGCCATTGATCCGGGTGTTCGCCAGCCGGCCATCCTACGGGAAGCGGCTGACCCGGAAACCGCAGTGATTTTGCTTGATTTTATTCTGACGCCGCCGGGCCATATGGATCCGGCGGGTTACGCTCTGGCGGATATCCGTGTCGCACAGGAACAGGCGCAGGCCCGAGGCCGACATCTGATTTTTGTTGCTTCCGTGCTGGGCACAAACGCCGATCTGCAAAATCTGGACGAGCAGTGCCAAAAGCTGCGGGAGTCTGGTGTGTTGCTGTGTAGGACCAATGAGCGAGCATCGGCGCTGGCTGGGGAGATTATTCGTCAAAAGAAGGAGATGGACGAACATGGAATGTGAAAAGATCATGGAACTATTCCATTCGGAGCTGGTGACCGTCAATGTAGGCCCCAGGCTGTTTGCTACGGCGTTGGAACAGCAAGGATATCGCACAGTGCAAGTGGATTGGCGGCCCGCCGCCGCCGGCGACAAAGAAATGCAGGAAATTTTGGAGTTGCTTGGAGGGCTGGATTGAAATGAAAATTCTGGTTTGCAATGTCGGCAGTACTTCACTGAAGTTTAAGTTGTATGAGATGCCCGCTTGTGAGGTTTTTGCGCAAGGTGCGGTGGAACGCGTAGGTTCGGGCCGGGACGCTATCGTCTCTTACAATAATAACCACACCGGTGCGCGGGTTGACCTCGACGGGCAGGATATTCCGGATTACCAGACTGGTATCGAGTGGTTTCTTCAGGAGTTGACCGAAGGTCCACGAGCCGCGCTTTCCAGCGTGGAAGAAATCGAACGCGTGGGATTTAAGGCGACGCTTTCCAAGGGTCATTTCGGTGTTCACGAAATCGACGAAGCGGTGCTAGACGGAATGAAAGAGTGGCTACCCATGGCGCCGCTGCACAATGCCGCGTATATCAAAGCAATTGAAGTGATGCGGGAAGTTTTGCCAGAAGCGCGTTTCGTGGGAGCCTTTGAAACGGCGTTCCATCGAGAAATCCCTATGGAACGAAAAATTTTTGGCGTACCATATGAATGGTACGAAAAATACGGCGTCCAGAGGCTGGGATACCATAGCGCTTCCCACGGATATATTGCGGATGTTTTAAATAAAGAAAAAACGGAGTATGCCGCAATCTCCTGCCATTTGGGCGGTAGCAGTTCAGTGTGTGCCATCCTGAATGGGAAAAGTGTGGATACCAGTTTTGGGATGTCGTTGGAATCCGGCTTGATTCACGCAAACCGTACCGGAGATATCGACTGTGGGATGGCCGCTTTTCTGCGAGGACAGGGACTAAGCGAACAGGAAATTCAAGAAGGCTTCCAAAAAAAAGGTGGACTTCTGGGCATTTCCGGCGTCAGCAACGACATGCGCTATGTTATCGAAGCAGCTGACAACGGCAATATTCGGGCCAGACTTGCCATGGAAGTGTTCGTGACAGGAATCGTCCATTACATCGGCGCGTTTTATCTGGATTTAGGTAGATTGGACGATTTGGTATTTACAGCGGGAATTGGCGAACATTCGGCTCGCATCCGCCGCATGGTGTGTGAAAAACTGATGCCCATCGGCGTCAGAATGGATGAGAAAAAGAATGAAGATTGCCACGGAGAAGGTGTTATTTCCACCGCAAATTCCGCTGTCTGTGTTCGCGTTATTCCAACGAATGAAGAACTGGGCATCGCGCGTAGGACGTATGAAATACAATAAAAAGCAAATCAGAACCGAATCGGTAAGAAATCAATGTGAATATCAAAGATTACCGATAAGGTTATAGAAAAATATAACATCGAAAAACGGGCGTAATCACGAAAGTGGATTGCGTCCGTTTTTTATTTTTTTTGGTGTGGCATAAAATGCATGGCTGCCGCTCTCCGCCAGTAGCGATTTGAAATTTTATATTTCAAATCGACTGGAGGAAAAAACGATGGCATACAACCATCGAAAAGCAGAAATAGAATGGCTCAATTGGAAAGAGAAAGAAGAAAAGCAGATGAGGGAGCTGGGCATGGATGAGGATACCATCCAGCGCCTGCATACATACGACTGGCAGCAGTTCAAGGCGGAAAGGAATTTTTATGAATGGCAGTCTTTTACAGATGAAGATGTTGAGGAGATTCCAGAAACAGCTGCCAGAGAACTAAAAAATATTGATGATCTATTAAACAGTATTGAAAATCAAAAGGTTTTTGAAGTCCTAAAAAAGGTAGACAAGCTCACACTGAAAATTTTACTTATGAGGATGGAGGGGTACAGTGACTCAGAGATTGCCCATGCAGTGGGGCTAGATAAGTATGCGGTCAGCATGCGCATTTATCGGCTCCGGAAAAAACTGAAAAAATATTTTTAATGTGCGTTATATTTTGTCCTTTCCCGCTGGCTATAAGATGAACAACGGAAATTCTGGAGTTCATCTGTAGCTTGACAACCGTATACCAGCACGGCAGGTACGTTCCCGTCCATACGAGCGACACCGGGGAAAACGCCATGACGTGCAGACCGCAACACTGCCGCCTTCCATGGAGGACGGTGGTGCTGTGGTCTGCACCGAGCGATCCATTTTGCCCGAAAAAAAGCCGGAGCGGGCTTTTTCGCCACGACTATGGAACAGGGATGTGACACACCAGTTGCCCGGCACAACAGACCGGGTGGCCGACTTTGGGTTGTAATTAGTAAGACCCCTGGGGAGCCAGTGAGCGGATGCAAGCGGACATCATCACCAGTCGTGTTCCCATGTGTACGGGGGGCGAGCTGCAAATACGGCACAAAAATCAAATCAGACGATGAAAACGACGCTGTCGTTGGCGTCAGATCGGTGCGGCGCAGAGCGGGACTCTGCGCCGCATCCGTTTGCCGTCAACGGCGGATGAGACTGGAGAAATGCTGTATGGAACAACAAACGTCTTTTGAAAAGGCACACGCCATGGTGGATCATATCTTTCGGGTGTTGCTGCCCGAACACGGCCTTATGATACGGGAAGCGCAGATCATGCTGTGCCATGAAATGCTGGATACACTGTTCGAGGGGAAAATCGCACTCTGTGATGCAGGCGTAGGCATTGGGAAAACGCACGCCTATCTGACAGCATGCCTGCTGTGGCAGCGATTTCGTCCTGTACATCTTCCGGGCACAGTGGTAATCTCCACATCCAGCATTACTCTTCAGAGGGCAATCGTGAGCGAGTACATCCCATTTCTATCGCGTGTGCTTTTGCAGGCGGGGATACTGGAACACCCGATCTGTGCAGTAGTACGGAAAGGAAAAGAGCGGTTTGTATGCGAAGCAAGACTTGCGGAGCGCACGGCGCAGGTGCGCAAAAAAGCAAATATCAGCAGACGGCAGGCGGCTTCTCTTCGAATTTTGGAAAAAACATATGACCTGGACGAGGCGCCGGGCCTTTCGGGCTTTGACCGCCGTCATGTATGTGTACCGCCCATGTGTCCGCGGAACTGTACTATGCGGGACTTTTGCCGGTATCAGCAATATCTGAGGGAATCACGCGGTGCGGAAGTTGTGATTCAAATCTGCAACCACAATTATCTGCTGGCCGACGCAGTACACCGTCAGCAGGAACTGCGGCCTCTCTTGAAGGAGCACCATGTTCTGGTGGTGGACGAAGCGCATAAGCTGCCGGAGGCGGCACGCCAGATGTACAGCCGGAGCGTATCGTGGGAGGATATGCGCGGAGTGTGCGAAGCGCTGAGAAGAGAGCGCTTTGTTTCCATATCAGAACGGCTGGCTGAAAAGCAGGCGGTGCTTATGGCAAGCCTTTCGCGCCTGGAGCATCAGCAGGAAGAAACGAGTGTTGCATTTGAGCTCACTCCGGAGCGCACCCGCGCGCTGGACGCTACCATCGCCTGTCTGCGGCAAACAGCCGTTCAGCTTGCCCCGTACCTGCCGGGATGGCTGCTCCACCAGCTGGAAGGAATGGGGGATACGCTTGAACTGTTCCGAAACCAGGACCCGTGGTATGTTCTGTACATTCAATATAGCCATTCTGGTACGCCGGCGCTCTGCGCGGCCAGCCGGGAAACTCCCGTGCAGCTTGCGCGGGCGCTGTGGGCGTCCGGCAGACCGGCGATCCTTACCTCCGGTACGCTTGCAACAGGCGGGAACTTTGCGCGGGCCGAACAGATGCTGGGATTGGAACAGTGTGGCCGAACAAAAAAATTTGTGGCGTTGTCGCCGTTTGATTATGAGCGGAATTGCCTGCTGTACATTCCGAAAGATATGCCGGACAGCAGAATCGGGACAGAAGCGGAGTACCTAGCCCGACGCATTGAAGAATTGATCATAGCCACGCATGGTCATGCGCTGGTATTGTTCACATCGTACAGCTTGATGGGAGAAGTGCATACGCATTTGCAGAACCGTCTGCCGTTTCCATTACTGGAGGCGTGGCGGAACGGACATCAGGCCGTCCGACTGTTCAAGAACCTTTCCAATGCAGTACTGTTTGCAGCGGGGCCTTGTTGGGAAGGGATGGATTTTCCCGGAGATATGGTGTCGCTGCTGGTGATCGCGCGCCTGCCGTTCCCCGTACCGGACCCGGTCAGTGAGGCGGAGCGGAAGCAGTATCACAGTTTGCAGGAATATATCCGTGCAGTGGTGCTGCCGGACATGCAAAGTAAGCTGCGACAGGGATTTGGACGGGCAATCCGCACGGAAACAGATACCTGCGTCGTGGCGGTTTTGGACAGGCGGGCAGCCGAGGGGCAGCGGTACCATGCGGCTGTGCTGGAAGCCCTGCCGAAGTGTAGGTTATCAGACAGTTTAGAGGATGTGGCCCGATTCATCCGGGAACGGAAGACACTGGAATATTTTCAGCAGTGAAAGTTTTTCTTTATACTACATTATATATGGAGTTGGTACAATGCATCAACAACAGTTGACGGATGAATATGAATTGAAACTTTGGGCATATGCCCGCAGCAGTTCATCTCGCCCCAGCGTTTTGATTCAGCAGATGCAGGGGCTGCTGGCCGATGCGGAACGCAACCATTGGACTGTTGTGGGAACGTCGCAGGACATGAGCACAGGCAGGACGCTGGCTCGCATGGGATTGCGGGAGGCACAGAGCGCGGTGCGGCAGGGGCTTGCCAATGGGATTCTGATAGAAGATGTTGGCCGGCTGAGCCATGAATACAGTACGGCGCTGCGCGTCCTGGAGTTTTTGCAGGATCACGGCGCTGTTTTAATTTGTACACAGGCCGATGTGCGTTATGAACTGTACATCAAAGGGTTGTCGCAGCCGCTGCAACAGCGGGCGATGTCTAAAGGGGGGATAGTTCCGTGGTGAACGAGACAAATGACACGAAAAACAACACACCTGCCGCATATCTCGTTGCGGAAGTTTGTTACTGCATGGCGTTTTTTATGTTGAAAAAACTTCTGGAACAAAAAATGCTTTCACCGGAAATTTGCCAACAGATAAATGTTGCTGTTGCCGAAAAGTACGGCGTTTTGCGGCTCAATATTTAGTGGTTGTTGTAATAGCTATCCCGGCCCAATCATGATAATGTTGGTGTGACAAAAAAGATGTCCGGCAGGGAAGGAAGTGACAAAAGTGCCGCAGGTCAGAGTCATACCACCGCTCCCCGAACAGGTGAAAAAAATACGGGTTGCTGCCTATGCCCGAGTGAGCAGCAACTCAGCTGATCAGTTGAATTCTTTTATTACACAAGTAGAGTATTATACTCAATACATCCAATCAAAGTATGAGTGGGAGTTTGCAGGATTATATGCAGATGAAGCTGTTACAGGCACGGCTACAGACAAGCGCACGGATTTCCAGCGTTTGATCGAAGATTGCAGAGCCGGAAAAATAGACCGTATACTCGTTAAGTCGATTTCAAGATTTGCCCGTAATACTTTGGACTGTATCCAAACCGCTCGGGAGTTAAAGTTATTGGGCGTAGCAATAGAGTTTGAAAAAGAAAACATTGATACAGGAAATATGGGAAGTGAAATGCTTCTCAGTATTTTGGGGTCGGCTGCACAAGAAGAATCACTTTCAATCTCCAAGAATATAAAATGGAGTATTCGAAAGAGAATGCAAAGTGGAGATTTTCTGACATGCCGTGCGCCGTATGGGTATATATTAAAGGGTAATACCTTGAAGATTTTTCCACCAGAGGCGGAAGTCGTGCATTTCATTTTTTGTAGCTATCTGGCCGGCATGAGCCTTGAAGAATTGGTGCATGAACTCAATCGGCGTAAATCACCGAAGCGGTGGGAGTCCAAAGGATGGCACGTCTATCATGTGCGATATATTCTTACAAACGAAAAGTATGTAGGCGACGCATTGGTCCAGAAAAAATTCACTCCGGATGAGTTGCCGTTACAGCTGCAAAAAAACATTGGACAACTTCCACAATACTATATTGAAAACAGCCACCCCGCAATCATTTCCCGACTGGATTTTGATAGGACGCAGCAGCTCATCCAAGAAAAGAATCATACAAGTTCCTTGCGGCAGGAATATCCTCTCAGCCAGAGAATGATTTGCAGTGATTGCGGTTCCGTTTTTAAAAGGCGGTCTGCATCTGGAACCTGGATTTGCAGGAAACATTATAAAGATAAAGCGCAATGCCCGATGATGCCTGTTTCAGAAGCAGACGTCTATCGGGCATTTTTACATCTGTTCAATAAACTGCTGGAACATCAGAAAAAGATTTTTAGACCGTTGATTTCGGACTTGGAAAGATTAAAAGCAAAGAAAGGGACAGATGAACGCTTGATGTCAATTGACAAACAGATGGTTGAACTTATGAGGCAACATCACACGTTGGCCCGACTTCGGACAAGAGGATGTATTGACGACTCGATTTTTATTGAGCGCACAACTCGGATCAGCCAAAAACTGAATGTACTTCGCAGTGAGGCCAAACAGTTTTCCGATAAAAGCAATATGGATAAGGTGTTAGAGAAGACAAATTATATCCTTGCTCTGCTGGAGAAAGCAGAGCCATTGTCCCAATTTGACGAGGAGATTTTTCTATCTATGATTGAGAAGATAGAGGTCGGTCAACAGTGTTTTTCATTTAAGCTGCTCAACGGGCTGCTGTTAAAGGAGGATCGGTAGAGCGTGAAAAAACAACGATATCTCCCCTTTGGTTACCAGATGCAAGAGGGGCAAATCACAATTCATCCGAAAGAAAGCAAACTGGTTTCCAATATATTTATCTCGTATATGAATGGAGATACGTTGCAGAGCATCGCCAACCAATTACAGTTGAAGGGGATTCCGTATAGTGAGACAAGCGGAATTTGGTCTAAGCATATGGTACGAAGAATTTTAGAAAATGCCAAGTACTGTGGACAAGACGGATTCCCGGCGTTGATCGACCGAGATGTTTTTACAAAGGCTCTGAAACTCCGTCAACAGAAAGCACAAACACCACTCTCAGGAATTGGTGATATACGCAAATATATGGCCTGTGCCTGCTGTCATTCAAAATTGAAAATAGACCTTGGTACACGCGGGAAGATATATTGGAGATGTCATTCCTGCGGAATTCGGATAGGGCCGATACAAAATGAAGTTTTGATTGAAGCGGTATTTTCGTATATGAACGATTGCATACAGAATCCAGATATCTTTAAAAATACATCAGAGCGGGAAAACAGTATTTCATTGCAGATCGGAAAACTGACACAGAACATATGCCGTGCTATGGAATGCCGAACCACGACAGTAGAGGAAATTATGCCATTGATCTTTGAAAGGACTCAAACGCAGTTTGAAAATTTGAAAACGCTCCGGTATGATCCGGACACCTTGAGATTGCATCAGCTTTATAAACAGAGTACGGAGTTGGAAAAAATCAATACAGAACTGGTAAAAGAGAGCATACAAAATATTTTGCTGTCGCCTATGGGAGAAGTCCAGCTTTGCTTTATCAACGGGCAAATTTATCCTGAACGAAAAGGAAAATGAGTATGAAGTCCAAAGTGGTAAGAGAAATCCCTGCAAACCCATTTTTACGAGATGCACGGAAATTGAAAAAGAACCTCCGTGTTGCAGCCTACTGCCGTGTGAGTACAGAGGAAGAAGAGCAGCAAAGCAGTTTTGAAATTCAAGTTGAATACTATACAAACAAAATTGCTTCTCATGATAATTGGATTCTGGCAGGAATTTTTGCGGATGACGGGATTTCTGGCGTGCATGTGAAAAATCGGACGCAGTTTTTAGAGATGATAGAATTGTGCAAAAAGAAGAAGATCGATTTAATTTTGACAAAATCTATTTCGAGGTTTGCACGCAACACCTTGGAATGCATTCAGTATGTTCGAATGCTAAAATCTCTCGGGATCCCTGTGATTTTCGAAAAAGAAGGAATCAATACAGCCGATATGACCAGCGAGATGCTTTTGACATGTCTGAGCTCCTTCGCACAGGCAGAAAGTGAATCGATCAGTCTCAACGTAGCCAGAGGAAAAAGGATGGGGTACAAACAAGGAAAGTTTTCTTTCCGCTATACAAACTTTTTAGGATATAGAAAAGGCGCTGATGGGCAACCGGAGATCGTACCTGCGCAAGCAGATGCGATACAGATGATGTTTCAAAGCTATCTAAATGGTGACAGCCTGTTTAAAATCAAGGAAGCTCTTGAAAACAAAGGGATTCTTACGGCAACGGGCAAAAAAGAATGGACCACACAGGCAATATTGCGGATCCTTCAGAACGAAAAGTATATGGGAGACGTTCTGCTGCAAAAAACATTTACAGCAAATTTTTTAGAGGGGAAGCCGAGAAAAAATAATGGGGAACTACCACAGTATTACATTGAAAATAACCATCCAGCTATCGTCACAAGAGAAGTGTTTCATCGTGTGCAGGAAGAAATTGCGCGTAGAAAGAGTAAAAGACCGGCATCCCAAAAGAAATCAAAAACAAATCGGGGGAAATTCACCAGTCAGTACGCACTTTCTGAGCGCCTGGTCTGTGGAACCTGTGGCTGTTATTATCGTCGGGTGACATGGAATATTCACGGCCGAAAGCAAATTGTATGGCGCTGCATCAACCGTTTGGAGTTTGGCAAAAGATATTGTGGAGACTCCCCGAGCATTCCAGAAGAAGCACTGCATGCAGCAATCGTCAAAAGTATTCAAAGCCTGTTGGATGGGCGTCAGGAGGAACTTGCAAGTTACTTACAAGGAACAATAGAAAATTATTGTGCAACGATGCAGCGACAAGTCCTCTTGCCGTACAAAACAAATTGGATCAGCTGAATCGTGAATTTGACCGTCTCCTTTTATTGATCGGTGATGAAGAAAATGTTTTCTTGGAGAAAAAACTCCAGAAAGTCAATAATGAAATACTTTCTTTGAAGCAAGAGGCAAAGCATACTGAGCAGCAAAATATACGAAACAGAGACAGAATGGCCAAAGTGCGGGAGATTATGGAATTGCTTTCAGCAGAGAATATGGAAATTACCGAATATTCCGATGTTCTGGCCTGCCGGCTTATTGAGCAAATAACTGTTTTATCAAAGACGGAGATTCAAATACGGTTTGTGGGTGGATATGAGGTTGAGCAGCTTCTGCTATAATGGAATATAGAGGTAGATACGATTTTTCTATCGAAAATGGCGTGAAGTATATTGTCGGGTTTAGATAAACATCAAACAGAGATTACTATTTGTACAGCTTATGACTGTAAATCAGACGGCTTTTTCATTTAGTTATAATAAAATCAATTCCCCTGACAATTGGAAATTGATTAAGATCTTTGCAGATGACGGCATCTTCGGTGTTCATGTAAAAAAAACGTACCCAGTTTTTAGAGATGATAGAACTGTGTAAGAAAAAGAAAATAGACTTAATTCTGACAAAATCCATTTCCCGATTTGCTCGAAACACGCTGGAATGTATTCAACATGTTCGAATGCTGAAAAAGTTTTGGTATTCCAGTGATTTTTGAAAAAGAGGGAATCAATACTGCGGATATGACCAGCGAAATAATTTTAACCTGTCTGAGTTCCTTTGCTCAGGCAGAGAGCGAATCCATCAGCCTTAATGTCGCTCGTGGAAAGCGAATGGGATACAAACAGGGAAAATTCTCCTTCCGATATACCAGTTTTTTAGGTTGCCGAAAGGGCACAGATGGACAACCTGAAATAGTTCCAGAGGAAGCCGATGCGATACGGATGATGTTTCAAAATTATTTAAATGGAGATAGCCTGAGCAAGATTAAAGAAACACTTGAATCTAAAGGCTTTCCTACCGCTACTGGGAAAAAAGAATGGACAACGCAGGCTATTCTGCGCATTCTTCAGAACGAGAAATACATGGGTGATGTACTGCTGCAAAAAACCTTTACTGCTAATTTTTTAGAAGGTAAACCGCAGAAAAATAATGGGGAATTACCTCAATATTACATAGAAAACAATCACCCTGCTATTGTCACAAGAGAAATGTTCCATCAAGTTCAGGAAGAAATTGCAAGAAGAAAAAGTAAACGCCCCGTCACTCAGAAACATTCTAAAACCAACCGGGGAAAATTCACCAGTCAATATGCACTATCCGAACGGTTGGGATGTGGAAACTGCGGCTGTTATTACCGGCGGGTGACTTGGAACATTCATGGACGCAAGCAAATTGTATGGCGCTGTATCAGCCGCTTGGAATTCGGAAAGAAATTCTGCAAAGACTCTCTCAGTATTCCTGAAGATGCATTGCATAAGGCTATAGTGGTAGGGCTTAACGCTCTATTAAATAGCCATCAAGAAGAAGTCACCTCTTGTTTACAAAACACTTGGTAAATTTCGCAGTCACAGAAACAGGTGCCGATCCTATCGTCATACAGAATAAAATAGCTGAAATGAATCGAGAGTTTGATCGGCTACTCCTCCTTGCTGGCGATGAAGAAAACTCCAACAGGCTAATGATGAGCTTCTTTCACTGAAACAACTAAAAAAGCGTGCGGAACAAGCCATTGAGCAAAACAAAAACAGAACCTCCAAGGTGCAGGAAATTATACGGATGATTTCTGCGGATGACATCACCATTCATGAATACTCCGATGCTCTAACCTACCGCATCATTGAACAGATTACTATCCTATCCAAAGAGGAAATCTGTATCCGATTTGTAGGTGGATATGAGATTACACAGTCTCTTGTCTAATAAAGCAGGTACAGAGAAATGTTTGCAGACCATGTGCTGTCGGTCTTTCGCTGTACCTGCTTTTCTCGTTGAGAAAAATGGCGATTTGTAGTATAATTAATATAATATATTTCTGGAATACACAGTACACAAATATTTACGTTTGACGAATGAGCCTATATCACTGACAGATATTGCAAGAAGGTTTGAACCAGACAATTCGAGTTATCTGATTCAAAGTTGGCTTCGCGGCAGAAATACGATTGAGTTTCTCGGAGAATGGGAGCGCAATAACGACAAGAAATTCAATGAGGAAGTTTTTCAAAAGCTACTGAAAAATGTTCGAGCGCCGTTCTATACACTGGCTCCAAAGAGGATGAATTGAAACTGTGAATGCTATCGGACTTGAATCCAAGCGGGGCAAAAACTATGATACAATGGCGCACCCTTTCATTGCTTGCGATTTTGAAATGTGGAATAATATGCAATTTCGATATGAGGTACTGAAGTATTTTATGAGTTAAGAATTGAATCAGATATCAAGTGATGGAAAGAGTGAAAGGAAAATTATTATGTCACGGACTGAAAGCCTTGCGGAACTTTTTTCAAAAACCCTAAAATCCACTTTAGAAGAAGAAATAAGTAAAGCCGAAATAGAAGAGGAAGCTAAAAAAATTTTGGATCATTTCAAGTCCTTGGATATTCAAGAACTGTTTAATGATATGATGAAAGATGCAGAAAAAGATACTTTTTCATTTATGAAAGCCACTATGTTTGAAGAAGTTATGGGATTTCGGGCAGATGAACAAGAATTTATAGCTCGCCAAGAGCAAAAATGGTATCGTGCATTTGTGGCTTCTGAAGCAATGTACATTATGACTTTAGAAGTCGCAGAGTCATATTCAGAATATGTTGAATCGTTACCTAAAGATCAATTCCAATCAAAATACTGGACATACATCGTAATGCAACATATTCACGGACGGGCTTTGCAGGAATTTCTTGAAATAATTACTTTGATGAAAAATGGATTTGCGGATGGAGCATATGCTCGCTGGCGCTCCATGTATGAGTTGTCCATTATAAGCTCGTTTATCATACAATATGGAGAAAATGTTGCAAAGAAGTTTTATGAAGCATCAGAAACCGATGATCGATACGAATGGGCAAGAGAAAGTAAAATCTTCTCAACAAGGAAAAAACACATTACATTTAATGATATACAAAAAGCTTGCGATATTAATTCAGACATTTGGAAAAGGCAATATGACCTTGCAAATAAAACTGTTCACGCTTCACCTCAAGGTACATTTGGCAGGCTTTGCAATATGGGGACTCATCCCATGATACCCGTAGGGCGAAGTGACTATGGAATTACAACACCAGGAGAACATTCTGCAATTTCTCTTGCTCAGATTTCTGCTATGTTTTTTACTCTTTTTCCAGAGAGTGATACGATCATTCAAATGCAAAATATTAACCATTGGATAGATGTAATTAGAGAGGCGTATTTCAAAACCCACGATGAAGTTTTTCCAGAAGATGAACCATTGTGGGATGAAAGTTTATTACAAGTAAATGGTGAAGATAAAAAAGCAGAGCTATGACAAAGAACAAATCGAAAATTTATAAGTACAAATCACGAGATAACTGTTAGCTTTATGTCATGGTCGAATTAGGTAGGTGAAGAACAATGAAAAGAATAGCTCCTGATGAGTACTTTAATAATGGTTTAGCTGAATTAGCTCGTTTTGGTAAACATATCGTGCTAAAAAATAATATGTCGTCAAATCAGCATAAACAGTTAACTGCATATTTAAAGTCAAAATATTTCGAGGAAATCCAAAAGGTAAATGAGAAAATTTCTGCTATAAAAGAAAAAATCTTAAGATGTGATCCTATTCGACTTTTGTCGTTCTCTTCTGACATGGGACTACTGACTTTTGTAAATTTGTTTTCGGAATCTCAGGGGCCTTTTCAGGATATCCCCATTGCAAGAGCAACTGAGTACATACAAAGCGTTTTAGTTTCAGCCCCATGTAATCCACTTGAATATCCAGATGATGATCCGATCCCCTTGTTTCACGAAATTTTAAAAGATATCGAAGACCTTCACACCCTTATACAAAATTTCTATATTTTTTGGGGAGCAAAATTAGAAGACTTAGTTCCAGGGATAGAAGATGACATTTTAAAAAGTATAGTTGAAGCACAGATGATGCATTTAGTAAGAGGTAATCGCTACCAAGTATTCGAAATAGGATACTACAAGAAACTTTTAAAAGAACACGACGATATATTTAAAGATGTATTTGGAATTGGTACGGAGGATATTATTAATGGTATTTCCAGATTGCAATATTCGGTGACACAAGGAAAGGCGGATGCTCTTAATCAATTTCAGAATATTTTTGAAGAATTTCAGAATTATGGAGTTGAATACCAAGATACTTTTTTTGCTGAGCATAAGCAAGAAGGCGAGGACTTTTACAATAAATTCTTCGGGACACAATTACGCGATGTAGCTAAGGTTACACAATGGCCAGAGAACTTTATTAAAGAACTGTCTTGGAAACTTAATGATAATACAAATTTTTTTAATGACTCTCCCTTTGCGGGCTGGCCTATTATAGATTTGCCAGTATTTAAACGTCCGTTTATCAGAATAAATAATATTTCTTATTGCTTTGACTACTATTCATTTATTGATAATTTTTATAGAGTAATTCAAAAAACTATTACTCGATTAAGACCTCATTACAGATGGTCGGATAATCAGCAAGTAGCCAGCGAAAAAATGGTCGAAAATATTTTCCAATCGCTTCTACCACATTGTTTAACGTACCGTTCAAACTATTATCCGATCAATAATTCGATGAAACAGGCTGCCGAAAATGATCTCATTGTTTTATATGATGATGTTCTTATAATTGTAGAAGTTAAGGCAGGCTCTTTTGTCTATACCCCTCCAATTTTGGATTTTGACGCTCATATAAAATCATATAAGTCTTTAATAGAAAAAGCTGACTGGCAGTGTCAACGAACAAAAGATTATTTGACAGGAAAATCCCAGCCGTTACTATACAATGAAAATCATAAAGTCAAAGCTGTTATAGATATGGATAAAATATCTTCGATATTTATGATGTCGGTAACAATAGACAATATCAATGCGTTTGCGGCCAAAGCTGAAAAACTACGTTTTATGCAATTAAAAAGCAATGCTATAAGTATTGCTGTTGATGATTTGATGGTTTATAGAGAATATTTCAATTCGCCTTTAATGTTTTTACATTTTCTTCAACAAAGAAGTTTAGCTACTCAAGAATCCAAGCTGGCGTTAAATGATGAATTAGATCATTTGGGAATGTATATTAAACATAATTGCTATTGTTTTCAAACGGATATTATTCCCACAGGATCTGTTGGGAATTTTATTGGGTATCGTGAAGATTTGGATAATTATTTTTGTAAATTATATCATCCCCAATTGTCCCCGAAGAAACCTTTACCTAATATCCCAGATTTATTTCTTAGGATTATTCATTATTTAGAAGTTGAATCTATAGAAGGACGTTCGTCTATTGCAAATTATTTTTTGAATTTTTCCACTGATGCTAAGAATGACTTTTGTAATCAGGTTGACTATGTTCTAAATAGACAAAAAGAAATAAAACGGGAAATTCCTATACACGCAGCAGGTGTAGGTGAAAATTCTCTTAGATATACATGCTTTGTTGATCAACAAGGCGTAATAGAATCTTCCGATTCTCAAAAAAGAGAGTATACATTGGCATGCTTGTCTTGGAATAATGATCCAGATCGGTATCTAATCGATTTAAGTTTTGACTCCGTTGGAAATTTTATTAAAGTAGAATTGAAACGTTTTACCTTACAAGATATCAAACCAGAAGAATCGGATCAAATTTACCAATTAGGAAAAGAAGTGGCTGAGAGACGAATGTTTCAATATCATCAAACGCATAAAGGTAAAATTGGACGAAACCAATTATGTCCTTGCGGAAGTGGAAAAAAGTATAAAAAATGTTGCGGACGATAAATTAAATAGAGAAACTAAAATTTCACTTCTTTTTTATGCTGTATTTTTATATTTAATTTGTTTTCATAGTTTCATTCACTATTTTGGGGGTTCAACTTTCATTTTGTAGTGGGTATCTATTTCGTAACAGTCAAACAAATCAGAACCGGCTGTAATTTGAATTTAGACTGTTTAAATTCAAATTGCAGCCGGTTTTTTCTGCGATTTTAGACTTTTGGATTCCCTGCCGCTGCGCTTGCGGTTCAGCCGGGAAGAAGAATTTCAATGGCTGCACCTGTCCAGACAAGGCTTGGTTCCACAGATGCGCCGGGGATGAGAGGTTGGGCCGGAGGGAGGGCTTCACCGTGCCACGGGTTCAGGATGAGCGGCTCCCTATCACAGCTCTTTTTCATCAGAACATAATGAAGTTTGTTTACAGGCGCGCCATTTTCCAGCATTTGACACACCAGGATGGCGTATTCTGCCGCCTGTTCCACGTCCAGCGCGGCTTCACAGAGCGTTCCAAACATCTTCATTTGTGCGACTTCCTGCTTGGCGGCCGCGCTCAGTACACCGAACATTTGCCGGATCAGCGGGTTTTCCCCGAGATGGAATACTGGTTTTGCGCCCTGCTTTGCCAAGCGACGCATCATAAGCATGGGGTTGGAATAGCTTTCAAAGCCTGGCATCGCGCAGCCAAAGACGATGTCGTTATACAGAGCAGATATGTATGCCCTGTCGGCGGCTTCAGCTTTGGCGTGCCCGGAAACCTCCCATTCGTAATAAGCCAAGGTGAAAGCTCCGCAGGAGTTTCCATCCGCTTTGCCTTGTGTGATATATTTGCACATAGTATCCACCTTCGTTTCGATGATTTACGGGCAGCGGACCCGTTTTTCTTATTATAACATGGACACTGCATGGCAGCCACAAAAAATCAGGACAAACAGTTTTGAGGGCTCAACGGTTTCCGGAAGCATCAGCAGGCGAAGCTGCGTCTCCGGCGGATACCATAAAGCGCTCCGGCAGGCTTTGTGGAAAATATGGTCTATAGCGTTATTGGCCGTTTACAGGTTTTCTGGTCAAGAACTCAAAATATTTTAGGAAACACCGCACAAATAGTCAAATTTCTATTTAGCAGCAGTTGCAAAGCAATAATCTGAGGATAATCCTTTGATTATTGCCAGCAAAAGCGCACTGACTCAAGCCGCCAGGCAGGGCCTGTCA
>JAEWAN010000007.1 GCA_023391625.1 Bacteroidota bacterium | reverse complement strand
TGAAGTATATCCATATCCTGAAAGCCAACGAAGCTGAAATGGAAGTGCTGACCGGATGCAGTGAACCGCACGAAGCTGCATTGCTGATTGCAGACTGGGGCGTGAAGGAAGTGCTGCTGACCCTGGGGGATAAAGGTTCGCTGATATATGCCCAAGGAGAATTCCACGAAATACCCGCCTATCCGGCCCTTCAGATAACAGATGCAACGGGATGCGGAGACACCTATATGGTGGGGTATCTGTATATGCGCAACAAAGGCGCATCCCACCGGGAAGCGGGATGCTTTGCCGCCGCCATGTGTACCATAAAACTACAATCACACGGGCCATTCTGCGGAACGGAGGAAGCGATAAATAACGTGATAAAAGGATAGTTTCAGTACCCTTTCATCTATAACCCGAATTTCTTCAAATCATCTTCCACGCTACCGATACCTGCAATATGGAACATATCAACCAGTACCTTGACGACATTTGGAGAAAGGAAAGCGGGCAATGTAGGTCCTAAGTGAATATCCTTCACACCGAGGCTCAATAATGCCAATAATACAATAACTGCTTTCTGTTCGTACCACGCTATGTTGTAGACTATGGGAAGTTCATTAATGTCGTTCAGCTGGAATACTTCTTTCAGCTTCATGGCTATTACCGCCAGTGAATAGCTGTCATTGCACTGTCCGGCATCCAATACACGGGGAATGCCGTTGATATCTCCCAAACCAAGTTTGTTATAGCGGTATTTGGCACAACCTGCGGTCAGGATAACGGTATCTTGCGGCAAGGCCTTGGCAAATTCCGTGTAGTAGTCACGGCTCTTCATACGTCCATCACAGCCTGCCATTACGATAAAGCGGCGTATGGCCCCGGTCTTCACGGCATTTACCACCTTGTCTGCCAGTTGCAGCACCTGGTTATGAGCAAAACCGCCGATAATCTCTCCATGCTCTATCTCCACCGGGGGCTGGCATTGTTTGGCAATCTCTATGATTTCAGAAAAGTCTTTCCTACCTTCAGCATCCTTATCAATGTACTTGCAACCCGGATAGCCGGTAGAGTTGGTGGTAAACATACGTTCTTTATACACGGCATTTGCCAGAGGAGGAACGATGCAATTGGTGGTAAACAGAATCGGTCCGTTGAAGGAAGTGAATTCTTCGCGCTGTTTCCACCAGGCATTACCATAATTGCCTACAAAATGGGAATATTTCTTGAAAGCGGGGTAATAGTGGGCAGGCAGCATTTCACCATGTGTATAGACGTCTACTCCCGTGCCTTCAGTCTGTTTCAATAATTCTTCCATATCTTTCAAGTCATGGCCGCTGATCAAAATTCCCGGACGGTTCTTCACACCGATATTCACCTTTGTAATTTCAGGATTACCGTAAGTACCGGTATTGGCCGCATCCAATAGAGCCATTGTCTTTACTCCGAACTCACCGGCTTCGAGAACCAGCTTCACCCACTCCTCTGCCGATAGAGACTCAACCGCAATGGTAGCCAGTGCGCGTTGCATGAAAACATGAACCGTATCATCATTGAATCCCAGACGCATGGCATGCTCCAGATAGGCTGCCATACCTTTCAAGCCATAGACAAGCAATTCTTTCAACGAGCGGAGGTCTTCATCTTGTTCACGCAGAACACCTACTGTCTTCGCTTTTTCGGCATAGTCATCACGCGTTCCCTGCCAAGTCAGTTCATCTACTTTGGGTAGGAACACTTTGTTGTGTTCCGCTTCTTGAATCAATCCATTACGCATGATGATTCCTTTATCCACCCGCTTCAAGATGCTTTCATCGTCGAAATTTGCATTCGTAATGGTGCAGAACAGAGCATCCGTCACAAAAACATTCACTTCCTCAGAGACCGGACAATCTGCCTTACGTAATGTATCGGCAACAACAGAGATGCCCCTGACTACAAACAGTAACAAGTCCATTGCTTGAGCCGTATGGCTTTCTTTTCCACACACACCTTTCAATATACAGCCAGTTCCTTTGGCAGTCTCCTGACATTGATAACAAAACATGTTTGATTCCATATTCCTATTCATTTAAAAGTTTACATTATCTTTCCATAAAAGAAGCGGCACCTTAGCAATAAAAATAAGCAAGCTTATTTTCTATTACTTTCGGTTTGCATTATCTTTGTGCAAAGATGAGAGTTCTACAACGCGAAAACTGTCACGAATGTTACATCGAATCACAAAAAAGTAAAAAAGAAAATGGAAATCCATACATTATTGAAAATGCCTCCTTTCCAAGGCATAACAGAAGAAGAATTATTATCCCTCATTCTGGCACCCGAACATGCACGCAGGCAATACAAACCTGCTGACTTTATTGCCATACAGGGAGAAGCATACCGTTCTCTATTCATATTGTGCAGCGGCAGTGTACGTACCCAAATGGTCAGTGCAGAGGGAAAGCAACTCACCATAGAAACGCTGAAAGCCCCGCAACTACTTGCCCCGGCTTTTGTCTTTGCCTCCGAAAACCGCTTCCCGGTAAATATCGAAGCAAAAGAGAAATGTGAGATACTCATCATAAACAAGAATGTTTTCCTGGAGTTCCTGCATCGACACCCCACTGTGATGCGCAACTTTCTGCAACTGGTATCGGACAGAACTCTGTTCCTCTCCAAAAAGCTGAATGCCTTTGCCCTGCAAAGCCTGAAATCGCGCATACTGAACTATCTACGCATGCATGGCACGATACTCAACCAGCAGGAAGTGGCACAAATACTGGGAGTGGCGCGTCCCTCGCTGGCACGTGCCTTATCGGAGCTGGCAAGCGAAGGATGCATCCGGATAGAAGAGAAGGAAATGCGGATAAATGAAATCTCCGCCCAAAAGTATTTATAAAAAAACGCCCACAAAACACGCACGCCTGCGCATCTTGCGGACATCTTCATCCTTTTATAAAACTGCCTGCTTTTTCTAAGCAACTTTCTTTAATTGCATGTTCGCTTTCCTACTGCCTTTCCGCCCCAATCTGCGAATCCAAAGATAATAGCCCGTCAGCGGCAAACTTGCACCTGTCAAAGCGGCAAGGAAACTCAATATGCGAGTGGCGAGTCCTCCCCAACTGCCTACATGAACGGAGAATATCCAGCCTCGGATTTTCCCTGAAATGTCGGTATCTTTATATAAGGTAGTCCCGGTGATTTCACCGCTACGGAGATTGAACGTATAGCGGTCGGCAGCACGCTGGTTGCCCAACCGATTGAAAGATACCGTAGCAGAGCCTTTGGATACGGTTATCTGCCTATAATCAGGATTGAGTTCCTTCAGTTCTTCGTAAACCTTCTGCCAGTTTGCAAAGGGAGAGAAGGGCTTTCTTTCACGATTCTCAGTTCCCGGTCTGCCATCAGACCGACCTTGTCCCCCATCTCCTCCGTGGGCAGCAGTTTGTGCCGGAGCACCGTGTCCCCCACCTCCTTGCGCAGTTTCCACTCCGAAGACCTTGTAGAAACCGGTACGATACCAGGAGAAAGACCATGTCAGTCCCGTAAGCGCCATTGCCAGCAGAAAAATCAGCGTGTACATACCGCCTGCCACATGCAGGTCGTAGCAGAAGCGGCGCCAACCTTTATTGATAACAATCTTCAGACTGTTCTTCAAAACTTTCTTTGTACGGGGCCACCAAATGACAATGCCCGATAGCAGTACAAAGACGAACATCAGCGTGGCAGTGCCCACAATCATTTTCCCCCAGAAGATGCCTCCATCGGGCTTCATGCTGTCCAGCAACCAGCGATGCAGGCGGAACATGGTCGTGAAAAACGGCGCACGCTCATACTTGCCCTTTATCTCACCCGTATACTGGTCTACATAGACGGAAGCACGACGAGGTTTGGAAAGGTTCACCTGCCAGGCACGCTCCGGAGCAGACGAGGCTGTGACACCCGTCACAGAAACACTATCCGGCAGAGTAGCGGCCACTTTTTCGGCCACCTTGCCCATGGGAAGCGGTGCCGACCCGACTTTCTCCACATAGTAGAGGTCGCGGTGGCAGAGCTCCATCACCTCCGTCTCGAATACCAGCATGGCTCCGGAAAAACAGATAAGGGTAATCAGTAGCCCGAAGGGGACTGAAAGCCATAAATGT
Source organism: Bacteroidota bacterium (assembly GCA_023391625.1). GTDB lineage: Bacteria > Bacteroidota > Bacteroidia > Bacteroidales > Paludibacteraceae > QVMH01. The sequence continues at coordinate 218 of JAEWAN010000007.1, read as the reverse complement.
ATCTTACGAAAAACTTTCTTCATAGGAGCTTTATTCCAGTTTACCTACACCGTTCAGTTGGGTTGCATTGACAACCAGACCTTTGGTAGCTGTTGCATTGGCAGGGTCTACCTTATAGATGGCAGGATAGCCGGAAGAGGTAGTGACTGCCACATATGCGTTGCCATTTTCCATGTACGGGGTATTACCAAAGCCAGAGACATCGCTTGGAAGGCCGT
>JAEWAN010000026.1 GCA_023391625.1 Bacteroidota bacterium | reverse complement strand
GGATAGAAGGGGAGGGCACCCCTTCGACTTAAGCCTGCTTCAGCAGGGAGGGAAACCGGCTTTAGCCGGAATCGCCGACTTTAGTCGTAATCCGATGCCACCGCCTTCAGGCGGTGGAGTTTTCACTAAAGGCTAGACTAGTTCAAGACGAGCAGACACACTACAGAGCAAAATTCCGTGAAATAATGGCATCCGATTTATCTTTGCAAAAAAATTAAGTGCCGTATTTCCTAAGCAATTGAAAACACATGATTTATACAAGCTTTCAAAACAGTTGAAGTTAAAATTAAACGAAGGAGAAGAGGACTTGCTTAGGAGACTATCCCATCATGCAACCTGGGCAGGTCGATACCCCGCCCCATTGAACCATAAGGATTTTCCCGGATTAGTGCGTTTCTCAAACGGCAAAATATTTACTTTGAGATGGTTTGGAAGCAACGATGTGGAAACAATCAATAAATTTGTTGCCAGCCTCCCGGAACGGCTCGGCTTACATATCTCCCACAAGTGGCCGGTTGAGTAACTGACCTTCCCCGCTGTGGCAACACTGGCGATTTTTCGTTTAGAAAGGAAGCAATAATGGAATTAGGTAGCCTTGCTGTAAGCGGTTCTTTGAAAGTTGGATTGCATATATCGACAAATTATAAAAGGCCTGTGTTAGAAATATACCACTATGTAAAGAATCAAATTGGACCGGAGTATGAATTTAATGTTCCTAAAGGATCAAGTGGGGTTGAGCGTGAAACCATCAAGCATAGGTTCCAAAATATTTCCATTTGTTTTGTGCTTACAAACATTGGCGGTGTCCGTGCTGAGGACGTAGAGCTAAAAATCTCTGGAGAGTTAAAAAGAGACAAACCCCGAGAGAACTTTGGTGGAATTTTTAATTGCATTATAAGCCAAATAGCACCATCCCAGGTGCTGTTTCTCTTTAGTTTTGACCAACATGATTTGTATGAATATCCAGAAGGCGGCGGGCAACCCGTTGGCAATAAAGACAAGACGTTTACAATCACGATGGCATATAATGCCCCAAAGGGTTTTATTAACAATATGCTTTCATTCTTTAAGAAAATTCGTGGGAAAAAACAATTTTTTAGTACCTATACGTTTTCCCCAAAAATCGTTATCGGAGATTTGCCTCCGCCGGAATATCTTTAATTCCGCGTTGTTGGCTGAACCACATACGCGTCAGCCACGACACCCCCTGGTGCGTGAGCTGCGCGCCGAGCCCCGCCCACGCGGGGCTCTTTGTTTCCCGGCGCCCCCCTCTCGCGCTCTCCGACGACCAGGGGACTAAGCCCCCTGGACCCCTCGCCGGTAAATGCCAGTGACCGGGCCTGCTGGCCCGGATCACTTCCCCCTGGTGGTGGCCACATCCAGATCACAACGAAACCCCCGCAGAGGTACGCGGGCGACGGCATGGCCGTGGGCAATGCAGGCCGGCGCGCCAAGACTGCGCAAAGCCTCCGTCTTGTCACTTGGCCTGCTACCTGCCCACGGCCAAACGCCCGCATCACATAATTTTGCGGGCCTTCGGGGCAGGGGGCGGCGACAGGCCTTGCTTGAAGTGAAAGGCCCTGCCGCCGCCCCCCACGCCCCGAAGGGGGCTTGGGGAAGGCAGAAAACCAAAAGGCCAAAGACAAAACGCCGGGAGGTATCCGCCATGATGACCGCCACCTATTCCCCCGAAGACAATAAATTGCGTTTGTACAGCGATACCCGCCTTGATGCCGACACTTGCGCCGAGCTGAAGGCCGCCGGGTTCAAGTGGGCACCCAAGCAAGACTTGTGGGTTGCCCCCATGTGGACCCCGGCCCGAGAAGATTTTTTACTGACCCTGTGCGGCGAGATCGGGGACGAGGACACCAGCCTTGTGGACCGGGCCGAGGCCAGAGCCGAACGATTTGACACCTATTCCGACAAACGGGCCGCTGATGCCGTCCAGGCCCGGGACGCTGTTTCGCGCATTGCCGATGGTATTCCGCTCGGTCAGCCTATCCTGGTGGGACACCACAGCGAAAAGCGGGCGCGCAAGGATGCCAAGCGCATCGAAAACGGTATGCGCCGGGCGGTTAGCATGTGGGAAACGTCCCAATATTGGAAGGACCGCGCCGCAGGAGCCTTGCAACATGCAAAGTATTTGGAGCGTCCCGACGTTCGCGCGCGTCGGATCAAAAAACTTGAAGCAGAAAAACGCAAGCAGGAGCGCGACAAAAAGCAATCGGAAACCGTTATGAAGTTGTGGGCCAATGACGCCGCCGCTATCAAGCGCAAAGATGGTGTGGAAATGACCTTTTTAGACAGGGCGCTTCACATCACAAATCTTTATGACCACACGCATTTTTGTTTTCCCTTGAGCGAGTACCCCCGCGAACTTCCTGCCAGTCAGTACGAAGGAAGCATGAGCCTTTACAGCGCCCTTGATGACGACATCATAACGCCCCAACAGGCCGCCGCCCTTTCTGTGCCGGCGCACGAGCGGGCTATTGCCCATTGTGACCGCTGGATTGCCCACTATGCCAATCGTATTGCCTACGAGCAGGCCATGCTTGCCGAGGACGGCGGCACGGTGGCGGATCAAAACGCCCCCCGCGTCGGTGGCGCGGTGCAGTGCTGGGCCTCCCCTCGCGGCGGGTGGTCCTACATCCAAAAGGTCAACAAGGTGACCGTGACCGTGCTGGATAATTGGGGCAACGGTGGCCGCGATTTCAAGCGCACCATCCCCTTTGACAAGCTGGCCAGGATCATGAGCCCGGAAGACGTACAGGCCGCCCGCGAAGCTGGCCAGCTTTCGGAGCTCGGGGAGATCGGCTTTCTTTTGCACGACGGCCCGAAGACGCACCCCGTGGCCACCGAGGCCGCGGCCAAGGACCAGGGCACCGAAACCGAATTTGAGGCGTTGAAAGAAACCCTCAAGGCCGGCCCCGTCGCCGTCGTGGCCGTGCCGCAACTCTTCCCCACGCCGCGCGACATCGCCGCCCAGCTGGTAGCCGCCGCCGGCATCGAGGAGGGGCAAACGATCCTTGAGCCGAGCGCCGGAACCGGCAACCTTCTTGATGCGGTCCCACACGGCAAAATCACTGCCGTAGAGATCAACGCAGGATTGGCGGCCAGACTTCGGGAGGCCTACCCGACGGCTACGGTCAAACAGGCCGATTTTTTGACCTGCAACGGCGATCTTGGGAAATTTGATCGAATTTTGATGAATCCGCCTTTTGAAAACGCCGTTGACATCAAGCATATCAAGCACGCCCTCGGGATGCTGAAACCCGGCGGCATGTTGGTTGCTTTATGCGCCAATGGCCCCCGCCAAAACGAGCAATTGCGCCCCCTGGCCACTACGTGGGACGTGTTGCCCGAAAACTCCTTTCAGGCCGCCGGAACAAGCGTCAATGTGGCCATGCTCACGATACGTCGCCCCCTGGTTTCCGTCCGGGCAATTGTCCAAGCAACCCTTTTCTAGGGCCATGGACGCGAGGGGCCGCCCCCTCGCGTCCATCCTCCCGAAGCCGGCGAGAGGGGGTTTCGCCCCCCTCTCGCGCTCTCTAGCGACCAGGGGGAATGATTCCCCCTGGACCCCTCGCCGGTAAACGCCAGTGACCGGGCCTGCCGGCCCGGATCACTTCCCCCTGGTGGTGGTCATGGCCAGATGCACGACGAAAACCCCGCAGGTGGTACGCGGGCGACGGCATGGCCATGGGCAATGCAGGCCGGCGCGCCAAGCCTCTGTCTTGGCACTTGTCCTGCTACCTGCCCACGGCCAAACGCCCGCATCACATAATCTTGCGGACCTTCGGGGCAGGGGGCGGCGACAGGCCTTGCTTGAAGTGAAAGGCCCTGCCGCCACCCCCACGCCCCGAAGGATGCCGGGGGAAGGCAAAACAGCCAGAAGGCGAAAGACAAAGAAAAGCCCCTGGCCGGAACATGCTAAACCCTTTAGAATGTATCGTACCATACAGGAGATAAAAGCCATGGCAAATAAACCAGAACTTACGAGTGCAGAATATACCGGGATTGAAACGGCTTATGGTATTTTTAACGCGCGTTTTTTTGACGGTGAATTGCCGGACTTGCTTATCACCTACCAACGCAAGGCGGGATCGTGCGGCTATTATTCCCCTGGCCGGTTTGAGCGCCGCGACGGCTCGGGACGTGTCCCGGAACTGGCGCTTAACCCGGCGGTTTTTCGGCACCAATCAGATATGGAAATTTTGCAGACCCTTGGCCACGAAATGTGCCACCACTGGCAATTTTGCTGCGGCAACCCCTCGCGCACCGGCTACCATAACACCGAGTGGGCCAACAAAATGGAATCCATCGGCCTCATGCCCTCCGACACTGGCCAGCCTGGGGGGCGGAAAGTCGGACAACGGATGGCGGATTACGTCATTCCGGGGGGGCTTTTCGAGCAGGCTTGCCAGAACCTTTTAGCCTCGGGGTTTCGTTTCAACTTCCAAAGCATCGAGGGGCCAGAGCCGGCCCCCATCCCGACCGGCGCAGGCGAGGCGGAAGGGGAAGAGGGAAGCGGCCAACCTAAGCCCCACAAGCCCAAGGCCAAGAGCAAAATCAAGTACGCATGTCCGTGTGGTCAAAATGTGTGGGGCAAGCCTGGGCTGGCGATCCTTTGTGCCAAGTGTGGCCATGCGTTCGAACAAGCGCTTTAACGCTTTAACGCTTTGGAGTTTTAGCACTTTAGAGTTTTAGCGCCAAAGCGCTAAAACGTGTTGACGATAAAACGCTTTAGCGTTAAGGTGCGAAAACATTTAAACGTTAAGACGCTAAAGCGTGAAGACGCCTTGGCGTTAAAACGCTAAAACGTTAAGGAGTTAAAAGCTATGCGGATCATAGCGTTCGCAAACCAGAAGGGCGGCGTGGGCAAAACCACCACGGTTCATAATTTGGGAGCAGCTCTGGCCAGGATGAAACGAAAGGTCCTTTTGATAGATTTAGACGCACAGGGCAGTTTAACCGCGTCCTGTGGGTTTGCGCCGGATGATTGTCGAAGCCTATATGAAGCTTTGGAAGGAAAAGCCCACTTAAACGAAATTAAAATTCCTGTTGAAGGTGTTCAAGGCCTAGAACTTGTACCCGCTGGGATCGATTTGGCACAAGCAGATTTGGCTTTTGCGGCTAGAATTGGTCGCGAAAATATGCTTCGTAAGATTCTTAATAAAGTTACTGAATTCGATTATGTATTGCTCGACTGTCCACCAAACCTTGGGTTAATAACATTGAATGCTCTTGTCGCTGCAAAAGAAATTGTAATTCCAGTACAAGCAGAATACCATGCCTTGAGAGGTCTTGAACTGCTACAGGGAACTGTAGCAATGGTTAAAGACCTGAATCCTACTTTAAGTGTTCTTGGTATTGTCGTCACCTTTTTCGACAAACGAAAAACACTAAATCGCGATGTATTCAATGAACTTCGTAAGGCTTTCCGGGAATTGCTATTTGATGTTCGTATCAGGGACGCGGTTGCCCTGGCGGAAGCGCCGAGCGAGGGGCAAGATATTTTCGCCTACCGGCCTGCATCTGCCGGAACCGAAGACTATGAACGTCTAGCGAAAGAAATTGAGAGGAGGGGGTAGTTATGGGACTCGGAAAGAAGAAACCAGAATTGAAGAGTGAATTGTTTCGGAGCACCGAATCTGTAGCACAAGTTGAAAATATACATCAAGAAAAGCCACAGCGTATAACCGCTTCCGAAGTTAATGTAGAGAAAAACCCAAAAGAACGTTTCTCTTTGTATCTCGAACAAGAAACAGCAAAAGGCCTGCGTGTGTATGCCGCGAAGCATGATATAAAAAATGTAAGTGGGTTCATTGCTGGATTGATCGGTAAATTTCTTGAAGAAAATACCTAACGCCATCTAGTCTTGTGCGTCTAGTTGTTAAACCCTATTAAAAGGCCCGGTGCTGCGAACACCGGGCCAGCCTCCCGGCAATCGCCGGGATCGGTCAAAGGAGTGACCCAATGACCTTCACGAGAGACTCTAAGCAGATCATTGACGAGAGACAAGCCCTTAGTAGAGGGCTCCAGGCACACGAGGAACAAGAAGAGGACCACAAGAACACGCCGATTCAAGATAGTGAGGCAGTGACAAGAGTTAAACGTAGCCGTCTTGTGCAACTGTCGCTAGTGCCAGAATTGGTTCCTGCTGCGAATGCGGCAATTCGTTCGTGTTTATTTACGACAGGCGTAGGCCAAAGAGAAATGTTTCATGACTACAAGCAAATAATAACTTGGCATAAAAATTTAGTCATAAGATATAAAGGTGAAGAATTAAGACAGGATGATTGTTCGCTTTGGATTCAGCTTTGTAAAAAGGCCACGTTAAGTCCTCAGTTCCGTGTTTCATGCTCATTTTATCAACTTTTAAAAGAATTGAAATTAACAGATACAGGGCCAAATAGAAAAAAACTAAGGGAGCAGCTTGACCGCCTTTTTGAAGGTAAGCTACATATAACTTTTGGAAATATTGAATATAAAGGGTCAATATTGCCAGAGTTCGCAATAGATAGTAATGGTAAAATCGTTGCAAATCTTAGTATTACAATTTCTAAATTGCTTGGAATCCATGATTTTTCTATGCTTAATTGGGATGTACGACTTTCATTGCCTCCGACAAGTCAATGGTTTCACGGGTTTTTGAAGTCACAAAGCGGACCAGACGTAATTATTTCATGGGACAAAATTAAGGGATTATCCGGCTCTAAGGAACATAATATGGATAATTTCAAGAGGAATTTTAGGAAAGCAGTTATAAAGCCGCTGCAAGGTGTTGGTTTTATATTGTCCGCCAGAACTCAAAAAGGAAAATTACACGTCGTCATTGATAAAAGTAAAGGATAGCTGCCGTGGCTTAAAAGGGGTCAGTTTGGATATCGAAAATTATTGTACGTTAAGGCTAATTTTTAATCGCAAAAGTTAACTTTAACTTCCAGTTCAGTAGTGCAGTTCAGATAGTGCCAGCTCTGCTATTTTCGTTGTAACAGTGACCGGGCCGTTACTTTCCAAAGACCAAGCCGCTGATAATCCACACCATGCGCAGATCCACATCAGCAACCTCTCTCTGTCCAGACCGGCAGTTTCGGTCACGATATTAAGTCGTTGTTTAAATATTTCCGGGACAACGGCTATTCCAGAAACTGGATTACCAAGGTCCGGATTTGTGAAAATATTCGCATAATCGAACCCTCGCTCACCTTTTAAGCCTTTCGGGTCAATTGCCAGCCAACCGGATGACCCAAAATCAAGGACGTTAGCGTGATGCAAATCGCCATGTAGCGTGGTCACATCACGCGGCGAAGATAGCAGATCTTCAGATATTTCTGCGCACTGTTTCAGAATCCCCCCATATATCCGGGCGGCTGGTTTAAGGGCGTGGAACCAGTCATGAAGAGAAGTAAGTTGTGGTATTGGCTGTTTCCGACCTATGTGCAACTGGTTTGCTGTAAGGCACAGAATACGGCAAGCCTCTGTGTCCTGACCTTCTCTGGACATCGTGGGCAGAGATGCGGGCCCCGTGGCACGCTCCAGAAGAATTGCCTCATTTTCATGGGAAATTACCGGGGCAGCTCCACTTCCTCCCCACCATGCCATAAGTGCATTACCTCTTTGTTCTTCCAGGTCATCGGTAATTTTCAGCATCGCTTTTATGCCATCGGTTGATGTTTTAACCGGGAGGAGTTGTGATGTATGCGTTACGAATGGTGAGCCGTCTGGGATGAGTTTCCAGCGACTCAGCCAGGGCGCGAACTTGTATTTTTTCATAAATCTTTATCTCCCTGCCGGTAAAGGGACTGTATACGGCAAACTTGTGAGCAACTATAGCCCGTAGCCTCAGCTGTTTCCTGAATGCTCAGTTTCTTGACCTGCCGGTAGTACAGGACTTTCTGATGCCGTTCCTGATCAGCCTGTTTACCCCGGTATTTTCCCAGTGTATGCGCGCGTTCAATTCCCTGGCGTTGCCGCTGGCGGCGGCTCAGCCAGTCCTTATGCGACATCGCGGCCATCAGATCGATAAGCATATTATTGATAGCTGTTATCACGGCGCGAGTGATTGCGTCAGCCTGCGAAGGGTCTTTATCTGACAGCGCCTGCCATGAAGTGGGCACATCCAGGCTGACAATCCGCAGCTCGTGTTGTTCGATCTGCTTTTTCAGCGTCATCCAGTCGCTGTTACTCAGACGGGTCAGGCGGTCTATCTGCTCGACCAGCAAAATATCATTGCGGTGACTGTCCATCAGTAAGCGTCCCAGTTCCGGGCGGTCAAGTTTTGTACCGCTGATGTTCTCCCGGTAGTAGCTGGCTATTTTATGTCCTCGTTCCTGAACAAACTGCTCCAGCATCTCTTTTGCCCGATCGGCGAACTGATCTTCCGTCGATGCCCTCAAATAAGCTCTGATGAACATTTTTTCACCACGTTATCTCATTTAAGTTATTGCATTAATACTATCGCATATAGGTTATGTCATTCATCGTGTGCCGTCACGTTTTGGTTGTGGCGTCAGGGTGTACCCTTATGCGATAACCATTTTTGTTAAAAATACCGCATCGGATAATTTATGAGGAAAACTATATGGCAAGGAGGCAGATTCTTTCTCTGTCGGAAAGAGAATCATTACTGGCATTACCGGACGATGAGTTAACGCTGACACGAATGGCGTATTTTAGTGAGCATGATCTGGCACTTATTAGTGCCCACCGTAAACCAGCCAGCCGTTTTGGTTTTGCCGTCCTTCTTTGCTATCTGAAAAATGTCGGCTTTGCACCGGATAAAAAAATCCCACCCTCTGATGCGCTGCTGAAGCATATCGCCAGCAGGCTAAAACTTACCGGGGATCTCTGGCCTGCTTACCTTTCAGGCAGGGATACCACCAGGCGCGAGCATTTAACCGAACTGTACCGCTACCTTGGTGTAAAGGCGTTCACCGGCAAAATACAGCAGAACTGTATTACACACCTGCTGCCGATGGCGACACGCACCGATAAAGGTATTCTCCTGGCTGAAGAGTTACTAATCTATCTCCGGCAGAACAACGTGATAATCCCCGCGATTGATGTCGTGGAGCGTACCTGTGCTGAGGCCATGGCAGGCGGCGATAAAATCGTGTTTCAGACCCTGAATGCCCCGTTAACTCAGGCTCACAGGGATGCTCTGGATCGTTTACTTGAGTCATCGGGTAATCAGTCTTCCAGGTTGACTTGGCTTCTGCAACCTCCGGGTAAAATCAATGGTAAGAACGTGCTGCAACATCTTGATCGGCTCAGTAGCATTGAATCGCTGGCATTACCGGAAGGTATAGATCGTACCATTCACCAGAACCGGTTGCTGAAACTGGCGCGGGAAGGCCGAAGGATGAGCAGCCGGGATTTGACCCGATTTTCAGCAGCCCGGCGTCATGCGATCCTGGTGTGCGTGCTGGAAGAAGCCAGAGCCACACTGACAGATGAAGTGATTGAGTTGCATGAGCGAATGCTGAACAGCCTTTTCAGCAAAGCCAAAAGAACACAGGCTGAGCGCCTTCAGCAGACCGGAAAGCTGATCCAGTCAAAACTGAGGCAGTACATCGATGTCGGTCAGGCGCTGTCTGATGCCCGCGATTCCGGTGGCGATCCATGGCTCGCAATAGAAAACATACTCCCATGGCCTGAATTTGTCGCCAGTCTGGAGGAAACACGTCATCTCGCCAGAAAAAATAATTTTGACCCGCTGCATATTATTACTGAGAAATACAGCACATTACGGAAATATGCCCCGCGCATGTTGTCCGCTTTACAGTTAGTCGCAACCCCGGCAGCGCAACCTCTGGCTGATGCGCTGGTTGTGATTAAGGATATGTACCGGAAACAGTCACGTAAAGTTCCGGCGACAGCGCCGCTGGAGTTTGTCCCCGAAAGCTGGCGCAAGGTGGTAATTACACCTGCAGGTATTGACCGGCAGTACTATGAATTTTGTGCGCTCAGCGAGCTTAAGGGGGCGTTGCGCTCCGGGGACATCTGGGTTAAAGGTTCACGCCGCTACAAAAATTTTGATGATTACCTCAGGGAGTGTCCCAAAAACTGTGTAAACGCCCCTGGTTGATGGTTTAGCAGAGATATCCCTGAAGCCTGTCCTGGAAGAAGATTGAGAGCTGGGCCATGATCTCTGGCCAGTTCCTTGTCTTCATCGTCCACCGTTTCTCGGCTTCAGCAACCGCCAGATACAACGCCTTAAACAGGGCGATCTCCGTCGGGAAAACGCTTTTCCCTTTCACGGTCTTTCTTACCCGGCTGTTGAGACTCTCAATGGGGTTGGTGGTGTAAATCAGCCGCCGCACTGCTTCGGGATAATTGAAAAAAGTTGCCAGTTCTGTCCAATGACGCTTCCAGGACAGCGCAACCTGGGGATACTTCCGCCCCCAGGCTTCCTCGAACTGGGTCAGCGCCATGAGGCCCGCCTCCTCGGTGGGTGCGGTGTAAATCGAGCGCAGACAGGTGGCAACTTCCTTGCGGTCCTTCCAGGCCATCTGCGCCAGCGAATTCCGGACGTGGTGGACAAGGAAACGGTGGATCTCGGCCTGGGGTTACACGGCCGTGATGGCTTCGGGGAAGCCGGTGAGCCCGTCCACGGCGAAAATCAGCACATCGTTCACGCCCCGGTTTTTGAACTCATTGAGCACGCTGAGCCAATACTTGGCTGATTCACTCTGCCCAAGCCAAATGCCCAGACACTCCTTTTTCCCCTCCAGGTCAATGCCGACCATCAGGTACGCAGCCACGTTTTTGACCCGGCCATCCACCCGGAGCTTGAGAAACAGCGCGTCCATGAACACGATAGCGTAAATCGGCTCCAGTGGCCGATTCTGCCATTCCTTGGCCTTGTCAATGACGGCATCAGTGATGCGGCTGACCGTCTCGGGCGAGATGTCGTGGTTGTAGATTTCCTTGACGTGGTACTGGATATCGCGGGTGCTCATCCCCTTGGCATACATGGAAAGGATGAGTTCCTCGAAGCCGCCGATGTCCTTGTGGCGCTTCTTGACGATAGCCGG
>JAEWAN010000009.1 GCA_023391625.1 Bacteroidota bacterium | reverse complement strand
ATAATCCGCCCCCTTGCAAGAGAAAATGCGCTCCCACTCTTGCAAGACTAAATGCATCCCCTCATTCGGAAGGTTTAAGTGCGCCTACGCGCTTAGGCCGTAGGCTCACCTCGGATGGCGAGTGACGAACCCGCCTGCGGCTTGTCGTAAAGGCGGCCGGTGGGTCTGTGCCTGCGCCCGTGGTGTGATATGCTAAAGGCACGGGGCTGAGAGAACGCCCCCAACAGGAAAGGAAGTGAAAAATGAGTGATGACGGAAAGTTATTCAGGGTCGGTCTGCTGCTTCACCATCTGATTGCGCTCCTCTGCGGCGTGGCGTGCCTGGCGGCGTGCGCCTTCGTGGCGGAGGCGGCGTTTAAGGACGTGAAATGGGAGTCGATGGAGGCGATTCAGAAGTCTTGGAACGCGATCCATACCTTCTGGGTCATCGGCGTTGCCGTCGGCGTCTACCTGATCTCCAAGATTCTCGCGCCCGTGCGCCTGTAAGGGCCACCCGGACACCCGCAGGGGGTGCCACCGACGGACGCGGCCGCGCGCGTCACGGCAAAGAAAAAAGGGGGCTCCGGAAGGGGCCCCCTTTTTGGGTGTGAGATTGGTGGAGGTGGCGGGAATTGAACCCGCGTCCAAGATAGCATTGCAGCAGTCTCTACGTGCGTAGCCGGCCTATTGTCTCGCGTCCGTTACGCCGGTCGGCAGGCTTAAGCGGGCGCTTCCCCTCATGATGGTACAGGCGCGCGTTCCCGAAGGGTCGGTTCGCGGCGGGACCTGCTAGTCGACGCTTCCGCACTCAGCAGGCATCGGTGCTTCAGCGACGGGCCGTTAAAGTTAGGCCGCGTAAGCGAAGTTATCGTTCGCAGTTAGGTTTTGATCGATGTTTTACGGGGCCAACGATCATCCCCGGCACGCAACCGTTGGTCAGACTTACCCTGTCGAGACCTGGTCACCCCCGATTGCTGAGGCATACAATAGCACAAGCCATTGATTTTAAGCAAATCCCGAACCTCCGGTTTCGGCGATGGGGTATAATGGCGACGGAAAGGAGTGCGGCGATGAGAAGGATGCTGACAGGTATGATGACGGTGTGTGCGGTGCTGTGGGCGGGCGTCGCGGGAGCGACCTTCTCGGACCGGGTCGAGGTCGGCTCGGATCCGTGGGGCGGCGTCTCGGTCGATGAGACGGACGATAACCCCTGGGACGACGGGGAGGAGGAGAAGAAACCCGGGAAGCGCGACCGGAAACGGAGCGAATCGGTGCCGGTGGACCCCTACGGGCCGGTCATCCATGGGCCGAACGGGGTTTGGCATCCGCCGCGGCCTGTCTATAAGGAGAATGGCCCCTTCCGCCGTCCCGTGCGGGTTTGGCCCAATGGGCGCCGGGGAGAACGGCCGATGACGCCGCGGGACTATTACAATCGCGCCCGGCGCAACCAGGTTCGCGAGGCCTACCGCGAGTCGCGCCGGCAGAATCCCTTTTGGCAGCCGGCCCAAAAGGCGCCGCTCCGTCCGCTGGGCGCCCCGCGCCAGAGGATTCAGCGCGGTCGGCTGCGGTAGCGCGGAGAGCCCGCGGCGGGGCCTCGGCCAATGTCAGAGGGGCCGTGTCGATGGGGAAAGGCGGTCGCGGTTCGGGGGATCCGAGGATAGGGCAATAGGCGATATCGGAGGGTATATCCCCTCAACCTCAGAGGGTATATCCTTTGGACCCAAAAGGGTATACCCTTTGGACCTTGGAGGATATACCCTTTTGGGTTCAACCCATATATCCTTTTGGGTTAAACCCATATACCCTTTTGGGTCTGACCCATATACCCTTTTGGGTTGGATTGGGGTTAAGGGCCGGAGGGAAGGGGCAGCGGGAGCGGTTCTTGCGGCGCGGGATTGACGGGCAAGGTCTGCTCCGGCGGGATTGCGTAAGTGTTGGATTATTGTAAAAAAGTGTCTTGCGGCTTTGCCCGGGTGCGGAATTTGATACCATGCTTGCGTCCGCGGACTGCGATAATGGATGAGCAGGGGCGGCAGCGGGAGAGGGCCGGACTTTCCCGGAAAGGAGTGATGAGCGGTACGACAGCGTTATCCGTCAGGCGGTTGGCAGAGGCCATCGGCTATCCGGAGTCATTGACTTCGGAGGAGGGCGGGTGCGTGCTGCGCGTGGACGGCCATGCGATCCGGGCGGTGGCGGTGCCGGGGCGGGTTATGCTCCGGTATGCGTTGGCGTGTCCGGAGGAGAGGCTGAGGGAATTTGCCGAATACGCGGCGGGTCGTGTGCTTCGGGAGGACGCGGTGCTGGCGTGGGACAGCAGGGCGTCGGAACTGTTTCTCTGGATTGATATCTCCGAGGACGCGGACGCGGAGACGGTGCGGCGCGCGTTTGAGGGATTCGCCGATGCGTGCGACTGGTGGTCGGCGCGTGCGGCGGAGACGGAGGTGCCGACGACGGCGTTTCCGGACATTCTGATCAGGCCGTAAGCCGAAGAAAGGGATTGGCCCGATGACAAAGCATGCGATGTGGATAATCCCGGTGCTGGCGGCGACGCGTCTGGCCGCGGCGGAGGCCGTTTCGGATTCCGGGGCCGGCGTTGGGCTGACGGGTGCGACAGCGGATCTGCCGCCGGAAGTGATTGCGGTGATGGAGGAGGCGGTGGCCAATATGCCGGCCGAACTGCCTCCCGTGCCGATGGCGCCCGCGGCTGCCCCGACTCGGGCCGAAGCGGACGAGCCGGCCGGGCTCCCTGCCGCGGCCGATGCCAGGCCTGCGCCTGCCGCTGCCCCTGAGCCTGCCCCTGAGCCCGCGCCAGCGGCGGAGCCTGTGGCCGAGCCCGAGCCGGCGCGGCCGACGATCGCGTGGAAGACGCCGAAATTCACGCTGACGGCGCGGGCGATGTCGCTGCGGGAGGGGTTTGAGGCCTTCGCGGCGGCGCAGG
>JAEWAN010000008.1 GCA_023391625.1 Bacteroidota bacterium | reverse complement strand
AATTCTTTTTTCTTTGTCCGCACCTGTGCCAGTTCATCGCTGAATGCAGAAATTGTCATCTGTTTATCCATAAACTCATTATATCATATTTGGCAGCATCCGGTGCCTTTTTCTGTGCGGTGTTGCCCTTATTAAATTTCAACGTATTAGTAAAAACATCACTTAAGAACATTTTATCATCTTACTGATGAACCCATATATCTCATGCGCAAATTTTGTATAAAAAATGCCTAGCTGAATTCTCAGCTAGGCAATTTCTTGGCTCCCCTTGTTGGACTCGAACCAACGACCCTGCGGTTAACAGCCGCATGCTCTACCGACTGAGCTAAAGAGGATTATATATCGCAACCGCTTTGGTTGCTATGTCAAAGCCCTTTGAGGGCTTTCACGCAATCCTTACCTCTCAGCTCTCTAGGTTAACAATGTATCACGTTCTCTACCGGCTGAGCTAAAGAGGAACGAAAACTGCTTATTTAATATACACCATCCCAGCAAAAAATGCAAGTGTTTTTTTACTTTTCAGGTGAAAAAATACCGGCAAAAATTCCCGGCCGCTTATTTTTCCGCAGCCGGGCGCCTTTTCTGTTTTTCAGTTCACTTTTTCTTCTGAGTTTTTACTTTTTCACAGGCCATCAGATAGGCATCCTCTCCGCCCGCCCAGGGGATTTCCATGCCCACAGCCGTTACTTCCATGTCCAGAACCTCGCTGTACAGCCTCGCGGTGACGCGGTCCGGGCCTTCGGGGGCCAGCTTTACCAGCGGGCAATGCACGCACGGCTTGTCCGCCCGGTAAAACACACGGTAACAAGGCTCGCCGGGCATTGCGCCGGGTACATCCTGCATTGTTTTTTTATTGGCGTAAAGCAGCTCATACGTTCCTTTTCGGATGACATACAGCCATGCGTCCTGCGAGTCCAAAATCGCCTGCGCGCCCTGCAGCGCATGGGTGAGCCTTGTGCGTGCCCGCGCCTTCAGCAGGTATACGCTCACGATTTCCGCTACAATGCACAGCAGGTCCGTCTGCTCCTGCGTCCAGAATCGGCTTTCCCGGCATTCATCAAAGCCGATGTAGCCCCTGGGCTTGCCGTCGTCGCGGATCACACACTGCAGCATGGACTTGATGCCTTGCGCCTCCAGAACCTGCACCTGATTCGGGGGCAGTGCATGGATGTCGCGGCAGTAAAAAATACCGTCCTCGTTAAAATTCTTATAATAATCCGCCAGTTCGCCCTCCAGCATATGCTGAAGCTGGTCTATCTGCGGCACAATGCCGTCGTTGCACCATTCAAAGGTGTTATCGCAGTATGTTCCGTCCTCGGAATCTTCAAAAATATAAACGCGGCTCACACCTACATGCCGCCCTACGATCTCCAGCACGCTGGGAATCGCTTTCTCCACATCGTCGGACTGGTAGAGAATGTGAAATACATACTCCGCCAGCGAGCTGCGCATCACGCCTGTGCCCAGCTCGGAATCAATCGTCTGTCCCACGGTGCTCTGTGTAGGCGCTCCCAGCCCTTCCAACGGCAACTGGGTATAAAACGCATAGGTATTTTTCCCCTGCATTTTGGCTCGGTACAACGCCGCGTCTGCCTTCTTATAAAGCGTGAGATAATCGGTACCATCCTGCGGCGCTTGAGCGATGCCAACACTGCAGGAAAAAACTGGCCCGCCGCCCTGTGCCGGCAGGAGCCGCGCAAAAGCGTCCAACACCTCCTGCGCCTTGCGGCCCGCTATGGCCTGCGCCCCGGAACCACGCAGCAGTACGGTGAATTCGTCCCCGCCGATGCGTCCCAGAATATCGCTTGCGCGGAACATATCCTGCAGCATACGTGCGGCCTCCGTCAACATCACGTCACCGCTCAGATGCCCGTAAAAATCATTTACCTGCTTGAAATTGTCAATGTCGATCATCAAAAGCACGGCGTTTTCCCCGGGCATCAGTGCACCCAACGCGTGGTCTGCCTTGGCTTCCATGGTCCCTTTGTTATACAGCCCCGTCAAGGTGTCGCGCTCTGCACGCTCCCGCATGCGCTGGGCCTCCCGCTTTTCCGCGTCGATGTCCAAAATCACGCCCACCGCTTTGGCCGGTTCACCCGCGCGGTCTTTCTGCAGCGTCGCACGCACACGGCACCACAAATAGCCCCCGTCCCGCTTCTGAATGCGAAGTTCCGCCTCCTGATAGGGTTCTCTTTCCAGAATATCCGACAGCTTGCGCCGCAGCAGTGGTACATCATCAGGATGCAGATGCGGGTTGTCCAGCAGGTGCGCATGAACATTTTCCCGCACCGGCTCATAGCCAAATTTCTTTTCCCAGTTGGGCGAGAAAGTCAGTGTATCCTGTTTGACCTGCCACTCAAAAATAATGTCGTTGGTCTGATCCATAATGATTTGGTGGCGTTCCAGCGAAAGGCGCAGATCCTCCTGCGCCTTTTTTGTTTCAGTAATATCCAACAGAATGCAGTAGAATACCTCTCGCCCATCCTCCCGGCGCATGAGCTGGCCTCTGTCCTGCACCCAAATCAAACCACCATCCTTGCGGGCCATCCGGTACTCAATGAGCTTCGTATTGCCTTTTTCCAGCTGCGCATGCACAGCCTCCCATGTAGGTGCAATATCCGGCTCGTAAATCATCTCGGAGAATCGGTTATGGAAAACAGTCCCCAGCTCCTCGCATGTATAACCCAACATTGACAGAAGTCCGTCGCTGAACTGCAGAAGGTTCAGTTCGTCCGTGGCGTCGCAGCACATGACGCCGCCGGGGATATTGTTCATCAGGGCATCGAGGTCACGGTTGCGCTCCCGCAGCTCTGCGGAGCGCTCGTCTGCAAGCCTGCGCAGTGTGGAGATGTTCTCCCCCACCAACAGCCGCGGAAAAAATTCCGCGTCATCCTGGTCGGGACTGGGCAGCGACAAATGCAGCTGCGAAAGCAGCAGACATCCCTGCTCCGCGCGCAAAATGATCGTAACGCGGACAGGAAGATCCAGCATTTCACAGGATTCATTGTTTTCGCGCACGACAAGCTCACCGCACACGGAAAACACCTCCGGTGTGAGCGTTCGGACGCTGTAATGGGCACTTAGCACCAGAAACGTATCATGAAATCCACTTTGCTCCTGCTGCAGCAGGAACCTCATCTGCGGCATGTCATAGCAGACCTCCCGCCGTCCGGTTCCCACCATCATAAATTCCGGTGCCAGAAGCTTTTCAATCCTTCCCAGAGCCCGTTCTACAAAATACGACTTTTCGAGCCATTTTACAAAATCCAGCACATTTTCTTCAGAAAACGGCATATACATGCCTCCTTGCCGGGGCCGGTTTGTGAAAAATGGCCCATCCTTTTTATCCATTGTAGTGTATCCAAGCATAAAAAACAAGCCGAACAATCAATTCCGGGAGCATTCTGCGTAAAATCCTGACTATACGGCGTGAAAAAAGCGATATTGGCGCTTTCCGACAGAATAGACGTGTGGTTTTGGGATACAAGAAAAACACCCCTCGGTATTTCGAGGGATGTTGATTTGTACTTTTTAGGGATCTATCGATACCCACGTATTGATTCCCTGTAAATAAGGCATGCTACAAATTACGCCCTATGGCCCAAGCAATTCATCAAAAGCCGGAGCAGCTCTTGCACAAGTGGGAATGTTCAGACGGAAATCAATAGGTAAAATCGCACACATAGGAATCACCCTGCCAGTAGATGTCCACATAGCTCACTGTCCAGGGGTTGAAGGAATCAAAGGAAGCGCTGGTATCGCCGTCTACATCCTCAACATACAGCGTCCACTCTGTCTGCGGCCAGTCTCCCATTGTAGCCTGGCCCACAATAGTGGTGCTGCTGTTAGCTGGAAGAATTTGAGGCAGTACATCGATGTCATGATCGCTGCTGGCATTGATGACGCCAATATACAGCGCATAAATGTCATAAGCAGAATTATTGTATACCTCGAATACAAATTGACCGTTCGTGTCATATCCAGTTCCGGTCACAGTCTGTTGCTGTTCCTGAACGACAACTGTTTCGCCGCCTCCAGTCGCTCCACTGCTGCCATTCAAGGTGCCGGACACATAGTTCTCCGTGCCGTCTGCGCCTACGACAACCACACCCGGGACACCGTTTTCATCGAAGCCGATCTGCATCTCGCAGCCGTCGACAAGGGGCACATACTTAAACTCGTATTCGTCGCCGTCTTCGTCGATGATCAGCACATCGTAGTTTTCGAAATCATACCGGGCAAGGGTAATGTCGTAAGAGCCGTTATTTTTCAAAATGCTGGTGCTTCCCAAATGGTCCTCACCCCAGTTGTTTGTACCGGTGGGCGAAACATACAGCTCTTGGAAATTGTAGCCCGAAACGTTTGCAACAGTCACCGCAAGTGTTGTAGATCGCACCGGAGCCGTTACAGCACTGCTTGCAGATGTTGGTACATTGTTTCCTCTGCCTTTTGGTGCATCGTCATTGCCACCGCATGCAGAAAGTATCGTCAGCAACAGCGCGCTACAAAGTAGCCAGACGATTTTCTTTTTCATGTCTTTCCTCCATGGTCTCCAAATTTTTCGGTAAAAAATACTGTTTTCACCGTTATTTTTATTATAAACTTGATGACCAACAACGTGTAGAGCCCAATGGTATTGCGCTGGTATCGCACAGGTATTGTTTTAAAATAGCACCGACTTGCACAGCTGTCTTCCTTCATCCGATGGCGGAAACCATTCTAGCCCCACACAAAAAACGCGAGGATGTATGCCTTCTAAATAACGCTCACCATATCTTTTCCCGAATGGCAGTGCCGTCTGCAGGTTGCCGGACATCGCGCTCTTTTCTTCTGCCTTTCACCCCAGCAAGTGTTTCAAAGCACTGCGCTTGTTTCGCTTTTCCGTGATTCCCATTTTTTGAAATGCACTGCCAAGGCACGCCTTCACACGACTTTCAGAGAGGAACATTTGCGCAGCAATTTCCTTATTTGTGTGCCCTTCGGCGGCAAGACGCGCAATAGAGCGCTCCTTTTCTGTAAGCCCGAAGGAAGGCGCTTGACCAAACGCTGTGTGTTGGATTTGCAAATTGGCCGCGCGCCATTGCGCACATTGCTCCAGAATAGTGCCGATTTCTTTTTCCCACGGCCCGCTTTTCAGCTCGCACAAAAGTGCGGCAATATACTCTTGATTTTCCACAAACGGGAGGTAAAGCCTGTCCGGCATCGCAACATTTAACGCTTGAGACAAGTGAATGATTGCCGCGCGGTGTTTACCCACCCGCTCCAGCGCACCGGCAAGCTGAATATCCAAGTATATCTCGCACAGAAGCATTGGGTACACACGATAAAGCCGCCGCTCGTTCTCCTCTCGGGCGATAAGCCGGGTAAATTGTCCCTGTGCAAGAAGAAGTTGTCCGTAAACAGTGTTCAGAAAAGGCACACTGGGGAACAGAAGACGCGTATCCTCCAGCCGCCCCTCGTCCAGCCAGTCCGCCGCTGAATGCGGCTGTCCCAAAAGTGCATACAACCATGCCTCGCACATGTCTATCGAATGCAGCAACACATACTCTTGCTGTGCC
The DNA here is from genome assembly GCA_023391625.1 of Bacteroidota bacterium. Classification (GTDB taxonomy): domain Bacteria; phylum Bacteroidota; class Bacteroidia; order Bacteroidales; family Paludibacteraceae; genus QVMH01. The sequence continues at coordinate 5,653 of JAEWAN010000008.1, read as the reverse complement.
AGCACCTTGTCACGCAAAGTACGAAGCGTAGGCTCTACCCCGCTGAATTCTCCCTGAAGCACCTCTGCGCGCAGCCGCAAAAAATGGGCAGCCAGCACCATGCACAGTTGACCGTCACGCTCTGCGTCATGTAGTGCGCGGTACTGGCAAATCTCCGCGTCCACAAAGCTGCCGCGCATCAAAAAGGCTTCTCCCTCCATCACATGTTCCGCACCGCTGCCTTGATTGGGATTGAGGCGATACCAAAACGGCATGGACTCCTTCATCACCGCTACTTCCCTATCCAGTGTACCCGGCAGACGGTAATAGGATATAAGCACGCTGGGCGAACCATAGCCCCATACCGCTGTGGGCGAAACCGCAGTAGTCGGGCGATCCATCAGTACACAGGCCCGACGGTGATGGGCGCTCATCGCTTTGATATTATTGAAATCAAGAAAGCTTTTGACGATCTCCACTTCGCCCAGCAGATTGTTTTTTTCAGCCTCTGACAGTGTAGTATTGGTATTTAAGCTCTGTAAAAGGCCATCGAGCGTGGCAGTGCACTCGGCGCGCATATTGAAAGTAAACAGGCGCCGCGCATATACCAGCATGGCCACCGGATATGCATTGCACACGGCGCGGGGGCATTCTCTGAACCAAGCCAGCATCTCATTTTTGTGTTCTGCCGAAAGATCAGCGCCTTGGCCACACTCCACTGCACGCATCAGCCCGTGAAAATCCCGTGCTTTGTAGAACAGCCGCGTTGCTGAAGCAGCATATCCGTGCTCCAGTTGCCACATAGCCGCGCGGGACAGATATTTCGCCTGTTGCTCCTCCGGCAGGCGAGCAAAGGCTTGTTGTACGCTCTCCTGCATCAGATGATGCAGTTTGTAGGTACCGTCCTGCGAGATATAGGTAATGAAACCATTACTCCGCGCGAGCCGCCTCAGCAGTATTTCTGCGTCCGCGCGGCCGCTGATCCATTCAGCCTGTGAAGCACTAAACACCAACATCATTGACATTACCGTCAACAGCTCTTTTTCATCGGGCGGCAATGGCTCGAACAAAATCGTCCCCATCATGGTGTGGATATCCCCAAAGTCCGAGAATTTCCCCGTATCCGCATAGGAAACAAGATTTAGGTACAGTGCCGCCGCCCAGCCCTCACTAATATATATGAGATGAGAGATGTCCTCTGAAGAGATTGGATACCCGCATTGCGCAAAGTAATTACCGATATCCTGCGCATCAAACCGCAAATCACCCTCCTCGATCTCATTGACGCGCCCTGAGAGCAGCAATCTGTCTCTGATGCTCAAAACCGCGATACGGGATATGAGCACCACATGAATATGCTTCGGCAGATTACGGCTAATGAACAGCACAAAGCCGGTCATCATTTCGCCCTCCACAAGGTGGTAATCATCGACAAAAAGGTAGGTTTCCCTTGCGGGCGCAAGCTCGTGTATCTTGCGCAGGAATTCTCGCTGTGTCGTAGTGTCCAGTGGCGGCCCCATTTTCAACAGAGTTTCAGAAAATGAAGCTCCCGCTTCCCTGCCGATCAATTCGGCAAAATCACGCCAAAATTCATTCAGCCCTCCGCCCAACACATTCAGTCTCAGCACCATGCATTCTTTTGAAAGACCTTCGCGAAACCATCGCACAGCCGTTGTTTTCCCATATCCTGCAGGTGCTACTACTGTGGTCAGCGGATACATCGGTATTCTGTCCAGCTTTTTCTGCAGTCTGGCGGAAATATAGATATTGTCGAGTGATAACTGCATGGTTCTCTCCTCTTGCGACCGAACATTTCTATCGGTTATTCCATCTTACTGTCATCTTGATTTGTTACTGACAAAGCCTTATTGACGTACATTAGATTTTTACCTTTATTTTATCACAAAAAAAGAAACGTTGTATAGACACACTTTTTCTCTTCCTGCCTCCCGTCCTGTCCATATTTCTTCAAAAGCAACAACATTTGTATGTTGCGCCAGAGTCGTGACTTTCACCTAATCCTAAGACAAGAACCGCACCCACGATAATCTTCGCGCCGCCAATACCCACACACTTTAATCGCTTGATCTCTAACGGGTTCGGCACTGTATACACGATTCCCACGCCGAATCCGATCAAGCAGCCAAACATTGTGCCCAGCACCGCGAGATATAGGGCTGTCCATGCGCCCGAAAGGAACATCGAGAACTTTGGATTCTCCTGCAGTTCCATAGCTGACACGGAACTGTCCCTAAATCGCTGCCGCTGCGCGTTGGCCTGCCTGTTTCACCTTGAACAGCCGTGCCCGGCCCGGTATGCCGCAAGACTTCAAGGAGGGAAAGATGGCAAGGCAGATTGTCTTTTCCGTGCAGCCAGCGTCCGCTACCACAAGGTTTGTCGTCATGGGGTCAAGTCCATGTTCCAGGCATTCCACAGATGCGTAAAACGACTTTAAGTCAATGGAAAGATACATCCGTTTATCCAATCTGCTTCCTCCCTTCTGTATAGTTTTTTTATTGTACATGACCCTTCCCAGCAAAACAAAAGGCCCAATGCTGTTTCGAAAAAAGCAGCGGGCCATCTGATCTGAACTGCGGGCGGTTAAATATTTTTGGATATAAAAAAGTACCGTTCATTTTTACATGAACGGTGGCTGTGTGGTGCACTTTCAGGGACTCGAACCCTGGGCCCGCTGATTAAGAGTCAGCTGCTCTAACAACAGTAACACATTAAGTTATTTGCACTTGATTCCTGTAATTTGCTATTAAACAAGACGCAAATTCAAATGTAATTTCTTTATGGGCATAGGTCCCTCCATATCGCCCTGCCTTTGAAATAATACCGATGGCGTTAGTAGTCTCTACCCATTTTTGAGGAGTCATCACAAAACTGTTCAAACCGGCCTGTGTTCTAAACGCATCGAATTCGACACGGTTAAAATCAGGATTGTAAAGTGTTTCCCATACGCCCAGAAATTCAATAGTGTTTCTGTTTCGCATCCAGTTCTGAATGATATACCTCGGATTGTCGTTATCTTTAATTTTTTACATAAAATTTATTGAAAGTGATGGATTTTCCACATAGTATTTAAACCCTTTATATTTTGACTCGTATAGTCCGTTATATTATCAATAGATTTATTTTCACTAATTTTCGGGCAGACATCCGATATTTATATCGACTTTTGATTTCTCGTTTCAGTACAAAACAGTCCGTAAACATATAATACCGATTGTCCATATAAACCCGTTTCATCATTTGCATAACTCTTTCCCGTTGATGAACTGTAAAAAGCGTCCAGCGCCTCACTTTCCGACATCTGCATATTTTTGCATATCAGCTTTACAATCTCAGGAATGTTAGTCGCTCGAACCGTTGCATGTGACATCATCCCACCTCCACTGTATAACTCTTCACAAATGTTAACTGTTTCAGGGCATTCTCGGTACAAAATGCTATCTGATTATTGATTTTCTCAAATTTCAAACGCTCTACTGCATCCTCTTTCCTCATGATTCCTTGCAACACATAGGAAACCGTTTCGCCCACATTATCGTTTGCAATCTTTCCTGTCACTATATCAAATTCATGACTGAAATCGAGGTCGCTCCTGCAAGCTACAACCATTTCCAGCCATTCCAAAGAAGCACCCTCAAATTCTTTGTTATGCAGTTTTACATCATTATCCCATTCATAGACATTCACAACCGCAGGATAGCTCTTTTTATCCCTCACAGAAAGCACCTTTGCCCGTCGAACAGCCCACCTCTCTGCCTGCTCCTTTATGTCTGTCGTGTAAAATGCAAAGCCGAAATCTCTCCCTATTTCATTCCGAAAGATTTTCGGTTCTTTTATTTCAAGTGTTGTCCCGTGATACAGTATCATGTTCTTTTCCCCTCCCCAAATACTCATCAAAAAACTGCATTAAATATTCCATTCCCATTCCATGAAGATCGCCATAGTCACTATCAAGTAAATCCAATAGCTTAGTGTCCTTAAAGATCTCATATACTTTTTCGCTCGATTGCTTTGTATGCTCGGCGTAGTATTCAATGCAAAAAGTTTTAAAACTAAGTTTACTCATCTCACATCTCTCCCTTCTCTCGCAAACGCACCCTCATATCCTCCGGAACAACCCCAAGAGATTTCGTATGGGTAAAAATAACCACCCAGTAGCCAGTGCGATAGTTCGCCCTCTGCTTTCTTGCCAGCATGATCGCTTTCTGTTTATCATGTGCCATACAGTAGCTACTATAGCTGTACATGCTCTGTCCAAGCTTTCTGGAAGATCAAGCGCGTCCTCGTACCAAACACTCTTTCCTCCAAGCACTTCTTCCGGCTTGGAAATATTGATCGTCCGCAAGCGTCCGGCCCAATCATATACTTCTTCAAATAAGAACTCATGTACTCTCAAAAAGGATTGCGCATCAAACTTGTCCACAGGGGATTCATATAGAATAGACATTTTAGCGCGTGACAAATCCGCTTCCGCTTTTTCAAGCAAAGACACTTCTCGTATATTAAATTTGTTTTTGAGAGCAGAAGTCTCTGGATAGCAATATGGATCTTGCTTCCTCATTTTCTGCCCAATGCACTATAATGTTCAACCAATGCTCTCACCATTTCCGTAGAAGAAATTTTTTCTTGTTGCCACTGGTCCGACAAACATCTCGCTATTGGAGAAAGCGGAACGCCCTCTATAGAATTAATGGCATCTGCAAAAGCGACAGCATTCTTTCTTTTTTGAATAGGCTCCATAATATCTTCCCCTTTACAGATATTATACGCCACGCATATTTTTTTAGCAATCGAAAAATCCATTGTCTCCATTTCAAATCACTCTGCACCCAGAACACACAAAAGCGCATGGCTTACATGTGCTTTTGCGTGCCCGTGTATCGTTTATCACTTAATATTGTCTTTCTATGCTACTGTTCTGTTGCCAGTCTGCGTATTCTCCGAGAGGTTCAAAAATTGTTGTAGCTCATGGCGATCTCCACCTTGACTTCATATCCTCTGCCAATCTCAATGCGGCTGAACAACTGGCTTAGTATGACTCTCCGGCGTTCCAGCGCCGCTGATTCATACTCATCCGCCCAGCCTTTGAATTCCTTTTCTACCATTCTTTTAGAAAGATTGTTATTGCCAAAGGCATTGCTCCGTTAAATTATGATAAATACGGCATTCTGACCGTAAATATCTATGATTTTCTCTTGACCCGGAATGTCTTGAAAAGAAACAGAACTAAAATAAGTTATGATTTAAAAAGAGTTCCCGACACCGCCCAATCACTGGACGTACGAAACAAGCAGAAACGCATATGCATCATGCGCTTCCACCTGCCTGTGTATCGTAATATTGTCTTCCTATGCTACCGTTCTGTTGCCAGTCTGCGTATTCTCTGAGAGATTCAAAAATTGTTTGTAGCTCATGGCGATTTCCACCTTGACCTCATACCCTCTGCCAATCTCAATGCGGTTGAACAACTGGCTTAATATGACTCTCCGGCGTTCCAGCGCAGCTGATTCATGCTCATCCGCCCAGCCCTTGAATTCCTTGTAAAAATCCTCGATTTGCGCCTCGGTATCTTTTTGATTCTGCTTGTCCATACGTGCTTTTTCGATTTCTTTCTCGTATACTGCTACAGAGTCCTCCGCCCGGCTGATCATGCGTG
>JAEWAN010000001.1 GCA_023391625.1 Bacteroidota bacterium | reverse complement strand
GTGTTCACGAAGCAGTTCGACGTGGACTTCGTGCACGTGCACGCCGAGGATCGCTACGCCGCACTCTTGGCCGACGTCGTCGAGCCCGAGCAGAAGCGCCGCATCATCGGCTCACAATTCTGGAAGGAGTTCTTCGCCGTGGCGGAGGACCTCGCCGAGGGCGGGCGTCCGGTGAAGTACCTGGCGCAGGGCACCATCTATCCCGATATCATCGAGAGCGGCGCCCGCAAGACGGGCGGCAAAGCGTCCACCATCAAGAGCCATCACAACCTGATCCCCTTCCCCGACGGCGTTCACTTCGACCTCATCGAGCCGTTGGACCACTTCTTCAAGGACGAGGTGCGCGCGCTCGGCACGGCGCTCGGGCTTCCCGACCACATCGTACACCGCCAGCCCTTCCCGGGGCCGGGCTTGGCCATTCGCATCATCGGCACCGTGACACGCGAGAAGCTGGAGATTCTGAAGAACGCCGACGCCATCGTCCGCGAGGAGCTGGACGCCTACAACGCCCGCGTTTTCGAGGAGACTGGCGAGCGAAACAGCGAGCGCAGCGTATGGCAGTACTTCGCCGTGCTCCCCGACGTCAAGAGCGTAGGCGTCATGGGCGACGAGAGGACGTACGCCTACCCCATCATCCTGCGCGCCGTGGAGTCAAGCGACGCCATGACCGCCGACTGGGCGAAGCTGCCCTACGACGTGCTGGCAAAGGTGTCTGGCCGTATCGTTGCCGAGGTCCCCGGAGTGAACCGTGTAGCGTACGACATCACCAGCAAACCCCCCGCGACGATTGAGTGGGAATAGCCCCAGGTCAACATTGTAAAATCACTTGCAACGATTCACCGCGATGCACAAGATGTCAGTGAGTTGCACAACGTTGCAAGCCACTGAAAACAAAGCGGAATGACAAAACGACCAATACCCCGAAATTCAAGAAGCTTCGGGGTATTTTTTTTGCCCATTAACCTGCGTCTTTGATTCGGAATCATTCCCAAAAGGTGACGCAACCTGAACGATTATTCGGAACATGCACGAACCTGCAACGACATGCAACATTGTGCAATTACGCAAAGCCACCCGTCACGACTCCTTTTGGCAGTTACGACGCAAAACAGGTTGATTCGAATCAAACATGAATCAAACGTCATTTTCATACTTGTTTTTTGCAAAAGGCCAGTTCAGCATAGGGGAATGACAAATCGTCTTTAGCGGTGTTACGGGATCTGCTTTCATGCATCCAGGTTAAGAAAAACGGCCCGAAAGCCGCTGATTTTTGATTCGCAATTATTCCTGAAGTGGCTTGATTTCAGTGCAATGAGAGCTTCCATTCAGACAGCTCCTCAGAGCTGATCTCGCCAGCTTTTTCCGAATCAATCATGTGCTTCCAAGTTTTAACCGCCTGGGCGAGTTTCTGGGATTTTTCTGCCTTCTTGTCGATCTTCAGAACCAATTCACCGTCAATCTCATCGGGAACGAGCCCAAACTCCCCTTCTAGTCTGAACAAGAGCTCTAGAGCCTGCCGGCTTGACTCGAGGGGCACCTCGCGGAGAGATTCGGGGGAGATTCCCAAAGCAGAAGCGATGGACTCTATCTGCTCGACGCCAGGCGTCCTGTTGCAGAGCTCATAGTTCCTGATGGCGGAATCCGTCAACCCACAAGCATCTGCGAGCTCGGCCTGCGTCAGACCCTTCGCCTTGCGGTATTTCCTGATGAGCTCACCGGACCTCATGCAACTCTCCTGTCAGCGTCTAGATAGTCTCATATAACATCGCATAGACAATATAGCACGAAATTGAACGGTATATATTGACCGTTCAATTTCGAACTATTACTATAGTCGATGATATACCGTTCGATTTCGAACTATTAGGAGGATGCATGGATGGAAAAGAGAGGCGCTTGCTAAGTGCTTCTGAGGTCTCGATGAAACTCGGAGTATGCAGGAGCAAGGCGTACGAGATCATCAGGGAGCTCAACCGCGAAATGGAGCAGCGCGGGTGTGCGACCATACCAGGTAGGGTCAGCAGCCAGATAATCGAAGAGAAGTACTTCGGAGACGAGCGCGGGGTGAGAGACGATGGTCGTTAAGCAATCCGACAACGGCACCTGGTTCACTCAGTTCAGATGCAAGGACAAGTTCGGCAACGAGGTGCATAAGTGCAAGAGGGGCTTTTCCACCCCTGAAGAAGCACAGGCATGGGAGGAAGACTTCATTGCCTCGGCGGGCTGCACTATGGCAATGACATTCGGCGAGTTCTTCCAGGTCTATGCCGCCGACGTCAGGCCAAGGCTAAGAGAGCACACCTGGCGGCAGAAGGAATACACTATCAAATCGAAGATCCTGCCCTTCTTCGAGAAGAAGCGGATGGCCGAGATATCGAGCCTCGATATCGTGCGGTGGCAGAACGAGCTCATGAGCCCCGATGCCAACGATGGCAAAGGATACAGCCCCACCTACCTAAGAACCGTCAACAATCAGCTAACCGCAATACTAAACCACGCGGCGCGCTTCTACGGACTTAATCCGAACCCCGCCGTACGCACCATGAAGATGGGCTCGAAGGACACCAAGGAAATGAACTTCTGGACGAAAGAGGAATACCTCAAGTTCGCCGATGTAATGATGGAAAGCCCGATGTTCTTCGTTATTTTCGAGATTCTCTACTGGACTGGGATTCGGGAAGGAGAGCTGCTGGCTCTCACACCAGACTCGTTTGATTGGAGTCGCAACACCATGCGTATAGACAAATCCTACCAGCGCCTGGGAGGACGCGACGTTATCACAGATCCCAAGACGCCCAAATCGATACGAACCGTGAAGCTTCCCAACTTCCTCGCAGAAACAATCAGGGACTACCTCTCCAAACATCCCAAAATCGGACCTGACGACAGGATGTTCCCCGTGTCAAAGAGCCAACTTTCACGCGTTATGAAACGCGGAAGTGAGAAAGCCGGCGTTAAGCGCATCCGCATCCACGACCTAAGGCACAGCCACGTAAGTCTGCTCATCGACATGGGGTTTTCCGCCGTGGCTATCGCGGACCGGATGGGCCACGAATCATCGGACATCACCTTCAGGTACGCACACCTGTTCCCCAACATCCAAGACGACATGGCAAACGAGCTTGACAACGAAAGAGGTGGTTTCTGATGCCCTGCCCCAACTACCGACGAAAACGCACCATATCGAAAGCGTTCCGCGTAAGCCCCGAGGAAAACGAGAGAATCGAGCTCCTTTCAAAAGCCGCAGGGGTGACCCAGCAGGAATACATCATGACCAAGATTGAAAACAAGGAATTCACGATTGTCCCGGATGTCCGCACCTGCAAGATGCTCCGCGACGAGATGCGGGCGGTGTACCAGGAGCTCTGTCGCATACGCAACGGATCCGATATCGATGAATGCTTAGAAGCGAAGATTGAGCTTCTTACCGAATTGTTTGTAGGTTTAAACGACACCAAGACAAACAGTCCTCTGCAACAAGCCGATGACCTCATATCTGGCATGGAGCGACGATAAAAAACACTATAGTCCCAGTTCGTCTATGAGTTCTTTCATTGCGATGGCCCACCGAAGCTGCGTCGCAATAAAACTCGACCATTTTTCCGGCTTGCCTTTAATGTCATAGCCGTCTTTGTAGAACCGAAGCCCCGATGCCTTCTTGGCATCGAAAGGGGCTGCCTTGAGCTGAAGAACCGCCTCAAATCTATCCCTCAAGGAAATTGCCCTGTGGCCAATTTCCTTGTTGTCTGGCACGTAGAATTCAATTCCTATGCGTTTATGCTGCGTGTCAATGAGAAGGGCCATATGATATTCAGAACTGCCACACCCAAGCGTGCTCCAATGATCTTTCGAAGGCTTGCGGGGCTTGAAGAGAGCCATAAACTCTGAATTCTCTTGCGCAATCTCATGATACTTAGTCCAGTACGACAGCTTCACTCGTTCCGTTTCCGTGAGCTCACCAGACATTTTCACCATCTTGGTCCACTCGTTGGGCTGCTCGACGACCTGGAAGCGAGGTGCAGGATCGGAATCTCCAATCTTCCAAAGTTGAATCTCGACAAGAAAAAACCCGAAATTGCTGTCGGTATGCTGATTGAGCCACTCGATAGCTTGCTTGTGCTCATCTCGCGCGTGGGCAACTATCCATATAACGACCTCAGCATCCTTTCCAGCAGCGTATGTAATGATTTTTCCTAAATAAAAAGAAACGGCGGCTTTGATTTTTCAAAGCTGCTGCGGAAATCAAAGAACGACAAGCAACAGTTCTGATTTTGCTCCAATATGGTTATTGGGGGCACAAATTAAAATCAAAAAAGAGCCGATAACAGCAGTATTTCAAACTGCATATTATCGGCTCTGCGTCTGTGCGTCTGGCTCTTTTAATTAAATTATTTTTGTTGTTTTTTGGCTTTATTATATGTATTAGCTAATTGTCCACAAGCTGCTTTAATCTCTCTACCATGAGAAACTCTCATGGTAACTTCAAGTCCTGTTTGCTCTAATTGATGTTTGAACGCAACCATTTCTTGTTTTTGTGGTGCTCTAATTTTTGAATTACTCGTCGGGTTGTATTGCAGCACGTTAATCATAACATTTTTGCCCTTAAACCATTTTGCAAGTTGCCTTATATCTGAGGAACGGTCATTTATACCTGGTAAAAGTAAATACGCAAATACCACTTTTCGATTATGCCTTTGTGAATAGGACAATGCTTGCTTAACAACATCTTCAATAGCGTACATGTGCATATGAGGAATGATACAGTTTCTCGCAGCCTGTGTTGCTGCATGTAAAGATATTGTCAACTGAATTTTTAGATGTTCTTCGCGCAATTTTTTTAATTGATTAACTGGACCAACTGTTGATACGGTAATGCCGTCGGTTGGAAAGTTAAGTCCATTTCTATCTCGAAGAATATGGATTGCTGCAATCAAGTTGTCGTAATTGAATAAAGGTTCTCCCATTCCCATAAAAACGATACGATTTACTTTTTGACGTATCAATATGACCTGCTGCACAATTTCAGACGGTGTTAGATTACGAACAAAACCATTGCGTCCGGACTCACAAAAAATACAGCCAACAGAACAACCAACTTGCGTACTTACGCAAACAGTCCCACCATCTCGCCGTTTAATAAAAACCGTTTCGATATACCTGTTGTCTTTCAATTCATAAACATACTTTTCAGTATCGCTACTTTTATAGACTTTTTTTGTTGATATTGATAGATTTTTTTTGTGAAATGGCTGTTTATATAATTCCGTATATAAGGCTCTTGCTTTATCCTCTCCAATTACTTCCGACATTTCTTTGTAAGTAAATCCGTATGGGTCATTCAATATTTCCGTAGGTGTACTTTTAGGTAAGTGTTTCATTTAATATCCTTCCTTTTCAAAATTAAAAAGTTTGTTTTTCAGAGTTTTTGATTATGATTTCTAATTTTTCAACATCAACGATATGTGTATAATAAATGATCGTGATTGGTTTCTTCGAGCTGGTTTTCGATAATTACCTTGCGACCCGTCCCCACTTCGTCGGCGAAAATATCAACATTGAAGGATCCCACGGAAGATTCGGTTTCGACGAGTTCGAGCTCTATCCCAACTGCCTCGCTCAGAATCTCAAGATTTTCATTCTCGGAAAGCCATTTTGTAAAATCGAGGGCTTCATGAGGCCAAACATCACGCAAGTCGACTGTCTCGATTTGTCCAAGTTTGTACTGTCTTGTCATATAACCGACCTTCTAAACTCTCTCAAATCATCCTGTTGGGTAACGTACAATTTTTTGCGCACTTTGACAGCAGGATAGCGTCCAGATAGGAAGGAGGGCACGGCCCGCCCCGGTATGATTCGAGTTGTCGAGACAAGAAGCATATTGGAGGAGAGCCATGC
>JAEWAN010000034.1 GCA_023391625.1 Bacteroidota bacterium | reverse complement strand
CCTGGTGGTCTGCCTGGTGGCTTTGCAATAGCCAGAGCTGCTTCTCCTCCAGAATGAAAGGTTTTTCTCCACTGATAGAATGCAGACTGGCTGATATTATACTTTGACATTATTTCAACCAAAGATAATCCTTTTTCCTCAAAATCTTTTATTGCCTGAAGCTTATAGGATAAATCGGCATGGATGTTAGCTCTCTTTTTTAATGCCAAAGGGCCTATAGACTGATATTGTTCCCACATGAAAGTCAGACGGCGGCCGTCTATTCCAAACTTTTCTCGGACATAGTTTATGCTATGACCATCTTCAAGTATATGCATATACTTCAATAGTTCTGAATAGCCGTGGTGCTTGTACTTTTTTGACATAATAAAACCCCGAAAGTTTTGTGTCTAACTTTCGGGGTGCATATCAATGTGATAGTCGGAGTTTTGTTGCTTATAAGAGCTAAAACGAAAAGTAGGGTGTTCTCTTATAGAGAGATTTATTTTTTCCGGCTTCTTTAAATTCTTCCATGAGGTTGGATATTGTTTCTTTTACTGAAATTATTTTTTCTGCTCTCCATGCATTAGCTCCGGCAAAGGCGTAACCTTTGTCCAGATTTCCTTTGAATGCGTTGTAAAGGGCTAACATGATGCAATAAGGACTTTTACTGATGTCACATGTCCTGATACAATGAAAAGGACAGGATTTGGGTTGTGTTTTTCCTTCTTTTACCCGTTTTATGAAATCATTGAAAATAGCTCTTCCCGGCATTCCGACGGGACTTTTTATAATGTGGATGTCCTCTTTCCGGGCTTGTATGTAACTTTTTTTGAAGCTAATATCTGCATCACATTCGTCTGTTGTTACAAAACGTGTTCCCATTTGTACTCCGGAAGCTCCCAGTTCAATCATTCGTGCAATATCTTCGCCTGTATATATTCCTCCTCCGGCGAAAACAGGAATTTTTTTATCGTATAATTCTTCGTACTTTCTGACTTCCGTTGCAATTTCCGGGATGATTACCTCCAGGGAGAAGCATTGATCTTCCAGTTGATTTTCTTTATATCCCAAATGTCCGCCGGCCTGCGGGCCTTCCACTACAATGGCTGCCGGTAAATAATCGTAATTGTTTTTCCATTTTTCTAAAATTATTTTTAAAGCCCGTGTTGACGACACGATGGGAACCAGTTGGGTTTTGCTGTCTTCGGGCAGATAAGAGGGTAGGTCTGTGGGTAGTCCGGCACCGGAAAAAATAATGTCAACTTTTTCTGCAATAGAGGTTTTTACCATGTCGGCAAAATTAGTCATTGCCACCATGATGTTTACGCCTATAATTCCTTTTGTCTTTTTGCGGGCTTCTCTGATTTCTTTTTTTAGCCCTTCAATACAAGAGGACTGGAAATTTCCAGCCAGATTGCGATATAATAAACCTAATCCGGCGCATGAAATAACGCCTACTCCGCCTTCATTAGCTACGGCAGAGGCCAGACCGGATAGTGAAATGCCTACTCCCATGCCTCCTTGTATGATAGGAACGGTAAGATTTAGGTCTCCGATTTTTAAACTCATTTTGATTTTATAAATTAAATTTTGGTAAAGGTAGTTTATTTCTATCTCAGAGGAGTTATAAATGAAATTAAAAATGCACAAATAAAATATTTTTGTGCATTTTTAACGCTCTTTATTTTTCTTCTGCGTTAAATGAAATATTCGTATTATAGTTTTGAAAATCAGCACTAAATATGTAGTGTATTTCTTGGTCTTATCATTTTTCAAATTCACAATAATTTTGTACTTTTGCGCTTTAAAATTTGTAGATAAGTAAGGAGATTATATTCATGAAAAAGAAATTTACCGAATATTCTAATTTAAATTTATCGGAAATAAATAAGACCCTGCTGAAGCGTTGGGATGAACGTGATGTGTTTCACAAGAGTATTGATGAACGTGAAGGTAATCCTACGTTTGTGTTTTATGAAGGGCCTCCTTCTGCCAATGGAATGCCTGGTATTCATCACGTAATGGCACGTACCATTAAAGATGTGTTTTGCCGTTATAAAACAATGCAAGGATTTCAGGTGAAACGCAAGGCTGGCTGGGATACGCATGGCTTGCCGGTGGAACTGAGTGTTGAAAAAGCGTTGGGGATTACTAAAGAGGATATTGGTAAAAAGATTTCGGTTGATGCTTATAATGCGGCATGTCGTAAAGATGTGATGAAATATACCCGTGAATGGGAAGACCTGACCAAAAAAATGGGGTATTGGGTAGATATGCAGCGTCCTTACATTACGTATGACAACCGTTATATAGAATCATTGTGGTGGTTGTTGAAACAATTGTACAACAAAGGTTTATTATACAAAGGTTATACTATTCAACCTTACTCTCCGGCTGCCGGTACAGGATTAAGTACTCACGAGCTGAATCAACCAGGATGTTATCGCGATGTGAAAGATACTACCTGTATTGCCCAGTTTAAAATCAAGGACCAGAGTCAGTTGCCTTTTGGGGTGGAAATACCGAATACATGCTATTTCATTGCGTGGACCACAACTCCCTGGACTTTACCATCAAACACTGCTTTATGTGTAGGACCTAACATTACATATGTGTTGGTACAGACATTTAATGCTTATACCGGAGAACCTATGTGCGTTATCCTGGCTAAAGATCTTCTTAACGCTCAATTTAATCCTAAAAATGCGGATTTGTCTTTTGATGATTATAAAGCGGGCGATAAGCATGTGCCGTTTAAAGTGTTGGCAGAGTGTCAGGGAACAGAACTTGCAGGTATTGACTATGAACAGCTGATTCCTTGGATAAATCCGGGTACAGGTGCGTTTCGTGTTATAACAGGAGATTATGTTACGACAGAAGATGGTACCGGTGTAGTGCATATAGCTCCTACTTTTGGTGCAGATGATGACCGTGTGGCAAAACAGAGCGGTATTCCTCCTATGCTGTTGACCGATAAAAACGGTTTTAAACGTCCGATGGTTGATATGACCGGAAAATTCTATAAAATAGAAGATTTGGATCCGGAATATGTTAAAAATAATGTTGATGTTGATTTATATGCAGAATGGGCCGGACGTTATGTGAAAAATGCTTTTGATTCTAATCTGACTGATGAGGACACAACCTTGGATGTTGATCTTAGCGTTATGCTGAAACAGCAGGGATTAGCGTTTAAAATAGAAAAACAGACACATAATTATCCTCACTGCTGGCGTACGGACAAACCTGTATTGTATTATCCGCTGGATAGCTGGTTTATTAAGACTACCGCCTGCCGTGACGAAATGATACGGTTGAATAATACAATTAACTGGAAACCTCAGTCTACAGGAGCCGGACGTTTTGGAAAATGGCTGGAAAACTTGCAGGACTGGAACTTGTCACGCAGCCGTTACTGGGGTACTCCGCTACCTATTTGGCGTACGGAAGATGGTCTGGAAGAAATGTGTATCGGATCAATGGAAGAGTTGCTGGCTGAAATAGATAAATCTATGAAAGCCGGATTTATGACGGAAAATCCATATAAGAATTTTAAAGTAGGTGTTTATACCGATGAAAATTATGATCCTAGGAATATAGATTTACATCGTCCGTATGTGGATAATATCATATTGGTATCTCCGTCGGGAAAACCGATGAAACGTGAATCAGACCTTATTGACGTGTGGTTTGATTCCGGCGCTATGCCTTTTGCACAACAGCATTATCCTTTTGAAAATAAAGATTTGATTGATAAAGGCACTTTTTATCCTGCTGACTTTATTTCAGAAGGGGTGGACCAGACACGCGGATGGTTCTTTACCCTGCATGCCATCAGCACCATGGTGAAGAACTCTGTGGCATTTAAAAATGTGATTTCCAATGGTCTTGTTCTGGATAAGAATGGCAATAAAATGTCTAAACGTCTGGGTAATGCGGTGGATCCTTTTTCAACGATTGAAAAATATGGTTCAGATCCGTTACGTTGGTATATGATGACCAATGCTTCGCCATGGGATAACCTGAAATTCGACCTGGAGGGAATAGAAGAAGTTCGTCGTAAATTCTTCGGAACATTATATAACACTTATTCGTTTTTTGCTTTGTATGCGAATGTTGATGGCTTTTGCTATGCGGAGAATGAAATACCGATGGAAAAACGACCTGAAATTGACCGTTGGATCATTTCGTTATTAAATACTTTAGTAAAAGAAGTTACGGAGTATTATGAAGATTATGAACCTACACGTGCAGGACGTGCAATTGCCGATTTTGTGGGTGAAAATTTGAGTAACTGGTATGTACGTTTGAATCGTAAACGTTATTGGGGCGGTGAATATAATGAAGATAAAATTTCTGCTTACCAGACTTTGTATACCTGTTTGGAAACAGTATCACGGTTAATGGCGCCTATTGCTCCGTTTTTTGCAGATCAATTGTTCCTTGACCTGAATGCAGCGACAGGAAAAAACATACAGGAGTCTGTACACTTAGCTGATTTCCCAAAATGTAACGAAGCACTGATAGATAAAAATCTGGAAGAGTGTATGCAGTTGGCTCAGCAGACATCTTCTATGATTCTCGCTTTACGCCGTAAGGCAGATAAAAAAGTACGTCAGCCTCTTTCCAAAGCCGTGATACCGGCTCAGGATGATGTGGTGTATGAGCAGTTGCAATATGTTTCAGACTTGATTAAGTCTGAAGTGAATATCAAGGAACTGGAAATTATATCTTCCGATTCGGATATGGATAATCTGGTAAAAAGAATCAAACCTAATTTTAAAACATTAGGTAAGAAGTATGGAAAGCAAATGAAAGAAATTGCTTTGTCTTTAGCTTCTTTTACCAAGGAACAAATCAATGAGATAGAACGAAAAGGAGAGTATACTCTTTCTTTGGTTTCCGGAGATGTATTGCTTACTCAGGAGGATGTTGATATTTATACGGAAGATATGCCGGGTTGGTTGGTGGCCAATGAAGGACGCCTTACGGTAGCTCTGGATATAACGGTAACGGACGAGCTTTATCGTGAAGGTATAGCCCGGGAGCTGGTGAATCGTATTCAGAATATCAGAAAATCAAACGGGTATGAAATTGTAGACAAGATTGTTATTGAAATAGAAGCCCGTGAAGAAATTAATGAGGCTGTAAAAGAATATTCGGCTTACATTGCTACGCAGACGTTGGCTAACAGCATTACATTGGTAGAAAAACTGGCAGAACCTATTGAATTGGAATTCGATGATTATACAGTTAAAATACAAGTAAAAAAAGTATAAATTAACGAATCCTAAAACGTAGCGAAAGGATTGTAAGTTTGAAAGAAAATACTTATTTTCGCAATAATATAATAAATATATAGTGTGTGATTTTGAGCTATTGTTTAACTAAAAAAAATGAGTTATGGAAGAAAAAACAAGATATACTGATGCAGAACTCGAAGAGTTCCGTCAGATTATAAATGAAAAGCTGGAAAAAGCACAAAAAGATTATGAGTTGTTGCGTAATGGTATAACCAATATGGACGGGAATGATGTAACAGATACATCGCCTACATTTAAAGTATTGGAAGAAGGTGCTGCTACGTTGTCAAAAGAAGAATCCGGACGTCTGGCGCAACGTCAGATGAAGTTTATACAGCATTTGCAGGCTGCATTGGTACGTATTGAAAATAAAACGTACGGAATTTGCCGTGATACGGGAAAATTGATTCCTAAAGAACGTTTACGTGCGGTTCCTCATGCAACATTGAGTATTGAAGCGAAAAATCAGGAAAACAAGTAGTTTTCGGATGTGAGAAATTATAGTAAATTCGGCGACATGGGTTTCTTATGAAATGCAGTAGCCGAATTTATTATTTATTCAGATTAAGTCAGTCATAAATTAAAACCCAAAGTTGAAGGTCGGTTGACCTTTTCGGGGATATATTAATTAAATCAGAAATATTACATGTCGGTTGGAAAAAAGTCATTGCTGTTGATTTTACTGGTTCTTATTGTAGATCAGGTTTCTAAAATATATATAAAATTAAATTTTGCCTTAGGGGAATCTGTTGAAGTATTTAGTTGGTTCCAGATTTATTTTATTGAGAATAACGGAATGGCTTTCGGAATGGAATTTATAGGTAAGTTGTTTCTTACTCTGTTTCGTATAGTGGCTGTAGGTTTTCTGATTTATTACATCTCTGTTTTGATAAAGAAAAATGTACGTACCGGTTATATCTTAACCGTATCTTTGTTATTGGCTGGAGCGGCAGGAAATATCTTTGATTCGGTATTATATGGAGTTTTATTCGGAGAAAGCACTCCTTATCAAATAGCTTCTTTTTTGCCGGAAGGCGGGGGGTATGCACCCTTATTTCATGGTAAGGTAGTAGATATGTTTTTCTTTCCTATAATACAAAACGGGGCGGGTGAAACAATATTTTTTAATTATATCTTTAATGTGGCGGATGCTGCAATAACGGTATCAATTTTCGTTATAATTATTTTCTTCTGGAAAGAGTTTAATGAAAGTTTTGGAAGTAAAAAAGAAAAAAATGTTCAGACAGAAGAATAAATATCTTTTTTTTCTTTCCGTTTTTCTTTTGTTGGGAATAACTTCCTGTGGGCGTCAGCCTAAAGGAATCCTTACGGAAGAGCAGCTGGAGGAGGTGTTGGTGAAAATCCATATTGCAGACGGAGTTTTTATGACGGAAGGTTTTCGCCATACTCCGGAGGCAGAAAAAGCCCGTTACTACCAGAGTATATTGGATAATTTCGGAATAACCCAGGCTCAGTATGATTCGTCTTTAATTTGGTATACAAGCCATCCGGAACAATTTGAAAAAGTTTATCAACGGGTCATTGATGATTTGATACAATACGAGAAAGATGTTCAGGAAAAAGGGAAAATGCTTGCTGAGGCAGGTTTACCGGACACTCCCGTTGCTATTGCCCAGAATTATTTCATCCGCTATGGTTACAGTAAGGATAGCCTTCCATTAAATTTTATTCTGAAAAATATTGTGTTAATGCCTGCCGACAATTATGTTTTTCGGTTCAATTATCAATTAAATGCAGATACTTGCAGCGACTATCAGGCGACTATGAAGGTTTTTTATAATGATGGTTGGATTGATTTGTTTGAGCAGGGACTTGTAAACGACGGGAAAAAACATTCTTTCTGCTTGACAGGAAAGGCAACGCGCAGTATGGGTATAGATTCAGTATGTACTGCTATTCTTCTGCCGGACAGCTGTGGTGTGGCAACCATTGATGTTGACAGTATTTCTGTATTCCGGAACTTTACGGTTACCGATAGGGAAAAAGAATATCAGGATTTTATGTATCATGAAACTTTGAGAAAACTTCACGATTATTTTTATAATCCGTCAGGCTACTTTAATATCTGGCATTGATTCCTATGAGGAAGCGTTTTTGCAGTCATTATACATTCTGTGCTCCGGACAGTATTTTTCGTCAGGCTGTAGTGGAGCAGGACGAATCGCAGCTTGTGACTGATATCTTACTTTCTCATTCCGGAATCATGGCGGAAACAGCCGGGACTTTATTTTATGATGGTATAATTTCCCGTCAGCCTGTTTCTTTGAAGAAAAGGTTAACCAATCGGGAAATAGCACAGCTTAACCGTGATTTCCACTATTTTGATTTATCTGGAGATGAACCGTTTCATTTAATCCGGGAAACGGGGACGAAGCCATTGCTGCTTGATTTCGGAAGCGACCGGGTGGCAACGCAAACTGGTTCTTGGACTGATTTTTTCATTGAGTTCCCGGATTTGACTGTTTTCGACGTTATTGCGGCATGTGCATATTATCCTTTTCTTGTGTTAGGGGAAACTCCTGTATTGAAACCAGGTTTAAAAACGGAGCTTGTCGTGTGGCAGGGAATAGACTGGGAGCGTAAAAAATTAGGTGATAATTTTAAGATAATCCATTTATAGCCTTTTTTATTGCAGTGGGCTGAATAAGCGTGCAACAGACTCTTTCAGCTTTTGCCATCTTTTACGGTCGTTCCATTTCTCCAGAGTAAGGACTTCACATTTATTCATGTCTCTCATAAATAGATTCCGAAGATTTAGAGCTGTTTGGGACTCATAAATAAATGCGTTCATTTCAAAATTCTGAGTGAAACTCCGTTCATCCATATTACAGGAACCTATGATGGAAATGAAGTCATCTATAACAATGGCTTTGCTATGGAGGAAGCCATCTTTGTAGCGTAATACTTTCACCCCGGCTTCAAGTATTTGTCCCATATAGCTGTATGTGCTGGCGTCAGTGAATCTGGAGTCAGAACGTTCCGGAATCATCAGTCTTACGTCTATGCCGCTTAATGCAGCCATTTGCATAGCCCCCAGAATAAGTTCAGGTGGAATAAAATAAGGAGAGTGTATGTATACATATTGGGTTGCAGACATGATGGCGGATGTTATGCCCTGTAGTATCGCTTCCCAATCAGTGTCAGGTCCACTGGGGACTATCTGAATAAGATTCTGATGGTGTTTCTGGGGGAGGGGAAAGTATTTCTCAGCTGTGATAAGTTTCTGATCTACGAAGTACCAGTCCAGTAAAAACTGCATTTGGAGTCCGTGTACGGCAGACCCTTCAATACGTACTACTGTGTCTCTCCATACTCCCAGATAATTACCCTTATAGTAGCGGTCTGCCACGTTTATACCTCCTGTAAAACCTACTTTCCCATCTACTACTACAATTTTACGGTGATTACGGTAATTTATTTTACTCCGTCCAATGCGCAGTTTTAAAGGCAGAAACGGGTATACATAGACACCGGCATCTTTTAAGCTTTTGATGTATTTGGCAGAGATGGCTAATCTGAAGCTACCCCAATAGTCATATATCATCCGTACCCTTACTCCTTCTTTTGCTTTTTGGATGAGTAGTTCCCGCATTTTATTGGAGATATAGTCATTCTCAAAAATAAAAAATTCTATATGAATATGGTCTTTAGCGTTTCTTATTGCCTCAAAAAAAGAATCGAATGTGGTAGGACCTTCGTGAAGAATGTCAATTTTATTGAAGGCATACCCCACAGCTCCACTGTTGTTATAGAGCATTTTAATCAGGTTTATCTGATTATTGTCCATGTAGGAAGTATCCAGTTTACCGATGTCGAAAGAGTCGACAGGCCGTTCTTTTAAGTGCTGGATACTTTGTTCGGATATTAACTTCTTTTTCCTGTAGTCCTGCCCTAAGGCAATGTAAAAAATTAAGCCTATGCCCGGCAGCAGGATCAACACCAGTATCCATGACAATGATTTTACCGGATTCCTGTTTTCAAGTAAGATAACTGTTATTGATGAAAGTATTGTGTAGGTATACAATACGATAAAAATAAGAGCTAAAACTTGTGGCATAGTTGTACTTAATTAGTAGGTGAACAATGTAATTTCAAGTCCTAATATCTCTTCTGTTGGAATGAAGCTTTTTTGTTCCTGTATGGTTTTTATTTTCTGAAATAATGATTCTTTCCGCAAGAATAAAATAAGCAGGGGTATTCCCCTGCTGTTATTTTTTACCCATCATTCTTTTCCAGGCCGGAATGTTTTCAATATCTTCTCTTATAGCTTCGTTTTCCAGATCATCCAATGTAAGAGTGGGTAATTCTTCTTCCACAGGCTCCTTTTCAGTCTCGGTTACTTTACCATAGTATTGTCCCATAGCTTTTTTCACCATTTCCTCTTTATATGCTTTTATCTCTTCCGGATCTTCCTGTACCTCAACAGGTTCATTGTTTACTGTGAAAGGAATGTCGTGCGATTTTTTCATGGCAGCCTTGCTGGGCATTCCAGGTATGTCGCTGACATCGAATCCGGTGGCAATCAGGGTTATTTTTACATTATCGCCCAAAGTGTCATCAAAAGTCGCTCCCCAGATTACCTGTACATCTTCACCTACCTTAGACATGAACTGATGGATTTCCTCCACTTCCTCCATGCGGATCTGGTTTTGTGTGGAGCAATATAGACTCAGCAATATCTTGCTCGCGCCACTCACGTCGTTAGTATTCAGCAGAGGAGAGTTCAGTGCATTTTCAATAGCCTTTGTTATACGGTTTTCACCGGAAGCAAATCCGGTATTCATAATTGCCACATTGCCGTCTTTCATGATGCTGTATACATCGGCAAAGTCAGTATTGATATAACCGGGAACAGTTATTATTTCGGCAATTCCTTTGGCAGCGTTTGTTAAAACGTCGTCAGCTTTGGCAAAGGCGTTTGACAATTCCAGATCGGGGTATATTTCCTTTAATTTTTCATTATTGATTACCAAAATGGCATCCACATGTTCGCTTAAAGCTACAACACCTTCCAGAGCCTGTTGTATCTTCATTTTTCCTTCAAATGCAAATGGAATAGTGACAATACCAATTGTCAGGATGCCGAGGTCATGTGAAGCTTTAGCTACAACGGGCGAAGCTCCTGTGCCTGTGCCACCACCCATTCCGGCAGTAATGAAAGCCATTTTGGTGTTGTCCTGAAGAATTTCTTGTATTTTGTTTATTGATTCTTCCGCAGCCTTTTTGGCAACCTCGGGCTTACCTCCAGCACCGAGTCCTTCGGTGGTGTTGCCTCCTAACTGTATTTTGGTAGGAACCGGCGACTTGGCCAAAGCCTGGTTGTCTGTATTGCATACAACAAAAGAAACATCAGTAATGCCTTGCCTGTACATGTGGTTCACAGCGTTGCTTCCACCGCCACCTACACCGATAACTTTTATTATGGATGAATCGACCAAAGGTAAATCAATAGGAAGATCTTCGTCTAAATAGCTCATATAGTTTGTTCTATGAAATTAAACCTTGTGATTATTTGAGATAATTATCGTCTTCAAAAAGTCTTAGGATTTTATTCGTGATTCCGGAAGTAATTTTCTCGGTGAATTTAACTTTTTGATTTTTCTTATCAGTTTTGTTTTCTTTATTTTCTGTTTGTTCCGTTTTTATTTCCGGATGCTCTTTTTGGTATTCATTCAGTAAAACGGCAGTTCCCACTGCTTGAGAGTAAACCGGATCGTAAAAACGTTCGTCGGTATCTTCACTCAACCATTCCGAATGGTCGCCGTAACGAACCGGAAGGCCGGTTTTCTCTTCCAGAAAATCAAGGATATTATTTAGTTTGGCTCCCCCGCCGGTGATGATGATGCCGCCTTCAAGTTCCGTGAATTGAGCTTGTATCTCGTGTAAGATAGGGGTTAGTATCTCGGTAAGGCGTGCTTCTATTATGGTGGCCAGAAAATCTGTATCAATATTTAAATAATCTTCGCCTGTGGCAGAAGGTATTTTTATACGTATGGGATAGGACACTAAACTATTTAATGCACAACCTTTCAGGCATTTTAATTTTTCCGCATTATCTTCGCTGATACCTAATGACTCTATGTCCTTGGTGATATTCAATCCTCCTAAGCCCACAACCATTAGTTGTTGCAGTACCCCTTCTTTATATATGCCTAAAGTGGTAGTCATTGCACCGAAGTTAATCAGGGCGCATCCGTTCTGGCGTTCGTTCTCTTCAAGCAAAACGGTAGAAAGGGCCTCAATACCCAGGGGAGAGTAGGGATGAGGGGTAAAAGCCATGGTGCGCTCAAATGCCCGTTCTATTTCCTGTTTTATGTATATGCTTCCTACTATGACATTATAGAACCCTGTTATGTTATCAGCATTCTGTCCTATGGGAGATTTTGTTTTTCTTCCGTCGATATCATAGTATAACGGAATGATATCAAGTACATCGACATCAAGCTGGTTGAACTTGCTCTTGCATTCGCTGAGCATTCCGTTTATCAAATTGTTAGTGACGGTTCTATTGGGAACTCTTGCCCGGTGAATGCGTACAGGTACTTGTTTCATTGTTTTAGCGTTCAGGCTTACACATAATGAATTAACCTGCGGCAGATGTGCGCTGTTTTGAAGTAAACGTACTAACCGGGTTATTGTATGGGCTGCTTCTGTATGTTGCTCAACGACACCATACCTTATGTCATTTGATTTTTTGGATTCTTCGGATAGTATGCGAACTTCTCCGCTTTCCAACACTTCGGTTGCCATGACCGAAATACGGGAACTTCCCATATCTATAACTATTTGTTTGTTTTCGTTCATCATAAAAATAGTCTGTTTTGATAAAGCGGTTTTCTTGGCAGAATTAGATATATAAAAATATTTATTTTTTTGTACAAACAATTTGTCCTTTGTATTGTAGGTCTATTGTTTTGTATCGGTTCCAACCTATTTTATTAAAGCCGTTAACGTATAATTTTTTTAGTTTTTCAAGTTTAGCTGGATAATTGTCCAATGATCCTAATAATATAATGCTGTCGCTAACTCGTGGAACAAGTTCTATTTTCTGGTCAGGACGTACATATATTTGTTCTATCTGGGCATTCCAGAATGAATTTTTTTCCAGAAAAGTAATGAAATCAAACAGTTCTCCACTTGCCATTTCATAAGTTACATAACCGGAAACAACGGGTACATAGGCTGTATAATCGGTCGGGTTGATTCTTTTCCGTTCCGTGTCTATGTAGTAATTTTCCTTGCCTATAACCCGGAATTTGGGTGTACATTGATAAATATGTATGCGTACCGTTCCGTTAGGTGTGAAATAACATTCAGAAGATTTAATCAGTCCGTTTTGTTGCAATACATTTTCTATTTTTTCAGTGCTGATGTCTTTGAGTGCTTTTCCTACCGGATATACCTGTTGCTTTTTTAATTGTGACTCAATGCTTTCAGGGTTTATCAGTCCGGTTTTTCCCTGTTCGGACAGAACAATGTCTATTTGTTCGCAGATTGTATTTTTTCTTTTTTCCGTAAAACCATATAATGATATTACAACATATAGTATTACTACGGCAATACTACATATGACTAATATCTTATTTAATACGGGACGTTTCATTTTACAAACAGGACTTTAGTTGCTCTTTTATCTGGGGTACCAATTGGTCTATGTCACCGGCACCCAAGGTTACAAGCAACTCCATTTTTCTTTCCTTCAACAAAGGTAATAGATTTTCTTTGGAGCACAATGTTTTGTTTTTCAGATTAACTTTATCAAAAATCAATTTGGAACTAACTCCCGGAATAGGCTTTTCACGTGCTGGATAAATGTCTAATAATATAAGCTCATCCAGTGCTGACAGCGCTTCCGCAAATTCGTCGGCAAAGTCACGTGTACGGCTGTATAAATGCGGCTGGAAGATACCGGTTAATTTAAGTTCCGGATACAGATTCTTTATTGATTTGATACTGGCTTTTATCTCTGACGGATGATGAGCGTAGTCATCCATGTATATAATCTTATCTGATTTATATACCGTGTTAAAACGTCTGTATATTCCGGAAAAAGAGGAAATGTTTGTTCTTATTTCTTCGCTGCTGACACCGTTTAACCATGCCAAAGCTATGGCTGCTATACTGTTCTCTACGTTGATTAGCATGGGGACAGTCAGGTACAGGTCGTTGATACGTTCGGTCGGAGATACAAAATCAAAATATAGCCGGTCTTTTTGATTTCGGATGTTTTCGGCATGGAAGTCACCTCCCTGGTCTAATGAATAGGTGTATAATTTGACTCCTTTGTTTAGTTTGGGAGTAAGTTCTATGTTTTTATGGAGGATGAGTACTCCACCCGGTTTTATTAAAGAAGTGAAATGTTCAAAACTCTCGCGGAAAGCATCTTTGGTTTCATAGATATCCAGATGGTCGGCATCTATGGATGTAATAGCAGCCATGTAAGGAGTTAATTGATGAAATGAGCGGTCATATTCATCGGCTTCTATTACCACCAGATTGCTGTCTTTGGACAAAAGCAGGTTGTTTTGGTAATTATTGGCAATTCCACCCAGAAATGCGTTGCATGATACGTGGGATTGGTATAATAAATGGGCGGTAATGGTAGAGGTCGTTGTTTTTCCATGAGTTCCGGCTATGCATATGCCTAACTGCTGGCGCGTTATATTACCCAATACCTGTGCCCGTTTTTGGATGGTGAAATTATTTTTTCTGAAATATTTGAGTTGAGGATGATCTTCCGGAATAGCTGGTGTTATAACAACCAGGGTAGTCCCGGCTTGTGTATATTGTTCAGGGATAGCGATTACGCTTTCATCGTATATCACTTCAATACCTTCGTTTTCCAGGCTGGTTGTCAGCGGGGTTGCGGTACGGTCATATCCTGCAACGGGAAATCCTTTGGCGTTGAAGTAACGGGCTAACGCGCTCATTCCTATTCCTCCTATTCCCAGGAAATAATATCTGAAAAAATTATTCATGTTGTGTGCATTTGTTTCTAAAACCAATGTGTATTTCTTTTGTTTTTGAAAATATAGATTATTTATAATTTTTTTATTGATTGATAAGTTTGATTATTTCATTGGCAATCCTGTTGGCAGAATCTCGTTGAGCCAAAGTTGCTATATTTTTGCTTAGCTTGTTCAGTTCTTCGTCGTTGTTTATCAATGCTAATGCGGCAGGTACGAGTTCTTTCTGCGCTTCACTGTCCTTTATCATGATTGCAGCATCTTTTCTCACTAAAGCCAATGCATTTTGTGTCTGATGGTCTTCAGCAACGTTGGGTGAAGGCACTAAAATGACAGGCTTTTCAAGTAAACATAATTCGGATATGGAGCTCGCTCCGGCACGGGATATGACTATATCTGCTATGGCGTAGGCATAATCCATACGTGATACGAAATCCGTTATGATAATGTTTTCAGTGGAGAATGCTTTTGCCGCTTTACGGGCATCGTCAATGTAAAATTTCCCTGTTTGCCAGATGACTTGTATTCCGGATTGGCACAGTTTGTCTAAATGGGCTATAACACTTTGATTGATGGTGCGTGCTCCCAGGCTGCCTCCTACTATCAGTAACGTTTTTTTCTGGCTATCGAAGTTGAAAAAATCATATGCATCCTGAGATTTCGGGTAAACGGAAAAAAGATCCTGACGAACCGGATTTCCGGTCAGGATTATTTTGTCTTTAGGAAAGAAACGTTCCATACCGTCATAAGCTACACAAATGCGTTTCGCTTTCTTTGCCAGCAATTTGTTGGTAACTCCGGCATAAGAGTTTTGTTCTTGTAGAACGGTAGGTACTCCAAAGTTTGCTGCCGCACGTAGGGTAGGGGCACTGGCGTATCCGCCTACTCCTATGGCTACATCGGGTTTAAAGTTTTTGATAATCTTTTTTGCTTTACGGGTACTTTTAAACAGGTCACGTAATACCTGTATATTTTTTAATATGTTTTTGCGGTCGAAACCTCTGACGGGGAGACCTTCTATTTCATATCCGGCTTGTGGAACACGTTCCATTTCCATACGTCCCAGCGCTCCCACAAAAAGAAAACGGGCATCCGGGAATTTTTCTTTTAATGCATTGGCTATACTGATTGCCGGGAAGATATGTCCTCCTGTTCCTCCTCCGCTGATGATAAATCTGTATGGATTTTTTTTATTGCTATTATTTGTAGTCATTTTCATTTAAATAAAATGATGATCGTTTTTAGTTCGTTTCGTTTCCTAAAGTCAGAAAATGAAAAATATTGGTCTTTTTATGGTTTATTTATTGTGAAACAAAATTATAATTTCTGTTTGTATTTGTTTTCATTCAGAATGTTTTTTGCTCTTTCTGCACTGATTCTTTCTGCATAATACATGATAATCAAATCATAGTTTTGAATTAATGATTCTTTTGATAGGCCGGTAGGGCAATATAGTGTTTCATTTTCCTTTTTAAATATTTCTGAATCCTGATAAAGACCGTAATAAAACATTAATTGTTGCCTGCCGGACATTGATTCGTCCGTTTCACCATATCCGGATATCTCAGATAGTGCAATGCCCGAGATGTTGAATTTTTCCATTCCTGTGATTCCGGGCAGAACATTTTTTACAATAAGGGAATCATCTTTTTCCGTAAAATAAAAACGGAGATATACGGTTGTATCCTTCTGTGCAATGTGATGATTTATGATAAGATCATTTTTCGTTTGAAAGTCTTCTATAAAGTGTCCTTCTTTTATCTTTTTTCCGAACTGGTATACATCGTAACTAATGGAAATATATTCTCCTTCTTTTATCTTGAAAGGGAATTTAAAAGTTTTATATCCCTGCATTTCCAGGATGTTTTTTAGATCTTCCGTGTCATAAGGATAGGGATTGTTAAGTCCCTGGGCGTATAACACCAAGCTGGTAATTAGTCCGATTAATAGCAGGAATGCTTTTTTCATTGTATTATATTTATAATTTATCTAATTCCACCACAGGTATTTCATCATTTATTTGATTACTCTTGGCTTGTTCTTCCTTTATTTGACGGGTTACTCCGAGAATGACTCCGAAGTATATGCAATTTAATACGATGGATGTACCTCCACGGCTTATTAACGGCAAGGGCTGTCCGGTGACGGGGCCAAGCCCTGTCGCTACAGACATACTGATAAAAGCCTGTATTACTACCATTAAAGATAGTCCGATGACGAGCAAGGCTGGAAATACGGAGCCGCATTTGGTGGCTATCTGACCGGCACGGAATAGGAGAATGAGGTATAGCAGAATGACCATAATGCCTCCCATCAATCCCATTTCTTCTACAATAATGGCATATATAAAGTCGGAATAAGCCTGAGGCAGATAATCTCTTTCTATACTGTTTCCAGGGAATACGCCGAATACTCCTCCACGGGCTATGGCTATACTAGCCCGTTTTTGCTGGCGAGTTTCGTCGGTAATGACGTATTTTTCAGAATCTTCGTTACTTTCAAAGAAACGGTCGATGCGTGCTACCCATGTATGGGAACGTTTGAACATTCCCGGCATGGATTCGGCAGGAGTTGCTTTTACAATGAAGTAACCCATTACAGCTACAACCATCATTGCCCCTATTATAATTCCCAGACGTTTTAGTGATACCCGCCCTATAAACAGCATTAGGCATACAATAAGAAACAATAACAAGGCTGTAGAGAAGTTTTCTAAAAAGATGAGAAAACAGACGACTCCTGTTAATCCCATAATCCACCAGAAAAATGTTTTTTCCTCCTGAGGATTATCGCCTTTAATCCTTGAAATAAAGTCGGCAACTACGATAACCAATGATAATTTTGCTATTTCCGAAGGTTGGAATCTTATGCCAAAAATTTCGAACCAACGTGTGGCATCATTTTCAGAAACGCCCTTAAACTGGACAATGATAAGTAGAAAAATGGAGAGTATCAGTCCCAAATAAGAAATTACCCGGATATATTTGTACGGAATGAGGTGAATGCCGTATGCCAGCAAAATGCCAATAGCCAGGAAACGTACGTGACGCAACATCGGTACGGAGTAGTTGGCTGCTTTATAGGCCAGCGTACTGGAAGCACTGTACATTTCAATGGCAGAAACTGCACATAATGCCAGAAATACGATCCAGAGGGTAGTATCTCCTTTTAATATTTTTTTGAAGAATGAGTTCATACGTCTCCTTATGAAAATTCTTTGTTCCTTTTGACGGAATTGTTATTATAAATTTTTTACGCATGTTTTGAACTGTTTTCCGCGGTCTTCATAGCTTTGGAAAAGGTCAAAACTGGCGCAGCATGGCGATAATAATACGGTATCTCCCGGTAAAGCAAGTTCGTATGCTTTGTTTACGGCATCCTCCATAGATTCTACATCTACGATCTGTTTCCCTTTCTTATCGAAAAACTGATGTAACGGGGTGTTATTGGTCCCCATGAAAATAAGTGCTCGTACTTTCTCGTATACAAGTTGTTCTATTTCGCTATAATCGTTTCCTTTGTCAATTCCTCCTAATATCAGTACTACCGGTGTTTTCATGCTTTGTAATGCGTACCAGCATGAATTTACGTTTGTCGCTTTAGAGTCATTGATGAAACTGATATTACGTACT
This sequence comes from Bacteroidota bacterium, assembly GCA_023391625.1. GTDB lineage: Bacteria > Bacteroidota > Bacteroidia > Bacteroidales > Paludibacteraceae > QVMH01. The sequence continues at coordinate 960,793 of JAEWAN010000034.1, read as the reverse complement.
GTTGCTACATATTCCAGACGATGTTCCACGCCCTGAAAGTCTTGCAGTGATTCTTTTATGGTTTCTTTTTTCACGTTTACAATAGAAGCTGTTAATCCTGCTGCCATAGAATTGTATGTATTGTGAATACCTTTTAGTGACAATTCAGACACAGGTATGTTTAATATGTTTTGTAATGTTTGTATAATAAGCTGTTCCTTTTCGATAAAAGCCTTTGTTTGTTCGTGACGTTCCAAAGAAAAAGGATATAATGCAGAGTGTATTTCTCTTTTTGCAAGCTCACGTTTAATCACCGGATCTTCTTCCCAGTATATGAATGCGTCTTTTTCGGTTTGATTTTGTATGATACGGAATTTTGAATCTATATAGTTTTGAAATTTATAGTCATAGCGGTCTAAATGGTCTGGAGTGATATTGAGTAAAATAGCAATATCCGCTTTAAATTCATTCATTCCGTCCAGTTGAAAACTGCTTAATTCAACCACGTAATAGTCAAAATGCTCGTTGGCTACTTGTAATGCCAGACTGTGGCCTATGTTGCCAGCCAGGCCTACGTTTATACCAGCTTTTTTTAATGTATGGTATATCAGGGAGGTAGTGGTTGTTTTTCCGTTACTTCCTGTAATACAAATCATTTTAGCGTCGGTGTATCTTCCGGCAAATTCAATTTCAGAAATTATAGGGATTGATTTTTCCCGCAGTTTTTTTATGATGGGAGCTTTTTCCGGTATGCCGGGGCTTTTTATGATTTCATCTGCATTTAATATCAAGGCTTCGGTATGTTGTTTTTCTTCCCAACGGATACCATTTTCATCCAGCATGTTCTTATACTTATTTTTTATTTCAGCTAAGTCGGATACAAAAACATCAAAGCCTTGTTTTTTAGCTAAAATAGCGGCACCTACACCACTTTCACCAGCTCCTAATATGACTATTCTTTTCATTTTTTTTATTATCTGATTTTCAGTGTAATAATAGTGATTGCAGCAAGAATCATTCCTATGATCCAGAAACGGACAACGATTTTTGATTCGGGCAGTGGAATGATAGGTTTTTGTATGATAGCTTGTATCCCTGCGTTTCCTGCTTTCTGATAATGGTGATGGAGAGGAGCCATTTTAAACAGCCTTCTGCCTTCGCCATATTTTCTTTTGGTAAATTTGAAATAACTAACCTGAAATATAACAGAAAGGCTTTCTGCCAGGAAAACACCGCATAGGATAGGTATAAGTAATTCTTTACGTATGGCAATAGCAAACACGGCTATAATTCCTCCTAACATCAGGCTGCCGGTGTCGCCCATGAATACCTGTGCAGGGTAGGAGTTATACCATAAAAATCCGATAGTCGCTCCAATCAGGGCTCCGGCAAATATTAATAGTTCTCCGGTACCTGGTATGTACATAATATTAAGGTATCCGGCATAGTTTACATTCCCGGATACATAGGCAAGTATTCCGAGCGTGACCCCCATAATGGCGGAAGACCCCGTGGCTAATCCGTCTAATCCGTCGGTGAGATTGGCTCCGTTTGACACGGCAGTGACAATAAATATGCAGACCAGGACAAAAAGAATCCATCCCCAGGTCTGGGCATTGTCTCCAAGCCATCGGAATGCTCCGGCATAATCCAGATTATTGTTTTTGACGAAAGGAATGGTAGATTTGGTTGATTTTACGTCCTGGCTGGAATACATGACTTCTTCAACTCTGTTTTCTCCTTTTATTTCGATGTTTTCTCTTATAACTACATCCGGACTTAAATACATTACTAATCCTACTATAAGTCCCAAACCTACTTGCCCGACGATTTTGAACCTTCCGTTTAATCCGTCTTTATTTTTTTTGAATACTTTAATATAATCATCCAGAAAACCGATAGCACCGGTCCATATAGTGGTGATGATCATCAAGATGATGTATATGTTAGTCAGGTCGGCAAACAGTAGGGTAGGAATCAGAATTGATAAAATAATGATTAGACCTCCCATTGTAGGTGTACCTTTTTTGCTTAATTGTCCTTCCAGATTAAGGTCGCGTATTGTTTCGCCGATTTGTTTCTTTTGAAGGAATCTGATGATTTTTTTTCCAAAAATAGTAGCTATAAGCAGAGAGGTGATAAATGCCAAAGCTGTCCGGAATGAGATATAATTAAACAATCCAGCTCCGGGAAAATCAAATGTTTGATCCAAATAAGTGAATAAGTGATATAACATAATTTATTTTGTTTACACTCTGCGAAAGAGAATTAGTTGGTTATGTATTTTGTGTTTAAAAACAAGCTTTTATTTCTTCTTTGTCATCGAAATGGTGTTTTACACCTTGGATAATCTGATAATTTTCGTGCCCTTTCCCGGCCACTAAAACGATGTCGCCCGCCTGAGCCAGTGAACAGGCGGTCTTTATTGCCTCCCGACGGTCTGTTATAACGAGCACTTTTTTCCGTTGGGTTAAATCCAGTCCGGTAGTCATGTCGTTTAATATCATTTGCGGATCTTCGTCTCTGGGATTATCGGATGTAAAAATAGCTTTCCAGCTTCCGTTGGCTGCTTCTTGAGCCATCATTGGACGTTTTCCTTTATCCCTGTTGCCTCCACAACCTACTACGGTTATTAATTTGCCTGATTTGCCGGTTAACATCTGGTTTATGCTGGTAATGACATTATTTAAAGCATCCGGCGTATGTGCATAATCAACAATAGCTATATAACCTTCCGGTGAACGTAATGTTTCAAAACGTCCTGAAACAGGATGCAACATACTGATAATACGAAGTGTTTCTTGTTCTCTTTTACCTAATAACATTGCAGTACCGAAAACGGCAGTGAGGTTGCTGGCGTTGAATTTGCCAACAAAAGGAACATATACCTCAACGTCATTCATAATCAATTGCATACCGGATAAATCACTTTCCATGATTTTGGTTTTGAAGTCGCCCATTGACCGCAATGTGTAAGTGTATTTTCGTGCTTTTGTGTTTTGCACCATTACTAATCCGTTTTTGTCGTCAATATTGGTAAGCGCAAAAGCATCCTGAGGCAGATTGTCAAAAAAACGTTTCTTTGCACGCAGGTAGTTGTCAAAAGTTTTATGGTAATCTATATGGTCACGTGTCAGATTAGTGAAAATTCCTCCGTTGAATTTCAATCCTGCAATTCTGTTCTGCTCTATGGAGTGTGAACTCACTTCCATAAATGCATATTCACAGCCGGCATTTACCATTTTGGATAATAATTCATTGAGGCTGAAAGCATCCGGAGTTGTGTGAGTGGATTCTACTGCTTCATCGTCGATATAGTTTACGACTGTGGACAGTAATCCTACTTTATGTCCAAACTGCCGGAATAATTGATATAATAATGTGGCTATGGTTGTTTTCCCGTTTGTGCCGGTGACACCTACCAATACAAGTTTGGAGGATGGGTTGTCATGCCAGGTTGAGGATATCTCTCCCAAGACTTCAGAAGCATTGGCTACAGCCACATAGGTAATTTCCGGATTAATACATTCCGGTATTTCTTCACAGATAATTGCTACAGCTCCTTTGTCTATAGCAGCTTGTATGTAGTCGTGCCCGTCAACGGCAGTACCCCGGGTAGCGACAAATAAGTCGCCTTTTTCCACTTTCCGGGAATCAAATTTGATCCCATATGTTTCAACTGTAGCATTCCCGATGGTTTTTTTACACGGAATGTTTTTTAGCAGGTTTATGAGTGTCAGCATTTTTATTTTGTTTTAAAAGCTATTGCCTGAGTTTATAATTAACTTATTGCAGATGTAAAGTAATGACACGTCCCTTTGTTGCCTCGGTTCCCGGTAGAATACTTTGGCTTACAATTTTTCCACGGCCTTGCACCTGTACTTGTAATCCGGTATTTTCCAACAGGAATATGGCATCTTTTAGCCCCATTCCTCTAACATCCGGTATTTTGTTGTCGTTTATCGTCAAAGGTTTGATGTTTACTTCTTTTTCTGCTTTAGACGTTTCTATCCATTCGTCAGATTCACCGGATAATGGAATTTTGACGTTTTTCATAACAGTTTGCAAGGCTTTGTAATTCCCGTCCTTAGCCGTTGGAAGCATATTTAGTTTAGTGATAGAATCTGTTTCTACATCTTTATACCGGATTTCCGATTTTAATGCCATGGTGCGTTCTGCAATGTTTTTGAATGTTTTTCCACTCATTAGACCTGCAGATGTATATGCGTAACGGGGATCTTTTATGACAACTATTCCGGTGTATTGCGGATTATCTGCCGGAAAATATCCGCAGAATGAAACGACATACCGTGCAATTCCTCCGGCTTTGTATCCTTGCTCCCTGAACATTTGTGCAGTCCCTGTTTTTCCTGCTATTTTTACGTATGGGGAATATGCGTCTTTTGCTGTAGCCTTTTTCCCGCTTACTACGCCTTCCATTGCACTTCTGATATCTTTCAGTGTGGATGATTTGCAAATAGATTTGTTGATGATTTCGGTTTTAAATGTTTTTACCGGTTGTCCGTCTTTGCTGATGGCTTTAACAAAAATAGGTTTTATTAATTTCCCGTCATTGGCAATGGCATTGTAAAAGTTGAGCGTATATATCGGCGGCATGTTTAATTCATAACCAATAGACATCCAGGGTAAAGAAGAGTTTGACCATTTGGATTTAGCATCATCGGGATGTTTTATATATGGTATAGCGCTGCCGGGTATTTCCAGATTTAAAGAATCAGCGATATTCATCTCGTATAATTTATTAATAAAACGTGCAGGATTATCTTTGTAGTTTTCATTGATAACCCGTGAAACCCCAATGTTGGAAGAAGCGTGAATCGCTTCCTCAACGGTTATTGTTCCGTACCCGCCACGATGATGGTTATGGTCGCGCATTGCTACTTTCCCAAAATAATAGATACCTTTTCCTGTTTCCACGCTATCTGTTAAATCAACTTTCCCATCATCCAGTGCGACCATTAGAGAAGCTATTTTAAATGTAGATCCTGGCTCTATCAGGTCGGATACTGCTCCATTCCAGTTTTCGGAATAAGAACCATCCTGGTTGCGTTGCATATTGACAATGGATTTGACTTCGCCCGTATTGGTTTCCATTAAAATGACATAGCCAGATTGTGCCCGGTAAGTATGTAACGCATCCAATAATGATTTTTCAGATATGTCCTGAATGTCAATATCTATAGTTGTGATTATATCCAAACCTTCTACCGGTTCCACTTCAATGGTTTCCTGCCAGGTATTAGCTATTTTCTGGCGTGTGGAAATGCCGGGTTTACCGGTTAATTCCGTATTGTAATAACGCTCTAATCCGTTTTTTCCTCCTTTCGATTCTTCTGCGTAAACATCGCCGATAGTACGTGAAGCCAATGAACCGAAGGGTTTAACCCGTTGTACATATTCTTCGTAATACAATCCGCTTTTGTATCTTCCTAAACGAAACAAAGGATATTGCTGGATTTCTTTTAGCTGGTAATAGGGTATGCGTTTAGGGTATAGGGAGAAACGTCCGTCTTTACGATTATATGCATTGGTTAGTGCGGTTTTGTAATCGTTGGCAGATTTGTCTTTAAATAAATTAGATAAACAGATAGCTACGGAATCTACATTTTCAAAAAACAGTATTCCTTCTTTTTCCCGTAGGGCAGGAACCCGCATGTCCATATATATATGGTATGTAGGTATGGAGCTTGCCATGAGTCGCCCGTCAGCAGCGTATATATTGCCCCGTTTCGGTCTTACGATAATATCTGTTTTTTTACCCTTGCCTTGCAATTTTAGCCATTCATCCCGTTCTACTGTTTGTATAACTACGATTTTGTAGATTACTAAAATAAAAGCGATAGCAATAAGTATATATACTATGCCGAAACGAAGAATTATATTTTTGCGCTTGTCTGCCATTTATTAATCAATCTTAATAGGAGGTTCGGTGGTTTCTACCAGATTGAGACCTTTGTCATTAACCATTCTCAGTACATTGGAGCGGCGGCTGATGCGCATTAACTCTGCTGAAATTGTAAGCGATTCGTATTTCAGGTCTTTTAATTCTTTCCTTAACCTCAACTCTTTGTTCATTTGAGTTTCACAGTAGTAGCGGTTATCCACATATACAAAAGCCAGTACCGCCAGCATGATAAGCAGGCCGTATTGTTTCTGTATTACTTTTTTTGTAAGTATATTCCCGTTCAATATGTCCCGCAGGCTGCTTGATTTCATGTCGGAAAGATCTTCGCTGCCTTTTAATTTATTTATAAAATCTGTAAACCAAGACATAATTGTTTTATTTTGTGTTTAACTCTGCTATACGTAATTTCGCACTTCTTGCCCTTGGGTTACGTTCCACCTCTTCTTCGCCCGCTACGATTACTTTATTGTTAATGGCTTTTAATGGAGAAAGTATATTCCCGTAAAAATCTTTTTCTATTTTACCTTCCATGTTTCCGCTGCGGATAAAGTTTTTTACCAACCGGTCTTCCAGTGAATGGTAGGTTAGTATAACAAGTCTTCCTCCCGGTTCCAATACTTCAAGACTTTGTTGTAAAAGGGCTTTTATAACATCCAGTTCTTTATTTACTTCAATACGTAATGCCTGAAATACTTTAGCCATCTCCTTTTTTTCTTTGTCTTTTCCAAAGAAAGGTTTTAGTGTCTCAATAAAGGGATATATACGTTCAAAAGGAGTTGTTGAGCGGGTTTTTACAATAACTGAAGCTATTTTGCGGGCGTTGCGCAACTCCCCGTACAGGTAAAAGACATCGGCAAGCTCTTCTTCCGTATAGGTATTTAATACTTTGGCTGCGGTAAGCGAAGCTTGTTTATTCATGCGCATGTCCAAATCTCCGTCAAACCGGAATGAAAATCCGCGTTCTGCTTCGTCAAAATGATGGAATGAAACACCTAAGTCAGCCAATATGCCGTTTACTTTTTCTATTTTATGATAGCGGAGAAAATTTTTTAAGTATTTGAAATTACTTCTTACGAAAATAAATCGGGGATCGTCTATGATATTGTTCATAGCATCTTCGTCCTGGTCGAAAGCAATTAATTTCCCTTTTGGACCTAATGCCGATAAAATAGCCCGGGAGTGACCTCCACCCCCAAATGTTACATCTACGTATATTCCGTCAGGCTGTATATTCAGGCCGTCGATAGTTTCTTTCAGAAGTGCAGGAACATGATATGTGGATGTTTCGTTCATAATGGGTCTATTTATTTGGTTCGGTGGAAATTTTCCGTTTCATCATTTTCTCTTTCAGTTTTTCAGCAAGATATTCCTGAGATAATTTTATTTTTTCATAATGAGTCTTGCTCCATAGGGCAAAACGGTCAATAGCCCCGATAAACAAAACTTCGTTATCGTTTAAATTGATGGCTTGCTGATTTTTTCTGGATAGTAGTACTCGTCCTTGTGAATCAATATCCAGCCATTCGGCATCTTCTGTGAACCGAAGTAAAAGCATCTGATCTTCGGGATCCCATTCGTCGAGGTTGGCTTGCAGTTCTTCCAGTTTTTTATTCCAGATGTGTTCGGGGTAGAATATGATGCAATCGTTGTCAGTGTCTTTGCGTATTACAATCCGCTCTCTTTCCTCTCCGAAAAGGAGTTTCCTGTATGAAGAGGGAATGAAAATTCTTCCCTTACTGTCAGTCTTTGCTTCGTATTTTCCTATGAATGTAGGCATGAAAAATAAACGTCTAATTTTCAGTTGTAAAGATAGAAATAAATTCTGTATATCCCCACTTTTCCCCACAAAAAACTTATTAACAGGGCTAATTGTTTTTATGAACTGTTTAATGATGGTTTTCAACAAGTTTTCAACAAAATTAATATAGATGATTTGTTGTAGTTAGTTTATTTATTATTAGCATGTTATGTTTTATTTTTAGATATCTTTATTGCTTTTTGTGATAAAGTGGGGTGCTTTTTATTGTTTTGATTTCTTTGTTTTGCTTTGACGGGGTTTTTGTTGTTTTATTTATTTCGTTGGGGAATATAAATTTTTTATTTTTGTGCAGGTTATTAATTGTAAGATACTATGGATGAAAATCAAATTGCCCGTGTTGATGTAGAGGAGATTGTTAAGGCTAAATTGCCGGGGAGAAAGTTACCTGGATTTGTAATTCGTTATTTGAAGAAGATAGTTCATCAGGATGAAATAAACTATATCTATAAGAGCACTCCGGGACAGAAAAATCTGAGCTTTATAAAAAGCGTGCTTGATTACTTGAAAATAACTTATTCGGTAGAGGGGCTGGAAAATTTGCCTCGGGAAACCGGTTGTATTTTTGCGAGCAATCACCCATTAGGAGGGTTGGATGGTATTATTTTGGCTTATGTTTTAGGTAGTGAATATGATGAGGATATTCATTTATTGACTAATGATATTTTACTTTTTGTGGAGCCGCTTCAGAGCATGTTTATTCCAGTGAATAAAGTTGGGGCTCAGGGAAAGGAAAATGTAGAAAAGCTGAATGAATTTTATTTGTCAGGAAAAAGCCTGATCACTTTTCCTTCGGGAAAATGTTCCCGTAAAACAAAAGGGGTGATTGTAGATCCGGAATGGAAGAAAAATTTTGTCGCTAAGTCAGTACAGTATAAGAGGGATGTGGTGCCTGTGTATTTTGAAGGACGTAACTCTAATTTTTTCTATAATTTGTCTAATATCCGAACAGGATTGGGTGTGAAAGTTAATTTAGAGATGTTGTATCTGGCGGATGAATTTTTTAAGCAAAAAGGTGCTCATTTTACAATAAAAATAGGAAAACCTATTCCGTGGCAAACATTTGATAAATCAAAATCTCAGCAGGATTGGGCTGCGGAAGTAAGGAAAATCGTATATAAATTACCTTTAGATTCTAAGGCTTGATGGAATCTTTTTTATGTGGTGGTAAAATTGATACAATGATATGGTGAGTTTTGTTTAAGAAGAATTTTGATATTTTGTAATCGAACTGATTTTTATTAGTTCGATTTTTTTTATAAATAATTTTGTCGTGCTTAAATAAATGTGTGTATAATTTAATTTTGTCAATGTTGTTGAAAATGACAAGAATAGAAATTAGAATAGTTCCTTTTATAATAACTTTATGGCCGCATTAAATTGGTTTTTATTATATTGAATTTGTACATATAAAATATCGATTATTTGGGGTGTGGTAGAAAAAAGAATGGGTTTACTTGTTGTTGAAATTGAATAGATTTCTCTTTTTGTTTGGGTCTTAAAGTGTTATATGTGAGATAAAGACAGGGAATTTTGTTTTTGGAAATTTTTGTTTATAAACGTTTTAATTGCTATATTGAAACGTTTTTGAATATGTGGATTATTGTTGAAAATCTAAAAAATGATAATGAAAAAAATATTGCTTTTGATTTTAATGGTCGGGTGTTTTTGGAGTTGTAATTTAAAAAATGGAGATGATAGTTTTTATTTGGAAAAAGACACTAAAGCTGTAGCGGAGAGAGTGAAAATAGATACGGTTGGTTTTTATGAAGATTTTATTTATGCTAAGAATTTTTGGGTATATCAGGATAGTATTTTGGTAGTACATAATCGAAACTATGAAGATGGTTATTTTCTTGAATTTTATGAATTATCAGAAAATAGGCTTATAACCAAATTGTTTCGTTATGGTAATGGCCCGAATGAACTGCTTAGTGCCAATGTAGATTTGAATAAAAATGAATTGATTGTGAATGATTTTGTGAAAGGGCAGGTTGTTTTTGTGGATATAGATTCTCTTTTGCAAGGATTTCCTGTGAAAGAACCAATAAAACATTATGTTTTTGGTGCACCTACGGCTGTCCGTTATAAAGATGATTGTTTGTTGTTGGAAAATCCGGATTGTTTTCAGGATGAAAAGTTGCGTATAGATAATAAAGAATCTCGTTTTATTGTGGCGTGTGGAGATTTTATGTATGAACCAACTGAAGATTATAGGTATTTTGTGCGAAATGTTGCCGTTGACGGGCGCATTATAACTAATTATAAGAAAAATAGAATATTTCATGCAAGTATGCATGAACCTTTATTGCAAATGTATGATACAGATTTGAATTTATTAAAAAAGATAAAAGGACCGGATAATTTACCGCCGGACTATCGTGTTGTAGGTAATACGGGAGGTCGGGAGGAAGTTGTTTTTAAGAAGGGTCATATCCCATTTACTTATCTGAATTTCTGTGCTAATGAAGAGTTCTTTTGTTTGGCTTATATGGGTGATTATCTACTTGATAATACAAATATAGAAGATTATCCTTTTTGGATATTTAAGTTTGATTGGGATGGTAATATTGTGGATAGCTATACGTTAGGGCGTTATGTGTCCTCTATTTCTTTAAGTGCTGATGGGCAAACGATGTATGCGACTGTTTTTAGTGATGAAAAGAATCCGTTTTTGATAAAATTCGCTATAAAATGAAATCTGCCATTTTTTATAACATTTATTGGTTTAGTAGCTTCTTGTGGTAAAAAACAAATCAATCAGAAAAAGCAACAATAATTTCAATAGAAAGTTTAATTCTCCAGTAATCCATCTGGTATTTCTGTGATAATAACTTTGTTTTTATGATCTATTTTTAGAATAAAATCATTGTTGGCAGGTATCAAAAGTTCGTCTGTTTCTTTGTCAATGATAAAAAGGATATTTTCCGTTGATTCATCTACGGCGCTTACTTGTCCAAGTTCTCCGGCGTTTTTGTCTTTTAGGGTAAATCCGATGAAATATTCCATTGTGATATCTTCGTCGCTTACCTTTTCCTGAAAGGATATAGGCAGGTAGACGGTCATTCCGCTGAATTTACGGGCTTCTTCTTCTGAATTAATTCCCTCAAGTTGTAGCAGGGCTGTAGTATCTGTTCTGAAGCGATAGCTTTCAATGAAAAAAGGTACGAGTATTCCTTCTAATTCAAATATGAAATATTCAGCATCTTCCTGATCAAAAACGTCAGTTGTGAAACTGAATGACATTTCTCCGTTGATGCCGTGTGGCTTGGTTATTTTTCCGATAGGGAATACTTCGCTTTTGTGTATCATTGTGTTGTCCGGATATTTTTTTGCAAAAATACATAAAAAAGCAGCTTCTTGGCTTTCTTTGTGTGATATATTACAATTATTTGTGTCTTAAATATTTATTTCGTATCTTTGCAACGATTTTAGAGACAGGTGAGGGGACAAATAGTCCCCTTATTTATTATTTTTTATTAAAATGATATTAAAAGATACTGTAAACCAGTTGGTTGACGAATTTCTGCGTGACGCGGATTATTATCTGGTTGATTTAGTTGTAACACCAGACAACCGTATAACGGTGGAGATTGATTGTTTTGAAGGGGTTTCAATTGATTTTTGTATAGAATTGAATCGTTTTATAGAATCCCGTTTAGATCGTGAGGTGGAGGATTATGAACTGGAGGTAAGCTCTGCAGGCCTGACATCGCCTTTTAAAGTAAAAAAACAATATGAAAAGAACATCGGGAATGAAGTGGAAGTGCTGACGAAAGATGGGAAAAAAATAACCGGGGTTCTGACTGATGTTTCTGATGACCATTTTGCCCTTGAAGTGGAAAAACAGGTAAAGCCAGAGGGCGCAAAACGTAAAATGACAGTGAAAGAAAAAATAGTCTTTTCTTATAATGAAATAAAAACAACAAAATATATTTTTAGATTCAAATAAGCCATGAGCAAGAAAGAAACGATCAACATGATAGATACTTTTGCGGAATTTAAAGAACTGAAAAATATCGACAGAAGTACATTAATCAGTGTAATGGAGGAATCATTCCGGAACGTTATCTCTAAAATGTTCGGTACGGATGAAAATTTCGACGTAATTATAAATCCAGACAAAGGAGATTTTGAAATATACCGGAATCGTGAGGTAGTTCCTGATGGGGAAGTGGAGGATGAAAATCTCCAGATTGCTCTATCTGAAGCTCAGAAAATAGACAGTGATTATGAAGTAGGAGAGGAAGTGACTGATACGTTGAATTTTCTTGATTTTGGCCGTCGTGCTATCCTTACTTTGCGTCAGACTTTAGCTTCCAAAGTGTTGGAATTGCAGAAAGAAAACGTATATAATAATTATAGTGAAAAAGTAGGTCAGATTGTTAGCGCAGAACTTTATCAAATATGGAAAAAGGAAATGCTTCTGATTGATGATGAGGGAAATGAACTGTATTTGCCTAAATCAGAACAGATTCCTACTGATTTTTATAGAAAAGGTGATACTGTGCGTGCGGTAGTTGCTATGGTTGATAATAAAAATAATAATCCTAAGATTATTTTGTCCCGTACTTCTCCTGTGTTCTTGGAACGTCTTTTTGAATTGGAAGTTCCTGAAATTCAGGATGGCCTGATTACAATTAAAAAAATTGCCCGTATTCCTGGTGAACGTGCTAAAATAGCAGTAGAGTCTTATGATGACCGTATTGACCCGGTTGGTGCTTGCGTTGGCGTAAAAGGGTCGCGTATACATGGTATCGTGCGGGAACTACGTAATGAAAACATTGATGTTGTAAATTATACAAATAATACCAGTCTATTTATTTCCAGAGCTTTGAGTCCAGCAAAAATATCTTCCATCCGTTTGAATGAGGAAGAAAAGAAAGCGGAAATTTATTTGAAACCGGAGGAAGTGTCTCAGGCTATCGGAAAAGGCGGTCTTAATATAAAATTAGCAGGTATGCTGACCGGCTATACATTGGATGTGTTCCGTGAATTGGATGAAGAAGAAACAGAAGATATTTATTTGGATGAATTTGCGGATGAAATAGATGAATGGGTAATTGAAACCTTAAAATCAATAGGTTGCGACACGGCTAAAAACGTGTTGGCTATACCTCGTGAAGACTTGATCCGTCGTACAGACTTGGAAGAGGAAACGATAGATGAAGTTCTTAAAATACTGGCTTCGGAATTTGAAGACGAAGAATAAGAAACGGCTTTTTTAAGGTCTAGGACCGGCAGCGGTCTTGATTTTGTTTCTGATTTTTTTGTATATAGAGTTCGGATTACCAGATAAAAATAATTTTTGAAATTACTAATTAGAATATATGTCCATAAGATTAAGTAAAGCTCTTAAAGATTTGAATATCGGTTTGTCCACTGCCGTAGAATTTCTGGCAAAAAAAGGACATGATATTGAATCTACTCCGAATATTAAATTGTCGGATGATCAATATATGTTGCTTTTGAAAGAATTTAATAAAGATATGGCATTGAAGATAGAATCAGAGGAGTTAAGTCTCCAGCGCCAGACGAAAGAAAAGGGTGCATCTGTTTCTATTCAGGGCTATGAGCAACCGAAAGAACAGGAAAAACCAAAAGCAGAAGAGGTAATTCGTATTACTATTCCGGAAGAACAAAAACCTCATTTTAAACAGGTGGGGCATATTGACCTGGATTTGGCGAAACAAAAAAAGAAAGAAGAAACTAAGACTATTGAACCTGTCCAGGAGGATGTGGTTAAGGAAAATAAGGCCGTTTTACCAGAAGAGCCTGTTGTAACTTCTCCTAAGGTTGAAATGGTTGAGGAACAACCTAAGAAAGAAATTTCTGTTGAAGAGAAACAGGAAAAAGTGTCGGAAGAGAAATCAGAAGAAAAACAAGATTCTAAACCGGTTGCAGCAGAAGTCGTTTCAGAAGTAGAGGAGCAGGAAGTACAGAAGATAGAGGAAAAAGAAATAAAGCAGGAAGTTGCTACTCCGGAAGTTTCTGTAGAAAAACCTTCGGAAGCAGTGTCAGAGGAATCAAAAGAAACAGAAGAAATCTTTTCCTTGAAGCGTCCTGTTTTGGAGAAAACTCCGGTTGTGGTTGGTACCATTGATTTGAGTGCTTTAAATCAAAGTACACGTCCTAAACCAAAAACTAAAGAACAGAAGCGTAAAGAACGTGAAGAGAAACTTCGGGCTTCCAAAGAGGTGAAGAAAACGACAGATATTGATAAGAAGTCTGAAGATGATGCTTCTGATAAACCGAAGAAAAAACGGGAACGTTTCATTAAGCAAAAAGTTGATGTAAATAAAGTCGGTTCTCAGGAACAGGCTAAGAAGGCAAAGACGAAAGAACATTTTAAGAAACCTCTGAAAAATGTTGTAAGCGAGGAAGATGTTCAGAAACAAATAAAAGAAACATTGGCCCGTCTTTCCGGTGGAAATAAAAAAGGAAAAGGTGCTAAATACCGTCGTGATAAACGCGATTCTGTTCATGCACGTATGCAGGAGCAGGCAGAGCGTGAACAGCAGGAAAAGAATGTACTGAAATTGACGGAATTCGTGACGGCGAGTGAATTGGCTGTGATGATGGATGTTTCCGTGAATGAGGTCATTGCTACTTGTATGAGTATTGGCATAATGGTTTCTATAAACCAGCGTTTGGATGCGGAAACTATCAATATCGTAGCAGAAGAATTTGGTTTCCAGACAGAATTCGTGAGTCATGACCTGGTGGAATCCATTTCAAACGATGAACCGGACAGGGAAGAGGATTTACAGCCTCGTGCTCCTATCGTAACGGTGATGGGACATGTGGACCATGGTAAAACGTCTTTGCTTGACTATATCCGTAAAACGAATGTAATTGCAGGTGAAGCGGGAGGTATAACTCAGCATATCGGTGCGTATAATGTGAAACTGGAAAATGGACAACGTATCACTTTCCTTGACACTCCTGGTCACGAAGCATTTACAGCAATGCGTGCTCGTGGTGCTCAGGTGACGGATATCGCTATTATTATTGTGGCTGCCGACGATAATGTAATGCCTCAGACAGTAGAAGCGATTAATCATGCCTCAGCAGCAAATGTGCCTATTGTTTTTGCAATAAATAAGGTGGACAAACCGAATGCTAATCCGGATAAAATCAAAGAGGAATTGGCTAACATGAACTACCTTGTTGAAGAATGGGGTGGTAAGTATCAGTCTCAGGATATTTCTGCTAAAAAAGGAATTGGTGTTGAAGATTTGCTTGAGAAAGTTCTTCTTGAGGCGGAATTACTGGATTTGAAAGCAAATCCGGATAGACGCGCATTAGGTTCGGTTATCGAGTCTTCTTTGGATAAAGGACGTGGTTATATTGCTACTGTTTTGGTTGAAAACGGTACTTTACATCAAGGAGATGTTGTGTTGGCCGGTACGCATTACGGTAAGGTGAAAGCAATGTTTAACGAACGTAATCAGCGTATTAAGTCTGCAAAACCGGCAGAACCTGTATTAGTGTTAGGACTGAATGGGGCTCCTCAGGCTGGTGATAACTTTAATGTTATGGCAACGGAGCAGGAAGCCCGTGAAATTGCGACGAAACGTGAACAATTGCAACGTGAACAGGATATCCGTACCAGAAAACACTTTACTCTGGATGAGTTGGGACGTCGTATTGCTTTAGGTGACTTTAAGGAATTGAATATCATTGTAAAAGGTGATGTTATCGGTTCTGTGGAAGCATTGTCAGACTCCTTGTTGAAGTTGTCAACGGAAAACATCCAGGTGAATGTGATTCATAAAGCAGTAGGTGCTATTTCCGACTCGGATGTATTGCTGGCCGCTGCATCAAATGCAATTATCATCGGATTCCAGGTACGTCCTACGGCAACAGCACGCAAGATGACAGAGAAAGAAGAAATAGATATACGTTTGTATTCTATTATATATGATGCTATTGAAGAAATCAAGTCTGCTATGGAAGGTATGTTATCTCCGGAAATTAAGGAGGAAATTACTGCAACGGTAGAAGTGCTTGAAACATTCAAGATATCAAAAGTGGGAATGGTTGCCGGATGTTTGGTACGTGAAGGAAAAATCAGCCGTTCTAATAAAGTTCGTTTAATTCGTGATGGCATTGTGGTACATACAGGTGAAATTGATGCGTTGAAACGTCATAAAGATGATGTGAAAGAAGTAGGTACTAATTTTGAATGCGGTATCAGCCTTAAGAACTATAATGATATTAAGGTAGGGGATATGATTGAAAGTTTTGAAGAAACGGAAGTTCGTAAAACCCTTTAATCTTAATAAGAGATTTTTATATGAGAGCCATCCGGATAAAATCCGGATGGCTTTTTATTTGAATTTTTATTAAGTGCAGAAAAAATGCGGGCTATCGTCTATTAAAGAGATAACTGATAATTTGTATTTATGGTGATGTGTGAGAGAAGGAAGAAGGAGATTGATTGTGTCCCCCTGTTGTAGATATAAGAAAGCCCATCCTGAATTAGCAGGATAGGCTTTCTATTTAGCGTGATATGAATGTTTAGTATTGTAACATCATTTTTTCCACTTCATCATTGATCAAGGTTGCGAAGCTGGCAACATTCATTGTGCCTTTATCTCCTTCTCCCTGACGACGTACAGAAACTTCATTGTTTTCTGCTTCTTTTTCGCCTACAATCAGCATGAATGGGATACGTTTTAATTCGTTGTCACGGATTTTACGTCCTATTTTTTCATTACGATCGTCTACGGTTACCCGAATGTCTTTCTGGAACAATTCTTTGGCTACCTGGTATGCGTAGTCATTGAATTTTTCGCTAATCGGAAGTACTACAACCTGATCTGGTGTAAGCCATAGTGGGAATTTTCCTGCAGTGTGCTCTATTAACACGGCAACGAAACGTTCCATAGAACCGAATGGTGCACGGTGAATCATTACCGGGCGGTGTTTTTGGTTGTCTTCGCCTGTATATTCCAGTTCAAAGCGTTCAGGAAGGTTGTAATCAACCTGGATAGTTCCTAACTGCCAACGGCGTCCTAACGCATCTTTCACCATAAAGTCAAGCTTAGGACCATAGAATGCTGCTTCTCCTAATTCAACTCTGGCTTTCAGTCCTTTTTCTTCACAAGCTTCAATGATTGCTTTTTCTGCTTTTTCCCAGTTTTCATCGGAACCGATGTATTTTTCCCGGTTGTTTGGGTCACGTAATGATATTTGAGCTTCAAAGTTTTCAAAATCCAAGGCTTTGAAAATGATGAAGATAATATCCATTACTTTCAGGAATTCAGCTTTCAGCTGGTCTGGACGGCAGAATATGTGTGCATCGTCCTGAGTAAAACCGCGTACCCGGGTTAATCCGTGCAATTCACCGCTTTGTTCATAACGGTAAACCGTTCCGAATTCGGCAAAACGTAAAGGAAGATCCTTGTAAGAACGTGGTTTAAATTTATATATTTCGCAGTGATGCGGACAGTTCATCGGTTTCAGCAAATATTCTTCTCCTTCTTCCGGTGTATGGATAGGTTGGAAAGAGTCTTTTCCATATTTAGCATAGTGTCCGGACGTAACATAAAGTTGTTTGTTACCTATATGAGGAGTCATGACTTGCTGGTAGTCAAAACGACGCTGAATCTTTTTCAAGAAGTCTTCCAGTCTTAAACGTAATGCTGTACCGCGAGGAAGCCACATCGGAAGTCCTTTTCCTACAGTATCGGAGAACATGAACAACTCGAGCTCTTTTCCTATTTTACGGTGATCTCTCTTTTTAGCTTCTTCGAGTAGAACCAGATACTCGTCAAGCATTTTCTTTTTTGGGAAAGTGATACCGTAGATACGGGTAAGCATTTTCCGTTTTTCATCTCCGCGCCAATATGCACCTGCTACATTCAGCACCTTAATTGCTTTTATTTTTCCTGTGTTAGGCAAGTGTGGACCACGACATAAGTCAGTGAAGTTGCCTTGGGAATAAAGTGTTATCGTTCCGTCTTCCAGGTCATTGATAAGTTCTACTTTATAAACTTCATCAATGTCAGAGAAACGCTTCATGGCTTCGCTCTTGGCAATGTCTTTACGAACAATATCTTCGCCTTTAGCTGCTAATTCTATCATTTTAGCTTCAATAGCCGGAAGGTCGCTTTCTTTTATTTGTACATCGTCTCCCGGATCTACGTCATAGTAAAATCCGTTTTCAATGGCCGGGCCTATCCCGAATTTAATATTCGGATATAATTCCTGCAGAGCTTCTGCCATTAAGTGAGCTGAACTATGCCAGTAAGCATGTTTTCCTTCTTCGTCCTCCCATTTATATAATTTAATGGAGGCATCCTGATTGATTGGCCGGGTTAAATCCCATGTTTCACCGTTTACACCGATAGCCAATACTTCTTGTGCTAAGCGAGAACTAATAGTTTCTGCTATCTGAAGCCCGGTGATTCCTTCGTTGTATTCACGTACCGAGCCGTCTGGAAATGTTATTTTTATCATCATAGAACCTTACAAATGGTTTTTAATATTTGAAGTGCAAAGATACATTTTTTCTGTGTATCCTTCGGATTATTTTTATTTCGTTTTGTGGTATTTTGATTTAATTCAAAAAAATATCCCGGTACAAAATACCGGGATATTCTTATCTAGTATAAATGATTAGCTTAATCCTACTATTTCTCCGTTAACGAGGTCTATTTTTTTTGCCTGTGGCTCTTTGGGTAATCCCGGCATACGCATCATATTGCCCGCTATGGCAACGATGAACTCAGCACCGTTGTTGATAACAAGGTCCTCTATATGGAAGTCGAAACCATGCGTTATTTCATAGGCTTTGTCGTTATCCGAGAAGGAATATTGAGTTTTGGCTATACATACGGGGTAATGAGAGGCTCCGAACGCTTCTATTTTAGAAAGCATGTTTAGTGCTTTTTCTGAGAAAACAACCTGCCTTGCTCCGTATATTTTTTTTGCTGTTTTTTCAATTTTTTTGCTGATGGAATCCTTGTCGTTATATGTAAAGTGCAATGGTGCAGAAGGATTGTTCTCCATTGTTTCTATCACTTTTTCTGCTAATTCAACAGCTCCTTCCCCGCCTTTGGAAAAGGCATCGTTAACTGCAAATTCTACTCCTTGTGCTTTACAATGTTCCCTTAACAGGTTGATTTCTTCTTCCGTGTCAAAGTAGTATTTGTTAAATGCAACCAGAATGGTTTGTCCGAAAGATTTAAGGTTTTCAATATGTTTATCCATATTTTCAAATCCTTTGATAAGTCCTTCGGCATTAGGTTCTTTAATATTCTCAATATCTACCCCTCCGTGCATTTTCAAAGCCTGGGTTGTGACAACCAAAACGGTGAGGGTGGGTTGGATGCCGGCTTTTCTACACTTTATATTCAGAAATTTTTCTGCTCCGAGGTCAGCTCCGAATCCGGCTTCCGTAACTACGTATTCAGAAAATGTCATCGCCATTTTAGTGGCAATAATAGAATTGCAACCATGAGCAATGTTCGCAAAAGGTCCTCCGTGGATAAATGCAGGTGTATTTTCTGTTGTTTGTACCAGGTTTGGATGAATAGCATCT
The DNA here is from genome assembly GCA_023391625.1 of Bacteroidota bacterium. GTDB lineage: Bacteria > Bacteroidota > Bacteroidia > Bacteroidales > Paludibacteraceae > QVMH01. The sequence goes on along the minus strand of JAEWAN010000034.1, from coordinate 941,521 downwards.
TTTAATAATACAACAATAGAGCCTGCAATGCCCAGGTCTTTTACAGTAAATGGTTTGCCGGAATAAGTATAACCTAATAGAATCTTTTCAATACGTCTTCGGAGATCATCCAGATCTTCAGAAAGACAAAGTATTGCCATGATTTCTGAAGCCGGTGTGATGTCGAATCCGTTTTCGGCGGGTACACCGTTTACTGTACCTCCCAATCCGGTCACTACCTGACGTAAATTCCGGTCATTAACATCCAGTACCCGACGCCATAATACTTGTTTTATTCCGTCCGCCTGATCTTTGTTTTGATATATATAGTTGTCCAGCAGGGCTGAAATCATGTTGTTGGCGGCAGTAATGGCATGGAAATCCCCTGTAAAGTGAAGGTTGATATTTTCCATAGGTAAAACCTGTGCATAACCTCCACCGGCAGCTCCTCCTTTCATGCCGAAACAAGGGCCTAATGATGGCTCTCTTAGTGCAACAACTGATTTTTTCCCAATTTTATTAAGTCCTAATGTTAAACCGACAGAAACAGTTGTTTTGCCAATACCGGCTTTCGTCGGGGTAATGGCAGTAACTAAAATCAGTTTACTTTTTTTTATTTTTGAGGGATTGATAAGAGTATATGGTATCTTAGCCATATAAAAACCATAAGGAATGACTGATTCCTGAGGTATCCCGGCTTTCTCTGCGATAGAGTTTATCCTCTCTAATTCAATACTGTGCGCTATCTCAATATCGGTTTTCATAAAAACTATTTTTCAAAAAACAAACTTAGTAAAAAAAACTTATTTAGCCATTATTGGCTTATGTTTTTTATTGTATAGTGGTGTATCGTTTCCGGATGGTGGAAATGTTCTGAAAGTTTAAAACAGTTTGTTTATGCTATGAAATATCAGGTTCAGATAATTAATGAGTAAAAAAGGATGATTTGATAGTTGGGATTATATTTTGGTGTTGAATTGGTGATTGATCCGGTAAAACGCGATAATAGAGGTGTAATCCATGAACATGAAAAGATTGATTGCAGAATTTTATTCAGGGAGGCTAGTTGCTTGCCTGATTTCAGAAAAATTATTTGAAAATAGATTTTGAAGGTTAAAAAGGACGAGTGCTTGTGAGATATGTTTTGCTTTTTCGGAAGAAACCTGAACTAAAATACTTTTATTGTTGTTTACAATAGACATGAATATTAAATCAATAAAACAGAATAGTTATGAAAAAAATGTTGTCTCTTTTTTTTATGGTGGTATTGCTTGTGCCGGTATCATTTGGTCAGTTCTCTTTGCCTGCTTTACCTTATGCTTATGATGCATTGGAACCTTATATTGATAGTGAAACGATGAATATTCATTATAATAATCATCATGCGACTTATGTTAAAAACCTGAATGCTGCATTGAAAGATTATCCTGAGTTACAAAAGAAAGATATTAATTTTCTTTTGACGAATCTGGAAACTTTGCCTGTGGCTATCAGGACTTCAGTTCGTAATAATGGGGGAGGGCATTATAATCATTCTTTGTTTTGGCAAATGATGGCGCCGGCCGGAACTTCTACTATGTCTGCGAAAGTAAAAAAGGCCCTGGAAGATAACTTCGGTAGTATAGAGGCATTTAAGTCTGCTTTTGAGAGTGCGGCTTCCGGGCGTTTTGGTTCTGGTTGGGTTTGGCTGATTAAAGATGAGGATGGCAAATTAAAAGTGATAAGCACTCCTAATCAGGATAATCCGCTTATGTCGGTGAGTGATGTTAAAGGTGCTCCTGTTTTGGCTCTTGATGTTTGGGAACATGCTTATTATCTTAAGTATCAGTCTAAGAGAGCAGACTATGTGAAATCTTTTTGGGAGGTGGTTAATTGGAAAGAGGTAGAAAAGAGATTATAAACAGAGTCTTTTTTTATTATCAGATTTCAGGTATTTAACTTCATTGATTATAACGAAGTTAAATACCTGTTGTTTTTTGAACAAATCACAATGCTCTCTTTTAATCCGGAATAGACGTGGGTGAAGTGTTCAATTTGCATTAGGGTCAGGAGATTAAGAAGGTGCTCGATCGTTTTTTTCTCGCCATCACGGTTATAATCGTCCATGATGATGACAAAATCGCTGGCTAACATCCCTTTTTCTACAATATCTATGATTTGTGGTCTGGAGAATCCAGGTGTTCCTATGGGGCCGTCTATTATGATGAAGTCATATTTGGGTGTTTGGAGAAAATCCAGTAGATTTTGGTATATATTGGCTTCTCCATAGTAAAAATAGCCGGTAACGGTAGGTATGATATGAACGTAGTTTTTTAAGTCTTGATTATTAACACAGATAAAATTTAACCATTCCGGGTCTTGCTCTATGATTTCTAGCTTCGAATCGGAATGAAAACTAGCATACTGACTGGTTAACTTGGAACTTTCTCCTAATCCGAATTCAAGAATATTGCGAGGTTTTATATCATTTAAGGTTCTGTAAATGATGTATAACATGGGATATCCGGCAGCCCATCTTCCCGGACTGAAAGAGCTTTTTGTTAACCATTCGGAATCTCTGATGGTATCATTGAAAATTTGTGCCCATAATAGTTCCTTTTGATATTTGATATTAATGTCGTAGTAAGGATTTATTTTTTCCATAGCTTTAGTCTTTTTAAAAAGATTTTTTGCAAAAGAAATAAAAAAGCGTGGTGTTGTGCGGTGTTTTTAGTATTAGATTTCTACATGTAGAAAAATACCGGTGTGTAAGCCTCTGAAAATAGGAATGAGGATTCTTTTTGTTAGTTGTGTATAGATATATGTTCTGTCTTGTTTTGTTATTATAAAGGTCAATAATACTTAAAAAGCATATAGCTCTTGTTTGTTAAAATATAATTTCGTTATTTTAGTACTTAAAATCAAATGTTTTGAGCATGTTAATTGTAGGTATAGTTGGTGGCACCAGTTCTGGAAAGACAGCCATAGCTCGTGAAGTGGCAGACAGGCTGGCGGATCATCGCGTAGTTTTATTGCCTCAGGATTCTTATTATAAAGATGCTTCGGATTTACCGGAGGAGGAGCGTCTAAAACAGAATTTTGATCATCCGGATTCGGTTGATTTTGACTTGCTTGTCCGGCATTTGAAAGATTTGAAAGCTGGTAAGAAGATAGAGCAGCCAATGTATTCCTATGTTACTTGTTTACGCTCAGAAGATACCCTTGTGTTGGAACCGGGTGAATGTGTTATTGTAGAAGGAATACTGGTTTTTTCTCATCCGGAACTGCTGGAATTACTGGATGTCAAGGTTTTTGTGGATGTAGATGCGGATGACCGTCTGTTAAGATTGATAAAAAGGGATGTTGTAAAGCGTGGGCGTACGATAGAGCAAGTGATGGATAGGTATGAACACCTGCAGAAACCAATGCATCAACAGTTTGTGGAGCCAGGCAGAAAATTGGCGGATATTATAATTCCGCGTGGAAAGCGGAATAAAATAGGAATTGATGTGTTGGTTGGTTACCTTTCGGATTGTTTAGGAAAGTAATATATTATAATGGGGAGATGATGATATGCAGAATTATGATTTAACACAAATATTGTTTTTGGATATTGAAACGGTGCCGGGAGTTTCCGATTTTTCTTTGTTGCCTCAGAATATGGCTTGTTTGTGGGAAGAAAAGTTTATGACACTGCAAAAGTATTTTCAGGAAAAATATGATGATTCGGTGACTCCGGCTGAGGCCTATAACACGAATGCAGGGATTTATTCTGAGTTTGGAAAGATAGTCTGTATTTCCGTAGGATTTATATACTATAAGAACAATGAGATGTGTTTTCGTACGAAATCATTTACAGCTCATGATGAAAGGAAAATTTTACAGGATTTCTCTCAACTGGTAAATGAACATTGTTGCACAGTGGATTATCTGTTTTGCGGGCATAATATCAAGGAGTTTGATATACCTTATATTTGTAGGCGTATGGTTATTAATGGGTTAACAATACCTTATATCCTTGATGTCTCCGGTAAAAAGCCCTGGGAAGTTGCTTTTCTGGATACTATGGAATTGTGGAAATTCGGTGACCGAAAAAGTTTTACTTCTCTGAAGCTGCTTACTGCTGTTTTAGGTATTCAGACTCCTAAAGATGATATTGACGGGAGTCAGGTGGCTGAAGTGTATTATCAGGAAGGAAACCTGGGGCGAATTGCTTTGTATTGCCAGAAAGATGTATTGGCGACAGCACAGGTTTTTTTGAGATTGAATCATTTTGATATTATCAATGAAATGAATATTGAACATATTCCGGCAGCTTATGATTAGAAAAACCTTGTTGCTGCTCATATCGGTTGTCTTTTTTACTGCTTGTAGTAAGGATAGTGTGCAGGAAACACAGAATGTTTATGATGTGGATAGTGTGCGTGATCTTGCTACTTTACGTGTTGCTACCATGTATGGGGCAACCACTTATTTTAAAACAGACGGTAAGGAATATGGATATCATTTTGAAATGGCCAGAAATCTGGCGGACTACTTAGGGGTTGCACTGGATGTAAAAACAGTACATAGGGAAGCTGGTTTGTTACAGTTGTTAGATTCCAATCTGGTGGATGTGGTTTGTTTCCCCATTACGGAAACAAAAGAAATAAAAGAGAAGTATGCGGTTGTTTTTCCTAAATTTAATTCTCATCAGGTCTTGATTCAACGTGTGGGACAGGATGCTTTGCTGGATGTGACAGATCTTGCGGGAAAGGAAGTTCATGTGAAAGACAGTACGGCTTTTTATTCCCGTTTACGTAACTTGAATGATGAGATTGGAGGGTCTGTATGTATTGTCATAGCTGATGATGATTTATCGGATGATGATTTGCTGGAAAAGGTCATGTTAGGAGAAATTCCTTATACTGTAGCGTATTACGATCATGCAACGCTGTTTCGGAATTATTATCCGCAGTTGAGTTACCATGTTCCGGTGAGTTTGGAGCAATGCCGGGGATGGGTTTTACGTAAGGATGATTTTTTATTGGACAGCCTTTTAACGGCTTGGGAGGAGCAGCCTCGTGTACAGGCTTTACATCAAAACCTGAGACGAAAATACGAAAAGAAAAATCCTTATTATTCTTTGAGAAAGATGAGGCAAGCCGGACGGATATCTCCTTATGATGCATTGTTTAAAAAGTATGCTCCGGTGGTAGATTGGGATTGGAGGCTTCTGGCGGCAGTGGCTTTTAATGAATCCACTTTTGATCCTTTGTCCGTATCGCAGGCCGGAGCTGCCGGGCTTATGCAATTAATGCCTTTTACGGCTGCAGCGTATGGACTTGACTCGTTGGATGTTTTTGATCCGGAAGACAATATCCGTGCTGCTGTGGAGTATTTTAAAGATTTGGACAAGATATTTAAAAAAGTAGAGAATCGGGATGAGCGTGTAAAGTTTGTTCTGGCTTCTTATAATGGGGGACAGGCGCATGTGCTGGATGCCATGGCTTTGGCAAGAAGGTATGGGCGTAATCCCTATGTGTGGAATAATAATGTAGAGTATTTCCTTGCCCAGAAAAAAGAACCGGTGTTTTATCAGAGTGAGGTTGTGAAGTTCGGGCGTTTTAATGCAAAAGAACCCATAAATTATGTAAGAAATGTTTTGAAAACCTATGAGAGTTATCTGAATTATTAGAATAGTTAATGTGATTCTCAGAAAAAACTTCTTTCTTTGTACTGAAAATATGCTTTAACAGTATTTTGAAACTTGTTTTAATTTAGAGATTAACGTATATGCCACATAGTGAGATAATACTTATTAGCGTATCGGGGGAGGATAAACCTGGTGTAACGGCTGCGATAACCGGAATTTTAGGAAAATACAATGCTACTATCCTGGATATAGGACAGGCAGATATACATCATACTTTATCATTGGGAATACTTTTTAGAACAGAAAACGAAATTGCTTCAGGTCATATTTTGAAAGAGGTTTTGTTTAAATGTTCGGAATTGAACCTGGTTGCGAGATTTACTCCGGTATCTGTAGAGAGGTATAATAATTGGGTTACCCGTCAGGGAAAAAGCCGGTACATCGTTACTTTACTGGGTAAAATTATTACAGCAGAGCAGCTGTCTTTGATAACAGAAGCTGTTGCAAAAGAGAATCTTAATATTGATTCGATAAAACGTCTGACCGGGCGTCCATCTTTGGATTTGGGTAGGGAAGATACAAGCCGTTTTTGTGTGGAACTTTCCGTGCGGGGAGAATTGCAGGATAAACAGGCGCTTTCCGCCGATTTTTTGAAATATTCCGCAGAACTGGGAATTGATATTTCGTTTCAAAAGGATGATATATACCGAAGAAACCGTAGGTTGATTTGTTTTGATATGGATTCCACGCTTATAAAGACGGAAGTGATTGATGAACTGGCAGACCGTGCCGGAGTTGGAAAACAGATCAGGGCCATAACGGAATCGGCTATGCGTGGTGAAATTGATTTTGATGAGAGCTTTAAACAGCGGGTAGCGTTGCTGAAAGGATTGGATGAACATGTGATGATAGAGATAGCGGAGAATCTGCCTATTATGGAGGGTGCGGAACGTTTGATGCATATTCTTAAAAAGATAGGAATGAAAATTGCCATTTTATCGGGAGGATTTACTTATTTTGGTAACTATTTGAAACGGAAGTTTGATGTTGATTATGTGTATGCCAATGAGTTGGAAATAAAAGACGGCAAGTTGACCGGCAATTATGTGGGTGATATAATCAACGGAAAAAGGAAAGCCGAGCTTCTTCAACGTATAGCAGAAAAAGAACGGATAAATCTGGAACAGGTCATTGCTGTGGGGGATGGGGCTAATGATTTGCCAATGTTAAATCTGGCTGGTTTGGGCATTGCATTTCATGCTAAACCGAAAGTGAAAGAGAATGCCCGTCAATCTATATCGACTATCGGGTTGGACGGTATCCTCTACTTCCTGGGTTTCCGGGACATTTATATTGATGCTTAGCAATTAATAATTTAAATAAAAAAACATGAAAGTAACTGTAAAACACATAGCTTTGGCTATTGTCGCTTTTGTCTTGATCATTTTGTTGGCTAATAGTTTTTACACGATTGATACGGGAGAACGGGGAGTTATTCTGCGTTTAGGTAGATTGACCGGAGTAGCGGGAGAAGGATTGAACGTAAAGGTGCCTTTTATTGATGATGTGAAAAAGATGTCTATCCGTGACCATAATTTGACGGTGAATCTGAATGTGTCATCCAGCGATATTCAGACTATTGCAGTAGAGGTGGGATTGGTATATTCCCTAGATCCCCAGAAAGTGGGACAGATATTCCAGACGTATGGCACTAATATTGAAAACACCTTGATTCGTCCTACTTTGTCGGAAAAAATAAATGCTATTATTGCGGAATATCCTATTGAAGCGTTTGTAGAAAAACGGGCGGAAATATCCAGTCGGATTAATACTTCTTTTGCCAATCAGGTTTCCGGAACGGGTATCCTTGTGAAAAGTCTGCTGATCACGAATCATGATTTCAGCGATGAATTTAATAAAGCAATTGAAGATAAAAAGATTGCGGAACAGGGTGCTTTGGCAGCTAAATTTACATTGGAACGAATGAAGCTGGAAGCGGAAGCTCAAAAGATAAAACAGGCTTCATTATCGGACATGGTATTACAGGAAATGGCTATTAATAAATGGGACGGAAAAATGCCTCAATATTATAGCGGAGGTCAGTTGCCTTTTATAACTATAAAATAGAATTATTCTTTTATCAGACTAGTCCTAATAAACATATAATTGTTTATTAGGACTAGTCTGTTTTGTGGTATAATGTTTTAAAATTCTGTTTGTAAATTTTAGGGTTATTTCTTTTTATTCCTCATTCTTTGTATGAAACATTCCACCGTTTCTTTTTCAGGAAAGTAATTTCCAGGGAATATCTTATTTTTTTCTTCTTTATAAAGATCGTTATATTGTTCTATTGGATACTGATCATAGTACACGGCATATTTTTGGAAAAATTTCTGAAATAGCTCTTCGCTTTTTTCTTTGTAAGAAATGCAGTCTTCCGTTTCCCAATAAGGTAATTGCAAGGAGAAATAGACAGATAGTAAAAACTGGGTGACCCGATAGGGAAGTAACTCCGGTTTCCGTTTTTCTATGGCTTTTATAAGTTCGGTAACGGAATCAATGAACACATTAAATTCTTTGTAAGAATAAGAGGCATTATCCTGACGGGTAAAACTATTTTCATTGTATTTCCATACATAAGTTATATTGTCCAGGTAATTTTTGTTTGAAGTCAGGTCAAATGCCAGACCTACAAAATAAGTGTCTTCATGTACCCTGAATTTAGGATGGAAATTTATATCATTATCAATTAGATACTGTTTCCTGAAAATTTTTCCGTGTACCCAGGTTGCTTCAATTTTGTGTTGTATGTATTTATACTTCCCGTTGATTTTTTGTTCTTCCAGCCATGAAGAGGTGCATATGTCCGGGTGTTTGGTGTCTATCTCGTTAAAAAACATGCCCAATACTCCGGAGTGATAAAACATATCGTCGGCATCGCAGAACATGACATATTCTCCGGTTGCTTTGGCTAAACCTTTTCTGCGACACATTCCTAACCCGATATTTTTTTTAAGTTTAATGTATTGGGGTTTAATGTTTACAAACTGTTTGAAGAAGTTTTTTTCTAATATGACGTTAGAACAGTCATTCAGAATTAATAGTTCCAACTCGTTGAAATCGATGCCTAATTGATTGTCGATAGATGATAAAAGAGGAAAAATAATTTTTTCCGATTCGTTGTACTGTGGTATAATGATACTTAGTTTCATATGGATTATTTTATATTAATTATGTACAAAAGAAGAAATATAATTCGTATTTATATTGAAATCAGTTGTTTAGATTTCTACATGTAGAAATCTTTTGATGAATAAGGAGGATGTCGGCTTAAATTACCTATGATTGGAGCTTTACTTTTTTTATTGTTGTTTATTTACTGCATAAAGAAAGCTCTTGTTTTTTGTAGAATATGATTCTTTTTATTTTTCGGCAAATGATAAAAATTGCTTTTTCTATTGGGTTTATGCGGAGAAACTGTTTTTGATACGGGTGGAATACCTTGCGCCCGTGGAGCAGAAATTCTGTTCTGATAGTTTTTTTGCTTATATATTTTTTTTCACAGTTAAAATACCTTCTTTCTTTATCATCAAACCATCCATTAAAAAATCCGGTATCTTTTAAAGAATAGTTGAATAATTGGGCGAATAAAGGAAAATATATTTCTTCGTGGCAAATAGTCGGCAAATTCAGTTTCGCAAAGTTTTCCAGATAGGATTTTGGGAAACATAACCCGGGTCCTAATGATGCATAGAAGAGAGAATGGTGATTATAGTATTGCTTTGCCAGAGAAAATACATATTCTAGTTTTCTTTTCTGACTTTCATCAGTGCTCCAGTACCATTTATTTTTTATTTTATCTACAGGAATCAGTCCTGTGACTCCAACTTCGTTAATGCCGATGTTATGGTAAATATTCTCTAAACTGTCTAACAGTAATAAATCCCACTCAATAATGTATGCTCTGTCAAAATCAATATCTTTGCCTATACGTGAGTACCATACCTTAAGAATGGTTTCAAAATTAGACCATTTGGCGTCGGATAGCCATTCCGGAATTATCCATAAATTTTTAAAGTATTTTTCTAATTTTTTTCTGCATGTCTGGAGATTCTGGCTCTCTCCCCCATATATCCCATAAACAGGAATATCCGGATTGTGAAACTGAAGCATTTTTAGCCTGCTTTTGCATACGGAGAAATGGTTGTGAAACCTGAAAATTATAATAGAGTTTTCCATTGTTATTGGGGTATAAAATTTTGGGTTTATATCAGAATTTTACCGGATGGTATAACTGATTTTTTTGTGTTATTTCTTCTTCTTCAATGCAGGGGCGGAAGCGCATGGAGTCGGTACTTATAAACGATTTTATTTTTAGAGGGCTTCCTGCGAAGTTTTTTTCTCTGAACTCTCCTTCGCCCTTCATATCCAGTATCTTGTAGTTATAGTGATAAAACAGAGTTGGTATTATGACTTCATGGTGTCCCGTATTACCGTCAGCTAAAGTGTGATTAAGCAGATTAAGCCCTCTGTTTGAAATACGGTATATGGGGTTGAACGACATGATGAAATTTTCTTTTTTTATGTATATGTCAATGAGTTTTAATGTATCCCACCAATACCAGTCTTCGTCCTCGTAATATCTTGTTACATGTGATGTGATGAAGTCTGCTTGTATATTCTGATAATATTTGAAAAAAGAATTCCATTTTCCGGTAAATATCACATCATATTCTATGTTCCAGTAATATTGATATTGCGGATAATCTTTATAAAACTGTAATAGTGGAAAGTGTGCACTTCCGGGAATAATCGTTTTTTTTATAGGGTTATACCCCAATGTGTTTAAACTCTTATAATTATAATCGTAACAAGGATATTTTTTCGGAATGTTTTTATCATTTTCATTCGGCTCGCTCTGGAACAGCAGAAAGACATCGGCCTTATTTCTCATGGATTTATATAGTTCATGAAATCTTTTTAAAATAGAATCATTGATTATATGAGTTTGAAAAAGGATGGCCAGAGATTTATTCTTTTGAGTTTTCATGATTTGTCTCGCTTCTGTAATTTTATAATAAATGATTGGGTTGATTTTTTATTTTCTTGGCATTATTATCGTATTTAGTTTTTTTATCAATGTGTTTGAGGCAGGAAAAGCTATTTTCCGTGCAAATAAGGCATCGCTTTGTTGTATTTCTATGTAGTCGTTTTCATCTAAAATGGCCGGGTAACTGCCATATTTGTAACTCCAGTTTATATATCTTAAGTTGTTATTTACGATATTATCTTTAAATCCGCTGTGTGCTAAAACAGTATTTATATATGTTTCATCCGACGCAAAAGTATATTTAAGCTTTCTGTAAAAAGCAGGATGTTTTTTGGTGTAGTAAAGTATGTAGCGCACGCAGTCGGCAGATAGGGAAAACCAGGCGGATCCTCCGTATAGGACATTGAATTGTTGTGGTATTTTACGGATTAGGTTGTGTTTTATTTGAAATCGTATGATTTTATTGCATATTTTCTCTCCTTTCTTGGTTCTGCAGTTAAAAAGATCATAAGGTCTGTAATATTGAAAACGGGCAAAACTGCCTCCTTCCCATTCTTTGCGGGGGAAAGGCTCGTATTCTAAAAATTCTTTTCCTACATTTTTGTTGAAGAACCGTTTGAAATGGGTTAAACTTTTGGTCGGTACGTCCTGACCGCTGATTAAATGTATATATCCGTCCGGATTATCTTTTAATGCTCTTTTCATCAGGTATAATTCCGCTTTGAGTATATTACAACCTCCCCAGTTGGTTTTGTATTTTTTACTGATGAAAGCAACGTTTTTTTTCTGGGCCAGTTTTATTATTTCATGTTTTGAAATCTTACTTTTTTTGTCCAAATGGATGTATATCAGAAAGTCTTCATCGAAGTAGTCTGTTAATGAAGATAAATAGTGTGGATCTTTATGTCCTAATATTAATATAGAATGTTTCATGTTTAAATAAATTTGAGAATAATAAAATGATGGTGAATTACGTAACCTGTCAGTGTGTCCATTCCCAGGTTTTGATGTATTCCTTTAGTTCAGAAGGCATCATCTCACAGATTTTACAGAATTCATGTTTCGTATTGATAGAGGTGTCTATATTGGCATAACTGCTGTTATGCCCTCTGGTATGGAACAAGTGATATAACGGGCCGTCGATACGTTCCGTCTTTTCTTCCAGTATTTGCATTCGTGCTATTCTTTCAGAATCTTCAGGTCCCCAGCCGTAAAAGTTTTGGTTTTCTCCTCCGGCTTTTTGATACTTTTCTTTATTGATCATGTAAGCACCTCCAACAGAGTAATATCCATTTAAGAGAGATTTAGGCATAAAGGGGTTATGAAGAATCTGAATATCCGGATTTATGCAAAATAGATCGCTTAATTCTTCATCTATTTCATAAAAAGTACCGGAAAAGGGATAAACCAAAGTTGTACCTTTATGAAGTAACGAATGGTATGCTTTTATAATCTGTTCAATAGGAGCTATTGCATCAGTATCCCATATTGCAACATAAGGAGTTTTACTCCTGTTTAACATCTGGTTAATGTATTTGGTGCGATGAAATATGGAATCATAATCTTGCACAAATACATAGTCTATTTCGCTGAATTTGGTGGGGAGATTGATTTTTTTTTCTTCATCTGCCTCCAGAATAATAAAGTTGGTTTCTATGTCTTTATTTAAATATTCAAGTAGGGTAAACAGGTTTCGTTTTCGATATTCAGATTCTACTCTAACGGGAATACAAAAAGTAATATCTTTTAAATTGTTTTTTTTCTGAGCTGTTTTTTTCATAGATTCTTAATTTAATATTGATATAATTCCGTAACCTATTGATGATAATCCATCTAATGATAAATTCATGCGGTTGTTTTTGTTTTTTTTCAAATGTTTGCAGAGTTTCTTTACCAGGGAATTGTCTTGACTGCATAAGTAAGATAATGTTTCGTTGAAAATGTCTTTATTTTCAAATATTATGGTGTAAAACCCTGCATTGGATAAAACTTCAATTAGAATTTCAGAGCTGATGTTTTCAGTGTCTACGGTGAAGGCCGGTGATATGCTATTATCATATTTACTAATCTGTGGTAAAACGGATCGGATCGAATTTGTCAGACTGTAAAAGGCAAAAATCTCCGACAATTCAAGAATATTGCATGTCGGTAAAAGTTTCTTTTGTATTTCTATGATGTAGACAATTAATTTTATTGTTTTTGATGGAAAAATATTGTATTTATGGCTTTGAATCAGAAAGAAAAGAATAGAGTTTAATAAGCGTAAAGACCAATTGGGCTTTAGGATGTTGTTAAATGCAGTTTTGTCATATAAAAGCCGTTCACATTCATCTATTAAATAAATGATTTGTTCCCTTAGCGTTAATTTATAGAGATAGAGGTTTTGCCCTTCTCCTTCCTCGCTTTCGTTGTTATAATGATCAAATCCTTTGTAGCGTTTTATAAGAGCCAGCCCGTGTGAAAACAGATCGCTTTTTATGTCAACTAAGAGTGGAGTTTGCAGCCTATGGTATATGATGGAACGGTCTAACTCAATAAGTACATTTTCAATTTGGGTATTGGAAGTGATAATGTTTATGTCTATTAGATGCTGGAAAAGCCAGCTGAATCCGGTTTTGCCGTATGTGAAATTTGTAGAGTTTAATGACGCCAATGATGGCCCCCACACATAATTGTTGATGATGGAGTGGGCTATATCAAGCATTTCCTGATCATTTTTATACTGGGAATATTTGTACATGAATAAAGCAACTCCGGATTGTCCGTTTACAAGTCCGTTACTTTCTGTGAGTTGTAGCTGATTCGTGATTATACCATGTATTATTTTTAATAAATCTTTCTTTTGGTCGGCAATATTTTTTCTCATATTATATGCGTTTTATTAAAAAGGGATTTTTATTTAATTGATTGTTTTCCGGAGATAAAACTTTCTATTGATTTTTCATGTATGCAAAAAAATGAAAATTGAATAGTATCTCAGTCCTGTTTGTCTGTGAAGATTTCTACATGTCGAAATCTTTATGAAATGTCAAAATATTTATAATTTGAAACGCTTTCTTAAAGTGTTGTTTATTATGCTTTATGGAATGTAAAATTTCCTCGCTAAAATGTTTTTAGTAACATAAAATCGGAATAGGAAAAGGTTTAAGCTGTTCTGCTTGCCATTCATAGGAGTAGGATATCCTTTAACAAAAAGATATTTTCCTTTAGTAACAAAGTGGCGTTATTTAAACCACCGGTTTTATGTTCTTTGCTTTGAATTCTTTTTTCACCTTGAAACAAGGGCAGGGTGTTTTTTCAAATTCATTGTGCCCATGTACGGTGAGATGAGGATAAGGAACCATTAAGCCTTCAATAAGTTTTTTTAGTGTTTCTTTTTGAGCCTCAGTGCGGGTGTCCTTGTATTTTTTTCCATCTTTGGACAACCCTCCGACATAACAAATGCCAATACTATAAGCATTTTGTCCTAAGCAGTGCGCACCGGGAAGTTGTAAGTCCCGGCCTATCAGTATTTCTCCTTTCAGGCCTATAACATAATGATAGCCGATTCCATAAAATCCTTTTTTCTTGTGCCAGGTGTCAATTTCTTTAACACTTACTTCTTGATTTTCAGGTGTTAAAGTGCAGTGGATAATAATTTTAGATAAAGTTCTCATACATATAAATTTTTAAGTTGTGGTTTTGGTTTCTGAATAGGTTAGGAATGCAAAGCAAGGGAATAATTGGCATTATTTTTATTTTTTGGGAAGTAAGATTTCGACATGTCGAAATCTTTATCTGAAAGGATGAAAATAGCAGGGTTATATTTTAGGGTAGCTTTAATATGGATTTTAAATCCATATTAAACTGTGGAAAGATAATAATTGGCTTGTGATGGAGAAGCTTGTTTGTAAGAATGGTCTGTTTAAGTATATGAGGAGTACATGTTTGTGTGATAATACTATATAGAGATATTGCATTAGAGTTTTATATTTTCCTATTTTGAAAAATGAAAAAATCCATTTGATTCAAATGGATTTTTTGTGTTTAGTTTTATTATTTATGTGGAGATATACTTACTTCTTTAAAATAAAGGTGATGGTTAAGTTATGAATAGTGATGTCAGGAAGGTCGTCTAGATTTATTGTATCTCCAAAATATCGTGTAATAAGAAATTTCTTTTTCTCAAAAGTGTAGCTGTAATGTTCATCGTCCATAAAAAACTTATCTCCTTCAAATGAATATTTCCCTTCGGTAGTGATATTTTCATTGTCTGGGTGTGAGGTTGTATAAGAGCCGTTTTCATTGAAAGTTATTTGGGTACCTTCTTCCATACTTAGGATTTGGGCAATTTCATGTTTTAAAAAAGAATCCATCTCTGGATTATCAGTATACAGATCGACAATATTTTTTTCAAAGGTCCAAGTGCCAATAATTAAATTATTAGAATCTTTTTTACAAGAGTTGAATAAAGATAATATACCGATAGTAATAAAAAGTAAGATGAAGTTTTGATATTTCATATATGTTGATTTATAGAATTAAGGGTTGTTTTTTTATCTATATTTTAATTTGTTAAATATCTATTTAGGTTTTATACTTGTTGTTTTTTACTATAATTTTTAGTTTAAGGTTTTCTTATAATGTAAACAGACATCAGTTATCTGTTGTTCATTAGCTTGTCTTTTATTTTGTGATAAAACTATATAAGTGTTTTTATTATATAAATTGTATTGAAAGATATGGCTGCTGGATTTTAAACTTTGTATGAAAAAGGCCTATAGACAAAAAAGACTTACGATTTATATCGTAAGTCTTTTTTGTTATGTCGGGATGACAGGAGATTAATCCTCTATATCAATTTAATGTAAATCAACTTGTTATTTCTGTCTATAAGTGTCTGTTATGCTTTTTTTTGTCTGTATGTGTCTGTGTTTATATTCTATTGTTTACTTTTTTTGTACTTTTGTTTTACTATTCAATCCAATCCAATCCAAAATCAAAATTTTTCTTTTTTAAAGTTTATCCTTATTATGGGATGACGATCTATTGTTCGCCGGCATTCTTCAACTTGTCTGCAGTATAAGTTTTTGACCGATTCGCAGGGACATCTTCCCTTTTTATGTCATTATTATTTTCGATAATAGTTACAAGTCTTGCAATTGATTGACTATCACGTTCGTGAGTTTCACTCATCCTTTCTATTGATTTTACTAAAGATCTGATTACCTCATCATCATTTTTAGATAGTTTATTATCTTTCTCATCATTTTCTTCGTTAAATATGTTACCATTACCTGTTTTTATCCAATCTGAATTTATATTAAGTTTATCTGAAATTTTTTTCATAAAATCATCAGATAATTTTATTCTTCCTGTAGTTACTTCGGAATAATAAGGATTCGTATAATCCAAGAATTTAGCCATCCCTTTTTTTGTGAATATTCCCAGTTTTTGTGATGCAATCCTTAGGGAGTGATTAAGTCTTTCTAACTCAGTTTGTTGTGTCTGCATTTATGTTTGTCTGAATTTTATATGAAAAATATTCATATTTTAATTTGTGTATATGAAATTTATTTCAGATGTTTGCATTGAATATGAAACTAATATGAAATGTATCTAAATGCTATTTTAATGACAGTACAAAATAACTAACAAATATAGCATAAAAAAATAATTAAAAATAATCATTTACAACATGGACTTTATTGAAACGAAAAATTTTATTGAAAGTAAACTGCAGTATGGCGATAAAAGAACTGTTGCTCAAAAATCTCGGGTTAAAATAGGTGTAGTAAATAATATGCTTAAATGTACTGATATAAACAAAATGACTGCGGTGCAAAAAGAATGTTGGATTAATATGGTCAATTTGATTATGGATCGTGAGGAACGATTGAATAAATCTTTGAAAAGAATTGAAGAGGCAATAAAATGAAAACAGGTAAAGATTTATTTCCGGAGTTGACAGATCAGCAGGCATATATAGCAACAATCATTGCGGAAGAATGCTTGCGAGCAAAGGAAATAAGTAATAAGATCTTTATATCTGTAACTACCGTACAGAATCATATTAGGGATATTAAAGAGAAATTAAAGCTCAAAAGTAACATGGAAATCGTCCGGGAGTATTATAAACGTATGATCTCCTCCATGGTTGCTATACTATTATTTATTCAGGTATTCTCCTTGGATCCTTTTTATTATAGAAGGAGAGTACGGTATGCTTCAAGAAGATTTGAATATGAATATTCAGTAAATATAATAGAATTATAAACATAACGCTGCGACACAAAATGAGAAAAGACATTGAAATTATTATTAGACAGTCGTCTACGACGGTCTTATCAAAAAGTAATCAGATTACTTTTTCTAAAACAGGTCATTTGATAGCCTTGTTTACCACAGCTCCTTTTTCCACTTCCATGTTAGATGAATTAGAGAGTTCTAAAATAGTTCAAGTGGAAGAATATAATCGGGATGAAAATACCGGAACGATTAAATTAATGGAAAAATTTGGATACAGTAATGAGGTTTTTACTGATGTGATAACTAATGTTTTCATCAAATATGACCTATAAAGAAATAACCTTGGCTCATAAAGTAACAGAGTTTTTCGGATTATTTGGTTATAATCTGTTTGAAAAAACGACAAACAGAAGGTTAATTGAAGCTCGACAGGTTTACATGTTTTTACTTAAGCAAATAAGAGGTAAACGTAATTTTGAAATTGCGAAAATCATGGGATGTGATCATGCGACGGTACATTATTCTATAAATAGAATTCATGGACTATTTTATTCAAAGGATAAAAAAATTTATGATTTTATAAATGAAATAATAAATGAAAAAAACGAATAGGGCAATTCAGGATGGAGTGATAACTCATGTAGAAATGTTGTCAGAGAAAGAGAAAATTGAAAACCTTTTAGAAAATATAAAAATGAATGAAAAAGGGAAAAAATATGTCTCTGTAGATAATAATACAATTATTTGTATTCCTGCTGATGCTGATCCTGTAGAAAGGATTGAGATTTTTAAAAAGAAATTAGAACAATCAAGGAAAAGGTATAATATCCAGTAATATGAAATCAGAGTGGAACAAACTGTGTGAGTCCCTGGCAAATTATGGGGATTTGATAAAGAAAACTTTTGATATTTTCCCGCCTACCAAGCAGGCAGCAAAAGTAAAAAAAATGCTGGCAAAAGAATGGGATGTTATTATCAAGACTGTAGATCATATTGATAAGATGATTGATCCGGTAAACCCTCCTGAGATTTTATTGCCCTTTCACTCCGAACGATTTAAAGCCATGTGGCTATACTATAAAGATTATCTACAGAATAATCATGGTATGGTGTTGACTGCATGGAATGAACAATCCCGGCTGACAATGCTTAAACGATTTTCACGAGGTGATGAAGAACGTGCTATGCTGATATTAGAATTGATGTGTGCAAATAATTACCGGAATATTATATGTCCGGGGGATAAGCAGATTGCCGGGGAAGAATCAATGCCTGTTGAAACACCGGCTGTTTCGAATTTATTAATTAATGTACATGAGGAATTTTAAATACAGGGATATGCAGAAAAAATATATAAACCTGATTGGTATTGTGATTATAACCTTTGTTACTGCATGTCCCTGTTATATAAAATCAATATGAATACACCTATTACATATTATGGTGGTAAACAACGAATAGCTGGGGAGATCTTATCAATGATCCCTTCTCATAAAATTTATTGTGAGCCCTATTTTGGAGGTGGGGCTGTTTTTTTTAGGAAACCGAAGGCCGGCATAGAAGTAATAAATGATCATGATAATAATTTAATTAATTTCTATCTCTGCGTCCAGAATCATTTTGGTGAATTACAACGGCTGATAGATAATACTTTGCATTCTGAGGCAATGTATTATTATGCAAAAGATATCTGGAATGGACGTGTAGAAGTCTCTGACATAGAAAAAGCCTGGGCGGTGTGGATGATAACGAACGGATCTTTCAATGGCTCAATGTATGGCGGTTGGAAATGGTGTAATGGAACATCCGGCAGTCATTCCGGAATATATCTGAAAAACAAACGAAGTGAATTTACATTAAAATTGCGAGATCGGTTAGAGCATGTACAAATATCATGTAGAGAGGCGATTCAGGTCATTCAAGGGAGGGATTCTGTAGATACTTTTTTCTATTTGGATCCTCCTTACCCGGGATCGAATCAGCAACATTATTCAGGTTATACACATAAAGATTTTTATGAATTACTTCAGTTGCTTTCTGTAATAAAAGGAAAATTTATTCTATCAAACTACTGGTCTCAAACTCTCAAATATCATGTCGCTAAATATAAATGGAATATTAAATCGATAGATGTCAACATAAAAATTGCTAATCTGAATAAAAGAAATAGGAGAGAGCAGACAGTTCAGAGTAGAAAAGAAATTTTAGTTTACAATTATGATATAGAAAAAACATTATTTGATTTATAAACTATTAATACAAATCATTATGACAAAAGAAGAAGTAAAAGAAGCTTTGAAAAAAAAGCCTTCAGATTTATCCAGAGAAGAACTGAAATTTATATTCTCCGTATTCTGCTTTGCAATAAAAGAATATGAAAAAACAGAGTCAACTCTATCCTTTGAAATACATTATAAACGTACTTATCTAATAAAAGTTAAGTATCCTGTATTAAAAGGTTTGATGTCCTTCAGAAACGAATTTATAGACTTTGATGATGACGGAACCCATGCAATATCCATGTCAGCTTTAGAAAATACTTCGGAACTACTGACTGTTTTTATTAATATGTTTTACGATAATATATTGAAAAAGGTAGGATATCAAGGTTATTGGGATGAAGATTTGCCTTCTCCTTTTCAATCTCTTGAAGAGGCTCAGGAAATGTTAAGCTTCGTCCAAAACGAAATTGATAAAAATATACAAAAATAACATCAGCGAATCCCTGTAAGTAAATGAGATATCGGTTCTGCTGGGTGCAGGGAAGCAGAAATGAGATTCCTGATTCTGGCAATATCAGGTCTGAAACGTAAAGCTGCATCGTGAACACAGGGACACATTAAAAATGTGAAGTCAACTGCCTGGCGGCCGGGAAAGACCGGCTTTTTAATAAGAGAATTGATATGAAAACATTTAATGAAAATATTATGAATTGTAATTGTTTTAATGAAGTTAATAAAAGACTCCGGGAAAAATTAGGAGATCCTGAAGGATCGTTGAATTGTATGTTACAATTTACTCCGAAGGAGTTAAAAATCCGTCCATCAATAACATTTGTATATCGTAAAAAAAAGAAAGATGGTACATTTAATCTAAAGAAGGACGAAATAGAAGTTGCTTATTCATATTGTCCTTTTTGTGGGAAGCCTTATAAACCATAAAAAATAATATCCAATCCTTTCCTGTAAGTAAATGAGATATTGGTTCTGCTGAATGCAGGGAAGCAGAAATAAAATTCCTGATTCTGGCAATATCAGGTCTGAAACGTAAAGCTGCATCGTGAACACAGGGACACATTAAAAATGTGAAGTCAACTGCCTGGCGGCCGGGAAAGACCGGCTTTTTAAAAAAGAATGATGTATGAATGAAAATTTAAAAAAAGCACTTAATGTGCAGAGATAAGGCCTCTGTACAGGGTCCCTACAACGAGGCGAACGCTATTTGAATACTAAATTATCAAACTAACCCATCCACTTTATTTCAAATTATTATGAAAAGACTAATCAACACTCGAGTAACCCCATTTCTTGTATATGAAAGAACAGAAGGATTATCAGTATCAGACCTATGCGGGATTGCAACAGTCCAACTTGGCAGAGCTTCTGTTGAATTTGAATTTGACATAGAATGTTCAGCTACGATTATCGTAGATGGCAAAAAGTATAAGTCCGAATTAAAAGTTACTACCACCGAAATAACTGAATAATTCCTGAACGGTTTTTCCGGGGTTCGAGTCCCCGGCAGGATAACAAAGCAACCGCATCGAAGCGTCGAACGGTGAGGGAAACAACATAGGACAATAAGCAAGCAGCCTATTGTTTCCCTTACGCTTTTAAAAAACTTAATAATATTATTAAAATGAATTAATATGAAAGCAAACGCTATATGCCTTGAATGTGGTACTGCACAAGAAAATCCTGAAACCGGATTTTGTATAAATGGACACGACAACTGGTTGGAAAAAGAAGATTCTGGAGATCGGTTTGATTTTGCCATGAAAAAATTCAAAGTGTCACAATCGGAATTAATAAAACATATACAAAACGGTACTAATTTATGACAAAAAAAGAAAATGCAGAATGGCTTAAAATACAGCAAAATAAGATGATAAAAGCTCTTAATGAGGTTATGTCGATTGTTGCAAGTGAAAATTTAAAACCCAATTACCGTCCTCAATACGATAGAAGATTCATGTAGTAAATCAGATTTCCTTTTTGGATTAAGGTTTAAGAAAAAATAAAAATATTCACAACATGGAAAACGAACAACAGATAATAGAAACACAAGTCCCGTTAACTTGGGAGCAATTTTACGAACAATGCAAACCGGAGGGGATAATAATGCAGTATTGGCAGGTTAATAAAATTTATGACTCTATACGCAAAAATCGGCTTACTTTTCGTCAAATGAACCTAAAATATGGGCGTATTAATCATAAAAAATATGGAGAATGTGACTGTGGAGTGTTGTATTATTATGAATGGCTTAATTATTTGAATGCAGTAAGTAACATCAATAAACCTCTTCCTCCAGTTACTGTAAAGCAGCTCGCATTTATCCTTTATACAAAGTACTTTTATTTTTATATTGCCGACCTGAAATTGATCCTTGAATGGATTCTTGAAGGACGGTATGGCGTGTTTTACGGTAGTGTTGATTCTCAGTTAATTATGAGAGCCTTCAGAGAGTATTCAGAAGAGAGAAGAAAGCTAATGAAACAATTTTTTCCTGAAAGAGTAATTTAATATGGAAGCAGCAGAAAAGAAACGTCCCCGTTCTTTTAATCTATCAAACGAACAACAAGACTTATTTTCAGTAAAAGGAAACATACAAAAAGTAGTTGAATTTTTAAATGAACATTATACTATACATATTCCGGCACATGATCCGTCTAAAGTAACGATTGAGTGCAAAGATAAAACACGCTATGAAGAGCCTCCTACTTTTGATGATCTGTACTTGCACATGATTGAAGAGTGTGAGGTCTCTGTTTCAGAAACAATTCTCCGGAAGATTATCCGCTCTAAAAACTATATAAAACCCTTTGATCCTATTAAAAATTACCTCGATTCCGTACGGGGGAGGTATGCCGGTTGTAGTCATATTGATTTATTATGTCAGCATCTTAAATGCAGGGAGTTTAATCCGGATGATCAGACTTATTCCGCTCTGAGGGCTAATTATATTATCCGTAAATGGATGGTATCTGCAGTAGCCCTTTGGCAGGATAATATTCCTAATGAAGTAATGCTTACTTTCGTTCAGGCAGGGGAGGGATATGGAAAAACAAGTCTGGTGAATTATTTTATACCGGCCGGATTGAAAGATTACTCCATCACCGCTATCAAAAATGACACCCGGTTTGACATGGAAGATGCATATACCCGGTATCCCTTTGTGATCCATGATGAGCTGGTCGGGATTACAAAAGGCTCCATTGATGCCTGGAAGTCTGTTATGTCGAATAAAGAGCTGCTTACGAAGCGACGTGGCGATGAATTTGCCGTCAAACGTAAAAGGATAGGGGTAGCCCTCGGAACCTCGAATAGAAACCAGGAAAAGGGCGGATTTTTGCAAGAATCTTTCGGTTATCGCCGGTTCGGTTGCATTGAATTGGAAGATATTGACTGGGAAGCTTATATACAAGTGGTTGATGTGGATCAAATGTGGGCGGAAGCCCTTATGCTTTACGAATCATCCGGATTTGACTGGAAGTTTGGCCGGGATGATTTCTCTGAGTTCGAACAATTTAATGCAAAATATGCCATTGAAAGTGATGCTTTCCACTACGTGAATTTATATTTGGCTCATCCGGAAGGAAGCGATGACGGAGACTGGATGAACGCTTCTGAAATCATCAACGATCTCCGCAAAAACCGCTTAATAAGGAGCGAACACTTAACCTCCGTTACCCCTCGCACTATGGGAATCGCTCTTACTGCTTATGGTTTTGACTGTAAAAAAGTAAGAAGTCAAGGTTCCGGAATTCCTCTTCTACGATATTATATCAAACGTACATACGTAAATAATATTAATCTTTAATAATATTTTAATATTAGATTGATTTAAGAATAGAAATACATCTTTATTATAATCTTTTTACAGCAAAGAAAATAAAAGTTCATATACTACATACTACAATATTATTTAAATAGCTTGTATATAGTTATTTATATGTAGTATATACGATTATTTATATCACATACTACAAGATACTATAACCTACTACATTTTTATGAAAAAAACTACCTGCTACAATATAATTAATTGTAATTCAATGTCTTATTAAAATGTAGTATGTAGTATGTGAAAAAATAAATTGAAATTTTTCTACTTTTTGAAAATTTAATACTTAAATACTTGTATATCAGAAAATTATTTATTAAATTAGTAATAAAAATCGGCATATGACAACAAAAATTCAGATAAATCAGCATTTAGCAGAATATTGCCTTGCGAAATGGGGCGATGAACAAGATATTGTTAAGTTCCCTGATTCTACCGAATTATATGTAAAGATTCATGATTTGATGCAAAAACGTCCTGAATATTGCCCGGTCGATCAGGGTAATCTGGAGTTCTGTATTCCCAATAGGCGTAAAACGGATGACCAGGCCACTCGGAAAAATCCGGAAATTTATAATTATTTGTCTCCCAGATCAGTAAAAATCATAGAACGACGAATAGAGACAATCATGTGGGCGGAACTGCATGAATATTTGGATTACCAGAAGCATAAGAATGGGGTAGAGTATATTGAGACTATACATGAATTCAGGTGTAAATACTGTATTGAGTCTATCTCAGAAGATGCCATGCTGAAAAATTATTATCGGTGGCGGGAGAAAGTGAGGAAAAGGAATAAGAGACAATATCGGACATCGGTTTTAAAATAATTTGTGTACCAAACGGTTTTTTTTGTCTGTTTTTCGGGGAAAAAATGTTGGAAAATGTCGGAAAAACGTCTGAAAATTGTATAAGTAATTAATAATCAGTATATAAAATGAATAAAATACTATGTAATTCAGTTGAATATGTATTTCTTCGAGAAGTAAATTCGTTTGAAAATGGAATTCCTGTTCTGAATACAGGTGTAAGTTGGAAAAAACTGCAGGTACTGGAAAAACCCGTTTACTCAACCTCAATAGAACAATCCGATGCCGGCGTGTCGAATAAAGAGTCAATTTCAGCTGTAACACGTTATAACCAAGAAGAACCTTTGCTGAAATATAGCCAGTTATATGTGATATTGAGGTTAAAGACAGATCAGGAAACTTTTATTGTCGGTTCAGAGAATTATCCCGTTCTGGCAGAAATAGATTCCGATAAGATAGAATCCATGTATCATTTCTCCCGTACATCAGCGTAAAATCGCTTTTTTCAATGAATTATCGTCCTTTACCCTCCTTACATTAATGTATAACATTGCGTAAAAATTACATACGCAATGTTAAGACAACAATTCATTCAAGAAATTCAGGCATCCACCTTGATGATACATACCTCAGGGTATGAAGTGTTAACTAACATCGCCAATTCCATAATTTCCGGAAAATTCACTCCGGAAATTATGGATCAGACAATCATATCCACATACGGGGAAATAATCAATGATTTTGAAGATTCCGGAAATCCTTTTGACAGCTGGCAGCAAGGTTCTATTGCCATTATTCCGCTCATTGGAGTCATGATGAAATACGGATACTGGTGGAGTTACGGAGTAGATGATATTGCAGCGATCATCAAAATGGCCTACCTGTCTGATAAAATATCGGCAGTCATCTTAAAAGGAGATACGCCGGGCGGAGCTACCGACTCGTTGTTTAATCTGGAGGAAGTTCTCCGGGAAAAAACAAAACCTACTTACGGATTTATTGATGGTATGTGCGCATCATGCGGTTATATCGCATTCTCCTACCTTGATAAGATTTATGCCATCAATAAAATGGCTATGGTGGGCAGTATCGGTGTGTTTGCCCGTTTGATCGTTCCTAATCCAGGAAATTCAACTTATAGAATTATAGAAGTTTACCCAGATGAATCGAAAGATAAAAATTTACCGGAGCGGGAAGCGATAGAGGGTAAACCGGAAAAGCTGAAAAATGAAATTGCCAAGTTAGCGATTTATTTCCAGGACGTCGTGAAATCAAATCGTCCCGGAATCAATCCGGAGGTACTTACAGGCAGCTTGTATTATGCCTATGAGGCGGAACAACTGGGAATGATTGATGGTATTCGTACCCTTTCCCAGGTGATAGAAGAAATTCAGGAGCTTGTCGCAGCAAGAACAGAGTTATTATCCATTTAAACATTATTTAAGTTAGTTATCATGAACAAAAGAACAAAAAAAAGGTCGTTGGACATTTTTTCCGTATTAGGCTTTACAAGTAAAGAAAGACGGGAAAAAATGACCAACGAGGACTGGAAGAATTTCAATAATTCGTACCAGGAAAAATACGGAATTTCATTTCAGGAAGACCTGGAAATTCCGGATGAAGAAGAACCGGTGACAACACAGGGAGCTGTTCAAGAACCTGCTATCTCACCGGAGTTGCAAAGTCAGGTATTAGCGGCATTGAATGAAGTAGCTGAAATCTCCGGAACCCAGGCTCCGGCTGCAGCGCCGGCTGACAGTAATAATGCCTTGGCTCAAATGCTGGGGGCTATTAATACGGTATTAAATCAAAATAGGGATTTGGTGGGGCAGGCAGAACCAACCGCTCCTGCAACAGTTATACCGGCTTCTGGAATTGCTCTCAATACACAGACATTCGCACGGGTAATGGGACATACCCCCCATACTCAGAATTATCTGTTTGGAATCGAAAATCAATTCTTCAAAAGAAATACATGGTGGGGAGAATTAGTAGCTACAGGCAAAGGTCAAGAGTATTACACAAGTGAAGATGCAGAAACTTTTGCCAAGGAGTTTAAAAATTATTCGGAAACGTTCGCACAACGTTGCCGGGAATTGGTCGGTTCTAATCAAATAGGAATCCTGGATTACAACAAAATGATCCATGGTGAAAGCATGGTGGATTATAGTCGCATGAATGAAAAATTAGGCGAATATACCGTGCGCAGGATGGATATGATTATAGCATATTTAAGAACGCTAAAATCCGTATCTGACATATTTCCTGTTGTTCCTTACATTCAAAATAAAGCAACAGCTCCGACCGCTTTTTTTGAAGAATTGTCACAGAGCTTTCAATCTGGATATATTTTTAAAGGAGCTGTTGATTTTGACGGAGAGATTTATCATGTTGATAATGTCATGTTTAAATTTCAATTTGAGAGTCCGAAGGATTTGGAAAAAGCTTACATCGGGTATATGAACCGGGAAGGTTCAAATCCTATGAAATGGACACTCTTTGAATGGTGTATTGTTCATTTCTCTACATTATTGTTTAATGAGCAACAGCGCCGGAGGGTATTAGGTTGTCGGGTTCCCCGCCAGGGAGATTTTCCACAACCGGCCTTATTCGCTGCAGATGGTGCGCTAAGAGCTATTCAAAGAGTGGAGGAAGAGTTTAAAGTTTGGCCTTTCACACAATTCAAGCAATATACGGAATCTACTGTACTGGATTATGTCCGTTCGTTCTGGGCTGCTGTTTCTATGACTATTCCGTCTATGAATGGGATGAGACTGTATATGAATGAAAAACATCATTTGTGGTACATTGATGCATATAATGCAAAATATGGACAAAATGCCGATTACAAAGGGCCGAACTCTAAGATTCGTTATTATTCCCCCGATGATATCATCTGGGTACCTAATATGAGTCTTAATGATTATAAAATGTGGATCACTTATGAAAGGAATGTTGAAGTATATGAAGATATACCGGGCGAAATGTATAGCAAGTTTTATTTTGAACAGCGGATGGAACAGCTTGCCTTAGCTTCTTGGTGGAAAGAAGGAGCCGGTGTATTGGCTCCCGGTGTACAATTTAATTCCCTTGAGAATTTGCAAAACTCAGGACGGAAAATGCAGTGGTTGTTTACAAACTATCCCGTTGTAGATATCGCAGCAGATGCAACTACAATAGACGTATCACAAGGATATGAATTCCTGACCGGTGAAAATACGGCAGCTACGGCATTAACAGACATTACTAATGCAGCTACCGATCGGGTGTATAAGATTATCTGTGGATCAACAACAAATGCTACAACCATTGCTAAATCAGGAAAATTTGCAAAAATCACAGCAGCCTGGACACCTACTGCAGAAGGAGATTACATCAAATTGTATGCAGAATTAGAGGAAACTACGAAAACAGTGAACGGAAAACAGCGCAAAGTTGTGCAAGCAACCGGTAATTTCCTGGAATTAGAACGTAAAGTATCATAATTCATTCCAGGATGCGATATAACCGTATCCCGGATTTTATTCACTTATAAAATTTAATTATTATGTTATTTAACTTAGAAAAACAAGACAAAAATTCAAAGCAGAACACTCCGAAATATCGGATATATGTAGCGTTGTTGAAAGATACCATCGCTGATTGGCCTGCAGTAAAAGATGCTACTTTATCAGAAACAGTCCTTCAGGAGGGTAAGAAATGGACTTATTTGGATGCCACATCCGCATCTATCAATCCGGCAGCAGCACCCGGTGAATCCCCGTTGAACGGCGTACTTACCTTAACACCTATCATTGAGGGAATTTCCCCAAAATCGCTGCAATGGATCTATGATAATGTCGGTGAAGACTGTGTAGTAATATGGGAACGTTGCGTGGATAAACAGATGTTTATCGGCGGTACTCCATGCTCTTCAGGATTGCGACTGACTTATACCAATATTGGAACTCTGGATGGAGGAATCGGCGGTATTGCTTTACAGTTCCAAGGTCAGGAATGCCCGGAACCGTTCTATTTCTATTCCGGCCCTCTTGAAGTAGAAGCGGATACTCCTCCAGCGGAACCGGAGGAAGGTCAATAATTTTAAACTTACAGTTATGAAATTCATAGAAAAAAACAATTTTGTTGTAAAGCATACTTCTGTCAATTTTTTTGAAAAGGATTATGCCTTATTCAAAGAAGTTTGTCCTGAATCCAGACTCCATGCCGATTTGAAAAGGGTTAATTCTTTCACAAAGCAAAAATTGGACGGTATGATGTTGCTGGAACTGTTGGATAAAGTTTCTCCGGAAATTATTTTGAATAACCGGAAAGAAACATCGGCGGTTAGTGAGGATCCTGTAATAGAAACGGAAATAAGTTCACTTCAGGAAACCGAAGCTTTTAGCCCAGCTCCTGCAGAACCGGTAGAGAATGAAGTTTCAGCAGTTAGTGAGGAGCCTGAAAAAGAAACGGAAACAAGTTCGCTTCAGGAAATCGAAGAGCCAGACTCTGCTTCGGCAGAACCAGCAGAAGGTGAAGTTTCAGCAATTAATGCAGATACTGAAGAAGCAGTTAAAAAAAAAGGAACAAACAAGAAGAGTTCCCAGAAATAAATTGGATTGAGAACACCAATCCGGATATTCAGACATGTATTCTCCTGTATGACGAGCGTGTAAATACTTACCGCCGCATGCAGGAGATACATTTTTTATTAGATGACCATCCGGAGCTTTCCATGGAAATGGTGCAACTGGATAACCGGAACCGGCTCGCACATGAAGAACTGGAAGCATATAACAACCATAAGGTATTTATATATACACACCCTTTGGTCGTTCAAAAGAAACAGTATGATGACCAGCTTTCAGAACTATATGTTTTAAAACGTACAAATCCTTCTGCCTTGCTGAATGAGATAACGAATGTAACGCAGAATATCCGCCGTATTCAGAGCAACTTAAAAAACAAAAAATACAAATCCCAGGATGAAAAACACTCTTGGGAACAGAACCTATCTAAAGCCGAAATCCGGCAAAAAGTATTAGAGGAAGTTATATCAAAATAAAAAATCATTGCCGTTTTGAAGCCCGGTTTTTCCGGGCTTTTTTTGTCTTTAAAAAACGCTTTTTTCAATATGAAAAATAACGGTTTTTATTCATAAGTATATGAATTTTAATAATTTGATATTTTAATTGTAGTTACAACATTGATAATCAATATTATTTGCAATAAAAACAATATTTAGTTTTTTAATGAATATAAGCTAACTCCGGAGCCGCTGGGTTTAAGCTTTGCATTACAAGAAAGGACGGAAATCCGGAAATATGATTACTCCTTTATACACAGAGGATTATCTCTTTTTCTTTTGTGGGTGTGCGTATTTGTTAAAAACAGATGGATTCTGTTTAAAAAGCATTCGTTTGTAAATGTCCTTTATGTCTTTTCTTTTCTGAAATAGCTTTGCTTTATAAATATTTTGTATGATACAGCATTTACAGAAATTATCCCCTGAAATTGTTGAACGCTTCTTAGAAACAAGGGATTCGGATTCATTGGGTATTCCTAAAAAGCTGGCGGATTATATCCTCCAGATCAATGAAGCCTCCAACCTGCATCGTACTCATCATTCCATTACCGAGTGTGCTAAGAAGTTGCAGCAGAGTTATCCCGACTTATCGATACATACTTGTAAGAGTCGCATTTACGATGCGATCAATTATTTGAATTCAGACTGTACTGTCACTTCTGAGGCTTGGTATCTGTATTATGCCGATATGTTTATGAAATTATTTGAAGTAAATCTTACCGCCCACAATTTCCGGGAAGCCCGTACTTGCTTGCAGAAGTCATGCGATTACCGTATCAAGGCATCTGCTAATGCCATCGATCCGGAGAGAAAACAATTTAAACCCCAAATCGTTTCTCCGGACATTAATCTGGAGCGCATGGGAGTTAAACCGAAAGGTTTGTTGGAGGCACGTAAACGGGCGCTGGATATTGTTATGAAGCAGCAGAAGTTATCCGATCCGGAAAAGAACCGGTTGATTCAGGAAATCGATCAGGAATTGAATATTGAGAGTGTGAATTATGAAGAAATCGGAGGTTAACGCAATATTTGATGAGTCCTATTTATCCTCGCTACAGACAAAGATAAAGTTAGCTGATCCGAATATTCTACTCTGCGAGCTGGGGCGTGGATCCGGAAAGACTACTCATATCAAGGCTTCCCGAATCGATCGTGTTCAGCACTCTATGCCGGGAGCTCTACTCACTTTAGGAGCAGCTACTTACAGGGATATTTTTAGTAATATATTGCCCGGTCTATTGGAATATTTCAATGAAAATTACGAACGGGGCATGTATTTCGAAGTAGGGAAGGAGCCTCCCCGCCATTTTGACAAATGTACTACTCCTATTTTCGATTGGAAACATACCATTTCCTTTTGTAACGGTGCCGTTGTAAAATTCGTATCGGCCGACCGTCCGGAATCCGTTCTGGGTATCAGTACGGCACACGGTTTTTTTGATGAGCTCTTAAAGATTAAAAAAGAGTTCATGCTGGAGCGGTTTATGCCCACTCTGCGTGCGGATCGTTCCAAATTCGGTCACTCCCCTTATTTCATGGGCTGGTCCGGCTTTACCTCTACACCTAATTTTGAGACTGACGAAGACTGGTTCCTGGATCTGGAAAAGGAAATGAACACGGAGCTGATTGACCTGATTATAGAAATCGCTTATGAAATTGACTTGCGCCTGTATGAGCTGGAAATAGCTCGTAAAACCTTGGATTACGAGAAAATAAAAAAGCTGGAACGCTTTATCGCACGTTGGACAAAGCAGCTGAACGAGTTAAAGAAAAATCAACTCCTGTACGTCCGGGCTTCTTCGTTTTCGAACCTTAAAATTCTGGGGGTAGATTATATTGAAAATCAAATCAAGTCGACGAAGGACGAAGATTTGCTGTTTACTTCGATTTTTGCTGTCCGGAAACTGAAAGTGAAAGATATGTTTTTCGGAAAGTTCGGAAGGCAGCATTTGTTTGAGGATGGATACCAATACCGGTACCTGGATATTTTATCGGCAGGGGAGGATATAGAAGATTCCTGTAAGCATTTACGATATTATAAAAAGAATAACCCCATCCTGGCCGGTTACGACCCCGGACCGTTCTCCTCGATGGTATTCGCCCAACGAGATCCGGTTAAAAAAGAACTTCGGGTTTTAAAGAATATTTGGGTGATTCATCCTGATCAGCATGCGGAACTGGCTAAGAAGATAGATAATTTCTTTTCCGGAGGAATGAAAACCATTTATATCCATTACGACCGTGCCGCCAATCAAAAGGATCCGGAATGGAAGAAGTATTATCCGGATTATCGGGAACATGGCGTGAACGACACCGATGCCAAACTCCTCCGGCAGGAACTGGTCAATTTGGGCTGGACGGTTCATTTGATGTCACCCCGCCAGAAAACCATTTATTATTCCCAACATTACCGGCTTCTCAACCTGCTGTTTGGCGAACAGGATAACCGGGCGGATAAGATCCGGATAGATAGGAATGAGTGCGATGCCCTTGTCTCTTCCATTAATCATAGCCCTTTGAAGCGGCATGAAGGCCGTATCATCCTGGACAAAAGCAGTGAACGTTTGCCTTTCGAATATCAGGCCTATAATTCCACGCAAATCGCTACCGCCTTCATGTATTTGCTTTGGGGCGAATATTCCAAATTCCTGCCTGAGTCCGATCAGGGCAAACGTGTAGTCAAAGGTTCCGGAACGTATATGTCTTAATCCCGTTTTTTATGAAAAAAGACAATGAAAACTTCACAAATTGCAAAGTTTTTGCTATCTTTGTCATATCAAACAAATAAGTAATGAAGATACGAAAAAGAGAGATATTAGATGAATTTGCCGTGAAACATGCGGATATCCGGTCAGCCCTGCAGCGTTGGGTGAGCATTGTGGAAGAAGCGGACTGGAAGTCTCACAACGATTTGAAAATAGATTTTCCTTCAGCCGATTATGTAAATAATGAAAAATATGTATTTAATATAAGGGGCAATAAATACCGCCTGGTCGTAGTCGTTATCTTTATCGCAGGTTTGCTTTCTGTCGAATTTGTCGGAACGCATGCCGAGTACAGCAAATTGAAATTATAAATTTTAAAAGTCAGTCATTATGGAAACAAAATTCAAAAATATCACGAAGATAGATGATCCTGCTCTTTACAAAGAAATATCTGCTTATGTGGATCATTTGATTGCGGAAGCTACTGAAAAAGGAGCTTTGCGAGGACAAGGAGTGGACAATGAATATACACGTGAAATCGGCCGTTTAGGGGGACTGTGTGCCGAATATGAAAGCATACACTATAAAAGCAAAGCCTTGAAATTCAAATCCCCTTTGCTGCTTTCTATTGAAGAAGAGCTGGATAAAAGGCATTTAAAACAACGCCAGGCTGCCGAATTGTTGGACGTGAAAGAATCCACTTTCAGCCAGATTATGACCGGAAAACGTCCCGTATCCATGCAGATGGCGAAGAAACTGTATAAAGTATTTCAGATCGATCCGAAATTAATTTTGGAGTACTCCTGAAACTCCTGATCATTTTGTCCTTTCAAAGCCCGCATTTGCGGGCTTTTTTTGTGTCATGGAAACTCGGAAAAACATATCCGGTACCGAAGCCATCCGGCGGGCGCGTAATCTGAAATTCGTTGCCGGGGCTTCCTTCACCCTTATTCACTTGACTTGTAATTTAAAAACAGGCGAATGCGGGGAACTGGTCAAGGTAGAACGTTGCCGGGTGCGCCCCTCCCTGCGTAAAGACACTTTCCGGCTGAACGGCGATCTTTATTTCACGTATGAAGATTTAGACACCGGCCAACCGAAAATGTGTTTTAAAAAACTTATGCGGTATATCGCTTTTCCTCCTGATTATGAATTGCTAAAAATAAACTGGTTCGATGATGAAGAATAAAACATACAATCCTGTAGGATATCCTATCTCCGCTCCCGACAAGGGAGATGATATTGTGATCAATAACGGCCGGGGAATCGCCCCCATTGCCGGTACCGGAGTCTTGACCTTCGAAGTGCAAGGGTTTGCCGAGCGTGAAAGCATTCAGGAGAAAGAGTACCGGAATATCTATTCCATGTACGTGACAGATAATATGACCATGCGGGTAGGAGATCTTACTGTTCCGCTCTGGGGAAGAGGGCATAACCTGTATCCTCAGGAAGTGTTTTCCGTCACTTCGGAAAATAAGTTGCTTCCGGAAGTAATCAAAAAACAGGTCAAGTTTTTGTTCGGCAAAGGCCCCCGTTTGTATAAGGAAGTCATCCGGGGAGAAGGGGAGGCACAGCGCCGTGTCCGTGTTCCGGTTGAAATACCGGAAGTAAAAGACTGGCTGGACAGTTGGGAGGACTCCGGCTATGATTCAGTCTGGGAGTACCTGAAAAACCGGATTGTCGATTATTATTACGTAAATACCTGCTGTTCTAAATGGCATTTTAACCGTGCCCGCCGGTTAGATACGGATATTCCCGGTACTTACAAAGTCCGTGCTTTGTCTTATGTCGGAGCGGATGAAGCTCGCCTGGCCACCCGGCAGCTCGCATTGAATAAACGTATTAAGAATTCGGATTGCAATTATGTTGTTGTAACCGATTGGCTAAATCCCGGTCTGTTGGATTATGAAGTATATCACCGGTTTGATCCTGCTAACCCTTTTAAATACAATACCGCCGTTTCTTTCGATTGCGATAAGACCTTTACCAAATGGACGTATGCCTTTAACGATTGGTTCGAGGGCCTGTTGGAATGGATTAAGGCATCTAATTTATCGCCCAAATATTTGAATTCCTATCTGAAAAACGCCCTGAACGCCCATATCCATGTCGTTATTCCCGGCTCCTGGTACGATTCGCAGCGGGATATCCTGCAGCGTATCTGTGAGGAGAACCTCACGGGTAACTCTCCGGTTCAGTTGGAGTACCGGGGCGTGAAGCTTGCGGATGAAAAAGGGCAGGCAATTCCTTTCTATGAAAGCATGATTGAAGAGCTTATCACCCATGAACTTCGGAAAATCACATCGATGATGGCCGGCGAGGGTAAGAACCAGGGAAAATTGTATGCAACAACGAAATGGGGAGAAGAAGGCTGGGAATTTAAGGAGTTTCCCGGTAAGTTCCAGGAGTTCTTTAAGACGGTGTTAGATTATGATAAGCGGGCCGATCAGGTCACGCTGGCCGGCAAAGGAGTGCCTCCCAGCATTTCCGGCGTGGACAAAGACGGATCCATCAGCAATTCCGGATCCGAAGTCTACTACAACTATTTAATCTATGTAGCCTCTTTGGTGTGGGACGAATATTTTGTGATGAAAGATTTGAACCGGGCCTTATACCTGAACTTTCCCGACACCCGTCGGCAGCAGATCAAATTCGGGTTCTGGATCGATATCCCGGCCAAGCTGCAGGATACCGCTCCTTCCGACCGTCCCCAGCAGACCGCTACGGCCGACAATAAAACCAACCTTCAAAAAACAGAAGAGCAATGATACAAGTACCTTTTCACCCCGACAGCTTTGCCCGTGAAATGAAACCCAAGATTTCCGGGAGCAATCTTTCTTTAGAGTATGATAATATAGAAAGCAGTCTGTATAAGGTGGCGGCCCGTATTCCGGACACGTTGTCACAAGCCTTATACGACCGCCTTGTAAAAGCTTTCCTTTCCGGTACCGAGGTTTCCGAACCCGATGCCACCGCAATCGATTACCTGCAGCGTGCCATGTTGCATTTTACCATTTACGAACACCTGATTTATATCGTGCTTCGGATTGCGAATGACGGGATTACGACAAAGAAAACCGATACGGAAACAACTGCCTATAAGTACCAGACGGATGAGCTTAATGATAACCTGATATCCACCGCCTGGTTCTGGATGAATCAGTTGATACAATATCTGAATAAACAGGCGGATCAGTTTCCCGAGTGGGATAACAGTGAGCAGAAGAAGGACCTGGATAATTTGCCTATTGATTTGAGCGACTTCAACAAATGGGTAGGTGTGGAAATGACCGGGGGCGAATACTTTGTCATGTCCGCCTCCTGGATCATCCGGGAAGTATGGATGGATTTTGTCTGTTCCCGTTTCCGGAATCCGGTAAAAACCGATGCCATTGCCCGTGCCGTATGTTATCAAGTTATGGGTTTTGCCTGTCAGCGCCTTGCATATTCCTGTCTGCCTTCGCCTGTCCGGAAAGATATCGATAATGAAATGGGTAAGAATCACCGGGCGCAGGCCGATAAGGACATCCGGGAACATGTAGCCGGTAAATTCCTTGAAAAAGCGGCAATATACTGGCAGGGAGTCGATTTGGTTGCGAAAAAGCAAGCCATTGAAGAGCGTAAGAAAACGGCGGCCGATTCCCCGGTACCGGGCCGGAATAATATCCATGAAGACGATAAATTTTATTTTTTATAACCCATGAAAATCATTCCTTTATCAAAAAATAAAACCCTTTCCCTGCCGGACTGCTGGGAAGACCTGACACCGGATGAAGCGCTTGCTACGGTCGCAATCCTGGAACGTCTTTTTTCCGGGGAGATTGATCCGGTACAGGCCAGGCTGGAAATGTTATTCTGTTATACTGGTTACAAACCGAATCCTTTTATCAGGAACAGCCGGATTCGGGAAAACATTCATTTTAATCTATTCCGTTTATCCGAGCAGTTGAATTTCGCTTTTCGTATTGAACAAACAGAAGGATCACCGGTCAAGCGCATAGTTCCTCAGTTCGATTTCAGACGAAATCCCCTGCCTTTCGTCCTTATCGATAAAGTAAAATATGCAGGGAAGATATTCAACCTGGACATTACCGCTAAGACCGATATCCGGGCCAAAGAGTTTGTAGATGCCTTTGACCTCTATTCAGCCTATTACAGCCTGACAGCTCCGGAAGATAAGGAAGAATGCCTGAACCAGCTTTGCGCCATTCTGTATCCCGCCTGTCCGGATCATCATCGGAATCTGGTCTCCGGACAGATTGAGCGCATGAGGCAGCTGGATTCGAATAAGAAACGATTGATTCTGTCCTGGTTTTCCGGAATAGTGAATTTTTACACCACTCATCCCGTTTATAGCCTGCTTTTTTACGGGAAAAAAGACGGTGAGAATTCGGATGAGAAAGTAAAATTAGGTATGAACGAAGTAGCCCTGTACCTCACGAAAGAAGGCTATGGAAATGTCGATGCAATGCCTTTGAACGATTATTTCGATGCGCAGATAAAGTCTTTGAAAGACACCATCAACAAAGCCCTTTCTGCGAAAATAAAACCCCTTGAATTAACCCGGCAGACCGGCATACCGGTCAGCACCATAATGAAACTGTCATGAATGAATTAATTATTAATCTCTACAAGTATTTCTCGAAATTCGTCTCCAAGGATGTGCTGCGTAAAATGTTTATACAGCCTATTGAGAGCATGAAGACAGGCTATCAGGAAATAGAAGCCGAAATTCTTGCCGGTACCGATGAATTTGTGATTCCCGATTTCGATACCTATGTCGTGTCTATCAATGAATCTTTCCTTTCCGAACGGATGAAGAACAGCAAGGACTTTGTTCTCTTTATCGAGTACGGCGAAATGGATGTCGACCATGAAACGGTGAAGGGCGTAAAACAATCCCTATCCATAGCAGTAGCCCATAATTTTTCAACCACCAACAACGATAATCTGAATGAAATACTATTGATGAACAAATGCCTTGAGATATTGGATCAGATTATCGCTCACATGCAGTCCGAGCAGGACAGCCTGGACTTTTGCCAGAATGCGGAACTGATTACCTTTCCGGCGGCATATAAAGTGATCGATCCCGCTGCCTTCTATAACTGCGGGGGATGGGCGGCGCAATTTAAAAATTCACATACCATATTATAATACCATGATGACATTAAGAGAAAGACAAGACCAGTTCATTAACGATTTATCCCTGTTTGATGACTGGGTATCGCGATTCAACTACATGATTGAGCTAAGCGACACATTGAGTGCCGAATGTCCGGAAGAACTCAGGGCGCACAGGATCCAGTATTGCAAAAGCGCTACCTATTTCAAGGCGGAAAAGCGAGGAGATAAGCTCCATGTCCGGGGCTGGAGCAATACCCCGGTTATGCGGGGGATGATTGTATGTATCTGCAATATTCTGGATGGAATATCCGTTGACGAGATTTCCGGAAAGTCTATTGATTTTCATGTGAAAAGCGGATTGTTGAACAACCTTACCTCTCAACGGCAGCTTTCCCTGCTCGAAATAATTAACCGGGTACTCAGTGTATCCCTGTAAGTATAATCTATTTTTTTTAAAATATGCAGACTTATTTATTTATACATTCCTTGTTAGAAGGAGATTACGATACCTTTTCCAGTAAAATGCTGGTGGAAGTGATTTTTTGGGGCTTGGTCATATTGGCCGTTATCGCCGATTTGATTTCCGGCGTCTATAAAGCCCGGCAACGAAATGAAGCCCGTATGTCCTATGGCTTTAAACGCACGGTGAGTAAATTTGTGATGTACGTATCCGCTCTCATGCTTGCGCTGCTTATAGATTGCGCCTTGGAGTATGTAATCGTTTCCTTTAACTCCTTTATCCCCGCCATTCCGTATGCCACTATCATGATATCGCTGTATATCATCATATTTGTGGAAGGCCGTTCCATCCTGGAGAAGGCAGGCGATAAACAAAAAAAGCAATTATCGGAAGATGTGCTGAAAACCCTTCAAATGCTGGATAAGATTAAGGAGAGAGAAGTTTTCGAATATATAAGTAACCTTGTAAAAAAAGACGAAAATGAACAAATTCAGTCAAAGAAGCCGGAATAACCTGAAAGGCATTCATCCCGAACTTGTCCGGTTGATGGAAGAAGCGATTAAAGAAAGCCCGGTTGATTTTACTATTACGAACGGAGTGCGTACCGTGGAGGAACAGCAAGCCCTGTATGCACAGGGAAGAACTAAACCGGGCCATATTGTAACGAATTGTGACGGTATCCGTAAAAAGTCAAACCATCAGCTTAAAGCGGACGGTTACGGCTATGCGGTAGACCTGTATCCTTATGTAAACGGCCGTGTGCAGGTGAACAATGTAGAAGGGCTGAAACGCATAGCCTCCCATATCAAAGAAACAGCCCTTACGCTCGGAATAAAAATAGAATGGGGCGGGGACTGGAAAATGAAAGATTACCCGCATTTTGAATTGAGAAAATGAAAATCAGGCATATTCTTACCGGTTTGATTCTCTTTTTGGCCGGATTGCTGGCCGGGCGTATTACGCTGCCGGACAGGGTAGAGGTAAGGTATGAAAAGCAGCCGGCACAGCAAGGATCCTATGTACATCATCAGCTTGTTCCGGTGAAAGCGGAAAGCTCCGGTTTATCCGTTCTTCCGTCTGTTCCCTTGCTGTATTATACGGAAGGTCAGGACACGGTGGAAATCATCCGGGAAGTGGAAAAAGAAATCCAGGTGGATACCCTGGCCGTTTTGGCTGATTACCTGCTTAAACGCACCTATAAGGAAACCCTTTTTGATAACGAACAGGGACGTTTTGACCTCACGGCCGAAGTGCAGTATAACCGGATGACCGGTTTGTCTTACAATTATACCCCGGTAACGGAAGTACGTACAATTACGAAAAAAAGGGCTTTAGAACCTTTCCTTTCCGCCGGTTATTCCACGAACCGGACTTTGGCTGTAGGCGGGGGAGTGTTTATTGATCATTGGGGGATAGAATATTCTTACAACCTGAATAATAGTAATTCGAAGGCATTTAATTCGTATCATTCTTTCTTGTTGAAATATAAATTTTGATGTGTTTTTTTAGTTTGTTGTGAAAATGCGGGGTTGCGAAATTCCGCATTTTAGAATAAAAGGTAAGCATTTCACAATGTTTACCTTTTATCATTTTGGATTATTAAAAACATTGGATTAAAGACGTGTTTCGCAACACTTCGTATCGATGTAGATAAATTAAATAAATGTATTATGAAAAATCATAATTACATGTCAAATATAATGTTTTTCATACTAAAAAAGTATTTTTTACCTGTAATTTACCATTGTATTACCTTTATTTGTTAAAATATTAACTACTTTTGTAAAAAGCATATGAAGGAGAAAATTTATATTCATCCCCGGTTAAGGAAAGATTACATTATTGCAGGTATAGTAATCGGTTTGATTTTCTTTATCCTGGAATGTATATTTGATTTTGAATCTGTCAAAGAAATGTTTCTTGAGTTTGTTGAGATATTTAAAACGAAAGAGTAAGTTATATTAATAATAAAGTTATGAAAAAAATAAGCCTGTTCCTTTTGCTGCTTGTATTTTTAGTCGGATGTACAAATTCATCCAATACAGAGTCTAAGAATATAAAAGAAATTCTGAATGATTCAACCATGTTTGATATCCGCTTGGGAGAGCATAAGGCAATTGTTATTGCTAAGCTTAAGAGAGCAGGATATTATGATTTAGGATATAAATTTTTGGACGAAAGGCTGGACGGCATACGTTTCTATTTTTCAACATATGGAGCATTCCATAATGATTCTTTAGTTGATTTTACTGTTAAAACTAGAGATATTGATAATTTTTTAGGAAAAGCAGATACCGCATATAATGCCTTGGTTGAAATATATACAGTAAAATATGGAGATCCCCATAAAACAGAAAAAAAATCATGTTATTGGTATGGAAAAGAAAAAACAATTTCTATAAGTAAAAATGATTTTGATAATGATGATGAGTGGAATTTACATATTTCATATTATAGACCGGATCGTCATCAACTTGAGCGTTATGAAATAACGGAGGATTATAATACTTATTCCAAGGATTATTGGGACATGTATTATAAGTCTGAGTCTGACAGTATAAAGGAAAGTAATTTTAGGAAGATACAATCAGATATTTAATTAGTAAATCAGGATGAATCATGGAGAAGGTCAATTTTGTTGCTATTGATTTTGAAACGGCAACAGCGGAAATGCCTTGCCAGCTTGGTATTGTAGTTGTCCGGTCAGGGAAAATTGCGGAAGAAAAAGAGTTTTTGATTAAACCGCCGGGAAATAAGTATGATCAGCATTGTATTGATGTGCACCATATAACTCCGGATAAAACGGAAAATTGTTCGGAATTCGGAGATTTATGGGATGAGATAAAACGATATCTCGAACATGAAGTCGTCGTGGCTCATAATGTTGATTTTGACAGCAATGTGTTATATCGGGCTTGTGAATATTATAGTAAGGAAATGCCTCGTGTGCTTTCGTATATTTGTACAATGAAGATCTATGAAAATAGAAGGTTGAATGAAGTTGCTGCAGCATTGAATATAGAGTTAGATAACCACCATGACGGTTTATCTGATGCCCGTGCGTGTGCATTAGCGTTTATTGAATATCTGAAAGGAGTAGAACCTTCAGAATTGGTTTATCCTAAGATTCCTAAAAAGAAAAGGACTCTTTCTGCAGAACAGTTGGAAAAGAAAAAGTTATCAAAAGAAGCGTTGGTGCAGGATCTTGATCAGGTTGTGAATGATACGACGGTATTTTATAATAAAAAAGTAGTGATAACCGGGGTTTTTTCTGCTTTTCCGTATCGGGAAGAACTGGCAATGAAATTAAAAAAACTGGGTGCTGATGTTAATACTTCTATATCTGCCAGAACAGATATTGTTTGTATGGGCTCCGGAGCTGGTCCTAAAAAAATGGAGCAAATAGAGCAGTTACGGCAAAAAGGCATTGATATTATGACCCTTTCGGAAGATGATTTAATAGAAATATTTGATCCATTGTTTAATGAATAAAAAAATATGGCTAAAAAAGAATCAGTGAAAATAACATCAGAAGGGCTTAACCTTTTGACTATTATGAATTACAGCAGTATAGATGAGTTAAACGGATTTTACGGTAAAGAAGTGTTTTTTACGAGTTCTTTTGAAGGGAATACAGATTATCTCTTTCAGGCTTTGGGTAATTTAGGGGCGTTTGCACGGAATAAAGATCTAGATAAAGACATTGATGTGGTGATTATCAGCAATAAGATTATTGAAAATGTAGAAGATAATTTTATTGTGGATTTGGAAAACAGGCTGAATCAAAATAGTTCTCCCTACCGGAGATTGAAGTTTATCTCTGAAAATCATTTGATTTGGTATCTGGAGAACCGGGCTAAAAATACGAATGATGATTTGTTGGAGAAGTGGGTTTCAAAATATAAGTCAAGTAAAAAATTAAACGAGCAACAAAGATTATTTTAAAACTTTTAATTATGAAAAAAATCACTTTGTTTATAGCAGCTGTTTTCCTGCTGACTTTTTCTTCCTGTGAGGAGAAAATAGATTATTCCCGTTTGGAAAATTCAACCTGGAGAGCGGAATTTGAAGAATCTATTCTCGGTGTTGATTTCCTCACGGTAACATTATTGGAAGATCATACGGTTAAAGATGAAGATAAGGGTATTACGTATGATTCACAAAGTTCATCTTGGACTATGGAAGGAGATTCTTTATTTATAAACTATCCTCGCAGTTTTTATTCTGGGGAAAAAGAAGAAGGTCGACAAGTTTCCTTTCGACTTGAGAAAATAGATGATAAAAACATGAAAGGTTGGGTAATTTTTTCCGCATTTTTGGGTCACATAGCAGCTTCAGATTTCACTCTTACCCGAATAAAATAAGATACTATTTATTTGCTAATTCAGAAAAATCACTTATTTTTGTAGTGCTAAAGACTTTTATACGGAACATTTGTTCCACCGCTACAAGACAGGTGGTTTTTTTATGTCTGAAAATATTGTATTATCATAAACGGCAGTGCCGTATTCTGAGCCGGTAAGACCGGTATAAGTTCCGTATGGAGATCTTTAGCAGCAGGATGCAGGCACTGCTTTGTTTTTGCCTCATAACCAAAATGCTAAAGATCTCAAATGAAAAAACAATCCCTTCCTGCCGTAATCAGCAAGGCTGATACGCTGAACCGAAACGGGCTGATGGCCCTGATCCGGATTTTATTCCTGAACGCCAGAAAAATCTTTAAGAAAACGGATTCCGCCCTTGTTTCCTGCTACCAGGAAAATAATTCCGCCAGTTACATGATTTCCACCGACCGTTTTATATTTACCGTCCTGATTACGGAGAAAGGGGGCGAGCAATGAACGATGTAAATGTAAAAATCGGAAATTTAATGGCGGTATTTAGTAATTTTACATGGAAAAATAAAACAGTATTTGGAAAATGAGCAGTGAAAATAAAGATAATAAACGGATCCTGTCGGATATGAGCTTGCAGGAAGCCCTGTTCCGGTGCGGTGAGCTCCAGCTCTCATATGAAGATACATGCACTTTACTGGCGCAGAAAACCGATCCGGTAGGGTTGTTAGGTCAACTGCAGGATCCGGATAGCGAAGCGCATGCCTGGTACCGGCAGGGAGTTGCCGAAGGCAATTTGAAATTGAACATCGACCTGGAAGAAAATGTCGGCGATCCCAAGGCAAAGGATGCCTATAAAAACCTGTCTGCCGAACGAACCCGGCAGTCGGTCAATAAAAAGCTGAAAGACCTCTTCGGCCTGTAATCCTTTCCATATTTCGGACTAAGCCTCGCAGAAATGCGGGGCTTATTTTTTGTCCTTTAATTCCTTCCTTTTCTTTCCCACTTTAGCGTAAAAATTTTTACGTATGATTTCAGAGAATATTATCAAACAAAAATTTATTACCGATAAACTGCTCAATACGGCAGATTTTGTATTTAGAATACAGGGGGAGAATGCTCATGCCCGTCTTAAGGAACGTACCGGTACGCTCTTTCAGTCATTAGATAATCCGGACTATGTATTACAGGCATCAGGCAGTCGTTTCCTATTGGTTGCTAATATCGTGAAGTACCTCCGTTTTCAGGATTTTGGCGTGCGTAAGTTATATACCCGTCCGTTGTTTGGGGCTTTTCGTCATACCTATGGGGAATTGAGGTATGGCTTGACAGAAGAAATAAAGGAAAATATCAGGAAACAGTTGGAAAATGCAGTAAAATCAGAATAACATGGCAACAAAATTAAAAGACGATCAGATCCGGTGGGTTTTGGATCTCGAAGCCACCGGCGTACAGGCAGAACTTCAAAAAATAACAGCCTCTACTTACCAGCTTGAAAAAGCCAATAAAACTCTTTCGGATTCATTGAAACGCAGGCAGAAAGAGTTGGCCGCTAATGAGCGTGAACTGCGTAAGTTGGAAAAAGCCGGTCAAACCATGGGCATAAAGTATAAAGAACTGAAAGCCCTTACCGAGGCCCAGCGTGAGAGCATAGCCCGCACCACTCAGACGATACAGAATAATACGAAAGCCATTCAGACGAACACCCGGCAACATGATAAGCTGATTGAGACGATGAAAATTGAGGATATGACCATGGCTCAACTGCAGCAGCGGGCTTCAAGTCTTTCCTGGCAATTAGAAAATACTTCTCAATCATCCAGTCCGGAAACTTATGCAAAATTACAAAAGGAATTAAGCCAGGTTACCGGCCGGATGGGTGAGCTGAATAATGCGGGGAAGCAAGTAAGCAAAACCGGCGCAACCCTCAGGGGCGGCATGTCTGTGTTCCTCGGAAATGTAGCGACAAAGTTTATCGGATTCCTTGTAAATGCAGCGCAGCGGATGAAAGAGTTTGTTTGGGAGAGTACTAAAGTAGCCCAGGAATCGGAAGGTATTATCCGGGCTTTTGAGCGGTTGAACCAGCCGGATTTATTGAGTAACCTCCGGCAGGCCACACGGGGAACGGTCAGCGATTTGCAACTGATGAAATCGGCTGTCCGGGCTGATAACTTCAATATCCCGCTTGAAAGCTTCGGCAATATGCTGAAGTTTGCCCAGCAACGGGCCATTGATACCGGGGAAAGCGTGGATTATCTGGTTAATTCCATTGTGGACGGGATAGGCCGTAAATCCAGCCTGGTGTTGGATAACTTGGGCATATCGGCAGCCCGTTTGCAGAATGAGGTGAAAAAGACCGGCGATTTTTCTCAAGCTGCTATTAAGATAATCAATGAAGAACTGGAAAAACAAGGGGAACTTGCATTGACCGGCGCTGATCGGGCGCAACAGTCGGCCGTGAAGTGGGAAAATGCGCAATTGAAAGTAGGCCGTCGTTTTCAATGGATAAGGAATATCTGGAATTCATTATCCGGTGATATGGCAGATACGGTAAGTGATCTGATGGGCGATATGAAGTCGGCTAACCAGGTATATGATGATCAGATCAGTAAAGTGGCCGGATTGGAGGCAAATACCGTT
Source organism: Bacteroidota bacterium (assembly GCA_023391625.1). Taxonomy (GTDB): domain Bacteria; phylum Bacteroidota; class Bacteroidia; order Bacteroidales; family Paludibacteraceae; genus QVMH01. Next base: position 897,441 of record JAEWAN010000034.1, on the reverse strand, counting down.
CCGCTCCTGATTCGTTACGATGAACTCGCTTCGAAAACAAAACTGAATGCAACGGAGCAGGCGGAACTGAACAGTATTATTAAACAAATAAGTTTATCCATACCAGGTGCGGTCTCTAAATTTGATGAATATGGTAATGCCATTGAATTGAATACGGATAAAGCCTATGCCTTTATAGAGGCGGAGAAAGCCAGGTTAAAGTTTTTGAATGGAGATGCTATACAAGAAACGGAAAAAAATATAAAAGATATAGAGCAGCAAATGCTTGAATTGCAAACAAAGCATAGTTTAGGAGGAAAACAAGTTTATTCAGGGGGCGGAGTCGGATCACCTGGTTCTTATTCTTTTTATAAATATACGGAAGAAGAAATGAAAGGTTTTCTTAAACAAATTACAGACCTGGGTAATAATTTAAAATTAGAACAGGATAAACTGAATATACTCACTGGTAAGTCCTTGGAAGAGCAATTAGAAGCTCAAAAAGCAACAATCGAGCAGCGGAAAGCCTTTAATGAAATGAATAAGGCGGAGCTGGATAAATGGATTAATGACGAGAAGAATGCGGACAGTGAATACATGAAATTAGCGAAAGATATTTATCAGTTCCGATTCGGTACGGTGGATGATCCTGCCGTAACGGAAAGGCAGCAGAAATCAATCGACAATTTGATGAAAAATACGGAAGCGCTCTTAAAAGTGGAGGAACGGGCCTATACGGAACGCTTGAAAAAGGCGAATCTGTATGAAGTAGATGTAACGAAATTGACACAAGAGCAGCTTGATAAGAGGGCGGAACTGGAAGAAGATCATTTTAAAAGGATTGAAGAAATTTCTAAAGAGGCGGAAAACGCCCGCTACCGGTCTGAAAAGAAAAACATGGGACTGGACGGCGATCCCCGCAAGATGACGGACGACCAGAAAAAGGCCCTCGAAATATTGGAAGCGCAACATCAGGACAATCTGGAACGTATTGAGGAAGAAGGGGAGAAACGCCGTCTGGACAGTGCCCGGTCGTTTGATCAGGCCTTTCTGAACGCTTATGCCCAGGCCCGTGATTCCCTGCTGAAAGCGCAGGAAGCGAATTACAAGGCGGAGCAGCTGGCCTTGCTCGCTTCGCTCCGGGATAAAAAAATATCGCAGGAACAGTATGAGCAGGAACTCCGGGAATTGGAGCAGAAAAACCTGGACGAACGTATCGCTATTCGGGAGTCGTATGCAGACATGGTGTCCGGCATGGAGCGTGACGTTACGCAGGAACAGATTGAGGCCCTGAATGAGAACAACGAGCAACTGACTGATTTAATGAATCAGGCCGAATCCCAACGCCTGAATAATGATATCGATTTCGAAGAAAGACGGAAAGCCATTCAGCAGCAATACGGGCTGCTTTCCATTGCCGACCAGCAAAAAATGGAGATGGAAGCCCTGCAGGAACTGTATGATCAGGAATTAATCAGCGAAGAAGAATTCCAGCAAGCTAAATTGGCCATTAAGCTGAAGTATGCACAACAATACGTGGGCCAGGCGCAGCAATTGATTTCGGCAGCTTCTGATGCCGTTACTGCTTTGCAGAATGCGGAAACGGCCGGTGTGCAGGCGGAATACGAGAAACAGCATACCGCTTTGAAAAAGAATCTGGATGCCGGTATTATCTCCCAGGAACAGTACAATCAGCAGAAGGAAAAGCTGGAATACGAGCAGAAAGAAAAAGAGCTGGAGGTACAGAAGAAATTTGCCGATGCCCAGTTTGCCTTGAAAGTGGCCGAGATCGGAGCAGCTACCGCCGTGGGTATTATGAACGCCTGGGCCAGTTCCATGACTTTAGGCCCTATCGCCGGCCCTATCATGGCGGGGATAATGACAGCTATACTTGGAGTGACGGCTGCAGCGCAGATTGCAGCAGCTAAGAAAGAACGGGATCGGGTTAAAAACACTACCTTGGAAGCTTCATCTTCCGGTTCGGCCAGTACGGCCAGCATTCAGCTGAACAGCAGTCCGGGCTTTGCCGGCAGCACGTCGGCCGATCAGTATGAATATGCCGGTAACGCTTCTGCTAATACAGGCTCTTACGCCGGCGATTATGTGGTGGAGCAGCCGGAGCTGAAAGAGCCGGCTTTATTGTCGCATTCCCGCGGAATAGAACGTGCCGCCCGGCGGGGAGCACGGACTCCGGCCGATGACGATATAGCAGGGACGGCAGCCAGCCTGGAGAACGCTGCAGCGCAATTTAATGAGGCGGTAGATAAATTTGCCGTTACCCGTGTGCGGGGGGACTGGAATATCTCCGAATTTCACGAGGCCGATTCGCAATACAACGATTCCATGAATTTAGGGAACAGAAGAAATAAATGATTTAATCGAAATAAATTATGATTCAGGTAATAGACAGACAAACCGGACTGCGGTACGACATTGAGGCCGGCAGTAAAATAAGCATTTTAAAAACGCAACCCATGTTAAGCGAGCAGGGGAGTATTTCTTTGCCTTTCACTTTGCAATATACGAACAATAACCTCCGGATACTGGACTGTCCCCAACGCTTTGACCGGACGAAAAAATACCTTGCTAAACGGGAGGTGATTATTTTGGCGAACGGGTATCAGCTTTTGGCCTCGCTGGTTGTGACAAAGATAACCCGGAACAGTTCCATATCCGCTACTTTTTTGGTGGACGAAGGGGACGTGAATAACCGGGTGAAAGATGTAACTATGACGGAAGTTTTCCGTACGATAGAAAAAGATCCGTATGAAGGCATGTCCACGGCGGAAAAAGTATCCAAATGGGCGCATTTCCTGGACACGGTGATGGGAGGGTATTTCCCGGACGAAGATTTTGCCGTTTTTCCGATCTGTACCTCTTACGATAAGGAAACAGGGGTGGGAGATTTTTTAAATCATGTGAATTGTCCTACAAAAAATGGATTGTGGTATGAACAGACTTACCCGGATCCGAACGGTAATTTATATTATACTTTATTCGGCATTAATGAACATACGGTGACGGTGGATGATACTACGATTACTTATCCGGTGGGTTACGGAATCACGCCTTTTCTGAAACTGAAATACGTGTTAAAAGCCTTATTTGCCTATTTCGGTTACAACTTGCAGGAATCCTTGTTTGACACCGATTCGGATTTACGGAAAATCGTGGTACTGAACAATACGGTGGATGCCTTGATGTTCGGGGTGCTGAATTACGGGCAGTTGGTTCCGAGCTGTACGGTGGAAGAATTTCTGAATGCGGTACGGTATAAGTTCGGTTGCGATTTTTTTGTGGACGAAGACGGAATCCGGATTCGGATAGTATTCTGGAATGATATCTTGAAAAATATCGGATCGGACCGGACGAAACAGCAGGGAATGTATCCGGTGAATAGTTATGAATCGCAAAAAACGATTAAATTAACCCAGCAGCATAATATATCCACATCAGATTTGCCGGGCTTTATTAGTGAATTTTCAACCTGGCAGGATTTTCAGAGAGTAAATAAAGATATAATTGTGGTAAAACAAGAAGCGAATATTCCTGTGATTAAATCAGCGAATTATTTTGTGACCAGTGTATTGATGTATTGTCGTAGCAGGCCCCAGCGACCGGGTGAAGGTACGGGTACAAGATATATGCTTGAATATATTGGCCAAAACTTATTTGATTTTTATGATGAAAGTTCAAAACTGGAGTCTGTGGAAGTGGAGTGCCCGGATGAAGCGGTTCCTATTATCAGAGCCTCGTTACCTTCACGGTGGAAACTGAGTGAAACAAATGAGAAACCGGATTCTCCTTTATTGTTAATGCCTTATATAGGAGAAACCAGAATGTTAAACACTACGATTGTTTACAGTAGTAAAGAAGATAGTGGTAGTAAGGCAAATCAGGAATGTCCGATTATGTTTTGTTACTCCCATGGGCGGGCAGCTCCGGACGGCTATAATTCAGGTGTGGAAAAATGTTCATTTGGTACGACTTATGGCTATGATAATGCCGGAAATGCGATCGGAGAACTGGATTTGGTCTTCGGCGGCGAACGGGGATTGTATGAACGGTTTTACAAATTGTACGACCGGGTACTCCGGCATTCTTTCCAGCCGGTACAGACGAAACTGAACCTTCCGGCTTTTGACATGATAAAATACGACCGCACCGAGCTGGATCTGATAGACGGGCAGCCCCTACTGTTCGAGAGCATGAAATACGAGATCAGCGATGACGGTGCTAATATGGTTGAAATAAACTACCGGACGGTACGTCAGTATTCTGATTAATTTGTCCTTTCATTTGCTGTCCCGGATTTCCATATTTGCCGTAAAATGATAATCATATGAAAGCAATACAGGAACCAGGACAGTTTTCTTTTTTAAACAATCCGATCATATTTACTTTTCAGACCGACAGTGACGATCCTATGCTGATAGAGGTGCGTACTCTTTCGCCGGGTCATTATTTGCCTGTGACAGTTTACCCCCATAATAAGGAAGTGACATTGGATATAGCCGATATTATCGCTCCTTATATGTCCGCCGATTATTATTTCCCGGAACCGGGTTCTGATGAAGACCTGAGAACCCGGTCGAGTGCAAGCCAGTACCGTGTTATAGCCGGAGATTATAAATTTACGGGATATGCTCTTCCCGGCGGCGTATCAGGCCGTATGTTGCGCTATCTGAATACGCAGGGAATAACGATGTTTGATTACCGTTTATTAAATCCCTTTGTTCAATTCCTGCTGACTACCCGGACAAACGGAAGCAACATCAGGATGAGAAGGCGGGAACTGACAACGGTGTATTTTGTATACCCGACATCAGGTCCTATTATAATACGTTCCAATACCGGCGGTTCTTACCAAATTTGGTCAACCCTTGGGTTTTTGGTAGGATTAAACTTGCTCCGGATATTATCCGCCATGCCGGAACCGGCTAATATCAATCAGATCACTTTTTATGTGCAAGATAAAGAATCGTTCCGGATTACTTTGATTGATACTCTTTCCGAAAGTTATCACCTGCTCCGGTTCCGGAATTCTTTAGGGGTTTTTGAAAACCTGGAGCTTACCGGCCGGGGGACAAAAAAGCCGGAGCTGTCGGAAAACAGTTATTTGAAATACGATCCTGTCGTGAATACCCTTGTGAAAGCCCGGAAACGGGAAACCATTACGGAAACGATGGAAATAGCGAGCGGTTACCGGTCTGCAGCAGACATTAATTTTATCTATGACCTTCTTTCATCAGACGAAGTGTACCTGGTGGTAAATGGAATGAATTATCCTTGTATTGTAACCTCGGACTTAACGCAGCAGACACGGCAAATAACTCCGGAGAGCGTGGTATTACGCATCGAAATGATAGACTCCGGTAGCAACTTCACCCCGCTTGACAACACGGAAATAAGTGAAACCATCTACCTGGTAGCTAATACGGAAGATAAGATAACAACTCAAAATAGTAATTACATAACATTATAATAATATGGCAGAAGTTAAATTTCCGAGCGAGATGTCGGAACTGGATCAAATCACCGATGAATACTACATGATGGTCGCAAAATGGAATCAGCCGATTCCTAATTCCATCAAAGTGACAAAGATTCCGTCCGGCTTTTTTGACCTTTTAGACAAAACCGTTCCCGTTTATGATGCAGCCTCGAAAATGCTCGTAAACAGTCCCATTAAGGTAAATGACGGAGCTGCAGAAGTGGAAACGCCTGCAGCCGGTGATGAAAGTAAGAAAGTATCTAATACAGCCTTTGTGCAAGCAGCTATTAAAGCAGCTTTCGATGATGTGGAAGCCGTTAAGAACGTATCCATGGGAACCGGATCGCATGTAAATGATCTGGTAATAGAGTATTATGACGACCGGGCAACATCTTATATCAATTTACCGACCCAGTATTTCCTACAAGGGGTTGAATATAATGCAGAGACAAAAATAATCACCTTCCATTTAGTGGACGGCTCTACTTTCCAAATCAATATATCGGATTTGGTTGATGTATATGTCGCTTCAGCTTCCGGAGGGCTGGAAGTAACCGGAGCCGGTAAGAATGAGTTCGGCATTAAAACAGGCGGTATCGTGGAAACAATGCTGTCTGCAGCGATAAAAGAAAAGCTGAATCAAAAATTTCTGACACCAGCTATAACGATAACAGACTTTGCTGTCTTGACAGCAGCTGACTTAAATGCACTGAAAATTCCGGTGGGTGGTTTTGTTTCATTCGTTGCACCCAGCGGTGTCCTTAATGGGCCATGGCCTGATGCCGGATTTAAACGTCTTAGCGGGCTTATTACACATACCTCTTCTACATTGTTCACTTTTATGGCATTCGCCCAAGTACCATATGACCTTAAGGATAAACTTGGCATTGCTTTAGGTTCATTTGAGGTTGGAGTATGGAAAGGTTGGCGGTATATTGCAGCCGGTGATATAAATGGAAACATAGACTATTCTAATATACTTAATACTCCTGCTTCGTTACCACCTTCTGGTGTTGCTGGCGGGGATTTGATGGGTACTTATCCCGCCCCAAAATTGCATACCTTTAATTACTTTGAAAGTGACACAGGGGAACACCCCGGAGCTGTAATAGCTACTGATATACCTTATAACTCAAATACCTTTGTATATTTTGAAATCAAGGGGTTTGCTTATTCCACTACTTATTTGCCGCATTATTCCATTATATCATTTTATAACTATGCAAATGGTGGTATAATGAACAGTTATTCTGGTGTAAATTTAGGGAACAGTATATTTTCATCTGTAAAAGCATTTATTAATGATGGTTTTGTTTGTCTGTGGATTCCCACTTTAGCAGCAAGAACGTATGAGGTTCGGGCAGTTGGTTTTAATTACACTTATCAGACAAGAGAATCAAATAACTATGCAAATCGGGTGACTTCTGTAGTTAGTTCTGCTGTGCCTGATACTGCTGAAAGGGTAACGGAAATTAGCATTGCTACGACCCTTAAAAATACTTCAAAGTTCGGAGGCGATGTTTCCGGAACGTATAATAATTTAGAATTAGCTGTAAATTATGCTTTGGGGGATAAAAAGGGAGGAAATGCTTTAGGCGCAAATAAATTAACTTCTCCAGTTGTAATTACAAATTTCAATACTTTCAATCCGGAAAGTCTGGATTTGAAACAAGGGGATATAGTTCCTTTTATATCTAATAATGCTGTTGGAAAACCGGATTGGGACTCTAACTATGCAACGGGTTATATTGTTAAAACTGTATTAAATGGCGATTATTCGCATTATGAATATGTTGCGTATCCGCCTACTTCAACTACCTATACCTGTGCTTTTGCGCAGTATGATAAACGGGGAGGAGGATTTAAAGGCTGGCGGTACTTAGCAGAGGGTGATGTAAATGGAAAAGTACCAGAAACTATAGGTTTTCCTAAGCTGTCAGGAAATGTTCAAAATACCCATTTCTTGATTACCACAAATCTATTAATGTCTGAACCTGTATTCTTTACATTATGGTTGTATGGAAGTAATTATGCAGGAAATTCTTTTCCTCTATGTATGTTGGTGCAATCCTATAATTACAATCAGAGCTTTAATTATTATGGCGGTATAAATTTAGGAGAAGTCAATTTAGGCAATAAAATTACTCTATATGTGGATGAAGATGGGTATATCTGTTTTGCCATTCCTGTGGGCGATTATTACGCAGTCAATGCCACCGTATTTGGTTATAAATACTATTCAAATGGGACTGCTGATCCGGACGCTAATACAAACCGTATTACAAAAATAACATGGGGTGATATTCCTGAAACTGCGACTAAGAATGTAGAAGTAGCTTTGGAAAGAGGGTTAAATAGTAAAACCAATTTTGGCGGGGATATAACGGGAACTTATCTTAATACTAAGATATCAGCCGGAGCTGTAGGTACAGATGAACTGGCTAATTTATCGGTTACGGCTGCCAAGATAAAAGACGGAACGATCAATAACGGGAAATTGCTTGCTAAAACCATTACGTCCGGGGCGATAGCTGATAACACGATCATAGAGAATAATTTAGCGGAAGAGGTTAGAAATAAATTAAACAACCCTCTCCCCGGTGTAAAATCAACCTTTGCGACAGGTGTAACAAACGTACAATTGCAAGGTGATAGCGGTTATAAGCCTATCATTGACTATAAAGAGGGTACGCTACAACTTGGTACCGATAAAAATACCAGCTTAAAGACGATATTCAACGACCATAATATAGACGCTTATTCGATCAATTTGAAAGCACATCATATCGCAGCGCAAGTTGATTCTTCGATCAATATAGAAATAAATGATTTCATGCAGTTAAATGTCCCGACATTGGGCGTTGAGTCCGATTCAGTAGACTTGAAGGCAGGCAATGTTCTTATGGTAGGAGTAGAATTCAGTATAAATTATACAGACATCTTATTAACCTATACAAATATGTATATGGTAGGAGGTTATTTAGATATTAGAGTACCCCGTATTAAGATTAATTCTATAGAATCAACATCCTGGGGCGATGACCAATATGTGTTGATTTTAGACGGAGAAAGCAATTTATCAAAGATTCCTATTTCACAATTTGTCAAAAAATAAATCATGAAACTAAGCATTATTATACCGCAGTATAAAGAAGGGGAAAAAGTTATTTTCCCCCTGTTAGCCTCTATCGATAATCAGATGATGATTGATTTCAATGATATTGAAGTTCTTGTTTTAAATGACGGTTCTAACATCATATTGAGCGATGAGTTCCTAAATCAATTTGTTAATATCACCCCCCAATATATCTGTTTGAAGAAAAACGTAGGTTTGGGAATGTGCCGACAAGCCGGGCTTGAACATGCTACCGGAGATTATGTCATGTTTTGCGATGCCGATGATCGGTTCTTTATGAATACAGCCTTATCGCTGTATTTCCAGACAATCGCTAAGTATAATCCGGATTTCCTAAGTTCCCGTTGGTACGAAGAATTGCGAAAGGATGGTAAATCCATTTTAGTAAAACACGAGGCAGACAAGACCTGGACACACACAAAGATGTACCGCCGACAATTCTTAATTGATAACGATATTAAACATCATCCGCAATTGAGGGTACATGAAGATAGTTATTTCACCGGGCTGGCCTACGAACTTGCAGAAACCACTCGCCATATTCAGGCGGAAACATACGTATGGTGCTGGAATGATAACAGCATAACCCGGTCCAATAAGAGTAATTTCTTTGTAGAGGAAATGAGAACTTTCATTTTCTCAATTTCCGAACTTTGTAAAGAGCTCGAAAGACGGGGAAAAACAGAAAACCTGCCTTCTATATCGGCCGGATTTCTCTTACATATTTATTTCTCTTTATATGATCCCCGTTTTGATTTTCCGCAGTACATGGAGCTGAAAAATCAATGTGTAGAGGACGTAAGGGAGTTTTACCGATTATTTAAAACCTACTATGATAAGTTCAGCAAAGAAGAGTTTGCGGAACTCTATCTTTTGAAAAAGGAGAGATTTAAAACAACTGTAGAAACCGGAAAATTTAAAACCTTTATTGATAATCTTTGCAGATAACAAATAAGCCTCTTTTTCATAAAGAGGCTTATTTGTTATATTTCCGGAAAATTATGTTTTATTGTGCTGGATTTTTGTCCGATTCGTTTTTTCAGATATTTTTCTGTCGTTGTGATATCCCGATGCCTCAGATGCCTTTGAATTTCATAAATGCTTGCTCCGTTGTCAGCCAGTTCCTGTGCTCCGGAATGCTTGAAGCTATATAATTTGATTGACTTTGGAAGTTTCAGTTTATCTCGGAAAGCATTAAACCGATTTTTCATATTATTTTTTCCCAAGCAAGTTTCTCCAGGTTGATTATTTTGTCCGAAAATATAATAGTTTTGATTATAAGTATGCAATTTCCATTTATTTATAATCATATCGTATAAATTATCCGGGATGTCGATTGTTTCCGTGCGATTATTTTTTGAAAGTTCACCGTGAATGATGAAAGTTCTTGAATTGTAGTTGATTTGGTTCAATAACATTAATCTTAATTCTTTACCGGGACGGATTGCAGCATAATATTGAAAACACAGAAACATCCATAATTGTGGATCTTTATATTCTATTTCTTGCTGCAACAACTTACGCATATAAGCCGGTATCGATGCCGGTGCCTTGTCTTTGACGACTCCCATTGCCGGAATATCGTCAGCCGGATTCTCTTGAATAATTTTTTTCCTTTTCAGAAAGTTAAATAAATTGTGTAGCAGTTGTTTATGTTTTAGGATTGTGGCCCGTGAAAGCCCTTTTTCCTTCACTAAATAGTGTAAATATTCCGTGATAAAATCATGCGTGTAGTATGTAGCAGGTTTATCAATAACTCTTTTCAATTCTGCATATTGGCAAAATATACGTAACTGAGAGATATAAGTTCGCAGGCTATCCTCGTTAACTTCTAATTTTTTTATCTGTAAAAAATCAGAAATATACAGCCTTATGCTTCTGACAGGCGCTACTGATTTCTTTGTAAAACAGCGTTGACCGTCATACAGCAGAAAGTCCTCGTATTGATTGAATTCCTGATAAGTAATGCTTCCGGATAGAATTTTTTGTGAGTAGTCGGCAATAATGCCTTCAGCGTACTTACAACGCTCTTTAGCGGTATAATATTGATTTATACCGTCATAGTGCCGTATGCGCTCCATCTTACCGGTTTGGGGATTCCGGATAGAGTATTCAACATACCATTTTTTAGAGATGTCACCGCCGCAATCATTCAGATGCGGCATTACAATTTCCTTTCTTCGTCGTGCCATTTTTAGTTTGTTTTTTGCTGCGACACAAAAACAAAAAAGCACTGAAAGTATCTATTATTGTCTATCTCAGACTTTTGTAGACAATTAAAAATCCGTAACCCGTTGATTTTTAATGCTGAAAAATTTTTAGTCGGGATGACAGGATTTGAACCTGCGACCACACGCCCCCCAGACGCGTACTCTACCGGGCTGAGCTACATCCCGCTTTTGTTGTGCAAAAATACATAAAATTTTTTTGTAAGCAAATATCCGTTTTCTGAAAGTTTGATTTTTTCCGTCTGTTTTGTTGTCGGCTTGTTCTTAGTATTTAAGGGTTATACAACAAAAGTTGTATGTTTTTTGTTATCTTTACAATAATTTTATTACTTATTTTTTATTGAACGAATAAAACTATATTTTACTATGGAAAAGAAATTAAAAAGATCTAATAATAAGATGATTGCCGGAGTTTGTGCGGGTATAGCTGAGTATTTCGGGTGGGATCCTACTGTGGTAAGGTTGGCCTATTTTTTACTGTCTGTCTTTTTTGCAGGTTTCCCCGGCTTGTTGGCATATATTATTTTATGGATTGTTATGCCTGAAAATAAAGCGATAGAAAATTAAGCTGATTATTTTTGGGAATAAAATTTTGTCATTGTAATTAAAAACGGGAGAAATTCAGTGTCTTTTCAACTTGTATCAGATTATAAACCGACCGGAGATCAGCCGGAAGCTATCAAACAGCTTTCGGAGGGAATTCGTTTAAATATTCCGGACCAGACTTTATTAGGAGTTACGGGGTCTGGAAAAACTTTTACAATTGCGAATGTTGTACAGGAAGTACAAAAGCCTACTCTTGTGCTAAGCCATAATAAGACTTTAGCAGCGCAGTTGTATAGCGAGTTTAAATCATTTTTTCCTCATAATGCGGTAGAATATTTTGTGTCGTATTATGATTATTATCAGCCGGAAGCATACTTGCCGCTTACTGATACTTATATAGAAAAAGATTTATCCATTAACCAGGAAATAGAGAAGTTACGTTTAGCTGCAACTTCATCTTTACTATCGGGTAGGAGGGATGTGTTAGTTGTATCATCAGTTTCCTGTTTATACGGAATCGGTAATCCGGAAGATTTTTCCAGTAATGTTATTGAGATCAGACGTGAACAGAATTATTCCCGGAATTTATTTCTTAGGAAACTGGTTGACAGTCTTTATTTAAGAAATGAATTGGAATTAAACCGAGGTAATTTCCGGGTGAAGGGAGATACTGTTGATATTTTTTTAGCGTATGCTGACGTGATATTAAGAGTAATCTTTTTTGGTGATGAGATAGATGAAATCTTGTCAATTGATCCTGTCAATTATCATGTTCTTGAAAGTTTTGATTCATATAAAATTTATCCTGCAAGTATTTTTGTTACGACCAAGGAGCGGACATTAAGTGCTATTCAGCAGATAGAGCAGGATTTACAGTTACATGTGGAGTATTTTCGTTCTATTGGTAAAGACTATGAGGCCAAGCGTATATACGAGCGTGTGAAATATGATATTGAAATGATACGGGAGTTGGGTTACTGTTCCGGCATCGAAAATTATTCCCGTTATTTTGACGGTCGTCCTCCGGGAAGCCGTCCTTTCTGCTTGCTGGATTATTTTCCGAAAGACTTTTTGATGGTAATTGATGAGAGTCATGTTACTATACCCCAGATACGCGCTATGTATGGAGGTGATGCCGCCCGTAAAAAGAATTTGGTGGAATATGGTTTCCGTTTACCGGCAGCAAAAGATAACCGGCCGTTGAAGTTTGAAGAGTTTGAAGAACTTACCAATCAGACTATTTATGTCAGTGCTACTCCTGCAGATTATGAATTACATAAATCCCAGGGTATTATTGTGGATCAGCTGATCCGGCCTACAGGGTTGTTAGATCCGATTATTGATGTACGTCCGAGCCTAAATCAAATTGATGATTTGTTGGAAGAGATTGTATTACGGTCGGAGCGTTCAGAGCGGGTATTGGTTACTACGCTGACGAAGCGTATGGCTGAGGAGCTTACTGACTATTTGAATAAGATGAATGTCCGGACTAATTATATCCATTCAGATGTGGACACGCTGGATCGTGTTCAGATTATGGAGGATTTGAGGAATGGGGTTTTTGATGTATTGGTAGGAGTGAACTTATTGAGGGAAGGGTTGGATTTACCGGAAGTTTCACTTGTTGCTATATTGGATGCAGATAAAGAAGGTTTCTTACGTTCTCATCGTTCTCTGACGCAGACGGCGGGACGTGCTGCACGTAATTTGAATGGTAAGGTGATTATGTATGCTGATACTATCACGGAGAGTATGCAGAAAACGATTGATGAAACCAATCGTCGTCGTGAAAAACAGTTGGCATATAATGCTGAGCATAATATAACGCCTACTGCTATTATAAAAGGGAATAGGAATTCATTGTTAAAAACTGAACCTAAGGCATATATTGAGCCGGAAAAACCTTTGGGTATTGTTGCCGATCCGGTAGTTCAGTACATGTCTGTTCCGGCTTTGGAAAAGGCTATCGCAAAAACCAAGAAGTCCATGCAGGAAGCAGCTAAGAAGCTGGAATTTTTGGAAGCAGCACAGTTGCGGGATGAGTTATTGAAACTGGAAGAATTATTGAAAAAAAATAAGAAATAGCCACCTGCTATTTCTTATTTTAGAAAGGATATTTTAGCGGTTAGAATTTTATCTAACCGCTTTTATTTTAATTAAATACCGGTAAATTGGAATATTCTTTTGAGTAACGTAAGTTCTGATTAAGAAAATCTTCATCATAGGAAACTTCCACGTCTGTAATGTTTCCGTTTTTATCTTTTACCAGAGTATATACCGGATTTACAAATCCCCGGTAAGGAGAAAGATTTAGCTTTTTGTACCGTTCCAGAATTTCGGCATGCAAATCTTGGTTTATTTGTACAGCGTAATTCTCAATGAGATATTTTGCTGCTTCATAATCACCGGTAGAACGTATTCGTTGAATTTCCTTTAATAAATCTCCGAATAAATCACGAAGTTTTTCATAATTGTTTATGACGACGTAATGTTTTCCATCTCGTTCGGTCAGGCTGATTACATTTTTGTCTTTACCTTTCTCGAATACCCATGAGGCAATGAGCTGACGGTTACGCATATGTGCTTGTTCTATGGTTTTGCCTAACTCAACACGTGTTAATTGGGTCATAAGCCCATTCATAATGTATTGGTAATACTGGGCTTTGTATGCTTCCTCATCCGGTAGCAGTCCCAGTTCTATCATTTTTTTATCAGCAATGAAATATAACCCAAACAAGTCTGCACGGGTTTCTTCTATAGGCGATCCGTATGCCTTTAATGCGTCCGGGTCAACTCCGGACAGTAGTTTGCCTGAGCCGTGTCCTAAACATTCGTGTAAGTCCGTATGCAGGTTGTCTGTCAAAGCTCCATACTTTTTGGCACGTTCCTGTTCCTCATCGCTCCACATAAATTCTTCTGCGAAACCATTGCCCAGTGAAGCCTGATTATATGCTTCGGTTATATTCTCAATTGTTACTGATTTAGAACCGTAATCTTTACGTATCCAGTTGGAGTTTGGCAGGTTTACACCGATAGGGGTTGCCGGATAGCAATCTCCGCCCAACATGGCTGCATTAATTACTTTTGCCGAAACTCCTTTGACTTTTTCTTTCTTGAATTGCTTGTCGATAGGAGAGTGGTCTTCAAACCATTGGGCGCTATCACTGATTATTTCAGTTCGTTTGGTTGCTTTGGTGTTTTTGAAGTTAACCAATGATTCCCAGCTGGCTTTCATTCCTAACGGGTCTCCATATACTTCTATGAACCCATTTACAAAGTCGGTTCGGGAATCCAGGTCTTTGACCCAAAGGATAGAATAATCATCGAACTGCTTTAAATCTCCTGTTCGGTAGAATGCTATCAATGACTCTATCACTTGTTTTTGTTTTTCATTTTCAGCAACAGTTTTTGCTTTTTCAAGCCAGAATACAATTTGCTCTATTGCTTCTCCGTACAGACCATCTATTTTGTAGGTAAGCTCTTTGAGCTTACCGTTCTCTTTTATCACTTTGCTATTTAGTCCGTATGAAACAGGGGTGGAGTCTTCCTGCTTTTTCATGTTGTTGTAAAAAGCTTCAACTTCAGCCTGTGTTACTCCTTCGTAATAATTGCATGCAGAAGTTATGATTAAATCCTCATCCGGATTCTGGTTGATACGTTTTGGAAAAACGGTCGGATCGAAAATGACTGGAGTTAGTTTTTTTATCAGCATTTCAGCTGTTTCTCCTTCTATCAGTGGAAGCTCCTCCGGAGCAATACTTTTTACAGCCATTTCAAAAAAATCAACTGAAAATCCGGGAGTAAATTTGTCTGCGGAATAGTGATGGTGAATACCGTTGCCCATCCATACTTGTTTTAAATAAGTAGTAAGGCTTTTAAAGTCAGGTGAATTCCGGTCTCCTTCATAATTGTTGTATATGGCTTCCAACGTTTTTCTTACGCAAAGGTTGTATTTGCCGTTTTGGTCGAATAAAATATCCCGGCCTTCAATAGCTGCCTGCGAAAGGTAATAGATTAATTCCTTTTGTTGAAGAGTTAAAGTTTCAAAGTCCGGAACACGGTAGCGCAGTATCTCTATGTCTGCGAATTTATCGACAACATAATTGAATCTTTCTGCGTTTGGGTCTATTGATTTGTCGTTTTTGTTACAAGCTGTCATACCTAATAATATCATAAAAATGAATTTGATTTTTCTCATAATTAAATAATCTGATGTTGATCATGGAATTTTTAGATTCAGGATTTCATTACAAAAGTAGCGAAAAATCGTCCATTAATGACTAAAATAGAAATTATTAAGTTTTGTTTTTTACAGATGGGGCTTTGTATAACTATTAGTTACTTTATCTTTGCATTATGTTACATGATTTTATATCACAAAAGATTAGAAACAATCTGGGATTTGAGCCTACGGCTCAACAGGATGAACTGATAGATATGCTGGGACGGTTTTTGATGTCGCAGAATTCGGAGAAATTGTTTCTTCTGAAAGGATATGCAGGTACTGGGAAAACCAGTGTGGTCAGTGCTTTGGTGCGGTCATTGAATGAATTGAAACAGAAAACCGTTCTTTTGGCTCCTACGGGAAGGGCTGCAAAAGTGTTGTCGGGGTATTCCGGTTTTCCGGCCTATACCATACATAAAAGAATTTATCGTCAGAAGTCGATGGCTGAATTTAATTTTCAGTTGTCTGATAACTTGCATAAGCATACCTTGTTTGTTGTAGATGAAGCCTCTATGATATCTAATGAAGGAATGGAATCGGTATTTGGTTCAGGCCGTTTATTGGATGATTTGGTGGAATATGTTTATGGCGGTGAGGGATGTTCTTTGTTATTATTGGGAGATACGGCCCAGTTGCCTCCGGTTATGCAACCCAATAGTCTGGCACTGGATAAAAAGTTTCTGGAGGGTTATAATTTACATGTTTATGATTATACACTGACCCACGTTGTCCGTCAGTCGCTTGAAAGTGGTATTTTGTTTAATGCCACCCGTTTGCGTGAACAACTTGACCTGTCGGACGTATATTCTTTCCCGGATTTTGAAGCTTCCGGTTTTGCTGACTTTGTTAAAATAAATCCGATGGATTTAATAGATGAAATTCAGACGGCATATAACCGGGTAGGTGAGGAGGAAGCTATAATAATTACCCGTTCTAATAAGATGGCTAATATCTATAATAATGGTATTAGAGGGCGGGTTTTGATGAAAGAGGAGGAGCTGACCAATGGGGATTTGCTTATGGTTACCAAGAATAATTATTTTTGGAGCAAGCCTTATGAGGAGATTGATTTTATAGCAAATGGTGATATTCTGGAGATTGTCCGTGTACGTAAGTATTATGAAATGTATGGTTTCCGTTTTGTAGATTTAGTGTTGAGGTCATTGGATTATGACTGGGAAATAGATGCGCGTATTTGGTTAGATGCTTTGCAGGCCGACTTGCCAGCTCAGGTAAACTCTTTGAATCAGCAGTTATTTAATGCTGTAGCTGAGGATTATCCGGAAATAACCAATCGGAAGCTAAAGGTGAAAAAAGTGATGGAGAGTGAATTTTACAATGCTTTACAGGTAAAGTTTGCTTATGCGGTAACTTGCCATAAAGCGCAGGGTGGGCAGTGGAGGAATGTGTTTATAGACCAGGGCAATTTGGATGACAGCCAAATAAATGAGGACTATTATCGTTGGATATACACTGCCATTACTCGGGCTACGGAAAAGGTTTATTTGGTAAACAGGTCTGTTTGATGGTACGTTTGTGTATTTTTATTCTATAATAATGTTATATTTATCCAATAGCCCTCTTACGCCTTCAATGCTGAACTTCGCTTTTCTTATCCGGTTGTTCTCTGGGTCAATAGAATAATTGAATGCATTCCTCAGGTCGGCTTTTTCAAGATTGGTGTAATTGAACACAGCTCTTTCCAGATCACAGTCTTCAAAAACAGATTCGCTTAGGTCACAAAGGTTAAAATCAGCTTCCTTTAATTTGCAATGGATAAAGGACGTTTTCTTGATTTTTAGCTGATAAAATACGGAGTGGCTTAAATTGCAGTCTTCAAAGCGGAAAGACAGTGCCAGTTTGTTGCATACATCAAACCTTATTCCCAGCATTTTACATTCACGGAATAAAACATCCTGGAAAGATGTTTTGTGCAGTTTAGCCAGGGATAAGTCGCAATAAAGAAATTCGCAGTTGCTGAACCTTGCTTCGCTCATGTTTGATTCTGTGAAGTTGCAGTTGATAAACTGGCAGTGGTCGTATTCATCGGAAACGTCCAAACCTGTAAAATCAGTTTTTTTAAAACTCTGATCTTTTATATATTCCATTGTGCTTATTGATAAAACGTGTAGCGAAGCGATAAGAGAAAATTTTATTTATTGCAAAGCTAATAAAACGGATTTGAATATGTGCAGGTGAAATATTTAAAATAAGTATTTACACACCGTGTTTGTCGGATTAATCTTTTTATATTTGTTGTGGGCTGGGTAAGAATGAAAGTAAGTTGCCTGTCCGGTGTTATATGTATCGTGTGTAATGTCTTTATGTTTTGGTGAATTATCCGGATAGTATAGTTTTTAGTGAGATAGTTGAAAGGATCGGTGTTTTTATAAACTTGACTTTTTAGTGTTTATACAATAATGGATGTATTATGAAAATAACAAAAACGTCATTGGAAAATTATAAATATATTTATGCTTTGAATGGTTTTAGCATATCCTCCAAGCAAAATTCTTTGTATAAATATACGTGTTTTGGATCAGTGATTCGTACGGTAGAGTCAGAGGAATTGGTCTTTGTTTCGCCAATGAAATGGAAAGATCCTTTTGAACGCAGATTTTATAAAACAGATTATTCCGGTTTCGGTTTTGAACGCCCGGATATAGCATGTATGTGTTTGACTAATAAATCGACAACAAACGAAGAGGCTTCGTGGAAAATGTATGTCACTCCTAACGACAAGGCTTTGCGGTTGACGTATGATTTTTCTGTGCTTTGTTCTTTTTTGGAAAAATATGCGGAAGCTAATCAATGTACAGTCTATATCGGAAAAGTAATCTATGATTTTGACAAAAAGGAGATAGAAATTTTGCATAAGCCCGGGAAAGTGAATAATTCGATGTATGATGTGTTTTTTCCTTCTGATTCTTTTGGAATAGAACATTATTTGTCATTAATGCTAATAAAGAGGAAATCATTTCAGTTTGAGAACGAAGTGAGGATATTTGTTGTGAAGGAAGGAAGTTTGGATTTTGATAAAGATAATTTGTTAAGAATCAACGGAGTTGATTACGATAAAACAAAGCTGGTATCACAAATCATGATAGCTCCTTATGAACCATTGCCGGATAATGATATTATGACACCGCTTCGTAATAAGATAAATAGTATAGAATCTGCAGAATATAAAAAAATACTGAGTGCTAAAGTAGGCTGTGTTGTAAAGCAATCGCAATTATATGCAAATTGCAACCCATTGTTAAAGGTTTGAGTAGACTGAAGGTACTTATTGCTTGTGTAACACGATTTTAATCCGGACTTTTCTGTTAGCGAGGGCTGTTTGGGTTGGTTACAAAAGTTTATTTTTTGATACAGCTTACCAGTAACATCATCGGACGTCTTAATTCATCTTTCATTTCCGGAATTTGTTCTATCATCTCTTGATTAGGTTCCGGTTCTATTATTTCTTTTATTTCCAACCCGTTTTTAAGTAGCTCATTGAGGTAAGTAGTAAGGGTTCTGTGATATTTTATAACTTTTTCTCCGAGAAAAACAGCCTCTCTTTTTCCTTCTGTAAAGTATTTGTCAACCGGCCAGCATACTTTATTGCCTTTTTCATCGTATAACCATTCCTGGTTACCGGCAGCCGTAAATACCGGATGTTCTACGGAGAAAATGAAGTGACCTCCTTGGGTTAAACAAGAAGAAATTTTTTTACAAATGTCGTTGAAAGACTGAATGTAATGGAAAGTGAGTGAGCTGATAACGATATCATAAGAACTTTCAGGGTAGTCAATGTCTTCAATAGGCATTAACTGGTATTCTATTCCCGGCAACTTATTTATTTGTAGTGCCCGGCTGATCATGTTCTTTGAAATATCTATTCCTGTCACATGCGTAGCACCTTGCTCTGCTGCATATCTGCAATGCCATCCGAATCCGCAACCTAAATCCAGAACTCTTTTCCCTCTGAAATTCGGAAACATCTTTTTTAATAAATACCATTCTCCTGCCCCTTGTAATCCTTTTATTGAACGTTCCATGTTGCAGTACTGTTGGAAAAAAACAGGATCGTCGTATTTATTTTCTTTCATGCTGCCGTGTGAGATTATTGGTTTGTATTCTCCTTTTTCATTTCAATCAGAATCATATCCGGTTTGGTTTTATCCGGATATTGGTCGATAATTGTATATCCGGCAGATTGGTATAGTTTGATGTTCTTCAGACTTTTGGATCCGGTGAAAAGTTGGTAACCATGTGCTTTTGAAAATTCGTTTTCAATGGACGTTAAGAGTAACTTGCCTATTCCTTGGTTCTGGAATTCCGGTTTTACAATTAACCGCCCTATCCAGCATGTAGTGTCGACCATTTTTCCCTTTATAGAACCCACAATTTCGTTATTAACAACAGCTTTAAGAAAAGTGTATTCATTGAAATCAGCACGGATGGATTCAAAGCTTTGGACTAAAGCATCAAAACTATAATCGTTGTATATTTTAGCCTCGGAAAGAAATGCTTTTTTCTGAATATTCAGGATTTCTTCAAGATCATTATATTCTGCATGTTTAATTTCAACCGGGTAAAGCATTGTCTATGATAGTAATAAGCTGTTAGTCTATCTCAAATTGCAATCCGGTACGGAGTTTGATTAAAGCCGGATTTTGCATAGCCATTTGTTTATATTTGTCTTCCGGGGATATGTATTTTTGTGCTTGTACCGTTTCATTCATCTTTAATACAATGTTTATAGATGAATTTCGGAGCTGCTGCCGTAAGTAAGATAGTAAGTCCGGTTTTAAACGGTTTATTTCTTTCTCTTGTATTGAGTTTGATATGACTATTTCAAAGGTGTTGTCTGCAATCCGTTTAGGTATGTTGGTTTGTATATAACTTACCATTCTGACTTCATCCGGTATGGTGATGGCGAATGCCTGCCAAGCTTTGATTAAGTCATTATCCGAATAAGGGTTGTTTTCAGTTGTTTGGGATTGTGTCCTGTATTCCTCTTGCGGGGAGGAAACCGTGTTATTTTGTTTTGATATGGATATGCTTATCGGTCGGTTGATTCGAGACGGAATCTCCGGTTCTTTCTGTATTTTTTTACTTTCTATATAATTTTTTTTCGGCGCCGGAGGGGGTATCTGCGGTGCAACATTAACCGTGGGCTGTGCGGACTGTTGCGGTACAGCCTGTGGAGCCTGTTCTACTCTTTTCAGAGGTATTACGTCTTCGTTAGCTAACTTTTTTTTTTCTCCTGTTAGCTGGCATAAACGGATGAGGGTAAGCTCTACCAATAGGCGTTTATTTTTACTCGCACGATAGTTTAAATCACAGTCATTACTTATTTTCAGGGCATTAAACAGGAAATCAACAGGACAGTCGGCTGATTGTTTCAGGTATCTTTCACGAATGTCAGCACCGACCTCCAACAGTATGGCTGTTTGAGGGTCTTTACAAACCAATACGTCACGTAGATGAGAACTTAATCCGGTGATGAAGTGATTCGCATCAAATCCTTTATTAAGTATTTCATTGAAAATGAGTAATGCTTTACTTACATCGTTTTGTAAAAAGGCATTGACCAGTTGGAAATAATATTCATAGTCCAGTACATTCAGGTTTTGTATGACCTCCTGATAGGTTACGTTATTTCCACTGAAACTCACTATCTGGTCAAATATAGACAGGGCATCACGCATTCCTCCGTCACTTTTTTGTGCAATGACATTCAATGCATTATCATCAATAGTAACGTTTTCTTTTTGTGCCACGTATTTCAGATGTTCTACCGTGTCAGCTATTGTAATCCGGTTGAAATCATAAATCTGTGTACGGGACAATATGGTGGGAATGATTTTGTGTTTTTCTGTTGTTGCCAGAATGAAAATAGCATGTGCAGGAGGTTCTTCCAGCGTTTTCAGGAAAGCATTGAAAGCTCCTTGTGATAACATGTGTACTTCATCAATGATGTATACGCTGTATTTGCCTATTTGGGGCGGAATACGCACTTGTTCTATCAGGTTACGTATGTCGTCCACTCCGTTGTTTGAGGCGGCGTCAAGTTCATGTATATTGTAGGAGCGTTGTTCATTGAAAGATTTGCATGATTCGCATTCGTTGCAAGCTTCGTAATCAGCAGTCAGGTTCTGACAGTTGATGGTCTTGGCAAAGATACGGGCGCAAGTGGTTTTTCCGACCCCACGGGGTCCGCAAAACAGGTAAGCATGTGCCAAATGGTTATTTTTTATTGCATTTTTCAGGGTAGTGGTCAGGGATGATTGTCCTACGACTGAGGCAAATGTTGACGGGCGGTATTTACGTGCCGAAACAATAAAATTATCCATAAATAAATGCTTTCTTGTAACTTGCTATTTTCATGCAAATATAGTGAAATAAAATGTAGTTTACGTCTGAAAAATAAATATTTGAAAACAGATAGTTCGGTTTTTTTTATGTAATTTTGTTCCATATTATTAGCAAACATAGCATGTGTCCGGGACGTGTTTTTCACAACAAGGAGTAAATTTTTTTATGTCTGGTTTAAATAAAATTTGGTCAAAAATAAAGCCTGTATTGTTGAATAAGTACTTGTTGGTACTTATTGTCTTTGTTGTGTTTGTTACTTTTTTTGATAATCATAACCTGATTAAGCGTTGGAAAACCAACCAAAATATAAAGCAACTGGAAAAGGAAGTGTTGTTTTATCAAAATGAAATAGAAACCAATAAGCAAAAGATGGAAGAACTGCAGTCTGATGATGATAATCTTGAAAAATTTGCCAGAGAGCAGTATCTGATGAAAAGGGAGAATGAAGATATTTTTATTCTGGATGAATAAACGCTTATGTAATTTTTGAATGATGAAGACTAAAATACATCAAATCATTTTTATTGTTGCCGGAATTTTGACGATTGCCGGTGCTATTCTGCAATTGTCTGATTTCTCCTATGCTCCATATGTTTTTACATTAGGAACATTATTGCTTATTTACTCGCATGCTCAGTCTGTTTTTTCTGTCAGGGAGGATGGATTTCGTTCCCGCAGGTTGGCCAGATTGGGTATTATAGCCAGTTTGATGTTGCTTGTTGCAGATTATTTAATGTTTGCCGGTTCTAATTCATGGGTGATTTTCTTGTTGATTTATGCACTGGTAACATTGTATCTTTCTTTCCGTTCAGAGTAGTAAAAAATATTTTTGACAATATTTTTTATTCTGTTATATAAATATTCCTGTTCTTTCGTTGTGAATATAGGATAATATCCCCCTTTGTAAATATGCGTAAGATTATTCATATTGACATGGATGCATTCTATGCTTCCATAGAACAACGTGATTTTCCGGAATATCGCGGTAAACCTTTGGCCGTGGGCTACTCCGGTGCAAGGGGGGTGGTTTCGGCAGCAAGTTACGAGGCCCGTAAATACGGTGTAAGGTCTGCCATGGCTTCAAAAACAGCGCTTCGTAAGTGTCCTCATATTATCTTTGTTCCTGCACGGTTTGATGTGTACAAGGATATTTCAAAAACGATCAGGCAGATTTTTTTCGATTATACGGATATGGTGGAACCTTTGTCTTTGGATGAGGCGTTTCTGGATGTGACGGTGAATTACAAAAATATGCGTTCCGCTACTCAGATAGCCATGGATATTAAGAAAAGAATTTTTGAAGAAACTGGATTGACGGCTTCGGCCGGAGTTTCCTATAATAAGTTTTTGGCAAAGATGGCTTCTGACGAGAATAAACCTAATGGTTTGTTTGTAATCAGACCGCAGGATGCTTCGGAATATCTGGAAAATTTGCCGGTAGAACGTTTTTGGGGTGTGGGGAAAGTGACAGCGGAAAAAATGCATCAAATGGGTATTCATAGAGGATATGATTTGAGGCAACGCTCGGAAAGTGAACTGGTTCACACTTTTGGGAAAGCCGGGCATATTTATTATCAAAATGTTCGTGGAGTGGACGAACGACCCGTAGAACCTAATCGTATCCGAAAGTCGGTTGGAGCGGAAAGTACTTTTGAGGAAGATATTGATATTTATGAACAGCTTGAACTGATATTAGATGAGTTGGTTGATGAAGTTATTTCCCGTATAAATAAAGCATCTTTTGAAGGTCGTACCGTTACGTTAAAACTGAAATATGCTGATTTTAGGTTAATAACCCGTAGTAAAACATTATTTTCAGTGGTGAAAGAACCGGATGTGCTGAAACAGGCGGGCATGGATTTGCTGCGTAATGTGGATATTTCCCCGAAAGTTCGTTTGCTGGGAATCAGTGTAAAAAAAACGGAAAGTGTAGAATGGGGTGGCGGTGTACAACTGGAAATAGATTTCGACAAATAGAAAATAATTGTGAGAAAAAGAGTTATCTTTGTGAGTATATATAGAGAAATATGAGATTGCCGGAGGCCTTTGTAGAGCGTACTCAAAAAATATTAGGAAAAGAATTTCCGCTTTTTGAGACGGCTGTTGAACAGCCGTCTCCAGTTAGTGTACGTGTGAATAATAAAATGAAATATATCCCTTCAGAAAATAGGGTTCCCTGGTGTGATACCGGATATTATTTGGATGAGCGTCCGCTTTTTACTGCCGATCCTTTTTTTCATGCCGGGGTTTATTATGTGCAGGAAGCCAGTTCTATGTTTTTACAGCAAGTGGTGAAGCAGTATTTTCCGGATGCCGGTCGGGTGTTGGATTTATGTGCAGCCCCGGGAGGTAAATCAACATTGTTATTGCAAACTTTACCTGATGATACGTTGTTTGTATGTAATGAAACGGTTCCGGCACGCGCCAATATTCTGGCTGAAAATATCATAAAATGGGGAAATGGAAATACGGTGGTGACGAATAATAATCCGAAAGCGTTCAGCCAGTTGGAACATTTTTTCGATGCCATAGTGGTGGATGCTCCGTGTTCCGGTGAGGGCATGTTTCGTAAAGATGAAGAAGCCGTAGTTCAATGGACTGAAAAAAATGTACAGGTGTGCGCAGAGCGACAGAGGAATATTTTATCTGACGTTTGGACGGCATTGAAGCCTGGAGGTTTTCTGGTTTACAGTACATGTACTTATAATAAAGAGGAAAATGAATGTAATGTCCGGTGGATTTGTGACGAGTTGGGGGCAGAAGTGCAGCGTGTTGATTTAAACGGCAACACGCAAATCGTGGAAACAGGATTCGGTTACAGGTTTTATCCTCATAGAATAAAGGGAGAAGGATTTTTTATCTCAATATTGAGAAAAAATGAAGGGGAGCAGGAACATTTCTTTCAGGTAAAGCCGGATAAAAAAGAGTTATCTCAGAATAATAAAGTACAGATACCCTATTCATTAAAAGAACCGGAAAAATGGAAATTTTTATGGGATGGAAATAGACTGACCGCTTATCTGAAATCCCGTGCAGATGAAATTCTCTGGCTGAAAAAGCGGTTAAGAGTGTTATATGCGGGGATTGAAATGGGCGAAGTGAAAGGGAAGGATTTTCTTCCTTCTCCATGTCTGGCTTTTTCCAAATACTTGGATATTGACTCGGTGAAAAAATATAACGTCGATTATCAGAAAGCAATAGCGTTCTTAAAAAGAGAACCTTTAGTAATATCTGATACAGAACGCGGTTTTATTCTTATTTGTTATGATAACCAGCCACTGGGATGGGTAAAAAATGTAGGAAACAGATGCAATAATTTTTATCCTCAGGAGTGGCGTATTAGGATGAATTTGTAAAACAATGGATATTTTGTTTTTAGGAACGGGAACATCCACAGGAGTTCCGCAGATAGGTTGTAAGTGTGAAGTTTGTCTGTCTGACAATCCAAAAGATAAAAGGTTGCGTACTTCGGTACTAATGAGTGATGGTGAAGACGCTATTTTGATTGATAGCGGGCCGGACTTACGCCAGCAGTTATTGACTAATCATATAGACCGGCTTTCTGCTATTTTCATTACGCATGAACATTATGACCATGTAGGTGGACTTGATGATGTCAGGCCTTTGGGAGATATCGATGTGTATGCTGAGAACCGGGTGTTGGAGGCGATAGTTCGGGTTATGCCTTATTGCTTCGGAGTGAATAAGTATCCGGGTGTTCCCCGTATACAGTTAAATGAAATAAATGAAGATAGTGTTGTGAACATAGGTAAGTTTGTGGTTAAACCTATCCGTGTAAAACACGCGCAGTTACCTATTTTGGGATACCGGGTTAATAATGTGGCTTATCTGACAGATGTCAAGACTATTGAGGAAAAGGTTTATAGCCAACTGGTTGGGTTGGATGTTTTAGTGATAAATGCGCTTCAGCATAGGGAACACTTATCGCAC
Organism: Bacteroidota bacterium; assembly: GCA_023391625.1. Taxonomy (GTDB): domain Bacteria; phylum Bacteroidota; class Bacteroidia; order Bacteroidales; family Paludibacteraceae; genus QVMH01. Next base: position 871,516 of record JAEWAN010000034.1, on the reverse strand, counting down.
TTGACGCTGAACGAAGCTTTGGATATTGCTTTGAAAGTAGGAGCTAAACAGACTTATTTAATTCATATGGGACATCGTATCGGATTGCACGACCAGGTGGAGAAGTCTTTGCCGGATCATGTTCATTTAGCTTATGATGGCTTGATAGTGAAAGTGTAAACATATTAAATATTTACTATGAAAAATAAAAGAAGTATTGGCCGGTTTGCATTGCTTTTATGTACGGTCTTTTGTGTGTCGGTTTCAGCTTATGGCGAGCCGGCTATGTTATACACGACTTTGGATATTTTACGTCCGGCTCAAGTGAATTTCTTACCGAATACGGAAAGCGTACTGATTGTAAATAATTCGGCAGTACAACCGGCTAATTTGGGACATGCCTCCTTGTCATATGATGGTGAGGTGGAACGGCTGGAAGTAGAAACAGATAGTCTGGCATTATTTTGTATTAGTGTCTTGGCAGACGAGCTGGCCAATAAGGATTATTTCCGGAGTGTGTATATGGTTTTAAATACAATGGATAAAAATCCGGATTTTAATACGATCAGGCCTTTACAAAACACCACGATTAAAGATCTGTGCAGCCAATATGGAGTTGATGCGGTTATCGCCTTAAATCGGATTAAGGTGAAGGATGAAATAGAAGAATATGTGGATTTGGATGCAGGCGCATACATTGGAGTACTGGAAGCTAAATATGAAACTCTTTGGAGTATTCATTATCCGAATAAACCGGAAGTTAGTTCCTATATTTTTAAAGACTCCCTGTATTGGGAAACAGAATCGTATGTCCGTAATAATTTAGTGAAAAAATTGCCGGAAAGGAAAAATGCTTTGATTGACGGTGCTATGTTGGTGGGAGAGAATGCAGCTAAACGTTTTACACCCTATTGGGAGCAAGAGGACCGTTATTTTTTTAATCCGAATAACAAGCAGATGAGACAGGGCATGGACTCGGTATATGTGAAAAAGTGGGAGCCTGCTATCCTGATTTGGAAAGAAGTGCTGCAAAGTACGTCAAATAAACGGCTAAAGGCACAAGCCGCAAACAACATTGCCATTGCATATGAGGTAATAGGTGATTATAGCTCGGCGGTAGAGTATGCCAATCAGTCTTTTAACTTATTTATTTCTACTACTATGCCGGATCTGGAGTTGCTGGACAGGTTGGCTGATTATATAGCAGAGCTGACACATAGGAAAGAAGAAATTTTATTACTGGAAAAACAATTGTTATAGCCATGTGTTATAATTATTGAAGATTGAAATGAAATTTATGCCTTTAACTGGCATTCTGATGGTAGAATCGCATTAAAAATTCATAAATTTTGATTATCTTTGTAGCTGTGTGGGAAATTGTAAATTAATGGGAAAAGTTACTGCTCAATTTGTGTGTGCGATCATACTTGTATTTTTATTTACTTCGTGTGTTACTTCGCGTAAAATAAATTATATGCAAAAGCCCGGTATGGGCATCCCTGCATATAATGACTCCGTTTCTTTTGAAGAGTATAGGCTGAAAGCTGACGATAGGATTACGGTTCGTGTTTATTCATTGGATGATAAAATGAATGAGCTTATTAATGGTAGTGTGTCTATAACTTCATCGTCCGTTGAGGATGGTGTGTATTCTGACTTATATACATACCTTGTTGATGAGGAAGGTAATATACAATTGCCTTATATTGGCCCGCTTCATGTAGAAGGTAAAACTTTGAGAGACGTGAAATTTTTCATGGAAGAGGAGTTTAAGCCATACTTTAGAACCAGTATTGTTGATGTTGACGTACGGGTGGTCGGACGCTATTATAGTATAATCGGACAGTCGGCTTCAGGTCGCTTCCTTCTTCCCCGGGAGAAAATAAACATATTCCAGGCTTTGGCTCAGGCAGGAGATATTGGAATGTATGGCAATAAGAGTAAAATCCGGGTTATTCGGGAAACGGAGAATGGTACTCAGATAAAAGAGTTTGATGTGCGTAGTGCGGATATTATTAATTCGGAGTATTATTACATAGAGCCGAATGATGTGATCTATATACAGAACAGGACTGATCAGGTTTTTGGCATAACCCATGTGACTACTGCCATTGGTTTTGTTATGACTCTGATTTCAGCCGGGTTATTTATTTATAATCTGACGATATTGCCGAAATGATTTTGTCCTTTGTAATAGAAACACTATGATACTAAAACGATATATATTTATTTTTTTTATACTTCTGACATTTACCTCGTGTTACACTTATCGGAGTGTCGGGCTTTTGCAGGAAAACAATATCAGTTTGCCGGAATATGATTCGGTTGAATATAAGGATTATCGTATTCGGGTGAACGATGAAATTGTGTATAGGCTCATCACTGATGATGAAACAATTGCCAAACTAATACCTACAGGGGGCTCTTCGTCCGGAGTTTTGACATATCGCGTGATGGATGACGGTACGATTGACTTGCCTTTTGTTAAAGAGATACCTGTTTTGGGATTGACTGTCCTGGAAGCTCAGGATGAGGTAGAACGCCGCTATAGGGAGATAATTCCGGATGCTACGGTGAAGCTGACAATTAACCGTACATTTACAGTAATAGGTGACATTGCTTCCGGCATTTACCCTATTTATAAAGAAAAAATGACTATTTACCAGGCATTAGCCCTGACGGGGGATATCATGCAGAGTGGTGATAGAAAACATGTCCGTATTTTAAGGGAGGTCGATGACGGAACTCAGGTTCTTGAATTTGACATCCGTCCGGCCAGCCTTATCAAGTCGGAATATTATTATATTTATCCTAATGACATTATTTATGTCCGCCGGGCTCCTTCCAGTTTCTTCAAAGTGGCTAATTTCGGGGCTTTCTTAGGATTAGTGCAAAGTACAATAAGTCTGTTTGTAACTGTATACACATATGGTGTTTACGCAAAAGCAGCAAAATAAACAACAATATGAGTAATACAGAAGATTACAATAAAAACAATACGGCGTTCACAGAGGAAGATTCTGGTTTTGATATTAAGGAATGGTTTTTCCATTTTTTGCGTTACTGGTATCTTTTTGTAATAGCTGTATTTATAGCATTAGGTGCCAGTTATTTGAAAAACCGTTCCTGGTTGCCCCAGTATCAGACAAGTGGCACGATGATAATAGAAGCGGGTGGAGGCGGTTACGGTTCGCAAACCATTATGCAGGGCTTTGGTGTGCAGTCCGGTTATCGGAATATGAATAACCAGGTTATCATGTTGAAGTCATATGATTTGCTGACACGGGTGGTGGACAGTTTGCCTTTCATGCAGGTGGATTATATAACCAAAGGGCGTTTTAAAACCCGTAATGTGTACAAATCGACTCCTATTTACATTAGCTCTGAATATATTTCTCCGGATGCTTATAATCATCTTTTTAAGATAAGCATTAAAGATGATGATACTTACAAGATTACGCTTGATGAGGAGAAAAATTACAGTAATATTGAAATAAATGGGGTGTTGAATGAACCTTTAAAACATGATTGGTTCACTATCACCATAAGTGACTTGAGGGAATACAATGCAGAAACAGAACTTTATTTCCAGTTCAGGAGCAAATATTCTCTGGTCAGCGAGTTTTATAATCGCTTGCAGTTCAGCTATGTTATGGATGGGGCTTCTATATTAAGTTTGTCATTGATGAGTGAAACTCCGGACAGAGATATTGATTTTATCAATAAGCTTTGCGATGTGTTTATTCATGATAATCTGGATTTAAAAAATGATGCTGCCGTAAAAACAATCAATTTTATAGATAATCAGCTTGCCATTTTATCCCATTCTCTTAAAATGTCTGAAGATGAAATGACCAATTTCCGTCAGACTCACCAGATTATTGATGTGTCTAATTATGTGGGCGATTTATTAGGTAAATCCACCCAATACGATGCCAAGAAAAAGGAGTTGGAAATCCGTGAGAATTATCTGGAATATCTGGTGGATCATATACAAAGTAATATAGAAGCAGGTAGTGTAATCGCTCCTTTAAGCCTGGGCATTGATAATGCCATGTTAAACCAGGTGGTGCTGCAGCTGAATGATAAGTATCTGGAATTAGGAGAACTAAGCGAAAAGAATTTTTATTATGACAAGGTTGTAAATGAAATAGAACTGCAGAAACGTTCCCTGGGTGAGGTTGTGAAGAGTATGCGTTTGTCTTTGAATATAGAAAAAGATCAGGTTAGGCGCATGATAAGGGATGTGAATGAAGAAATAAAGAAATTACCCCAGAAAGAACTGGAAATGATAGCAATAGAGAGGAAGTACCGTTTAGATGATAATTATTATACATTCTTTTTGCAGAAAAGGGCGGAAGCGGAAATTCAGAAAGCATCAAACAAACCGGATAATTCCGTTCTGGACAGGGCGCGGATTATGACTGTTGTAAACGGTAGCGCACCCTCTAAGACGATGACCAGTTATTTATTTATCGGGTTGTTAATTCCGGCGGTATTGGTGTTTCTGATTAAGTTGCTGAATAACAAGGTCTCTTCGGAAAAAGATGTGATGAAAAGCTCATCTTTCCCTCTGATAGGTACTATTCATCATAGTAAAACAAAAGATCCTTTACTTCCGATAAAGAGTCCTCGTTCTTCTTATGCGGAAATGTACCGGGTTATTCGTACACGTGTGGAATTTATAGTTCAGCGTAAGTCAAATATCCTGCTTACGATAACTTCGGCGGAATCCGGCGACGGGAAGACTTATTTCTCTGCTAATATGGCGTCCGTGTATGCATCAACCGGTAAAAAAACGCTTTTGGTTGATATGGATATTCGTAAGCCTAATATAAACGAATTGTTCGGTATTGAGAATGAACCTGGAATAACCAATTATTTGATTGAGGATAGGAATATACAGGATTATATCCGTTCATCGGAAAATACATATTATGATATACTTACAGTAGGGGCTGTGCCTCCTAATCCGGGAGAAATTGTGAGGTCGGAAAAACTGAGGAAAATGTTTGATGAGTTAAGAACGCTGTATGAATATATCGTGGTGGATACCAGCCCTATTGGTTTGGTGGCCGATGCTTATCCCATCGCCTTGCTTTCAGACATCAATTTGTTTGTTGTCCGGATGAACAAGACCAATAAGACTTTAATAAAGAAGCTGACGGAACAGCTTAAGAATGATAAAGTGCCGCACGTTTATACGATATTGAATGATGTTTCGGCAGAAAGGAATAAATATACCAAGTACAGTTCGTACGGATATACTTACGGTTATGGATATTCTCCTAACAGAGACGGAAAATTGTTTAAGTCAAAGAAGAATAAAAAAGCTGCAGAAAATTATTCCAGATATTATACGGATGATAAAGATATTTAGTAAAAGTTTATTTTAATATTTTAATGTTATGAAAATAGCAATTATAGGTACAGGATACGTCGGACTGGTAACAGGAACCTGTTTTGCTGAGATGGGAGTTGATGTGACATGTGTTGATGTAGATGTACATAAAATAGAAAATCTTAAAAAAGGAATTATACCCATTTACGAGCCGGGGCTGGATGATATGGTAGCCCGTAATATGGCGGCGGACAGGTTGCATTTTACTACCTGTATAGAAGATATCCTGGACTCGGTGGAAGTCGTGTTCTGTGCAGTGGGTACACCCCCGGCGGAGGATGGCAGCGCAGATTTGAAATATGTATTGGAAGTCGCGCATACGATAGGTAAATGTATAAACCAATATGTTCTGTTTGTAAATAAGAGTACGGTGCCGGTAGGTACTGCCGACTTAGTTCGTAAAACGATACAGGAGGAATTGGAAAAAAGAAAACTTAACATTGAGTTTGATGTAGCTTCCAATCCAGAGTTCCTGAAAGAAGGCGATGCCATTAAGGATTTTATGAGTCCGGACAGGGTGGTGGTAGGAACTGATAGTGAAAAAGCGGAACAGATATTGACAAGATTATACCGTCCTTTCCTGCTGAATAATTTCCGTGTTATTTTTATGGATATTTATTCTGCCGAAATGACTAAATATGCGGCTAATGCGATGTTGGCTACACGTATTAGTTTTATGAATGATATTGCCAACCTTTGTGAATTGGTGGGGGCTGATGTGAATATGGTGCGTAAAGGTATTGGTACGGATCATCGTATCGGCACTAAATTTTTATATTCTGGAGTGGGTTACGGGGGCTCTTGTTTCCCAAAGGATGTAAAGGCTCTTATTCATACGGGAGATGAAAAAGGATATGAGCTGAAAGTACTGAAAGCTGTGGAGGAAGTGAATAATTACCAGAAAGAGGTTTTATATAATAAACTGTCCGGATTTTATAATAATGATCTGAAAGGGAAAACAATTGCTATCTGGGGATTATCGTTCAAACCGAATACAGACGATGTGCGTGATGCACCTTCGCAGGTGCTTATTGAGAAGCTATTAAAAGCCGGTTGTAGTTTACGGCTCTTTGACCCGATTGCAATGGAGGAGTTTCAGAAAGTTCTCCGGTTGAAGTCAGAGCAGTTGGATTTGTCAAATGTATGTTATGCAGAGAATGCGTACGATGCGGTTTATAAAGCAGATGCCCTTATGGTGATAACAGAGTGGAAAGAATTTAGGATGCCTAACTGGGGATTTATAAAGAGGGTTATGCATGGAAATCTGATACTTGACGGCCGGAATATCTATGATAAGAAGGAAATAGAGGATTTCGGGTTTGATTATCAGAGAATAGGATAAGGTAATGGAGAATTATACAACAGTAATAAAGCCTAAGAATAAGCTTTTACAAATTGATTTTAAAGAAATATGGCAGTATCGTGATTTGTTGTCCATGTTTGTGAAGCGTGATGTTATCACGCAGTACAAGCAGACAATTTTAGGTCCTTTGTGGTTTTTTATTCAGCCAGCACTGACCACCATTATGTATATGATTGTGTTTGGAGGTATTGCCGGAATCAGTACGGATGGTTTACCGCAACCTATGTTTTATCTAGCTGGAATCGTTTTTTGGCAGTATTTTTCTGATTGTCTGAATAAGACATCTGCTACGTTTACAACAAATCAGAGTATTTTTGGAAAAGTTTATTTCCCTCGCTTGATTGTACCGTTGGCTACGGTGGTTTCAAACCTGGTGCGTTTGGGTATTCAGATGTTGTTGTTCATCGGAGTATATTTATTTTATATCATAAAAGGAGTGCAGGTAGCTCCTAATATCTATATCTTATTGACGCCTTTATTAATCATAATGCTTGCCGGACTGGCTCTTGGATTTGGTATCCTGATATCGTCATTAACGACAAAGTATAGGGATTTGACCATATTGTTCACTTTTGTTGTACAGTTGTGGATGTATGCGACTCCTGTTATCTATCCTTTAAGTACAATGCGCCCCGAGCGTCAGGCTATTATGGCATTGAATCCGCTAACTTCTATTTTTGAGGCCTTTAAGTATGGAACAATGGGGGTGGGAACTTTTAGTTGGTTACAACTTGGATATAGTTTCCTTTTTATGACCGTGTTGCTGATTGTCGGAATTGTGATATTTAATAAAGTGCAACGAAGTTTTATGGATACGGTTTAAGTGTCTTTTAGTCCTGTATGAAAAGGGAAAGTAGTTTCAGGTTTTTATTAAAACTCTGAAATTCGTTATATCGAAAAATATATAAAAAAGAAATAATTTTATGAACTATGTTTAATACTGTTTGAAAAACAAATCTAAACCTAACTATGTATGTTTAAATACCTTTATATTTTCGCCACTATTTTGTTTACTGTTTACGGTCAGCTAATGCTTAAATGGCGAATAGGAAAACTGGGTTTTTCTCTGCCGGAAGACGGAAGTATAGGAGAGAAAGCAATCTCTTTGTTTCGTCTGGTTTTTGATCCTTTGGTTTTATCGGCTTTGTTCTCTGCATTGATAGCCTCATTGTTTTGGATGATTGCCATGAGTAAATTTGAAATAACCCAGGCTTATCCTTTTATGAGCTTGTCTCCTGTTATCGTTTTTATATTAGGTGTGTTTGTGTTGGGGGAGACTTTTACCATCGGGAAACTGCTGGGGCTTATTTTAATTATATTGGGTACGATTGTTACCGTAAAACTTTAATATGAATCAAAAAATACATTTATCTGTTGTTTCCCCGGTTTACAGGGCCGAGGGTATTGTTGGTGAACTTGTCCGTCAGCTTCATGAACAGCTCTCCGCCATAACTGATGATTATGAGATTATTCTTGTAAATGACTCATCGCCTGATAATTCCTGGTTGTCTATTGTAGATGAATGCCGGAAAGACAAAAGAGTGAAAGGAATTAATCTTAGCCGTAATTTCGGGCAGCATTATGCCATTACCGCCGGGTTGCAATATGCGGCGGGCGAATGGGTGGTGGTAATGGATTGCGATCTCCAGGATCGTCCGGACGAAATTCCTAATTTATATCGCAAGGCGAAGGAAGGCTGGGATGTTGTGTATGCCCGACGGATAGATCGTCAGGATCATTTTGTGAAAAGAATGTCTTCTAAAGTTTTTCACTCTCTGTATTCTTATCTAAGCGGCATAAAATCAGACAGTACGATAGCAAACTTCGGCATTTTTAATTTTCATGTTATTGGTGAATATAATAACATGAAAGAAGTTGCGAGGTCATTCCCCTCTTTGGTGGAACATCTTGGCTTTAAAAAAACAACGCTTGACGTGAAACACGCAGACCGTTATGAGGGAAAAACGACTTATTCTTTTGGTAAGCTGCTGCATCTGACGGCGGATGTGATTCTGTCAAACAGTAATAAGCCGTTGAAACTGACGGTAAAGCTGGGATTTATCATTTCCATTATCGCTTTCTTACTGGCTTTGTACAATGTGATAGCCCATGCTGCAGGTATTATAACCCTTGAAGGATTTACTACTACGATATTTTCCATCTGGTTTGTGGGAGGACTTATTTTGTTTGTATTAGGTATTGTCGGCTTATATGTAGGGAGGATATTTGATCAGGTTAAGGGACGGCAGTTATATATTATTCGTGATGTGCGAAACATTGATAATTAGTAGAATGAGGGTTTATGAAAATAATTGATGCTTATTGGGAAAAAAGGAATCTGGGGGTTGATTCCAAGGAGTTTGTTTTAGAAGATTCGGATACGGTTGAATCCTTGTCTGCGATCAAGGACAGTATGAAATCTGTCGGTTATATGGTGGTTAAAGTGCCGGTTGCCCGTTTGGACATCTATGAAGAACTTTCCCGATTGGGTTTTGTTTATGTAGAAAGTAGTGTTCATTTCCAGGTGAAATTGCATGAAGCGCAGCTTACTCCTTTGCAGGAACGGCTGAATGCTGCGGTATCGTATGAAGAAATGGATTCTTCTGACCTGGAACAGCTTTATAAAGAGTTGGACAATGGTTTGTTTGATACGGATAGAATTGTACTTGATCCTTATTTCTCAAAGGAGCAGGCGGCAATAAGGTATAGAAATTGGATTAATGATGAATTGAGTAAAGGAACAAAGGTGTATAAAATAGTATATAAGAAGGAAGCCATAGGTTTTTTTACATTTAAAAAAACGGCGCCGGGTGTTTTTTATCCTTTTTTGGCAGGTTTATATAAGAATCATACCGCTGGAGGGCTTGGGTTCTCTATAATCAGAAAACCCATAGAAGAAGCTATAAAACGGGGTGGAAGTGCTATATCTACTTATGTATCGTCCAACAATCTGCCTGTGGTCCGTGTGCATTTGCAGCAAGGATTTGTTATAAACGATATAAAGAATATTTTCGTAAAGCATAATTGATAAGAATATGAATAATAAGGAAAAGTACAACCGTGTTTTTACTGACTCTTTGCTGGTTGAGGAAAAACAGTTAAGCGGTTTATCATATCAGTCGGTTCCCGGTTGGGACTCGGTTGGACACATGGCATTGGTTGCCGCTTTGGAAGAAACTTTTGATATCATGATGGATACGGATGATATCATTGATTTTTCTTCTTATGAAAAAGGCAAAGAAATTTTAGAAAAATATAATGTTACTTTCTGATATGCTGTTGAAGGATAAGGTGGCATTGGTTACCGGTTGTAACCGGGGAATCGGGCGGAGTATTGCTGTGAACTTTGTTTTGCAGGGTGCTGTTGTTTATGCCAATGCCCGTACGGAGGGTAGCCTTATGGCTGTGATAGAAGAACTGCCGGAAGAACTGAGGAAAAACATTGTGCCTGTTTATTTTGATGTAACGGATAGTGTAGCGGTGAAGCAGGTTTTTATGCAGATAAATAAGGAACAGAAGAAACTGGATGTTTTGGTAAATAATGCCGGAATAATGCATGACGCATTGATTGGTATGGTGAATAAACAGTTAATGCAGGAATCTTTTGAAACCAATGTTTTTGCCGTGATTGATTTGTTGCAGTATGCTGCTAAACTGATGTCAAGACAGAGTTCAGGCAGTATAATTAATATGGCTTCTTTGGTTGGGACTAACGGTAACCCGGGGCAGATTGTGTATTCGGCCACCAAGGGGGCTGTTATTGCTGCCACCAAAACAGCAGCTAAGGAATTGGCTTCTAAAAATATCAGGGTGAATGCCATAGCTCCCGGTGTTATTGATACGGAGTTACTATCCGGTGTAAGTGCGGCTGCATTGGATAATATCCAGTCCAGAATAGGTATGAGACGTATCGGAAGTCCGGACGAAGTGGCGGATGTGGCGGTTTTTTTAGCGTCGGATTTATCTCGTTATCTTACTGGGCAGGTCATAGGTGTGGATGGTGCTGCATTGATGTAATTGGGATATATGTTTACAAAGGAGTTTTTATGGACGTTCGGGGATAGTACGGCTGTTGTCACACAGGCAGGGGAACATTATTCTTATCAGGAGCTGTCTGGTTTGTCGGAAGACTGGTATGAAAATATCGGTCACCGTTGTCTGGTGTTCTGTTTGTGCCAGAATACAATTGGGTCGTTAGTCGGTTACGTGTCCTGTTTATCAAATAAAGTAGTTCCTTTATTATTGGACGCTTCGTTGGATATTGCATTGTTGAATAACCTGATTGAAGTGTATAGACCGGAATATTTATGGTTGCCTAAAAGGCGTCTTGATGATTTTGAAGATCCGGAACTGGTGTATGAATGGGGAAATTATGTTTTGGTGAAGCTTTGTAACGGTAATGTATATACCCTGTATGATGATTTAGGACTATTGCTCACCACATCGGGAAGTACTGGTAGCCCCAAACTGGTGAGGTTGAGTTATGAAAATATATATTCCAATGCAGAGGCCATAGCGGAATATCTGTCAATCACAGGAGCGGAACGTCCGGTCACTTCATTACCAATGAATTATTCATTCGGAATTTCCGTAATTAACAGTCATTTGTTGCAAGGAGCAACGATATTGTTGACGGATAAGTCGTTAATGGAAAAAGATTTTTGGAGTTTTATAAAGGAGGAGAAAGCTTCCAGTTTATCCGGAGTGCCTTATACTTATGAAATGTTGAAAAGGCTTCGTTTCTTCCGGATGGATTTACCTTCGTTAAGAACATTCACTCAGGCAGGCGGAAAAATGGGTGTTGAGCTGACTCGGGAGTTTGCAGAATATGCCCAGGTAAATGACAAACGTCTTTTTGTAATGTACGGGCAGACAGAAGCCACTGCCAGGATGAGTTATTTACCAGCAGAACTGGCTTTATCAAAAGCGGGAAGTATCGGATTGCCTGTTCCGGGTGGTGTTTTTAGGCTGATTGATGTTGATAATAGGGAAATAACGGGGAGTGACGTGGAGGGAGAACTGGTTTATGAAGGTGCTAATGTATCGTTGGGATATGCAGACTCCGGTGAAGATTTGGGTAAGGGGGATGAGAATAACGGAATACTTTACACAGGCGACCTTGCTAAGAGGGACAGTGATGGTTATTACTATATTACAGGTCGTAAAAAACGGTTCATAAAACTTTTTGGAAATCGTATCAACCTGGACGAGACGGAAGGTTTATTAAAAAAAATGTTGCAGGATTGTGCCTGTATCGGCGTGGATGACAGGATGGCGATTTATATTACAGAACAGGGAAGGGAAGAAGAGATAAGGCAATACATATCTGCAAAAACAGGGATTCATTTTAAATCTTTTGATGTCAGATGGATTGATAGTATACCTAAAACTTCATCCGGAAAGACAATTTATGCCGGTTTAATTTTATAAGAATGAAAATATCTGATATACTTGAAATATCGCCATATTCATTGGATAAAGAACAAAAAGCAGAACTTTTGAGTTCTTATTTAACCGCTTTGTCAAGACATCATTATGAACATTGTCCGGCATATAGGAGTATGATGCATAGTGTCGGTTTTGATCCGGATAAAAATTATCAATATACGGAGTTACCGTTTCTTCCGGTACGTTTGTTTAAGATGTTTGATTTGTTTAGCGTACCGAAAGAAAATATTGTGAAAACGATGACTTCATCCGGTACTTCAGGACAGGCTGTCTCGAAAATATATCTGGATCGGGAAACTTCTGCTAACCAGACAAAAGCATTGACAAAAATAGTGTCTTCCTATATTGGAAAGCAGCGGGTGCCGATGATTATTATAGATTCTGAAAATGTGGTTAAAGACAGAAGTCTTTTTTCTGCACGTGGAGCCGGTATATTGGGATTTTCTATGTTTGGGTATAAAAGGATTTATGCATTGGATAATGATATGAAGCTGAAGGTAGAAGCCCTGAAAGAGTTTATTGAAGAACATCGAGGAGAAAGGATATTTTTATTCGGTTTTACTTTTATGGTTTACAGGCACTTTTACCGGGAATTATTGGAAAGTGGCATAAAATTAGATTTGTCTGATGCACTACTCATTCATGGCGGTGGTTGGAAAAAGCTGCTTTCCGAGGCTGTGACATCAGAGGTTTTTAAACAAAGTTTGAATGATGTTTGCGGACTTAAACAGGTGCATGATTATTATGGAATGGTGGAGCAGACGGGTACTATTTATATGGAGTGTGAGTGTGGTCATTTGCATGCTCCGGTCTTTTCCGATGTTATAATAAGACGGGCGCATGATTTTTCCGTAGCAGATGTAGGAGAAAAAGGGATAATCCAGGTTGTTTCCGTATTGCCTGAAAGTTATCCGGGACACTCTTTACTGACTGAAGATGAAGGAATTTTGCTGGGTGAAGATGATTGTAAATGCGGTAGGTTAGGAAAGTATTTTAAAATTACGGGAAGATTAAAAAATGCAGAGATAAGAGGCTGTAGCGATACGTATGCAACAAGATATTAATGATTTGAAGGTGTTGTTTCCACCTGTGTTTGATATTGAGAATATTAAACATAAGGTTGTGATGCAGCCGTTTTGCGATGAGGCGGTAGATTTTTTTAATGCTTTATCCCGTGAACTGAATAAAGATGTAAGGGTACGAAATTATCCGGATGTCGCTACATTCGCTTTTTTCTGCCGTAAGGCTAACATATTGAATTTAAAAAAGCAATATGACATATCGCGGAATGGAATCCGGTTGGGCAGAGGAATTGTTTTTCATGTTGCTCCTTCCAATGTACCGGTTAATTTTGCTTATTCGTTGTTGTGCGGGATATTGGCAGGTAATAAAAATATAGTAAGGGTTCCTTCTAAAAATTTTGAACAGGTCGTTCTTATAACGGAGGCCATATTAAGGGTTACGGAAACTGGGCAGTATGATGAAATTACCGGTGGTATTGTTTTGGTTCAGTATGACCGTCAGAGTACAGCAACCTCTTTCTTCTCTTCTGTTTGCGATGTTAGGGTTATATGGGGAGGTGATGAGACGATTTCCGGTATTCGGAGAAATCCTATACTTCCGAGGGCATTTGATGTGACTTTTGCGGACAGGTATTCTCTTTGTGTTATAGATGCAAAAAAATATCTGGAAGAAGGTAATGCAGAAGCTATAGCCCTGGGATTTTATAATGATACTTATTTGTTTGACCAGAATGCTTGCACAGCTCCCCATTTGATTGCCTGGCTGGGTGACGGGGAAGAGGTGGAGACTGCGAAAGAACGTTTCTGGAATGTGTTATACAAACTTGTAAAGCAAAAGTATAAGGAAATTCAGCCTGTTATTGCAGTAGATAAGCTGACTGCATTATATAAACAGGCGGTTTCGGTGCCAGATATATACAAGGAAGAATCTGCAGATAATCTGCTTTGGCGTGTACACATAGATGTTTTACCGGATAATATTGATGAATATCGTTGTACGAGCGGTTATTTTTCGGAATGTAATATCCGTTCTTTGAGCGATCTGGTGTTTGTTATTAATAATAAATATCAGACTTTGGCTTATTACGGTTTCTCTGTTTCGGAATTGAGCGATTTTGTGCGGAATAATCATCTGTTGGGTATTGATAGAATTGTGCCGATAGGTCATACAATGGATTTTTCCTTAACGTGGGACGGGTATGATCTGATAGAAACTCTGAGTCGTTGTTGTGAGGTGAAGTGATGTTATAAGCCATTTAACGAAGTGTATTTATAAAGATGCTTTTTTATTGGGATAAACAGAGGTAATTGTTTCCTTTTATAAGACAGTATAATGAATTTCTTTGATTAGTTGTGTGTGGACTAATCAATAAAATATTATCAAATAGAAGCAGTGTGTGCTTTTAGATTTTGTTTTTTAGTGTGTGTTGAATTCTTATTTTTATTTGTAAGTAAATTGCATTAATTAGGATGTTTCTGATTAAGTGTGTTCGTAAGGCAGATTTTTTTGAAAAGCTGAGTTTTATCTTACTTATTATTTTGGTATCATTGATATTGATCGTGAAATTTTGGGTATTGGATAAAGGACTCGTTTTTTCAGATGATGGGTGGTATCTGTTATTGTTGAGGGATTTGCCTCACGGGTTGGCAAGCCAGTTTCATCTGTTTTTTCAAAATGTATTCCAGAATAATATATATCTAATTCGGGTTACTTGCTATATAACAACTCTTATTTCGCATATAATCCTTGCTTGGGGCATATATGTGTTTTTTAAGAGGAGGTTTAATCTTAGTTTGGCTTCGTTTTTTTTTATTTTGGGATTTACTGTATTAGGGGATTTGAATATAAATCCGACACCTTCATTCAATTATTTTACGATGAATCTACAGATTGTAGAACTTTCATTTGGGTTATTATTGTTGGGTGTAGCAAGGAAGAATGATATTTTCTTAGTCTTTAGCGGGTTATTTATAGGTGCTCTTTTTTTTGTGATGGTGACGAATGTGGTTATCATACCATTAGTACTTATCTCTCTCTGGTTGCTTACGGATAAGGATGTGAAATCTGTTTTATTTTATGTCTCGGGTGTATTAGTGTTATTCGTTCTTTATTTTTTATTTATCCAGTCTCCAACGGAATATATAGGGGGGATTTTGGAAAATGTGAAGAAAACAATTGATATAGGAAATTCTGAATATGGAGCACTTTTTTTATGTAAATGGTTTTTTTCTGCTTTGTTTTACCTTTTAGAAGCGGCTTTTATAGCTTATCTATTTTATTGGGTAAAACGTTTTATAGATAAAATAGAAATAAGGAATAGTTTTAAAAAAATAATATATATAGGTTGCCTTGTTGTTGGAACGGCTGCTATTCTCTTGTTTTTTAAGTCAGGACTTTTCATATTGTATTGGATTTGTTTATTTCTATTTTTATATGAGCAGCGTAAAGTGCTGGATTTAAAAGATAAGATCATCTTTTTATTATTCTGCTTTACACCAGTTTGTCTGTCTTTTGGTACTAACATAAGTTTTACTTCAAGAGGATATTATTATTTATCGTTTATTACACCGTTGCTGTTTTTATTGGCAAAAAGAGATTTTTTTAATCAGCTTATAGTATACCTGCTAATAATAGTAAATCTGTTGGTTTCTTTACGGACTTTGCATTTTCCTAATTGGGAGGGAAGTGTGAGGGTAGAACAGGTTATTCCGGTAGCGAGTTTAAATATCCAGCAGAATATAAAGTTATCTGGAGAATATATTGATATTTTAACTTCTTTACAGAAATATCTGAAGCCGGGAGATAACATTATAGTTGATTGTCATTGTTGGGGATACGCGTGTTTATTGGATTTAAATCCGTTGACTTATACTTTTAGGTTGAATTATCCGGAAGTGTTAGAGGTGATTGTTGAACAACAACGGATAGATACTTGTTTTAATTTTGGTGTGTTGCTGCCTACAGCTTTGGAAGATGAAAGATTATTGTATCTTATCGGTGAAAGCTTTCCGGAGTTTTATTCAGAAAAAGTAATAGTGGAGGATAAGTTGTCATTGACCCTTTATCGCAGTGCGGTTGATAGCAGCTTGGGCGAATAATGAATGAAAGTTTATACCAGGAAATAAAGACTGCTGTAGGTAGGTTACTGTTTATTTGCATCTGATTTATTGTTTACATCTGATTACTGAAATGTGTAGGCATTTTAGTTGATACTTTTTATCTATTAATTACTATTTAAAAAAATGATACCTTTTAATAAACCTTATTTATCTGGAAATGAAACCCTATATATTGAACAAGCTGTGAAGTCCGGAAAAATATCCGGTAATGGTGAGTTCACAAAAAAATGTCAGCATTTTTTTGAAGAGAGATATGGTTTTAGAAAATGTTTATTGACCACTTCCTGTACGGATGCTTTAGAAATGGCTGCTATTCTTTGTGATATAAAGCCTGGGGATGAGGTGATTATTCCAAGTTATACATTTGTATCCACAGCCCTGGTTTTTGTGAGACAGGGTGCAACTATTGTATTTGCAGACAGTAAGTCCGATCATCCTAATATAGATGCTGATTTGATAGAATCACTGATAACCGACAAGACTAAAGTAATTGTTCCGGTTCATTATGCCGGTATGGCTTGTGATATGGATGAAATAATGTTTCTGGCAGAGAAATATAATTTACTGGTGATAGAAGATGCTGCTCAGGCTATCGATTCGTATTATATATCTTCAAAAACGGGAAAGAAGCAGGTGCTGGGGGGTGTCGGACATCTTGCTGCATTTTCCTTCCATGAAACAAAGAATATTATATCCGGCGAAGGGGGAATGTTGGTTGTGAATGACGAACGTTTTGTACGCCGTGCCGAAGTGATTTGGGAAAAGGGCACAAATCGTGCGGACTTTTTTCGTGGAGAAGTAAATAAGTATGGTTGGGTGGATACTGGCTCGTCGTTTCTTCCGTCTGAAATTATTGCGGCTTTTTTATGGGCGCAGCTTGAGAACCTGAACAGGATTCAGGATAAACGTATATCAATTTGGAATGAATATGCGGTAGGATTGAAAGGGTTAGCTGATATGGGCTGTTTTTTTCTTCCTGATGTCCCTGCCGTTTCAACAAATAATGCTCATATGTATTATTTGGTATGCAATTCGTTACAAGAACGGACAAAGCTGCTCGCTTTTCTGAAAAGTAATGATATTCTGGCCGTATTTCATTATTTAAGTTTACATAAAAGTGATTTTTATAAGGATAGGCATGATGGAAGAGTTCTAAAAAATGCCGATCATTTTACGGACTGTTTGGTTCGCTTGCCCTTATTTTATGAGTTGGAAAGCGTAGATGTGGCAAGAATTATCCGACTTTTATCTTCTTTTTATAGTGTGTAAGGAGTGTCAATATTTATTATTTAATCGGGTGTCGTTACTTCTGAAATAATTTCTTAGCCGGTTGTTGTATGGATAATAAAAATAAGTTTTTAATTATATTGTTGGCCATAGTAAATGGGGTGGTTCTTTTTTATTTGTTCTTTTTGGGGCATTATAACATATTATTGCTTGATGATTATGGTTTTGCCGATGTAGTAGAAAGAGAAGGAGTTGCAGGGTTTGCAAAAGACATGTATTTGACCTGGCAGGGTAGGTATGGATCTTTTTTGATTAGCGGGCTTTTTTTTAAAATCATATCGCTTACTAACAATTTACTGATTATAACGATATTACAGCTAATCCTTGGGTATGGTAGTGTTTTCTTATTGTTGAAATATTGTTTTCATACTTTAAATAAAGGTTTTTTGTTTTTGATTTCGATGACGGTTTTTAATATAGCTGTGTTGGGTTTACCGGAGTTTAATACTTTTTATTGGGTATGTGCGTCGGTCTATGTCACTTTTATGCCTTTAACCATTCTGTTGGTGTATTTCTGTATAAATAAGTCGATAAGTCCATACATTGCTTACCCTCTGATTTTTATCCTGGCTTTTCTTATTGGGGGAGCTGCTGAAAATTATACTCCATTGGTATTGTTTTGTTTAGGCTGTGTGTTGCTGTATCGTTGGAAAAAAGATGGCTTTAGGAATTTATTCAGACTGAAGACAAATAGAAGGTTGGTTATTGCCTTTGTATTATTGATTATTTTCTTTTGTTTGTTGCTTGTGGCTCCTGGCAATAAAGTGAGAATGGAATTTGAAGTTATTCATCCTACAGGGTGGAAGCTGTTTACTAAAACCTGTCGGGCTTTGGTAGACTTGTTTTTCATGATTACTCCTAAAATGATTTATTATATATTGGCTTTCCCATTGTTTTATTGGGTGGGTGGAAAATTGAGAAAGAAAGCCTCTTTTCTTTCGGTAGAACCCGATTGGAAGTATTTTGCAATTTCATTCTGTTTTATATTCATTGTGATATTTATTGGAATTATGCTGGGGGCATATGCTGTAAACGAAATCGCCCCTTTACGCTCTTTGTGTTATATGTCTTTTCTTTTGGTCGCTTTTTGTGCATATTGGGGACTCCTTATTGGGAATAAACATTATTCTGAAAAAATGAATAATATACTAATGGTAACCATGTCTTCAGTGTTATTGACCCTGTGTGTCTGGCGTATGAGCCGGGATTTAGGAGAAGCTGTATATTTCCATGATGAAATTGAAAAACGGCATATCTATTTGCAGGAATTGAAAAAAGAGGGTTTTCAGGGCATAACGTGCCTGGAGCCGATTAATGAAAAACGTTATCCTTCTTCTTATGCCGTATTTTGGAATACGGTCATGGATTTTTATAAACCGTCAAAAAAAACGAAACATACATACTTTCCCTATGAGTCTTATATTTTGACTGAAGACCCGGAAGAATGGCGCAATCTGTTTTTAAAAAATTATTTGAAATTAGATTTTTATGTGATAATGAGTCCTTCCTGTAATGAAATTGTTTCAGATTAATTTTTATTTGTATGGTGGAATATAGTCGTGAGGATACAAACCAGATGAAGGGGATTGCTTTGTTGCTGCTCTTGTTTCATCATTTGTTTTATATTCGTAATGGATTATTTACGGAATTTCAAGTCGGTGAAACTGAGCTGATTTCATTTATAGCATGGTTATGCAGGGTTTGTGTCGGGATATTTGTGTTTTTTAGCGGATATGGGCTTTATAAAAGTCAGGTTGGCAAAAGCACCGGTTTAAAGTCGTTTTATCTGAAAGGTTTTTCTAAATTATATCTGAACTACTGGTTGATGTGGGTACTGTTTGTACCGGTGGGTATATTTTGTTTTGACCGGACATTGACAGAGGTATATGGAACTCATGTATTTCCGGATTTGATTATTAATATACTGGGAATACAACACATGTTTGGTTTTTGGGGTTATAATCCTACCTGGTGGTTCATGACCTGTATTTTGATTTTATATTTTATTTTTCCTTTATTGAAGGTCTTGGTAGATAAATTTGATTGGATTTTATTGTTTCTGCTTCTCGCATTTTCCCTTTGTACAGTTATAATTTCTTTCGGGTTTATTCAATTTTATTCACCTATTGAGGATTATTTATTTACGTTTGTTTTTGGAATATTTTGGGCAAAGAATAAAATGTTTGCAAGAATAAAGGAAAATGAAATTTGTTCTCCATCTTTAAAAATGATTTTATTGTTTCTGCTTCTGATTGTTTTTATTTGGTTAAGGACTTTTTTAGGCGGAAATTCCACCATCTTGACAGATGGTCCGATTACTGTTTTATTAGCTCAGTTATTATTTCAGGCAAGATCACAATCTAAAGTTCTTGTTTTTCTTGGGCGGCATAGTTTTAATATATTTTTGTTTCATACATTCATATGCAGTTTTTATTTTGAAAAATATATTTATTGGTTTAAGAACCCTTTTTTAATATGGGTTGTTTTAATACTAACCTGTTGTTTCATATCCTTACTGATAGAAAAACTGAAAGAATGGGCAGGGTATTATAAACTTCAGAAGAAGATTCTGGAATATAATGGTAAAAGGGATTTGTTTTTTTGATGGGATATTTTGAGAATGATGTTTTTACATAGAATAAAAAGAATGCAGGAAAAAGGGTTGCCCTATGTAATACTGGCTTTTGCGGTGTTTGTATATGTACTTATTTTGTTACAGTTGAACAGGGGAACTTCTTTTGATGAGGGGTATTATTTGCAAGGGTATCTTGCAGAGCAGCCTTTACATTCGGGGATATCCCAATACCATTATATTGTGCGTGCATTATTCCCTTTTTTCCCGGAAGATAATGTTCTTTTCCTGCGTTATCTCAATGTGGTATTAACGTTGTCGTCTTTACTGCTTTTGGCATGTTCTTCTTATTCCTGGATTACCGGTTATTTAAAGTTAAGTATAAACAGGACATTATATTTTTCACTTATTTTTTTGTCAGGAGCGTTGGGATTTTCTTTTGCAAGTCCTGTTCTATATTACGATGATATTCAGGTTATATTATACTTTCTGGTTTGTAGTATCTTGTTTCTTCATCCTCGCATGAATCGGTTTATGCAAAGTTTATCCCATGTATTGGCCGGTTTCCTGTTTGTTTTTGCATTGTGCAATTATTTGTCGTCCGGCATTTTATTGATAGTTATTTATTTTTTGTGGAGTTCCATTTATACTTGTAAGGTAAAACAGATTTTTTTTAATGCATTATATGTATTGGCCGGGTTATTGGGCGGCTTGCTGATTTATCATTTTTTTGTTCATGATGTTCAGGTTACATATGAAAATATAAAAGGGAGTTTTATTATAGCCCAGGATGGTATAACAGGTCATGATAATAAGAGTTTGCTTGCAGGAATGCTGACTTATTTTATCCGGATAATATCGTTATTTTTATTCTTTGCCGCTTTAGGTGTGTTGTTGATAATAATGCAGGATAGAATAAAAAACAATAAGGTAAAGATAGGGATAAATATTTTTATTGTTTTGATGTTTTGTGTATGTTTGACTCAACGCAAAGTTTTTACATTCTTTTATAATGATATATTTATTATTCCGATTGCATTTTATAGTTCCGTCTTTATTGCGGGATGGAAAAAACATAGATTATTCTTTTTTAACAGCGACAAAGGCAGAGTGCTGATTGTTTTGGGATTATTGATGTTAATGCCTGTGGCAGGTATGTTTGGAACCAATCAGAGTTTGTCTGCGAAAGCAATTATGTTGTTGCCTTTTTGGCTAATAGCTTTTTTTGTGTTGTTGAAATTGTTCTTTGTTAAAAAACTGTATGTTGCAATGGTCTTTATGTGGGGACTTTTAATGTTTGCTACTTATTTACATTTGGGATATTTTTCGCGATATCACTATTACTATTCTCCCCAAAGGTCTGATGTGGCGTTGGAAAATACATTCCGTCTTAAAAATATACGTGTTTCTAAGCAGCAGAAACTTTTTATAGAAAGAGTGAATGCTTTGTTAAATGCCCATGGATTTCAACAAGGCGATAAGATGTTGGCTTTTGAGGTTGATTTGATAACGGTGTATGCCGTTGGAGGAATCATACCGAATGACCTTTTTTATGGAACTTATAATATGATGGATTATTATAAATCGCCTCCTTTGCAGAAAATACCTTATATTATGATATATGAAGGGAGGGAAAAAGAATTTTATGATTATCTGAAAAAGTCGGACTGGAATTTCCCGGAAGGGTATGTAAAATATAATTTAGGAAAATATGCTGAAAATATGCCGGAAACTATGGAGTCGGTTTTATATATAGCAAGAGAAAAAACAGAATGAGTACAGCAATTAAATTTGAAAATATATCAAAACAATACCGTTTAGGATTGGTTTCTACACGGACTTTGAGCCATGATTTGAATCGTTGGTGGAAAACGAATATACTTCGTAAAGAAGATCCTTATTTAAAAATAGGAGATGTAAATGACCGGGCTAAGAAAGCGGAAAGCGAATATGTGTGGGCATTGAAAAATATTACTTTTGAAGTGGAACAAGGAGATGTTTTGGGAATTATAGGGAAAAACGGAGCCGGAAAATCGACTTTGCTTAAAATCCTATCTAAAGTGACAGCCCCTACTACGGGAACTATTACGGCGAAAGGCCGTATAGCTTCACTTCTGGAAGTTGGAACCGGTTTCCATCCGGAAATGACCGGACGTGAGAATATTTATATGAACGGTGCTATTATGGGGATGACTAAAGCCGAGATTTCCCGGAAACTTGATGAGATTGTAGATTTTTCAGGAGTGGAGCGTTATCTGGATACGCCTACGAAACGTTATTCCAGTGGGATGACTGTAAGATTGGGCTTCGCAATAGCGGCGCATCTTGATCCGGAAATATTGGTTGTGGATGAAGTGCTGGCTGTGGGAGATGCAGAGTTCCAGAAAAAAGCTATCGGTAAAATGCAGGATGTAAGCAAGGGTGAGGGTAGAACAGTATTGTTTGTCAGTCATAATATGGCGAGTATCAAGGCTCTGTGTAAAACGGGCGTTCTTTTGGATGATGGTCAGGTTGATTATATAAGCAATATAAACGATGTGGTTGAAAGGTATTTGAATTCGTCAACTCATGATTTATTATCCCGAAAAGAATGGCAAGTCGGTGATGCACCCGGATGTGAGGATATAAAGCTGCTGAAGGCATATATTACAACGGATGATGGAAAAATAGTGGATTATGTATCTGTAAACGAGAATATAAATGTGAATTTTGAGTATGTGGTTCTGAAAGAGACGGAAACGTTTACACATAGTTTTAACCTTTTTAATGAAGAGGGTATTCATGTATTTACTTCCCATGATTCCAATGAATATGCAGGAATGGAGAAAGTAAAAAAGGGGATATATCATACGAGTGTTTGTATTCCGGGAAATCTGTTACAAAACGGCGATTATTCCGTAAGTTTTGCCTGTATGCGTTATTCACCTTATCGTGTGCTTTTTCACGAGATGGATCTCATAAAAATTCATGTAGAAGAGAGTATTATTAATTCAGCACGCCCGAAATTCTATACAGATGTGTTGCCGGGTATCGTAAGACCTAAGTTAAGCTGGAATGTAAGAGAAGTTATTGAAAAATGAAGCCGAAATTACTTGCAATATATTTACCTCAATATCACCCTATACCGGAAAATAATAAGGCGTGGGGTGAGGGGTTTACTGAATGGACAAACGTAAAGAGAGGGAAGCCTCTGTTTGAAAACCATTATCAACCCCATGTTCCTCATGATGATTTGGGGTATTATGACTTGACTGATGTTGAAATAATGAAAAAGCAGGTCGGCATGGCCCAGGAATATGGTATCCATGGATTCGCTTTTTACCATTATTGGTTTAATGGAAAAAGGTTATTGAACTTGCCGCTTGATAATTTCTTGAAATCAAAAGAAATAGATTTTCCTTTTTGTTATATCTGGGCCAACGAACACTGGAGTAAGAGGTGGGATGGCAGTGAACATGAAATAATACAACCACAAGCCTATTCGTTTGAAGACGATTTGGCACATATCCGTTTTTTGTGTGAAAATGTTTTTGCGGATGATCGGTATATAAAAATCAACGGAAAACCCTTGTTTGTTGTTTATAGGACAGAATTGTTCCCGGATATAAGCAAAACGGCGGAA
This sequence comes from Bacteroidota bacterium, assembly GCA_023391625.1. Classification (GTDB taxonomy): domain Bacteria; phylum Bacteroidota; class Bacteroidia; order Bacteroidales; family Paludibacteraceae; genus QVMH01. Next base: position 847,702 of record JAEWAN010000034.1, on the reverse strand, counting down.
ATATGGCGGACGGAAGTAAAGAAGTATGGGTTTGATGGTATCTATTTGGTAAGAGCTGAAAATTTTGTTTCGGGAACTTTACCTTCGGAGGTGAATTTTGATGCTGCACTGGAGTTTACTCCTAATACGAGAGATTTGAAGGATGTTTCGTTGGAGTATATAGATAATAAACTGATTTCTAAAACTTACCATTATGAGGAAGTGGTAGCTAACCAGGTGGCAAAAGAGTATAATTATAAAACTTTCAGGTGCGTATCTCCTTCATGGGATAATACGGCCCGGAAAAAGGATAACATTACGGTTTATGTAGGATCAGACCCCGATTTATTTTGTTATTCGTTGAGGAAGATGATAGAATATACCCAAGAGAAATTTACGGAGGATGAGGCTTTTATTTTTGTGAATGCCTGGAATGAATGGGGGGAAGGCTGCCATGTGGAACCGGATAAAAAGTATGGTTATAAATATTTGGAAGCCATAAAGGATGCTCTTTCTAAGGAAAAAATTTTATCTCCGGAAAATTATTGTAATTATTTAGAAAAGAATCGTTATAAATTGTTGCAGAAGTTGACCCTTTATCAAAACGAAGCGAGGTTGTATCACTCTAAATATTATAAGTTAGGGCGTGTTATAACTTATCCTTTTCGTAAAGTAAAAAGTTGGTTTACCCGTTAATATCGGAATTCGGGAACAGAGTAATTTTATACATTATGCCATTAGTTTCAGTAATAGTGCCCAATTATAATCATGCCGCATACTTATGTTATCGGATTGATAGTATTTTGGCTCAGACCTTTCAGGATTTTGAGCTGATTATACTGGACGATTGTTCTACGGATAATAGCCGGGATGTATTGCTGGAATATGAGAATCATCCAAAAGTATCGCACATCATTTTTAATGACCGGAATGGCGGAAGTACCTTCAGGCAGTGGAATAAAGGAATTGAGCTGGTTAAGGGGAAATACATCTGGATAGCTGAAAGTGATGATATGGCTGCTCCTGAATTTTTAGAAACAGTCGTAAAAGAATTTGAAAAAAGACCGGCAGTCGGGTTGATATATACGGCCTCTAAACTTATTGATGAGAATAATGTGGTTACTTATGAAGCGCTTTATACCGATACGTGTGATAATCTTGTGGAATATGAAGGGGAAAATTTTATCCGGCAAAAACTCTCGTTGAATAATTCCATTTGGAATGCCAGCATGATGATGTTTCGGAAGTCTGTTTATCCTTCTCCGGAGAAACAGAAACTTTTTTTGAATATGCATTATTGTGGTGACTGGTTTTTTTACGTTTTGCTTTCGGAGCAGATGGATGTGCTGGAGATAAAAAAGCCGTTGAATTTTTTCCGCGTACACTCCCGGAATGTATCGTCGGAAGCAGAAAAAAAAGGATTAACCTTTATTGAGGGGCTGGAAATATACCATTATATCCAAAAAAAGCTTAACTTTGTAAATAGATTGAATTTAGCTGTTGTGTGGGCTAAAAAGTATAATAAGTATCAGCGTAGGTTTCATTATTCCCGTAATACAAAAAAGTCAATAAAAAATCTATTGTTTTCAAGATACCTGGGTATATATTTGATAAATATACCTGTATCATTTTATTACTCGTTAAAAAGGAAAGGCAGGAAAGATAATGCCCAAAGTTACGATATTAATGCCGGTGTATAATGCCGGAAACTTTCTGTATGAAACTATTCAAAACGTTTTATGCCAGACTTTTACGGATTATCGTTTTTTAATTATAAATGATGGTTCCACGGACAATTCCGAGGATATAATCCTGTCTTTTTCAGATCCACGTATTGTTTATTGTAAGAATGATAAGAATCTGGGTTTGGTGGCAACCTTGAATAAGGGGATAGGAATGACTGAAACCGAGTTCTTGGCTAGAATGGATGCAGATGATTTATGGGAACCTCTCAAGCTTGAAAAACAGATAAGTTTGCTGGAAGTAAGAAGCGATGTTGGCATTTGTGGAACTTCTATACGTAAATTTGGAGTAATAAATGGAGATTTTATATTTCCGGTTGAGAATGATGCGTTGAAAGTAGGCTTTTTGTTTTATTGCATGATGAGTCATCCGAGTGTTGTTTTCAGGATGTCTTTTTTGATAGAATCCGGGTTGTTATATAATGCGGATTTTTATCCGGCGGAAGATTATAAAATGTGGGTTGATGCATTGGACAGGACCCATATTTATAATATACCGGAGGTGTTGGTTTATTATCGGCAGCATGGCACTCAGATAACTCAGGATTCTAATTTAATACAGCGAGAGAAATCCTATACCGTAAGGGAAGAGTTGGTAAGGCGCATTTATCCTTCTATATCGGGTGTGGAACTGGATTTTTTCCAGAAAGTTTTTGCTAACCTTGATTTTTGCAGTGTCCATGATTACAGGCGAAGTAAGAATTTTGCAAATTTACTGCTTACGGAAAACCGACGTACTCAATACATTCAGCATAAAGTGCTGAAAAAAGAGCTAAACCGGTATATGCAGATTGGTTATAAAGCCTATATCTTGAAAATATTTTTTCCGGAGAAGAAAATGAAATATATGTTCCGTTACATATTTTCATTGCGCTGGATTTATTTGACACCAAGAAGAAATGCCAGGTTATTGTTTGACAGTCTTTTAAACAGGAAGTAGGCCGGTATGGGGAATTATATAAAGAGGATAAGAAGAAAGATATACAAGGCGCTTCATCCTGCAGTTGGCGAGGTGTTAATGCTACACCGGGTAACGGAAACAAGAAGTGTTTTGGAGGAAAACCGTCAGTTAGAGGTAACACCGGTTTTTCTGGAAGAAACGATTTTGAAATATAAAGCAGAAGGTTACCGTTTCGTGTCGTTGGATGAAGTGCATGAACAGATGACATTAAAAAAGAAGCAAAAGGGCAAGTTTGTTTGTTTTACGTTGGATGATGGTTATAGAGATAATTATGAACTTGCTTATCCTGTTTTTAAAAAACATAATTGTCCGTTTGCAATTTATGTTACGACCGATTTTCCGGATGGGAAAGGGCTTTTGTGGTGGTATATTCTGGAAAATATTTTATTGAATGAAGAAAAGTTGACCTTGTCGGATGGAACAACGTATCATTGTAAGTCTTTGGTTGAGAAGAATGAAGTGTTTCGCCAGATTAGGGATAAAGTATTTTCCGTGCAGTCGGACAACATGCAGGAAACTATACAGGATTTATTGATATCTTATCCTTTTCCGTTGGATGCGGAACATTTAATGACATTGAACTGGAAGCAAATACAGGATTTGGCAAACGAGCCTTTATGCACCATTGCTTCGCATACCGTTTCCCATCCGGCATTAACAAAGCTTCCTGATGATAGGATCAGAAAAGAATTATTAGAATCAAAAGCTAAATTGGAAGAAGCAATTAAAGTTCCGGTGAATCATTTTGCCTATCCTTACGGTGATTATGATGACAGGGTTGTGGCTTTGGTTCGGCAATCGGGTTATAAAACGGCTGCTCTGGCAAATGGAGGGTTGGTCAGAGAAGGAGAAAAAGCAATCCGTTTAAAAAGAAATACATTGACTGAAAAATAAAAATTTATCGTATTTGTTTACATAGAAATGAATTTGGAAAAATACAGAATTAAAATATACACTAGGTCTATGAATAAAGCTCTTTATGAAAGAGCTATGTTTTTTCTGGATTTGCCTTACCCCAAGATCCGCTTATTAAATACCAGCGCTGATGGTTATTTGTATCAATTGGTGGAAGATACGGAAGCTGATATAATTATCAATATTGATGAGGATGCTTTTGTTTATGATTTGTCAGAACTGAAGAAACTTCTTTATTATATGATTGAAAATGATTACGTCAATTGTGGTATGCCGGATGGTGGGGTGGCACATTTAAGGCGGGCTAATCCTTTGGTGACCAATCCTTTTTTTAATATACTGAATGTCGCGGCTATCAGGAATAAATTTTCAAAAGAAGCCATAGAATCTTTTCCGTATCATCGTGCGGAATACATGGACGGTTTTCCGGATAAATTGTTGAGAATAGGATATGAATTCGTGAATAATGAGCCGTACTGTCATTTTTTCGTATGGTTAAGCCAGAATTTTAAAACCTTATACCTGGATTCGGCAGATCATCCGGATGGGGAGTCCACAATACTGAAAAACCACATGGGTATTCCTTTTTTAATACACACTTGGTATTCAAGGATGTATAATACAGACCGGAAACATACAAAAAGAATCAATAATGTGGTGAAAGAATGTTCCGGATTATCCGGTTTGAAATATCCGGTATCGGTAAAAGAAAATATTTCTTCTTTTGCATTGATACAAATGTATCAGTTACAACGTTTTCTGGTGAAGTTAAAAAAGAGATTATTAAAAAATAAAAAAGGATAACCTTGTCCCATTGAATTGATGGCAGATAAGAATTATTGCCGCAAGGAAACATAACCGCAGTAAAGATTGTTATATTATTGAATGAATTCATTTTTTTCCATTGTCATACCTGTATATAATGTAGAAAGGTATTTACCGGATTGCCTAGACTCCATTATGAATCAATCCTATAATAATTATGAGATTATATGTGTAAACGATGGTTCCACAGACAATAGTTTGTGTGTCCTTGAAAATTATATGGAAAGGGACGGACGGATTAAAATTATTAGTCAGGCCAATAAAGGGTTGAGTAGTGCCCGTAATGCAGGAATCAGGGAGGCTAAAGGAGAATATATATTGTTTGTTGATAGTGATGACTGGTTAATTCCATGTTCATTGGAAACATTGGCCGGAAAGGCTTCCGGGGAGGATATGGTCTGTTTCTCAGGAAAACTGTATTATGAGGATACCGGGTTGGAAGTGGCGGATACTCCTCTTTCCGACACCGTAATGTCCGGATGGGATTATTACAATGCTTTTGCTTTGAAAACGAGAATGTTCAGTTTTGTGTGTGCTGTTTTACGTTTGTACAGGAGGGAATTTTTACTTCAAGAGGACCTTTATTTTGAAGAGGGACTGTATCATGAAGATAACTTGTTTACACCGATAGCCTGTTATTATGCCGATAGTGTGAGGTTGGTTTCAGACGTGGTATATGTTTACAGAATCAGGGGTGGAAGCATAACAACGGTGCCCCAGAAAAAGAGGATGTTCGATATGATTGCTATTGCCAATCAGTTGTCGGATTTCTTTATCCCTAAGCAGGATATTGAAAAATCGGTACTTTATAAAGCGCTGGCCGGGATGTATTACCTGATGTTTTTATCGAACATACAGAAGGAGTTCTCTTTCAAGGATCGGGATGTTGTAGATAAAATAAACTGGGCTGATTATAAGCAGGTAAGCGTGTCCAGAAGGCATAAACTTATTTATCGTTTAATACGTCTTAATCCGATTTTTTTTCGTATCTTTATAAAGATAGAAGCATTGATTAAAAAGTGATTTCTGGCAAATAACAGGAAATTTTTATGTTGATAAAATCAGATAGTTTAATAAAGAATCCCTTAGTTTCGGTTATTATACCCTCTTATAATAGGGTTGATACCATAGAGGATACTTTGAATGGTGTTTTAAGCCAGAAGTGCGCTTTTGATTATGAAATTATTATTGGAGATGATTTCAGTTCTCAGGAAACACGTTTCTTATTGAAAAAATATCAGGAAAAATATCCAGATAAAATCCAGCTGTTATTTCAGGAACAGAATATCGGGCTGGCTGCGAATTGGGCGCATTGTGTCAAGCTTGCGAGAGGAAAATATGTAGCGAATTGTGATAATGATGATTATTGGCATTTGCCGGAAAAACTGCAGTTACAGGTTGATTTTCTTGAACAGAATGACGATTATAGTTTGGTGCATACCGATTACAGAGCCATAAACTCTTCAACGAGCAAAGTGGAAGAGCAGATTATACATGATCTGAAATATGAAGATTCTTTGTTGCGTACGATATTTTATACAGATAAATTCCGGTGTTGTAATTCTTCAACTCTTTTTAGAAAATCCGATTTACTTAAGTATGTAAAATTGGATGATTATATAAAATATCAGTTCACTTTACAAGATTGGAATACCTGGTTGTTTCTGGCTAAACATACTAAGTTTCATTGTTTGCCGGTTGTTTCCACAACCGTGCGATGGAATAATGAATCCGTAATACGTCCGGTTGATTATGAAAAGTTGCGAAAACGTATGTCGGAAGAGAAAAAACTGAATAAATATATGTGTGATGCTTTTCCTGACGATCTCGTGTATGATGAAAAGAAATATGATGCTTATATAAACCGGACTTTTTTGTCATTGGCATATCGGAAAAGGGATTATAAAACAGCCCGGGAGTATGCCGGAAAGTTATGGGAATCAGGAAGGAAAAATATAAAAATCTTTTGTGCTCTTAATCCCTTTTTGTTTTATGCTTTTTATGGGATGAAGAATTTGAAAAGGCAGGCGATAAAATAAAGACGTGCTGACGTCATTGGAATTTATTTATGAAAATAGCAATCCTGATACCTTACTTTGGAAAATGGCCGGAATGGATTAATCTGTATCTGTTTTCCTGTGGCAGGAATAAAGATGTTGATTGGTTCTTTTTTACCGATTGTCCGGTTCCTCGGGATGTCGGTGAAAACCTGCATTTTTATGAAATGTCTTTTCAGGATTATTGTGAGAATGTAAGTAATAAGCTGGAAATTGATTTTCGTCCGGAAAATCCTTATAAGCTGTGTGGGCTCAGACCTTTTTACGGATATATACATCAAGAGTTGATCGAAGGATATGATTTCTGGGGTTGGGGAGATGTGGATGTTATTTGGGGAGATATAAAGTCTTTTTATCCAGATGAATTGTTGGGCAAGTATGATGTGTTTTCAACACAGGCGGACAGGCTTTCCGGACATTTAACTATTATCCGGAACGAACGTAAGTATGTGGATTTGGCTTTTAGAATAAAAGACTGGCAGGAAAAACTGTTGAGTGACAGGTTATGGGCATTGGATGAGGTTGATTATGCCCGGTTATTGTATCCTCAGTCCTGGTACATTCAAAAGTTTTATGCAAGAATAATCCGGAAGATTTTTAACTGGCGTGATGCCTGGGTTATTTATAATAAATTATTGCCGGTATTGAATGCATGTTTTTTTATAAAAAAGAGAAAACTTTTTTTTAAAGAACAATATACCACTCCTATATTGTATAATGATGGTTTGATATTTAAACATGATTCCGACTCCTGGATTTATAAAGACGGAAAGATGTGGAATGCAAAGAATAAGCGGGAGTATATCTACCTGCATTTTATGATATTCAAGAAAAATATATTTAGGACAGATCATTTTTGGGATAAAGGTTGCAATAAAATAGCTGATGGATATGATTTGGATAAGGGATTTTTGATAAACAGGCAAGGTTTTTTGCCCGTAGTATAGTTTTAGAGTTAATTGTTTTAAGATGTTTTCTGTTGTTATTCCATTATATAATAAAGCCTGTTACGTTGAAAAAGCGGTACTTTCCGTACTTTCTCAAACATTTACGGAGTATGAGCTGATTATTGTGAATGATGGCTCAAAAGATAATTTTAAAGAAGTATTGGAGCGGATAGATCTGAAAAATACGGATTATCGGTTGATTAATCAGGCTAATGCCGGTGTTTCATCGGCCAGGAATATCGGTGTTCAGAGTAGTAAATATCCTTATATAGCATTTTTGGATGCTGATGATTGGTGGGAACCTACGTATCTGGAAGAAATGAGCCTGTTAGTAAAAGAATATCCCGAAGGTGGTATTTATGGAAGTTCTTATTATCTGGTCAAGAATGAAAATAAGCGAATCGCTCCGATAGGACTTAAGCCTGGTTTTAAATCAGGTGAGATCAATTATTATCAAGTGTATGCGGAAACATTGTGTATGCCTTTGTGGACAGGGGCGGTGGTTGTTCCGAAAGAGTGTTTCCTGGAACAGGGAGGTTTTAATCCGGTGTTGAAATTGGGAGAGGATTTGGATTTATGGGTAAGAATAGCATTGAAATATCCGGTCGTTTTTATAAATAAACCATTGTCTAATTATAATCAGGATGTTGATGTATATAACAGGGGAGTGGCAAAAGATAAAATTTTTCAGCCGGAAGTTTTTATGACATTTAATTTGGAATATTTACAGGAAGAGGAACGAAAAAATAAAGACCTTAAAATTCTTTTGGATAGGTTGCGTGTGATGACTCTTTCCCGTTACCGTTTTAATAACGCTTATCCCAAGGAAGTAAAAAAAGTGATTGATGAAGTTGATTTTCGTCATGTGAGCAGGTACTATTATAACCTTTATCATTTTCCTGTGTTGGTTGTAAAAGGTTGGTATAGTGTATTGAAACTGGGTTCTTATTTAAAAAAATCAATTATAAAATGAATATTATCAGAAATATCCTGAAAAAAATAAGAGGGGAACAATCCCTGGATAGATTGAAAAAAAGGGGGCTTGTAATAGGGGATAATGTTACGATAATGGGAGGATGTATTATTGATCCGAGTCATTGCTGGCATATAAGAATAGGAAGTGATGTGATTCTGGCTCCGAGGGTTCATATTATCGCCCATGATGCAAGTACTAAGTTATTCATGGGGTTTACAAAAGTGGCTAATGTAACTATCGGCAATCGTGTGTTTATTGGAGCCGGTACGGTTGTTTTGCCGGGGGTGACGATTGGCGATGATGTGGTTATCGGTGCCGGAACTGTGGTAAATAAAGATATCCCGTCGGGTTCGGTAGCCGCAGGAGTTCCGGTTCGGATTGTGAGTTCACTGGCAGATTACATAGATAAAGAAAAAGAAAAAAAGAGGGTTGAGAATTCTTTTTCTGACGATTATACACTCAGAAATGAAAATTTCTCAGCAGAACAAATAAATGTCCTGAGGGAAGCCTGTGAAAAATACGGGCAGATTTTTGTAGAATAACCCATCGCTTTGTTTATAAATATAGATTTTTTAATGTGTTGAATTACTTTCCAAAATATTTTACCTCTAAAGCCATATCCCTGTATCTGGGAATATTGATTCTTATTACAGTGATGTTTTATACCTATTCCATGAAGTGGTATTGGATTGTTTTTGGTCTGATAGAGGTAATAAGTTTCTTTTATTTTTCCAACGAACTGACAAAAAAATGGCAGGTGCTTTCAGAAAAGGCTTTTGTAAAAAGGTTATTTGGAGTAGCTCTTGTTATTCGTGTGGTTTGGGTAATTTTTTCTTATTTCTTTTATAATGCAATGACAGGACAGCCTTTTGAGTTTAGTGCTGCGGACTCATTGAGTTATAATGATATGGGAAACTGGGTTGCTTATCTGATAAAGGAACAGGGAACCCTTGCCCCTTTTTTCAATTACTTTGAAAGTGCATATTCCGATTCCGGTTATATTTTTTATCTGGGAATTATATATACGATATTTGGGCAGAATCTTATTATTGTGAGATTGCTAAAAGCACTGATCAGTGCTTTTACCTGTGTGTTGATTTATAGATTGGCGGAACGTAATTTCGGAAAGCCTACAGCCCGTATGGCTGCCATATTTTGTATGTTGATGCCTAACCTGATTTATTATTGCGGCTTGCATTTAAAGGAAACGGAAATGGTTTTTCTTACGGTTGCGTTTGTAGAACGTGCTGATTATGCTATCAGGGGTATTAAATTCACTTTTATAAACTTACTCGTGCCGGTTCTGTTGGCATCAAGTTTATTCCTTTTTCGTACGGTATTGGGAGCTGCAGCCTTGTTCTCCTTTATTACAGCTTTGGTCTTTGTACCGGGCAGGACATTGAAGGGTTGGAAAAGAATGATTCTGGTTGCCTGGGTGTCGCTTGCTGTTTTATATTTCTTAGGAGGGCGTATTGCAACTGAAATAGAAACTACCTGGGAAGGCAGGCAGACTAATCAGGCGGAATCTATGGAGTGGCGTTCCCAGCGCAAAGGAGGAAATTCCTATGCCAAATATATGTCCGGAGTAGTTTTTGCTCCCATGATTTTTACAATTCCTTTTCCTACAATGGTTGATATTCCTATTCAGCAAAACCAACAGTTGATTCACGGAGGGAATTATGTGAAAAATATTATGGCTTTTTTTATTCTGGTCGCTATATTTTATGTGGTGCGGAATAAAAAGTGGCGCGAATATGCTCTGGTAGGTTCATTTGTTGTGGCATATTTGTTAATCATTGCCATGAGTGCCTTTGCTCAGTCCGAGCGTTTTCATCAGCCGGTATTGCCGTTTGAACTGATGATTGCCGCCTATGGTATAAGTGTGGTCACGAATAAGACGAAGAAGTATTATATGATATATCTTGCGTTTATATTCGTTGCGATTTGCGCCTGGAGTTGGTTTAAATTGTCGGGTAGAGGGCTGGTTTAATTAGATTTGTTTTGAGAATGAAAATTGTACATATAATATCCAATTTAGGAAATGGTGGTGCGGAACGTCTGGTGGTTGATTTGTCGGAAGAACAAGTGCGGCTTGGACATAACGTGACAATCGTTTCTTTTCGTGATGTGAATTTGGATTTATATCCCGAGTTAAGTGAAGCGGGAGTTGCTCTGAAAACTTTCTCAAAGAAAAAAGGTCTGGATTTATCATTATCATACTGTATCTATAAATTTTTAGGACAGGAACAGCCCAAGGTTGTAAATTGTCATTTGCCTTCGGTATTCTTATATATGATTTTTTCTCTGTGTTTTCTGAAGAAGGTAAAGTTTTTTTATACTATTCATAATAATCCTCAGCAGGAGGAATCCCGTAAGCTAATCCGGAATATCCGTCGTTTTTTCATGAAGAGAGGTCGTTTGGTTCCAATAACTATCTCGGATCAAATAAGAAAAAGTTTCCAGACTTTATATCAGCTACGTGATGTCCCGATGGTAATAAATGGTCGTAAACCTTTGGAAAAGACACAAGATTTTGAAAGAGTGGTAGCGGAAATTGCTGTATATAAAAAGAATGCGGAAACAAAAATATTTATTGCGGTAGGAAGAATTACGGAACAAAAAAATTATTTGTTATTGCTGAATGTTTTTTCGGAGCTTGAAAAGCAGGGTAAGAATGTTGTGTTACTGATATTGGGCAGTGATTCCGGTTCGGGATTACAGGAAAAATATAATCATGTGAAACCTGATAATACGTTCTTTTTAGGTCCTAAGAAAAATGTGGCTGATTATTTATTCTGCAGTGATTTCTTTTGTATGAGTTCGGTGTATGAAGGGCTGCCTATTTCTATGATTGAGGCGATGAGTGTAGGGTTGCCTGTGATAAGTACAAACGTAGGTGGAGTTCAGGATATTGTAAAATCCGGAGAAAACGGTATTCTGGTAAATTCATTAGAGGTTGGCGATTATCTTGACGGAATTGAAACTTTTTTATTGATGACGGAAACTGAGTTAGGGAAAATGCGTCGGAATAATATGAATGAGTTTGAAGAAAAATATAATATTAAAAATACGGCAACAGAATATATCCGTGTTTATCAAAAATATATATCCCGATGAGAGTATTGATTGTGTGCCGTTATAAAGAAAATGATGAAGACCATGTTGCTGTATTTATCCGGGAACAAGTAAAGTCTTTACAAAGCAGGGGAATTGTTACGGACTATTTTTTGGTCAGGAAAAAGGGAATAATGGGGTATATTGCCAGCCGGAATGCGTTGTTACGGAAAATAAAAGAATATCGTCCGGATGTTATTCATGCACATTATGGCTTGTCTGGTCTGCTGGCTAATTTACAAAGGCAGATTCCTGTGGTAACAACTTATCACGGCAGTGATATTAATGATAGAAAAGCTTTTTGTTTTTCCCGGATTAGTGTCGGATTATCTGCATTTAATATCTTTGTTTCACAAAAGAATATAGATAAGGTGAAGCCTGTGGAAAACTATGCTTTAATACCTTGTGGGGTGGATACTGATAGTTTTTTCCCTATGAGCCGGAAGGAGGCAAGGTTAAAGCTGGGATTAGTTAAGGATGGACAATTTGTTTTATTCTCCGGTTCCTTCTGGAATGAGGTAAAAAATCCTCTTTTGGCAAAAAAAGCGGTAGAGACTTTGGATGGTGTGGAGTTGGTGGAACTGAAAGGTTATTCCCGTGAAGAAGTCGTTTGGTTGATGAATGCAGTGAATGCAGTTTTAATGACGAGTTTTACGGAAGGTTCTCCGCAGTTTATAAAAGAAGCTTTGGCTTGTGGTTGTCCGGTTGTATCTGTAGATGTGGGAGATGTGAAAACCCTTATTGAACATACAGAGGGATGTTTTCTTACAAATTATGAAGTTCAGGTAATTTCGGAAGCTTTGAAAAAAGCGATTGATTTCAAAGGAAAAACAAACGGAAGGGACCGGATTCGTTCTTTGGAACTGGATTTGGATACGGTAGCCCGGAAAATAGATGATATTTATAAAAGTGTGGTAAAAAAATAATTTGGAAACAATAAAAATACATACGGATATTTCACAGATCAATGTTTCTGATTGGGATGAGTTGGCAAAACAGTCGCAAGAGGTTTCGTTTTTTCAAACCAAACCCTGTTATGATTTTTATGTTTCCTTGTCTTTTATAACTCCTTTTATCTATGCCGTATCGGAAAAGGCAAAGTTGAAGGCGCTTGTCTGGGGCTATATCATTGCAGATGGAAACCGGGTTAAACGTTTTTTTAGTCGGCGTGCTATAAGCCCGGGAGGTGTGTTGTTGAGTGAGGATATGCCGAAGGATATGATTCATCTGTTTTTGAAATCGGTAAGTCAGGATTTATCTAAGAAAGGGGTGATCTATATTGAAATGAGAAATCATATTGATTATTCAGTTTATCAGGAGAATTTCCGGAATGCTGGTTTTGTGTATCATCGGCAACTGAATTTTCTGGTGGACCTTACTGAACCGGAGCAGGTGTTTTCCCGTTTAAGTAAGAGTAAGCAAAGACAGATTAAAGTGGCTGGACGTGCCGGAGTTAAGTGGGAAGAAACGAGAAATGAAAATGATATTGCGGCTTTCTATACAATTCTTCAGCGTTTGTATAAAACCAGGGTAAAGCGTCCGCTTTTTCCTGTGGAGTATATTGAAAAACTGGTTGCGTACCCGCAAGGTAAATTATTGGTTGTGAAAAACAGTGAGGGTACGGTTATCGGAGGAATGGCTTGTTTTGAACAGGCAAATCAGTGTTTGTATGAGTTGTTTGTATGTGGAAGTGATGAGGTTTTCCCTAAGTTATATTCCTCTGTAATGGCTACCTGGGCTGGGTTGGAATACTCAATACGGCATAATATAGCTATGTTTGATTTTATGGGAGCCGGTACTCCTGAGCGTTATTATGGTGTCCGGGAATTTAAGAGTAAATTTGGAGGACGGCTTGTGGAGTATGGGCGGTTTTTATATATCTGTAGGCCGGTTTTGTATAAACTGGGGCGTTTATGGGTGGAGACATTGGCTGTAAAACCGAAGGTCTGATTTATATTATAAGAGATGAAAATTTATAAGAGTGCATCAATGAGTGAAAAAAAAATGAAAATATTATTCTTTTTGGGACATCCGGCTCAGTTCCATGTTTTTAAGAACACAGCGGTTTGTCTGGAGGAGAAAGGTCATGATGTGCACTTTGTTATAAAGCAAAAAGATATATTAGAGTCTTTGTTGATAAATTCCGGTTTTTCATACTCTGTTATACGTAAAAAAGAACGTTCGCGCTCTTCACGTTTAGGATTGATGGTGTCTTTGCTGAAGATGGATGTGAATATGTTTAGGTATTTGAGGAAAAATAAACCGGATGTATTGGTGGGTACTTATATTGATTTATTGGTACGCTTAACAAAAACTCCATTGATTGCGGTGAATGAGGATGATGCTTCGGTCGTTCCGTTATATGCCCGTTTGGCATATCCGGGAGCTGCCGCTATACTGAATCCTGTTTTTTGTAATAGTGGAAAATGGGATAAGAAGGCTATAAAATATGATTCTTATCAAAAAATGGCCTATTTGCATCCGAATCGTTTTGTGCCCGACCGTAAAATTGTGGATAAATATATTTCTTCAGAAAGGCCTTATTTCCTTTTGCGTTTTGCCAAACTGAATGCTCACCACGACTCCGGAGCACATGGTATTAGTACGGATATAGCTCAGAAGCTGATAGACCAGTTAGAACCTTACGGTGATATTTATATTACTTCAGAACGGGATTTGGAACCGCAGTTTGAAAAGTACAGGTTGCAGATTAATCCGTTGGATATTCACCATATTATGGCTTTTGCCAAACTATATATCGGTGACAGCCAGAGTATGGCAGTGGAAGCTGCCATGTTGGGTACTCCTTCGGTGCGTTTTAATGATTTTGCCGGAAAAATAGGAGTGTTGGAAGAATTGGAGCATAAGTATAGGTTGACATTCGGTATTGCTACTTCCCAGCCGGAAAAATTATATGAAACGATAGATTTTTTATTGAAGCAAGATGATTTAAAAGAAGAATTTCAAAAAAGAAGACACGTTATGTTATCGGATAAAATAGATTTAACAGCTTTTATGACTTGGTTCATTGAAAATTATCCGGATAGCAGGACTATAATGAAAAATAATCCAGATTATCAATATATTTTTAGATGATGAAGATACTTACTGTAATAGGAGCAAGACCGCAAATAATAAAAGCAGCAGCTTTGTCGCGGGCGGTGAGAAATAAATTTCAGGGTCAAATAGAAGAAAAAATACTGCATACAGGGCAACATTATGACGAGAATATGTCAGAGGTGTTTTTCCAGGAAATGGATATTCCCGCTCCTCATTTTAATTTAAATATAGGTTCCGGTAGTCACGGAGCACAGACTGCCCGTATGATAACAGGCATAGAACAGGTATTACTCCAGGAAACCTTTCATGCAGTGGTACTTTTCGGAGATACGAATTCCACCTTGGCGGGCGCTATTGCAGCTTCAAAGCTTCATGTCCCCATAGTGCACATAGAAGCCGGATTGCGTTCTTACAACATGGCAATGCCGGAGGAAATAAACCGTATTGTTTGCGATGATTTATCTACTTTACTGTTTGCTCCTACGGAAACGGCTATGCATAACTTGGAGAAGGAGGGTTTCTTGTCTTCTCCGGCTGTCTTTGCCAATGGGAAAAAGAGGTTTGTTTATCACTCGGGTGATATTATGTATGATAACTCTTTGTATTATGCTTCTGTTGCTGATGAAAAAACAGATATTTTGAAACGATTAGGCTTGTTTGAGGGGCAGTATATTTTGGCGACGGTTCATCGGGATAATAATACGGACAATCCGGAACGCCTGGCTGCGATTTTTGAAGCTTTACTGCATATTGCAGAGCAGGATAACCGACAGGTAGTGATACCGATACATCCCCGTACCCGGAAAATACTGCAATCAGAGGTAAATACCGGTTTAAAAAACAGTCTGGAACAATGTGACAAAATACGGTTTATACCTCCGGCTTCATTTTTTGAAATGATTGTGTTGGAAAAAAATGCCCGAATCGTGATGACTGATTCCGGGGGGGTACAGAAAGAAGCTTATTTCTTTAGGAAACCTTGTGTTATACTACGTCCGGAAACGGAATGGACGGAAATTGTGGAACATCAGGCCGGAATTGTGGCCGATGCGGATAAAATGAAGATAATAGATGGTTATAATTTATTGACCCACCGTGACATTCGGTTTTTACCGGTTTTTGGCGACGGGCATGCTGCCGAATATATTTTAGGGAAGATGATTGAACAATTATGAGGGATTTTACATTAAATCTATATAAGGAGTTGTTGTCGGAATTTCTGGGAGCCGGTTATTCTTTTTTTACGTTTGAAGACTGGTGTTTGGGAAAGGCTGAAGGAAAGTATATTATTTTGCGCCATGATGTTGATGAAATGGCAAAAAATGCTCTTTATATGGCTTTATTGGAAAATCAGCTTGGTATCAGGGCTACTTATAATTTTCGTATTGTCAGGCAAAGCGATGATCCTGTGATTATAAAAAAAATTGCAGATTGGGGACATGAGATAGGATATCATTATGAAGACCTGGCCACGGCAGAAGGAGATTACGAGAAAGCTATCGTGTCTTTTCGTCGGAATTTGGCACATTTCCGTACGTTTTATCCGGTAAAAACAGTTTCGATGCATGGAAGCTCCACATCGGTTTATGATAACCGGGATTTGTGGAAAAAGTATGATTTCAGGTTGGAAGGGCTAATTGGTGAACCCTATCTTTCTATCAACTTTAATGAAATATATTATATTTCAGATACCGGTTATTGTTGGGATGGTTTTCGTTCTGCTATACGGGATGTAGTGCAAATGTCTTTTGAAAATAGATATCATCATACCCGGGATATTGTTTTGGCCCTTAGAGCCGATAGGTTTCCGGAAAAAGCAATGGTATCGGCACATACTTTATGGACAAATAATGTCTTTTTATGGGCTTGCATTTTTATCAGGGAACAGATTCGTAATAAGGTAAAACGTATGTCCGGAAATCATCGTATGATCCGGAATATCTATAAGAAGCTGGTTGATTTGTATTGGAAAATAAAATGATAATTGTATGGAACAAGATATTAAACAACTGAAGTTTTTAATAACTGGCGCCTCCCGGGGAATCGGTTTGTTTCTATTGCGTAAATTGAAACAAGCCGGGTGTACGGTTTGCGGAACATATAGTTCTACATGCCCTCCGGAAGAATTAGCGTCCTTTTATCAGCAGGTTGATATTGCTTGTGACGTACAAGTGCGGAACTGGATTTCTGAGGTTGTAACAAGTGATGATCAGGTTGTATTGATTAATTGTGCAAGTGTTAATTATAATGTGCTGGCACGGAAAGCTGAGGTTGAGAAGTGGAAAAACCTGATAGATGTTAATCTGGTTGGTACGTTTCGGGTTATCAATGCGGTGTTGCCGCAAATGTATGAGAAAGGCTTCGGACGTATTATTAATCTGTCTTCAGTTCTAGCCCAGAAAGGAGTTCCGGGAACAAGTGCTTATGCAGCTTCTAAATCGGCTCTTTGGGGTATGGCTAAGAGTATTGCGGCAGAAAATGCAAAGAAGAATATCACGATTAATAATTTGAATCTGGGATATTATAATGCGGGTATGACTTTGTGTGATGTGCCGGAGCATATACTTACTGAAATAAAAGAACAGATACCTAACCATGAGTTAGGTGATCCGGAGAATATTTACAATGCAGTCTTGTTTTTGGTAAGGGCTGATTATGTAAACGGTTCTTCGCTTGATTTGAACGGAGGGCTTGTCTGACTCCTTACTTATGTGTGTGTTACGGAGATAAATTGAAAATATGAAAGATTACTTACCATTAAAACGTCAACCGCTTCCTAACCATGTGGAGCGTAGCTTCTATCAGGCCTGGAAATGTACGGCAGAAGAACATGGTTATAAGGGCTTTATGGCCATGCCCCGGTTTCTTTACCGACGTTTTATGGATCATGTCTGGCAAGTAACTTCAAGAATTGTACCTTATAGCGGGCTTCGTGTAAAGCTGCATAGATGGCGTGGGGTGAAGATAGGTAAGAATGTGCATATAGGGCCTCAGGTTACGATAGATGATGTTTATCCTAATTTTGTGATTATAGAAGACGGGGTTTCCCTGGCAGGTCAGAATTTTATTTTGACTCATAATAAACCGCTTGAATATCATAAACATTTGTCTGAAGCCTTTTTGGCTCCTGTTATTATAAAGAAAAATGCCTGGATAGCTATTGGAGTTACAGTGTTGCCAGGGGTTACGGTAGGAGAGGGGGCTATTGTAGCTTCCGGTTCTGTTGTGACAAAAGATGTTCCTCCTAATACCTTTGTGGGTGGTGTGCCTGCCAGGGTAATAAAAGAATTTGAAATGGAAAATGGTGTGCCCGTAGGGTATAAAAAATAAATTAGTGTGTATGAAACAACTTGTGCGTAATGTAAAAATATTGGGTACTGGTTCGTATGTGCCGGATACGGTTTATACGAATGAGTATTTGGAAACAATTGCACCTACTAATGCTCAGTGGGTGTATGAAAATGTAGGTATTAAGGAGAGACGTATTGCATCGGAATATCAAGCTACCAGCGATTTGGCTGCTCTTGCCGGACAACGGGCTATTGATGACGCCGGGCTTAAAAACGAAGATATAGAACTTATTATCGTAGCTACTTCTACACCTGATAGGAAAGCGCCTTCTACGGCGGTTTTCGTACAGCATAAATTAAAGGCATATAATGCCGCCGCTTTTGATTTGACGGCTGTTTGTAGCGGATTTCTTTTTGGAATGTCCGTTGCTACTCAGTACATAGCTTCTGGGGTATATAATAATGTCCTGGTGATTGGTGCGGATACTTTTTCCCGGATTACGGACTGGACCCGGCGAGATTCCATATTCTTTGGAGATGGAGCTGGTGCTGTGGTGGTTACGTCGGCCAATGTAACAGAAGGTTTTTTAGCTTATCGTTTATATACGGATACAAGCGAGAATATGCTTGGATTTACAATTCCGGGAGGAGGGTCAGAAATACCTCTTAGTGCGGAAAATATGGATCAGCAGTATTTCCAGATGAACGGGAAGGCTGTCTTTAATTCTGCTACATTCGCTTTGCCTAAAGCAATTAATCAGGTCTTGGAAGATACCGGATTGACAATAGACGATATTGATATCATGATACCTCATCAACCGAGCATACGGATATTGAAGAAAACGGCAGAGCTGATAGGGTTGCCGTTTGAAAAGGTTATGACCAATATGGATAAGTATGCTAATACGTCTGGCGGAACGATTCCTATTCTGTTGGATGAAGTGAAGAAAGCCGGAAAGTTGAAAAAAGGGGATATTGTTCTTTTTGCTGCCGTAGGCAGTGGATGGACTTATGGAGCTGCAATTATAAAATGGTCATAATAAAGGTGCTGATAGATGGATAGAGTTTGTCTGTTTACGAATGATGTTGAGACAACTTCCATTCTGAACGGAGGTTTACGCCAGGAGACCGGAGTGAAAGTTTGGAAGGAAGGTATGCCTCGTTTGCTTGATTTGTATGCAAAATATGATGTAAAGGCGACATTCTTTTTTATTGCTGATTTTGCTGAACAATATCCGGACATTGTCCGCATGGTGCAACCTTATGGACATGAGGTGGCATGTCACGGATTGACGCATGAACATGATAAAGCCTTTGATGTACTTACTTTGGAAGAACAGATAGACCATCTGTCAAGGGCTAAGAAAATTCTGGAAGATATTGCCGGGGAAGAGGTCGTTTCGTTTCGTGCTCCGGCTTTACGTGTGAATGAGTTTACTCCGAGAGCTTTGGAAGAAACCGGTTTTAAGATAGACAGTTCAGTGGCTCCACAGCGTTTTGATATGTTTATGACTTTAGGAGCAAAGAATAAAATGAGTTGGTTCCGGGCTCCCCGAATTTCATATCATACGTCGCAAACCAACTTGGCGCGGCAGGGAAATGCTTCTATTACAGAAGTTCCCGTGTCTTCGTTTGTATTGCCTTATATTGGTACGATGATGAGGATATCTCCTATGCTGAATCGTATAACCCGTTATTTTTTGTATCGGGAAACGAGGAATGGGGTAAAGGCTGTCAATTTTCTGATTCATCCTAATGAGCTGATAGAGGAAGACAATTTGAATGTCGCGGTTCAGAAACGTTCAGATAATTATATCAGTTACTTATTGTCAGATGTTTTGCGGAGTCACTTGAAAAGGAGAAACCTGGGTTTGCCAGCCAGGGATTTGTTGGAAAAAGAAATTCGCTTTTTTGGCAAACAGGGATATTCGTTTCTTACAATGAAGGATTTTGTGAGTAAATAAAAACTTTGTTTGATTTTAAGTCTGGGATTATTCCTGTGGTTGGGCGGTTGATTAGTATCTTATGATTGATGCAATGAAATACCTGTAATTAAAGGAAAGAATATGTTAAAAAATTTGTCCTTTTTCAGTATAAAATCAAAATAAGTCATTATATTTACAAGGTAAAACCATTAAATAAAGTAGTTATGGAAGACAAAGTAGTTGCGTTAAAAGATTATGAAAACATGGTCGCCGCAAATCTGGATAAAGAAGTCCTTCGGACGAATGGAATAGAGTGTTTTGTCGGAAATGAACAGGTCGTGGAATTGTATCCGATGTTTAAGGATATAAACGACGGGCTTAAGATATATGTGTTTGAAAAGGATTATGAAAAAGGGTTGAAAATATTGAATGATTATCATTCGGCAGATAATCAGTTCTAATCATTAGCCTGATGTGATAATTTGTTTTTAAGCCATTCTGAGCTCTGATTTAATACCGGATGTATAAAGTCCGGAGCAATTTCAGCCAACGGATAAAGAACAAAATCCCGTTTCCCCAGCAGGGGATGCGGGATTTTTAGTTCGGGAGTATTTAAAATTAAGTTATCGTAGAACAATATGTCAATATCTATCACCCTGTCTTCATATCCGAAAATCGTTTTGGTTGCCCTGCCCAGCTCTTTTTCTATCTGTTTTAGTATATTTAATAACTCGGTGGGGGTGAGTGTCGATTCTACTTCCGCCACAATGTTTACAAATTCATTCTCGGAAATATATCCCCAGGCTTTGGAATGATAAAATGACGAAACTGTTTTTAATGCTCCGGCTTTTTGTTCAATAAGCTCCAATGCCTTTTTTATATTCAGTTCCTTGTTTCCCAGGTTACTGCCTAAGCCTAAAAAAACGATTGCCATTCCTAACCTGTTATTTGATTTCGTCTATTTTGATATCCCGTATCATTAACTGTATATTCGTGTTCCCATTGAAATAATTTTCTTCAATGGTATAACATATGTCCAGTGGATTCAGGGCTTTCAGGTGGTCATTGTATTCATGCATTCCGAAAGCAATACCATTCATTACGTTTTCCGAACTGGAATCTATCAGTTCCATTTTAATATGTTCCTGGTCTTTGCCTACCAAGCGGCTGGTTCCATAGTCAAATACCTTTTTAGAGGCAAAGATCGGTTTCATATTACCGGGCCCAAATGGGCCGAACTGTTTTAACACGCGGAAAAATTTGGGCGTAATATCTTTAAATTCCAGAATTGCGTCAATATCTATTTGAGGGTAGGTTTGTTCCTCCAGTATGTTTTCTGCTACGTATTTTTCAAACCGTACTGTAAAAGCAGGGATATTTTCTTCTTTGATCGATAGGCCTGCCGCATACATATGTCCCCCAAAATTCTCCAATAAATCGCGACATGAATCTATGGCTTTATACAGGTCGAATCCCGGAACCGAACGTGCAGATCCGGAGGCTATACCGTTTGATTTAGTCAATACTATAGCCGGGCGGTAATACTCTTCGGAAAGGCGTGAAGCCACAATTCCTATAACGCCTTTATGCCAGTCCGGATTGTACAGGACTATTGATTTTCGTTCTTTTAATTCCTTGTCGGAACTGATTAAAGAAATCGCTTCGTCTGTAATGTTTTTGTCCAGCCCTTTGCGGTCGTTATTGTATTCATTGATAGTTTCACTTTTTTCTTTAGCAAAATTGTAATCCCTGGACACTAATAATTGCACAGCTTCCGAGGCTAATTTCATTCGTCCGGATGCATTGATACGAGGGCCGATTTTGAATACGATGTCACTGATTGTTATTTCTTTGTCGCTTAATCCGCATACGTCGATAATTCCCTTAACACCTACACTTGGGTTTGTGTTAAGTTGTTTCAGTCCGTAATATGCCAGTATTCGGTTTTCTCCGGTGATGGGTACTATATCAGAGGCTATGCTTAGAGCCACTAGGTCAAGCAAAGGTATTAATTCGGGAAAGCTGACATTGTTTATTTGCGCGAATGCCTGAATTAATTTAAAGCCAACTCCGCAGCCGGATAAATGTTTGTATGGGTAATTGCAGTCTTTTCTTTTGGGATCCAGCACTGCAACAGCCGGAGGTAGTGTTTTGTCGGGAGTATGGTGATCGCATATAATGAAATCAATTCCCAGTTCACTGGCATATTTTACTTTTTCAACAGCTTTTATCCCACAATCCAGTGAAATAATGAGAGTAACATTCCTTTCCGCAGCATATTCTATTCCACGGATAGATACTCCGTAACCTTCCGTATAACGGTCCGGAATATAGAAATCAACGTTGCTGATGAACTGTTTTAAAAATTTATAAACTAATGCTACCGATGTAGTACCATCTACATCATAATCACCGTATACAAGAATCCTTTCATTTTGTTGCATGGCCATTGTAAGCCGCTCCACGGCTTTATCCATATCGGCCATAAGAAAAGGATCATGAAGATCAGAAAGATCAGGACGGAAAAAGCGACGCGCTTCTTCGTAGGTCGTTATATCTCTTTGTATTAGCAGTTGTGCCAATACCGGACTAATACTTAAATCATTACTTAATTTTTTTTGTTGTTCTTCCTGTTCTGGTGTTAGTTGGTTATAAATCCATTTATTTATCATTGTTGAATGTTTTTTCCCTCTTTAGCGCTTAGTTATAAATCATCCGTAATCTGTTCAAACATTTTGTTTCATAACGCTTTAAATAATGGTTATGAAAAGGCTATAACTATTCCGTAGCGTTCGGTAAAGTTAGCAAAAAAATCCAGAAAAGGCAAGGTGCATTTTTTATTTTAAAAGATGTGCGATGTCAGGAAAATGAAAGGGGATATTATATGTGTTTCAAGTCCAGTTGAAACAGATGTTTATATATTTCTTCGGGATGATGGCTTTTTAGAGTAATGCCGTAGTCTTTTAGCAACTCCGAAGAAGCTTCTAATACATCCATGGGTGGATAAATGCTGTTTTCATCGAAGGATTTTAAGAATTTGATAATGAACAGGGCATTGAACTTGGAGAAAAACCTTTTTGAAAAAGAACTTTCTTCTTTAGAGTTGTTTTTACATTCAAGGATGATTTCTTTTATTTTGTCTTCGCCGGTGAAATTTATTATTTCGGAAGGAATTTTTATCGTTTCGATTTCTTGTGTATGGAAAAAGTTGCTGCATAGTTCAAAGAATTTTTTGAGAATCAGGAACAGGTTAAAGTTGTAAACGAGATATTTCCCATCATGTGCAATTTGTTTGACGGAAGGGCCGGTGCCGAACGGAACCCGTTCGGATATACGTGGAGAAGGATATACAAGGAGGCGGTTTATTGTCCCTACAGTAGTAAGCTGTGCAGCTTTGTGTAGAAAATAAAAATCTTCTCCTCCCTGTCTTTGAGGCATTCCTCCTGTTTTGGTATAAGCAAGGGCATTAACGGCAAAACAAGAACCGATAGTATGAAAACAGTATGGAAATCCGGTTGTTTTTAGAGCCAGGCGAAAATAACGAAGGTATATCTCATATAGTCTGCAGGCATTTTTCTCTTTTATGTCGATAGATTGATCCTGATAGTTATGTTGGAACTGGAGAGTATAAGCTCCGGATTTGTTGTCGGTAGAGTTAAAATGTTTTTCTATTTGTAGAAAGTAATCCGGACTGACTATGCAATCGGCATCAAGTGAAACGATAATTCCCTGGGGGCGATCAAGCAGGGAAAAATGATAAATGGCTTCGTCCATGCCTGTTTTGCGTGCATGGCCTACTCCTGCTTGTTTTTTAGGTGCATTTTTAATGCGTATCGGTAGTATGCTGATATGTTCCGGATGGTGTTCCCTGCTAAGTTCTTGTAATTTGGAAAATGTATCGTTATTGACCTTTATAATATCTTCTGGAGTCTCAGCGCTGTCATTTACTACAATAATGATTTCAATATGATGTTTTGTCGGAAATGCAGCCGTCAGAGAGTTAAGCGTCTGGAAAATATGCTCGTCGTTGTAGCAGGGAATAACAACAATAATATCAGTATCAGGATGAGGCGTACCGGGATAGAAGGCGGGGTAGTGTATGTATTTATCAAAGTATAGTGACGCAAAATTCATAGAGATACAATAAGCGGCTTTACTTATATCGGTAAAGCCGCTTTTGGTTTTAATTTATGTTGGTATGCATTGTGTAACGTACTCCCAGTTTTCCGCTAATTCCTTCTTTGGGAAGATTGGCACTTGGAAGGAATATTCCTACCACAGTGCCTTCTGTAAAGTCAGGGCTGCTTCCGGCATCATAATATGAGATGTCTTTTGCTGTAATCAGATAATCGAATCTCTCTTCAATATATTGATGTGCTTCGGTTTCGTTTTCTTTTTTATCATTTAATATGATAAGCAGAGAATACAGTTTGTCATTCTCAAAACAATACACTTCCTGTTTTATTTTATTATCGCTCATACTTACGTCATATACAAGCATATTGTCGGAACTTTCTCTTTCGTTTAGTTTCCATTGTACCCGGTTTTTTACCGTGGTTTTACTTTCGCCCGGATTGAAACGGACTCCGCCCAATAGGGTGGTACGGGCGCTGACACTTACTTTACTTTCTGCTGAAATAGATCCGTCTTCAGCATAGTAAGTAATAATGGATTCTCCGATACGTAGTCCTTTTACCTTAATTCTTCCTCCGGTTATAATATCGTAGGAGATAATTTTATCATTACTGTTTTTCCAGTTATAGAATTTATCTTTTGCCGTACCGGTAGTACTGTATACCGGAGTGATTTCTTTTTCTTCTCCGTATTTTATATCTACTGTACTTGGATCCAGGCTAACACTTCCGTGGTTAGGTTGTGGAGGAGTAGGCTCTTCTTTACAGGAGTTGAAACTGGCAATAGATACTCCGAGGATAAATAAAGTATAAATAAGTTTTTTCATATCAGATGGGGTTTTTCTGTAATTAGCGTAATTAAATACTTCCGTTTATAAAAAATAAAGCTGTGAATAGCGGGACAAAAATAAGATATATTTAATTATCTGCATAGAAATAGGAATCTAATTTAACACAATATATAATTTACAGGAACGGTTTTATGCTTATATTTGTTTTATTCATGACAAATGTAGATTTTACCGCAATAGATTTTGAAACGGCACATGCTTTGTTCCCGTGTGAAATAGGCATGACACGTGTTGAAAATGGGATACTGGCAGAAACAAAGTCCTGGCTGATAAAACCACCCTGTTTTCCTTATATGAATCCCTTGTGCCAGAAAGTTCATGGTATAACATCAGGAGATGTGTCGGAGGCGAAAACGTTTGAAGAACTATGGAGTGAGCTTAGGCACTGGTTAGATGGTCAGTTTGTTGTAGCTCATAATGCATCTTTTGATATGGCGGTGTTGCGGTCGGCATTGGCGTATTATGATCTGGCTGTTCCTTGGATTGATTATTTTTGCAGTATCCGTTTAGCGCGTAAGGCATGGAAGGGCTTACCAAGCTATTCTTTAGGTAGGTTGTGTGAATATCATGGTATAGAGTTTCATCATCATCGTGCAGGAGATGATTCTTACGCTTGTGCCTTGTTGACGTTAAAAGCTTTGAATACATTGGGTATCAGTTCGGTGGAGAAACTTCCTGCAGTGGCGGATATCGTTTTAAAAAGGCTGAAATCATGTGTATAAATCAAGGTTATTTCATCTGTTTTTATAGCCCAATAAAAGATAGAATAATAGACGGAAGCAGTTGTAGATAGACTTTTGATTGGAAATTTTTTATAAAAAATTTGTATATTAAAAAAATTATCCGCACTTTTGCAGTGTAAACAAACAGATAAATTTTTCATAGTTAAGGTTTAGGTTAAAATGTATCAATGGGTGGCTGTGAAGTTACCCATTGTTTTTTTCATTTAATCAAAGTATTCAAAATAAAAATTGTATATTTGTGAAAAACTAAGTTACTATGGGCTTCGAAGATTTGTTGTATATTCTAATATTAGGATTTTTTGTCTTCGGTGGACTTTTTAAGAAGAATAAAAAGAAAGCGGAAACAGCAGAATCGGGTATGCCGCCTATTCCGCCTATTCCGAAATTAGATTATGATTATGAATCGGACGATTGGAGTGAGTTAAAGAGTGAGGAGAAGGAAGAAAAGCAAATTAGTTTTGCTGAAATGGTGCGGCAAAATAATGAATCCGTAAGAACGGGGAGGTCAAATACATTGTATACTGACTCTTTGAAAGAAAGTAGGAGAGAACAAGCTGAAAATGCCAATCAGGTATTTGTGCCTTATGAAGAAGATGCTCCTTTGGTTATTGAATTGGATGATGTGGAGGAGGTGAGAAAGGCTGTTATCTATTCAGAGATATTTCAACGTAAGTATTAAATCCTTTTTATATATTAAAACTTTTTAAACTCATTTGTTGTTAAAAGAGAAAAAAGAGTATCTTTGTCTCAACATTGAAAACACATTATGAGGAGTTCCGGCAGGATAGGTCGGAATTCTTTTTTGTTAATACTAAAACGAATTTATAAATACAAGTAATCAACCAAACTATGGCTACAACGTACATGACCGAAGACGGTTATAAAAAATTGATGGAAGAATTGAACGAATTGGAAGGAGTTCAGCGTCCTGCTATTTCTAAAATGATAGCTGAGGCTCGTGATAAAGGCGATTTGTCTGAAAATGCAGAATATGATGCGGCAAAAGAGGCTCAGGGGCTATTGGAAATGAAAATTTCTCAGCTGAAAGAAACGATAGCTTCAGCCCGGCTTATTGATGAATCTAAGATTAATACAAATGAAGTCCAGATACTTACCCGGGTTAAAATTAAAAATGTGAAATCGGGACAGGTAATGACTTACATGATTGTTTCTGAAAGCGAAGCAAACCTAAAAGAAGGAAAGTTATCTGTAACTACTCCTATTGCTAAAGGATTATTGGGCAAAAAAGTGGGTGAAGTGGCAGCAGTGATGGTTCCTTCCGGAAAAATGGAATTTGAAATTATGGAAATTTCTTTGTAGAATCAAAATAAAAACCGGTCTAATATTTTAAAAATTATCATATGACTATTTTCAGTAAAATAATTGCGGGAGAAATACCTTCTTACAAAATAGCAGAAGATGAGAATTTTTATGCCTTCTTGGATATAAATCCCATGACTAAAGGGCATACTTTGGTTATACCTAAAATAGAAGAAGACTATATTTTCAATTTGGATGATCAGGTATTGGCAGGTTTGATGTTATTCTCAAAAAAAGTGGCTAAGGCTATGGAGAAAGCTGTTCCTTGTGTGAGAATAGCAGTTGCCGTTATGGGGTTGGAAGTGCCGCACACTCATATACATTTAGTTCCTATTCAGAAAGAATCTGATATGAATTTTCGGAATCCTAAATTGAAATTTTCTCCGGAAGAGATGGAGGAGATAGCAGAATCAATACGTAAAAACATTTGAAACCATAGATAATAAATAAATTCAGGGCGGCTATCTTGAAATTTCAAGGTAGCCGTTTTTATTTTGAGAAAAAGTGTATCTGCAGATATGGTTTATCTGCAAAACAGTTTTTTGTGGATCTGGTCTTTTTGAGATATTCATGACTTTTACATGTATGTTTGATCTGATAGAGTATCGGTATATATCCAGGATATAGGTTTTAAATAGGAGACTTGTTTTGAAGGGGCTTTGTATGCGGGTGGAAAATGTATTGGTGAATGTTATTCTGTTTTACGAGGCTCTTGGGTTAGTTAGTCTTATTCATCCGGATATATAACCTGATTTGGTTGTTTTTTGTTATTTTTGTCATTCCTAAATTCAATAAAATGTATTATTTATTTTATGCTTTTGCCTGGCTTATTGCCTGGTTGCCTTTAAGGGTACTTTACTTGCTATCAGATATTTGTTTCCTTATTCTATATTATTTAGTCGGTTACAGGAAGAAAGTGGTCCGGACTAATCTGGAGAAGTCGTTTCCGGAAAAAACAAAGGGTGAACGGCAACGGATAGAACATCGTTTCTACCGTTATTTTTGCGATTTGTTTGTGGAAACCATAAAGCTTATGCATATGAGCCCCCGGCAAATGAATAAGCGTATGAAATATATAAACGGAGAGATTATTGCCGAACAGTATGCCCGGGGTAAAAGTGTAATGCTGATGACATCACATTATGGCAATTGGGAGTGGACATCCAGTTTTTCTTTGTTCTATCCGGACAAACCTGTTTATCAGGTTTACCGACAGTTGAAAAATAGAAATTTTGACCGGTTTATGTATCTGCTCCGTATACATTTTGGTGCAAAAAATATAGAAAAAAAGAGTACGCTTCGTAAAATGCTTCAATTGAGAAAAGAAGGGCGCTTGTGTATGTTCGGTATGTTGTCAGACCAGACCCCTTCTCCTGCTAATATTCATTACTGGACTAACTTTCTGAATCAGAATACTCCTGCTATAACGGGAACGGAACAACTCGCACGGAAATTTGATTATCCGGTGGTTTATATTTCGGTAACCCGACAGAAAAGAGGTTATTATCATTGTGAACTTATCCCGATAAGCCTGAATTCAGCAGAAACAGAAGAGTTTGAGATAACAGAAAAATATACCCGTATGCTGGAAGAAGCTATCCGGAAGGCTCCGGAATATTGGTTGTGGACTCATAAACGTTGGAAACATGCAAGATAATATTCCCTCAATAGCCATCGTTATTTTGAATTGGAACGGAGCCGGGTATTTACAAAAATTTTTGCCGTTCTTGCTGTCGCGAACCGACTCGTCAACTGCCCGGATTATTGTTGCTGATAATGCTTCTACAGATAATTCTTTGGAGCTACTCGCTAAAGATTTTCCAAAGGTTCAGGTTATTGCGTTGGATAAGAATTATGGTTTTGCAGAAGGGTATAACAGGGCTTTGAAGCAGGCAGGGGCGGCGGAGTATTATGTTTTACTGAATTCTGATGTGGAGGTTGCTGAGGGGTGGCTGGAGCCTTTGAAAGATTATATGAATAAACATCCGGAGGTTGCAGCCTGTCAGCCTAAAATACGGTCTTATGACCAGCGTGATGCTTTTGAACATGCAGGTGCTTCCGGCGGTTTTATAGACCGTTATGGTTTTCCGTTTTGCCGTGGACGTATCGTCAGTACAGTGGAAAAGGATGCAGGGCAATATGATGATATTATACCGGTGTTTTGGGCTACCGGAGCGTGTCTGTTCATTCGTTCTGAATGTTATTGGAATGCCGGAGGGTTAGATTCGAAGTTCTTTGCGCACATGGAAGAAATTGATTTATGTTGGCGTTTACGGAGCAGGGGGTATCAGTTGGTTTGTATACCTCAAAGTGTGGTTTATCATGTGGGTGGAGGTACATTAGGAGCTGAAAGCCCTTATAAAACCTATCTTAATTTCCGGAATAATCTTTTGATGTTGTATAAGAATTTACCGGACAATCAAAGGAGAAAGATACTATTTGTTCGTTTTTTCTTTGATTATGCAGCAGCTTTTCAAATGCTTGTGTCCGGTAAATGGAATAATTTTAAGAGCGTGCTGAAAGCCCGGCGGGATTATAAAAAAATGCGGTCTGAATGTAAGGCAGACCGTGATAATAATTTAAGATTATCGTGTAATACTACGATAGATGAAATTTATCCCCGTAGTATTATTATTCAATACTATTTAAAGGGGAAAAAGAAATATACTCAATTAGGTTTCTAAAATATATAAATCCGGGTTAGGGGTAGATTATGTTATCTATACTCATGGATTTATACCTATATTCACTTTCTTGTGAAAATAACCGGATGGAAATCTGGTATGTATATCTTTTATCATTTGAAAATAACAAGCGATACTATTCTGAATTGAAATAGTATCGCTTGTTGTTGAATAAAATACCTTGCTTTAGGTGATTTTTATCTTAATCTATTCAAGGATTTAACTAAAGCTTCATC
Source organism: Bacteroidota bacterium (assembly GCA_023391625.1). Taxonomy (GTDB): domain Bacteria; phylum Bacteroidota; class Bacteroidia; order Bacteroidales; family Paludibacteraceae; genus QVMH01. The sequence continues at coordinate 817,944 of JAEWAN010000034.1, read as the reverse complement.
TTTGCCGATGGCTCTTATTGCCAGCCAGTTTAATATGACACAGATTAACGGGAAAGCTGCAACAACGTTTAGGCTCCATTCTGCTTCCAGCGAATTGCTGGCTCTCCATAAGTTGAGGAACAGGATAATGTAATAACCCAACATTATGATCATATTAATAAATGAAAGTCTGATTTGTAAAACTCGTTTTTTGTATAAGAAAATAGTTATTAATGCAACTAATGGTATTAAAGCGGATATGATTTTTAAAGTCCAGGTACTAACATTGTTCGAAATAAAAATATCGCTTTCTATCCCGTCATTTAACATTAAACCCCTATAATCCAGTGAATATAAAAGGACATTGGTCTGATCGTGTAGTGTAGCGACAGGCAGAAAAAAAGCAACAGATGCTAATATAACAATTAATAAAAAATAAACAGTTTGGATTCGTTGTATCATATCTATCAGTTTTAATTAAATATTCAAAAGTTATTTTTCAGTACGATTCTTTTTCCATTGTTTATCCCGTACTTCGTAAATACGTTCGATGATGTCAATTACTTTCAGCCCTTCCAGAACGTTGGTTGTAATACTGCCTTTGTCCGTGAGTTTTTGCACTACGTTCTCAATGACATAATGGTGATTCTGAGCTGAACCTTTGTAGGCACCATAATCGTTAGGAGGATTGGACGGAGCCAGTTCCGGCATATCATAATCTTTTACATGACAGTAGACCACCTCATTCATATATTGTCCGGCAACTTTAATCGTGCCTTTCTCGCCTATGATAGTGATGCTGCTTTCCAGATTTTTATCCCAAACAGCTGTAGAATAGTTTAAACTACCCATTCCTCCGTTTATAAAATCGAATGTGATAACTCCACTATCCTCAAAGTCAGTCAGGTTCTGGTGGTTGAAATCGGCAAAATTGCCTTGTATGTTAGTGATGTCCCCAAATAACCAGTACATGATGTCTATGAAATGAGAAAACTGTGTAAATAATGTTCCTCCGTCCAACTTTTGGTCACCATGCCAGTTGCCTTTTTTATAATAACGTTCGTCCCTGTTCCAGTAGCAGTCCAGTTTTACCATGTAAATATCCCCTAATGTCCGGTTATTCATAATTTCTTTCAGCCAGACGGAAGGCGGGGAGTAGCGGTTTTGCATGACACAGAATACGTGACGGGACATTTCCAGCGATTTGAACACTATTTTTTCTGCATCTCGTTTCGTCAATGCAATAGGTTTTTCCAATACGACATGTTTTTTTGCACTTAATGCCTTTTTTGCGTATTCTGCATGATATCCATTAGGAGTACAAATACAAACTACATCAATATTAAGATCGCTGTTCAACAGGTCGTCAATGTTTGAAAAAAATGCTTCCTGTATGTTTTCTAATCCCAGTTCCTCTTTGGGAAGGATATCACATACGGCTACAAGTTCAGAATCGGGGTTGCGTCTAATCATTTCTGCGTGGCGCTTACCGATGTGACCTTGACCAACAACTGCAAATTTTATCATAATTATGTTTATTTAGTTTAGAGTTTATTTTATTCTGGTTACTTCGTTGTTTTCTAATTTATATATCTCACCGGTTTCCGGGCATGTAGCTGTACCTTCTTCATTAAAATTGAGGCGGTGTCCGTATTCGCTAACCCAGCCTATTTGGTGTGCAGGATTGCCTACTACCAGGGCATATGGTTTTACCGGTTTGGTTATAACGCTTCCTGCCCCGACCAAAGCGTATTTTCCTATTTCATTACCGCATATGATAGTTGCATTAGCTCCTATGCTGGCACCTTTACGAACATAGGTCGGTGCATATTCATTTTTTCTGTTCACATGGCTTCGCGGATTGATGACGTTGGTGAAAACCATAGAAGGCCCGAGAAATACGTCGTCCTCACAAATAACACCGGTATAAACGGACACGTTGTTTTGTATCTTTACGTTTTTTCCGAGAACAACGTCTGGTGATATAACTACATTCTGACCTATATTACATGATTCTCCAATAGTACATCCGGACATGATATGAGAAAAATGCCATATCTTAGTGCCTTTGCCTATTATACAGTTATCATCTATAACGGCAGTTTCATGTGCAAAAAAATTGTTCATCCGGTAATATTTAAGCTAAGAATTCAAGTATGTTGGTAGTGATGTAATTTAGTTGTTCCTCCGAAAGTTCGGTATGCATAGGAAGCGATAGTACGCAGCTACACAGAGATTCGGCAACGGGAAAATCTCCGGATTGATATCTGCTGTCCTGATATGCTTTTTGCATATGTAACGGAACCGGATAATAAATCATAGCCGGGATATTTTTGTCTGCCAGGTGTTGTTGCAATGCATTTCTGTCAATACCTTTTAATTTGAGGGTATATTGATGAAATACGTGCGTTGAGAAATTACTGCGTGCGGGAATGATCAGGTTCTTATTTCCGGAAAAGGCATCGTCATAGAAACGAGCAGCCTGTTGTCTGGCTTTGATATAATCGTTCAGATAACGTAATTTTACGTTTAGTACGGCAGCCTGAATGCTGTCCAGACGTGAGTTTACACCAATCATATCGTGGTAATAACGTACAGACATGCCGTGGTTGGCAATAATTCGCATTTTATTTGCGAGTTCATCGTCATTAGTAAATATAGCTCCTCCATCGCCGTAACAACCTAAATTTTTAGAAGGGAAAAAGGATGTGCATCCTATGTTTCCTATACATCCTGATTGCACTTGTTTGCCGTCAGAGAATGTGTACACAGAACCTATTGACTGACAGGCATCTTCTATGATATAAAGTCCGTGTTCTTTTGCCAATTCCTGTATTGCTTCCATATCGGCATTTTGTCCGAATAGATGAACCGGAACAATGGCTTTTGTACGGGGAGTAATTGCTTTTTTGATTGATTCTACAGATATGTTGAATGTATCGTAGTCCACATCCACCACCACGGGAGTTAATCCTAATAAAGCTACTACTTCTGCAGTTGCAATGAATGTAAAGGTGGGGGTGATAACTTCGTCTCCGGGTTTTAAATCCAGTGCCATTAATGCTATTTGTAAAGCATCAGTGCCGTTTCCCACCGGAATGACGTGTTTTACGTTCAGATATTTTTCCAAATTAGTCTGGAATTCATTGACTTTCCCTCCCTTTATAAATGTTGTGCTGTCTATGACTTCCTGTATTCCCAGATTGATTTCAGATTTTATTTTTTCATATTGACTTTTTAGGTCAACCATTTGAATTGTTTTCATATTCAGGTATTAAATAAACTTCATCCCGTTCTTCAATGATGAATTCAATTTCTTCAGGGAGGGTTCTTATGTTGAAGATTTTGGGAGAATGACTTTGTACTTTTACTTTGAGCTTTTCCTGGTTGCTCTTTTTTATATCATTGTAATCGATAAAGACAGTTATTTTATCTTGTGGTGTGTTATACTGACTTAATCCGATGTTATACCTTACTTCTATAAATGCAGGGAAAGATCTTATAGAGAATTTAGACGGAACGTTTACGAATGTGACGGGAAGCTGAACTTTTTTCTCGGTAAACATTTCAACGTTTATTTTGACTTCAGTCTCATTTGCAGAGTAGCTGACCCCCGGAGTAGAGACCAATGGTACTGTCATGGAAACAGAGTCTCCCAAATTTGTGAAACGTATGGGCTCCGTATAGATTTTTTTTAGAGAATCCAATGATTCTTTTGTTCCGTATGCCGTGATATATTCAGGATTGATCTGTATACTGTCGCTGAAAATATGCTGATGAGCCAGTTCTATATCTGAAATCAGTTTTATGGGCAATATTACAGAGTCTAACCGTTCAAATGTGACGACGATTGAATCCGGATTGAAATTTAGTATTGTAGTTGTAGGGCGTAAATGATGCGACAGACGATTTAATATCTGGTCTGAGGTCATTTTCATATATCCCGACTTTATGGAAGCCGGGGGAATATCTATATTTAGAGGAAGAATACGTTTACGTGTATAAGCAAAAAGGTTGAGCCCTTCATCTTTTACACCAACTTTCATCTCTGTTGGGACCTTATTGGAAATAACCACGTCCTGAGGAATTCCGGTATAACGAAGCGGTATTTCTATATTGGCGTCCCTGTTTTTGTTTAATGCATTGGCAAACCAGAAAGTAAAAGATAATAAGAGAAAAAATAAAAAGATTAAGGCATCCTTTGAAAAAAGAAACGCCTTAAACTTTTCCCATATATTTTTTAATATTTGTATGCCTTGGTTGTCTGACATATAGCTGATTCAATGCATGTTAGGAATACTCAAATCAATTAATTCGCCGAAATGATTTATCCGAAATTAATTTATTTTGAATATAACCGGGCGGGAGTCCGGCTTATTATTTTGCAGGTTGCTGAATGTCTTCAGCAGCTACAAAAACAGAGTTTTTGTCTACTTTAATCCTAACGTTCTCAGCTATTTCTATGATAACAGCATTTTCTTTAATATCTTTCACTCTACCATATATTCCGCCGGAAGTTACTACTTTGTCTCCGGCTTTCATAGCATCACGCTGTTTCTTAATTTCTTTTTGACGTTTTGATTGTGGACGTATCATGAAGAAATAGAATACGACGAAGATTAAAACCATCATGATTAATCCTGAGTATCCCGCTGCTCCACTTGGGGCTGCTCCTTCTGCTTGTAATAAAATGCTTAGTAAATTCATTTTTTATTGTTATTTAATTATGTAATTATTCTGTTTGTTATTTCAGTTCTGAAACTGATGGACCATCACATTGTATACACAGTACAAATATAATTGATTATTTCTGATTTTCCGTAAACATAACAACTTTTAAAAATTTGTTTTCGGACTTTAATTGTGCAAAAATCTTGTCCAGCACTCCATTGATGAAGGTTCCACTTTTTTCTGTACTGTATTTTTTAGAAATTTCAATGTATTCGTTTAGTGTGACGTTTACCGGAATAGTAGGGAAAGCACATAATTCAGCTATGGCTGTCTGCATAATAAGGATGTCCATAAAGGCGATACGTTCAAGCTCCCAGTTCTTTGTATATTCATCAATGATACTTTGATATTCCTTTTCGTTTTGTATCGTAGCGCGCAGGAGTTTTTTTCCAAATTCTCTGTCTTCGTCATCACGGAACATGGGCAGTAATTCCTGTAAGCTACCTGTTTCCTGATCGAATTTTTTTATGGTTTTGATTACGAAACTGATAATTGTTTCTACATCGTCCGTCCAGAAGATGCTTTGTTCTTCTATCGCTTCATCTAAATCTTCATCCCAAAGGATAATTCTCTTATATATTTTTCTCCAGATCTCTTTATCTGAATCGTAATCATTGATTTCTGATTCCATATACTCCGTATAGAAGTCAGATTCAATAATTTTATTGTATAAATTCTTGATTAATTCAGGATAGTTTACCCATGATAACTTGGTTTCGGACAGATGTTCTGACATGCTTTCATTCTCAGAAAGCTGTTTGATGAAATGGTTGTCAATAAAACGAGTGTTCGGATTTAAATCATTTTCTGTCGGACGCAACTTATTACGTCTGGTTTCAATGAGGGAGTCTGCGTATCGGGTAATTTCAATAGAAAGTTGAAGAAGGTGGAAATACAAGTCATAGGTTTTTTCCAGACTATAAAAAAACTCTTTTTCAATCAAGGGCAATGACTTTACATCCCCTTTATAATAAGAATATAAGATTTGAATAACCTTAATTCGTAGTAATGCTCTGTTAATCATAAAACTTTCTAAAAACGCTTTTTTGCGTTGCAAAGTTATAATTATTTTTCATATAATGCACCCGATAGCATATTATAAATATGAAAGAATGGATAATGCCTTTTACACAAAGACTTTATATAAGTTGTCTAACAAATACTTATTGCGGTACGCTATGGCTATTTTCCATTAAATCATTCTTTTTGCGGATTCTCTGATAGATATAACCCAATGTAAAAGTGGGGATGAAGTCAAAGCCGGGGAGTAACTCTTCTATTAAATTAATTATACTACCCACCTTGCCCGTTTTTCCGCCAAAGGTGTTATAAAACACGAAAGCAGAGAGGGGAGCCCATATAATGTCTATCCACTCTCCGAAAAGAGGAAATGTGTAGGTGGCCATGCCTGCCAGATCCATGAATAAGCAAAATATTAAAGATGGTTTGCTCTTTTTCCGCATATGAAATTAGAACGGTTATATCTTGATTTTTATTATTTAGTAAAATTAAGAAATATTGAAAGTACAAAAATCATGCTCAAATTAAATTTTATTTTCATCTTTGTATAATGCAAGTCAATAATTTATTTTTTGTTCCGTTACATTAAAATAAATGCTAAGTAGTATTGTACTGTAAAACGTTATATATTAGTCTTATTAATAATTTTTATTTATGAAGAAAATTGTTCTTATCATATTGTCGGTATTTTGTGTCGTTGGATATACTAATGCAAAAAAGCAGGACACTGATTATTTGGCAGCAGCCCGCAGATTGGCAGTGGCTGAAATTAATCGTAATGCTGACATATTTGCCTCTCCTGGCGATAATGTAACATGGAATTATAAGTTGTCTTTTTTGAATAAAGCTTTTTTGAAATTATTTAATGCTACGGGAGATTCCGTCTGCTTTCTGGCGGCAGAGAGGGTGGCAGACTATTTTGTAATTCCGGAAGGGGTGAAGACTTATGATCAGACGGAGTATAATATGTTGAATTTGAATGGAGGAGATTTTTTTTATGATCTTTATTTACTTAACCGGGGAAGGGAATACCTGAATTCTATGTATGTGTTGCGAAGCCAGTTTTACAGACAGCCGAGGACTTCAGACCGTATATTCTGTTTATCTGCCAGGGATAAAGGAGTAGTCCGGATAGATGAGTTTATGGCTTTCCCTTTTTATTCCCTTTATGGCGCTATTTTTAATGAAGATGTTATTTTTAATGACATTGCCATTCAGTTGGAAGAAATAGATAAACATACGCAGGATGAGAAGAGCAGACTTAATTATTATGGATGGAATGAAGATAAAACACAAAGCTGGGCTGATAAAACAACAGGATTATCACCGGTTATTTTCAGTCAGGGGCAAGCTTTGTTTATGATGTCTATTGTGGATGTATTGGATTATTTTCCATTAAATCATGGGCAACGAATTACTTTGATACGTATATTTAATCGTTTGGCAGCTTCTGCTGTGAAATATCAAGATAAGAAAACCGGCATGTGGTATCAGGTTACAGATAAACCAAGAAAAGGTGGTAATTTCCGAGAGTCTTCGGGCACAGCGATGTTTGTATATTCTTTGGCTAAAGGAGTGAATAATGGGTATTTGCCGGAAAAATATCAGAAAGCAGCTAAGAAAGGCTTTAATGGACTGTTAAAGAATTGTGTGGATAGTGATGGAACGGTACTTATGCAATCAACAAGCCCTGCTGATCTGAAACGAACCGATGCTTCATATAATTATTACGTAAATTTACCGGTAGTGGAAAACGATCAGCTTGCTATTGCTGCATTTATATTGGCTGCTGTTGAGTTGTCAAAATAAAAGTATTGATTTTTATTAAAAAACAAACATTCCAGGTCTATCGAAAAAATGAAAACAAATTATTTAAACTTTGCAAGAATAAATTTTTGTTTTACCTATTTGCTTGATTAAGCAGAATGCGTGAAACATAACATATAACTAACTAATAATTGTTGTAGCATAAACATATTTCCAATAGACCGGAATGTCTGTCACTCCCTTTTATAATAGCCTTTTGATAAACATACCGCTGTATGTTCTGAAAGACACTGCAAGATAAGGCTGTTCTTTGGGTATTTTGAGCTGATAAGTGAGTATTTGCATACGGATATAATACATAATTCATAACTATTTTGACGGAATTGTGACTAAAAATGGAAAAACCAGAAAAGAAATAAGAATAATAGGTGTTTTATACAAACATCGTATAATATCTTAATAGAACAAGTAAAACTTATAAAGGCGTGAAAAAACATTGTTTTTTCACGCCTTTATAAGTTTTTATGAAATCCTTTTATTCTTAATGGATATATTGGATTTGTTCTGTCTTATAATATTTTCCTTGCCATGTGTCTCGTTCGGTCAACCGTTTTTTTATCTTGTCAGTAAATTCAAAGTTTTTTAATTTCCAGCCTGGTGCTATGAGCAATTCGCTGGGAGACTGTGATATAAATCGTTCTATGGCTATAGTGGGGTTTAATAATTCCAAAAAATCAATGACAAGGTTTATGTATTCATCCGGATTGTATAGATGAAACCATTCCGGGTGGTTACAGAACTGTTCCGCCATTTTCGTTCCTTTGATAATTTGTAGCTGGTGCAGTTTTAAGGAGGTAATGGGTAGTGAGGATATGTTTTGGGCGTGCGATAAAATTGTGTCACGACTTTCTTGTGGCAATCCCAATATTAAATGTGCTCCTGTACGTATGCCTAGTTCGGCAGTTTTGATTATAGCTTCTTTACAACAGTTATAGTTGTGTCCCCGATTGATTAATTTTAATGTTTCATCGCAGGTTGATTCAATGCCATATTCAACCATTATGTAGTATTGTTCTGATAATTTGGTCAAATAGCTTAGTAGCTCATCATTAATACAGTCAGGGCGGGTACCTATGACAAGGCCTACAACTTTGGGATGGGAGAGGGCTTCTTCGTATCTGGATTTTAAAACATCTATATCTGCATATGTATTGGTGTAGGATTGGAAGTAGGCTAAATAATACTGATTTTGGTATTTATGATGAAAAAAACGTATGCCTTCTTCCACTTGTTCGCTTACGCTTTTGATCGGTTTGCAGTATTCCGGACTGAATGTCTGGTTATTACAATAGGTACATCCTCCCGTACCTTTGCTGCCGTCGCGGTTGGGACAAGTGAATCCGGCATTGATAGATATTTTCTGAATACGTTCGGAAAATTCGTTTTTAAGAATTTTATTATAATTAAGATATCTTTCTTTGTCCATTGTCTATATGGTATGGAAAACGCTGTCCTTATTTAAAAGGACAGCGTTTCTGCAGATATAATATGAATTGGTTATACACCTAATGATTTGCGTACAGCTTCGATTTTTTGAGTAGCAGTAGCTTCAGCCTGATTGAAATCTTCCCGTGACTTCATATCTCCCCGTACTTCTACGTAAAATTTAATTTTAGGTTCTGTTCCTGAAGGACGTACAGATATTTTTGTACCGTCTTCCGTGAAGAATTGAATTACATTTGAAGTTACAGGCATATCCAGCTTGCCGGTTTCGTTGCCATTGCCATCTTTTTCTACCAGAGTCAGGTAGTCTTTGATTGTTTTAATTTTAGAACCGGCTATTTCTTTAGGCGGATTGTTACGGAAGTTAGTCATAATAGCAGCTATTTCTTCTGCACCAGATTTACCTTTACGTACAACAGAGATTCCTTTTTCTTTTCCGTAACCATATTCAAGATAGATATCTTGTAATAATTCGTAAACGGATTTACCGTTGTCCTTAGCCCATGCAGCAACTTCGGCCATTAAAGCGCAAGCAGATACTGCATCCTTGTCGCGTACAAAAGTTTCAGCCAGGAATCCGTAGCTTTCTTCACCACCACCGATGTATTCTTTCTTACCTTCGTTTTCACGCATAACGGCAGCAATCCATTTGAATCCGGTGTAGCAGTCGTATAGTTCTACATTATCTTTTTGAGCAATATCTTTGATTATTTCGGTAGTAACAATGGTCTTTACTACGTATTCATTGCCTTTTAATTTTCCGAGTTCTTTCCAACGACGGATCAGATAATAGACAAACATCATGCATGTCTGGTTACCGTTGATAAGCACCCATTCTCCTTTTTCATTTTTAACGGCAATACCCATACGGTCTGAATCCGGGTCAGAAGCCATTACGATATCGGCATCAGTTTCTTTTGCTTTTTTTACAGCCATTTCCAAAGCAGCAGGTTCTTCCGGGTTAGGAGATATTACGGTAGGAAAGTCTCCGCTAACGACATCCTGTTCCGGAACGTGAATAATATTGGTAAAACCGTATGCTTTTAATGCTTGAGGAACAAGTTTTACTCCGGTTCCGTGTATAGGAGTATATACGATTTTTAAATCGCTGTGTTTCTTGATAGAATCAGGAGATAGTGACAAGGTTTTGATTTTATCAATATAGATTTTGTCAATTTCTTCGCCAATAATTTCAATCAAAGATGGATTTCCTGTAAATTTGATATCATCAACGTTTGTAATTTTATTGACTTCATTTATTACGTTGACATCATGAGGGGCAATCATTTGAGCGCCGTCATTCCAATAAGCTTTGTAACCGTTATATTCTTTAGGGTTGTGTGAGGCAGTAAGTATAATACCGCTTTGGCAACCTAAATGACGGATAGCAAATGAAATTTCAGGGGTAGGGCGGAGGCTTTCGAATAGATACACCTTAATTCCGTTAGCAGAGAATATGTTTGCAGAAATTTCTGCAAATTTGCGGCTGTTATTCCGGCAATCGTGTCCTATTACTACACTGATTTGAGGCTCCTTGCTGAATTGTGATTTCAGGTAGTTGCTTAAACCCTGGGTTGCAGCTCCCACTGTATAAATATTCATTCTGTTACTGCCTACTCCCATGATACCGCGCAGACCACCGGTTCCGAATTCAAGGTCTTTATAGAAAGATTCTATAAGTTCGGTTTTGTCGTCAGCGTTCAGCATACGACGAATTTCTTCTTTGGTCTCAGCATCGTAGTTCCCATCTAACCAAATTTGGGCCTTTGCGATCACTTCGTTTAATAATGCATTATCTTCCATGTCATGAATGTGTTTAGTTACTTCAAAATTTTGAGGGTGTAAAGTTAGGCTTTTTTTTTGAAAAACAGAAGTGATTTTTTATTCAGCAGTGCATGTGTTTATAGCTTTGATAATTAGTTTTTTGTGGATTTATTTCTTATCCGTGGAAATGAAAAGTCAGAGGTTTATGCAAAAACTTATAATACTTGATCCTGGAATATGGTATTGAAAAATGAAAGTTTGTTTTTTGAAAACAAAGGAGAGCTGATAATTGTTATTTATATAATAACTTACCAGTAACTAAATAGTATGTAAAATGAAAAGAATAGTGTTAATTAGGCACGGTGAAAGTGTCTGGAATAAAGAGAATCGTTTTACCGGCTGGACGGATGTCGATTTGTCGGAAAAAGGTATGAATGAAGCTTTAAAAGCTGCCCTTTTAATGAAAGAACAAGGATTTCATTTTGAAATAGCTTTCACTTCTTATTTAAAGAGGGCGGTTAAAACTTTGAATCTGATTCTGGATCAAATGGATTTGGACTGGATTCCGGTGGAAAAATCGTGGAGATTAAATGAAAAACATTATGGAATGTTGCAGGGGCTGAATAAATCGGAAACAGCAGAGAAATATGGAGAAGATCAGGTGTTGCTATGGCGGAGAAGTTATGATGTACAGCCGGCTGCATTGGATGCTGGGGATGAGCGTTCTCCAGTGCATGATCCCCGGTATAGTTTGGTACCTAAGCAATATCTGCCGTTGACGGAATCTTTGCATGATACTGTAGAACGTATATTGCCTTATTGGAAAGAAGTGATATTTCCAAGTTTGATGTGTCATAATGAAGTGTTGGTCTCCGCTCATGGTAATAGTCTGCGTGGTGTTATCAAATATTTAAAGAATATATCGAATGATGATATTGTGAGTTTTAATCTTCCTACTGCAGTACCTTATGTTTTTGAATTTGATGATGATTTAAATTTAGTGAAAGATTATTTTCTTGGAGATCCGGAAGAAATAAAAAAACTCATGGACTCTGTCGCTAATCAGGGAAAAAAGAAATAGCGTGTCCGGCTTTACCCAATAAAAATGCCTGTGAATATTCACAGGCATTTTTATTGGGTACGGTTTGTATAATCTTAATATGAATTAATAACATTTTTTGTGTTGCGGATAATTAAAAATTTATTTGCGTTTATTGATATGAATGGATGTTATCCTTATTTCAATATATCCATTTGGTTTTATGAATGGTGTTTTTGATGGTTGGAAAAAGTAGAATTATTACCGAAAAAGTATTAATGAGATAAAAGAAACTTTTTACGGTAATAATTCTACTTTGATTTTTTACTATAAAAGTACTTTTGTTTTCGAATCTATGAATATATTGAAGAATAATCTTTTTATTAATTATTAAATTTATTTTATCATGAGGAAAACAACTATTTTGTTTCGTGTTACGGCATGCTTGCTATTCCTTTTAGGAATATCTTCTATGAAAGCACAGGCGGTAACAGAACCAGACGAGTACTCTTATTACACCGTTAAGTCCGGCAGCAATACTCCTTACAAAGATCAGGTATGGACGGAAAATTTAACAGGAGGTGATTCTTTTTTGGAAATGCAGCCGCTTGCCGGAGAACCTGCCGATAATCAATTATTTCGATTTATTCCTTCCGGAAATACTCTTGACGGAAATAAATGCTATTACATTCAAATTCAATCCGAAGGAAAAAAATATGTAAAAAACGCGGATTGGAAAGTAGATCCGTCTGATGAGCCAAGTTCTGAATATTGGATTGATTCAAATACCGGTAATGAAGGGTATGTGTACATACGAAGAAAAAATGGTAGTCAGAGTTTAGGACTGGATAATAATACCGGAAGTCTTAGTAATCCTCGTATTTATGCGGATAAAGGATCGGACGGAAATTCTAAATGGATGTTGGAAAAAGGGGGACAGATGTCGGAAGACGTGATACGTGAAGCTGCTGTTGAGGCTTTTGATAAAGCTTTGGAAAAAGCAGAAACCGCACTGGCTACGGAAAGTAGTTGGGGATTCTCAGATGAGGTAAAGGCAGAGTTGGAAGCTGCCATCGAATTTGCAAAGACAATTAATAAAGAAACGATATCTCTTGAAGATTTAAATGCAGAAACCATTAAGTTAAATACTTTGGCAGCAGACTATCTGATGTCGGAAATAGTGCCGAGATGGAATGCTAATCCGGATACTAAATACCGTTTGATGATAGCTGAAGAATCATCACCCTCGGAAGAGGTTCGCTATATATCTATAAAGAGCGGTAGTGATAAAGGTCTTGTGCCGAAACCGCTTGATTTGTCCGCTAATCCGGATTGGCAATTATTCCAACTGGAAGCAAAGGAAGGTGGAGCAATAGATGAATATTATATTAAGAATGTAACAACAGGACAATATATTATCTCTCCGGGAATATGGGCTAGCGGAGGAAAGTCTGGTACATGGATAGCTGAATATAAAGTGTCTAATGATGATGGTATTGACTTCTTCGCTTTACGCGATGCAAATGGTAACCGTTGGGGGGCTTATGGAGGAGAATGGCCGGATAATGTGAATCAGATGTACCATAGTGGCGGTTATGTGTTTGCTATTATTCCAAATCCGGGACCTTTTGATAATTTGAAATCTCTTATTGAACAAACTAAAGCTCAGTTGGAAGTATCAACAAGTAATGCTGCTTTAAAGACTTATTTAAGCAGTGCCGTTGCAAAAGCAGAAGGAATAAAGGAAGGAGATGCTGCCGATGTTATAGAAAAAGGGCTCACTGATTTGCAGGAAGCCATAAATCTTTCCGGTGAGTATGAAAATACGATTAAAGAAGCTCAGGCTACATTGGAAATTGTAAGTGAATATGACGGTTTCCCGCAGGAAGCTAAGGAAGCGCTTCAAGGTACTATTGATAAAACATTAGGTGTCGATTATTTTGATGCACAAATCATTCAAAGTGAAATAGACACACTTAAAGCTGCTATTCAGGATTATTTGTTATCAGAAATACGTCCAAGATGGAAAGCTAATCCGAATGCAAAATACCGGATCATGATAGCTAAAGAAAAAGCCCTTAGTGAAGTCCGTTATATGTCAATAGCAAGTGAATCAAACTTTAATGTAATCCCGAAAGCTTTGGATACAACGGAAAATCCGGATTGGCAGCTTTTTGTTTTAGAACCCAAAGACGGTGGTGCGATAGACGAATATTATATTAAAAATGTATTTACTGGAAAATATCTGAACTCCCCAGGTATATCTGCTAATGGAAGTAAATCAGGAACATGGGTTGCTGAATATAAAGCTACTAACGAAGAGAACGGTACAGATTTCTTTGTTTTGCATGCCAACAGTTTAAGTGGTGGCAGATGGGGTATTCAGTCTGGAACTTGGCCGGATGCAGTTACTCAAATGTATGAATCAAGAGGTAGTGAAGTTTTTGCAATCGTTCGTAACCCTGAGTCGGTAGAAGAGTTGCAACAATTAATTCAGGAAGCGAAAGAACTAATAACTGCTTCTCAGAATCCGGAGGCTTTAAAAACATACCTTAATAATGTTATTACAGAAGCGGAAAAAGTAGAAGAGGGGGATAATGACGGCATACTTTCATGGAAAGAAAATTTGAATGCTGCCGTGGAGCTTTTCAATGAATATGCCAATGCATTACTTGATGCAGAAACAGTTTTAGAAACAAGTAAAACAAGTCCTTATGGATTTCCACAGGAAGCAACCGAAACTTTTGAAGCAGCAATAGAGGCGGCTAAGAAAATAGCTGAAACTGATGAGGAAAGCATACGTGCACGAATCCAGGTGCTGAGTGAGGCTGTAAGAACATACAAAGCTGCAGAAAATAAACCATTTATAAATGCAATTGATGGGGCTACTTATCGTCTTCTTATTTCAGACGGTACGGATGTACGTTATATGACCGTAGGAGAGAACGGTATACTTCCGGCAGCTAAAGATGAAGCAAATCCTTCTGCTCAACTATTTTATCTTGAATTGAAAGAAAAAGGAGAACTGGATGAATATTATATCAGAAGTGTAGCTGACAATCAATATCTGAATGCAGCTGGTACAGCTTTAAGTGCAAAAAAGGATGCAACATGGAATGCTGAGTTTGAAATTAAGTATAATGATATAGCATATTTTAAATTCTTGAATAATAATGACCCGGCTCGTTTTTGGAGTACAAATGAAGGTACCTGGCCGGATGCGGTAACTTCTATGGGTAATGGAGTAGCAGGAGGTATTAGTACTTTTGCAGTTGAATATGTGGCTCCGAATATGGCCGATTTACAGGATATTATTACGGAAACAGAAAACTTCGTTTCTACTACTCAAGTTGGTGCAACTGACGGTAAATACCCGGAAAAAGCAAAGCAGATAATTGATGGAGCCATAGCTGAAGCAAAAGGATTCTTAACTTCTCAAAGTCAAATAGCAGTTGATGAAGCTACGGAAAAATTGACTAAAGCTTTGGATACGTACAAGAAAGCCAAGATTACCATAACAAGAACAGCATTAGAAAACAGAATAAAAGAAGCTGATGAGTTATTTGATAAAGCTCAGGTAGGTGCTATCAATGGTAATTATAGCGCGGAAGGTAAAAATGCGTTTGAAATAGCTATAGGTGCGGCAAAAATGAAATTGAGTGAACAAGATGTTACTCAGACTGATATTGACACAGCCCTTGCTGCTCTTAATGAAGCAATAGCTGCATTTGAAGCGACTAGGGTTGTTGTTGATTTTGAAGAATTGGATATGCTGACAAGTTCAGCGGAACGTTATGCTGGAAATGTAAATGATGAAGGTAACGAAGTGCTGGCACAAGCTAAGGTGACTTTTGAAGAAGCTATTGCTACTGCGGCAGAGACAGATCGTAATAGTGTAGCTCAGGAAGATGTGACAGAAATAATTGCAACGTTGCAAAGTGCTTTTGAAACATTTATTGCAGCAGTAAAAGTAGATCTGTTGGAAGCTATTGCTATGGGTGAACAATTTATTGTAAATAATCAGGTTCCGGAAACAGAAACGCAGCTACTTAATGTTATAGATAGAATAACATTGGCTATCAGTGAAGCAAAAAATCTGGAAGATAATGTGACTCCGGAAGAAGTGACACAAGCAATATTAGGTAGTAAAATTTCAGATATAGAAGAAGGTATTGCTGATTTTGAAAAGGTTTTGACAGTTTCACTTACTAACCAGATTATAGAAATAGATAAAGTGATGGGAACAGCTGACGAAGGGGAAGCTAAAACGGCATTAAAAGAGGTATTGGATAATGCTCAGGAAGTTTTAAATAAAGAAAGCCTGACATATGAAGAATATAAGGCAACTACAGAAGCGTTGGAAAAAGCTCTTTTGGCATTCCTTGGGTTTGACCTTAACCAACTGATAAATGAAGTTCAGAAGTTTGTCGATGAAGCAGAAGAAGGCAATAAAGCAGGACAGTATCCAACTAAGTCGAATATCCAGAAAGCAATTGACGAAGCAAAAGCATTTATTGAAAATGCTGCAAAAGAAAGTGATTTTGCTAAAGAAGTAACTAAATTGCAGACTGCATTTGATAATTTTAAAGAAACAATTGTTGTAGATACAAGTATAGATATGCTTGAAGGTAACGGTATTTTTATTTCTACAATGAATGGTAAGCTATATGTTACCGGTCTGAATGATGCAGTTACAATTTCAGGATATGATTTAAGCGGAAGGATGGTTTTTACTGAAACTTCATCTGAAGGAGATTACGAACGTAGTCTTTCTGTTGGAAACTATATTATATCTATAAAGGGATATGTAAATGGAAGTAAACTTGTGATTGTTAAATAAAAAGGTTTTCCATATTTATTAAGAAGGACTATCCGGGAGGATAGTCCTTCTTATTTTATTTGTTCTAATCTTGATATAGCGTTATAACTTTATAGAATTAGTTTGTAAGAAGTCTTCTATTGAGTGACTTAATTCATTAGTATAGTTCAGCTAAAAAGTAATTATGAAATTTACCGGTATCAATATAACTGATAAAATATTGTCTACTATTATTAGGTACTAATAAAAATTAGTTATGATATTTCCATATATATAAGATTGTATGTTCATAATGTTTAAAAAATAATGTAATAATGAAAGTCTAATTTTTTATTATTTTGCTAAATTTGTTTATTAAAAATTTCATTATTTATAAACCATTATCACATGATACCACAATTTGAGGAGATTAGAGTCCAGGCATTAAAAGAATTGAGTTCAGGTACTATTCTGAGAGCGAAAGATTTGCGTATTCCATTGGCCAAGCATTTTCATCTGACAGAGGAGGAAATGAATGCGTGGTATCCTTCTGGAAACGGTGAAATCTTTTTAGATCGTATTACGTGGGCTTTGAGTTACTTGTTCATTGCGGGACTGGTGGAAAAGCCAAAGCGTGGTGACTATAAAATTAGTGATAAAGGTTTAGAAATGTTGTCAACTTGTTCTGATATAGAAATAAATGAGTTCGTTAAAACAATTGTAAATTCAAGGACTCTTAAAAAAAATTTAAAATCAAAGGAAGAAATAGTACAGTCATCGGAAAATATTAATAATAATGAACGTACCCCAATAGAAAAATTAGATGATTCATACAATAATATAAAACAGTCTATTTCATCTGAAATTCTTACGACGATTCTAAGTAAAAAACCATATGAGTTTGAAAGATTAGTTATTAAATTACTGCAAGCTATGGGATATGGTGGAGAAATAAAAAATGCAGGAATAGTGACGAGACTTACGAATGATGGTGGTATTGATGGAATAATTAAAGAAGATATCTTAGGATTTAATCACATATCAATACAAGCTAAACGATATGCTTTAAATAATAATGTAGGACGTAATGAGGTTCAGAGTTTTGTTGGTGCTGTTGCAGGAACACCTTCTAAAAAAGGAGTATTTATTACTACATCAGACTATACAAAAGGAGCAGTAAACTATATCGAAAGTCTCAATGGCTCACCTACAATTATCTTGATAAACGGCCAACAGTTAACTGAATATATTTATGATTGCGGATTAGGTTTGCAAACAGAAAGAACACTTAAAATCATGAAAATGGATATGGATTATTGGGATGCGATGGATGATGACAAATAGAAGCGGTTTATAATAAAGATTGTTTTATCCGAGAAAGGTTTTTCTCAAACATGGCTGGCGAAGAAACTCAATAAGAGTTTCAGTATGGTTAGTGCCTATGCTGGTAATCGGATTCAGTCTAATTTAGAAACCTTACAACAGATTACGGAGATACTACAAATAGATTTAAAGGATTTGATAACCTATAAAAAGGATAGGTGATATGAAGCAGTTTTCTGAAGCGACACGGGTACAAATGCCTGCAATGGTTCATCTTACCCGGATAGGATATACTTATTTGGGTAAGTTGAGTGAAGACAAGAATGGCATTGTCTATGACGGTGACACAAATATTCTTTTGCCGATTTTTGAGCAGCAGTTCAAGAATCTGAATCCCGGACATGAGGGAGAATTTCTTCAAGTATTGAAAGATATTCGTAAAGAGCTGAATGATGATGATCTCGGTCGTGGCTTTTATAACCGTCTCAAAGCTGTGTCACCTGTAAAACTAATTGATTTCGATAATATAGGGAATAATACTTTCCATTTCACAGCCGAATTTACCTGCAAGAACGGACAGGACGAGTTCCGACCGGACATCACTTTGTTTGTAAACGGTTTGCCACTTTGTTTTGTTGAAGTGAAGAAACCCAACAATCATGGAGGAATGTTGGCGGAGAGCACACGAATGAACAAAGAACGTTTCCCTAACAAAAAATTCCGCCGTTTCATCAATATCACGCAATTAATGATATTCAGTAATAATATGGAATATGATACACTTGGCGGCATTGTACCTATACAAGGGGCTTTCTATTGTACTGGTGCACGTTCTTATTCCCCTTTCAATTGTTTCCGCGAAGAAAATTTAAGCGGTCAGAAAATTGCACCTTTCCATCGTGATTATCCCTATAAAGACATAGATAAGACAGTGGAAAAACAAATATTGTCCGATTACAACTGTCAAGTCATCCATACAAGCCCAGAATACCAAACCAATCTCGGCTTCAATACTCCCACCAATAGAATTTTGACATCAATGTGTTCGCCCGAACGCTTGCTATATATCATTAAATATGGTATAGCATACGTTAGGATGGAACGTGAGGTGGATGGAAAAATTGAATCTACCGACCAAAAACATATCATGCGGTACCAACAGCTGTTTGCTTCGTTGGCTATTCGTCAAAAACTGGCAGAGGGTGTGCGATCAGGTGTTGTTTGGCATACGCAGGGTAGTGGAAAAACGGCTTTGTCTTATTATCTAACTTATATTCTAAACGACTTTTATTCCAAACAGAATAAGGTTGCTAAATTCTATTTTATAGTTGACCGTCTTGATTTGCTGGAACAAGCTACACAAGAGTTTGAGGCACGTGGATTGATGATTACAACAGCTAATTCAAGAGCTGAATTGATGGAACAATTTCGTAACAACCAAGCTCAACAAGGAGTTAGCGGTCAAGCGGAAATCACGGTCGTAAACATACAACGCTTTGCAGAAGATAAGGAAAAAGTACGCATTAGCGATTATGCCACCAATCTTCAACGCATTTTCATTTTAGACGAGGCACACCGTGGGTATAAACCCGGTGGCTGTTTTCTTGCTAATCTTTTTGATGCGGATACAGAGGCGATAAAAATAGCACTTACGGGTACTCCGCTGTTGAAAGAGGAACGTGCCAGTTGCAAGGTGTTTGGAAACTACTTGCACACTTATTACTATGATAAGTCCATTGCTGATGGATATACGTTAAAAATCATACGCGAAGATATAGAAACTTCTTATAAGGAACGCCTTTCGAACGTATATGACAAATTGGAGACATTGGTACAGAAGAAAGATATCCGTAAATCGGAAATCATAGAGCATCCAAGTTATGTGAATGAGTTGGCTCGCTATATTATGACGGACTTAAAAGAGTTTCGCGAGATTCAGGGTGACGATACTTTGGGTGGTATGGTCATTTGTGAAACCAGCGAACAGGCAAGGCGACTTTATGATATATTCCAGGAGGAATGGCAAAAATATCAGCCGAAGCCTATCAAGATAAAACTTTCTGATGGTTCTTTTGTGGTTGGTGAACTTGTGGTGGACTACGAATCAAAATATCGTCCGCTAAAAGCCGGACTCATTCTTTATGATACAGAAGATAAAGAAACTAGAAATCAGATAGTTAATGATTTTAAGAAGAATATGACAGTTGATATTCTCATTGTCTATAATATGCTTTTGACGGGTTTTGATGCCCCTCGTTTGAAGCGTTTGTATTTCGGTCGTAAATTAAAAGATCATAATTTGCTTCAGGCCATAACCCGTGTGAACCGTCCTTATCCGGGTATGCGTTATGGCTTTGTAATTGATTTTGCTGACATCAAACGTAATTTCAAGGAAACAAACGAAGCTTATTTGCAAGAACTGAATCGTTTTAATGACGTGGATGAGACAGGAGAATCTGCTGCTACTGACACGTTTACCCAAGTCATAGAGGGCAAGGAGGAAATTTTGAACCAAATGAAACAAGTGCGTCAAACACTATTCAATTATTCTTATGATAATGCTGAAGAGTTTTCCTCTGAAATTTCAACAGAGGAAGATAAAGCTATACTTCTTGACTTGAAGCATGCACTGGAGACTGCAAAGAATATGGCAAATATCGTGCGTACATTTGGTGATGATGAGATGAAAGAGCAATTTGCAAAACTTGAAATTACTAAGCTGCCTCAATTGCTGTCTGAAGTGCAAAGACGTATTGGTATCATCAATCAAAAAGAAGCTTTTAGTGTAGGTGATGAAACAAAAACACTTATTAATGAAGCGATGATGGATATTGAGTTTACTTTCTCTAAAATTGGGCAGGAAGAAATGCACTTAATATCAGGAGGAATAGAACTAAAAGAAAAATGGCAGCGTACCATTACTTCATTTACGCAAAATTTTGATCAAGATGATCCGGAGTTTATCTCGTTGCGTGAAGCCTTTATGGAACGGTTTAAGGAACATGGTTTTGTGATTGACACGATAGCCAAGTTCAATGAAGAAACTCAAGCATTGGATGAAATCATCAGTCGTCTGCAAGACTTACAAAAACGAAACAATGTTTTGCTGAAGAAGTACAAAGGTGACGAAAAATATGCCCGGGTACACAAGCGCATACGTGAGATGAACAAACAGAGGAAGGAGAAAGGGCAGAAACCGATGTTCTCTTTCCTTGATGAAGAGATAGCAGCTATACTCAATATAATAAAAGAGGACGTAGATGCCAAAGTGTATGACCGTAATGATATTCTGAAAAAGGATGCCTATTTTGGTCGCACGGTTATGTCACTCATCAATGGTTGTTTGTATCATTTTCCTCAGATTAAACCGGAAATGGATGATTATAAATTTATTCAAACACGTATCTCACAACAATATATTAACCAATATAACGCCTCTTATGGCATTGCATAAAGATTATGTCTGACATTAAAGAAAAAACATTAAAGCTCATCGATGGTCTAAAAGCCACCTGCCAGTCATACGGCATGGGTAACGATGGAAACGAATATAAAATTATTACTCAGGTATTTCTCTATAAATTCTTGAATGATAAGTTTGGTTATGAACTGAAGAATGCGAAAAGCGATATTGCCAAGAAACTGACAGGGAATGTAAAATGGGAAACGGAATACGAGAATCTTTCTGATGATGAACGTATGCTTATTCAGAGTGCCATTTCGCCGGATGTTCCGATGCTTGAACCTTATCATTTGATAGCCAATCTTTGGAATCAACAGGGAAAAGGTGATTTTGATACCATCTTTGATTCTACCATGACAGATATAGCAGAGCAAAATGCGGATATATTTTCCACGCAGACTACAGCTAATACAAAGATTCCTTTGTTTGAGGCGTTAACTCCATTTGTGACTGATACGGCGCAACGTGCGCCATTCGCCCGTGCTTTGGTAGATAAACTCGTGAACTTCTCTTTTGAAGAGGCGTTTGCACAAAACTACGATTTCTTCTCTAGTATCTTTGAATACTTGATTAAGGACTACAACACGGCCGGAGGAGGCAAGTATGCGGAATATTATACCCCTCATGCCATAGCCACCATTATGGCACGTTTACTTGTCGGCGACCATGCCGACTTGCATAGTATGGAGTGTTACGACCCCTCGGCAGGAACAGGTACGCTTTTAATGGCACTCAGTCACCAAATAGGTGAAGACCGTTGTACTATCTTTTCGCAGGATATATCCCAGCGAAGCAATAAAATGTTGAAGTTAAATCTGTTGCTTAACGGTCTTGTGTCTTCGCTCGACAATGCTATTCAAGGAGATACCCTTGTAAGCCCATATCATAAGAGTGATGACGGACAACAATTGCGTCAATTTGATTTTGTAGTAAGCAATCCGCCTTTCAAGATGGACTTCTCTGATACTAGAGAGAAGATTGCAGCTATGCCTGCTCGTTTTTGGGCTGGAGTACCAAATGTGCCAGCCAAAAAGAAGGAATCAATGGCAATATATACTTGCTTTATCCAGCATGTTATCAATTCGTTAAAAAAGACGGGAAAGGGAGCTATTGTTATTCCGACAGGCTTTATAACGGCTAAAAGTGGCATTGAAAATAAAATTCTTCATAAAATTGTAGATGACAAAATCGTGTATGGTTGTGTCTCCATGCCAAGCAATGTGTTTGCCAATACTGGTACGAATGTCAGCGTGTTGTTCTTTGATAAATCCGCTACAGCCGACAAGGTAATCTTGATTGATGCCAGCAAATTGGGTGAAGAATACAAGGATGCAAATGGACTGAAAAAGGTCCGTCTGAATGATGATGAGATAGAAAAGATTGTCGGTACATTCCAACGTAAAGAAGCTGTAGACGATTTTTCAGTAGCTGTTTCATACGATGAAATAAAGGAAAAGGGATATTCTCTCTCTGCTGGACAATATTTCGACATCAAAATTGATTATGTGGATATTACCGAAGAAGAGTTTAATAAGCGCATGACAGAGTACAAGCAGGCATTGGCACAACAATTTGCAGAGAGCCATCGATTGGAAGCGGAAATTATGAAACAGTTAGATGCTTTACAGTTCAACGTAAATGTAGGAAATAATGAGTAATGAAATACAGTCTTTACTATATAGTCTTCCCGATGAAGAGGAGGGTATGATACAGAACTGTTTCCATTATGTCCTTACAGAATAAACGGCTGTTAAAATTATCTTTGCAAAGGTAGATCATACTAAAGAACACATGGTTTAATCACATGGAAGGATGCGTCTGATGGGCGTATATTGAAATCAGATGTTTCAGAGTTAGGAACTATTTGCTGGAAAGGAAAATCCATCAATTGGAGCATGCGGTCACTTTTTATTTCGACTATATCGAAATCCAAATAGAGCGTTAAAACGCTTTCACAATGGAGTAGTTTGTCGCTAGCGTAAATAAGTTCTTCATATTTAATGATTATAGAACTCTTCCCGACAAAGAGTGTATATCTGCATCACAAGTCAAGTCAAAGGCTGAAAGCGAATACGATATTTTCAATAAAGTGCATAAAGGATAGATTCATACTTCGATAAACAGGTTAGAGGAATGTTGAATGAGTAATTATTGCGGACGAAAGTAATATTGATTTAAATGATTGATTGCGATAAAATAAATATGTAATTACTATGATTTTAAAATCTAATAGTTGCATATATTTGGCAAGTATTGCTCTTGATGATTTATTTGGAGCAAAAAATCAGGTTATATCAGAAAAGGATTTGCATGAGAGGCTTGCATAATCACTCTCCATAAAAAAGGAGTGAAAAAAACGTTATCTACCATTGAACAGAAAGAAATGGAAAAGAATAGTCGAGAATTTATTTTAAAATTTCTAGAAGATCAAATTGAAGTATATCTTAGAAAGCAAATAGATTATTATGAAATTGACGAGATATAAATTGGGAGAAATTCTTGATGTTACAAGAGGTGCAAGTCTCAGTGGTGAGTTTTTTTCCACTGAGGGTGAATACGTTCGTCTGACTTGTGGAAACTTTGACTATCAGAATAATTGTTTTAAGGAGAATAAATCAAAAGACAATCTTTATTATATCGGTGACTTCAAATCTGAGTTTTTAATGGAGGAAGGGGATATTATCACCCCTTTAACAGAACAAGCTATTGGTTTGCTTGGCTCTACCGCTATTATTCCCGAAAGCGGTAAATATATTCAAAGCCAGGATGTAGCAAAGATTGTTTGCAAAGAGAATTTGTTAGACAAGAATTTTGCTTACTATCTTATATCCTCTAATCTTGTGAAGCAACAATTAAGTGCTGCTGCTCAACAAACGAAAATTCGCCATACTTCACCAGATAAAATCAAGGATTGCATTGTATGGATTCCTGAATTAACTGAGCAGAAACGTATTGGCAAATTGCTTCGTTGTTTTGATCGCAAAATTGAGTTTAACCGAGCGATAAATCAGAATTTAGAGGCGATAATAGCAGATGTAATGGACTACAAATTCTTATCAAATACAGAAACGCTACCCAAAAGGTTTATTGGCGATATTGCCTCAATAAAAGCCGGTGGTGACTGTCCTCAAGAATGGTCTAAGTATAAAACAAAAGATTGCCAAATACCAATATATTCAAATGGCACCGACAATGAAGGCTTATATGGTTATACAAAAGAACCTACAATTCTTAAACGTGGAATTACTGTTGCTGCAAGAGGGACTATCGGATATTGCACAATGCGAAACGGTGGCTATGTTCCAATAATCAGATTACTTGCAGTAACACCGAATGATATTGGAGGCGATGTGTATTTACATCAGATTTTTAATAGAATAAAATTTAGAAATGACGGTTCTATACAACAGCAATTGACATTGCCAAGTCTTGCCTCAATAGAAATACCATATCCAAACGCTTCTACACTTAAAGCTTTTGCAAATATAACTTATCCGCTTATTGAGAAGATAAAGCAGAATAAGACTCAAATAGAAGAGTTGACTAGGCTGCGTGATGAACTCTTACCGCTTCTAATGAACGGTCAAGTGTCGGTAAATTCTGATTTATCTGACGATTGAGTTCAATCTTTTTGTCTAATGCAGAAAATATTTCACCGATTTGTTTCTGTTCATGCAATGGAATTACTGGGACAGGAAAGGAATTGAGTGCTTCTACGGATAACGCATAGCGTTGCCCGCTTCCTGAGGCATTGCAAGCGAAATATTTTTTTGCGTAGTCAGTATGTAGAAGTGCGTTAAGATAGCGTCCATCTAAAACATCTTTGTTTGGAGAAATTAGAGCGCAGTGATAGCCCAATATAACATCCTCAAAATCATCTGCAATATAAGTGGAAATACCAATATCATTACGAGTTTCACTGTCCTTTGTTAATGCAACTTGCCCCTTTTTCAGTTGGAACTTAGAAATCTCATTGGGACGAGCAGTAGCAAGCATAAAACTGTTATACTGAGTTGTGGTGATAGCCCAGTTGTAATAAACATCAACGAAGTTACAGAGGCGGATTTCTTTTTCTCCGTCTGTCATTTTCTTATCAACTCCACTGATTTCAACAGTGGCAATGTCTCCCAAATTAAATTTTTCCATTTGCATCTATTTTAGATGCAAAGTTACGCGTTTTTAGGCAGAATCCAGCACGATTGTTTACCCCAAGTACTTCTTATGTGCCAACTTTACATTGTTTTGGTTTACAATGGCATAATGTAGCGTAGTGTCTATGCGTACATGACCAAGCAATCGCTGTACCTGTTCGATGGGCATACCTTTGTCAATAGCCATTGTTGCAAGGGTGCGACGGAACTTGTGAGGATGAACTTTGGGCATAGAAAGAGCTTGTCCTAACTTTCTGATTCTAACTTCCACACCACTAATCGTAAGGCGTGTGTGAGGCGAATGGAGGGAAACGAATAAAGCCGGATTTTCATCTGTACGTTTATTAAGGTATTGTTGCAGGTGCAATTTTGTTCGGGCATTGAAGTAAACAATACGTTCCTTGTTGCCTTTTCCGAATACCACACACTGCCGTTCATGGAAGTCTATGTCTTCACGGTTTAGTTTTACCAATTCACCCACACGGATGCCTGTGGATGAAAGAAAATCTATAATGGCAAGGTCTCGTTTATTTGTGCAACTGTCCCGGAGTTGCTCTAATTGTTCGTCAGAAAGTACCTCTTTTACAAGTGAATCAGTCTTTACCTTGTGGATGCGTCTAACAGGGCTTTTGGCGATATAATCTTCGTCTTCCAGCCATGCAAAGAAGCTGGAAAAGATGCGCCTCATATTATCAATGGTCACTTTGCTGGACTGATGTTCTTCTTGATAATCGGATAGATAGGTGCGAATATCTGATGTGGTAATATGACATATAGCCACAGAAAGCATAACCAACAATCGTTCAATGGTATTACGGTAGTATGCTAATGTCTTATCTGAACACCCTTCTATTTTCTTTGCTGATATAAAAGAGTTTAGAAGATGCTCATTTTCTTGTATCTGTTGGTTGACACAATCTTCTTTCTCGATAATATCAACGTTATGCAGCTCTGATGTAAGCACTGCTTTAAGCCGTGCCATTTGTCGGCAATCCAAGTCACGCTGCATCTCCGCAACTATTGCCTGAATGATGTTTTCTTTCATAATTCTGATATTTTTGTCCATAATATACACAATATAAGGGACTGCTAAATCAGAATTTACGTGCAAGCCGAGTGCAAAGCCAAACGAAGTTTGAGTTTTGCCGAGGCGTAGCCGTAAATGCCGACGTCAGTCGGAATTTACTGACACTTGACCATTTATCAGGAGTGGTAAAAGTTCGTCACGCTGTTTAGTTAACTGAGATATTTCTTGATTATTTTGTACAATAGCCTTACGAATAACATTCGCTTTTCCATTATACGACAATAGTATATCTATGGGCGGAATAAAACAGTTTGTTTTACATAGTTCGACAGGACTTAGATTTGCTTGTGCTGCACCATTTGCCAGATTATCAACCACTGTTCGCATCGCACTACTATTAAGGAAATTGTAAAAATATTCCAAATACATTGTGTCACAATACAACATCCCTACACGCTGATTTAATAATAGATTTTCTTCACATACAATACACAACCTTCCACAATTTCCAGTTAACGAAATCAATCTGTCTCCAATTTGGAGAGATATATAATTTTTTGCACGACTCGGAATCTCGTCAACATAATCGCAACCAGATGTTATGAGCTCACCATTTTGAACATTCTTAATGGTGATAATCTTGTAGCGTCCTAATGGTTTGTATGTTTCAGATTTGAAAGGAAACCCCGACTTGATTTCAAGCCAACTATTGAGAGATTTTACTTCCCAAGACTTTGGTATATCTTTTCTCAACTTCTCATCCCATACCATTTCCCCACCGCTTGACTTGTACGGTTTGCCCTCTTCATTTGGAAAATCAAACTGTACAAACCAATAGTCATAGAGTTGCTTCGCCATCGCCTCTAAATTCTGATTTATCAGCCTCAAGAGAAAAGGAGAGGAAAATCTCCACCTTGGTCAAAAAAAGCGCATTATATATCCAAATTTTTCAGTATTAGTGTATAATTGGGATAGGAATTGTCTTTTATGCACTTCAAACGGAGTGTTTGATAATTTTTGTAATTGTTATATTCGGTTACAAGGATTTTGTAATAATAGTGTGGTATGTGTCTTTCCAACGATTTTCGGTTAGTAACAAGAGAGTAACAAATGAGGTACAAAAGTGAGTTGAAAAAGCCCTATAAACGATAACTATCATTTATAGGGCTAAAAAGAAAGGCACTCAAAATGAACATCTTAATAGTTGTTGATGATATATGCTAATCCTTGGTAATCACCATTTACTTGCCGATGCAGAAAATGTTTTGTATCATTTTCGACTTGTAATAAATTGATATTTAATATATTATGTTTTTATGAAATGCTTCGGGGGACAAACTGGGGACAAAGATTTGCTGTCCAAAAGATAAAAAGAGCAAATATAAGGTCTATCCCTTGATGTTTTTTAGACCAATTTTTTTGCCCCTCGGAAAGAATTCTCATCATGTGGTGATATTCGAAGACATTGTAAATATAAAAAAGTTTAGTCTGTTTTTTGTATATCTCTTCAAGTTCTAAACTAAACGGCTTTTATAAGCTCCCAAAGTCATACCTGTTTTTCTTTTGGCCAGCAAAATTGTTAAAGGGGGACATCACTTTGTCTTTCCAGCTCTATTTCTTTTTGCTAGTCGTTGTTTGGGCTATGTGCTTTGGCGGCATATCCTTGGTTTTACCTTTCTCTGTTTTAGACTTTTTCTTACTTCCTCCATTATTCCGCATATCCCTTTCGGGCTATCTGATGTGAATTGTGTGGCAAAGGTATTTGTCACGCCTTTCTTGTCTGCAAGGTCATAGCCTTTGAGTTCACAACCAAATCTTCACCTTCTACTATGCAAAGATATGCAGACTAAAAACGGCTAGCAATATAGAATCGCGTAGATGCTTATGTACAACCTCTGTTTTTACAAGTACACAGAATGTAGGGATAAATGCAAGTTGTTGTGTCTCATTGTTTTGCATATACGTGTTGTACGGCCTCTTTCCAGCCTTTTTGCAAAATATCCGCTATCAGATACAACGCACTGAGTGATAGGGCGTTTTCGCATGGATGTTACAGAATGTTTGTTGAATCTAAAGATTGTGGCTTTCTTGGAATTTCTTTGGTATCATTATGTTTTTTGTGTGAAAAGATATGATTCATTGGAAAAAGTGTGCTGTTAAAGGTGATATTCGTTGGAAAAAATGTGTGTTCTATGGCATATTCGCTGAAAAAAATGTAACTTTACAACCGAAAGAATAAGATTTAATTATGCTTAAAAGAAAAATAGAAACATTTTTAGCCAAGTGGAAGAAGTCTGAAGACAGAAAGCCACTTGTAATAAAAGGCATCCGCCAATGTGGGAAGACATATATTGTCCAAAAATTCGCAAAGGAGAACTACGAGAGTGTGGTTTATATGAACTTCATTCTCGAACCCGACAAGAAGTCTGCTTTTACTGGCAATATAGATGTTGATACTATCATTCTCAATCTTTCTGCTTTGATTCAAGGCAGTCGTTTCATCAATGGGAAAACGTGTATTATCCTTGATGAGATTCAAGAATGCAAGGAGGCAAGGACAGCCTTGAAGTCATTTCATATAGACGGTCGCTTCGATGTCATTGCCACAGGCTCTCTTTTAGGCGTGAAAGGATACGGTAAGAGTAAGAAGAAAAAGGAAGAGGAGGAAGGGCAAGATTCTGTTCCCGTAGGATATGAGACCGTGATTGATATGTATCCATTGGACTTTGAGGAATTTTTATGGGCAAACGGAATTAGCGATATGGTTATTGATTCCGTCAAATCCTGTTTTGAGAACGAAAGTACTGTTCCTGATGGGATTCATAAGGCAATGATGGAACTGTTGTACAGATATGTCATTGTCGGCGGTCTCCCGGAAGTAGTGAACTGTTTCCTTGAAACTAAGAATATTGAGCTTATATATAAGGTGCAGCGCAACCTTATAGCTGAATACGAAGAGGATATGGTTAAATATGCGGATGATCCAGACAAACCTCGTATCCGTGAATGTTTTGAGTCTATCCCAAAACAATTAGCTAAAGAGAACAAGAAATTCCAGTATTCTGTAGTCAAGAAAGGTGGACGGGCCTCACAATATATAGGTAGCATTCAATGGTTGGAGGATGCAGGAATAGTACGTAGATGCTATAACACGCAGATTACGGAACTGCCATTAGAGGGTAATTCCATCAAAGACAGTTTCAAGGTGTACGCCACAGATATAGGTATCCTTATGGCAATGTTGGATTATGGTACTCAGGCAGATATCTTAAAGGGTAATCTTCTGGGATACAAGGGAGCAATCTTCGAGAATCTCATGGCTGATTTTTTATGTAAGTCCGGGCAAAAGTTATACTATTTTCATAAGGATAGCGGCCTTGAGTTGGACTTCTTGGTAAGATTCAAGGGTGAATGCGTTATACTTGAAGTAAAGGCAAAGACCGGTAAGGCAAAAAGCATGACTACGGTTCTTAAGAACAAGGATGTATATCATGTCAACAACGCAATCAAGCTCGGCCAATACAATGTAGGACGTGAGGGGGATATATTGACCATTCCGTTGTACATGGGATTCCTTGTTGAAGACAAACTTGCGGACGTTATCATTCCTGATGTTGATGTGAGTCTATTGACTACTATTTAATTTTATAGATTATGGCAAAACAGATATTAGTTGGAATCAAAAAACAGAGTTTGAATGAGGTGGCTCACTACCTTATGATATACTTCCCATACAATGAGGAGATGTGTAGCTATGCCAATGATTGGCTTGGTGAACTATATGAAAACAAGTATCCATTGGTTTCTAAAGGGATGTGGTCAGGCATAAATTGATTTGAAAACTCATAAACTTCTTGATTGGAAGCCGGAATATGGAGATTTATATTTTCAAGCCAAGGTATGTGATAGCGGAACCTATATCTTGCTTGACAAAGACAAAAAGGTGATATGTAAAATTGCAGATTATGTACCCAATGGTTTAATTCCGGAGGCAGCTGATTGTGGGGATTATATCCGTCTAAGAATCAAGCATGACGGTATGATAGAAAATTGGATCGAGAAGCCGGACTTTTCCGATTTTATAGAAGATTCTGAAACCGTTGAGAAAATTGATACGAGCATTAAAGAAGAACCCATACTTGATACCAAAGTAGAGTTCACTTATAGCCAACTTATGACAAAACTGCTTCAATTGCCTAAATTCTTGCAATTGGAGATAGGAAAAGCGTTAGTGGAAAATGCCTCGGAAGGATTTGAGGAAGACGAATGAGTAATTGGGAAAAATAGACATGAATGAGAATTTTTCAAGATATACAATCGCAATTGAAACAATATAAAGTATAACATCATGATACAAAGCGTTAATAAATATCATATCTACGAGATTTTTTCATCTGATGGTAATTTCTACTATACCATCCCAAAGTATCAACGTGAATATACATGGAGTTATCGTGAATGGGAAGCTCTTTACGATGACATCAGTGAAAACAACGATGAGTATTTCATAGGGTCTATCATATGCATTCCTTTGGGAGATGCCATTAATCCTTATTTGGAGGTGATAGATGGTCAGCAGCGACTGACTACCGTAAGCCTATTTCTAACTGCCATCTACACTCGCTTGAAGGAACATGCAGACTATTTGAGCGAGGATGACGGTGACGTGCTGCCGTCATTAAGGAAGTCGCTGAAAAGCAAAAACTCTCCGAACGAAATGAAGCTGGTGCCACAGGTACAAAATTTCAATAAGGATGACTATGATTACCTGTTGAACGAGGTGGGCTTGCGAAAAGCTACTGCACCAAAGCATGCTTATTACTCCATGAGAAAAATTGCTCGTTGCTACACCTATTTCTTAAAGCGTCTCGATAAAGAGATAGAGGGTATGGATGGTGATGGTGCAGTAAATTTCTTGTTGGGCAAATATAATAAAGTGAAGCAGGCCATGCTGGTTAAGATAGAGGTTTCTACTCATTCTGACGCTTACGTTTTGTTCGAATCTCTGAACAACCGAGGAACACCATTGACTGCGATCGATCTGATGAAGAATCTTATTATGGCACGGGCAGAGAGTAACAATCTGACTATTGATGATTGCTTCAACCGTTGGCAGATGTTACTCGGTAATCTATCCGATGACTATGGGATACAGGAACGTTTTTTCGGCAGTGTCCATAATTTTGTGTAAATGGAAACGGGATTCAGTTATAAGTTCTCTTATAAACTCTTAGCTGTAAATTCCAGACACTGTCCATAAAATTGTGTAAATGAAAAACTACAGGTATTGTTACTTGTAGTTTTTTTATTTATTAAATTTGAAAAATGTAAATTTTATGGAGATTCCCAAAGAATTATTGAGCAAGGAGTTCTTAAGTCAATTTAAAAGCGAAGAAGACGTAAGTAAGTTTCTAACGACTCTTCACAGTCGAGTCCTTGAACAAATGCTTGAAGGTGAGATGGACGCTCATTTAGGATATGAAAAACATTCAGCTTCAGGTATAAATACCGGCAACTCTCGCAACGGCAAATACCCTAAAAAGATTCAAACCGAGTATGGTGAATCTTATATAGAAATATCTCGTGACCGTCAGGGAGAGTTTGAACCGGTGATAGTACCCAAACATCAGTCTCGTGGTCTTTCAATAGAGAAGCTGGTCATATCGCTGTATGCCAAAGGTATGAGTGTTTCAGATATAGAAGAGGAAATGAAAGAAATCTATGGAATAACCCTGTCTACATCGGCTATATCCATCATAACGGGCAAAGTCACCCAAGCCGCTGTAGAATGGCAGAATCGGCCATTGGAGAGTCTTTATTTGATCGTGTGGATGGACGGTATAGTCTTTAAGGTTCGGGAGAATGGCAAAGTGGTTAACAAGACCGTTTACCTGTGTGTCGGTCTTAACAAGGAAGGTATAAAAGAGGTATTGGGTATGTGGGTAGGTAAAACCGAAAGTGCCTCTTTCCCCGATGGGTGTTCTCACTGATTTAAAAGCTCGTGGAGTAGAGGATATATTAATAACTGTCACTGACAATCTGAATGGTTTCACGGGAACGATCAAAAGTGTTTTCCCGGATTCAACCACTCAAATCTGTGTTGTGCATCAGATCCGTAACTCGTGTAAATACGTTGCCTGGAAGGAGAAAAAAGAGTTTACCGCTGATTTAAAGAATATTTATAATGCTCCCACCAAAGAAGCTGCTTTACTGGAACTGGATATGTTTGAGCAAAAATGGGGAGCAAAATATCCATACGCTATCCGTTCTTGGCGGGCTAATTGGGATGAGTTGACCTCTTTCTTTGATTTCCCCATTGAAATAAGAAAAATCATCTATACGACTAATCTTATAGAGAATCTGAACGGGAAGATCCGCAAATACACTAAAAACAAGCTTTCATTCCCTAATGATGAAGCTCTTAAAAAGTCTGTTTATCTGGCTATTAGCGAGATTGAGAAAAAATGGTATCAACCCATATGGAATTGGGGACTGATTTTTAATCAGTTTTTGACTATATTTGAAAACCGAATCCGGGTTTAAACCCGGATTCGGTTCCTGTAGTTTTGAATTTACACAAAATTGGGGATAGTCCCAAATTCATAATCCAGCTAAATTTACCATCTGCATATTTTGCTGCCGCACAATCACCATCCCTCTTTTCACGAGTTCTATGTAAAAGGTAGCGTTCAGATATTGTGTGGTAGAACATCGACAGTTTATTTTTCTCCAGATATTGATCAAGCAAATCTTTACGAACATACAATCCATAGTTGTCACCACTGGTTTTATTCCATGCTGCAACCTTGCCGTCCTTATCAAGAAAATGAATAATATCAATCTTGTCGGTACGAGCTATCCGCAAATCATACATCTTCATAAAGCCGATGTTGGGCGACTCTGTTGTACCATACATTTCAGGAGCTCCCATTCTATGTTCTTGCAAATGGCTATATGAATTAAAGAATACCTCACATGGCAATTCTACCGCAGAGTAATCTACCTTTTCATTATCGCTGAAATCCTTAAGTGTTGACCACGGATATTCCATCAAAAGATGCGTGTATACATCACCTGCTTCAGGCATCCATCTGCCTAAAAAATTCTGCTTTGCCAGCCACGTTTCATACTTTACTGCATCTGCATTGTTCACCAACAATGAATTATTGAAGATGAAACAATCCTTCTGGTTTTCTTCATTAGCCCGAAGAACATGCCATGATTGGACTAATACCCACTTCTCTTCATTGCATTCATATATAAAGATTTGTTCGACATCTTCTTTCCTTGGGTGAATCTCCAGCCAATCTTTATCCTCAATTTCTTCGTGAAAATTCACAACTGGGAACACAAAACCTTTTGCTTTTGAACCGACTATTGTCAATGTCGGGTCAAAATATGAATGTCTTGATGAACACCAAGGATAATTAATATTGTAATATTGCTGATTATGGTCATTCCAATGGCTGTACTCCACAACAGTCTTGAAATGGTCAAGCATCCTTGCCTCTACATTGCGTAATCCCAACCACTGATACTTCTTGCCAATACGCTCAATTTCATTCTCCGAACGATATGGAGTAGTGCGATTATTATCCAATACACCTAAATCATCACCCCATCCGAACTTCTTGATTTGGTCTGCTATCAAACACTCTTCTGTTCTTATTCCAAACATTACAGCATCACGTACTGGTTCATCAATAGGATTTACCGTAATAGTAGAATGAGTACCAGATGAATTAGAGCCTAATATGTACCGATTGAAATCGCTGTCAAGGCTTCGTCCAGAGAATAAAGACAATGCTAGTTTCTTTGAACCATATTCTTCACCAAAGTAAGTATCTTGTGTGTCATATTCAATCTCTAAAGACAAATCGGGCTTTTCGCTGATGTACGGTGGTTGAGCTTTAGTGAAAAGAACTGTATTGTTTACGGCTCGGTCTTTATCCAGAATCCTCAGTATCCATTCGCGAACATACAAGTCTGGCATTGGTTTCTTCTCTGCAAAATTCAATTCATATACCCGCTTAGCAATCTCGCTGATAAGTTTATTGTCTGTAGTAACAAGCATTACACCATATACCGCAGCATACATACCTTCCAGTATATATGGATCATCAACGCCTTTCAGCAGGTTGATTAACTCAACACATAGCTGCGGATATTTAAATAAGAGTTCAGTCAACCGTCTTGTAGCCATACATCGCACCATAGGATAGGACGATGCGCATACAAGACTCAGGAAGATAGCATTGTGTAGCAACCATTCTTCAGTATTTATCCTTTCACATATTTCTTGAAAATAATGTGGCAGAAGAATATATTGCAGGTCACCGTCATCGTAAGACTCGTTTAAGGCTTCAGTCCAACACAAATCACGTTCATGGAGATTCATGCTGGCAACATCCTTTAGATAACGATAAAGCTGTTGCTCATCTATATCTGAATAACTGGCTATCAGCATCCTATAGGCAATGAGTTTATCATCTTTCAACGCAACATCAATCTGCAAATGCACTGGTGGCGTTTCTTTACGATACTTTAGTCCATTCTTCCACTGTTGCAGCAACAGTTTTGCATTGAATCCTTCAACATCAGAAATTTCTTCTCCATTAAAAAATTCTGGCCAAAGTGCTGTCACCATTGAAATGAAGTTGTCAATACGCTTTATTTCCTTCTTGCTCAATTCTGCAAGTTCGTTCAAAAGTTTTTCTTTGCTTTTGTTCTTTTGGTTAAGAAAAACGATTGAGCGATATATGTCCTCCATCTGTTCGTATTCAAATCCGACAGTCTCAACTTTATCCATTGAGGTTTCGTCTTGTCCCGCCAGCAAAAGATTCTCTTGTATGCAGGCATAAAGCAGAGAATGTGACCAAGTGCGCGTCGGATACAACATCTTGTTTCCTATGCACCTCGCCTTATCTCTTCTTATCACAAAAGAAGGGTCCGACAATGACGCTTTAGCGAGTTGTTCCAGATATTTGTCTGTAACATTCCGTAATGGATCTTCGTCTATATAATTCTTTGAGATGTGATTATTTCTATCTGCAACATGCCGCTTAAACAGGAATAATCTTGACCTAAGTTTGTCTTTTTCGTTATATGGTATGCTATGATAAAGCCGGCAAAACAGAGTCAGCAACAAGCCATCTTTTAGAAAATGTTCCGGAGCTACTTCGTCGTCTATGCCATACTCTGTAAAATAATCATGTACAGCTTGAGAAGGGTCTGCAAATCCTATTATACTATAGAAATAGACAAGACCTCTAAGGTCGTCTTTATCACGAAGTTTGTAGAGCAAGTCATAAGGCGAACGCATTGTCACGATGAGTGCCAAGTTTGAGAATGTGCTAATCTTAAGGGCAAAATTAGACAAGTAATCTTCCCAATACTTATCATTCAAACCTTCGTTCAATGCATCTATTACAAAGAAACATGTTTTTCCTTGATCCTTTGCTTTATCGTTGAGTTTATCCAAGTAGTCCGCATCTTCGAATTTACAAATCATCGCGATTTGTTCTTCTATTGTAGTAGAAGAGCTGGTGTTGAAGTCAGTACCTGCAAGAAGGTAAACATGAGCGGAATTATCATGATTACAAGTTCTTGCCAGATGGCACATTTGCTGTGTTTTTCCTACACCAGCATTACCCATAACAACCAGAACGTTTGGCGGATAACTAAAATATTCCCGAAAATCTCTACTAAGCTTATTTAGCGAATTATATATTAACCCTTTCAGTTTTTTGTCTGACTGGCATTTTGCATCCCACTCATTAATTAATTGTTCTAACTCCCTATATACCGTACCGTTCTGAATTGTTAAAGGGAAGCCGTAGTTACCAGCATCTTTATATATTTGTTGCCATGTGTTCTCAATCCTACTTCGTATTTTTCCTATTTCTGATCGAGTCTTTAATTTTGAGAGAATATTTTCCAATCTATAATCCGATTGGTGCACATTCCCCTTGTACCTACTACCAAGTCGGGTGATGGTACGTTCAGAAAACTCTCTGCATCGTTTGCCACCATAAGGAGAGTCGTCATGAGCATCCGCATCTTTGCTGACGAGCAAGCCCTGAGTGGAGAGTTCTTGCGAAATGCCTTCAATAGACAGATAACCTATATGACCATCTAACTCTTCAGACACAATGCCGATTACAGATTCATCATCCATAAAAATCGGTGAACCACTAAATCCATCAAATATTGAAACAGTTTTATGGTCATCTCTTTCTGCATAAGAATCGTATTTGTCGTAGCTCAGACCCTTATATCTGCTACTGGTGCGAAGTCTGTAGTCCAAACCAACTTCTGCACCTATTCTTGAGATTGGATAGCCAAACATCGCCAATAGTTGGTTTTCAATCTTCCCCATTGCAAGCAATTTCACTGGTGTAACATCCAATTCTTGATCAAGAATCAACAGGCCAGCATCCTTCAATCCATTTATGCTAGTAACAGAACTACACTTATATGAATTGCCATTATAGAAAATTGTTGTAGCAGAACCGTTCAATGAATCCGAAACGACATGGAATGCCGTAAGAAGCATATTCTTTGCCACGAAGAATGCTGTACCCACATAGGAACCGCATTCTACTCTTACAGTAGCCAAATGTATGTTTTTAAACTCGCGCATCTGATTATAGCGTTACGACATTCCCTTTTGTTACGGTATAAGGTCTGATTGTCTCGTCTGCGTCAATATGATTGCTTATAAATTCAGCAATGCTTTTATTCCTGTAATTTTCCAGATTGAAAATCAAATCACGTTCTTCTATTCCATCCGCCAAAGGTCTGCAAATTATTCTGGCATAAGTTGACAAATCTGGAGTGGTATCTTTAAATTGTCCACATGTGACAAATTCCTTGCTGTCTATAGATTTCAAGAGAGTTCTTGAACTGTTAAACTTGCTACCATGGTGTGGTAATTTAATCAAATCAAACAAAATTGTAGAATCCTGCTCTAATCCTTTTATTTCACGATACTTTGAAAGTCCGTCCTTCAGTACTTCTGCAGTTGCATCACCGGTAAGAAGAATGCGCTTTCCATTAATTTCCCAAACAAATGCTATAGAAGAAGCGTTGTTTTCTGAATTGTCACTCCCATCGTCAGTTGTAGAAAGCTTACGGATGATTCCCGCATTGCATAGTTCACCTGCGGTTGCATGTTCTACTATCAATTTTCTTTTTCCTATAATATCGTCTAACCTAAGAATAACCTCATATAGGCTGGCATTGCTTTTCTCTATCCTTTTGAAAAACTCTCTTGTATAATCTGACTTATATTTTTCGGAAAGACTGCGCAACTCTGTCATTGTTGGAGAAAGGATATAAAGTTTCCCCATCTCGCCTAAGTATATAGCATCTTCGTCGTGTTCTGTACGTATTACATCAGCCTGTCTCCATGCTTCATACCATGAAAAATTGCCAAAAAGGAGACTGGCTAATGACGTTGCCTTACCTGCAGAAACCTCTTGTTCAATATCATGAGGCTCATAAGTAGCAAGCTTTTGGAGAACTGCATTTAACTTGACCACTCTTTCGTCTTCTGGCATTTCATGCTCAACACCATCCATAATAGGCTTACAGTTAAACAGAATTTTCTCTATTGTCAAATCCGTTAATTCTTACAGCATTTTTGTAATGCCTAATATATGGTCATCGTCAAAGTGTGTCACGACAAGGCAGTCAATATGTTTCCCAAGTTCGTCAACTACGAGATGCCTGACCTCGTCATTGAACATTCCGCAATCAACCATCAGTGATTGCTTTACACCCTCGTCAGTCTCTCGAATGGCGATTATACAATCACCATTTCCTACCTTTGGAAAATGAATCTTTAGTGACATCCTGCTATTATTTTTGCATAAGATTAATGAGTTTTAATTATTTTTAAATTTAGCAATTTGCAAAATTCGTTGTAGCTTCAAGACGCTAGAACTTAGAACAAGACCAACAAAAATTGCTACGATTACTGAGGACAAAGTTTACAAAAAATATAGTGCCTTATTGATACACAAATATGTTTACCTGAACTGTTTTTTAACTCTTTCCTTATCATTGTGAATTCAAATTTGCTATTATTGATGATAAATTCTCTTTTGCTTTACGCCTGTCAGCATATCTAAAAAGTCGGCTTCTATTTACAACGTATAGGCTAAAGGCATTTTCGATGATATGTTCGCTTTCACTGCCCTGCAGATAGAAGAAATCCGTGTCCCTCAATATGTCTACCAGTAGCTTTTCGAGAGTGGGAATAGGCACGCCTGACACCTTTTGTAATGGGGCTTCTGAAACCAGATTTTTTACAAAAATGACACGCTTATCCATGTCTATATATCTGTATATCATTTCTTTATCAGGACGCAGATAAACGTTGTGTCTTCCGTCTTTCAGGTAATTAAAAATGGTTTCTGCCGAATCCCTATCCGTTTCCACATAGATAACACGATTGGATGAAAGGTGATGCTGCAAAGGTGCGATAAATTTCTCCTTGATAAATACAAAATTTTGCAAACGGAAAGTTGGCCTGCAACAAATCATACACTTCTCTAACGTTCTCAATTGGCTGGGGCGTAAAGGTTTGTTTCTCTATTTTGTCATATACTCCTCGTCCTGTTCTGATAAGTGCGTTTTCATTAACGAGTTTGAACAGATACCACGATAAGGACGATCTGTTTATATCAATCTTTTCTTGGAGATGAGCATACAAATCTCCGATGCTGAAATTATGATGTTTTTCAGCATAATTAAGTATGGATGTTATTATTTCGTTGCTCATATTATTATCTCTATCTGCAAAGATAGCAAATCTTCGGCACTTTTTGGTGATTAGTGCCGATATTTTGTTATTGATTCAATTATTGTCTTGTTTTTACGTAAAAACAAGACTTTTCGTTGTCATTGAAGATAATGAGAGGACAACGAAAAATGTATGTTATAGTAGCAATGAAAATTTTCAAGTCATACCTAATGAAACCTCATTGGTGGTGATTTGTGATATAATGTGTTATATTTGTATATAGTTATATATCAATGCTGTAGCATAAAAAAATATTCCGATGCAGTAAAATTGAATCTGCATTTGTGAAATGTTATTTCCTATGATTTCGTCCGATTTTGCAGAAATGATTGCTCAAATTGTATTGAGGGACAAGGATCTGTCCCCAGCCTGACCTTTAGAGGACAGACGGGGGACAAAATATGGGTAAGTATAAGCAAATATGAGAAAATACAGTAACTAAAAGAAAGAAAAAGCAAATACTGTAACTCGTTTTCTGATAGAGTTATACTTGATTACATCATGCAACTCGCTGACAATCAATATATTATACTATTTGCCGATGCAGAAAATACCATGTTGTGATATGTTGTTGATATTCAGTTTGTTGTTGTGGTTAAAAATATGCTGAGGGACGAACTGGGGACGGAATTTTGCTGGCCAAAAGAAAAAAGAGCAAATATAAAATCGCTTTTACCCCATATTGGAGGTTATGTCTTCCAAAGATATGAAAAATAAATGTAATCTGCGCAAAAGGTCAATCATAGGAGTTTAGTCTGGTTTGTTGTATATCTATTCAAGTTCTAAACTAAACTTTCCCCACAACGTCGAAATGGCGGACATCGGTAGCAAGAACGCTCATCTCTTTTTCTTTTGGCCAGCATTATCAATGCTTGCGATTCGTATTACTTTTGTCTGATTGGAGAGCCCCTGACAGCATTGTGTAAAAATACACTCCCCACTGCGTAATATTATATGATTTTTTACTCATCTAATAAAATTAGATAATTCGAACGTATATAGACTTGTTTGATCCTGAGAGGTATATGAACTACCTGATTGGTTAATTGAAGAATCTCTTCTGAACTCAAAAATTACACTTGCAACATATCATAAAATAAAGTAAAATGCTTATATATGTGTAATATATGATATATTAAGCCATGACAAAGAGTACGATGGGCACCAAGTTGCCAAGGAAGCTGGAGCAGAAGATGCAGATTGTGGGTGAGCAAATCAAGCTGGCTCGTCTGCGCAGGAATCTCAGCATCGCTCAGGTTGCAGAACGTGCGACTTGTTCGCCGCTTACTATCGCCCGGATAGAAAAAGGTACACCGATGGTAGCAATAGGTATTTATCTCAGAGTGCTCTATGTGCTTCAACTGGACGATGATATCATGTTGCTTGCCAAGGAAGATGCGGTGGGAAAGGCCATGCAGGATTTGAGCTTGAAAAAGCGTGATAGAGCATCTAAAAAAGAATAAGCCATGAAACGACTCTATGTGTTTGTCGATTTTGATTGGCTGAAGGGATCCCAGTTGGTTGGAGAGTTGAGCTACGAATCTCTTCGTGGCTCGGACAGTTATGGATTCTGCTATAGCGATGACTGGCTCAAAAGTTATGGCAATCTGTTCTTTTGTGATGACCTGAACAACTATACGGGTCAGCAATATACGGCTCTCGGTAAGGATATATTCGGCTGTTTCTCTGATGTTCTTCCCGACAGATGGGGACGAACGCTACTTAATCGTAGGGAACAGATCCGGGCAAAAAAAGAGAAACGTCCTGTTCGTCGACTTTCATCATTTGACTATCTTACCGGGATCGAAGACTTTTCCCGTATGGGAGGCGCCTTCGTTTTAAGGAGTCCTTGAATGGAGAATATATCAATGTGAGCGAAGCTCTGCACATACCGCCGTTGGCCGATATCCGTGAACTGATTGCCGCTAGCTTTGAAATCGAAAAAAGCGAAGAAGAAGACCAATTGCCGGAAAAGCATTGGATTGCACAGTTAGTACAGTCTGGTTCATATTTTGGAGGTGCACGTCCAAAGGCAAGTGTTATCGATGAAAACAGAGTCCTTTATATAGCGAAGTTTCCATCCCGTAAAGACGATTATGACGCAGGCCCGTGGGAACATTTCTCCTTCCAACTTGCAAGGAAAGCCGGTGTCCATGTTGCCGAGACAAGAATAATTTTTACAAATGACAAACACCTATGCAAACAAATCGGATTTGAAAGAATTGCTGGACTCCTGTGAGGAATATATGCTCCAGAAGCAGACCGCCCTACAAATCATCAGCGAGGTTCTTGCTGCAGTCAAGGAATGGCGGTCTTTGGCACCTGGCTGGGCATTGCTAAAAGTGAACAGGAGCGTTTCGCTGCCGCTTTTGAGCGGAAATTCGGATTGTATAATCCTCAGTCATGAAAGCGAAGTAAAAATAGGAGGTTGTCTGTCTATTATTTAATATTCTTGGATAGGGACGTGCATTTCATTTGTCACCCAAAATATCTTTTTGGCGACATTTTTATATAATTGGGAGTGTACTTATGAATAAGCATATACTGTTTTATGAGAATAGCTGCATCCTAACTCTATTAGGAACGACATAATCTATTCCCATTTTTCTACATCATTTTTATTCCACGTGTTTGATTATCGTTATCTTTGTGATTGCTAAATGAAAAATATATGAAAGGAGATGCTCAACCACTGATAAAATTTTTTGATGGATCAGACAAACGATTCATCATTCCACTCTACCAGCGCAATTATGATTGGAAAGAAGAGAATTGCGAGCAGCTTTTCCATGATCTGCTAGAACTTCATAATAGTGATAGGAAAAGCCATTTCTTTGGGAGTATTGTTTCTAGTATTCAAAGAGGTACTGAAGATAGATATATAATCGATGGCCAACAGCGTATTACAACGGTTTCCCTACTTTTGATAGCCATGGTCAATGCAAATAAGGATGAGAAGATAGCTGTTGAAGACCAAAAACTTGTTGAGAAGATATTTAAACGCTATTTGGTTGATGAATATCAAGAAAACGAACGTAAGGTAAAGCTAAAACCCATAAAGAAAGATATGCAGGCATTTGATGCATTGTTGTATAAACCTGCGGATCAATACATCAAGGAATCAAATGTGACAAGAAATTATCAATATCTTTATAACAATGTTATAGGGTGTGGCTTGATGGTGGATGAGCTCTTTGATGCAATAAAGAAATTGGAAGTAATAAATATTCGTCTGGATGAAGATGATGATCCCCAGTTGATCTTTGAAAGCTTAAATTCCACCGGTTTAGACCTTAGCGAGGCTGATAAGATTCGCAACTATTTGTTGATGTCATTGTCTCCGATGGAACAGGAACCGCTATATACAAAATATTGGAATCCGATTGAAGAGGCTACTAAGTCTGATCCCTCCTCTTTTGTCAGGGATTATCTCACCATGAAGCAAGGCAAAATCGGGAAAATCGACAAAATATACTTTATATTCAAGGAGTATGCTGAGTCTCTGCAATGTGACAGAACAACATTGTTGTTTGATATGTATCATTATGCCCAAATATATAGAAAAATAGATAGGGCTGACTTCGATAATGACAGAATAAATCAAAAAATCAATCATGTACGCACACTGGATTCAAC
This sequence comes from Bacteroidota bacterium, assembly GCA_023391625.1. GTDB lineage: Bacteria > Bacteroidota > Bacteroidia > Bacteroidales > Paludibacteraceae > QVMH01. The sequence continues at coordinate 774,935 of JAEWAN010000034.1, read as the reverse complement.
AGTAGCATATCCGTTCTATATGGCATTCTTTGATTATGCTGATTCTTTGGGAATGGGTGTTGATGAACAACTTAAGGTGCTTGATATAGTAGAATCTTACTGGGCAAGACGAATAATATGTAATTTGCCATCAAATGCCCTGAACAAGGTATTTTCTACGTTGCATAAAGAAACGCTGAATATTATTACAAAGGTTCAGGGAGAAACAAAGCCCTCATACATTGAAGTTTTGACGTATCAGCTGTTGAAGAAGGGACGGTCTTCGGTATTTCCATCCGACGATGAAGTTAAAGAGGATTTTTGTACACGCCAAGTATATAAAATGCCTGTCAATGCCCGAATGTTCATCCTAGAACGTTTGGAAAATAGGGATAGTAAGGAAAGACATGATGTAGTCATGTTATTGTCTGAGAAAAAGATTACGATTGAGCATATAATGCCTCAAACCTTGTCGGAAAAATGGAAACAGGCATTAGGACAGGATTGGGAGCGTATTCATCGGCAATATTTGCACACGATGGCCAATTTGACGTTGACAGGTTATAATTCGCAGTATAGTAATCTGACTTTTTCTGAAAAAAGAGATATGAAGAAAGGGTTCAATGATAGTGCTTTCCGCTTGAACAACTTTCTAAAATCTTGTGCAAAATGGACTGAAGATGAAATGAAACGGAGGCAGACAGAACTACTAGAGGTTTTTATGCAATTATGGCCTATGCCGACAACGTCTTTTGTTCCAACTTATGCAGAGGCAGAATCGGCATCGTTAGATGATGACGATTTTGAGTTTACAGGTAAAAAATTGCAGGCATATATTTATCGTGGAGTAAAATACAACGTGTCCACATGGAAAGAGATGCTTATACAGTTGTGTGGTCATGTGTTGCTAGAGAAAAGATCTACTTTGGAATGGCTTTGTGCAAATGAGAAAAGTGGTTTCTCAAGTACACCGGAATCCGGCCGGATGGAATTTTCTGATGGCTTATTTGTTTGGACCGATAACAGTACATCCTCAAAAATATGGGTTATACATGGAATGTTTTCAGAGTGCAATATTCCATATTCAGAGCTGGCTTTCGAATTTAGAGCAAGTTCGGCAGAAAAGCCCGAAGAATAGAAAGTGTGGTACCTTTTTATTGAGTAGTGCATTAAGAGCGTTCTTGATCGGAGGTTCGGATAATATAGATTGCCCCGTGTGTTTTTAATAAGACACACGGGGCCTCCATATGTTGTAACATCTTCGTAGATTAGCGGTGTTAAAGGCTTTCTCAGAAAAGAAATGCAATACGCTTTCCGTTTTCCAGAAAATCAATATTCAGATTCAATTATCCGATTATCATTTTTTCGACAGATTGCTTTGCTTTTTCTAAAATAGTCTTGCCTTCTTGTTGCAATGCTTTTGCTTTGTTCCGGATATTAGCAATATGATTTACAATCTCATTTTGTTTTGTTAGAGATGGTAATGGTATTGGTAATGTGCGATATTCTTCTGCATTGATATTTGCTTGAACTGCAGGCCGTTGTATTGTGTTAATCCAGTATTTGTAAATTATGCTATTACAATAAAAAAATAAATACCACGGATTTATTTTTTTTGTATTCAACTTATAACGAATCAAATATCCTGCGAAGATAGCAGATTCTCTATCTTCTCTATGGATATAACATCTTCCAACAGAACCACTTCTGGCAAAAAGGATATCGCCAATTTGCAATAAATATGATTTATCTATGAATTTTGCAGTTTTTTTATCATATTCTTTTAGATCCCCAAATTCATTAATATCTGTAATTCTGACATAGCGCACATCTCCATCTTTAAAGTCTATTGCAGATTCATTTGCTCCATATTGCCCTGTAGTAATAGCTACATCCTTTAATTTTTCCCATTGATAATGACAGGATAAAGAGTTTATAAAAGTTATCTGTTTATTATATTTAGGATCAAATCTTGTAGTGCAATCTTTTTTGTGTATATAAAAAATTCGATTTTCTATATTTGTCCCCAAGTCAGGCGATTTAATACCAAGTTCATTTAAAAGATAATCATCGATACAGTCCAAAAGTTGCTGAGCCTCGGCTTCTTTCTGAAGCTTAAGATGTCGAGCTTCTTGCATGACTTTCACAACTTCATTTTGATGATAGGAATCTAAAAAGGGAATTGGTAAATTCCCAACTTCCTCTAAATTAATGTTCGCTCTTGCTACAGGGCGCTTAATTCTATCTATTATTTTCTGCCCTATATTTGTCTGATAAAATGCTTGTACATAATATGGGTTAAGTGTGTTTTTTAAACGAACACCACAAATTGCTTGATTGATATTGGCTTCTACATCATACTGATAAACTCCTATTTTACCAATAGTGGCACCCACAATAGCAATCAATAAATCTCCTTTTTTCAATTGAGATCCTCGCATTATTCCATTATGTATATCTTCTCGTAATAGAAGTAAAGAAGAAAAATCTATTTCATTGTTCTCCGAAAAATCTCCACTTCTAACAAAGGGTATTCCTTGTTCAAGAACATACGCATCTCCCTTACTTTTAGGGGTTATTCCTGAAAATATATATTGGCTATTATCTTTAATAGAAGTCACTGGGATAGAGATCGAGGATAATTTATGCCAAATCGCTGAGAACATCGGTTTGTTATAGTATGGATCTATCCTTGTTGTTATTTCCGATTTATTAACAATAAAGATTTTATCTTTATCTATATTTTCAGATGTTTGGTATGCCATGATTATTCTGTTATAAGCCCATAGTTATTTCTCAAAATCTCAATAATGTTTTCTCTGATGATTTTACTGAGCGAAATGCTCCTACATGTATCATCATATTCATGGTAAGTGTCATTCTGTATATCAGACTTTACAGGGCTACAGTTCTTTCGTTTTACAATTACTACTTTTTTATCAAGTGCTCTAGCCCATCCCATTTCGTATAATACATTTGCGTTGTTGTCTGTTATGTCTGCAAAAACTATTTTTGCCTGTTTTATCTTATTTATTATATCTTGAATCTGATCACTTGTTTCTCCTTTATTACTCATTATCGGAAATAATGAGATTTGAATATCAAATTTTGATGCAATCTCTCTAATAACATCACCGTAAATTTTATTGTATTCCGCAATTACTTCAGCGTTGCTATCAAAATATGGCATTGCAACAAATACATCAATTTTCTGAGATATCAATTTGTCAAAAATTTTAATGATGCTCCCTGCTTTTACTTCCTTTATCTCGAATATATGGTTGCTTAGTATCCAATTCTTAAAAGCGTTGTATTTATCAAGTCCTTGGATGTGATACCAAAGGAAAGATGTCAGTAGTCCAAAACTATCATTGGCTTTTAGGCCGGCATTATCATTGTATAGTTGATTTACAGCCTGTAACGAGTTTATGGTTTTTTCAATAGCATCAGATTCGCTTATTTTATTATCTATAAGTCTTGTAAATATATCATTAAAATATGTTCTATAATTATTTTTTATTACATGGTCAAACCCAGAGAATAAGATTGTAGGATCAATCTTTTTCATTAATTGTCTGGTCAAGACAGCTTGCCTTCCTCCAAAAATATTTTCCAGTTCTTCATCTGGAAAATTCTCATTATCATCAATAAGTACTTTCAAATTTTGCTCAGAAGTTAGAGGAATTGTCTTTGTATTGATATTGTAGAAAAAGACTTTAACCGCTTTATCAAAGCTTTTTGTTTCCTCACTCTCAATTTTCCCATTTGATTCAAAATATTCAGTCCCTAATAGCAAGCAAAATGGGATAACCATTCTTTCAACTTTTTCACTCTCGGACATTTCAGCCGCATTAAGCCTGTGATTTCCATCAATCCTATGAAATGGTTTTACCGTATTGTCGTTTATAGTCAATTTGACAACTTTGATAGGCTTGGCTGAGAAATCTTTTTTGTCCTCGAAAATCTTAACAGAAATAGAATCACTATTAATGGCTGATTTATAGTTCTTCCCATTTTGAATGGCTTTTAACGGGGTGTCTTTTTGGGAATCAAATCGATGTTTAAATTTATAGCTTAATATTACCTCCGGGAAAAATAAAAATTCTTGTGTCTCTAAAAAATCAGAAATATCTGTGCGATCAAGCAGGGGTCTTTGATATGAGTAATCTGCTTCTGATAACATTGCGAGTTCTTTGATATTTGCAAAGCCTCTAATACAAAGTTGCCCGTTTAAAGAATTATCTAATATACCTTGAATAATCATAGTCTATATTCTATAATGATTCGATGAATCGCTTCAGTTCTTCTCCTATCGCATTTAATTCATTGACGGCAGTTTTCTTACCAGTTGCGTCATATCCAATTTCCTCGGCAATAGCCATAAAAATCGGGTAATCGGCCAGTTCTTTTTGTTTGGTTTGTTGGTATTCGTCAGTCATGCGGCTTTTAAGTTCATCCACTTTGTTAGCATACTCTGCAAGCAGATTTGCATTCCATGATTTATATTCATCAGTCTGCTTGGCTGCTGTGACTAAAATCTTTTGTCGATCTTTTATCTCATTAGCTTTTTCTTTCTGCTTTTGTTTTATCTCTTTTTCCCAAGTTTGGCGTTGAGCTAAATATCCATTGTCACTAAGCAGTCTCCGTTCAATACTCTTTTTTGTGTTTATCAATATTTCTGATTCTCTTTTTGTCCATTTCTTTAAGAATAATATGGAACTTTTCACTCCGGCACCATTGGCCATAAATGCCGTTTGAGGTAAACTAACAACAGCAACTATGCGGAACCAATCTTCTATTTGAGCCCTTACATACTGCATACTGCTATTGGTTAAGATTCCATCGGGAAGGACTATGGCAAGATAACCCCCTTCTTTTAAGAATTTATAGTCCTGTTCAATAAAAAGAACTTCTGTATTTTGACCGTCACGAGTATTTTGAGGTGGAGTTGTTACAGCCAGCCAGTCTTCCTCTTTTTTTCCTAATTGATAAGTTTTTAAATATGCTTGTTCACTTTGGCGGATTGTACTGCCAAAAGGTGGATTGGTGATAATAAAGTCAAATGTCCCGTATTGGAAGCCTTGATTGTTCGTTTTTTCAATGATAGTTTTTTCAGGTATAAGGCCATCAGATGTAATGACATTAGTATGCCCATCATCATGAATAATCATATTCATTTTTGCAGCCCGTGAGATCTGTTCACTGATTTCTATTCCATATAAATTATTGGCTGCAAAGTCGTGCCAATAAGAGTACCAATGCTTATATTGTCGTGTGTCTGTTTTATATTTAGGATAAAGTTGAGTCGCTTTGGTCCTAACTTTATTCAATGCGTACAGCAAGAAACCTCCGCTTCCGCATGACGTATCAAGAACTTTTGAATCGTACTGAATAGGTAAGACATCCACAACAAATTGTACAATTTCACGGGGCGTGAAATATTGGCCATATGTTCCTCTAAAAAAAGAACCCATAAATGTCTCAAAAGCTCGCCCTTTACTATCGAGGTCAGTCTCACTCAGATTGATACTTTCAAGATACCCAACAACAGTGCGTATCTTTTCCGGGGTTAATCTGATATTATCACGGAATACCTCTTTATCTTTTGCCCTACCTTCCTCATACAATGCTATTATGCGTTTATAAAGATTGTCATTCTCAATGAGGCGTCTTTTGTTTTCATTTTTCTCCTCATCTTTGGACACGGTAATAATTTGAAAATCGTATGGTTCGCCCATCTTTCTGGGCTTGCGTTCATCCCATATCTTGCAAAATATGAGTTTGTCCAGTTCATCAAAGGCTTCAGAAGGATTTAACTGTCCTCCAGCCCAAAGTGCTTCATGAGCTTGTTTGAATCTTCGTGTGAGTTCTGCCTGGTCAATTACGGAAAGATCAAAAAAACGCTGTTCGCCAGCTATTTGTGGTAAAAAATGAGCATCATAAACATATTTATAAGATGCCACTGTCTTTACTCCAAATTGAGGAATATCTGGCATTTGATTCCGACTATTTTGAGTCTTATCTACTTCAAAATAGTCTGATTTGATTCCTGATGTAACCCAAACATATTTAATATCACAAGGTAAGGCAAATGCATAGCTATAAGCTTGTTCTATTGCTTGCTGATATTCTGCTTCGCTTACTTCCTCCCGTTTACACTCAACCAATATATGTGGTCTTATACACGCATCATCTTCATATACGATTATGTCTGCTTCTTTAACCTCTCGTCCCATTGTAACTTGGACAAATTGTTTTATGCGTCGGGCGGGATAATTATAGTCAAGGATTAACCGCAAAACGGTCTCTGCCTGTACCTTGTCTTCTGGTTTATTATATGCATATTCTTTATTATTCTGAAATAAATATGTAATGCGAGACATATCTTCATTTAAAGATATGTAACCTTTTTCCAAACCAATTTTGATATAATCTTTCATTTATTTACTATGGCAATTAAAACTGATACTTAGTGTTTCGTGGTAACTATTAGTTCTCTAATATCCACATCTAATGTTTCCGCAATTTTCATTAGCATCTCTAATGATGGCTGCATTTTGTTGGAACACCATTTTGAAACAGTTGATGTATCTTTATCCAACTGTTCTGCCAACCATTTTCCTGTCTTTTTCTGCTCTGCTAAAACAACTTTTAGCCGATTCAAATCTTTCATTATCTATCCATATTATTGGCTTATTGTACAAATATATTGTTTTTATCTGACATTTAGTCATGGCTGATATTTTTAATTTTAAAAAATACAAATAAAAAGATTAAGTGCAATTATGCGGATGGACTAAAAATTGAGATAGGATTCTGTTGTAAAGGATTCCTTGACAACTGCCGCAGACGGTAAAAACTATTGGGTTAAATATTATAATTTCGATGTCGTTATCTCGGTCGGCTATCAGGTACAAAACCATCGCGGTACATAGCTCTGCTAATAGTAAACAAGGTGCTGAAAGAATATCTGCTGAAATGTTGTAAGGCATTACGAAAAACCTTATTTCGCCATAGGGCGAATACTTGCGTCAAAGTACCGAATTTTCAAAAATGTCCATGTCTGTAACGTCAGTCAAATTATTTCCCAGGAATATTCTTTTTCTCGTTCATGACAGTTACTTTCTTGTGTCTCCGGATCAACTCCAGCAATCACTTTCCTTCGGGCGTAATGTTTCCGGGATATAATCAAAATCCGTATCAAGGTTATCCCGTCATCTTTTTCATATGAATCTCATACCGGAAACGGTATGCTTGTTCGTAGCTTTTCTCCTCTGTTTGCGGCCCCGATTGTTTTTATAGCCGCCTTTGCCGGACAGCCTTAACCGCCTCACGATCCGTTTCTATACCTATCAGCCCTTATTTTATTTTTTTAGGCAAAATTTTTGCCGTGCAGTTTCCATAATTGGCAACTTTGAATTATCTTTGTGAAAACGAGAGATTATGAATACAAGAATCGATAATATTGGAGCTTTGATCCGCAGCGAACGGACCCGCCGCGGCATGACGCAGGAGGAGTTGGGCGAAAAGGTCGGCGTGGGCAAGGCTCAAATCTCCAAGATCGAGAGTGGGCGAGGACTGACGATCCGGACAGTCACGAAGGTATTGGACGCACTTGGCCTGTCGGCGTCGGTACGCTTGCTGGCTATGGTTCCCGTAGATCGGCGTGTAATCGGTTACATTGTGGCCAACATAGGCGAATTTGCATGCACGCATGGCATGACGGTGCGTGAAGCCAGCAATTATCTGAACCGCTACAAGGGGCTGGACTTCCTCGCTGAGCACTACGAGGCTGAGCACCTGCTTTCGTTCAGCGACAGCGTACGGGATTTGACCCGTGTGTGTTACAATAACGGAGGAGGTATAAAATGAAACTCTACCACGGATCGAACACTGTTATCGCTCGGATAGATTTGGCCCGGTGTAAGCCCTACAAGGATTTCGGACAGGGATTCTATCTGACCGAAATAGAAGAACAGGCCGTGCAGATGGCCCGTCGCACGGCGGCTATCTACGGTGGTGAACCGGTCGTTACCGTTTTCGGGTTCGACGAGGCAGTGGCGATGGCCGACGGAGTACTATCCGTCAAACGCTTTGTTGAGCCCGACGAGGAGTGGGCGCTGTTCGTGATGGCCAACCGCAGCCGCGATGGGGCACATCCCGTCCACGATTACGACATCGTGATAGGCCCGGTAGCCGACGATACTATCGCCACGCTCTTTCGCAATTTCGACGACGGGATCATCGACCTGCCGATGCTGGTTGCAGGATTGCGCTACAAGAAGGTTTCTTCGCAATATCTTTTCCACTCGGCACGCGCCGTCCGATACCTCGAAATATTATGAACGAAAAGAAAATACGCTACCTCACGGAGGGCATTGTCAAGGACATCGTCTCCTATCTGATGGAGGACGAGAGGCTGTCCATGACCGAGGCTATCGCCCTGTTCTACAATTCGGAAACTTTCGCCAGGCTCTCCGATCCCAAGACAGGGCTTTATGTCGAAAGTTCAGCCTACGTGTACGAAATATTGAAGGCTGAGATGAAAATGGGTAGGATACAATAATTTGGTAACTTACGTTTAGTCAACCAATCCATAAACTCTTGGATAAACGATTCTAATCCTATTGGTAACGCAATAATTATCAGTCTGATGATATGCCTACCAAACGACGTATTATGTATCGAATGACACAACAATGTCAAAAGTGGAACAAACAGCAGATACTGAACCATTACAAAGATATCGTCCGTCTGCTGAATGAGCGGCACGATCTGCTTGCGATACGATAGGGCGACAAACATTTCAGATTATGTATAGCATCCACTCAACTGAGTTGCAGGATGTCATGAAACTGTTGAGTTGTTCCAATTCGACGCTCTGCTTGCAGAAAGCTATAAAATTTGAGTCAAGTTCCATACTTTCACACGCTTCTTAATAATTCCTCTTATTTTAATTATATAGCTAATTATAACATATTTGGCAGACTATCATTATCTGCCAAATATGTTGCTAATAATTATGGGATTATATCCCGTTTTTGTCAATGTTTACTTTTTCTATTTCATCCCATTCTGCCAGAGAGATAATTTCATGGTATTGTTTCAATGATAAAACATTCTCCTCGCTATCCATACATTCGTACTCCCATGGAAGTTGATAAACGGTTCCTTCTTCATGATGGCCCATGTAATCGTGGAATGTGTACGGAATCAATTTCACATGATCCTCCTCCTTGAGTATTCGCAAAAGTTTGGCAGCGTCGTGTATTTCCAAAGGAACGCCAGATTTGTATAGTGCAGTGGCGACTTCTACCGCAACATCCACATACGCCGAGTAGCTGTTGGAAACAATGATTCTCCATCCGGGGCTGTCAAAATCCGATGCGAGTACGTTCAGCCGCGACAATCCCAGCTCCCCATAATGGTCCGATGCGAATTTGTTGAAATCCGTTTCACTGTCGAGATCGTATTTATCCTGCAAATCGCAGAACTTAACCATGTTGTAATATGCGACATCCTGTAATTCCAATGGTACTCCATTCGGAAGGGTACGCTTCTTTTGTGTAGTATCAAACTTTTCAAAATACCGGTCATAGGCTTCATGAGCGATCCGATAGTATTTGCAATACGAACGTATCGTCATTGTATCTAACGGCCGCCCGAAATTCTTGCAGACGGAATCCTCCAATGCTTTTATTGCCGTCGTCTCGTCTTCAACCTCAATTTTAAATCTCGGTTCGATTCTGTTGAACTCCTTTCTCGCAATTCTTCCGTCTCGCTGCTGGTAAGGAAGATGATTCGCCACATAATTATTGAACCCTTTCGGATCTTGTATGATAGCATCGATTAGTTTATGAAAATATAAGGCCAACTTTGCCAAGAAATCCCTTTGCCATTCATTGGGAAAATTGTTGCCTACTCGGTTTATATATCGAGAATAATTCGCAATAGTAAAATACGAGTGTTTCCTATCCGTGAATTGTATGGTGCGATTTTCTCTGTACCTGGCGGAGCTGACATGATACCATACCGTTTCTCTGGGATTTAACAATTTCCAATCCCGGAGGTATTCTTCCTTGCTCTCATATTCTCCGTCTACGATCGACGCTTCGCAATCTCCCCATTCTTCCGGAGTAGGGCGGGGCAATTCGATATAAAATCCTCTGTATTCGTCGTCACCCATTTTTTCCAGTCGGGCAAATTGCTCTTGAAGTTTAACTAACATCTCCAATGTATCGTTATCAACCACGATTTCTGTATCGCGCCTGCTTCCAAGCTGTTCGAATATCGTAGCATTCAAACCGGTATTCCTTTGCCAAGTCTATGAAAAAATGCCTGGTAAAGTTTGTCTTCTTATTTTGTTTCATATGTTCTTTCTTTTCAAATGGTTAAAAATTCCCCGGGATCGAATCCGTTGATTACATGCTCGTTTTCAAATACATATCCCATCTGGTTGCAAATCACTTTTGTATTCCCGATTTCCGTGTCGATATTGGTATGCGAATGTCCGTAAATCCATGCATCGATCCTACTGTCGGCTATCAGTTCTTCATATTCAGTAGCAAATGCACTGTTCAATACGGAACCTTTATGCTGAGAAGCAACAACCTGCAAAGTAGGCAGGTGGTGAGTCACGACCACTATGTGTTTTGCCGTACTTTTGGCAAGACTCTTTTTGATATGACCTAAACAGAAGTCATGCATCTGATTATATGCTTCCGTTTGGAGCAGTTTCCCTTTATACAAGGTCTGACGGAAATCGTTAAGTCCTTTCCAAACAAAATATTCGTCTGCCGGTTCGATATGCGACCAGAGTGTGCTCATTATGAAATCGGTATCGTCTATTCTCAATACCTGATTTTGATAATAACCGACATTCTCTTTGAACATCCATCGCCATTGTAATCCCCGCTCCATTACATCACAATAATTGTAATACTCGTGGTTCCCGGGAACAATAAGAACCTGCCTATAGTTTTTAGAAGCCCATTTCCAGAAATTCCCCAAAGGAGCCACTCTGTCTTTCAGATAGAAAATGTCTCCGGCCAATACGAGTATATCGCCCGTTACCGGGAATTTGTTATGTTTTATGTATCTGCTGTTCTCCCGGAACTCAAAATGCAGATCGCTCATGTATTGTATTTTCATATTACTGTTTTTTATTTGATTGTTCAATCTGCTTTTGGATTATCCTTTTTACCTGCGTGAATGAGACCGGAGTAAAGTCATTATTATCCACTCCCACATCATATTGCGTCGGAAAGAGCATATCCAGTCGTGAAGCGTCTTTTCCCGTGTTATATTTGCTCGTATGCACATGCCCGAACAGTTGCCACGTGTTCCCGTAAGCACCTCCATAACAGAGGAGCGGACAGTGGTTCAGGTAGATTTTCTGCTTATCGACCTCTATGTGCATTTGCATGCTTGTCAATTCAAACCTGCTGGTGTACCCTTGCCTGATATTTTTTAGATCATGATTACCGAGAGTGAGATAGATTTTCCCATTCAGTCTGTTAAGAATCTTGGTCCATTCATGGGATCCTCCCAGGCAAAAATCCCCCAGATGAAATACGATATCATCTTGACTAACTACCCGGTTCCAATTTTCGATCAGTGCTTCATTCATATCTTCTACATTCTTGAATGGCCTCTTGCAAAAGCCAATGATATTCGAATGATAAAAGTGCGTGTCCGATGTAAAATACACCTTACTTCCGTCAAATTTGTAATTCATTTTGCTCTCTTTTGTGCACATCGCTGTGCGGTTAATTAAAATTGGTTGTTCTTGCGCTCATTGGACGGAAATGACGGGAGAGGAATTGCACGGAGCAAACAGTCACCAATGGGCATAAAACAAAATAGTTGGAAAGTTTGGTAAGGACTCTCCAACTCTTCTGTTGTTTATTCTAAGATCAAGATACGAGCATCTATCGCATCTTATCTCCTATATGTGTTCGCTGGAAAGTATTTATGAAATTTGTAGACGTTTCAATGCTCCAAACATGAAGAACATACGACCGAACTCCGAAGCATTTGTTGCCTCGAATTGTCGTTTGGGATAATATGTTCATTCTATTTTGCAGCATCGTAAATTTTCAAAAGTGGTGCAAATGTACAGAATAATCTCGCAATACTCCAAATATTTTTTATTGCATTCTTCAAATTACCCTATAAAAATCGCTGTGAGACTTAAGAGGATGTTCAATATGCTATGATTCGAATACTTGAGAATAATGGTTGGGAATATTTATCAAATGTATTATATGAAATCTCATTGGTGATGATTTCTGCTGTTATATTCAAATATACCAATCGCTTGATTATCAGAATCTATTTTGGCTGAAAAACAATTCAGTTCTATTCGAATATTATCTGTAATTTGGATAAGTTTTAGTGGTATCGATGAAATTTGTCTATTTACTACCGTTAAATTGCATGAGGGACAGAATTTTGTCCCTTGTATCCGTTCAGGGAACAAACGGGGGACAAAATCAGGAAAAATTGATACAATGCTTTATTATTCCTGTGTGTTTAATATGTTGATTATCAATATTATATAAGTTGGATTGTTCCTTCTTTTATTTTTCATTGTCTATCATGCAATGTGTTTATAATCAATTAATTGCGTGTGATTATTTGCCGATACAAAATTTAGAAAATATATTTCCTAATATCTCATCTGTAGATATTTGTCCGGTAATTTCTCCAAGAAAATGCATACATTCCCGGATATCCTGTGAGAGGAAGTCATGCGAAATGCCTTGTTCCAGACCTGTGTTGACTCGTTCTATTGCTGCTAATGCTTTTTTCAATGCTTCGTAATGTCTAAGGTTACTTACTACAACATCACCGGCATGCAGTTCCGGGACTGCTGCAGCTTTCACCAACGCTTTTTGTAATTCTTCCGTATTAATTCTATTTTTAGCTGAAATATAAATTCGCTCTGCCTCAAATGTTTTAAATAACTCATCCAGCACTTGCGATTCTTCTCCGTTTATTCTGTCTATTTTGTTAAATACCAGAATTATTTTTTTTCCTGCTGCACGCTTTGCGATACGCTCTGTCAACCATTCTATGTGTTCGCTTACTTGTGTACAGTCAATCAACCAAAGAATTATGCTTGCTTGCTCTATCTTCTGGTAAGTGCGTTCTATACCCAGGCTTTCAATCTGATCTTTTGTCTTGCGAATTCCTGCTGTGTCGATAAAACGGAACATTACTCCGTCTATATTAACTGAGTCTTCTATCACGTCACGAGTGGTGCCATGTATATCAGAAACAATTGCTTTCTCTTCATTCAATAGTAAGTTTAGCAATGTTGATTTTCCAACGTTTGTTTCTCCTACTAATGCTACGGGTATACCGTTTTTTAAGGCATTTCCTAAATTAAAAGAAGAAGTCAACTTAGAAATAGTTTCGGTTATATTTTGTGCCAATTCCTTTAGCAGATTACGATCTGCAAATTCAACATCTTCTTCATTAAAGTCTAGTTCCAATTCTATTAAAGAAACGAAATTGAGTAATTTTTCTCTTAGGACAGAGAGTTCGCCGGAGAAATTTCCTCTCATCTGATTCAGTGCGATGCGATGCGATGCAGCAGAACTTGCGGCGATTAAATCGGCAATAGCTTCAGCTTGCGATAAATCGACTTTTCCGTTAAGAAAAGCTCTCTGTGAAAATTCACCGGGTTGTGCCAAGATACAACCATGTTCTATCAATATCTTTACTATTTGTTGTTGTATATATACGGAACCATGACAAGCAATTTCAACGGTATCTTCACCTGTAAAAGAATGAGGAGCCCGGAAAACCGTAACCAATACATCATCTACCGTGTCATCATGTTCATCCAGAATTGATCCATATAATACTTTGTTCGCTTCAAGTTCAGATAAACTTTGTCCTTTTTTTCTAGCTTTGAAAATGCCATCTACCAACTGAGTTGCCTTTGGTCCAGAAACTCGTATAACAGCAATTCCTCCAACTCCAGGTGCTGTTGATATCGCAACAATGGTTGTATCTTTACTTTGTATCATTTGTATTCTTTTATAAATTTTTCGGGAAAGACTCCTGTTTCCAATGCCCCTTTATGTGATATTATGGTAGCTGGTATACCGCCAATGCTAACATTATCGGATATGTCTTTATTTACCACGGCATTTGCTCCTACAGCAACATTGTTTCCTACTGTAATGTCTCCAAATAATTTAGCTCCAGGACCTATATACACATTGTTTCCGATATGAGGAGCGCCCCAATAATCACCTATGCAAGTTGATGGATGAATACGACAATTCTTACCTACTTTCGCTTTGTTACTCACCGAAATCGTGCCGTAGTGTACAATGCAAAGTCCTGGGCCAAATACGTTTTTGGGAATAGAAAATCCCAAGCGTACGCCAAGGCGGTGGTTTAATATCTCAAGCCATAGACGATAAAAACGAATGAATAAGTTGTTCCCGTATACATTAGACAAATATTCCAACTTACGTAACCTTAATTGAAAGCGTAAATGATCAAGTCGCCAGTAAATCATTGGAGTAATATGTTCTATTTCATATGCTGCCAAATCAGATTTGCGATAGTATTTATAGCTTGCTTTATCTGTAATCACAACGTTAACCGTTTTTTTTTATTCTTTTACAAAAATAGCTGTTTATCGCCATATAATAAAGATAGACAACTATTTTATGAAGTATAGGTAACAAGAAGTTTTAGACTTTGTATATGATGTATATAAGAAAAAACCTCATGTCCCCATATATTTTATATTAATCTACCACTTTTTTAAATTCTGTCTAAAACCTTGTGTATTAATTGTTCAATATAAGGTTGATAATCTGTGTCTGCAGATTCTACTCTGCGGTTTGCTATCACGCAGCAAACAGTCATTGCCTTATGTCCCATTAGTTTAGATAATCCGGCAATGGCAGACCCTTCCATCTCAAAATTAGTGATTTTATAATCTTTATAACGGAATTTTTCTATTTTATCATTTAAATCCGGGTCTTCTAAATTTACACGAAGCGTGCGTCCTTGCGGTCCATAAAACCCATTGGCGGATATAGTAATTCCTATTTGCATCTCACCATTCCCAATTTTTTGTATCAGGTCCGGGTCATTATCCACCACATACGGTGATGCTTTTTGGTTCGACCAATCCATTTGTTTTTTGAATTCGGCTTCAAAATCCAGATCGCATACATTATCTCTTCCCGCATAAAAATTAAGTAAACCATCAAAACCAATGGACTTTTTTGAAATCAGAAAAGAACCGAGGGGAATATCCGGTTGCATAGCTCCACTGGTACCAATACGTACCAATGTTAGTGCTTTGAAGTTTTTATTTTCAACACGAGTTTTAAAGTCAATGTTGGTTAATGCGTCCAATTCATTTAATACGATATCTATATTGTCTGTACCGATACCTGTGGAAAGTACTGTTATACGTTTTCCTTTATAAGAACCGGTAATAGTAACAAATTCACGATTAGATACTGTATGTTCCTGAGAATCAAAAAAAGAAGCTACCAGTGAAACACGAGCCGGATCTCCAACCAAAATAACTTTCTCCGCAAGTTGTTCCGGTTTTAAGTGTAAGTGAAAAACCGAACCATCGTTATTTATAATCAATTGTGAAGGCGGGAAATAATTCATATTTCTAAATGCTGTTTGAATGTAAAGCAAATGTACTTTATTTTCCCGGTTAAGACAAGATTAAGTAATAAAATCCATTGGTAGAGTGATTTTGTTCATAAGGTAAGAATAAATGAATGTTTTTTTTACCAATAAAATGTAATTGTCAGAAAAACAGTATTTTATGTTTAGATTTAGAAAATATGTTGTCAAACATAAATAGAGAAACACGGAAACTTTAAAACTTTTAGAGTTTCTTGGTTATTGATGTAATATGCTGAAAATTAAATAGATATAATTTAGTTAACATTTTTAAACTGAAAAAATGGTATTTTATGGAAGCTTTCAAAGTGATTTTATATACCTTTGTTCCGATTCTTTTATGCAGCATAGGCTGTGTCTTCTTAACCTCAAATAAAATACCTGATTATTACACATTCAGTAACAAACTAAAGTTGAATGGAAGATTTACGTGGAAACATAGTATCAACTGCAGCTGACCTATTTTTACAATATGGGATACGGAGTGTGTCAATAGATAATGTATGTAGTGAGTTGCATATATCAAAGAAAACATTCTACTCTTATTTTTCACAGAAAGAAGAGTTAGTGGATGCAGTGCTTACCTATCAGGAAAATATGATATTTGATAGGCTAAAGAAATTATTATTTGTAAATAATGCTATTGAATCGCTTATTCTGATTATTAAAGAGATGAAGAAGGCGATTGAGTCCAAGTCTCCTGCTTTTTATTTTGATTTACAAAAATATTACCGGGGATTATCGGAAAAGCATGACAATATTAAGTGCGAGGAGATGCGCCAGTGGTTCACCTCCAACATAGAACAGGGAATAAAAGAAGGGTATTACCGGGATGACATGGATATAGAATTGATGTCATTATTCCACACCATAGGAATAAACGGATCGCTTAGGGAAATACAGGAGAAAACTCAAAAGTATACAAAGAAACGAATGATAGAATTTTACATTGACATGGTTATGCATCTCATTGCAAATGAAAAAGGATTGCAATATTTCCATGAACACTATAATAAAAATGAATGATGTCCGGTGTTGACTGGCAGGAAATGCATATTTATTCGTCGAGAAAAACATCTCATTCGTCGATTTTATCAATTATAAGTATTTATATACTACTACTTTTACCAGTGAAAAAGGGATAAGTATCCCGATTAGTTTTAGGTAAAAATGATGGAATACGTTTATTAGATTGTTTATATTTAGGTAAGGTACTTTTCTAGAAAATAATTTTTTAACTAATTAATTAAAGAAGATTGTGAAACAAGTAAAAATTAAACATGGAATCATCGCGGTTTTAATGTGCTGCTTTCCACTTTCTCATTTGAATGCGCAGGAAGCACAAGAAGAAAAGGCACAACAACCGGACACTTTGGTGGTGTCGCTTCCGGATGCTTTGGATATTGCTTTGAGCGAAAGTCCAACGATTAAAGTAGCAGACACTGAGGTCCAGCGCGTACGCTATGCAAAAAAGGAAACGATTGGTAGCTTATTGCCTGAGATATCATTATCAGGAGCTTACCAGCGTGCTTTAAAGAAACAGCGTATGGTCTTTGATATTCCGGGAATGGAATCAAATTCCGAAGGAATTGAAATAGGGCAGGACAATACATTTACCGGTGGCATATCCGCCTCTCTTCCTATTATTGCCCCGTCATTATGGTCTACAGTTAATTTAAGCGAGTTAGAGCTTGAATTGTCTTTAGAGTCTGCCCGTTCATCCAAAATTGCATTGGTTAATGAGGTTTCTAAAGCCTATTATGGTATTTTAATGGCTCAAGATTCATACAATGTAATAAAACGGAGTTATGAAAACAGCGAAGAAAATGCCCGCATTATAAAAAACAAATATGAACAGGGAACTGTTTCCGAATTTGAATGGATTCGGGCGGATGTACAGGCCAGAACAGCTTTAACTAATGTAGTGTCTGCTGAAAGCGCCGTAAATCTGGCTCTTTTACAATTAAAAATGCTGATGGGAGTCGATATGAACGTTGGTCTTAAAGTAATAGGATCATTGTCTGATTATGAGGAAACTATGTTTGAAACCGTTATGAATATAGACACCACGACTTTAAAGAACAACTCTGATTTGATGCAATTTGACATTCAGACCAAACAGTTGGAACAATCTTTAAAAATTAATAAGTTCAGTGCTATACCGACTCTTGCAGCAAGTATAAACTATCAATACATGTCTATGGTAAATGATGAGCAGACATTTACTGAAAATCATTTTTGGTTTCCTACTTCAACTTTAGGTGTGTCGCTTAATATTCCTCTTTTCCAGGGAGGCAAAACGCATAATAAAAACAGACAAATAAAGATGCAAATCGAAGGTATGGAATACCAACGTGAAAATCTGGAAAGAAGTCTGGAGTTACAGGTAAGTTCTTATATGGAAAATATAAAGAAAACGCTGAAGAAAGTTGATTCAGACAGGGAAGCAATGAAACAGGCTGAAAAGGCGATGGTTATTTCACAAAAAATGTATGATGTGGGTATGGCTACATTCATTGATGTGAGCAACGCTGAATTAACATACATACAATCCGGATTGACTTACAACCAGTCTATTTATGATTACTTAAGCAATAAGGCTGATTTGGAAAAAATCCTGGGTGACTATTTCAATTAATTAAATAAAATAAATTAGGAACATAACAATAACAAAAAACAGTAATGAAAAAGATACAAATTATCAGTATGTTCATTTTGGCTGTAGCCATTGGTTTTTCCTCTTGCGGTAAAGCAGATAAAGCTACAAGTTTGGCCCAGGAAGAGAACAAAGCTAAAGTACGTTTATTGCAAGTCTCAAAAAGGGATGTAAATCAAACGGCAGAATTCACGGCGACAGTTCAGCCTGAAATAAAAAACAACATTGCTTCCCAATCTCCGGGACGTATTAAAGACATATTTGTGGAAGTGGGAGATCCGGTAAAAAAAGGTCAGAAATTAGTGGCTATGGACGATGCCAATTTATCGACCACTCAGGTACAGATAGATAACCTCAGACTTACTTACCAGCGTTTACTGGAATTATTTGAAGTGGGTGGAGCTTCTCAACAAGAACTTGACAATGCTAAATTACAATTGGATGTTGCTGAGACAAATGCTCGGAACCTGCAGGAAAATACAACCCTGATTAGTCCTATTAATGGTGTTGTTACAGCCCGTAATTATGATGCTGATGATATGTATTCCGGACAATTGCCAATACTTACTGTTATGCAAATTAATCCGGTAAAACTACTTATCAATGTATCCGAATCTTATTATGCTAAAGTTAAAAACGGAATGCCGGTAGATATACGTTTTGACGTTTTTGGCGATGAGGTTTTTAAAGGTAAAGTAGCTCTTATCTATCCGGTGATTGATGATGCTACACGTACTTTTACTGCTGAAATCAGTTTGCCTAACAATGATTTACGGGTACGTCCCGGAATGTTTGCCCGGGTTACAATAAACTTTGGTGTAGAAAACCGTGTGGTTGTTCCGGATCAAGCTATTGTGAAACAACCTGGTTCTGGCGAAAGATTTGTCTATGTATATAACAACGGTAATGTAGACTACAAACGGGTGGAATTAGGACGCCGTATGAACAATGAATATGAATTGATTTCCGGTGTAGAAGAAGGCGATCGTGTTGTAATTGCAGGACAAGCCCGTCTGACTAACGGAGCTGCTGTGGAAATAATAGAATAAGCAGTTTTTACCTGCAACTGATAAAGGCATAGCCTGTTATATTTAATAATTAATATTAATTTATTCACATTCTCCACGTTGTTACTCTAAACACAACACAGGAGATCAACATATTACAACAATGAGTATATATGAAAAGTCGGTGAAAAGGCCTATTATGACCACGCTTATCTTTGTGGCTGTATTTATATTAGGTATTTTCTCCTTACGGCAGCTCCCTATTGATATGTTCCCGGAGATGGATATGAACTCCATCATGGTTATTACTACCTATGAAGGAGCGAGTGCCTCTGATATTGAGACGAATATTACAAGACCGTTGGAAAATACATTAAATACGGTTTCCAATCTAAAAGACCTTACTTCTCAGTCTAAAGAAGGAGTGTCCATTGTAGCGCTTGAGTTTGAATTCGGTCTGGATATTGATGTTATGACCAATGATGTACGTGATAAACTTGAGTTGGTAAAAAGTTACTTACCAGACGGGGCAAGTACGCCTACCATCATGAAGTTCAGTACGGACATGATCCCAATTGTACAAATATCAGCGACTGCAAAAGAAAGTATGCCCGGATTGTATAAGATTCTGGACGATAATGTGGCTAACCAGCTTGCGAGGATTGAAGGTGTTGGATCTGTATCCATTTCAGGAGCTCCGGAACGGGAAATTCAAGTATATGTAGACCCCAATCGTTTGGAAGCATACAACCTGACTATTGAGTCTATATCACAGAGCATTGCTACTGAAAATATCAATATGCCGTTAGGTTCTATTGATATAGGTAGCGACACGTATTCTATGCGTGTAAACGGCGAGTTCACTAACGCTACGGAAATGAACTCTGTGGTGGTTGGCAGCTTTCAGGGAAAGAACATTTTCCTTTCTGATGTAGCGGAAGTACGCGACTCACAGGAAGAACGTGCTCAGGAAAGTTATACCAACGGTGTACAAGGAGCCGTTATCATCGTGCAAAAACAATCCGGTTCAAATACCGTAGAAATTGCTAATAAA
This sequence comes from Bacteroidota bacterium, assembly GCA_023391625.1. GTDB lineage: Bacteria > Bacteroidota > Bacteroidia > Bacteroidales > Paludibacteraceae > QVMH01. Next base: position 754,558 of record JAEWAN010000034.1, on the reverse strand, counting down.
ATACGTCAGGCTCTACCTGCTATTCAGGAAAGTTTGCCTTCTGATATTACCCTTGATGTTATTATAGACTCTTCTGATAATATCAAAAATACAATCAACACTTTGGTTGAAACCGTAATGTTTGCGTTCCTTTTTGTAATCATAGTGGTATTATTCTTCCTGGGTCGTTGGAGGGCTACCGTTATTATTATCCTGACTATACCACTCTCACTGGTAGCTGCGTTTATCTACCTGTTTATGAGTGGAGGAACATTAAACATCATATCCCTTAGTGCGTTATCCATTGCTATCGGTATGGTGGTGGACGATGCTATTGTGGTACTGGAAAATATAACCACTCATATTGAGCGGGGTAGTGAGCCCAAAAGTGCAGCCGTATATGCTACTCAGGAAGTTGCAATCTCAGTAGTAGCTTCTACTTTAACTTTGATTGCCGTATTCTTCCCGTTGACGTTAGTAAGCGGTTTGGCTGGGGTTATGTTTAAACAGTTAGGTTGGATGTCCTGTATTATTCTTACGGTTTCTACCGTATCCGCTCTTACCTTTACTCCAATGCTTTGTTCGCAAATGCTTCGCTTAGACAGAAAACAAAGCAATTTTGTGAAGAAAATTTACTCTCCGATTCAGCGTTTCCTGGATAAACTTGACGTCTTATATTCCAGAGCCCTGAACTGGTGTGTACGGCATAGAGGTTTAACGCTGATCGGGGTATTAGTATTTTTCCTTCTAAGTATGATACCGGCTACTCAGGTAGGTATGGAGAATATGCCGGCTTCAGACGGATCACGTATTACCATTACATTGGAAATGCCTATCGGAACCCGGACGGAAATAACGAAAGACGTTGTTGCACAGTTAAACCAACGCTGGCTGAATGAATTCCCCGAAATACAATACATAAACTATACGGTGGGACAAGCCAGCAGTGATAATACCTGGGCTACTATCAGTACGAACGGTACTCACATCGCTACATTCAACATCCGTCTGGTTGACCCGGATATGAGAAAAACAACCGTATTCCAGGTGGCAGACCAAATGCGTGATGAGCTGGAGCATATGCCGGAATTTTATAAGGTAGACGTTAGTACCAGTAGTGGTAATGCCATGGCAGGTGAACAAACCGTAGACCTTGAAATTTATGGTTATGATTTTGATGTGACAGGTAATGTAGCCCAGGAACTTGCAGAGAAAATGAAAGAAATTCCGGGATATACAAACGTAATTATAAGCCGTGACCAGTATCAACCGGAATATCAAATTGATTTTGACAGAGAAAAATTGGCTTTGAACGGACTGACCATGTCTACGGCTTCCACTTTCTTACGTAACAGGATTAACGGTGCAACTACATCGTTATTCCGTGAAGACGGCGAAGAGTACACAATTCGCGTGGTATATGCTCCGGAATTCCGTCAATCAATTGAAGATATTGAAAACATACTGATCTATAACACTCAGGGACAAGCGGTCAGATTACGGGAAATTGGAACTGTTGTAGAACGTTTCTCACCACCGACCATTGAACGTAAGAACCGTCAACGTGTAGTTACCGTTTCGGGAGTATTGTCCGGATCTACTTTGGATAAAGTAGTAAGTGAAACCAACCGCCTTATAGCAGAAACTGACGATATCCCGTCTGATGTCAGCTTTAAAATCGGTGGATCTTATGAAGATATGCAGGATACATTTAGCGATTTAGGTTCCTTGCTGGTAATAATTATCATGCTGGTGTTTATCGTGATGGCAGCAGAATTCGAATCGCTCACTTATCCGTTTGTAATCATGTTCTCAATACCGTTTGCTATATCAGGGGTTGTTATATTGCTTTGGATAACCGGAACTTCATTAAATACGATGTCTCTGATCGGGCTTATCATGCTTATGGGTATTGTTGTGAAGAATGGTATTGTGCTTGTGGACTATACCAACCTGTATAGGGGACGTGGAATCGGAATCATCAAGTCGGTAGTTGACGGAGGTAAATCTCGTTTACGTCCCGTATTGATGACTACCATGACTACTATCTTAGGTATGTTGCCTTTGGCACTGGCTTTAGGAGAAGGTTCTGAAATGTGGCAACCTATGGGTATTACTGTAATTGGTGGGTTAACAGTTTCCACCATATTAACATTGGTTATCGTGCCTACTCTATACGCTGTTTTTGCAGGTAACGGAGTGAAAAACAAACGTAAAAAATTCAAAAAACTTTACGGAGAAAATAACGAAACAACTCAAGCTTAAAACAAAATTCATCCCTATCAGTAAAGATAGGGGTGAATTTAATAAATTATTATTCTATGAAAGCAGTTTTTATAGCATTTGAGCAATCTTTACAAGAACGTGTTCTTGAGGTTCTCAGTCATCGAAATATACGAGGGTATACTCTATGGACAGGAGTAGAAGGAACTGGTACTAAAACAGGAGATCCTCACTTAGGAACTCACGCATGGTCACAGCTTAACTCTTCTTTAATTACTATCATTGAGGATGAAAGAGTAGAGCCTCTTTTAAAATCACTGAAAGAACTGGATCTCAGTAAGCCATTATTGGGGATACGGGCTTTTGTCATGAACGTTGAAGGAGGAATGTAATCCAATTAGATACCACCGTTTTTTAGCTTAGAGCTGTTCTGAAAGTAGAACATTCTAAATAAAAAGATAAAAAATCATCTCAGCAAAAATTTTTGCTGAGATGATTTTTTATATATTGTTCAATATCACTTTTTCACTATGTGCTTATTTTAGTGAAATTGTTGTGATTTTTTCTCCAATACTTTGAATGCCAGAAGAATTTTCTGCTATTACTTTAAAATGATGATAAATCGGGTTTCCTTCTTCATCTATGGCTGGCAAAGACGCAAGATTGTATCTTGCTGAACTTATGTGTTGTTTAAATGTTTGCAAAAGTGTCCAGTTCCCAGATGAATTCATTTTATACAAATAATAGTTTCCTTTATAGCAAGTTGGTTCCCATACCAAATCTTTTGTTGTTGTTTCATAAGTCATTTCAGGTAGTGGGGGTGTTGCAGTGTCTTCGATGTTCACCATGATACATTCGGACGGAAGAGAATAAATGTCTTCCTTTTTTTCTTTCTCGTTTGTAATAGTGCGTACTGCTACTAAACGATAGTATAATAGCTCTCCATACAAAGGATATGGCAAACCATCAAAAGTATCTGCTAGTTTGTCCTTTAAGTCATTAATTGGGCATTCGCTTACTAACGACATAGTCCTTATACTGCGTGAATCCGTTACATCCAAAGCACGGTATATTTGTATTTTTGTTACACCTTCTATATCAGGATATTTATTGATTTCAAATTTAACAGCAGACTTTTCTCCAGTTAATGAATCAGCAACTTTTGCGACCACCTTTTTCAATGCAGGCGGTGCAGGTGGTGTTGTATTCAATAGATGGATAGGACCAAGAAATTCACTTTCTTCTCCCATAGACATAGTGTTGTCTATGGTCCGAGCTGTATAAAAATATACTGCATTAGCTGCACCTTCGAGTGTATAATCTGTAAAACGGATTTTTATCATGTTTCCAGAATCGCTAATACGAGTAGCTGGCTGAGAACGGCTCGTTCTGATTCCCTCTGGAATTTCATTATATAACAATGGAACTTGTGTCAGTGGTACACCAGTGTCCTCGTCGGCACTCCATACTCCGTTTGCATCTTGCTTGCCTAAATAGCGGGTGAATAAAAGCATGTAAGGTGTATTCCCTCCTGCCGTATTGATTTTGACATCGAATGTATAGGCAGACTTTCCGTAAAAATCGGGCCTTCCGGCATAAGTTAGACCTTCACCCTTTTCTGGCTTGGGAGTACTGTATAACTTACGAGCATAAATAACTCCCGGAGCAGACATATAAGAGAAAAAGTTACCGTCTTCGGAGCGACATGTCAGAAATGTCTGTCGGTTTTCTGCCCCGACAGCGGGTAAAATTTGTTCTGCGCTAAGACCGGAGTTTTCTTTGGTCAGGTATAGTCTGTATCCCGGATGGAAGTTAACTTTTATATTTGATTTGTCAGGAAAGTTACCGCCTTCTTTTACGTGTTCTTTGTAATTGCTATCATAGACTGTTAACTCTAGTTTACCTTCATTGTTGGTTGCAATATTAAAAACTTCAAAAGTGTAGGTGATTAATGGATTATTGGTATCATTAATCCGGACAGTCCCTTTATACCACTCTCCAAATAATTCTTTATTCGGGTTTTCCGGTAGGCTTTCTGTTTGATAAATGATTTTATAAATACCCTCTTCTATTAAGGATATTTCTGCATTTCCGATAATACCTCCTACTTTTACGAATGTTTCATTATCTTTTAAAGTAAGATTATTGATTTCCTCTGTTTCTAATAGCACTTTTTCTTCGTATTCACTTAGCCTGTTCAGTTTAGCTGAATTAGTAAGTGTAGTTTCCCAGTTTTCGGAATTGTTTAAGTTCTCACGAATGGAAAATAAGTTTCCAATTCTAGGGGCAGTATATGAATTTGTGAGAAGAGTGTCTTGTCCGTCAAAAGCTTCATATAAGGCTGTTGTTTTGAAAGAACGTAATGTGAATTCCGGAAAATGATTTGTACCGATTTTTACATCCTCAATCAGATATTGGGCTTCTTCTGTGGAGAACAAACTGCCAATATATATCTTTGCTGCTTGTAAATTATCTACTCTCGGGCTGATTATTTTAGCTGGAGATGTACTGTATTGGGAGTATTCGTTTGTTGTAACGCGATAGATTCCATCTGTGGTTTCATATACAGACTCAATTTTACCTTTGAGTTGCTGAATAGCTTTTGTTCGGAAAAAGAATCTTACTGTTTGTGCTCCCCAATATACGTTGTTGTTTGCTTCATTCCAATCGAATGTAACACGTATTAAAGTAGTGTCTTTCTTACTGGAAACTAATGATTGATACATGTCTTGTTCCTTTTTTGAAGTCAGCATCAGTACTTTTTCCGGTTGGATTAACTGTACGGAAAAATTCAATGGCGGCATTAATGTGTTTTTCTTTGGGAATACAGTCTCATTCGTAATTTGCTCATTGCTGCAATTTGTAGGGCGGGCAAACCAGTCAATTCCATATATGGCATATGAATGGATACCTATATTATTTTCTGTGTGAGTATACAATGTATCTTCGGAATTTCCTATAACCGGAACAATGTCAGCTTTTCCTTCATGGTCTGTATAATCCGGATCTGTTAGCAGTTCTTCCCATTGAGAAGTGTTTGATTGTTTATACCGGATGCCAAACATTACTGGTAGAGCTTTATGAACAAAAGAGTATTCTTTTTCCGTATAGAAAAAAGTTTCCATAGGTCTGTATAGCTCAACCTGTTCAATACCTAAGTTAACCGCACGTGCATTCCGGTCAAAATAGTACCCGTTGCTATCGGTTAAATTTATTGGTGTTGTCGTACCATTAGCAACTTTTAGACCATAGGTAATAGTTTTTTGGATCGGTGTGTCTACCGTAACAACGGTAGTGTTGGATAAAGGTAGACTCATATAAATATCATTACCATGCTGGACGACATATATATATTCACCTCCGTCAACCGTTGTATCAATATATCCCAGTCCAAACATTCTGGCTACATGGTAATCCAGAGCCAGTAATTTCAGTAAAGAGTAGAGTGGAAGGCCGTAATCTTCGTCAGAAAATTCACCGGAACAATAATCAGCCACAGCAGTTTTAATTCCATTTTTTGCTTTCCATTTGTCCTTGTAATTCTGTATTTTTACTGTACCATCTATGTAGTGAGGCCATTTCTTATCTATTGAGCCATTTGTTTTTTCCAAACGGGAAAATACGGTGTTATCATCAACAGAAAGCCCCAAGCTTGTCAGTTTTTCCCATGTATTTGCGTCATTTTCTTTGGATATATAATCTTCGTAAGTTTCTATTTCAATGCAAACCGGATAACAATATTCTCCTTTGAAACGAATGTAACGGATGTTTTCAGCAATACATCTAGCTTCATTAAATTTTTCTTCTAGTAAGATAAAATCAGTGTTTTCTTGACAAATAGCTACTCCGTTTTCCTGCATTAAACAATAGGAAACAGCTTTGAAAACCCGGCGATTAGAAATAAACGGTTTATTTTCTTGTGTATTTGTTCCTCGTGTTTGAGAAATTGTTTCCATACGACATATTCCTGTCTTTTCGGAAGTGTTACTCATTAATAGAGAAACAGAAAACATCATTTTATCTTCAATTTCAATTTCTATTTGACCATTGTAGGCTGCAAGAAAATCAATTGTACCTTCATTGATTCCTGATACTTTTATCTGGTCATATTTCACTATATTGGTAAAGCGCATTATGACATTTTGGGAATAATACCATTGGCGTATGTGAGGTTGATTGTTTTCTATGCGTGAAGGTTTTTTCGTTAAGTCAATCCTTGTTTTGTGCTTATCCGTATATTTACTTCGGTAGATATGTACAGCATTGGCATCGGAATTTTCGGTTGGCTCTATTGGCAAAGATTCCAATTTATTACCTATGAGATCCCAACGCAAGTGTATACCAGCAATGATATTGTGTTCGCCGGTGCTTCCTGTTCCTTGCAAATAGATGTTTTCTGATTGTATATTTAAATTTCCTGTTATTTGTCCCATAATTTTGTTTATATATTAAATGTAATTGTTTTTTCCTCTATAGATTTATATTCATTTTTTGTAGGAAAAAGATATTTAAATGTAAGCTTAGCCGTTCCCTTTTGTATTTGCAGGTTCGGAGTAGATACGAAAATACGTGTGCGGTCAAGAGAGTATGCCAGAATATTTTCGGTTTTACTATCATTGATTTTCAATATAACAGTATCTTTCAATAAATTATCTTCTATTCGAGGAATATTGAATGGTTCCGGACTACATACCAATAGACCGATTACAGTAGTTCCATTTTTGATAATATTCACTTCTGTGCCGATAGGAGCAGGCAAAGCCGGAATTTCAAGTATTTCATAGAGCAAACAGTCTATTTTGTCACTTGTAGAGAAGTCGGATTGAGTATTATTCAACAGAGACAGCATAGCCGTCAACTGGTTGTTGCTATAATTACCCTCTACTTTGAAAAGAGATTTCTCGTTTCCTGTGTCGAAACTTTCTATATGTTCAGAAAAAGAGGCATAGCGTGAAGTTTGAAAAATATATTGATGTACGTTGGCTGTTATAGGTTGTCCTGCGCTAGAACCAGACCTTGTTACATAAAATGAGGCCATATACATGCTCTTAGGTTTTAGTCCTTCTGGTTTAATAACCATGGCAGACTGTTGGGGTTCCATTGTGCTGATGCATTCGCACTCTTTACGGTCAATAGGGCAGGGGCTACCAGCTAAATTATTTATTGTATTTAATTCTGCTGTTGCTTTACCATATGATTCTCTATTCCATTCCGTAGGGGAGAATTCTTCCTGGGTTGCCATATCAGAGGCTTCACGGATTTTTGCCGATAACGTATAAGAAATCTCAGGGTTTCCGGCATAGCTGCTATAATTGTTGAACATTTGTTCTGTATAGTCATTCTGAAAAACGAGGGTGATGTTTTTCTCGTTTCCGTCATGATAATACCACGGTTTGGCATTGATCAGTTTGCTGTCGGCATAAGGATACGAGTGTTCAAAATCTATATAATGTTGCAGACTTTGTAACTTTAAATTTTGTGTCTGGTTAAAACCAATAACTGCTTTTTGAGTGTTGAAAAAAATCTGTTTTTCTTGTTCATTACTAACTGTATTCCCTTGGTAAGTAACCTTATCACAAGCTTTTACTGTTATTCTATATTCCGAGTCAGGACGCCAGGTCGGTTGGGGAATTTCCGTAAATCCACTGATCATTTCTTGTACGTTATTTTCCAGCGTTTCTTTGGCAGGTATGGATTGATTGTAAGTATAGTCTTTATTACTTAACAAGTCTATGCCGTAGAGTAAGGTCTCCCCATGTCGCGGTTTACTGGTTTCGGTAAGTAACCCTCCATTGTTTTCCATTGCCAAAATACTTTTTCCTTGTTCTGCGCAAATAAGAGAATCTGTTGTTGCTGGTGGAGTGTATATTTCAAATCGGCTGATATCTCGTTCAGATTTAATCATAAGTATTCCATTGGAGCTAATTTGATCTTTCGTATAGATAATCGGATTTTTTTCTCCGTTTTCATAACAAGTAATTGTTCCTCCTACAGCATCCATGCGAAGATATAGGACAATTTCTTTGCATGGTTCCGGTAAACGAATAATTAAAGTACCGGTACCAGCAAGTGATTTGTCTATCGTTTCTTTTATCCCTAAGTCTGGTTGGTCGAAAACTCGTGTGTAAGTAGTAATATCGCCATCTGTATCTTTCATTAAAAACAAGACACCGGCATAGCATGTTTGTTTCCCTTGCATATAATGTGTTGGAGACATGTTGAAACGTATTTGTTTCCTATCCCGTTTAGTACCGCGACATAACAAAAATCCTTCTTCGTAGCCTAAGTCCTCTGGTATTAAATTGTAAGGACCGCTATTAAGGTAACTAAGTGGAGATCGCGCAAATAGACGTAATTTATTGTGTACATGAGGGGTGATGCATTGCCAGTATCCCCAAATCATTTTTGCTGCTTTGTCTGATGGCCCTTCGCTATTTTGAGGCTTTAAAGCTTCATAAGGGTCGTATGCTATCCATTGACCAGCACTATTTTTTATAGAAATATCTATATTAGTAACAGAAAACTCGTGTTGTACTTGTCCGGATGGAGTAGGTTGGGGTGGAACAAGATCAATATATTCAGCCCCTTCTGCAATTGCTCCGATGTGTTCTAATGTACAGTTGACTCCTTTTGTGAACTCAATGTCAATAAAACTGTCCACGGGAATAGTCTGTGACGTGTCTTTTGAGAGTTCAATTAGGTCGCCGGTTTGCATATTGACGGCTTTGGCCCATTGGGAATTAAATAATGCTATTGGTTCTGTATCTGGTGCTGTTTTTGACCCCCATTCCAGCCGAATAGTATATGGACCTCCCAGCTTTCGTATAGGCCAAGGCAATTCCAGTTTTAAAGAAAATTCTCCCATAACATGATAGGGTGCAGGGGCCTCTGCAGATAAGGCTGCACCGACAGAAAATCCTAATTTAAAACTGAATATTTTAATGCATGCACCGCCTCCCAAACGAATTCCTCCACCTAATTGTAAAGGCTTGAATGAAATGTGTCCTTCCAAATCAATGTAAGCGTTCGCTTCAAAACCTACTTGTTGTTTTTTGTCTAGGTAAAGGCCAAAGTCGAAGCCGGCTCCGGCACCGGTTTTGATACCACCTTTATCAATCATCAAGTACATGTAAGCATTGAATATCTTCAATACTTTAGCTCTGACTCGTTTCTCTTCCGGTGTCTCTCTACCAATATAAAAATGCCATGCACCGGCATCACCCCAGTAAAAAGCCATTTCGTTCAGTCCGTGTATTTCGGCAATGGCTCCTTTGGCAGAACCGGAATCCGGTAGGAACATGTCTACTCCGAAGGCGGCTTCTATTGAGTCACGTGAAATAGCAACCATGGCAAAGAAAGGAGGATCATTTTCTGTATTCAGTCCTATACGCTCTTTTAATATTGCAGCTTGCCCTTGAAGTAGGAATACATCTGGCATGGAAAGCATCATAAATAATTTAGATGAGAATACATAACCGCTGTCAAAGGCTGTGGCCAATGATATGCCTGCACCCAAGGCGAAGCCCTCCTTGTCAAGCTCAAATTTGCTTACTTGGATACCTTCTTTATAGTCTGGTGCTATTTTGGCTTTGTAGTATTGCCACCAACCATCACTGTCCTGTAGACCGGCAGCTTTTTTACTTGCCGTATAATGTAACCCAGTCAATCCTCGGAAACCATAAATGCCTGCCCCTGTTGGACCTAGTGGTATACAAATAGGAAGATCCAAATCAATATCGACTAGGAAAGCCGGATATTTAGGCATTAGTCGCATATTGGCACTAACCCCAAAGTTCAGGCGAGGAAGAGTCAGGGTTACTCCGCCAATATATTCCGGACCACCTGTTTTTTCACTTTCTCCTGTATTATTCCCTTGTTCTTCGTTTAATTGCAGATAACCGTTGAGTATGACTTCCGCTTTATCCGGATTTCCTCCGGGAAGAGTCAGATCTATATTGATTCCTTGTAGACGGAAGAAACAGTCAAAATTTCCATTATCTATTGTAAAATATACTTTCAAGCCATTGCCTTTGGCATCGACGCCTCCGGTTCCGGTAGAAAGTGCGCAATCCATACCTAAGAACATGTACTGCCTGTCGTTGATTTTTTCTGTTCCTATGTGTAATGCCGTTATGGCAAATTCAGCTTTGGATCCCAAACGTATTTTTATGGGTTTTTTGAGTGTTAGGCTACCGCAATCTACATCCAGGTCTATTCGGCCATCATGCCATATTCGTAATTGATTTATTTCAACCTCAAAGCCGGCTATCATATCGGCTATTTGTTTGTTTTGAGGGTTAAAGCTGAGCTTACAAGCTAAATTAGCGTAAAAATGTCCGTTGTCTTGTCCGATAGAAAGGCTTTTTAGATCAATATCCAATACTTTGGCTATTGATAGAGGAATTCCGTCTGTTTCACTTACCGTGAAATGCCAATCGCCCGTTTGTGTGATACCAACACTCATGTCGAGTTGAGCCGGTTGATTGTTTGTATCCATTAGCCAAGGGACGCATATATATCCATTGATATTGCTTTCAACAAACATATTTTGTTGTAAGGTCAAATCAAATTGTCTAAAACCAATTTCAAATCCATTTTCATCTCCAATACGTTTGGTCAAAACCGAACCACTTGGAGCTTCTTCTCCGCCTATTGCCCGTAGAGCTATGGTTCCAGAGATACCACCGGTGCCAATAAGCATTTTTTCCCCATAAATGGCTAAAGTGGCTCCACTTTCTTGTTTAAACCATTTTTTAGGAAGATCGATTTCTGCTTGTTCTACATAAACACCGATAAAGTCTGTTGGATACCCTGCGGTTTCTGCTTCTGGAATATTTCGTGTACGACTTAAATCGAGTTTCATGTTGTAAAACATGAAACTTAAACCGGTATTTCCAATTTCTGATTTAGTGAAGTCAAAACTACTTTCGTTTTCAAACTCTATACCTCCTTCCGTCGAATACTTTAATGAACCAACAGTAAAGCGAAGTCTGGACTTAACAGTTTCGTCTGGATTTATTTTTCCTGTAGTAGGATCAATTGGCTTTAACCAATTACGAGGAAACTCAAGGGCTAAATTTATATTATCAATACCTATTTGTATTTTAGGTGTTATTAACTCTTTTAAAATATCAATATTGAAAAATCCAATAAATTTGGTAAATAGAGTTCTTAATTGTTCCCAAAATGTAACAGAATTGGTATTGAAAATATATAAATTAAATATGATCTCATATACATCAACTTCTAACTGTTCAAAACTATTTAATATGTTTTGAAGATATGTTTCTATATTTTCGTCAGGGTTTACAATAAGTGGCTTTTGGGGATGATTAAGATTATATTTATCAATGAAAGAATTTATTTTTTCATTAAATTCGCTTTTATCTTGTATAAATACTTGAATTGTTTCCTGTAAAATGGAAAGACGACTTTCTCCTGTAATTTCAATAAATAAGTTGAAAATAGCCTTACTAGACCAATCGAACTTTTCAATATTGAATGATTGTAAATATTTGAGTATTCCTAAATGATAGGAAAAGTACAATAAAAATTCAGATCCGTTATCAGGTATTTCAGATGCGTTAAAAATGAATTTTAATCCAGTATCTAAAATGTCTTTCTCTATTCGTCTATAACAGAGTAACTTAAAATTATAACTTGTACTGTCACCATTTGAACTTGTTGCTATTTGGAGATCTTTGTAAAAGGCTCCTTGTAAGATATCATCAGTTATATCTTGTAAAAATGATAGATTTTGAGGAAAATCTTCACTTTTAATTAAAGTAGCTATGGATGGATAAAATTTATTTATCATAGAAAATATTTAATTGTAATAATGTTTTATAAAGCGTTGTTATGTAATTTTTTATGTTTTTTAGTTATATAGCGAAAGTTATAGATAAGAAGTAGTATTATGGTTATTGTGATTAGGATGTAAATGAAAAAGGATAATGAATGGTAATCTGCAAGATTTTTGAAATTATCAATTTCTTTCAAGAAGAGGGGAATATCCACAATCCATAAACCGATGACCCATATGATCAGTATTGTAAATATTGTGAAAGGGAATATAAATGGGATTGATTGGTAACCAATTATTTGTGGAAATATTATCGGGGCATTAGCAGACAAAAATAACAAGTAAACTTTAAAAAAAAGAGGATTTTTGATTGTTCGTACTAATATAAATTGTAATAAAAATAAAACACAAAATATACCTATAATAATCAGTGATAATTCTCCTAAAGCTCCTTCTAATAATGGTTTGTTAGTTATTGATAATACTATAACAGAGTATCCTGCTTGAAAAAGGAGTGAGAAGAAGATACAGCTAAAATAAATCACTCCTACTTTTATTTGGTTCAGTTTTAATCCCATCTTTTTTATTTTAATTGGACAATTAATAATTTTTGTTTTGTTTGGTATAGAATTTATTATATTGATCTGTATTTATTAAGCCATTTCATATATGTTTTTGTCGTTATTTCGTTTATTTCATTTAATTGTTCTTTGGGTATGCTATTTATCTTATTTATGTTATTTTTAATATACCACCAATAGCTGAATAAATTTATTGCATCTAGTATTTGGTTATATTTATCAAATTGATTAAAATTTGGGTCATTTGGATCGATTGTTTTTGAAATGTCTAATCCCAAATAATCGAAGAAGTCTCTAAAAGATTCATTTATACCTGTTTGAGATATCATTAATAGCTCAAAATATAATAATGATTCAATATGTTTAAAATTATTTTGCCGTATTAAGTATGAATTTTGAGATTTATGAATTCTATGTACAATTGCATCTGCTATCATGTCAACATCTGAGGCTCTTGTTTCATAAAAATGTTTGAAAAAAGCGTTTTTTCTGTCTATTTCAGATGCATTAGGATTTCTTGCATTCCAATAATTCTTGAATATATTATCTTTATTATCCATATCGGCAGAGATGGCGCCTAAATCTCCTGCCCATGTAGCACTGTCAACATTATTCCCGTATGTTTTAGGTACATTTGTGAGCTTAGATAATATATCTAGGAGTAAGAAGGGTTTCTTGTCTATATTAAAGTGGTTTAGCACATCTAACCCAACAAATAAATGATGTAAATCAATTACTGTATCACCAATATTAATACCCATATAATCTCTAAATATCTGTATTTTTGTATCTATGTTAAAATTATCGATAAATTCTTTAGTTCCGCCTTCATACTCTAATTCGTTCAGATATTCTGCTTTAGGATCAACTGCAGAACTTCCAATAACATCATTAAAAAGAGTTCCGATGAGATCTAGTTGTGGTAGATTTCCTTTTTTATGTGTCATTTGTCTCAATCTGGTTATTCGTTGCTGCATTGTATCTATAGAGTAGCCTGCATCTATTTGTTTTTTATCTAAATTTTTGTTTAATTCAGTTAGATCTGATATAAATTTTTTTGATGAAACTACGAAATAGAATGCCCTGTCAAATTTATCGTTGTCATTTGCGTTAGGTCTTAGCCAACCTCTTCCAGAAGGTATTTTACATGATTTTGTATTATCATTAGGTTGAAGCCCTATTAATTCTTGTTCCCATTCAACATAGTACCATACATGTTTATCTTTATCTTCTAATTTTCCTAAAACGTTAAATTGTGTTGTACTAAATGCGGTAATTAGTACATTACTTAGATTATCTTCTTGTGGTATATATGGTTGCTTTCTTATATTTAATTGAAAATCTTTAGACAAAAAACTTTTTTTTGAATCTTTCTTGTTTTTATTTGTTGATGTTTCTATTTGCAAATTCATTAGATATCCTTGTGAACAAAATAGTCTGTTTGTATCTTCTTTTAATTTAATAATGTATATTTCAGTTTGTACATCATGAGGTGTTAGGTCTTTTTTTTCATCAATGATATATCCTCTTATTATAATTTCATATTGTAAATAGCTTTTTCCTTCAAAAACAAATTCTGTGTCATGTTTTTTTAAAGCAAGACGTTTGTCATATTCTTCTTCTAATAAAGAGCTTTTTTGTTGGATTATTTCAAATTCAGTATCGCTTATGCTGATTAGAATTAAACTGCGACCATCACCTTTCAATGTATTAGGATTGAATGGTAAATCGAATATACTGTCCGGAAGTAAATCAGAAATGCCAACTTGAAAAGTATTACTTCCATTATTTACTGTTTTTATTGTTAATCCCATATTGTTATAATATGGAAAATCTTTTGTTATTGTTGTTTGAAAAGAATTGTTGTTGCTAGAACCAGCAATGAAATTTTCATTATCTGATAAAGCAAAAAAAGAAACTGAGTTTAAATCTTTAGCTATTCCTATTTGAGCAATGTAGGAATTACCGTAGTTAGCACTTTTATCAACAAACGCATCAATGCCTGTATAGGCCCATTGTGTAATGTCATTATTGTTAAATGGAATTATTGGTCCGTTAGAGTTTATCAGTTGAGTTAATTCAAATAAATTATCTATATAATGTTCTGCTTTTAATACATAATTTGGCGAGCTAATAGGCTGATTAGTGATTCTTTTTATGTATCTGATGTTTACATAATTAGGAACTGTAATCTCATTGTTCAACTTGGGAATCGCTATTTTTCGGATAATACTATATTCTTCATCTGTTTGGTCAGGAAAAATATCTACTAAGTTATTATTTCTTGATGGGTAAGTAGTATAGAAATATCCTTGAGATAAAAATAAAGTAGGTAGGGAGTTATCCTTTATTGGCAGTTTAAGTGAAATGGTGTTACATATTGCTGTAGAGTTTTTTAATGTTTTAGTATCTATTATATAAATAGGCCAGCCGTGGGTGTTGTAGTCGACCTTTTGTGTATCATTGGTATCACATGCTATTTTTATTTTTGCGTACTCAGACTCAGGTACATTATAATTTTTATAGTAATTTAAACTATGATTATGTTCATTTCTGATGTCTAAATAAATACGGTTAACTGTATAGTATTTGGATAATATAGTATTGTATAGTTCTTCGTTGTTAAGTTGATTCGCTTTTTTAGAATTACTATAAAAACTGTATATATCGGTTTTTTTTAATTTAGCTTTGTTAAAAGGGGCGTCAGTCGCTTTATAAAATGAAGCGAAGAAACAACATGGATCTATATAATTTAGAATTTTTTCTTGTTCATTTCTTTCTGCAAATTTGTCTAGTTCTGTTTCTACATCTGGATTATATGAAATAATTGTTTGGTTATTCCGAGCAACTTGCATTATGGGACCTTTGCCTACACCTTCTAAGATTATTTCAAATCCGAATTTGTCTTTAGGAAATTTACCTAAAATACTCCCTCCTGTCACACGTGGAAATTGATCTATATCATTTTTTTGAAAGATTTCATCGATAAAGTTATTGTCAGGTAAACGTTCACTTCCTTGCGCATTAGATTTTAAATTGAACCCTAATGCATTGATAGTTGCTCTTTGTTGTGTTGTACCTTCAGGATTATTGTGTAATTTATCGTAAGATGAGTTTCTATAATCTTGTGATTTTTTTATTATGTTTAGTAATGACATTTTAATGTCGTCATTTGTATTATCAGGTGTTTTTATATAATAAGGAGAATTCTCGTCAATAATAGATTTTATATATAGACCTTTGTAAATAAAATACTTTATGGGGTATGCTAGCATACGTTGTTGTTGAGTAGGTTTTAATATTACATTACATCTTCCGTTCCCTATATCTTGGGCAAAAACCAGTCCATTGCAAATAGCATAGGCATTAGAATCTTTAGTCGCATGATGTAGGCTTGTTACTCTGTATTGAGTTGATTCAAATTTGCTGACGGGGCCAAAGGCTTCGTCTTCTATTTGATTTTGTAATAGGTCAATATCTGTAAAAAAATACATATTAGGATGTTTTTAGTATTGTAAAATGGATATAAATGATATTTTTAAATTAAATTATTCTAAAATTAGATGCAAGCTAATTTAAATATTTATGAATTTAATGTTCGAATAATTGTTTACGAAGTGTTGAATCATATTCCTTGATACTTTTTGTAAAGGATATTAAAAGTTAGTTATAATATGATAAAGGGATTAGAATCCAGCCCAAAACGAATAAAAGTTATATAAAAACATAGGAGTATTTCTTATGTTAAATTGTTCTTCCATTTGTTGAGCAATAGAATGATTTTTGCGATCAAGCAAAAAAGATTTATATCGTTCATAAATCGGATGGACCAACTCTTTAAATCTATTCGCATTTTGTTTGGCATAATCATTCTCACAATAGGATGCAAATAGATACATAAACGTATTCATAATTACTTCTGATATATTTTGACATTTTTTTGTTTTTTCTGCAAACTCCAGTCTTTGAATTTGTGATTGTGCGAAGTCAAAAAAGCCTTCCCGGTTATAATCAGATTCTTTATTCATAGAATTATTATTCAGATATAACAAAAATAAATTTTTTGGGGTATATATTCTGGTCGTGTTATCTAAAGCAGCTTTAGAAAAATAAGTATCCGTGTGATAATGAATATTTGGTAAAAATTTCAATCCTATTTTTCTGATGTAGGTTGTCCGGAATACTTTTCCGTGTAAATAACCGTCTTGCATGGTTTGGTCAATGAATTCACCGGTTGTAGTTTCTTTTAGAAAAGGAAATGCGAAAACGTCATGTTCTTCTACATGTTCTAGCTCATGAAGCATGCAGGCTAATGATGCGGCATTTACAAGAATATCGTCGTAATCTACAAAGGTAAAATATGTTGTATTGATATTGTCAACTAAAATTTGCCGATTATAGGAAGACCCGTTACATTCCGGATTATGAATAACTTTAATTGAATAGTTAAGTATAGAAGCATTGATATCAGTAATATCCAGTTCCATACCTCCGTCATTACTTACTAGTACTTTAATTTTGGAATAATCAACTTGTATCTGATTGTCAATGGATTTTAATAATTGAATTAGGAGGGATAGTTTATCTCCATGAAAAGGTATTGCAATAGTTAGTATAGCCATAGTTACATAATTCTGTTCATAAATGATTCGAAAGGTAGCAGGGTCGGGCCTTTGTGGTCTTTACCAGCATTCAATAGTGTATCAGCTATCATTGCTTTCGGAGCATTATCATAATAGCTTCCGAATGTTTGATAAGCTTTTCTGAAATGATCGTATACTTCACTTAAATGAAACATACCATCTTCGGAAAGGAATGAGCTGCGATGTAGGATGAAATAACCCGAGCAAAAGAAGTGTACGGCTTTATAAGTACATTTCTCTGGGTGGAATTTTTCTATTTGTTTGAATGCCTCACTGAAAGCCTCAACAAAAATGCCGAAGGTTTTATAATCGAATGAGGAATTGTCAGTTCGTACAAGGGAGTTATCATTCCATTTCCATAGATATGTAATATCCGGTATTCGGTGGATTTTATTTGCTAAATCCCAGGCAAGGCCAACAAAGTATGCGTCTTCGTGTACTCGGAAGAGTTCGTGATGACGAATATTTTTGTCGACTAGATACTGTCTGCGAAACAATTTGGCGTGTACCCATGTATTGTTTTCTGTGTGTAATACAAGGTTATTACGAAAGTTAGGATTATTGAGTTCTTCATACCATAAGGAAGTGACAATGTCTGCAGAGTCGGTATTTATGTAATCCATATACATTTTTAATGATATAGGTGAAAAAAACATATCATCTGCATCGCAAAACATGACATATTCTCCGATGGAATTATCGAAACCCACATTACGGGTACGTCCCAACCCTATATTTTCTTCATTTTTAATAACCGTAGGAACGTAATGTTTCAGTTTGATTATTGCTTCGGAAATGTCCACTCCTCCGCAATCATCTACAATGATGACTTCAATGTCATTAAAAGATATACCATGTTGTATATCAATTGAATTTAGAAGATTCCAAATAGTTTTGGAATCTTCTTTATAGTGTGGAATGATTAGAGATATTTTTTTCATAGTGTTCTTCGTGATGAGGAGCATGAGCAGCATGAATAGATATATGACATCTCTGATCGTAGACAGCATATTGAATCTCTGACTGTACTTAGAAATGCAGTTATATTATAGTATCTTCTGTCTTCGCAATCATCTATATACCACCAGTTTGAAGTGCCACTTAACAGGTCTTCTACAGTACTCATCCGTTGAACCAGACAACTAATAGAGGAGAGGTCTATTCCGCTAAGTATATCAGAAATTCCACTAATTTCAGAGGCATCATGGGTGTGGCTTTTTGAAGCATAGGCTTTGTCACATTTAGCTTTAAAATCAGCTAAAGTTCCAGTTTCAATATAGTTGATAAATTGTTTCATTGAAACTTTATTGGTAATTTTACTATTAGAAGTTTGTTGTACAATTGGAATAAGATCCGTTTCTTGTAATTTACCGGCTTCTGGTAATTCTGAAATTTTTAGATTTGCCATAATACATTTTTTATTTATAGGGTTATTAAACTTTTATTTTGACAACCTGTTAGATGATGTGAAAAATGAAAGAATTTTTATACTCATGTTAAATCATCCTTGGGTTGTGTATTAACAATTGTAAAATTATATGTTTTGCTTTGAATAATAGTTATATTTTACATGCTACTTTTCTACATTACAACTATTTTATTTGAACATATATTAAAAATTATTCATATTCAGCTATTTGTATCAAAGAGTGTTTTGAAAGATGTAGAAATAGATGTTTTGAAAGGCTTGATAACGTTGTTAAATGTTCGGTTGTCTTTAGAATTTTTTCTAAGAATAAGTATTTACAACAGGTAAACTTTATATTATATAGTGGGAAAAGCTTGTTATTGAATATGTTTGGTACATATATACTTGAAAAATGTTTTAGTATAATTGAAAGGGTATAGAGTGGGTTAGAATTATTGTAGTTTCTCCATGGATTTTTGATTGTTAAGCTTATGCTTGTAGATTAATGTGCCAAGGGGAGTGAAGTTTCTATCTGAAATTTAATAGGAGAAGTATTGATTTATAACTGTGTAATTGATTGTTGATCAATAGTTCCTGCTGTTGGTTTAGATCTCAATACTATGGATATTATCATCAATATTGGTGCCCTTCTTTACTATTCATAAAAGAAACAGAGAAACTTTCTATAAGTAAAGTTTCTCTGTTTTTGTTTTTAGAGCAATACCTGGAGGTTTCTTCCGTATTGAACGATGAAGTGAAAAATCATTTTTTTGAAAGAAGTGATTTTATGTAAGAACGTAGAAATTAGATATATTTTTGTTTTTATAATTTATAGTATCTGCAAAATCTTTGGTAAATAAAGGGTCTGTAACTATTTTTAGAATAGTGGCTTCATATCTTATTTATTGCTTCTTTTTAAAAAATATTTTTATATGAATATGAAATATTATTTCGTTTATTCGCAATTATTGTTGTAGTCTTCAATTACAGTTAAGCGTATATCTTCACGGAGATCGTCGGAACTGTTTAAGAAACGATTGAATTTTGTGTTCTTTTTTCCGACTATATTATATTCTCCGTTGGCGTGTTTTTCAACAACGTAAGGGCAATCGGCCAGCTCTTTCTCTATATTCATAAGGCTTACAAGTTTAAGTTTTCCATCTGCCCCTTTACGGTATACAAAATGTGGCGTATTACAGTTGATATATTCTTGTTCAAAATCTTCAGGTGTCCCTACCATAACTTTAGGTGGTTCACTAAAGTGCGCGTATAGTGATATTTTACCATCTGCTAATTTTCTCATGAATATTAACTTAGGAATCGTTCCCACTCCTAAGGAGGAAGCATCGGAATATTTTACTGTTTCGTACACCAGGCTATCGTTGTCGTATCTGAAGCCCTCTAAATCCTTAGGTGAATATGATTCGTAATTTTTGTTTTTTATTTTCTCAGTTGTTTCAAATACTTCTTTAGGAATGAACTTTATTCCTCCTTGATAAGACCACGGAGTTCCGTATATTCTTCCATTTTGAGATATTTTTGCTTCCTTTCTTATATAACCGGGAATTTCCACTCCTTTTTTTATAATAACTCCGGTTACGACTCCCTCTTTTTGCATTTTCTCTTCTATCTGACCAAAAGCCAGTATTGCAAAATTAGCGGCTAAGAAAATGCTTAATAAACGTTTCATAAATAATGATTTTAAAGATTAATAAAAGTTGATTGGTAATGATTGTTTCTTCTTGTGAAATAAAATTTCATTGGTGTTTTGATGGTATTTTGATACAAAAGAAGATTGTTTATGTTTTCTAGATATTTTATTTGTGTAAAATGTATCTTATTTGTTGCCAATTTTTCGTGAAAATTATATTTAGAAAGTTTAGACTTCTTGTGTGTTGTTTTTTATATTAAACTTTTATGAATATGGTATTATTTGATTTTGGAAAATTCAATGATAGATTGCCTGTAGTGGTTTTTATGTAATGTTTAATATCAAGTTAAATAAATTATCGTCTATTAGAAAGTTTTGTAATTAGTAAAGATAGGAAACTTTAGCGGTTTTTCATTCGGTTTTTTATCCGTATTTTATAAAGTTTGTTGATTAAGGGATAATATAACAATTCTAATGAAGGTATTTAGAGCGTTTGTTGTTGATTTTTCTGTTGTTTGAATGATAGGATGGTAATAAAATGACTGGTGGTCTGTTTTTTATAAAAAGTGACTTTGTACTTTTGTCTTTTTTTGATTAGGTATTGTGGAATGGCTTATAAGGAATAGTCAAAATAGTGTTTGTTTCTGTCTTTTCGGTATTGTTTGGTAAAGTATATATTGTTTTTGTATATGAGATTAGGAGGCATGAAGATTCTATATCTTGATTTTAAATAAGGTAAGAGAAAGGTAGGAGAGGATATAATTGGTTTTATTGAAACTGTATGAAAAAGCCTGATTACCGATCGATAATCAGGCTTTTTTTATTCTTGGTGCAACCAGGCATCTTTAAATGCATAGTTGTTGTTTCTTAGATTACGCATATAGCTTACTGCTGTGTTTCTATCATGGAATGATTCTATTATAACCCGGTTTGTTTTAATAGAGGGCAGGACTTTGGCATTCTCGTTGTTTTTCTTTTTTAACTGATTACAGTATTGTTCTGCAGACTGCCTGTCCGGAAAGCAGGCTACGACGATATGATATTCTTTTAATTGGATGTCCTGTTGCAGGGCTTCCGGTTTTGTCCCCTTTTCTTCTTCTGTTTGATTGGTTAGAAGAGCATTTTCTTTTAGGTTATTGTCCGCTTCCTGGATACTTTGTGTTAGTGTGACCGATGGTACTAAGCTGGCATAATCGGATAGGGCTGAATCATTTAAGCTTGGAGAAAATAAGAATATTCCTAACAATAACAGGATAACAGCTGCATAGCGGTATACTTTATTCGAAGGTAATGTAATTGTAATGGATTTCTTTTGTTTTCTTTGGTACTTGTTTGTATAAACAGGTTTTAACCCGAAGTTGACCGGAAGCAGGCTTAGTTGAGCTGTCGGTTCAAAAGAAATCTGGTTTTCGTTGTTCAGGTACAGGACTCCGAGTTTACCGAATTTAAATTGCTTCTCTTGTTGAAGACAGATTTTTATTCTTTTTGTTTCCGTATCTATAATTTTAAGAGCCTCCCGGTAGCTTATGCTTTCTGCGTTGGATATGGAAAGAGCCAGTAATCCGTCATGGTCTTGCATTAGCGGATTGAATCCTACCGTGGAACAGGGAGGGGTGATTTTCTTCTCTGTAATACGGGCGGATTGTGTTTGTATTATAAAACCGCCAAGATTCGGAACAATAACGAAATCATTCTTGATTAGTAAATGCTCAATATGTCGGATAAACTTGTCCATCTTTGCAAAAGTAAAGAAAACTTATGAATTTTGTTTAGCCTTGGCTAAAAGTTTTCAACAAGTTGTTAAGCAAAAAAAACGTTGTATATTTGTATCCCCATTGTTTACATGGTTGGGATTGGAATTTAATCTATCAAGTAAAAGTAGATATAGAAATGAAAAAAACAATTTTAATAACCGGAGGTGCCGGATTTATCGGCTCTCATGTTGTTCGTTTATTTGTAACAAAATATCCTGATTATCATATTGTCAATTTGGATGCGTTGACATATGCCGGAAATCTGGAAAATTTAAAAGATATAGCGGATGCTCCTAATTACACTTTTGTAAAAGGAGATATTACTGATGAAAAGTTTATTCCAGAGTTGTTTTCCCGCTATGCGTTTGATGGTGTTATACACCTGGCTGCAGAGTCGCATGTAGACCGTTCTATAACAGATCCCCTGGCGTTTATCCGCACAAACGTTTTCGGTACGGCAAATTTGTTGAATGCAGCGAAAAATGCATGGAAGGGAAATATGGGCGGAAAACGTTTTTATCATATTTCTACCGATGAGGTATATGGTTCGTTGGGTAAAGAAGGTTTCTTTACAGAAAAGACCTCTTATGATCCCCGAAGTCCCTATTCGGCTTCTAAAGCCAGTTCAGATCATTTCGTCCGGGCTTATTATCACACTTACGGGCTTCCTGTGATCGTGTCTAACTGTTCAAATAATTATGGCGCTAATCATTTCCCGGAAAAGCTGATACCGCTTTCCATCAATAATATTAAGCATAATAAACCGATTCCTATTTATGGCAAGGGAGAAAATGTACGTGACTGGTTATGGGTTAATGATCATGCGCGTGCCATTGATATTATTTTTCATACAGGGAAAGATGGTGAAACTTATAATATCGGGGGAAATAATGAATGGACAAATCTGGAACTGATTCTGAAATTGTGTGAGATTATGGACCGTAAGTTAGGACGTGAATCGGGTGAGTCGGCGAAGCTTATTACTTTTGTGAAAGATCGCGCCGGACACGATTTGCGTTACGCTATTGATTCTACTAAATTGCAGACAGAATTGGGATGGAAACCGTCCTTACAGTTTGAAGAAGGTTTGGAAAAAACAGTAGATTGGTATTTACAGAATGAAGAGTGGCTGGATAATATCATTAATGGGGAATACCAGAAGTATTATGAAAAGCAGTATTCTGACAGGGAAAAAGAATAATTCATGATATCTTTCTCCCTTTAGATACTCTAAGGGGATATTTATAAAATAAAAGAATCCGATATGTAAATATCGGATTCTTTTATTTTTGTTGTTGTAGGATTTATATCCAGCGTACATAGCAGAAGTCCTGACGATGAGGAAGATCATCGTTTTTCGGGAACATACGGAAACTGTATTTAAATGAACCTGCAAGTTCAAGTTGAAGGTCTAAATGGTAATACATAACAGAACCTTCGGTTTTTACAAGTTTCAATTCTTTTACTTCGTACAATTGTTCGTGGTTATTCTGGTCAGAACGGGTGGCTACCAATTCTATACCGATACCTTTATCATTCAAGTCCTTAGTGTCTATCACTACATCCAGTGGGTAAGTTTCTCCTGCTAATGGACTGTGAGTAAGCCCTTCCGGCAGATTTACAGACACCACTTCGATGTTGTTCCATCCTGTTGCTATTTTTTCTTTCCATGCGGCAATTTCTTTTGCCTTAGCATAGTTGTCTTTAGCCAGTGACTGTGAACGTGATGATAGTTTGTTATAGAAACGGTTGATATAATCATCCATCATTCGTTTAGTAGTGAATCGTGGAGTGATTTGAGCAATCGAATTCTTAATGTATTGAATCCATTCCGGTGAATATCCTTTTGTGTTTTTAGCGAAATACAGAGGAATGATTTCATTTTCCAGCATACTGTAAATGGTTGCTGCATCCAATTGATCCTGGTATGCCTGGTTTTCGTATGTACGTTTTTCTGTCAATGCCCAGCCGGCTCCTTTTACGTACCCTTCAAGCCACCATCCATCCAGTACGGAGAAATTTAATACTCCATTCATCTGAGCTTTCTCTCCGGATGTTCCGGAAGCTTCTAACGGACGTGTAGGGGTATTTAACCATATGTCTACACCGGATATCAAGCGTTTAGCCAAACGCATATCGTAGTTTTCAAGGAAAATTACTTTTCCTAAGAATTGCGGCATGCGTGAAATTTCGACGATCCGTTTAATCAGGCCTTGTCCTCCGCCGTCAGCCGGGTGTGCTTTTCCTGTGAAAAGGAACTGTACCGGATGTAATGGATTGTTTACGATTTTTTCAAGTCGTTCAAGGTCTGTAAACAGCAGGTGTGCACGTTTATAGGTTGCAAAACGGCGTCCGAATCCGATGGTTAGTGCCTGAGGATTGATAGATTCCAGAATGGAAACGATACGTGACGGGTCTCCCTGGTTCTTCATCCATGAGTCTCTGAATTGTACTTTGATATAATCCAGCAACTGGTTTTTCATTTTCATACGGATGTCCCATATTTCCTGGTCAGGCACTTCATAAATACCCTGCCATATTTTGGAGTTGGACTGGTCGTTGTAAAAGTCTTTTGTAAAATACTTTTCGTAAGTCTGTTTCCAGGTTGTTGCAGTCCAGGTAGGTAAGTGAACACCGTTCGTTACATAGCTGACATGTAATTCTTCCGGAAAATATCCTTTCCATATGGGTTGGAACATTTTCTGTGATACTTTGCCATGCAACCAGCTTACACCGTTTACTTCCTGGCAAGTGTTGCAGGCAAACGTACTCATGCTGAATTTTTCGTTATGGTCTCCGGGGCGTTCCCGTCCCATGTCTATAAATTCATTCCATGATATTTTTAATTTGGCAGGATATTCGCTCATGTATTTTCCGAATAATCCTTCATCAAAGCTGTCGTGTCCGGCCGGTACCGGAGTGTGTACGGTATAAAGAGAACTTGCGCGGACAACTTCCAGAGCTTCGTTGAATGAAAGGTTTTTATCGGCAATCAAATCTACCAGGCGTTGTACGTTGATAAGTGCTGCATGACCTTCATTACAGTGGTATACGTCTTTTTGTATGCCTAATTTTTTCAAGGCTAATATACCTCCTATACCCAACATGATTTCCTGTTTCAACCGGTTTTCCCAGTCGCCTCCGTATAGCTGGTGGGTGATGGAACGGTCGAATTCGCTGTTCATATCATTGTCTGTATCTAAAAGGTACAGGTTGATACGTCCTACCGATACTTTCCATATATAAGCATATACGATGCGTCCGGGATATGGAACTTCCAGTAAAACGGGAGCATCATTTTCGTCCTTTATCTGCTCGATAGGCAGATTATTGAAATTCTGGGCTTCATATACAGCTATTTGCTGTCCGTCCATAGATAGGGATTGTGTAAAATAACCGTAGCGGTACAAGAAACCGATAGCCGACATGTCAACATGTGAGTCGCTGGCTTCTTTCAGGTAGTCACCGGCCAGTACTCCTAATCCTCCGGAGTAAATTTTCAGGATTTCCGTTAAACCGTATTCCATGCTGAAGTAAGCAATGGATGGTTTGTTTTTGTCAAAAGGATCTTCCAAATAAGCTTTGAAACGTTTATAAACATTATCTAATTTTTTTAGAAATGTTTCATCCTGGCTTAATTCTACTAACTGTTGGTAACTTAATATATTGAAAAGCTGGATGGGATTTGAAGAAGCTTCCTTCCATGCCGTTCTATTTATGTTCCGAAATAAATCCCTGGCTTCGCTGTCCCAACACCACCATAGGTTGTTGGCGATCTCGTCTAATTTTTTCAAGTTATCAGGTAAATTGGATTTCACATTCATGTCTCTCCAACTAACCTCATTTACTTCGTTCACCTTGATTTTCATAATAATTAAAACTTTAAATATAAATTATTGAAAGAAAAAATCTTTTTATTCTTATATCTTCGCTTTGTATATGTGCAAAGATAAGGAAATAACTGTTACTTGTTTATAAATAATCAGTTGCTAATCTAAAGATTCAATAAATAAATCTTTATTGTTCTGTGGTATTTCCGGTAGATTTTTTGGTCTTTCTTTGTTTTGCCTTTGTCAGGGCAATATCGTATGCGTCCTCATAATATTGGATAAAGTGTTCCCACAGCGCTTTTTCTGCGATGGCGCTTGCTTTTTTCCGTATTGTTTTTACTTTTTGTTCATTGAACGTGGCAAAATCCAATATCATGTTAGACAATTGGTAGGCTACATTGTGTGCGTTATAATCGGAACGATGGATTACGGCTACTCCGTTTTCTATACCCTGCGGTTCCGGGGACACCCATTGTCCGAATCCGGACAACTCGGTGGTGATAGTCGGCACTCCGAAAGCAACGCTTTCCAGCGGAGTGTATCCCCAAGGCTCGTAATAGGACGGGAACACGGTTAAATCCAAACCAATCAGTAAATCATAATACACTTTATTGAATATTTCATCAGCTCCGTTTAGATAGGAGGGGATGAAAACAACTTTAAGCTTGTCCGATTCTTCGTTTTTAAAATGATACCAGTTTATGGCAGACATAATGTTGTCATGGTCATAATTATATAATTCGTGGGTTGTATAATGATTCCATGTTTCTATTTTACCATTACCGGTTTCCAGTATATTCAGCAGGTCTTTTCTTGGGCCGGATACGTGTGCGGGAACAACGAGAAAAGCTACTATTTCCCTATCCGTTTCTTTTTTCAGGACACGTTTCAAGGCATCCATAAAGACGTCTATTCCTTTGTTTTTATATTCATAACGTCCGGCGGTACCTACGTATAAGGCATTGTCAGATAGTTTATATCCCAATAGGGCTTCTGTAACCCTGCGTAAAGTTTCTCTGGCTTCCTTGCGTTTTTGAGTGAAAGTTCTTCCTTTAGGCACGAAATCGTCTTCAAATCCGTTGGGTGTAACCACATCGGGTGCTTTGTCCAATAGCTGGGCGCATTCTCTGGCTGTGATATCGCTCACGGTTGTAAAACAATCTACCACATGAGCACCTGTTTTTTCTGTAGAATGTTTGGATACCATGTTCAGTTCCCGTGCCATTTGGTCACCGTTGTATTCATTCAGATAATTATACAATGGTTTGTTATTCCCGGCAATGGAACGTCCTATGGATGTGGCATGTGTTGTAAACAAAGTGGCGACTTCGGGTAAATGTTCTTTTATGTAGAAAGCTCCGAATGTAGTCATCCATTCGTTAAAGTGGGCTACTACTTTTTTTCTGGATAATTTAAAAAAGCGGTAATAGCTTTCTATAATCATACCGGTGGAGTATCCGAACATGGATGATTCATCGTAATCGCCATAGGCATACAGTGAATCTACTCCTACTTGTTCCCATACATGTCCGTAGATTTCATTTTTACATTCATATAAGGAAGAGAAGTCTACCAGAACCGCCATCGGGTTACCGGGGACGTTCCATCTCCCTATTCGGATAGGAAGTTTATATTTTTTTAAGGTATATTCCTTCCAGTCTGCTAACGAGTCTGGACATTCCGTGAAATATGGATTTTTTTGATCCTTCCATACGTCCGGACCTATAAAAATAAGATTGTCTTTATGTTGTTCAACGAGGATTGCAGCTCGGGTAGAAAGTACAGTGTATATGCCACCTACCATATTACATACTTCCCAGCTTGTTTCAAAAATATAATCGGGAGCGAGTTTCTTAGTCATAGGTAAAAGTTTATTTCATTTTCATGAAAAAGTTTTGCAAAGTTAATATATTTTATGGATAATGGAATGTATTAAGTGTTGTAAACCAATAACTTTAACAGTTGTTGTGACTATTGTTTTGATTACCAGATTTATAGTGTAATGAAATATATTTGAACAACTTATCTTGTAGTATAAGGCGTTTTTCTATGGGTGTTTGAGCCTGTTTAATTATTTGTTATAGTATTAAAATTAATTATGGATTATTTTTCCTTTAAGGTTGAAATGTAAAAATACCTTTGTTTCCCGAAGCAATAAATTATGTATTTTTGCGCTTTACTTTTCTTACATATGCAATTATTTTTAACGGAAGACGGGTCACATACATTATATTCAGAACTTGTGGAAGAGTGTTATCATTCTATACATGGGGCTATTCAGGAATCTAACCATATATTTATGGATTCTGCCTGGAATTGTTGCCGGAAGCCGGAACTCAATATTTTTGAAGTCGGATTCGGTACAGGGTTAAATGCATTCCTTACGTTATGCCAGGCTGGGGAAGAGAGGAAAAAAGTTTATTATACTTCCGTGGAATATTATCCGTTGGAGGTAGTTACGGCACGAAAACTGAATTTTGCCGCTCAAATCAATCCTGCGTATGAAGACTTGTTCGTTAAAATGCATGAGTCGCCGTGGAATGAGCCTGTGGAAATAACTCCTTTTTTCGTATTGAATAAAATTCAGGGAGATTTTACGGCTCTTGAGTTGGAAAATTCTTATGACGTGATTTATTTTGATGCTTTTTCTCCTGATAAGCAGCCGGATATGTGGGCTCAGGAGCGTTTTGAAATGTTGTATAATCATACTGCTCCCGGTGGCGTATTGACAACTTATTGTGCTAAAGGGATGGTGAGGCGTGCCATGCAGGCTGCCGGTTATCAGGTGGAGCGTTTGCCCGGACCTCCGGGAAAGCGAGAGATACTCCGGGCTGTCCGGCGGTGATGAATAGTTGCGGTTAATGTTTTAAGCAAGATAATTAAAAATAAATATTATAATAAATATGAAAAAATTGAAACAATATTGGGCGTTCTGGATTCCCTATTTTGTCTTTTTAATCGTTTTATCAGTACTTATAATCATTAAGGAAAAAGGTGATTTGCATCTTTGGCTTAATTCCTGTCATACAGATGTGGCGGATGTTTTTTTTCGTTATTATACTCAAGTCGGTGAATGGGTGCCTTTTGTGGTAGGCGCCGGTTTGCTGTTTTATCGTTATCGGGCAGCTCTGCTTGTTTTTAGTTCGCAGATCGCAGCCGGTTTGATGACTCAAATATTAAAACGTCTTTTTGATGTAGATCGTCCTAAACGTTATTTTAGTGAATTTTTCCCGGATATAGAACTGCCTCAGGTGCTTGGGGTTCATTTACATTCTTCCCATAGTTTTCCTTCCGGTCATACAACAGCCGCTTTTGCCTTCTTCCTGTCTCTGGCATTCTTAACTAAAAATAAATTGTTGCAGTGTTTGTATTGCTTGTTGGGAATTTTAGTCGGTTACTCACGTATTTATCTTTCACAGCATTTTGCTACAGATGTTTTAGCTGGAGCTATTGTCGGGGTAGTGATGACTGTTTTCTGCCTTTATGTAATAGATGGCAGGAATCCTGTATGGTATGAGAAATCATTAAAAAACAGATAGAGTTTATAAAATTAATCAAAGGAATACATGAATAACGTAGAAATACCTTCCAGTGGGTTGAGAGTCGGTTTGTATTTCGGGTCTTTTAATCCGGTTCATAACGGGCATCTGAGCTTGGCGCAACACCTGCTTGCGGAGGGTAAGGTTGATGAAGTCTGGTTTGTTGTGTCACCTTGTAATCCTTTGAAACAACAGTCGGACTTGATAGATCATCATATCCGGTTGGAAATGCTGCAATTAGCTGTTGACGGAAATCCTTCTCTGAAGGTGTCGGACATAGAGTTTTCCATGCCTGTACCTTCCTATACGGTTGATACGTTGAAAAAATTCTCGTCTTTATATCCGAGTGTTCAATTCTCGTTGTTAATCGGGAGTGATAATGCGCTGCTGTTTGACAAATGGAAAGATTATAAAAAGATATTGGCAGATAATGTCGTATGGGTATATCCTCGTCCCGGGTATGATTTCGCTTTAGTGAAAGGACGTTATCCGGAAATGCGGTTACTGGATACTCCTTTTTATGATGTTTCTTCCACGGAAATACGGAAAAAGATAGCGGAGAAAGAAGATGTTTCCGGTGATATTCCACCTGTGGTATATGTTTATATACAGGATCATGGGTTATATAACTCATGATTTTTTTCGTTAGTTTTCTCCTGTTTGAAAAAGATTTAAGTATCTTTGTATTTCGTGTAAAGGCCTTTTTTCTGAGGCTTTTTTATTCTTAAATAATTTATAAATAAGTAGATATGCATAATTGGTTTGAATGTAAAATTAAATATGAAAAAAATGCGGGTGATGGTAAAATTACCAATGTAAATGAAAATTATCTGGTAGATGCATTGTCATTTACAGAAGCGGAAGCCCGTATTACCAAAGAAATGAAACCCTTTATCAGCGGAGAGTTTACTGTTGCGAATATTAAAAGGGCACGTATTAGTGAAATGTTTCCTAATGAAAGCGGAGATAAGTGGTATCGCTGCAAAGTGTTTTATATTTCACTGGATGAGGAAAAAGGAATAGAAAAAAGGGTAGGGGTTACTATGATGGTTCAGGCTTCTACGGTTAAAGAAGCTTGGGATGGCTTGCAGGAAGGCATGAAAGGTTCTATGGCCGATTATGAAGTAGCATCTATTACTGAAACATCTATCATGGATGTGTATTTGTATGATTCGGAACAGGCGGTAGTGTCTCCGGTTCAGGAATAATAAATATTAAAAATCAGATTGGTTTATGTCTGTTATCTCTGATAATATACAAGATATCCGTAAGCACATTCCTTCGCATGTCAAGTTGGTTTGTGTTTCTAAATTTCATACTAATGATTCTATTCTTCAGGCATACGAGTTCGGTGAACGTATTTTTGGGGAAAGTAAAGTACAGGAATTGGTGAAAAAGCAGGAAGAATTGCCGGGTGATATCATTTGGCATTTTATAGGGCATCTGCAGACGAATAAAGTAAAATATATCGTTCCTTTTGTGGAGTTGATTCATGGAGTTGACTCATGGCGTTTGCTGACCGAAATAAATAAGCAGGCAGTGAAGGCCGGACGGAAAGTGAATTGTCTGTTACAAGTGCATATTGCCAAAGAAGAAACTAAATTCGGTTTTAGTGAGGATGAACTGGTAGCAGCTTTAAATGGCTGGAATGCTGAGGATTATCCCGGTATTTCAATATGTGGATTGATGGGGATGGCTACTTTTACAGATGATCAGGAACAGGTAAGAAATGAGTTCAGATACCTTAAGAGTGTATTTGAACGTTTAAAAAATGAATTTTTCCCTTGTGATTCTGCTTTTTGCGAACTATCCATGGGAATGTCTGATGATTATCGTATTGCGATAGAGGAAGGCAGCACCATGGTACGTATCGGTACTACGATTTTTGGACCGAGGGAATATTGATTTTTGAGAGAATATGGATTAATAAGAAACCGGAATTTTCCGGTTTCTTATTTTTTGCTTTGTAGGTACTTCACTTCTTCACTGCGTATTTGCAACACTTTCTCTTCAATAAGAGCTTCCTGGTTGCGCAAATCTTTTTCAAGTAATAAAATTCTGGGAGCAATTTCATTTCTTTGGGAATCATCCTGTGCGCTATCGTACTGTTTACGCAAAGAACTTAAAAGTTCTTCTATATGCAGTTTTTTAGAAAAAAGTGTTTCCAATTCATGATATGCATTTAAGGCTTCTTTACTTTTGAATTGTGATATGCTGTTGTATATCAGATTGTCTTGAATAATGAAATTGAAACCATCTTCCTTCTCTTTTTTCTCTGGTTTCTGATTGTTTGTTATGTCTTTGTCCTCATTTTCTACTTCCACTTTTCTGAGTGTTTTTAGCTGGGCTACAGAACGAAGGGAATCTTTATTCTCAGATTTTATAATTTTTTTGAAGTCATTGACTATGAATGAATAAATGGTGACTTTGTCTTTTATCTGGGCTCGGTCTGTGGCAAACCACCCTTGGTTGGCGGCTTCGTCAATGACCATCATGTAGTCATTGTGAGGAGAATTGAAAGGCATGCCAACGTTTTCCGGAGTCAGGAACATGTCATTTGCCGGTACATACCGGGTGATGAAAATGTCATATCCGCCGATAGAGTTTTCCCCGTCGGAGGCAAAATACAAGGTAACGCCGTCTAAAAGCAGGAAGGGGTAGTTCTCGTTGGAGTTGCTGTTGATGGTTAGCGGCAATCGGGTAGGTTCTGACCAGGTGTCCAGTAGTTTGTATGAAGTATAAATATCCATATGATTATTATCCAGGTCAGAATAATAAAGCCGGTCTCTCCGTTGAGTTTGATAGGTGATCTTATCTTCCTGACGTAAAGAGTCAATATTTATCTTTTCTTGTTTTAGCCGTCCCAGTTCCTCGGAGTATCTATAAAATTTCAGGAATTTGTCTTTATCCACTGTAATGCTGTCTGTGATAGAAATATCTTCTATACGCATAAGCATTCGTTCTGCGTTTTCCGACTGGCTGATTTTCCGTTCTATTTTTTCCCGTTCAGGATCACCGTCTTTTAGCTTGGTCAGGTAAGTTTGATAGTGTTCAGCGGCTTGGTCAAAATGATATAACTCATAATAAGAATCTCCCAGGTAATAGTCCCGCTGGAGATATCCTTTTTTTGTTTTAAGGAAATGGGTGATTGCTTTATCGTATTCCTTTAGTTCAAAGCAACAGCGTGCATACCGGTAATTGGTTAGCGGGTCTCTGGAATTCTTTTTAAGCAATTTCCCGTATATATCTTGTGCTTCTTTATATTGTTGGTTATTAAAAAAAGTTTGTGCATCTTCTGCTTTTTGGGCAAAAAACGGCAGGCTGAACAGCACAAAAAGGGAAAGTATTATATGTTTCATTTGCATTGATTTTCAGATTGTTTTTGTTCTTTATCATTATTCCTATAAGATAAACACTTGTGGCGCTGATATGTTTTTTCTTCTATGGGTAATGATGCGATGACAGGAGCAGTTACACCTGTACCGATGGTGGTAGGAGCTATTTCCACCCGTGCTTCGTCCCATAACCCTTTTTCGATAAAACTATTCAGTAGTTTGGCTCCCCCTTCTACCAACAATGAATTGATATTACGTTTAGCCAAGTCCTCTATAATTGTTTCCAGTATAGTCTCCTGATTGAAATTCAAGGTAATATACTCTACATTATGTCTGCTTTCTCCGGATGTCTCCGTGTAAATAAATGTTTCTGTTTCTCCGTTAAAAACACGTAGGTCGGATCGGATGTTTCCTGTACGGTCAAGAACAATCCGATTCGGATTTGTACCGCTCCATTTGCGGACAGTTAAGGAAGGGTTATCCAGCCGGGCTGTGTTTGTACCAACCAGAATCGCCTGATTCTCTGCCCGCATTTTATGGACCAGCAGGCTGGTTAGTTCATTGGATATACGTATAGGGGCGGTGTCGGCATTTTTTCTTTGTATGTCAATAAATCCGTCTGTAGTCTGTGCCCACTTTAGTGTAATGTAAGGACGTTTTTTCTCCTGGAAGGTAAAAAA
Source organism: Bacteroidota bacterium (assembly GCA_023391625.1). GTDB lineage: Bacteria > Bacteroidota > Bacteroidia > Bacteroidales > Paludibacteraceae > QVMH01. The sequence continues at coordinate 721,133 of JAEWAN010000034.1, read as the reverse complement.
ATGTTTATTCAGCTCCCTGCATTCTTTTTCCATAATTCCGGTGATGACCTGTATGCCGGCGTCCTGCAATTTTTTTATTCCTCGTCCTGCTACTTTTGGATTGGGATCTGGTGAACCTATCACTACGCGGGGAATCCCTTTGGATACAATCAGGTCAGTGCAAGGAGGGGTTTTGCCGTAATGAGAACAAGGTTCCAGGCTGACATACATTGTAGAATCTTTTAAAAGATGGGTTTCTTTTACGGAACGAATAGCATTGGGTTCGGCATGCGGCTCGCCGTATTGCCGGTGATAGCCTTCGCCTATGATCATGTCATTGTGTACGATGACTGCTCCCACCATTGGGTTGGGTGAAACGTATCCGGCTCCATATTGCGCCAGTTGCAGGCAACGTTCCATGTATTTGGGATTAAAAGAAAACATCTTTTATTTAAGTTTAGTTTTATATACAGCCGATTATCTTCCGGAATTTATGCTTCTCCTCCGAAACCCATGGGAATGGGGGGAATGTTTTTTGTTTCCGGAAGCTTAATAGGACCATTTTGTTTTTCAAATTTTGTTATGTTGTCCTGTAGGGCCTGCAACAACCGTTTAGCATGTTCCGGTGTTAAAATGACACGTGATTTTACATTAGCTTTGGGCATTCCGGGCATAATCCGAACAAAGTCGAAAACAAATTCCGATGTGGAATGAGAAATGATTGCCAGGTTGGAATAAATGCCTTCCGCCACTTCGGCAGATAATTCAATATTGAGTTGATTGTCTTTTTTTTCCATATGGGTTGATTTCTTAGTGGTGAATAAATCTGCTATACAACGGGTTTTATCAAGTTCCGGTAAATTTTTATCTTTGCAAAATATGCAAGCCGCCATTAATTACATACGGAAAGAATTACATTCATTGTACTCTCAATCAGAGATTCAATCTATTACATACTTACTGCTTGAAAAAATAACAGGTTTAACCCGTTTAAGTTTATTAGTAAACAAAAATACAATAATTTCTCCTGAACAGCGAAAGGAATTGGAGTCTTTCGTGGAAAAATTAAAAAAAAACATGCCTGTTCAGTATGTTTTGGAAAACGCGGATTTTTACAATCTTCATTTTAATGTAAATGAATCTGTATTGATTCCACGTCCGGAAACAGAGGAACTTATAGACTGGGTGCGGTCGGAAAATCCGCTTTCCGAGCCTTTGCATATATTGGATATCGGTACCGGAAGCGGTTGCATTGCCGTAACGCTTAAGAACATATTCCATAGTTCGTTTGTTGATGCATACGATATTTCAGAAGAGGCGTTGGAGGTAGCTGCGGAAAATGCAAGGCGTAATCATGTTGAAATAAAGACCTGCCTGGTTGATATTCTTAATGTAGAGAACGTTCCTGACCGATGGGATATTATTGTTAGTAACCCTCCTTATATTCCGGAACGTGAGAAAAGGGTGATGGAGGATAATGTGTTGGCTTATGAGCCTCATATCGCATTATTTGTGCCGGATGATGACCCTTTGCGGTTTTATCGTAAAATTATTATATTTGCAGCCTCACATTTGCATCCCAAAGGAAAGCTATATTTTGAAATACATTATGATGCCGGAGAACCGTTGGTTGAGTTGTTATTATCTCAAGGATTCTCTGAAGTTGAATTAAGACAAGATATTGCCGGAAAAGATCGTATGATAAGAGCTGTTAAAGCTTAGGTGTGGTTCATACATTGATTTCCCATTTTTAATATTTATATTTTATTTCCGGTCTGAGGCATAATTGGATTGTCTTATACTCGGTTAGGTTAATAAATTGATTTAAATTATTTATCTTTGCACCCGTTTAAATAAAAAACGATGAGTTTATTGAGTACAGTGTTAGGGCGTTATGACGCTCCGCAACGCACTAAAGAAATGGGGGTTTACCCATATTTTCGTCCTATCGAATCAGATCAGGATACAGTTGTTTCGATTGATGGAAAACCTGTTTTAATGTTTGGTTCCAACAGTTATCTGGGATTGACGAATCATCCCCGTTTAAAAGAAGGAGCCATTAAAGCGATTGAAAAATACGGAACAGGCTGTGCCGGTTCCCGTTTTCTGAATGGAACGCTGGATATTCATCTTCAGTTGGAAGACCGCCTTGCCAAATTGGTGGGAAAAGATGCTGCTTTGGTTTACGCCACAGGTTTTACCGTTAACTCAGGAGTTGTGTCCTGCCTTTCTGGTAGAGAAGATTATGTGATATTCGATGAATTTGACCATGCTTCTATAATCGAAGGAAAACGTCTTTCTTTCTCCAAGCAGTTGAAATACCGCCACAATGATATGGAGTCATTGGAGAAAGTGTTGAAACAATGTAACCCGGATAAGGTTAAAATAATCGTGGTTGATGGGGTATTCAGTATGGAGGGCGATGTTGTTAAATTACCGGAAATCGTTGATTTGGCAAAAAAATACAATGCTTCCATCATGGTGGATGAGGCCCATTCTCTGGGTGTGTTTGGTAAAAACGGAGCCGGGGTTTGTGAACATTTCGGATTGACTAATGATGTGGATTTGATAATGGGTACTTTCAGCAAGTCTTTGGGTACGATCGGAGGATTTATCGCTTCTGACAACAATATTATCAATTATCTGAAACATAATTCAAGAACTTTGATTTTCAGCGCTTCCATAACACCGGCTTCTACCGGTTGTGTATTGGCAGCTTTGGATGTGATGGCCGAAGAAACCTGGCGTAAGGACTCGTTATGGGCTAATACCCACCGGGCAAAAGAAGGTTTCCTAAAAGCCGGTTTTGAAATAGGACCTACAGAAACGCCTATTATTCCTTTGTATGTACGTGATAATATAAAAACGTTTAAATTGACACGTATGCTGATGGATGATGGAGTGTTTGTTAATCCGGTAGTATCTCCGGCTGTACGTTCAGAAGATACTTTGATACGTTATTCATTGATGGCTACACATACTTTTGAGCAGATTGATGAATCCGTGGAAAAGATAACCAAAGCCGCACGTGTTTTAGGAATAGTAGAATAAATCTGAGGGATTTTTATTTCCCCTGACTTAGATAGAATACCATAAGAATAGAAGGAGTTTGTCTTAGTGCAACTTCCTCTATTCTTTGTTTTGTAAAATAACCGGATCGATACAGGTAAAATGTAGAGTTATGTTTTCCCGTATCGCACTTTATTAATAGAATAGATATGATAACAATTTCAAACCTGGCAATCCAATTTGGTAAACGTGTTTTATTTTCAGATGTAAACATGAAGTTTACCGCAGGAAACTGTTATGGTGTTATAGGAGCTAATGGAGCTGGAAAATCTACATTGATGCGTATGTTGAGCGGGGAACTTGATCCTACAAAAGGAAATATCAGTTTTGGCCCCGGTGAACGTATTTCAGTATTGAAACAGGATCACTTTGAGTTTGATGAAATTCCCGTTATTGAAACGGTGATGATGGGACATGAAGAACTTTGGAAGGTAAAAGAAGAAAAAGATGCCATTTACCTGAAAGAAGATTTTTCTGACCAGGATGGTATACGTGCTTCGGAGCTGGAAGAGAAATTCGCTGAAATGAATGGTTGGAATGCTGAGAGTGATGCGGCCAGCTTGTTAAGCGGGTTGGGCATAAAGGAAGATAAACATTATTTGTTGATGAAAGAGTTGAGCGGGAAAGAAAAAGTACGTGTTTTGTTGGCTCGTGCCTTGTTTGGAAATCCGGATAACCTGTTGCTTGACGAACCTACGAACGACCTGGATATCGACACGGTGATGTGGCTGGAGAATTATCTGGCGAATTACGAAAACACGGTGTTGGTTGTATCTCATGACCGTCACTTTCTTGATGCTGTTAGTACGCATACGGTAGATATTGATTACGGGAAGGTGAAATTATTTGCAGGTAACTATACTTTCTGGTATGAGTCAAGTCAATTGGCTTTACGTCAGCAACAGATGCAGAATAAGAAAGCGGAAGAAAAGCGGAAAGAGCTGGAAGAGTTTATACGCCGTTTTAGTGCGAATGTGGCTAAATCAAAACAAGCGACAAGCCGTCGTAAAATGTTGGAAAAACTGAATGTTGATGAGATAGAACCTTCTACGAGACGTTATCCGGGTATTATCTTTACGCCGGAACGCGAGCCGGGAAATATGGTGCTGGAAATAGCCGGTTTAAGAAAAGTGGCTGAAGATGGTACGGTGTTGTTCAACGACGTTAATTTTAATGTGGAGAAAAATGATAAGATAGCTTTTGTTTCACGTGATCCGCGTGCTATGACTGCTTTCTTTGAAATTATAAATGGAAAGGATAATGATTACAAAGGTTCATATAACTGGGGAGTAACTATTACTCCGGCTTATTTGCCTTTGGATAATTCAGCCTTTTTTGATAACGACCTGAATTTGCTGGATTGGCTGGCTCAATATACTGATGATACATTGGAATCAAATTTGCGTAGTTACTTAGGTAAAATGTTGTTTTCCGGTGAGGAAGTGTATAAAAAAGCTTCCGTGTTGTCAGGAGGAGAGAAAATGCGTTGTATGATTTCACGTATGATGTTGGAAAACGCAAATCTTATGATATTGGATTCTCCTACCAACCACTTAGATTTGGAATCTATTCAGGCTTTCAATAATACATTGATTGCTTTTAAAGGGAATATATTGATGTCTTCACATGACCGTGAGTTTATAGATACGGTTTGTAACCGTATTATCGAATTAACACCTAATGGTGTTATTGATAAACAAATGAGTTATGAAGATTATTTGACTTCAGAAGATATTAAAGCTGTTCAGGAGAGAATGTATAAATAATAAATTAGAAGAAAAATAAATAAATAAAGTATAAGGCCTTGCATATAAAATGTGCAAGGCCTTATTGTTTTTGGTTTTGTCGTTTTAAGAGGCTGTCGTGTGTATGATTATTATATCCGTAATATGTAATCATTATTTTATATGTTGTAAAACAGTTTGGTAATCAATGCTTTTTACGTATAATGTTTGTTATAAATGTTATATTTGTACCTCCTTATCAATACCATAGAAATAACCTTGTTGATTTATATCATGCGCTACTGCTTATTCTTCCTTTCTTATTTGTTGTTTTTTCCGTTATTGGCAGAAAAAGAATATGAACATTCTATTTTTTCCGTGGAACCCACAATTCTGAATATAAAGGGTACGTTTTATTCCACTCCTATTAAAACAGCAGAAAATAATATCGTTATAGCTTCTCATAACAAACATATCTATTTTTTTGATGCAGAAGGTAATTTGAAAAATAGTTATGAAACAGAGGGGTGGGTACATGCAACGCCTACTCAATTGTCTGACGGAACAATTGGTATAGGAAGTTATGACCGGCATTTCTATTTTTTTGATGAAGATGGAAATTTCCGTGACAGGATAAAACCGGGTGGATTTATATTCACAGAACCGGTGGAGGTAGGGGAGCAAATCGCTTTTGGAAATAATAAGGGAAAAGTTGTTTTTTATGACCGTAAAGGCAAGCAGCTTTCGCATGTAAAATTGAGGCGTTTGGTTCACGGTTCGCCCATGCTTACTTCTGATAGCATGTTGGTGATTGGCTCAAATAGTGGAAGGGTATATTTTATCAATTCGGAAAAGGAACTGGTACATACATTTAAAACCAGAGGCTGGATTATGCACTCAAAACCTTATGAAACTTTTGACGGCTCAATCATTGTCGGGTCTTATGATAAACATTTATATGCGTTGGATAAGCAAGGTAACCTGAAATGGAAATACAAAACGGGTGGAGCTATACATGGTTCTCCTGTACAGACTCCAGACAGTACGATTGTGTTTGGTTCTTTTGATGGTTATATTTATGTGTTATCGCCACATGGAGAATTGGTGAATAAGATAAAAACAGGTAAAAAAGTTGTTTCTTCGCCTGCTATGATAAATGATTCGGTGGTCGTAATAGGCTCTCATGATAAGAATTTATATTTTATTGATACGAAAGGTAACCTTTTGACTACTTATTACGCAAAAGGAAAAATATTTTCTTCTCCTGTAGCTTTACCGGACGGTACGGTTTATTGCTGTACAACCAAAGGAGTAATGTCCTTTTTGAGTCCGGAGTATCTGGAAAATAATTTAGTCCGGACAGAAATCTTAACAGCTCATTTAGAGGAGAAGGAATCTCTTGTACATAATGAAGATCCTGTATCTTTACTGCATGATTAAACGTTCAGGCTAAGTCTTACCTCTCTTTTATCAGACAAGTCCCGCTTGAGTATCCTCCTCCGAAAACGGAAATACATATTAAGTCGTTCTTGTGGATTTTTTCCCGATTTTGGGCATATACTATAAAAGCGCTGGCGCATCCGGTGTTTCCAAGTTCCTCAATGTTGCTTAGTGACTTTTCTTTAGCAATTTGCAAACATTCACAGACGTGAGATAGTATTCTTTTATTAGCCTGATGTCCTATGAAATAAGATAAGTCATCTATAGAGTAGTTGTTTTTACGTAAAATATCTATGGTTGAGTTACTGATGTAAGTGCATGCCTGTGTAAAAACATCTTTTCCGTAAGGCATTTGAATACCTGTAGTTTTAGGTTTCAGGGATACTGCTTCCGGGCCATAGCCTATATGACCCAGTCCTTGTGTTGTAATGTCAATCACTTGTGGTTCTTTGTCGGTGAAAGGAGATGATGACAGAAAAAAGGCAGCAGCGCCGTCGCCCCACAGGTGACCGGATTGTTGGTCTGCGTCGTTGGAATAATCAGAGTTTTTGTCTCCGCAAATTAATAGTGCTTTGGAAGCTATTCCTGTTTTAAAAAAGGAGTTGATAATCTCCAGAGCATTCATAGCCGACGAACATGCCGATGAAATATAAAAAGCTTTTGCATTTTTTATTTGGAACTCCCTTTGAATAATATGTGCTGTGGTGGCAACAGTATCGGTAGGGGTGTATGAGGCAAATACTATCAGGTCGGTATCTTCAATATTGTATGGTAATCCGGCGATGGCATTTTTTACGGCGTTAATACACAATGTATGAATATCTTCGTCTTCTGCTGCACGTGAACGGGAAAGTATTCCGGTTCTTTTATAATACCAGTCTGCAGATGAATTGTTGATATTGGCAAAATGTTCATTAAATATTCTTTTTTCAGGAATATAATAGCCTGTTGAATTGATATACATGCCTATTTCTTGTCTTTTTTAATGTGTAAACTTGTTTTTCATATCATTCGTATAAAAATTCTTTTTTTAGAATAAATATGAAGTTTAGGATATCGGTTTATATTTGTGACAAATGTATTTATTTGTCACAATACAATGATTTTATTATGCACGTTTTTTATGAAAATGTGCATAATTTTAAGCTTTTTTAATGATTTTGCTATCGCTTATGGGCTTGTAATGAGTGATTTATCCGTTTTTATTGAATTCAGTTTATTTCTTTTTTACCCATACTGCAAATTTGCCTCCTGTGACCAAAAATTCTCCATTCCCTTCGTTGTCAATAACGACTTCGTTTTGTATGCTTCCTGTTACATCATGCCATATTTCTCCTTTTCGTTGTATCCCTACATTCATCGTTTTATTTCCGTCTTCGCTGTTTGAAATCAGTAAGGCCAATCCGGAGTCAGGATGTTCTTCGTCTCCCATACGGACAAAACCAACAGTGTTGGGAAAATCAAAATAGTTTATTTGTTCTCCGTAAGCATATCTTTTGCGTGTATCCAATAGGATATCTATAATTAATTTATGGGGAGATTTTTCTCCGTTAATACCGTAATAATCGCCATAGAATATGCAAGGATATCCTTTGTCCATCAGTAAGATTAAACCATAGGCTTGAGGTTTGAACCATGACTGGACTTGTGATTCAAGTGAACTCCCTTGCTGGGAGTCGTGATTGTCGATAAATGTAACGGCATTCATAGGAAAGCGGGAAACCAGTGTGTCTTCCAGGAACTGGGTAAAGTCGAATCCCTTACCTTGTTGTGAGGCCTGAAACATCTTGTAATGTAAGGGAACATCAAACAGGTTTAAAGACTGGTTAACGGTGTTTAGGTAATTTTCCAAAGTTTCAAAATCGCCGTTCCAATATTCACCTACTGCAAAGAAGTCTTTTTTATCCATTCTGATCTCGTCAAGGAAGTATTTGATGAAAGAATCTTTCATGTGTTTTATTGCGTCGAAACGCATACCGTCCAGTTGCAGTTCATTGGTTACCCATTTTCCCCAGTTTATGAGTTCTTGCACTACTTCGGGGTGATTCAGGTCAATGTCGTTTCCCAAAAGAAAATCATAATTTCCATTTTCGCTGTCCACTCCTTGATCCCAGTTTTTCCCTTCACCCAAGATACGGAATATTCCGGTTCTTCTTTTTATATCATCGTATTCAGTTCCAGTAAAATGGTAAAAATGCCATTTGAAGTTGGAGTAACGGTCGCCCCGTCCGTGGAAACTGTATCCGGTCCATCCTTGTATTTCCTGTGGTTCGCCAACCGGCTTGTTACGTTCATTCGGATCGACTTCCTGTGCCATGAATTTCTCAGTATAGTCGCCTCTGACCTTATGGTTCATTACAGCATCCAGGTATACCGAGATCTGATATTTATGAAGTTCTTCAATTGCATCCTTGAGTTCTTGTTTTGTCCCGTATTTTGTACGTACAGTGCCTTTTTGGTCAAATTCTCCAAGGTCAAATAAATCATAGGTCGCATATCCTTCGTCCTGCTGCTCGTCTGCTTTATATGCGGGAGGTATCCATACGGCGGTGATACCGGCTTCATGCAGGTGTTTGGCATCTGCTTTTAATTGTTTCCATAAGTTACCGTCATTGGGTAGATGCCATTCAAAATATTGCATCATTACGCCATTTTCCATATTGATTGATTTTTGTGTTATTATAAAAATGCTTTAATATAACAATTGATGATTCATTTGGTTTACGCTTTTAGCGTTATTCCGTGTGTAGAAAAGGTTAATAATGTTCCTTATTGAAATTAAATGCTATGATTATAATTTTCTATTGGAGGATATTTTTGTATTTTTGTCCGGATTTTTACGATATTGTTCTTGTTAGGGTATTATTATTTCTTAATACCGAATAAGATGATATCTTTTTTAATGTTTAGGCTTTTGCTTATATGAAAACCATTCACGTTCTGGACAAACAATTTAATCTGTCTATCCCGGAAAAGGATATTTTGTCGGCGGTAAAGCAAGTTGCAGATGCTATAACTTATGACCTGGCAGATAAGAACCCTCTGTTTGTCTGTATATTGAATGGTGCTTTTATGTTTGCCTCGGATTTGATGAAGCTGCTTGAGTTCCCCTGTGAAATTTCTTTTGTAAAATTTTCTTCCTATGATGGGATGCATACTACGGGTGAGATTAGCGAGTTGATAGGCTTGAATGAGGATTTAAAAGGACGTACCGTAGTGGTGGTGGAAGATATTGTGGATACGGGCATAACTATGGAACGGATTCTTAATGCTTTAAAGAATAAGGGAGCGGAAGAAGTGAAAGTTGCTACTTTTTTGCAAAAGCCGGAAGCTTTACAACGTGACGTGCAGATAGATTATGTGGCAATGTGCATACCCAATGATTTTATTGTAGGCTATGGATTAGACTATAATGGGTACGGGCGTAATCTGAGAGACGTGTATACGGTAGTGGAATAATAATTTTAAAATCAATAAAGTTTATTTTTTTAAAGTCAAAGAAGATGTTGAATATCATTATTTTTGGTGCTCCCGGAAGTGGAAAGGGAACACAGAGTAGCTTAATTAAAGATAAATACAATTTGTTACACCTTTCTACAGGTGATTTGTTGCGTGAACAGATAGCTTCTGGTACGGAACTGGGAAAAATAGCTAATAGCTATATTTCTAAAGGAGAATTGCTGCCGGATGAAATGATTGTTGATATATTGGACAATGCTATTGAGGAAAGAGAAAAACAAGGAAGTTATAACGGTATTATTCTGGACGGATTCCCTCGTACGGTAAAACAGGCGGAAGCTTTGGAAAAAATGATACAGAAGAGAAATAAAGATATCTCTGTATTGTTGGATTTAACAGTAGAAGAAGATGAGTTGATAGACCGTTTGATAAAACGAGGACAAACTTCCGGACGTTCTGATGATAATATGGAAACTATTAAACAACGTCTTGAAGTGTATCATCAGAAAACAGCTCCGGTGAACGAATACTACAAAAAACAAAATAAATATGCTGCAATCAAAGGTTCCGGTTCTATTGAAGAAATCTTTGGCAGAATATGCGAAGCAATAGACAATGTACGTAAGTAAGTCATTGCTTATATTTGAAATTTATAGATAAATAAAAAGAGATTTTATTATTAAATCTCGTATAATCTTTTTATATAGTGGTTTTATGGCAGGTTCCAATTTTGTTGATTATGTAAAAATATATTGTCGCTCAGGAAAGGGAGGGGCTGGGTCTACCCATCTTCATCGCGAAAAATATATAGCCAAAGGAGGACCTGACGGAGGAGACGGCGGCCGGGGAGGTAATATCGTTTTGCGTGGAAATAAAAACTACTGGACTTTGATTCATCTTAAGTTTGCCCGTCATGTCTATGCCGGTGACGGAGAGTCGGGAGGGGCAAGCCGGAGTTTTGGTAAAAACGGTAAAGATGAATTCATTGATGTGCCGTGCGGTACTGTGGCTTATGATGCCGAAACCGGTGAGTTTCTATGTGATATTACAGAAGACGGACAGGAGGTAATATTGCTGAAAGGCGGTAGAGGAGGGTTAGGTAACTGGCACTTCCGTACTTCAACAAACCAGACTCCTCGTTTTTCCCAGCCGGGTGAACCTCGGGTGGAAAAAACCATTGTATTGCAACTTAAAGTATTGGCTGACGTAGGTTTGGTTGGTTTCCCAAATGCAGGGAAATCAACTCTCCTGTCAGTTGTTTCTGCGGCTAAACCGGAGATTGCAGACTATCCGTTTACTACTTTAGTTCCTAATTTAGGTATTGTGTCATATCGGGATAATCAATCTTTTGTTATGGCTGACATACCGGGAATTATTGAAGGTGCTGCGGAAGGGCGTGGATTAGGTTTACGTTTTCTACGGCACATAGAGCGTAATGCTATTCTGCTGTTTATGATTCCGGCAGATAGCAACGATATCCGTCAGGAATACCAGGTCTTGCTGAATGAATTGAAAAAATATAATCCGGAGTTAATGGATAAGCAGCGTATCCTGGCTATCAGTAAGTGCGATATGCTTGACGATGAATTGCTTGGTGAGATAAAGAAGGATGTTCCGGATGATATAAAGACTATTTTTATTTCTTCAGTTACAGGCTTGGGAATCATGGAGCTGAAAGATCTTATTTGGGAAGAACTTAATAAAGAAACCAATAAGATTGTGGAAATGGTTCATCGTCCGATGGATGTTGAGATAAATGATGAAATATCTGATGACGATGAACTGCTGGATGATAATGATGAAGATATTGATTTTGATGAGGAGGATGAGGACGATCTAAGCCGTTATAAGGGAATAGGATGGGATGATCCTCTTTAGACTGGATTTGAAATGACCGGAATAGTTACTTACCCTTTATTGGACCAGTTCCTAGGTCTTGTTCATTTTACTACTACACGTCATGGAGGAGTAAGTTCAGGTAATTATACTTCTTTTAATTTGAGTTTTTATTCCGGTGATGATACCGGAAGTGTTTGCGAAAACAGGGCTCTCCTTTGTCGTGATTTGGATTTTATGCCGGAACATTTAGTTGTCCCGTTTCAAACCCACGGCATTCAGATAAAAAAAATAGATAAGTTTTTTCTTTCCCAAAATAATTCTTTTAAGGAGGAATACCTTCATGGAGTTGACGGTTTATTTACGAATGAACGGGGTGTCTGTATAGGTATAACCACTGCAGATTGCGTGCCTTTGTTTTTTTATGACGAGGAACTGCGGGTTATCGGTGTAGCGCATGCCGGCTGGCGTGGAACTTGTGGAAAAATAGCGGAACAGATGCTTTTCCTGATGGAAAAAGAGTATGGAACTTTGAGGCAGAATGTTTCTGTACTGATAGGACCTTCTATCTCTGGTGAAAAATATGAAGTGGGGGATGAACTGTTCTATGAGTTTGAGCAAAAAGGCTTTCCGGTAGAATGCTTGTTCCGGTGTAAAGACGGAAAATTATATCTGGATCTATGGGAGGCCAACAGATGGTTACTGTTGCAAAATGGAATACGGCAGGATAAAATAGATATTGCCGGAATTTGTACATACACTCAATATCAGGATTTTTTCTCAGCCAGAAGACTTGGAATAGAATCGGGTCGGATGTTGAGCGGTCTAATGTTAAGATGACACGGTAGAGTGTGGACTCTAAGCATATTATTTTATTTCTCTATTCTTTTCTTATCGTATTACTCTACCGGATCTTTTTATTAGTTTTGTGGGTCTTTTACAAAACGGATAATTCTAAAAAATAAATAGCTATGGATAAAAAATTTAGTCGGGAAACACTTTGTGTTCAGGCTGGTTGGACTCCTAAAAAGGGAGAACCCCGTGTATTGCCTATATATCAAAGCACAACATTTAAATATGATACCAGTGATCAGATGGCAAAATTGTTTGATCTGGAAGAAAGCGGATATTTTTATACCCGTTTACAGAATCCGACAAACGATGCCGTTGCTGCTAAAATTACTGCGTTAGAAGGTGGTGTTGCCGGTATGTTGACTTCTTCCGGACAGGCTGCTTCTTTTTATGCGATATTTAATATCTGTTCAGCTGGCGATCACTTTGTCAGTGCTTCAACCATATACGGCGGAACATTTAATTTGTTTGCCGTGACTTTGCACAAACTGGGAATCGAAGTCACATTTGTTGATCAGGATGCTTCGGAAGAGGAAATAGCAAAGGCTTTTCGTCCTAATACAAAAGCGTTGTTTGCTGAAACAATCGCAAATCCGGGACTTGCTGTTCTCGATATTGAAAAATTTGCCCGTATTGCTCATGGACAGGGTGTACCCTTAATTATAGACAATACTTTTGCTACTCCGATAAATTGCCGTCCGTTTGAGTGGGGAGCAGATATCGTGATTCATTCTACGACAAAATATATGGATGGACACGCTACTTCCGTAGGAGGTGCTATTGTAGATAGCGGAAATTTTGACTGGGAAGCATATGGAGATAAATTCCCGGGTTTAACCCAGCCGGATGAGTCATACCATGGATTGACTTATACGAAAGCATTTGGTAAAGGTGCTTATATTACCAAAGCTACGGTACAGTTAATGCGCGATTTGGGGTCTATTCAAAGCCCTCAGAATGCTTTCCTTTTGAATCTTGGTCTGGAAACTTTGCATTTAAGAGTGCCTCGTCATTGTGAAAATGCGTTGAAAGTAGCTCAGTTCTTACAGCAAGATAGCCGTATTGCCTGGGTACATTATTCCGGTTTGAAAGGTGATAAGTATTATGAACTGGGGCAGAAATATTTGCCTAACGGATCATGCGGTGTACTTACTTTCGGTATTAAGGGCGGACGTGAAGCTTCAATCCGTTTTATGGATAATTTACAGCTTACAGCTATTGTAACCCATGTGGCTGATGCGCGTACTTCTGTTCTTCACCCGGCCAGTCATACGCACCGTCAGTTGAATGATGAACAGTTGATTGCTGCGGGAGTTCAACCGGATTTGATTCGTTTCTCAGTGGGAATTGAAAATGTAGATGATATTATTGCAGATATAGAGCAAGCATTAGATAAAATGTAATTTTATTTTACATACAAAAAGAACAGGAGTAAAAACTTTTTACTCCTGTTCTTTTTGTATAAATATATTATTCCCTTTTTTAGAGGAAGTTGTATATGATGAATTTTATCAGAAATTATTGATCCTTACTTATGCCTCGTATGCTTTTAAGGGAACTTCAACTACTATAATCTGGCTGTCTTTCAGAGCTTTTATATTGACTTTTTCCGTATCCCATATTCCGATACCGTCTTCCGTCTCTATCAATTGATCTTCTATAAGACATTCTCCCAAAGTATTTATAATGTATATGCCGTTTCCTTTCTTTTTTAATTCATATTGAACTGAATGGTCGGCATTTAGGTTACATATATGTACCCATGCATCTTGCTGAATTAGTGTAACATTGTCTTCTGCATGTGGTGAAGCGAGTAATAATAATTCATTTTTACTGGAGCCGAGTTTGAACTGTTTGTATGAATAGTGAGGCTTTAAATTCTTTTTGTATGGAAAAATCCATATATGGATGAATTTTAGACTTTCATCATTGTTTTTGTTTAACTCCTCATGGAGATAGCCGGAGCCGGAAGTAATTGTCTGTACACTTCCCTGACTTAGTTCCACTTTGTTTCCAAGACTGTCTGAATGAATAACATCTCCTTTCATGGTCAGCATCACCATCTCCATATCGGAGTGTGCATGCTTTTCAAGGCCTCGTCCGGGAGCTATGGTCACATCGTTAACACTGCGGAGTACACCAAAATGTATTCTATCCGGGTCATAATAATCGGCAAAACAGAAAGAGTGTTTTGTGTATATCCAGCCGTTACTTGAAATACCTCTGGAGTGTGCTTTATGAAGAATGAATTTAGACATGTTTTTAATCTTGTAGTTTAAAAAGAGAACAAAATTAGTAAGAAAAAGTTTAAGTGGGGCGGATTTCAGAACTGTTGGTTTTATAAACCGGAAAATAATTATCCGGATAAAAATTGGTTAGTGACGGTGTTTTTGTTGTAATTTTGCGGGGTACATTAAAAAAAGGACAACAGTGTTTATTACATTAGAAAATATTTTACCCAGAATGCCGGAATCTCCTTTTAAAACACCAGTCAGCTGGAGTATTGATAAAGGGGAAATCTGGACTGTATATGGAGCCAATGGAAGTGGAAAGTCTTTGCTGGCGGAAGTGATTGCCGGGCGTTATGCCTTGCAGGAAGGACAGATTGTTTATCATTTTATTGATGAAATGAAGCAGGTTACCTGCTCTTCAGAGCGAATGTTTCTGCCTCGTGATTTTATAAAGATTGTTCATTTTAACGGAGTTCATTCTTTAGCGGGTTTTAAAGAAGTATATTATCAGCAGAGATTTAACCAATCGGAGTCGGACGATATTCCTTTTGTAAGTGATTTATTTCGCCACGAAGAGCTTTCGTCTGTATTGGAACTGATTGATATTCGTAAATTATTAAACCGTCGTTTGAATCACCTGTCCAGTGGGGAATTACGTAAACTGCTTATAGCGAAAGCATTGGAAGAAAATCCGAGAATGCTTATTTTTGATAATCCGTTTATCGGTTTGGATGTGGAGTCCCGGGGGCAGTTAAATGATGTTTTTAAGAAACTGAGTGATAACGGAATGCAATTACTCTTTTTAGTCCCCTCCCAAAAAGATATTCCCGATGTTACAACCCATATTCTGATTTTGGATGATTGCCAGGTGATGTGGAAAGGAAAAATGGAGTCGTCTTTTCCGGAAATAGTTCGGAAGCATTCACTGGAAAAGCTTCGGATAGACTGGGCTTATTTGTCCGGTTTGTCAGGGAATAAAACTTCTGATTATTCCGCCGTGGTCGATATGGAAGATATTGAAATAGCCTATGGAGATATTGTGATAAACAGAGATATTAACTGGAAGATACAAAAGGGAGAAAAATGGGCTCTGCTTGGTCCTAATGGATCGGGAAAGTCCACTTTGTTAAGTTATATCTTTGCTGATAATCCGCAGGCTTACGCTAAAAAGTTATATTTGTTTGACCGGAAAAGAGGAAGTGGCGAAAGTATTTGGGAGATTAAGAAACATATTGGTTTTACTTCTTCCGAAATGCATTTGTATTACCGTCAGCATGTGTCTTGTCTGTCTGTAGTTTCTTCCGGTTTTTTTGATAGCGTGGGGTTATATCGTAAATGTACGGAAGAACAACTTTCAATTGCCAGATATCTTTTTAAAGTATTTGGTATGGAAGACCTGATGGAGCGTCCGTTTCTTAAAGTTTCATCCGGTGAACAAAGAATTATTCTTTTTGCCCGTGCTTTAATTAAAAATCCGGATTTGCTCATTCTTGATGAACCTTTCCATGGATTGGATAAAGAGCATAAGGAGTTTTGTGCCGGAATTATAGAGTCTTATTGCAGTCAGCCGGATAAGTCTTTGATTTATGTTACTCATCGTCAGGAGGAAATTCCTGCATGTGTACAGCATAAAATATGCCTTAAGGCTTATGAAAAAAGATAATTATTATAGAATATGTGTAAATGATTGTAAATTAAAAAAATATGTTTACTTTTACAACATTATACATTTAAAATAGATTATATGAAAAAAATTATTTTTTACGGTATGTTGAGCTTAATGCTTTGTTGTGTGGCTTCATGTTCTAAAAAAGCGGAAAATCTTTCAGATCTTAAAGCAAAATATGAAGGAAAGACCTTTACCGATTGTGATAAATTTCTGAATGCTTACCAGGAAATTTTAGATGTTTATTTTGCTTCTATCGATAAAGCGTTAGATGGAGACGAAAGTGCTTATAAAGATATTTCTGAGTTTGACTATTTTATGGCTTCTTTTACAGAAGATGCGGAAGTATTGGCAGACCAGTGTCCTGAAAAATTTGAAGAATTTGGTAAGAATCTGGAACAAAGCCTGATGAATAATTTGTCTAAAATAATGTCTCTTTACGGAGCTTCCGGTATGGGTGATATTTTAATGGAAGATGATGGTGAAACAGAAGAAGTGTTTGAAGGGCTGGAATTTGACGATGTAGAGTAATCCTCAATTTTAATATAGAAGAAACGGCGTTAGATAATACCTAACGCCGTTTCTTGTTTAGAATCATTTTTTGTGTTCTATTACATGTCCACTGGGGGAGAGCTTGGAGTGTCATCGGGTTCTGTAATAGTTTCTATTTCCATGTTTTCATTGTCCGGCTCAAGATGTTCTTCTTTTAAAACAAAACGTTTATAATAGGAAATAATCAGGGTTGTTACAGGTAAAGCTATAATCATACCGATTAAACCTAAGAGGGCTCCCCATACAGACAGTGATAGCAGAATGATTGCGGGGTTGAGTCCGGTTGCTTTGCCCATAATCTTAGGTGTTAATACCATTTGTTCCAAAGCTTGTACAGCTAATAGGACAATGACTATTCCTAATACAATTGACCAATAACTCTGACCTGTTTCGGCAGCTTTGAGCAATCCTAATAAAAGGGCAGGTATATATCCCAGAGCTTGTAAGTAGGGAACCAGGTTGAGTACTCCCATAAATAGTCCTAATACAATGCCCAGAGGTAAATCAATGATTGCAAAACCGACAGCGAATAATATCCCGTCTATTAGTGCTATTAAGGCCTGTCCGCGAAAGTATTTATTCATACCGTTTTTCAGATCGGAAAGTATATCTGTGATTAACGGACGGTATTTGGGAGGAATCATAAGGATGAAGTCTGCATTTATTTTTTCATAATCCAGTAGTATGAATATGAAGTACAGAAACATCATCACTAATACGGCCAGTCCGAAGATAAAGCTAAGGGAACTGTTGATGATTCCCCATAGTTTCGGAGCGATGTTTTTCAGCAGGTCTTTTACATTTTGGTCGTTTAATACGGCTTGTATGTCAAGTTGTTTGAAGAAATCACGTATTTTGGTTTGCCAGGCGACCGGGAGAAAACTATCTACGTTAAAATTCTGGGTATATAGTGTGATTAGCTCGGAGAATTTCTCAAACTCTTTACCTATCATAGGGATAAGTATCCATATGATGCCGGCGAGTATAATAAGTAAAAGCAGTATGGTGCATATAATAGCCAATACACGGTTTTTTATTTTTAATTTTTTCTGGAAAAAAACAACGATGGGATGGAATAGATATGCTAATAGCCAACCCATTACGAAGGGCAATAATACAGCGCTTAGCCGGTCTATCAGGAGTAGGAGCAGTACAACTACAATTAGTCCTATAATGATTCTGATTACCCGGTCAAAGGTGAAAGGTCTGGAGTAAGGTGTATTCATACAATGATTAAGTGAATAGGGTTTAAAATAATTTTGAAAAATGAAAATTTACATATGTGTCAAGAATTTGTTTTATGATGGAAAGGGATGATTTTTAATTAGAAACAACGTGCTGTTTTGTTGTATTTTAGTGTGATTTTGTTTCTTTTGTCTTTTGAATATTGTAACTTTACAGCGTCTTTGTAAAAAACATCGGGCGAAACAAAATGTTTTGGCAAATGTAGCAATTTATTGAAGAAATAATAATTATAGAATTATAAAAAAATCATGGATAGGAAATTAATAGTAACACTTCTTCAGAAAGATATACAGGAACTGGCTATGATAACAGCGGGTTTCATGGAAATGAGTGAATATCCGTCGGTTATTATCCGTTTGGCACGGCAGAAAGCAGGAGATATACAGCAATATATCAGTCAATTGGAAGAAATAAAAGAGTTTGCTGATGTTCAGGAACGGGTTGAAGAAAAAGAAGAAGTGTGCATAAATCCGGAAGAAACGGTAGAAGAAAAATGTACCGTTGAAGTGCATATAGAGATGGAACCGGAGGATGAATCTGTAGTTGAGGAACAGCTTGATGTAATAGAAGATGAATTGCCTATTGTTCTGGATGTAAAAGACGAACCTGTCCCAGAAGAGTATGAAGATGAACTCGTATCGGAAAAAGAAGAAGAGAGTGAAAATGTTGATACGCAGGATTTGAAGGAAGAAGGGGATATTAAGTCAGAATATATAAAAATAGATGATGTTAAGGAGGATTTGCCTTCGGATGATGTTGTTCATGCGGCAGAAGATGGAGAAAAAGAGGCGGCTGAATTAGTATTGGATTCTCAGGAAACAGAAGAGATAGAAACAAAAGAAGATGATAAAGAAAATGTTCCGGTGGAGCTGTTGAGTGGTTCTATTGCTTCAGAAATAAAACAAACGATATTTTCGGATAACACAATCATTGTAACAGAGGAAAAGACTACAATATCCCAAAATGTGTTTAAAAGCGACCATACAATAGCAGACTCTCTGAATAATAAAAAAGTGGACGATATCCGCCATGCTATCAGTATTGGAGACCGTTTCCGTTTTCAACGGGAGTTGTTTAATGGCAACGGAGAGTTGATGAATAAAACCTTTTCTATATTGAATCAATCAAAAAGTTATGAAGATGCCCTGTCATATCTTCACTCTAAATTCAAATGGGATGAAGAAGATGAAACGGCCGAAAGTTTTTATCAGATTGTGAAAAGAAAGTTTTTATAAATAGATTTATGCTTTATTGCAGAGTTTTTAAACGAAAGGGTTTTAAATGAAATTGTATGTAGTTCCTACTCCGGTCGGAAATCTGGAAGACATGACTTTCCGGGCTATAAAAGTGCTGAAAGAAGCTGATCTTATTCTTGCGGAAGATACCCGTACAAGCGGTTTTTTGTTGAAACATTTTGATATACCTACACCTACTCAGTCTCATCATAAGTTTAATGAACATAAAACGGTTGATGAGCTTGTAAAGAGAATAAAGGGAGGAACGCGGATTGCTTTAATTTCAGATGCAGGTACGCCGGCTATTTCAGATCCCGGTTTCCTGATTGTCCGCGCTTGTGTGAATGCCGGTATTGATGTAGAGTGTTTGCCTGGAGCAACGGCTTTTGTTCCTGCTTTGGTGGCTTCCGGACTGCCTAACGACCGTTTTTGTTTTGAAGGTTTTTTACCTCAGAAAAAAGGGCGTCAGACAAAATTGACGGAATTGGCAGAAGAAACCCGGACTATGATTTTTTATGAATCGCCTTACCGTGTGGTTAAAACATTGACACAGTTTGCCGAATTTTTTGGAGAAGAACGGCGTGCTTCTGTTTCCCGGGAAATTTCAAAGATCTATGAAGAAACGAAACGTGGAACGCTAAAAGAGCTTATTGAGCATTTTACGGAGCATACCCCTAAAGGAGAGTTTGTACTTGTTGTAGCAGGAAAAAATGAGTGAACAGGTGCCTCTTGTAGCGGTTTGTTTAGAAAAAATTTGTATTATGAAAACTAAAGTTGTATTTTTATGTTCTATATAAGTACAACATTCTCAGATTAAAATAGATTTAATATGAAAACAGCATTTTCTTCATTGATTGTAGTTGTGCTTCTGGCTATGACTTCCTGTGGTTATGAATCGAAGCAATATAAAGCATTGAAGGCACAAACAGATTCTATTATTGCAGAACATGAAAATCTGCAGGCGGAATTGGAGGAATATATTGTGGTGCTTACCGGAATGAATCAGGGAATGGAAGACGTTATGAGCGGGAAGGCAGATTCTATTTCATTTACCGGTGCAGGTTTGGGTAAAAATGAAAATGACTTGCTTAATGCTCATATCGATAAAATAAATGCTTTGATAAAGACAAGCCGCAAGGAGGTAGATGGGTTGAAAGCCCAGTTGAGACGTAGCGTATTCCAAATGAAGAAAATGGAGAGTGATGTGGCCTACTATGCTTATTTACTGGAGGTGACGAAGCAAGAGATGGCCTGGATGGAAGCGCAGATTCAGGAAAAAGATGCAGAAATAGAGGCGTTGACAGACTCTATGCTTGTTCTGACAGGAGAACTTGAAACAGCATTGGATGAAATAAAGCAGCAGACGGATATTATTACACTGCAGGATAATGAGCTGCATAAGGCTTATTATATTATAGCTTCCGTTTCTGATTTGAAGAAGAATGATATATACAACAAATGTAAGCACTCGCTTTTTGAAGAAGATTTTAATAGAGATCTTTTCACGGAGATAGATATCCGTCAGGTAACGGAAATAGAAATTCCGGCTTCTGCCAAAGGGGATATTCTTACTTATCATTTAAAATCTACTTATGAAATAGTGAAGACCGGTAAAACTAAAACTTTATATATTACGAATCCACAGTTGTTTTGGAGTATTAGTAAGTATTTGGTTATTAGATAACAGTAAAAGTAATACGATTAAAAATGCGTTTCTCATGGTTCCTGGGGAACGCATTTATTTTGATTTGAAATTAATAATATAGAGACGGAAGTACCTGGATATATGTATAAATATGTTTTTTTAGATTTGGATGATACGATCTGGGATTTTAAAGGTAATGCAAAGGCTGCTTTACGGGAAGCCTATTATACGCTGAAAATAGATCAGGATTTTAATGATTTCGAGCATTTTTTCAGTATCTATATTGAACATAATGATAAGTTATGGGATTTGTATGGTACAGGGCAGATAACCCGTGAGCATTTGATGAAAGAACGTTTCCTGTATCCTTTGTTGCAGGTCGGAATTACGAATGATGATTTGCCCATGCGAATCAGCGAATTGTATATGCAGGTCTTGCCCATGCAGCCCAATCTGGTTGCTTACGCCCGTGATTTACTGGATTATTTGTTCGCTAAATATCCATTGACCATTATTTCTAATGGTTTTACAGAAACTCAATATAAAAAACTGAGGAATACACAGATTGAGCAATATTTTAAGCATGTAGTTCTTTCTGAGACTGTAAAGTCTTTAAAACCGGACAAAAAAATATTTGAACATGCGCTTCACCTGAATAATGCACTTCCGGAAGAAGCGGTGATGATAGGCGATATTTTTCAAGCCGATATTATTGGGGCACAAAATGCCGGAATTGACCAGATATTTTATAATTGGAGGAAGTATAAGTTTAAAGAAGGGGAGAAAGCTACATATATGGTTGATTCCTTGAAGGATATTTTTGATATATTATAAACCACGGTTTTAATCCGTAATTTATATTACTTTTGTGTCTCAAAGGATAAATATAAGATAAATTTAAGATTTTGATTGGAAGAATGAAGAAAGAAAGAGGGAATATCCCTGCTCCTAAAGAAACCCGTCTTACAGTGAAAGAACCTGTGGAATTGATGGATTTTTTATTGTCCAAAATGGGGGGGATGAAGCGCAATTCTGTGAAATCTTTGCTGGCTCATCGTCAGGTAAGGGTAAATGATGAAATAACTACTTTATATAATTTGCCGTTAAAAGCAGGAGATGTTGTTGTGGTGAGCAGTGAGAGGGGAAATGGAGAACTGTTTCATCCTAAGGTGAAAATTATATATGAAGATCCTTATTTAATTGTAATAGAGAAAAAAGAAGGTTTGTTGACTGTAAAAACGGATAATGGAAATGAGTTGACAGCATTCTCCATCTTGAAAAAACATGTACAGAAAAGTTCAAAACAAAACCGGATTTATACAGTGCATCGTTTGGATAGGGAAACTTCGGGAATACTTGTTTTTGCAAAGAACCTGGATGTAAAGCATGCTTTGCAGGAAAGGTGGCATACGGATGTGAAAAAGCGTATCTATGTGGCTGTTGTTGAAGGTAAAATGGAAAAAGAAAAGGATACGATTGTAAGCTGGCTTACGGAAAATAAAAAGTCGCTTAAAATTCATTCCAGCTCTTTTGATAACGGGGGACAAGAGGCTGTAACTCATTACCGTGTAATAAAATCAAATGATGATTATTCCTTGCTTGAAATAGAGCTGGAAACCGGACGTAAGAACCAGATACGTGTACATATGCAGTCTGTGGACCATCCTATTTGTGGTGATAAAAAATATGGAGCGCAAACCAACCCGTTGGGACGTGTGGCTTTACATGCCCGTATTTTGGAGTTCTATCATCCGGTGATGAATAAAATCGTAAAATTTGAAACTCCTGTTCCGCGCGATTTTTTGCATTTGTTTCATTAATTAGGTCTTGGTTGTTTGAATTTCAATTTAATTAAAATAAACAGCGTATGAAAAAATATGTCTTATTGTTTCTGGTTCTTTATGTTGTTCAGACAACTGTGGCCCAAACTGTTTACCAGACAAACGTACTGGCCCCCAATATAAAAACATTGCAGATTCATCAGCCTAATGATACGTTTGGACTGCCCATTATTGAACTGAACAGCTCGGATGTCCTGCAAATACAGTTTGATGAAATGTCGCATGATATTAAGTCATTCAATTATCAGGTGTTTCAATGTAATAAGGACTGGACTCCGTCGTCATTAATTTATACAGAGTATATTGATGGTTTTGATACGGGTATGATTGAGGATTATGAGTCTTCGGTAAATACAACATATCTTTATACTAATTATCGGTTTGAGATTCCGAATAGCGATATTTCGTTTACAAAGTCAGGTAATTATGTCGTACAGATATATGAAGATGATAACCGTGATAAACCGTTGGCCCAGGCATGTTTTTATGTGGTAGAACCAAGTGTGTCAATTTCCGGGAACATCAGGGGAAATACGGATACGGAGTTAAACGGGCGTATGCAGCAACTTGACTTTGAAGTAGCTTTGAATGGGTATCCAGTACAAAATCCTAATACGGAAATAGATGTTGTTGTAAGGCAGAATAATCGTTCAGATAACGAAGTGCGTAATATTAAGCCTACCTATCTACGCGGGCAGAGTTTGCTTTATCAGAATAATAAAGCGCTTATTTTTGAAGGTGGATATGAATACAGGCGTTTCGACATTTCGTCTATTTATGTGTTGAGTGAAAGAGTAGAAAAAATAGAATATGATCAAACACATTATCAGGTATATTTGTATCCGGATAAAATAAAGCCTTTTTCTGCGTATCAAACAGACTTTGATGTGGACGGCGGTTTTGTGATAAACATTCAGAATGCGTTTGATAATAGTGATGTTGAAGCGGATTATTTTAACGTTCATTTTTCAATACCCAGGGAAGAGCCCTTTTTTGACGGACAAATTTACATAGGGGGAGAATATAATTATAACTTATTGAATGAGGCTTCATGCATGCAATATGATTTTACCTCCGGTGAATATTTTAAAACATTATTGTTGAAACAAGGAGGATATAATTATCAGTATTGGTTTCTGCCTAAAGGGCAGCAGAAAGCGGATGTGGAAAGAATAGAAGGTAGTTTCTGGCAAACAGAAAATCAGTATGCCATTTATGTATATCATCGTCCTTGGGGTGGGAGATATGATAAACTTATCGGTATAAAAATATTATAATAATAGGAATTTTCAATGTTTTATTAATGTTAGGGAGGCATAAAGTCTCCCTAATTTGTTGTTAAGCAGATTTAAATGAGATGTAAATGGATCTTATTTCGAGATTATTTTAATAAATAAGGGAATTGCTTGTTGCTGAAATGTAAATGATAATGGTGTTGTATTAACAAAATTTTTACTTTACATTTGTCCATTAATCTATGATGTCTTTCTTTTAAAGTTAGAAGCCTTCACGTTATAGCATGAGTGTTTATAATTAATACCATTTATTGGAGGCAAATGGTAAAATAATCTATGTTATTATGAAAAAAGTTTTATTATTGTGCAGTGTGTTTTTGATGGTTTTACTGACAGGTTGTGCTACAGTAGGTACTCCTGCAGGTGTTTCTGTAATTTACTCTGATGTAACAGCAGGACATTCAGTAACAAGTAATACCATTGGAACAAAAGTAGGTTATTCTGCAGCTACCAACATCCTTGGTCTTGTTGCTACGGGAGATGCAAGTATTCAGACGGCAGCTCGTGCAGCAGGGATAACAAAAGTTAGTCATGTTGACCAACAGGTGACTAATATTTTGGGTGTTTACGCAAAATATACTACAATCGTTTACGGTGAATAATAAAAGAAAAAGCGGGCTCGATATCAAGCCCGCTTTTCAATAACGTACTGTATGAAATATAAGTTTTTACTGCTTTTATTGTTTTTATCTTTCCTGTCTGTTTCTGCCCGGAAAACAGACAAATCGTATATAATGACATACCATGAAAATGGAAGTTTGTTTTTTATACGTCCGGAACCTATTTCAAAGACAAAAAATCCGCTGATAGCAGAAGATCTTGTTTTTGACCTTACTTATTTAACCTGTAATGATTCTTTAAGTTACACGTTGACATATGTTACAACTCAGCAATTTTTCCCGGATTCGCTGTGTTTTCAGTTTACGGAAGAACAATATTGCTCACCTGTAGAAATAATATATGTGGATAAAGGGTCTTCTGAATGGATATATCGTGTCAAATTAATTATTCCTTTTTCTTTATTGGAAAAAATGTATTTGTCTGAGTCATCATATCAAGTGAATATTCATGGAAAGGGTAATATGTTGGAATATTATTATATTCCTAAAAAATGGATCAAAGAACGCCAGAAAATGAATGATATAATAGATGTGATAAAGATGAATAAAGAAATTAAAAACCAATTATAACTTTTGCCTGTGTAGATGAACGTATGCAAAAGTATCTGGATATATTGCAAAGATATTGGGGGTACGATAGTTTCCGTTCTCTCCAGGGAGATATAATTGGTAGCGTTGCAGCAGGTAAAGATACATTGGGATTGATGCCTACCGGAGGAGGAAAGTCGCTGACTTTCCAGGTTCCGGCTTTGGCGATGGAGGGTGTTTGTATAGTAGTGACTCCACTCGTTGCGCTGATGAAAGATCAGGTGGATAATTTATTGCGTAGAGATATTACGGCTGCAGCTATTTATTCGGGAATGTCTTATGATAAGATATTGCTTACATTAGATAATGCGGTTTTTGAAGCATATAAATTTTTGTACGTTTCTCCGGAGCGTCTTTCGTCTTCTTTGTTTCTGGAGAAGGTAAGACAAATGAAAGTTTCCCTGTTGGTTGTTGATGAAGCACATTGTATATCTCAATGGGGTTATGATTTCCGTCCTTCCTATTTATGTATTGCAGACATCCGTCAGTTGTTGCCGGGAGTCCCGGTGTTGGCTTTAACAGCGACGGCCACTCCGGAAGTAGTGGATGATATTCAGAATAAGCTGCTTTTTAAAGAGAAAAATGTTTTCCGAAAGAGTTTTTTGCGTGATAATCTGGCTTATATCGTACGTACGGTAGAGGACAAGGAAAAGATGTTATTGAGGGTGTTGGAAAATATTCCCGGTAGTTCTGTGGTGTATGTACGCAACAGAAAAAAGACGAAAGAGGTGTCCGATTTCCTTAACAGGAATGAAATTGTGGCAGAATATTTTCACGCAGGATTGGATGATGAAATAAAAAATGAACGTCAGAAAAAGTGGAAATCCGGTGAAACACGGGTTATTGTAGCTACAAATGCCTTTGGAATGGGCATTGATAAGCCGGATGTACGTTCTGTGGTCCATTTGGATTTGCCTGACTCTTTGGAGGCTTATTTTCAGGAAGCGGGAAGAGGTGGACGTGACGAAAAAAAGGCTTTTGCTATACTTTTGTATAACAAAGGGGATAGTGCAAAATTGAAAAAACGAATATCCGACACATTTCCCCGGAAGGAGATGATACGGAAAGTTTATGAAGCTTTGGCTAATTACTTGCAACTGGGAGTGGGTTCCGGCCTGGATGCTGTTTTTGCTTTTGATATCAGTGATTTTTGTACAAAATTCCATTTACCTGTATTGATGGCATATAGTAGCCTGAAAATATTGCAACAGGCCGGTTATCTGGAATTGACTGATGAACAAGATAGCTCTTCGCAGGTTTATTTTACAGTAGGGCGGGAAGAGTTATATCACTATAACCAGACGGTCAGACAGGAACAGCTGATCCATTTATTGCTTCGTTCTTATACCGGCCTTTTTACAGATCCTTGTTATATTAATGAAGATATGCTTGCCCGTAAGTTGGATTGGAAACGTGACGATGTATACCGGGAGTTGATTCTGTTGTCCAGAGATCGTATTGTCAGGTATATTCCCCGTAAGAAAACGCCTTTTCTTACATTTACCCGTGAAAGAGAAGAGCCGCAGCGTATTGAGTTGGGACGTGAAGCTTATGATGATCGCAAAAAACGTTATGAAGAGCGTATAAAAAGCGTGTTGGATTATGCGGAGAATACGGAGTATTGTCGGAGTAAAATTCTTTTGACTTATTTTGGAGAAAAAGAGGTGGAGGATTGTGGTAAATGTGATGTTTGTTTGGCAAAAAGGAAAAAGAAAAGTTTTGATGAGGCAACTTTTGAGAATATCCGGAAGCAAGTGCTAAATGTTTTGAATCAGGAAAAGCTGTCGTTAGACGAACTGGTTAAGCGTATTGATCAGGAAGAGGCTGTTGTTATTAAAGTGTTGCGCTATATGATGGATAGCGGAGAGATATTTCAGAATGAACTACTGCAATTGCAAATAAAAAAGCCGTAAATTATTTTACGGCTTTTTTGTTGGAGAAAATATATTCTCTTTAAAATTTATAAAAGAATCCAATTCTTATATCACCTACATTGACCAGATTATCTGCATCGGCTCCCAGTCTGAAAGAAGTTACCCCTCTGGAGGTAGATAGTCCTAACGTAAGGAAGTTCAATTCGGTGTATAGTGTGAATTTCTGTGTAAGGTCATAAGTTAGCATGGGGAGAATTTCTATACCGAATCCGGTAGAACTGTCCCTCACGGGGGTGGCATCTCCGGTTTTTGTTTTTGTGCCATTTCCGAATACCATAAGGCTGCCTTTGCCTAATATGCTGAATTTTTTATACTGGAATACAGCATAACGCGCATAGGGTGCTATGCTCCAGTTGGTGGTAGTGGTTTTTGTAATAAGGGTAAGTACTTCCTGCTTTTGGCTGTTTATTCCGAAGCCAACGTCAATTCCTATGTCGAATCTGTCGTTCAGGGAATAACCGACTTCAGGAAAAAGGTTGAATCCGAATTCCGAAGTATTGTCTGTGGAATTGACATTAATGCCTATACCACCACCAATAAATAATTGAGCGTTGGCAGAGACTCCTGCAAAAACAACTAACAAAACGATAAGTAAACTTTTTTTCATAATTGATTTGTTTTAGTTATACCTTCTTTGAATCAAATAAAGCGTGGGTGTTAAGAAGATAAATGAACACACCTACACAAATACACTCCGTAAAAGTAGAAATAATTTGCTAATTATAATATGGCTGTTTATTGTAAAGTATGATTTTATTAAAATTATCTTTCTTAGAGTATGAATTATTTTATTGATATATAGTGTTTTATGTGTATTTAAAGTTTGATTGTAAAGTTTGGTTATTTGGCAAAAAAGTAGTATTTTAGTACGTTTTTTTGAAAGTAATAAAAAATTAAGATAGATGATTGAACAAGACAGAATTATCAAAGTGAATATTGACGAAGAAATGAAATCTTCGTACATCGATTATTCCATGTCGGTAATCGTATCCCGTGCTTTGCCGGATGTGCGTGATGGTTTTAAACCGGTGCATCGGCGTGTGTTATTCGGGATGAACGAACTTGGAAATAATTCCGATAAGCCGTATAAAAAGAGTGCCAGAATAGTAGGGGAAGTTATGGGGAAATATCACCCGCATGGTGACTCTTCCATTTATGGAACTTTGGTTAGGCTTGCTCAGCCATGGGCTATGCGCTATCCTTTGGTTGACGGACAAGGTAACTTCGGATCTGTTGACGGTGATAGTCCCGCAGCAATGCGTTATACGGAAGCCCGTTTGCGTCGGTTAGCAGAAGAAATGCTTGTCGATATAAATAAAGATACGGTTGACTTTCAGTTGAACTTTGATGATACCTTAAAAGAACCGGTTGTTTTGCCTACCCGTATTCCTAACTTGTTAGTGAATGGTTCTTCCGGTATTGCGGTAGGTATGGCCACTAATATGCCTCCTCATAACCTGGCGGAAACAATAGATGCCATTGTTGCGTTTATAGACGATCCGGAAATCGAAACTTTGGATTTGATGAAGTATATCAAAGCTCCGGATTTTCCTACCGGTGGAATTATATATGGTTATGCCGGAGTAAAAGATGCTTTTGAAACTGGACGTGGACGTATTGTTGTCCGTTCCAGAGTAGATATTGAAGCAGATCATTCCGGACGTGAAAAAATAGTGGTACATGAAATACCTTATCAGGTAAATAAAGCGGAACTTATCAAGTCTATCGTTTCATTGGTAGAAGATAAGAGAATAGAAGGAATCGCGCATATCAATGATGAGTCGGACCGTGATGGAATGCGTATTGTTGTTGACATTAAGCGTGATGCCAATTCCAATGTCGTTTTAAATAAATTATTTAAATACACCGCCCTGCAATCATCGTTCAGTGTGAATAACATTGCGCTGGTTAACGGCCGTCCGCAACTGTTAAGTTTAAAAGAGTTGATTAAGTATTTTGTGGAACATCGCCACGAAGTAGTTATACGCCGTACCCGGTTTGAACTGGCAGAAGCAGAGAAGAGAGCACACTTGCTGGAAGGATTTATGATTATTCTGGACAATCTGGATGAAGCTATTCAGATTATCAGGGATTCTAAAACTCCGGATGAAGCCCGTACCCGTTTGATGGAACGTTTCGGCTTGTCTGAAGTTCAGTCACGTGCCGTTGTTGAAATGCGTTTGCGTCAGTTAACAGGTATGGAACAAGATAAATTGCGTGCGGAATACGAAGAAATTATGAACTTGATAGCACACTTGAAAGAAGTGCTTGAAAAAGTGGAGCTTCGTATGGAGATTATAAAAGAGGAGCTGCTTGAAGTAAAACAAAAATTCGGCGATGAACGTAAAACGGAGATTGTATATGCATCGGAAGAGTTTAACCCGGAAGATTTTTATTCAGATGATGAAATGATTATTACCATTTCTCATTTAGGATATATTAAACGTACAGCTTTAAGCGAGTTTAGAGCACAAGGCCGTGGAGGGGTAGGTTCTAAAGGTAGTGACTCCCGTGATGAAGACTTTATTGAATATATTTATCCGGCTTCCATGCATAGTACAATGCTCTTTTTTACACAAAAAGGGAAATGTTACTGGCTGAAAGTTTATGAAATACCGGAAGGTTCAAGAAATTCAAAAGGCCGTGCTATTCAGAATTTGCTGAATATTGATTCTGATGACAAGGTAAATGCTTTTATTCGTGTTAAAGGATTGAATGATACCGAATTTATTAATAATCATTATGTGATTTTCTGTACTAAAAACGGTATTATTAAGAAAACATCGTTGGAAGCTTATTCACGTCCTCGTCAGAACGGAGTAAATGCAATAACTATCCGTGAAGATGACCAGGTAATACAGGTACGTCTGACTGATGGTAATACGGATATTATCATTGCCAACCGTAATGGCCGTGCCATTCGTTTTCCGGAATCAAAAGTTCGTCCTATGGGCCGTACTGCTACCGGAGTACGAGGTATGACTTTAGATGAAGACGGACAGGATGAAGTTGTAGGAATGATTTGTGTTCCGAAAGATTCTAAAGAAACGGTAATGGTTGTTTCTCAAAAAGGATACGGTAAACGTTCCTGGTTGGACGAAATGGATGACGAAGGTAACCTGGTTCTTGACGAAGCAGGTAATCCGGTTTCGTTATATCGTATTACAAACCGTGGCGGTAAGGGAGTTAAGACCATGAATATCACGGAAAAAACGGGTAAACTGGTTTCTATTAAGAGTGTGACGGATGAAAATGATTTGATGATTATTAATAAATCCGGTATTACCATTCGTCTTAAAGTTGCAGATATCCGTGTAATGGGACGTGCCACTCAGGGAGTAAGGCTGATAAATCTGGAAAAACGAAATGATGAGATTGCATCTGTATGTAAAGTTCTTTCTGAGTCAGAATCGGAAGAGGAGGAGAATGTGGCTGATGAAATCTGTATCGATGCTCAAAATGAAGAGAATCAGATAGTTGATGAGAATTTAGATAAAGAATAATTTTCGGTCTGATTTTTGTATAGTTTAAAAAAACAAAACAGAATCAGACGATCGTTGGAAAATAGATATCTTTGCAATTATTTAGTGAATAATAAATTAAACAAAACTATTATTTTAATATGAAAAAGTTGATGATCGCATTGCTTTTAGTTATGAGCTTTACAGCAGTGCATGCACAAAAAGGAAATGTATCTAAAGCCAAAAATAAAGTATTGGTGGAAGAAAATCCGGATTTCGCTGGAGCACGTGTACTTATAAAAGAGGCTTTGGCTAATGATTTAACTAAAGATCAGGCTAACACTTGGTATGTGGCCGGACTGATTGGATATCAACAAAATCAGGATTTTGAAAAACAAGCTGTACTTGGCAAAGAAATAAGCCAGGACACTATAGGTCAGGTCGTGATGGAGTCATACAATTATTTGATTAAGGCTGATGAACTGGATCAGTTGCCTAATGAAAAAGGTAAAGTAAAACCTAAACACAGACGGGATATCAAAAAAATGATAAAGGAGTATTATAAATATAACTTTATTAATTATGGTGCTCATTTGTTCGGTCAGCAGAAATACGACGAAGCATTGTCTGTATTTAATGTGTATTTAGGTGTTCCGGATTTACCATTGATTGAAAATGAAGTGGAAAGGGATTCTACGTATGATATGATCAATTATTTTGCTGCTATTTCCGCAACAAATGCAGGTAAGTCTGATGAAGCTATTGCTTTGTATGAAAGATTGAAAGATAAAAATTATGAAACAGTTGCTGTTTATCAGTTGCTTGCTGAAGAGTATATGAAAAAAAATGACACAGCTAACTATGTTCTTACACTGGAAGAAGCTGTAACTAAATTTCCTCAGGAAATCTGGTTTGTTCAGAATTTGATTAATCAGTTTATTTTGTCAGAAGAAACCGATGAAGCTTTGACTTATCTGGAAAAAGCTATTTTGGCTAATGCAGAAAAGAATGATGCTCTTACTCAGGCTCAGTTTTATTTTGTAAAAGGAGGGTTATTGGAATCTATAGAAAAAGCTGATGAAGCAATAGAGGCTTATAATCAGGCTATCGCTCTGGATCCTACATTAGCCGGAGCATATGAAGCATTGGGCCGTATGCATTACAATAAAGCTATTCTGATGGCTGATGATAAAAGTGCAAATGCGGAATTTAAAGAAGCAATTCCATATTATGAAAAAGCAGTAGAATTGGCTGCTACAGCTCAGACAGCATCTGTATTGCGTAACTTATATTACCGTTTGGGAATGGATGCTCAGTATGAAGAACTGAATAAAAAGATGAAAGTGGAATTCCCTGAATTGTACAGAGACTAATTAAATATTAGAACGATAAATAAAAAATAGTGATGTTTATATAAACATCACTATTTTTTTATGCTTTAATTAGCTTCATCTGGCAGTTTTTACAATCAAAAGAAAGTTGATAAGTATTATAGTTGTTTTTTAGAAACAAGGGTTCCTTAAACGTTGTATTCTTGTTTAGTTTTGAACACCAACCCAATTCATATTTTATACAATACCGACAGTACATTAAAGGCACTCCTTCCGGGGCATTAATTTCAAATCCGGGTTTTATTTGTTTTACGCCGGATTCCAGATAAAACTTTTCTGAGAGCGAATTAGTGATATTGGCCGTATAGTCCACTGTCTCTTGCGGGAATATCCCCCTGTTTATTTTACTTGCAACAGGGCGTTTATATAGTTCTTTGCGCTTCCTGTCGAGTATTTCAAAGGCTTCCCTTCTACATGAGCTAAGTAGGGAATTGGGAAAAAAGAAGTCTTGTGACAAATTAATATTTATGTTACGTACTTCGTATATCGTATTTCCAAGTTTGGATAGCTGTTTCTTTAAATTATCTTTAACCGTTTCCGGTTTTTGTGCTATTTCTTTGGTATGAGCGAAAGCAAAATTAATGCTGATACCTTCTTCATCCGTCACCCGGATGCAAAATCCATTGTTTGTTTCGGAAAAATCAATATCTACGGTTATTTTACGTTCAGCGGTGTTTCCTTGCAGTATTTTATCAAAACCGGAATCAAAATTACGGTATATAACAGTATTGGTGTTTATCTTTGGGGTATCTAAAGGATATATTTTATCGTTATCAACTCTATTTACACGAAATCCGGTTAATTCTCCCGAATCGTTGATGAAGCATAAACCATCTCCATTATGAATGGCGGTTTCTCCCGATATCTCAATATGGTTTTGTCCCGCATATTTAAGTTTCCCCACTTTTTCGCCCAATGACTTAGGTGTATCCGGTTGAATTAAGCCCTGAACTCTTTCTTTAAAAAAATAGTTGCTGCTTCCTCTGTTGAAACTTTTAGTCGGATTAGGATTGAAAAAAAAGTAAGTTTTTCCTTCTGATAATTTAGATAAATTATTGTCCCTCTCTAGCAATAAATCCAATTTCTTACGATAATAAGCCGTGATGTTTTTTACATAGTCCGGGCCTTTTAATCTTCCTTCTATTTTAAAGGAAGATATTCCTGCTTTTATCATGTCAGGGAGATAATCGGATAGATTTAAATCTTTTAGTGAAAGCAGGTGTTTGTTTTTGATAAGGACTTTGCCATTGCTGTCTATTAAATCGTAAGGAAGCCGGCAAAATTGGGCACAAGCCCCCCGGTTGGCGCTTCGTCCGCAGGAAGCCTCGCTGATATAGCATTGTCCGCTATAACTTACACACAGTGCGCCGTGGACAAATGCTTCCAGTTCTACATTGACTTTTGTATGTATTTCTTCTATTTCTTTGAGAGATAATTCTCTGGCCAGTACGACTCTTGAAAACCCAGTGTCTTTGAGAAATTTTACTTTTTCCGCTGTGCGGTTGTCTGTCTGGGTACTTGCATGGAGAGCGATAGGGGGCAAGTTTAATTTAAGTATTCCCATATCCTGGATGATAAGGGCATCTGCTCCGGCTTCGTAAATATCCCATATCAGTTTTTCGGCATCTGGTAGCTGTTCGTCAGTAAGAATTGTATTTAAAGTTACATATACTTTTGAACGGAATTGGTGGGCATAGTCTGCCAGTTTTTCAATATCACTGATTGGATTTCCAGCAGATACACGTGCGCTGAATTGACTGGCTCCTATGTAAACTGCATCCGCTCCGTGGTTAATAGCAGCAAGTCCGCAGGTTAAATTTCTGGCTGGAGATAAAAGTTCAATTTGTTGCATAAGGCAAAATTACGAATATTTTGACGAATATCAGATGAAGCCTTATCATATAGTGCTTGTTCCTCAAACAAAGAGGGCTGTGTATATCCACTTCCTGTTTGGATAGAAACTCAAGCTGTATGGGGCTTGGTATATAGGGACTAATAAAATAAGATGTAAACAGATTAACCCTGCTTTTATAAATCGGGATGGGTATATCTGCCTTGCGATTGTGTTATATTTCCATATTCGATAGCTTTTACCGGGCAACGGTGGATGCATGCTGTACACTGTACGCAATTATTCCCCCAAAGAGGTTTGCCGTCGTGGAGTGTTATAGTGCCTGTAGGGCATACACTTTCGCATAAGCCACATGAAATACATTCATCTGTAGCATAAAATTTATTTTTACCGATGGCGTATTTTCTGAACAGCGGATATACAATTCTGCTTTTCAGGAAAGGGTGGATACCGCGTGTATAGATATCATGGTTTCCTTTTAGGTCTATATCATCTGTTATGTTTTTTAACAGGGCGGGAGATTGGGATAATTTTTCTTTTTCCGTTTCTTTACTGTCTATGCCGAAACCTTTCATTAAAATGTAATTATTCGGCATTTGCAGGGAATAAGTATGGGTTAGATTGATGGATTTCTTCTGTAATGCTTCCCTTATTATTTTATCTGTAAAGCCGCAGTTGTCACCACACGTGCATATTGTATATACAGGCTGGTTTGTATAATTTTTAAATGTCAGTTTGTTGATAAAAGATAAGACCAGAACAGCAGGTCCCCATGAATGAACAGGAAAAACAAAGAAGATTTTTTCATTTTCCTTCAGTGAATAGGTGAGTGGGGAAGCATCCTTTTTCAACTCATCTGCAATAGATATTATATTATCACTGTATTTCGCTTTTAGTTGTTTGGCAACCCATAAGGAGTTGCCCGTGCCGGAAAAGTAGAAGATCATAGTTTGTTTGTTTTATTTTGTTGCAAAAGTAACAATAAATCCGGCTATTGTGTCCGGTAATTTACTTACTGACAATTTAAAATAAAAATAATGATGTTGAACGGGAGATAATGATAATACCTGTTGTTCTTTATGATTGTACCTAAATTGTGTACGTATCTGTTTACAAAACGCAATTATTAGAGTAAATGTGTCAATAAATAGATTTTTTTGTGGATATTATTCATAATCTTTGTACATCAAATTTTTATAGATCTCTTTTTCATTCAAAAAATGAAGTGGGTGTGTAAATGTTTGGTTAGATATAAAAAGAATAGAGTAATTTTTTTCAGAGAGCTATGGGTAGTGATATCCGTAGCTTTTTCATTATATCATTCTAAAAAGTGTAAATAACGCTTGCCAGTATACGGTGATTATTTACGGTGTAAGGATTGGTTACTTTCCCGTTGTTTAATAACTCCCCATAAGAAGCAGATGTGAAATTATATTCCACTCCTATACTTAATTTAGATAAATTGTAACTTACGTAAGGCGATACACGGTACAGGCAGTCCAATAAAATTTGCGAATCAAAGTTGTAAAGCCCCCTTCCGTAAACCAGAAAATCCTGGTCGTTATTTAAGACGAGATTTTTATCAGTACCGAAGTTTTTGGATATTCCTCCGAATATTCCCACTTTCCATGTAGTACCATAAACCACGTTCACCCAGGATGAGATGATGTTGAAATTTGTGTATTCAGTAGCTTTGCCGTCAGTGCCGATTTTAGAAGCTCCGTAACCGCTTAGCATAGTATGATCGCTCACGTTTTGTCCCCATACCACCTTAGCTTTTGCCTGTAATTTATTATTAGAGTATTGGCTATATACGGAAGCGCTTGTAGAGGTTATTTTGGCAATATCCGGTTTGATGGTTTTTATATCAAATCCTACTCCGTTAGTCCAGTTTGCATTTTTTTGTTCCAATCCGATAAAGAAATTGGGTAGTATCGCATTTTTTAAATAAGAAGCAGAAGCGGAATTTAAATAAGAAGCAGCTGCGGGGCTTCCCGGTCCGTAGGAGGTGTATTGCATTTGGTATATTGCCCCGGCTGTGATATACAGTTGTTTACCTAATTTTTGTGTATATCGTAATTGCGGACTCCGGTTGAAAGGTTGAAAAGGAGCTCCTGTGTTGAGGGAGATAACGCTGGGCATGATGCTGGACATCGGATGCCAGGTTTGTCCCAACAAAATTTCAGCATTTTCCCATTGTAGTTTAGCATAGGCCTGGCGGATACGTAACACATAAAAGTTACTTCCAAAACCGGCAAAGTCAGCTTCAACCTTAGCCGAAGAGGCTGCTCCAAGCATATTAATGCCGGTAACGTCCACTCCAAGTCGTGTGCAAACGCTGATTAGTTGTGCCTGAGGAGTGGCATTTACGTCTTTGCCGTCTTTCATTTCTATTGGTTTAGGGTGAGTATTAAACACCCCGTCAACAGACTGTTCGTTTTGCCGGGAATTGTAATAGAAATCGTTGCGTATAAACCCGTAAAACTGGAAATGAGTTTTTTTATCTCCTTTGGCAAAGGCAGAGGCGCAGAAAAAAGTGAGGATTATAAAAATGGAATATCGTAAAATGTTGATATTCTTATTAATAGTTGTCGTCATTATCGTGTTTTTTTGAGTCGCAAAGGTAAGAATTAAATCATTTAATTCAAAAAGATATGTCTGGAAGAAAACAGATTATTCCTTTTAATTTATTACGGAATATTATTTAACTGATGATGAAATAACTATTACAGGCGTTAATTAGACGTTTACCTGTTAATTTATTAATGTTATATCTTAACCCTGAGGTTTTATTTATTCGTTATGATTTTTTGTATATTTGTTTCTTTAAGTGAAAAATTAATAATACGTATATATGACACAGTTTCTTTTTTATGCCATTCTTGTGATTTTAGTTGCTGATTTTGCCTTTGGACGTTATCTTTCTTTTCTGAATATACGTAATTCGAGGCAGGAATTGCCTCCGCCTTTACAAGGTATTTATGATCCGGAAAAATATGAGAAACAACAGAATTATTTCAGAACAAATACCCGTTTTGGAATGCTTACCAGTACGCTTAGTTTTCTGATAACCTTTCTAATGTACAGCCTGGGAGGTTTTGGTTGGTTAGACCAGCTTATACATGGTTGTATTCACAATGAAATTTTGGTATCTATCGTTTTCTTTGGTGTCATTTATTTTGTAAATGATTTGATTCTGATTCCGTTTGAGTGGTATGATACCTTTGTGATAGAGCAACGTTTCGGGTTCAATAAAGTTACTCCTAAGTTATTTGTTATTGATAAGCTGAAAGGTTATGCAATGACGATAGTTTTGGGAGGTGGAATTCTTTTTCTGATTGTATGGATATATACCTTGACCCCTCGTTATTTTTGGTTACTGGCCTTTGGAGTGGTTACGGTATTTAGTCTTTTCATGTCTATGTTTTATTCGCAGGTTATAGTACCTCTTTTTAATAAACAAACGCCATTGCCTCCTGGTGAACTCCGTGATAAGATAGAAAATTTTTCAGTCAGAGCGGGTTTTAAGCTCCAGAATATTTACATTATCGATGGCTCTAAACGTTCTACCAAGGCTAATGCTTATTTCACCGGTCTGGGAGCAAAAAAGCGTATCGTTCTGTATGATACGCTTATGGATGAAATGACAACAGACGAAATTGTTGCGGTGTTGGCCCATGAGATTGGGCATTATAAACATAAGCATACCCTTATTAATTATATGATAAATTTGCCGTATACCCTGTTATTGTTCTTCTTTTTTGGTTACGTGCTTCAGAGCGATGTTTTTGCTCAGGCACTTGGAGGTACAGAAGCGAATTTTCATCTGAATGCGCTGGCTTTTGCTATTTTGTATTCACCGGTATCTTTTGTTTTGGATATTGGTATCAATGTTTTATCCCGTCGCTTTGAATACCAGGCAGACCGCTTTGCGGCCTCGTATGGTTACGGTGAATTACTGATAACTTCTCTTAAAAAATTATCAGCTACATCTTTGAGTAATCTGACACCACATCCCCTATATGTGTTTTTTTATTATTCACACCCTACTTTGTATCAAAGGATCATGAATATAAATGAGTATAATCAGGAAGTTGCGAAAAAATAATAGGAATAGTCAATTCATAAAAACGAAAAATATACTATGTTGTTGGGCTTGATAGGCGCTATGCCGGAAGAAATGGAAATGGTTATAAATGCCATAACAGAGAAAACGGTTATTGAAAAGGGTAGCCGTACTTACTATCGGGGAAAATTATATGGTCAGGAAGTTGTTGCTGTTTTTTCCCGCTGGGGTAAGGTGGCCGCTGCCGCTACCACTGTTCACCTGATATTGGAGTTTGACGTGGACCGGATTATTTTTACCGGAATTGCGGGAGGCATATCGCCAGAACTGAATATCGGTGATATTGTAATAGGTGAGAGGTTATTTCAGCATGATATGGATGCCCGTCCTTTGATGCAGCGTTTTGAAATACCGTTGACAAACAGGACGTCTTATGAAGCCGATGCACAGGATTTGCAGGTAATGTCCAGGTCGGTACATAACTTTCTGATTCATAATGCGGATTTTCGCAAAACACTGACCGGAGTTAATATTATGAATCCTAAATTTATTGTGGGTGATATAGCCAGTGGCGATTTATTTATTTCAAGTCTGAAGATGAAGCAGGCCCTTTCCCGTAATTTACCTTCCGTGGCTTGTGCAGAAATGGAAGGGGCTGCAGTTGCTCAGGTATGTGCGGATTATTCAGTTCCTTTAATTGTTGTAAGGGTTATTTCCGATCAGGCGGATGGAGAAGTACATTTATCTGAAAGCGATTTTGTGAATAAACACGTAGGTTACTATTCGTTAGGAATTTTAAAAGAGTACATACAATTGACCCGTTAAGCACACTATATATTAACCTTTAAATAAAATACACATGGAAAGTTATATTTTTTATTTAGTTCCCTTGGCAGCCATTGTTGCCTTGTGTTTTGCCTGGTATTTTTTCCGGCAAATGATGAAACAAAGTGAAGGTACGGATAAAATGAAGACAATAGCCCGCTATGTACGGGAGGGTGCTATGTCGTACTTAAGGCAGCAGTATAAAGTTGTGATTGTCGTGTTTGTTGTGTTAGCTCTGCTGTTTGGAGTTATGGCTTATTTCGGCCTTCAGAATTCGTGGGTTCCTTTCGCTTTTCTTACAGGAGGTTTCTTTTCCGGATTAGCCGGCTTTTTCGGAATGAAAACAGCTACTTATGCTTCTGCCAGAACGGCTCATGCGGCATCCAAATCGTTGAATAGGGGCTTGCAGATAGCCTTCCGTTCCGGGGCTGTTATGGGGCTGGTTGTAGTAGGTCTTGCTTTGATTGATATTTCTGTTTGGTATCTTATTTTAGACCATTTTGTGGAGAATGTGGATCAGGCTCATAAAATGATGTTTATTACAACTACCATGCTTACTTTCGGTATGGGAGCTTCAACTCAGGCTTTGTTTGCAAGGGTGGGAGGCGGAATTTACACAAAGGCGGCGGATGTGGGAGCAGACCTTGTAGGCAAGGTCGAGGCCGGTATTCCGGAAGATGATCCCCGTAATCCGGCTACAATTGCAGATAATGTTGGGGATAATGTGGGTGATGTTGCCGGAATGGGAGCTGATTTATACGAATCATATTGCGGGTCTATATTGGCTACGGCGGCATTGGGGGCTTCCGCTTTTATGATGGATCCTTCTATGCAGGTGAAAGCCGTTTTTGCTCCTATGATAATTGCTGCGATAGGTGTTTTTCTTTCTATTTTAGGCATATTTCTGGTTAAGACGAAAGAAAATGCGGATATGAAGCAGTTGATGGGTGCTTTGAACAGGGGAGTGAATACAAGTGCCGTATTGATAGTAATAGCGACTTTTGCTATTTTATACTTATTGAAGATTCAGAATTGGTTAGGTATTTCATTTTCTGTTGTCTGTGGACTGTTAGCAGGTGTTATAATAGGACAGGGTACGGAATATTTCACATCTCATTCATATAATCCTACCCGTAAAGTGGCTAAAAGTGCTGAAACCGGACCGGCAACTGTGATTATATCCGGTTTAGGATTAGGTATGATTTCTACTGCGATACCTGTTGTCACCATCGCTTTTGCTATTATTCTTTCTTATCTGTGTGCTATTCAGTTTGATGTTCAGAATATGCTGTCTGCCGGTAACCTGAGTCTTGGGTTATATGGCATAGGTATTGCTGCCGTAGGCATGTTGTCTACTTTAGGTATAA
Organism: Bacteroidota bacterium; assembly: GCA_023391625.1. GTDB lineage: Bacteria > Bacteroidota > Bacteroidia > Bacteroidales > Paludibacteraceae > QVMH01. The sequence goes on along the minus strand of JAEWAN010000034.1, from coordinate 680,960 downwards.
CGTTGGCAACAGATGCTTATGGTCCTATTGCAGATAATGCCGGTGGAAATGCGGAAATGAGCGGACTGGCTCCGGAAGTGCGTAAACGCACGGATGCTTTGGATGCCTTAGGAAATACGACTGCTGCAACAGGCAAGGGGTTTGCAATCGGTTCAGCTGCTTTGACAGCGCTTGCTTTATTGGCTTCTTATATTGAAGAAATCAAGATAGGAATGGTTCGTTTGATGAATGAAGGTAAGAGTGTGGCTGTAGCTGTAAAAGAAAATCTGAGTGTAGAGCAGGTACAATCTGCTACTATTGGCGATTTTATTGCCTGGTTTGATGTTAATTTGATGAATCCTAATGTCCTTGTAGGAATGTTTTTAGGAGCTATGATGGCTTTTCTGTTTTGTGGCTTAACGATGAATGCCGTGGGGCGTGCTGCCCAGAAAATGGTAGAGGAAGTTCGCCGTCAGTTCCGGGAAATTAAAGGTATTCTTACTGGAGAAGCAACTCCTGATTATGCCCGCTGCGTAGAAATATCAACCAAAGGAGCACAACGTGAAATGCTGTTTCCTTCTCTGTTGGCAATAATTGTGCCTATACTGACAGGTGTTTTGTTAGGAGTATCCGGTGTAATGGGGTTATTGACAGGAGGACTTGCTACTGGCTTTTTGCTGGCCATATTTATGGCAAATGCCGGAGGTGCATGGGATAATGCAAAAAAATATATTGAAGATGGTAATTTAGGCGGAAAAGGCTGTGAGGCTCACAAGGCTACGGTAGTAGGCGATACGGTGGGCGATCCTTTTAAAGATACCTCAGGTCCGTCACTGAATATATTGATTAAATTAATGAGTATGGTATCTATTGTAATGGCAGGTTTAACGGTAGCCTGGTCGTTATTATAAGAAATGTATGGATAATAAGGAAAGGGTGATCTGAAATATCGGATCACCTTTTTTGCTGGGTTTCTTTTTTTCAGGCTGGCTATGTTTAGACCGGACAATATGGAGCATTGAGTCTGGTATTGTGTATTATTAGCATAGAAGGTACTTGCTGTCGGTTTGTATTTAAAGTCGTTCAGATTGTTTTTTTAAGTTACACATTGTAGTCACTATTCTCTTCCAGATTAATCAGTATAGGCGAATGGGGGTAGGTGTGAAGGGTATTTATTCCTGTATAAGAGGAGTCGGTTGTCTGTTTTTTCGCCTTATTTTACTCAAGTTTATTTTGTAATATGGAAATTAAATCTGAGTGTAATGATTTATCTTTGCACCGGCAATTTAAAAGCTTATTTCTTGTTGCTGAAACAGGTGAATAAAAGTAGTAATTTACATATTATCAGAGGATATGGTTGAATATAACATATGTAAATTTTTAAGAGCATTTTCAGAAGTATTACTGAGCGTATGACTTTAAGAAAATGATATTCGACAACTGGTTGATAAAATAGATTGTAAATAAGATTAGATAAAATGGAGAAGAAAGAATTATTCCGGCGTTATTTTGTTTTTACGTTAGCTTTGTTTGTCAGCGCTTTAGGGGTGAGCCTGATTACACGTTCTAATCTGGGAACTTCACCAATATCAAGTACTCCTTATGTATTGAGTTTAAATACGCCTCTTTCCATGGGAACTTATATTTTTATTTTAAATATGGTTCTTATTGTAGGTCAGATGTTAATGTTAGGAAGAGCGGGGATTCGGAAAAAATACGTTGACTTGCTGATGCAGATTCCGGTTTCGGTAGTATTTGGTTTCTTTATAGACTTAACCATGGCTATGTTAAGTAATTACGAACCTTCTCTTTATGTGTTAAAAGTGCTTTCTCTTGTTGCCGGGTGTGCGGTTTTAGCTTTGGGTATTTGTTTTGAAGTTGTGGCAGATGTCACAATGGTTAGTGGGGAGTATTTTGTACAAATAGCGGCGAAACGCTTTAAAAAGGAATTCGGAACAATGAAAATGGTATTTGACATATCGTTAATGATTATTGCAGCTGCATTTTCGTTGTTATTGGCCGGACGTATTGAAGGTTTGCGTGAAGGTACGGTTATTGTGGCGTTGCTTACAGGTCCTTTTGTTCGTTTATTTACCCCATATTTGAAATTTATTACTCGTTGGGAATGTTCTGGCCGGGCGGCAGAAGAACCTGTTCTTGTGGAAGATTCGGTTTCTGCACATACACCGGTAATTATTACTATTTCGCGCGAATATGGAAGTGGGGGGCATTTTATCGGGAAAAAGATTGCCGAAAAACTGGGCATAGATTTTTATGATAAAGATTTAATCCGGTTGGTAGCGCAGGAGAGTGGGTTTAGTGAGAAATTTGTTAGTGAGAAAGAGCAACATATGCCTAACCGTTTGTTGTATCAAATGATTATGCAGGATTATGAAGTTCCTATTGAAAAAAGTCTTTCACCAGATGATGCTCTGTTCGTGGCTCAGAGTAGGGTGATTCGCCGTCTTGCAGCTAAAGGTTCTTGTGTTATAGTGGGGAGGTGTGCTGATTATATTTTACGTGACCTTCCTACTTGTATTCATGTTTTTCTGCATGCGGATATGCAGCATAAGACAGAACGTGCGGTCAATGAATATGGCCTTGCTCCGGAGAGTGCTGCTGACGAGATAACCCGTATAAATAAGGCGCGTGAAACCCATTACTTTCATTTTACCGGAAAACGTTGGGGCGATACGCGTAATTATCATTTAACTTGTGATACAGGTATGATGGATAGTACGCAGATATGTAATGTTATAGAATCGCTTTACAAAAAGTCGTTGGCATGATTTAATCTTGTATGAACTGAATTAAATGCAGGCGTGACCTGTTTTTATATACGATATTTATAACCGGATTGTAGGAATAGGAAACAATAAAAGCAGATACAAAAATCTGCTTTTATTGTTTTTATTTTGTGATAAAGATTACAGTTCTTTTATGTATGCTCTCCGGCGTTTATGAAGTATTTTTTCAAAATATTCAAAATTAGCCTGGTTTTTGGCATTTGTTTCAAGAATAGATGTAGTTTCCACATGTTTAACTCCATATTGGATGAAGTATTTGATTTGGTCGTGGAAGAAAATGGCATTCACACCTTTGTTTTGGTAATCCGGGCGTACGGCGATTAATAGCAGGTCGAAGTCTGTAATTTTCTTAGACCGTAACGCTTTTAACAAAGGAATAAATCCGAATGGAAATAATTTTCCTTTGCTTTTTCTTAATGCTTCGGAAAGACTTGGCATTCCCACTCCTACACCTACAATTTCGTCTTTTTCATTCACGATAATAGTCGCAAAATCATAATTCAACAGAGGAAAATACATTTTTGCATAATATTTTTTCTGTTTCTCTGTCAATGGGGAGTAATTGTACAGAGGTTGGTATGCTTCGTCTACGACATCAAAAAACGTATAGCCGTATTTTTTTACTAATTCTTTAGAAGATTTGATTTTGTCTACCCTTAGTTTGTATTTATCCATTACAATTTTGGAAATACGTTCCAAACGTTCCGGAACTTCTTTCGGGGGATAAATTCTGAACTCGATCCAGTCAGTTTCTTTGGTCAGTCCGTATGCTTCAAAATGTTTGATGTAATAAGGGTAGTTGTATAGGCTGGCCATCGGCGAATTGTATTCAAAACCTTCTACCATTAACCCTTCGTGGTCAAGGTCTGTGAATCCTACAGGTCCATTTAAAGTGCTCATTCCTTTTGATTTACCCCATGCGGCCACGGCGTCAAGCAAGGCTTTTGATACTTCCATATCGTCAATGAAGTCAAACCAACCGAAACGTGTCTTTTTTACGCTCCATGCTTCATTAGCTCTGTGGTTTATGATTCCGGCGATACGCCCTGCAATCTTTCCATCTTTGTAGGCCAGAAAGTAAATTGTTTCGCAAACTTCAAATGCAGGATTCTTTTTAGGATTGAGTGTATTGAGTTCGTCGAACTCTAAAGGAGGGCAGAAGCAGTCGTTACCTTCGTATAAATTTGTAGCAAAGCGCACAAATTTTTTCATCTCCTTTTTACTACGGGCTTCTTTTATTTCTATAGACATAATTAAGTGTTTTAATAAAATCCCCTTACTGAAAAATGCTTGTTAAAAAAGGGGATTAACGGTATTTTGCATTTTTATATTGCGCGTTTAAAGATGCAAAAAGCGCACAAAGATAATATAATTGTCTGATATAGTTAGTTAAAACAATTTTAACTTTTTTATTTTTTATTTTAGGATTCAAGGTTTGCACTCTTTTCCTGCCTTTGCTTTGTTGCTGATGTTAAAATGGTTATTTTTGTTTCATAAAATAGATAATATGGAAATACGTACGGTAAATGTGACCCGTTATATAACCCCTTTGCGTGAAGGAGGTTCATTGCCTGCCTTGGCTGAGGCTGATGATGGTTTTAAATATGTAGTGAAATTCCGGGGATCGGGGCATGGTACTAAAGCTGTGATATCGGAACTGATTGGGGGACTGGTGGCAAAAGTGTTAGGCTTTAAAATTCCGGAACTGGTCTTTGTTCAGTTGGATGAAGCATTTGGGCAAACAGAGGGAGACGAGGAGGTACAGGATCTTTTGCAGGCAAGCCGGGGGCTTAATGTCGGTCTTCATTTTCTGTCCGGAGCATTGGCTTTTGATCCGGTAACGACGGAGGTTGATGAGAAGTTAGCTTCGCAAATCGTATGGTTGGATGCTTTTTTAACAAATGTTGACCGTACGGTGAAAAACACCAATATGTTGATATGGAAAAGGGAACTATGGCTTATAGATCATGGTTCAACCCTCTATTTTCATCATAACTGGGACGGTTGGGAAAAGAAGGCGCTTGATCCTTTTGCTTTGATAAAACAGCATGTTCTGTTGCCAAAAGCTTCAAGGCTGGCTGAGGTTGACGAGGAGTTTACCCGTATATTGACTTCCGGTAAACTAAATGAAATAGTATCTCTTATTCCTGATGAGTGGCTGGACTGGGCAACTGAATCGGAAACTCCGCAGGATATAAGGAACGTGTATTTCCAGTTTTTGGATACAAGAATTAAGAACTCAGGACTATTTATTAAAGAAGCTCAGGATGCAAGAAAAATATTTATATGAGTATGCTGTGATCCGTGTGTTGCCCAGGGTGGAACGTGAGGAATTTATAAATGTAGGGATTATATTATTTTCCAAAAGGGCAAAATATATCCGTTTGGTATATCATTTGGATATAGAGAGATTGAGAATATTTTCGGGCGACCTGGATTTGGAAATGATTGATAAAACATTACAGTCTTATCTTAAGATAGCCGATGGAAATATAGACGGAGGTTGTATAGCCGGGTTTGATATTCCCGAACGTTTCAGATGGTTGACAGCTGTAAAAAGTTCCTGTATTCAGACTTCACGCCCGCATACAGGATTTTCTGATGATTTGGATGGGACGGTGGAAAAATTGTTTCATGAATTAGTATTATAATAAAACGATGGTTGTTCAGGTAGAATTTGCATTACGTCCTAAATCGCGGGGATTTCATTTGGTAACGGAAGAAATAGTTAATAATTTACCTGGGTTGCCGGAAAAAGGGATATTGCACCTTTTTGTGAAACATACCTCATGTGCGTTGACAATTAATGAGAATGCCGATCCGGATGTACAATCTGATATGGGACGGATTTTTGACCGTTTGGTGAAAGAACGTGAACCGTATTACGAACATACTCTTGAGGGAGCTGATGATATGCCGGCGCATGCCAAAAGCACACTTTCCGGTGTCGCATTGACAATTCCTATTACAGCACATAAACTGAATTTAGGGATATGGCAGGGCATTTATCTGGGTGAATTTCGCAATCACGGAGGAAGTCGGCGTATAGTTGCTACTATATTAGGATAATTTTTTGATGTTGCTTATTGCGTTTAGCCGGGAAGTTATTGATAACGTGAAACGTCGGGTTTGAGTAAGTTTTGTTGAGAACGTTTATTGGATTTGAGTAGAGACGATGGGGGAAGTAATAACGTTTTTGGGTAGTTTCAGCTGTACAGTTTGTAATAATTGTTTCGGTGTATGTTTTTATAGAATAGTGTTTATTTGAATATTGAAAGCTTATTTATCTCAATGAAAATAATATTCTCTGACTTAATAAAAAATGCATGTCCGGATTTAGTCGTTGGCGTGCTGGAGTGTGAAGTTGTTAATAGTTTGAATAATGAGGATTTATGGAAAGAAATATCGGAAGAAAGCAGGAGTGTTGTTTCATCTTATAAGTTGGATGAAATAAATAAACGTCCGGAAATAGCAGCAACACGCCTGGCGTATAAAACATTAGGTAAAGATCCTAACCGTTACCGTCCATCGGCAGAAGCCCTTACCCGGCGAATAGTCCGTGGACTTCCTTTATATCAAATTAATACAGTAGTTGATATTATTAATTTGGTCTCTATCCGTAGCGGATTTTCTATTGGAGGTTTTGACGCAGACAAAATTCAGGGAAATCTGGAATTAGGGGTAGGAAAACAGGATGAACCTTTTGAAGCGATTGGTAGAGGTATGCTGAATATAGACTGTTTACCTGTGTACCGGGATGGGCAAGGAGGAATAGGCACTCCTACCAGTGATGAAGAAAGAACTAAAATCGGTGATACTACGTCCCGTTTGCTGATGATAGTAAATGCTTACAGTGGTCGTGCAGGTTTGGAAGAAGCCGTTCATTTTGCTAAGGAATTATTGTATAAATATGCAAATATGAATTTGTTGCATGAAGAATATATTCATGTGTGATATTTATAATCCTGAAAATAAAATAAATATATCTTGTTCTTCGTTATACATCCATATGAGTGATCTGGTATAATAGGTTTGGTTATAAAGCATGTTATTCCGATACCTTTCTATAGAATAAAAATATTTATTTCTTTGCGTGTACTTTTTCTGAAATATCAGCGTTAAAATGTTTATTGTAACAGCTTCCGTATTGGCTTATAAATCGGTAGGATGTGAGAATAATCCGTATATTTGCAAATTGATTTTTTAGATATTTTAAAATGATAGACTATATAAAAGGAGAATTGGCGGAATTAAATCCGACTTATGCCGTAATTGATACTGGAGGAGTCGGATATGGTATAAATATAACTTTACCTACTTATTCTTCTCTTCAGCAGCAGACTTCAACAAAATTATATGTATATGAAGCCATACGTGAAGATGCTCATGTATTGTATGGCTTTCTTACCCAGAATGAGCGTCAGTTATTCTTATTATTAATTTCTGTTTCCGGCATAGGTGCTAATACTGCCCGTATGATTATGTCCTCTTATTCGGTCGGGGAGATTCAGGAAATGATAGCTTCCGGTAATGTTACAGCTTTGAATGCCATTAAAGGTATTGGCAGCAAAACGGCCCAGCGTATTATAGTGGATTTGAAGGACAAGGTAACTAAGCTGGCCGGTATGACAGATGTTCCAATTGCTGGATTACAGGAAACTACTCCGGTGAAAGAAGAGGCGGTAGCGGCACTTGTCATGTTAGGATTTTCAGCAGCAGCATCGCAGAAGGTGGTCGATAAAATACTAAAGGAACAACCTTCTATACAGGTAGAGTATTTAATAAAGTTAGCACTTAAAATGTTGTAATGGGGCATTCATAAAGCAAATCAGGGAAATAATGGATTGATTTAATACAAATTTTATTATTTCTGCGTTATGAATTAGGAATTTATTATTTGCATGCCGAAAAGAACTCTTATACTCCATATACTTACAGTTATTTTTCTGTCTTCTGTTTCAGCCCAGACTACGGAAAACCTTTCCATTGCTCCTACAGCTACCGGACAGTCTTCTGATACAGCCTCACGTCCGTCTGTTAGTAGTTATGGGCAGGACACGTATGAAGACTTGAATAAAACATACCCCATGGATGCGCCGAATCCGGATAATGTCCGCTCTGTGGTGGATTATGATCCGGTGAGCGGGCTTTACTTCCTTCGTACTTATGTGGGAGATACTGAGATTTCCACGCCATATATGATGACCGAGCAGGAGTATTATGACTTCTCTGAAAAGCAGGCTATGAACCGTTATTGGCGTGAAAAAGGACAAACGGAAGAGGGGGATAATGAAAAGAAATTCTCCATTACCGATATGAAGTTTGACATTGGCCCGGCTGATAAAATATTTGGTCCGGGTGGGGTACAGATTAAAACCCAAGGGTCGGCTGAACTTACTTTCGGTATTCGCCATAATAAAATAGACAATCCTTCTGTGAGCGAACGTTTGCGGAAAAACACCACTCCTAATTTTGACCAGAAAATTCAGTTAAATGTTAATGCGAAGGTGGGAACCCGTGTTAATTTTAATATGAATTATAATACCGAGTCTTCTTTCAGCTTTGACCAAAAAATGGTTAAATTGGGCTTTAAAGGAGAGGAAGATGATATTATACAAAATCTGGAAATAGGAAATGTAAGCATGCAGCTAAACAGCTCGTTGATAGCAGGTAGCTCTGCTTTGTTCGGTATTAAGTCCGATTTGAAATTTGGAAAGCTTAAAGTTTCTGCCATAGTGTCCCAGCAACAGTCAGAGTCTCAAACGGTGAGTTCAAAAGGAGGTTCGCAAACTACTGATTTTGAAATCGGTATTGATGCTTACGATGAGAACAGGCATTTCTTCCTGGCTCATTATTTCCGGGATAATTTTGAAACTGCTATGAGCAAACTACCATACGTTGCTTCCGGGGTGAAAATAGATAAGTTGGAAGTTTGGGTTACCAATAAACGGGGAAAGTATGATAATTCCCGTAATATTATAGCTTTTATGGACTTGGCGGAGGTTGATTCCATTTGGCAGAATGGTATTAAATCTTCTCCCGTTAGTGGAAAATTGCCGGACAACAGATCCAATGATTTATATAAACGGGTTATTTCTCTTGGAGGAATTAGGGATATTCAGCAAACCAACCAGGTGTTGAGTGCGTCCTTTCCAAATATGAAAGGTGGCGAAGATTATGAAAAAATAGAAAGTGCACGGCTTTTGGATACTTCGGAATATACTTATAACGAAGCTTTAGGGATATTGTCATTGAGAACGGCATTGAATCCGGATGAGGTTTTAGGGGTTGCCTTTACTTATACATATATGGGTAAAACCTATACGGTAGGTGAATTGTCACGTACCAATACTTCTTCTTCTGATTCCACTTCAACCTCGACGGAAGTAGTGGAAGACGTTATAACCACAACGGGAAGTTCTTCTGATGTGTTGGTTGTTAAGATGTTGAAAAGTACCAACCAGATTACAAGTTTGCCAATGTGGAATTTGATGATGAAAAACGTGTACTACCTGGGTACGTTACAATTGCAGCAGGAAGACTTTAAATTGGATATTGTGTACCGCAATGATTCGGTTGGTACGGACATGCGTTATCTGACGGAGGGAGCTATTAAGAATCAAATTCTTCTGCGGGTTATGAATCTGGACCGTTTGAATCAGAGACAACAAGCTGCTCCGGATGGATATTTTGACTACGTGGAAGGATATACCGTGCTTTCGTCCTCAGGGCGTATCATCTTTCCGGTGTTGGAGCCGTTTGGCAGCCATTTGCGAAAGGTGATTAATAACGACCAGATTGCAAATAAATATGTATATCAGGAATTGTATGATATGACTTTGGTGGAAGCCCAGGAGTATAGCGATAAGAATAAATTTAAGTTGATAGGGGAGTACAAGGCTTCGTCAGGAAAAGAAATCCGTTTGAATGCTATGAACGTACCGCGTGGTTCCGTTACGGTTACTGCCGGTGGACGTACATTGGTTGAAAACGTGGATTATACGGTAGATTACATGATGGGTACTGTTACTATACTTGACCAGTCCCTGCTTGAATCAAATACGAATATTGATGTAAAGCTGGAAAATCAGGCTTTGTATAGTATGCAGCGTAAAACCTTGCTGGGTACACATGTTGAATATGAATTCAGTAAGAATTTTACCTTAGGAGGTACTATCATGCACTTGTCTGAAACTCCGTTGACGACAAAAGTAAACACCGGAAGCGAACCTATATCCAATACAATCTGGGGATTGAATACTTCATGGAGGGGAGAATCGCAGTGGTTGACCAATATGCTGGATAAACTTCCTTTTGTCAACGCTACTCAGCCTTCTTCTTTTGCCGTAAACGCAGAGTTTGCACAACTCGTGCCGGGACATTCCAAGGATATCGGGGAAAGTGGTTATGCGTACATTGACGACTTTGATGCGACTAAAACGACTATTGACATACATCATCCGTATTACTGGAAACTGTCCAGTACGCCATCGTCCCGTTTTGCAAGCGATGCAGCTTCCGATAGCATACAGTATGGTGAAAACAGGGCGTTGCTGGCATGGTATTTCGTAGACCCGATTTTGAATAGTAACTCTAAGAATGCTCCGGCTAATTTACGGACAAATCCGGATTTACGTTCCAATCATCTGACCCGTAATGTCGATATTTCGGAGATTTATCCTAATAGGAAGGTACCTACCACCCAGTCAAACAATCTGACGGTAATGAACCTTTCTTTTTACCCACAGGAACGCGGGCCGTACAACCTTGATACGGACCATATGAATGGGGACGGTACTTTACAGAATCCGGACAAACGCTGGGGGGGAATTATGCGTAAAATAGATAACCCGGACTTTGAAAATTCCAATATCGAATATATAGAATTCTGGATGATGGATCCGTTTATCAACGATGAGGAAGGTACTCATGAGGGGGGTAGTTTGTATTTTAACCTGGGTGATATCAGTGAAGATGTATTGAAAGACGGAAAGAAATTTTTTGAACAAGGACTGGATCCTAATGGTAACGCAGCGAATAATGATTCTACTTTATGGGGATATGTACCGAAGATACAGTCAACAGTCAGTGGATTTAGCAATGACCCGGCAGCCCGTACTAATCAGGATGTGGGATTAAACGGTTTGAAAACAGAGCAGGAATTCAATTTCGGTGTTTATAAGGAATACATTGAAAAATTGGAGAAAACCATATCCGAATCGACCAAGGCGATAATGCGCAATAATCCGAACTCTCCGTTAATGGACCCGGGAGGGGATAATTTCCACCATTACCGGGGTTCTGATTATGACCAACAGGAATTTGATATTTTAAGGCGTTATAAGTATTATAACGGTACGGAAGGCAACTCTAACGATGCTTCAGAGTCTGATGCCACTTATGCCACCAATTCTACCCGCCAGCCGGATACAGAGGATATAAACGGAGATAATACTTTGAATGAGTATGAAAAGTTTTATGAATACCGTATTCCTATCCGGAGGGACAGCATGGAACTTGGTACTAACTATATCACCGAAATTGTGGAAAAGGATGTTGATTTGCCTAATGGAACTACGGAAAGGGTGAGGTGGTATCAATATAAAATTCCACTGGTAGATGCTACGGATACCATTGGGGGAATACGTAACTTTAAGTCGATTCGTTTTGTCCGTATGTTCCTTACGGATTTTGAAGAGGAAATTCATTTGCGTTTTGCAACGTTGGATTTGGTGCGTGGCGACTGGAGAACGTATACTAAACCTTTGCACCAGGTAAATCAGCAGCCTATTACGGATGGACAGTTGGATGTCCAGTCCGTGAATATAGAAGAAAACGGAAGTAAAACTCCGGTAAACTATGTGCTCCCTCCGGGAGTTAGTCGCCAGACTACACCGGGGCAGATGCAGCTGATACCTCAGAATGAACAGGCTTTGGTGTTAAGGGTAAATAACCTGGCTCCTAACGATGCCCGTGGTGTGTACAAACGGACTTCCTATGATATGCGCCAGTATAAACGGTTACAAATGTTTGTACATGCGGAAGAAATGGTGGGTGAATTGCCTTTGGCCAATCAGGAACTTAGCTGTTTCGTACGTTTAGGTACGGATATGACTTCTAACTATTATGAGTATGAAATTCCTTTGGTACTGACCCCGGCAGGAATGTATTCCAGTGATGACGAAGGACGTCTTAAAGTGTGGCCGAAGGATAACATGTTTGATTTCCCATTTAGTGAATTGACTAAGGCTAAGTTAGCCCGTAATAAGGCGAAACAGATGCCCGGCTCTACTGTAAACAATATAACTCCTTATTATACCTGGGATACGGATAAACCCAACAACCGGATTACCGTAGTGGGGAATCCTACTTTATCTGAGGTTAAAAATATTATGATCGGGGTACGTAACCGTAGTAGTGCAGCTAAGACAGGGGAAATTTGGGTGAATGAGTTAAGAATGACGGAGTTTGATGAAGGTGGCGGTTGGGCTGCCATGGCCGATGTGGCTGTTGCTTTATCCGATATTGCCACTATTAATGTGGCTGGGCGTACAGAGTCGGCAGGATTCGGTTCTATTGAAAGTAATGTGTTGGATCGTCGGATGGATGATTTGTATCAGATAAGTTTCTCTACATCACTGGATGTAGGACGTTTCTTACCTGAAAAGGCTAAGTTACAGATACCAACTTATTTTTCTTATACCAATGAAACGTTGTCGCCGAAGTATGATCCTATGGATGAAGATATTTTGTTCTCGGAATCATTAAGCAACCTTTCTACCAAGGAAGAAAAAGACTCTTTGAAAGAAGTGTCCCGGACTGTAAGCACCAGCAAAAGTTTCAACATATCGAATGCGCGTGTAAATATAAAGAGTAAGAAACCGCAGTTTTACGACCCTGCTAACCTGAGTATAACGTTTGCTCATAATGAACGTAATGAACACAGCCCTGATATAGAGAAGGATTATGTAAAAGAACAGAAACTGGCGCTTGATTATAGTTATTCATTTAACAGCGAACCGGTAGAACCGTTTAAAAATGTGAAGGCTTTGGATAAGCCGGCTTTTAGAATAATAAAGGATTTCAACTTTTATTATTTGCCTACCACCATGAGTTTTAATACAAGCATGGTGAGACAGTTTTCCCAAATAAAACTTCGGGATTTCAATGTATCCGGTTCTACGGATGCACCTGTGGATCTAACGTTCAGTAAAGACTTTATGTGGACTCGTCAGTTTAATATCGGTTATAATCTGAGTAAGGGCATATCGTTGAATTTACAGGCGGCTACCAATGCCAGTGTGCTTGAATCTTATTATACGCCGGAAATAGGAAAAGAGTATTACGAAGCCTGGAGGGATACAGTGTGGGCAAGTATCCGTAAATTGGGAGAGCCTTATACTTATCAGCAGACTTTTACCGCTTCCTGGAATGTTCCGATTAATAAATTGCCGTTTCTGGACTGGACTTCTTTGAATGCTTCTTATAATGGTAATTATAACTGGAACCGTACGGCTGAAGTGGAAGGTGTGGAGTTGGGGAATATCGTTAATACGATGAATACGATAACGGTTAACGGTAGGTTTAACTTTGAGCAGTTGTATAATAAGAGTAAATACCTGAAAAAACTGAATACAAAATCAAGTCAGAAAAAATCGGCGGTGAAATTTCAGCCGAAAAGCTTTTCGCAGACGGTTAATCTGAAAAAAGGTGAAGCATTAAAAGTGAATCACCAGTTGGGAAGTGAGAGTATTCAGGTGTTTGCTACGGATAGTTTAGGCAAAAAGGTGAAACTCCGTTTAGGAAAGAGAACCAGAAGTTCTGTTGAACTGATAGCTCCGGATGATATGGAAAATGTAGGATTGGCCATCAGTACGATAGATCCGAATAAATCTGCTAATTTCGGAATGCAATTAGTTGATTTTACAGCCAGAACATTGATGTTGGTACGTAGCGTTTCGTTCAGTTACCGTGAGTCTAACAGCCTTTTGCTCCCGGGTTTTATGCCTTCGCCTACTTTTATGGGGCAAGAACGGGTGAACAATGTTTATGCTCCCGGTGTAGGATTTGCTTTCGGTTTCTTTAATGAAGATAAGGTTATTGATGATATGGCGGGGAGAGGCTGGCTTACCAGAGATTCAATTGGAGACCCTGCTGTCTTTGCAAAGAATACGGATCTTGATTTAAAAGCTTCTCTGGAACCTTTTGCCGGCTTTAAAATAGAACTGAATGCTAAGGAAATATCATCTACCGGACGTTCTGTTCAATATCGTGTGGATGGAGTGCCTATTTATAGCGGAAGTTACAGTATAACACAGGTGGCTATCGGAAGCGCTTTTAAACGGATCGGTTCATTGGAAAGTAATTACAGTTCGGAAACTTTCGAGCAATTTAAGTCTAACCGTAGTACAATGGCCAGACGTCTGAACGGTCAGTACCGAGGAACCCGTTATCCGGATCAAGGTTTTATCAGCGGAAGTGACTATGCCGGGCAAAATTATGGTGAAGAAAACGGAGCATTCTATGAAAACTCTCCGGAAGTACTTATTCCGGCTTTCCTGGCGGCATATACCGGACGGGATATAAATAAAATAGGAACAAGCCCGTTCCTCTCACTTGCCAGTATATTGCCTAACTGGCGTGTTACATACGATGGCTTGACACGTATTCCATGGGTTGCTAATAATTTCCGTAGTGTAAGTTTGACCCATGCTTATATTTGTAAGTATAGTGTGGATTCTTATTCTTCTTATTCATCTTTTGTCCCGATGGAGGGTAGCGATATGTTTGGTTATGTTCAGAATACAACCAATGATAATCCGGTTCCTTCTTTGTTGTATGATATTCCAAGCGTGTCGCTTACAGAACAGTTTAGCCCGCTTATCGGTATTAATATCACGATGAAGAACAGCATGACGACAAAGTTTGAATATCGCAAGCAGCGTAACCTGTCGTTAAATCTGGTAAGTACTCAGTTGATTGACGGCAGCACAGACGAGTTTGTGGTGGGAGTAGGTTATACGCTAAAAGATTTTGATATTATATTACGTGTGAAATCAGATAAGCAGAAGAAAGTGAAGAATGACTTGAAACTGAATGTGGACTTGTCTTTGAAAGATAACAAAATGTTGTTACGCAGGATTGATGATAATGTAACGCAGGCGACAAGCGGAAACAAAGTATTTGCAATAAAGATAATGGCGGATTATGTATTTAGTGCAAAAGTAAACCTCCAGGCATTCTTTGACCATCAGGCTACTAATCCATTGATATCAACATCATTCCCGGTTACTACAACAAACTTTGGACTGGGTATTAAATTTATGTTGACCCGTTAAGCATTATTGTAGTTTTGTTAATACATAAATAAGTGAGGCCGGAATGGAAATTCCGGCCTCACTTATTATATGCCATGTTTATCCGGGTTTATTAAAATCATGTTTTTTTTATTTTTACCGAAAAATAATTTATATATTTGCTTGAAAATAACCATATAATAGGTTTCATGACGACTGGATTTTAATGTGTGGTTGATTTTTCCTATTTAGTGAAAACAGTTTTTACCTTATTTCTAATAGCCCGTGAAAAGACAATATTTACTCCTTTTATTAATAACCTGTAACATTTTGGCAGGTAGCATATCCGTTAAGGCTCAGAATCAGAGTGTCACAGAGCCTGAAAATCAGAAATGTTATTATATTCAGTGTGTAGGTTCTCCTCATACCGGGAAGCTGGTGGGGCAGCATGATGAGATCAATACCAGTTCAGATTTATCTATTGCTGAAGCTACATATGACGTGAATCAGCAGTTTCGGTTTATAAGTGCCGGAACAGATAGTAGGGGGCATGATTTGTTTTTGATTCAGTTGGTTGCAGATGATTTGTATATAGCCAGAAGCGGTTATAATTGCCGTCTATCGGAAACAGGAAGTAAATTCTGGATTGAGGTGATAGAAGATTCGGCAAACGGAGAAACGGTGTGTATAAGAAATGAAAACTCATCGGATGGTTGGGGATTGGATAGTGGTAATTATGGTGTCTGGACCAATAAGTCAGGAACCGGTGGATTAAGGGAATTCTTGTTGATAGAAGTCAGCGAAACGGCATTGAAAGATTATGCTTTAGCCGCTTTATCAGATGCTATTAAAGAAGCGGAGAATGCTTTGTTGCAACCAGGGGATTATCCGGAAGATATGAAGCTTGCCCTACAAGCCGCTATAGAAGTGGCTTATACTATAACCGATGTGTTTAGTGTGGAAGACATAAAAAGTGTGACTTTAGATTTGTCTGTAAAAAAAGAACTTTATTTGCAATCTCAGATTTTTCCTCAGTTTAAGCCTAAACAAGGGGTGGAATATCGTATTTTTATGTCATCTGCAGATTTAAAACGGTTATATGTAGGAACGAATGATCATAACACATTGGTAGCTCAACAGCATGATGAAGCAAATGCTGGTGATCAATTGTGGTTTTTTGAGTTGCAGGATGAAGAAAACGGGCGTTATTGGATTCGTAGTTCATGCAGTGTTCATCCGGAAGGAGGACGTTATTTGGATGGGCAGACATTGACGTTAACCGAAGAAATTGATGAAAACGGAGCCTGGACAATGACTTTTGTACAGGATAAGCAAGATGGCGAGATTTACTTCCGTTTTGTAAATATAGCTGGAAAATATCTGAATTTTGCTTTGGGAGGAGTTGCCGGTGAAGCTGTGGACGATGACGGAGACGGGGTAAGTAATTCTTCTATTATGGCCATAGAGGCTGTACAGCCGGATAGGCGTAATTTGAAAGTGGTTATAGACAGAGCTTTGAATATATTTGAATCTACTTATGAAGGAACAGGAGCCGGTGAATATCCGAAAAGCAGCCGGGAAGCTTTTGAAGAGGTGATTAATCAAGCTCAGGATTTGTTTGACGATGATGCCACTCAGGCAGAAATAAATGAAATGGAGGAAAATTTGAATCTTGCTATAAATACTTATCTGGATTCTGTGAATACCGGAGGATCTACCTCCTTGAATGATCAGACAAGTTTACAGGAACCTGTGATTACCGTTTGGGGCAAGAATGTGAATATAACGAATTTACAAGAAACAGGGCGTATTTATATTTACAATATATCCGGACAATTGATCTTGACAGATAGCTTTACTGGGTCAGAATACCAGTGCACAGTTTCGACAGGAGGAAATTATATTATTTCGGTAGAACAAACCTCAAGCATTAAGAGGTCTGTGGTTATTGTGAACTAACTATTTCTTGTTGGTTGCAGGCATATATTCCCGATCGGATATTGTCGAGCTCTCACTTTGGGGAAAGGCTGAAAAATAGCCTACTATTTCCACATCATTGTTGGGGTCTGTGGCTACAATATTGCTTGCTACATTAGAAGGAGGGCCACTGAAAATGGGGTTTTTAGCTCCGGATTCACTTCTTGCATGTGACAGGAAATTAGAAAAATCACTGGTAAATGAGTTGACACGGAATCTGATAGTATCTCCCAGCTGCACTCCGTCCGTCACCATACATGGAAACTCATATCCCTGTATGTCATGTCCCATAAAGTAACCATCGGGCAATATAAGAAAATAGCTGAATATGTTGATTGGTTCACTGTTTTTTATCAGATAAACAGCCAGGTTGTTTTTCTGGTTATCCGGAACCTTGCCATATAGCAGGAGATTGGGAATGAACGGAAGGCTTGAAGGACTTAGTACGATGGAATCTATCCGGGTAGAGTAAGGCATTGCTCCTGATTTAGCCTGATAATGTTCATTTATTCCATCTTCATTAAAATCCAGCCAGACATCCAATGTATATTGGTGGCCTTCTTCTGCACGTATATGAGGGTTGGTAAGATATACTCCCGGGGTATCCGGATTTTCAGTCAGTCTGATGATATCTTTTTCGTCGCTTATTGTTACGGTAGCGTTGCTAATGGGGGTAGGAGGCTCTGTAGAAAAGTATCCGGACGTTCTGGTTATTTTTATAGCATGCTGCTCCGGTTTATCGGTTATATAACCAAATATGGATAGGGCAGGCGATGCGTCCTTTGTCTTTATATCAATACGTTCAGTACAGGAACTGAAAGAGAGCAGAAATAATCCGAATAATGGAATTATATTATATATATGTTTTGATATCTTCATCATGACTTCGTGTTAAAATGAGAAATTCCATGTGATAGAAGGAACAAAGGAGAACAAATATAGCATTTCCCCGTATGTGATGTCCGGTTGTTCTTCTTCCTGTAAGAAGTAAACAGTCCAGGGGTTCTTCCTTCCGTATGCATTGTAAAGTGAAAAATTAAGTTCATGCTGGAAACGTTTTTTAGGATCGGATAGTTTCCATGTCAGCGATAAATCCAACCGATGATAGTCAGGGTAACGGTATTCGTTTCGTTTGGAATAAATAGGAACATATGTGCCTTCCACTTCAAATCTTCCGGTAGGATATGTTACGGGCATTCCGGTGGCATATACCCAGCTTGCCCCGACCATCAGTTTGGGCGTGATTTCATAATTTAATACGATGGATATGTTATGAGGTCTGTCGTTGGGCGACCGGTACCACTCTCCATTGTTTACTTCATCTATTTTCCGGAAACTCCGTGCATATGTATAACTCACCCATCCGTTAAGATCACCTCTGTTTTTTCTCACCAAAAATTCAGCTCCGTAAGCCTGTCCTATACCGAAACGAAGTTCTTGTTCTATGTTCGGATTGGCCAACAGGCTGGCACGGTCTTTAAAATCAACAACATTATTCATGTGTTTGTAATAGATTTCCACGGACGACTCAAACATATTATCGGCAAAGTTCCTGAAATATCCGATGGCAAATTGGTCGCTCATTTGCGGTTTTACATTTTTGGAAGCTTGGAACCATATGTCCAGGGGAGAACCGGCAGATGAGTTGGAAGCCAGCTGGATGTATTGCGCCGTGCGCGAATAACTGGCCTTTATTGAGTGCTTCTCATTGAACATGTAGTTGATACCCAAACGTGGTTCCAAACGTGACTGTGTGTTGTACACTTTACCTTTGGCATAAACGGCGGAGTCTGTCACCATATAATTATTCAGTATGTATTCCTGGTGTCCGTTTCCCAGATTCTGAAAGATGGAATACCGCAAGCCGTACCGTAAGGTCAGTTTATCAAAAACAGTGGCTTCATTGGATACGTATATAGCATGATCCAGTGCGTATTTTTGAGGGAAGTTGAATTGATTTATCACAGAACCGTTGCCGCTTCCTCCTCCTTTACCCGGAGAAAATGTGTGATGAGTAAAATTATATCCGAATTTCAGGTTATACCGGGGACTGATGTGGTATGAAAAGTCCATTTTTCCACCTATATCCATTAGAGAGGATTTCCAGTCCTGGGCGATGGTTTCGTTTATTGTAGTGCCCAGGTAATAATCATAATGACTGCCCACAAAGGTGAAATTGGAAAATAGTTTGGGAGAAAAAACGTGATTCCAGCGGGCTGTCACCGTTTTGTTTCCGAAATTCATTTCAGCCACTGTATGTGAAAAGTGATCGCGCCCGAAATATCCGGCCAGGAAAACCCTGTTGTTCGGGTTGATCCGGTAGTTTACTTTAGCGTTAAAATCATAGAAATAGAGACGTGAATCTTTTATTCCTTCATTTTTGGATAAGGGTAGAAAGATGTCGGCATAAGTTCTGCGTCCGGAGACAAGGAAAGAGGCTTTGTCCGAAACAATAGGGCCTTCCAGTGTCAGACGGCTGGAAATAGTTCCTATCCCTCCGGAGCCGGAAAATTTTTGATTATTGCCGTCCTTGGTATGTACGTCCATCAACGAGGATAGCCGTCCGCCGTAAACAGCCGGGATATCTCCTTTGTATAATTGTACATCTTTCACTACATCATTGTTAAAAACGGAGAAGAATCCCATCAAGTGTGAGGCACTGTATACGGTGGCTTCGTCCAGTAATATCAGGTTTTGGTCGTGTCCACCGCCGCGTACGCTGAAACTGGATGACCCTTCGGATACCGATTGTACGCCGGGTAATAGTTGTAATGCTTTGATAATATCAACCTCGCCCATCATGGCCGGTACTGTTTTGATGGTTTGTGCAGTAAGTTTTTCTACGCTCATTTCAGAGCGGGAGATATTTATATTCTTTTTCTCTCCGGTTACAACTACTTCGTTCAGAAGATTATCCGCATCTTTTAATTTGAAGTTAATTTTCTTGTCTGTATTAAGTTCTATGGAGATAGTCTGGGTTTCATATCCAGTATAAGAAGCTTCAATGTTGTATTTGCCTGATGGCAAGGTGATGGAATAAAATCCATAATTATTTGTTACAGCTCCGGTGCTTAATTCTGGAATGTATATGTTGACTCCAATAAGGTCTTCTCCATTCTTTGCATCTGTTACAGTACCGTTTATTGTAAACTTTTTTGTTTGCGATAAACTTTTTTGTGGAGAAAGAAGAAAGAAAAAGATAGTGATAGAGAGTATTTTTATAAAGTTGATGGGTCTCATTATTCTTCTTGTGTAATTTAAGACAATAAGTTTGTAAAGGTAGGAATTTCTTCTTTTCTGGAATTTAAAATAACTCTTAAAATGTGATACAAACTATATAATAAACTAAAAAACAGGATTAGAGGGGAGGTCTGGCAGTATGGTTATGTTCTTTGTAATTTAAGGCATGCTTTTTGTTTTAATAAATTGACGTTTGGTAAAAACCGGTTTTAATCCAATCCTTATTTTGTTTATTAATTTAAATTTAATGTCATGAAAAAAAGAATTTGTTTACTTTATTTCTTTTTGTTGGGCTTGTTTGGTACTTTATATGCGAAGCCTATTACTATAACCGGTGTTGTGAAGGAAGCAGATACGAATGAACCTTTAATTGGAGCTTCTGTAAATGTAAAAGGCACTTCAATGGGCACACTGACTGACTTTGATGGGCTATTTTCCTTGTCTGTGGATTCCGGACAGGTACTTGTGTTTTCATTTATAGGATATGAGCCTTTAGAAAGAAAGGTTATGGCTACGGAGCATTTAGTCATATATTTGGGAGAGGCTTCGGAGCGTTTAGATGAAATAGTGGTTGTAGGATATACAGCTTCTCCTAAAGTGTCTCTCTCTGCTTCTGTGGGGACAGCCACATTTCGTCCGGCAGAGAAGCGTAAAGCAAGATCATCGAAATCCTCAAAGTCTTCAAAATCTTCTTCCGATAAATATGAGTCCGATGGGTTTTATGAAGAATCTTCTTCAGCAACGATTTATGCAAGTACGCTTACAGCTGGAGAGGTTAATGATTTTGCAAAATGGAATCAATGGGAAAATATTCTGACGGAGACATTTAGTACTTATCTTGATGTTTGGAAAATCTCTCCATTAAACAGGGTAACAGCTCAGTTGACTAATCAACAGGGAATACCTGTGGCTAATGCAAAAGTAACATTGTTAAGTAATTCTGATGAAGAGTTGTGGCAAACGTATACGGATAACACGGGAAAAGCAGAGTTATGGGTGAATCTTTATGGTCAGGAAGAAAAGGTTTCTATGAAAAACCTGAAAATTATATTTGAGTATCAAGGTGAGATGGTGGAGTTGGATGAAGTTATTCCTTTTGAAAAAGGTATTAATACGGCTCAAATAGAAGCCGAATGTAACAGTCGTAGTAATGTGGATTTATTTTTTATTGTGGATGCCACGGGTTCTATGAGCGACGAAATACGTTATTTGCAGGTGGAACTGGACAATATTATTCAGAGGGTAAATAAAGACCAGAAACAGTTGGACTTTCGTACCGGAGCTTTGGTATATCGTGATCATGGAGATAGTTATCTGACACGTAAATCGTCTTTCAGCCAAGGAATTCAGACAACACTTGATTTCTTGAATAATCAGTCGGCTTCCGGAGGCGGTGATTATCCGGAGGCAGTGGATGAAGCCCTTTTTCAGGCTATTGAAGAGGAAAACTGGGATGAGAATTCTTTAGCACGTATCGCTTTTCTTATTTTGGATGCTCCTGCACACAATAATCAGAGTTCATTGGAACAGTTGTATAAACAGATACGCCTGGCCGCAGAGAAAGGAATCCGTATAGTACCTGTAATTTGTAGCGGTATGGAAAAGGATGGGGAATATATGACCCGCTGTATGGCTCTTGCTACTAATGGAACTTGTCTGTTTCTTACAGATGACAGCGGAGTGGGTGGTAGCCATATAAAACCGACTACGGATAAGCTGGAAGTTGAAAAACTGAATGATGCTATGGTTCGTATTATTACTCAGTACACATGTATGCCGGATTGTGATAACAGACAGTGGGCAAATAAAAGCCTGGAAAAATCTGTAATGGATCAGTTCGTACCGAATCCTTATGATGATGGTGAAGACGGAAAGGCAGGTAAAACAGTGGTTGCCGATTTGGTGAAAATTTATCCTAATCCGTGTCGGGACATATTATTGGTAAAATTGAAAAAGGAAGTTGAGGATATGTATTTTGTTGATATGACAGGGAAAATGTTGAATTGCGTACCGTTGAAAAAGAAAGATGATATAGAGATTAATGTGTCTAATATGGCTACGGGTGTTTATTTCCTGAAAATATATTATAAGGGACAATGGTTTTCAGAAAAACTGATTGTAACATCCTGATGGCTTGTTCGTATAAACCATATGATACATAAAATGCCGGACTCTTAAAGTCCGGCATTTTATGTGTATTTGAGAAATATTGATATTATTAATATTGTTCTTGCTCATTAGGAAAGTTTCCGGATTTGACATCCTTGACATACTGTCCTATGGCTTCGTGCATAATTCCCTGTAAATCTGCGTAGCGGCGGAGAAAACGAGGGGAAAAGTCCTGAGTTAATCCAACCATATCGTGAAGAACCAATACCTGACCGTCGGCACCTCCTCCGGCTCCGATTCCGATGATAGGAATGGTTAGTTCTTTTGCGATACGTTCAGCTAATGTAGCAGGAATTTTTTCAAGAACAATGGCAAAACATCCGGCTTCTTCCAGAAGCTTGGCATCGCTGATCAGTTTTTCAGCTTCGGCTTCTTCTTTAGCCCGTACTGTATAAGAGCCATATTTATTGATGGATTGCGGCATAAGTCCCAGGTGACCCATGATGGGAATTCCGGCACTTAATATCCTTTTAACCGATTCTAATATTTCTTCGCCACCTTCCAGCTTCAAACAGTCGCAATGGGTTTCTTTCATTATACGGATGGCTGAGGCCAGAGCTTCTTTTGAGTTTCCTTGATAACTGCCGAAAGGCATATCAACAACTACCAATGCACGTTTTACTCCTTTTACCACTGATTTAGCCATAAAGATCATCTGATCCAGTGTCATAGGGAGTGTAGTGATGTTACCGCACATAACATTTGATGCAGAGTCGCCTACGAGAATTACATCAATACCGGATTCATCAACAATGCGTCCCATGGTGTAGTCATAAGCTGTTAACATACTGATTTTTTCACCACGTTGTTTCATTTCCAACAAACGATGGGTGGTTACTCTTCTTGTATTTTCACTATGTACTGACATGTTTTTATATAGTTTTATTAAAGCTGCAAAGATATGTATTAATTTTTTTGATTAGTCTTATTTTCTTTTTTATTTCTGTATATTTGTTTCTTAATTGATTAGTAAAACCATGAATGCAAAATTGAAGTTAGTTTTATACGGTTTGGGGGCTTTTGCCGTTTTTATTGTGATTGTAGTGATACTGCGTCTTATCTCAGGCGATGTTCCGGAAGATGTTATTCTTTTTAACATGTTTTCAAAAAATGATTTGTTGCTAGGGTTAGCTGTGGCAGTGGTAGTCACATTTTCACATGATCAGAGGCAACGTCTGAAGAAATAGTGTGGATTTTCTATATATAGGGATAAAGTAACATAAAAGGGATTCCATGGAATCCCTTTTATGTTATCGTTTTGGGGTGTTACAGCGTGCTCTTATACTTTTGCTTCTTTGTTTATTACATTCAACAGTACTTTTTCTTCCTGTTCCCATGAAAGTTTTTGTTTTGCTTTCTGTGTATTGTGCTTGACTTGGGAGTATCGTTCCTTATCATTAAAAATGTTTTCAATAACCTCGGCTATGTGTTTGGGATCATGATTTTGTATATAGTAACCAATGTCGTATTTGTCTATGATCTGTTTTAATTCTATCAATCCCGATGATAAAACAGGAACGTTGGAATGAATGTAGTCGAATAATTTATTGGGTAGGGAGAATTGGTAGTTTAAATTGGTGTTTTTATCGATAGCCAGGCCTAAGTCGCTGTTTATTGTATATTGCCTAAGCTCGGTAAAAGGCATTTTATTTTTAAAAATTACTTTCTCCTGCAAGTGGTGTTCAGAAACAATTTCTTTCAGTGCCGGAATTACATCACCGCTTCCAACCACAAGAAGAACAGTGTCTTGTAGGTATTGCATAGCCAGGCATGCCTCTTCTGCTCCTCGTTGTACATTAATTCCGGTTCCTTGCAATATTAAAATATGCTTATCTTCCGGTAATCCCAGTTCTTTTCTGCTTTTGATGCGGTCCGGAGTGTAAGATGGCGGAATATTTCTGGTGACATTTACTTTTTTGTGGAACTGTTCGGAATATAATTTTGCTATGGATTCATTGACTGTAAAAATATCTGTCAGCTTAGGAAACAGATGATTTTCTATTCTTTTCCAGATAGCTTGTGTCTTGGGACGGTTAACAAGTTCCGGTACTTCCGTGAAATATTCGTGGGTATCATATATGAGTCTTTTACCTCTGATTTTAGAAGCATAATATGCGGCAGGCAACGTGTCTAAGTCGTTGGAAAAAATCAAATCCACTTTTGTAAATAATAGATAGAAAAAAAGGCGGATGTTATATTCTGCATAAAATTGAGGACCGTGGTGAAACCACATTTTAACACGGCGTGTTTCATAAGGTCTTTCCAACGGTAAACTGTCTGGCAATAGCCTCCCGGTTTCTACGACATCGTATCCGGCTTTTTTTAATGTCATGCATGTTTTGTGTACACGCTGGTCGGTGGTTAAATCATTTGTCACGCACACAATCGCTTTCTTTTTCATCTTATCTGTCCTTCAAATAATTTATTAATTTGGAATATAGTGTTCTATGATAGTTGTTCCCGTTTTTTTCCACAGAAGTATTGTGCCAAAGTAAGCATAAATCTCCCCCGTGGCGTTCGGTTTCTGTTATTAAATTTATAGCATAGTTGTATGCTTCGTCTTCCGGTAAGTTCATGTATCGTTTCTCGCTTAAACTTCCGTCCATCATGGTCAGTGGGTGCAGGCACAGTGGAGTTAACTGTTGGGTTGAAGGATTGATCCAGTTCACCGGACGGCAGGTACCTATACGGAATCCTGCTACATCCGCATAGCCGAGTGTGAAATCATCTGTTATTCCCGTTTCATATAACTTCTGCATATCTTCCGGCTCCCGTGTGTTCAGATAGTGATTCCTGTTGTATGATATGTTTTGGTTGGTAGCTTGTTCCAACTGTGTTCTTTCCTGTTTTATCAGAGTAGGGTTGATGCCGGCTTCGTAACTGGCATGCAGACCAATACTGGCATTGTGTTGTTCCAATAAATGGAAAAGGTATTTAAAATCTTTACTGTTTACCTTGGAATGCGGTTGGTCTTCTCTGTTTTTTCCACCTCCCGGTTTGATAAAAAATATACTTTCTGCCCGGGAATCGAGTAGACTGTCCTGTTCCAATAACCAGGGAAACGTAAACCAAGGATCGTAATGTATATTTTTAAAATATGATTTTAAGGCTATGCCGGCCTGGGAGCTGTTTTTTAATATAGCCCCGGCCACACCTCTTAATCTTCTGTAATGAGCAATCGCATCAACATCATGTGTCAGGTAGATTTTTTGTAATTTAGGTTGCGGTTCTTGTATATTTAATCCTGTTTCCCGGAGTAATTTTCTGAGTATCTGACCATATTCCTCGATAATGGGGCGGTTGATAAATCCGGCTTTATAAGGAATCGATTCTTTACCGGGGAAACGTCCGTGTACATCCCTTACATCTCGTTTTACATATTCTTCGTACCTGCTGATAAGGAAATAGGCGCTTGCAATTATGTCTGCATGTAGGACGAATGTATCGCCTTGCTTTTCTATTTTGGGTTCGCCGAAAAGGATCGGTGTATTTTCTATTTTTTTTAAAGGTAAATCCGGAAGCGATTCCGGTGTACCATATACAGCAGGAGAAAAAAAACGGGAGGGGTAAATTACTACTTTGTATTTGGCAAACTCTTTGGAATCGGATGTATAGGCTACCTGTGAAGATATGTTTTTATCTTTAGTATTTAGAATGAAGTCTATAAGATATTTAATCACAGTAGTCATGTCTATATTCTATTCTTTTAAAAACAGATAAAATTTGTCTGAATGATTCCTTTTTTATTCGTTAAAAAGATGTATCGATGTGCGTCGGTCAACTGTTTCTTTGTAACAGGTAAAACTGTTTTTTATTGTTTTTCAGATTAATTTATCCCAATGTATTGGCTGTTCTGCCTTGAATCTTTATTTTCTTAATGAGAAACAAATATACGAAATAAATAGAAAGTAGGATTTAGTGCGCCTGCTTAAGGAGGCTTGGTTGACGAAAATCATGAAATAAATTCAGTAAAGACAGTTGACGAAGATAATTTGATATGTTATGATGTTCAGAATATAGAGATAGTTAGAGAAATAAGATCATTTACTTTTTATCCAGGGAAAATTTCTTTTTGTAATAAGAATTGGCTGTGTATAAGGCTGCAGCCGGATTGTTTCCCGTAACACGGTCTTTGGTAACCAGCGTTGTGACGTAGGCATCGGAATATTTATAAAATAAACTGTCGTGCCCTACGCATAATCCTATGACTACATTCAGGTCTGTGTGTGCTTCGTTGAGCAGGTGTGCCTGTAAAATAGGATTGCACATGGCTGCGCCGATGCTTTCACATTGGGACGGAATCCCCATGGATGATTTTGCTTGTCCGGCTACTTTACATATAACGGAATAGGCTTCAAATCCGTTAGCCCTCAATATACGAGCAAAAATACGTGCTTCGTTAATAAGCCCTATACAGTTGGCAATACCTATCTTGTGGGCATTTATTTTATTAGCAAACTCCATTATCTCCTGTACACGTGTCCACTGGCAATATCCTTCAAATTCTACTTCCGCACTGGCTTTCATTATTCTGCGGTTCTCTCCTTCGTCATACCGTTCTAAAGCCCACCGTTTATCTTCTTCTTGCAGATGGGTTGTGAGGCAAAAGTCAGGGTAGGTGAGGTCTTGATATTTGCAGTTTTGTGTGCCGCAATCCACACAGCTCGGTGTCGGTTTTCCGTTCATGTGAATGATTTTTATAAATAAAACAGGGTCAGGTAGATAAATAATCTTTGTGTTCGAAGATTATTTTCTTGTCAGTCAGAGCCTTAGCGTTTCATAGCTCTGTCCATGGAACGTTTGTCCTCTTTCTCTTTGAGAGTCTGACGTTTGTCATAGTTCTTTTTTCCTCGTGCAAGGGCTATCTCCAGTTTTGCCAATCCCTTATCGTTGACATATAACTTTACGGGTACTATTGTTAAACCGCTTTCTTTTGTAGCCCGTCTTAATTTCAGCAGTTCTTTTTTATGGAGAAGGAGTTTACGTTCCCGTGTGACGTCATGGTTGTTATAAGTTCCGAAAAAGTAAGTTGCAATATGCATGTTTTTCACCCACAGTTCTTCATTGATAAAAGTGCAATAGGTATCCACCAGGCTGGCTTTACCGTCCCGGATGGATTTTATTTCAGTTCCGTATAACTGCATCCCCGCTTCAAAACGTTCTACTAATTCGTAATCGAAAGTTGCCCGTTTATTTCTGATTAATATGGTTGATTTTTTATGCATTTGGAAGTAAAATGTGTATAATCTTATTAACTATAATAGGCATGAAAATGATGATAATACTGAATATTAAAACAACGCTTCCTCTTTCTTCTTCGTTCAGTTGCCAGATGGCGCGGCTGCCTTCCCATACCGAGTAGGCAACAAAAAGACTGAGAATGCGGAGAAAAAACAGGCTGGGCATAATTGTTATCAGTATTTCTATCAAAATAATAATGGTATATGAATATCCCACTATGGTTTCACACTTATTTTTTGATGCTAAATCCGGTTTGTATTTGTTTAGATAAGCGAAGCAAACCAGATTTGAAATATAATACCCTCCGGTTAAAGACAATAATGTGATGATAGCATGTACCAATGCAGCTTCTATGGGTCTGGCCGGGGCATAGATACCATTAAAAATGAAGCTTAATATCACTCCGCACAGAATCCAGGGATAGATATAGTTCTTCCGTATTGTAGTTACGGAAGCCTGCTCCGAAGCGATAGAATCCCAGGTAGAGTCGGCAGCGACTATTAATCCCCAGGCTTTATTGAGCATATTTTTTAAAATGTCTTTTCCCTTAAACATAGCTTGCAAATGTACAATAAATTATGATTTCATAAAAGTAAAAAGAAGCTTTAACTGCTCATTACAGAGTATCGCATATTTTATGTTTCTTTTAAGTTTACATCGACGGCACAGGAAATTATTCGTAAAAATATGAGTATATTTGTTTCTCTTTATGTGAGGGAAATGCAATTCTGTTTATTTTTGGAATAGCATGCTTAACAATAGGTTTTATATGGATAATGAAGTCAGATTGGAAATAATAGGTCTGGTGTATAACCAGTCGATTGTAAGTACATATGGTTTAGTGTTGCGTGAAAAAGAAGGCAACCGACGGTTTTCTGTAATGATAGGAGAGCCGGAAGCACAGTCCATTGCCTTGAAAATTAATAATAAGGTATTGGCACGTCCTTTAACCCATGATTTGATAAAAAATATACTGATAACGTTGCAGGCTGAGTTGAAAAAGGTGTTGATATATGACCTTATTAATGATATATTTTATTCGGAGCTTTATATAGAGACCCATGATCATCGGGTGTTTGTGGTCGATGCCCGTACTTCAGATGCTGTGGCCTTGGCTGTACGTTCGGAGTGTCCCATTTATATCAAGAGGGAAATTCTTGACGTTGTGGGAACTGAAATAAACCCTCCGGATGCGGAAGTTAAGAGGACTTTTACTTTAAATGATCTTGAAGAATTGGCGGATAATGAAATGTACCTTTTCTCCATAGAAGAATTGGAAGAATTTCTTCTTCAAGCAGTGAATGAGGAAAAGTATGAGCTGGCCGTAAAAATAAGAAATGCTCTGAATGCTAAAAAAGAGTTGTAGGTTAATCAGATTATATTAAACTTCTTCAAAGCATTCCATATGCCGTCTTCGTCAACAGAGGTCGTTACATGTTTTGCCGCTTTTTTCACTTCATCTTCTGCATTGCCCATTGCCACACTGTTGGGAATATGGCGTAACATGGAAATGTCATTACCTCCGTCTCCGAACGCCATAGTTTCTTCCAGGGTGATATCGTAATGTTTTAATACTTCGTCAATGCCCACCTGTTTGCTGTTGCCTTTAGGTATTACATCCGTGAAGAGGGGAGACCATCGGGTTGCGTCGCACCCCGGAAGGAAAGACAATATTTCAGTTTCCTCTTCTTGTCTGAAGAACGAAATAATTTGATATATTTCTTTGTTCAGAGCATTTTCTATCGGGGCAAATTCCGGTTTCGGGAAGTTCAACTGATCCAGTACAATGTGGGCATCTTCATTCAGATAAGTGGCAAAAGAATCGTGTTCACCGACAAAAATAACCGGAAATGAACGTTTGTGGTTGATGTAGTTTATCAGTGCCTGTATGTCGTTCTGTGGAATAAATTTTTTGTAAATGACTTCTTTTTGTCCGGTAAAGCAATAACTTCCGTTCATAGTAATGTAACCGTCAAATGTCAGATCACCCAGGTTGTTGATAGCTTCATACTGTCTTCCGGTTGCAATGAATGTTTTTATTCCTTTCATTTTTAACAGACGTATAGCTTCCCGGGTACTTTCAGGTACTTGATGGGTTTTGAAACTAACCAATGTTCCGTCTATGTCGAAAAAAACTGCTTTAATCATAATTGGATATTTTGAGCGTGCAAAGGTAGGGATTTTTATCTGCTTTTAATACATAAAAAAGCATTTAAAAAGTAGTCTGTTGTCGGTAAAAGAAGGATGTTGCCTAAGTGGCCGCAGCTTATATTCGGGATAGGAAGTGTATGGACCGATTGTTTGGATTTATTTAAGCTGTGATTGATGATTTGTAAAACAAGAGCCAAGGAGCTATCTTTATAACTCCTTGGCTCTTAATATTAAGAAAGAATTTATTGTCAACTCAAAATTAGTTTGTAAATATATTTCGGGCTTGGTATTAGAATTTTTGCAGATACTCGGTTAAATTGATTTCCCTGTTCAGATCCAGCTTCTTTCTAAGTCTGTACCGGCTCATTTCTACGCTCCGGAATGACATGTTGAGCAACGGGGCAATGTCCTTGGAGCTCAATCCCATTTTAAGGTATGCACAGAGTTTCCTGTCATTGACAGTTAATATTGGGAACTCTGCTTTTAATCGTTTTAGATAATTCTCATAAACCATGTCGAAATTTTCTTCGAATTTCTTCCAGTTGTCATCCCGTTCAATATTTTTCTTAATATCGCTTTGTACTTTGATAATACGTTTTAATGTTTCGGAAGTATCTTTTGTGTTTTTTACGTTGCTGGCTATTTTGTCTAGGTTCTGGTTTATTTCAAGCAATATCTCGTTTTTACGGATAAGGTTCATTGTAGAGTTGGCGAGGTCGCGTGACTTCTGCCTTAGTTCATATTGAAGACGTTGGTTTTTTAAATTGATAATTTCCTGTTCACTTTCTTTCTTTTCTTCCATAAAACGTTGCTCTTGCTCCTGCATTTCTTTTTCCTTTTGCAGTTTCATGTCCAAAGCCGCTTTTTTAGAACGTTTATTTATAAACACGAACATCAGGAATAACGCGATTAATGCGAGCAACATATATATCAGTCTGGCCAGTATGCTTTGATACCAAGGGGGAAGTATCGTAAAATGATAAGCTGTTTCCACTGTATCCGTATTTAGTGAACTGTGAGCCTTTACATGAAAAATATAATCCCCGGGAGGCAGCTTTGTGTACTCTTTCGTATTAGTCGTAGAGTAGGTGGACCAGTCGGAATCATAATTTTCCAGAAAACAACTGTAGGATACAATAACATCTTCCCTGAATTCCGGTGCCGTAAACTCAAATCTTAAGGAGTTGTATTTAAATTTTATTTCGGGAACCCTTTCCTGTAAAGGAATATATCCTCTTAGTAGGGAATCTTTTTCTGTTGTGATATAAATATTACGTACGGATACTTTAAGAGAGTTTATAATGTCGTTTGTTTTCGCCATGTCTATCCAGGAGAATCCGTTTTCCGTATTGACAATCAGGTGGGTTGTATCAATAAAATTGAACTGTTCGAATCCGGGTATTAATTTGTGTTTTAATGTAGAAAACGTTGTTTTATCAAAAATATATTTTCCATTGTCCTTTTTCTTGGCAAATTCCAGATTATTGGAAGCTAAAACCCATATATCTTCCTTGGGCGATTCAAATAAACGGACAGCGTAAGGAGGTTTTCCGAAAATAGCTTCTGTTTTTTCCGCATGATTCATCCTGTCTTCCTCCGGATTATAAACAAAGAAACCGCCATCCCCAGAAAACAGGATATTGTTGTCCAGTTTAAAAACAATATTGTTTCGGACGGTGTAGAATCCTTTATTGGTATCATATATTTCTACGGATACACTATCCAATTCGGGATTTAATGTTAATTTGAAAATACCTTTAATCCAGTGTGAAAACCAGATGTCCCCGTTCTGATCTTCTTCAAACATGCCTCCGGATTCGTTAAACCCTTTAATATAGTTGGAAAACTTCCAGCTTCCGCCCTCTTTTTTCAAAAGAAAAAAACCATTATATGATGATCCCAGGATGTATCCGGGCTTTGTCTGTAACTCTATGAAGTTCCACGTTCCCGGGATATCCTCTATTTTTTGGGCGTGATTCTTTTCAACAATGTAAGTACCGAAATTCGTAGCACAAAATACGGTATTGTCAATTAGCTTAAGGTTCCATATTTGTCCTTGCATACCGGATATCAGTTCCATATTGCTGTCATCCGGAGTATTAGGTTTAGGATATTCCGTACAATACAATCCCTGATTAGTACCCAGATATAATAAATTACCTTTTAACAGAGAAGTATATCCGGTTCCGTATAATTGAGTGTTTGCAAACAGGTCGTAAATAGGGGAGTTTACCATAATATAACTGATACCTTTATCTAGACCTACCCAGAGATTGTTTTGATTATCAAATTTCATACTTAATACGGTATTGTTTTGTAATCCGGAATAGATATTGGAGTAAATGTTGGAGTTGTCGTTGAGATCTTTTATTACTAATCCATTTCTTACGGTTCCTATGGCCAGTTGTGATTGATTAATTTCAGCACAAAAAACTTGGTTTTCTTTCATGAAATCATCTATGTCTGTATTATAGGCGGTTATCTTTTCCCCGTCAAAAAGGTATATGCCGTCAAACTCAGTTACGAAAAGGATTTTATTTTCTTTAAAAGGCAATATTCCACATATTTTTTTATCCTTTAATAGCTCACTGTTCGGAAGAGGTAAGAATATATCTCCGTTTAATGTAAGAATGCCGTCGCTTTCTATGGATACTATAAAGATATTATGTACTGTGGCGGAGTAATTGATTCTGTTTGGAAAGTCATACCGTTTTATTTCATCTGCATGGTAACGGAATATCTCATTTCCTCCCTGAAAAAATAAAGTGTTGTTGATTTTGCTGATATTCCATATTTCATTGAATTCTTTATTGTCGGGAATTTTATCGGTTAGCGTAGTATAAACCAACAATCCGTTGTCATCCCGTGAATAATATCCGAACTCGTTGAAAGCACCGGCATAAATACGGCCGGTATCTTCATCATAGTATAGAGAGCGGATATTAGTTTGATTGGCAATGGGGTAGGTAATCCAACGGTATCCGTCAAATTCCAGTAATCCGTTGTTATTGGCAAAATACATCCAGTTGTTTTCATGCTGAACTATATCCCAGTTTTGAGTACTGGCTTTAGTCATTTCTTTGCTGAAATTTCTTATGATGGGATGTATTGCGTATAGGTTTAAACCTGTACTGATTAGATATATAGAAAAGAATATGTAAATCCGTTTCATAGAATATAGAATATTGTAAAAAAGAATTAAATAATTTAAAACAGATTCAATTTTAATGTTTTTTTTCGGAATGAAATTGATATTGAAAACTGTTTTAAAACATAAAATATTTTAATTGTCTGTATATTAGTTGTTTATGTTTCTGTTTGTTGAGTGGATGTTGAGTTTAAAAAGGCGTCTTATTGAGTTTCTGTGTAGCTTTTTTTTTGTTCTTAAACTTGTTCTTTCCTACATTTGTACCATTCGCTTCAACTCGAAAAATATTAAAATATAAATAATTCGGACATGAAAAACGCATTACTAAAAAACATTTTAATTATTAGTGTAAGCTTGGTGTTGTTTTCTTGCACTCAATGCAAGGATGATACCGAGGAGAAAATAGATCATCTGCTTTCTCAGATGACGTTAAAGGAAAAGATCGGTCAGATGAATCAACTTACAGGTTTAGGTTTGTCTGATGATATGCAGAGTTCAATCAGAGAAGGCAGTGTAGGGTCTATATTAAATGAATTGGATCCGTTTGTTATTAATGAGTTGCAGCGGATTGCTGTAGAAGAGAGTCGGCTGGGCATACCTCTGATTTTTGCACGTGATGTTATACACGGTTTTAAAACAATATTTCCGATTCCTTTGGGACAGGCAGCGACCTGGAATCCTCTTTTGGTAGAGGAAGGGGCGCGTATGGCGGCATTGGAAACTACTGCTGCCGGGATTCGCTGGACATTTGCACCTATGATTGATGTGACACGTGATCCGCGTTGGGGACGTATAGCAGAATCCTGTGGTGAAGATCCTTTTTTGACGTCAGTGATGGGAGTTGCTATGGTGAAAGGTTTTCAGGGAGATGATTTAAGCGATCCTACTTCTTTGGCTGCTTGTGCCAAGCATTTTGCAGCGTATGGAGCCAGTGAATCCGGTAAGGATTACAATACGACCTGGGTGCCTGAATTGCAATTACGTGAACTTTATCTTCCTCCTTTTAAAGCGGTTGCAGATGCCGGAGCCGCTACTTTTATGTGTTCATTTAATGATATAAACGGAATACCATCTTCAGGTAACCCATATTTAAATAAAACTATTTTACGTGACGAATGGAAGTATGATGGTGTGTTGGTAAGCGACTGGGGATCCATAGAACAAATGATACCACATGGGTTTTCTGCGGATTTGAAAGAAGCAGCGGAGGATGCAGCTAATGCGGCGGTGGATATGGATATGATGGGGTTTGCATATATCAATTATCTGGAAGAACTGGTGAAAGAGGGGAAAGTTTCCGAAAAAACGATTGATGAGGCTGTCCGTAATATATTACGTTTGAAACAACGTTTAGGTTTGTTCGACAATCCTTACACGCAGATTCAGGATGAAATGCCGTTTTATACGGCAGAAGCCCTGGACGCAGCTCGCCGGGCGGCAGCAGAAGGAACGGTGCTTTTGAAAAATGACAATAATGTATTACCGTTAGGCAGTACAGTAAAATCAGTGGCGGTTGTAGGACCTTTATCTGATGCTCCGGCCGATCAGGTTGGTACGTGGTGTTTTGATGCAGAACCGGAACATAGCGTAACTCCGCTGATGGCAATAAAAGAAGAATATGGGAATAAAATAAAAATTATTGCAGAAGAAGGGCTTACATATAGTCGGGACAAAAATAAGGATGGAATAGCAAAGGCGGTTGCTGCGGCTTGTCAGGCAGATGTGATTTTGTTCTTTGCAGGGGAAGAAGCTGTCCTGTCAGGAGAAGCGCGTTGCCGTGCGGATATTGATTTGCCTGGATTGCAGACGGAAATGCTTACGGCTTTGAAAAAGACAGGTAAACCTGTCGTACTTGTAGTGATGGCAGGTCGCCCATTAACCATAGCCAGGGAAGTGGAGGAAGCAGATGCTGTGTTGTATTCATTCCACGGAGGAACCATGGCCGGACCTGCTTTAGCTGATTTGATTTTCGGAAAAGTTAATCCTTCCGGTAAACTTCCGGTTACTATACCCCGTATGGTGGGACAGATTCCGGTTTATTATGCACATAAAAATACAGGACGCCCAGCCAGTAATATCGATTTGATTGACGATATTCCTGTGGGAGCTGCCCAGACCTCTATCGGATTTACAAGTTATCACCTTGATGCAGGAGATAAACCATTGTTCCCGTTTGGTTACGGACTTTCTTATACCACATTTGAGTATTCTGACTTGTCTTTATCTAAAAGTGTTCTCTCTAAAGGGGACGAACTAACAGTAAGTTGTACGGTTAAGAATACAGGAAAATGTGAAGGCGAAGAAGTGGTGCAATTGTATATCCGTGATAAAGTAGGAAAGCTGGTTCGTCCGGTGCGTGAATTGAGAGGATTCCGGAAAATAGCTTTGGAACCGGGTGAAACGGCGGATGTTAGTTTTACGCTTACGGAAGATGATTTGGCTTATTGGCATACGGATATGGTAAAGCGTGTGGAGCCGGGCGAGTTTCAGGTATGGATTGCCGGAGATAGTCAAAGTGGAGTTCCAGTTTCATTCCAATATAAATAAATGTGTAGGCTGTATTCCTCTTATTGAAGGGGAATACAGGTTCTTTGTCCTTAAAAAGAAGAAATACAAATAATAAATTAATTATACCGATTTACCTTTAAATTTAATTATTATGAAAACAAAATCATTACGAACATTTCTGTTTTTAGCGTTTGTACTGGCAATAGGTATGAACGCACGTGCGGATAACTCCGAATATTGTAAGAGAGTTATTGCTAACTCGGGTGATCCTGAAAATACAAAGGCTTATCTCACATGGATAACGAATGAATCGGGAGAAATTGTAATAACCATATCTGAGTATGGTGAAAATGGGAATACGGCTTTCCGTGCAGATGGTATGAAACCGTTATCTGGATTTAAATTGAATGAAGAACCGTTGTCCGATTATTTTACCCAGTCTTATTCCGGTGATGGTGGAAAAACGATGACTTTTACCCCGAAAAGTGGAGTTAATATTCCCGAAGGTGCTGTTGTCACATTTGGCGGCGGAGGTAATTTTATTGAGTGGAAAACGAGTAAAGATGGCAATTGTTATAGAGAATGCACGGATGACTATATTTTTTCTTATACTTATGGCACTGCGTGTGACCAGTTAGAAACTCCGGTGATAACTAATGTTGCTGAAGATGGTATTATATCCTTTAACCCGGTGGCTAATGCAGATCGGTATAAAGTTTATGTATTTAAAGATGATAAAGAGGCTTATTCACAATTTATAACTCAAAGTGGAGATAAAATAGATTTTATTTCTTATGGAGCTAATAATTATATAGTTAAGTTACAGGCTTTGTCCTCCGGTAGTGAGTTGGACTCTAAGCTTTCTGAAGGTAAAGATTGGACTCCGGTTGCAGTGGAACTGGGAGTATCGGAGTATTGCAGTGAAAAGTTAGGAAATAGTCCGGTTTACCTAACCTGGATAACCAATGCTTTTGGGGAAGTTGAAATCACGATTAGTGGTGATCCTGGTATTATAGCTACTTTCCGTGGAGGTGAAGGTATGAATAAGGACGGATTTAAGTATAACGGTGAACCAATGACAAATTATTTTGTCAAAACTTCTGCTGACAAGAGCAATATAATAACTCTGACTCCTATAAAAGGAGCTGGTGTGGCTAAGGGCGGTATAATAACATTCAATAAAAATAATGAGCAGAAACAAATAGAGTGGTATGAAAATGGAGGAGGAAAAAACAGTAATGCTTATTCTTTTGAATATACTTATGCTACAACCTGTCCGGTATTGGCTGTTCCGGTAATAGATAATATCGCAACTGACGGTACAATTACTTTTGCTCCGGTAGAAAATGCTCTTAGCTATAAAGTTCATGTGTATAAACGTGGTGCTGAGGTTTATTCCCAGACAATAGCATCCGGTGAAAAAATAAATTTTGTTTCTTATATCGATTATACTTATGAAGTGAAATTGCAGGCTGTAGCCGATCCGCAAACCATTTATATGGATTCAGATCTTTCTGCAGGTGCAAATTGGACACCGGCTAAAGGAGAACTAGCTTTGTCTGAATATTGTCATGAGCAGATAGGAAATAATGCAAATAATTATGTGGATTTGACTTGGGTGACTGACGGAAACGGTAATGTGGTAATAACTATTTCTGGACAGGGCGATACGGAAGCTTCTTTCCGTGGTGGTCAGGGTATGAATGTGGCAGGTTTTAAAATTTATGGAGAATCTATTACGGAATATTTTGATAAAGTATATGCCGGAGACAAAACCAAGACGATTACTTTAGTTCCAAAAACTGGTGTTACAATAGATCCGGGAGATAAAATTACATTTAATAAATATGGTGAAGGACAGCAGATTGAATGGTTTGCAGGAACTACATCTGCAAATGGAAATAACTATTCTTTTGAATATAGTTATGGAACAAATTGTGGGGAAATAGGTGTGCCGGCCATTTCTTCTATCGCTACTGATGGTACAATTACTTTCTCACCGGTAGCCAATGCTACGAGCTATAAAGTGTATGTGTACAGAGGTACTTTTATGGTGTATTCTCAGGATATTGTTTCCGGCCAGAAAATAGATTTTGTTCCTAATGTAACATATGATTATGAAGTTAAATTACAGGCTGCTAATGATAAGGTAGAATCAGAACTATCTGAACCTTATACATGGTCTTTGACTGCAGGTTCCGTTACTATCGGTCCG
The DNA here is from genome assembly GCA_023391625.1 of Bacteroidota bacterium. Taxonomy (GTDB): domain Bacteria; phylum Bacteroidota; class Bacteroidia; order Bacteroidales; family Paludibacteraceae; genus QVMH01. The sequence continues at coordinate 643,229 of JAEWAN010000034.1, read as the reverse complement.
TCTGAATATTGTGATTATCAATTTGCTAATGGTAGTGAATCTACGTATGCGAACCTTTCATGGCGGACTAACGCTGCTGGTGAAATCATTATTAGTATTTCCGGATATAATAACGACCAGAATACGGCTTTCCGTGCAAATGCGATAAATGCAAGCGGTTTCACTATTTATGGAGAACCTTTGAGCGATTATTTTGATCGGACGCATGAAACAGGAAGCACTACGGTGGTTTATACTCCGAAGGCAGATGCTGAAGTGTATCCGGGTGATAAAATAAAATTTGCCGGTCTTATAGAGTGGAAGACTACAACGCAGAATCCGTCAGGGAACTATACTTTTGAATATACGTATGGCAGCACTTGTTCTCAGCTGGAAACTCCAAAAGTGACCAATATTGCCGATGATGGTACTATGACATACACAGCGATAGACAATGCCGCCAGCTATATGGTATATATCTACAGAGATATGTTCTTGGTAGGCACGCAATCTGTAACCTATGGAGAAAAAATAAATTTTGTTCCTAATATTTCTTATACCTATGAGGTTGTAGTAAAAGCAATTAGTGCGGATGACACATATATGGATTCTGAGTTGTCAGAACCTTGTTACTGGAATCTGACAGCACCATCATTGGTATTGGATAAGTCGGAATACTGTGATTTCCTGATCGGACCTAATGAAAAACAATATGCAAACTTGTCTTTAATTACAGATGAGCAAGGTAATATTGTGATTAGTATTTCCGGATATGATGGAGATGAAGGTACAGCTTTCCGTACTAATGCAATTAGTATTGATAATTTTAGAGTCTATGGATTCCCGTTGAAAGACTATTTCACTTTGGAAGAATATCAGGAAGGAAGTACAGCTATTATATTAAAACCGAAAGATGACAACACCATAGTTCCGGGAGATAAAATAATATTCAACGGTAATATCGGCTGGAAAACATCACAGGAAGGCAATGCATGGGGAAATTATTCGCTGGAATATACATATGGAACTAATTGTAGCGATGCTCCGGAAAAAACTCCGTTGGAAACTCCGGTCATTCTGGATATAGCTAAAGATGGTACAATTACCTTTGAACCGGTGGATAATGCAGACAGTTATACTGTATTTGTACATGATGAGGATGAAGATATGATTCATTCACAACAGATCGTATCCGGTGAAAAGATTGTTTCCGCTTCTATTGGCAACTATGTGTATTCTGTGATGTTGCAGGCATTTCCTGCCGATGAAGATGAAAATCATCTGGAATCTAAAGTTTCAGAAGCATATCAGTGGGATTTAAGAGTTGTAGAAAAAGTGAAATTGGCTACTCCGGTCATTTCATCGATCACAGAAGAGGGTATTATTACTTTCACGGCAGTACCTAATGCTGATAGTTATGGAGTATATGTATATAAAGGTACTGATGAAGTATATACTCAGACTATCCATGCTTCTGGAGAAAAGATCAATTTTGTTTCTTCTGAAAGTTATGTGTATCTTGTAAAATTACAAGCATTCCCTGCTGATGGAGATGAGGTTTATTCTGAATCAGATCTTTCTGAAGGTTATAAGTGGGATTTGACGGAGGAAGAAGTAGAAAAATTGGCAACTCCTGTTATTTCATCTATAACAGAGGATGGTATTATTACTTTTGCTCCAGTTGCAAATGCCGGTAGTTATACTGTGTACGTATATAAAGGTAAAGAGGAAGCTTATACGCAGGTGATCAATGCTTCCGGAGAAAAAATAAACTTTACGTCTTCCGTAGATTATACCTATACGGTGAAATTACAGGCATTCCCAGCCAGTGGAGATGAAAAGCACTCAGAATCAGATATGTCTGAAGGATTTAGCTGGGAGTTGAAAGGACCGGGTTCCAGCACATTGATATCAGATATATCAAAAGAAAATGTAATTGTCTATCCTAACCCGGCAACGGATGTACTGTACTTGAGTGTGAAAATGAAGGAAGCCTCTCTTTACTCACTTTACGGACAGCTGGTGTCTTCATACCAGGATGTAGAGAAAATAAATGTTTCCGGATTGCCAAAAGGTATGTATGTGTTATTATTAGTTGGTGAATCAGGCAAGGAAACTGCTTATAAAATAGAAGTCCGCTAAACTTTATATGAACAGGAGTGTAGCTTTATAAACGGCTACACTTCTGTTTATAAATTATCTTTTCCTTATTTTATTCGTTGATTTTTTTATAAAAAGGACAGTCGTTTTAATTGGAAGAATAGCTGCTTTTATTATCGTGTTGTTTTTGGTCTTGTTTTAGAGAATTGTTATTGATCCGGAGGGATATTATAATAAAATTGAGTAAAAACAGGTGATATTTGATGACGATTGTTTGATGTAAAACATGTTGTATGACATGTGTATTTTTAAATTACTGACAATTAGTATTGTATATGCTAATTTGTTGAGTAAAAATGAAATTTATTGAGTTGAATAATGAGTTTTTGTGAGGTTGAAAAATCTTCTTTTTCTATTCTAAGGATTACATTTGGAATAGACTTTCAAACGAATTTTTATTGATTCAAAATATAAATATAACGTACATGAAAAGATCATTTCTATTTTGTTGCTTACTATTTCTTTTCCAACTATTATCCGCTCAGACTTCATGGAAAGTTTCGGGTGTTGTGATTGGGGGAGATGATAGTCAACCTATAATTGGAGCGAATGTACAGGTTGTAGGAACTACACAGGGGACGATAACAGATTTTGATGGAAATTTCGAGTTAAGTGTTCCCGCCGGTTCTACGATCTCTATTTCATATATTGGGTATAAAGCATATACCCAGAAGCTTGTTAATGACAATACTTTTGTCCGTGCCGTACTTGAAACAGATGCCGTTGCGCTGGATGAGTTTGTGGCGGTAGGATATGGTATGATGAAAAAAAGTGATTTGACAGGTGCTATATCTTCAGTAAAGGCAGACCAGTTGCAAAAAACACCGGCGGCAGGTTTAGACCAGGCTTTACAAGGACGTGTGGCAGGTGTTACTGTCAATGCAAACAGCGGACAGCCCGGTGCGGCAGCTACTATCCGTATTCGTGGTATCGGGTCAGCCATTGGTGGTAATGATCCTTTGTATGTTGTAGATGGTGTGATAACCAATGATATTTCTTTCCTTAGTCCTAACGATATTGAAAGTACGGAGATATTGAAGGACGCATCAGCCACAGCTATCTATGGGTCACGTGGAGGTAATGGGGTGGTGCTTATTACAACTAAAAACGGTACGGGATTAGGTAAGACTAAAGCCAATATCTCCATAGATTCTTATTGGGGCATACAAAATCGCTGGCGTAAGCTGGATTTGATGCAGAGCCGGGACATGGCCGATACCAAATTGCGTATTGACGGAATGAAAAATGGGGCGGAACAGATCTCATATTATCAGCATAAAGGATTTAATGACTGGATGTCAGTATATAATACGGCAAAATCTCCTTATTATCCGGTTGTAAAAACCGCGAAAAATCCAAATGGGTTCGATTATTCTGCTGTTGAAACGGACTGGCAGGATGAAGTGTTTAACCCGAATGCTTTTATGCATAATTACAACCTTTCTATTGATGGAGGATTGGAAAAAGGTTATTATGCTTTCAGTACAAGTTATTTTAGTCAGGACGGTACTGTGATTGGTTCAGACTATGAACGTTTGACATTGCGTTTTAACTCTGCATTTGAAGTACGGAAATGGTTGAAGGTGGGAGAACACTTGTCTTTTATGACTTCACAGGGCCGTAATGCCATGAATAATAATTCCAGTCCCGGAGCTTCTGTTATTTCTGCAGCTTTAGCTATGGCTCCCTGGGATCCTACTCATTACCCACAAGGTGCGGTGAATAATGAAGGAAAAGACCTTGGTGGACAGATAGCGGCTTCTTCTAACTTTAAGAATGTGGTGAATCCGTTTTCTATGGTACAGCATAGCCATCCGAAAAATAATACGGAGCGTTGGGTCGGCGATGTCTTTGTGGAAATTACTCCTATTAAAGACCTGGTTCTCCGTTCGTCAATAGGGTTGGATTATTCGTTGATTCGCAACCGGGATTTTAAAGACAAATACGAATATTCTTCATTTGATAAAGCAAACAAGAATTATGTTTCAAGTTCTATGTCCCGTTACTCCACATTGTTGGAAGAAACAACATTGACCTATGCGAAAACCTTGAGAAAACATAATTTCTCTATAATGGCCGGACAAACAGCGGAAGAATATAATTATTACACGATTGGTGGTTCCGGAGCTAACATACTGAATCCTATACCAAGCAACTGGTATCTTTTTAATACAACGGAAGACCAGACTAAAGCAGGGGATGGCGTTTCACGTACCCGACGTTTATCTTTCCTCGGACGATTACATTATTCTTATGCAGACCGTTATTTGATAACAGTAAACTTTCGTGCGGACGGATCAAGTAAATTTCCTGAAAATCCTTGGGGGTATTTCCCGTCTACAGCTTTGGCGTGGCGTATCAGTGAAGAACCTTTCATGAAAGATTTCAGTAATCTGAGTATGCTTAAATTGAGGCTCGGCTGGGGACGTGTAGGAAACGACGGAGTTCCGGACAATTCGTTTGTTCAAACAATGGAAAGTTCGGATAATGTATTCTTCGGCTATCCTTTTGGTATTGACCAGTCTTTGCAAACAGGTGCAAGTGTTTTGAGTTATGTTAATAAGAACGGTCAATGGGAAGTGAACGAACAGATAAACATAGGACTTGATTTTGGCTTCTGGAGAGGACTGTTGACCGGTAACATTGACTTATTCAGACGTGATACCAAAAATGCATTACTTTATGTAAATCCGCCGGCACACGCAGGCAATCGGTATGCCATTATCAAAAACGTAGGGGTAATCCGGAATCAGGGTATTGAAATAGCATTAAACCATCAGAATCAGATAGGAAAAGTGGGGTACTCTATCGGAGGTAATGTGTCATTTATAAAAAATGAGTTGGTTGATCTGAACGGAGGTTCTCCTATTTATGGTGACCGAACAAAAACAGATTTGGGCTTGCCGCTGAATACATTCTGGGGATATAGATATGAAGGAGTTTATAGTTCGGACCAGGAAGCTTTGGAACATTTACATAGCTATACGTCTGAAACCATAGGGGTACATGCCGGTGATGCCCGTTATTCTGATATTTCCGGTCCTGACGGTGTGCCTGACGGAAAAATAGATGATTATGATAAGACCAATATAGGAAATCCTTTCCCGTGGCTGACTTACGGTTTGAATCTGGGTATTGATTTTTATGGCTTTGATGTGCAGATGTTCTTCCAGGGAGTTTATGGAAACCAGATATACAATGCATTGCGTTTGCGTACGGAAGGAGCCGGTGATGAATGTACTTTAAGTACTTCCATGAATGATGTATGGGTTGGTTATAGCGATGCCGTTCGTGGGGCAATGGAAAAACGTGGTGTAAACTGGATGGAACTGGAAAACAGAAACGGTACTATCCCTAATCCTACGGGAGCGCCGACAAATAATGAAAACAGTTCACGTTATATTGAAAGTGGTGCATACCTGCGCTTAAAGAACGTACAGATAGGATATACATTGCCGAAACGCATTACACAAAAAGCGTATATAGAACGTTGTCGTTTTTATGTAAGTGCGAACAATCTTCTTACCCTGACCAAATATACCGGATACGACCCGGAAATAGGCAGCGGGGTGGATTATGGAAATTATCCGCAAAGCAGGACATTTACATTTGGTATAAATCTGAACTTCTAATTTGCATATAAAAATATATTATCATGAAAAAGAATGTATTAATTATAATCGCAGCATTGTTTACCCTGTCATCTTGCGATGGCTGGTTGAATGAGCCCCAGCCCGGTAAAACCAATTTAGGGGACTTCTATACGAGTGCGGATGCTGCGGTGCAGAATGTGACTGCTTGTTATGTGCCTTTGATGTGGGAGTATAATAATACTTATTATCCGGAATGGTTTATCGGTGACGTTGTGAGTGACGATGCCATTAAAGGTGGACAAAATTCCAATGATATGGCTGTGGTCTATGATATGGAAAACTGGAAAACAAGTGCGAATAATGTCTTTTTACTGGATTTTTACAGAGCCCAGTATCAGGGGATAGGACGTTGTAACCTTGCTTTGGAAAACATTCCGGCAATGGAGTTGGATACAGTACTCACGTCTTCACTTCGTAACCGTTTGGTAGGTGAAGCTAAATTCTTGAGAGCTTATTATTATTTCCGTCTGGTACGCGTGTTCGGAGGTGTACCGAAAGTTGATTTCATTGTTGACTCGGATACTAAGTGGCAGCAGCCACGTGCTACAAAAGAAGAAATCTATCAGTTTATTTTGCAGGATTTGAAAGAAGCGCAAGCTGTGTTGTGGAAGAAAAGCAAATATGATGATAAAGATTTGGGACGCGTAACGAAAGGTGCAGCACAGGCGATGTTGCTCAAGGTTAATTTATATAACAAAAACTTTAAAGAAGCTAAGGCTTGGGGTGATTCTATTATTCAATCCGGAGAATACCGATTGTGTGACAATTATGCCGATAATTTCACTTTAGCAGGGGAAAATGGTGTAGAATCCGTATTTGAAATTCAATACACCGAAGATCCTACCAGTGACTATGGACAAGGTAATGGTTTCTCTCGCGGTACTTTCTCTGTTATCCTTACACGCTCGCGCTCTCAAATGCTCGGAGGTGGCTGGGGATTCAGTAAACCTACGCCTAACTTGTATAATGAGTATGAAAATGGAGATGTCCGCCGTGATGTAACGATATTGAATCCACCGGATAATTTGATAGAAAACCCATCACAGGAGATATATCTCGGGAATCGTTTCCTAAGCCGTAAATACGCTATGTATAACGATGACCTGACATATTATGATTTGACTCACCCTACCCGTGGACCCATTAATAATAAGCAAATCCGTTATGCCGATGTATTGTTGATGTATGCGGAAGCCTGCCAGGAAACGGGTGACGATGCTAATGCAATTCTGTATCTTAATAAAGTGCGCGAAAGGGTTGATTTACCTATTTATCCCGGTTACACCATAAAGATAAATGGAAATGAAATAACCCCCGATTTGCAGCAAGCTATCCGGCATGAGCGTCGCATGGAATTGGCTATGGAAGGACATCGCTGGTTTGACCTGTGCCGTTGGGGAGTTGCTAAAGAAACGATGGATGCTTATAAAGCTACGGAAACAGAAGAAGCTCAACAACACATGGCTACTTTTATAAAAGGAAAGCATGAGTTGTTCCCTATTCCAAGTGAAGAGATTATTTTAAATCCGATGGAGCAGAATCCGGGTTATTGATAAATCAGAATATAAATAAAAAAAATAGAGACCTTAAAGTTCAATTACTAACAATTAAAAAATAAGAATTATGAAAAACAAAGTATTTAGTGTATTCGCATTGGCAGTGATTCTACTATTCGCTGCATGTAAAAAAGAAGAACCGGGTGTGATAAGTCTTACTTTAGATAAAGAAACTGCGAGCGTGCAGATAGGTTCAACTATAACATTGGTTGCCACCGTAGATCCGGCAGGATCAACAATTAAATGGGAATCAAGTAATACCAGTATAGCTACTGTAGATGGAGGAATAGTGAAAGGGATAGCAGAAGGTACAGCACATATTGTTGCGACTGCCGGAACTAAAACAGCTTCTTGCATGGTGACAGTAGTAAAACAAGGAGGAAGTACAGATCCGATAAATCCGGATTTACCGTCTTCACTTCAGGGTACGGAATATTATATTATTCAGCTGGATGGAATAAGTTCATCTGCAATTGAATCAAGAATTGTAGCTGACTTCCGTGCTGATGATGTTACAAAATTCTTGTATATATGGACAGAAGGAGACGCTCTTACTTATGATGCCGTATCAACGGTAGGATTGAACTTTTACGGGGAAGCAGAAGAGTGGGTAGCTATGACAGTGAAAGATAAAGGTTGGTCCGGATTCGGATATGCTATTGATGACCTAGAAGCATTGAACAAATTATCTGCAATAATGGAAAGTCCGGATGATTATTATTTCCATATAGCAATGAAATCAACAGATAAGGCATCTCATTTATTTGGTTTGACAGGAACGGCTGGAGAAGTGAAATTTTGTATAGGTTCTACTCCTTTTGAAGATAATGGTACGTCGTATAAACCATATAAAGATATTACCCGGGATGGCGAGTGGAATGAAATAGAAATTCCGATGTCATATTTTATAGATAAGGGTCTTACTTTCGGTGCTAATAATTCAAAGGGGGCTAATGTGTTCTGGGGATTGAGCGGTGGAACTCCGGGAGTCGTGCTTCAATATGATGCTTGTTTTATTTATAAAAAAGCAAAATAAGTAAGTGTTGTTTTTGAAATCTGAATATCGGGGAAGTACTTCCCGGTATTCGGTAATTATCAACATGAAAAATTATTAACAGCCTGTCGAGGACTTGGTTGTCCCGGCAGGTACAAATAAACTCTAATTAAAATAACGTATTAAGTACAGGTTGTTTTAAAAATATGAATGTAAGGATTGTTATATTATTTCTTTTGGCCGTGCTTGCCTCATCGTGTAATAATGAGGGCATTACGGATATAACCTTAAACAAGGCTGTGGTTCAGATGGTGTTGGAAGATACTTTTATTCTTGAAGCTACAGTAACTCCGGAATCGCAGGAAGAAATTGTTTGGACTTCGGATAATGAATCGGTGGCAACCGTTTTCCGAGGAATAGTGACGGCTGTTGGCGAAGGAAAAGCAAAAATTACGGCTGCCATAGGTGACAAAACAGCTGTTTGCCAAATATATGTTACCCGTCAGGGTGGAACGTATTATGGAGAATATGAATTGGTCTGGGAAGAAAATTTTGATGGATCGTCTTTAAATACCGAGTCCTGGAATGTGGAAAACGGCGGAGGAGGCTGGGGAAACCAGGAAAAACAGTATTATACAGGGCGTCCTGAAAACCTGCGTGTAGAGAACGGTTGTTTGTCGATAGAGGTGAGAAAAGAAAAGTATGAAGAAAATGATTACACTTCAGCCCGTATCACTACAAAAGATAAACATGATTTCCGATATGGTAAGATGGAAGCCCGTATTTGTCTGCCTAAAGGAGGGGGAACCTGGCCGGCTTTCTGGATGCTTGGCTATGGATACTGGCCTTATTGCGGTGAGATAGATATTATGGAGCACGTAGGGAATAAACCGGCGCAGATTCTCCACGCATTGCATACCCAGAAAGCAAACGGAAGCAAAGGAAACAATTGGAGTAAAATACAGCCTCTTGATAATGCCGAGGGTGAGTTCCATGTATATGGTGTTGAGTGGGTACAAGATTATGAATTTGGACGGGATGCCATCCGTTTTTATATTGATGATAACGTAAGCACTGTACAGTATGAATTAAACGAGGAAGAAGATAATGCACAATGGCCCTTTAATAAGAATTTTTTTATCATACTGAATGTCGCATTGGGAGGTACGTTGGGAGGCGCTATTGATGATAGCATTTTTTCCGATCCTGAAAATAATCCTGTTGTAATGCAAGTGGACTGGGTAAGGGTTTATCAGAAAAAAATATGAATTATAAATTGAAAAATATGAACTGTAGATTTTTGAAAAGTTTGTTCGGCCGTTTTTTTACATTTCTCATGGCATTGAGTTTGTTTGCTTGTAATACGAATAATAATTTGGTTAGTATTACGCTGGATAAAACAGCCCTGGAAATGGGAATTGGTGATGTACATCAATTTCAGGTAACTCTGGTTCCTGGTAATGCAGTGGTTAACTCATTAGAATGGACAACTTCTGATCCTGAAGTTATTTCTGTGACCAGTGGTCTCGTCACGGCGAAGAGTAAAGGAATGGCCAATGTGATTGTTTCTGCGGAAGGAAAAAGTGCTGTTTGTGCAGTGATCGTGAAAAGTGATAAGCCGGATAATATCGTGCCGGGTGAAAATGTGGATAATGCTGTGCGGTTGCCTAAAAGTAAAAAAAGGGGTGTTTCATTTAACTTCTCCATTGAGGATGATGTAGAACTGTTGAAATCTGGAATATCCTGGTCATATAACTGGGGACCTGCGCCTTCTGATAAGATGAATACGCTTTTCAATCAAAACGGACTTGATTTTTACCCGATGGCATGGAACGGAGCTTTTAATCCGGATAAAATCCGTGAATATAAAGCCAAAAATCCGCAGTGTGAATACATTCTGGCATTTAATGAGCCCAATCTTACGGATCAGTGTAATAACACTCCGGAACAGGCAGCGGCATACTGGCCTAAGTTGAAAGAATTAGCTGAAGAGTTGGATATGAAACTGGTATCTCCGGCCATGAATTATGGAACTTTATCGGGTTATCATGATCCTATTAAGTGGCTTGATGAGTTTTTTACATTGATAGACCCTAATGATGTGGCGGCAATTTCTATCCACTCATATATGGGCAATGCCGGTGCTTTAAAATCTTACATTGATCTTTTCAGAAAGTACGGTAAACCTATCTGGATGACAGAATTCTGTGCATGGGAATCCCATATCAGTAGTATTGAAGCTCAGATAAGGTTCATGTGCGAAGCTGTTAACTATATGGAATGTGATCCGGATGTAGCACGGTATGCATGGTTTATTCCTCGTAGTACAGGTGTGGTTGATTCATACCCGTATATGCAACTGTTGACTAAAACCAAACCTTTTGAATTAAGTGAACAAGGAAAGGTTTTCGTGAATCTTTCTTCAATGGATAAAACCATTTGGCAGTCGACCAATAATCATATCTTGGCACAGACTTATAGCAATATTTGTACTTCAGAGAGTAATGCAGGAGGATTTGTTGCTGGTCCTCATTTACGTCCTACAACCGATGAAACAGGAGAACTTGAACTTCATGATTTTCTGGTAGGTTATTGGACGGAATACCAAATAGAGGCTATGACAGACCTTTCTTCTATTCGGATGAGGTATGCCAATTATGCTGATTCTAAATGTGAGCTTTTGGTAGACGGTAAGGTGGTGGCAGATATAAGTCTTCCCGGAACCGGTGATTCCGGTATATGGAATACGGTGGAAGCTCCCCTTAAACTATCGCAGGGTAAGCATACAGTACGTTTAAAGGTGGCTAAAGGAAATATTTGTGTTAACTGGCTGAAGTTTGATTAAGCATGTTTTTTGTCCCGTAAGTCCGGGCACAGGAGTAAAAAAGTGTAGTTTGTTGATTATATGTAACTATGATAATAAGACTTAAAGGTCTTATTATCATGGGTTACTTGATGCCGTTTCGATTTTAGAAAAAGAACAGGCAGCGATATATATCAATAAAACGTAGTGAAGTCGTATCTTTTATAATATGAATCGGTTATGAAAAGTTTGGGATATATATTATTGCTGCTTGCCTGTGTTTGCTGTATAAGTTCTGCAAATGCAGGGATTACGGAAAACGGCCGGATTTCTGAAAATAACGGTTGCCTTGTTTTAAATTGGACAGCTTCTTCCGATTCTAAAGCTCCATATACCGTTAAAAGGGCAGAGGGACGGTTAGGTGAATATAAAACAATCGGAATAACGGAGACTCAAACTTTTACTGACAAAAATATAAGTGGAAGTCCGTATAGTTATTATTATCAGGTATATGACTCGCAAGGTAATTTGCTTGCCCTTTTAGGAATGGATATTGAGCTGTTTGGTTCGGATATGTATTTCTATAGTCCGGATGATGATATGGCTCTTGTAAATAAAGAAATCAATCGGATACATGATGATATGTTTCATCAGGAGTTTGGCTCTGATCGTTATGCTTTTTATTTTAAACCGGGAGATTATACTGCTGCCGGTAATCTGAATATAGCTTATTATACCCATATAGGAGGATTGGGAAGCGTACCGGATGATGTTAAGATATCCAATATCTCCACTCCTGCGCCTTTGCCTAACAATAACGCTACTTGTACGTTTTGGCGTTCTGCTGAAAATTTTACGGTATCCGGTTTGTCCACTACGAGTATGGATACCTGGTTTATGTGGGCAGTGTCACAGGCTTCTCCTTTGCGTCGTATCTATTCTGAACGCCGGGCACATTATCAGTGGAAAGCTAACGGATGGTGTAGCGGTGGATTTACGGGAGATTGTTATTTTAATGACCGTGCCGGTTCATGGTCACAGCAACAATGGTATTTCCGTAATTCTTACGTAGAAAAAGGTTCAGACAGTTATAGTAAAGGGGGATGGAATCTGGCTTATCAGGGAGTGGAGTTTGGTCCTGAGGTTAATCTGTCCAACCATTCTGATAACTGGTATTTGGCGGAAGAGGCCTGGAATAATGTGAGCCGTGTGGAAACTACTCCGGTGATCAGGGAAAAACCTTTCTTGTTTATAGACTGTGACGGACGGTATAAAGTTTTTAAACCGGCACTTCGTTATGATTCAAAAGGTACTTCCTGGAGCAAGGAAGATATGGGGCAGGGAACTGTTTATGATATATTGGATGATTTCTATGTTGTGCAGCCGGGAACTACGGCAGAAACAATGAATAAGCAACTGGCGGCAGGGAAACATCTGTTCATTACACCGGGGCTGTATGAATTGTCGGAACCTCTTTTTATTAATTTGCCGAATACCATTGTTTTGGGAACAGGTTATGCCACTTTGATTCCGGCTCCGGAAAATACCGTTTCTGCCATTGTGGTGGGCGATGTGGAAGGTGTAACTATAGCTAGCCTGCTTTTTGATGCACATTATAATTCCCGTACATTGCTTCAGGTAGGGCTGGAAAAATCGGCAGATGTCGCTGAAGAAAATCCTATTTTGCTTGCCGATTTGTTTTTCCGTGTCGGTGGATTCCGCCAGGAAAATGTGAATGTGGATATTGCTTTGGAAATAAACAATAATGGTGTCATTGGCGATCATTTCTGGATTTGGAGGGCTGATCACGGTTATGGAGTTGGTTGGTTTAAAAACACGTCTAAAAACGGTTTGGTGGTGAATGGCGATGATGTTATCATTTACGGTTTGTTTAATGAGCATTTTCAGGAATATCAGGCTTTGTGGAATGGTGAAAACGGAAGATTGTTCTTTCTGCAATGTGAAACGCCGTATGATCCGACAGACCAGAAGCATTATATGAGTCACGACGGAACGGTAAAGGGGTATGCTGCTTACAAAGTAGCGGATCATGTAAAGCAACACGAGGCCTCCATGCTTGGTATATACGACGTTTTTGTCAATACGGATGGAGCTGAGATTGCCATATTTAATTCGATAGAAGTTCCCGATACACCGGGAGTTAAAGTACATCATGCCTGTAATGTGGGATTATCGGCTTTAGGGGGTATAAACTACGTGATTAACGGAAAAGTACAGAGTACTTTTAATAAAACAATGGGAAGCCGTTTTTATATTGTAGATTATGTAGATAATGATGCTTTGAATACTACCGGCAGCACAGTCCGGAATAAAGCGAGTAAAAAAATTGCAGCGCCGGTTTATTTTCACTCTTTTACAGACTATCTGTACAAACACTGTATTGAGCCGGTAACTGAATTTATGCAATATGGCAATATCCTGTAAGGAGGAACTGTTCAATCTCGGTATTGCATGGGTTTATGTGTAGGGTTGTGGTGGAAAAAAGACGGATTATTCCCTATGAAAAGAAGTATTTGAGAAAAAGAGCACTTGTTTAGGTGTTAAAAATACAGATTGTATTTTATTTGTCTTATAATTAGAATATTACGTTCGTGGTGTAGAGTTCTTGTAGAGTTGTGTTATGAGTTTTTGTGAGTTGTTTTTCTCCGGATAATACAAGAGTAGTTGTTATATTTGTGACATACCATTGCGGCAGAAACGTTAACCTTAAAAAGAATTGATATTGTTGAGGAAACAATATCAATCTTTAAAAATTTAATCACATGAAAAAGTCATTTCTATTCATTTTTCTATCTGTTTTCTGTTTGAGCGGGTATGCTCAGATTGATACGGAGTTTTGGTTTGCATGCCCGGACTTGACTGCCGATCATGAAAGCCAGGATGCTATATCGCTTAACTTTGTTAGTTATGAACAACCTACCGTAATACGAATAACACAACCGTCAAATCCTAATTTCAATCCGGTAACCCGCACTATGGGAGCCCATGAGTTTTATACCTTTTCTTTGAAGAATCATTTGAAAAAAGTGGAAACTGTGGCTAACGGACAGGTGCAGAATACGGGATTTTATATTACTTCAACCAATCCGGTAACGGTTTATTATGCTGCAACATCGCAAAATAGTGAGATATACACTCTAAAAGGAAAAAATGCTTTGGGGAACGAGTTTACCGTTCCTATGCAATTTAATTATGAATGTAAGGAGAATGGATATTCTTCGATAGAAATTGTGGCAACAGAAGATAATACTTCTGTTACAATCATTACCCGTGTACCGACTAATGTTTCTGCTGTGCCTGGTACTATTACAGTGCCTCTATTAAATAGGGGACAGTCTTATGCCATCAGGTCGGCAGATAAAAATACCACGGGTGCCAACCATTTGCATAATACTAAAATTATATCTGACAAACCTATTGCCGTAAATACTACTGACGACTCTGCTACTACATACGACAAGAATAACTGGGGAGATAAAGATTTGGTGGGAGACCAGTTGGTACCGGAGAGGTTGATTGCAAGTAAATATATCGCAGTATCTAATTTAAGTAACCATGAGTATGCATTTATATCAGCAGTACAGGAAAATACGACTGTATATATTTATGATAACGACGGAGAAAGAGAATTGGTTACTTTAGATCCGGGTGAAGAATTCGGTTGTGCTTTACAGAAGAACTCCGGTACATCATTTTATACGAAAGATGAGAAACCCTTTATTCTTTTTCAGCTTACAGCAAGCGGTGGAGAGCTCGGGGGCAGTATATTGCCGAATCTGGATTGTTCCGGTTCTTCGGAAGTATCGTATAAAAGAACGTTGGGAGATCAGATAGAAGTGACGGTCTTGACACGTACTGAAAATATAGGAGCGTTTACAGTGAACGGTTCGGAACGCGTTATTTCCGAAAGTATGTTTATTCCTGTACCTGGTGATCCGTCATGGTCTTATACCGTAGCGGAAATACCCGGTGATGAGCATGTTAAGATTAAAAATTCTTTAGGTACTTTCCATTTAGGAGTATTTGATTATAAAGGTGGAACATGCTCTTATGGTTATTTCTCCAATTATGGTAATATCCCGCTACAGTTTACCACTAACCAGTCTTATTATATGGAAGGTGAAAGTATCAGGTTTTCTTTGTTCGAGGCTTCTACTTTAACAGATATAAAATGGACAGGCCCGAGGGGCGTTTTTGGGGTAGGCGAAGCTTCGCCGG
Source organism: Bacteroidota bacterium (assembly GCA_023391625.1). GTDB lineage: Bacteria > Bacteroidota > Bacteroidia > Bacteroidales > Paludibacteraceae > QVMH01. The sequence goes on along the minus strand of JAEWAN010000034.1, from coordinate 627,845 downwards.
TACTTAATGATGTGACGGCAGCCGATGCCGGTATGTATATTGTGGAAGCCAATCATAAAGATGGTTGTGAAGTGTCTCCGGATACATTTTATGTAAATATACTGCAACAGGCAGGGCGAACGGAAATTGTGGCTTGTGCCGGTGATCCGGTGGTTTTGGAATCTGACGGCTTGGGAGATGTCAATGGGGAATATGAATGGAAACCGGAAGGACAGCCAGGAACAAAACAGATAACGGTTACACCTGATGCCGATAGCGAATATACGGTAAAGAACTATAAAAGGGGTGATAGCCGAGTTGTTAATGGAGATTTTACAGAAGAATCCCGTGATTTCAAATCGGATTATACGTATGGAGGTACAGGCTCTGGAGCTTTGGACTCTCCGGGAAGTTATGTGGTTGGAGGAAACCCAAAACAATATGGTTCCGGACTTTATGATATTGAGGAGCATACGGAGAATGATGGAAATCAGTTTATGACCCATGTGAATGCAGGAGAAGCTGTTGTTTGGCAACAGAACATTAGCAATCTTGTTCCGGGTACGCGGTATGAACTGTCAGCCTGGTTTACCGCGGCAAAGAAGAATGATGTCCCCCTTAAATTGAGATATAAAATAAATGATGTTATCAGTAATATATTTGTTATCCAGAATAACGAACAGTGGAATTTCTTTAATTACGAATGGATTTGCGACGAGTCCTCGGCTACTGTTTCTATAATAACGGTTCCAAGCACTCCGGGCGGAAGTATCGTTTGTATCGATGACATCGGCTTTTCTCCTTTATTACAGGTTGTTGATACTTTCCATGTGACGCTTTTGGAATTTTTGGAACCGGAAATTTCCGGAGATTCCCAGCTGTGTAAGGGTACGGCTACTTTAACAGCAAACGATGGTTTTGAGTCGTATGAGTGGAATACGGGGGAAACATCACAAACGATAACTGTAACAGAAGCAGGTGTTTATTCTGTTACTGTGAAAATGGGGACTTGTGAAGGCAGTGCTTCATTTACGGTTTTACCGGCAGAAAAGGTGGAATTTACTTTAGGAGATATTCCTCAGATATGTTCCGGGGATATGGAATTTGGTATATCATATACAGCTGTATCCGGAGAATTAGGTATGTGTGGGGTTACTTTTGACGAAAAAGCCAAGGAAGCCGGTTTTATAGATAATGGGGACTTACTTATTTCCGGTGATCAAATTATAGTAAATATTCCATTTAATGTACGTCCGGATGTTTATCAGGCTACTTTGATTTTAACGGACGAGAAATGCGGGGATAGCAATGAAATTCCGATAGAGTTTACAATTCGTTATTCCAAAGATATATTGGCGCAACGTTGGAATGATGTGTTAGGAGTAAAAAATGCGACCTATAACGGCGGTTATATATTCACGGAATATCAGTGGTATAAGAATGGTGTCCCTATGCCGGGTTGCGTTACTTCTTATATTTATGAAAAGGATTATTTTAAAGAAAACGATTCATACAGTGTATTATTGACCCGTGATGATGGAGTAAAGATATTTACCTGTGATTTTTATCCGGAAAAAATAGGGGATGGTAAGGACGTTCCGACAGTGGTTGTTCCGGCACAGGTTATAGATTTGAATACGGACGGTTTATCCGGTACTGCCGTTGTTCTTAATAATTTAGGGCAGATTATGTGCCGGCAGGATATAGGGGGGCAGAACCAATCAGTAAGGATGCCGGTTCAGCAAGGACTCTATTTGTTGAACATCAGTCTAGAAGGGGAAAGCAGATCGCATAAGATCTTGGTGAAATAGAACTTTATTTATGAATTCAAACGAATCCAGGAACCATGAAAAAGACAGTATTATTATTGATGTTATTGATTTCAGTAGGGGTATATTCCCAGATAGATACTGAATTTTGGTTTGCAGTGCCGGAGCTGACAACAGATCATGTGCCAGACTCTATCCAGTTTTGTTTTGCCTCCTTTGAACAGCCGGCTAATATTGTTGTGTCGCAGCCTGCCATTACAGACCCTTCTGATCCGGATTATCTGGAGCCGATAAAAATATCAATACCGGCCAATAGTTATAAAGTTTTATATTTAAAATCTTACCGGGCAAGAGGTATTGTTGAAATAGGTCCCCGGCGCGGCGTACTTCCTTTTGGATTTTTAATTACTTCCGATGTGCCTGTTAGTGCATATTATGCACAAACATATAAAAACAGCGAAATATATACGATGAAAGGGCGCAATGCTTTGGGTAAAGAATTTATAGTTCCTATGCAGAATTCTTTCGGCAATGGTCTAAGAGGTCGGTCATCCATAGAAATAGTGGCAACGGAGGACGATACGCAGGTCAATATTACGACCTTGGTGCCGACTTTGAACCGTCCTACTCCCGGAACTTTCTCTATAACTTTAAATCGTGGAGAAGCCTATGCCATAGGAGCTGTAGGGTCATCGGCAGGCGATCATCTGCAAAATACCAGAATTACGGCGACAAAACCGATCGCCGTTAATTCGACAGATGATTCGGTAGATAGGTACGGTCAGCAGGACTTAGTGGGCGATCAGCTGGTTCCGGTGGATTTGGCGGGCGATAGTTATGTAGCGATAAAAAATACCGGTAATGTGGAACGGATATATGTCTTTGCTATTGAATCGAATACAAAAATATATATAAACAACGTACTAAAACAAACAATTAATCCGGGAAGTGTTTTCACTATGGATTTAGTGGATAAAGCTACCTTGATCACGTCCGGTGAAAATAAAAAATTTCTTGTTTTTCAGCTGACAAGTTATAATAGTGAGTTCGGGGGAACGATGTTACCTAAAATCACTTGTACCGGATCTTCGGAAATTGTTTATCGTCAGGCTTTTTCCCAACCTATCGTTAATCTTTTGGTGAAAACAGAGTATATATCTTATTTCTCTGTGAATGGAGTTAAAAGCAATCAGTTGAATTTTACTCCAGTGCCTTCAGATCCGCTTTGGTCATATTGTAGTGAACCGGTGGCAAGCGTGGGTGGGATCATACGGATTAAAAATGATTCGGTTCCTTTTCATGCAGCTATCCTTGACTCCGGTGATGGAACGTTTTCTTACGGATATTTTTCTGATTATAATACGGCTTCTCTTTTTCCACGGACCTCCAAATCTTATTATCAGATAGGGGAAACCGTTGAACTGTCGTTGCTTGATAATGCGGCATTTGAGGATATCGTCTGGATTAGACCTGACGGCAGTCGGGTGAAACAGGATGAACTTGTATTTACTGCTACTGAAAGTACAGCTGGTATATATAGGGTAGAAGCTACGCATAAAGAAGGATGTCCTATTGAGTTTTCGTTTAATGTAGTGGTGCATGTGATTAAACCGGAGGCTTATAATGATAGTGTATGTAAAGATGATTTTCTTGAGCTGACAGCACGAGGGTATGCACCGTATATTTGGAAATCAAGGGATGGAGAATTGTTGGGGAATACGAAAACAATTTCAGTTTCTCCGGATGAAAAAACTCATTATACAGTGAATAATTTCAGGGTAGGGGAAAATCTGTTTTTTAATGGAGATTTTCAGTTAGGTAATCAGGATTTCGGTTCGGATTACCCGGAATCGTCTTCATTGGCGACAAGTGGAAGTTATACGATAACCCCTAATGCCAGTAAAATAGTTCAGGGCTTGAATAATGTATATGATCATACAACAGGTAAATTAGGTTCCGGAAATTATATGCTTGTGAAGTGTGCCGGAGTGCCTAATCAAAAAGTATGGACCCGAAGAGTGGATCTGGAACGTAATATGCAGTATGAATTTTCGGCCTGGTTGGTTACACCGACAGAATCTGGTCAACAATCCAGCTTACAACTGAAAATAAACGGTCAGCCAGTAAGTAATATTATCACTCCTCCGCATTCTGTGTCTATTGATCCCGGAACAAAGGAACTACCGGATTATTGGCAGCATTTTTCATGTATATGGAACAGTGGTTCGCGTTCGTCCGTTGATATAAGTATTGAAACAGCCGAAGGTGTTCCCGCCGGATCTGTTGTTTGTATTGATGATGTTTATTTTTCTCCATTGTTTGAAGTAACTGATACGGTTCATGTTGATTTGAATGTAATAACAAAGCCGGTTATAACAGGAGATGCTTATCTCGTTTCGGGAGAAGCCCGTTTGGATGCAGGAATCATGGAGAATGATATTCCTTATGTTTCTTATTGCTGGTATGCTCCGGATGGAAGTGTGATAGGCAATGAAAGAGAAATAACCGTAACAGAGCCGGGAGAATATTCTGTGGAAGTGACCAATGGCTCTTGTGTTGAGACAGATCGTTTTACGGTGAGTATTTTAGAAGTAGATAAACTGGAGGTACAAATACCGTTGGAAACGGAAATTTGTGATGGAGAACCGGATATTTACATTGATTATTCGGTGATTGATGGAGAACCGGATACTTACAGTGTTTATTATGATAACAAAGCGCAGCAAGGTGGATTTGTGGATAAAACAGGGGAGGCTTTATCGGGAGATTTGATCTTATCTGTGCCGATGAATGTAGTGCCCGATGTATACCATGCTGAAATCCAGTTTTTTGATACGGTAGCAGGTACTGAAACATCCAGATTGCCTATAGAAATAACCGTAAAATATAATCCGGATAAGATATTGAAGCAGAAGTGGAACGATGTACTCGTATTGTATAATGAGGACTATAACGGTGGTTATTATTTTATTTCTTACCAGTGGTATAAGAATGGAGAACCCATCAAGGGAGAAAACCATTCTTATTTGTATTTAAAGGATTCGGAATTTAATCCGGATGATCTATACAGTGCTTTATTGGTGCGGAATGATGGAGTGAAACTATTTACCTGTGATTTTACTCCGGAGAAAAAGACGGATGAAAAACCGTTTCCTACTGTGGTCACATCATTACAGCTTATTACTTTGGATGATATAACAGCACCGGGAACCGCTTCTTTTTTCACCGTAGGGGGAGCGTTGTTTTCAGTTCAGCATATTAGCAAGACCAGTCCTGTAATTAAAGTGCCGGATATGAAAGGGCTGTTTATTCTAAGTATTACAAGCGGTAAAAAGAATGAGCAGCATATAATCAATGTCAGGTAAACGTAAATTGAAAAATCTTTGTTGAAAAAAAGATAAATTGGAATAACCGCATCTATTACCGTAAATCTGTTGATGCTTGTGTTTAGAGAAGTTTCCACAACTTTTTGGGAACTGTTCGGAGGAATTCGGTTGTAATGTTTATATAAATTAAGAATATGAAAAGCATGAAAAACATAAAATTCAGGTCGTTTTTACTGGGTGTCTGTTTACTTCCGGCTTTAGTTGTAATTCAGGGTCAGAATAAATCCTTCATAGATGTATGGGGAGGTGCCGGTTACAGTTCTCTGTATCATGGTATTGAGGGGAGTAAGGTGCCTGGTGGATTAGGGGCGGAACTTGGCGTTGGATATGAATTGAATATTAATCAGGTGCTTTTTCTTGCAGGGGTTGAGTTTCAATACCTGAATTCTTCTACAAAGCTGAATGGCTACCAGGAAAACCGGAATTATCTTTACCTTCCTATCGCAGATCATGAGATAACTTACAAATACACTTTTTCCGAATATAAAGAAAAGCATCAGGTCGGTTTTGTGAATATTCCTATTCAGGTAGGTTATCGTTTTAATCGATATTATTTTTTGGCGGGAGCTAAAGTAGGATTAGGTATATTCAGTAATTATAAAACCAATTCTTCACTCAACATATCCATTGAAGACAGTCAGTTTATAGATATTATTCAGAATGCAGGGCATGGCTCCGGGCAGTATCCTTTTAATGATAAGGGTAAGTTTGATGTCGGTTTTAATGTGGCCCCTACGTTGGAGTTCGGGCTTTACCTGGATGAATGGATGGGCACATTCAGCGGCGAGCGCCGTGTGGGGCCTTCTTACAGGGCAAGCATTTTTGCTGATTGTGGTTTAATGAATTTGAATAAAGGAAATACGGATAACAGCATTCTGACAGAACCCCGCGACAATCCCGCTGATGTTTCTGTGAATAGTTTACTGTCATCCAGTTTAGCGAAAGATAAACGTTTGGGAAACTGGATCGTAGGGCTGAAGTTTACGGTACTTTTTTCTTTACCTGGAAAAACTCCTCCTCCGTCTTCATTGCCATCTAAATCCGATTTTTATGCCCGTGTAGTTGATTCAAAAACTAATCAGGTAGTGGATGCAGAAGTTGAGCTAAGTATGACTACCGGTAAAAAAGAAAAGATATTTAAGCAGCGTACAGATGCTGATGGGGTAGTTATGTCTCCGGATTTAAGACATACACGTTACCAGATTACAGCAGAGGCCGATGGATACGTAAATTACCGGAAATATATCAGACATATCAAGTCTGACACTATCCTCGTGCCTATGACGCCTATACCTGTGCTATACGTACAAGTATATGATCAGGAAACCCGCCGGAACTTGGGAGCTGAAATAACAGTGAGTGCTGTAATGCCGGGCAACACACAGACATTGAAAGGAAATACTGATCCGCTTACCGGTATGTATGGTAATTCGATAAGGAGTGGCAGGTATCAGGTATCTGCTGTAGCTGATGGCTATTTCTACAAACAGGAAGTGGTTAATCATACGGGTACGGATACTTTATATCTGGCATTGCAGCCGGTACCTAAGGAAAAACCTATGGTATTGCAGGATTTATTGTTTGAGTTTGGTACAGCCAATATAATTCCGGAGTCGGAAAAATCGTTGGACGAATTGGCTGAGCTTTTGACTAACAATCCGGAACTTCATATTGAAATAACCGGGCATACGGATAACGTGGGTAGTGCATCGTATAATTTGAATCTTTCAAGAGAACGTGCTTTGGCTGTTTACAACCGTTTGGTGGAAAAAGGTATTGATCCCGCACGTTTGAGTTATGATGGTAAGGGCGATACGCAACCGATAACAATGAATGATACGGAAGAAGGGCGTCAACAGAATCGTCGGGTGGAATTTAGAATACTTGACACCCCAAAAAATTAATTTATTAGAGAGATTATATTAAAATATCAATAAGAATGAAAAAGACAGTCAGTTTACTGGTAGCAGTTATTTTGTTTCTGGGGGTTAAGGCACAGGAAGTGCCCGTTTATCAGGATAGTTCAAAGCCGATTGAGGAACGGGTGGAAGATGCTCTTTCCAGGATGACGCTGGAAGAGAAAGTGGCTTTGTGTCATGCACAGTCAAAATTCAGTTCTGCGGGTGTACCTCGTCTCGGTATTCCGGACAACTGGATGACAGACGGTCCTCATGGCATTCGCCCGGAGGTATTATGGGATGAATGGGATCAGGCTGGTTGGACAAATGATTCTTGTATTGCTTTTCCGGCGTTGACATGTCTGGCGGCAACATGGAATCCGGATATGTCTTTGCTTTACGGAAAGTCGATAGGTGAAGAAGCCCGTTATAGAAATAAAAATGTGCTATTGGGGCCTGGGGTTAATATTTACCGTACGCCTTTGAATGGCCGTAATTTTGAATATATGGGCGAAGACCCGTATCTGGCCGGACAAATGGTAGTTCCTTATATACAAGGAGTGCAGTCTAACGGAGTGGCTACATGTGTGAAGCATTTTGCTTTAAATAATCAGGAAATCGCCCGGCATACGGTGAATGTTAATGTGAGTGACCGTGCGTTGTATGAGATTTATCTGCCTGCGTTTGAAGCTGCAGTAAAAGAAGGTGGAACGTGGACTATAATGGGTGCTTATAATCGCTATAAAGGTCAATGGTGTTGCCATAACCAGTATTTGCTTAATGATATATTACGTGGGGAATGGGGGTTTGACGGTGTCGTGGTGTCTGACTGGGGTGGAGTGAACAGTACTATGGAAGCGGCTTATCATGGCTTGGATATGGAGTTTGGTACATGGACGGATGGACTTACTGAAAACAAAAGTAATGCTTATGATAATTACTATTTATCTCAGCCTTTTCTTAAAAAACTGCGTTCGGGAGAAATCCCTGTAGAAGTGGTAGATGATAAGGCACGTAATATCTTACGTCTGGTTTTTCGTACTACGATGGATAGAGAACGTCCTTGGGGATCATTCGGAACGCCGGAACATGGTAAGGCCGCACGTGAAATAGCCCAGGAGGGCATCGTGTTGTTACAAAATAAAAACAATATACTTCCGGTTAATTTGGAGAAAACCAAAAAGGTAGCGGTGATTGGAGAGAACGCTATTAAGGTAATGACAGTGGGAGGGGGAAGTTCTTCTTTGAAAGCGAAATATGAAGTCTCTCCATTGGACGGGATAAAAAATCGTTTGGAGCCGAATGTCGAAGTGAGTTATGCCAGGGGATATGTAGGAGACATTGTAGATAAACAGGACGGATTGAGTGTGGGGCAGGATATTAGAGACAGCCGTTCTGCAGAGGAATTGAGGAACGAAGCTGTTGAGTTGGCGGAAAAGGCGGATTGGGTGATATTTATAGGCGGATTGAATAAAAACCCGAATCAGGATTGTGAGGGGGATGATAGGAAACAATACGGTTTGCCGTATGGTCAGGATGAATTGATTCAGGCGCTTGCGAAAGCGAATAAAAATCTGGCGGTGGTACTTGTTTCAGGAAATGCGGTGGCAATGCCCTGGATAGATAAAGTGCCTGCGGTATTGCAGGCATGGTATTTAGGTAGCGAAGCCGGAAATGCTATTGCAGACGTGCTCGTGGGCGATGTGAATCCATCGGGGAAACTTCCCTTCACGTTTGGACAAAAGTTAACAGATTATGCGGCTCATGCGGTGGGAGAATATCCCGGAACGGAGGATGAGATAACGTATCAGGAGGATATTTTCGTAGGTTATCGTTGGACGGATAAAAACAAAATAAAACCGTTATTTGCTTTTGGTCATGGGTTGAGTTATACGACTTTTGATTATGGGAAAGCTGTTTTATCTTCTAAAAACATGACAGAAGACGGTGAGATAAAAATTAGTATTCTTGTGAGGAATACTGGTAATGTGCCGGGGAAAGAGGTAGTACAACTTTATATCGGAGATGTGAAAGCAAGCGTACCCCGTCCGGTGAAAGAACTGAAATCATTTAAAAAAATAAGTCTTGAGCCGGGTGAAGAGCAAGTGGTCGATTTCATTGTGACTAAAAAAGATTTATGTTTCTTTGATGAAGACTTGCATGATTGGGTGGCAGAAAAAGGTAAATTTAAAGCTTATATCGGAAGTTCATCCGTTGATGTAAAATCAGTGCTTGATTTTGAGTTGAAATAATTATATTTCGGAATTGTTTAGAAAAAATGAATATGGAAAAACCTTATGTTGTAGGAATTGATATTGGAGGAACAAATACTGTTTTCGGTATTGTGGATGCCCGTGGCAATGTCATTTCGAAAGGAGCTATTAAAACAGGTGCGCATAAAGATATTTATTCATATATAAATCTACTTTATGATAAACTGATTGAAGAAATAAAAAATGTGGGTGGAATTGATATGATCAGGGGAATAGGAGTAGGGGCGCCTAATGCGAATTACTATACCGGTAATATTGAACAGGCCGCTAACTTACCATGGAAAGGGGTTATCCCCTTTTCGGAGTTAATGACGAAAAGGTTTGGAGTTCCGGTAGCCGTTACTAACGATGCCAATGCTGCGGCTGTAGGAGAAATGACCTATGGAGTGGCTCGGGGAATGAAAAACTTTATTATGATTACCTTGGGTACTGGAGTAGGAAGCGGCATTGTTATAGATGGAAATGTTGTATATGGACATGACGGCTTTGCCGGAGAACTGGGACATATCGTAGCTGTACGTGGCAGTGATCGTGTCTGCGGATGCGGACGTAGGGGGTGTCTGGAGACTTATGCTTCGGCTACCGGAGTAGCGCGTTCTGCCCGGGAAATATTGGAGAAAACGAAACAGGACAGTTTGCTTCGTAATATGGCACCGGAGAATATAACTTCTAAAGATGTGTATGAAGCTGCTGTTCAAGGCGATGAAATAGCTAAAAACATATTTGATTATACGGGGAGAATATTAGGGGAAGCTTTGGCGGATTTTGTAGCTTTCAGTGCTCCGGAAGCAATTATTCTGTTTGGAGGTTTGTCCAAGGCCGGTAGTTTGCTTTTTGATCCGGTTTCTGAATATATGGAGAAAAGTTTATTTCCGATATGGAAAAATAAGGTAAGGATTCTTAGTTCTGAGTTGAAAGAAGCAGATGCCGCTATTTTGGGAGCCAGTGCATTGGCTTGGGAGTTGTAAAATAATGAAACACGGTTTTGCCGTGACTTAATTCTGGATTTAGTGTTCCTTTAATATAAGATTAGATTGTAGTTTTAAAGCAGAAAAGGCCTGATTTATATCAGGCCTTTTCCATTTGTAAATAATCGGGTATTATTCTTTGATTACTCTGATTATACCGGAATTACATTTGATAATGTAAACTCCGCTTGACAAGTCAGAGGTATTAACCGGATTGATTCCGGATTGAATATCTTTTTGTAATATACATTGTCCGGATGCATTATAAATGCTGATTGACTGCGATTCGGGAACGCGGATGTTTACCTGGCTCTTGAATGGGTTCGGATAAACTTCTATACCGTCTGCTTCCCATGAATCTATGGAGGTGTCTTTTTTCAATGTAACCAGCGTAATAGCAGCTTTTCCCGATTCATTACCGGCAGCATCCACGGCGCTGACTTCTATTGTATATTCAGTGTCTTCGGCAAGTTCTGCAATAGTGGCTGAAGTTTCTGTTACCGTTTTGTTTAAAATACCGTTTACATACACATTGTATTCTTTTACATCGATATTGTCTGTAGAAGCAAGCCATGAAACGGTGATACTGTTTTCATCGGGTTCAGCTTCCAGACCTTCCGGTTTAGTAGGTGCAATATCGTCTATGAACAGAACATAAAGTTCGGAATCACGAGATATTTCACTGATTATTTCTCCGCCTTTTTTATCATACCAGTTACCAGAGTAGCCTTCTACTGTTATTACAGGTAAAGTTTTATTGGTATATACATATTCTGTTTCATTATTAAAATTGCTTGTATAGCTTACCTGGAATACTTTGGCTCCATTGAGTACCGGATAATTTTCTTGTCCTATTGTTTGACCGAAAGATTCTCCCAGTAACCATGCAGTTTCTCCGGATTTGAACTTTTCCTCTGTTTTTACGGTAACTTCATCGTTTTCTTTAAACTCTCCTTTTACGGTATAAGCGTTTGTTACATTTCCGCTTCCCCCTAAAATAGAACCTCCTGATACGATTTTTCCTGTGTTATAAGCATTGGTAATGGACACAGGAATTTCATCTCCTTTTGTACTGCTGGAACCGGCACCGGCTATTCCTCCGAAGGATTTTTGTCCGTTAATGTCTCCTGTATTATATACATCTTTCAGGTTTAATCCACTCAAATAACCGGCTATTCCTCCGGCATATTCTTCAGTAGCGGTGATTGCGCCATTATTAATTAATAATTTGAATTCACTTTCTTTTACGTAATAATCGTAAATTTTTAGATGTCCTCCGATACCTCCTACATATTGATTTCCTTTTATTGTTCCGTTATTTGAACAATTTTCTATGTAGGCAACCGGTGCTCCCGTTCTTGGATAATGGTAAGTATAACCCACTAAACCTCCGACGTTTTTATTGCCTGTGATATCAGCCTGGTTATGGCAATTACTGATGATGGAATAACCTTCCATGTCTCCTATAAATGCACTTACATAATTTCCGGTGGAGGTAACAGAACCGTTTATTGTAAGGTCAGAAATTTCTACATCAGATGCATAACCGAATAATGCCTGGTAATTTTCTGTGGAATTGATATATAAACCGTTGATTGCATTTCCTTTCCCTTTAAATATTCCGGAATAAGGGAATGAACTGGATTTTCCAATAGGACTCCATTCATGGTCATTTAAATTGATTTCTCGTGTTAGAACAGCATTTGTTTTGCTATTATCTTTTGTTTTGTTTACATAATAAGACAACCATGCTAATTCATATCCGTTTTTAATTTTATAATATCCTTCCAGTCCTTCAAATTGTCCTCCGCTAACAGCAGACTCTTCAGCAGTAACCTGCTCTGGTAATGAAATGCACTTGCCATCCCAGCCATTGTCTGATTCTGCTATTTCATCCATTGAAACTTGTATCGTTTTTACTCCTTGTCCTTTTGTAATGGAGAAACTACCGTTTGTCGCTTTTCTGTTGTGAGCAAAAGCTTCGTATGTATAATTTCGTGGCCCTCCGTAATATATTCCGTCTTTATTGGGTTGAATAGTGTCACCACGTTGATTCATGACCAGCATGTCTATTCCTTCCGGTATTCCTTCAAACTTCACGCCATCAGTAAGTTGGGTGATAGGTATGGCTACATTAGGAATGGAGCCCCAGAAATTGACGTGTACAGATGCCGTGAAGTTAGGGTTTTTTCCGACTGCTAAGTTGATACCGCGATGTGCTCCTGGTTTGGAACCGTAACCATTGACTTGAAGAGCTCCGGTTTCAAGGTACAGGGTTTCTTCGTCCCAGCTATTGGGTAGGATGACCGGAAATGCCTGGGCTGCTGGGTTTCCGGCAAAAGTATATTGTCCAGGTCCTAAAATAAGAGAAGTTCCGTTAGGCACTCCGTTATAATACAAATAAGCGGACATGTTGTAAATACCGGCTAATTTATTGGCTGGATGGAAAAATCCGTTAAACTGTACCTTTATGCTATCGCCCGGATAGTAGTTCTCATCACCGGGTCTTGACATGTTTGATATGGAATATTCCACGGGTTTGGCAGAAACTACCTGATAGGTTGTTTTTCCTGTGGCTGACGTTAAACGGATAATGTTTCGTCCGAAGGTAAGAAGAACGGTATAACTCTCGTCTTCGTTTTTAGTTACATTTGTATCGGAAAAACCGTTGTATGTAGCTATATTAGGATTGGTGGTAACATCAGGGTTGGCTACTTCCACTTTAGAAACGCCTTCGGGTTTAAATGTATAATAGTAGCCCGGTTGATCTTTCAAATAGTAGAAAATATCGTGTTCGGCATCTAATTCGTTTCCGTCTTCAAGCCGTTCTTGTAACTCTGTTTCTACTTCCATATTCGGTTTCATGGTAGGATCTTCTTCTTCACCCACGGTCACAATAAACGTACCCGTGTTCTCCGGCCAAATAGCACTCCATAATGCTCCTCCCATAAATGCTGTGTTTTCATTACGGTTTCCAAAACCATCTATTTTGTTATACTGCCAGCAATATACGGCGTCATATGTCACTTGTACAATAGCTTTTCCTTTTCCAACAGGTTTTATTACTCCTTTCTCATCAATTTTAATGACCTTATCGGATGGTTCAAAATTTTCATCCAAAACGGTGTAATGGAAGTCCGGTTCCATGTAATAGTTGTTGGATTGATCGTCCGTGATTTGCCAGGTACGTAAATTAACGATTTGGAAAGTATCCTTTTTTATGGCAGGATCGGATAAACGAAGCAACCCTTTTCTGTTGATGTTCAGAAAAATATCCGCAACATTGGTCATGCCGTTATCTGCCGGGTCATGATTGATGTAGGAAGGTGATTCGTAGTCCATTTCTTCGGCAGTAATTTCTATTGCATCGCAAACGCCTTTTTGTACGCCTATTTTTCCTGCACGTGTTAGTTTGCCAGGTTGTTTTACTCTATAATTATAAGTGGTATTATTGGCAAGCATATAGGTATATACAGTCTTGTTATCCTGTGTTTGGGAACTTTTAGGAGTTATTTCTTCAAATGGGACATAATGGGTTGATCCTCTTTTCATTCCCAGGAAAAGTGTGGCTTCCTTAGGAACAGTAACAGTGAATTCTTGTCCTATAGAGCACGATTTGCCTACAGACATTGATGATGCTGTTACTGTGGCAGAAGCAAGGGTAAATAAATATCCTTCTTCTTCATGTTCTGCAGATGGAATAAATCTTACAACATAAGTGTCTCCGACTTGCATCAAAAATGAAGAACGTGTTTCTGTAGGAGAGGAGGTATTGGTCGTTTCTCCTAATTCGATAACACGCATCGTACCTTCTTTACTTGCTGCGGTATATTGAAGGGTGTAATCCTGGTTGAAAATCCAGCCTTCATTTGTAGAATAGACGGTTACGGTGGAAATACTGAATGTTTGTTCAGCCTCTTCGGTTACAGGTATTTCTATTGTTCCATTCAGATTTTTTGCTTCATCATAAGCAGAAAGGATATATGTTCCTGGAGCGGCCTGGAACTGGTAACTATTCCCTTCTGGGTCGCCGGTAGCAATTTCCTGCTCGCTGCTTTTTTCTACAAATTTCATGGATTTGCTGACTCCATTCATTTTGACGGTGATGTCTACCGCCAATAGATGGCTCACTGTGAAACACAGTAGAACCAAACTTAAGTAAATCTTCTTCATTACTTTTTAATTTTAAAATTGATAATTGGAAATATTATTTGTTTATTATTATTTTATTATTCTCGTTTTGAATGAGATATATCCCTTTAGGAAGATGTTCTATATTTATTTCATTTTGTCCGTCTGGTATTTCCCGGGAAAGGAGAATACGTCCGTTTATATCATATACTAAAAACAAACTGTTTTTTTGAGTTGTAACATATACAGTATTGTTACTTACGTTATAATACATATCTGTTGTTTTATCCGCATGTATCAGTTCATTCCCGGTTGTTTCTGTATTTACGGTTATGGAAGCCCGTTTTGAACGGTTCCCTGCTTTATCGCGGGCTTCTACTTCAATGAAGTAGGATGTTGCCGGATCTAATCCGGTCAGGGTGTAATTCAGTTCATAGACTCTTTTCTGGCGTTCTCCATTCATATAAATGTGGTATTCAGTTACGGCTACATTATCCGTAGAAGGATTCCAGCTCAAGGAAATATTTTGGTCGGTGGCGATGGCCTTCAAATTTTCCGGCATGCTTGGAGGTGTATCGTCTGTAGTTTGAGTGGTAATGGAAGCTTTTGACGATTTTATTTCATCTGTACTGATGGCTTCTATCTCTATTTTATATTCAGTGTAAGGACTAAGTCCGGTAAATGTGTAATTTGTTTGTTCCGTGAATATGGCTTCTCCTCCATTCAGAGAAAGGTTGTATCCTTTAATTCCGGTTGAAGCGGTTGAAACGGTTGAAGCGTTCCATGTGAATTGTATGTTAGTTTCAGATGGTATGACTTTTAATCCGTTGGGTCGTGAAGGTTTAGAATTTTGCTGCATGGATTTTACAGTTAGTTTATCCATACAGAAATAAACGGCAGTGTTAGGTCCTAATTCTTCTATGTTATGTATGTCGCTTGATTCCATCGTGAAATATAGTCCGCTTACTTCTCCCAGTTCAGATAAATCAATCCATTGCCAGTCCGGACTTTGATGGAGCTCCCCGTCTTTAAATTCGGCAAGCGTATATTCCACCGTAATGCCTATATCTTCTTTTTGTTCGTTAAATCCATGGATAATTAATTTAAAAAAATCTCCTTCTTCATCAAAAGGACTGGCAAAACCATCTCCATGTTCATTGCCATAATAAGGCCAGGGATGGTTGCAAACATACATTCCCTGTGCTTCGTACATGTGATTGTCTGTGAAGTTTACCTGAAGACAGGGTGCTCCGTTTTCATTCTCTTCTACCCAATATCCCCAGTATGCCACCAGATAAGGAATTCCTTTTTCAGTTAATACCTTACCTTGTTCATTGGTTAATATCTTTCCGTTTTCATCGGTTTTAATACCTCCGCCTGCCATACATCCCCATTGGTTGTTTATCCATCCTTCGGAATCGCCGGTTTTTCCATAGTCGGTGTTGTCTCCATTGGTACAATAGGTAAAGCCATCCCAGTAAGACATACCTCCTCCCACGTCGTTGCCTCCGAAACCGGTAGGTGTGTGGGAAAAGCGGAATAGATTGAATTCAATATTGCGAAATTCCGTTGATGAATTATAGGTTTCTTTCCAGTATCCTTGTTCATTTAATTCGAGAACAGCCGGTGAAGTAGGGTGCTGCAAATCGAGGGTTATAATCTCTGCAGAGAGTAGGGTTGTGATGGTTGTAAATAAAATTAAAAACGAATATCTTTTCATAATAATCTGTTTTATAATTTGATAAACTTAAGTTGAACATGTTTTCCTTGAATGATGTATATACCCTCAGACAGGTGGCCGCAAGGAATGTAGTTCATGCCGCTACGTAGGTTGATTTCGTCTATTTTTGTACCGGATATATGGTATAGAAGTACACTTTGCTCTTGTTGAGATGAGAGAATAAGTTGTTCTGCCACCGGATTTTTTACTAAAGAGACAGTAGGTGAAAAGGAATAGTCGGAAATACTTGCTCCCTCTTCAGGTAACAGATGTAAATCCTGTGCACCCATAATTTCGGTTGAAGTTTCACCTAACCAGCCACAGTATTGATTTACACCGGTATATACTTTCACAAAATGGATGCCCGGAAGTTCCACGGGTTCTCCGTTTTTATTTACAGCCCATTCTATATTGAAGTTAGAACGCTCGTCGTTATTCGGATGATTATCTACATAACCCCATGCATAGGCGTATTGTACATAATAAGAACCGTTTCCACTTTCATCAATGTAATTATTGGCCAGTTTTGTTCCTTCAAAAGTAAGTTCTTCCTCTTCAATCCATAGCGGGTAATAAGATTGATTATGAAATGTATTACGGTATAAATAACCTTTTTCTCCCTGGTTGGTAACCCATTTGATGTAGGTAGTATCATTCAGGTATTTGTAATCGAGGTTTGGAGTGGGAACCTTGTTCTCATCCGGTTTATAATATGTAATCTGATAATTATGTGTGGTTTCCGGTTTATTGTATTCGCTTCCGGCCAGTTCGTACCACTCATCATCCGGTTTACCGTTACCGTTGGCATCATAAGATACCATCACAATGCCAGGTTCGCAGCTACCGCCTTCTTTTGAGGCATCCGGATTAGGATTTGCATTAGCATAAAAAGCATTTCCTAATATTTTAAAATCAGATTTTCCAGGTACGTTTTCTACCATATGGTCAAATCCGAAAATAATGTAACCGCCGTATCCTCCTAATGATACCAAAATTTGCTCATTGTCTGCTATACACTCTTCAGCTTTTAACCTCATGTCATTTTTGGTATCCCCTTCCTCATATTCCGGCAACTCATTAATGAATTGTCCCGGAGCGGGCATGTATTCATATACTTTATGGATGTAGGGAGATTGGGAAAAACAAGCGGAAATGAAGAAACTTGTCCCTAATACTGATAGTAATTTTTTTATATTCATAGTTTTAATTTTCATTTTTATTTTCTCCTAAAAACACGAAATGGGCAGGAATGTCGCCGGTACGGACATTCCATTTCTGTTTGCCGTCTTTATCGAAACAATACAGGGTACCGGGCGAAACGTAATTCTTGGCATCTGTTACATAAATGTCTTTAGTGATGGGATTTACCATAATTCCGTATGGAATCTTGATTAGTTCGTCTGTTCCGTCTGTTATGAAATTTTTGGTCACTACTTGTTTGGCCTTAACATCAACAATTCCGTAGGTAATTTCATTGTCCATCGTAATATAGCTCCACTCTGTGCTGTATATGTAAAGCGAGTCTCCGTCAAGATGAAAATTTGATACGGCTATGTCCAGTGAGTCAACTAACTCATCTTTTTGTGTGTCTATCCAGTACAAGCGTGAAGGGACAGTGTAGTAATCGCCTCGTGAACTAACCCATAGATTTCCGTAATGGTCAGCGCGCAACCGGTGTAAATTGATGGCGACTTTTATTCGTTTGGTTTCTGTAAATGAATTGATATCAATAACAGAGACTGTGTTTTCGTAGTTGGGAAACATATAACCTCCGGAATTGGCTACGTATATTTTATTGTTTACGATTTCCAATTCGTCTGGCTGAAAGCCTACGAGACAATGGTCAATTACTTGTAATGTGGCTGTATCTACTTTTGCAACATAGCCCAGTTGTTCATAATTCGGATTTAGCTCCACTGGCCCTGCATAAGAGGTGACGTAGGCATAGCCTTTGTTGAAGCGGATGTAGCGGCAATTGGGAATATCTATCTGGCCTATTCGTTTGGCTGTGGAGGCTTCCATCACTTCTACCTTGTTGGAGCAGTTGATGACGGCATAAAGCTTGTCCCCGTATATCTTTATGTCATTGCCTACATCTCCCAATTCTTTGGGCACTGTGGGGTTGGCAAATCCGAAGATATTACGGTGATAAGTCCCGGTTTTATAATCATAATAATCTAAAGTGGATTTATTGCTTCCCATATTTCCTTCATTCAGCAGGTAGAAACCATCAATAGAAGTATATTCGGGAATGGATACCTGTACTTCCTCGGGAGTAAAAATGGATACTTCGTCCCTGCAGGAAGTAAGAATGGCAGAGAAGAGAATGATGTTGGCTATAGTTATGAATGTGCTTATATTTTTTCTTTTCATATTTCTGAATGTGTTTTACTGGGTTTTTATACCTTGTTTTTACAGTTCCATTTTCAGTATTAATTTATAGTTTCTGCCTGGCATTGGGTAATTCAGAACAACATCATACTGCTGGTCGAACAGATTGTTGACTTCTGCAGATACTTTAAATTTTATTTTTTTCAGGTTAAATTCTTTCCCTAACGTAAGGTCATGGGTGTACCAAGGTTGTTCATAATTAGCAGGAATGTTGGACGAGTTGTGATAACGTTCTCCGACGTAAATGAAACTGTAATTTAAATCCCAGGTTTTGTATGTTATTCTAGCTATGGCAGACCCACTGTGCCAGGGGATGTAAGCTATTTGTCCTCCGTATGTTCCGGCTTCCGGGTCGTTATCTTCCGGGTTAGAAAAGTCCTGAGCTTTCTGATAAGTATAGTTTAGGCTGGTTTGGATATGGATGTCATACGGAAGTTTACATACTACTTGTGCAGAAACATCGATACCCCGTATTTCCACATAACCGATGTTCATCATCATCCACCGGTACTGCCCGTTTCCCTTAGGCACTGCTATTATTTTATCAGTTACTTCATTGTAATAAGCATCGGTTCTGAATGTAAGTTGCTGAAAAATGGTACGTTTAAAGTTTTTACTGTATTGAATCCCCAGATTATATTGTGTTGTATATTCTGGTCGTAAGGATATATTTCCAACATCTGTATAATACAGGTCATTAAATGTGGGCATACGGAAAATTCTTTTGTAAAATGCCCGTATGTTAAAATCATGTTGCATAAAAGGACGGTATGATAAAAATGCCGCAGGGGTGAATTCATGTTTATTGTCAGGTTTCCCTGTTTGTGCATCAGGCAGTAGTTCGCTATTACCGTGTTGAATGCGGGTTACGTTTTCAAAAACGAATGTTCCTAATAAGCTTGCTTGTGCTTTTAGGTGTTTCCATTCGAAAGCTGTAGCCAGTGCAGCCAGAAGTGTACTTCGTTTGGGATATACGAAATCCTGTAAATCGGCGTCTAATATATTCCATTGGTAATCTGTGGATAATGCAACATCCCATTGCGGTAATATCTGGTATTTGTTTGCCATAGAAACATATATTTCTTGTTGCAGAAATGTATTGTCTATGTACATTAGGGTGGTATCCGGATTAAGATAGCGCATGTAATCGTGTGCATATTTTGCATTAACCATCAGTTCGTACTTTTTGGTAATTTGTTTTTGAAAACTGCCTTGTGTAAAAAAGTTTTTGTCCCATTGACGTTGCGAACGTTTCCATATATTATTTACAATTGCACCCGGTATGCCTCGTTCAGAATCGTAGTAATACCCTTTAATGTTCCATTTCCCATTTCTGATGTAACCGTTGAAGCCTCCTTCCAGACGTAGGGCATGTATGTCCCCGTTTTGGCGGACGGCAGTTGTGTCCCAGGCTACAGTCCCGTCCGGGTAAACTTTCCGGTAGCGGAACTTATATTTCCCGGTTGCAAAAACGTATTCTGCATTAAGTGAGGAACTTATGTTGTCTGTGATTTTTTGTTCCCAAAGTATGGACGGATTTAATAATCCGAAGGAACCTGTACGAAAAACGGTTTTGATGTTAGTCTTTTTCCCATCTTTAAAATGGGGACACTGAGTACGCAGATAGATGGTTCCTGCAGATCCAAAATCTTTGGCGGATTGGAAAATTTCGCTTTTCTGGCCGTTATATAAAGAAATTTCTTCAATGTTGTCGAGAGAGAACTTTCCAAGGTCTATTTGTCCGTTTTGTGCGTTGCCTAATTGTATGCCGTCATAGAATACTCCCATATGGTTAGTACCCATACTCCGGATATCGACAGTTTTTAGTCCACCCACTCCGCCATAATCTTTAATTTGTACTCCGGAGAAATAACGTATGGCGTCTGCTACGGAAAAACTGTTCAGAGATTCCAGTTCAACACCGGAAAGTGTTTGGGAGGGAATGACTTCTTTATAACGGTCGCGGTATGCTACAACTTCTACTTCTTGTAGAGGTTGTATGCTGTCAAATTTACTTTGTGAAAATATTAGGGGATAATTACAAAGTAAAAGCAAGCAAAAGCAGATAACCTGTTTGAATCTCATTTAGGCCGTTTTTAGTGAAAACAGCTTTCATTCCGGAATAGGCACCTGTACAGACTGAATTATGTGAAGATAATTTTGCCTGGTTATGTGTCAAAATAATGTTGGGATAAACCTTGCAGGATGATTTTTTGATAGGTGCGCCTGCCTTGTCTGTCTCAAGCTTTATTCCTCGAAAGCTTTGAACTATCTTATTTTGGCAGGTCTCCTGGCTTGCTCCCGTGTTGAACACCTTCCCGGTTTCCCAGTGGTATGAGTGTTGTTCAATACGTTTTTTACAGAAGCAATCTTATATAATTGCTTTTTTGTAAGGAGCTTACAGTAGCGGGTCTGCTCAGGATTTTCACCTGATTCCCTTTTCAACGAAAATTTGTATTTGTAAATTTTCGTCACCAAAATCGGGACAAAGGTAAGAAGTATTTATAAAATAAAAAAAGAATGGAAGGGGATAATCAGAAAATAGGCGTAAAAACAAAATACCGGAGCTTATACGGCGCTTTGATTGACGTGAAATTAATATTTAATGCTTGTTTTTAAAAGACTTAGTATATTCTTTTGGAGGATTGGCTGTATTATTCGTTCCGGATATAGTGTGATATGGAACAAATTTTACGGTGTCTGTTGAAGTTGTAGTAGGAGTAACAACAGGAGTTTCTGTTGCCGACAGGGTTACAACAATCTGGGCTATTATTGCCTCGGAAGCTGTACCTCAAGATTTGGCTCGGCCTGGGTATGTTTTTCCCTTACTCTCGGATGTAGTCGCTTTTTCAGAGCTTTACAACTATCCGCTTGTCTCTATTCAGTATATTATGGCATACCGGATCAGGTGCTTGTCGTCATAATGATATTATGCATACCAGGATTAAATATTTACTTGTTATTTATGATTTGTTTTTGATGAAATGCAGATTATTATGGAGTTTGCTGCTGTTTAAAAAGTGAATATTTATAAATATTTGTTTTTTATTGTTTGTTAAAGTATCTGTGTGTGGTGTTTAAAATACCTGTTTTTTGTATTTTTGTGTGTTAAAAATATCTTGAATTTTAGTTTCTTTATGTATGGACATTGAAATACTCTCTGGTACGGCCTCCCGGTTATATGAGTTGGTTGCTCCGCTGGTTATGAATAGAGGAGTATTGAGGCAGAATAATAATTACCCATTCAAAACGTCCAGCCACCATGTGTGGTTTGTTGCTCTTGATTTGGGGGCTGTTATTGGTTTTATGCCAGTTGAAATAAGGGATAGCGGGGCTATAATTAATAATTATTATATAAAGGGAGATGATAATGATACGTTATCTGCGTTAATTAACGAGGTTCAAGCCTATTTTACAGATATTTCTGTTATTCGTTCTGTTACCCATACCCGTCATAAAGAGGTCTTTGTTGAAAACCATTTTAGTATCGTTCAGGAGTGGAAACTGTATCTAAAAATGGAGTACAAACGTGAAGATGAAAAAAAAAAATAATGTATATGAGGCAGCTTTAGCCCGAATAGGAAGGGTGTTTGCTGATTTTGATAATGTATATGTTTCTTTTTCTGGTGGAAAGGATAGCGGGGTGCTATTGAATTTATGTATTGAGTATATCCGCAGGCATCAGCTAAACCGGAAAATAGGTGTATTTCATATGGATTATGAGGTACAGTATAAGGAAACTTCTTTGTATATAGACCGGACATTGGCTTCTAATCCGGATATTCTTGATGTGTACCGGGTGTGCGTACCGTTTAAAGTACCTACTTGTACGTCTATGTATCAAAGTTACTGGCGTCCCTGGGATGATAAATTGCAGGATATCTGGGTTAATAAAATGCCGGAGAACTCGTGGAGAAAGGCAGATTTCCCTTTTTATGACGAGGAAATATGGGATTATCAGTTTCAGCTGAAATTTGCAGAGTGGCTGCATGAACGGAAAGCGGCGGGAAGAACCTGCTGTTTGATTGGTATAAGGACACAGGAAAGTTTTAATAGATGGAGAGCTATTTATGCAGAAAAGAAACAGCAGACTTTTAGGGGATTGAAGTGGATTCGCCGTTTGGCTCCTAATATTTATAATGCCTATCCTATATATGATTGGAGAACAACAGATGTATGGACTGCAAACGGAAAATTTCACTGGGATTATAATCATTTATATGATTTGTTTTATCAAGCGGGAGTTTCTTTGGAAAAGCAGAGGGTAGCCAGTCCTTTTATTTCTCAGGCTTTGTCCAGCCTGAAATTATACAGGGCAATAGATCCGGATATGTGGGGTAAAATGATAGGGCGGGTCAACGGAGTAGGTTTTGCCGGATTATACGGGGGAACTTCGGCTTTGGGTTGGCAATCGGTAAAACTGCCGGAAGGAATGACCTGGAAATCATACATGGAGTTTTTATTGAGTACGTTGCCGGATAAAATAAGGGAAGGGTATCAGCAAAAACTATCCGTAAGCATAAGATTTTGGCGTGAAAGGGGAGGATGCCTTTCTGATGAGACGATAAGAAAATTAAAACGGGCCCAAATACCTATTCAGGTTGAAGAAAATACAAACTATAAAACAACAAAGAAACCCGTTCGCATGGAGTATCTTGATGATATTAATATTCCGGAATTCAGAGAACTGCCCACTTATAAACGAGTTTGTATCTGTATATTGAAAAATGACCATTATTGTAAGTATATGGGATTTTCATTGAATCTTCAAGAAAGAAAGCAGAGAGATAATGTCTTAAATTTATATAAATCAAAAATTTATGGCTGAGTATGTTAGTCCTATATATCGGGTAAAACCGGTGCCGGTAGAGAAAGTTGTAGCTAATAGTTATAATCCTAATGTAGTAGCTCCTCCGGAAATGAAGCTTTTGGAAATATCAATATGGGAAGATGGGTTTACTTCGCCGTGTGTATGTTATTATATACCGGATGAAGATATATATGAGTTAGTAGATGGTTATCACCGGTATATGGTAATGAAAACTTCCAAACGAATTTATGAACGGGAGGGCGGGTTGTTGCCGGTTACTGTTATTGAGAAAGATCTGTCTAACAGGATGGCTTCAACAATCCGTCACAATCGTGCCCGTGGAACTCATAATATTGAATTGATGAGTCATATTGTTTCTGAATTATCTAAATGTGGTATGTCGGATACTTGGATACAGCATAATATAGGGATGGATAAAGATGAAATTTTACGTTTGAAACAAATATCCGGTTTGGCAGAGTTGTTTGCTAACAATGATTTTAGCTTATCGGAGGAATAAGCATTTTTTTTTTTTTTGCTTAACTGTCTGCAAGTTAGGTTTGTATTATTTGTATGAACGGAGTGAAATTATCTCTCTGATTTGAAACTGTTCAAATCAACTTTCCCATTTTAAATAAATAATCAGAATAAATAGCTCAGGATAAGAATTACTGATAAAATGTACATGAGAATGGTAATTTTTTGATGTTTACCACACAGTAAATTAATAATTACATAACAGATAAGTCCCAGTTTTATCCCGTCAGCTATGCTGTACGTTAGTGGCATTATGATAATGCAGATAAAGGCAGGGATAGATTCTGCAAAATCATCAAAAGCAATGTCTTTGGCTGTAGACATCATAAATAAGCCTACTAATATCAGTACGGGGGCAATGGCTGCGCTGGGGATGGATAAGAATAGCGGGGCAAAGAGTAATGCCACGCCAAAGCAAAGGGCAGTAACGAATGAAGTTAGTCCGGAACGTCCTCCTTGTGCTATGCCGGCAGCGCTTTCCACATAAGTCCCGACAGTGCTTACACCAAGCATAGCTCCTAATGTTGTGCCTAATGCATCGGCCATAAAGGCTTGCTTGGCATGGGGTACTTTCCCATTTTCCATCATTCCTGCTTTATTGGTTACTCCTACCAATGTACCTAATGTGTCAAAAATATCTACAAATAGGAGGGTAAATACCGTAAAAAACATTTGTGATGTAAAAACATTTGAAAAATCAAATTTCATGAATATGGGGGCTAATGACGGAGGTTGGCTGATAATGCCGTTGAATTCGGTGATTCCCATTGGTATTCCAATCAGCATAGTAATAAGAATGCCCCATAGCATGGCGCCCATTGTTTTTTTTACCAACAGTATTGACGTAATAATGAGTCCTATAAGTGCTAATAACGGTGTTCCTGATGTGATGTCTCCTAAAGTAACTAAAGTGGTTTCGTTTTTTACAATAATGCCGGCATTTTGTAGGCCGATAAAAGCAATGAATAATCCTATTCCGGCTCCGATAGCATGTTTTAAAGAGTCAGGAATCGCATTTAATATTGCTTCTCTGAGGTTGGAAACGGTTAATAAGATAAATAAAATACCTTCAAGCAGAACTGCTGTTAATGCAAACTCCCAACTATTGCCCATTCCCAGGCACACGGTAAATGCAAAGAATGCATTAGGGCCCATTGCCGGCGCTAACGCAAAAGGTAATTTTGCCAATAGAGACATGAGGAGTGTAGCGAGTAGGGAAGCTATCGTTGTGGCTGTGAATATAGCTCCTTTGTCCATTCCGGTTACACCAAGGATATTAGGATTTACAGCTAAAATATAGGACATGGTCAGGAAAGTGGTAATACCTGCCAAAATTTCTGTTTTCACCTGCATGGTAGCAGGTTTGAATCCAAATAATTTTTGTAACATTTACTGTTCTCTTAAGGTAATTCTATTTCGCAGCCAAAGATACAAACTATCTTACAACCAACAGAACCCTTGATTTATTAAAAAAAGAATATGGATAAATTACTGCTGCTTATAGGGTAATTTCTCTATGTACATACTAATACAGGGTGGTTTTATGTAAACATATTTCAAAATAATTAGCTTTATTATTGCTCTTGCTGTTGTTTAGGGATATAAAGATGAGTTGATGATTGTTGTTAAATGATATTCTGTTTATAATGTGTGTGGAATTGGATATCTGTTTTGTCGGTTTATCCTCTTTCTGAGTCTTTTTAGAATAAGTATATATTAGTAGAGAGAATTACAAAACAGGTAACTCTCTCTTGTGCGGTATTATTAGAGGATAAATGAGAAAAATAGGAATTTTATATAAGTATGATTCAGAATTTTTCGATTTCTTTTATTTATTTGTTGCAGAAATCATAATTGTTCAGAGTGTGTTCTATAAGAAGATCCAAGAGAGGAGGCTCTGGATATACTAATTATTCTCTCTATTTCGAGCAGGTTTTTCTGTGACAAGCAAATTCATGTTAATAATATAAAACCTGTAAATTCATAGATATTGCAAATCCTGGCATCTTCCACCATTCTCCAAATCTTGTATCTCGGCCAAATGCGGATTGAGGCCTCATCATTACTGCCCCATACATAATATGTCTATCGTCTTTTTTGTCCAAATCAGGTAACCATTCAATACCTACAAAGAAGTTTTCTTTCATTATAATATTAAAAGGTTGTAAATCAAATTCATTCCATCCTTGTGTTATATAGTGCTTTACTATAATATCTTTTTCTAAAATGTTATTGCCGGGCATGCTGTCTGTTACGGAATAAAAATTAATACGGAAATACACGGAATCTTCCCGATTATCTACCGAATTAAAGGCGATATTCAGTTTTTCTACTTTTAAGGGCAGCTTACGGGGTTTCATTAATATGGCCTTTTCGCTATGTAGAGCTCGACTGCTTAAGAAATGGTTATATGACTTTATTCCTATTTTCTTCCTTTTGGGTTCTTTTGCTGTTATCAGAACTTCGTCCAATACATTTGTATTTTCATATAAACTTATTGTTTGAAAACTGTCCATCTGGTTAATTGGTATCCTTTCCTGCTCAAATCCTACGTATGAAAAAGTCAGGGTATCATTACGGTATTTGTATGGTATGCCCAGTTCAAATAAACCATCACGTAATGACATGGTGCCAAAGTTTTTTTGTTCAATGCCTATATTGACGTATTCCAGGACTTGGTCTTCTCTGTCCGTTACTTTTCCTTTCACAGTTTTTACCGGTTTGTCTTCTAATAGATATTCAAGCACAATGTCATTAAATGTTTCTGAGTCTTCCCAAGGCATCATGTGATTAGCTCCCTTTGCAATCAATAATTTGGAGTTAGGTAAATATCCCTGCATTTCTCGGGTATGTCCGTCTTTAATTAAATCGAATTCTCCGGCCATGACCAATATTGGAACTGTTATTTCTTGCAAATCCACTTCAGTCAGTTGCGGATAATTCAACAACAGATTGGTCAGTTTCCATTCTGTTGAATCTTCATTTATCAGGTTGTTTTTTAAAGTTTCATATAATTTATCATCAATCACTGAATGTTCATCTATTTTATAATTGCCGGCAAACATTACCATTTTTTTTATTTTTTCCGGATGTGCTTTGGCTAATTCCAACCCGACATTTGCCCCGTCGCTCCATCCGACTATATTAACGCTTTCCAAATTCAAAGAATCTATCAGTGCAGCCACGTCACGAGCCATTAACTCGTAGGTAATGATAGTGTCTGTATCCGTTGTTTTTCCATGTCCCCGGCTATCCATAGCAATAACCTGAAAGTATTTGGAGAATTCCGGTATTTGGAAAGTATAATGTACTATAGACTGTCTATTGCCATGTAATAAGAGCAGTGGTTCGCCTTTTCCATATGTCTCATAGTAAATATCAATATCATTGGCTTTAATTATATTGCTATTTTCAATACTACTCCCGAAAGGAATTTCTTGTGAATAAGTTGGTTGCCATAAAAGACACAGGCTGATTAAGCCGAAAAGAAATTTGTTCATTATTAGATAGTTTAATTTAGAAATATGATACTATTAAAATCAAATAAAGCTAACTATTTCTAGCTAGCTTTAGGTAAACGATGATACGGGCAAAAATAAATTGTTATATACAGTTGAGGCTATTAAAATAAAGATTTTTATAAATTCTTAGTTTTTGATGCATAATATCGGAATTGGATTTATTATTGGTGGGGTGTGAATTGATGGCAGTGATAAAAGGTATTAATTGTTTTGCATAGCAGATATTATTCCTTAGAAAAGATTTTTATTCTTTAGATGAAATTATCCTTTTTTTAGTGTTGATAAAGAGTGGGATAGTATGGGCAGGATACCTTGAATAGCTTTTATTAAGATAAAATTGTTGTTGTGGTTATATATGAGTTTTGTCCGGTTTTATCTGTTGGTATATTGCATATTAGATAAAAGAACAATGGATGAAAAAGTATATTTGGAGAATAGAGAGCATAGAGGGAAGGATTTTATAGAAAAAGAACGCTTTTTCCTGTAATACCGCTTAGTAAAAAGAAAAAACGTTGTAACTTATGTGTTACAACGTTCTCCTTCGATCTTTTCGTGGTGCCACCAGGAATCGAACCGGGGACACAAGGATTTTCAGTCCTTTGCTCTACCAACTGAGCTATGGCACCTTGGCTTAGCGAGTGCAAATGTACTGCTTTTTTTTATTCTGCAAAAAAAAATATAAAAAAAATGGGAAAAAGTTTTCAATAGCGCCTTTATGTCGTTTAATATAAATTGTTTACCTTTGCAAACTTTCTAAGTAAAATATCTATTAGATAATATAACTTATTTATTTGTAGACGGTTATGGAATATAATTTTAAAGAAATCGAGCGGAAATGGCAAACGTACTGGAAGAAAAACCAGACGTATAAGACTGTAAATAACACGGATAAGCAAAAGTATTATGTTTTGGATATGTTTCCGTATCCATCGGGAGCTGGCTTGCACGTGGGACATCCGCTCGGTTATATTGCTTCTGATATCTATAGCCGTTATAAACGTCAGCAGGGTTTTAACGTATTGCATCCTATGGGTTATGATGCTTATGGTTTACCTGCAGAACAGTATGCTATACAAACCGGACAACATCCGGCTATTACTACGGAAAATAATATTAACCGTTACCGGGAACAGTTGGATAAGATTGGTTTTTCTTTCGATTGGGATCGTGAGATTAAGACTTGTGATCCATCTTTTTATAAGTGGACGCAATGGGCATTTATAAAGATGTTTCAATCTTATTATTGTTATGATGAACAGCAGGCAAGGCCCATTGAGGAATTGGTGGAATATTTTAAACAACAGGGAACTAAAGGGCTGAATGTTGCTTGTTCAGAGGAATTGAGCTTTACAGCAGAGCAATGGAACGCTAAGCCGGAAAAGGAACAGCAGGAAATATTGATGAATTACCGTATTGCCTACCTGGCAGATACGATGGTTAACTGGTGTGCTGAATTGGGTACGGTATTGGCAAACGATGAGGTGATAAATGGGGTATCGGAACGTGGCGGTTTTCCGGTGGAACAGCGGAAAATGCGTCAATGGTGTTTGCGCGTGTCTGCTTATGCGCAACGTTTGCTGGATGGTTTGGACACCATTGACTGGACGGATTCGCTGAAAGAAACACAACGTAACTGGATAGGACGTTCAGAAGGGGCAGAAATGAAGTTTAAGGTGAAAGATTCAGATATGATACTGGATATTTTTACCACTCGTGCAGATACTATATATGGGGTTACTTTTATGGTGTTGGCACCGGAAAGTGAGTATGTTTGTGCTTTGACCACTTCGGAACAACAGAAAGACGTAGACGAATACCTTACCGCTACCAAGAAACGTACAGAGCGTGAACGAATTACAGACCGTCGGGTAACCGGTGTTTTTACCGGATCTTATGCTATTAATCCGGTGAATGGGGCTGAAATTCCTGTTTGGATCAGTGATTATGTATTAGCCGGTTATGGTACCGGGGCTATTATGGCTGTACCTGCTCATGATAGTCGTGACTATGCTTTTGCGAAACATTTTGATTTGCCCATTATTCCTTTGATAGAAGGGTGTGATGTGAGTGAAGAAAGTTTTGATGCCAAGGAAGGTATTATGATGAATTCGGGCTTTTTGAGTGGTTTAACTGTTCCGGAAGCTATCAAGAAAGCCAAAGAATATATTAAAGAAAATAATTTGGGGAGGGTAAAAGTGAACTATCGCTTGAGAGATGCTATTTTTAGCCGTCAGCGTTACTGGGGCGAACCTTTCCCTATTTATTATAAGAACGGTATGCCTTATGTAATTCCGGAAGAATGTTTGCCTTTGGAATTACCGGAAGTGACTAAGTTTTTACCTACGGAAACGGGTGAACCTCCACTGGGGAATGCTGCCGTTTGGGCTTGGGATGAGGCAAACCGTAAAGTAGTTGAAAACTCAAAAATAGATTATGTTACTGTTTATCCATTGGAACTGAATACAATGCCGGGATTTGCCGGTTCTTCGGCTTATTATATCCGCTATATGGATCCTCAAAACAATAATGCATTGGTAGATAAAAAGGTCGATGAATACTGGAGGAATGTGGATTTGTATATCGGTGGAACGGAGCACGCGACCGGGCATTTGATTTACAGTCGTTTCTGGAATAAATTCCTGTATGATTTGGGCACGGTTTGCGAGGAAGAACCTTTTAAAAAACTGATTAATCAGGGAATGATTCAGGGACGGAGTAATTTTGTATATCGTATTAACGGTACAAATACTTTTGTATCATTGGGGCTGAAAGAACAGTATGAAGTTACTCCTCTGCATGTGGATGTTAATATAGTAAGTAATGATATTCTTGATACGGATAAATTTAAAGCCTGGAGACCGGAATTTGCAGATGCTGAATTTATTTTGGAAGATGGAAAATATGTGTGTGGCTGGGCTGTGGAAAAAATGTCCAAGTCAATGTTTAATGTGGTGAATCCGGACGATATCGTTGAAAATTACGGTGCTGATACGTTACGTTTGTATGAAATGTTTTTGGGACCATTGGAACAATCCAAACCTTGGGATACAAATGGTATTGATGGGGTACACCGCTTCCTGAAACGTTTGTGGAGTTTGTTCTATAAAAACGATCAGTTGTTGGTAACGGATGAAAAAGCGACTCCGGAAGAGCTGAAAAGCCTGCACAAAACGATAAAGAAAGTAGGGTATGATATTGAAGGTTTTTCTTTCAATACTTCTGTAGCCGCTTTTATGATTTGTGTCAATGAGTTATACGCGTTGAAGTGTAGCAAGAAAGAAATTCTGGAACCTTTGGTTATATTGCTGGCATCCTTTGCGCCTCATATTGCAGAAGAATTGTACCACGTATTAGGTAATACAACGACGGTTTGTGATGCTCCATTCCCAGTATATAATGAAGCATATTTGGTGGAAGCCTCAAAGAAATATCCTATTTCATTCAACGGAAAGGTTCGTTTTACATTAGAACTGCCGGCAGATATGAGTAAGGAGGAGGTTGAAAAAGCTGCATTGGCAGACGAGCAAACTGCAAAATTCCTGGATGGAAAGGAAATTAAGAAAATTATTGTAGTTCCGGGTAAGATTGTAAATATCGTTTTAGGGTAAGTTATAGGTTATCCGTTACGGAAAAATGTATAAGGAGGACTGTGCTAAAAATAGTACAGTCTTTTTTATTTTGGATAAATATATGTAGGTATGATTGGAAAATTTTATATTTTCTTTCGATGTTAAATGAAATGTTTTTTTATTACAATGTTTTTGGGAGAAAAATAAATGGATTAAATAAAAACATAAGGAGCTGCACTTCAGTGCAGCTCCTTATGTTTTTATTTATTACGAATGAATATCTGTATTGGAGTTCCGGTAAAATTCCATTTAGCCCGGATTTTGTTTTCCAGAAACCTGCGGTAAGGTTCTTTTACGTATTGAGGCAAATTTGCGAAAAATACGAAAGTCGGAATCTGCGTATTAGGTAATTGAGTGACGTATTTTATTTTAATATATTTACCTTTTAATGCAGGAGGCGGATAATTTTGTATTATAGGGAGTAGGTATTCATTCAGTTTAGCTGTAGGAACTTTTCTTTGTTTATTTTCAAAAATCTGGGCAGCTACATCTACTACTTTCAGAATTCTCTGTTTAGTAATGGCCGAAGCAAAAATAATGGGAAAATCTACGAATGGTGCCAGTCTTTCTCTGATAGCATTTTCATAAGCTTTTATATCTGCGTTTTCTTTGCTTTCAATTAAATCCCATTTGTTCACACAAACCACGAATCCTTTTTTGTTCTTTTGTATTAAAGAAACGATGTTTAAATCCTGGCTCTCTATACCTCTCGTAGCATCCAGCATGAGGATACACACGTCCGCATTTTCAATAGCACGGATAGAACGGATCACCGAGTAATACTCCAGATCTTCGTGTACTTTTGCTTTTTTTCGTATTCCTGCAGTATCAACCAGATAAAAGTCGTGACCGAATTTATTAAAGCGGGTATAAATGGAATCACGGGTGGTTCCGGCAATGTCTGTAACAATTGTACGATCTTCACCGATGAATGCGTTGATAATTGATGATTTTCCTGCGTTAGGACGTCCTACTACGGCAAATCGCGGAATATCCAGCTCTATATCTTCATTGCTGCTACTGTCCGGATTGAATCTGGAAACCAGTTCATCAAGTAAATCACCGGTTCCTAAGCCGTTCAATGCCGATATAATAAATGGATCGCCTAATCCGAATTTGTAAAATTCAGCGGCATCGTATTGCAGATCAAATGTGTCGGATTTGTTACTTACCAATATGACGGGTTTGGTACTGCGTCTTAATATCTGAGCTACCTCCATATCCATGTCCGTGATTCCGGATTGAATATCAACCAGAAAAAGGATGATGTCTGCTTCCTCTATAGCCAAGGTGACCTGGCGTTTTATTTCATCTTCAAAAACATCGGTTGAGTTAATGACCCATCCTCCGGTATCAATAACAGAGAATTCTTGGCCGTTCCATTCGCTTTTGCCATACTGGCGGTCGCGTGTTGTGCCGGCTTCTTCGTTAACGATTGCCCTACGGCTTTTGGTTAACCTGTTGAACAAAGTTGATTTGCCTACATTAGGTCTTCCTACGATTGCTACAATATTTCCCATTGTTTTTTTATATCTAAAGGTTAGATATTTACATTCCAGATTATAAATCCGGCTTATTTTCACAAATAAATCCGGTGGGTGCAAATATTTTATGTGCAAAGGTACGCTTTTTATTTGATTTTCATGAACACAGAGTGTAACTATCAGAAGGAGAACTTTTGTAGAAAATAAATTATAAGTAATAATTTATAAAAAAAGGATAAAAAAAGAATTTTGCAAGAAGAATCTTTTTTTTAGAATAATAAAAATAGGTACTTTTGTCTTAGTTTTATTAATTAAAAATAAATATTAATAATTTAATTTAAAGAAAAAATTATGAGAAAATTGTTTAAGCTAACAGCTTTTCTGCTTGTTGGAATCGTATTATTCGGTTGTAAGAAAGAAGATCCTGTTCCTCCGCTAGGTAATTTGATGGTAGTTGTAACAGATGCCTCTACGGGTTCTTTATTGACGGATGTTACTGCCACTTTAATGAATGCGGATAAGAACGGTGAGGCAAGTGCCCAAGGAGTCGTATTTAAAGATGTAAAAGCGGGTGATTATCTGGTGAAATTGGAAAAATCCGGTTATGCCAGTATCTATGTTGCCGGTAGGTTGGATATGGAAGCCGGTGCTGATCGTGCTTTTGCATACAATGCTACTGTATATGCTGAAATGCCGCAAGCTGGAGCTAAAGTATCAGGTTTGGCTTTATATGCTGCTAATAATCAAGACGCCAGTGAGTTTTTACCAGCGGCAGGTGCGGTACTTACTCTGCAGTTAGATGGAAATTTTGTGGATAACGGATTTAAGGCTACGGTAAAAGAAGACGGTTCTTATTTGTTTGAAAATTTGCCGGCAGAAACATCGTTTACCATTACTTTGCAAGATGTAGAAATAGATGGCGCAGTATATGCCGGTAATTCTGTTTCTGGAACTTCAAAAGCGGCTGGAGAAGAACTTAAGGGAATGGATGTGCGTTATCAACCATCATCAGGTAATTTAGAACTTCTTTATTATCCTATCAAGATAGATACCAATCAGGATATCGTATTTAAATTTGCTGAAGCAGTTGATGTGTCACGTGTAGGTAATGGTGATATAACAGCGCAACTGAACTCAACAACTATACTTGTTACTGCTACCTGGTCTGATGATAATAAAACATTGACAATCAAAAACACTGCAGGTAAAGAATGGCGGGAAGGAAGTAGTATTTTAATTTCTTTGCCTATTTTATATAATTTAGGTGGCAAGCAGTTTAATATTTCCTCTGATTATACTATAACGGTAAATGAACCTAAAGTTACTGAAATAACAGGGTTTACTGGTCAAAAGGTAGGAAATTATACGGTCGCTTTGGAATGGAATGCTCCTTCTGTAGAAACATCTTACCGGATTTATAGAAAAGCAGCAAGTGACGATGTATATACAATAATTCGTACCTATAATTATATTCCTTCTGAGGGAATAACGATGGCAAGTCTTAACGATTCAAGCGTTGACTTCAATGATGAAGAATATTATGATTATCAGATAGAAGCATATAATGGCGTTAGTACTTCTGCTAGAAAATCAACAAGGGTTACTAAATAATATTTATTAGGTACTTAGATAATATTAAAAGACAAAATGAGCTGCCCTTACGAGCAGCTCATTTTGTCTTTTAATTCTTCACATTATGGCATCCAAGTTAGAATTTTCTCGGAAGGTTGTGTCTTTCTCCATTCAATAAATTCCCGATAATTTTTTACACCATTTTGTATAACGGCTTTGTATACTTCGATACCCATAATTTTTACGTCATCAGGAGTATCATATTTAATTTGTAGAATTGTTTCTGTTATTTCCGGAGTTAATAAGGTGGATATTCGTTCTGCAACTTTTTCCATCATACCGGCGTATGGTGATTCTTTTTTTATATGAATCATATCTATTTGCCATAGCAGGCCGTCCTGGTCTTCGTAGTAAGCATGCCATTCCAGGCACATGTCTTCCATATCCAGTAAATTGTCGTAAGTGATCCGTTTTATCTGTTTATTTTGTGCAATTTCGGCAATGGCTTTAAAGCTGTTGTCTATGGAGAATGTCTCTTTAGAATAAATGTGAAAGTCAATGTCCCTGTTTTTCATTAATAAACCAGTAGCTAATGAGCCGATGAGGTTGGCCTTACAGCCGTATTTTTGCCAGATATCCGTGATATTGAGTTCTTGTATAATTTCAAGTGCTCGTTTCTGGTTTTTTCCTGCTGTTTGAAGCATTTTGCTGTGGGAAAGACTGTTAAGCATAAAATCCGGATTTTAAATAAAGTTCTTTATAGTTTTACTTATCATTTGTTTGATGATAAGGTGATGGAATGGATAAATAGCATAAAAGTATATATATCCTAAAGGCTTTTTAAATCGTACTAATGTTGTGGTATAGATGTCTTTATTGTTCCCGTTTTTCTCTATATAAACACCCAGATAAGCAATAAGATGTTTATCGTCCAAGCTAATGATAGTTTCATTGTCTGTTTTATCAGATAGTGAAATGATGTTATGCGGTTTACCATATCTTATTGCTTCTTCCAGTTGGTCGGGATTGTTTCCATCGGTTTTCAGGCCTACTATTTTTACCAATAGGTTTCGTATTTTGAATAATAAATTAATCCAGCCAGGCATTTGTGTCCAAAAAGCGACAAGAAGATCATCCGCATTAATTTCTTTTTCGGTATAGACAGCACATTTATAACAATCTTTATAGTGAATAGGAGCGTATTGGTTGCATATTGCTTTTTCAGGAATTTTGCTTTTTTTCGTTTTCATAAGAAGGTTTTTATTTCAGGTACGTTAGTTCTATCAGGTGTCCGTAATCTTTTGTTGTCAGTTCCGGAAAAAGCTGTTGCATTCCTACTAACGTAGCGTATGTCAGCATAGCCATTTCTTTAGCTTTTACGTTGTCAAAGCCCTTTTGTTCATTGAGTTTGGTTATGTAATTCAGACGAATGCTGTCTGCTTTTTTTACATAACTGTTTACTATTTTATTAGCAAAACTCCATCCTCTGATATATAATTCTGCTTTATGTGTAGCACGGCTTACTAATGAATTGATTGTTTCTTCTTTTTTCCAGGCGTCTTTTTCTTTTTCCGTAGTTTCTATGATGGACAATGTGTTCACATTCAGCCAGTATTCCATTAAATGAACGATATAATCGTCTATGTTTTTGAAATGATGGTAAAAAGATCCCTTTGTTTTCTCTATATCATTGCATAGATTTTCTATTGTTATTTTAGAAAATCCTTCTTGTGCCAATAGCTTGAATCCGCTTTCCAGCCACGTGTTTTTATTTATCCTGTTCATTCTATAAAATAATACCATACCGTATGATATGCAAAGATGATGAAATATTTTGAATCTGCATAGTTTTGGGCAAAAAACACAATTAATAAGGATTTGTATGTATAGTGCGATATAGGAGGATTCTCGGTACAATTATGTATCTTTGTCATTGGAAATATATATACAAAATAGGTTTATGCATTCACAAATCCAGTTAATATTAACGCCGGAACAAGCAGTTAAAAAAGAATTGTTATTACAGGCAACGGCAAATTATCTTAAAATACAACCGTCGGAAATAACTTGCTCCCGCCTGATAAAAAAATCAATTGATGCCCGGGGAGGGAGAATAAAAGTGTTGGTTAATCTGGACGTTTACTGGAATGAAATTCCGGAAGAGTTTCATGTAGATAGGCCGCTGTATCAGGATGTACGGAGCAAAGAACCGGTATTGGTGATTGGTGCAGGTCCAGCCGGATTATTTGCAGCTTTGAAACTGATAGAGTCTGGTTATAGACCCATTGTTTTGGAACGTGGTAAGGATGTGAGGAAACGTAAGGTTGACATTGCGCAGTTGAACCGGAATAAAGAGTTTAATGCGGAATCCAATTATTGTTTTGGGGAAGGTGGAGCCGGTACGTTTTCTGATGGTAAATTATATACCCGTTCTAAGAAGAAAGGGAATGTTCAGCGGATATATGAAATATTTTATCTTCATGGAGCTCAGGAAAATATACTCTATGAAGCTCATCCTCATATAGGGTCGGATAAGTTGCCTCTGGTAATTGAGAATATGACCCAGGCTATTCGCAGTTTTGGAGGAGAAGTCCTTTTTGAACAAAGGCTGACGGATTTAATTGTAGAGAATAACTGTATTAAGGGTTGCAGAACAGCTTCCGGTGAAGAATTCTATGCAGCTGCTCTGATTCTTGCTACCGGACATTCGGCTCATGATATATATGAGATGCTTTATGAGAAGAATATCATGTTAGAACCGAAAGGGTTTGCTATGGGAGTACGTGTGGAGCACCCGCAGAAATTGATAGATAGCATTCAGTATCATACTAAAAAAAGGAGTGAATTCTTGCCGGCGGCATCGTATAATCTGGTGACTCAGGTTAATGGCAGGGGAGTGTATTCCTTTTGTATGTGTCCCGGCGGTCATATTGTTCCGGCAGGCAGCCGGAATAATGAAATTGTGGTTAATGGAATGTCTGCCTCACAACGCAATTCACCCTATGCCAATTCCGGAATTGTTGTGGAAATAAGACCGGAAGATATTCCGGAAGAATTTAAACAGTATGGTTCTTTGGCAGGTTTACGTTTTCAGCAACATGTCGAAAATCTGGCCTATCGTAATAACGGAGGACAGGGAGAGGTTGCACCCGCGCAGCGCTTGCGTGATTTTGTGGAAGGGCGGCTGTCTGCCGATTTACCAGCCTGTTCATATCTTCCCGGGGTTATATCTTCTCCGCTTCATTTTTGGCTTCCGGAACATATTGGAACACGGCTGAGGGAAGGATTTGTTCACTTTGACCGGAAAATGAGGGGGTATCTGACGAATGAGGCCGTTGTTTTGGCTGTAGAGTCACGCTCTTCATCGGCTGTTCGTATACCGCGTGATGTGGAAACAGGGCAACATCCGGATATTTCAGGGCTTTTCCCTTGTGGGGAAGGGTCCGGTTATGCTGGTGGTATAACTTCTTCTGCTATGGATGGGGAAAATGCAGCATCTTTGGTTGCAAATTATATGAAAATTAAGGAAGTGTAGCGTTTTTGCATAAAAAAGATGAAAGTGTGCAATAATATTAGGGTTTTTCATTTATCTTTGTCCACAATCTGTACAGGATGATAAAACATTTTTTAATGTTTTTTTGTTGAATAAACATGTGAATAACTACTTCTAATTATGATTTTTAAAAGAAAAATAGAACCCAATCCGCTTACCTTGAAAACGGTAATAGATCGTTCTGTAAAGGAGTATGCCGACAGGCCTGCTGTGTCGTTTGTGAATGGTGAACCTATTACATACGCAGAGCTTGGAAAGCAGATTGAACTTCTTTCCAAACGATTGTTTTCTATGGGTTTGAAAAAAGGAGATAAGGTAGCTTTGTTTGGACACAGTATGCCTAACTGGGTTGTGGCATATTTTGCTGTTGTTTCCAAAGGACTTGTTATTGTTCCTATTTTACCTGATTTTACCCGTGTTGAGGTAGAAAATGTATTGACCCATTCGGAGGCAAAAGTGCTGTTTATTAGTGAGCGTTTGTTTACTAAAGTTGAAGGGCTGGATTTGCCGGATTTGATTGCTACTATCAAGTTGGATAATATGGCGTTGATAGAGGGTAGTAAAGAAACGGTTTTTGAGGATGCTAATATTGATGATATTGAGGTAAATGAAGATGACGTTGCGGCGTTAATATATACGTCCGGTACAACAGGCCGTTCAAAAGGAGTAATTCTTACTCATCGGAATATTACGTTTGTTGTTATGCAGTCATATACGTTTCAGCCTATTGATGAGTATGATGTATTCCTGTCGTTTTTGCCTTTATCACATACGTATGAAAATAGTTTAGGACTGTTATTTCCCATTATGTATGGTAGTTCTATCTATTATTTGGAAAAACCGCCCACTGCGGCAGCTTTAATGCCTGCAATGGCTAAATTGAAACCTACCATTATGCTCTCCGTACCTCTGATTATGGAGAAAATCTATAAATCACAGATATTGGAGCAGTTTTCCAGGCAGCGTTTTAAACGGATGATATATAAGAATTTTATTTTCCGTACTATCATACACCGTATCGCGGGGAAGAAGCTGTATCAAAAATTTGGTGGACGCCTTAAATTTTTCGGTATCGGCGGAGCAAAATTGGATGCCCGGGTAGAACGTTTCTTGAAAGAAGCGAAATTCCCTTATGCCATTGGTTATGGATTAACGGAAACAGCTCCTTTATTGGCAGGGGCTGCTGTGGGGAAAACTAAACTCCAGTCTACAGGTACTGCTTTGCCCGGATTAGAGCTGAAAATTCATGAACCGGATAAAAACGGAGTAGGCGAGATATGGGCTAAAGGTCCGAATGTGATGAAAGGGTATTATAAAAATCCGGAAGCTACGGCAGAAGTGTTGACAGAAGACGGATGGTTCCGTACTGGCGATTTAGGAAGGTTTGATTCTAAGAAAAGGCTTTATATCAAGGGGCGTGCTAAAACCACTATTATTGGAGCCAGTGGGGAGAACATCTATCCGGAAGATATTGAATCTATTATAAACAATGACCAGTTTGTGGTAGAGTCATTGGTTGTGGAAGAAGATGGAGGTCTTGTGGCAAAAATATTGTTGAATCTGGATGACCTGGAAAGTAATCTGGATAGTTTGAAATCAGCTATTGAGGAAAGACGAGAAAAAGGGCGTGAAAAAATGCAGGAGTTTGATGATCGTTATCATAACTGGATACAAAATTATAAGAAAGAGTTGAACAGCAGGTTAAACCGGAATTCCCAGATAAAGCGGATTGATGTAATGGATAAACCTTTTGAGAAAACAGCTTCTCAAAAGATAAAACGTTTCCTTTACACCAAACAGAATGATAAAAAGAAAGATTCTAAAGAGGATACAAAAAAGAAGTCGTGAAAACGACTTCTTTTTTTGTTTATAGATAATGTAGGTATTTAAATACTCTTATTCTAATTTTAAAGACATATCTTTTAGATTAATCGTCACGCAATCAAGCAGGTTTATTAAATTCATTCCGATGATGCCGTCATCTCCAATAATAATCTGGACTCCTTTCGGTGTTGCATCCACAGAGATGTCTTGTCGTGTGACGGGAGTTTTTCCGATTTTGATATTATTCTTTTAAGGATATCTCTCCTTGTTATAATCGGAAAATGAGGATAAAATGGTATGTTTGTGTAAACTTAATTTATTTTCAAAAATATGGTTTATAAAGACAAAGTGGTGCTTGTGACAGGAGCAGGCAGGGGAATAGGTCAGTCTGTGGCCTGTATGTATGCAGCAGAAGAAGCATATGTTATTATAGCAGAGAGGGATGTGGAAGCTGGTATAAATACGGAAAATATTATATTAAAGGCAGGAGGACTTGCAAAATTTATCCAGACAGATGTTAGCGTTGTTGCGGATATTGGAAAATTGATGTCTTGGGTGGGTAGCGAATTGGGGCGGATTGATGTTCTGATTAATAATGCCGGATTCGGTATTTTTAAACCTATGGATGAACTGTCTTTGGAGGAGTGGGATAATGTGATTAATACAAATTTGAGGGGAACTTTTTTGTGCTCGCGTGAAGCTGCGGCTATTATGCGCAAGACCGGAGAGGGCTTTATTGTTAATATAGCTTCGACACGGGCTGTGATGTCAGAACCGGATTCAGAGTCTTATGCGGCTTCCAAAGGGGGAATTGTGGCTTTAACGCACGCTCTGGCTGCATCGTTGTCAAAGTGTAACATACGTGTAAATTGCATAAGTCCGGGATGGATACAAACTACGGATTACGAAAATCTGAGAGATATTGACCATCTTCAGCATTACTCAAACAGGGTAGGAAAGCCTGAAGATATCGCTCGTTTGTGCCTTTTTCTGACTCAACCCGGCAATGATTTTATCAACGGACAAAATATCGTAGTGGATGGAGGCATGACAAAGAAGATGATTTATGAGCCGGATTGATTTCTGGAGAGGATGTTTGTTTTAACTACAGCTTGTGAGAGCAGTTTATATTGTTTTGAATAGCTTCTGTTTCCCATTTGTTATATGGGGAGGAGCATATATAATTCTTAACTTTATTTCTGACTAATATTGTATTAATTCTCATAATTTAGTGTTAATTTTGTCTTCCTATAACAAAGAATCAGGTCGGGTTACATTATGAGTCAAGTGCGTTTTCAGAGTTTTGCGAGTGGAAGTAGCGGTAATTGTTATTATTTGGGTGACGACTCGCACGGCATATTAATTGATGCAGGGATAAGCGCCCGGACTATACGTCGGTGCCTGCGTGACATCAAAGTTGATTTAGATCGTATCTGGGGCGTTTTTGTGACCCATGACCATGCAGATCATATTCGAGGAATCGGGACTTTGGGTGAGCGGTTTAATGTTCCGGTATATACTACCCGCCTTGTTCATAACGGCATAAACCGAAGTTATTGTGTTACCCAGAAGTTAAGTACTTGTCAGAAATATATTGAAAAAGGGGAAACTGTTACTGTAGGAAAATTTACAGTAACGTCTTTTCCGGTTTCACATGATGCCACAGATAATGTGGGTTATACGGTAGAGTATGATGGGAAAGTATTTACTTTTGCCACAGACTTGGGTTATGTGAGTAAAGACGTGATAGAGCATCTGGAACAGTGTGATTACATGATTCTGGAGGCAAATTATGATGAGCAGTTGTTGCTGACGGGTAAGTATCCTTATCACTTGAAGCGGAGAATTATATCGGAAACAGGACATTTAAGCAATGACCAGGCCGGTAAATGTTTGGCGGATTATTATCATGAACGTTTGAAACATATTTTTCTTTGTCATTTAAGCAAAGAGAATAATATGCCGGAATTGGCTCAATCCACAATAGAACGTTATTTGAATGCTAAGAACATTAAAGTAGGTGAGGACGTGCAGCTTACTACTTTAGAGCGTTTCACGCCATCACAACTTTATGAATTTTAGCTCCTAATGGCGTGCTGAATATACAGAATTATAAAAACTCTAACTTTTACACTTCATACAGATGAATCTAGTTATTATTCCTACATATAATGAGAAAGAAAACATTGAAAATATTATTCGGGCTGTTTTAGGACAATCTGTAATTTTTAATATTCTTATTGTGGACGATGGTTCTCCGGACGGGACGGCTGCTATTGTGAAAGAAATGCAGAAGGAATTTCCGGAACGTTTGTTCTTGCTGGAGAGAAGTGGAAAACTGGGTTTAGGTACAGCTTATCTGACGGGTTTTAAATGGGGATTGGAACACGGATATGAATATATTTTTGAGATGGATGCCGATTTTTCTCATAATCCGAATGATTTGCCTCGGTTGTATGAAGCCTGTCATACTCAGGGAGCTGATGTGGCGATAGGTTCCAGGTATATAAGTGGAGTAAATGTAGTGAACTGGCCGATAGGACGTGTTTTGATGTCATATTTCGCTTCGAAATATGTGCGTTTGGTTACCGGAATGAAAATAGCGGACACAACGGCCGGGTTTAAATGTTACCGGAGGGAAGTGCTGGAGACCCTTGAACTGGATAAGATAAAATTCAAAGGTTATGCTTTCCAGATAGAAATGAAGTTCACTGCTTATAAGTGTGGCTTTACATTGAAAGAAGTGCCTATTATCTTTATAAACAGGGAACTGGGTACTTCAAAAATGAGTGGAGGTATTTTCGGTGAGGCGTTTTTAGGCGTTATACAACTGAAATTGAGCAGTTGGTTCCGTAAGTATCCTCAGAAAAAGAAATCCTCATCCCTGTAAGGTGTCAGTGTGAATTTAAATCAATTGTAATTTTATGGATAATTATTCAACGGCATTCCTGATCAGGAATGCAACGATTGTGAATGAAGGGCAGTCTTTCATTGGTTCGGTACTTGTTGAAGGTGAGAAAATAAAGAAGGTGTATCGGGGGGCAGAAGCAGATGCTCTGGAGAAACCACTTGCGGAGATTGATGCTACCGGTTTGTTGCTTTTGCCGGGAGTTATTGACGATCAGGTTCATTTTCGTGATCCGGGGCTTACTCACAAAGGAGATATCTATACGGAGAGTAAAGCTGCGGTGGCAGGAGGAATTACTTCCTTTATGGATATGCCTAACACAAAACCTCAGACTACCACAATAGAATTGCTGGAAGCTAAATATGAGTTGGGTGCGGAGAAGTCATTTGCCAATTACTCTTTTTTGATGGGGGCAACCAATGACAATTTGTGTGAACTGAAAAAAGTCGATGCAGCTACCGTTCCGGGCGTAAAACTTTTCATGGGTTCTTCAACCGGAAATATGTTGGTGGATAATGAAAAAACATTAAGCGCCATCTTTTCGGAAATACCGTTGCTCATTGCTGCTCACTGCGAGGATGAAGTAACCATTCAGAATAATATCCGTCATTATAAATCACTTTTGGGAGATAACATCCCGGTAGAGTATCATCCGTTGATCAGGAGTGCGGAAGCATGCTACAGGTCTTCTTCCAAGGCTGCGGAGTTGGCTTCCAAATACAATGCCCGGTTACATATTCTGCATATTTCAACGGAACGTGAAATGTCTTTGTTTGACAGTGAGAAACCATTGAAAGATAAAAATATCACGGCAGAAGTTTGTGTGCATCATTTGTGGTTTACCGATGTAGATTATAAGCAGTATGGCAATCGGATAAAATGGAATCCGGCTATTAAATCGGCTGC
Source organism: Bacteroidota bacterium (assembly GCA_023391625.1). GTDB lineage: Bacteria > Bacteroidota > Bacteroidia > Bacteroidales > Paludibacteraceae > QVMH01. The sequence continues at coordinate 584,586 of JAEWAN010000034.1, read as the reverse complement.
GGACAGGGAAGCCTTGAGAAATGCGGTAAATAGCAATAAAATAGATATTGTAGCTACGGATCATGCTCCTCATTTATGGAGTGAAAAACAAGGATCTATATTCCAGGCAGCTTCCGGAGGGCCTTTGGCACAACATTCGCTGGTAGCTATGCTTCAATTAGCAAAAGAAGGCGTTTTTTCTTTGACTAAAGTGGTGGAAAAAATGAGCCACGCTCCGGCTGAATTGTTCCGTATAAAAGACAGGGGATATATACGGCCGGGATATTATGCAGATTTAGTGTTGGTTGATCCGAATAAGCCCTGGACGGTATCTCCGGAAAATATTTTGTATAAATGCGGTTGGTCTCCGTTTGAAGGTACTACTTTTGATCATTCGGTGAGGAAAACCTTTGTTAATGGGAAAAAGGTTTATGATGACGGAGTGATTGACGAAAGTGTACGGGGAAAACGTCTTTTGTTTCAAGCGTGATTGATTTGTGTACATCTATCTTTCTTTTATACTTATGAAAAGACGAATTGTAAATATATGCTTTGTTGTAGCCTGTCTGGCTATAGCTTTTGTGGCATGTAAACCATCTCCTAAAGAATATATTAAAAATCAGGGTAGGATTCATGGTACCTATTATACGGCAACTTATTTGCAGCCGAAAGGCAAGGACCTGCAGGCGGAACTGGAAAAACATATGAAAGAATTTGAGTTGTCTCTTTCTACCTTTAATCCCGCTTCCGTTATTTCCCGGATTAATCAGAATGATCCGGAAGTCGTTGCTGATGAGTATTTTGAAACAATGTTTTCGATGGCTCAGGAAGTTTCAGAAAAGACAGGTGGAGCTTTTGATATAACGGTGGCACCGTTGGTAAACGCCTGGGGGTTTGGTTTCGGTGATCGGGAGAGAACGCAAGTTCCGGATGTAGCCGATATTTTGCCTTATGTTGGGTATGAAAAAGTCAGATTGGAAAATCATCGTATTCTAAAAGATGATCCGGATATCATGTTAGACGCGAGCGCCATTGCTAAAGGTTATTCCTCCGATGTGATGGGGAAATTTTTGGAAAAGAACGGTTGTCAGAATTATATGATTGAAATAGGAGGAGAAATAGCTTGTAAAGGAAAAAATCCAAAAGGAAAAAACTGGACCATAGGCATAGATACACCGATAGATGATCCGGAAGTGACGCAGCGTAAATTGCAGGCTATTGTATCTATCACAGATGTAGGGTTGGCCACTTCCGGAAATTATCGCCAGTTCTACTATATGGGCAATAAAAAGTATTCCCATACTATTGATCCCCGCACCGGCTATCCGGTAAACCATAGTTTATTGAGTGCTACAGTAATTGCGCCTACCTGTATGCAGGCCGATGCGTATGCTACGGCTTTCATGGTGTTGGGTAAGGATGATGCCCTGTCTGTTTGTGAGTCCGTGCCGGGTATGGACTGCTACCTTATTTATGCGGATGAAAACGGCGAAAATCAGGTGGTTTATACACCGGGTTTTGAACGTTATTTGGTCAAGTAAAATCTGGACAGTATGATTAAAGCTGTTTTGTTTGATTTTGATGGTGTCATTGCAAATACAGAATCACAGTATGATTGTTTCTTTGAGCAGTTGGGTGAAAAATTACATTTTAATATACCGGATTTTGCTGCGAGGCTGAAAGGTACCCGATTGCCGGAAGCTTTGGACAAGCAGTTTCCACAGTTGTCGGAATCATTAAAAAAGGATATAGTCCGGTTGACTTACGAATTTGAACTCCAAATGAATTATCCTTTGGTTCCGGGGGTAATTGATTTTATTCAATACTTGAGGAAATCCGATTATAAGATAGCGTTGGTAACGAGTTCTGACGAAGAAAAGATGCAGGTTGCTATGGAAAAACTGAATTTAACAGATGTTTTTGATTCGGAAGTAATGTCCGGAAGGATAGATAGAGGAAAGCCGGATCCATCGTGTTATTTGCTTGCTGCTTCCGATTTGCAGGTTAGCCCTTCCGAATGTCTTGTCTTTGAAGATTCAAGAGCCGGAGTTCAGGCCGGAATAGCTGCTCGGATGCATGTAGTGGGAGTAGCCACCACTTTGCCCGCCGATGTTCTGAAGGAATACCAACCGGATGATGTGATTTCTGATTTTCAGGATATGAACAGGCTTTTGTCTTGTTTGAGTTTATAAGGTATGCTTTTCAGGTTAGTCAAAATAAACCTATCTTAGATTAAATTATTCTAATTTTTATTGTCTCCATTTAATTTTTATGTTATTTCGGGCTTTGTTTATAGGCTTCTGTACCAGATTATTGTTTTATAACTTGAAAATAAGAGGCTTTACCTGAAATTAATTTTTTTATTACTGATTTAATCATTATTTTTGCACCCTAATTTTCTTATGAAAAAATATTGTATTCTTATAGCCTCTGTCTTTTTAATGGCTTCGTGTAGTGAGTATCAGAAATTACTGAAAAGTAATGATTACGAACTTAAATATACGAAAGCGGTTGAATATTTTGAAAAGGGTGACTATATGCGTGCTAATACGCTCTTTGATGAAATTACCCGGTATTTTCAAGGTTCTGAACGTTCTGAAGACTTGCTGAATTATATTGCACGTTCATACATGGGGCAGAAAGACTATTATATGGCGGGAGAATATTACCGTTTGTATGTACGTACCTATCCGAAAGGTAAATATGTGCAGGATGCCCGTTTTATGATCGGATATGTTTTTTATCTGGAGTCGCCGGACCCGAGGTTGGATCAGACTTCTACATATAAGGCAATTGATGCTTTCCAGGAGTTTATTGACTATTATCCTCGTAACGAGCGTGTTCCGGAAGCCAATAAATTATTGGATGAATTAACTGAGAAACTTGCATATAAAGAGTTGTTGAATGCCCGTTTGTATTATAACCTGGGTACTTATGGAGGGAATAATTACCGTTCGGCTGTGATCGTGGCGGAAAATGCTTTGAAAAAATATCCCGCTACCCAGTATCGTGAGGATTTCTCCTTTTTGATGTTGCAGGCTAAATATCAGCAGGCAGTATTGAGTGTACATGACAAGCAGGCAGACAGGTATACGGATACTGTAGACGAGTATTACAGCTACATAAATGAGTTTCCGGAAGGGAAATACCGTAAACAGGCAGACCGTATATTACGCGATGCAAGTAAATATGTTGAAAATTAAAGACTAAGGAAATAATTATATAATTTATAAAAGCATGATGGATTATAAAAAAGTTAATGCGCCTCTTTCTACCGTTACTCGTGATATGAGTTCATTGAGTTCAGAAGTAGGAAATGTGTACGAAACTGTAGAGATTATCGCAAAGCGTGCTAATCAGATCAGTGTGGAAATGAAATCAGAACTTGAAAAGAAATTGCAGGAGTTCGCTTCATACAGTGATAATATCGAAGAGGTTTTTGAAAACCGTGAGCAAATTGAAATATCACGTTTTTATGAAAAATTGCCAAAACCTACGTTGATTGCTGCACAGGAATTTGCAGAAGGTAAGATATATTACCGTAATCCTCTAAAGGATAAAATTAAATAAGAAAATAATTCGGAAATAATTCATAGAGAATACCTTCTTCGTTTAGAGGATAGGTATTCTTTTTGTTTATTCTTCCATACATTTTTGTATTTTTGTGTATTGAAACGGTTTATGTATGTTTCTTTAATCCAGCATACACAGTAAAAAATATCATTGATAGTTATATATGTTACAGGGTAAAAAAATTATTTTAGGTGTTACCGGGAGTATTGCTGCGTATAAATCGGCACAGTTGATTCGTTTACTGGTAAAAGAAGGGGCGGAGGTTAAAGTGGTGATGACGGCACTAGCCAAAGAGTTTATTACGCCTCTAACACTTGCTACACTCGCTAAAAATCCGATATTGGTGGATTTTTTTGATCCTACTAATGGTAGTTGGAACAGTCATGTGAGTTTAGGACTTTGGGCCGATGCTTATGTGATAGCCCCGGCTACGGCAAATACAATCGGGAAAATGGCAAACGGGATAGCGGATAATTTGTTGCTGACTACATATTTGTCTGCGAAATGCCCTGTGTTTGTAGCTCCGGCTATGGACCTTGATATGTACGCGCATGAAGCTACTCAGCGTAATCTGAATCAGTTGCGTGCTGTGGGTAATTATATTATAGAACCGGCTTCCGGAGAGTTGGCAAGCGGACTGAAAGGTCAGGGACGTATGGAAGAACCGGAAACGATAGTCCGTTTTTTGGATGATTATTTTACTCCGCAGGATCTTTCCGGAAGAAAAATATTAATAACCGCAGGGCCTACATACGAAAAGATAGATCCTGTACGTTTTGTAGGTAATTACTCTTCCGGTAAAATGGGTTTTGCCTTGGCGGAAGAATGTGCTAAAAGAGGAGCTGATGTAATATTGGTTGCAGGTCCTGTTCAATTAAAGACGGTTCATCCTAACATTAGGCGTGTAGATGTAGAGTCGGCAGAGGAGATGTATAATGCAGCAGTAAATAGTTTTGATGAAGTTTCTGGGGCTATTTTATGTGCGGCTGTGGCAGACTTTACCCCGGTAGATCATTCTGATGTGAAATTAAAGAGAGGAAAAGAATTTTTATCACTGGATTTGAAACCGACGAAAGATATTGCGGCTTCTTTAGGCAAAATAAAAAGGGACAATCAGTTCCTTGCCGGTTTTGCCTTGGAAACAAATGATGAAGAGCAGAATGCCTTGGATAAACTCAGCAGGAAGAATTTTGATTTTATCGTGTTGAATTCATTGAAAAATGAAAACACCTGCTTCGGGTATGATACCAATAAAATCATGATTATTGATCGCTTAGGAATGAAAAAACAATTTGACTTAAAATCAAAAACACAGGTGGCGCAAGACATTGTGGATAAGGTTGTAAGTTTATATAATTAGCGAATGAAAACCCGGATTCTTTTATTTCTACTATTTTCATTTACACTTTTGGGAAAAGCTCAGGAGCTGAATTGCAATGTACAGATCAATTCGGACCAGGTGCTTAATTCCAATAAGTCCGTATTTAATACATTACAGAATTCTATCAATGAATTTATGAATAACCGTCGTTGGACGGATATGTCATTTACCAATCAGGAACGGATAGAATGTACTTTAAGTATCATTATAAAAACTCATGATGAGTCCACAAACCGTATGACGGGTGAGCTGACGGTGCAGTCGCGACGGCCGGTTTACGGTTCCAGTTATAACTCTCCTTTGCTGAATTTCCGTGATACGGAGTTTGAGTTTGAGTATAAAGAGTTTGACCAGTTAGAATTGATTCAAGGTGCTTTTACCTCTAATTTAACAGCGGTACTGGGCTATTATGCTTATCTGATTATCGGTTATGATTTGGATTCTTTTTCACGTCTTGGAGGTACTCCTGTTTTTCAGATGGCGGAAGAAATAGTCATGTCTGCACAGTCAAGCGACTATCCGGGTTGGAAAGCTGAACTTGCCAATTCTAAAAACCGTTATGCAATGGTGAATAATTTAATGGATGAGGCCTTTAAAAAATACAGGGACTATTTCTATGAATATCATCGCTTAGGATTGGATGAAATGACTACCAATATGACTAATGCTCGGGCTCGTATTGCAGAAGGCCTGCCGATAGTTCGCGAGGCTAACCGGGCTCGTCCGAGTGCTGTTGTTGTGACTGCGTTTATGGATGCAAAGTCTGACGAACTTGTCAATATATTTTCGGGAGCAACTTCCGATGAAAAGAAGAAGGTCATAGAAATTCTTTCAGATATAAGTCCTACACGGATGGAATATTGGGAACAGATAAATACACGGCAATAATAAGATTTTTTTATCCTATTGTTCTTTTAGCACTACTTTAGTTTATGTTGCAATCACTCCATATATCAAATTATGCCTTAATTTCAGATCTGGAAATTAATTTCGGATCTGGTTTCTCTGTCATTACAGGTGAAACCGGAGCCGGAAAATCAATTATCATCGGCGCGTTATCGTTGATTTTGGGACAACGTGCAGAAATAAGATCTATTAAGGAGGGTGAACAAAAATGTGTTATTGAAGCTGATTTTAATATAAAAGGTTATGAATTACAGGATTTCTTCGGTAAGAATGACCTTGATTATGATGAAAGTCATTGCGTTATCCGCAGGGAACTTACAGCAGCCGGAAAGTCGAGGGCTTTTGTTAATGATACTCCGGTAAGCCTAGTCTTATTGAGGGATTTGAGTTCCCGTCTTATTGATATACATTCGCAGCATGAAAATCTGCTTCTTTCCAATGATATTTATCAATTGGAAGTTGTCGATACGATAGCTGGTAACCGGGAGATTTTTAATCTTTATAAAGAACAGTATGCAGACTGGAGGAAACTGCAGGCAGAGTTGGTACAGTTGAAAAAAAATGCGGAAAAACGGCTGGATGATCAGGATTATATCCGTTTTCAATATGACCAGCTGGTTGAAGCCAGACTTGTGGAAAGAGAGCAGGAAGAGTTGGAACAGGAACAGGAAACTTTGAGCCATGCGGAGGAGATTAAAAGCGGGTTATCCCATGCAGGGCAGTTGTTATCCGGTGAGCAGGCGGTGCTTTCCATGTTGAAAGAATCGCAGACTTTTATTTCGCATATTAAAGATTACATTGCTTTAGGTGCTGCCTGGACTGAACGCTTAAAATCGGTGTATATTGAAATTAAAGATATTGCCGATGAAGTATCTGCTTTTGAGGAACGTGTGGAGTATAATCCGGAGAGACTGGAATGGGTGGAAAATCGTTTGAGCGATTTGTATGGCTTGTTTAAGAAATATAAAGTTAATTCTGTTGATGCTTTGATTGCTGTGAGGGATAAATTAGGCGAACAGTTGCAGCAGATAGAATCGTTTGATGAAGATATAGAGCGTTTACAGAAGAAAATAGCAGCCATGGCTTCTTTGCTGGATAAAACGGCGGAGCAACTGACAAATACCAGGAAACAGGCATGTAAACCGATTGAAGATTATTTGGTAGTTCAGCTCTCGCAGTTAGGCATGCCTAATATCCGCTTTGAGGTGGCGTTGAATTCGTTGGATGAATACGGTGAAAATGGCAAGGATGAGGTACAATTTCTTTTTTCTGCCAATAAAAACAGGGCTCTTCAGCCGGTTGTTTCAATAGCTTCCGGAGGGGAAATAGCCCGGGTGATGCTTGCTATCAAATCGTTGATAGCCCATAAAGCCGGTTTGCCTACCATTGTTTTTGATGAAATAGATACCGGAGTGTCTGGTGAAATCGCCGATAAAATGGGACAGATAATGAGCGAGATGGGAAAAGTGATGCAGGTTGTTACAATTACTCATTTACCTCAGATAGCAGCTCAGGGAACTTCTCATTATAAGGTATTTAAGGATGAAACCGGAACTCAGGCCAGGACAGATATCCGTTTCTTGGACGATACGGAACGGATAAAAGAAATAGCTCAGATGTTAAGTGGTAAGGAGGTGACGGAGGCAGCAGTCATGCAGGCAAGGCAACTGTTAGGTAAATAGTTGTTTTTGTCAATATAAAAGAGAGGTTGATATTATTTATATAAAAGTCTGCAGAACAAAACGATTGCATGAAACTGATTAAATTTATTTTACATGGTAACCTTGTAGTTCAAATATTAATTGGCCTGCTTGCCGGTATATTATTGGGAATGTTTCTTCCTGAAGCGTCGATGGCAATTTCTTTTTTAGGCGAGTTATTCCTTTTCGCTTTGAAGTCGGCGGCTCCGATACTTGTCTTTTTTCTGGTTATTTCTGCCATAACGAATCATCAAAGCGGAAGGAAAACAAATATAAAATCTGTTATAGGTCTTTATTTACTTGGTACATTCTTGTCGGCTGTAACGGCTGTAGCTGCCAGTTTTTTATTCCCTTCCTATTTGACTTTGCATGAGCAGGCTGCGAGCGATGCCGCACCTCCCTCCGGTATGTATGAAGTCTTTACGAATATATTGTTTCAAATCGTAGATAATCCTTTAAATGCTATAATAAAAGCCAATTTTTTGGGAATACTGGCATGGGCCAGTTTGTTGGGCTTCTTCTTGCGTAAATCATCGGAGAGTACAAAATTAGTTATTTCCAATATTGCAGATGCTCTGGTTGCCGTTATACGGGTTATTATTCGTTTTGCCCCTTTGGGTATAATGAGCCTGGTATCGGTGGCGATAGCCCGTATAGGATTGGATGTCCTGGCAGAATACCTGCATATCGTTTTGGTGTTGGTCGGAACCATGCTTTTTATTGCGTTGGTGGTAAATCCGTTTATAGTTTGGTATAAAATTCGTCAGAATCCTTATCCACTTGTTTTTACCTGCCTTCGGGAAAGTGGAATCACCGCTTTTTTTACTCGTAGTTCTGCCGCTAACATTCCAGTGAATTTATCATTGGCTAAAAAAATGAATCTGGATAAAGAAACTTATTCTGTTACCATTCCGCTTGGGGCAACCATTAATATGGAAGGAGCTGCTGTTACTATTACTATTTTTACTTTGGCGGCCGTTCATACATTGGGTATAGAAATAAATTTATTGTCTGCAATCTTGTTAAGTGTTATTTCTTCTTTGGCAGCTTGCGGATCGTCGGGAGTGCCGAGCGGTTCCTTGCTGCTTATTCCCGTGGCATGCAGCTTGTTTAATATTCCTACGGATACTGCGATGCTGGTAGTAGGAATAGGTTTGACGATCAGTGTCATTCAGGATTCTATGGAGACGGCATTGAATTCGTCAACAGATATTCTGTTTACAGCAGCGGCTGATATCGCAGCCAAAAAACAAGGCTGATGTTTTGCTGGTTTATAGCATAAAAAAAGAATTGTTTCTTTGGAAAAAATGTGATTCGTTGCAGATAAGCATTTGCTGACAGATGGATTTCGTAGAAATGTATTTTGAGTTTGTAATGTTGTATTAGTAAATCTGATAATTGGCTCTTTTGAAAAATACAGTAGAATATAAATTAACTGATTTCCTTCCTACCACTAAAAAGGAACTTGATTTGCGTGGTTGGGACGAGGTGGATGTTATTCTTTTTTCCGGTGACGCTTATGTGGATCATCCGTCTTTCGGGCCGGCAGTTGTGGGGCGTATCATGGAATCTCAGGGACTGCGTGTAGCTATAGTGCCGCAACCCAACTGGCAGGATGATTTACGGGATTTCCGGAAGTTAGGACGTCCGCGTTTGTTTTTCGCCGTGTCAGCCGGAAATATGGACTCTATGGTCAATCACTACACAGCTAATAAACGTTTACGTTCGGATGATGCTTATTCTCCGGATGGGCGCCCTAAAATGAGACCGGATTATGCTACTATTACATATACAAATATATTGAAGAAACTTTATCCGGATGTTCCTGTGGTGATTGGCGGGATAGAGGCTTCGTTGAGACGTTTTACCCATTATGACTATTGGTCTGATAAACTGATGCCAAGTATTCTTATTGACTCTAAGGCAGATTTGTTGATCTATGGGATGGGAGAGAAGCCTCTTGTTGAGTTAATACGGCAATTAAAGTCAGGAAAAACTTTTGACGAGCTGACGTCTGTTCCTCAAACATCCTATATTGCCCGGAAAGTTCCTGTAATGGATATGTGGCAGGATATAGAGTTGGTTTCTCATGAAGTATGCTTAAAAGATAAGAAGAAATATGCGTCCAATTTCCGGCATATAGAGGAAGAGTCCAACAAATACCATGCGGCCCGTTTGTTGCAGAAAACAGGGGCTTCCTGGGTAGTGGTAAATCCTCCTTATCCTCCAATGACGGAGGAAGAAATCGATTTCTCGTTTTCATTGCCTTATACACGTTTACCGCATCCAAAGTATAAAGGTAAAAGCATACCTGCTTATGAAATGATAAAATTTTCGGTGAATTTGCACCGGGGATGTTTTGGCGGTTGTGCTTTTTGTACAATATCTGCCCATCAGGGAAAATTTATAGCTTCCCGCTCAAAGAAATCAATTCTTGATGAAGTGAAGCAAATAACGACAATGCCTGATTTTAAGGGATATCTGAGTGACCTTGGCGGGCCGTCGGCAAATATGTACAGGATGAAAGGCAAAGATGGAGAGGTTTGTCGTAAGTGTAAAAAACCGTCTTGTGTCTTTCCTAAAGTTTGTCCTAATTTGAATATAGATCATTCTCCTTTGCTTGATATTTATCTTTCGGTAGACAGGTTGCCCGGAATAAAAAAATCATTTATAGGCAGTGGTGTGCGGTATGATATGTTGTTGCATGACAGCAAGGATACGCAGGTAACCCGTAGTCAGCAGGAGTATATCCGGGAGTTGATAGCCAATCACGTTTCCGGACGTTTGAAAGTGGCTCCGGAACATACCAGCAAAAAGGTGCTGGATATAATGAGGAAACCTGCTTTTTGTTATTTTGAACAGTTTAAAAGCCAGTTTGATAAAATAAACCGTGAAAATAATCTGAATCAGCAGATTATACCTTATTTCATATCCAGCCATCCAGGATCACGCAATGAAGATATGGCGGATTTGGCTATACAAACAAAAAAATTAAATTTTCATTTGGAACAGGTACAGGATTTTACACCTACGCCAATGACTTTAGCTACGGAAATTTATTATTCCGGCTATCATCCTTATACTCTGGAGCCGGTGTACACAGCCCGTTCAAAAGAAGAAAAGCTGGATCAGCGTAAATTTTTCTTCTGGTATAAAAAAGAGTACCGTAATTCAATAATTCGTGATCTTCAACGGATGAATCGTCCGGATTTACAAAAAAAATTATTTGGGAAATAAAACAGCAAGTGTATGTAGGCTTGTATTTTATTGCTTTAGTTTTAATTTCTCTTTTTTTTTTGACTTTATATAAGTGCCTTATATGTAATCTATTGCAATCTTTTTTATAAAAAGATTGCATTTTTTTTATATCCCGGTCATCCTTTTTCTTTTCCTGTGTGTCTATAATAAAGAACAGTTTAAGAAAGAAATATAAATACATGTTTTTAATCCGATGTTTTTGACCAAACCTTAACTTGTCTTTTTAATCTGTACCTTATTTTTTGGAGAATATTTGTTTTACTGACCTTGACTGTGAAAAATTGAAAGTTTGTTTACGAAAAAATCTCGCATCTCTGCGGGATTTTTTATTTTGTATCTAATGTTCGGGGTATATTACGTTATCTATTTTATTGTATGTTTTTTTCATAACATTTTTATTTTACTTTTGTTATATAATATATTTATATAACCTGATAAAATGAATAACAAGATCTTGTTTCTTTTACTTTCTCTATGTATTTGTCCAGTGTCTAAGGCGGAAACAACTGTTTTTTCTCCGGATGAAAAGTTAAAATACAGGGCGCATTATGGGCTTCTGACTGCAGGTTATGCTGATTTTGAAACACGTGTTTCTGAAAATGACAGTTCTTTGTTGTATACGGTAATAGATTTTAATACTGCTAATTTGGTAGATAAGTTGTATAAAATCAATTATAAGTTTGAGGCGGAGTATGACCCATTGACGTGTCTTCCTGTAAGTTCAGCTTATCGCCTGGAGGAGGGGAATAAAAGTTGGTCAGATAGAACGGAATATCATATTGATAACTTTTATCTGATAAGTGAAAAGCAGGGTATGATGCTTCTGGCTGAGGATGTGAGGGATATTGTATCTGCTATTTTTTATGTCCGGACAATTAATTGGAACAATTATCAGTTAAATGATACGGTGTCTTATGAAATGTATTTCCGGGAAAAGGAGACTTTCCCTTTAAAACTCGTTTATAAAGGGAAAGAACTTGTTGATTCGGAATACGGCAAAATATCCTGTGTTAAATTACAACCGTTAAGTGATCCTGGAAAATTATTCAATGGTAAATCTACAGTGGCTATGTGGGTAAGTGATGACGAGAATGGAATACCTATCCGGATTTCTATGGACGTGCTCATAGGCTCATTTAAATTTGACCTTGTGGAGTATGAAAATATAAAAATTCCTTATTCTTGTGAATGAATGGAGTAGCTGTCCGCCGGTCGGCTTTTTTCCAGACACATAAAAGTATGATAAAAAGAAAATATATTTTTATTCTTAGCCTGTTAAGTTTGTTCTTCTGTTATGATATGGCTGTACTTGCCGGGCAGGTTGTGATTCCCGGAGAACAGCTTAGCTATAAGATTCGCTATGGTTTTATTGTAGGAGGATATGTGAATTTTATAACTTTAGAAGAGTATTTGAACGGGGATTTGATGTATCATACCAAAGTAGAAGCTAAAACCACCGGATTCATTGACCAGTTGTATAAGCTACATGATATATATGAAAGTTATTACGATAAAAACAGCGGCTTGCCGGAGTTGGCTATTCGTAATATAAGCGAGGGAAAATATCGTTTTTACGATGAAGTGTCATATAATCATGACGATAAAAGCGCCTATAGTCAAAATAAAGATACTGTTGTAAGGCTTGAAAAAGAAACCTTTGATGTTGTTTCTGCAATCTATTTTTTAAGAAATATGGATTGGAAACAGTTGGAATATGATGATGTGATTGAAATAACAGTATTGTTTGAAGATAAGCCGTTTCCCATGTTTGTGGTTTATAAGGGTAGGGAACAGATATCTTTCGGATCTTCGAAGTACGATTGTCATAAATTTGCGCCGGTTATTGATCCGGGAAAAATTTTTCAGAAAAAGGAGAATATGATCATTTGGTTTAGCGATGATGAAAATAAAATTCCTGTAAGCATAAGATTTAATTTGTTGATAGGCGCTTTTCGGTTGGAATTAAATACTTATGAAAATTTGGCAAATCCGTTTGAAGCCAAGGAAAGCAAAAGATAAAACTCCCTGTGTCAGTTTTTTGCAAAACCTAAACAGGGAGCTCTCCCGAAAGAAATAGTCTTTTTATATTACGCTCTTCTTTGTAACATCATGTTGAATAAAAAGTTACGTTCCTTTTGTTTTTTGTTAAGGTAGCGTTTACATTGTTGCAAACGGTCGTATCCCAACATGGTTCCCAGAACAAAATCTTCTTCCGGAGTAAAATCGTTTAGTTTTTTATTCCCGATTTCCCGTACAATGTCCACACAATCTTTGTCTCCGAAAAAAATGTTTATCTTAGAATCCGTAACTTCCTGTATAAGGTAATCTATTCCCTGATGCTGCAATTTTAGTTCAGCGTCCTTCCTGTAGGAGGCATCTAAAGTATGTAAAACCAGATGACGCACTCCTTTTTTATATTCATAGATATGGTGAGCTAAAACTTGCATAATGTGTATTTATATGAACAGTGGTTTAATACTTTCCAACCAGGCGTTTATTCTGTTTTCGGTTTTATTGCTTTCGTTATCTTCGTCTAAGGCTGCTCCGATGAATTTTCCGTCAATTGCTGCACGTGAACAGTCAAAGCTATATCCGTCGGTAGAAAGTTCGCCTATTAGTTTGGCTCCTTTGTCCTTTACAGTTTCGTATAGAATACCCATTCCGTCAACAAATGTGTCAGGATAAGAACCGGAATCTCCCAATCCGAAAAATGCAATGGTCTTGCCGGTCAGGTCACTATTTTCCAGATTGCTTACATAACCTTCCCAGTCATCTTGCAGATCGCCTAATCCCCATGTAGAAGTACCGAGAATAAGGTTCGGGTAATTGTCTAAGTCTCCAGCTTTAAGTTTAGAAACGTCCAGTAATGTGACGTCTTCTCCTGATAACTTATTGGCAATCTCTTGGGCGATGTTTTTTGTGTTGTCGGTTGTAGAACCGTAAACAATAGCTATTTTTTTCATATCTGATTTTATTTTTAGTTTAAATATTTTCTTGTCTTTTGCTGTACAAAAGTCGTAATAGATATGCCTTACAACAATACCCAGATATAGGTAAATGAAAAAATGAATATCATTATTTATAGGCATAACTCTGAAAATGAATGTGTTTTGCAATATGCGGCAGGCGTTGGCAATAAAAACAGGCAGAAAAGACTTTGAAAGTAAGGTGAGATACATTCGGGTAAGAGTGACAATTTTTGTATTTTTACACTTCCTTATATGAAACCTGATTTTGAAAATTGTGTTATGGATAAATTGTTGCTTCACTGTTGTTGTGCTCCTTGTTCGGCAGCTATTATAGAGTGGCTGTTGTCTCAGGATATCCGGCCTGCATTATTTTATTATAATCCTAATATTTATCCGAGAGAAGAATATGATATTCGTAAAGCAGAGTTAACGCGGTATGCCCGTTTGTTTGATTTGGAAGTGTTTGATGCAGATTATAGTCATGAAGAGTGGTTAAAATCGGTAGAGGGTTTAGAGTGTGAGCCGGAGAGAGGAAAACGCTGTTTGAAATGTTTCAAGCTACGTTTACAGGCTACGGCTAAATATGCATCTGAAAACGGCTATGCGCTTTTTGCTACTACCTTGGCTTCTTCCCGTTGGAAAAGCTTGGAACAGATTGCTGAAGCCGGACATTGGGCTGCTTCGTTGTATGATGGAGTTGAATTTTGGGAGAAAAACTGGCGAAAGGGGGGGCTTAGTGAACGTCGTCGTATTCTTTTGGCAGAGAATGGTTTTTATAACCAACAATATTGTGGTTGTGAGTTTAGTATCCGTACTTAATACGGAGTGAAATCATTTTATGCTTCCCTCGAAAAAATCATAAAATTCTTTGATAAAAAATCCGAAAAAACTTTTTTGTTTCATTGTTGGTGTGTACCTTTGCTCGCTATTGGAGAAATAGTGTCTTTGCCTATGTAACGTGTTGTTATATAGGCTGTTATTTGTAAGTGAGGATATGTTTGGTTGAAAAAAGATGTTTAATTTCTATTTTTATAGGGATATGATGATATGAATTTTATTTATTCTTAATTAATAACTTTATCTAATTACTTTTTCATTATTAAAATTATGAACTTTTTGGAGAAGCTTTTTACAGAATCAAGTGTAGCCTCCACTGTGATTTATTTATGCCTGGTAGCTTTCTCGGGAGTATTGCTCGGAAAATTACAGGTTAAAAAAATCAAGTTAGGAGTTGCGGGGGTTCTGTTTACAGGTCTGTTAGTTGCTCACTTTGGCGCCCCAATTGATGAGCATGTATTGCATTTTGTCCGTGATTTTGGACTGATACTGTTTGTTTACAGTATTGGTGTGGACATGGGACCACGTTTCTTTTCTTCTTTTAAGAAAGATGGGTTGACGTTAAATCTGATGGCAGTCGGAATTGTATTAGGCGGTTTTGGCGTTGCTTTTCTGATTTATCATCTGACCGATTTATCCCCGGCTGTGGTAGTAGGTATCCTTTGTGGTGCGGTGACAAACACTCCGAGTTTAGGTGCAGCGCAGCAAGTGCTTACCGAACAAGGTGGTGAAATGGCTTCTGCTGCAGCAGAAACAGGTATGTCTTACGCAGTAGCATATCCATTGGGTATTATCGGTATCATTGTAACCATGTTGCTTCTTCGTGTATTCTTCAGAATTAAAGTGGATAAAGAAGTGGAGAATTATAATGAAGCTCTGGGAGGAAGTGAAACGCAATTGGAAAGTGTTGAAATCACGGTAACTAATTCCAATGTGTTTGGTAAGAATATAGCTTATTTAAAGCGTATTCTGGATTCGGAATTTGCAGTTTCCCGTATCTATAGAAACGGAGAATATATAATGGCTACGGACGATGAGGTGATTTGTTCCGGTGACGTTATTTATGGAGTTTCTGTTGGAAGTTCTATTGAAAATCTGCAGTATAAAGTAGGGAAGGTTGAAATTGTAGACCGTGGTGATGTAGAAGGACCTATGGCTGCCATTAATGTCCTGGTGACTAATGGAAACATTATTGGGAAAACGATAGAGCAGATAGGTATCTATCGGCGTTATCCGGCTAACATTACGCGTATCTTCCGGAATGGATTGAAAATTCTTCCTACACTGAACACGACTTTGGAATTGGGAGATACAGTGAAAATTGTCGGTAAAAAAGAGATATTGGATGAGGTACGTAAAGAGTTGGGAGACTCTATAAAAGAACTTGCAAAACCGAATATCGTATCTATGTTCCTGGGTATTTTCCTTGGTGTGCTTGTGGGTAGTATTCCTATTTTTATTCCGGGGCTGCCGGCTCCTGCAAAATTAGGGTTGGCCGGAGGACCTTTACTGGTTGCTATTTTATTGGGCTATAAGGGACGTATTGGTAAACTGAGCTTTTATATGACATCAGGTGCCAATATGTTTATGCGTGAAGTGGGTATTATTCTTTTCCTTTCATGTGTGGGCTTATTGTCCGGAGGAAAGTTTGTGGAAACTATCCTGAATGGAGGTGCATACTGGATATTGTATGGTGTCATAATTACATTAGTTCCGATTATGCTTGTAGGTATTATCGGATGTTTCATGAAAGTAAATTATTTGAAAATATGTGGAGCTATTGCAGGATCAATGACCGACCCTCCGGCATTGGAGTTTGCTAATGCTATTGCTCCGGTACAGGCGCAATCTACCGCTTATGCATCAGTTTATCCTTTGACAATGTTCCTGAGGGTATTGCTGGCTCAGATTTTTGTGCTGGTTACATTGTAAGAGTATCATTTGTATAAAAATAAAAACAACCGTTTTGTACAGTCGTACGAAACGGTTGTTTTTATTTTGGAAAACTTTTTAATATTTTTATTTTTGTATATACTTGAATTTTAAGTTGTTATGATTTTTTTTGGAAAACTTTACTGATGTTGTTGATAAAAAAATGAAGTTTTTTGTTTGTCTGTTTGTTTTATTTGTTATTTTTGTTGTCGATAAAAGGTTCCGGTTGGTGTCCGGATTAAAAGGGAATCCCGTGTGAGTCGGGAGCTATCCCCGTAGCTGTAAGTTCCGCGTTAAGATATTCAGCTTAAGTGTAAATAATGTAAACAAACAGAGCGCCACTGATAATGTTCGGGAAGGCGGTTTACATTGGAACGAGCCAGAAGACCTGCCTTTTTATTGAAATCAGAGCTTTCGGGAGAAAAGCAAAGAGTGTAAATCCGCATGGAATTAGAGTGTGTGCCTCCGTTTTTTGCGATTTTTTATACTAATTGTTTTCTCTTTTAAAGTTTAAAAGAGAATTTTTTTTGCGTAATAAATAAATATAAATACGTTTTGTATGATACAGACAGTTTTAAAGCGAGATGGTAGGGTAGTGGGCTTCAATGAAGAAAAAATAATGGCAGCTATCCGTAAAGCAATGTTACACACGGAAAAAGGTGAAGATACCACATTGATTCGTAGTATAACAGACCGTATAACTTGTAAAGGACAGGAGCAGATGACTGTGGAGGAGATTCAGGATATGGTCGAGTTCGAGCTGATGAAAAGTCCCCGCAAAGAGGTTGCGAAAAAATTTATTGCTTATCGTGACCAGCGGAGTATCGCCCGTAAAGCAAAAACACGGGATATGTTTTTGGAAATTATTGAAACAAAATCAAACGACATCACCCGTGAAAATGCAAACATGAATGCCGATACTCCGGCCGGAATGATGATGAAGTTTGCAAGTGAAACGACCAAACCTTTTGTGGATGATTATTTGTTGTTGCCGGATGTGAAAGAGGCTGTTCGTGACAATTATCTTCATATACATGATAAGGATTATTATCCGACAAAGAGTTTGACGTGTGTACAACACCCGATTAATAAAATTCTTACGGAGGGATTTACCGCAGGACATGGGGAGTCCAGACCGGCAAAGAGAATTGAAACGGCAAGTATGCTGTGTTGTATCTCTTTAGAAACTGCGCAGAATGAAATGCACGGCGGACAGGCTATCCCTGCTTTTGATTTTTATCTGGCACCTTATGTGAGACGCAGTTTTATAGAAGAACTGAAAGTTCTGGAGCAAATAAACGGAGCGGACTATTCTGCATTGTATAATTTGCCGGTAACAGACTATCTGTCAAAAGAACTGGATGGGTTGCAGGGAGAAGAACGTATTGTGCAGCATGCAATGAATCGTACTGTAAGTCGCGTACACCAGTCTATGGAAGCATTTATTCACAATATGAATACGATTCATTCCAGAGGCGGAAATCAGGTTGTTTTCAGCTCCGTTAATTATGGTACGGACACTTCGGCAGAGGGTAGGTGTATTATCCGTGAACTGTTATATAGTACTTATGATGGAGTGGGTAGTGGTGTTACAGCCATATTCCCTATTCAGATATGGAAAAAGAAAAGAGGTGTAAGTTATTTGCCGGAAGATCCGAATTATGATTTGTATCAGTTGGCTTGTAAAGTGAGCGCTCGCCGTTTCTTTCCTAACTTTCTGAACTTGGATGCTACTTTTAACCAACATGAGGACTGGAGGGCTGATGATCCGGAAAGATATAACTATGAAGTAGCTACAATGGGATGCCGTACCCGGGTTTTTGAAAACCGTTTCGGTAAGAAGACTTCCATAGGTCGTGGAAATCTGTCTTTTTCTACTTTGAACCTGGTACGTATTGCCATTGAGTGTATGAAAATAGAAAACGAGAAAGAACGTATTCAGGCTTTTTATTCTCATTTGGATGATTTGCTGGATTTGGCAGCGTTGCAACTGCATAATCGTTTTGAGTTCCAGAAAACGGCTTTGGCAAAACAGTTTCCACTTCTTATGTCTGTTTTATGGGAAGGTTGTGAGCAACTGCAACCAGGCGATACCATTGAAAAAGTGATAAACCAGGGAACCCTTGGTATAGGCTTTATAGGGTTGGCAGAAGCGCTGGTTGCACTGACAGGAAAACATCATGGAGAGAGTGAAAAATCCCAGCAGTTAGGGTTGGATATTGTAAAGCATATGCGTGATAAAGCGAATGATTATTCTGATAAATATCAGCATAATTACAGTGTGCTTGCTACACCTGCTGAAGGGTTGGCCGGACGTTTTACCCGTAGGGATAAGAAAGATTTCGGGCTAATTCCTGGTATAACGGACCGTGAGTACTATACGAATTCAAATCACGTTCCTGTATATTATCATTGTAGTGCTCACCATAAAGCTAAGGTGGAAGCTCCTTACCATGACCTGACCCGCGGGGGACACATATTCTATGTGGAAATAGACGGAGATGCTACACATAATCCGGAAGCTATTATGGCTGTTGTAGATATGATGGACAAATATAATATCGGTTATGGGTCAGTAAACCATACTCGCAACCGTTGTTTGAATTGTGGGTATGAAAACGCACAGTCCCAGATGTGTGAATGTCCGAAATGTGGAAGTGTTCAGATAGACCGTTTACAGCGTATTACAGGTTATCTGGTTGGTACTACGGACCGTTGGAACAAAGCGAAACTGGCAGAGCTAAATGATCGTGTGATACATGAAAAATGATATTTCCATATTAGATATAATTGAGGATACAACGGTGGATGGCCCCGGCTTTCGTACTACAGTATATGCTGCCGGGTGCGTACACCAATGTGCAGGCTGTCATAATCCGCAATCGTGGGATATTGCTAAAGGTGTTTGGGTATCGATAGATTCAGTGTTGGAACGGGTAAAAGATGCGGAATTGTCTAACGTTACTTTTAGCGGTGGAGACCCCTTTGTACAACCGGAAGCTTTTACTGAACTGGCTCGCCGGATTAAAAGTGAAACAAAAAAAACAATCTGGTGCTATACCGGCTATCTGTATGAAACGATATTGAAATCACCCCGTTTAGTGCCTATGTTGAGTTATATCGATGTATTGGTGGACGGGCGGTATATGGCGGAATTACGTGATGAGTCTTTGTTGTTTAGAGGTAGCCGTAATCAGCGGCTAATAGATGTCCAGTTGTCGTTGAAAAAAGGAGAAGTTGTCCTTTGGACTCCGGAGGATATTAGTTTTCGGCGTTCTGTTATTCCACAGGCTCAGGTACATAATCATATCTCATTATAAAAAAGATAAAGCGGAAACTAATTTCCGCTTTATCTTTTTTATTTTTATTTGAAAGAAAATCAGGTGTTCATACCACCGCAAACGTTGATAACCTGTCCGCTTACATAAGAAGATAAATCAGATGCAAGGAATAGGGTAACTTTAGCTACTTCTTCCGGTGTACCGCCACGGCGTAAAGGAATAGTGTCATTCCATTTTGCACGTTGTTCTTCTGTAAGGGCATGTGTCATTTCTGTTTCTATGAATCCCGGAGCTATTGCATTAGCACGGATTCCACGTGATCCCAATTCTTTAGCAATGGATTTTGCTAACCCGATCATACCAGCTTTGGAAGCGGAGTAGTTAGCCTGTCCTGCGTTACCGGAAACTCCCACAACAGAACTCATATTGATAATACTTCCTGATTTTTGTCTTATCATGATAGGAGTACAGGCGTGGATAAAATTGAATGCAGATTTTAAGTTTACATTGATAACAGCATCCCATTGTGCTTCACTCATACGCATCATCAGTCCGTCTTTTGTAATACCGGCATTATTTACCAATATATCGATGCGTCCAAATTCTTTAGCTATTTCATTGACAACGGTATGTGTATCTTCGAAATTAGCTGCATTAGAGGCATATCCTTTTACTTTAACACCATACGATGCAATTTCATTTTCTGTCGCTTTTGCGTTTTCATCAATGTTTAAATCTGTGAAAGCAATGTTTGCGCCTTCACTGGCTAATTTCATAGCAATTGCTTTTCCGATACCACGGGCAGCTCCGGTGACAATAGCTACTTTTCCTTCTAATAATTTCATATTAAACTATTTTTGTTATTAGTTAAAAAACGAAGCAAAGGTAATGTTTTTTTCTCAAAAAGTTTCTTTTTGTGCATGAATTTGAAGTTTCTTGTTGGCATGATAAAGGGTAAATTCATTTGGGAATTAAAAAATAGGAATGTTTTTGGTATTCACTTTTCTATTGGTTATTTGAAAATATATTATGCGTTTAATAGTTCCAGCTATTATACAGATTTTTCTCTTTTAGAATTAGATAAATATCGTAAAAAAATCCGTTTATTGTTGGTGGAATAAACGGATTCTCATGTATGATAAATAGGGAGGCGCTTATATGATGCTTTCCAGTATACTTACTACAAAGCTCATAATGATACTGAATAAAAGCGCCCACCAGAAGTTTTGGACATGAAAACTGCCTACCAGCTGACTGGCTAACAGGATAATGATTGTGTTTATAACTAATAGAAATAATCCTAATGTGACAACAGTGATGGGGAACGATAAAAATTGTAATACCGGTTTTAATATAGCGTTTAAAACTCCTAATACAATAGCAACGGTAATGGCAGATCCGTAACCGTCCACAGAGATACCTGGCAGTAACCATGCTGTGAAATATACAGCGATGCTGGAAATGATAATGTATAAAATTATACTCATAAATTAATTGTTTAAAAAAGTGTTTTTACGTTGTAAATAACAGCTTAAGCGGAGTAAATGTTCATCAGGATTCAGGGTAATTCACTAATCATTGATCTGCTGTTGTAATATTCCCTTTTTAGCTTTACGCCACATTTCTTAGCTACCAGGTTAAATGCGTCTATAAATTCGGATGAAGGCTGATCGCCATATTCTTTGAAGAATCTCTTTTCGCATGTTTCAAGGGTGTTCCGTTGATAACAGTTACAGAAATCATTGGCTGCTTCTGTGGCCTGTTCGGTTACGTCTACATCATCACATGAATTCAATAGGGTAGTGGAGACCAGTATTGCAAACATTAGGATAGATAATTTTTTCATGGTAATTGATTTTAATTGAGTTAATAGTGTTTATAAGTATAATTGATTTGTTTTAGGTTTAGGCATGCAAGATAAAGTTAATTTTATTGATAACAAAAAAGACTTCCTTTTGGAAGTCTTTTTTGTGTGATTATAGAAAAGATATTTTGTGTTTATCCACCGAAATCGTCGAACATCAACATTTCACGAGGAACGCCTAAATCATAAAGCATTTTTTCTACAGCAGCAGCCATTGGGCCAGGACCACACATGTAGTATTCTATATCTTCAGGAGCATCATGATCTTTTAGATATTCATTTAAAATAACGTTATGGATAAAACCTACCGGACCAGTCCAGTTATCTTCAGGAAGAGGCTCGCTCAAAGCAATGTGGAAAGAGAAATTAGGAAATTCTTTTTCCAGTTCACGGAAATCTTCTTCATAGAAAATTTCATTTTTAGAACGGGCTCCATACCAGTAAGATATTTTACGGTCTGTTATTTTCAATGTTTTCAACAAGTGAAGGATGTGTGAGCGTAGCGGAGCCATACCGGCACCACCACCTACATATAACATTTCACGTTTAGAGTCGATAATAGGATGGAACTCACCAAATGGACCGGATACCATCACTTTGTCCCCTGGTTTCAGGTTGAAAATATAAGATGAAGATATACCTGGTTTTACGTTCATGAATCCACCTTTAGCGCGATCAAACGGAGGAGTTGCAATACGTACGTTCAGCATAACGATATCACCTTCGGCAGGATAGTTGGCCATGGAGTATGCACGCATTGTTTCTTCTTCATTCTTACAGGTTAAATCCCATAATTTGAATTTGTCCCAATCACCGCGAAAACGTTCATCTACGTCGAAGTCAGAGAATTTCAAATCATACTTAGGTATATCAATCTGAATATATCCACCGGATACAAAGTTTAAATGTTCTCCTTCAGGAAGTTTTACTACGAATTCTTTAATATAGGTAGCAACGTTCTTGTTTGAAATAACTTCGCATTCCCATTTTTTTACACCTAAAATAGATTCATCCATTTTAATGGAAAGATCATTTTTTACTTTCACCTGGCAGCCTAAACGCCAGTGGTCTTTTATCTCTTTTCTTGAGAAATGTACGGTTTCAGTAGGCAACACTTCGCCACCGCCTTCTAATACCTGGCAACGGCATTGCGCGCAAGTACCACCTCCGCCACATGCAGAAGGTAAAAAGATATTCTTGTTAGCCAGTGTGGTAAGCAAACTGTTACCTGATCCGGTAACCACTTCTTTTTCTCCGTTGATGGTAATTTTTACGTCTCCAGAAGGGATCAGATAGCGTTTGGCAACAAGTAAGATGATTACTAAAAGCAAGATTAGCACCAAGAAAACGCAAATGGTGGTAATCATTGAAGTTACGTCTATCATAATTGTATTTATTCCCAGCTCTAAAATTTTGAAGATAAAATGTCAGAATACTGGATTCTTTTTATATTGTTTGTAATATGTTTTATTTCTTACTAAAGCTATTATGGCTTGATGGGGTTGAAAAATTAAATTTTCAATCCGGAGAAACACATAAACGCAATACCCATCAGGGCAACAGTTATAAATGTTATACCTAATCCGCGCAATGGTTTGGGTACATCAGAGTATTCCATTTTTTCACGAATAGCTGCAAGTCCTACGATAGCTAATAACCATCCTATTCCGGAACCTAATGCATAAGAAGTAGCTTCTCCTACATTTGTAAAGCCTCGTTGTTGCATGAAAAGAGAACCTCCCATGATAGCACAGTTTACTGCAATCAACGGTAAGAAAATACCTAATGAGTTATACAGTGAAGGACTGAATCTCTCAACAAACATTTCTACCAACTGAACGATTGCTGCAATTACGGCAATAAAAAGAATGAAAGATAAGAAGCTTAAATCTACATTGGCCAGACTTGGGCTTAACCAACTGAGAGCTCCTTCTTTCAGTACGTAATTTTCAAGTAAATAGTTTACAGGCAGGGTAATGAAAAGTACAAATACTACAGCTACCCCTAATCCCATAGAAGTTTTTACATTCTTAGAAACTGCCAGATAAGAACACATTCCCAAGAAGTAAGCAAAAATCATATTGTCGACAAAAATCGACTTAACGAATATACTAGCTATATTTTCCATATATTTTTATTCTGTTATGAACTTTAGTTCTTGGTTCTGTTTACTTTTCTTGTAATTCTTTATTTCTGGCACGTTGTATCCAGATGATGCATGCTACCAAAACGAGCGCCATAGGAGGAAGGATCATCAATCCGTTGTTTGAATATCCGGCATCGTAGAATGACTGGGGAATGACTTTGAATCCCAGTAAAGTACCTGAACCGAATAATTCACGGAAGAAGCCTACGGCA
This sequence comes from Bacteroidota bacterium, assembly GCA_023391625.1. Taxonomy (GTDB): domain Bacteria; phylum Bacteroidota; class Bacteroidia; order Bacteroidales; family Paludibacteraceae; genus QVMH01. The sequence goes on along the minus strand of JAEWAN010000034.1, from coordinate 560,548 downwards.
ATAAGTATCCATGCATATCCTATACCGTTACCTAATCCGTCTATAAATGATTCCCAAGGACCGTTAGACATGGCAAACGCTTCCAGACGTCCCATAAGAATACAGTTTGTAATGATCAGACCGATATAAACGGAAAGCTGAACGCTGACATCGTAAGCAAATGCTTTTAATATCTCACTTACAATTGTAACTAAAGCTGCTGCAACAACCAACTGAACAATAATACGTATACGGCTTGGAATCGTGTTACGTAACAAAGAAATTGTGAGGTTGGAGAAAGCTACGATTATGGTTACTGAAAGTCCCATCACGATGGCTGGTTCCAGTTTAGCTGTGACAGCTAATGCAGAGCAAATACCCAACACCTGGATAGTAACAGGGTTGTTTTTATTCAGAGGTCCTAAGAATACCTCTTTGGTTTTATTTGAAAATAGTTTTCCCATTATTCATTTCCTCCTTCCGTTGTTAGTTGAAAGAATTTATCGTATTGTTCCAGACTGTTATAAAGCATGTTTTCAACTCCTTTACTGGTTATAGTACCTCCGGAGATACCATCCACCTGGTCACGTCCTTCTGCACGTGCACCTGATTTCATCACAGCTATGGAAACAAATTCATTTCTGTCATTAAGAATGTGTTTTCCCCTGAATTGTTGTTGAAAAGGCGCATCGGCTATATTGGCTCCAAGGCCCGGAGTTTCACTGGCATGTGAGAAGTATGTACCGTAAACAGTATTCTTGTCGCTGTCTAAAGCAATGTACCCCCATAAGGCGCCCCACAATCCGGTGCCGCGTAAGCTGAAGATGTATTTTTTATTACCATCTACGCTTGCTACATAAATGGGAAGTTGTCTTTCAGCTAAAGGTTTGGCCATTTCTTTAACGATATCGATATCGAATGCGGCATCTTTGGATTTTTCCAATATTGTGCCTTTGGTGTCGATAACAAGACCTTCTACAATATATGTGTTGTATAAGGCTTCCACGTCTTTTCCGAGCCAATCGACATTCAGAGAGTTAAGTATTTGTTTTTTCTTGTCGAGTTCCACGTTTGCCGTTTGTCTTGCTTTCAACGCACTCGAAACGAAGGATAGCAAAAACGCTACCACAATAACCATAACAATGGCATATATAAGCGTATAACTGTTCTTATCTGTATTCATCGTTTCTTTATTTTATTTGTTTGTAGTAACTGGGTTGGCACGTTTCAAACGACGTTTGATATTTGCATCTACCACATAATAATCAATAAGTGGTGCAAAAGCATTCATTAATAAGATAGCAAGCATCATTCCTTCTGCGTATCCCGGATTGAGTACTCTGATAATGATAGCCATAGCACCTACTAAAAGTCCATATATCCATTTACCTGTTTCGGTACGGGCTGATGTTACCGGATCAGTAGCCATGAATACGGCTCCGAAAGCAAATCCGCCGAATACTAAGTGGTTGTACCAAGGAAAATGAGCAGCGGCAGTATCAGGTCCCCATAGATTGAAGATAATTCCGGTGATTGCTCCTCCGGCAAAAACAGATAATATCACTTTCCAGCTGGCAACTTTTGTAATTAATAGTATGATAGCTCCTAACAGGATAGCAATCAGTGAGGTTTCACCAATAGATCCTGGAATTAGCCCGATAACGCCATCCCAGAAATTAATAGGATCGCCCAGAATACCGGTAATTTCGGCCTGTGAAGTGGTGGCCGTACCTACTTGTCCAAGTGGAGTAGCTCCGGAAAAAGAGTCGATTGCATTGCCGCCTCCGAATCCGAAAACGCTTTTTGTTCTAACCCAAACAGTGTCTCCTGACATTGCGGTAGGGTAGGCGAAGAAAAGAAATGCACGGGTAACTAATGCCACATTGAATATGTTCATTCCCGTACCTCCAAAAACTTCTTTTGCGAAAATAACAGCGAATGCTGTTGCTACGGCAATCATCCATAGAGGAGTGTCAACGGGTACTATTAAAGGGATAATAAATCCTGTAACAAGGTAACCTTCCTGGATTTCATGTCCTTTAATTTGTGCTGCGATAAACTCAATACCTAACCCTACGATGTAAGTCACAAGTATGATAGGCAGAACGGCCAAAAATCCGTAAAAGAATGTTCTCCAGAAGCCCATAGACTCGCCTATTGCAGCGAAATGCTGATAACCTACATTGTACATTCCGAATAATAATGCAGGTACCAGGGCCAGAACCACTACAATCATGGTACGTTTTGAATCCGTTGCGTCATGAATGTGTGCTCCTTTTTTTGAGGTTGTGTTCGGAACAAACAGGAAAGTTTCGAATCCGTCAAATACGGAATGAAGTTTTCCGAATTTACCGCCCTCTTCGAAGTTTGGTTTTATTTTATCTATATATTTTCTTAATTTGTCCATATTTGCAAATAGTTAATGAATTATGCTTTGATTCCTGATTTATTCAACCTCACTTTTCAGATAATCCAACCCATTGCGGACTATTTGTTGAAGAGGTAATTTTGATGTATCAACAAATTCACACAGAGCAAAATCTTCCGGAGCTACTTCATATGCTCCCAGATTTTCCATCTTATCAATGTTTTGCGCAAGCATTGCTTTGATAAGATATTCCGGAAGAATGTCCATAGGAAGAACGCGGTCATATTCATTTGACATGATAATACCACGACGTCCTCCCAGCAGACGGGCATCCCATTTATAAGTTACTTTTCCGAAGATTTTTTGTACCAGTGAATTTTTCAATATTTTGCTGAAATACAAATTGGTATTACTGAATTTATCAAAACGAGGCATTGCCCAACCTATCATTTCGTGAGTTTCGCTACCTTCGTCCAAAACAGTAATTTGTGTTGCATAAGGGTCGATATAGCCATTAGCTTCTATTTGCAATCCGGATAACACGTTACCACTGATATAGCGTAATGGAATTTCATTATGTACATTACCTTTAACTATAGGTTCTATACTGCTTCCAGGCAAAGAACGGTAGTATTGAGCTTCATAAGCTTCAGGTCCTGTCAGTGCTATTAAACGGGAAAGATCTACTTTCTTTTTGTTGAAAAAACGTCCTATAAATAAAACATCTTGAACACCTATTGTCCAGACGGTTTCTCCTTTGTTTATCGGATCAACATGGTTTATTTGTACCCCTACATTTCCTATTGGGTGTGGTCCGTCATATTCAGTAATTTCTACTCCATGTACCATGCGGAAATCGGTAGCTTTGCTTCCGGCCTTGATTCCTAAGTGAACTTTACCTTCTGTCAGTTTACCCAGGATGTTGACTCCTGTTTGGAAATCATCAAGTTGTCCCCGCATAACGAACTCGTTGTTAGGAGCTAAAGGAGCAGAATCAAAAGAAGAAATGAAAATTGCTTTAGGTTGCTTTTCTGGATTGGCAATGATGTCATACGGACGTTGTTTAATGTATGCCCATAATCCTGCCTGCAACAATAAACTTTGAATTTCTTCTCTGGATAATTGTTCCGGATCATTAAAATTGAACTTCTCATACTCTGTAACTTCGTCCCGGGCAATTGTGATGCTCAGAACTTTTCTTCTCTCACCGCGATTTACAGCAATGACTTCACCACTTACGGGCGATACAAAGTTCATGTTTTCAAACGTTTTGTCATGAAAAACAGCAGTACCGGCCTTTACCCGCTCTCCCGGTTTTACCATTACTTTCGGAGTAATTCCGTGGTAATGATCCGGAATCATTGCTATGATTTCCGAGGGCATAGCACTACCGATTGTTTCTTGTGCTTTTCCGCTGATTTCAATGTCCAAACCACGTTTTGTTTTAATTAGGTTCGCCATGTTTATATTAAATAAAATAGTATTGAAAGTTATTTATCCGGATATCCCTGAAAAAAGTGTTTGTTCAGAGACAATTTTATGTTATGTTTTTATTTTTAGTTGTTGCCTATCAATAAGATACTAATCCATAAAAAAGCTCCGCAAAAGTACATATTTTTTTATTTTTTTTGAAGAATAATTAAAGAAATTTTTCGTTAATTTCTAATATATTGATAACTAGTATATTATTTGTTTTTTGTGTAAGGTTGTGATTTTTGATAAAAGTTTATTTTTATAAAGAATAATCCGGAGGGAAAAATGGACTTGATTTTTGACTTATTCTTATTTTATTTGTTGTTATAAGTAATTGCGAATATGATTTTTATTCTATTCTTGTTTTGTATTCGTAAAATCTATCTGATTGATATACGAATATTTGATTATGATTATTTTCATTTTCTTCTCCCTGCTATTACTTCAAATAGTTTATCTATGATATTGGAATATAAATTCAGTTATTTGTCATATGAGGAGTTGTTTTCAATATGGGTATAGGAAAGAGGGGAGGAAGATAGGATTAACAAAATAGAACCGCCTGATAAAATTTTATCAGGCGGTTCTATTTTGTACATGTATACTTTAAGACTCGTTATTTAGCTCCGTTTAAAATGACAGATATATTTTTGAGTTTGCCGCTTTCACGTACATTGTTGATAAGAGATATATAATCTTTAGAAGTATAATCTTCTCTTGTTACATATATCGTGTAATCAATGAAACGGTTTAAAAGATAAGTATCTGGCAAGTTATCTATTGGAGCAGAATCTATGATGATATAATCATATGATTGTTTGAGTTCCATAATCAGATCATCCAAACGGTTACTGTGTAACAAGTTTGTTGAGTTGACGTTGCTGATACCAGCTTGAATGACGGATAAATATTGATTGTCCGGTACAGTCGTAATAATTTTGTCCAATTGGGTGTTTGGGCTTGTTATAAAGCTGCAAACTCCATCTTTATCTTCTCTGATATTTAGGTAATCATTTATAGGGTAGTGACTGTGGAGGTTTAAATCCAGTAAAACCACTTTTTTGTTTAATGATGTGAAAGAAGAGGCTAAATGAGTCGCTACATATGATTTTCCTTCTCCGGAAATACTGGAAGTTACTAATATAACGGGCGCTTTATTAGTGCTTGTTATAAATTCCAAATCGGTACGTAACAGGTTGAACTTATTAATATTTTTGTTTTTGTCCTCTGCATTTCTAGCCAGATATATTTTTCCCAAATAATGCAATCCTCTTAAACTGCTTAATTCGTTTTCACTGCTTATTTTATTCTTTAAAAAGTCTATCAGAATGATGACAATAAATGGGATAATAATGCTTAATAGGATGGATACAGCTAAAACTATGAGCTTTTTGGGTGCTACGGAACTAAATGATGAGTATGCTGGATCCAGTACTCTGACTGGAGGTTCCGTAGCTTCCATGGAAAGTTCATTTTCATATTGTTTTTGCAATAAAAATAGATACATGGTTTGCTTAACTTCCTGCATACGTTTGATTTCTATAAATTGCCGTTCAATCCTTGGCACTTCTTGTTTTCTGGAAGTTAGCTGATTTTCTTTTTGAAGCAGTGTTATTTTTGATAAGTTCAGACTTTCTTTTATATTATCTATACTGCTTATAATGTTGTTCCGCAATGAATTTAATTCATCTTCGAGTTGTGCCACCACGGGGTTTTTCGCATTAGTACTCCTTAATAGTTTGCTGCGTTCAAGAAGTTGCTCGTTATATGTGTTGATTAACAATAACAGAGATTGTTCTTGTATACCCCCTAAACTGGCAGGAATCATCAGATATTGATTGCTCTCATTCTTTATAAGTTCTTCTATGAATGTTATGATACTTATTTGAGTTTCTATTTCAATAAATTTCTTTTCATATTCACTTCCTGATTGTAAGGCAACTGTAGCTTCAGCCTGAATGTCAGTAATGTTATTTGCCTTTTTATATTCTTCAACTTCTTTTTCCAAAAAAGCAAGTTCCTGTTTGGTCAGTTCTATTTGTTGATTGATGTATTGTGCCGTATGAGTTGCCAGAACATTTTTATCGGCTAAAACTTCCAGACTGTATAGCTCTATCAATTTATTTATGATAGTTTGCGCTTTTAACCTGTTGGTGGAAGTTGTGGATATGTTTAATGCACTTGTTTTTTTATTAACCGGATTAATGCTGATGGCTTTTATGTATTTTTCTGCCAGTACCTGGAGCGGATAGTGTTTTGCTCTGTATTTCACTCCTTTTTCCAATGGCGAAAGTTCGGCAAAACTCATTTCTCCAGCCGGGGTCTGAATAGGGGTTGACAAATCATTCAGAAGGTATTTTTTCTTGATTTTTCGTTCTTCGTATACGACTTCATAGCCTTTTTTCTTTTTTTCGACCGTGAGTGTTATTGTTTTGCGTGTAGTGTCGTTATAAGTATCGGGGACGATTAACTTTAATGAGTTTTTTTCAAAAACTTCATTGTAATTTTTTATCCCTTTTTTCTCATAATATTCAGTTTGAATATCCAGTGTGTTTATTATTTGCGATAATAAAGTAATGGATTTCATTACTTGAATTTCGTCTTCTATCTTTCGGGTTGTACCTCCGGTCATTCCACCCAGACTTCCCAGTCCTTCGATTAACGATAATTGAGAAAATAATCCGCTGGAGTTATCATCTCTTATCATAATGGTACTTTGAGTGCTGTATTTGGGTGGAGTTGTTTTAATGTAAAAAATAGCGAAAATACCAGCTACTAATACGGCTAAAGCAAACCAGTACCATTTCTTTAAAAGCTTTATTAAAAGATTTTTTATATCAATATTTTGTTCGTTTTTCAACGAGGGCATAGGGGTATTGTTGTATATATTATTTTCCATTTTTCTATTCGAAAATTTAACTGATCTCCACTATTTTTTGAATACACCGGAATTGATAGCTACGGTGATGACAGAAGCCAATGTTGTTATGGCAGACAGGTATAGACTGATATTCAAACCTGATATTGCTTTTACATTATTTGGTTCTACGTATATCACATCATTTTGTTGTAAGTAATAATACGGAGAAGTGAATATTTCATCCGAACTTAGGTTTAACCGGGCAAATTCCAGTTTACCGTAATTTTCACGAATAACCAATACGTTTTTTCTTTTTCCATATATAGTCATATCTCCGGCTAATGCCAGTGCATCCAATATAGTTACCCGTTCATTGTCAATGGTATATTGCCCGGGTCTTAACACTTCTCCGGTTACGGATATCTTGTAGCTAAGAAATTTTATAGATACAATAGCGTCTTGTAAATAAGGTTCTAACTTTTCTTCTATAAGGTTTATTGCTTCAGATTTTGTTAATCCTACCAGTTTAATGTCCCCTATAATAGGAAAATTGATGTTTCCATTGACATCAACGATATAATATTGTAGTGTTTTTGCTTCATATGCCTGATTTCTTCCCGGAGTTTCTACCGCTACCACAGGTAAGTTGAAAGGTTCTGCAGCCAATGGATCTAAAGTAGATACTACGATAGACAACATGTCATTAACGCATATACGCGCTTCATGTACACTGGTAAAATGCTTGTTTATGGAATCGGCAGAGGCGGCATCTAAATCTCGAAAATAGGCAACTCTTTTTTGTGATGAACATCCTGCCAGAAGAATGGGTATTACTACAAGCAATACGAAGAAGATTTTTTTCATAAAAAGAATGAATAAAATTCTTTAATTAAAAAGGTTCATAATAAGAAGCAAAAGTATGGAATTTATCAGAGGTATACAAATATATTTATTTCATGGAAATAATAATTCAAGGAAATGAAGTTGATTAGACATAAATATTGAATATTTATTTTGACTATTCAAAAACTTATTTTACATTTGCAACGTTATTCAATCAGATAGACGTCCTGTCTTTCTTATAAATCACAAAAACATTATTAAAATTCTTCAGAAATCTCAAGGAGATAATCTATTAAAAACTATCCTTTCATTTTTTTATGAGTAATTACAATATTTTACAGTTGAGTGGAAAAGAACTGTCTGAATTAAAAGAAATAGCCTCAGAGCTAGGTTTAAAAGTTTCGGGTTCTGTAGCTAAAGAAAAACTTGTGTATGACATTTTAGATCAGCAAGCAGTTATTAACGCTCAACGAAAAACCGTAACTTCAGAAGGTAAAGAACCTCGTAAAAAACGTGTACGTGTGGCAGTAAAGCCTGTACAACCGGTTAATACGAAAAAAGCTCCGGTTGCACCAGTTGTGGAAAATAAGCCGGTAACTGAAGAACCTGCTGTTGCAGAACCTGTTTCTGAAAAAGAATCTACAGCTCCTAAAAAAGTGAAAGCTCCTGTGGAAGAAGATGCCAAACCGAAAAAGACAACGAGAAAAAAGAAAGTTCCAGCGGAAAATGAAAAGAACGTTGAATCGATAGCGGATAATGCTAATAATGCTATAGAAAAAGAGAATAAATCCAAAGAATCTTTACCGGTAGTTGTTGAAGTGAAAGAGTCTTTACCTGCCAAGGCAGAGCTTGTAGCCGTGGCAGTAGAAACAACCTTAGAAGCAGAACCGGTGAAAGAACAGGATAATGCAAAACCGGTAGAGCTGAAACTGAACAGACCGAATAATAATCAGAATAATTCCCGCACTAAATTCCAGAGAAATGAAAAACAATATGATTTTGACGGTATTTTAGAGGGGACGGGAACTTTGGAAATAATGCAGGATGGGTATGGTTTTCTTCGTTCTGCTGATTATAATTACCTCTCTTCTCCTGACGATATTTATGTATCTCAGTCTCAGATAAAATTGTTCGGATTGAAAACCGGTGATACCGTAAACGGATCAATTCGTCCTCCAAAAGAAGGAGAAAAGTATTTCCCTTTGATAAAGGTAACCAAAATTAATGGCCGTTCTCCCGAATATGTACGTGACCGTGTACCTTTTGAGCATCTTACTCCCTTATTCCCAGATGAAAAATTTAATTTAACCACAGGCAAAAATGATACTTTGTCCACTCGTATCGTAGATTTATTCTCTCCGATAGGAAAAGGGCAGCGTGGGTTAATTGTAGCGCAGCCTAAAACGGGTAAAACCGTATTGTTGAAAGAAATAGCCAATGCTATTGCGGCAAACCATCCGGAGGTATATATGATTGTTTTATTGATAGATGAACGTCCGGAAGAAGTAACAGATATGGCTCGCAGCGTGCGTGCAGAAGTAGTTTCTTCTACATTTGACGAACCGGCAGAACGTCATGTGAAAGTGGCCAGTATGGTTCATGAAAAAGCCAAACGTATGGTTGAATGTGGGCAGGATGTCGTAATATTACTGGATTCCATAACTCGTTTAGCAAGAGCATATAATACGGTTTCTCCTGCTTCCGGAAAAGTGCTTTCCGGGGGGGTTGATGCTAATGCATTACATAAACCGAAACGTTTCTTTGGTGCAGCCCGTAATATAGAAAACGGAGGAAGTTTGACTATTATTGCTACGGCACTTACAGAAACCGGGTCTAAAATGGATGAAGTTATTTTTGAAGAATTTAAAGGAACTGGAAACATGGAGTTGCAGTTAGATCGTAAACTGTCTAATAAACGTATATTCCCGGCTGTGGATATTATGGCTTCCAGTACCCGACGTGATGATTTGTTGCTAGATCAGGATACACTCAACCGTATGTGGATATTAAGACGTCATTTGTCTGATATGAATTCTATCGAGGCGATGGAATTCTTAAAAGACAGAATGGAGCGGACTGAAAACAATGAAGAGTTTTTGGTTTCAATGAATGGTAATTGAAAGAGTTAAGATAGCATATATTCTGTCTAGAAGTTGTTTGACAGGGTTTCTGTAAATGTATATTGAAAACCGATGGATTTAGATTCATCGGTTTTTTGTTTATGTTATCATATCATTGGGGAATGAAAAGAACAATCTGAAAATTATTCCTGGATGAAATAAGAAACATTATCTTTGCGTAAGTTCTGTTTATAATAGTGATATAATTTATGTTTAGCACAAAAGTGAATATCCCGGTTTCTTCCTGTAAAATAGGGCATGAAGATAATACTTTGGTACTAGGGTCATGTTTTTCTGAGAATATAGGCAGGAAGCTGGAAGAAAATTTCTTTTCGGTAGTAGTAAATCCGTTTGGTGTTTTATACAATCCGGTATCCATTTACAATAGTTTGAACTTCCTGTTAGACGGAAAACGCTTTTCTGAGAAAGATTTGTTTTATGACGGTTCTTTGTGGTATAGCTTTTCTCATAGCACGTTATTTTCTGATCCGGATATGAACCGATGTCTGGAGAATATCAATTCTGCTTTGGATAAGGCAGAGGCATTCTTATCCCAACCGCGCTTTTTAATAATTACATTTGGAACAGCATGGGTTTTTCAAAATAGGGAAACAGACAGCGTCGTTTCCAATTGTCATAAGCTGCCGGCAACACAATTTGTTCGGTATCGTTTGTCCGTAGAGGAGATAAAGCTAAGTTATATTGAGCTAATTGAGAAAATCAGTGCTCGTTATCCGGAAATGAAGATTATATTCACCGTAAGTCCTATCAGGCATTGGAAGGATGGGGCTCATGAAAATAATGTCAGTAAAAGTGTGTTGCTGCTGGCGATTGATGAACTTCAGAAACGTTTTGATCAAGTGTCTTATTTTCCTGCCTATGAAATTCTGATGGATGAGTTGAGGGATTATAGATATTACGCAGATGATATGCTTCATCCTTCGGCTTTGGCAGCCTCATATATATGGGAACGCTTTTCACAGGTTTATTTTTCTGATTCTACTTTAAAACTGAATAAGGAATTAGGGCGATTGGTGAGTGATATGTCTCATCGTCCTATTCATCCTGATTCTGCTGCTTACCGTGCTTTTTTAGAAGATATAGAGGTCAGAAAAAAGATGTTGAAGGATAATTATCCTTTTTTAGGTGAAAAATTAAAATAAGGTGCAGAACGGTACACATGTATTTGTTAATTTTATTTTTTTAGGGATATAAAGTTTGTAATTTTGTGAGAAGTTTTCCTCTTATAAACAGGATATGTTGAAAAGAAATATCATAAAGAAAGATATGGATGATGCTGATCTGTTTCAGTTGCTTCAAAAAGGACATCGGGAAGCATTTACTGTAATTTATGAGAAATACCATAAGATGTTGTACGTCTTAGCTTATCAATATCTCAAGGACGTTCATAAGGCAGAAGATGCAGTTCAGAATGCTTTTACAAAATTATGGGAGTTGCATGCGGAAATTTCTGTTTCTGTGAATTTGAAGAATTATCTTTATACGATGACTAAAAACTACATCCTTAATCAGATAAGAAACGAGAATAACGCATTGGTCAATAATTATAAATTGTATCAGGAAAATTCAGAATATGATGATTCGTTGTTAGAATCAATTGAAAAGAAAGAGTTGATGGATATTTTCCATAAAGCAATAAACAATTTGCCAGATCAGAAGCGTCAGGTGTGTCTTTATAAATTGGATGAGAAACTTTCCAATCAGGAAATTGCGGATAGGATGGATATTTCTATTAATACGGTTAAAACGCACTACGCTCAGTCTGTGAAGATGTTGAGGTATTATATGGTAAAAATGTTAATTTTTATTCTTTTTGTCATCCCTTTTTAGTTGGAATGTGTCAAAGTACATAAAAGAGGTATAAAAAAAGATTATAGGTGAAATAAAAAAGATACATGTTTAAGCCAGACGAAAAAATAATAGATGATGTTCTTTACGGATTAGCTTCACAGGATGATGCAGAGAAGGTGGCGGTATGGTTTTCTACTACTGCCGGGCAGGAATATCTTGAAGAACGGATGAAACGGGATTTTGATAAAATAACGGATTCACAGATAGAGGATTTGATGTTTTCTCACCAAGTTTCAGGTGAGCTGTGGAATAAAATAGCAAAACAAACTGTCAGTAAAAAACGTAATTCCTCTCATTTGTTTCTGAAAATAGCAGCAGTATTAGTGCCATTCTTCGTACTGGTGAGTTTCTTTATGCTTCATAATTCTCATGATGTTGTGGAATATGCGGAAATTTATGTGCCTAAGGGTGGAATGCGAGAGATTGTGTTTGATGATGGTACGCGGGTTTTTTTGAATTCAGATACAAAGTTCAGCTATCCGGATGCTTTTTCTCAGGAAGAACGAAGAGTTAAGTTGGAGGGAGAAGCTTATTTTGAAGTGGAAAAAGATGTGAATCGTCCTTTTATTGTAGAGATGAAACATGCTTCCATAAAGGTGCTGGGAACTGCATTTAATGTGAGTTCTTATGCGTATGATGATAAGATTGATATTGCCTTAGATAACGGTAGAATAAATATTATTTCATCCGACGGTAAGGAAAAATATGATCTGTTACCTCAGGAGCGTTTTCTCTATAACAAAGTGACCCGTCAGGCTCAGGTTCTTAAAGATGAAAATACTCTCTTGGCGTCAAGTTGGCGGAATAATATGATCATATTTGAAGATGCCCCCTTGGTTGATGTTCTTAAAACATTAAGCCGTTATTATGCGGTAGAGTTTGAAGTAAAAGATAAAGGTGTGTTTAATTATTCTTATACCCTAACAACGGAAAGAGTATTATTGGAAGAGATACTTTCAGATTTAGAAAAAATATCTGAAGTAAGATTTGATTATAATGAAAATACAGGGTTGATTAAGGTTTCTTTGTAGTAGGATGGTTTTATAATGTTTACGGTTTGTAAACTATTAAAGTTTAATTCCTTTTTTTAACAAAGTTACTATTCGGTTTCTTTATTCGGAAAACTTTATTGTATTTTTGTACGGAATAATGTAAACAATAAAGTCTTCCTTTGTACCTGTGTTACTGAAAAGATTTATCTTATTGTCTTTTGGAGTATTTTTTTTCGTTAATGTAAATGCTCAAAAAGTGACTTTGGATTATCAGAATGTAAATCTTGAGAAAGTATTTTCTTCTATAACCCAACAAACAGGACTCACCTTTGCTTATAGCTCTACGGTTATTGACTTAAATAACAGGTCCGTTACTATACACCGGAAAAATACCGACTTATCAGAAGTGTTGCAAATTCTTTTTGCAGGAACTAATATTAATTTTGAGGTTGGAAAAAATAAAATTTACCTTACTCAAAAAGCTGTAGCCAACCAGGTCGTTCCGGATTCAGGAAAAATCCTCGTGTCTGGCATTGTTGCAGACGAAAGCGGAGAACATTTAATTTCAGCTACTATCATAGAAAAGGGAACTTCCAATGGAACAGTCACCCGTTTTGATGGTGGATATACCTTAAAAGTGGCTCCGGACGCTGTCCTTTCAGTCAGTTATTTAGGTTATTTTCCTCAGGAAGTGAAAGTGGATGATCGCAAGGTGCTGAACATTAGACTCAAGGAAAATTCTCAGAAACTGAGTGAAGTTGTTGTCACAGCTTTAGGATTACGTAAAAAAGAAGAAGCATTATCTTATTCTGTACAAGAAATAAGTGGCGCTGATTTAATCCGGACAAAAAATCAGAATTGGATTAATGGTTTATCCGGAAAAGTCCCCAATGTAACTATTCGGAAAAATGCTTCGGGGTTAGGTGCATCTTCTACGGTAAATATCAGGGGAGCTCGTTCTATCTCAAATACAAACCAACCTTTATTTGTTATTGATGGTATGCCAATACTGAATACTATCTGTGATCAGGCGTATACGGTGATTGGAGGAACGGCTAATGCTGGTAACCGGGACGGAGGGGATGGAATTTCAAACCTGAATCCGGAAGATATTGAAAATGTTACTGTGTTGAAAGGCCCTGCTGCTTCAGCCCTTTATGGCTCACAGGCTGCCAATGGGGTAATACTGGTGACTATGAAAAAAGGTAAACCTGGCGTAAGTCAGATTAATGTATCATCAGGTGCCTTTTTTGACCGCGCCACTTCATTGCCCGAATTCCAGAATTCTTATTCATATAATGGTTCCAACAACTGGGGAGATAAAGGCTCTATGCCTGTTTATGATAATCTGAAGGATTTCTTTTCTACGGGGCTTTCCTATGTTAACTCGTTATCCTTAAGCACTGGAGCTGAAAACGTGCAAGCATATTTTTCGTATGCAAATACATTAGCCGAAGGAATCATACCGGGTAATAGAATGAATAAAAATAGTTTAAATGTTCGTTCTACTGCAAGTTTTTTTGAAAAGAAATTGACGGTGGACGGTACTGTAAATCTTATTTTGCAGGATGTACAGAATAAACCTGTTTCCGGAGGATATTACATGAATCCGCTGGTCGGATTATATACATTTCCGCGTGGAAAAGATATGACCTCTTACCGGGATGGTTTTGAAGTGTATGATGAAAACCGTAATATGAATGTTCAAAACTGGTATACTTCTGTGGCAGATGGTTTTCAGCAGAACCCTTATTGGTTAGTTAATAGGGATTTAAAGTCTGATATGCGGGAGAGGGTGTTGGCATCGATCAGAGCTAAATTACGGGTAACGGAATGGCTTAGTGTGCAGGCTAGAGGAAATGCTGATTATATAACGGATAGTTATAAGGAAAAAATTTATGCTTCAACTTCCATTGCTTTAGCTGGCGAAAACGGACGTTATATTGATATGTCTTATAAGGACAGGTTGTTGTATGGCGACTTGATGGCTATTATTAAAAAAAGGATATCCGTAGTATATCTTAATATGGTATTGGGAGCTGCTATTTGTGATACGGAAAATAACATACTGCGTTACGATTCAGGTACGGCTTCACTTTACTTCCCAAATGTTTTTACGATAGCTAATATCCGCAATAATTCCAATGCTTACATTGATGAGCAATTATTCAGAGAACAGTCACAATCTGTTTTTGGATCACTTCAGGTCGGCTATAAAGATATGTTGTATCTGGATATTACAGGGCGCAATCAGTGGTCTTCTACACTGGCTTTTACGGAGAGCATGAAAACAGGATTTTTTTATCCTTCATTAGGAACTTCATGGATCGTAAATCATACATTCACTTTACCGGAGTGGATTTCTTTTGCGAAATTTCGTGGAGCATGGAGTAAGGTAGGAAATGCTTTGTCCCCCAATGTAAGTAAACTTTTCGGCCGGATTGCAGCAGGTGGAAAAGTACAGGACGTACATACCGCATCTTTTCATGATTTAAAACCGGAGATGAGTAGTGCCTGGGAGGTTGGAACAGAATGGAAATTTTTTCAGAACCGCTTGATGGTTGATTTTTCTTATTATCATACAAATACGAAGAATCAGATGTTTATATTGTCAGCCCCAGCCGGTGAGTCAGATATTAAAAACTATATAGTAAACTCTGGAAATGTTGAAAATAAAGGTATTGAGTTGTCAGTACAGGCTATACCCGTTTTGCAGAATAATTTTACCTGGCAGTTGGCATTCAATTATTCAAGGAATAGAAATAAAGTGTTGCAGTTGCATGATAATTTGTTGGAGTACACGTACGGAACGGAAGGGCTTTCTTCCAGTTATTCTATGATTCTTAGAAAAGGTGATTCCTTGGGTGATATCTATGGAAAAGGTTTTGAACGTGATGAGAATGGGGATATTGTGTACACTCCGGAAGGTATTCCTCAAGTGGGTGAAACAAGTAATATCCGTAAAATAGGAAATTGCAATCCGGATTTTATGTTGAGTCTGGGCAATTCATTTACATATAAAAATTTATCTCTTTATTTTTTGATTGACGGAAATTTTGGAGGCAAAGTATTGTCGCTCACTCAGGCGGATCTGGATTATTCTGGGTTGAGTAAAGCAACGGGAGAAGCCCGTGACCGGGGATATGTAGATTTGGAAGGAAGACAAATCAGTGGCGAAGATAATATTGAAAAGTTCTATTTGCTGGTAGGCGGACGAAGCGGAATTACCGAATATTACATGTATGATGCTACTAATATCCGTTTGAGGGAGCTTGCTCTGGAATATACCATACCCTATAAGGCTGTAGATAAAATCAAATTTATCAAGAATATAAAGTTAGCTTGTACGGCTCAGAACTTATTCTTTTTGTATAAAAAAGCTCCTTTTGATCCGGAGGCTACTTTATCTTCCGGAAACAATAATCAGGGAGTTGATGTTTTTGGCACTCCTCTGACACGCAGTATCGGTTTCAATATTAAAGTTACATTGTGATTTTTATAGAATGAAAGAATCCTTTTCTGTAATATTATTTTTATTGTTTTTTCTGTGTTCGTGTACAAGCCGTTTTGAAGAATATAATACAGATCAAAAAGGCTATCCGGAAGAGTTGCAGAAAATAGATAATTACTGGTATGCAATTCCGATTATGAATTTACAGCATGGCATTTATTTTAACTATGATTGGGGAGCTGGAAAAAACTGGACTTTTCAGATTATGCAGAATTTGGGGCCTGATATGTTTGCCGGTTATTTTCATAATTATAAGCCTTTTAACGGTGGGCTCAGCAATAGTGTTTATCTCCTGAACGATACGTGGAATGCCTCCATGTGGGAAAATACTTATTGGTATATTGTGCCGGAAGGGAAGAAAGCAGAATCCAGAAATAAAGACGTTATACCGGAATTTTATGCCATAACCAAGATATTGAAGGTGGAAATAATGCACCGATTGTCCGATGTATATGGTCCTATCATGTATAATGATTTTGGTAATTCGAAGCTGGGAGGTGTGCCAGATTCGCAGGAAGAGGTATATATGTCTTTTTTTGCAGATTTGGAAGAAGCGGTTCGAATATTGACCGAACATAAAAGTTCTACGAAATTTGCCCGTTTTGATTTTATGATGCCGGAAAACAAGAAAAATTGTGAACAGTGGATTAAGTTTGCAAATTCTCTACGTTTACGTCTGGCTATACGTATTTCAAAGGTGGATCCGTGGAAAGCAAAAGACGAAGTGAGAAAATCTTTGGATCCAGCAAACGGAGGATTACTGGAAACTTTCGGTGATATTGTGGCCGTTTCTGCTGTTGAAACTGGATATACTAATCCTTTAGGGGAAGTGAATAAAGCCTGGGGTGAAGTACAAATGAATGCTAATATGGAGTCCGTCCTGACAGGATATGAAGACCCTCGTTTGTCCCATTATTTTGAATATGCAGAGGACGAAAAATATAAAGGTACATATAAAGGAATCCGTCAGGGAACCGGTTTCAACCATCAGAAGTATAAGAATCATTCTAAGAGTACGATATCTCAGTCTTCCAATGCTGTGTTAATGACTGCAGCGGAAGTCTGGTTTTTGCGTGCTGAGGCAGCGTTAAGAGGATGGTCTGCGGAAAGTCCGAAAGAATGTTATGAACGGGGTGTCAGGGAATCATTCGCACAATGGAACATCCAGTCAGAGGCTGTAGAACAGTATTTGTTAAGTGACAATGTGGCGGCAGACTATGTAGATGCTTTTAATTCCAGCTATGACATTAAGGCCCGTTGTCTGGTATCCCCGAAGTGGGAGGAGGATGTTGATAGGGAAGTGAAACTGGAAAAAATTATAACACAAAAATGGATAGCTTGCTATCCGGAAGGTTGTGAGGCTTGGACGGAGCAAAGGCGGACAGGTTACCCTCGTTTATTTCCGGTTAAGGAAAACAGAAGTGAAGGGTTGATAGATACGGAGATAATGATTCGTCGGTTGAATTTTCCTGTGAATTTGAAATATACCAGTCCAGAGCAGTATGATAAGCTCTGTGAAAAGCTGGGAGGTCCGGATCACGGAGGTACACGTTTATGGTGGGATACAGGAGAACCTAATTTTTAGACAATATCAGTCTTTTTTGTTTTTTTATCTTTTTTCTTTCATTCTTAAAGTAAGAAAAAAGCACTATCTTTGCGGGAAATTTTTATAATATCCGGTTTCGTTCATGCTTATAGTCAAGATAAGACATTCTGTTCCGGAATTAGGTTAAGTTTATAATAAGCAAGCATATGAATATATCGTATAACTGGTTAAAACAATACATTAATATTGATGTAGATCCTAAAGAACTGTCTAAAATTTTAACTTCAATCGGTTTGGAAACAGGAGGAGTAGAAGAAGTTCAGACAATCAAAGGCGGGCTTGAAGGTTTAGTTGTAGGTGAAGTGTTAACATGTGTCGATCATGAAAATTCAGATCATCTCCATGTAACCACGGTTAATGTCGGGTCTGGGGAGCCGCTTCAAATTGTTTGCGGTGCTCCTAATGTGGCTGCCGGGCAAAAAGTAATTGTTGCAACGGTAGGTACCAAACTTTATGATGGGGATGAAGAATTCATGATAAAGCGTTCAAAAATCCGTGGGGTAGAGTCTTTAGGTATGATTTGTGCGGAAGATGAGATAGGCATTGGTACGAGCCACGATGGAATTATAGTTTTACCGGCAGATGTTCCGGTTGGAACTTTAGCTAAAGATTATTACGATGTTAAGACAGATTATGTGTTGGAAGTCGATATAACTCCTAACCGTGCAGATGCTATTTCACATTATGGGGTGGCACGCGATTTGAAAGCTTATTTTTCCATACGCGATGAGAATATAGAATTAACAAAGCCTGACAGTGGTAATTTTTCGGTACAAAACGTTAGCCGTTCTATTCCGGTTGTTGTGGAAAATACGCAGGACTGTCCGCGTTATTCTGCCGTAACTATTTCCGGAGTTAAGGTACAGGAGTCTCCCGATTGGTTGAAAAATTGTTTATTGGCTATCGGTGTACGTCCTATAAATAATATCGTGGATGTGACTAATTTTGTCATGTATGAGTTAGGCCAGCCGTTACACGCTTTTGATGCAGCTAAGATTAAAGAAGGTGTTGTACGGGTTAAGAATTTGCCTAATGGAACTTCATTTGTCACATTAGATGGTATTGAGCGCAAATTAAGTTCAGCAGATCTTATGATTTGCGGTGGAGATGGCGAGCCTATGTGTATAGGAGGTGTATTTGGAGGATTGAATTCCGGAATAACAGCTGAAACGCAAACTGTTTTTTTAGAAAGCGCTTATTTTAACCCGGTGTCTATTCGTAAAACCGCTCGTCGGCATGGATTAAATACAGACGCATCTTTCCGTTATGAAAGAGGATGTGATCCGGCTAATACGATTAATGTGTTGAAACGGGCGGCTGCTTTGATTCAGGAAGTTGGCGGAGGTGAAATATCAAGTGATATTGTGGATGTTTATCCGAAAGAAATTTTGCCGTTTGAGGTAAAACTCTCTCTCCGGAAAGTTTATGATGTAATTGGAAAAGAAATAGGTCAGGATACTGTTGAAACGATATTAAAAGCACTTGAGATAGAAATCATAAGTCAGGATAATGGAGAGTATCTTCTGAAAGTTCCGGCATATCGTGTTGATGTTCAGCGTGATGTTGATGTGATTGAAGATATTTTGCGTATATATGGTTACAATAATGTGGAAATAGGAGATACCTTGAAATCTACATTAAGTTTTGTGAAAAAACCGGATACACACGCACTTCAGAAAAAAATATCTGAACAACTTACGGCTCAGGGATTTAATGAAATTATGAATAACTCTTTTACCAAAGGAGCTTATTATACTGGTCTTACTACTTTCCCGGAAGAAAATTCAGTTCGTATTATGAATGCGTTGAGTTCTGATCTTAACGTTATGCGGCAGACAATGTTATTCGGAGGTCTGGAAAGTATTGTAAGGAATGCGAACCGTAAACGTACAGATTTGAAATTCTATGAGTTCGGTAACTGTTATTATTTCCATAATGAAAACAGAAAAGAAGGTGATACGCTTTCTCCTTACTCAGAAGAGTATCATCTGGCAATGTGGTTGACGGGAAATAAACATGCACAGTCTTGGGCTTTGCCGGAAGAAAAGACAACCGTATATGAATTAAAAGCTTATGTGGAAAATATCTTACAACGTTTAGGTTTGAATACAGCGAAACTGAAGATGGAAGAATTTTCAGATGAGTTGTTAAGCGAGGCTATTCAGATTTCTACGCGTTCCGGTAAGCCGTTGCTGCAATATGGAGTGGTACAGCCGTCGGTATTAAAGAAGATGGATATTGAGTTCCCTGTATATTATGCAGACTTCCGCTGGAATAATTTGGTTCAGGAGTCCGGAAATCATAAAGTATTGTTTAAAGAGATATCCAAGTATCCGGAAGTGAAGCGCGACCTTGCATTACTGCTTGATAAATCGGTTAAGTTCGCAGAAATAGAAAAAATTGCTTATGACAGTGAACGTAATTTGTTGAAAGATGTTTATTTATTTGATGTTTACGAAGGTAAGAATCTGGAAGCAGGTAAGAAGTCCTATGCTGTAAGTTTTGTTATGCAGGATGAGTCAAAAACTCTTACAGACAAACAAATTGATGCGATAATGCAAAAGATTCAACGAAACCTGGAAAACAAGCTTGGCGCTAAATTAAGATAATATAAATTTTTATCGTAACGGAGATAGTGCAAGTGAGTTTTCAATATCGGAAACTCACTTGTTTTTTATAAATACGTTGCAACGGGTCATCATATACTTTTATATAATATGAAAAATAAAAAAGAAATTCCAGTTACAGATATACTGCTCCATACTCCTTATGAAGTTCCAGATCCTTATGGAGCGCTGAATTTTCCAGTGTATGAAAATGCTGCATATGAATTTGCTACCGCAGAACAGATGGCGGATGCTTTTACTGGTAAAACTGCTCAATACACATATTCGCGTATTGCTAATCCTACGGTAAAATATTTTGAAGACCGGATACGGAACATTACACAGGCATTTAGTGTCACAGCATTGAATTCAGGAATGGCAGCGGTGACCAATGCTATTTTTACAATAGCGCGTTCCGGAAGTAATGTGGTACTTTCTTCTCATCTATTTGGAAATACATATTCCTTTTTTTATTCTACATTAAAGGATTTTGGAATAGAGGCCCGTTTTTGCGATTTTTCAGATCTGGACAGATTGGAACAGTCTATTGATGCACAGACTTGTGGCGTGTTTTGTGAGCTGATATCCAATCCTCAGATGGAAGTTGTGGATTTGGAAGAAATTTCTCGTATAACTCATAAAAAAGGAGTTCCTTTTGTTGTAGATACTACAATAATTCCTTTTTCAGCTTTTAATGCGGGTAAATGGGGAGTTGATATAGAAATAGTATCCAGTACAAAATATATTTCTGGAGGAGCTACCAGTTTAGGCGGGCTCATTGTGGATTACGGCAGTTTTGATTGGAATCAATCTCCGAAATTGAAAGAATACGGTGGAAAAGCGGCATTCACAACCAAATTAAGGAAAGAAATTCATCGTAACCTGGGTGCATATATGAGTCCATATACAGCTCATCAGCAAACTCTTGGTCTGGAAACGTTGGCTATACGCTATGAAAAGTCAGCCCAAACCAGCCGTCAGTTGGCTGAAGAACTGGAAAAGCTGCCCCGGATAAAAAAAGTAAATTACCCGTCTTTGCCTTCGGCCTCCTACAACCGGTTGAGCGAAAAACAATTTGGAGAATTAGCAGGAGCTATGCTTACCTTTGACCTTGAGTCGCAGGAAAAATGCTTTCATTTTCTTAACCGTTTGCAGTTAATCCGGAGAGCTACCAATTTGTTTGACAATAAAACGTTGGCCATTCATCCGGCCAGTACCATATATGGAACGTTTTCCGAAGAACAACGTCGGGACATGGATGTTTATGCCACAACTATACGTATTTCTGTGGGGCTGGAAGATATGAATACTTTATTGCAGGATATAAAGCAGGCTTTGTCCTGACTGTAAGTCCCGTAAAAATAAAAGCTTATCAGCTGTTCATTTTTTAGTAATTTTGCATTTCGTTAAATATTAGGTATAAAAAGATTATGAAAACAAAAACCACTACACCTTTGGAGCTTGGTACGGCTAGCATTGGGAAGCTGCTGAAGCAATATGCTACACCGGCTATTATTGCTATGACCGCATCTTCGCTTTA
Organism: Bacteroidota bacterium; assembly: GCA_023391625.1. GTDB lineage: Bacteria > Bacteroidota > Bacteroidia > Bacteroidales > Paludibacteraceae > QVMH01. The sequence goes on along the minus strand of JAEWAN010000034.1, from coordinate 538,778 downwards.
CAACATTACAGACAGTATATTTATCGGACATGGAGTAGGAGGGTTAGCGCTTTCCGGACTGGGGATATGTTTCCCTTTGATGAACCTGGCTGCTGCTTTCGGTTCATTAGTAGGAGCAGGGGGAGGGGCTTTATTGTCCATCCGTATGGGGCAGAAAGATTATGAAACAGCAAATAAAATTTTAGGAAACGTATTGATACTAAATGTGGTTATCGGTATCCTTTTTTCTGTGGTAACCTTACTGTTTCTGGATCCGATTCTTTACCTTTTTGGGGCCAATGATGAATTATTGCCTTATGCCCGTGATTATATGATTCCGCTTTTGATCGGAAACATGGTAACGCACATGTATTTGGGATTAAACTCCCTGTTGCGTTCGGCCGGAAGTCCGGATAAAGCAATGTATGCAACGATTGCTACCGTATTGATTAATGTCGTATTGAATACGTTGTTTATATTCGTACTTGGATGGGGAATCAGGGGGAGTGCTGTTGCAACTGTTGTTTCACAGCTGATTGTTTTGCTATGGCAGTTAAAATTTTTTAGTAATAAAAATTTCTTTATTCATATCAAAAAAGGTATTTTTAAACCCAGACGCAAAATAATTCTGGACATATTGTCCATTGGATGTGCTCCTTTTTTCATGAATGCAGCGGCATGTGTCATCGTGATTTTTATTAATCAGGGTTTGATGAAAGAAGGTGGCTCACTGGCCGTGGGAGCTTATAGTATCGTAAACCGTATTGCCTTTTTGTTTATTATGGTTGTGATGGGGCTTACGCAAGGAATGCAGCCTATTTCCGGTTATAATTTCGGTGCGCGCCAGTATGCCCGTGTCAATGAAGTGCTGAAACTTACCTTAATCTGTGCAACAGTGGTCATGACTACCGGTTTCATTATTGTAGAACTATTTCCACGTACCGTAGCTTCTATTTTTACTACAGATACTGCTTTGGTCGATTTGTCAGCTACCGGTTTGCGTATTACATTTTTAATTTATCCTCTGGTAGGTTTCCAAATGGTTACATCTAACTTCTTCCAGAGCATAGGAATGGCAGCTAAGGCTATTTTCCTGTCTTTGAGCCGGCAATTAATCTTTTTGCTGCCATGTTTGTTTATCCTGCCTGAATTTTTAGGTTTGAAAGGAATCTGGTTCAGTTTTCCGGCTTCAGACTTAGCTGCTTGCATCATCGCTTTTTTCTTGTTGATGAATCAGTTTAAGAGTTTTAAAAAGAAAGAGCAGGAAGAGTTGGACAAGTTAAAACTAAATAATTAAATTCTATATATCATGGGTAAAAATTATGTAATAAATATAGGTCGTCAGTTTGGGAGCGGAGGCCGTTTAGTGGGTGAAAAAGTAGCTGAAAAACTGGGTTTTTCCTATTACGATAAAGAGTTGATTAATATCGCATCAAAAGAAAGCGGTCTGGGAAAAGAATTCTTTGAACGGGCGGATGAGAAAAAACAACGGAGTCCTTTTGTGGGGCTTCTTGGATTGAGAACCAATATTGTGGTAGATGATTTTTTTAATAATTACCTGAGTAATGAAACTTTATTTAAAATACAAAGCGATGTAATTGTTGATCTGGCACAGAAAGGTTCATGTGTCTTTGTTGGGCGTTGCGCCGATTATATATTACGTGATAATCCGGCTGTCTTGAATATTTTTATAACGGCAGATCTGGACGATCGTATTGAGAGAGTTGCAGTTCGCCAAGGCATACCTAAGGATAAAATGGATGACTTGCTGGAGAAAACAGATAAGAACCGGGCTAATTATTATAATTATTACACGAATAAAAAGTGGGGGGCTGCCAGTTCTTATGATGTTTGTATAAATTCATCTTTATTAGGTATAGACGGAACAGTTGATTTTATTTGTGAAATAGCAAAGAAGATATTCGGAATATAAAACTCTCTTTCGTACTAAAAAGGCGTTTAAGGCTAAGTCTTGAAACGCCTTTTTTATTAAGGGAAGATGTTTGATTTTCGGTTATACATCTGCTTTCTGAAATGTTTATTTTTATATTGCAGAGAAATATGGAATCATGTAGCGTTTTATTTTTAGGCTTGTGATAAAGTAACTATATTTGTGGATAACCCTCTTTTAGGTTTATAGTGTGTGTCTCATAAGCAAAATTTTATTGTCCGGAAACTTGTTGTATTTTAAGGAGTATAATGTAGAGTTGGTGTAAGACTTCTTATTACTGTACAAGACCTTTATTTCTAAGTATAGTTTTTTCTTTTGTGTAAATAAGGGGTTTAACAAAAAGTGGAATAAAATTTCTTATTCGATGTAATAGTTTGATATTAAATATAATACCTATGGATTCATTTTCTGTATTACGTCTTATTTTTTATGGAGTATACCTGCTGACGGTAATCAGTACGATTCTGATTATCGTTATGGAGAACAGAAATCCTACTAAAACTTTGGCGTGGATATTGGTTTTGTTCTTTTTGCCGGCGGTGGGACTGGTTTTTTATTTTTTGTTTGGGCGCAATAACCGCAATGAACGGATAGTACATGTAGATGTTGGTGAATTTACGCGGGAAATATTTTCAGGCCTATTTGATAAGGAACATGAATTTGAGATTATTGATAATAAGTCTAAGGTGAAATCTAAATATCATAATCTGGTAAACCTGTTGGAAAATAATCATGATTCAATTGTATGGTATGGAAGCGAAGTTGAGGTAATTACGTCCGGAAAACGGAAATTTGAGATTTTGCTTCATGATCTGGAAAATGCGGAACATCATATTCATATGGAATATTTCAAATTTTCGGATGATCAGGTAGGAGACCGGGTGAAGGAGATATTGATGCGGAAAGCCCGTGAGGGAGTGGAAGTTCGTTTTATTTATGAAAATGTGGGAAATATCGGTACTTTACCACGTTATTACTACCAAATGCGAGAGGCTGGTGTGCAAGTGTTGCCTTTTTCCACAGCAAAACTGCCGTGGGTAAGGCGTAGCCTGAATTACCGGAATCACCGTAAAGTTGTGGTGATTGATGGAAAAGTAGGGTATATGGGAGGAATGAACATCGGTACTGAATATGCAAATGTATGGCGGGACACGCATTTACGTATACAGGGGCAGGGAGTGTATGGACTTCAGTTCAGTTTTTTGTATGAATGGTATTCATCGGCAGGAAAACGAGTGGATGGTTATGTTAATTATTTCCCGGAGTGTACCAATTATTCAGAAAATCTGATTCAGATAGACCCGGAAAGTCCTGCAGCCATGTTCCCTTATTTACTGTTTGCAGTGAATGAAATTGTAAACTCGGCAAAAGAGTATATTTATATTCAGACACCTTATTATATGCCGTCAGAGTCTCTTTTGCAAGCCTTGCAGGCTGCGGCTCTGAAAGGAGTTGATGTCCGTTTGATGGTTCCCAAGAAAGCAGATTTCTTCTTTATGGATTATGCTTCTCAATCTTATTATACAGATTCCCTTAAAGCCGGTATTCGGATATATGAATATCAGCATGTCTTTCTCCATGCTAAGACTATTGTGAGCGATGATTACCTTTCTTTTATAGGGTCGGCCAATATGAACCTCCGCAGTTTGGAATTGAGTTATGAGATTAATTCTTATATATACGATGAGAAAATAGCCTCCTGTAATAAAGCCATATTTGAGGAGGACATGAAGAATTGTGAAGAAATAATCTGGGAAAAGTGGATAAAACGTCCCTGGTGGCGTAAATTGTTGGAGTCGGTTTTTAGACTATTTTCTCCCCTTATGTGATGGGGTATTTTGTTTTTTTTATGCATCGGACCATATCAGACGATAGCTTTGTCTGGTAGTCATTGAATCTGTTTGAGGAGTTGTTTTTTTTGAATTTTTATTATTTTGGGAACATGCTTTTTAGTTATAAAATGTGAGCAAAAAAGTTGTTTATATAAAAAAATGATTACTTTTGTCTTGTAAATGAATATGTGTATTAATGAAAAAGGGGTATAAATATATTTTATTGTCGTTGACTGCTGTTTTGATGTGCTGGGCACATATGCAGTACAATGATAGTCGTGCTGATATTGTTTCCCCTTTGGATTTGACTTCAGTGGTAGCTGAATCCGGTGATAGTTCTGCCGATACTGCTTCTGAATTTTCACAGCATGTTATTGTTCATATTTCTGAAGGCGTTATTTCGACAGGTAATACTTCAAGTGGTTTTAATCCGCAATATTACATCTGTCTTTTAGATTTTTTCCGCGAACAGAAAAAGCTTTCCACTAATGAAAGCCTTCAGGAAAATCATAATTGTATAAATATTGATCATGACCCGATATTGCATTATGTCTTTGGGTTTAGAAAGATCATTATTTAATCTCCTTTCATTTTTCACTAACATTTTCTTATAAGTTAGAAAACAGTTTAGCTGCTTCATCAGAATGTAGGCAGTGTGGTACGTTGCATAATTTTTTCTCGTACTGTGGTTGTTTTCTACTGATGTAAAGGCATACTGCTTTTCTTTTTCCTGAAAATGTTATCCATATCCTCTTCTTATATAAAATAAAATTGACCGGGCAGGATTGAATGTCCCTGTGGGTTTTCTTTTGTTCCCGAAAAAGGTTTAACCTCAGCTGGTCCATAGCGGCGGTAGTGTTTCCCCTATGTTTGTGGGGTTAAATACATGTTAACCGGGATGAAATTAAATTTCTTCCGTGGAGGATAGTGGTCTGTGATAAGATAAAATCATTGTAAAAACTTATATCTATAAAAATTAAAAAATTGAAGTTGTATTATGAAAACAAAGAATCAAAAAGTTAGAAAAGTAAATGGTGTTTCTGCAGGTATTATTATTTTGGGATGTGCAATTATTGCGTTTTGTTTTTTCTATTTCGTTTGCGGTGCACCTGGTAATTTTGATGATAAAGGTCATCCTATTGATGGAAATATTTTTGGTACTTTATTCCAGGGTGGTTTTGTGATTCCTATTGTGATGACTTTGCTGTTAACTGTAATTTCATTGTCCATAGAACGGGCTTTTGCTATGAGAAAAGCAAGAGGAACCGGAAACTTAGTTCAGTTTGTGGAAAATGTGAAAGAAAAACTGAATGAAGGTGATATTCACAGTGCCCGTGAAATGTGCGATGTACAGAAGGGTAGTGTTGCCAATATATTACGTTCAGCCTTGGTACGTTATGAAGATATTGAAAATTCTGATTTGTCAAACGATGAAAAGGCAGGCTTGGTAAACAAGGAAATAGAAGATGCTACTTCCCTGGAACTTCCTGTAATGGAACAGAATTTACCTGTTATTGCTACCATATCAACTTTAGGTACTTTGATGGGATTGTTTGGTACTGTATTGGGGATGATTAAATCGTTTGGGGCTATGGCTCAGGAAGGTGCACCGGACTCTACCGTGTTGGCTTTAGGTATTTCCGAAGCATTGATGAACACGGCAATGGGTATTGGAACTGGGGCTGCAGCTATCATTGCTTATGGATTTTTCTCAGGTAAGGTACAGAATATTACTACAGCTGTGAATGAGATTGGTTTTGCTATCGGACAGACTTTCACTACACGAAAACTGAAAAAATAAGGTGATTCGTGTAGCCTTAAATTCATTCAGACTGAATTTTTAGTTAGTTTTTTATAAATCGAATTATAGATTATTATGTCTAAAGTAAAACCAAAAAAGCAGAGTGCATTTATAGATATGACGGCAATGAGTGATGTTACAGTACTGCTGTTGACATTTTTCATGCTGACTGCAACGTTTCTCCCGAAGGAACCGGTACAGGTGGTGACTCCTGCTTCGGTTGTGGATATCAAGATCCCGGATGCCAATTTGATGACCATCTTGGTAAAGCCTGACGGGTTGGTGTATTTAAACCTGGACAGACCTAATGACAAGAAGGCTGTTCTGGATCTTGTGTCGAAAGATATGGAGGTGAATTTTACAGATAAGCAGGTTTTGGCTTTTCTGGAACAACCGTCTATTGGCGTACCATTCAATCAGTTGCCCACATTTCTGGATATGCATTTACAGGATCAGGATCAATATCTTAAAATATCGGGAATCCCGACAGATAGTGCAAATAACCAGTTGAAACGCTGGATACAATACGCTGTTTCAGTAAATAACGATTTGAAAATAGCGATTAAAGCTGATAGGACTACGCCTTATCCGAAAATAAGCAATGTAATTACAACTTTACAGGAGTTGAAGCAGAATCGTTTCAATCTGATTACGACTCTTGAAGGAATGCCGGAAGGCTTTTGATAATAGAGTTATTACCGGATATTCCGGAAGTGACGTTTTATTCTAATAAAATAATAAAATAAATATGGCAGAAGTAAATACGGGTGGTACCGAAGAAAAAAAGAAAGGGCAGCCCAAAAGAATGAATATACGGGTGGACTTCACGCCTATGGTTGACATGAACATGTTGCTCATTACATTCTTTATGTTCTGTACGACTTTGAGTAAGCCTCAGATGATGAATCTGGTTATGCCTACGAAAGAAAATAATGTAAATGTAGAAAACAGGACGAAGGCGGATGAGTCGAAAACAGTTACTCTGCTCCTTGCCGGAGATAATGTGGTTTACTATTATACAGGTAAACCGAATTATGCTGATTACACCTCTTTAAAGGAAACCAATTATGCCCCGGATGGCTTAAGGGCTATGCTTGTGGAACGTAATGGGGAGGTAGTCCGGAAAGTGTCTGAACTGCGGAGCAGGAAACAACAAAATCAGATAACGGAGGAAGAGTACAAAGCTCAACTAAAAGAAATAAAAGATGCAAAAGGTGGGCAAACGGTTGTAATTAAGCCTACCGAGGAGTCAACCTATGAAAATCTTGTAGATGTATTGGATGAAATGCAGATATGTAGTATCGGGTTGTATGCAATAGTAGATGTAACAGAAGGGGATAAATTCTTAATAGATAATTTTATGCAGGAAGGTGCTTTGTCTGCTGATATTGACCTGGGGGCTATTAAGTAATTATTTCCATAAAAGAAATTAAAATGGCAAAAGATATAAACCTAACGTCAAAAAAGTGGAATGATATCATTTTTGAAGGAAAAAACAAAGATTACGGTGCATATGAAATGCGTCAGTCTTCTTCAAAAAGGCATATTATCGCTTTTTCTTTAATTATAGTTCTGGTGATATTTGTTTCATTTCTTCCGTCATTAATCCAGACTGTATCTTCATCAAGAAAAGTGACTGAAAATATATCAGAATCTACGGTACTTGTTGATTTACAGAAAGAATTGGAAGAACAGGTTCAGGAAAAGGATATTATCCGTGAAGAAACGGCTCCGCCTCCACCTCCTTTGAAAAGCACGATTCAGTTTACTGCTCCGGAAATTGTGGATGCAAGTGAAATAACCGAAGATGATGCTATGAAAACACAGGATGAGTTAGCTGAGTCTAAAGTACAGATATCTGTGGCTACGGTAGAAGGTACGGATGATGAATACGGTATTGACATCGCGGACTTGGAGCAACATAAAGTGATAGCGGAAGATGTTGAAAATAAGGTGTTTGATGTGGTTGAACAACAACCTCAATTTCCCGGTGGAATGTCTGAACTTATGAAGTTCCTGAGTGATAACATCGTGTATCCGCAGATAGCGTTGGAAAGTGGTCTGCAGGGACGTGTAATTGTTCAGTTCGTTGTAAATAAAAATGGAGAGATAGTGAATATACAGGTGGTGAAAGGGGTTGATCCTTTTTTGGATAAAGAAGCTGTAAGAGTTATTAATACGATGCCCAAATGGATTCCCGGAAAGCAGAATGGGCAGGCTGTAAATGTTAAGTTTACACTTCCAGTGAATTTTAAATTGAAATAAATCCGGTTGGCTGCTTGTTATGTGCATTTATTGTTTATGATGTATTTGTGCGTAAGTTGCAACAGGAAAATGGATACATGGAATAACAATTGTAAAATAACTAACGACAATGAATCTGAAACTTTTATGGGGACTTTTCATGGTTATTATATACCTGGGAATGGCTTCTTTGCTATTGTTCTCTGATGTTTTTGTTATGCAAAAAACATTGAAAATAATAATAGGTATTCTTCTCTTTTTGTATGGTCTGTTCAGAGGGTATCGTGTTTGGAAGAACGGATATTAATTTATAAGTAATGAAGTGATTTTATTTATTGAAACTCTTAGAGTTGTAACCTCTTATCATAAAGAATAAAATAAAAAATGAGATGAAAAGGTATAATTTATTGTTTATTTGTCTGGTAGCAGTTTTCTTGTGTTCATGTGACAGAAGAAAAATAACGAGAACTGATACGGAAACCAGTGGTTTTGCAATGATTGCCGGTGACGAATGTTTTGCTCCTATCATAAAAGAGGAGTTGGATGTTTTTACAGGTTTGAATGCAGAAGCAGAGATTTTTCCTGTATATACAGGAGAAAGGGAATTGTTTGATTTACTTTTAAGTGATAGTATCCGTTTGATTATAGCTGCGAGAGATCTTACGGCAAATGAAAAGGAACGGATAAAATCGTTGAGATTGACTCCGCGTTCCCAAAAAGTGGCGAGAGATGGTATCGCTTTGATTGTTAATAAATCAAATAAGGATTCGCTGATCAATGTAACTACCTTGAAAAAAATAATGACAGGTGAAATCTCTGATTGGAATGATCTGAATACCCACGGTGAGTCAAAGCTTAAACCAAGGCCTATAAAAGTTGTGTTTGATAATCCGAATTCAAGCACTTTACGTTACATTAATGAATCGGTGGCACAGGGTGCTGTTATGTCAGAAAAATTGCGTGCCCTGGATTCGAATCCGGAGGTCATTGATTTTGTTGCGAAAAATCCGGATGCTTTGGGCATTATTGGGGTGAATTGGATAAGTAATCCGAATGATTCGACCAAGTTGAGTTTTGACGAAACAATTCGTGTGATGTCAGTAGGGGTAGGGGAAAATATAAGTGAAGACAATACTTATAAACCTTATCCGGCTTTTCTGAATAATGGTAATTATCCGTTGACACGCGATGTTTACGTAATCCTTACAGACTTACGGGAAACACTGCCGGCAGGATTCGTTAAATTTATATCAGGAGATGCCGGGCAACGGATTATCCTTAAAGCCGGTTTGGTTCCGGGGACACGTCCCACCAGGGAAATTTATTTGAAGGAAGATTTTTAATATTCATGAAGATGTTTATTCATATTATATATACAACAAATTAAAATCTGAAAATGAAAAAAGTTTTTATTATCTCTGTTTTATTCTTTTTGGTTGGCAATTTGATTGCACAAATGAATACTGGCATAGACTATTTTTTACTTGGAGATTATGATAAAGCGCAGGGCTATATCGGAGAACAATTAGCTAATGATCCTGCTACTGCTAATTTCTATCTTGGAGAAATTGCTTTCAAACAAGGCGATTTGCAAGGGGCGCAGGCTTTCTATAATAAGGGGCTGGCTGCTGCTCCGGATAATGCCTTGAATCAGGTAGGGTTGGCTAAAGTGCAGTTAAAAACAAATGAGAAAGTAGCTGAAACTACTTTTAGTGCTATTCAGAGAAAGCACAAAAAAGATGTGGGCGTAGTTTTGGCTATCGGCCGGGCTTATCTGGACAATAATTTGCTTGATAAGGCACAGGAAAAAGTGGAAGAGGCTAAAAAAATAAATAAAACAGCTCCGGAAATTTACATTCTGGAAGGGGATGTTCTGGCTTCTGCAGGAAGTTCGGAAAAAAAATTGGGTGAAGCCGGTGGAAAATATGAGATGTCTATTTACTTTAATCCGGAGTTTTGCTTGGGATATGTGAAGGTGGCACAGGTTTATGAACATATTAATTCTGCACTTGCCATAGAAAAACTGAAAGCAGTTGTGGAAAAGTATCCTGATTATATTGTAGCTTATGATTATTTGGGTAGACTTTATACACAGAACGGGTTTTATCCGCAAGCTATTGATATGTATAAAGTGTATTTTAATCTCTCCGATTTTTATACTGTTGATGATATTGAAAAATATTCCAGGGCACTTTATTTTACCGACAATTTTGCTGCTGCAGAAGAAATGGTAAATAAAGGTTTGCAAAAATCGCCGGAGCATTTTGTTTTGAATCGCTATTTGATGTATATCAAGGCCAAAACAAAAGATGTAGTCAATGGTGAGGAAGTAGCCCGGAACTTTTTCTCTCTAAGAAATGGAAAAGATACGGTTAGCTATATTCCGCAGGATTATACGATGTATGCGATGATTTTGAAAAATGACAAACGTTATGATGAGGCTCTTGACCTATATGAAAAAGCTATTGATATGGAGCCTTATAAACTTGAACGATATACAGAAGCTGCAGACCTGGCAAAAGAGAAGAAAGACTTTGGCCGGTCTGCCGGTTTTTACCAAAGATTTATGGATAAGAAAGCCGAATTACATGCAGGTGATGATTTTCAGGATGATCTTGTAGATATTAACACTTTAGGATATTATTACTATTCGGCCGGGGCTACTATTGGCAAAAATCCGCAGGTGGCAGAGGGTTTGATGAAAGATGAAGCTCTTGTTCATAAATTACAGGTTGCAAATCCGGGTAGTGAGAAGGATTCCTTACAGACAAACGTGAATTATTTTTCAAAATTTTATTCCCTTTATTCTTTGCATAAAGCGGATTCTGTTTTTGATATTTTAATAGCTCGGGCTCCGGAAAGTTATTCTGGTTACAGATTAAAAGCATTGACACAGCATGCCATTAATCCGGATACTCAAATAGGGTTAGCTAAACCGTATTATGAAAAAACAGTAGAGGTGATAACAGAAAGAGGCGATGATTTAACTACTTCTTCCAAATCAGTCCTTTTGGAAGCTTATAATTATTTGGGATATTATTACTATATGAATGATGATAAACCGAATACGATAGTGTATTGGAATAAAGTACTGGAAATAGATCCGGACAATAAAAACGCAAAATTAATATTGGAAGATGTGAATAAGTAACACAGGTATTGTGAATATAGAGCCGGAATTGTTCTTCTTACAGGATTCTGATTTTTATGTAATATCCTCTGAATAGATAAAACTGGTAAGTTGCTTATTGGTTTTAAACAGGGAGGGGAGACCGGGAAGGACTAATTCCGGCTCTATTTATGGTTTCGTTAAATCTTTCATAATTTATTAATTCAATATGGATTTTATTCATTTGTTTTTTGACTTTGTCCTTCATATTGATGTCCATCTTTCAGAATTAATAGCTCAATATGGCATTTGGATATATGCCATATTGTTTGTTATCATTTTTTGTGAAACCGGGCTGGTGGTTACTCCTTTTCTTCCGGGCGATTCATTATTGTTTGTTGCCGGTACTTTGGCTGCTTTAGGAACTAACCATATAAATGTTCACTTCATGGTGCTTTTACTTATTTTAGCAGCTATTTTGGGTGATGCATGTAATTATCTTATAGGAAAATACTTTGGAGAAAAACTTTTTAGTAATCCGGATTCAAAGGTTTTTAAACAAAGCTATCTGGAGAAAACCCATAATTTTTATGCAAAATATGGTGGGAAGACTATTGTTTTAGCAAGATTTGTCCCTATTGTACGTACTTTTGCTCCTTTTGTTGGTGGTATGGGGAAAATGAGTTACAGGCATTTTTTTAGCTATAATGTCATTGGTGGAGTAGCCTGGGTTTCTATTTTCATATATGCCGGATATTTCTTTGGAGAACTGGATTTTGTCAGAAATAATTTAAGTATCTGGACACTCGTCATTATTTTTATATCTGTACTGCCAGGAGTCGTTGAAATAATTATACAACGCTCCAAAGCTAAAAAGGTATAATTTTATACTATAATCGTTTTAATATATTCCTTCTTTAAAAAGCATAACAGCCACAAATTCATGGCTGTTATGTTTTTTTTATGTTGTTTACCACTTATTATTTATCATTTACTTTAGCATTAAGGATAATGAAGGTATCTTTCAGTATCCTTAGTTTATTATTTTCCCTGGATATAGTTTGCTTGGAAAAGAAAGTACCCGTGAAAGCCGAAGTTTAGGCAAAAGATCCTCCGACAATATCTAAAATTTCAGAAGTGATATTTTGCTGGCGTATTTTGTTATATGTAAGTTGTAATTGATTAAGTAGGTCTTTGGCATTGTCGTTAGCAAGTTGCATAGCAATGGTTCTTGAGGCATGTTCAGATACCTGATTCTCCGTGATGATAGAATAAAGTTCAGCCTTAATTATTTCCGGTAGCAATTTTTCAGCCAGCTCTTCCTGTCGGGGTTCAAAAAGATAGTCTTTTTTGTTTTCACTTCCGTTGTCTTCAGATAACTTCCGGACATCTACAGGAAACAATGTTTGAGAAGTTACTTTTTGATTTGAAGTGTTTTTGAAGTGATGGTAAACTACCTCAATTTGTTTTAGTTTTTGCGATATGAAAAGTTCGGTAAGTCTGGCAGATAAGTCTTCTATTTGATCAATTGAAACCTCATCTGCCAGTTCATTCCGTTCTTCAATAATTTGGTTTTTACGGTGTTTTAATGCTTCTGCTACTTTTTTCCCAATAGGTAACCACAGAATTTCCTCTTTGCCGTGTTTTTGCTGCAGCAGTGAAATTTCCCTTATGATATTGGAATTGAAAGCTCCTGCCATTCCACTGTTTGAAGATAAAATTACGATAAGTATCTTTCCCGTATCCCGTTTGCAGGCTAAAGGGGAAATGTATTCGTCTATTGTAATATCGGCCAATAGCGATTCCACAGCTTTGACATATTCCTTGGCATACGTAAGTCTTGTCTCGGCACGAAACAGCTTTGCAGAGGATATCCTCTGGCGCGCTTCCGTAATTTTTTTTATCGTGGCAACGGTTGTAATGCGTTGTTTTACTTCTTTAAGCGATGACATAATTCTTTCATTTAGTGCTTTAGTGGCATAGTCCTTCTACTGTTTTTGCAGTTTCCTGGAGAATATGTTCTATTTCTTCAGTCATGGTTCCTTTGTTCAGCGGGTTGATAACCGTGTCCATGTGTTCTGTACGCAGTAGATTAAGAAATTCCGTTTCAAACTTAGATACTTTTTCAAGGGGCACATTCCGTAATAAACCTTTGGTTCCGCAGTAGAAAAGTGCAATTTCTTCGCCGGTTCCGATAGGGTGGTATTGCGGCTGTACAAGCAGTTGCGTGTTTTTACGTCCCTTATCAATGGTTTGTTTGGTGATATTGTCCATATCTCCTCCGAAACGGGTGAATGATTCCAATTCCCTGTATTGTGCAAGTTCAATTTTAAGTGTACCGGCTACCTGCTTCATAGCCTTTACCTGTGCATTTCCTCCTACACGTGACACAGATATACCGATATTTATTGCTGGACGGTTTCCCTGGTTGAATAAATCCGTATCGAGGAATATCTGTCCGTCGGTAATAGAAATAACATTCGTAGGTATGTATGCAGATACGTCTCCTGCTTGTGTCTCTATAATAGGGATGGCTGTCAGAGAACCGCCTCCTTTTACGCGTCCTTTCAATGCTTCAGGGAGATCGTTCATTTGCTGTGCGATGTCGTCCTGTGCTATGATTTTGGCAGCCCGTTCCAAAAGACGTGAATGTAAATAGAATATATCTCCTGGATAAGCTTCACGTCCGGATGGACGGCGCAGTACCAGTGATACTTCACGGTATGATACAGCTTGCTTGGACAGGTCATCGTACACTACCAGTGCGTGTCTGCCTGTATCGCGGAAAAATTCGCCTATGGCAGCTCCGGCAAATGGAGCGTAATATTGTAAGGCTGCGGGGTCTGAAGATGTGGACACTACTACTGTGGTGTAATCCATCGCTCCTTTTTCACGCAACACATCGACTAATGAAGCTACGGTTGAGGCTTTTTGTCCTACAGCTACATATATACAATATACCGGATTCCCGGATTCGTATTCCCGGCGTTGGTTGATGATAGTATCAATGGCGATGCTTGTTTTTCCTGTCTGGCGGTCGCCGATAATAAGCTCCCGTTGTCCCCGGCCTATCGGAATCATAGCATCTATCGTCTTTATCCCGGTTTGCAGCGGTTGCGTTACCGGTTGTCTGAAAATGACACCGGGCGCTTTACGTTCTAATGGCATTAATAACTTTTCACCAGTAATAGCTCCATTTCCGTCCAACGGTTCACCTAATGGATTTACCACTCTGCCTATTAAACCTTCTCCTACGTGGATAGAGGCTATCGTCTTAGTACGTTTTACGGTATCACCTTCTTTTACCAGGTTGGTATGGCCTAACAGTACTGCCCCCACATTATCTTCTTCCAGGTTCATTACGATGGCCTTTGTTCCATTATCAAATTCAAGAAGTTCTCCTGATTCCGCATTGTTAAGCCCATAGATGTGTACCACACCGTCACTTACTTGTACTACGGTGCCCACTTCCTCCAACATTACCTTCTGATCCAGGCCTTCAAGCAATTCGGATAGTATTTTAGGTACTTCACCAACTTTTATGTTATTTGTCATTTTTGAAAATTAATGTCGATTAATTCTTTCTTTATGCGTTTTAAAGCGGTTTTTACGCTTCCGTCCCATTGATATGTATCCCATAATATGGTATATCCGCCTATCAGCTCCCGGTTTACCTTGGTTCGTGCTTCGATTTTGAGTCCGGTAGAGTCAGCTATTTTAGTTACAATCCGTTCTTTAATACTGTTTGTCATTTCGACAGCACTCGTAATTTCTATTAAAAGTATTCCTTTTATCTCCCGATATAACCGTTGGTATGCAGTGCAAATATCTGGCATAAACTCTTCCCGGTTGTTTTCTATAACCAGTTTTATGAAACGGATGAATTCAGGACTGATGTCTTGCCCTGTGGCTGTAATCAGGACTTTTTCTTTTTCCGTTGCAGATAGCATGGAGGAGGACATAGGCGTCATGAGCTTCGGATATTCGGCAAAATTATGCGTGAGACTGACCGTATTGTGATATACAGCTTCTTCAACTCCCTGTTTGGAGGCATATGTCAATAATGCCTTGGCATAATGTTTCGCTATAAGTCCTTTTTTCATAATCCTATGACAGATTTATTATTTCCTCGTCAAGCAAACGTTCTATTACTTTATGCTGTTGCTTTTCATCCTGCATTTTTTCATTAAGCACTTTTTCTGCTATCTTGACAGAAAGGTCTGCAACCTGGTCACGTATCTCGTTTATAGCCTTAACTTTTGATTCTTCTATCTCTTTACGTGCCCGGGTAAGCAGTTCGCTAGCTTGGGATGCCGCAATATTGTTAGCTTCACTAATGATACGGCTTTTGGTCTGTTGGGCCTCGCTCAGTATTTTGCTCCGTTCTGCGTAAGCCTTTTCCAGAATCGCTTTAGCTTCATCGTTTAGTGTTTCTAATCTATCCTGGGCTATCTGTGCAGCCTCCAGTGATTCTTTTATGTGGTTATTCCGTTTCTCTACCGCTTTGCTGATAACCGGAAATCCGAATTTAGCAAGGATAAAGAGTACGATTCCGAATGATATGATCATCCAGAATAACAAACCTATATCCGGAATTAAGAGTTTCATACATTTGTTTTTTTAGATTGCAAGGAAACAGACTACTACAGCGAATAATGCAACACCTTCTATAAGGGCAGCTACAATAATCATGTTCGTACGAATGTTGTTTGCGGCTTCCGGTTGCCGTGCAATAGATTCCATTGCAGAAGCTCCGATTTTACCGATACCGATACCAGCTCCGATTGCTGCCAATCCTGCTCCAATAGCAGCTCCCAATGTTCCAAGCTCAAGGCCTGCCTGTAATAATGTTGTAAGTAGCATAATTAAATTTTTTAAGTTGTTATTGATTATCTTTATTATTGTTTTTTATTTCTATTGATGCTTCCGAAACAGTTTCCGGAATCTGTTTTTCACTCTTTACTTTTGCCATTCCTATGAATACGGCAGAAAGCAGGGTGAATACGTAAGCTTGTATGTAAGCGACTAAAATCTCAACGAAACTCATAAATATGCTGAATATCACGGCAAGCGTAGTCATTCCCGCATTAATGGCTGCTCCCATCTTTACCGTCATAAATATCAGGCACATTAACCCGAGGATAATGGCATGTCCGGCCATGATATTGGCAAACAAACGTATCATGAGCGCGAAAGGTTTGGTTATCACTCCAAACATCTCGATAACAGGCATTATCGGAAGCGGGACTTTAAGCCAGGTCGGAACTTCCGGCCAAAAAACTTCTTTCCAGTACTCTTTTGTCCCGCTGAAATTTACCACCAGGAACGTGCATACTGCCAGTACCATTGTAATGGCGATGTTTCCGGTTATGTTGGCTCCTCCCGGGAAAACGGGAATTAATCCCATCAGGTTGTTGACAAAGATGAAGAAGAATACGGTAAGCAGGTAAGGGGAGTATTTCGGTGCGGAATCTCCCAATATGGGTTTTACAACTTCATCTTCTATACTGACTATCAGCATTTCCACAGCTCCGCGAAATCCTTTTGCCGGTTCCATACGGCCTTTTTTGTACCAGCTTGCCAGCGGCATTATAACTATAAGCAATATAATGCAGTTGATAAGCAATGCCAGAGCGTTTTTGGTTAGAGAAATATCTATGGCCGGACGAATTTCATTACCGGAATTGTCTCTTTGCACTATTTTTCCTTCATATTTTCCTTCTTTTGCAATATAGAATCCTTTATATGCGGCTCCATGGTTAATTTTGGCAGAGCTGAAAATATGCCATCCGCCTCCTTTGCTTTTAACGATTACCGGAAGGTAGATTGCCACTTCATTATCGCCGGATCCTGTAATATGCCATATATATGAGTCTTCAAGATGCTCGAAAACAATTTCTTTCACATTGATTTCCTGTTGCTCTTCATTTTCAGCAGCAGAAACCTGCGTTACTGAGAAAAACACGGCAATCAGAATGGTGATAAAAAATCCTATTTCATATCTTCTGGTCATGATGTTTTGTCATTTTTTTATTATAAATGAAATAGATGTATAATTCTACGAATGAAAAAGTCAGGTAATAAGCCATCAGTGTTATTCCGAACTGCATTTTGTTTTCAGGATATGTAAATACATAAATGAACAAAATAAGAACCGTAAGGGAAAACTTAACCACTTTGTGCATCATGAAAGTATTCATGCAATGATTAAGATGTTTTGAACGGCATCGGTCAAGCAGAAAGTTCAGTACCATTCCGGATAACCAGTAAAATACACCTAAAGCCGGATAAAGTCCGAAATATCTTTCCGGAATCAAATAATGGAACACAGTCACGCTTATAGAACCTACAATGAGGTAGATAACAGTCAGCATGATGTATATTCTTAATTTTAGCTTTAACAGGTGCTTTTTTGTATCATTCATGTTTTTTTATTTTGCTATGGGGTTTAGAATTACAGTTATTTCGTTGTCTTGTATTCTTGCAAAACCTCCATCTATTTCTATGTTGTGAGAAGAATTTTGATCTTCGTATATTATTACTCCTTTCAGCAAAGACGAAATCATCGGAGCATGACCGCGTAAAATCATGAAAGATCCTACGCTTCCGGGTAATGTAACCTTGGTTACATGATCAATTGTCTTTTTGTTTATGGGAGTAATAAGTGTCAGTTTCATAATGTTACAGATTGAGTCCCTAAAATTAGTATTCTTTTTGCATTTTAGCAGCCTTGGCTATAACATCCTCTATGGTTCCCACATTTAAGAATGCCTGTTCCGGCAGGTTATCACATTCTCCTTCAAGAATCATTTTAAATCCTCGTACAGTGTCCTCTATGCTCACTGCCGCACCGGGTATGCCGGTAAACTGTTCTGCTACATGGAACGGTTGTGAGAAGAACCGCTGGATTTTTCGTGCCCGGCTGACGGTTATTTTGTCTTCGTCAGACAGCTCGTCCATTCCCAGGATGGAAATTATATCTTGCAGTTCCTTGTTACGTTGCAATATCTGTTTTACTTTCTGGGCTGTATTATAGTGTTCTTCGCCTACAATCATCGGGTCAAGAATTCGCGATGTAGAGTCCAGCGGATCTACTGCGGGATAGATTCCCAATTCCGTGATTTTACGGCTTAGTACGGTTGTGGCATCCAGGTGCGCAAAAGTAGTGGCCGGTGCAGGGTCGGTAAGGTCGTCCGCCGGAATATATACAGCCTGAACGGAGGTAATAGACCCGTTTTTGGTTGATGTTATCCTTTCCTGCATAGCTCCCATTTCTGATGCCAGGGTAGGTTGGTAACCTACGGCTGACGGCATACGTCCTAAAAGAGCAGACACTTCTGAGCCGGCTTGTGTAAAACGGAATATATTATCTATAAAAAACAATATATCTTTAGGTCCGTTGGAGTCTTCACTGTCACGGAATGACTCGGCAACTGTCAGCCCGGATAATACAACGGAAGAACGTGCTCCGGGAGGTTCATTCATCTGACCGAAGACGAGCGATATTTGTGATTTCTGCAATTCCGAGTAGTCTATTTTTGATAAATCCCAATTTCCTTCTTCCATGCTTTTGAGGAAATCTTTTCCGTAACGTATTACACCGCTTTCTATCATTTCCCTCAATAAGTCGTTACCTTCACGGGTACGTTCTCCTACACCGGCAAATACGGAGTAACCATTGTGCTGTTTGGCAATGTTATTGATCAGCTCCATGATCAGCACTGTTTTTCCTACTCCTGCACCACCCATAAGACCTACTTTTCCTCCTTTAAGGTAAGGTGCTAACAGGTCAATAACTTTAATTCCGGTGAACAGTACTTCACGTTTTGTACTCAGATCTTCAAATTTGGGCGGGTCCCGGTGTATAGGGTCGCGTTTTACGTCTTCAAGCTGTTGCATTCCGTCAATGCATTCACCGACCACGTTCATCAACCGGCCTTTTACAGCATTACCAACGGGAACTGTAATGGGCGATCCGGTTGGTATAGCTTCCATACCACGTTTCAGACCATCAGTAGAATCCATGGCAATGGTACGTACTGTATTGTTTCCGATATGTTGCTGTACTTCAAGAATAAGCGGACTCTTGCCTTCACGGGTTATTTTTACAGCTTCGTATATGGCAGGCAGGTCGGCATACTGTCCTTCCGGAACTTCAAATTGTATGTCTACCACCGGGCCGATAACTTGTGTTATAAATCCTTTTCTAATGTTTGATGTTGTTGGCTCCATCGTTATATATGCCAGTTAGTTATATGTTTTTATCAAAAAAATCTTTTATCCGGTCAACGTGTATTCTGATAGGCAGTAAATAGCTTTTGCGTTTGTGAATGACTTAGTGACTCCTTGTAAAGGAAACGGAACTTTACTTGCATATCAAATAGCGGATAGAAATACTTATTTCTTCCACCGCATTACACGTTGAGATTTATGTTTCAAATAATAAGGTGACGAAGTGCAAATACATAATAATCAGCACTTATACCAAGAATAGAGAGGTCGGGAAAATTGTTTTTTTTGTCAATAATAACCTTTTGAGGGCTTTTGACCATATTCAGGCAGAATTTCTTTATCAGTCTGTAATAAGAATGAAATTGTATGTCTCCTGCTAAGCGGGATGGACATGTACAGTCTGAATATTCTGTATGGGTTGGGGTTGAATATAGAGGGCCTGTACTAGCCGTGTTATATCCTGTTTTATAATCGGATACGGTAGTTGTTATTTCTGAAAATTCTTCAGCTCGTGATGCTTTACATTTTCTGGATGATATTTCATGAAAAGACCAATTGCTTGCGGATACTTGTTGGAATGAAGAGAAACATCCTCCTATAACCAGTAGTATTGAAATAATATGTATAAATTTTCCTTGCATCCTGTTGGGATTATTTCAAAAATATCATATATACAAAATTACGAAAAAAAACAGTGCTTGTTTATTAATTAGCAATTTTTTACATTATTTATTATACAATACTAATTGTCTTTTATTTAGTTTAAATAAAGAGAAGCAGTGTTGTTTTTGGTATGTATCAGGATTTTTTTTCAGAATTTTTGAAGAAATAAAGTTTATTACATAAATCCGGTTTATGTAATAAACTTTTTCTTATAAAACCGATTTATTTTTATTTTTATTTTACTTTGTTTATCATATAAACATCGAGATGTTTTAGATATATTTTGCCAAAACGCCTAATAGCAGGTAAGCAACGATTAAAGTCACGAGGATGTTGAACACCTGTGCTATGACAAATGTCAGAATGTTTCGGTTATTTTCTTTTCTAAAGAGAAAACGGAAGTCTGTTTCCAGCCCTATACATACGAACGCCAGTGAGAACATGATTTCTCTCATGGTTTTGGCCATGCTTCCTAAAGCTTTGGCTTCTTCTACGGGGAAGAAAAAGCTGAATACAAGTGAAACTAACAGAAAGCCCAGTACAAATTTTGGAAAACGGTCCCATATTACTTTTGCTGTTGGTTTCTCGCTTTGATTGGTGCCACGTAATGACCAGTATATGGATATGGCAAAAGCAGCTATTCCTAACAATACATTTTGAGATGATTTGATAATAACGCTATAAGTTTCAGCTGTTTCTCCCAGGAATTTTCCGGAGGCCACTACAGCTCCGGTAGTATCAATAGTTCCTCCGAGCCATGCGCCGGCTACTTCCTGCGAAAGTCCTAACCATTTGGCTAACGCAGGCATAATGTACATCATAGGTATTGCTACTACCATGACAATAGCCACGACAAATGAAAGTTTTTTCCCGTCGCCTTTTATGGCTCCGCAGGTGGCAATGGCTGCTGATACTCCGCAAATGGATACGGCGCTTGATAGCATGACTCCCATTTCGTTATCTACTTTTAGCTTACGGGATAGCCAGAATGTGAAATACCATACTGATATGACTACAACGATGGCCTGTGCCAGCCCTAATGCTCCGGCCTTCATAATTTCACCGAAAAGTACGGTTGTTCCAAGTAGAATTAAGCCTATTTTAATATAGTATTCACTTCTTACGGCGGGAGATAACCATTTAGGCAGCCCTATGGTATTTCTTATTATTAACCCTATGATAACGGAAAAGAAAACGGATTCCAGTCCGGCTGTTTTTATGGTCGGAATAGAGGCTATCCCTTGCGCCAGGATGGTTATGATGAAAATGGTAATAAATCCGGGAATGAAAGAGGTGATTTTTTCTCCTAAAGCACGTACTCCAATGGCGGAGGCTATGAAAGAAATTAGGAATAAAATGCCCAAAGACAACCAGGAACCGGATAAGGTCAGGTCTGATGGAAATTGGGGAATTAATTTAGGAAACACGATGATTAAGGCTGTTAATATCAGCCCGATAATGGTTGCTATCCAATCTTCATTCTTAATTTGATTCGGTATTCTTAATTTCATATTCTGTTTTTTATTTTTTTGATTGATTTTCTATATTTTTTTCTATAAACACTGTAGCCTGAAATTAGTAGGATAAGGGTCACCAATCCCATTAAAAATGGATATAAATCACCTGATAGCCCGAATAAATAACTGTACATGCGTCCGGTGTGCACTTCGAGCGAGGTATTCCAGAGCGATATGCGTCCTTTGCCTAATTCCATAGGCATGGGGGTGGGTTTGATGTTTGCCATAGAGTCCACAGCCCCCTTGTTATATTCAAAAACAGTTTCTCCTTTCAGGTCACGGCTGTAGCCGCTTATTGGGTTGAGGGATACCGGGCGTCCTTGTCTGGTAGGAGGAACAGGCTGTTTTGTATAATAATTGATGGTGTAATTCTGTGTCCGGTTCCAGTAAAATAAACCGCTGAACGATCCGACAAGCCATCCTTGAGGTACTTTTTCCAATACGGTAACTCCCATAACGCTTACGGGAGGAGTTGCAGTAAGTGCACGGGGAATGTCACGTAAATGTTCCAGAGTATAAAATCCGGAAGAAGTATAAATTAACCATTGTTGGTATGCGTCATCGTAACGTATGGTGCGTAATTTGTCATTCCACGGGTTTGTATCGCTAAGAACGGTATAAGGAGGATTGTTTATTTTGCTTTTTATGATGGTAATCATAAGCGGAGGACGCAAAAACATACCGGTAAGGACTATTAGCACAAAGAATATAAAAAATAGGACTCCCAGCTTATTATGCCATTTAATGGAGGTTGTCAAGGTTTTATATGTACTCTTGGCTGGATGTCCTTTTTTTCTTTTTCGTTTGATCAGGGTAGGGCAGAAAAAATAAATTACTCCGGTCACAGAAACAATAATGAGTATTATGCCAAGGAAATCGACAAAAAATTTACCTCCTGTTCCGAATAATTTACCACTGTGAAGCAGCCAAAGTACCCGGAAAACGGACGTTTGTGCTTTGTAACCTTCCGGTTGCTGCAACTCTGTTTTGGTGAATTTAGTATAAGGTGCTGTTGAGTGGTAGATGTGTGACCGGGTTAAAACAACCAGCGTATCATCGTGCGCCTCCATGTCGCTGATACGTTCATTTATACCTGTTAAGTCTGTAATGTTTTCCCAGGTATGACAGGTTAGTTTGTATAAATCAAAGGTTGTTGCAGCATAAACGTTGCCGTTAGATGTTTTGACTATTCTTGCGGTAGCCCGGTTATCTGCTCCGGTTTTTATTCCGTTTGTAAAATTATAAAACTTACTTTGGAGAGAGTCTGTGAGCCATATGCCGGCTCCTCCATATAATAAAACGGAATCTGCTGTTAGTTTGATAGTTCCTTTTATTGATGCGTTGTTCCAGTTATTATAATGGTAACTTCTGGGCAGCAATCCGCGTGAAATATCTATTCCGGAAAATGTTTTACGGTGGTTTAGTATGATGCCTGATACGGCAAACATAACCATGAAAAAAGCAAGAACTAATCCTGCCCATTTATGATATTTGCGAAAGAACTTCACTATTCGTGAATAATTTTAATCGAAGTAAATAAAGGTGTGCAAAGATAAGTAAAAATGTAATAATTGTTACATTTTTGTTTTTCTTATTATAGTGTAATTTGTAAAAACAGAAGGTTTATTGAACATAAGCCTTCTGTTTTATTTGTAATTTGTGTTGATAGCAGGCTTAGCCTTTTATCATAGTCAGCAACATTTTAAATTGTTTCGTCGCAGAGAGAGCATGCGGTACATTGGCCGGCATAATAATACTTTCACCTGCTTTTAAAATGTGCGAATGTTTGTTGATAAATATTTCAGCTTCCCCTTCGATGATTTGTGCCATCGCATCAAAAGGGGCTGTATGTTCACTGAGTATCTGATCTTTATCAAAAGAAAAAAGGGTGATATTACCTGCTTCGTTTTTTAATACTTGTTTGCTGATGATTCCGCCGTCGGAATATTCTATTTGTTGGGAAAAATTCAGGATTTCTCCTTTTTTAAAAGTATTGTTCATATTTCAATTTTTTGTTTTATCATAAATACGAGATAAAATGTATTGTGAGTATTACATCATGATCTCTGTTTGCTGATAGGGTTTATTCTTTTTTATTTTTATGACTAAATCCATTCTTCATTTAGTATCATTCCTTTTATTCCAATAGTAATTCTTTTTACAGGAATCTTTCTGTTGGCTTTAGCTACCGCTTGTTGTGCTATTTGCACTAATCCACCGCAGCAAGGTACTTCCATTATAACAACAGTCAGTGTATTAATGTTTGAATGGTTTATCATTGCGGTTAGTTTTTCGATATAAATTTCTTTTCCTGTGTCAAGTTTTGGACAAGCAATGGCCAATACATGGTTTTTCAGAAAACGATCGTGGAAATTGCCGTATGAGAATGCGCTGCAATCAGAAGCCAGTACAACGTCTGCATTCCGGAAATAAGCTGCCTCCGGATTCAGTAAATGCAGCTGTACAGGCCATTGGCGCAGCTGGGAAGGCACTTCTCCGGTATGCGTAGCCGGGCTGGGTGCAGCGAAAGACATTTCCTGCTTTCCGGGGCATCCAAAGCTGTGTCCGTGCACGCTCTTTAATTTGTTTTCATTGTTAAGTCCGGTCATGTCTATTGATATATTATGTTTGTTTAAATAATTGATAGCTTGTTTAATTAGTTCTGTTTCATTGTGTTCTTTTAAATGCAGAAGATGTGCCCGTATGGTTTTTTCTCCTTTCGGCACAAGACGTTCCATAACAGACTCTTCATTATAAGGTTCGGCTTCACGTTCTTCCAGTTCTATGGCTCCCACAGGGCACTCGCCTATACAGGCTCCCAAACCATCGCAGAATAAGTCGCTGATCATTCGTGCTTTGCCGTCAATGATTTGTAATGCTCCTTCATGGCATCCTTTTACGCATAGCGCGCAACCGTTGCATATTTCTTCGTTTATTTTTATAATTGTTCTTTTCATAGTTCGTTTTTTATTTTTCAACAAAAATAAACAGAGTAGCTTTGAAAAACTGTCACATCTGTTACAATAAAAAAAATATATCTTTGTAAAAAAGAAAATAATGGATATTAATGATTTATTCCAATGCCCTATTTGCCGCAATATCCCGTTGCAGGAACGGGAGGCTTTTTTAGAGCTACTGGATTATAAAATAAAGTCTTTTAAGAAAGGCGATTTTGTAGCCAGGCAGGGCGATGTTGTGGATTCGCTTTATTTATTGCTGCATGGGAGTGTGAAAACGGAAATGATTTCAGACTCGGGAACTGTGTTGAACATTGAAACAATTCAAGCTCCTAATCCTTTAGCACCTGCATTTTTATTTGCGGAGAATAATCACTTTCCTGTAGATGTAGTGGCTTTGGAGGATAGTGAAGTTGTGTTGATACCCAAAAGTTCGGTGATGAAACAGTTGGCTACCAATGTCATTTTTTTACAGAGCTTTATGGCCTTTAATTCAAACCGTACTAATTTTCTTTCGGAACGTATTAAATTATTATCAGTGAAAACCATTAAAGGTAAGTTGGCACAGTATATTTTAAGCCGTACTAAAAATCTGTATTTTACAATGGACCGTAATCAAACGCAGTTGGCAGAGTATTTCGGTGTAGCGCGTCCTTCGTTGGCAAGAAGCCTTTCGGAGATGATTGAAGATGGTATTATCGCGCTGGAGAAGAAAGAAGGTGAAGTACTAAAACCGGACGAACTGAAACAACTGATTGTACAATGATTTTTTAAACAAAATGATATTTACAGGTGTTTATTTATTGATTTGACTGATTAAAATTTATTAACCCATTAAAAGTACAAGTATGAAGAAGTATATGTGTAGCGTATGCGAATGGATTTATGATCCGGAAATAGGTGATCCGGATGGCGGTATAGAGCCGGGAACTGCATTTGAAGATATTCCAGACGATTGGGTTTGTCCGCTTTGCGGAGTGGGAAAGGATGACTTTTATCCGATTGACTGATAACCGAAGTGGTGTCTGACAGTAAATCATTTCTATTGTAGTTTAGGTTTACATCGTTATTTCAGGATAAATTTTGTTGATTTGTGTGTTTGTTTTTCATAAAAAGGTAAAAATCCTCTAAAAATTAATTTTTAGAGGATTTTTTTGAAGATACTTACTAAAGTTTAATTTATATTCTGTTTTTTTCTGTTTCGGATAAATATTCCGGCAGCATAAATCAGGCTGGCTAAAAGTAATATGTAAAAACCTGTGGGGACGGGGAGAGCCGTTAAGTTGCCTACAGCATTTCCCGGGTCTGCATTTGGACTTGCACCTGCTTGTACATCTGTATTATCTGCATATATATTAGCCATTTTGTTGCTGTTATGTAAGGCCATAAATCCGAATTGTTGTGCTCCCGATGTTTCGGAAGATCTGTTAGAACCATTATTGAATGAAGCCATGAAAGGAGCTTGTCCTCCTGCCATTGTATTATTAGTCTGTTTTTTCTTGCTACTCATCACATTATGTGTATAATTCATAGACGTTGTCTGATTATACGTTCCTGTTGCTTTGCCGGATAGTTGGCTGCTTGCCGGATTGAAAAGTTTGGAAGACGTCTCGTCTGATAATTTGATATTCAGAGAATTATGATCTGTATTTGCTGTAATAACATTCGCTGGGGCATATGATGGCATAGGTATAGCATTATTGGTATTCGCTGAGTAGTGAGGCGAATACAATAAGCCATATTCCTGCATTTGTTCTCTGTCCTTCCGTTCTTCATTATGCAGGACAATGATACCCACAAATAAAGAACTTCCGGTGATCGCAGAAAGTAAGATTAATATGATTTTTTTTACTTTTAATAACATGCACACACCTGGTTTATTTTAAAATAATTTTCTCTGCCATCTCACTGTTATCGTCCAGATTTACTCTTATCAGATGAACGCCAGGTGTAAACGTCAAAGGAACCATCGTTATGTTTTGCGGGCTAATAGGTCCTTTATATACAGACCGTCCGTTTAAGTCGTAAATATATACATTACCCGGATAGTCTGTCGGGTTTAAAACATATACGGTTTTATTTTCAACATAAAAGCTTATCAAAGAATTGCCTGACGTTGTGTTAAGCCAGTTGTCTTTGTCTTCGGAAAAACGTGTTATAATCTTAAAACGGTTTACAAGTTCATTGCCCTCAGCCGTAAATGTATATTCCGAATTATTTTCAGTGATATCCGTCACTGATTTTTGAATAAAATCGAGTAAATAAATATTTCCGTATTTTTCCTCTGCATTCTGGTGTCTGAAACGTAAGGTGTACCTTTCACTTTCACCAGGGATGAAGCCTATTGTTGTATTATCTATGTTGGACATGGAACTGACTTGATATTTAATGTCCTTTTCTACTGCGTAAATTTGTGGCATACTAAGAGAGGGCGCAAGTACTTTCGGACCATCCCATCCATTATCAAATCCGCGTGTACAGTTCTCTTCTGTAAAAAGCCACATACGGTCAGCCTGTACCATCTGATTGTCGGATTCCATATCTATATCTATGATCGTATAAATCTTATCTTCGGATGATTTGTTTTTCTCGGCAACGCGTTGCTGTGTCGTATTCTTGGAAACGACGCTTGAGTAGGCGATTGTCATATACTTATTGACGTCGCTACCTCCGGTATTAGATTTCACTAAGAAGCCTTGCATTGATGGTATTTCCCCTGATAATTCGGCCGATCCTGCCTGGTTTTGAGGTATGGCAAGGTATCTTCCCGGAGCATCTCCTTGATTATTCACTCCGGAACCTCCGGATACCCAGTCATTGTAAGAGCCTGTGTTATATAAATATACGGTTTTATCCATATCGTCACCGAATTGTAGGTTGTCTATTTTAATGGAAGCTGTATAAGGATTTGATAAAATATACTGACCGTCATATTCTACTGCAGAAGAGTAGTGCGGTAAAAGGAAAGATTTATCTTCTTTTACTAATTCTCCTCTGAAAATAACAGTTTTATCTTCCGGATTACTCACTTCATAACCATTAAAAGGAGCCATTATATCGCCATTCTTTAATTCTTTCCAGTAAAAGTTTTCTAAATCAGTATTATTGCCTTTTATATTCCATTCACGAACGTAGGAGCCGGAAAAAACAAGGTCTGCCTGTACTCGGGTCACAGGTATGCCGAAATATTGCCATACATATTCGTTGGCAGGCTTGCCTTCCATACTGGATTTGCTGTACATTTCAACGGTTGCTTCTATTTTAGTGGAATTATTTTGCTTAAAAATGAATGTGGCGTTAGCTTTTTCCTTTTCTGATTTTATAATGAGTCCGTGTACTCCATTAGAATTGTTTGTTTCACCATCTACTTTTACAAATTTTTCAGCAGAAATTTCAAAAGATTTTCCCTGATTGATCGTCAGGTTGTTTTTTACGTAAATATTATCCTGGTTCGTAGTAACTTTTACTCCATCAATAATAAGGTTGTAAACAGTATCATTATAAATTGTGTACTGTGGTATTTCGGTAGTACCGGATAACTTTAAGTCTGTGTTAAAGAAGTAACAATTTAGTCCTCCTGTACCATTTCCATTTCCGTCTGTTACTGTTAGCAAGTTGGTTATCTCCAGTTTATCATATAACAATACGTGATAGTTAGTTTGGTTGGTTAAAGTTAGATTTGATATTTTATCATTCTTGTATACTCCTTTATATAAGTGTTGAACTACAGCTCCCAGGTTAATTCCTGGCTTGTAAACGATTTTGGAATTTTCGTTGGAAAAAGCATCTACTTTTCCTGCTCCCTCCATTCTGATTATTCCGGATACGCTTAACTCATGCCCATTCACCAGCAGGTCTTTCGCAGAGCCGTTTAGTATATTGCGTATAGCTCTGTTCCGGTCTAATACCAGGTTGTTTTGTGCATTAGGGTGGAAAGTAATATCCTGTTCTTCACCCGGCACGGTATTTTGGGTCCAGTTAGCGGAGTTTTCCCAGTCGGAACTGACGTTTCCCAGCCAGCAGTTAGGAAGTTCCAGTTCTATAGCTCCGTTTGTAGGCATATTTATTTGTCTTGGTGTACCATTAATATCAGAAGCAGTTCCGGGCAATGATGATAGTCCGCTTCCGGCAATTAAACTTGTCGGTTTTAGCAGGCTTTTCAGGGTATAAACTCCGTCAAAAGTGAACGGAATGGATATGTTATTATTTTCATATCCGTTAAATTTAGGATTAACAACGGTGCTGTGGAAGTCCTGTCTGCCGGATTTATCTATCAGCCAGATAGGGTTCTCAAATTTCCAGTTGTCAAAAGTCTGTACTCCAACCCATTCACCGGTTGTACCGCTGTATCCGGAAGCAAATAAGTATTCCCAATTCGGAGTTTTAGGACTGTAATAATTATTATAGTCAAAAGCAATCGGATTTTTTCCTCCAGAATAATTACTGTCATTTATTCTTAATATCGTTCCATTGGCATTCATATTCACGAAATTATTATTCCATGAATTCATCTTTCCTTCTTTTTCTATGTCGTAAACAATAGCCGTACTTCCTTGGCTGCCTCCTATGTTATTGACAAATGAAGTATTGTGATAAAAATTGATTTTATCGGCAGACAGTGTGTTGTAATAAACACAACGTATTCCGTTCACTACTCCCGGGTTTGTATAATCGCTTGACCCTCCTTGTACATACGCTATGTTGTTGTAAAAGTTGGTAACGGCACTCTCCAGAGGATTCTGGATATATAGCCAGTAAGCGGATATGTTATATATATTTCCACCTGCTTTGAATTTGGTTATAACAGATAGGTTATTGAATATATTCATTGTTGTATTGGTGGAATAATCGTGGACAAAAATTCCGTTAATGCTTGATGAAACATTGTAAGTATAAGTGTCATCGAGTCCCCAGATAATAGAGTTGTTACTGATTTCCGCTGTTACCTTTTGTGCCGCTGTTATTTTGATACCCTCGTAGGATATCACCATATTGTTATTCCCATTGGAAGACATTTTGAAATTGATGTTCCCGATTTTGTTTGCATAACATATTATATTATTGATGATGCTGGCATCGGCAGAATAATTAATACCGATTAAAGCGTTTGTAAGGACCCCTCCATTATTAAATTCTTTCGCCTTCCAACTTATATTTTCGATGGTATTTTCAGAAATTTCAACTTTCCCGTTTCTACTGTCTATACCCACAAATGAGGCCAATTGCTCTTTTTCTTCGATTATTCCGTTTTCGTCAGAATAATTGAATGAGGTGGTTTGGTTATCAAAATTGATATTTGAAATGACGTTATTTTTAATTTTGATGTTTGCCGTAGGAACAACAGATGAGTTGCTGGTATATATTCCCATAAGATGGGTTGATACTCCGCTGTGGCTGAAGTTTCCGCTCCCGTTCAGGCTGTTTCCTCCTATAATATTCTCATTTATTAAAACATTGGTTCCATTGTTTAATAAATTAATTCTTATGAATGTACGTATATAAGACAGGTCATTGAAAGGGAGATCTGCTTCTGTTTCATAAAAGTGATTTCCGGTAATGGTCCAGTCATTGCTGTTAATGGTAGATAATGCAATATCTTGTAGGTCAATAACTCCGGTAACTGTTTCACTGTTTGGAACATTTAGGCTTAAACAATTTCTGAATTCATTATTCAGAATTTTAATATTTTCTACATTTGTTCCGGTAATAGCACTGACAGAACGGTTTGGATTACTTCTATCCAAATCCGGATTCGTAAAAATGCAATTCTGTATGACGATGTCTTTGTTTGTACCGACTTCGTTGTTTGGTAAACGAATGATTGAATTCATGTCAAATGCCCAATAACTGGCTGTTTCGTTGTAATATCCTTTGAATGTAAGTGATCTTGTTCCGTTTATATTGCCGTCAATGGTTAACTTTTGGGTATTTATAAATTCCAGCAATGAGGTCTGGTCAAGTGAAGCTAATGGCTGGAATGTGATTTCAACCTTCTGTGTCGGCTTAATGGTAAGGCTATTCCATGTCGGGGAAAACACAGTGATTTTACGGTCTTCTTTAGAATCCTTGTGTATGAGTACATTAATTGTAGCTCCTGTCTGATCTACATTTGAAATACTATGAAAAGCCTCGAATAAGCTACTATATAACTTATTTACTTCGCCGGAATTATTCTCATTAGCACCTTCTACGCTTACCACATTTTGTTGGAGTGACGAGGCTGATTTATAAAGGTAGATATTGTCTAAAAACAGGAATCCTGTTCTTGCCGCTACTTTTAGTGATTTTATTTTAGAGCCCAGCGGTATTTGAGCGGTAGAGGATGATAAATCAACCTTTGTCCATCCGTTTTCCGCTTTGATTTCTTGAGATAAAGCAGTGGCTCCGGATGTGCCGTCTAATTTTGTTCCTTCTATGAATATATCAAGGTTAGATGTACCGGAAGCAGAACGCGCATCCATGTGGATGAACTGCCATTCGGAAGAAGATATTCCGTTTGTACCTAAGTCAATATTGGCATACTCACTCATTCCGGAAAGCATACGATATTTGTTGGTTGAAGTAAATTGTTTTTCTATAGAGCCTTTCGTAGAAAAACCTGCCCCAGGATTATAAACAGCATTTCTAAAAGCTTCGCTATAAATCACCATAATATTTTCCGTATCCGTGTGGCTGGGAGCAGGGGCTACCGTTGTTACAGGACTTTCTGAATAGAAATAAACATTATCAACATATATGGCACTGGGTGAACCGGACAGTTCCAGCTTCCTGAACGAATTTAATACTGAACCTGAGCCGAAATCAGAAAGTAATACATTGATCCTGTTCCATTTGTCTTCCTGGAACTGAGTATTAGATATCGTGATTTTGTTACTTTCTGTTCCATTTCCGTCAAAGAGTTGAAGAGTGAGTTCCGTACTATTGGCATGCTCCACCCATACATCCATATGGAGTATGTTGCCTGCAGATATGTTTGCATTACTGTTTAACGTTATATTTGCTCCGGATTGCAGGTTGGTGACTCTTTTATAATTATTACCATTTACATTACCGTCAGTTACTCCGCCCCAACTTGCCGGTAAATTGCTGGAATAGGTGTCGCTATACACTGATGAGGTAGGGGTGTGAGTAGGAGTCGGTGCAGATTCTGTGGGAACTACAACCTTATAAAAATAAACGTTATCAATATAGTAAATCTTGGGATTACTTGTCCCGGACGGTGTTTCAAACCGGATATTTTCAATGTTGGAAAAGTTTTTCGGATTAGTGAAGTCTGATAACTTCAAGTCAATGCCCGTCCATTGTTTGGCAGAAGCCGTATTTCCAATGGTTAATGCAGAGCCGTCGTTCCAGTCGCCGCCAGGTATATACATGCTTATGGAAAGCTGGTTGCTTGTTAAAGCTTCTACCGGCCATATATCAAAGTGCATGTAAGTATAAGCAGATAAGTCCTGTAAAGCGGAGGGTAGGGTGTATTGAACTGCGCCCTGACCGTTATATGTCATTTTTTTTGCATGTTGTCCTTCTTCTATCAGGTAATTGAATGTAGAACTGTTCCATACGCCATCAAAGTCTCCGGATGCATTTCCATAGGGCTGGTCATTATAAATAGATAAATAAGAGCCAGCAAACCGCACGGGAGGTGTTAGCCAGTTGGAAGGTTCATTGGCTGGCCGTGTTGTCCTGCTTAAATAGATGTTGTCTATATAATATGGTTTGTCTGTCGCATAGTTGGGAATAAACACAATTCCCCTGATTTTGGATAAATCCCCAATGTTTTGGGGAATAGTAACACTATATACAGTCCACTGATTAATGGTAAACCCGGTAACCGTCAATGCAGTTCCGTCCCAGTCGTCATTAATTAATTCCATTTCGAAACTACTGTTACTATCGGCCCATACCTGGAAATTAAGTTTGTTGTAATCTCCGGAAAAGTCAAAATAGTCACCTTGCTTAGGTTTTAAAATAACAGCTCCCCAAGCGTTAGCAGCAGCTTTTTTTATAACAATACATTCATTACCTCCAAAAGAAGCGGTAGAACTTGATACGTCACCTCCCCATGAACCTACCGAAATGCCTCCTCCTGTTTCTTCGCCGTAATAACCATAAAGAGAGCGTATTTTCCATCTCTCACTTCCTGTAATAATTGGACTAGGGTTTTGGGCTCCGGTTGTTGGAGTGGAAGCTTTTAATAAGTTAAATATTATTGGAAAGGATATAAATAATAAAACCAGATAAATTCTTTTCATACTTTAGGTCATCAGCGTTTACTGATGATTACATTACTAAACTGTGTCTAATGTAATTTTTGAGATAAATAATAATTCCGTTTATAATGAAATGTTCCTTATACATTTTTATAAAGAACCCAATTTTTATTATAAAACGTCAGAAGCTCTTAAAAAGTTGAAGATAATGGATTTTTAGATTTTACCTTGAACTTTTAATAGAGAATACACACATCTATACAAAGATAATACTTTATTGGGATATAACGATGCTTTTTTTACTATTTTAGAGAATTGTAGATATTTAATGATATTAAAAGTGTGTAAGTGGTAAAAGAAAAACAATTTTGAAAATGAAATGTTTATTATTCAAATAAATTTGTTGGGATAATCAGAGGGAATTTTAAGTGTTATCTTTCTTTGATACCCTATCTTTATATTCTATTCTTTATAAAGTCACAGACTGTTTTACGTTCATATTTTTATATGTCGGTTTGATATCAGGTAAAGAAGAAGTCGCTATAAACTAAGTTGTAGCGATTTCCAAATATTACCATATTTTCTGTTACCGTAAATATATATGGATTTTCTCTGGATAATTCGAGTGTATCTTTTGTCCTGATAATGGAGTCATGCTCTTTTTAGGAATAGCAAATAGTGTAACCTCTGTGTTGTAATTATATTCTCCGGTTTCACTTACAGTACCTGTATAGCTTGGACTAGCTTCTGCTATTACATCATATTCTATTGAATGAAAAAGCAGTTAAGTTAGTGTTTCCCGTGATAGTCAAGGTGTATCGTGAAATAAAGAGATGTAATACAAAAGAGTATCATCTATATGAAAGAGAATCTTGAATCCCGAATTACCTTGCAAGATATAGCTGAGGCAGTAGGTTATTCAGCATTACATCTTAATACGCTTTTTATACAGCGCACTTCCTATTCGCCTATGGCATATTATCATCAGTTGAAAATACAGCGTGCATGCTCATGCCTGCAATTTTCTTATTTGAAAATCAAGGAAATAGCTTTTCGTCTTCATTATTATGATCCGTTTCATTTCTCTAAGGCTTTTTGCAAGGAAAAGGAAATAACGCCTAAAGAATATCGGAACAGATATAAAGAGAAGTCTGTTTTGTCGGAATAGTCCGGAGGAACGTGTTATATATAATACTTGTTCATATAATTTTTTATAAAGTTCTTGTTTTTGATATCCAGAAAGATAGAGGAAGGTTATTTAAGTGAATATTTTTTTTGTATAATTTTCTATTACTTTATTAAAAGCTGATTCGTCCAATTTATTTTCATAATAGGTATTTTCTACAATAAAGACTGCTTTTTTTTAATTATCACATTTATTCTCCTTTAATAAATTCAATATGGAAACATATGCTTGATTGTAATTTATATCTTCTTAGGAATATATTGAGAGTGATAACCAACAAAATACAACAATTAAAAAATTATTTTTGGAGAACATCTTTGTTTGATTTAAATGCTTTGATACATAACCTTATCGATAATATCATATTTAGTAAAATTATGATGAATATAATTATGTATTGTAAAATTTCATCCATTGTTTTAATAGAAAAGAGAAAAATTAAAAAATTAAAGACAAGAAAAAAAATAGAATATAACAATAGTGGTATAGAAACTATTTTATTTATAATTTTATTGTTTATTAATAATAATAATGCCATACACATCAAAATTATTCCAACAGGGATTAATTTTAACCCATTAAAATAAAGAGGTAATGTTCCTTGTATAAACCAATAAAGGCAATAAAGTATATTCAATTGTTTGAAAAATCTCATTACTAATCTTTTTTTACTTTATTGCCTTGTGGGTTATTTGAAATAATAGTTTTAAAAGCTTGACTTGGTAAGTAGGGGCTCGAAGCTTTAATACCAGATGGACTACCCAGAGTACCTACGGGGTTATAAGATAATTTCGAAACAGGGATTCCTGCTGCTTTAAGTGATTTTTGTACAGCTTGTGAACATTGATTGGTAACTAAATTATATCCTTCCTCTACAGATTCTATAAAACTTTCTCTAATGGTATTATCTTGTTCTGGTGTGGTTGGTAATACATAACCTTCTTCATACCCATAGCCATTTATATTTGGATCTGCTTTATCTTCTTTGCTAGTTGCTCTAGTATTATAGGCACTGTTCATAAATTCTTCTGGGCTGTTAAATTCTCCAACTGCTATATCATTAGTTGGTCCACCACCTGAAGAACCATTTGTATTATTATAAATTTTATCTCCGTTTAATGAAAAATATTGCCATTTGCCAGCATTATTTTGAATTAACATTCCCATATGCTGATTCGCTTCTGTTCCCATATTCAAAATAGTAACACTATCACCATGGTAATCAACAGCATTGACAGGATTATTTAAACAATAGGCATAGGGAGAAATCCAGTAATACTTTTCACACAACGGATCAATAGACATGGCTGTTGTAATTGGAGAAACCTCGTTTTGTGTTTTTTGTTCATCGACAAAGCCAACTATTGTTCTAGTTTTGGTATTGTATTTTACTGAACCAATTTCAACTACTTTAGTCAAGCCATGAAATTCTTCGAACTCACCTTTTGAGGAAGTGGCTAACGGAACATCATAACCATATTTAGCAAATGGATTCTGCGGTAAGATTGTAGCTGATAATAGAATAAAAACGGAGAGAATGTAAGGTTTTCTCATGATATTTCAAGTTTTAAACTTATTTTACAAATATAGAATTATTTTTTTACAAAAAAGCATAATTATTTGTTAGTCTAAAACTTGGTTGCTTCTACAGAAAGTCTTTTTATAATGTTTATGGGATTTATAATATCTTAAAGAAAGATATTATAAATCCCACTTAGAAAATATAGAAAATCATTTGTGATTCCAGTATTGCTCCCCGCTCCAATGAAATCCCCTTAAGATGTTGTTTTTTAGGATATTTACATGCTATTTGAGGTGCTTTCCGGCTATAAATAGGAGGATTAAATGATATGGAATATATTTTTTGAGAAAAATAAAATAAGTGGATTTTGGTAACCTATCATATCGGATATTATTGGTTCTTATTTTATCGCAAAAATGGTCTCCAATTTGGTTCCTGATAAATTTATTTCCCAATAATAGAATTCTGTAATAATCTGTTGTTACTTTTCGCTTTCTCTTTTTCATTGGCTATATATTCCAGCCATTTTTCATACAATGGAACAGGAAGTTCTTCAAAACCAGTATTGTCAATTTGTTCATATAATTCCAGCATTTTTTCATAATACTTATATGCCTGAGGTGATTTTTCCTTAAGAATTTCCGGTTGTTTTGCTTCTAATAATCTAGCGATCGTTAGTGTCAGCCTGGTGTAATAGTCGGCTTCAATCATGAGTGCATTAAGGTCTCGGTCCGAATGTTGTTTGGAAGTTTTTGCGCATTGCAATACAAAATTATCGTAACCGTATTTGTTTATATAGCCAAGGGCGAGATTATTGAGTAGTTCAGCTATCGTTTGCTTTTTATCCATAGGAGTCATATAGATTTTATTCTGTAAGGCTTCCGCTTTAATGTAGCTATTATTTATATAATGGGCATCAGACATAATATACCCATTGGTAAGTTCTAAATTATACCAATTACCCTTGTTGTCTTTTATTCTTATGAAAGAATGCCAGGGAGAGAAAGCCCAGTATGCTTCAGCTCCTAATTGTTCAGCAAGTGCGAGATAATATAAAGGCATAGAGTTACATTGTCCTTCATTTGTACGCATAAGTTTGGTTACAAAATGACTATCGTAACTTTTTTCTGACTTAAAATCTTTATAATCGTATTTTATAGGATAGCTGATATAGGTTCTTTCTGTACCTTTGAGTTTTACTTTGATAGTATCTGTAATCAGGCGGAACAGCACCATATTTTTTGCCATGCATTTAGAGGTGTCTATCTTTTCTTCTTTCATAAGCATATGGCAGAAGTTTACTTTTTCTTTTAAAGCTTTCTCATAATCGGAATAATTGAGCTTATTTTCGTAATAGGCATTTTCTACCAAAAAAATAGCTTTTCCTAAATGAAGTGGAATCTTGCCTGACAACATCTGGTTGATTGTATCGAAAGCGGTATAATAATGCTCTGTTCCGGTGAGAGTCGGGTTGTTGCCTTGAAAAGGGAACCCGTTTTTTGTCAGGTAGTCAGCATCCTTTTCTTTTTGTGTTTTTTGTCTATTGATGTATGCCTGGTATTCTTCTATTTCCCGTATTAGTGCAGCATTGCGTTGCTGGGAATCATCCGGTACATGGAGATTTGTATGTCCGGATGTTTGTGATTGATATGGATTGTTAGAATTATTAAAGGGACTGTTATATCTAGGTGTAGGAATAGAAGGATTTTTAACATCCGGTAGTTTGGGATTTATTACACTATGGGAATGTTGTTGGGCTGATATTC
This sequence comes from Bacteroidota bacterium, assembly GCA_023391625.1. Classification (GTDB taxonomy): domain Bacteria; phylum Bacteroidota; class Bacteroidia; order Bacteroidales; family Paludibacteraceae; genus QVMH01. Next base: position 501,809 of record JAEWAN010000034.1, on the reverse strand, counting down.
TAACTGGAAACAGAAATAGTAAGAACAGCAGGAATATAAAGATGTTATTGTAATTCATCAGTGTTATACAATAAGGATTTTATTCGGTGGTTGGCTGTCATGGTTCCCATGGAATTAAGCCAGTTCCGATACATGTTTTCGGGCATTTTACGGTAGCCTAATTCATGTATGTTTGTGTATAGTTCTGTCATTTGGGCAAACAGGGCGTCATCATTATTCTTTTTGTATAATGCAGTTAGTGTTTCTGCTTTTAGGAGCATGGCATTGATACATTTAGGAAAATGTTCCAAAGCCGTCTCGCAACATTTAATAATAAACTGTCCGTCTCCTATTCCGAATTTGCGTTCGTATCCTAGTGCCAGGTCAATCAAACAGAGAGCAACGGATTCTTTGTCAGTAAGGGCTTTCATGTATATTCCGTTCTTGATCGCATCCAAATGGATATAACCGGAGGCCATAATCCAAGCGTCTGTAGGGAAATCTCCGCAGGTAAGTTCTATATTATACCAGCCTACCCGTTTGTTATTGACTTTTATATACATATGGTTGGGAGATAGGGCTAAATAGGCTTCTTCTCCGAGTTCATTCATGATTAATTTGTAGAGGATCGGCAGGGAATGACAGTTGCCTTTATTGGTTGCAATCAAGGTAGTAACAAACATATTTGCCCAATCAAGTTTACCAGCAAAATCATCAAAATTATATTCGAAAGGGGTTAGGTTTATAATTCCTTCTGGAGTGCTTATCGGTATGGAATCAACCATAAAAAGAAAGGTCGCACATTGTGCAGAAGCTCTCTCTTTATCAGTTTCTGGATAAAGGATATTTCCAGATTCCATTATTCCTTTACATACAGATGTATAAAACCTTATTTGACTATCAAAAATACTTTTATCAAGTTGGTTATCAAAATATGCATTCTCAATTATAAAAACAGCTTCTTTATACTCAACTTTTTCAACATTTTGAAGCAATGAATCTATTGTATCATAAGCGGTTAAATAGCAATGTTCTGCTTTTAAAAACAAGAGAGGAAAGACGCATGAAATAAGAATTATTTTTATTCGTAACATACAAGCAAATTATTGAATAATAGAATTTAATTCATGTGAATACTTTTCTTTTGTTATTTCCCAATCAATTCCTCCAAATGCAGGATATTGGCTTATTAATCTTGAGGGTTCTATAGAATCTTTAATAATTATATATGTTAATGGACTATCTGAATCACTCATATAAAAACTAACTTTTTCTTTCCAATTATCGTAATTCAATTCTATTTCATCTTTTTCAGGAAGAAATACTGCATCCATTAGTAATGTACCTGTAAAATTGTTATACACTTTAAAATGATATTCTATATCATCGGGAACAAGAAATATCCATTCTCCTCCATCACATCCACCACACCATTTAGCTTCTGTTGGTACACCTATAGGCCTCTCGGGTGGTGGACAATCAGCGTTATTAAAGTTCCATATAAAATAAGCAATACCTGCCACAATAGTAAGTACAATTACAGAAATAATCAACAGAAGTGCTTTTTTCATCGTGCTAATCCATTAGAATCCAAAAAAATCTTTTACTTTTTGTGTTATAGTTTTCGTCGGTGTTATAGTTGTTCCAGTACTACTGTTATAGTCCACATTATCATATCTTTTACGATATGAACCTGAGATATTAGTCGGGGTGTTGATTAGTGTATTGGGACTTTTTACCTTTGAATCTTGTTGTAATACATCTGCGGCAAATGTAGCACAATTATTCCCTGTTAATGAATAAGATTCTCTATCTTTATTATATCCCTTTTTTCCTACAGTGCTTTCATTTAGTTTACCTTGTGCATAATTGTTCATTTCATCAAATTTGTCGCTTTTAATATAAGCTCCTTCGATTTTACCATTTAGTCCTGCTTTTTCTGAGATATCACTTAATACGTTATTTAAAGATTCTGTCGTTGGCATACCATTTTCTCCCATTATCACATCTGGAACTTTTACATTTCGAACTCTTCCTTTAGTTCCATCTTCAGTAGAATACCTACCGTATTCATAATATTTTGTAAGTCCCGTCTTATTATCAATTAATAGAACTCCTGAATGCCCTAGCGGTTGTTTACCTAATTTCGTTTCCGTATCAACCATATAATCCGGATATGTTATATAAATACCATCTCTTCCATCAGGATCAATTACATTGACAGGGTTATTAAAACAATAAGCGTAAGGACTAATCCAATAATACCTCTCACAATGAGGGTCTACTGACATAGCTGTAGTTATGACAGAAACTTCACTTTCTGTTTTTTCTTCTTCAAGGTAGCCAACGATTTCTTTAGTAAGTGTATTATACCGTATAGAGCCAATTTCTACAACATCACTAAGACCATGAAATTCTTCGAATTCTCCTTTTGAGGAAGTGGCTAAAGGAACATCATAACCATATTTAGCAAATGGATTCTGCGCTAAGATTGTAGCTAATAATAGAATAAAAACGAGGAGAATGTAAAGTTTCTTCATGGAATTTAGGTTTTTAAAACTTATTCCACAAATATATAAATATTTTTTAATAAATAAAATACAATTTTTAGTGGTATCAGAATTAGTCTCCTGAGAGGGAATTATCTTTTGAATGTTTATGGAATTTGTAATATCTTTTTTTTAATATTACAAATTCCATAAACATGGGAAATTGTTTGTGATCCCCAGATTGGTCCTTGTCAAAATGAAACCCCCTTAAAGACAAGACTTTAAGGGGGTTTCATTTTGATATAAGTAGAGGTACCTTCCGGATTCGAACCGGAGTATACGGTTTTGCAGACCGGTGCCTAACCACTCGGCCAAGGTACCCTTTGTTTTTCGAGGTGCAAAGATAATAGAATTTTGTTTCCGAACAAAGTTTTTGGTGCTTAAAATCTATTTTTTTTGATAAGAATGATTTTTCTCTTTTCTATGATGGTTTTCCTGCATCTCATATACAAGTTTCCGCTTGAAAGAGTGTTCTGCCCGGTAGTAATTAAAGAGTCTTTCGGGTGAGAGTATGTTTTGCATTTTCTTATGGTATGCTTGTAGATATTCTGCTTGTTTTACCTCCGTTTCTATGTAAGAGTCGTTTAGTTGTTTGTAGTCAATGGGTTCATCTTTTTTTCTACGTTGCATATGTTTTTGGTCATGAAGTTTCCATATGTTTTCTTCATACTCCATGAATATGGGTTTAATGGCCTTTATTTCGTCCTGTGTCAACTGGGCTGTCTGGGCTATATATTCCCATTTCTTTTCATGCATATCCTCAGGTCTAGGACCTTTTCTGTTTTGAGCAGATATTGGCAATATCGCGCAACTTAAAAGAATGAGTATGATGAGTCTGGAGGATTTCATTGTCTTTTATTGGGTGTTTAATTGTTAAATTCGTCTACATAGAAATCAATTAGCGAAACATCGTCTATTTGTGAGAACAGATAAGTGTCATAAAATGAATCTTTATTATCCATTCTGTTTTGATAGATGGAGTAAAACGTATGTCCTATGATAAACAACCCAATAAACATGGCTGCCATGTATAGGCAGGGTTTTAATATATGGAGTAAAGACGTTTTACTGCCGGTTGTTTGAGCTTCTATTTGTGAAGCAAATTGCTCAAAGTAACCATCAGGCACAGAGAATGGTAACTCTTTCCCAATTTCTTGAAGTGATATTTTATTTTTATGATCCATTGTCTTATTTGGACTGTAAAAGGCAGATAAGGTTTAATTTCGTATTAAAAATTATTCGTCCTCCAGGTATTTTTCTATTTTTTTTACGGCATGGTGGTAGGAGGCTTTCAGAGCTCCGGTAGATGTGCCAAGTATAGCCTCCATATTTTCATAGGTCATATCGTCAAAATATTTCATATTGAAGACTAAACGTTGTTTCTCCGGAAGTGTCAGGATGGCTTGTTGCAATTTGAGCTGTGCTTCATTTCCGTTAAAATAAGAGTCTGATTTTAATCCGGCTAAAAGTATGTCTTCCAGCTCTTCTATAAGTTCAACACTTTTTAAGCGTTTGTTTGCCAGAAAGGTAAGCGTTTCATTCGTGGCTATACGATAGAGCCAGGTTGATATTTTTGAATCGCCTCTGAATCCATCTAATCCTTTCCAGGCTTTGAGAAAGGTGTTTTGTAAGATATCGTTTGTATCCTCGTGTGATAAAACCATTTTTCTGATGTGCCAATATAAACGTTCCTGAAAGGTAATAACAACCTGGGAAAAAATCTTTTCTTTTTTTCCGGTAATGGACAGTTGGTATTGTAAATCCTCTTCAGAAAGGCTCATGGCTCGGTTTACATTAGTTTACACGTGTAATATCTTTTCTCCCAGCAAAATAACGAATAATATTTTGAGAAGCAAAACGGCTCATTTCATTTCTGGCATCTGTTGTGGCCGTACCGTTATGTGGAGTCAATACCACATTGTCCATTGTCAGAAGTTCTTTGCTGATTTCGGGTTCGTACTCAAAAACATCCAGTCCTGCTGCATATATCATTTTGTTGGATAATGCTTTAACTAGGTCTTTTTCATTGATTACAGGACCGCGTGCAGTGTTTATAAGTATGGTTTGCGATTTCATCAGTTTAAATTTCTCATAATTAATCAGATGTTTGGTCTCTTCCGTTAATGGAGTATGTAAGGATATTACATCTGCGGTTTGGACAAGTTCATCTATGTTTAGTCGTGTTGCCTGAAAAGCAGCTTCAATTTCCTGTGGAAGCCGGCTTCGGTTATGATATACAATATTCATGCCGAATGCTTTTCCACGTCTGGCTACAGCCTGGCCAATACGCCCCATACCGATAATCCCCAGCGTTTTTCCGTATAGACTTAATCCCAGATTTTCCATAACTCCCCATTTTAATCCTCCCGGGATACGTAGTTTTCGGTCACATTCCGGTATGTGCCTTGCTGCAGCCAGCATTAGGGCAAAGGTCATTTCTGCTGTCGGTTCGATGACCGGATCAGGGGTGTTGGTTACTATGATGCCGCACTGGGTTGCATAATCAACATCAATGTTGTTGTAACCAACTCCATAATTGGCTATGATTTTTACTTTCTGAGAGGCTATATCTAAAATCTCTTTATCTACTTTCATTTGAAAAGTTGGTATAAAAGCATCAAAGTGGGGCAGGAGCTTTTTTATTTCTTCTCTTGTGAACATGTCTTGCTCCGGCATAATAACTTCGAAGTTTTCTTTTAATTCCTTGAAGCCTTCTTGTGGTAGCCGGGTGGATAGTAATACTTTCATAGCGATTTATTTTGAGATTATATAGCCGGGAATTGTGGTTTTTTTATAGAATATTTTGATAAATACAAAGTGTAGCTTTTGTATTTGTTACTTTTTCCAGAAAGCTGGAGTAAGCAGCAATAAAACCGTGAATATCTCAAGACGTCCTACCAGCATGATGAAAGATAGAAACCATTTACTGAAGGTTGGAACAGTTGCGAAACTATTGGCGGGGCCTAATTCTCCCATCCCTGGTCCTACATCGCTTAGACAGGTTATCATTCCACTAAGTGATTCAATAAATCCCATTCCCGTAAAACTAAGTACTAGAGTTCCGAATAGGGTTATGATACAATAAAGCAATGCAAATGCCAGTACACGGCTCATGGTATCTTCTTTGACCATATTCCTGTTGAAACGTATGGGTAATACGGCATTGGGATGAATCATCCGTTTGAATTCATAATAGCAGAATTTGACAACTAATACTACCCGTACCACTTTAACTCCTCCAGAGGTTGATCCTGCAGATGCTCCTGATATCATAAGGATTAATAACATAATCCATGTGAACGGTTGCCATTGCATATAGTCATAGCTGGTGAATCCGGTAGTGGTCATAACAGAACTGACCATAAAGAAACTTTCGCGGAATTTTTGTTCTATGCTTTTCAGTGTCAGAGGAGCGGAAAAGTCAATCACAAATAATGTAATAACTATCGTGAATATTCCCAGAATAAGCAGGTAGTATTTCAACTCTTCATTTCTAAAGACTTTTTTGAATTTAAGCTTGTATAGGAAATAATATAAACTTAGATTTACTCCGGAAAAAATCATAAAGAAAATGGTGATATATTCAATGGCAGGAGAGTTGTAATAAGCTATACTTGCCTGTTTGGTAGAGAATCCTCCGGTTGCTGTGGTGGTAAAAGAATGGCATATTGAGTCGAACCAGTTCATACCGGCTATTCTTAACAGTAATGTTTGGCTTACAGTGAGGATAATGTATATTAAGAACAGCCGTTTGGCTGTTTCGGTTATTTTGGGATTAATCTTGTCTTTAGTAGGACCGGGGGCTTCTGCAGCGAATAATTGCATGCTGGTGAATCCGAAAATGGGTAGTAGGGCCATGGTGATAACAACAATACCTAAACCACCGATCCATTGTATAAGGCTTCGCCAAAACAGCATGGAATAGGGCAGGCTCTCTATATTATTTAATACGGAGGCCCCTGTGGTTGTAAATCCGGACATTGTTTCAAAAAATGCATCAGTGAAAGAAGGTATATTGCCGCTGATCCAGAATGGAATGAGACCAACCAAAGAGAATAATACCCATATTGAGGTGACGATTACCGAGCCTTCCCGTTTCCCGATGTCTAACGGAGCATTTTTCCCTATTAACAATCCTGTAAGACCGAGAAGGATGGAAATAATAATTGCAATAAGAAAGCTATAAACTGATTCCGTTTCATGATATATTACACCTACTAATAGTGATAGTAATAGAAAGAAACTTTCTACAAGGAGTAGGAATCCTTGTATTTTAGAAAAAAGCTTATAGTTAAAGCTTGTCGCTTTCATTACTTTTATATTTGCCACTTCTATATACCTCCGATAGTTGATTGTTAATTGAAATAGGATTCTATTTTCCGTATTTTTGAGGCAGGACAGAAAACAATGACATGGTCTCCGACCATGATTTGCGTGTTCCCGTTAACAATGTATCCAACACCATCACGTACAATACCTCCTATGTTCACTTCATCAGGCAGGCGGATGTCTTTTATCTTGGATTTGATTATTTTGGATTTTTCTTTAGCCATGAATTCTACAACTTCAGCATCTACGGATACAAGGTTACGGACATTGAGAACGTCTGCATCTAACGTGATCTGGTAAATGTAGCTGGCAGCTATAATTTTTTTGTTGATAACAGTTCCTATGTCCAGGCTTTCAGCAAGCATGATATAGTCTATGTTTTCAACCTCAGCAATGGTTTTTTTCACTCCATTACGTTTGGCTGCGAGACAAGCTAAGATATTGGCTTCCGTATTGGATGTTGCGGCGATAAAGGCCTGTGTGTCTTCAAGGCCTTCTTCTTTTAAAAGTTCTATATTGCGTGCGTCACCGTTGATAACAAGTACATGATCAAATTTGTCGGCTAACGAATAACTTGTTTCTTTATCCCGTTCCACCACTTTTTTGTTCATTTGTTCAGGTAGCTGGAACAAGGCTTCGCGGGTGATACGACCGCCTCCCATAAACATTACGTTTTTTATCTGGAAATCTTCTTTTCCTGCATGTTCCCGGACAATTTCGAGGTTCTCCGGCATAGTCATGAAATAAACCAAATCGTTGGCTTCTATTTCATCAGTTCCTTTTGGGATAATGGTATGCATTTTACGTTTTACCGCCACTATCCGGTACTTGCCATGATCAAAAAAACCGGTATTGAATTTTTTGTTTAATATGAGGGCGTTGGAGCGCACCTTACAGGCTACCATAATCAGGGCATCTCCACAGAAACTAAGGTATTGCCGGAGCCAACTGGTTTTCAGTGATTCCGCTATTTCACGTGCGGCCAATATTTCCGGAAAAATGAGATGGTTTACCCCAAGCTGTTCAAAAAACTGTTTGTTTTTAGGCTCTAGGTATTCGTAGTTGTCAATACGTGCCAGGGTAGCTTTAGCCCCCATATTGTTGGCCAGCATACAAGCGGTGGTATTTACACTTTCATAGGGAGTAACGGCTATAAACAGGTCGGCTTCGTTGGTATGGATTTCTTTGAGATCCTTGATGGAAGTCGGTTTCCCTTCGTGTATAAGCAGGTCATAATTAGAACTCAGATTTTTAAGACGTTCAGGATCTTCGTCTAAAAGCGTGGTTTCCACATTTTCGTGTACCAACATTTTTGCCAAGTGTGTACCTACTTCTCCGGCTCCGGCTATGATTATTCTCATTTTGTGTAAAGGTTATAAACTATTATTATGAAATAAACCGTTTGTCCCTATATGGAACAAATGAAAATATCAACAGTTCGCAAAGTCAATAATTTTTTGAGCAATTCCTTCAGCATCCATTCCCAACATATTGTATAATTCCTGTTGTGTGCCATGTTCTACAAAAGTATCGGGTATGCCTATGCGTTTGATTTGCGGGTAATAATTATTGTCAGACATGAATTCAAGTATGGCGCTTCCAAATCCTCCTTTTATAACACCGTCTTCAATAGTAATAATTTTTTTGTATTCTTTTCCTATTGAGTGTAATAACTTTTCATCTAAAGGTTTTAAGAAACGCAGGTCATAGTGAGAGAAACTTTTATCAAGTTTATTCTCAGCTATGGTAATGGCTTTTGCTGTTGCATCGGCTATGGTGCCTATTGTCAGTATAGCTAGCTCTTTACCTTTTTTCAATGTTTCTCCTTGAGCGATTTTCAGTTTTTCAAAAGGTTTTTTCCAATTTATGTTGAATCCGTTGCCTCGTGGATAACGGATAGCGAAAGGTCCTGTATGTCCAGAAAGCTGGGCGGTGTACATCAGGTTACGTAAATCCATTTCATTACGTGGGGCGGCTATTGTCATGTTAGGTATAGAGCGGAGGTATGCCAGGTCAAACTGCCCCTGGTGCGTAGCTCCGTCGGAACCTACTATTCCTGCCCGGTCAATGCATAATATGACATTTAGATTTTGCAGGGCAACGTCGTGTATGATATTGTCATAAGCTCGTTGCAGAAAAGAAGAATAAATGTTGCAAAACGGTATTAATCCTTCTTTGGCCAAGCCGGCGGAGAAAGTTACGGCGTGTCCCTCGGCAATGCCTACATCAAATACCCGTTCCGGGATTTCTTTTTGCATAATGCACATGGAGCAACCGGAAGGCATAGCCGGAGTTATGCCCACTATTTTTTCATTCTGACGGGCTAATTCCAGTAAGGTCTCTCCAAATACGTCCTGGAAAAGTGGGGGAGTAGGAGTTTCTTTATTTCCCGTTTTACGTTCTCCGGTCTGTACGTCAAATTTTCCCGGAGCATGCCATATTGTTGCGTATTCTTCGGCCGGTTTATAACCTTTTCCTTTCTTCGTTAAAATATGGAGTACCTTAGGCCCTTTATATTCTTTGATTTCGGACAATACACGCACCAGAGTTTCAACGTCATGCCCATCAACCGGGCCAAAATAACGAATGTTCAGCCCTTCAAATATATTGGGCTGTTTGGCTGTGATCTGTGCTTTTAGGCTGTTGTTGAGGCGTAATATCCTTCTTCGTCCCTCTTCGCTGATAAAACCCAGTTTCCGAAGGATAGTGTAAAGCGTATATCGTATTTTATTATAAGTGCGTGAAGTAGTGATGTCGACCAAGTATTGACTGAATCCACCTTTAATGGGGTCAATCGCCATCTGATTGTCATTTAATATAATAAGCAGGTTGTTCTTGTCCATTGAAGTGTTGTTCAATCCTTCAAATGCAAGCCCTCCCGTCATAGCTCCGTCACCAATAACTGCTACAACTTTTCTATTCGGTTCTTTTTGCAGCAGGGAAGCCACAGATATGCCTAATGCTGCTGAAATAGAGGTAGATGAGTGTCCTACACCGAAAGCATCGTATTCGCTTTCCTTGGGTGAGGGAAAACCGGATATACCTTTAAATTTCCTGTTTGTATAGAAAACGTCACGGCGTCCGGTTAATATTTTATGTCCGTATGCCTGATGTCCTACGTCCCATATAATCCGGTCATATGGTGTGTTAAAGACGTAATGTAAAGCAACGGTTAATTCTACTACCCCAAGATTGGAACCGAGATGTCCCGGATTTTTGGATACTTCATCGATGATAAACTGTCGTAGCTCTTCAGAAACGGCAGGTAATTCTTCTTTCGGTATTTTCTTCAGGTCGTTAGGAGAATTGATTTTATTGAGATATTTATATGATTCTTCACTCATTTCGTAGGTTGAATAAAAAGCTATACAAAAGTAGTATATTTTTCGTGGTTTTCTTTTGCAGGTATGTTAAGATATAGTACATCTTAAAACTACCGTTCTTGTTTTTCTTTTTTGGTGAAAAGAATGTATTTTTTTGCAATGAAATTCCAAACGAAAACGATAATGGTTGTTACTATTTTGGATATCAGATAATGTACATGTAAAATGTCTGTAAACAACCAGATAAAAAAAGTAGTGAGTAGTAGACCTATTCCCCCGATAATACTAAATATAAGTATTTCAAAAAGTCTGTTGTTTAGCTTTCGCTGATTGAAAACCCAGGAAATGCTAAAAAGGTAGGTTATAATTAAACCGATAATAAAACTGATGATTGTTGATAATAAGTAGTAAACACCACATACGTCGGTTAGGATGTAAAGAAGGCTGAAATCTACAATAAAAGCAACGCCCCCAGAAAAAAGATAACGGAAAATCTGAATAAACAGATTGTCCGTAGGCTCTTTGAATATTTTATTGAGGCTTATCATTATTTCCCCTGTTGTTTCTAGTCCGTTTTATTCTTTGGTTTGTGTGGATTGAGGTTTAAACAGCTTCGATTTCATCAGCTTCCATTTTGTCAGCCTGTAAACAACAGATACTCTTAATACTCCTAATCCATATATGGAACTTCTTTTTAAGTTGATGGAAGAAGCATCATCAAAATATTTAGTAGGGCAGGTTACCTCACCTATTTCGTATCCGGCATAAAAAATCTGGGCAAGCATTTCATTGTCAAAAATGAAATCTTCCGAGTTGATATTGTAATTGATTGCCCGTAAAACTTCGGCAGAGAAAGCTCTGTAACCGGTATGATATTCAGAAAGTTTTTGATGCAGTAAAATGTTTTGAGTCAAGGTCAGCAACCGATTGGCTATATATTTTATTTTAGGCATTCCTCCTCTAAGAGCTCCTTTGCCCAATATGCGTGAACCTAAAACTACCGGATACACGTCATTGGCAATCATGTATGCCATGGAGTGAATTAATTTCGGGGTATATTGGTAATCCGGGTGCAACATGATAACAATGTCTCCTCCTAATTCCAGTGCCCGGTTGTAACAGGTTTTTTGATTTCCTCCGTACCCTCTGTTTTGTTTATGGATTTTAATTTCCTTGATACCTAATTCTTTTGCTTTATCTACAGTGTGGTCTTTACTGAAATCGTCAGTTAAAATAACTTCGTCCACGATGTCCATTGGAATTTCCCTGTATGTTTGTTCCAAGGTTTTTTCGGCATTATATGCCGGCATGACAACAATTATCTTTTTCCCGTTTATCATTTTATTAGGATGTTGTAAAAATTATCTGTTTTTAAAAGACTTGCGAAGGTAATACTTTTTATGCAAAATCAGAAATTAAAATGTTGTATTTAGGCTTCTCCGTTTGTATGAGACGGGGTTGTTTTTTTATGGGACTACCGGTATTTTTCCCCTTCGCAATCTTCCATAATATTTAAATAACTTTGGTAGCGTGAATTAGCTATCTGGTGATTATCCACAGCTTCAATAACGGCGCAACCCGGCTCGTGGGTATGTGTGCAGTTCTTGAATTTACATTTCCGGGAGATTGGGAAAATATCCCGGAAATAGTGTCCTATTTCTTCTTTTTCCATATCCAGTACGCCAAAGCCTTTTACTCCGGGAGTGTCGATGATATATCCTCCGGTCGGTATTTCATACATTTCGGAGAAAGTGGTGGTATGAGTCCCTTTTTTGTGGTAAGACGAAATTTCTCCGGTTTTAGCTTTGGTGCCGGGAATCAGTGCGTTGATAAGTGTGGATTTTCCTACTCCTGAATTTCCAGAGAACAAGGTGATTTTTCCATCAAGGAATTTCATTAAATCCTGTAACGTATCCGGCTGCAGTCCGGAAACTTTAAACGTAGGATAGCCCATGCTTGAATACAAGTATTCCATAGCTTCCAGGTATTCCAGTTCACTTTCGTTATAACAATCGGTTTTGTTGAAAATCAGGCAGGCCGGAATTCTGTACGCTTCAGCCGTTGCTAAATAACGGTCAATAAAGGTTGTATAAGTTTCCGGGTAATTAATCGTGACAATGAGTGCTGCAGTGTCCAGATTAGCTGCAAGAATATGAGCCTGTTTGGAAAGATTGGAAGAACGGCGTATGATGTAATTTTGTCTTTCAGATATTTCATAAATCATAGCCGAACCGTCCGGTTGTTGTTCAAATCGTACCTGGTCGCCAATGGCCACAGGATTGGTCGTTTTAATGTCCTTTATGCGGAAATTGCCTTTTATCTTGCATTCCACCAGTTTTCCGTCATCTGTCTTGACCAGATATTCATTCCCTGCGTTTTTTATAACTAAGCCAATCATAATGAGCGTTGATTAATAAATACTCTTGATATAATACTGATTCTTTGTCCTGTTGAAACGGGTCTTTTATTGTCGTTTTTAAAAAGCTTCGGTTGCTGTAATGTAAAACTGAAGTTTGTCTCCATAGTTGTTTTTTGCTATGTCAAACCTTACATGTACCCGTGCATCATTTACTCTGTATCTCAGTCCGGCTCCATAAGTAAACTTTAGCTTGTTTATGTTCATATCCCGGCTGTTTAGCACATCACCAGTGGCACAGAAGACGGCAGCTTTCAATCTCTTATAGATTGGTAACCGATATTCCGTTTGTAGGGAGAACAGGAGATTTCCTTTGTATTTTCCATTCCGGAATCCACGCATGACATCTATTCCTCCTACCGTGGGCAACATTTGAAACGGGATGCCGTCTTTTCCGAAAATCCCGTCAAATTTACCTTGAAAAGCCCAAACATGAGTCTTAAACAAAGGTATGAATTTTCTTACATCTACCGAAATTTGTTGCAGACTGTATGTGCTTCCCAAACCTTTTTGGGATATGGAAAATGAAAACTTGCCAAAAGTCCCGTTGTTGGGATAGAAAGAATTGTCTCTGCTGTCATAGGTTATGACGCCTCCTAAACTGATAGCAGAATACGGATCCCAACCGGCTTTTCCGTACCGTTCGTAAATCAGCCCGGCATTGGTTGAAAAAGTAGAATCTTTTTTTACATGTTCAAAGCGCATTGACAAGTGCGGTCCGATATACAGGTTTTTGGTTACGGCATATTGAGGTTCTATTCTCACTGAAAGTATTCTTGAACTGAAAGCTTGTTTTAACTCTGTGGGAGAGTTGCTGATACCATAATAAAAATCCGGATAGTTGCGAAAGTTCAGGTTAGAATATAAATACCAGTTGTTATTGTTGAAATAGAGTTTCGGAGTAGTGTTTAATATGAATTGGTGTCTGAATGTGTAAACGGCGCTTCCTGATATGGAGCTGATTTTGCTTATATCTTTACTTTTGAAATAATAACCGTATGCAATACCGGGTGCCCAGCTCGTTTCCTGCTGGTAAGAGGCGTGGGGAATGACAAAGATACTGCTTTTGGAAACAATAGTGTCTGACTGAGCCGACGACTGTATGGCTGTCAATAATACGATAGCAAGAAGAAGGAGCAGTGTCTTAAAAGGCATAAGTTCGTTTTATAAAACAATCAGTCATCCCAACAGTATTTTGAGATGACTGACAGTTTATTGGGGAAATAATGAAATATGTTTTTTATACAGTCATGATTTCTTTTTCTTTTTCACTTAACATCTCGTCTATTTTTTTGATGTATTTATCGTGAATTTTCTGAACATCAGCCTCAGCATCTTTTTCAACATCTTCAGGAAGTCCTTCTTTGATCAGTTTTTTTAATTGTTCTATAGCTTCGCGGCGTGCGTTACGAACACTGATTTTAGCATCTTCACCTTCTGAACGTGCTTGTTTAGCCAATTGTTTACGTCTGTCTTCTGTCAATGGAGGGATAGACAGTCGGATTGTTTCTCCGTTATTAGCCGGAGTGATACCTACTTCAGAGTCCATGATTGCTTTTTCAATCACAGGAATCAGATTTTTTTCCCAAGGTTGTATGGATATTGTTTTGGCATCAGGAGTAGAAACCGTTGCTACGTTGCTAAGAGGAGTCAGAGAACCATAATATTCTACTCTGATTCCGTCCAGAATACGTGTGTTTGCTTTTCCTGCACGGATATGAGCCAAAGATTCATCTAAAAACAAAAGTGTACCTTTCATGTTTTCTTCGGCCTTGGTCAGATACTGTTTTACGTCTTGCATATAATGTATGTTTTATTTGTATTATTTTGATTATTGATTAATTCTTTACTAATGTACCGATTTTTTCTCCTTGCAGCACCTTCTTCAGGTTTCCGGGAATGTCCATATTAAATACATATATCGGCATGTTATTTTCTTTGCACATGGTTGTTGCGGTAAGATCCATTACTTTCAGGTTGCGGTTGTAAATTTCGTCGTATGTTATTTCTTCAAATTTTACGGCAGAAGGATCTTTTTCCGGGTCGGCCGTATATATTCCGTCTACTCTTGTACCTTTAAGCATAACATCTGCTTCTATTTCAATGGCTCGTAATGAAGAACCTGTATCTGTAGTAAAGAAAGGATTTCCTGTCCCTCCGGAAAGGATTACCACTTCTCCTTTTTCCAAAGATGAAATTGCTTTTTGTTTGCTGTAGAATTCGCCGATAGGTTCCATTCGTATGGCTGTAAGTACCCGTGACGGAACTTTGATTGATTGTAGTGCCGAGTTTAAAGCCAGGCTGTTAATTACGGTAGCAAGCATACCCATTTGGTCTCCCTGTACCCGGTCAAATCCTTTAGATGTACCGCTTAATCCGCGGAATATATTTCCTCCGCCAATTACAATTCCTACCTGTACACCCATTTCTACAATTTCTTTTATTTGCTGAGCGTATTCAGATAAACGTTTTTCGTCTATTCCGTATTGCTTTTCGCCCATTAGCGATTCTCCGCTTAGTTTTAGTAATATACGATTAAAAGGTATCATCTTTCTAAAATTTTTTAGCAAAAGTACGGATTTTGACTTTTATATACAAGGGCTTTATGATAATTGATAATTGTAGCAAACAGAGTTGGTTACAGCGAAAAAAAGGAGAATGGAAAATATCATTTATTATATCCGGTTCGGTCTGTTTTATAATGAAAAACGTCTTTCTGTAAAATAGCTTAATGTCACAGCTTGTACGATGCTGATTTTTTCGTAAGTTTTAATGAAAAATGAGCAGGGAAGTAGTATTAACGCTGAACTTTGTTTATATTTGGAAGTTATGTTCTGTAAAAATAATATGAATGTAACGAACGTATGATGTTTGTGAAGTGTGTTTGTGTCAATACGTTGTATTTCAGAATTTTGATGTGTTTAATAAAATAGAATGATATTTATGACTAAGCGTTTAAACTATAATGTGTTTTTTCGTCAGTTATTGTTTTTGGTTGTATTAATATTTATAGGCTCTATAATATTTAGTCAGTTATATTTTTTTCTGGGTTCTTTTTTAGGGGCGCTGACTCTTTATGTCGTATTGCGCAAACCTTTGTTCTTCCTAACGGAAAAGAAACATTGGAAGCCTTGGCTGGGTTCTACTTTGTTGATATTATTGACAACCTTTATATTGCTCCTTATTAGTTATGTCGTATTCATGATGGTAGCATTGGAAGTCCCCAAAATAAATGCTTCCGGTTTATTCAACCAGATAAAGGATTATATAGGGAGTGTGAGCGATAAATTTGGTTTATCTATTATACCTAAAGATGTTCTGCAAACTATGCAGGGGCTGATTACCCGTTTCTTTTCTTCTATATTTAATACGACTTATAGTTTTGCTGTGAATTTGCTCTTAATGCTGTTGATTTTATACTTTATGTTGGCTAACGGGCGTGCCATGGAAAAGAAAATTTTTGATTACGTGCCGTTTAAAGGTACCAGCTTGTGTCTGATAAAACAGGAAGTAAAAGGGATGATTTATAGCAATGCAGTGGGTATTCCTGTTATTTTAATCGGGCAGTTTGCTATGACTTGTCTGATTTTATGGATATTAGGAGTTGAAGAATTCTTGTTCCTGGCTTTCCTGACTGCTATTGCGGGGCTTATTCCAGTAGTAGGCACCGGGTTGGTATGGCTGCCTTTGGGAGTTTATATGATTATGAACGGTGATATTTGGCAGGGCATTGTTTTGATAGCCTACGGTGTTGTGGTTATATCGAATACAGATAATCTGTTACGTATTGTAGTCATGAAAAAAACGGCAGATACTCATCCGTTGGTTGTGATTTTTGGAGTGATTCTGGGTGTTCCTCTTTTTGGTTTTTGGGGAATTATTTTCGGTCCTTTGATGATTTCAGGATTCTTATTGTTGGTGAAAATTTATTTTAGGGAATATGAATTAATTTCTAAGAATGATAATGACAGCAGTGTACAATAGGAATTCAGTAGGCATAGACCCTATTGTTTTTTAGTATTGCTTCATCCGGTTTTATTGTTATCTCTGATTTTATAAAATATATTTTTATGGATACAGTTAATAAAGAAGAAAATATTTTTCATCTGTCAATAGATCAATTGCAGGAGATAGCTCTTTCTTTTAAAGAAAAAGTTTTTTTAGGATTGAAAGCAGATGATCAGGAAATACAATGCCTGCCAACTTATGTTCAGCCATCTATGGATGTGATTAAGGGAAAAGCATTGGTTCTTGATTTAGGCGGAACTAATTATCGTGCCGCCGTGGTTAATTTTGAACCAGGAAATATTACTATTCATCCTGAAAATGGCTGGAAAAAGGATTTGTCCGTTATGAAAACGGAAGGATATACCCGAGAGAAGTTGTTCCGGGAAATGACGGATTTGGTTGATGAGATACATGAAAAAGAATTGCCTATCGGTTATTGTTTTTCTTATCCGGCGCAGTCGTTACCTAACGGGGATGCCAAATTACTGCGTTGGACGAAGGGGGTAAGCATAAGGGAAATGATCGGTCAGCCTTTGGGGCATCCTTTGATGGATTATTTAAATAATCATACAGATACGAGATATACCCGGGTTAAGGTTATTAATGACACGGTAGCCAGTTTGTTTGCCGGATTGAGAAGGCCTGGTTATGACGCTTATATCGGCCTGATAGTAGGAACGGGATGTAATATGGCAACTTTTATTCCTGCAGAGAGAATTGAAAAACTGGATCCGAAATATACGGGAAGGGGGTGGATTCCAGTGAATTTAGAGTCCGGAAATTTTTATCCCCCATACCTTACTGCTATTGACGATGAAGTAGATAAGGATTCCAATATCCCGGGAAGGCAACGTTTTGAGAAAGCTGTTTCTGGAATGTATCTTGGGGAAATATTAAAGACAGCCTTTCCTGATATTGATTTTGAGGAAAAGCTGGATGCACGTAAAATTACGGATATGTTGAGTTATCCTGGAATATATAAAGATGAATATATAAAAATTGCGCGTCAAATTTACAATCGTTCTGCTGACTTAGTGGCGGCAGCATTGCTGGGGATGATTTTGGTTTTGCTATCTTATAATGAAAACTTAAAAAGGATTTGTTTAACGGCGGAAGGCAGCCTTTTTTGGAGTGATGATAAAAATGATAAAAGCTATAAGGATAGTGTACTTGAAAAATTACAGGAACTTTTATCCGTCCGAGGATATAAAATACAGGTTGATATTCTTCAAATGGATAATGCTAATTTAGTAGGTTCTGCAGTAGCAGCATTGTCCTGATTCTTGGTTCTTGGTTCCTGACTCCTGGTTCCAGGTTCTTGATTCTATACCCGTTTTTAGCGTCAGATTTCCAATAGAGGTGAGTATGTTTGTGTTATATTGTAAAATTGGTAAAAGTTGGTGATGGATCAAAGAGGGGAGGATAGGAAGTATGTTTTATCAAATTTGAATGCTTGTCCGTTTATAAATAAAAAATATCCATTGACAGCTCAATGGATATTTTTTATTTATGGTAAAAACTATCAGTTATTAGTTGTTTTCCGGTCTTAATTTACGAACAACAGCTCCAGCTTGCCACATTTCGCTTTCACGTAATGCTCTTAACTCTTCTTCCAGTTTTTCACGATAGTCTGGTTTAGAGTTTGTGTCGATAGAACGTTGAGCTTCATTTCCGCAAGCTACTTCTGAATACAATTTTTCAAATACAGGTTTGGTCGCATCATGGAAAGGTACCATCCAGTCCAAAGCACCACGTTGAGCAGTAGTAGAACAGTTAGCATACATCCAGTCCATACCTTTTTCTGCGAACAACGGCATTAAAGACTGAGTCAGTTCTTCTACAGTTTCATTGAACGCTTCAGATGGAGTATGTCCGTTTTCACGTAATACTTCGTATTGAGCAAGCAGAAGACCCTGGATAGCTCCCATCAATGTACCGCGTTCTCCAGTTAAGTCTGAATATACTTCGCGTTTGAAGTCAGTTTCAAACAAATAACCAGAACCTACACCGATACCCAATGCAATAACACGGTCTTTTGCACGTCCTGTTGCATCCTGGAATATAGCGAATGAAGAGTTCAGTCCGCGTCCTTCAAGGAACATACGTCTTAAAGAAGTACCTGATCCTTTTGGAGCAACCAATATAACATCAATGTCGGCAGGAGGAATAATTCCTGTACGTTCTTTGTAAGTGATACCAAATCCGTGTGAGAAATATAAAGCTTTACCTGCAGTTAAATAAGGTTTAATACGAGGCCATACTTCAATTTGAGCAGCATCAGAAAGCAGGTATTGAATAATAGTAGCTCTTTCGCAAGCTTCTTCTATTTCAAAAAGTGTTTCGCCCGGTACCCAACCGTCAGCAACAGCTTTGTCCCATGTCTTTCCGCCTTTACGTTGTCCCACGATTACATTAAAACCGTTATCCCGTAAATTTAGTGACTGGCCAGGGCCTTGTACACCATATCCGATTACTGCGATAGTTTCATTTTTCAAAACTTCTCTTGCTTTTTCCAAAGGAAATTCGTCGCGGGTAACTACGTTTTCTTCTACACCGCCAAAATTCATTTTTGCCATTTTTTATATAATTTAATTAGAGATTCTTTTTTGTCAAAGCGACGCCAAAGTTATAAATTTTATTGCTTACAATTCGAAAGTTGTAAGCTTTATTATAAATTAATTTCGTTCATTTTCCATTCTTTTTTCAATAGAAGCGAGCATATCGCTCAATCTTTCTACTTTTGACCTGGTTATAGCCACACGTCCGGAACGGATAAACTGTAATACACCGATTGTATTTTGAAGTTTTTCAAATAAATCCTGTGTCTCGTTATAATGTCCGGTCTTTTCAAAAACAACGAAAGTTTCATTCATATCCAGTATATGGATGTTGTATTCCCGAACTAAAGACTCGATAGAACCCAGTTCCAACAATTTGTCTGTAGCTATTTTATACAGGGCGATTTCCTGGAAAATCAAATCTTCATCGGTGTTATAATAAGCTTTTAATATATCTACTCTTTTGTCTATCTGTTGTACCACTTTTTCTATCATGTCCTGAGTGGCAAATACCGTGATAGTAAATTTGTGGATACCTTCTAGTGCCGAAGGGGAGACAGACAGGGTTTCTATATTAATACCGCGTCTGGTGAAAATAATCGTGATCTGGTTTAATAACCCAACCGTATTTTCTGAAAATATAGTTATTGTATACAGTGTCGTTTCCATAATTTTATTCTTTATCGCCCAACAAAATATCAGTTATACATGCACCTGCCGGAATCATAGGATAAACCAGACCTTTGGTTTCTACGTTTACCACCAGTAAATAAGGTTTGTCGTCTTTCAGCATATCAGCTATGGCTTCATTCAGTTCTTCACGCTGGTTTACTTCCCGGCTGGTAATTCCGTAAGCGTTGCCTATAGCTACGAAATCCGGATTTTTCATTTCAGTGAATGAGTAACGCTCGTCATAAAATAGCTCTTGCCATTGACGTACCATGCCTAAATAACGGTTGTTCAGCAGAATCATTTTTACCCCTATTTCTTCCTGCATAATAGTGCCCAATTCCTGCAAAGTCATTTGGAAACCTCCGTCTCCACAGAATAAGCATACGGTACGTTCAGGTGCCCCGATTTTAGCTCCCATAGCTGCCGGTATGCCAAATCCCATGGTTCCCAATCCTCCTGAGGTGATTATGCTGCGGGTTTGAGTATATTTGAAGTAACGTGCCGCCATCATCTGGTTTTGACCTACGTCTGTAACCAAAACCGCTTTGTTTGACGTAGCTTCAGATACTTTCCGTACAACTTCGCCCATGGTTATTTCCCCGGATTCACGATGCAGTTCTTTTTCTATTACTTTATCGAACTCACATTTATCATCCTGATCAAACGAAGCTATCCATTCGCTGTGTTTAGCCGGATTCAGTTTTTCCGTAAGCAGTGTCAGCGTTTCTTTTGCATCACCCAATATCGGAGCATCAACCGGAACGTTTTTGCCGATTTCAGAAATATCTATATCCATGTGGATAATTTTAGCTTGCTTAGCATAAGAAGCCAAATTACCTGTTACACGGTCGTCAAACCTCATACCGATAGCTATAATAACGTCAGCTTCGTTTGTTTTACGGTTAGGAGCAACATTTCCGTGCATTCCCAGGAATCCTTTGTTAAGAGGATAATCAGATGGAAGGGCAGAGAGGCCTAGTAGAGTATTCCCTGCCGGAATATCCGCTTTTTCGAGGAATGCTTTCAATTCTTCTTCTGCATGTCCCAGAATAACACCTTGACCTACTAAGGCGAAAGGTTTTTTTGCCTGATTAATCAGCTCTGCAGCTTTTTCTATCTGTGTAAGGTCTGGCTTAGGAATGGGAATATAGCTACGGATAAATTTGCATGGTTCGTATTTAAATTCAGCATCCTGTACTTGGGCATTTTTTGTAAAGTCAAGTACAACTGGTCCCGGACGTCCGCTGCGGGCAATATAAAATGCACGGGCTACGGCCCAGGCAATATCCTCAGCACGGCGTATCTGGTATGACCATTTGGTGATAGGCTGGGTGATGCCTACAACGTCTATTTCCTGGAAAGCATCCGTTCCCAATAGGGAGGCACCTACTTGTCCGGCAATGACTACCATAGGAGTACTGTCCAGCATAGCATCACCCACTCCGGTAATGATATTGGTTGCTCCCGGGCCGGAGGTAACAAAACATACCCCGGGTTTGCCTGATACGCGTGCGTAACCTTGAGCAGCATGAGTAGCTCCCTGTTCGTGGCGGGTAAGAATATGGTTAATCTGATCTCTGAAATCGTATAATGTGTCGAATACAGGTATGATCTGGCCCCCAGGATACCCGAATATGGTATCAACACCTTCGTGCAACATAGCACGGATTAATATTTCTGAACCTAACATCGTTGTATTTTTTAGAACCGGAAAAGCTTCAAATAAATTTATTTAAATGTATCTGTTGGTTTTTTCCGAATATTGTTTGTAATAATTAATTAGTTTTTATTTCCGTGTCTTCTTGAGGATATCGTGCATAAAAAACAAATCCGTTCTTATCATATAACCGCACGGGATCGGTCGTTTCTTCAAGGAAGCGGCTGACTCGGCTTTTTGAGTTCTTTACTACAAAATAAACGGGTTTATTAATATCTCCTCGTTGTAAATATTCCCGGTCGGCATTGCAGTTGCCCGGCAGGCGTTTGCCATAAAAATAAGGGGCGTAGCTTTTGCTGATACTTAATATATAACAGTCTTCTTTCTGTTTGTTTTCATAAAACTCAATAGCAGATAACTGGCTATACTTTTCTACTTGTGGAGCAATGAAGAACATCCCAGAGGAAACAAATAACAGTGAGCCTAGTAACAAACAGGCTAATCCTCGGCTGGCCTGGCCTTTATTGCTGAAAATTACAAACAGAACTGTTCCTGCAATGAGGATAACCCCAGATAACCATTCAAAACCATACCAACTGGTTGTAGCTTGCATATTCCCCTGAGTAAATTCATCCATCATCGGGATAATCAGATGCTTGAACTGATCAAAGAATGGAATAACTGCTGCCACTATACCTGCTAAACAGCCAATGATTAGCATGGGTATTTTTATCAGTTTGGTAACCTGCCTTTTATTTTCCAGTATTTGCATGGTATACCATGCTGCTAAAAAGGTTAGAGGAAAGTAACACATGGATGAGTAGTGTACGATTTTGGTACGTACAATGGTAAACAGAATCAGTACAACCCAGAATAACATCATCATCCATTGGAAAAAGTGCTTCATATCAGCATCGTTTTCATCTTTCAGGATAGAACGTCTGAAAGTAGGCAATGCCAGTATGGAAGCAGGGAAAACACCGAGTAATAGCACTACAAAGTGGTAGAGGAAGAAACCTCCATGCCCTGCATCTTCAGTTTGGAATAAGCGGATTTGGTAAACAATGAAATCTTTTATGATATCAAAGTTACCGTTCATGATTTGTAACAAAAACCAGAAGCCTCCGACAAAAGCCAGAATCAAAAAGAACAATACAACTTCTTTCCAATTGTATTTCAGTTTGAACTTATGGAATATCAGGTATACCCCAAAAGTCAGCAGGAAAATAAGAAATCCTACAGGCCCTTTGGTTAGTACGGCCAATCCCAGAAATAGTGCGGATAAAGACACCAGCATATATGGATTGCGGGTATTATCAGGCCGGGTAAACAGAATAAAGAAATAAGTACCTAAAAAGATAAAAAGATTGAACCAAGGATCAATAATACCTGACTTGAAAAAGAAAAACGGAGTAATGGAACATGCATACAATAATGTCCAGATAAGTCCGAAACGGGTATCTTTTAATTTCCGTCCTATGTTGAACAAGACCAGCAATGTGATGATTCCGCAGATTGCGTTGGGAAAACGGGCTGCAAACTCATTGATTCCAAATGTTTTCATAGAAAGCACTTGCATCCATGTGAATAGAGGAGGTTTTTCCCAAAAAGGTTCATAATTAACCTGTACGGTTAAATAGTTTCCTGTTACAATCATTTCCCTTGCAGACTCGGCAAAGTTTATTTCATCCCAATCAAAGAGATGTACACTACCTAATCCTGGAATAAACAAAAGAGCGCCAAGCAGGATGATCAGGCCTTGAATGAGAATAATCTTTTTACGTTCGGTCATTCTTGTTTTATTTATTTGGTCTTTTATTTGGAAAACTTTTTTAATCTATTATTCTTACCGCTCCTTTATCTGCAGAACTAACAAGGCTGGCATATGCCTTTAAAGCTTTGGACACAACCCTGTCGCGTTGTGGTTTGAAGGCGTTTTTACCTTTTGCTTCTTCTGCCTGGCGACGTTTAGCCAGCTCTTCGTCTGTCAATTTTACATTAATAGAACGATTCGGGATGTCTATTTCAATGATGTCACCGTCCTGAATTAAACCGATGTTACCACCGGAGGCAGCTTCCGGGGAAATATGTCCGATGGATAAACCGGATGTTCCTCCGGAAAAACGTCCGTCTGTAATCAGGGCACATTCTTTTCCGAGGTGGCGGGATTTAATATAAGAAGTAGGGTAGAGCATTTCCTGCATACCCGGTCCTCCTTTAGGACCTTCATAGGTAATTACAACAACATCGCCTGCTACTACTTTTCCGCCTAATATTCCGTCGCAAGCTGTATCTTGTGAATTGAACACTTTTGCAGGACCTGAAAACTTCCAGATACTTTCATCTACCCCGGCAGTTTTGATAACACAACCGTCCTGCGCTATGTTTCCTTTTAATATTGCCAGTCCTCCATCTTTGGTATAGGCGTGGTCCACGTCACGAATACAACCGTTCTCCCTGTCTGTGTCCAATGTTTCAAAGGAAGAATCCTGTGAACCCAATATCAGGTTAAAACGGTTGGCAGGTGCACTGCTGTATATTCTTTTTGCTTCCGGATGAACGGTTGTTCCGGTAATGTCGTATTTGTTCAGGGCTTCCTGTAAAGTAAGACCATCTACACGGTATACGGATGTGTCAAGCAGTCCTTTTTTACTCAATTCATTTAATATGTTTAAAATACCTCCGGCACGGTTTACATCCTGTATATGATATTTTTGGGTGTTGGGAGCAACTTTACATAGACATGGTGTTTTACGTGAAAGGGCATCTATATCGTCCATCGTAAAATCAACACCAGCTTCATTTGCTACAGCAAGAAGGTGAAGAACCGTGTTGGTAGAGCCTCCCATAGCGATATCCAGAGTCATGGCATTCAGGAATGCCTGTTTGGTTGCTATAGAACGAGGCAGAACGCGTTCGTCATTATCTCTGTAATATTTGTAAGCATTTTCAACAATCAGTTTGGCTGCATCGGAGAATAATTTTTTACGGTTGGCGTGTGTCGCAACAATTGTACCATTTCCGGGCAATGCCAGACCGATAGCTTCATTAAGGCAGTTCATGGAGTTTGCCGTAAACATACCGGAGCAAGATCCGCAGGAAGGACATGCTGCATGTTCGATACGATGTACCTGTTGGTCGGAAACCTTTTCATCTGCAGACTGTATCATCGCGTCAATCAGGTCTAACTGGTGACCGTCCAGTTTCCCTGCTTCCATAGGTCCTCCGGATACAAATACCGTTGGAATATTCAGTCTCATCGCCGCCATCAACATCCCCGGGGTAATTTTGTCGCAGTTGCTTATACAAACCATGGCATCTGCTTTATGTGCATTAACCATGTATTCAACGCTATCTGCTATGATGTCGCGCGAAGGGAGGGAATAAAGCATTCCGTCATGCCCCATCGCAATACCGTCGTCAATGGCTATCGTATTGAACTCGGCAGCAAAACAACCTAATTTTTCAATCTCAGCTTTTACTTCCTGACCTATTTCATGTAAATGTACGTGCCCCGGAACAAACTGGGTAAATGAGTTGACAATGGCAATAATAGGTTTGCCTATCTGTTCTTCTTTCATTCCATTGGCCCGCCAAAGTGCCCGGGCTCCAGCCATTCTACGGCCTTGTGTACTGGTTTCGCTACGTAATTTCATATTTGTAATATTTTTAAAAAGCCTGTATAAATATGACATTTAAGTATTAAATAAAAAACCTTTCTCCGTTATGGTGAGAAAGGTTTTTTATGCTTTTATATTCACATATTTCTTAACGTAACCATCCTCACCTTTGATTATTGACCAAAAGCACGACGAGGTTCACGACAAGAATATTAATACTTTGAGAAATCATCATATTGATTATTTGCCTGCAAAGATAAGGTAAGATTTTGAAACAACAAACGAATTGCAATGAAAATACGCCCTTTTTTTCCGATTTTCATTCAAATTTCATTAATTTTTTATGAAATGAAACTGATCCTTTTCTTTTGGGCAGAAATTCTTTTTTTATGGAGTATTTTAAGCGGAATTTAAATCAAAAAGACACAATCTGAAAACAGATTGTGTCTTTTTGAGGATTAATGCTTATTTTTTATTCTTCAGTTTTCCTGTACATTTTTAAAAACATAAAAGGAAACAGGGCGAAATTTATGATAATAAGTGAAGTGATAAGTACTACCAAAGCTCCAGGCCAGTGTGAGACCTGTAAAACGATAAATGCAATGAATAATGCAATTCCGATAAAACTGAATATGTATTTTGGCTTTTTATTTCCGGTTTCTACCAGGTCTCTTTTGTATAAATAGACGAATAGAGTAGGGAGGAATAGAAAAATTAAAATAAGGGCTGTTATCGGCAATACCAGTTGGGCATAAGCAATGTATACAAGTTTTTTATATAATATTTTTTAATCATTGAGGAAAAGTACTTTCGTGATTTAAATTATATGGCATATAATCAGGTGATTAGTTGATTGTTGAGTATTGAAATAAAGTAGGAGGAAGATGATATAAAAGTAGATTTTCTGTATAAATAGATTAAAAAAATGTACCTTTGCGTGCAAAATAAATATTGAAATATGATACAATCGATGACAGGCTTTGGTAAAGCCACTTGTGAATATGGTAATAAAAAAATAGTGGTAGAAGTTAAATCTTTGAACAGTAAACAACTGGATGTATCTACCCGTATTGCTTCACTTTATCGTGAAAAAGATATTGAAATACGTAATGAGCTTGCTTCGGCTTTAGAACGGGGCAAAATTGATTTCGCGTTGTATATTGATAATACAAATAAGGAATCTGCAACGTTGATTAATCAATCTGTTATTGAATCGTATTATAAACAGATATTGGCAGTATCTGAAACTTTAGGAGTAAATCCTCCTGAAAATTGGTTTGAAGTGTTGCTTCGTATGCCGGATGCCATGAAGACGGAAACTGTGGAGTTGGATGAAAATGAGTGGATAGAAATTCGTAAAACGATACAGGAAGCCATCGGGCAATTGCAGGAATTCCGTATTCAGGAAGGAAGATCTTTGGAGTGTGTTTTTGAAAAGAAAATAAGCAGAATAGGGGAATTGCTTGACCAGATAGCTCCTTTTGAAAGTGAACGTATTGAAAAGATAAAAAGCCGCTTGGATGAAAATTTACAGGCATTGTCCGGTAAAATTGATTATGACAAGAATCGCTTGGAGCAAGAATTGATTTTCTATATAGAAAAACTGGATGTGAATGAGGAAAAGGTCCGGTTGCGTAATCATTTGAATTATTTCATGGAAACCATGCAGCAGGAAAAGTCTTCAGGTAAAAAACTCGGTTTTATTGCACAGGAAATAGGGCGTGAGATTAATACTCTCGGTTCGAAATCAAACCATAGTGAAATGCAAAAAATTGTAGTACTTATGAAGGATGAACTGGAGCAAATTAAGGAACAAGTGCTGAACGCATTGTAATTAGAGTTTTTTATTTTTTCATAATTATATTGTTACTGTATTAATATATACGAAATAGAGTATGTCCGGAAAACTGATTATTTTTTCAGCTCCGTCAGGTGCAGGAAAGAGTACTTTGGTAAATTATTTATTGACGAGAAACTTAAATATGGAGTTTTCAATTTCTGCTACCAGCCGTTTGCCACGGGGCGAGGAGCAACATGGTAAGGAATATTACTTTTTAACTCCGGATGAATTCAGAACAAAGGTGAAGAATAATGAGTTTCTTGAATATGAAGAAGTTTATGAAAACTGTTTTTATGGGACTTTGCGTTCTGAAGTGGATAGAATCATATCCCAAGGAAAGAATGTAGTGTTTGATATTGATGTGGTTGGCGGGTTGAATGTAAAAAAACAGTATGGTGATCAGGCTTTGGCTGTGTTTATAGCTCCTCCGAGTGTTGAAGAGTTAGAGCAGAGGCTTCGGGGCAGGGGAACCGATTCTCCTGAAAAAATAGAAGAACGTATCAATAAGGCAGAATATGAACTGTCTTTTGCTCCGAAATTTGATGTAGTCATTGTTAATGATGATCTTGAAAAAGCAAAATCGGAAGCTGAAACGGTGTTAAGGAAATTTCTGGCATAATTTTTTTGAATAAAGGGCTTTCCATATTTTTTATTAACGAGATAAAATCGGTTACAATACTCCTGAAATGATTTATTCTGAAGCTGTTCAGTATTTATATGACCGTTTGCCCGTGTTTCACCAGATAGGTGGGGCTGCTTATAAGCCGGGTCTGGGTAATACAATAAAGTTATTAGATGCTTTAAATAATCCTCAGCAAACATACAAAACCATTCATATTGCGGGAACTAATGGGAAAGGTTCTGTGTCCCATATGTTGGCTTCTGTGCTGCAACATGCAGGATATAAAGTAGGTTTATATACTTCTCCTCATCTTGTGGATTTTGGGGAGCGTATTCGGGTGAATGGGCAGCAAATATCGCCGGATTATGTAGTTGAATTCGTGGAACGTAATCAGAGATTGTTTGATGAGGTTCAGCCTTCTTTTTTTGAAGCTACCATGTCTATGGCATTTGCTTATTTTGCTGAAGAACGGGTGGATGTGGCTGTGATAGAAACGGGTTTGGGAGGCCGGTTAGACAGTACGAATATCATTAAACCGGAACTGTCTGTTATAACTAATATCAGTTTTGACCATACGGGTTTTTTAGGAGATACGCTTGAAAAGATAGCAGTAGAGAAAGCGGGTATTATAAAACAAAATACTCCGGTAGTGATTGGTGAAGCGGTGGCGGAAACCCGTCCTGTTTTTGTGAAGCAAGCCGGGGAAAAGCAAGCACCCTTATTTTTTGCAGAGGAGAAATTATGGGTGGTATCCCATGCTTATGAAGGGGATAAAATGCAGGTTGTTATGTCTGATGGTAATGTTTACCGGATGGATCTTACCGGTATTTATCAGTTAAAAAATATAGTTACGGTTTTGGTTGCAATAGAGCGATTAAATAAGAATGGATTTTTGATTTCGGAAAATGCTGTGCATAGTGGACTGAAGACGGTTGTGAAAACTACCGGATTACGAGGTAGATGGCAGGTAGTGAGTGAACGTCCGAAAATAGTTTTGGATACCGGGCATAATGTGGGAGGAATCCAGTTTGTCATTCATCAGTTGCAGCGGGAAGCGTATCGGAAACTCCGTATCGTTATCGGTATGGTGAATGATAAGGATATTTCTACGGTGTTGTCTCTTTTACCTAAAGATGCTTTATATTATTTTACTCAAGCTCAAGTGAATCGAGCCTTACCTGCGGAAGATTTGTTACAGCAAGCTCGGCATTATGATTTGAAAGGAAAGTCTTTCACTACTATACCTGATGCTATATCTCAGGCTATGGAGGATATGACGTCGGATGATTTTCTGTTTATTGGTGGAAGCAATTTTGTAGTAGGAGAAGCATTACAGTATTTGAGTTATTTAGTTTCTCAATAAACATTATTTATTATAGATTTTTGCTATTTCATTTTTACAAATTAGAATTATTTTTTAATGTAAATCTAAATATGACAGGATTGTCACCTTCTTTTATTTTATCACTTTCTTTGATTAAAAGGTGTTTGTTTTCTTCCCTTTTGAATTTTTGATTAATAATTTCGTTCTCAAAATAATATTTAAAATCGTCCCCAGGATTGAATACGGATATGATTTCATTGTCTGATATATTCATTCCAAAAAGGATGTAATTGCCTATATCCTGTACTTTAAATCCAGGATATAGGCCTAAAAATATTCCGTCTTTTTTAAAGATAGCATATCTAGTCCATCTCTCGTCTACATACTCTAATATAATATTGTTAGGAGTTTGGTATAAGGCGTTTATTCCATTAATTCTTTTTGTGTCTTCACGATAGTTTTCCGTATTTAAAGGAGTGTCTTCCATCCGTTCGGAAAAGATATATTTGTATTTAGGAACTATATTGTGATTGATTATTTGGAAAATGGTATCACAGTAGCTAAATGTAGCGAGAATTGTAGTGTCACTTATTGCAGTTTGACGTTTCATCCCTCGTAGAATAGTATTTGGAGGTAAAGCAGAAAATTCTTTTTTTAAGTAACTTTTTTTGTTGATGGTATCGTAAATTAGAACCAGATAGAGTGGAGATCCCAATCCAGCCCAATTATTAATTAAGATTACTTCTTGATTATTTATGATAATCTGATCGGCTTGAAAATTATATTTTTTTAAATCTACACAGTCTGTAATTTTTTGATTCTGATTATAACATATTAATTTGAATGATAAGTTATCAACTATCCATATGTTATTGTTGTCTACCGTGAAAGCATGAATTTGGGTGTATTCATCAGGACCTTGTCCCTGTTTGTTTAGAGTGAACAAATGTTTCCCGGTATGGGAAAAACAATGAACGCAATTGTTGATTTCATCTTGTATATAATAATTTTTATTGTGATAAATAATATCTTTTACATAACCTACAAGACAACTGTCGTTTGTTTCAAGTCTGGTAAACTCGAAATCAGGAAGAATATCCTCTGAAATATCGTAAAATGTTGATTTGTCAAGGTTGTTTATATTATTGGATTTATTGATATTGATATATAATTGCTGTATGTCATTGTTATTTTTTTCTTTTTTTGATTGGCTACATGTCGTATATGTGACAATGATAGAAAGAAATAAGATAATTTTCTTCATTGATTCTTACGTTTTTTATTTCTTAAAGGATTGTTCAATTTTAAATGCTGCTATCAATCGGCCTGTTTTGATATATTGTGAGTGACTATTCCGTATGATTAATTAGTCTCCATTTATCTTTTGGCAAACAAATATCTGTTTTTCCGAGTGATTATCAAAGGCTTCTTCTTCAAAGTTTCCAAACTTATGGATAATTTTAAAACCGTTCCATTCCAGGTATGAATCTAATTCTTTGGGAAAGAACAATCTCATATCCAAGTTTTGAATGGAATCAAATTCTCCATTAATGAAGTAATGCCATTCTATACGATTAATCTGGTTTTTTCTTTCATATCGCATTTTTTGTTTTACCAATATTTTTCTTCCATCTTGAGTTGTATATTCAGCAATTTTTGTTTGTTTCTTTTCATGTTCTGCAATGTACTGAATGCTGGGATTAAAGCAATCTAAAAGAAATAAACCTCCTGCTTTGAGGTGTTTTTTGACGGAACAAAACATCTTAAATAAATCTTCATTTTGATATAAATGATGAATTGAATTAAAAGGGATAAAAATAAGGTCATATTTCTTTTGCAGGTCCAGATTTCTAATATCAGCTTCAATAAACTTGATGTTTACTCCCGCTTTGTCGGCTTTTATTTTTGCTTGCTCAAGCATAGAAGGAGTGTAATCAACTCCACAGATATCATATCCTTCTTTTGCTATTGGAATAGTAAGTCTGCCTGTTCCGCAACAAAGTTCGAGTATATGGGTTTCCTTGTTTTGGGGCATCCAGCGTTTGTAGAATTGCAAATCATCTATGTGGGTATTCATTCCATCGTAAATATTAGCGTCATAAATTAAATCTCCGACTTTATAATTGTTATTCATTTTGTTTTTTTATTTTTATCAATACTTTATTTCTACTTTAATATCTTGATTTATAGTAATTTTTGCTTGTTTAAATCAACTTAACTCTATTGTTTGTGTAATACCGATTTCTTTTATAAAATAATCATCGTGGCTAATTACAATAAGAGTGCCTTCATATGATCGGATTACCGAAGTTACAATTTCTAAACTTTGAATATCCAGGTTATTGGTTGGTTCATCCAGTATAAATATATCCGGGCTTTGATTGCTTACTTGCAGGCAACAAAATATCAGTTTCATCTTTTCTCCTCCGCTCAGTTTCTCACATGACTTGTCCCATGAGTGAGCTGGAAATAAAAAACGGTGTAAGATTGTTTTTAGCTCGGAGTCCGTGTAATGGCAATTATTATATTTTTGAATTTGATCTAATATATTTAACTTGTTGTCAATGATGGAATATTCCTGGTCAATATACAGTTTATTAAAAGTCCCTCGGGTGATATTGCCCAAAGTTGGTTGCAAATCTCCTAATATTAGCTTAATCAGAGTTGTTTTTCCGCTTCCGTTTGTTCCGTTTATAGCTATCCTATCACCGCTTCTAATCATAAAATTCAGATTTTGTTTCCATAATGGTTTGTTATTATATCCGAAATTTAAATCATTGGCAGTAATCAGTTCTTTACCGAAGTGAATTATTGCGTTTTCAAATTTAATCTTTAATTCATTATGGGTTGGTATTTTATTTTGAATTTCTTTTAAATCCTGAATCAGAGTATGGGTCTTTTCTGATAGGGTGTCCTGTAACCGTGCAGCAGAGTTTTCAGATTTATTTTTCAGGTTGTTCATCATAATTCTGGGAATCCCTTTTTTTTCATTTATTTTTTTACCGCGCACGCTGTGCTTTTCCTGCCGTTCTATTGTTTCTCTCGCTATTTTCTTCGCTTTCCGTATTTCTTTTTCTTTCTCATCCAGTTGTTCCTGTAAGGCATTTATTTGTTCTGTTTTACAGGCTTTGTAAAAGTCGTAGTTGCCTCCGTAACTTTCTATTTTGTCTTTGTGGAGTTCATAAGTGTAGTTCATCTGGTTGAGTAGGGTGCGGTCATGGCTTACAATGAGTATAGTCGCCCTAATTTTTTTCAGGTAATCATACAGTTGTTCTCTGCTTTTTTTATCTAAATGGTTTGTCGGTTCATCCAATAGGATGATTTTCGGAGAATGAATAGAAATGCCCGCAAGAAAGACTTTGCTTTTTTCTCCTCCACTTAATAAATCCATGGAAGTAGATAAACCGATATGGTTAAGATTCCATTCCCTTAAAGCCATGATTGCTTTTTCTTCAACGTTCCAGTCGTCATTTAAGGTTGTAAACAGATGTTCGGAAACTTCCCCATTCAGTATTGCATGTAAGGCTTCTATTTTATCGGAAATACCTAATGCTTCTGCTATGGTGAGGTGTCCGTATTGTCCGAAATGCTGGGGAACATAATAGGGAATTTCATTGTAGCATATTTCTCCGGATGTAGCTTTTAGCTTTCCTGCAATTAGTTTTAGGAGCGTGGATTTTCCTGATCCGTTCTCTCCAATCAATGATGTTTTTTGTCCGTCAGATAGGGAAAAACTGATGTTCCGGAAAAGTGTTTGTCCGTCATTATGGACATAAGATAATTGGTATATACTTAAACTCATGGTTTTCATTTTAAATGTGACATGCCGTTTAACCGGAACCATGGGCAAGGGGCTAACAGGATAGATGTAGTTCTATGCTGCAATGTAAGATTATATATCCTTGTAAAGATGATTTCTAAGTTAAACAAATACCGGAATTGGTTTCCGGTTATGGCATGGTGAATAGTTAATTTATTATTTACTCCTTTCTCTGTATTATTTATACAGGTGGGAGTAATACAGGCCATTTTGCTTACTTAGATATTCTCATTGGAGTAGTTTATTTATTAACGTGGGGCAAAGATAGGAATATTTTATGAATAAAAAATCAAAAAAGAGCTGGTGTGTCAAAATAAAAATGAAAGATAGAAGAATTTATGGATTACAACTAAATATGTAAAAGAGCCATATCAAACTCAATTTTGAGTGAAATATGGCTCTTTTTATATAATATAAATAAGGGTAAATAAGTTTTAGATTGAAAGTTCTTCTTTTCTAAAGTTGAGTTTTGTCTCTTTCTTTTTTATAAGTTTTCCGGTTTTACTCTTCCGAAACGTAACATTTTAAGTAACCAATCTTGTAGTGGTTTTTCAGCATCTCGTTTCTTCAAATTAAGATATAAACCTAACTTTTTCATGATTGGAATTTTGTGGGTTTCCACAAATTCAATTAACGTACCGTCCGGATCTTCTATGTAGGTAAATTGTCCGGCAGCCTCGCCCATGTTAAATGATTCTCCGTTTTTATATTTGGATGAACTGTCCACAGTAAACGGGAATCCCATATTGGCACATTTCTCTTCTAATGCCTTCATGTTACGTACGTCAAAACATATTTGGATAAAACCAGGGTCGCCCCAATATCTTCCGTCGTATATTTTTTTAGGTTTCCGTTCTAAAGCTTGTACTAATTCTATGTATGATTGACCCAGCAAATGGCTAAAACTTCCTTTTCTCGGTTGAGAGTGGGTTAGAAGAACCCGGCGGTATTTTTGTCCCCCTGAATTAAGAGACGAAATGTCTTCAAATACTCCGGTTTTGTCTGCCACTACCTGGTCGTAACCCAGTATATCGCGGTAAATCACCATGGTACGGTCTATGTCGGTACATCCCATAATAGCTCCTACAGGACCTCCGGTAGAACGGTTCTCGTCATGGAAAATATATTTATCTTCTACAATTTGAAAGATGTTTCCGAATATGTCTTTGATAAAGAAAGTGTCTGCTCCGTTAATAGATTGTTTTACTTCTCCTAACACTTCTACTTTCGGATTCTGGATAAATTCATTGTAAGTTTGTTTTACATTCCGGCTTTTTATTTTAGCGGCATATATGCCTAAATCGCCGAAGTGAAGATCAAAAGCGACTTTAGTCGGTTTGTGTTCCTGATGCTGCCATATTTCAAAACCACCGCCTCCTTGCATATTAACAGCAATGACTGCACGTTTTTTACGCGGTTTCCCTCCCATGTAAGGAGCCATAATATCAGCGATATTATTATCATCAAGAATCTTGACATCCATGTTGAACAGGTCAATGTAGTACTTCCAGGCAGTTACCAGGTCTTCTACACCTACACCTATTTGCTGAATGCCACTTATTACATATTTTTCCATAATTTATTCTGGTTTTATATTTCTGGCTAATTTTCTGTTTAAAGCCGGGATAAAGCGTTTAAAATATACCATTAATAGTTCTTTCCCACCTACCAATACTTCCGGTTTTTGCTTTTGTATAGCCCGGACTATTTTTTTTGCCGCTTTTTCCGAACTAATGCCTCCGGCTTGACCTGCATCCATTTGACCATGCTGCTTTCCGTTTTGCTCCAAAGCATAGAAAGAGATATTGGTTTTGACACGTCCCGGACATACCATTACTACCCGGATATTGTCGTTGTAGTACTCGGCCAGAACCGTTTCAAAAAAGCCGTAAAGCGCATGTTTGGAAGAGGAGTAAGCTGACCGTAACGGGAATCCGAAACGTCCGGAAATGCTGGTGGTTGTAACGAAAGTTCCCCCTCCGTTTTTTATCATTTCAGGCAGCAGGAGTTTTGTAATGAGTACTGGTGCAAAAAAATTTAAATCCATAATTTTTTTATCCACCTCAAACAATGTGTCTCCGGCTTTGGCTCGTTGGCTGATGCCAGCATTGTTGTACATGATGTCTATACGGCCGTATAAGCTCAGAGCGTTTTTCACAAGAGCAGGGATACCTTCTATATCGGATAAGTCATAGGGGAGAATCTTACATGTTCCACCCAGGGCAATACATTTTTCACTTATTTGTGTTAGCTTGTCAGTATTTCTTGCAGTCAGAATAAGACAGGCGTGTTCTTTTGCCAACTGGTATGCACAAGCTTCCCCTATGCCGGAGGAAGCTCCTGTTATCCAGATAACTTTATCTTTAATTGTTATTGCCATTTTATCTTTGAAGAAAAAATATCCTGATGTTTTTGGTCGTATAAGTTTCTGTACTATGTTTCTTCCTGTTATTTAAGAATAGCTTCCCAAAGTTGCTGTCTGTATGATTCCATTGTGTGCGGACAACATTCATCTACACTGTCCACGTTTTTGCTGGTATAAATCATTTCATTCACATACTCCGGTGCACGTCTTACGCCTTCACCTGTGTTTAGCAATACAGTTTCCCCGTTTTTAATCGAACCTTTTTTCAGAGATTCGAAGAATCCAGCCAAACAAACGGCTGAGGCCGGGCCTAAAATTATTTTGCGTTCAAAAGCTACCAGTTTGCCGTAATCTGCTAATTTGTTTTCATTCATCCGAAGGAATGTACCTCCTGTATTTAGCACCATTTTGGCAATGATAGGGTAGGTGGCAGGTTCGCCGGTGGCTAGTGTAGGTACAGCAGTTTGTGGGTCTTTGATTTTC
This sequence comes from Bacteroidota bacterium, assembly GCA_023391625.1. Classification (GTDB taxonomy): domain Bacteria; phylum Bacteroidota; class Bacteroidia; order Bacteroidales; family Paludibacteraceae; genus QVMH01. Next base: position 466,244 of record JAEWAN010000034.1, on the reverse strand, counting down.
GGATAATCTTTTTCAAATCCTTCCGGGAAGCCGTCATTTTCAGCTTTTTCCCATGCCTGAACCATTGGGTCACATTGATCCGGTTGTACTAAAAGCATACGTGGCATTTTTAAATCAGGATAAGTACCTTGTAATTCCCGCAAGCCTTTATCTATGGCAATAGGACCTGTTCCCCCGCTGACAGCCTGGATATATACATCCGGCATTTTCTTTAACTGGCGCAACCATTCGAATACCATGGTTTTTTTTGCCTCAACTCTGATTGGGTCTATGTTACCTGTTGATATGAGGATATTATATTTTTTTGCATAATCAGCAGCAACGGTTTTTGCTTTGGCATAGTCACCGTTTACCCGGAATACTTGCTGCCCGTAAGCGCTGATCATGGCTTCAGAAGCTTTTAATGCATTATTGGGAATAAAAATAGAACAGTTTACACCTGCGATTGCAAGATACATACCGTAGGCTGTAGCCGTGTTTCCGGTAGAAGCTACACAGTATTGTTTAATTCCATTTTCTTTGAACAGGCTGGCTGCCAATGAAGCCGCTACATCCTTGAATGTACCGGTTCCCCCGTTTAAGTCGTTACGGTAAGCATATACCTGTATATCCAATCCATATTTTTCTTTGGCAAATTGTTCCAGAAAATCCCATTGTTCCAAAGGTATAGCTCCTTCGTTACGTGATGTAATGTTTTTTTTGTTTTCCAATGGTAGGAAGTCGAAGTAGCTCCAGAAACTTTCCGGATGTTGTTTCAGAAGTTCCGGGAGTTTATTGTAATCGGTATTATACCATACTTCGGAATGTTTACTTCCGCATTTCGGACAAATCTGATTCTGATCGAACCATGTCTTAAAATCGGGAGTAACATAACCACACTGAACGCATTTTAAGTTATATTTACTCATAATAGATTAATCCCTATTCCGGAGATTTAAAGTGATAATAGTTTAATTTTAATTGTAACGGACATTGGACTCGAACCAATCTTTTGTCAACCGTTTTCCGTTCTTTCTGCTGAAAAGGAAATAAGAAAAAGAATATTCATCCTTTTTCTTATTTCGTTGATTTTATAACTTTATTTTGTACGTGCAAATGCAGCGTAGTATTAAGATTCAGTTAGCTTCATGTTCTGCATTTCGTCTGACAGATATTCGCCCGCATCCAGTTTCACCTTGATTTGTTTGAATACTTCGATCGTACGGTTTACGTCGTCCATTGTATGAACAGCTGTCGGGATAACACGTAACATCAATACTCCTTTAGGAACAACCGGATATACTACGATAGAGCAGAAAATACCATGGTTTTCACGAAGGTCGATAACGATGTTGGTTCCTTCCGGCACGCTACCGCTGAAATAAACAGGAGTAACAGGTGATTGTGTGTTACCTAAATTAAAACCGGCTTCTTTTAATCCGCTTTGTAGTGCACGGGTAATATTCCATAGGTTTTCTCTTAATTCAGGTTGAGTCTGTATAAGTTCCAGGCGTTTAGCTGAACCCACAACCATAGGAAGAGGAAGTGATTTTGCGAAAATCTGTGAACGCATGTTGTAACGCAAGTTGTCTACAATAGCTTTGTCTGAAGCTACGAAAGCTCCGATACCTGCCATTGCTTTAGCAAATGTTGCGAAATATACATCAACATCGTCCTGTACGTTGAAGTGTTCACCCGTACCAGCTCCGGTAGCTCCCATTGTACCAAAACCATGAGCATCGTCAATCATTAAACGGAATTTGAATTCTTTTTTCAGTTTAACGATTTCTCCCAAAGCTCCAAGGTCACCGGCCATACCGAATACACCTTCTGTGATAACCAGAATACCGCCTCCTTGTTCATCAGCCAGTTTAGTTGCGTGTTCCAGTTGTTTTCTCAGGCTTTCCATGTCATTGTGTTGGTACACAAATCGTTTACCTATGTGAAGACGCAGACCGTCTAATATACAAGCATGTGATTCTGAGTCATAAACCACAACGTCTTTACGTGAAAGCAGTGAGTCTATGATGGAAATCATTCCCTGGTATCCGAAGTTGATCAGGTATGCAGCTTCTTTTTTTACGAATTTAGCCAGCTTTTGTTCCAGATCAATGTGGTATTTGGTCTGTCCGGACATCATACGGGCACCCATAGGAGCAGCCAGTCCGAATTGAGCAGCGCCTTCGGCATCAGCTTTACGTACTTCAGGGTGGTTAGCCAACCCAAGGTAGTTATTTAAACTCCAGTTCAATACTTCTTTTCCGTTAAATTTCATGTGAGGACCAATCTCACCTTCAAGTTGGGGGAACATGAAGTATCCGTCAGATTTACTTCTGTATTGACCAAGATCCCCTTCGGCTTTTTTCAGCCTGTCAAAAATATCTACCATTGTGATATTGTTTTTTTGATTAGTAGTTATAATTAAATTATTTCTATCATTTCTTCTTTTGTCTTAGCTTTTGAAAAAGCGTTGTCAAAAGTACGATTTTTTTCTAAATGTTCCATTACAATTTCGGCAATGTCCTGTACTTTTATCTTATTGCCGTTTGCAAATGTTTTTTTGCACAGAGGGCAGGCTGTGGCAATGATGTCAGGATCGGGAGCCGTTAAAACTTCCAACGCTTTATCTCTTACTTTTACCTGATCCTCATATTTTAAGATAGTGCTGCCTAAGCTGCCTCCGCAACAGAGTGCTTTCGCTTTTTCCGGATCTGTAACTTTCAGGTTACCCGTTTTACGAAGCACGTAGCGAGGATGTTCGTATATATTGCAGCCACGTCCTAATTCGCAAGGGTCGTGATATACGATATCTACATCTGTTTTCGTTAAATTCAGCTTGCCTCTTTCCAGTAGCTGCTGTATGTATTCCGTATGATGAATAACCTTGATATCTAAATTATACTCATCTTTAAACGATTTATAACAGATAGGGCAGGAGGTGACCAGTAACTTAGCTCCGGATGAGGCAATGAGTGTCTTGTTTTTTTCCACCAGTTCATTGGCTTGTTGTATGTATCCTTGCTGTCGCAACGGACGTCCGCAGCACAAACCCTTTTCTTCGTCCATAAACCAGTATTTTTCTCCGGCTGCATCAAAAATCTTTTTCATTGAATGGATGATAGAGGGAGTCAGATGACTCATACATCCGGCAAAATAAACAACATCATAACCTTTGTCTGCTTCCTGGGCTTGGCTGTAAGTATAAAATTCTTTTCCTGGCTGTTCTTTTTTTGCTCTGATTTGTTGCCGTATGAGTGTGGATTCTACTCCTACCGGACAGGCTTCCACGCATCGGTTGCACATCAGGCAGTTATTGAGTACATCAGCTTTTAATCGTAAATAGCGAGTGTCTGCTACAAAGTTTACAGGCTGAATATGGTTGATACTGGCGTCGTTGCCCAGTTGGCAGGCATCAATACAGATTCCGCAACGTGAACAGGAATTTAATTGTATATAGGAGTATCCTGAAAAACGATCTCCCAGTTTAACTCCCAGTTTTCGTGTGAAAATGAGTACAACTTCAGTGAATATGTGCATGTACCGGGAGAACGGCATGCAGACAAAGAATAAACAGAGGTCAAGTGCGTAAGCCCACCAGATAGGCAATTCCAATATATCCAGTGGTAATCCTGTGGATAATAAGAGGTTTCCTAAAGATTGGGTAAGGAAACTTCCGTTAAAGGCTAACCCGGCGGTTACGCTTTCTGCCAGCAGGCGTAAAGGGAAAATAAACCAGAGAGCGGTAAGCGCAGTTTTGTCTATTGTGGTTTGCTTTGTCGTTTTTTTCATACCCATGAGCTTGGAACGGAAGCGTTTTATTATGGCTAAGGCCACGCCGCTCAAAACTACCAGTAAGAAAAAGTCCATGATAAAGGATAATAATCCCTGTCCCGGATAAATGTGTGTATCGCGTACAAAATAGCGGAAGAAAATCGCCATAGACGGATCGTCAAAAAAATTCCGGTTATAGATGGAACTTTCTATTTTTCCGAAAACAATCATCATGAACCATCCTAATGCGAGGCTCATGTGCATATAACCCAATAACGGATTTTTTTTGTATATTTTTCTGTGTAATAAGGATTCGCTGATTGTTTCCCAGGCTGCGCTGAACACTTTTTTGCTGAAAATGTTCTTCCACATAATGCGGCGCTGCTGCTTATCTATTTGTAAAATCCATTTTACATATTTGTAGATAAGGACAGAGAATAGAAAAAGGCAACCGCAATAAAACGGAACTACGAATGAAATAAAGTAACTACTGTCCTTTACGGTCATTAGCAAGGACGTTTTTTGTAGAAATGCAACAAATCCGTTAGTACTTTCTAAGAGCATGGCTTATCCTCCTTTCGTATGATGCATTTCCTAATAAAATGCGCATGTTCTGTACTACTGCGCGGGTATTAACTCCTCTGGGACAAACAAGGGAACATTTTCCGCAAAGCATGCACTTTTCCAGTTCTTGTGCCAGATTTTCGGTTTGTCCTCTGCGAAACATCAGATGACATTTCCTGAAATTGAAATCAGTATGGTTATTGGCTGTACAGGTAGCCGTACAACCTCCGCACATAATGCAACGTTCTATAGATGGAACGTGCCTGATTAATTTTTTATATAGGCTGGTGTCTGCTTGATCCAGATCAATGACCCGGGGCTTCGTTATTTTATATCCGAAATTTTTCATATGTGTAATTCTATATTCAAAAGTTTGTACGTTGAACTTTGAATTTAGAGCTTTTAGAATTGATTCTTTATTTACTGTTTCAGGTAATCAATGATTTGCACTGCTGCTGCACGGGCGTCCATCAGTGTTTCCGGAATTGTAAGAGGACGTTTGCAGGCGCCGGCTAAGAACAGTCCGTTTTTGCCTGTTTGATTATCTGATATAAACATGTCCGTACTTCGGGCAAAACCGTATTCTCCTGCAATTTCATTTTGCTTGCTTAAAGTTGCTGTTCCTTTAGAGGCTTCCATACCTACCATGAGAACCAGCATATCGACTGTCAGTTTCAGGGGTAGTCCGGTAAGTGTGTCTTCAGCCTTTATTTGTACGCGGTTTCCTAATGTACCTGCCGCTTCGGATATTCTTCCGCGAATGTAATTTACAGAGAAATCCTGTTGCGATTTTCTGTATAATTCTTCATAACATTGTCCGGACATGCGTAAATCCATATAAAAAACATAGGCTTCTCCTTCCGGCACAAGCTCTTTATATTCAATTGCCTGTTTCACTGCATTAATACAGCATGCACGTGAACAATAGTGGTTCCCTACTTTTTCGTCACGTGATCCTACACAGTTAAGGAAAGCAATCCGTTGAGGAGCATTCCCATCAGTTGTCTGTATTTTACCTTCTTTTGTCATTTTTTCAAAATCCACGGAAGTGATAATGTTCGGATAAATGCCGTATCCTAATTCTTCTTTGCGTTTAGCATCAAATGGTTCAAATCCGCTGGCCAAAAGGACAGCATCCGCTTCATATGTAGTATCCGAACCGTTTTGTGCATACCATTTTCCATTTTCGGAGTAGAGTTTTTTTACAGACACATTGGTTTTCAGATCTATATTGTTATGGCTGATTTTATCTACGAGTTGTTTTCTTACACTACCTGCATCTGTAAAATCAGGGAATAGTTTTACCCAGTTTTTCAGGTTTCCGCCGGGTTGTTCTTCTTTTTCCAGCAGGCAAACTTGTACGTTGTTTTCCGCAAGTTGTGCAGCGGCTTCCATTCCGGCAGGGCCGGCACCTATAATTATAACTTTTTCTTTCATATTTAAGCTCATTCGGCAGCTATTTGCAAATCTGCCGGTTGTTTCAACTGATGCTGTTTAATATTTCGATATACTTTTCAATATACTCTTGTTTCTTCTTTAACCTGTATTGCATTATGAATCTGGGATGCTCCAGGGTTATAATATTACCAAAAAATCCGTATTCCTTGTTTAGTTTATTGAGAAATTGTTGATTCTTTCCTGTTCCCAGACATACGCAGGTGCTGTGTTCAAAACCGAGGTTTATTAACTCCTGCATGTTGTTGATAATAAACGGTCGTACAGCTTCTGTTAGTTCTTTAGAGTCATAATAATTACAGTTGACTTCTTTACCTGTTTCTTTTATGGTTGTGAACCCTAAAGGACTTAATGAGTTGATGAAAAATTTATTGTAAAACTTTTCTTCTCCTCCATATTGTTCTATCATGTCATAGATAAAAACAGAAGATAGCTCGTGAGTTTCTGGCCCGGTATAGTTTGTTATGCCACACCGTTCCTTTAATCTGACGGAATCGGTAAATGGAATGCCGGTAAGTCCGGCTCCAAACCGTCCTGGATTTATTCCAAGGATAAGGAAACGGGGATTTAGGTCGTTATAATATTTCTGATAAAAAGCTTCGGAGACTTCAATTACATTTTTATTTTCTTTAAATGGATTCATAACACGTATATTCCCCGGTAATTTTTCTTGAAAATCAAGAGCACGGTTATAAGCGTTTATTTTTTCAGAAAATGTTTTCATACAAAGTATGGTATCAAAATAAAGATTAATCCAAGTAATGAAGTCAGACTATTTTTGTTTGTCTTTTTATTTTAAACAGTTGCTCACAATTTTTTCTTCACCTTATTGCCCTGATTTATATTCTAATCGGATAGGATAGGGTGGAGGCTGTATTTAGAACGGAACATTATACTTTTAGGTTGTCCGGTTTTTCCGGTTCTCCCAAATGTTTTCCCGATTTGCCTATATATTTGTCATTCGGGTCATATTTTATGCCTATTTTATCCAGTAACGACTCTACTTGTACCTGGTGCATTTGCATTCCCATGTCCCATGGATTGTATCCTAACAGCATACCAGCCATCTCTTCGTACGTAAGTACGGGGATTCCTCTTCCTTCATCGTCATAGGTAATACCTTCCATTTCTGCAATTGTGTATTGCCATTTATCCATAAACATGGCGCAGCCAGGGCAGTTTGCTACGATGAAATCCGGTTTATAAGGTTGCATGGATTCGAATTTTTTCTTTGTGTTGGCGACAGAGTATCCTCTGTTAGCCTGTACCAGATAATTTCTGAACCCAAATCCACAGCAATGACGTCGTTCCGGATAGTCCACCACTTCGCCTCCCCAGGCTTCAATCATTCCGGCCAGTACGTGTGTAAATTCCGCACCTCCCACAGCTTTGTCCTTAAACACTTTACCGTAATGGCAACCTACGTGTTCCACAACTTTCAGGGGCTTTCCTGTTTGTTTATTGACAAGTTGGTATTTCATTTTTTTCTTAAGTTCATTTCTGAACTTATATACGATATCACTGGGATGTGCAATGTTATTCGGAATTTCAAACTCCCTTCCGGTAGCTTTTTTCAAATTTTCCCTTGTTTTTTCCAGTTCTTCGGGAAAATGTTTCCATGTTTCCACCACTTCAGTGAATATACCGAATGAAGTGACACAGGAGGGAACGTAATTTTTTAATCCGGCATCGCTCATTAGCGAAAACAGACGTGCACAGACTGTCTGCGTGGTGTCAAACGGTACTACGTCCGCATGATAACCGATTCCGGTACAGGTGTGTGCATTAGGGTCGTCAACAATATTTTTGCCTAATTCATCTTTTAGTATTTTTAGAAAAGTAGTTTCAGAGCCGGGAAAAAAGGACTGTCTGATACAGCTACGTTCATAAAAAAAATCGTCTTCTGCTATTTCTTTTTGATATTCGTTCCAAGGATGTTTTTTCATAAAGCTAATGCCCTGTTGTTTCTTTACTTAACAGGCGATATTTTGTTGTTCGTTAATAAAAGCACATTTCCATACTGCGTGTGTGCGTATTTATTATTTTTGATGGTCTTTTTCGTTTTCGGTATATACGAGGTCAAGGTACTCTTTGTCAATCATTTCATTTATATATCCCATTTCCTTGGCCTTTTCTTTGGAGTAATCTTCAATGTGTTGATGGAACTCATATCCTCCCGTTACTTCAAAAATTTTTCTGACTTCTTCCAGATTGTCTTCCCTGATTATTCGAAGTGCTCCGGGGCCTTCTTTTTTATAGTTTCCTCCTACACGGTCTACAACTTCTTCTACGTTGTCACAATACCATTTCCATATGGGCCCTTGTTCCGGATGCTTTTCTGGTGTAACGACATCAGGATGCACACAATATCCGGTTTTAAGAATGTTTTCTCCGACCACTCTTTTTATTACGAACTGTTGCCGTCCTTTTTCGCTATTGGTGAAATATCCCAATTCCTGGGATAATTTACGAAGCACAGTGATAACCAGTCCTGGAACATTCCCCCTTGGACAACGTGTTTTGCAGGACATACATTGTCCGCAATACCAGATGGTCTCACTTTTAAGCAATTCTTCTATTTTTTCTTCGTCCTTTGACTGAACCAAAGCACATATTTGGCGTGGATCATATTTATAAAATTCAGCGGCAGGACATATGGCGGTGCAGATTCCACAGTTCATACAAGCTGTAAGGGCTTCTTTGAACCGTACATCTTGTGATAGGAGTTCCGTTAATTTAGGCATAAATATTTTTTTATCTGCTGATTATTGTTTGTTTATAGAATAAAAAATAACTAATAACCAACTGAAAATTAAATCTATATCTGATAATTATTACAAAAGAGTTGTAATTATAAATAATACAAAGATACAATTGTATTTATAGAAAAAAGACTTTTTAAATGTTTTTTCAAATATTTTTACAATTCAGAGTCGCGCTTTTTTTCATAAACGAAGGTAACCTGTTTTGTAGAGTTAGAAAAATATTTTTCGACGAAAAAAGGATTTATTTCGACAGAAATAAATCCGGTTGCCGGGTTATTTACTTTTGATAGAATCAATTGATAAATCCGGCTATAAAAAATCCCTACAGAGTTTTCTCTGTAGGGATTGAGCTTGATTAGTAATTGGTAATTATGCGTTTAATGCCATATTTTGTTTTACAATACTGCTTTTTATTGCCTGGTTTTCTTTATCCAGATCAAGCAATATTGTGTCACCCGGTTTCACTTCGCCGGCCAGTATAATATCAGCCAGTTCATCTTCCATATAGCGTTGGATAGCCCGTTTCAGCGGACGTGCACCGAATTGTACATCGTAACCTTTGTCGGCAATGAAATCTTTTGCTTCATTGGTTAGTTCTAATTTGTATCCCATTTCCGTAACACGGTTGAACAATCCTTTTAATTCCAGATCAATAATGGAGAAGATGGCTTCCCTGCTTAGCTGGTCAAACATGATGATGTCGTCAACCCTGTTCAAGAACTCCGGAGAGAATGTACGTTGCAAAGCTTTCTGTATTACTCCACGTGAATACTCGGAACTAATGCTTCCGTCGCTTGACATGTTGTAACCAATGCCTTTGCCGAAATCTTTTAGCTGACGTGTACCTACGTTGGAAGTCATAATGATGATTGTGTTTTTGAAATCAATACGACGTCCCAGGCTGTCAGTTAGCCGGCCTTCATCCATTACCTGAAGTAACAGGTTGAATACATCGGGATGAGCTTTCTCTATCTCGTCAAACAATACGATGGAATAGGGTTTACGGCGCACCCGTTCGGTCAACTGTCCTCCTTCTTCATAACCTACGTATCCCGGAGGCGCTCCGATAAGACGGGAAACACTGAATTTTTCCATGTATTCACTCATGTCAACCCGGATAAGCGCATCCTGACTGTCAAACATAAACTCGGCTAATGATTTGGCCAAATGTGTTTTACCTACACCGGTAGGTCCCAGGAATATGAATGAACCTATCGGTTTGTTAGGGTCTTTTAACCCGATTCTATTCCGTTGTATTGCCTTTACAATTTTATTTACGGCTTCGTTCTGACCGATGACTTTACTTTGTAAAACATCTTTCATCTGACGAAGTTTCAATCCTTCCGCCTGTGCTATACGTTGTACGGGGATACCGGACATCATGGCAATTACTTCGGCAACCTGTTCTTCATTTACGGTTTCCGGATGTTGCTGTGATTCTTCTTCCCAGCGTTTAATAGCATCTTCAAGTGCGTACTGAGTTTGCTTTTCCTGGTCACGTATAGGGCCTGCCAACTCATATTTCTGTTCGGCCAGCACTTTGGTCTTTTCTTTCCGTAATTCTTCTATTTTCTTTTCCAGCTCTTCTATTTCGGCCGGTACGGATACTGTTCCGATATGTACTCTTGAGCCGGCTTCGTCCATGGCATCAATCGCCTTATCCGGAAAAGCCCTGTCCGTAATGTATCGGTCGGTCAATCGTACGCAAGCCTCAATGGCTTCCGGAGTATAGCGTACGTTGTGATGATATTCGTACCTATCCTGAATATTCCGGAGTATCTGCAGGGTTTCTTCTGCCGTGGTAGGATCTACCATCACCTTTTGGAAACGACGTTCCAAAGCTCCATCTTTTTCTATGCTTTGACGGTATTCATCCAGAGTAGTAGCTCCGATACATTGTATTTCTCCACGTGCCAAGGCTGGCTTCAGCATGTTGGCCGCATCCAATGATCCAGGTGCACTTCCGGCTCCTACGATAGTATGTATTTCGTCAATGAACAGAATGATGTTCGGATTTTTCTGCAATTCATTCAGTATGGCTTTAATCCGTTCTTCAAATTGTCCACGGTATTTTGTGCCTGCTACGATGGAGGCCATATCCAGTGAAACAACGCGTTTGTCAAATAACACACGGGATACTCTGTGCTGGATAATCCTCAGCGCTAGCCCTTCTACAATAGCAGATTTACCTACTCCCGGATCTCCTATTAATACCGGGTTGTTTTTCTTCCTACGGCTCAGAATTTGTGCCAGACGTTCTATTTCTTTTTCACGTCCTACTATCGGGTCTAACCTGTTTTCCAGAGCAGCTTTTGTTATATCCGTTCCGAATGTGTCCAGGGCGGGAGTATCGCTTTGTTTTGAACCGCCGGATGTAGGGTTGGCATGTTGCTGGCGTCCGCTTAAATCATCATCTTCTTCCTCTTCATCACTGAAAGCGGCTCCCATCTGCGGTTCGGTATTATTACCCTCTAAATAGGCCTTTACCTTTTCGTAAGATATATGTTCATTTTCAAGTATATCTACGGCTAAATTATTTTTTTCTTTCAAAATGGCTAATAGTAAATGTTCCGTATCTGCAGTATCTGCAAGTAAAGAACGGGTTTCCAACTCCATTAATTTTTTTATACGTTCCGTGCTTTTCAGCATAGGAATGGTTTCACCACTGGGCTCACGGTCGGTACGTATTTGGCTTTCAATAGCCTGTTTTACTTTGGGAATATTTACTTGTGAATAGTTTAATATGTCGATAGCTTTTCCCGTACCGCTACGTAAAATAGCCAGTAATAAATGTTCAGGACCAACGTAATTGTTGCCTAAGCGTTCTGCTTCCTGTGTACTGTATTGTAACACATCTTGCAGTTGTTCAGAATAATTCATAGTCATTATATGTTCTCCTCAAAATTGGTTATACAAAGATAATTTTAACTTTATGATCTGGCAATTCCTTTTGCATATGTTTAGTTAAATGCCATTCATATTTATTTAAGTGCATTTTTATGTTATACCTGTCACTTCGACAGTTTTAAACCGGACTTGTTGTTTCCTCCTTATGTGCAGGTCCGGAAAAAAATGCGTTCTCGTGTTTTGCAATCTTATTTATTTGTATTCTTTACAAAAATGATACCGAAAATGAAAACTTTTATTTTCAGGTAATTTTGTCATATTTATAAATAGGATAGCTTTTTTTCGTAGATTTGCGCCGAGCAGAAAAGAGCCATTATTGAACTATATGGCATAATGTCTGTTATAGTTTTGTTTTTTATATTTACTTTGATTGTATGAATGTTTGTTAAGTTTATAATATGACGCAAAAAGTTTCTACTACTTTGAGAGATTCAAAGACAGCCCGTTGGTTTGTACTGGTATTGGTGTCTTTTACGATGCTCTGTATGTATTATCTGACCGATTCCATGGCGCCGTTGCAGGAGCGTCTTCAGGCAAATTTATCATGGAGCGCCACGGACTATGGTATTTTTACCAGTGGATATGGGTGGTTTAACGTATTTTTGCTGATGCTGGTGTTTGGTGGGATGATTTTGGATAAAATGGGGATACGTTTTACCGGAATATTGGCTATTGTCATTATGCTGATAGGGGCTGGTATAAAATACTGGGCTATATCCGGTCATTTTGAAGGGATGACGGAGTTAAGTATCGGCAGTTGGCAAATTATAGCTCCTAAGGCTAAATCGGCAGTAATGGCAGGATTAGGGTTTGGTGTATTTGGCATGGGGTGTGAGATGTTTGGCATAACGGCCAACAAAGCCGTTGTCCGTTGGTTTCGGGGAAAAGAGATGGCGTTGGCCATTGGGCTGAATACATCTACGGGACGTATTGGTACTGCTTTGGCTATGTTTACTCCAGTACCTTTGGTGAAGATGACTGGTAATCTGAGTATGCCTATTATAGTGGCACTTATTATGTTGTGTGTAGCGTTAATGGTATTTATTGTTTTTGTGTTTTTTGATAGGAAATTGGATGCAGAGGATGCGGAAGCCGGTATAAAAAATGATAGTGAGTTTAAGTTTTCAGACATTGTGGATATTGCTAAGAACCGTACATTTTGGTTTATTGCTATTTTGTGCGTATTATTTTATTCGGCAGTGTTGCCTTTTATAAAATATGCAACAGGTCTTATCATTCAAAAATTTGGTATTTCAGAAGTGTTTGCCGGTTATATTCCAGCTTTGTTGCCTTTGAGCGCATTATTTCTCACACCGTTTTTTGGCAGTTTATATGATAAAAAAGGGAAAGGGGCTACAATTATGATTATCGGTTCTGTTATTTTGCTGTTCGTGCATTTGCTATTTGCCATACCTTCGCTTAATAGTTTGCCGGTGGCTATCGGGTTGGTAGTTCTGCTGGGAATCGCATTTTCCCTTGTCCCTTCGGCTATGTGGCCTTCATTGGCTAAAATTATACCGGAGGAAAAGTTAGGAACGGCTTATGCAATGACTTTCTGGGTTCAGAACTGGGGGTTAATGGGAGTTCCGTTACTGATTGGTTTTGTTTTGGATAAGTATTGTGTGATAGGACAGATGATAAAAGTTGTAGATGATACAGAACAGGTTATTCCTCTATATAATTATACTTTGCCGATGTTGATTTTTGCTTGTTTTGGAGTCTTGGCTATTTTGTTTGCTATCCTGTTGAAAAAAGAAGATAAGCGTAAGGGGTATGGTCTGGAAGAACCGAATATAAAGAGTTAGGTAATAGAATCTTGTAGGAGTATAGGTTCTGAAATACTTGTATTTAGGGTATTAATTTATGTCGGGACAGACCAACAATTACCAAAAAAGTCAGGGAGGTTATGACACCTCCCTGACTTTTTATTTAATTTAATAATCAACGTTTAAAATCAAAAAATATAGCGCTCCCCAACCGGAATATATCTATTCCTCTTTTTATGTTTCTTATTATTTTATAAATGACGGGAGTCGGTTCTCCATCATAACCGTTTCTATTGTACATATACCTGTTGTTTACAATAGGGTGAGCCAGTGTCTGTATGTCTTCGCCCATCCATAGCTCATACTTCTGAGTTTTCCTCCGGATAAGGTATTTGCGCTTTTTTAAATCTTTTAAAGATCTTATTTCTCTATATTTCATCTTCTTCCTCCTCTTCTTCTTTATCGTAATCCAGTATATTGCGGATAATGGAATCTGCTATCGGATTAATAATTAATGAATGTCTGAATATGGCTATTATACCCATAATTAGGAGAATGAATCCGATTTCAATTAATGCAACCAACCACGGAATACCGATCCACGCCATTAATACATTGTATATAAGAATGGTGAGCAGCAGTAATATTACTAAGCTGAAAATAGCCATGAGAGCAACATAAGCCACTTTCCCGGCAAGTACTGATATTCGTTCAGTAATACTAAGTACCCCGTATTCTATTTTAAGATTTATGTATTCCTTTAGGGTGTCTATCAGGTTTGAAAAGTTGCTTTCTCTTTTCTGCCTCATGAGTTTTTATTGTTAGTTTATTTTGATTTTTTGCTTGGCTGTTTTGTTTCTTCCTCAGCTTCTTCCATATCTCTATTTAGATATTCATTAGCTGTTTCTTTTATTTCTTCAATGATATCTTCTGCAGAATCAACCAGGTCTTCAAGCTTTTCGGTAATATTATTTTTTATTTCCCGTGTGTTTCTTGCAATTTTTCTTCTGGTTACGGTACCCTTTGCCGGAGCAAATAAAACACCTATTGCTGCGCCTACTGCTGCACCTCCTAAGATGCCCAGCATTACTTTTCCAAAACTAGAGTCGCTCATAATTGTTTGTTTTAATTGGTTTGTAATATTTTTATTTAAGTCTTCTATGTCTGATAGATTTTTATATATCCTATCGTATGTGTGTATAACAAATGCTTGCTTTATTTTGTTTAATCTGTTTCGATTTTGTAAGATGAAAATCTCATATAGTTTTAAAAATGTCCCCGATTCTGATAAATAATTTGATTTAAAAATAGAACCTTCTTGCGAAAAAACAAAGTTTTTTTTGTTAATATTCTTTTTCTTGTATCTTTGTAACGAGAAATTATTTAATTGTATTAATTAAAACTAAAAAAAGTTATGAGAAAATTATCGTGTGTGGCAGCGGTAGCTGTTGCTTGTGTGTTTGCGTTTAGCAGTTGTGCACCGGAAGATCCGGCACAGGCTATTAATGTGGATGAAGTGTTCTCTTCAAAAGCAACCATTGAAGGTTATGCTTATATGAATGTGAATACTTCTTCTTCAGAGGCTACTCAATTTGTACCTAAAGGAACAAAACTGACTTTTTCTATTAAAAATTCAGACCTAATGGATAATGCGAGTATGAAAGGTAGTTATGTAGTAATGGCAGAAGTGGATTCTGTGGGTTATTATAAAGCAGTGTTGCCTGCAAAAGAAGATGGAACTTCTGTTGATGTGGCTATCCAGGGACAATCTGTATTTTTTAAAGTAAAAATGAATGATGGCTCTGAAAAACAATTGTTATATAAGGCCGACGATAATGCAGGAGCCGGAATAACACAAGCTATTGTTAAAGATTTGACTTATCAAAAGAAAATTACTTACATTCTGGATGACACCTTTACTGAGTCTGAAGTATGGGAAGAAGGTGTTTTTAAAGCAGAACTTACTTATTATAACGGAAAACAGAGTGTAGCTGTACCGGAAGGAACTGAAGTGAAAATTATTATTAAGGGTGACAAATTTGTTCCTGAGAGAGATAATGATTTGATTTTGGTAGAAAAAGTAGGTGCAAACGGAATGTTGGAGGTTAAAATGGCGGCTCCTTCATTGCTTGCTAATAGCGCAGGATTGAGTTTTGAGCTATCTTCTGCGTTTATTGCAGACTATATTGATGTAGAGTCCGGAAATGAAGTAAAATCTTCTTATTTATATAAATTGGTTGATAATTTAGGCGCTAACCAGACAGGAACTGTTTATGGTGGACAGACTAATAATGTAGAGTTAACCTATGAAAAAGATGCTGAGCCTTTGGAAGCTGGTCAAACAGCATGGAAACCTGCTACTTATACAGTTAAACTACGTTATAAGAGAGATTTGACATCTGCCGATCTTTCTGCTCTTCCTGATGATGCAAAGATTACGGTTACTGCTAAAAGAAGTGCTGTACCGGGATTAAACCTGGAAGATATCGTTATTATAAAATCGGAAAGCAATCCTTTGGAATTTACTTTTGAAGCTCCGGATCCAGCTGTTTCAGATAGTCCGCTTACTTTCTCCGTAAAAGTTGATTTCCTTGCAGATGTAGATCAAATAGGGGATGGTAGTAAAACAAAATATAAATTTAGTTCTGAAATAATTCCTAACGGAAGTTTATGGGGCGGCATAAACAAGAAATATGACGATGGTGATAACACCATAGTTGTAACAGGAAATCCTCTTTAATTGAAAATAGATTAAAATAGAATTAAATGAAAAAAATAATATTATCATCAATCCTGTGTTTGGGGCTGCTTGCTCCCGTTATGGCGCAGGAAACAGTGAATGCAGATCCTACTGTAAATAAGAGAGGAATTGCCTTGTTGCCGAAAGCCGGAGATTTTGCATTGGGTATTGATGCCGTGCCTATAGCATCGTTAGTCAATTTATTTGGCAATGGGTCCATGGCTTCTTTTGATGGATTTAATAATTCCATTTATGGGAAGTATTTCTTGAAAGATAATCAAGCCATTCGGGTGAAGTTAAGTTTAGATTTTACTCAGAATAAGTTTAAAAATACAGTGGCTGATGATTATCAGTTATTGGTTAATCCGAGCAACTTGTCTGCTACAACTGTGGATGTGCATAAAGTGAATAACCAGTACGTTGGTCTTGATTTAGGTTATGAGTTCCGCAGAGGTAGAGGCCGTGTACAAGGTTTCTATGGAGCTCAGGTTAATTTTGCTTACGGCAGGACAAATAACGTCTATTCCTATGGTAATGCCTTGACAGAGACTAATACCAGCCCGTCTACAGGAAACTTTGGTACAGATAATATCGGCACTGGTGTAAAGCAGGGGTACCGTGTATTGGAAAATAAAACAGGTGCATATTTTGCTGCCGGTGTGGGAGGTTTTGTTGGAGTAGAATATTTCATTGCTCCTCAGTTTTCCATTGGTGGTGAATTAGGACTTGATTTTATTTATGCTATCAAAGGACAGAATGAAGTTAAAACAGAAGGTTATCTGAACGGAGACAGGCAAGAGTATCAATACCGTGAAAGAACTGATGAGGGAATAGATAATTATGGTAATTATTTTGGAAAACCATCTTTCTCTACCGGTATTTCTACCCGTACTTCCGGAGCTATTTTCCTGATGTTCCATTTCTAAGTTAAGAATCTTAGTTACTTATATGAAATGTGGGTGCAAATTTTTGCACTCACATTTTTTGTTAAATAGATTTTGTATTTAAGGAGTTTGTTTTTTGAAAATAGATTCCTTGTTAGTAATGGAAATGATAGATTTTTATTTAGGTAGAGTGGGAAATGAATAATCTCGTGTTGTTGATGATTGTTCCTTTGGGGAAGGAGTTAGTTAATTTGAACTTGTTTAAACTAAGAGTCAAGGGCTTGGGATCGTGACCGAAA
The DNA here is from genome assembly GCA_023391625.1 of Bacteroidota bacterium. Classification (GTDB taxonomy): domain Bacteria; phylum Bacteroidota; class Bacteroidia; order Bacteroidales; family Paludibacteraceae; genus QVMH01. Next base: position 449,114 of record JAEWAN010000034.1, on the reverse strand, counting down.
TAACTTTGTGAAGTGTAGTTTAGGAGTACAGTTGTTTCACTTAGAGTAAATTTACATGTATTTTGCTGAAGATGATGCTTTATCTTATTGTTTTACATCGGTAGGGCTTCGTTGCAGACCTACTTATATATACAAGAAATAGAAATCAGTATGCGCTATATACCTAACACAATCATACATAAGCCAGGATTTCTTTGGGAAACATGTAACTCTTTTCTCTATCTGTCTTACCAGGGAAGATTAAAAAGAATATCTTTTTTTCTGATAGTGATAAGAGCTCCGAAGGTGTTACCGCCATTTTTTATTACTCCTCCATCTACTACAGGCAACGTACCAAAATCAGCAGCAAGAGCGCAACCTATTTCTATGCCTAACAGTTTAGGAAACGTTTTATTAACCTCCACTAACAAGGAGTTACATTTCATGACCTTGTTAAAAGGATTGTTATAAGTACCGTAATTTTTGCTGAATGAATTCAATATGCGGTATTTGTATCCAAATATGTCTCCCTGAATACCGATGTGGTGGACTTTAGTCCGGTTGCTATAATCTGCATATTTACCATCTTCCTTTTTGTAAGGAGGAGTAATGAACGGAGTACCTATACTATTGGCAAAATAACTCCAGCCGGATTGGTATATGTTGTTTCCAAAATAGTTGTCTTTTCCTCCATATACAATTCCGTCTTTGTCATGGAAAGGACCGGACTGATCTGTTGTGTTAAGGTATTCGTAAAGAATGCCGGATAAATATGGAAAATTATTGTTTTGGAAACTAATGCCAAAAAGTCCGTCAGGGCGATTCATACTGTCCCATATAAATTTGATTGGCCCGTCTTCGTTCAGATTTTGCCAGTATCCGCTTAGTACATATCCGGCGAATTTGAAGTCCAGACGTATGCTTTGGGATATAAGATGATTTCCAAGTGCATTGTATATCTCATTCGGGTTGGAAGAGCTACTTCCTTCCTTTCCAAAAAATACCCGCATGAAATCATCAAATCCTATGGCTTGTTTTCCGAGGGTAGGGTGTGTGCCTCCCCATTGTGCAGCATGTTCAAAACCATATTGGATATTGACAGGTAGTTTGCCTCCTAAGCGGAGGTATGCGTATTTGTGATGTAAGAATGCATTTTTTACATAGGCTTCTCCATTTAGCCAGCCGTGGGATATTCCTCCTTTTATTTCCGCATATCCATGTGTAAAAGGAATGGCTGTGAACTCTTCAATGCCTATCATGATTTTAGGAATAGGACGTGCGTTATTTGAAAAGAGGAAACCTCCGCTGGAAAGCACAGGTTGTTGATTTCCTAAATGTTCTTCTCTGGATCCTATGTTCAGGTCGAAAGCGCCTAAACGGAGTTTGACATACATTTCTTGCAGGTAAAATTTAGTGCCGTGATCATCGAAACGCAGTTGCCCGTTTGCTTTGAATCCATATTTGAATAACTTTTTTTCCTGTTGCAGGTCTTTTCCTATCTCTATAAAGGTCACAGAGCTGTAAGGGGAAGCAGAGTACATACCGTTCCGGTTTGAGTGTAACCAGAATGGAGCCGTTTCACCTGATGACATGATACCTGATGTTCCGACATTATAGTAAACCGGAACCTTGGCAGAAGTACTTAAGGTGATAAGTATAAATAATATGGATGAAAATAATTTATTGCAGGTCATTGGTTTCGTTTTAATAATTAGGGTTCAAAGCACCAGAGGTCATTCAGGGCGTTATTCATATTTTCTCCTAATCCGATGTAACCTTTTCCGTTAATTGTGAAGGCTATTGCATTTTCCCGTCCATCAGTGGGTATATCGCCCCGTTTGTACCATACATTTCGTGTAGCGTCATATTCCAATACGTCCGACTTCAGATGTCCTCCGGTCTGATCGCCTCTGAAATATCGTCCGGAAGAAACGAAAAATCTGTTTTTTATACATAGCGATACGGCACCTTGACGTCCGTTATCTGGCATATCTTTACATTTTTTCCAGGAATCATTTGATGGAGTGTATTGCCACCAGTCATTTAGATTGTATGTTTTATAGCCTGTACCCATGAAAATATGGTCATTGTCAAAACAGCAAGTTGCCAATGCCCGGAATTGTTCCTGATAACTATTAATGAAATTCCATTCATCTTTTTCCGGATCGTATTCCATTAGTGACGCACCGAAGTTTAATTCATGAAAACCAAATCCGACATAAATTTTATTTTCATGGATAAAGCAAATGCAACCGTTGGTTTCGTAGTTCGGATAATCCGCTTTTTTCTCCCATAGGTCTGTAGCGGGATCGTACATCCAGAAGTCGGTCAGATGGCTTTTATTATTGGTCACTCCTTCGCCACCATAGCCCAATCCGGTGTATATTTTTCCGTTTAATGTTATCGCAATTGGGTTTACACGAGCTTTTCCCGGACAAGGTGATTTTTTAGTCCAGATATCATTGGTCGCATCGTATTCCCAGCAATCCTTGGAGTAAGTTCCATATGAGTTATTAACATGGTTAACCCGTCCGAAAAACACGTAGGCCTTGTCCTCAACACTGGCTGCTCTTGCAGAAACAAGTCCGTTGATGGGAAGATTGCTTTTCTTTTCCCATTGGACATCCGGATATGGCGAATCAGCCACACGATTGCAGGCGCACAGACTAAAAATGAATATGATAAGACAATGATAATATAATTTCATCGTTATATGAATTTTATTTTAAAGACATAGGCAGAAGTAGTCATCTATTGAAAGAGATATTTTTTATCTCACAACAATACCCTTTTCCCTAAGATACTGTTTTAAATCAGGAATGCTTATTTCTTTATAATGGAAGATGCTGGCAGCCAGGGCGGCGTCAGCCTTTCCTTGTTCAAATACCTCGGTAAAGTGTTCCATTGTTCCGGCTCCTCCGCTTGCTATTACAGGCACGTTTACAGCTTCGGATACGGCACGGGTAATGTCTATGGCAAATCCGTCTTTTGTCCCGTCGTTGTTCATTGATGTAAGCAAAATTTCTCCGGCTCCGAGTGAAACAGCTTCTTTTGCCCATTCTACTGTTTTTATGTCGGTTGGAATACGTCCTCCATTGAGGAAAACGTACCATTCGCCGTCGATGAATTTTGTGTCAATGGCTAAAACAACGCATTGGCTTCCGAATTGGTTAGCTAAGTCTTTTATCAATTGAGGATTTCTTACGGCAGAAGTGTTTACTGATATTTTATCAGCTCCACTATCTAACAATACGGATACATCTTCTACGGTAGAAATGCCTCCTCCTACGGTAAAAGGTATGTTGATATGTTGTGCTATGCGGGTTACAAGTTCAGATAATGTTTTTCTTTTTTCATTTGTCGCCGTAATATCAAGAAACACCAGTTCATCAGCACCCATTTGGGCATATAATGCCCCTAATTCCACCGGATCGCCTACGGCTGTTATATTCTCAAAATTGATTCCTTTTACGGTTTTGCCGTCTTTTATGTCAAGACAAGGGATAATACGTTTTGCTAACATGAGGAAAATAAAGTGTTTGGTTGTTTAAAATCAGGAACAAAAATAATAAAATTAATCCGTCTGTGGTGAAAGCTCTACAAGAATTACGTAAATAGATTTTGTATTTAGTGTTGTGTACAGAAGGAGTTGTAATAAAAGGAGGTAGGGGAGCAGGGGTACGAATAAAAAGGAAAGAGAATCAGACGTGTAATTGTTTATGGTTGATTTTTTCGGATATATACATCAAAAAAACAGGATATGATTTATTCATATCCTGTTTTATATAGAATTAAGTAATTTCTATTATTCGCTAACTACTTCAAAAGGAACTTCTACAGTTACTTCTTTGTGTAGTTTCAGTACTGCTATATAAGAACCTACTTCTTTAACGGCTTCTTTGATAACAATTACTTTACGATCAACGTTATAACCTGCTTTTTCAAAAGCATCAGCTAACTGGATAGAACCAACAGCACCGAAAATTTTTCCGGTAGAGCTTGTTTTTGCTCCGACAGTCAAAGTAACATCTTTCAGCTTTTCAGCCAGTTCCAGACATTCGTTTTTGATACGTTCCAGTTTGTGTGCACGTTGTTTCATGTCTTCAGCCAAACGTTTTTTAGCTGAATCAGTAGCAAGAACAGCTTTTTTCTGAGGAAGTAAATAGTTACGTCCGTAACCGTCTTTAACTTTCAGAATATCTCCTTTGTAACCTAAGTTAGTTACGTCTTCTAACAATATAATTTCCATACTTTTTACTCCTTCTTAAAATTATTTCATCATATCGGTTACATAAGGAAGCAACGCTAAATGACGTGCTCTTTTTACAGCTTGTGCTACGCGGCGTTGAAATTTCAACGAAGTACCAGTAAGACGACGAGGAAGAATTTTTCCTTGTTCGTTCAAGAATTTTTTCAAAAATTCAGGATCTTTGTAATCAATGTATTTAATACCGCTTTTTTTGAAACGACAGTATTTTTTCTTTTTGACATCCACAGTTGGAGGAGTCAAATATCTGATTTCACCATTGTTGTTTGCCATGTTTTAGTCCTCCTTTACTTCTTTAGATGATTTAATACCTTTTCTTTTTTCTGCGTATTCGTATGCAAATTTATCCAAACGGAAAGTTAAGAAACGAAGTACACGTTCGTCACGACGGAATTGTGTTTCCAAAGTGGCAATTACTGTAGGGTCAGCGTCAAATTGAAGCAATGTGTAAAACCCTGTAGATTTTTTCTGAATTGGATACGCTAATTTGCGTAAGCCCCAATTCTCTTCATTTGTGATAGTCGCACCGTTATCTGTCAATACGGCTTTGAACTTTTCTACCGCTTCCTTCATCTGAACGTCAGACAAAACGGGAGTTAAAATGAAAACGGTTTCATAATGGTTTAACATAATGTTTTACCTTTTAATTGGTTTATAAAATAGATTTTATTTTTGCGGGGCAAAGGTATGAATTTTTTTTGTAACCTCAAATATTTGTTTAATCAAAATTTAGAATCTTGTTTCAGAGCTAAACGTATGAATGAATAAGGTGTGGTTCCGGTGATCGTTTTTTAGATATTATCCGGATTGTAGTCATATACTTCTTTGTATAGGGTATTTTTTATTTGATTAAAATGTTCGTTGGCAAAATGCGGGTCGTTACTCATGATAAGCATAGGCAGGAGGTTACCGGAGCGGTCGTAATATGGTTGTGCATACTCCTGGTTAATGACATGTAGTCCCAATCTCTCATAGAATTTGATACGGCGTACAGCTTCGGGAGTGTCAGGCACTTCCACTTCTAGAACAATAGGGGTTTTATGTGATAGCATAAAAGTTTGCATGGTTTCGGAACCGGCATTTTGTCCTCTCAGGTCAGGAGAAATGGCAAAATGTTCTACATAGTGGAATGTGTTGAAGTTCCAGAACGTAAAGAAGCCGCAGAAGTTACCGTTTTTCATTAGCGCATCAGCTTCAAATTGTTTGTTGTGATCTAATATCTGTTCTAATTCATTACGGTTTCTTCTTTCCGTTTCAGGGAATGCTAATTGGTATAATTCATAAAGGTTTGTAAAAAAGGGGTCAGATGAGTTTGTTATTTTTTGAAAAGTAATCATAATTTTGTCAGGCTTAATTATTAATAGTTCTATTAAAATACAAAGATAGGAAATTAAACTTTTACCTTGTTGATTCGTCATATAATAATATGAGATTAAAAATGCTTCATTGCACCGGAGTTTATGTATGGTAAAGTTGCAATGATTTAGATATTAGAAAATGAAAAAATACTTTCTTTCCATATTCTTCTTTTTATTTGGTTTATCTGTTTGTGCCCAATATAATTTACAATCCCGTGTGTTCGATGAAAAAACAGGTGAAGCACTTGAAATGATAACAGTACGCCTGTTTAATGCCAAAGATACTTCTTTGGTTCAGGGAGCTCATACTGATCCCCGTGGTGGTTTTATATTAAATAACCTGCCTAAAGGAAATTTCATATTGCTGGTTTCCTCTGTAGGATATAAAGATTATAGTACGAATGTAACTTTGGATAAAAACACGGTGTTAAAGAATATTCAGTTACAGGAAGATGTTGAAATGTTGTCTGAATTTGTGGTGAAAGGGACTGCTGCCCAAATGGTGGTTAGGGGTGATACGCTGGAATACAATGCTACGGCTTTTAAAACATCTGAAAATGCTGTTGTGGAGGATTTACTGAAAAGGTTGCCTGGTGTGGAAATATCTTCCGAGGGAAAAATTACAGTGAATGGTGAAGATATAACGAAAATTCGTATTGACGGGAAAAAATTTTTTGACGACGATATAGAGATGGCGACAAAGAATCTTCCGGCTGAGATGATTGATAAAATACAGGTACTTGAGCAAAAATCGGATATGGCTCAGTTAACCGGTTTTGAGGATGACGAAACGGAAAGAATCATTAACCTTACTACCAAACCAAACCGTAAGAGGGGAATATTTATGAACCTTGTGGGAGGGGTGGGTATGGATGTAGATGAGAATCTGCGTTATGACGCTAACGGTACGGTGAGCCTGATGAGTGACAAGGCGCAAACGGCTTTTGCTGTGGGTGCTAATAATGTGAATACCTCCAGAAGTAATCGGGGGCGTATTGGTGGAGGCAATGGTATTACGGATACGCAGAATTTCGGAGTGAATAACAATACGGTTATTTCGGATAAATTGAAGATAGGGGGGAATGCCTCATTTAATCATTCCCGGAATGAAGCTATAACCGATAGTTATAAATTCAGCTATTTGCGTGATTCTCTTTATACGGATTCCACTTATACGGTAGCTCATACGGATAATTATAATGTTAATGCCCGCTTTGAACTGGAATGGAAACCGGACAGTCTTAATACCTTTATTATTCAGCCGAACATGAATTATTCCTGGTCGTCTACGGATAATAACCGTGACTTTATATATTATGTTGAAAATGATACCTCAAGTGTAGGTAATAATCTTAACTACGGGAATAGTTCCAGTATCAGTGCTGGGTTTAATGTGATATATAATCGTAAATTTCAGAAAAAAGGGCGTTCGCTGACGGCTAATATCCGGACCGATTTTTCTGAAACGAATAATGAAAGTTTTAACTATTCTTATCGTAGAACCGATGATTTGCTGGGTGAAGATGTGATAGACCAGTATACGGAGAACAAGTCTTACCGCCTTAATTTTAATACCCGAATATCCTATGTAGAGCCTTTATGGAATTTGAAAAACTTACTGGAAACTTCCGTTTCTTTTCGTAGTAATACCAATAAAAGTGCTAAAGACCAGTTTGATAATGATAATTTGGGTTATTATAATGATTTAGACCAGTACATAGCCGCTAACCGTAATTATTCTTTGCTGAATGAAGAATATAGTAATAACTTTAAAAATAATTTTTTTAGTGAAACGGTAGAACTAAACTATCGTTATACGGAGAAAAATTATAACCTTACTTTGGGGATTAAGGGAGAACCTTCTCAGACATATAGTTATACTACTTATGGAGACGGAGTGGAGCGTAACATAAAAAATGAGGTATTTAATTTCTCTCCCAATGCCCGTTTCCAGTATAATTTTGGTAAAAAAGAATTTATCCGGATAGATTATCGTGGATCCACCAGCCAACCGAGTGTCAGCCAGATGCAGCCGGTAAAAAACAATTCAAACCTGATGAATGAAACTGTTGGTAATCCGGAATTAAATCCTTCTTTCTCTCATCGTTTCAGGGTGTTTTACAGTACGTTTAACGAAGAACGTTTTTCTTCTTTTAATGCCTCTTTAGGGTTTAATGCTACCAAAGACGCATTGGTTTCCAATTCTATTTATGACAGTACGGGCAAACAGTACAATCAAACGGTGAATGCTACTTCTGTTCCTTATAATGTTAATGGTAACGTAATGTATAATACGCCTATCATTCAGAAGAGACTTCATTTTAATACCAGGACAAGCCTGGGGTTCAACCAGCGTTACGGATATTCCAAAAAAGGATATGTTGGTGATATAGATGTAAACCAATTGGTTTTGGGCGATTTGAGTTCTACCCAACAGTATAATGCCAGTGAGTACCTGTCATTGACATTTACTCATGATATTGTGGAAGTTGGGGCCAGGGGTAATGTAAGTTACCGGAGAACAGTGAATAATCTGGCTCCGCTTCCTACGGATACATGGGACTGGGGAGTAAGCGGAAATGTAGTCCTGCACTTGCCTTATGATATTAATATAAGTACGGATATCAACTATACTGCATTGCAAGGGTATGTGAATTTTGACCGGAATGAACTGATATGGAATGCTTCTATAGATAAATCTTTATTTAAGAAACGGGCTGTATTATCCGTTTCTTGTTATGATATATTACGCCAGCGTATGAGTGTTCGCCAGATAGTGGGGGATAATTACACACAATACAGCCGTTATAATACGCTGACATCATATATTCTTGTTAGTTTCAGTTATAAATTGAATAAATTTCCTCAAACTGGAGGTTCTGCGGGAGCTTCGCCTTCAGATGGACGTGTCCCTCCGGGAGGAGAACTTCGACCTCGTCCGGGAGGGTCTATGCCCGGCGGTATGCCTCCGCGTTTTTAATAGATTGTTTTATAGTTTTAGGTAAAAGTCCTTTGCTAAAGCTGTGAATTCCGGGGAATATTGATGGCGTGTTTCCGTTTCAATACAAATTTCAGATTTTTTGGTATATCCATGTGACATAGAAAATTCAAGTAGCAGTCTTTTTACCGGAGTGTTAGGTTTAGGATATACATATACCTTTTGTGTGCAATGTAAACCTTCTCCGGCTGCGATTTCTATACATTGATTACCTTCGTTTACAGGAAGTATAAGGCAGAGTTTCCCATTCTCTCTAAGCAATGATTTAGATGATATGATTAATTCGTTGTGTGGTAACGTGTCGTTATGTCTGGCCAGTGTCCGTTGGGAGTCTGGGGTTTTCAATGAGTTGGAAAAATAAGGCGGGTTTGATACAATCAGGTCAAACTTCTCAATATCTAGTTTCGCGTATTCTTGCAGTGGCAAACATGTGGCTTTTATTCTGTCTGGCCATGGTGAGCGGTCTATGTTGGCTTTACTTTGTAATATGGCGTTAGGGTCTATGTCAATAGCGGTAATCAGGGCTTCCGATGCCCGCTGCGCCAGCATTAAGGCTATAAGCCCGCTTCCGGTTCCGACATCAAGTATTCTTTTGGCATTTTCTACGTTAGCCCAACTTCCGAGCAATACCCCGTCAATACCGACTTTCATGGCGCATAGATCATGAAAAACAGTGAACTGTTTGAATTGGAAGTAAGGATTACCCATAAAATAAATATATGTTTTATGTCACCGGATTATCTTCTGCTGGAACTCGATGATCTGGAACTTCCGGAAGACCGTGAACTGCTGGATCTTGAGCTGCTTGTTGATGATCTTGAGCTACTGGAACTTGACGAAGACCGATAGCTGCTGGACGATGACGATCTTGAACTGCTGCCGGAGGCCGGATAGTTGGTCCTGCTGCGTGAGTGTTCGTAGGAAGGTGAGCTTCCTCTATTCGGTTGTTGCGGAGACGACGGTCTGACAGAACGGCTGTTGGTACTTTCGTAACCTGACGGTGTGCGTGAAGGCATATTATTGCTGTCACTCGTTCGCGAGGACGATCTTTCCGTGCTTGTGTTTCCTCTTGTAGAACGTTCAGTGTCGTATGACGGTGCTGTACGTACAGGACGACTTCTGTCAAAGGAATCATTTGCCGGGCGCAAACCTGGTACGCTACTGGAAGATGATCTTGTTGACATACCGGACGAAGACCGTTCTGTGTTTTCAGGGGAATTGGAGCGTGGGGAATCCACGGAACGTTCGTATGATTTGTTTTGTAATCTGTTGTACTGATTGTCGTCCAGCACTCTTTTCAAATCGTTATCTTTGCTTTGTGTCCGTTTGCTGGCGTCTTCACGTGAATTGGATGTTTGTCTTTGTCTTTCGTATCTTAGGTTGATATCGTAAACTTCTTTCACCTGTTCCGGACTAAGGTTCAATTCTTTTTGCAATCGCTCTGTTTGACGTGTAGCTTCCTGTTCCGGGGAACGTACAGGTAGGGCAGAACCTTCCTGAGCGCTTAATGTGCAGGAAAATACGAAGAACAGAATAGCAAACAGAATTTTCTCGGTTTTCATTATATTGCAATAAAAATAGCCTTATTTTATTTGCAACAATCTTTATGCCAAACTATGTCACGTTTAGGTTGTTTTTGTGAATAATTTATAAAAAGCTGTCATTTAATTATGACTCATATGTTTAGTTAGTATCAATCTTTGATTATTTCTGCAAAATCGCTGATATGATCATCTACATAAGAAGCAATAATAGCTGTTTGTTCTTCTTCTATTTCAAAGTATGTTTCTTCCAATTCGTCAAATACTTCAAAGTCAACATACATGGCGGTAAATTCTTCGTCTGTAGTCTCCCGTTCAAGTTCTTTTCTGTTGGCATCGTATATTTCTTTTGCCCGGTATATGAGTTTAGATAAGTCTTTGGCGCCGAATTGTCTGATTGCTTTAGCAAAGGGATTGTCAAATATATAGGGCCCGTATCCATTTTGGATTAGCTGAACAAAACCTCCGTCACGTATTTCATCAGTGAAAAAACGAAAAGCCAGCAAAGTATGTTGATAACCATTGAGCATAGACATGGAAGTCTCAGAAAGGTTGTTCCCGATAGCTTCCAGATATGCGTTACTAAATGTGTTTAAAAAATCATCCATTCCTTTTTGGGAAGCTGCAATTAAGTCTTTTTCTTGAATCTGAATCATATGGTGGAGTTTATTCGTAAATTTTATTTGATTGCTAATTATGGTTTGTTTAAGAATTTCCTGATTATATCAATTAGAGTATTGAGGTCTGTTCTTATGTTTCAAAAAGAAATCCAAAAATACGCTTTTCAGTTGAATAATTTATAATGAGGAGGGTTTATTCCAAGAAAAGAATGAATATTAAGGGGTGTTTTATTCTGGAGATAATGATATTTGTCAATTAGAGCGGAATTTTATTTTTATATCATATAGTGTGGGTTGTTCGCTTCATATATGTTCATGCCGATTCAAAAATAGAATGTGTTTTAGATAATGATTCTTGAGGATAAGTTTGTTTTTAGATATTAAAATGGGGGAATGAAATAGTGGAATATCAATGAATTTTACTGTTTTTATTAAAAATCTATTGGCGCTATTTAATATACTTTTAATTAAATATTTATAATGTGCGAATCATGTATATTTGTATTTTATTATATGTGTTCGTATGTAGTGGGGCTGGTTAGGATAAAGAATACCTTTACTTGAAAGCTTACTGTCGAAGTTTTTAATAGGAGACATATCTGTTTGTGAAAATACTTTTGGGGAGGCAGTTTCTTGTATAAGAAAAATATAAGGCTCTTCCGGTTTGAGTGAGATAATGTTTTGAGAAAACAAAGCGAAAGATTATAAAACTATCAGTACATTTTTAGTATTTTTGAGTTTTCTATTCTATGATTATATGAAGATAAAATTTGAGATAGACTATCATACTCGTTTCGGACAAAAGTTGTGTGTTGTTGGCAATCTGCCAGTACTGGGAAATTGGGATGAAGATAAAGGCCTGGATTTGACTTATGGTGGTAATTCTTTATGGACTGGTACTATTGAGACACAAGTTCAGGAGGAAGTGGAGTATTATTATGTGCTTAAAGAGGAAGGACGTGTTACCCGTAAAGAATGGGGTAAGTCTCGTGTCATTAAGCCGGGACAGGAAACGTTTGTAATTCGGACGGATAGCTGGCATGAAGCTCCCCGGCAACATTTTCTTTATACATCGGCTTTTACAGATAGCTTATTCCGGCATGAACCTTGTGAAATACAGGAATTGACATCCAAACACGGGATAAAGCTTCAGCTTCATTGTGCTTGTGCCCGGAAAGAGGAAACTGTTGTGTTATGCGGTGAGTCTGAACTACTGGGCAGTTGGGATGTCAGCCGGGCAATTGCCATGAATTTTGTTGCAGACGATATTTGGGAAGTTTATCTTGACTCCGAAGTTATAACAGCTCCGGTTCAGTATAAATTCGTAATTGTCAATTCAGAAGATTGTCATGCAGTTCATTGGGAGGAAGGAGAAAACCGGATATTATATCCTGAAATTGCTTCCTTTGATGAGGCTTATGCACATATATATGAGTTGTTCTACCGTCGGGAAAACGTTCACTGGAAGGCCGCCGGTATTGTAATTCCTGTTTTTTCTCTTCGTTCGCACAGTAGTTTTGGCATAGGCGAGTTTTCTGATTTGAGGAAAATGATTGACTGGGCGAAAGAAACCGGAATGAAAGTGATTCAGGTTTTACCTGTGAATGATACAACAATTACCCATTCGTGGACAGATTCATATCCATATAATGCTATTTCTATTTATGCCCTTCATCCTATTTATTTGGGAATAGAGGATTATCCGCTGAAAGATATCAAGTTATGGGCTAAATACAAAAAGAAAGCGGAGAAACTAAACGCTTTACCGGTATTGGATTATGATCAGGTGATGAAGCTGAAAGAATCATATTTCACGGATTTATATCGGGAACAGGGAGAAAAGGTGATTCGTTCAGCGGAGTTCAAACACTTTTTTAAAGAAAATAAGTCCTGGTTATTTCCATATGCTTGTTTTACTTATTTCCGTGATATTTATAAAACGGCAGATTACACAGTCTGGAAAAACTTTGGGGCTTATCATGAAAAAGATCTTGTCAAAGAGGCGGAGCGTAATCAGAAGATGAAAGCGTTTGTGGACAAAACTTGTTTTATACAGTTTCTTTTGCATAAACAGCTTGCATCTGTTAAGGAGTATGCGCATGCCAACGGAATAATATTAAAAGGCGATATTCCCATAGGTATAAGCAGGAGTAGTGTGGAAGCCTGGGTTAGTCCCAAGCTTTTTAATCTGGATACCCAAACAGGGGCTCCACCTGATGATTTTTCTGTATTTGGACAAAACTGGGGATTCCCTACTTATAATTGGGAAAACATAGCAAAAGACGGCTACCAATGGTGGATACGACGTTTCCGGAAAATGGCCGATTATTTTGATGCTTATAGGATAGATCATATCTTGGGCTTTTTCCGGATATGGGAAATCCCGGCAGATTCGGTTCAGGGGTTGTTGGGTTATTTCAATCCGGCTTTGCCTTTTACAGAGGATGAAATCCGTCAATGGGGTATGGAGTTTGACGAATTACGGATGTTACAGCCTTTTATTCATGAAGATATGTTGGAAGGATTGTTTGGGGACTATACAGCAGAAATCAAGAATTATTTTCTGAATCAAATCATGGCTGATCGGTATGAACTCCGGGAGTTTTGTAATACACAGCAAAAAGTCCAGGCTTTTTTTGAAAGCAAAACAGACGATAAGAGTGTCCGTATGCGTGAAGGGTTGTATAAACTTCTTAATGAAGTGCTGTTTATAAAAGATAAACGCCAGCCGGATAAATACCATCCTCGTATTACTGCACAACACACCGCTTCTTTCCGTTATCTGAATATGTCAGATCAGGAAGCTTTTAACCGTTTGTATGAACATTTCTTTTATCATCGTCATAATGAGTTCTGGGGTAGGGAAGCATTGAAAAAGTTACCGGTATTGATAAATTCCACGAATATGCTGGTATGTGGTGAAGATTTGGGTATGATTCCCGAATGTGTGCCGGAAGTGATGCGGAAGTTGCAAATTCTGAGTCTTGAAATCCAGCGTATGCCGAAGCAGGCTTTTCATTTATTTGATGATTTGAGTAAGATACCTTATTTATCTGTTTGTACCACTTCTACGCATGATATGTCTCCTGTCAGATCCTGGTGGAAAGAAAACCGGGATATTACTCAGCGTTATTATAATGAAGTCTTGTGGCAACCGGGGGAAGCACCGGAAGAGTGTACTCCGGAAATATGTCGCCGGATTTTAATAAATCATTTGGATTCTAATGCCATGTTGACTATAATCCCATTTCAGGACTGGATGTCCATGAATGGGGAACTCCGGCGGAATAACCCGGAAGAAGAGCGGATTAATATTCCGGCGGTTTCAAATCATTATTGGCAATACCGAATGCATTTGCCTTTAGAAGTTCTGCTGGAGTCTAAAGAATTAAATTGTGAAATAAAAGAATTAATACTAACTTCCGGTCGGTAAAATATTTTTATATGGGTGAATATAATGATGTCTTTATGCGGAAGGCTATAGAGCTTTCCTTGGAAAACGTAAAAAACGGAGGCGGCCCGTTCGGGGCAGTGATTGTGAAAGACGGAATAATAGTAGGAGAGGGCAGTAACAGAGTTACAGCTAACTTAGATCCTACGAGCCATGCCGAAGTGAATGCGATAAGGAATGCCGCACGTAATTTGGGTACGTTTGACTTGAGCGGATGTGAAATATATACTTCTTGTGAACCCTGTCCTATGTGTTTAGGAGCTATATATTGGGCTCGTCTGGATAAAATGTACTATGGCAATACGAAACGGGATGCAAAAGAAATAGGTTTCGATGATTCTTTTATCTATGATGAACTGGAACTAACTCCGGATCAAAGGAGATTGAAGTCTCAACAAAAGCTCCATAGCGAGGCATTGGTTGCTTTCCAGGCCTGGAAACAGAGCGAAGATAAGGTAGAATATTAGGGTTTATATCCTAATATTCTATTTTACCAGACCTCCTCCTAATGCTTTGTACAGGGAAACTGTTGCAAACATCCTGTTAAGTACAGCATCATTTAACGCAATTTCTGCATCAAATAACTGACGTTGGGCATCCAATACATCCATGTAGCTGATTACTCCGTTTACATATTGAAGTGTAGCCAATTCGCTGTATGTTTTGGTTGAATGATACAAGGCGGCTGCCGATTGATACATTTCTTTGGTTTTCTGGAATGTATTGATGGCGTTGCTTACCTCTTGAAATACGTTTAGTACTTTTTTCTCGTATCTGTATACTTCCTGTTCATAAGCTGCCTTAGCTGCTTTATGGCGGGCATTATTCTTACCGAAATTGAAAATAGGTCCTGTTATAGCTCCGGCTATATACCAAGCCGGACTTTGCAGGAAGTTTCTCAATTCGTCACTTTCCCCACCAAGGTTTCCGGTCAGGCGGATGCGGGGAAACATGTTGGTTAACGCTACTCCCACTTTTGCATTGGCCTCTTGTAATTTTAATTCTGCCTCGCGAACATCCGGACGGTTCATCAATACGGAGGAGGGGAGGTCTACCGGTAAGTCTTCTATATCGGGAATGTCTTTAAAGTCTATTCCTCTCGGTATGTCGTATGGATATTCGCCGAGGAATACGGCGATTTCATTTTCCTTGAGTTTTATTTCATTCTCTAATTTAGGAACCAGGGTTTGTGTCCGGGCTAACTCAACCATACTCTGGCGGTAAGGGATTTCAGAAGTCATTCCCCCCTCATAACGTAGCCGGGCAAATCCGAATGATTCCTGACGGGCTTCCAGTGTTTGTTTTACTATTTTCAATTCACTATCCAAAGCTTTCAGCTCAAAATACATGGTAGCTACTTCCGCTACAATGCTTAGTTGTAAGGCGCGTTGGTTTTCTACGGATTGAAGGAATTGTGTAACACCTACTTCATTTTGCCAGCGCAGGTTGCCCCATAAGTCCAGTTCCCATCCGAAAGTTAATTTAGCATCGAACTCATTTTCATAGGATTTGTCTTTTCCTCCATAGTTCAGATATTCCCGGTCTCCACTTACCAATACTCCAAATTCAGGAAGTAATCCGGCTAAGTTTATGCGTTTTATGGCAGCCAGCTCTTTTATTTGTGCTGTTGCAATGCGCATATCTTTATTGTCTTCCAGCGCCTTTTCAATGAGCTTTTGCAGAACCGTATCTTGGTAAAGCGTGCTCCAGCCCATTTCTGCCGTTACATCTTCTTCCAGTCCCATCGTATCAAATTTTTCCGGAAGCGGCAGTTCCGGTTTTTTATATGAACGGCCTATACGGCAGGATGAAAATAGTGTAACTACACTACAAATGAATATGATGTTTAAAATCTTACGGTAAGTCATAATTTTATAACGGATTACGAGTTAAAAGAATAAGTGTCAAATTAATTTATTCCTTATGTCCTTTATCTTTTTTTATTTTCTTTGATAAATCTTCATACTTGGATATGATTTCCTTTTTCGATTTTTCTTTGATTACCTCAATTTTCTGTTTGTTCTTTTCTGAGAGGTGTATTTCCGGTATTTTAAATTTGGCTTTTAGCTTATATATCATTACAAAGAAAAACGGAACAAGTATGATTCCTAAAGTAATGGCGAAAATCATTCCGAAAAATACCCCGGTTCCGATAGAATGACGGCTTGCTGATCCCGGACCGGAGGCCAATACCATTGGCAACATACCTAAAACGAATGCCAATGATGTCATAAGGATAGGGCGGAAACGAAGTTTGGCTGCTTTTACTGCTGCCTCGCTTGGAGAAGCACCTCCTTCAACTTCCATTTTGGCAAACTCAATGATAAGGATTGCGTTTTTGGCCGCCAGTCCTATCAATGTAACCAACCCGATTTTAAAGTAAATATCATTTTCCAATCCTGTGATAAAAATACCTACATAGGCTCCTAATGCGGCAATAGGCAAAGATAATAGTGCGGAGATAGGCACGCTCCAGCTTTCATATTGTGCAGCAAGGAACAGGAATACGAAAATAAGTACCAAGAACAGGATTAGCCCGGTTTGTCCGGATGATTTCTTTTCCTGGAAAGATAGTCCGCTCCATGCAAGACCTATATTCTCCGGCAGATGGTCATTGACTATTTTTTCAATGACTTCCATTGTCTGTCCGGTACTGGCTCCGGATGTAGGTGTAACCTGCATATCGGCAGAGGTGTACATATTGAATCGGGTAATACTTCCCGGTCCTGTGGTATAGGATGTTTTCCCGATTGCGGTAAGCGGAACCATATCGCCTCCGGATGTTTTCACAAAGAAAAGGTTTATATTGTCCTGTGTTTCTCTGAACGACTGGTCTGCCTGTATGTATACCCGGTAGATACGGTTAAACATATTAAAGTCGTTTACATAAACAGAACCAAGATATGCTTTCATTGTTGAGAAGATATCAGACATCGGTATTCCCAGTAACAATGCCAAATCCTTGTTTACATCAAAATAGAGTTGAGGTATTTCAGACTGTAAAGAGGTAGATACGTTTGCTATTTTATTGGAATGCGAAGCATAGTAGGTAAAAGTGTCTACTGCTGCAACCAGGTCGTCCCATTGTGCATCGGCTTTAGCCTGTAACTTAAACTCAACCCCTCCTGCGTTTCCTAAACCGGGAACTACCGGCGGACGACTTATGTTTACTTTGATTTCTGGATAATGGTATAATTCATCTTCTACCATCTGCATGACTTTTTCCACTCCGTTTTTACGTTCTTCCCATGGCTTTAGGATAACGGTTAGTGTGGCACGTCCCTGGTTGGTTCCCACGCGGGGACTTGAACCTGTAACATTTTGCAGGTATTCCACGTCTTCCAAGCTGTTAATAAAATCAATAGCGCGGTTTGTTACAGTTCTCATGCGTTCTATCGTAGACCCTTCAGGCATTATAAGTTCTACAGTAAAATACCCCTGGTCTTCCTGCGGAATGAATCCGGTGGAGATGTATTTGTTCATTACAAATATAAGCACCAGAACCATGCCGAAAGCAGCCAGAATTCTTTTAGGGTGTTTTATCGTTTTACGTAAAAGATTAATGTATGTATTGTTACTTTTTTCCAGCCATTCGTTTATTTTTCTGAAAACAATGTTTTTGTTTTCACTGGATGGGCGGAGAATAAGTGCACACATAGCCGGACTTAGAGTCAGTGCTACAATGGCGGAAATAAGTACGGAAACAACAATGGTGATAGAGAACTGGCGGAATAGGGAACCTGTAATACCGGATAAGAAACTTACCGGAATAAATACGGCGGCCAGTACTAGAGCTGTTGCAATAAGCGCACCTGTCAATTCTTTCATCGCTTTATGGGTAGCTTCTCTTGCGGGGAGACCGTGTGTCTCCATAATTCGTTCCACGTTTTCTACAACCACAATCGCATCATCCACCACGATACCGATAGCCAGTACCAATCCCAAAAGTGTTAGTGTATTCAGAGAAAAGCCCAATAGAAGCATGAATCCGAATGTTCCGATTAATGATATGGGCACTGCAATGATGGGGACAAGAGAAGCCCTCCAGTTTTGCAGGGATAGGAATACTACCAAAATAACGAGAAATAACGCTTCAAAAAGTGTTTTATAAACTTCGTGTATTGATTCGGAAATATATTCCGTCATGTCAAACGGAATAAGATAATCCAGACCTTCCGGGAAGTTCTGTTCTATTTCCTTCATTGCCATTTTTACTTCTTCTGCCACCTCCATGGCATTGGCTCCCGGAAGCATATAAATACTTAATATCGCAGCGTTTTTTCCATTCAATCCACTTTCTGTGTTATATGAGGCTGCTTCTAGTGAAACCCTGGCTACGTCGCGCATTCGGATGAATGATCCGTCGGTATTAGCTCGTATAACAATGTCTTCGAAATCATTGACTGTGGATAGACGGCCTTGTGCGGTGATAGGGATAGTGATGTCTATTCCTTCCATTGGCGCTTTACCAAGTTCTCCGGCAGCAGATTCCCTGTTTTGGTCTTTCAGTGCATTTTGTAAATCCTTTACGGTCAAACCGTAACTTGCCATCTTATCCGGATGTACCCATATTTGCATGGCATAATAGCGGCTACCGACGTTTGAAACCCGTCCTACGCCCGGAATACGCCGTAATACGTCCAATACGTTGATAGTGGCATAGTTACTTAAATATATTTCATCAAATTTAGGGTCGTCAGAAACCAACGCAATGGTCAGTAGCTGGTTAGGCGATTGTTTTTCTACCGATATACCGTTTTGTATAACTTCGGCGGGAAGGCTGGCTTCAGCCAGTTTCACCCTGTTTTGTATTTCTACCGCAGCAAAATCAGGATTGGTATTTACGTCAAAAGTTACGGTAATGGACAGCCCTCCAGAGTTGGAGCTGCTGGATTCCATATAAATCATCCCCGGAGTTCCGTTTAACTGTTGTTCAATAGGGGTGGCCACAGCCTGGGAAACTGTTGTTGCATTCGCTCCCGGATAACTGGTGCTGATTTTTACAACAGGGGGAGTTATTTGCGGATATTGTTCAATAGGTAAGGCTATCAGACCTATTATTCCCAATATTACAATAAAGATGGAAATAACACATGAAAATACAGGCCTGTCAATAAAAAATCCTGACTTCATCTTTATTCCTCCGTTTGATTTATTGGTTCAATCTGTTTATTGTTGTTCTGTTCGCAGGAGTCGGCAAGTGCTTCTTCATGTGAAACCCATATTGCTTTTTGTCCGTGGGTTAGTTTATGATAGCCTTCTACAACTATTTTTTCGTTTGGAGACAGCCCCCTTGTAACAACGATATTATTGTTGTGTTCCGGTCCTGTTTCTACGAAACGTTTTTCTACAATGCTATCCGGACGGGCTACGAAAATAAATGCCCCTCCTTTTTCAATGGAAACTGCTTTACGAGGTACTACAATCATATCTTCCATTACGTCAAGCAGCAGTTTAACACGTGTGAACTGACCGGGCAACAATATCTGTTCATGGTTGGGTATTTCTGCACGTACACCGAATGTCCCTGTTTTGGGGTCAACTTGCGGTGAGGCAAAGTCAACAATCCCTTTCTCATGATATACAGTATTATCTGCCAATGTAACCGTGACGGTAGGTTGCCATGACCTGGTGCTGTCCTGTTCTCCTAAGTGCACATTTCTTCTTTGGCTTCGCAGGTAGTCCAGTGAGGTTAATTTAAAGTCAACCAAAACCGTGTCACGTTGTACTACTGTAGCTAACAATGATGAATTTGATTTTCCTACCAATGTTCCCACGTCCACGTAACGTTCACTGATATAGCCGGATAGGGGAGAACGTACTACGGTATAGCTAAGCTCCAGCTCTGCTTGCGAGAGGTCTGCCTTGCTCATTGAAACACTGGCATTGGCCATGTTATAGGCTGCTTCCGCATTATCAAGGTCAAGCTGACTGGCTGCATTTTGTTCATACAGAGGGCGCAGACGTTCTACGTCACGTTGTGCTTTAGCTGCCTGTGCCTGGTCTTTTAGTAACTGAGCACGTGCTTTCTCCACTTTAGCCTTGTACACTTCGTTATTGATGTAGAACAGCGGTTCATTTTCTGCTACTTTTTTACCTTCTTCAAAGGCCATTTTTTCAAGGAAACCTTCTACACGTGCATGAATTTCCACGCTTCGGTAGGCCCTGATTTGTCCGGCATATTCACCGTAAATCTCAATGTTATCGGTTTTGACGTTTTCCACCTCAACAATAGGCAGTTTCGGCGGTTGATCTTTACAAGAATAAAAAAATAAAACGGGAATAGATAGAATTAAAATAAAACGTTTCATGCCTTATGTATGGTATATAATTGTGTTTTTATATTTTGGGGCTCAAAAATAGAATATTTTTATTATTTAAAATCATAAAAAGTCTTATTTTCTTGAGTCTGGATAATGTTTTTTATGAAAAATCCTGTTGATTTTAATCAGAAATAAATCGAATTGCTTTTTGTTTTTTTATATAGTACCTTTTTCAATTATTGTACCATAAATAAAACATCTATTTGATAAATTTATTATTGCATACAAGAAAAATTATATGCATTTGTGATATAGGAGATGCTATAAATGTCTTATTTCTGTTGTTTGTGTATGGAGGGAGTGTTTGAGAAAAACCAGGCTAAAAGATTTTTATTCTTTTAGCCTGATTGTTATAGTGGTCTGATTTATTTATCTGCCGCTTCTAATTCTATCATTAAGAATTCTTTGGGTATTTTCATTCCTTTTTCTACGTATATCTTTTTTATTTTAGCAGTAAAAGGCATTTCTATACGGTTCATCATTTTCATTGCTTCCAGTTTCAGGATAGGATCCCCTTCTTTTACAAGCTGCCCTTCTTTTACCAGAATTTCTACAATTGTTCCGGGTATGAAAGAATGTATATCATAAGGACTGGGATTAGTCCATGGTTTTCTTTCCTTGTATTTAGGAGTGAGCAATGTTTTATATTTTCTTGCAGTAACAGCAAAGTCTACAAGCTCTGCTTTTTCGGTATCTGTTGTTTTTTCCCGTTTATTTTCTTCTGCCATAATTTTAATTTGTTGTTGTCAAAAAAATTAATTGAAAAGAGTAACCCCGTAACTGAAAAGTCGGGTTTTCTGAAAGAGGATACTCTTGACTTAGCTTTTGCTTAAAACGGAGGAATACCGTGTTTTTTCTTAGGACGGTGATCGTCCTTATTTTTAGAAACAGCCAAGGCGTGAAGTAATAATTCACGGGTTTCCTGCGGTTCTATAACGGCATCAATATAACCTTTTGATGCAGCTACATAAGGATTGGCAAATTTCTCAATATATTCTTTTACTTTTTGCTGACGCATAGCATCTTCGTCTTCCGCCTCCATAATTTCTTTACGGAAAATAATGTTGGCAGCTCCTTCTGGACCCATTACAGCGATTTCTGCGCTTGGCCATGCAAACATGAAGTCTGCTCCTAAATGGCGTGAGTTCATTGCTATGTATCCGCCTCCGTATGCTTTACGTAAGATAACCGTGATTTTAGGTACGGTAGCTTCGGAATATGCATAAAGTACTTTAGCTCCGTGGCGGATTACACCTGCGTGTTCCTGATCTACTCCCGGTAAATAACCCGGCATGTCTTCCAATGTTATAATAGGAATGTTAAATGCATCGCAATAGCGGATGAAACGGCCTGCTTTATCTGAAGAATCGCAGTCAAGTACTCCGGCCAGATATAAAGGTTGGTTAGCCACGAATCCTACGGTTTCACCATCCATACGTCCGAATCCTACCACAATGTTGGGAGCCCATAGTTCATGCACTTCCAGGAATTTCGAGTCGTCTGCCAGTGCGGCAATGACGTGACGGATGTCATAAGGTTGTTTCGGATCGGAAGGAATGATGTTCTCGATTTTCTTTTTGAAACGTGGTTTTTTAGGTTCTATACGTG
The DNA here is from genome assembly GCA_023391625.1 of Bacteroidota bacterium. Lineage (GTDB taxonomy): Bacteria > Bacteroidota > Bacteroidia > Bacteroidales > Paludibacteraceae > QVMH01. Next base: position 426,969 of record JAEWAN010000034.1, on the reverse strand, counting down.
GAGCTTTTTCTTCATTGTTATGAGGAATAAGAGAAATTAATGTTTTGATTTGTTCAAAACATTCTTTTTCACTTAGTGCATAGAAGTGTGCATTACCGGTAATTTCAGCATGTACACGTGCTCCACCCAGATTTTCCTGAGATATTTTTTCTCCCAATACGGTTTCTATTACGTTAGGCCCGGTTATAAACATTTTAGAAATGTTCTCTACTACGAATACGAAGTCGGTTAGGGCAGGGGAATATACTGCTCCTCCGGCACAAGGTCCAAGAATTACTGATATTTGAGGAATTACTCCGGAAGCCATTGTATTACGGTAGAAAATTTCACCGTAACCCGCCAAAGCACCGATACCTTCCTGGATACGTGCTCCTCCAGAGTCATTTATACCAATGCAAGGAATTTTCATTTTCAGTGCATGGTCCATGATTTTCGTAATTTTACGGGCATGTTTTAAACCTAACGATCCACCCATTACTGTGAAATCCTGTGCATAAATGCAAATAGGTGATCCTTTGATAGTACCTGTTCCGGTAATAACTCCATCGCCAGGCAATGCTTTGCGATCCATTCCAAAATTGCGTTCTTCATGTTCTACAAAAAGGTCATATTCATGGAATGAATTAGGGTCCAATAAAGCTAAAATACGGTCACGGGCTGTCATTTTACCCATTGCAACTTGTTTTTCTATGGCTTTGTCGCCACCGCCTTTTTCAACAATTGCTTTTTTTTGCCGTAATGCTTCAATGTTTTTCTTTAAAGTCATAAAACTTTTATTTGGTTAAACATAGTCTTGCAAAAATTACAAAACACTTAATTGTACTTTACAAAAGTAACACATTAATCTAAATAATGTGCAGTGATAGAGTAAAATATCTTTTTAATTACTTTTCTGATGGATATAAAATCCGGTCAGCACACGTTAATCAACGGATTTTGTTGGTAGTGGTAATCTTTTTTATTCTGACTTTGCAAGGCGTTTTAAAATGTTTCTTCGGGCTGTTTTATATCCTACGGTGTATTCTTCTGGTTCGATGGATTCCAGTATGTTTTTTAATTCAGTCCGGAAATCCGGTTCTTGTTTGGTGAACTCATATAGGATCTTCATGGATAAAACTTGTACCGCAACGGTTTGCCTGAGGGAAACCATGCGGTCAAAACAGAGATTGATAAATTCTACCGGAAGGTTTTCCGGTAAGGATAAGTTGAGCAGTGTGGATAAGGTAAGACGTAGAACACCGCTGTATGTAGTTGTAGTTGCTAATTCTATGATTTGGAAAATAGATTCGGAAGTAAAAAAGGATGGATGCTTTTCACTTATTTTTTCACATATCCATGCTGCCCGCCATGCCACTTTTTCGTTTTTATCAAACATCAGTTTAAAAATAGTTTGAAAGGTTTCCGGGTTTTCAATAGCAGAGCTTTGTATCGTCTGGAATTGAATCCTACTGAACGAAAGGCCTAAAATATCTTTGTAGTTTGTTTTTTCCATAATCATTGGCAATGAAAGTCCGTATAGACGGGTAAGTGGTCGGAGTATCCTCCGTTGTATTTAATGCCGTAATAGGTTCTGAATGGTTTATGACCGTCATATTTGTTATCGGTTTCCAGTAAAAACGAGGTATTGTAAATTTGGATATCTTTCTCTGTGGTATATAATGTACTTCCGGTATTTAGCAAATTGCCCGATACGATTATTTGGTCCATCATGCACCATTTGCCTTGGTGTTTGTAACTGCCTTTTCCTTTCTCTGCCAAGGGGTAAGTAAGATTGTATAGTGTTGATGTACTCGGTGACGGGGATATTTTTTCGGCTTTTAATATCTGGGAAATACTATGATTGGTAGGGTAGTCGTTGAAATCGCCCATAATCAGTATATTGGTATTTGGAAATAGCTTGAAAATACTGTCTGTTTTTTCTTTCAAAATACCGGCAGCCTGTATTCTGTAAGGTTCCGTCTTTTTTATTCCTTGTGAACGTGACGGAAAATGACATATAAATATATGTAGAGAATCGCCAGTCCGGGCAACATTACCTTTTACATATAATATATCCCGTGTCGTTTTATGTTCATGGGGAAAAAGGATAGGGATCGCTTCGGTTTTAACCGGATGGTACATGCTGGGTGAATACAATAATGCAACATCAATGCCTCTTGCATCCGGTGATTCGTAGTGAATAAAATGATAACCTTTTAATGTCGGTTGATTGGTAAGGTCTTTTAATACATTTTTATTCTCGATTTCGCATAATCCTATTATGGCAGCTTGATGCTCTTTTCCTAATGATTGGATTACATGAGCTATGTCTGATAGTTTTTTATTGTATTTGTTGGAGTTCCAGTTGCGTTTGGCTGTAGGAATAAATTCCTTGTCGTTCTTTATAGAGTCCGGTTCACAATCAAACAGGTTTTCTACGTTGTAGAACATAGCACGGAAACAGGTAGTGCGGGAGTTTTCTGCATGTAAAACGGTTATCCCTGCGTAAAAAACAAGAATAGAAAACACTATTTTATAAAAAGTCTGGAACATAAGGTTGATAATATCTATTGTTCCTCAGTGATGGCCGGAGACCATTGATATGCCCCAGCATCCGGTGTTTTATTCTGTGTCCTGTCCATTCCGTTTAAGTCGAATTGTAACCCGTATTGAATATATGCGGGATCGGCTATAATAGCGGGATCTCCTAACCCGCGAACGGGCGAAACGGAGTCTGGTTCAAAATTGTAATAATGTTCCTGGGATATGGTATCGTTTTTAAAAACGATGTCCTTTTCTTTACTCCATCGGATATTTTTGAACATATCATTATTCAAAGAATCTTTTCGTTTTATGTAGCAGTTTTGGAATAATCCGTTGTATAAATCAGGAAACTGGGACGCTAATGTTAACTCATTGCTATAACTGCCTGCTATCACGCAATTAATAAAGGAGGTTTGCATGGAAGCTACCTTATCCAGATTCATAAGCATGACGGCAGGTTGGCTTTTCCGTCCGTTAGGCTGTTTTATAGGAGTTCCTCTGTTGAAAAAGTTCGCTATCGTGCTATGGATAAATGTGTGTTTACCTCCTTCCAGGTAAACGCTGCAATCGCCTGTATTGGATATTTCCGTATTAATCACTGTAACATTGGCATTTTTTACTTTCAGACCGTATGATTGGAAATTATGGATACGGCAGTTGATTAGCTCCAGGTTAGGCATGTTTTCCGGAGTTGGAATAGCATCTTCCGTCAGACTTTGAATCTGGATTCCGTTATAGCCACTTTGGATTTTCACATGTTTTAGAGTATGTTTCCCGTCATTACTTTTTAAAATAATGCTGCCCCATTGACCGGATACATAATTGTAAGGTATCGGTGTAGTATAGTCTATATAGTCAAACCGGTCGCCTCGTATCAGAATAGGATTGTCCGCTGTACCCTGGGCATCCAAATTGCCATAAACAATTAAATTGGCTTTATTATGGAAATAAAGACGGCTGCCGGCTTCTAACTTTAATGTTTTTTGAGGAGCTATCACCAGACTGTCATATATTACATAAGGCTTGTCGGCAGTGAGTATGGTGTCGTTTGTAATTGTTTTTTGTTTTAGAAATTCTACGTTTTGTCCGAATGCGTTGAGGACTACCTGCTGATTGTTGCCGTTGGTCTGAAACAGCAAATGGTCTTCTATCAATATGGGGGTATTTGAATCCTGTTCTTTGATGTTGACCATGACAAAAATATATATACTGTCTTTAGCCCTTATTTCTATGTCATTAAACTGATGGTCAGGATTGTTGGTGCCATCTACATTTATTTTGAAAAAAGAGTTTTTCTGTTTGGCCAGGCTTATTTGTGATATACGTAAAGATTTATTGTTTTTGTTGTGCACCATGATGCGTTTTGTGGCACTGCCCAGGTTTGTAAAGACAGTGTCAAAGTTAAGGGTGTCTACTGAAAATGTAAGTCGGAAATTCGGATCGGAAGAAAAGTCTTCCCGGTTACAGGAGGAAAATAGAAAGAAAAACAAAACGGATATTATCAGTATTAATGTGTTGATATGTTTCATAAGTATACTCATAGCCTGATTTTGAATAACTAAACGTACCGTACAGGGATTTATTTTTGCAAAGTTAAATTAAATGCCGGCTTTGTCATAATAATAATTTATATTTGTAGCTGAATCAATAAAAACTTAAGTTATGGCAAGTAGAAGAAAATTAAAAAAAGCAATTCGTTTCGTTTCTACGGAATTAATTACGGAAATGTATATATTGAGCCTTTTTAAAAAAATAGACGGACAAGTGATTGATGATATTGTTATGAAAGTTGTACAGATGAATGATAACCTGGTGGCTCGTGTAAACCATGTGGATGGAAAAGAAGACTCAAAGATAGTAAAGTCTTACTTTAAAAAACTTCGTGAGGACTGGGAAAAGGGGATAGAGGAAATTATGGAAGAAGTTGGGAAATTGTAATACATGAGAAAATAAAAATGAAACAAGGCTTAAAAGTATAATCTTTTAAGCCTTGTTTTTGTATAGTACTTTCTGTTTGTTATTTTAAAACTTCGAGTTTGGCAAATTTCAGTAAAAGCGATTTTATTCCTTTTTCACCAAAATCAATATCTGCTTTTTCATTTCCTGCTGCCATACTTATGCTCAATATTTTGCCTATTCCGAATACAGGATGTTTCACATAACTGCCTGTTGGAATAGAGGGGTTGGTAATATCGGTTTTTGTCTCGGTATTATTAGTCGGTAGCTTGGTTAGTTTTTTAGGCTGGGCAGCAGGTCTGTTGTATTCTGCAGGTTCTGTGCGCTGTGAAGAACTATATGAACGGTTAAAACGCATGCGTTCTAGTTCAACCTCATCATCCCAGCTGCCTGTTAGCCGTGGCTTTTCAGGCAGCACATCTTCTTCCGGACAGTCCAGATACTGGACGTCGATGTCTTTGATAAAACGGCTGGGATTGGAAAAATTAGTTTTTCCATTGCGGAAACGTGAGCGGGCATAACTGATATAACATTTTTCTTCTGCCCGGGTGATTGCTACATAAAATAACCGTCGTTCTTCTTCAAGATCCCGCTCATTTTCTACAGAGAATGGTGAAGGAAATAGTTCTTCTTCCATTCCGACAATGAAAATGACTTTAAATTCCAGTCCTTTTGCGGCGTGCACCGTCATTAAAGTAACTTCTTCCCGGTTTTCTTCTTTGTCTGTGTCCTGATCGGTCAATAAAGATATTTCAGCCAGATAATCAGGAAGGTATATGGCTTCACTTCCTTCTTTTTCCTTGTTGTTACAAAACTCATGGATTGCTTTGAGCAATTCCTGTACGTTGTCCTGCTTACTTAAGTTTTCCGGTGAACGGTCTAAGAAAGTATCACTTAATATACCTGTGGTTTTAATGATGTATTGAGCCAGTTCGTAGGCATTGAGTTCTGCTATTTGCTTGTTGAATCCTTCTATCATTCCACGGAAGTTTGCCAGTTTGCTGGCAGTTCCGGCATTCACCGGAACGTTGTATGTGAGAATATCGGAAAGAATTTCCCATACGCTGACTCCGTGCAGCTGTGAGGCTGCAAATAGTTTGTTGACGGTCGTATCGCCTATGCCTCGTGCCGGGTAGTTGATGATCCGCTTCAGGGCTTCTTCGTCGTGGGGGTTTGACACCAACCGGAAGTAAGCAACAACGTCTTTTATCTCTTTACGTTGATAAAATGAAAGTCCGCCGTAAATGCGATACGGAATGCCCATTTTCCTTAAAGCCTCTTCCAGTACCCGTGATTGTGAATTGGTTCGGTATAAAACGGCTATTTCCTGGTAGTGGTAATTGTCTTTCTTATGCAGACTTTTTATGGTATTGCCTACGTAAGTGCCTTCCTCAAGGTCTGTAAAGACGTTCGTCACTTTGATAGGTGAACCGGTTTCTTTTTTGGAAAAGACTGTTTTCTTGATTTGTGCGGAATTTTTATCAATCAGGCTGTTTGCAGCATTGACAATAGTCTGGGTTGAGCGGTAGTTCTGTTCAAGTTTAAATATTTGTGCTTTCGGATAAGTAGTCTTGAATTGCAATATGTTATCAATGTTTGCCCCTCTGAAAGAATATATACTCTGGGCATCATCGCCGACAACGCAAATTTGTTCGTGAAGTTCAGCTAATTTTTTTACAATAAGATATTGTGCAAAATTAGTGTCCTGATACTCATCTACTAAAATGAATCTAAAAATATTCTGGTATTTATTTAATATTTCCGGATGATTTTTGAACAGAAGATTGGTTTGTAATAGTAAATCGTCAAAATCCATGGCATCGGCTTGCCGACATCGGGTACAGTATATTTGATATATCTCTTTTAATAAAGGAATACGCGCATGCAGATCGCTTTTTTGAATATCGGTGTCATTCGCATACGCAAAAGGAGTTATCAGATTGTTTTTAGCATAAGATATACGTGATTGAACGAATCCCGGCCTGTAAGTTTTATCATCCAGCTTCATTTCCTTGATAATGGATTTTACCAGGCTTTTAGAGTCGGAAGAGTCATATATGGTAAAATTTTTTGTATATCCCAATAGTTCGGATTCGGAGCGGAGTATTCTGGAAAAAATGGAGTGAAAAGTTCCCATCCATAAATACCGGGCTGTGTTGTAACCTACGATATGAGCAATACGCTCCTTCATTTCACGAGCAGCTTTATTGGTAAAAGTCAGAGCCAGTATAGAACTTGGAGCCAGTCCTTTCTCTAAAAGATATGCTATTTTGTAAGTCAGGACGCGGGTTTTGCCGGATCCTGCCCCTGCAATAACAAGTGAAGGCCCATCCGTGTATACTACGGCCTCGCGCTGGCTGTCATTTAAATCCTGTAAAAAAGGGAATTCCATTCTAATGATAAGTGATTGTTTGCAATATACTTTAAGAACCGAAAAATGTTTTTCAGTTTGACGTAAGTGAATGCAAAGTTAATATTTTGCTTTGAGTAAAATGGTAAGAAATGAATTTTATTGCAGAAACCTGTATGTATGTTGTGGCTGGGGTGTGTTGTATATTGTTTCTATTTATATTTAGCAAACGGATATATTGGGGGAGCGTGGAGTAGGTTTTATAAAAAGTTTTTTATTTCGTGGTTATGGCAGATGAGCATTTTATTTTTCTACAAATGGGCTTTAATTATTTAAGAAGTGGGTAGAGCGGTTTGGATTTTGTTTGAAAAGCAGTAGATTTGTGTTTTAATACGATAAAAGAATATTTATGAAGAATTTTAGTAAATGGCTGCTTAAATTGGCAGGCTGGAAATATATTACAACAATACCTGAGATACCTAAAAGCGTGATTTGCGTAGCTCCGCACACCAGTAATTGGGATTTTATATTGGGTAAGCTATACTATTGGGCGGAAGGGCGTAACGCGTCATTTCTGATGAAAAAATCCTGGTTTTTCTTTCCTGTAGGAAATATATTGAGGAGCATGGGTGGAGTTCCGGTAGATCGTTCCAGAAAAAGTTCGGTGACACAACAAGTGGTTTCTATGTTTAATGAACGTGAAACCTTTCATATCGCTATAACCCCGGAAGGAACGCGGAAAAAAGTGAAAAAGTGGAAAATGGGTTTTTATCACATAGCTTTACAGGCAAATGTTCCTATTCAGCTGGCATACATTGATTATGCTAAAAAAGAGCTGGGTATAACAGGTATATTTTATCCTACCGGTGATGAAAAAAACGATTTGCGGGAAGTGCAGTCTTTCTTTGTCGGTGTATCGGCTCGTTATCCGGATCAGTTTTATTTGCCGGATGATTTAAAGAAAAAGTAAAACGTTTAGAAAACAGATAAAAAGGATTGGATATGGAAAGCTCAGAGTAAAGATCACTTTGGGCTTTTTATAAATAGATAATTAATCTCAGGTAAAATTAACTGTATGCGTATAACTTTATTACAGGATGTAATACTTTGGAATGACAAGGTGGCTAATCTGGAAAGAACGGCTAAACATCTGGAAAATCTCGAAGGTAAAACTGATCTGGTTGTCCTGCCGGAAATGTTTACCACTGGATTCACCATAGAACGGACGGATTTGGCGGAAACAATGGAGGGGGTTACTGTCATGACATTGAAAAAATGGGCTGCCCGTTATGATTTTGCTATTATCGGCAGTTTTATTGCAAAAGAAAGTGATAAGTGTTATAACCGCGCATTTGCTGTTTTGCCGGATGGATCTTTCTTTTATACAGACAAACGGCATTTGTTTTCTCCGGGCAGGGAAGGTGAACTGTTTTCTAAAGGAGAAACTAAGTTGATTGTACCATACAAAAATTTTAATATCTGTATACTTGTGTGTTATGATTTACGTTTTCCGGTATGGTCGCGTAATGTGGATAATGAATATGACCTTTTGGTTTACGTTGCTAATTGGCCGTCTTCTCGTATTAAAGCCTGGGATGCTTTGCTGACTGCACGGGCGCTGGAAAATCAGGCTTATGTTTGCGGGGTTAACCGGATAGGAACAGATGGTGAGGGTTTACAGTATTGTGGTAATTCCCGTTTGATAGATTATAAAGGGAATGATCTTCTGTTTTTAACTGATTCTGTTCATTATCAAATAGAAACGGTAGATATAGATAAAGATCGTTTACAGGAATTCCGTCAAAAATTTCCCGTATGGAAAGATGCGGATAAATTTAGTATTGACTATTGAACTCCTGTTTTATAATTTTCCCTGTTTGACCTTATTTTGATTTTTGTTGATATAATCTTTCCAACTGTTATAGGGTTTCTCTGCTATGGGATTACCCATTTGAAGAAAATGACAATATGCGGCAGCCAGTCCGTCGGTCGCATCCAGTTGCGGCAACATATTTTCTTCCGGTATTTTAAGGTAACGCCTCAGCATGTCAGCTACTTGCTCTTTTGAAGCCCTTCCGTTACCGGTGATAGCCATTTTTATTTTTAGAGGCATATATTCGGTTATTGGAAGATCCCGATATAAAGCGGCAGACATGGCTACTCCCTGAGCCCGTCCCAGTTTCAGCATGGATTGTACGTTTTTCCCGTAAAAAGGGGCTTCTATTGCCAAGCAGTTTGGATGAAATTCGTCAATCAGTGATAATGTCCGTGAAAAAATACGTTGTAACTTCATATAATGATCTTCGTATTTTTTTAGTTCCAGGACACCCATTGCTAATAAGGAAGGCTTGTTGTTAGTAATCTTGAGCAATCCGTATCCCATAACGGTGGTTCCGGGGTCAATACCCAATATGATCTGATTTTTTATCATTTCATGACCTCCAGTATGGTGGAAAAAAGCAGTACTTCTTCACCGAATTTTTTTGAGAAATTGTGTAGAAATTGTTCTCCGTATTGTTTTTCCCATTCTTCCAGCAGTTCCAAAGATGGAATATGGAATTGTACAGAGTAGGACGTCCCGTCCTGTTGCTCGTTACTCAGTACTTTGGATATTTGTCTGTTAGAAAAATAACCGGATTTTTCCATGAAAGGAATATGCTCTTCATAAAGCCATTTATGCCATATTCCGTGCATTTTATCGCTAACCAGGTATGTTGTGTTGAATATATACATAGTGAGTTTTGTTTTTAATTGTCAGGGTAAACCCGGAATTTTTTATGTATAAAGTTTAGAAAAAATGAAAACAAATATAAGCAATATTTCTAAAACTTTTTTATCTTTGCAACGCTTAAAAAGAAAAGGGGTATTAGCTCATCTGGCTAGAGCGCAACACTGGCAGTGTTGAGGTGAGCGGTTCGAGTCCGCTATGCTCCACGATGATAGATTTATTTGAAAGAAGGAATTGTTTGAAAAAAACAATTCCTTCTTCTTTTTATGTTCAGCTCCTTTTGTTTTTGTAAAATTATATTCTTTTTATAATTTTATCAATATGTGCTTTAAAATATAGTAAAGATGTGTATTTGTATGTATATTCGCTTTAATATTGAAGTGTTTTAAATATAGTTTATTTTAAATATTCTTTAAGTGTTTTCTATTTATATTGTGGTAAATGATCTTTAATTTATTAACTTTAAATTTATATGTATTATGAAAAAAGGAATTATTTTTTTTATGATAGTATTGATACCTATTGCACTATTGAGTGCAGACATTGAGTTTACATCTATAGGAAATCATTTTGATAATATAGATGTTAGTTCTGAGTATCCGAGTGGTTTTTCTTCGCTTAATGTAATTATAGAATTGGAATCCCCAGCGAAAATTAAATTGAAAATTGATATTGCTTCTGTTTCGCTTGGTGGTAACGTCTTTCTTCGATATGATGATTCTTCTACAGAACATTATTTGTCTTTAGTACGAGATGGTGTTACAGAGTATATAACTCCAGTAGTTGCTCAAAGGTTGGTGTTTGCTGTAGATGGATGTTCCATGTCTGAAGGGTACAAATTTATTGTAAGTTATGAAGTTTTAGATGATGAAAATACATTTAATGAAGATGTTATTTTTAATAAAAATATTTTAGTGAAAAAAAAATTAGTATTAGAATCAGGTGAAGGAGCATGGTTTGGGGCTTCACCTGCTGGAACAATAATAGGGTATGACAATTCTAAAAATTTGTCTATAAAAGCTATAAATGATGTACAGGTATCTTCATACCAACAGGGAAATGTATTATTACAACCAGATCCTTTAAATGGATATGTTTTTGTTGGGACTAAATTAGGTATTGGTACACGTAATCCCTCACAAAAATTAGATGTAATTGGTGACTCAAAATTAGATGGGAATGTGTATTTGTCTCCAAATAACGGAAATGTTGGGGTGGGTACGAGTACGCCTAACTATAAGTTTCATGTGAATGGACAAAGTTTTATAAGTGATAAGTTAATAATAGGTTCGTCTTCAACTACTACAAATCTTAAATTGGATGTGAATGGGGCAATTCGTGCAAATGAAGTTAAGGTTAGTTTAGATAGTGGTGCTGATTTTGTTTTTGAACCGGACTATAAATTAATGTCCATCGGTGAATTGAGTCGGTTCGTAAATCAGAATAAACATTTGCCTGATGTCGCTCCTGCGGTTGTAATGGAAGAAGAGGGGCTTGATTTGAGCCAAATGAATGTTTTACTTTTACAAAAAATAGAAGAGCTTACTTTATACATAATAGAGTTGAATGAGCGTATTGCTGTTCTTGAAGAAAAATAGAGGGGCTTAATATGTTGTGTTAATTTATGCAAAAGAGGAATGGGAGTCACAATAATGTTAACTCCCATTCCTCTTTTGTAATTTTTAGTATGTATTATTTCCCTTCCTTTGCTTTATAAGCGATAGCATATAATTTCATTTGTTTAACCATTGCCAGTAATCCGTTGGAACGGGTAGGGGAAAGGTGTTCTCTAAGGCCTATTTTTTCAATGAAATATAGGTCGGTGTTTATAATATCATCCGGAGTCTGACGTGATAAAACTTTTATCAATAGAGAAACAATGCCTTTTACCAGTACAGCATCGCTATCGCCGTCAAAAATAACCCTTCCGTTTATTAAGTCAGTATGCAGCCATACACGGCTCTGGCATCCTTCGATAATGTTCTGAGGAGTTTTATATTTTTCATTCAATGGCTCCAGTGAGTTACCGTAATCAATTAGCAAAGCGTATTTATCCATCCAGTCGTCAAATTGATTAAACTCCTCAATAATTTGATCTTGTATTGTGTTTATATCCATATTGTTTAAATTGTGTTTGGTAATTTGTTTTGTTTAAGACAGCATAGCTGTAACTCTTTTAACTCCTTCTATGAAACGGTCTATTTCTTCTTTCGTATTATAAAAAGCAAACGAGGCCCGGACAGTTCCCGGTATTCCCAGCAAGTCCATTAACGGTTGCGCACAATGATGCCCTGTACGTACGGCAATGCCTAATTTGTCAAGCAACATTCCCATGTCATAAGGATGAATGTCACCTACGAGAAAAGAAATAACGGCGCTTTTGTTGGAGGAAGTACCGAAAATGCGGATATTTTCCACTTCTTTCAGTCTTTGGGTGGCATATTCAACCAGCTCATGTTCATATTCCGCTATTTTATCAAGTCCTATGTTTGTTACATAGCGTATAGCTTTGGCTAAAGCTACAGAACCTACATAGTCCGGAGTTCCGGCTTCAAACTTGAACGGAAGCTCGTTGAAAGTTGTTTTTTCAAAACTGACATTAGCTATCATTTCACCACCGCCTTGATAGGGTGGCATAGCATTCAGCCATTTCTCTTTTCCATATAGTACTCCGATACCGGTAGGAGCGTAAATTTTGTGTCCGGAAAAAACGTAAAAGTCGGCATCCAGCTCTTTTACATTAACCGGAATATGCGGGATAGCCTGTGCTCCGTCTATAAGTACAGGAATGTCTTGCTCATGGGCTATGTCGATAATATCTTTTACCGGATTTACAGTTCCTAAAACATTGGAAACATGAGCTACTGCGACAAGCCGAGTCCGTTCGTTTAATAATTTTTTATATTCATCCAGTTTCAGCTCTCCTTTATCATTTATCGGAATAACTTTCAGTGTCAACCCTTTTCGTTCACAGAGCAACTGCCAGGGCACAATGTTGGAGTGATGTTCCATGGCAGATATTATTATCTCGTCCCCGGCTTTGCAAAAAGCCTCACCGAATGAGAAGGCAACCAGGTTTATAGCTTCTGTGGTTCCCCGGGTAAATATAACTTCATGCCGTTTTTCAGCCTGTATAAAATCAGCTACGACAGTACGAGCATTTTCGCTGGCCTCAGTTGCGGTTTGACTTAAAAAATGTACGCCTCTATGGATGTTGGAATTATAATGGTAATAAATATTATCTATTTCTTCAATTACACAGCGGGGTTTTTGGGTGGTTGCTGCATTATCAAAGTAAATTAAATCTTTATTGTAAACCTTTTCATTTAGTATCGGGAAGTCTTTTCTTATGTCAAGTATTTCTTGTTGAGTCATGTGTCTTATTCCGTTAGGTTTATTAGTTTGCAAAAATACAGATATTAATTCTGAAAGCCAAGTATATGAAGCTAACAATTCTTGTTTGAAACTGTAAAATTATGAACAATGTTGTAGCTGTTTTGTTTTAAATGGCAAGTAAAATGAAAGAGAGCGTATTCCTTGTAAAGTTGCAGGAATCGATTCTTTTCATTATTTTGCGACGGTGTAAAGTGTGATTTGATTTTAAACTGTTGATGTTTAAATAAAAAGATGAATCTCACAAAATCAAATGAAGAAAGAAAATGGTGCAAAAAGAAAAATTTGAATTGGAGTATCCTTTAAAAGTTACTTCCATGTATGTTTTATGGAACGCAGTAGGTACGCCTTATGGATTATCCGAATGGTTTGCTGAAGATGTGAATGTAGTAGGCGACAAGTATGTTTTTATGTGGAATCAGTATGAGCAGGCTGCTACTTTGATAGGACAAAAACAAAATGAATACCTTAGGCTTCAATGGGAAGACGATAGTGATACCGACTACTTTTTTGAAATGAAAATATTAAAGCATGAACTGACCGGAGATTTGTCATTACAAGTTACGGATTTTGCCGAGCCGGAAGATAAAGATGATGAAATCTTGTTATGGGACAGGCATATTGATGATCTGAAAAGAAAACTTGGTATCTGATGATTCACAGGCAGGAGACTGCTTTATCTTTTAAACTTATTTCATATATATAGTTGTTATTTATTAAACTTTTTGACGTAATTTTGTCCTCTTAAAAAACAAGCGCAATTTTTACGTGAAGAAATTAGACTTATATGTCCTAAAGCGTTTCCTGACGCTTTTTATAATGACTTTCCTTATTTGCATTTTCATATTGTTGATGCAATTCTTATGGATGCATGTGAAAGATTTGGTTGGGAAAGGTATTGCGATAGGTGTCCTGTCTGAGTTTTTTATTTATGCGGTTTTCACAATGGTGCCTTTGGCGCTTCCTTTAGCCATACTGTTGGCTTCCTTAATGACTTTCGGTAACCTTGGTGAGAGTTTTGAGCTTACGGCAATGAAAGCTGCGGGTATTTCATTATTCCGTATAATGAGGCCGCTCATTATTTTTATATGTTTTGTTTGCGTAGGAGCTTTTTATTTCTCTAACTATGTGTTTCCTGCCGCTCAGACAAAGCTATGGGCTTTAATCTTCTCATTACGGCAAAAATCACCGGAACTGGATATTCCGGTGGGTGAGTTTTATTCCGGAATAGACGGGCTCAATGTTTATGTCCGCGGGCGTGATGGAAAACTGCTGAGGGATTTGATGATTTATGATTTTTCTTCCGGTTTTAATAATGCTACCGTTACAGTGGCCGATTCCGGCTATGTAAAGCTTACGGCAGATAATAAATATTTATTGCTGACTCTTTACAGTGGCGAGAGTTTTGAAAATATAAAGCAACAGGGCGCTGGCACGGCTGCAGGAAACAGTATTCCGTATCGTCGGGAAACATTCGGGGAAAAAGAGGTTCTAATTGATTTTGATAACGAACTTAACCGTTATGACGAGTCAATATTGCAGGACCAGCATGTGAGTAAAAATGTGAGGCAGCTGTCTTTTTCCATAGATTCGGTAGGTAAAGTGTTTAAATCTCGTTTAGACCAGCAAACCAAAGATTTATTTGATCAGGATCCATTTCTTAGAAGTTCGCTTGCCGGTGAGCTCTCTGCCGACTCTCTTTTTCAGGAGGCTGAAATAGAAAAAACGCAGGAAGAAGCGTTGCTTAGCACATATAATATGGATTCCTTGCTTCTTGGTATGGATCAGTATTACAGGGAAAGGGCTGCTGTAAGCGCAGTAACCAAGGCAAAAGAGCGAAGCGAGCAGGTGAAGTATAACAAGATTATGCTGCGGGATCCTATCGTATACATTCGTAAACATGCCATTGAATTGCATAAAAAATTTACGCTTTCCTTTGCCTGCCTCATTTTTTTCTTTATCGGGGCTCCTCTGGGAGCTATTATCCGGAAAGGAGGGTTGGGAATGCCGGCTGTAACCTCTGTGTTGATGTTTATCGTGTATTATATCATAGATAATACCGGTTATAAAATGGCGCGTGAGGGAATTTGGGAAGTTTATCAGGGAATGTGGCTCAGTTCGGCCATATTACTGCCTATAGGTATATTTTTGACGTATAAAGCCGCCGTGGATGCAACTTTGTTTAGCGGCGATCAGTATAAAAAATTCTGGGAGAATGTTAAGGTTAAATTCTCTCGTATTTTAAAAAAACGTAGAGTGTAATTGCTATTTTTAATTAATAATGAAATATGGAACCTGTAAAATTAAATACAATTGAAGAAGCTATTCAGGATTTCAGAGATGGTAAATTTGTGATTGTTGTAGATGATGAAGATCGTGAAAACGAAGGAGACTTTATCTGTGCTGCAGAGAAAATTACACCGGAAATGGTGAACTTTATGATAACCAACGGGCGGGGGGTTGTTTGTGCTCCTTTAACGGAGGAACGTTGTAACGAGTTAGAGCTTGAAATGCAGGCAGAAACCAATACTTCCATTCATTCTACGCCTTTTACTATCAGTATTGATAAACTGGAAGGTTGTACTACGGGAGTGTCTGCGGCCGATCGGGCTGCAACAATCAGGGCATTGGCTGACCCTGCTTCCAAACCGGAAACTTTTGGTCGTCCTGGACATATTTTTCCTCTTCGTGCACGGACAAAAGGTGTTTTGAGAAGGGCCGGGCATACTGAAGCTGCGGTGGATTTAGCTCGGTTGGCAGGTCTTTATCCGGCAGGAGCTTTGATTGAAATAATGAATGGGGATGGTACAATGGCTCGTTTGCCACAGTTGATTGAAGTTGCCAGGAAGTTTAATTTAAAGATCATTTCTATTGAAAATCTGATTGCTTACCGTCTGAGAACTGAATCTCTGATAGAACAGGGAGTGACGGTAGATATGCCTACTGCATACGGTCATTTTAAATTGACGCCTTTCCGTCAGTTGTCAAACGGAATGGAACATATTGCTTTGGTAAAAGGTGAGTGGAAAAAAGATGAACCGGTGTTGGTTAGGGTACATTCTTCTTGCATGACTGGCGATATTTTTGGCTCTCAGCGTTGTGAGTGTGGCGAACAGCTCCATAAGGCTATGCGGATGATAGAAGCGGAAGGTAAAGGAGTGCTTGTGTACATGAACCAGGAAGGACGGGGCATTGGGCTGATGAATAAAATGAAAGCCTATAAATTACAGGAAGAAGGTTTAGATACGGTGGATGCCAATTTGCATTTAGGTTTTGAGGCTGATGAGCGGGATTATGGTATCGGGGCTCAGATATTGCGTGCTTTAGGGGTTGGTAAAATACGTTTAATGACGAATAATCCTAAGAAACGTATTGGACTGGAATCTTATGGTTTATCCATTGAAGAGAATATCCCCCTTGAAATAAAACCTAATAAGTATAATGCTTTTTATATGCAGACTAAAAAGACCAGAATGGGTCATGACCTGCATCTTGACGAAAAGTGATATTATATAGTAAAAAGAGTATAGAGACAAGCTTTGAATAATTATTCAAAGCTTGTCTTTTTTTATAATGTTTTGAATCAGAACCGTGATAACTTTATGAAAAGGATGATTTTATGTGTTCAAAAATTATGTTTAATTAATCTGTAAATCTTTCTACAAAATTCATCTAATTGTAAAAAATGAATTATATTTGTGATTGTGAATTTCTAAGGAATACTTTTGAAAAAATCAAAAGGACTGATAATCAATAAAATATTTGAAAGATGGACTCACTTGAATTAAACAAGGAACAGGAAAATGTTACTCAGGAAGTAAATAAAACGGAACAAGTAGCAGAAGAAACCGTATCTGTGGCAGAAGATAATGTTGTATCAGAATCGTCGGAAAAAGAAATGCTTCCGGAAGCAACTGTAAAAACAGATTTATCTGAACCTTCGGATATGCCGTCAGCAGATGGTAAACCAGCCGCTAAAGTAGAAGGTACAGATTATAATGCAATGGATAGGGTAGGGTTAGTTCAAGCCTTGAAGTCTTTACTTGAAAAAGAAGTTGATGAAGCCAGGGATGAAGTGGAGCTTATAAAACAAATGTTTTATAAAAAGTTGAAGTCGGAGAACGAGGAAAAAAAGAAATCATTTGTAGAGGCCGGTGGAGATGAGAGCGATTACAAACCGGAAAAAGATGATTTGGAAAGTCAACTGAAAGCTATGCTGGCAGACTTTAAATCTAAGAAAGCTGCTTACCTGGCGCGTATAGAACAAGAACGTGAGAATAATCTGATTCAGAAACAACATATTTTGGAACAGATGAAATCTCTTACAGAAACGACAGACGATGTATCCAGTCATATAACAGAGTTTAAAGACCTGCAGCAACGTTGGAAAAATATAGGTCCGGTAGCTTCATTTGCTTCCAATGATTTATGGAAACAATATAATTTGTTGCAGGAAAAGTTCTGGGATCTTATTAAAATTAATAATGAACTTCGGGAGTATGACTTTAAGAAGAATTTTGAAACAAAAGTACTTCTATGTGAAGCTGCGGAAAAGTTGTCTGAAGAGACCGATGTCGTAGCGGCTTCCCGTCAGTTACAGAAGCTTCATGAAGAGTGGCGTGAGGTGGGTCCGGTTGCAAGGGATTTAAGAGAAGAGCTTTGGAACCGTTTTAAGGATGCAACTACTCTTGTAAATAAGAAACATCAGTCCTATTTTGAAGAACAAAAGAAAAACGAAGAAGAAAACCTTCAGTTAAAAGTTGCTATTTGCGAAAAAATAGAAGGATTTGATATTTCCGGATTAAAAACATATGTGGCATGGGATGAAGCAACCCAGACTATTCTCCAATATCAGGAAGAATGGAAAACCATCGGTTTTGCTCCTCGTAAAGCTAACCAGAAAGTGTATGAACGTTATCGTAATGCTTGCGATGCCTTTTTTGCCGCTAAAAATAGTTTTTATAAAGGGGCTAAAGCAGAATTAGCTGAAAACTTGGAAAAGAAAAGGGCTTTGTGTGAACAGGCAGAAGCTTTGAAAGACAGTACGGACTGGAAAGAAACTACCGATAAGTTGGTTAAAATCCAGAAGGACTGGAAAGAAGTTGGTCCTGTACCTAAAAAATATTCTGATGATTTATGGAAACGTTTTATTGCAGCCTGTGATTATTTCTTCGATCAAAAGAATAAACTTATGGCCGATCAGCGTTCTGAAGAAGTAGAAAATATACAGAAAAAGCGTGATATTATCAGTCGTATTGAGTCTTTGTCGCTGGACAATGCTTCTGAAGCTTATGTTCAATTGAAAGAACTGATTCAGGAGTTCAGAAATGTGGGACATGTACCTTTCAAGGAAAAAGACAAAATATACAAACAATATCGTGCTGCGATTGACAAACAGTTTGATGCATTGAACATTGATGCGGCTAACCGTCGTTTGGATACTTTCCGTAATAATCTGGAAGATATGTCCGGTAAAGGAGAGCAGAAACTGTATCGTGAAAGGGAAAAACTGGTTCGTACTTATGAGCATTTGAAATCGGAAATTGCAACGTATGAAAATAATATGGGATTTTTCTCTGCCACATCAAAGAATGCTAATAAGCTGTTGAAAGGGATGGAGGATAAAATAGAGAATTTGAAAAAAGAATGTGCGTTGATTGAGCAAAAAATTAATATGATAGAGGAGAAGCTCTAATATATATTTACTTATAAGCCCTCTTAAGAGGGCTTTTTTATTTTAAGTTACTGGATAAAAAAGGAAAATACAACATTCTTTATGCTATATTGATTATGTAGTGAATGTTGTTTTAGGTTTATCTTTGCCACGTTAAATCAATTTATAGTTTGTTTATGGATCATTCTGATGTACGAAAAAAAATATTGACACGGGCTTCCTGGGTCAGTACTGTGGGAAATACTCTTTTATCGGCAGCTAAAATAATAGTAGGTTTACTCGCCGGAAGTCTGGCTGTTCTGGGTGATGGAATTGATTCCGCAACAGATGTCGTAATCTCTATAGTGATGATTTTTACGGCTCATATCATGACACGTCCTCCGGATAAGAAATATGTATTCGGTTATGATAAGGCCGAAGGTATTGCGACAAAACTTTTATCCCTTGTCATCTTTTATGCAGGTGCCCAGATGTTTGTTTCTTCGTTGAAACAGATTTTTTCTCCGGAGGTAAAGGAATTGCCTGCAACCATTGCCATATATGTAACCGTTTTTTCTATTGTAGGAAAATTGTTATTGGCCCTTTATCAATACAAGCAAGGGAAAAAAATAAGCAGTTCTATGTTAATAGCCAATGCGGTTAATATGAGAAATGATGTCCTTATTTCTTTGGGAGTGTTAGTAGGTTTAGGCTTTACTTTCGTATTCAAGTTACCTGTATTAGATTCTATTACAGGGCTTGTCATCAGTTTGTTTATTGTGAAATCTGCAATTGGCATTTTTATGGATTCCAATATAGAATTGATGGATGGAGTGAAAGATGAAACAATCTATAAAAAGATATTTGATGCTGTAGATAAAGTGTCTGGGGCTGCAAATCCTCATAGAGTGCGTTCACGTATGGTAGGAGCTATGTATGTTATTTCGCTGGACGTGGAAGCTGATGGCAATATCACCTTAACAGAAGCTCATAATATCGCAGAGGCTGTGGAAAAAAGCATAAAGGAATCTGTAGAGAATGTGTATGACATTGTGGTGCATGTGGAACCGGCCGGAACGCATTTACCCGGTGAAAAATTTGGTGTAGACCGTAATATGATATAATATTGTTTCTGTTTTACCTAATGTAGGTAAGCAGAGAAATATCATTTTTGCTTTTGAATAAGTATTTGGGGGTAGATTGTGTCTTAACATATAAGTCTCTTTTATTGTTTTTCTTTTAGAAAATGTGTTTTTAAAAGGGAGAACTAACTTTAAAATTAGAATAATTCCGGAAGCTGTATATCGGAATTAATATAGAGAAAAATTTTGCAAAAAAACAGTAAAGGGATTGACTAAAATGTTGGTCAATCCCTTTACTGTTGAATCATTAGAGGAAAATTCTATGTATGCTTTTAATTTCCGGATTCTAATACCACGCCGGAGAAGCTAAGTGGATAATCTCCGCATATCAATGAGAAATTTATTTCTGTTCGGGTAATTTTTCCAGTCATATTTTTTATTGTGTATTTAGGGAAAGCTCCTCCCATTGCAATAGGTATGATGTTTTCTCCTTGAATGGATATGTAATCAGATATTTCGGTTTGACTTACCCCCGGAATTGTCATGTTCAGTGAAATCGGCATCTTTTCTGAGAACTTGACTTTATGCATAATTAGTTTCAAGCTGTTGTCATCGTCTTTCTGAACCTGTATAGAAACTTTTTCCTGTATGTAAAAACTTCCGTCATTTTGATCTACGGTTAACTTACCGATGTAAGTATTGTCCGTAATGTCTATTTCCGGATTATCAACATCTTTACCTTGGTTACTACAGGAGCATAATGCTATTGTAAATAACATTATGGCTGCCATCTGAATTGTTTTAATCTTCATCTTTCGTTTTAGTTATATGGATAAATTGAGTGTAATTCCTATTTGAATGGGCTTGCCGTGTTGGACAAAAGAGTTGCCCATCGATTTAAAATAAAAAGTGTTGTATTTTGTATTTGTCAGGTTTTTTCCCCATACCGTACATGATAAGCCTCCTTTTTTCAGGCTGACCGAAGCTCCTAATTGCCCATATAAAGGTTGACACAATGAGTTCTCTTCATTCCAATAAATTGTTCCTGTTCCACGCCAGTCAATGCCCAACTGTATCCTGTCTATATAATGGCTGTTTAAGTTAAAGTTATATTCTCCTTTCAGATAAATAGTGTTTTGAGGTACGTAAGGCACATAATTGCCTTTATAATCGGAAGAACCATTATTATAGGATACAAACCGGGCATCGGTATAACCGTATGTCCCGCTTAAGTTCAGGTTCTGGAAAGTATAGAATACCGATGTTTCTATTCCATAACTGCGTGTCTGCCCGGCATTGGACATTAACCTTCCGGTACTTTTTCCCGGAGGAAATACGGTTAGCTGCTGGTTGCGGCAATGGATATAAAACAAGGCTATGTCTATATGTAAACGGTTCTGCAAAAAGTCCTGGCGTGTGCCTAATTCATAATTCATACTGTATTCCGGTTTATATGATATGGCTGAAGCTACATCATAAGCGGAGGATGTGTCGTCAAAATAGATTCCTATCTCAGACATCATATCATTCATCATCTTATTCTGAAGAATGTCCGAAAAGATTTGGGTATTAAATCCTCCGGCTTTATATCCTCGTGCTATGGTGGCATATATATTGCCGTTACCGGTATTATATAAGGCGGAGAACCGCGGCATTACTTCAAAAAACTGCATTTTCTCATTTCCATGCATAGTGACGGACAGTAATTTGTACTGAGGCATTGTCAGGCTAAAGCGGTAATGCAGGTCGGAGGAGTTTCTGTACTTTATGCTGCTTTGCTCGTAGTCCAGCCGCAGTCCAGCCGTAAATACCCATTTTCCCACGTAGAAAGCAGACTGGTGGAATAAAGAAGTTCCCCAGGCCGGTAATTTGAACTTACTTTCAATCGGGAATTCTTTTTCCTGTATCAGTAAATCAGCCTCAGGGAAAACGGTATGTATCCCTTGATTTGCATTTGCCAGAATCAGTTCGTTAATACCATCTTCTTTAAATAAAACAGGGGCATTCATATCTGTATGTTTCCAGAATCCAAAAGCTCCGAAAAGCCATTGCCATTTTCTGGAGGGACGTCTTTCTTTCAAAATGAACTCCTGTGTAACAGCATTTTCCTTTTGGTGCTGGCTTAAGGTAAACATAGATTCAGGCGTGAAGTCCTGATCAAGCACCATTTTGTCATTCAAATGCTGAAAGCTGGTAGTGCTGGAGAACAATATCTTTTGGTTTCTGTATTGTATGGTTGTACCGTTTATAATGCTGAACCGGTCGTAGGAGCACAGATCATTGTAATTAATAGGAAGCAGATTGTTTGTGTTTTCGTCTAACAAAGCATAAGCAAATCCTCCTTGTTTGGTTTGATGCATAGTCAGTACATTGTCTATCGACCATTGTTCTGTCAAATTCCATTGAAGTCGTAAACGTCCCCCGTTGTTTATATACCAGTCGCAATACTCATTGGTGTATTCATTTTTATAAAATCCATCACTTTGGTTGTGGGTCATTGCGATGGAATATGCAAAATTTTTGTGAGGATGCTGGTAAACGGACAGCCGGAAGTTCAGGGTATTGGCATTGGCATAACCAATGCTGCTTCTTATGCCTTCATAGACCATGGGAGAAAGTGTGTGTATGTCCATAACTCCTCCTATGGAGTTTCGCCCGAATAAAGTGCTTTGCGGTCCTCTAAGTATATCAATGCGACGAATATCAAAAAAATCGAAATCATAATTATTCTTATTCAGAATCGGAATATTGTCCAGGTACAATCCCATAGACGGGTGTTCCATACGCGATCCCAGCCCACGTACATAAATAGAGCCGGTCATTTTAGAACCATAATCCGGCATATGTAAATTGGGGGTGATAAGAGACAGGTCTTTGGGGTTGTTAATAGTGCTGTTGTCAAGTTGGTTTAGTAAAAAGGTGCTTGTTGCTGCAGCTCGGTATGCAGTGTCTTTTTGTTGTTTTACGGAAGCGGTAATGTCTATTTGAGGTAATGTGTATATGGTGTCGGAAGCAGATATAGTCAAATAACAAAAAAGGAAGATTGCCAGGATAAGTCTCATGTTGCATTACGATTTTCAAGTCGCAAAGGTAAGTGGCGAAATCAACTTAAAAATAGGACAATATTAGCTTTTTTGAGGATATTTTATTCTTTTCCGGAAAGCAATGGGGGTGATGCCCGTGTGTTTTTTGAAAAGGCGTGCAAAGTAGCTGGGATCAAATATCCCAAGTTTGGAAGCCACTTCACTGATGGGCATATCCGTGTGTATTAACATGGTTTTAGCCTCAAGTATGATAGCTTCGTTAATCCACGTGAGAGGAGTTTTCCCTGTGTATTGTTTTACGATTTTATGTAAATGTGATTGGGCGACATTCAGTCGCGTGGCATAGTGCAGGATAGAAAACCGTTGATCCGGTTTTTTGAATACGGCTTCAATAAAATCGTTGCATAATTTGTTTTCTATGCTGATTTTGGTTGATTCGCTATTTGTTTTTTTATATGCGTCATCAATTTCAGCAAGTAAAGAAGTCAGATAACTGGCCAGGATATTCTTGTTTTTATCTTTTTCGTTCTCAGCGTAAAGTCTTTCAAATAAAAAAGATACATAGTTAGCGTGCTCATGATCCAGCCATACTTTATGATTGCCGAATTTATGTAGAAAACTATAAGAAGACAGGATATTGTTTCCTTGCAAGAAGTCAGTATGAAACCCTCCCATAAAACCCTTACAGTCATTATAATAACGGATTGAAAAATACTGACCGGCCGGAATTACCGCACATTCGTTTGATTTTAGCAGATAAGACTCTTTGCCGATAGATATAAGTATTTCCCCCTGAGTAATATAAATAAAACTATGGATTGTGTTATGTATAACGGCAGAAGGATGCCCGGTTTTATAGTCTGGTACATCCAGTCGTCTTATTAGAAATATATCTGAATTTTCTAATGGAATTTTGTCATATTTATCCTTCATTGCAGAAGGATGTTTGCCATAGCTGGATTTCATTGGAACTCTGCTCTTTGTCTGCAAAGATAATGATTTATATTTATCTCCCTTGTCCTATTTTCATGGCTGAAGGAAATTTGAATGCGATTATACCGATAATGATTAAAAATACTCCGCTTACTATAAAGGAACTTGTTAAGCCTATGTGTTCTGCATAAAGTCCTACTCCTATTACTCCAATCATAGAAGGTATGAGGCTGGTTGTAAAAAACAGGGAGAATACCCGTCCTAAAGCACCAGGCTCAACGTTAGTTTGTACTATGGCTGTGAATGAAGCATTGTATATAGCTCCTGCCACACCTCCTATAGCGGTTAATATGGCAAAAGCGATGTAACCGTTTGGCGATAATACTCCGGATAACATAAAAGTGAGTCCAACCAGTATATACATGAAGTTTACCAGTCCTGTTTTGTTTATATGGTATATCCTGACTCCCATAACAGCCCCGCCGGAAAGTGCTCCTACACTCCAGCATATTTCAATAACGGCCATCTGAAATTCAGTTCCATTAAAATGTTCCAGTGTCATTAGAGGGAAAAGCATACTTACGGGCATGATAAAAAAGGTGGCCAGGATGGAGAACAGGAATATCCAGCTTAACCCTTTGTTGTTCAGAATAACCATTCCTCCTTCTTTCATTTCCCTTAAAACATGTTTGGGCTGGGAACTTGCCGGAGGATTGGGTATGCGGACAAATAGTAAGGACGTGACTGCAAACATTGCTCCGGCAACATCAATCATCAATACATATTCCATATCCCACCAGGTGATGAGTAAAACGCTCAACGCCGGGCCTGCTATGTTGGCAAATGAATTGATTAGCTGGTTAATACCTGCAATCCGGCTTAATTCTTCTGTTGGCGCAATGAGTGGGACGGAGGCTTGCATGGCAGGCATATGGAAAGAGGAACCTACTGAACGTAATGCCAATAAGGTGTATATATGCCATATATGTGCTATGTCTAGCCAGAATAATATTGCTAATATCAATGTACACAGGGCAATGAAGCTGTCTGCCAGCATCATTACCTTCTTTCTGTCCCAACGATCTATAAAAACTCCGCTTACAGGTCCTAATAAAGCTTGTGGCAGCAATGCGGCAACAGTTCCCCATGCCAGGATTTCCGGAGATCTGGTTTCAACGCTCATCCACAGAATGATAGCAAAATTGACAATGGTACTGCTTAGGATGGATAAGAATTGTCCCGTCCATATAATGGCAAATGTTTTTTTCCAGTTTTTCATTGAGATATGTTGTTGTGCTTTCATTAACAGAAATGAAAGTAGAAAGGTTTGATAAAAAATAAAATATACACACAAGTTGTACTGATGAAGAAGAAAAGTACAGACCACACTAAGGAGCTTATCAAAAAAATGAAACTCTTAGTTAATAGAAGAAATTACATTCTGTATATGCCACACATAAAAAATGATTTTGTGTGACAAATGTATGTAAAAAGCATTGAATCGGCAAAAGGGCAGGGTAATATTAATCTTTTAGAAACTTTACAGCATTTGAATTAATTATTTGGATTCAAGTGCTGTAAGGTTATTTTTAGTATCCGGGTTTCATAACCACACCTTTGTTTTTACGTCCGTCCACTTTGATAATCAATGGTTTTTCAAAACGGACATGGCGAATGTATTCGGATTCATAAATGGCCGGCTGTGAGTTTAGGAACTCGGTGTCAAAGCTGCCGTCATTCATAAAAGGATTGATGGTGAAGTAAGATACTCCAAATGAAGTAAGGTTCTGGAAAAAGTGTGTACCTTGACTTGGATCTATCCGGTAATTGGATAATCCGGATTCTACAATGACCCTGGCATTACTTATGTGAGGCCATTTTACCGGAATACCAAGCCATACATCACTGGAACCCCAACGTCCCGGGCCTACCAGCACGTAATGGCGGTTTTCTGCTACCAGTTTCTTGTTTGTTTTTTCAATGTCATACATGATCAGTTGATTCTTGGAGGCATTGAACGCTTCCGGCTTCACATATACCACGTCGTACACATCATTGGATATTCCATGTCCCAAAGCGCTGTTACAGGATATAATCGTATCTTCTTCTGGAATAGCTCCTATATCTTCAGTTATATTTTCTTTGCTGTCAACGATCGGACGTATTTGCAGCAAATAGAACGTATGTTGTTGCAGAGGAGAATAATCCAGATTGACTGCAAATTCTATTTCAATAGGACGTCCCATTTCTTTTTGTGATATTTGCAATATTTCTTTCAGAATTTCAGCCAGTGGAAATACATTGTGTTGCAGAACATTGGCAAATGTGATGATCTTTCTTCCTTCATCATATAGTCCATCATATATAACCTGATCCTGAACATTAAAGGTAGAGGCTATATAACGCAGTGTACCGTCCTGCATAGCATCCTGCACACTTATTTTCAAAAGATTGAATCCATCATCTACTTGTGGTATAAAATTTTTCTGGGTTAAGTCCAGCGCGTTGAAATAAGTTTGTGTTTCACGCAATGCCAAATCCAGGGTACTGGTTTGCAGTATATTGTGAGGATGTGCAGGTGAAAAACGCAAGGTCGTACCTCCATCTACAATGTATTTACCCAGTCCCATCGCAATATTGGCGATTCCGTCTTCCGGGGTTTCTGCTCCAATAGGATAATAGTTGAGTGAGCGGGCTACTCCGGAAAAAGAAGGATAAAAGCGGTTACCGTATGCGTTTCCACAGATTTCCTGCAATACAATGGCCATTTTTTCCTCATCTATGACATTCTGGGTTGCTGTCATATACGCTTTACTGTCTTTATAATAAACAGAGGCATATACAGCCTTAATTGCCTCAGCAACCATCATAAGGGTATGCGTCCGGCTTGTAGGGTTGTAAGGAACCATATAAGTGGAGTATATACCGGCAAACGGCTGGTAATGGGAGTCTTCAAGCAAACTGGACGAACGTACTGCTATCGGTGCTTTTATCGCTCCGAGGAACGTGAATAAATCGGCAATAAGGTTTTTAGGCAAACGTGCTTTGAGAAAATGATTTAATATTTCCTCGTCCGGAATATCAGAAAGAGCGATAGGGTACAGGCCATTCATTTCCATGAATTCCGTAAAGTTGTCGGTACATAGTACCACTGTTTTAGGAATGGTAACCTGTGCTTTTTCGTAAGGTTCAAATTTATCTTCATTCCGTTTCAACATGGCGTCAATAAATGCCAGACCACGTCCTTTACCTCCCAAAGAACCGTCGCCAATGCGGGCAAAGTTGGAGTAACGGTCAAAGCGGTCGCGCTGGAATACAGCTACTACGCCCCTGTTTTTAATCTTCCTGTATTGAACAATGGCGTCCATGATGGTTTCACGAACTTTGTTCATGTCCACATTTTCATTCTCGTCGATGGTCATTCTTTTCAGAAATTCAGCTAACGGAAACATGGCGCGTGAGTATAACCATCGGGATATATCATTTCTTGAAACGTGGTAAAGTAAACTTTCGTCACTGATTTTATACAGGTTTTCCATTAACCCCCGTAAATTGTGAATGACAACTTCCGGTTGCTTGGTTTTCGGGTTGACAAAAACAAAATCTCCGAAACCGAAATTCTGGCTTATCTTTTCCCTTATCTCATTGTGAATATTTTTTGACGTTTTACTGATAAAGGCCGCGCGCAGTTTTTCGGCTGCAGGGCGGTTTTCTTCTTCAGTGGACTGAATGATAATAGGAATATATTTGTCGTTATTACGTATTTCGGAGGCCAATTTGATTCCGGCGGTTTTATCTTTTTCTCCGCAGCGTGGAAAACTGACATCAGTTACGATACCAAGCATATTGTTTTTATATTCAGCATATAAAGACATAGCCTCTTCATACGAACGGGCTAATAATATTTTAGGTCTTCCCCTCATTCGCAGCATTTGTTCGTGGTCGTTCAGTGCTTCGGTCATAAATGAGCGCGATTGTTTGAACACATATTTGTAAAGACGGGGAATCAGGGAGGAGTAGAAGTGAATAGAGTCTTCCACTACCATGATCACCTGTACTCCAACAGACTTTACGTCTTCTTTCACGTTCATTTTATCTTCCAGCAATTTGATGATGGCCAATAATATGTCGGAATTGCCCAACCAACTGAAAACATAATCAATCGCACTGAGGTCTTCATTGGCTATACGCCGTGATACCGATTTGGAAAACGGAGTCAGTACAACGATAGGAATATCCGGATGGGTTTGCTTTACTTTCTTAGCCCATTCAAAAGGATTGATACTATCGCCGCTGGGCATGGATATGATTAATTCAAATGAATGTTCTCTTAATTGTTCATTCGCTTCTTCTTCAGTTGAAACCAGGGTGAAACGGGGAGCGTATCTTAGATTAAGAGCAGTATATTCTTTGAATATCTGTTCGTCTATACGCCCGTCTTCTTCCAGGGTGAATGCATCATACTTACTGGCATACAAAAGTACATTGTAAATACGGTGCATCATCAGGTTAGCAAATGAGGTGTCCTTGAAATAGAGTTTCTTTATGTTGGGAGTATTCATTTATATATAATTATTAATTCAATCACAAAGATAAATAAACCTTATTTGAATAAGGAATAATTCCGGTATAAATAGCAAAAAATAAGAAGTGTATAAAAACAGATATTTCCATTTGCCTGAAAACAGTTTTGCTTTCCGGATTTTTGATTTGTGTAAGGGAAAGGGAGGGAGACCGGGGTGAAAGATTTGAAATGATTATGGGGAGGGGTGGTGTGTGAAAGGCCACTTCTTTCTATTTGAATAAAGTCATAATGAATCCGGCGCATCCGCTTACCATAATAAGACTTCCCATAATAATGTTGATTAACCTCAAACCTCTCATGCTCAGCTTTTCGGTGAAGTGGCTGACAAGGTATGTAAGCAGACACCACCAGAGAAAAGCTCCTACTAATATAGAACCGATTCCTATCAGGTAAATGCTTGCCGGGCTTTTGTCTGCAATAAAGTCAAACCGTGCAAATAAAGCCATCAGGATAAAAATAATCAGAGGATTGGAAAACGTGAGACCAAAAGCAGAGAAAAAGTCGCTTATTACACTGTGTTTGGAGCGGTCGTCCGGTTGCGGTTGTGTTGACGGGCGGCTTTTAAAAATAAAATAACCGAATATGATAACGATGATAGCTCCTACTAATTGGAAAATGAACTGGTGTTCCTCAATGAATCCTATTACAAAACGCAGAAAAAATAAAGTGATTAGTGTATATACTAAATCAGAAGTAGTAGCCCCTAAGCCGGTAGCTATACCGTATTTACGGCCACGAGTGAGGGTACGCTGTACACAAAGCATCCCGATAGGTCCTAACGGTACGGATATACAGAGTCCGATAATTATTCCTTTAAAGATAAGATCAAGCATACCATCCATTTTTACCGTATTTGCATTGCTGCAACGATATTGCAAAGATAGTTTTTTTGTGATTAGTAGCAAACTCCTGGGCTATCTTCGTTGTATAACTTATCATCTGTTTATGATTTAAGATTGGATAGAAATGAAAATGCGTAAAAAATATTACTTTTGACTCCAAAATTCAGAGGTTATGAATGTAAAGGTAAAAGGATATATTTTAGGGGCTCTGGCTGCTGCTACTTATGGTATGAACCCTTTGTTTGCCCTTCCGCTGTATAAAGCGGGAATGGATCCGGATTCAGTCCTTTTTTTCAGGTATTTGTTTGCGATACCGGTGTTAGGCATTATGCTGAAGGCGAGGGGGCGGAATTTTAAATTGCAGCGGAAAGAGGTATTTCCTTTGATGATTATGGGATTGCTTGTTTCACTTTCTTCTCTGACTTTATTTTTGAGTTATAATTATATGGAGGCGGGCATTGCCTCAACCTTGCTGTTTGTTTATCCGATCATCGTTGCATTGATTATGGCTGTGGTTTTTAAAGAGAAATTGACACTGCAAACGGTTTTGTGTATCTTACTGGCATTGGGGGGCATTGGGCTGCTTTATAAAGGTAGTGACGGAACAACACTTAGTATGACGGGTATTCTTTTGGTGCTTGTATCTGCTCTTTCTTATGCCATATACATTGTCGGTGTGAATCAGTCGGTTTTGAAAAATGTGGCTACTCTTAAATTGACTTTTTATATCTTGCTTTTCGGATTGACTCTGTTTTTAGTCCGTGTGGATTTCGGGAAAAGCCTTCATGTTGTTGATACATGGTATTTATGGGGTAACCTGATAGCCCTGGCAGTGTTTCCTACTGCTATGTCTTTTCTTTGTACCACACAGGCCATTCAATACATCGGTTCTACGCCAACGGCCATTTTAGGAGCTTTGGAGCCGTTGACAGCGGTTTTCTTCGGGGTTATGGTATTTGGTGAGTCATTGACTTTGCGGTTGGGATGCGGTATCACGATGATAATTCTGGCTGTAACTTTTATTATAGCCGGTGGAAATATAACTACCTATCTTGTCCGTTTCCGGAAGTTGTTCCCTAAACTGCCATTAAAGAAAAGAAAGTTGCAATAGGACTTGTATATTTGTTGTTCGCAGCTCTTTCTTGGTTCTTTCAAAGACCAAAAGAACTGTCATTCAGGCAAAATACCTTGTACTGAAAATATACTAAATGTTTTAAATAAATCCTTACTTATTTTTCGCTATATTTGCATTTTTATAAAGAGAATAATATTCCCTGTTTTTAGGAGTTTATAATGGGTGTAAATATGGATATCAACGCAGAATTAAAACACACGGTTGAGGTATTGCAGTCAGGAGGAGTGATATTGTATCCTACGGATACGGTGTGGGGAATAGGTTGTGATGCTACGAATCCGGAAGCGGTGAAACGGGTTTATGAAATAAAAAGGCGTATGGACACCAAGTCCATGCTTGTTTTGCTGGATAGTACGGCCAAACTGCAGGCTTATGTGGAAGAAATTCCTGATATGGCCTGGGATTTGATTGAACTTAGTGAGAAACCCATTACCATTATTTATCCTCAGGGAAAAAATTTAGCTGAAAATCTTATAGCTTCTGATGGCTCTATCGGTATCAGAGTGACAAATGAAACTTTTTCGAAGAAACTTTGTGAACGTTTCCGGAAGCCTATTGTTTCATCTTCTGCCAATATCAGCGGTGAGCCTACTCCTCAGAATTTTTCCCAGATCAGTGAGGAAATAAAAAACAGTGTCGATTATATTGTTCAATACAGGCAGGACGAGTTAACCCTTCCTGCTCCTTCTTCTATCATTAAGCTGGAGGCTGGTAACGTATTCCATATATTGAGAAAATAGAAGGAATAAATGACATGAATAAAAAGCGATTGAGATCGGTATACATGGCCTTTGATGTGCTTGCGGCATTGATAACGTGGGTAATATTCATGTATTTCAGAAAAATGGTTAATGATGCCAGTTTCTTTGATGGGGTATATGTATTTGTTCCCAATTATAATTTTTATTCCAGTTTGTTGGTTTTCCCGTTTTGTTGCTTGTTTATACATTATCTTTCCGGTATTTATTTAAATCCTCAAAATCATAAGCTGTTGAAAATCTTTTCAACGACCTTTGTTGCATCCCTGATTATCTCTATAGCCATATTTTTTGCTCTTTTGCTGGATGATATAGTAGTATCCTATCATTTTTATTATTATTCTTTACTGGTTTTGTTCGGAATTTTATTTGTAATCACTTTTATATTCCGTGCAGTTATATGTCTTGTTGTAAAGAGTAAGTATAAATCCGGACATTGGGCTGTCCGGACGGCTATAATTGGAACGGGAGATAATGCTCGTAAGGTGGCGGAAGATTTAAAGAA
Source organism: Bacteroidota bacterium (assembly GCA_023391625.1). Taxonomy (GTDB): domain Bacteria; phylum Bacteroidota; class Bacteroidia; order Bacteroidales; family Paludibacteraceae; genus QVMH01. The sequence goes on along the minus strand of JAEWAN010000034.1, from coordinate 395,482 downwards.
AGAGTTGAAGCGAAATATATTAATTGGTTATATATCAGAAAATAAACATGCCAATTCTTCAGATACGGTTTTAGGTACGGTAGCACAGTTGGAAGCGGTAATAAGAAAGAATCATATAGATGAAATTATAATAGCTCTGGATGATAATGATGAGAAAAAGCTGTTTTCACTGATTAATGCATTGTATTCTTATCACGTAAATGTACGTTTTACACCGGGCATTTATGAGATATTGATAGGAGGGGTTAAGACTAATGAGTTGAGAACAACTCCGATGATTAATATCAGCGAATTTCCTATGCGTGATTGGGAAGCTTGTGTAAAGCGCTTTTTTGACATCTTGCTTTCGGCAGTTTCTTTATTATTGCTGTTGCCGCTATTTTTGTTTTTGGCTGTTTGTATAAAGATAAACTCCCGGGGAACAGTGTTTTTCCGGCAGGAGCGTATAGGCCGTTATGGGCGTCCTTTTAATATCTTGAAATTCCGTACTATGTACGTAGATGCAGAAAAGGGAGTACCACAGTTGAGTAATCCGAATGACAGCCGTATAACGTCTGTGGGAAGGGTGCTTCGTAAGTACAGGTTGGACGAATTGCCTCAATTCTGGAATGTACTGAAAGGAGAAATGAGTCTGGTTGGGCCTCGTCCGGAAAGGGAATATTATATTAAACAAATTACAGAGAGAGCACCATATTATTGTTTGATATATAAAATACGCCCGGGACTTACTTCATGGGGGCCTATTCGCGTGGGATATACAGATACCTTGGATAAGATGGTGGAACGTCTGAATTATGATATTATTTATATGGAAAATATGTCATTGACTACAGATGTGAAAATACTTTTGTATACAATAGAAGTGATTTTTAAAGGGAAAGGAATGTAATTGCATTCCTGATGAAATAAACATTTTTCCCGAAAAATCTAATTACCTGAATGAAACACATTATTCTGTATCTTTACGTTTATATATAGAATCATGCATAGACAAAACTGGTATTTAAAAATGATAGCCTGGCGTGAAGCGCATATTCAGCAACGCCATTTTATCATCATGTTAAGCTTCGTCGTGGGGATTTTGTCCTCAGTGGCAGCTTATATTCTTAAAACTGTTATCCATTTGATCCAGCAATTCCTTACGAATACTTTTAATAATTCCGGGGATGTAAATTACTGGTATCTGGTGTTTCCTATCGTAGGGATTGCCATCACTTCTATGTTTGTGCGTTATATTGTTAAGGATAACATAAGCCATGGTATCACACGTATATTGTATGCCATTTCCCAACGAAAAAGTATTCTTAAATTACATAATGTCTGGACTTCATTGGTCGGTAGTTCCATCACAATCGGATTTGGGGGATCAGTCGGAGCGGAAGCCCCTATTGTGCTGACGGGTTCTGCGATAGGGTCGAACCTGGGTAAGTTTTTCAAAATGGACCAGAAGACATTGATGTTGCTTGTGGGATGTGGTGCGGCAGGCGCTATCGGCGGTATTTTTAAAGCTCCTATCGCAGGGCTTGTGTTTACGCTGGAAGTGCTCATGATAGACATGACGATGACATCGGTCGTTCCCTTGTTGATATCGTCCGTAACAGCCACTTCATTGTCTTATATTTTTGCAGGGAATGCTTTCCTGTTTCATCTGGCAGATTATGAACCGTTTGCAATAGAACGTATTCCTTTTTTAATTCTTCTCGGCATTGTTTGCGGGTTGGTTTCATTGTACTTTACACGGGGGATGAATTGGTTGGAAGGCATTTTTAGAAGTATAAAAAATCCGTGGGCTAAGCTGGCTGTTGGCGGAGCTATTTTGAGCTTGCTGTTGTTTATTTTTCCTCCTTTGTATGGTGAAGGTTATGACTCCATAGAATCGTTGTTAGACGGTAATACTTCCAGTTTGATACAACACAGTATCTTTGCCGATTATTCAAGCTTAGGGTGGGTTGTTACATCCTACCTTATATTGATCGTATTGTTTAAGATTTTTGCTTCTGCTGCTACCAATGGAGCAGGAGGGGTGGGAGGTATCTTTGCTCCTTCTTTGTTTGTCGGTTGCTTTACGGGGATTATTGTGGCCCGTATTTTGAATCTTGTTGGAGCTGTTGTTCCGGAAGCTAATTTCGCATTGGCTGGAATGTCCGGATTGATGTCCGGTGTTATGCATGCCCCGCTGACCGGAATATTCCTGATTGCAGAGCTTACGGGAGGATATAATTTATTTATGACGTTGATGATTGTTTCGGTAGTGTCATATATTACAATCATGTTGTTTGAACCTCACAGTTTGTATGCTATGCGGTTGGCCCAGAAGGGAGAGTTATTGACGCATCATAAAGACAAAGCTGTTTTGACTTTACTGAAAATGGAGAATGTGATTGAAACAGATTTGACACAGCTATCGCCTAATATGACCTTAGGGGGATTGGTTAAGATTATTTCCCATTCGAACCGGAATATATTTCCAGTGGTCGATCCTGACTCCAGGGTTTTGTTAGGAGTTGTACTGCTGGATGAAGTGCGTAATATTATGTTCCGTCCTGAATTGTATAATCGTTTTACGGTGAGGCAGTTAATGATTTCGCCACCGGCTACCATTAATCAGAACTTGCCTATGGAAAAGGTAATGGATATTTTTGAGGATACCGGGGCATGGAACCTACCTGTAGTAGATGACCAGAAACATTATATTGGCTATGTTTCAAAATCAAAAATATTTAATTCATACAGACATGTGCTTGTACATTTTTCTGATGAATAAAAAGAGTTGTAGAATAAGTATAATAAACGGTTTATCAGATAACTAGTAAAAGAATGACAAAAATAAAATCATATACTCAGGCAGTAGAGGAATTGGAAAATATCCTGCTTTCTTTGGAGGAAAGCGAGAATGTGGATATGGATGAAATAACAGGAAAGGTGAAGCGGGCTTCGGAATTGATGGCCTATTGTAAAAAGAAGTTGCATCAACTGGATGAAGACCTGGAAAAAATAATTTCGGAATCGGTTGAGGAATAGAAAATAACTTTTATCTTTGGATGTTCCTCTAAGGAATGTGTGTTTAATTTAGACGTTTTATTAAAACAGAATTATATGAAAAAGGAAGACGATTTATTAGTTTATGATGAGGATGAAGCGGTAGCTTTTATTCTTAAATATTTACCTTCTGAAATGCGTGAAAAAATTCAGGAAGATGAAGTGGATTATATCCTGGATGTGATCTATGATTTTTATGATGAAAAAGGATACATTGAAGAAGATTCGGCAGAGGAAGCCAATATTGACGAGGAAGAAATGTATGAATATATTCTGAAGGCGGCCAAAAAAGATAAAATCAATATAACGGAGGATGAAGTTCGTTTTATCTTGGATGGTGAATATGAGTATGGAAAATCCATAGGCATATATAATGATGAAGATTGATGAATAACGTAATAAAAAAGCAAGCGGGCAGTAGTTTTTCTATTGCCCGCTTGCTTTTTTATAATGAATAGTTTGTTATTCAAAGTTGAATGACAGGGTGAGCCATCGTGTGGTAAGCTTGGATATGGAATTGGTGAATTTAGGATCAATAAAACCCTGTCCACGGTCTGCCATAGGTACGAGCATATCATTAAAACCTAATGCAAATTTCAATTCCGGAGCAAATTTAAAAAACGGGAAATAAATGTCACAGCCTACTCCGAACTCAATATATCCGTCAAAAGGTTTTAAGAGTACATTCTTTTCCTGGTCACGCCCGAGGTCTATGTAAGCACCTCCACCAGCCAGCAGGTATGGACGGAAATTTTTTACTCTTTCGGAGCTGTATTTTATATAAAACGGAAAAGCCATTGGAATGGAAAAAACGCTTTCCGTTTCTATTTTCGTGTCACCTATGGCCTGATAGGATATGTGTCTTTCTGCAAAATAGATTGTGGGGGTAAACCTTAGGTTGAAATATCTGTTCAGTCTCAGATCGGAAATAATACCTGCGCAAAATCCGGGAGTTAGGTTTGAAACTTGTGCCTGGTAAACCTTTCCGTCTATTTCCATATTGCTTAATTGCATACCGAAATCCATCAGGTTGGTTCCCAGTAGGAAACCGAAGTGGATCACACGGTCATCTACATAAGGAAGATTACCCTGACTTTTGAGAGGGGAAACAGATAAGGGTATAAAAAGTAAAATTAAAATATATTTTTCAAGTGATTTAAACTGCATATTTTAAAATTGTGGTTTTTACCTTGTTTTTTGAACTGTAATTATCATACAAAAACGCAGAATAAGCGGCATTATTGCATTAAAAAGCGTGTTTAATTATTTATAATGAAGCAAAACAAAATTAAAAGAATGTTTTGAGATGGCTTCATTAAATAGAAAGATTTTATAAATTATTTATACTCTTGTTCTAATTCGAGCTTTAGATACTTTCCTGTTTCACTTTCCGGATGGCGGGCTACCTCCTGTGGAGTTCCCGTACAGATGATTTGTCCTCCGCCTTGTCCTCCTTCCGGGCCTATATCTATGATATAGTCGGCAGCCTTGATGACGTCCATATTATGTTCAATGATGATAACCGTGTTGCCCTTGTCAACCAATCGGTTCAGCACTCCTAATAATACCCGGATATCTTCAAAATGTAATCCGGTAGTAGGCTCGTCCAGTATATATAATGTTTTGCCTGTATCCCGTTTGGATAGTTCAGTCGCCAGCTTTATACGCTGGCTTTCTCCTCCGGATAAGGTGGTGCTTGATTGCCCCAATTTTATGTATCCCAGACCTACGTCCTGCAAGGTTTTGATTTTGTTTAATAAAATGGGTTGGTTCTCAAAAAACTCAACAGCCTGATTGATCGTCATGTTTAGAACATCGGCAATAGACTTTCCTTTGAAACGTACTTCAAGCGTTTCCCGGTTGTATCTTTTGCCCTGGCAGGCTTCACAAGGGACGTACACATCCGGAAGAAAATTCATTTCAATTGTTTTATAACCGTTTCCTCCACATACCTCACAACGTCCTCCGGCGGTATTGAATGAAAATCGGCCGGGTTTATATCCCCTTATCTTTGATTCCGGCAAGGTGGCAAATAAATTGCGTATATCTGAAAACACTCCGGTATAGGTGGCAGGGTTTGACCGTGGCGTGCGCCCGATAGGCGATTGATCTACTTCTACAACCTTATCTATATTATCAAGACCCTCTATGCTCTTGTAGGGCAGCGGATCTTTTAGCGAACGGTAAAAATGCTGGCTTAAGATGGGTTGAAGGGTTTCGTTGATTAATGTGGATTTCCCGCTACCCGATACTCCAGTGACACAAATCATTTTTCCTAAAGGGAAAGTTACAGATACGTTTTTCAGGTTGTTACCGGTAGCTCCTTTTATGGTCAGTGTTTTGCCATTACCGGGGCGTACCTGCTCCCGGACTTTGATTTGCTGCTGTCCGTTAAGATATTCAGATGTCAGGGTTGCGGCCTGCAACATGGCCTGCGGAGTTCCTGCAAAGACCACTTCTCCACCTAATCTGCCGGCGCGAGGACCTAAGTCTACCACATAGTCTGCCGCCATCATCATGTCCTTATCATGTTCCACCACAATAACAGAGTTGCCCGTATCGCGTAGTTGCTTTAAAGAATGTATCAACCGTTGGTTGTCCCGTTGGTGCAGCCCGATGCTCGGTTCGTCAAGGATGTATAATACATTGACAAGTTGTGACCCGATTTGTGTTGCTAACCGTATACGCTGACTTTCCCCTCCGGAAAGTGATTGAGAGCTGCGGTTGAGTGACAGGTAGTTCAGACCCACGTCCAGTAAAAATTGAAGCCGGCTACGTATTTCTTTTAGTATCTCGGTAGCGATAGCCTTTTGCTTTTCTGATAAATACTGATCTACATCGCTTAACCACCCGGCTAACTGATCAATGTCCATAGACGATAATTCAGCTATGTTTTTATCGTGTATGCGGAAATATAAAGCCTCTTTTTTCAGCCGGGCACCGTGACATTCCGGACATATTATTGCCTTGGAATATTGATTGGCCCATTTACGTTCTGTGGCAGAAGCAGAATTTTCCTGTTGCAATTCTATGTATTTTAGAATACCGTCATAACTTAAAAAATAGTTGGAATTGCCCAGGGACTGGTTTTTGATATTAAGGCGTTCGTCCGTCCCATTCATAATATCCTCAATGGCTTCTTCCGACAGCTTATTGATAGGTGTTTTCAGGTCGAAACCGTATTTTTCAAGAATGGCTTCTATTTGCCAGAATATAGTTGTGTTTTTATATTTACCCAATGGAGAGATACCTCCCTGGTAAATACTCATGCTTTTGTCCGGAACGATTTTGTCCATATCGATTTCGTTCACGACACCCAGCCCTTTGCAGCGTGGGCATGCCCCGTGCGGAGAGTTGAATGAGAAATTATGAGGTGCCGGTTCATCGTATGATATACCGCTGGTAGGGCACATCAGCTTTTTACTGAAATATCGGGCTTCTTCCTTATCTTTTTCCAATAACAAAATAGTGCCGTTGCCTTGCTGCATGGCTTTTTGCATGGAGTCTTTTAATCGCTTACGGTCTTTCTCGGTAACAGTCAGCCTGTCAATAACCACCTCTATGTCGTGGTTCTTGTACCGGTCTACTTTCATACCGTGAGTCAGTTCTTTTATTTCACCGTCAATACGAACATGAAGATACCCTTTTTTACGTATTTGCTCAAAAAGTTCCTTGTAATGTCCTTTACGTCCACGAATCAGGGGAGCAAGGAGAAAAGTCTTTTTCCCTTCGTAACTTTCAAGGATAAGATCAACAATCTGGTCTTCTGAATATTTGACCATACGTTCTCCAGTAACGTATGAGTAGGCATCGCCGGCCCGGGCAAATAGCAAACGGAGGAAGTCGTATATTTCGGTAGTAGTGCCTACCGTAGAACGTGGATTTTTATTGGTGGTTTTCTGCTCTATGGAGATAACCGGGCTTAATCCTGTGATTTCATCTACATCCGGTCTTTCCAGATTTCCCAGAAAACTACGGGCATAGGCGGAAAAAGTTTCGATATAGCGGCGTTGTCCTTCTGCAAATATCGTATCAAAAGCAAGCGATGACTTTCCGCTTCCACTTAATCCGGTAATAACGGTTAATGCGTTTCGCGGAATCTCAACGCTTATATTTTTCAGATTGTGAACCCTGGCGCCTATAATGTCTATCTGTTCGTTTGTGCGCAGAGCTTCCATATTGTTTTTTGTATTCAAGATACCTCCTATAAAATACTAATACTTAATTTTTTTGAACTTGCAAAGTTACGAAAAATATGGCAGATTACATAGCTTTTTAATGTCTCTGTACAGGATACTTTTGTCCGGATTGAATCTGTGATTTTTCCTTTAAAATAATTGCTGATAATATCCGGTGTTTCCACGCTCTTTGTGGATTAACTCTCTGTTCTCTTTCTTCTTGTTTTTTCTTTCAAATACTGACAATAACATTTTTAATTAAAAGGAATGTTTTTTCTAACGATTAAAGACAGGAGGCTTACGGGTGGTGTTTATAGTTTTTTCCGATGGTGTAGAAACCTTGTATTATAGGGTAAATTACCGCATAATGATTTGTAAATCAAACAACTTATTCTTTTTATGCAACTTACTTTTTTTATAAGTATTATAAGTGTAGAAAGGAACCTTTGCATTCACTTATGATAATCTGCCTCCGGATTTAGAATTTCATCTTTTTTTTTGTACTTTTGTCCCAATTTGAATAAAAGAGTTATGAGCATCGAATTAAGCGAACAGGAACAAATCAGACGTCAGAGTCTGGCAGAATTACGCAACATGGGTATTGATCCATATCCAGCTGCAGAGTATCCAACCAATGCATTTTCTACTGACATAAAAGCAGATTTTAAAGATGAGGAAAGCGGGAAGCAGGTTTGTGTTGCCGGACGTATTATGAGCCGTCGTATTATGGGTAAAGCCTCATTTATTGAATTGCAGGATTCTAAAGGCCGTATTCAAATTTATATAAGTCGTGACGATATCAATACCGAGCAGCAGCCGGAAATGTATAATACCGTGTTTAAACGTTTGCTGGATATCGGTGACTACATAGGTATAAAAGGGTTCGTTTTCCGTACACAGATGGGTGAAATTAGTATACATGCTCAGGAACTGACTGTGTTGAGTAAATCAATTCGCCCGCTTCCTGTTGTGAAATATAAAGACGGGGTTGCTTATGATGCTTTTGACGATCCGGAACAACGTTATCGTCAGCGCTATGTTGACCTGGCTGTGAATGAAGATGTGAAAGATATTTTCATCAAACGCAGCAAGGTATACAGTTCTATGCGTGAGTATTTTAACTCGAAAGGGTATATGGAAGTGGAAACTCCTATCTTGCAAGCTATTGCGGGCGGGGCGGCAGCACGTCCTTTCGTTACACACCATAACGCATTGAACATTCCGCTGTACATGCGTATTGCCAGTGAGTTGTATTTGAAGAGACTGATTGTCGGCGGTTTTGAAGGTGTATATGAAATAGGTAAAAATTTCCGGAATGAAGGTATGGACCGTACGCATAATCCGGAATTTACTTGTATGGAAATATATGTTGCTTACAAAGATTATAACTGGATGATGGAATTTACTGAAAAAATGATTGAAAAAATCTGCTTGGATGTAAATGGCACTACTCAGGTAAAAGTGGGTGACAACATGATTGATTTTAAAGCTCCGTATAAACGCGTTACCATGCTGGATTCAATTAAAGAGCATACGGGTTATGACCTGACGGGCATGGATGAAGAGCAGATACGTGAAGTTTGCCGGAAATTGAATATGGAAATTGATGATTCAATGGGCAAAGGAAAACTGATTGATGAGATTTTTGGAGAATTTTGCGAAGGTACTTATATTCAACCTACTTTCATTACAGACTATCCGAAAGAAATGTCTCCTCTGACAAAAGTACATCGTACTAATCCGGATCTGACCGAACGTTTTGAATTAATGGTGAACGGTAAGGAATTGTGTAATGCATATTCTGAATTGAATGACCCGATTGACCAGTTGGAGCGTTTTGAAGAACAGATGAAGCTGAGTGAAAAGGGAGATGATGAGGCTATGATTATAGACCGGGATTTTGTCCGTGCATTGGAGTATGGTATGCCTCCTACTTCTGGTATGGGTATTGGTATGGACCGTTTGACTATGTTGATGACCGGACAGTCTACCATTCAGGAAGTTTTGTTTTTCCCTCAGATGAAACCGGAAAAAACGGTTAAGAAAGATAGTGCAGAACGTTTTGTTGCATTAGGTGTTCCGGAAGAGTGGGTGGCTGTCATACAAAAAGCAGGTATACTGACAGTAGATGCTTTGAAAGGATTGAATCCGAATAAGTTTCATCAGGATATATGCGGTTTGAATAAAAAGCATAAAATGGGGCTGGTCAATCCTTCAAAGGAAGATGTTGCTTTGTGGATTCAGAATGTTGAAAAATAAATTAAATAATGTAATGTGAAATAAACTAAAACATTATATTAGTTAATGAAATCTTATGCTATATTTATACAAAAATGTATGCTATGAATGTTGAAGGAAAAATCGCAATAATAGGAGGGGGTAGCTGGGCTACGGCTATTGCAAAGATAGTCCTTTCCAATGAGGATAGTATTAATTGGTATATGCGCCGTCAGGACCAGATAGATGAATTTATGCGTTTAGGGAAAAATCCTTCTTATCTGACCGGAGTTAAATTTGATACCACACGTATTAATTTTACCAATAACATAAATAAATTGGTTGCTTCCTCTGATGTACTGATTTTTGCTACACCTTCGCCGTTCTTAAAACAGCATCTTAAAAAATTGCGCCGCAGCCTGACTAATAAATTTGTGGTATCTGCTATCAAAGGTATTGTGCCGGATGAAAATATGATCATGTCCGATTATTTTGAACAGGTATATGCAGTGCCAAAAGATAATATCGCTGTTCTGGCAGGTCCATGTCATGCAGAAGAGGTGGCTTTGGAAAGATTGTCCTACCTTACCATAGGTTGTAGCTCACGTGAGAAAGCTAGGATTTTAGGACATCGCCTTACCAATAATTATATCCATACGGCTATTAGCGACGATATTGACGGAATAGAATATGCTTCTGTCATGAAAAATATCTATTCCATTGCCGCAGGTATATGCCATGGATTGAAATTCGGAGATAACTTTCAGGCTGTTCTCATTTCAAATGCCTTGCGTGAAATGAAGCATTTTTGTAATGCCACCAATCCTATGCACCGTGATATCGTGGAATCTGCTTATTTAGGGGATTTATTGGTGACTGCCTATTCCAAATTCAGTAGAAATCGTTTGTTCGGAACGATGATAGGGAAAGGTTTCTCTGTAAAAACGGCCCAGATTGAAATGGAAATGATTGCAGAAGGATATTATGCGACCAAATGCATTTATGAAATTAATGAGAAATATCAGGTGAATATCCCGATTGTAGATGCGGTATATAAAATTTTGTATGAACGTAGTTCACCGATGGTGGAAATAAATAAATTGTCGGAAAAACTGAAGTAAATCACTGAAGGAAAATGAGGAATGGTGAAGTTAAATGAATCTTTTTAGGATTTTTGATATATCCGGCGAATTGATAGTTTAACTTCGTTTCTTTTATAAGATAAGAGTTTTAAGATTTTACATATAACAACGTTTAATTAAAAGTAATAATGGACACTATTAAATTATCTATTGATAAAGCTTTCGGCTTTGTATCAAAAGAAGCGGTTGCAAATTATAAATCGCAGGTTGAGGCAGCAAATAAAATGTTGCATGAAGGAACAGGAAAAGGAAGTGATTTTCTGGGCTGGTTGAATTTGCCGTCTTCTATTGATGACGCTCATCTTACGGATATTGAAAACACAGCTAAACTTTTGCAGGAAAATTGTGAAGTAGTAGTGGTTGTGGGTATCGGAGGAAGCTATTTAGGTGCAAAAGCTGTGAACGATGCTCTTTCAAATAGCTTTGACTGGTTGAAGACTGAACGTAAAACTCCAGTGATTGTTTATGCCGGACAAAATATCGGTGAAGATTATCTGTATGAATTGCAGGAACTTTTGAAAAACAAAAAATTTGGTATCATTTCTATTTCTAAATCAGGTACTACAACAGAACCTGCTTTGGCATTCCGCTTATTGAAAACTCAGTTGGAAGAACAACAAGGCAAAGCAGAAGCTCAGAAGTTGATTGTTTGTATTACAGATAAAGCTCGTGGTGCATTGCGTACATTGGCTACTCAGGAAGGTTATAAAACTTTTGTTATTGAAGATAACATCGGTGGACGTTTTTCAGTTCTTTCTCCGGTAGGTTTACTTCCTATTGCTGTGGCAGGATTTGATATCCGTCAGTTAGTAGCCGGTGCTGCTGAAATGGAAAAACAGTGCGGCAAAGATGTTCCTTACGAAAATAATATGGCTGCTCAATATGCTGCTGTGCGTAATGAACTGTACAAGAGCGGAAAGAAAATAGAAATCCTGGTTAATTACCATCCTAAATTACATTATGTTTCTGAATGGTGGAAACAGTTGTATGGAGAAAGTGAAGGTAAGGAACATAAAGGAATTTTCCCTGCATCAGTAGATTTTACTACAGATCTTCACTCTATGGGACAATGGATTCAGGATGGCGAACGTACCATTTTTGAAACAGTTATTTCTGTAAAAGAAACTAATAATAAGAAGATCTTCCCTAATGATGAGGCTAATCTGGACGGATTGAATTTCTTGGCAGGAAAACGTGTGGACGAAGTAAATAAAATGGCTGAATTGGGAACTATGATTGCACATATTGATGGTGGTGTTCCTAACCTGAAAATTGAAATGCCTAAATTGAATGAATATTACTTAGGTCAATTGTTGTATTTCTTTGAAAAAGCTTGTGGTATCAGTGGTTATGTTTTAGGAGTTAATCCTTTTGACCAACCGGGAGTAGAAGCATATAAAAAGAATATGTTTGCTTTACTTGAAAAACCAGGTTATGAAGAAGCAACTAAAGCTATCAAGGCAAGATTGTAATAAATAACTTATAATAGTATTTCAGGGAGCTGTCTCTTAATTGGGATAGCTCCTTGTTTTTTATATTAATACACCAGAGAAATATCTGGTGAGTAGGCTAAGACCAGGAAATAAAAAATCCGGAGAAACTTCTCTCCGGATTCTTATTGATATTACGATATAAGAAAATTAGTTACCTATTTCGGATAAGAATTTGATACGAATTAACCGTATTTCTGTTTCAGAGAAATCATCTTCTCCCAATTCGTCCAAAGCATCTTCTATCTTGTCTGTTTCGGCAGAGCTGAAATAGTCAAAGATTTCGTCAATGCGATCCTGATCCATCACTTCATTTAAGAAATAATCAATATTAATTCTTGTTCCGGAATATACTATCGCTTCTATTTCATCTAACAATTCGTTTATATCCAGTCCTTTTGAGATTGCTATATCATCCAAAGCTATTTTTCTGTCGATAGCTTGTATAATAGCAACTTTTAATTTTGATTTATTAGCTACGGTACGTACCCGGAGGTCTTCCGGTCTTACGATTTCATTTTCTTTGACATGCTCCTTGATTACTTTAAGAAACTCTTCTCCGTAACGTTTAGCTTTTCCGGCGCCCACTCCTGGAATATTTTGCAATTCTTCCATATTGATGGGGTAGGTAGTGGCCATGGCTTCAAGTGATGGATCCTGGAAAATAACGAAAGGTGGCACTTCCAGTTTTTTGGATAGTTTCTTTCTTAAATCTTTTAATATGGAGAACAGCACATCATCAGCAGCGCACGTACCTCCTCCGCTTGTACGTATGCTGGCTTCGTCTTCTTCCTCTTCGTCAAAATCATTATCCAGTACAATAGGGAATGATTTCGGTTTTTTCAAATAACTTTTTCCGGCGGGCGTCAGCTTTAACAAACCGTATGTTTCAATATCTTTGGTTATATAACCGGCAATCATAGCTTGGTGGATGATTGCTTGTAATGTACTTTCTTCCTCATCAGAAGCTGCTGCAAAATTTTCAAGTTCATCATGTTGGTACGTTGTTACGTCAGCAGTTTCTTTACCTTTAAGGATGTCAATAATGTGTTCTGTTTTAAATTTTTCTTTTACTTGTTGAATAGTTTCTAAAACTAATGTCAGCAACTCTTGTCCTTCTACAGTTTTACGTGGTTTCATACAGTTGTCACAATTTCCGCAGTTTTCTTCGTTATATTCTTCTCCAAAATAATGTAATAATAACTTCCTCCTGCAAACGGAAGATTCGGCGTATGCTTGTGTCTCAAGTAGTAATTGGTTGCCTATTTCCTGTTCCGCTACAGGCTTACCTTGCATAAATTTCCGTAATTTATCCAGATCTTTATATGAGTAAAAAGTAATACATTGTCCTTCGCCTCCGTCACGTCCTCCACGTCCGGTTTCCTGATAATATCCTTCCAGACTTTTAGGAATATCATAGTGTATTACGTAACGCACATCGGGTTTATCTATCCCCATACCAAAAGCAATGGTTGCCACGATGACCTCTACTTTCTCCATAAGGAATTTGTCTTGGTTTTCGCTTCGTAAGGCAGCGTCCATGCCGGCATGGTAAGGTAGTGCCGAGATTCCGTTCACTCGCAGAGTTTCTGCCAGTTCTTCCACTTTCTTACGGCTCAGGCAGTATATGATACCTGATTTTCCTGGTTGTGAACGAATATATTTAATAATATCTTTTTCTACATCTTTGGTTTTGGGCCGTACTTCATAGTATAGGTTGGGCCGATTGAAAGATGATTTAAATACGCTGGTGTTCAGCATGCCCAGGTTCTTCTGGATATCATGCTGTACTTTAGGAGTGGCGGTAGCAGTCAGTGCTATGATAGGTGCTACTCCTATATTATTGATGATGGGGCGTATTCTCCTGTACTCCGGTCGGAAATCATGTCCCCATTCGGAGATACAGTGTGCTTCGTCTATCGCATAGAATGAAATTTTAACCTGTTGGAGAAACTCTATGGTTTCTTCTTTGGTTAAAGACTCTGGGGCTACATACAATAACTTGGTTTTTCCGGCAAGGATATCATTCTTTACAATTTCGATTGCATTTTTTGATAATGTGGAATTCATGAAGTGGGCTATTCCGTCTTCTTCACTGAAATTCCTCATAGCATCTACCTGATTTTTCATCAATGCAATTAGTGGGGAAATAACAATAGCCGTACCTTCCATCAGTAAAGACGGAAGTTGGTAGCAAAGTGATTTTCCTCCTCCGGTGGGCATTAAAACAAATGTATCTTTTCCATCAAGTACATTTTGTATGATAGCTTCCTGGTTGCCTTTGAAATTATCAAAACCAAAATACTTTTTCAGATAAGTGTTTAATGGCGCTGTTATTGGCATAATGCTTTTTAAATTGGATTGCGAAAGTAATATATATTCTTGAATATACACAAAATGTGTAATTGTTTTTTTATTATAAAAGCTGAATTGTTGACATCTTTCTAATAACAAAATTATAAACAGATTTGGAATTTGCAAGTTTTTTCACATAAAAAAGCATTTTTTGCTTAAGTTGGCTTCTATAACCGGATGTAAACATAATTATAAAGCCATAAAAAGGGGATTATAGTAAAAAAATAAAAAAGCAGTTCATAATAAAAAATGAACTGCTTTTTGGAAATGAATCGGCGAATATACCTTATTCTATTAATGCCTTGATGTTTTTATGAAGGCTGCGTAAACGGAATCCCAGATAGATACGGAATATACCGTAAAAAATTAGTGCGAATCCAACGTAGTAAGCAGAGAAAGCAATTGTGAATAGAGGTTGCAACACCATAATAATGCCTAACAAGATACCTAATATACCTAATACCAGTAACCAGCCCCATCCGCTGTCCTGAACATTTTTTAGGTCAATGGCTACTCCTATTTCCCAAACAGAACGTAATATAACCCAGATTGCTATGACATAACTTAATACTAATGGTGCTACAGCCATATTGGCCATTAATATAATAGCAAGGATAAAGTCGATGATTCCCAATACTAAATTCCATCCCCAACCGGATTGGATTTTACGGTTTGAGATAGCAAAGACTATTTCCAGAATTCCTTCTATAAAAAAGGCGACAACAAATAAAATGGTCAATGCGGCAAACGCTTCAAGAGGTGTAAAGAGTGACCATACTCCTACAACTAAGGCTAAAAGCCCGATAATTAATGATATCCACCAATGTTTAATGGCATCTTTTAAACCAGAAATTAGATTTTTCATAATTTTTTTGTTTTTGAGTGTTAGTAATAATTCATATAACAAATGATGTTTGCATTATGTTCTGAAAAAATGACGTATTAATGAAAAAGGCTAAACTGAATTCAGTTTAGCCTTTTAAAAGTATAGGTGTTTCAATGTATGTTTTATGCTTCGTAATCCACAGCAACCCGTGAGGTTCTTACTTTTCCTATGTAACCAGCTACACGTTTATGTTCCGGATGGTTCTGGTAAATATCCAGGTCTTTTAAGGAGTCAAATTCACAATATAAGACAATGTCATAGTTGTCCTGAGGTGCATCCGGATGATTGATGCCAACTTCGATTTTTTTCAGTTCCGGGATAATGTTCTTTAGATTTTCCAATTCTTCTTTTATGAACAGGGCATTTTCTTTTTTATTTTTACCTTCAGCTTCGTCTGCCAGATTCCAGAATACAATGTGCTTAATCATATAAAATAATGTTAGTAATTAATAAATCTTATTTTTCGTTTTTGTTCGGGTAATCTACAGTATAATGCAATCCCCGGCTTTCTTTACGTAATAAAGCCTGTTTAATAATCAGGTATGCAATGCTTATGACATTGCGGAGTTCACATATCTCCCGTGACACCACGGAACGTTCAAATAAATTTTCTGTCTCTCTAAAAAGAATTTCAAGCCGCTTCATTGCCCTTTTCAAACGTAGATTTGAACGGACAATGCCTACATAAGTGCTCATGATTTGTTCTACTTCCCGGAAACTTTGGGTGATTAATACCATCTCTTCCGGTAAGGAAGTTCCGGCATCATCCCATAGAGGAATATTTTCATTGTATTTTATGTTGGGCAATTCTTTTACAGCGTCTTTTACAGCAGCATCTGCATATACAATAGCTTCTATCAGTGAGTTGGAAGCAAGCCTGTTGGCTCCGTGCAAACCGGTGCAGGAGCACTCGCCTGCAGCATAGAGCCTTCGTATGCTGGTACGTGCATTTAAATCGACCACAATACCTCCGCATAGATAGTGTTGCGTAGGAGATACTGGTATATAATCTTTAGTAATATCAATGCCCAGGTCGAGGCATTTTTTGTAGATATTCGGGAAATGCTGTTTGGTTTCTTCCGCATTTTTGTGAGTAACATCCAGGTAAACGAAATCATGTCCTTTCGTTTTCATTTCATTGTCAATGGCGCGTGCCACAATATCCCGGGGAGCTAAAGAACCACGTTCATCGTATTTATGCATAAATTCTTTTCCGGATTGGGTGCGCAATACAGCACCATAGCCGCGAATGGCTTCCGTAATGAGGAAGGTAGGCCGTTCGCCTGGGTGGAACAGGGCAGTAGGGTGGAATTGTACGAACTCCATATCTTTAATAATACCCCGTGCACGGTGTACCATGGCTATGCCATCACCGGTGGCGATGTCAGGATTGGTTGAAGTCAGATATACACGTCCTATCCCCCCCGTAGCCAGCAATGTTGTTTTGGCAAGGAACGTATGAATGTGGTTTGTGCGTTGATCTAATACATAAGCTCCGTAACATTCTATATTCGGAGTATGATGAGTTACTATCTGTCCTAAATGATGTTGGGTTAATATCTCAATAGCGAAGAAATGTTCAAATACATCAATTTCCGGATGATTTTTAACTTGTTTTATCAGGCTTTGCTGTATTTCATATCCGGTATTGTCTTTGTGGTGTAGAATTCGGAATTCAGAGTGTCCGCCTTCTTTGTGCAGGTCAAAAGATCCGTTTTTGTCCCGGTCAAAACCAACACCCCATTTCAGTAATTCCTCTATTTGTGCCGGAGCTCCGTACACTACCTTTTCTACGGCAGCCAGGTTGCAATGTCCGTCGCCGGCTATCAAAGTATCTTCTATATGCTTTTCAAAATTATCCGGTTGATATGTAACGGAAGCTATTCCTCCCTGTGCGAATGAAGTATTTGATTCGTCCAGTGTCGTTTTACAGAGTAGGGCAACTTTTCCATACGGGGCAGCTTTTAAGGCGAAACTAATGCCTGCTATACCGCCTCCTATTACAAGAAAATCATATTTATATTGCATAATTATATTGTATTTTAATCATCTGTTTTCAATGTGAAATTTTTTGAAGATTTACGTAGGAAAAATATCATGGTGAATGCAAGGCATACAACCAGACCGGCAGAATATGATATGGTGGAAGATAATCCGAATCCTTCCGGTGCAATGAGGATGTAGCTCACGCTTACGGCCGTCATAAACAGTGCAGGTATCAGTGTCACCCAGTATAGTTTTTGTCTTTTAGCCAGATATACGGTAATTGCCCATAAGGTAAATACTGCTAATGTCTGGTTACACCATGCGAAATAACGCCAAAGTATGTCAAAGTTAATTTGTAATATAATAAATGTTAGAATGAAAATAGGTATGGATATGACAAGCCTCTTTTTTATAGGCTTTTGGTCATATTTCAGAAAGTCAGCTGCGATTAACCGCGCAGAACGTAAAGCCGTGTCTCCGGAAGTAATGGGAGCAGCTATGACTCCAAGTAATGCCAATATTCCTCCGACAGTTCCAAGCCATTCTTTTGATATGATATCTACTACAACTGCAGCTTTATTTTCTGTAGGCGCCAGACTTGCAACAAAATCTTGTAAACCTTGTATCGAACCCCAGAAGCTGGCAGCAGCTGCTGCCCAGATTAAAGCGACTATACCTTCGGCCACCATGCTTCCGTAAAAAATACGTCTGCCGTAACGTTCATTCTGTATGCATCGTGCCATTAAGGGCGATTGTGTGGCATGGAAACCGGAGATGGCTCCGCATGCGATAGATACGAACATAATGGGGAAGATGGGCAGATTGTCCGGATGTTGGTTGGCAAATCCTTCGGTAAACTCAGGTATCGGAGCTTTATTTACAAATATGGCTATGAGTATGCCTACTGCCATGAAAAGCAGTGCAAATCCAAATACCGGGTATATCTTGCCTATTAGTTTGTCAATTGGTAGCAGGGTTGCCAGCATATAGTATATAAATATGACAACAATCCAGAAAGTGCCGTTAAGGTAGGATGGAGTAAGGTTAGCTAACAAACCGGCAGGGCCGGAAACGAATACAGCCCCGACCAGAATCATAAGCAGAAGGGAAAAAATGCGCATGAATTGTTTGATACCGCTTCCTAATTCCTGACCGACTATTTCCGGTAGGCTGGCGCCATTCCGCCGGACAGAAATCATCCCGGAAAGGTAATCGTGAACTCCCCCTGCAAAAATAGTTCCGAGGACAATCCATAAAAATGCAGATTCACCGAACATAATTCCCATGATAGCTCCAAATATAGGGCCTAATCCGGCAATGTTGAGGAATTGAATAAGGAAAATACGCCACCAGGGAAGTTCTACATAATCTACACCGTCAGGGTGGGCTACAGCCGGAGTTGTACGGCTTTTATCAGCACCAAAGATTTTTTCAATGAACTTACCGTAAAGAATATATCCTAAAATCAGTGCTAAAATAGAACAGATGAAACTAATCATTGTATGAAAATATTAGTTTTTACATAAATAAAGTGCAAAGATAAAACTTTTTAATCACAGAATGATAGCAAGAACAAGGATAAGTAATTGTAAAGAATTATTTCGTACAAACAGAAATTTTGTGCCGGAAAAGTTTTTCCTTCATAGGAGGGTTTACGGAATGCTGGGGTTTATGCTTGCTGAAACTGTCCTTTTGTCAGCTTGTCAGAAAAAAAGAAAATGAAAGTCTTCTTTTTTGTCATTAAATAATGTCAAGAACTGTCATTTTTTTTTTGGCACATCCTTTGTTAAAAGGAAGGGAAAATAACTAGTGAAAATAAATTAAACATAGAATTTAAAACAAATAAAAACATATTTACATTATGGGAAAAATAATTGGAATTGACTTAGGAACAACAAACTCTTGTGTCGCAGTAATGGAAGGTAACGAACCTATCGTTATAACTAACAGTGAAGGAAAACGTACAACCCCTTCAGTAGTTGCATTTATGGACGGTGGGGAACGTAAAGTGGGAGATCCTGCAAAACGTCAGGCTATCACTAACCCAACCAGAACAGTGTTCTCCATTAAACGTTTTATGGGTGAAAACTGGGAACAAGTTCAGAATGAGTTGAAACGAGTTCCATATAAAGTGGTAAAAGGCGATAACAATACTCCACGTATTGATATAGATAACCGTATGTATTCTCCTCAGGAAATATCTGCTATTATTCTTCAGAAAATGAAAAAAACAGCAGAAGATTATCTTGGTACAGAAGTAACTGAAGCGGTAATCACAGTTCCTGCATACTTTAACGATTCACAACGTCAGGCTACAAAAGAAGCTGGTGAAATTGCAGGATTGAATGTTCGTCGTATTGTAAACGAACCTACTGCAGCAGCATTGGCTTATGGTTTGGATAAGGCAGACAAGGATATGAAAATAGTAGTGTTCGACTGTGGTGGTGGTACACATGACGTTTCTGTATTGGAATTAGGTGACGGTGTGTTTGAAGTAAAATCTACTGATGGTGATACTCACTTAGGGGGTGACGACTTTGACCAACGTATTATCGAATGGTTGGTACAGGAATTTAAAAATGAAAACAGCGGTGTGGATTTAAGTAAAGATCCTATGGCATTGCAACGTTTGAAAGAAGCTGCAGAAAAGGCAAAAATTGAATTGTCTAACACAACTTCAAGCGAAATCAACTTGCCTTATATCATGCCGGTTGATGGTGTGCCTCGTCACTTGGTACGTACTTTGACTCGTGCTAAATTTGAGCAATTAATAGATGATTTGGTACAACGTACTATTGACCCATGTCGTACAGCATTGCAAAATGCAGGACTTACCATTGGCGATATTGATGAAGTAATCTTGGTCGGTGGATCTACCCGTATTCCGGCTATTCAATCTGCTGTAGAAAAATTCTTTGGAAAAGCTCCATCTAAAGGAGTTAATCCGGATGAAGTGGTAGCTGTGGGTGCTGCAATTCAAGGTGGTGTATTGACCGGTGAAGTTAAAGACGTATTGTTGCTTGATGTAACTCCGCTTTCCTTAGGTATTGAAACAATGGGTGGTGTAATGACAAAATTGATTGAAGCTAATACCACTATCCCTACTAAGAAAACGGAAACATTTACAACTGCTGCGGATAATCAGCCTTCTGTTGAAATTCATATTTTGCAGGGTGAACGTCCTATGGCTAACCAGAATAAAACAATCGGACGTTTCCACTTGGATGGTATTTTGCCGGCACGTCGTGGCGAACCTCAGATTGAAGTGACTTTCGATATTGACGCGAATGGTATTTTGAATGTATCGGCTAAAGATAAAGCAACAGGAAAACAACAGAATATACGTATTGAAGCTTCTTCAGGTTTAAGTGACGCAGAAATCAAACGTATGAAAGATGAAGCTGCTGCTAATGCTGAAGCTGACGCAAGAGAAAAAGAAAAAATTGATAAAATGAATCACGCAGACAGTTTGATTTTCCAAACAGAAAAACAACTGAATGAATTAGGTGATAAAATACCTGCAGATAAAAAAGCTCCGCTTGAAGCTGCTTTGAATAAGTTGAAAGAAGCTCATAAAGCACAGGATGTAGCTGCTATTGATGCTGCAACTAATGAGTTGAATGCTGCGTTCCAGGCTGTAAGTCAGGATTTGTATAACGCACAGAATGCTCAGGGTGGAGCTCAACCGGGTGCAGACTTTGGCGGACAACAACAGAATCAAAACACAGGAAACAATAATTCTCAGGATGATGTTACTGATGTTGATTTTGAGGAAGTGAAGTAAGAGCAGATAGTAAAATAAATAGAAAAAACGCTGTAAATCATTTTACAGCGTTTTTTATTCTTTTCTCTATTGGGCATTGCAATATGTCAGATAGGAGGGAGTGCGGTTGGTTGAATTCTGTTTGTTAGTAGTTAGAGTTTATCTGTTTTTTATGGATTTTGTGTCGCAGAATATTTTTAATAAAAGCTAAAGTTTGGTTCGTCGGCTTTCAATGATTGTGATATTTATTTTTTAATACTTAACTTAGTCCGGTATTTTATATCAGTAAAATATATACGTATTAAGGAGAAGGTATAAGAATAGAATTATGGAAAACAATATTTTGACATCCCCGAAAAGATATAATTATTCGGATATATTTTACAGCTTTTTTTCAGATAAGGAAGCTGTGTGTCATGACAGGGTTGAAATACATTTCCTGATGTATGTGATTTCCGGTGAAATGACAGTTACAGAAAATGGACAGGAATATTCTGTACGTAAAGGTCAGTGTGTTTTTATCAGAAGAGATCACCGGATTACTTTTTCTAAAAAATTATATGGTGACGAACCTTTTGCCAGCATAACTCTAAGGTTCAATCGGAGTTACTTACGTAAGTTTTATCAAAATCTGAAGATTGATAACAGATTGAAAAATGCAAAGCCGCTTCAGTCTTCAATTTATGTATTGCCTAAATCTCCTTATCTGGATAGCCTTTTTATATCTATGCTTCCTTTTTTTGAAAGTGAAACTCAACCTCATATGGACATGATAGAACAGAAAATGCAGGAAGGGGTATTGGCTTTATTAAATCTTGATGAGAGTTTTTATCCTACTCTTTTTGATTTTGCTGATCCTTGGAAAGTGGATATATTGGATTTCCTGAACGAAAATTATATGCATGAGCTGTCTTTGGAGGAAATAGCTTCTTACACAGGACGCAGTCTGGCTACTTTTAAACGTGATTTTGCTAAGGTCAGTGAGCTTACTCCGCAAAAATGGTTGATTAATAAAAGGCTTCAAAAAGCTTATGATATGATTGCCGAGCAGGGAAAATCGGTAACGGAGGCATGTTATGATGTAGGGTTTAAAAACCGTTCCCATTTTACGACTGCTTTTAAAAGACAATATGGCGTGAGCCCGAATAATCTTCATGTGAAAGTATGAAACAAACTATCTAACGGCAATATCCTTGTTTGAACTTTATAACAATTTGTTTTTGAGCCTTATGGAGAATCTTCTGTAAGGCTTGTTTTTTATTTCTGCGTTGTTATTTGTTGGTAATAAACAGAAGATTTTTAATTTTGAAAAAACTGTTTTTATGTCGTATGATTGAATAAGGGTCGAGTAATAAGGAAGAGATGTTTGAGCTGGAGAAATAAAAAAAATGAGCCTTAAAACAACATTAAGCTTGAACAGGTTTTGTATTTTTGTCTTGTTTCAGTAAAAGATGTTGAATTTTTAAATAAAGAGATTATGGAAACGAATAAAGATTTTATGTTTTATGTACCTACCCGTCTTTTTTTCGGTGCGGGACAGCTTAATAAGCTTAGTACATACGCTATGCCGGGTAAAAAAGCGCTGTTAGTCATATCAAATGGAAAATCAACTAAAGCGAATGGTTATCTGGCTCGTGTGGAAGAACAATTGAATATGGCGGGAGTAGATTATATCTTATTTGATAAAATTGAGGCTAATCCGTTGAAGACAACAGTTATGGCAGGGGCTGCGCTTGCCAGGGAAAATAACTGTGATTTTGTGGTAGCTCTTGGCGGGGGTAGTGTGATGGATGCATCAAAAGCGATTTCTCTTATGGCTGTTAATGATGGTGATTTGTGGGATTATGTAGATTCCGGTACAGGAAAGGGGAAGCCGTACACCCGTAAACCTTTACCTATTGTTGCCATTACTACCACGGCTGGAACCGGTTCTGAAGCAGATAAATGGGGTGTTATTACCAATGGGGAAACCCATGAAAAAATAGGAATTGGAACAGAAGAAACTTTTCCGTATCTCTCTATAGTAGATCCGGAATTAATGCTTAGCGTTCCTCCTCATTTTACGGCTTATCAGGGATTTGATGCCCTTTTCCATAGTGTGGAAGCTTATATTACGAAGTATGCTAACTGTATGAGCGATATGTTTGCTATTACGGCTATTGAAAATGTAGGACGTAATTTGGGTAGAGCCGTGAAGGACGGAAATGATGTTGAGGCCCGTACCAGAGTGGCGTTTGGTAATACTTTGTCCGGATATGCCATGGAGGTGGGTGTTACTTCCAGTCAACATTCACTCGAGCATGCTATGTCTGCCTTTCACCAGGAATTGCCTCATGGTGCCGGGCTTATTATGTTGAGCAAGGCATATTTTACATTTTTTATTGAAAAACAGGTGGCTGACGAGCGTTTTATACGTATGGCACAGGCTATGGGAATGGAAAATGCTACAAAGCCGATGGACTTTATTACTGTTTTGATGAAACTTCAGGAAGAGTGTGGGGTTGACGGTTTAAAAATGTCGGACTTCGGTATAATGTCGGATGAATTTGAGGCTCTTGCGGTGAACGCACAGGAAACCATGGGTGGATTGTTTGCTGCCGACCGTTATTCTCTTAGCGTTGAGGATTGCATTTCTATATACAAGGCTGCATATAAATAAGATTAATAAAAAAGGATTATAATGAGTAAAAAGGTATTGATATTGTCGGCTTCCCCTCGTCGTGGGGGGAATTCCGATACCCTTTGCGATCAGTTTGCGTTGGGTGCTAAGGAAGCCGAACACGAGGTTGAGAAGGTTTTTCTTCGGGATAAAAAGATAAATTACTGTATCGGATGTTATGTTTGTGAAAGGAGCAATGGTGTTTGTGCGTATAAGGATGATATGCCGGAATTATTGGAAAAAATGATTCGGGCGGACGTCCTTGTGCTTGCTACACCGGTTTATTTTTATTGTATGAATGCCCAACTTAAAACGGTTATAGACCGTACAGTAGCCAGATATACGGAAATAACGAATAAAGATGCTTATCTTATTGCTACTGCCGGCGAGGCGGATATGCAAGCTATGGAAGGAACAATAACTTCGTTCAGGGGATTTCTTGATTGTTTGGAAAATGTTCGTGAAGCAGGTTTGATTTTGGGACATGGTGTACATGAGTTAGGAGATATAAAGGAAAACCGTGCTATGCAGCAGGCATATGAGGCAGGCCGGAGTGTTTGATTAGTGTTAGTGAAGCTATCCTGTTTTGTGAGGATATAACGTTAGCTGTTATGGTTCTCATATTGGTATGTTGGGGTAAAAGGGTAGGTAAGTGGTTAATACTTATGAGATTATTTTTGATTTTATTTGTTTGTTATCCGGATAAATAATAAAATATAAGTATCTTGGGAAGGTTTTGACGGAAAATGATATTATGATATGAATATAACAAGTAGATTTACAACTGTTGTTTTATGTTTGTTGATAACGACGTTTTTTGCTTATGCTCAGGAACGGACGGACTCTGTCAGTAAAGCGTTGAATCTTGATGAAGTTGTGGTGACAGGTTCACGGGTTCCGGTGCAACGTGATATGATACCGGTTCCGGTAACAGTCGTAAATCGCCAGACAATAGAGCAAAGTGAAGAAACGAATTTACTGCCTGTGTTAATGAAACATGTTCCGGGCTTATTTGTCACCTCACGGGGGATATCCGGATATGGAACGTCTACCGGTGCTGCAGGCGGTATTAATATGCGTGGGTTTGCCGGGAGTTCAGGTCGTGTCCTTATTCTTATAGATGGGCATCCTCAGTATGCCACCATATACGGGCATCCTGTTGCAGATGCTTACATGGCTTCGGAAGCACAGTATGTGGAGGTTTCGCGCGGGGCAGCTTCCATACTTTATGGTTCTAATGCCATGGGCGGTGCGATTAATATCATTACACGTAAGGCTGTGGAAGATGGAAACAGTTTTTCAGCCAGGTTACTGGGAGGTTCATTTGCCACCCAGCGTTATTCGCTGACTGATACGTATCGTAAAGGACGTTTTTCAGGAGTAGTGAGTGGTAATTATGAACGTACAAACGGACACCGGATTAATTCCGAGTTTGAGTCATACGGCGGGTTTGCAAAACTTGGATATGACATATCTTCACACTGGAAACTTACCGGACATGTGAACGTAGCAAAATCTAATTCTCAGAATCCCGGTACGGAAAGTCAGCCTATACTTGACGGTACGGCGGATGTATTGCGGGGTATGTCAGGATTATCCCTTGAAAATAAATATAATAAAACCAGTGGTGCTGTGAATTTTTACTATAACTGGGGCAAACATATTGTAAATGACGGTTATTTTGAAGGAGGAACTCCCCGGCCGTATTTATTTAATTCCACGGATTATATGGGTGGAGTTAATATATATCAGGCTGTGAATTTATTTAAAGGCAATACGGTGACAGGAGGATTTGATGCTAAATTGTATGGCGGTAATGCATATCGTAATCCGGTGACAGAGGTATATGCCGACCATGTAAAGCTTTATGAACTGGCCGGTTACCTGTTTGTTCAGCAGAATATCTGGCGGTTTGCATTGAATGCCGGGTTGCGGTTGGAAAATCATGAGTTATACGGGATGGAGTGGGTACCTCAGGCCGGAATTTCTTTTAAAGCGGCCAAACAGACACATTTGAAATTCTCTGTTTCAAAAGGTTTTCGTACGCCTAATTTGCGGGAATTGTATATGTATGCTTCGGCTAATGAAGATTTACTTCCGGAACGTAGTATAAGTTATGATTTTACAGTAATGCAAGGCTTTTGGGATAATCGTATTTCTGCGGAACTTACTTTGTTTTATATTCAAGGCGACAATATAGTGGAAGTGGTTCAGATAGATGGCCGTCCGCAAAACAGGAATGTGGGTGAGTTTGCCAACAAAGGAATAGAATTCAGTTTAAATTACCGGATATTGGATAATCTTAATCTGAACACCAATTACAGCTATCTTTATATGGATAAACCTATTACCGGAGCCCCGGAAAATAAATTTTATATGGGGTTGGTTTATACTCCCGGTAAATTTACACTTAGTGCCGGGGTACAGGCTATCGGTGGGCTTTATTTATCCACCGGCGATGATGTTAAAACGAGCAGTTACACATTGCTGGATGCCCGTGTGGCATATAGCTTGACAAAAGGAGTGGACCTTTTCCTAAAGGGGGATAATTTGTTGGCACAGAAATATGAAACTATGCTTGGCTTTCCCATGCCGGGTGCCGCGTTTATGGGAGGGGTGAATTTGAATTTTTAATATAATACTGAAATCTTTGTATTTAGTAACCTTAAAATATTTTTGATATGAAAAAAAAATGGATGTTTTTATTATTTGTTTTAATAGCGCCGGTTGCTATGTATAGCTGTAGTGGTGATAAGAAAAAAGAAACACAGGCTTCTGCGGAAACAGCATCAGACAACGAACTGCCCAAAGTGTATTTCACGAAGGAAATAAACCCGGAAGGTCTTATGCGTGTATATCAGGCTTTGGGGCGTGAGGCAAAAGGAAATAATGTGGCGATAAAAGTGAGTACAGGAGAACCGGGAGGACATAACTTTCTGAAACCGGAGTTGATAAAAGATCTGGTGCAATCGGTTAACGGAACGATTATAGAATGTAATACGGCGTATGGGGGCAATCGTTCTAATACGGAACTTCATTTGAAAGCTGCACGTGACCATGGTTTCATGGATATTGCTGATGTTGACATTATGGATGCAGAGGGTGAGGTAAGTCTGCCTGTGTACGGTGGAACGCATTTAAAAGAAGATATTGTAGGTAAGAATTTTCTTAATTATGATTTTACAGTCATTTTATCGCACTTTAAGGGGCATGCTATGGGTGGCTTTGGAGGAGCTGTGAAAAATATGTCAATCGGGATAGCATCTTCAAACGGAAAACGTTTGATTCATTCTGCCGGAACAAGTACTACGAATTGGGGCAATCCTACACAGGAACAATTTCTTGAATCCATGGCAGAGGCGGCAAAGGCTGTGGCAGACCATTGTGGGGACAATATCTTATATATTAGTGTGATGAACAATTTATCCGTTGATTGCGATTGCGATTCAAGTCCGGAAGATCCTAAAATGGGTGATGTAGGTATTTTAGCTTCACTTGATCCTGTCGCTTTGGATAAAGCCTGTGTAGACCTGGTATATGCTTCTGAAGATCATGGAAAAATACATTTGGTTGAACGTATGGAATCCCGGAAAGGGGTACATACTTTGGAACACGCAGAAAAAATCGGTTTGGGAAGCCAACAGTATGAACTGGTTGACATAGATTAATATCTTTATAAATCCATCAACGGTTAATGGCCGGGAATATCCGGTTGTTTGACTTTTATTTTCAGTAAAAAACAGCTGTAAAACTAATGTTTACAGCTGTTTTTTAGTTGAGTTTGGATATATTGTTTTTTAATAAAGATTTGGGATTTTCTAATTTAGTATATAAAATAAAACCTTATTTTTTTTAGAAGATAAGGTTTTATTACTGGAAATCAGAATGATTTTTTCGGTTTATTTAGCTGGATGTTATTCAACCTTTGAATGTTGCAGGAGAATCAACATGCGGCATATATTACTGCAGCGGTAAGAGTTCCTGTATTATTTCACACAAAAAGTTAAT
The DNA here is from genome assembly GCA_023391625.1 of Bacteroidota bacterium. Classification (GTDB taxonomy): domain Bacteria; phylum Bacteroidota; class Bacteroidia; order Bacteroidales; family Paludibacteraceae; genus QVMH01. The sequence goes on along the minus strand of JAEWAN010000034.1, from coordinate 367,759 downwards.
AGTTCACGATTAATTTTTTCAGATTATTATAAATTCAGAAATGCTTTTCTATGATTTATAAATGTTTCTGATATTATTATTTACGAATGGAACTGAGCATTTTTACTGTTTCCGGGTCGCGATGGTCCAGAAATAAAGTTTTACCGGTATCCAATGTTTTGATTTCCTCCATTTCTTCCGGGCTTAATTCAAAATCAAATACATTCATGTTCTCAGCTATTCTTTCTCTGTGTATAGACTTGGGGATAACAATTATATTTCGCTGGATTAACCACCGAAGAATTACCTGAGCTACCGATTTATCATGTCTCACTGCAATTGATGTTAATGTTTTATTAGAAAACATGTTGTTGCGTCCTTCGGCAAAAGGTCCCCAGGATTCCGTATAAATGCCGTATTTGTCCATAAAATGTTGGGTTTCCAATTGTTGGTTGAAAACATGGGTTTCTATTTGATTAATTGCCGGGACTATGTTATTGTGTAAAATGAGGTCTATCAAACGGTCCGGTTGAAAATTGCTAACACCGATAGCACGTATTTTTCCTTCCAGATAGAGTTCTTCCATAGCTCTCCAGGCTCCATGTACGTCATTATACGGTTGATGGATCAGGTATAGGTCAAGGTAATCTAATCCCAGTTTCTCCAGTGATTCAGCAAAAGCCTTTTTGGCGCTTTCATAACCGGCATCACAAATCCATAATTTTGTTGTAATGAAAAGCTCTTCTCTGGGAATACCGCTTTGTTTGATAGCACGTCCTACGGCTTCTTCATTATAATAAGCGGCGGCAGTGTCTATGGAACGGTAGCCCGCTTGTAAGGCTTCCAGTACAACATTTTCCGTTTCTTCCGGTTTTACCTGATATACGCCAAAACCTAAGATAGGCATTTCGACGCCATTATTCAATACGATATTTCTCATTGTTTTTACTCCTTTCATTATATAAATTATGATACTCTAATTTTATAGAAACAAAGGTAGATAAAGAATTTCCGGTATATGTTTTTGTAAAGCTCAAAGTGCGTTGCTTAAAAGTTCATCGGAAATTTAATAGGGTAGTATTCTGAAAAAGGGGGTCAATCGATTGGAAACAAGATGATTTTATTATTTTAATCAGCTGATTTTTATGGATATGTGTTTTATTAAAACATACAGGATGATAGGTGTTATTTCTTTTTACTTTGTACTCCGGTTATATGTTCGGATTTTTCTAAGATTGTATTTTTCTTGCATAATCAGGCTATGATTTTTTGTTTTTGATGGTGGATGTAGAAATTTTTTAATAATTTTGTGAAGGATGCTTTTTTATAAAAAATAAAATTGTATTTTTGTTCTGAATTTAAAAATGTAATTAATACAAACTACAATACAAACAAACTAAATTAAAAAGAATGAAAAGTTTAAAAGGCACTCAGACAGAAAAAAATCTTTTAACCTCATTTGCAGGTGAAAGTCAGGCACGTATGCGTTACACTTATTTTGCAAGTGTTGCAAAAAAAGAAGGTTACGAACAGATTTCTGCTATTTTCATGGAAACTGCAGAACAGGAAAAAGAGCATGCTAAAAAATTCTTTAAATATCTGGAAGGTGGTAAAGTAGAAATCACTGCTTCTTATCCTGCTGGTGTAATTGGCACAACTGCAGAAAACCTTTTGGCTGCTGCTATGGGTGAAAATGAAGAATGGTCTATGGACTATCCTAACTTTGCAGATATTGCAGATCAGGAAGGATTTCCTAACATTGCTAATACTTTTCGTAAGATTGCAACTGTTGAGGAACAACATGAAAAACGTTACCGCCGTCTATTGAAAAGGGTAGAAGAAGGTACTGTATTTAAAGATGAGGAAGAAACTCAATGGCAATGTCGCAATTGCGGTTATGTACATACAGGTAAAGAAGCTCCGGGAGCTTGCCCTGCTTGTGCACATCCTCAAGCTTATTTTGAAAGAGAAAAACAAAACTATTAATCGTTTTTTTGTCTTATTATGCAAACAGGTTGTCTATTTTAGGCAACCTGTTTTTTTATCCGTATATAAATAGAAAAACTACCCGCATATTATTTACTTCTTTATGGATATTCGGTTGTTTTTCTGATTGTTTTGATAATAAATATTGTACTTTTGTTTTACTGGTGTGTAAGGTTACTTCATGAGGGCAGAGATTTGTGGTATGTAAGAAATATTTATGGGTATTTCATAATCTTTCTCTAATTGATATGAAATGCTAGTGAACTTATATAGTTATGAGGTACTCAATGAAGAAATATATTATCCGAACTCTTTTTTGAATATCTTATATAGAAGAATGACCGGATCGGATTTTGTTCGTTGGAATGGGATTTTACGGAATCTGTTGTCTTTGGGAATGATGCTTACAGAAAAGAGAGCCACTTTATTATTTAGGAAAAATGGAAAAGGAATTAATTGCTTGCTGCGGATTGGATTGTGAAAGTTGCGATGCCCGTATAGCCACTGTTAGAAATGATAATGAGCTGAGAGAGAATACAGCTAAAAAGTGGAGTGAAATGAATAATATAGCGGAAATTACAGCTGAAACCATAAATTGTATGGGTTGCCGTTCCGACGGAGTAAAATATGCATATTGCAGTGATTATTGTGAAGTTCGTAAATGTGTGAATACAAAGGGTTTTAATACTTGTGGCGAGTGTAATGAGTTGGATGATTGTGTGATAGTGGGTGCTATCTTTATACATAACCCCCAGGCAAAAGAGCGGCTTTTATCGGAATAGTTTTTTATTTATGTAAGGAGTTTAGCTGATTTTATAAAATTAAATAGCCTTGATGATACGGATAATAAAAATTGAGGATTTATAGTCCTTAGAATAACAAAAGGAGCGGTAATAATATTACCGCTCCTTTATATATTGAAATCATGATTTCCTTGTTTAAAATAGGAATCCCAATGTTACGGAGGCAAGCCTGTTTTTCATACTGGTGACATTGCCTTCAACTGAATTATACACATGGGAAACATCAATGAACCCACTGGACCAGTTGAATCCTAACTGCACTCTGCTTAATAATTCAACACCTAAGCCTAAGCCGTAACCAAAATCAAGCCTATCGGCAAATTTGCCAACTTCTATTTCTGTTTTAGCAGATTCAGTCTGATATACGGCATTAGTCAGATAACCTCCGTATAATCCGGCATAAGCGTATATACCAATAGGACCTACACGTAATAAATAACGGAGGTTTAAAGGAATTTCCAGATAGTTTAATTTATATTTGGTAGTTTGGTAATCTCTGTTTAAACTTCCTTTCTGTGTGTAAAGCAGTCCGGTTTCCAAACCAAATCCTTTACCTGCCGAAGGCATATAGCTGTAAGTAAGTCCTAACTGAAACCGGCTCAAATCCGGAGCATTATACTCTTTATTAAATCGAAGACTGGATACATTGTATCCTCCTCTTATTCCGATTTGAGAGTACAGTCCTATTGATGCGAAACAAAACAGAAATAGGAAAAGTGCTTTTTTTACAACCATGATGTTGAAGTTAAAGGTGAATATTTATTTTTTTGATTGCCGTTTTCTTTCGTTTTCATCCAGTATAATTTTTCTTAACCGGATTTTAGACGGAGTTACCTCTACATATTCATCTTCTTTTATATATTCCAACGCTTCCTCCAGACTAAACACGATAGGAGGGATGATTCTTGCTTTTTCATCAGATCCGGAAGCACGTACGTTGGTCAGTTTTTTAGACTTCGTTACATTAACTACCATGTCTCCTTCCTTGGCATTTTCTCCAACTACCTGACCGGCATACACTTCGTCCTGAGGGAATATAAAGAATTTTCCTCTGTCTTGCAATTTGTCAATAGCGTAAGCAAAGGCAGTACCGCTTTCCATTGCTATGATAGAGCCGTTGGTTCGTTTGTCTATATGACCTTTGTATGGTTGGTATTCAAGGAAACGGTGTGACATGATGGCTTCTCCTGACGACAGAGTCAGCACGATATTACGTAGTCCGATGATTCCCCTTGACGGTATCTGGAATTCCAGTTGGATACGGTCATTTTTAGCTTCCATACTTAGCATTTCTCCTTTGCGGTTTGCTACAGCTTCTATGACTTTACCTGAACATTCTTCCGGTAGGTTAATGGTCAGTTGTTCTATCGGTTCACAACGTTCTCCGTTTATTTCTTTATAAATAACCTGAGGTTGTCCCACTTGCAACTCATATCCTTCACGGCGCATGGTTTCAATCAGTACCGATAAGTGAAGCACGCCACGGCCGTATACATGCCATACGTCGGAGTCCGGATTTTTTTCAACCCGAAGAGCCAGGTTTTTGTCCAATTCTTTTATCAAACGGTCGTGTATATGGCGTGATGTTACATATTTTCCTTCTTTTCCAAAGAAAGGAGAGTCATTGATGGTAAATACCATACTCATGGTCGGTTCATCAATGGCAATAGGTTTCAGCGGTTCCGGATTTTCAAAATCAGCGATGGAGTCGCCTATTTCAAAACCGTCTATTCCTACCAACGCGCAAATGTCTCCGGACTGTACTTCCTGTGTTTTGGTACGTCCCAATCCGGTGAATGTATGCAGTTCCTTGATACGTGATTTGATAATGCTTCCGTCACGTTTTACCAGGCTGACATCCATATTTTCTTTTAATGTACCTCTGTGTACGCGTCCTACGGCGATACGTCCTACGTAGGAAGAGTAGTCCAGTGAAGTGATAAGCATTTGAGGAGTACCTTCAAGGTATTCCGGCTCCGGAATATATTCTATGATCGCATCCAAAAGAGGCAGGATGTTGTCTGTTGGTTTTCTCCAGTCTTCAGACATCCAGTTTTGTTTGGCTGATCCGTATATGGTATGGAAATTTAATTGCGATTCGCTTGCATCCAAATTGAACATTAAGTCGAACACAGCTTCCTGTGCTTCGTCCGGACGGCAGTTCGGTTTGTCTACTTTATTCACTACAACAATAGGTTGCAGCCCCATTTGTAGTGCTTTTTGAAGCACGAAACGGGTTTGCGGCATTGGACCTTCAAAGGCATCTACCAGCAGCAACACACCGTCAGCCATGTTCAGTACGCGTTCCACTTCACCGCCAAAGTCAGCGTGCCCCGGAGTATCTATAATATTGATTTTGTATCCTTTATAGTCGATTGAAACGTTTTTTGCCAGAATTGTAATTCCTCTTTCGCGTTCCAGATCGTTGTTATCCATGATTAACTCTCCGGTGCCTTCATTCTCACGAAATAGCTTCCCGGCATATAACATTTTATCAACTAACGTAGTCTTTCCGTGGTCAACGTGTGCGATGATCGCAATATTCCTAATTTTCTGCATTTTACACAATCTTTTTTTGAGTTTGCAAAGATAGTGAAAAGAATCTGAAAATAAACTCAATGTAGAAGGATATGTTCGTAATTATATTGTGCTTTTATACGGTAAAAAGGGAAGATATACCTGTTTTTATTTGTTCCGCCAGAAAAATATCCGGTATCGCTTTTGTTCCTTTTTTTCCGGTGTTTTATATAGAGAATGCAAGTCTGTAGGAATATGGACGGGAGCCGTTTGCAGCAGAGGCACTTCATCCGGTGATATAACACACCCTGTCTTTATGATATTAGATGGGGCGGAACTGCAACCATTCACAGTCACAACTACATAATATTCACCATAGGTAGTTACTTCGTAATATGTATCGGTAACCCCTTTGATCGGACCTTCCTGATCATACCATTGGTTTCCTATAGATGAGGAGGAGTATAGTATGTTACGGTTGGAATCAGATATTGAAATATGGGGCGTTTCTGTTTTTTCATGGACGGTAAATGTTAGGGAAGAGGTTTTGCCTTTACCATACATATTAACTCCACGGACACTGATTTCTCCGGAGGTGACGGTATCGTTAAGCACTATTTCTATGCTATTGCTGATACTGCCTCCAACTGCGCCTTCCGGCAAAGTCCATTCGTAACTGACGGCCTGAGGAATAGTCGGAATGGTGTATGTAACAGAACGTTTGTCCCTGCATATGTTTACAGGCCCTTGTATTTCGTCTGCACTTTCCGGCCGTAACAGATAATCTTTGATGTATGTATTGATGTCAAAGATATGTAACCTTTGCGGGCTTACGGGCTGGTATTCATTGGTTACGTAATAAGTGCCTCCGTCTATTGTAGTGATACCTTCCGTCTGGTGTGGAAATATTCCTAAATTCAGGTTAAATTTGTATTTCTTACCGTTGAAAAAATCATTCTCTTCAAAATCATAAAATATGTACAGGTATTGTTTTAAGTAGTTGGCAGAATAGCAACATAGGGCCAGTATGTTTTTTGATTCCAGATAGGTGGCATCGGTAACGAGTCCCTCTATATTATATGTTGATATGTATTTGGCTGCGTAAGTACCGGGCGTTTTAGGCAGTGAGTATAGAGCGGTTTTATTGCCGATCCATTGCTTGGTGAATAGGTACAGGCTGTCTTCGGATACAATGAAAGCTTCGCAGTCAAAGTCGGTATTTTCACTTTTCGGACGTGTGCTAAAATCAGTTTGTTCCGGGTAGTGGAAATAGATGGTATCTACCACCGGAGAAAGGTTTAATAAGGATTTTTTCGTTATTCTGAAGATACAAAGGTCTGTACGTGGTATGGCTTTGTTGTTGCCAAAATCGCCTATGTATATATACTGTTCATCTTGTTCTATTGCTTCCCAGTCTATATTGGGCGCTCCCGTATAATATTGCTCGAGTTTTAGAGGGTCTGTCACACTAAAGCCGTAGATACTGTCGGTTCCGCTGCTGTCATTGTGTGACCATAATTTTCCATTCCAGAATATCAGTCCGGAAGATTCATTCAACTGCATTGGCAGCGCAGACCTGCTTATGTAATCAATAGTAGCTTCTTTTACTGGTTCCGCATGCAGTAGTGTGGGGATAAACATACATATACAGATTGTTGTGATGAAAATATTCGTCGTTATATATGTATGGTGTTTGCTCATGCTTTCCGGAAAGGACTTTTACTTTTTTATTCGGATGAGCGGCAAATGTATGTTATTTGAAAGATAAGACGGATTTTATTATGATATTTTTAGTAAGCTTTAATAAAAACTTCATTTTGTTGTTATATATGGATTACCGTAATTTGTAAGTTTAATCCCCTGTTTTATAAGGATGTTTGCTTAAGTAGGAGTTATAATATCGTTTATTTCCTGTAACTTCTTCTCCCAGCCATTCCGGTTTTTCGAAGTGTTCATCTTCTGTGGCAAGTTCTATTTCAGCAACGACTAATCCCGTATTTTCTCCTAAAAATTCATCGACCTCAAATGTGTGACCGGCAAAAGGAACTTCATAACGTATTTTATCTACTATGCTGGACTGGCATAGTTTTAATAACTCTTCGGCTTCATTGGCGGGTATCTCTTTTTCCCATTCGTAACGGCTCAGACCGGAATCGTTGCTTTTCCCTTTTATGGTGATGTATCCTTTATCACCTTTTATCCTTACACGTACGGTGCATGACGGTGAAGATGATAAGTAACCTTGTGCTATACGGTAGCTGGCTGAGGCATATGATTTATATTCTCCTTTAACTAAGAATTTACGTTCTATTTCAATCATGTTTTTGTATTTATAGGGTGAATTTTACCTGTTGCATATTTCTTTATAAGGACAGTACTGGCATGGTTTGGTGCTTTCACACTGTAGGAAAGGAATATCCGGATTGAATATTTCTTCCAGGCATTTGGTCAGGTGGCTGCGGTATTCATCTTCATAGATTGCAAAATCGGTAATTGTTTCATTGACATTTTTTTCCGGTTTGTAGTGTATTGTGTTTTCAAAGTTATCTTTGAAAATATCACGCATGTAATAAATACCGGGAATTATTTTTTTATTGTGTACGTGGTCTTTATATAAAATACCGTATAAAAAGGTTTGTAACACATACTTAGGACGTTTGTCGTTGTTGTGTTCAAATACTTCGTCAAAGTTTCTGAAATCCAGTGACCCGCTTCCCGTCTTGTAATCAATAATTCGTACATATTCGTCCTTTTCATCAATCCGGTCTATGAATCCTTTTAAGTTAACCTGTTTCTGTCCGTTAAAAATAGGGTAGGTTATTTCGTATTTTTCTTCGGAATTAATGTATCGGAAAGGTGCGTATTGTTTGTCTGTACGCAGGACCTGAAGAACATACTTCCGGATGACGTGTGCTATTAACAGGTTATTGCCTTCCAGGGTGACAATTGTGTTGTCTTTTCTTTTGAAGTATTTTTCGGAAAAAGCTCTGGCTATTTCCTGGTCTATATGTAATGTGTTTTTTATGAGTACATCAAAATCGTCAGGATGTATGACTTTTCCTATAAAAGGTTTGTAGAGATATTCCATGACAGCATGAAAAATAGTTCCGAACATATTGTCCTCTATGGTTTCTTTTACTTCATCTATCTGCTTTATCTCTTCCACACGGGTAAGGTAAAATTGTAAAGGGCAGTCTATATAGCTGTTGATAGAACTGGCGGATAATGCTTTAGAACCGTTGCCTACGGATAAAAATCCGGCTAATTTTTTCATGACACTCTCCGTCTTGCTTATTTGCAGGATATGAGGACTTTCAAATGAAATGTCAAAATTGACAGATTTCTTTTTTATATTAACTCCGTAATGGTAATACAGCTGATGTGCAAACCGGCTGACTTCCCCTGTTTGCAGGCCTTCCGTACGTGAATCATATACAAAGAATATCCGTTTAGCACGGTGTATGAGCCGGTAGAAATTATAAGCAGAGAGAGCATCCTGATGCTCTGTGGTAGGAAGCTCAAATCCTCGTCTCAGGTTATTGGGTATAAAGCTGTTGGAACTGTTGCGTTTTGGAAAAATGCCTTCATTGAAAGAGGTAATGATGACATTCTCAAAATCTAATCCCCGGGTTTCCAGTATTCCCATTATTTGCAGCCCGCTTAACGGCTCTCCTACGAATGGGATAGATATAGTGTTGGTTATCTGCCGGGTAAGACGCATCAATGTGTCAACTGTCATGCTGATGCTGGAAGGTTTATTTTCCATAATACCTGCCATGCGGTTGAGCGTGATGTAATATTGGTATAAGAAGTCCAGCTCCAGGTAATGGCTGTCATTCTCTTTAGGGATATTTTTCCATTCGGATTGCAATTGCCTGATGATGGATAAAAGATAATTCAGAAAAGATTCAGTATCGTTAGGAGATGAAAATATCAGGCTGAAAAGTGTGTTGGAGGCAAGTTCGTTCTCCGGGATATATATCCAGTTGTTTCCGGTTATTTTTTGCCGGATAATTTGTACTTCCAGTGGATTTAACCTGGCTATGTACTGATGGTTCAGTATGTTCAGTACCGTCTGGTAGTAAAAACTATCCTGATTGTCCGTAGTGCGTTTTCTGCGTTGTAATTCAAATATATGTTCTATCAATCCAGAGATGGGAGTTGTTTTTATGGGAAATCCCATCGTGACATTCACCTTTGTTATGGATTGGGGAATGGAATGTAATACGGGTAATAATAAATTTTCATCAGCCAGAACAACGGCTGTATTAATCCAGTTTTGGTTGGCGGCATTAGCCGGATATAAATTATTTAAGATGTTATATACTTGCTTGGCCTGTCCGGCTTCTGATGGTACGGCTATCAGTTCGAATTCTTTCTCCTGTGCAATTACGGGTTCTTCCGTTTTATACCGGGAAGGGAAGAAGTGGGTGTTTTCCGCATAGTATCGGGAAGCTTGGTTGTCACTATCGCGTAATTCGTCAGCTTCATAATCCCAGTAAAAGTCAGCTTGTTCCCGTTTCCGAAGTTCGCTGAATAATACGCGTTCACACGGATTTAAACCGTTAAACCCAATGAAAACAAATTGTTTGCCTGCCCATTCCGGGATAGTGTCTTTTGAAGCCAGACGGTCTGCCACCTCCCGGTATATCATGCCTTCGGTAGCCGTGTTTTCAGAAAGAAGTGAACTTCTGAACTGTTGGTACAGAGGAAGTAAAATTTTCCAGGTTGCAATAAAATCTTGTTGGGTTTGTCCTTCTGTCACCGGTACGAAATTACTCCAAAACCGTTTGATAGCCTCAATTTGTTGTTCTGTAAAAACGTTGAATAACTGGTCTATCTGTTTCAGTTCGGTAACGTTGGTAAATATTTGGCTGGCATCAATCCTGTATTTGTCTATGTCTTCAAAATCAGAAAGAAGCATTTCACCCCAAAATACGAATTTGTCAAAATTTTCTTCGCTTTTACTGATGGAAATATATAATTCGTATAGCTTGAAAAGAGAACTTAGTTTGTCGGCCGGCTGCCAGGGTGATGCAGAGGTGAAACATTCATTTATCGTGATTATTTCAGGTGAAAATAAAGGCTTGTTTATAAGTTGGGAAAGATAATGCTGGAAGAAAAGTCCGGCACGTCGGTTGGGAAAAACAAAAGTATATTGGTTTATATCTGTATGTAGCTCAGAGTAAAATAATTTTGCTATACGAAAGAGAAATGAATCCATAGATGTGTCCGGTGATTTTGAAGGAACGCAAACCTACAAAAAAACGCTTGCATTGACAAGCGTTTTTGATTGAAAGGTTGATTATGTGAGTGTGACGGAAAGCTAATTTTTAATGCTTGTTTTCTGAGTATTCGGCTAACTCCCTCTCTCCGCTGTCTATTCCGTAATGTTCGTCGTGTTGGCTCATGTCCAACCCTATCTTTTCACTTTTTTCAGAAACCCTCATGGGGATCATTTTGTTGGTAAGCCAGTAAAGGGCATATGTGACGATAAAGGTATATCCGAAGACAATGATTACGGCGAGTATGTGGTTTATGAAACTTTGAAAATGAGTGATTCCGGATTCTGCATCATATACGAAAATACCGGTCATGATAGTTCCTACTATACCTCCTACACCATGGGTAGGAAATACATCTAACGCATCGTCCAGTGATGACTGGGAGTTTTTCCAGCTTACAGCCAGGTTGCAGATGATGGTTGTAACAAAAGCTATGAATATACTTTCTCCTACAGTAACCCAGCCGGCAGAAGGTGTGATAGCCACCAAACCTACTACAGCACCGATTGCTGCTCCCATTGCAGACGGTTTGCGTCCTCTCAGGCAGTCAAATAAAATCCAACATATCATAGCTGTGGCGGAAGCAGTGTTTGTATTCAGGAAAGCTTTTATGGCCATTCCGTCGGCAGCCAGCGCAGAACCTGCGTTGAACCCAAACCAACCTAACCATAGCATGGCTGCTCCCAGCAGTACAAACGGAACATTGGCCGGTGTGTGTTTCCCCTGTTCTTTTCTTTTCCCTAAAAACATGGCACCTGCCAGGGCCGCAACACCGGAAGAGGCATGTACTACAATTCCTCCGGCAAAGTCTTTGACATGCATTATATTGAGAAATCCGTCCGGATGCCATGTCCAGTGGGCTAAAGGACAATATACAAAGATACAGAACAATATCATGAAGACCATATAACCGGAGAAACGAACGCGCTCTGCAAAGGATCCGGTAATAAGGGAAGGAGTGATGATAGCAAATTTCATTTGGAAAAGTGCATATAGGGCTAACGGAATTGTTAATCCGAGCGCTTGTGATAAATCGTCATCTATTCCTCCGCCGACCCCTTTAAACATGAAAAATGTAGTGGGGTTACCTACAAAATGGCCTAAATCAGATCCGAATGCAAGGCTGAAGCCGAAGAAAACCCATATAACACTGATGATTCCCATCGCAATGAAACTTTGTAGCATGGTGGATATGACGTTTTTTGTGCGTACCATACCGCCATAAAAAAAGGAAAGCCCGGGAGTCATCATTAGTACAAAAATAGTAGCAGTAATCATCCATGCTACATTTGCAGTATTAACACCTTCTCCAAGTTTAAAAAAATCACTCGGTTCTGTAGAGAACAGACCTAAAATACTGATAAGCAGTAATACCGAAAATAAAATAATCCACCTCTTTTTCATTTTTTTAAATGTTATGTTTGTTAGTCTTATTTTGATATAGCAAAAGTATAAATGGGGAAACAGATAGGTGAACTTTTATTTGTGTTTGAAAAAATATATTTTTATTTGTTTTGATTTATTATTTTATTTGATGTATTTGTGTTATTTTGTTGTGTTTTGTTGTTGTTTGATTTTAATTTATTTTTACTCTTCTTTTGTTGTGTTACAAATAGTGCTGTTGTTTTTGTTTTTTTATTCAAAAGGTTGTCAATTTTATTTGTTTTGTAATTATTTGTTGTTATTTTGTATGTTTTTGTATTAAAATGATATTGTTATAAGTGGTTGTCGCTTTGTGGAAGGGATACTTTTTTCCGGGCTTTCGAATAATGTTCTTTGATTTTGTTATTTTTGTCTGAGATTAAACTAAAATGTAAAAAAATATCATGTTAGGAACCATTGTTAATGCTGCGGCAATTGTTATAGGGGGAACGTTAGGCTTGTTGGTAAAAAAACAAATGCCGGAACGGATTCAGTCTATTTTTTTTCAGGCTATCGGACTTTTTACTTTTTCCATTGGCATAACGATGGTTTGGGATATGGAGCATATTTTACTGGTTGTTGCAAGTCTTGTTATCGGTTCTTTGATTGGGGAGTTATTGAACATAGAATCTGGAGTAGAGAGACTAAGCGAATATTTGAAAAAGAAATTTAAGATAGGTAGCGAACGCTTTTCTGAGGGGTTAATAACATCAGTCCTGCTTTTTTGTGTCGGCGCTATGGGGATTATGGGAGCTATTCAGGAAGGAATGGGAGTTTCTTCGGATTTATTGATGACAAAATCGGTAATAGATGGTTTTTCATCTTTGCTGCTGGCTGCTGTTTTTGGTATAGGAGTTATTTTGTCTGCATTTCCTTTGCTGGTTTTTCAAGGAGGAATTACGTTGCTGGCCATGTGGGCTTCTACATTTTTTACGGAGGAAATAATAGCAGGTATGACTGCTGTAGGGGGCATTATGCTGATAGGATTGGGTATAAATATATTGGATATAAAAAAATTGAGAATTATGAATATGCTGCCGTCTTTGATAATGGTAGTTTTATTTATATGGATATATAATCAGATTTGATGGATAATGCCGAAAAAGCTGTTTTTACAAAAGCAGTGTATGATGTTGTAAAAACGATTCCTTACGGTCGGGCTACAAGTTATGGAGCCATTGCCAAAGCTATAGGTTATCCGGAATACTCGCGTATGGTGGGGCATGTAATGGCATGTTGTAATTCCGGTATAAACGATATTCCTGCACACCGTGTGGTGAATAGCCAAGGCTTTTTGTCCGGTCAGGCTGCTTTTGGCCATGAAAATGAAATGTGCCGTTTGTTGGAGGCAGAGGGTATTGTGGTGAAAGACGGGCGGATACAAAACTGGAAAAGAGTGTTTTGGAATCCAATGGATGAAATTAATATTGTTTGAATTCTTTTAAATTCAGCTTTTGTAATATTCTAATATCCCCGGTATTTTTCGAGGATTGATATGGCTTCGTCTTTACTTTCCTCCGGTAAAATATACCAGGAATTTTTAAATTTTATATTGTTGTTTTCCTGCCATATCATCAACCAGTCATTGCTGTTTTCATCACAGTTTTTATATCCTATTACCACCGTATATTCGGGAACTGGCAGCTTTATCATGGCAGAAGAACCATTTCGGAGGGTGTCATAACAGGCATTGTACATTAGTTGCCGGAAAGTCTCCTGGTCTTGCCGGTTCAGAAATTTTTCAAGATCATTTTCGTCGTCACCAAAATTTATCATCATAGAATTTACCTTTGTAAGGTCTATCCATAATTTATTGGTATCAATTGCAACAGAGGATGTCTGGACAGTTTGCTCTTGTGAACTTTTTCCCGCTTTGTTATTACATGCGTAAAATATTGTTACAGTGAGTATTATTAATAGAAATGAAATTGTTTTTTTCATATTTTGGCGGTGTAATTGATATGTATATAACGCATTTAGGTTTTAAAAGTTCTTCTTTATGAAAAATATGTTTAGGCTGATTCCGAAGGACAGGGTAGAAGCCTGTAAAAAATATCCCGGGCTTCATCTTGAATGAAGTCCGGGATATGCTTGAAACTGTGAATAGTTATGTTCTTTTTATGAAAGTCCGCATAATTTTAAAAGATAATATATTCCTGCTGCAAATATGGCGCTTATCGGAATTGTTATGATCCATGCCCACATCAGGTTTATGGTAACTCCCCACCTTACGGCAGACAGACGTTTTACTGCTCCGACACCAATGATAGCACCTGTAATGGTATGTGTGGTACTTACCGGGATATGCAGATATTCAGTCAGGTATAGAGTCAGAGCTCCGGCTGTTTCCGCAGCAAAACCTTCAAGCGGGGTGACTTTGGTTATTTTTGTACCCATTGTTTTTACAATTCTCCAACCACCGGACATTGTGCCGAGGGCAATCATGGTGAAACAAGCCAAAGGAACCCAGTCAGGGATATTGGTTATATCGCCGGTTTTACCTCCGGCCACAAATAATGCTGCGGCAATGATCCCCATCACTTTCTGGGAGTCGTTGAGGCCGTGTCCTATGCTGAACAATCCGGAAGAAACCAATTGCAGTTTCCGGAACCAGGTTTCTGCTTTGTGGGGTTTGGTACGTTTGCAAATGTGCATGATTGCGATTGTGATTATGGCTGCTATGACCATACCGATAAATGGAGCAAGAAGAATAAATGCAGCTATTTTTAAAATCACACCGATGTGTATTGCGTTGAAACCTCCATAGGCAATGGCAGCTCCTGCAAAACCTCCGATAAGCGTATGTGAAGATGAAGAGGGTATGCCTTTCCACCAGGTGAATAAATTCCAGCCTATCGCAGCGATTAGACCTGAGAGAATAACAGGTAGGGTGATAAAATCCTCAAGAACGGTTTTGGACACTGTGTTGGCTATCCCGAATTCACCAATGATGTATTTGGCAATAAAAAATGCAACAAAGTTGAATAAAGTAGCCCATAATACAGCCAGTAGTGGGGTCAATACTTTGGTTGATACGATAGTTGCTATTGAATTCGCTGCGTCATGGAAGCCGTTTATATAGTCAAATATAAGTGCCAGTATAACAATAATAATTAACAGTGTCATGGCTTATGCGTATTTTACTATTATCGTCTTTAGTATGTCTGAAACTCTGTAAGCCTTATCTGTGGCATTTTCCAGAAGTTGTATAATTTCTACTTGTTTAAGCAGCTCGATAGCATCTTTTTCTGTTTTGAAAAGGTTGGTAATACAATTTTCATAAACATCATCAGCCATATTTTCAAGTTCATGCAAATTGCGGCATTCTGCTTTTACTATAGCCGGATCTTTTTTTACCTTGTCAAGTTCTTTCACTGCTGTTTGTAGGCTATTGGCACTTTGTTTTATATAGTTGGCCATTTGTACGGCGCTGGGGGACATGTATTGGGGCTGATACAGAATAGTACGTTTTGCTGAGGCAGTTATGATGTCAAGTACATCGTCAAGCTGTGAGGCAAGAACGTGTATGTCTTCACGGTCAAAAGGAGTAATAAAAGAGTTGTTCAGTTCGTCTAACACCTGGTTGGTTAAAGTGTCGCAATGTTGTTCTATTTTTTTGATTTTAGCATAGATTTCCTGGCGGAGTTCATGTTCCTGGCACGCTGTGAAATTAACCAATAAAGCAGCGGCTTCAACGATATCATCTACTTGTCCGTTAAGCAGAGGAAGAAATTTACTTTCTTTCGGTAAGAAAAACTGAATAAAACGGTTGATTCCCATAACTTTGTTTCTTTAATAATGAAAAAATTATTATTTGTTTAATGTTTTCTTGTTGTACGTGTGTTTATCTGGGACTCGTGGTTAATGTGTTTTTATGAATTACGTACTTAATTCTATAAATTCAATTTGGTTGTAGGTTATTTTCAGTCAGTGTGCCATTAAAGGCACATAAATCATTGTTTTTCAAGTTACTTATAACAAAAAGATAACGCTTTCTTGGGGGCTGAAAGCCTCGCCATGAAAGCGTTATCAAATATTATAGCAAATAAATGTATTAAAAGTCTTGGTAGTCAGAATGCCTCTTTTAAAAAGATACAGCTCATGTCTCTTTATATGCTTTATTGGCAGTGACTGATATGATAGTTGCATTTATCTATTTTTTATAAAGGGTGCTACAAAAATAGATATTAAAAATTAAATAAGAAAAATAATATTTTCAAAAAAGTATATTTATTCTTTTTTTACTCAATTAGAAGCTGGATTTGTGCATTCATGCTTATTTCTTTACTTTTGCGAAAGTTTTATTAAAGCAAGAATAAATATAAATTATGATTGAAATTATTCCCGCTATAGATATTATTGAAGGTAAATGCGTCAGATTGTCCCAAGGGGATTATGACCGGAAAACCATATATAATGAGAATCCTCTGGAAGTTGCTAAAATGTTTGTCGATGCCGGAATCCGACGGTTGCATTTGGTTGATTTGGACGGAGCAAAAGCTCACCATATTGTAAATCATAAGGTGTTGGAGCAGATTGCCACTAAAACCGACTTGGTTATTGATTTTGGCGGTGGTTTGAAATCGGATGATGACTTGCGTATCGCTTTTGAATCCGGTGCAAGTATGGTGACAGGAGGAAGCATTGCAGTGAAGGATCCGGATGTTTTTTCCGGTTGGATAAACCGTTATGGAGGTGATAAAATAATTTTGGGAGCAGACGTAAAAGATGAAAAAATTGCAGTAGGAGGATGGCTGGAAACAACAAAAGTGGATTTATTGCCGTTCATTGAGAATTACATGAATAAAGGAATACAAAAGGTGATATGTACCGATATAAGTAAAGACGGTATGTTGAAAGGGCCTTCTGTTGATTTGTATAAAAAAATGTTGGAACAGAAACCGGATATGTATTTGATAGCCAGTGGCGGTGTAAGTTCTATTGAGGATATTGAACAGTTAGAGGCAGCTAATGTTCCGGCTGTAATAACAGGGAAAGCTATCTATGAAGGAAGGATTAATGTAAAAGATTTGGCTCGTTTTTTAGCTTGACCTTACATTCTTCTTGATTAAAGAATTATATTTGCGAAAATTTAATCGTTATACTTTTATAAAATAAAATTGATCCATGCTAAAAGATATTTTATCAATCGGAGGAAAACCAGGTTTATATAAGTTGGTATCACAAGGTAAAAACATGTTGATTGTAGAATCGTTAGTTGACGGAAAACGTGTTCCGGCATATTCTCGTGATAAAGTGGTGTCATTAGGAGACATTGCCATGTTCACAGAAACAGGAGAAGTGCCTTTGTCAGAAGTGCTGACTAATGTGTCAGTAAAAGAAAATGGGGGAGTTGCTTCTATTGATCCGAAGGCAGATAACGAAAAATTACGTTCTTATATGGGAGAGGTATTGCCCGATTTTGACCGTGATAGGGTTTATCCGAGTGATATCCGTAAAATGATTTCATGGTATAACTTGTTAGTTAAGAATAATATCACAGACTTTTCTGCAGAAAGTACGGAAAGTGAAGAAACGGTAGCGGAAGAAGCTCCGGCAGAAAAGTAAATTCAGGTTTAGGTAGAAAACATTATGGCTAATATTACGGTACAGTCCATTTGTGATTTGATAGAAACAGTAGCTCCGCTGGCTTTACAGGAAAGTTATGATAATGCCGGGCTGCTTGTGGGAAATCCTCATACGGAGGTTACCGGTGTATTAGTGTGTCTGGATGTGACG
Organism: Bacteroidota bacterium; assembly: GCA_023391625.1. GTDB lineage: Bacteria > Bacteroidota > Bacteroidia > Bacteroidales > Paludibacteraceae > QVMH01. The sequence continues at coordinate 350,028 of JAEWAN010000034.1, read as the reverse complement.
GAAGCTGTAATACAGGAAGCAATAGAAAAACATTGTAACTTGATAGTGTCACATCATCCGTTTATTTTTAGCGGACTTAAAAAAATAACCGGACAGAACGAGGTGCAGCGTTGTGTAATTAAGGCAATAAAGCACGATATCGCGATTTACTCGGCACATACCAATATGGACAATGTTCTTACGGGGGTGAACGGGAAAATTGCGGAGAAGCTGGGTCTGGTTAATACCCGTATTCTTCAGCCTAAAGCTAACGGCTTGGTAAAATTGGTGACTTTTGTACCCGATTTGTATGCCGGGGTTGTACGTTCTGCAATGTGTGAAGCTGGTGCTGGAAACATAGGCAACTATGATTCTTGTAGCTATAACATGGAAGGGTATGGTACTTTTCGAGCCAATGAACAGGCAACTCCTTTCGTTGGCAGCAAAGGACAGGTTCATACGGAAACGGAAATGCGTGTAGAGGTGATACTACCGGAGTACATTAAGGCAAAAGTGATCCGTGCATTGTTAAATGCTCATCCTTATGAAGAGCCGGCTTATGATATAATACCGTTACAGAATGCCTGGAACGATGTGGGTACGGGAATTATAGGCGATTTGCCCGAGGCGGAAGAAGAACTGAATTTTTTGTCACGTTTAAAAGCGGTATTTGATGTACACACTGTTAGACACACCAACTTGTTAGGAAAAAAAATCCAACGTGTTGCCGTGTGCGGAGGATCAGGCAGTTCGTTTTTGTCAGCAGCACTTTCAGCACAGGCGGATGTTTATATATCAGGTGATTTTAAATACCATGAATTCTTTCATGCAGATAATAAAATTGTAATTGCAGATATAGGTCATTTTGAGAGCGAACAGTTCACAAAAGAAATATTTTATGATATAATTAGAAAAAAATTCCCTAACTTTGCAATCCAAATTTCAGAAATAAGAACGAATCCTATAAACTATTTGTAATCAATGGCTACAAAATCAAAAATAGAAAAAGAAATTACTGTTGAGGATAAACTAAAAGCATTGTATGATCTTCAGAAGGTGGTTTCAAAAATAGACGAAATAAAAATCTTACGTGGTGAACTTCCATTAGAAGTACAGGATTTGGAAGACGAAATCGTTGGATTAAATACACGTCTGGAAAATATAGAAGTAGAAATTGCTGAAATAACAGCAGCAATTGCCAATAAAAAAATAGAAATCGAGGAATCGAAAAGAAAGATTGAGAAATACAAAGAGCAGCAGGAAAACGTTCGCAACAATCGTGAATATGACAATCTTTCGAAAGAAATTGAATTTCAAGAATTAGAAATTGAATTGAGCGAAAAGAGGATTCGTGAGGCTACGGCTGCAAAAGAATCGAAAACCGCAGAAAAAGAAAATACAATCGGACGGCTTGAAGAACGTAAACTGGACTTGGAGCAGAAAAAGAATGAATTGAATGAAATTGTTTCTGAAACCAAACAGGAGGAAGAAAAGCTCCGGGAAGAAGCTAAAGAAATAGAAAGCCTTATTGAAACCCGTTTGTTGACAGCTTTCAAGAGAATCCGTAAAAACGCACGTAATGGACTTGCTGTAGTATACGTACAACGTGGTGCATGCGGGGGATGCTTTAATAAGATTCCGGCACAGCGTCAGTTAGATATTCGTTTACGTAAAAAAGTAATCGTATGTGAATATTGCGGACGTATTTTAGTGGATTCAGATTTAGCTGGTGTTACTTCTACTATTGAAGATTAATAATTTTTATTTCTTATAATTTTAAAAGGAGAGTCATTAAGATTCTCCTTTTTTATTTCTAATACTTTCCAAATTAAATTCCCCATCTTATAAGCAAGCAATAATAGTGTCTTTACCTGTTGTTGTTCTTTTCGGTTTTTGTTCTTTAAACCGGAACTGAAAATCCTTTATATAATTTTCCTATTAGGCTTATAGCAAATATTCAAATCTAGGAGGGTTATTTTTATCTTATCTTTTTGTTTATCAATAGGTTATAGTATTTTTTTTGTGTTTCATTGGATAGATATTCTAATGAATAATTCATTTTATTAGGAAAAATAGGTCGAATTAATACAATAGAGCAAGAGATACACTTCATTGGTATTTATAGACAGTAGTTCACCGGACTACTTATATATTTTTGTGAATTTTACTTTTGTAAATCACAAAAATAGGATATAAATAAAAATATATTTTCAAGAAAGTAAAATGAAATTCGATATAAATATATTATTGTACTTATATGTTACAATCATAAATTATACATATATAAATATGAAACAGAACGTATATTTATAATATATATAACTTATATTCAGTTAATTATATTATTTATTTAATTTGTTTCTTTAATTGAATGATACATTTATGAAATATAGACTATTATTGAATATATTAAACTTATATATACACATATATATATATGATTATCAGTATATTTAATGTATAATATATAAAGTATTACTTTATAATAGATAGTATTAAGATAAAGCGCTTATATTCTGTTGAATATATCCATTGTATTATAACTATTTATCTTCGTTTATTCTATTATATTGCATATATAAAGTTAATTATAAGTATATTATATAGTATTAACTTCATAGCTACATTTGTATCATGGTTATTGTCTTTTCTTGTGTATACTATTTCACAAATGTATAAACAATAAAATTTATAATTGTAAATTTTTGAAGTTTGCAAGTGTGAAATAAATTATATACATTTGTATAACTAAGATTTCACTGAAATATAATATTGAAATATAAGTTATATGGAAGAAAGAGACCGTATCGAAAAAATAATGCAGAAAGTAAATCTGAATTCTACTCAGTTTGCCATGGAGACCGGAATTCAGACTTCTACTCTTTCTCATATATTGAATGGACGGAATAAAGTCAGTTTAGATGTCTTGAAAAAAATATTGAACCGTTATCATAACATTAGTTCAGACTGGCTTATTTTGGGCGTTGGTCCAATGTTGCGTCAGGAAGAGCATTCTCAGACACCCATTTGGCCCGATTTAGAGAGTGAAAATGACTCACAATCAGTCATATCAGCTTCTGAATTGACTTTGGATTTTGATGCGTCTGAAACATCCAACCAGGAAAAAAGAGCTTTTCATCAGGAAAAAGTATTTAATTATCCTCAGGCTTATGCCGAACCAAGTCCTGCCCGGGAAGTAAAGAAAATAATTGTTTATTATTCGGATAATTCATTTCAGGAATTTACAGCAGATTGAATCTTTACCTCTACCCTGTAAATTTCATATATATCTTTATATAGATATTATTTATAATAATGGCAGAATTTCTGTTGGGTTGACGGTTAGGATATGATTTATTATCACGGTTTTCCCTATGGGCTTCTTTATACCTCAAACTTGCTTATATCGGGATATTTCTGTAATTTTGCATAACAAATGAATTTCATTTGGCTATTGTAATATCAAAAAAGAAAATCCCTTATTCATGAAGAAATTCATCCTTGATTTTATTGTAAAGAAAAACTTAAGATTAAATCTTCAGTACGTTTTATTGATCTTGACATCTCATGATAAACTGCCGGGCATATTGCCGGGGCAATTTGTGGAGGTGCGTGTAGATGGGTCGCCAACTACGTTTTTACGTCGTCCTATATCCGTACACTATGTTGATTATGAGAAGAATGAGTTGTGGTTGCTTGTGCAGGTTGTAGGAGACGGCAGTAAACGCTTATCTGAGCTCTCAGTCGATGATAAACTGAATATAATCCTTCCTTTAGGCAATGGTTTTACTATGCCTGCCAGTAAGGATGATCATGTTTTGTTGATAGGTGGTGGTTGTGGAGTGGCTCCTCTGTTGTATCTGGGGGATGTTTTGAAGCAGAAAGGGTATACCTGTAGCTTTTTATTAGGGGCTCGTACAGAGGCGGATTTGCTGCAACTGGATGAATACAGGAAGTACGGACAGGTTTATACCACAACGGAAGATGGATCTCACGGAGAAAAAGGATATGTAACAATGCATTCCATACTTGACCAGATAAAAATAGATAAAATATATACTTGTGGACCTACCCCCATGATGAAGGCTGTTGCCAACTATGCAAAGAAGGCCGGAGTTGATTGTGAGGTTTCCCTGGAAAATACTATGGCTTGCGGTATAGGTGCTTGCCTCTGTTGTGTAACTGATACGACCGAAGGACATGTTTGTGTTTGTACCGAAGGTCCGGTATTTAATATTACAAGACTGAAATGGTAGATACTAATGTAAATATTGGCAAATTACAACTAAAAAATCCGGTGATGACTGCATCCGGTACTTTTGGTTATGGAGTGGAGTATTCAGACTTTATTGATATATCGCGAATTGGTGGTATAATTGTAAAGGGAACTACTATTCGCGACCGGCAGGGGAATCGTTATCCACGTCTTGCGGAAACTCCGTCCGGCATGTTAAACGCTGTGGGACTGCAAAATAAGGGGGTTGATTACTTTATAAATGTAATTTATCCTACGATAAAAGACGTTCAGACTAATATAATTGTAAATGTATCAGGTTCGGAGGTTGCAGACTATGTGGCAACGGCAGAAAAACTGAACGATTTAGCTGCTATCCCCGCCATTGAATTGAACATTTCCTGCCCCAACGTGAAAGAAGGTGGCATGGCTTTTGGAACGAGCTGTGCTTCGGCCGCCCGTGTGGTAAAAGAAGTCAGAAAAGCATATAAAAATACGCTTATTGTAAAACTATCTCCTAATGTAACGGACATTACGGAAATAGCCCGGGCCGTAGAAGCAGAAGGAGCGGATTCGGTATCCCTTATTAATACTTTGTTAGGCATGGCTATTGATCCCCGTAAACGTAAGCCTGTATTATCTACTATTACAGGAGGTCTTTCCGGCCCGGCTGTGAAGCCTGTAGCCCTGCGTATGGTATGGCAGGTGGCAAAGGCCGTAAAAGTGCCGGTCATCGGTCTGGGGGGAATTATGAATGCAATGGATGCCATTGAGTTTATACTTGCCGGCGCTACGGCAGTTCAGATTGGTACGGCTAATTTCATTGACCCTACTGTAACTGTGAAAGTGATTGAAGGGATTGAGTCATATCTTAAAGAATACGGTTTTAGCTCTGTACGGGAATTGATAGGTGCATTGGAAGAGTAATTTTATGCTTTTATAATGGATATTGAAAGCATTTTACAACGCATTGTTATATTGCCGGAATCGTCATTAAACAAGTTGGTAGCTGTGGCAGAAACAGTGGAATTGCCTAAAGGGCATCTGCTGTTTAGAGAGGACAGGACGGAAAATAATATCTATTTTATACAAAGCGGTATTGTAAGAGCTTTTCACTATCATAATGGTGCGGAAGTTACGTTTTGGTTTGGTCTGGAGGGAGATCCTGTGTTGTCAATGCGTAGCTATGTGGAGAATAAACCTGGTTATGAGACTATTGAATTGCTTGAAAAAGCAATCCTTTATAAATTTAGTATTCGCGATCTGTTCTGTTTGTACGAGGAAGATATGTATATAGCTAACTGGGGACGTAAGCTGGCGGAAAAAGAACTTCTTAAAACAGAGCAAAATCATATATCCCGTTTGTTTAAAACGGCCAGAGAACGTTATGAAGAGCTTATGGAACAGAATCCGGTTCTGCTGCAAAGAATACAACTGGGTTATATTGCCTCTTATCTTGGTATCACACAGGTAACATTAAGTCGTATACGTGCTAACTTAACGTAATAAATTCTCTTTTAAAGAGTTTTGATATTATCGTTTTGGTTTTGCCATAGCAAAAATGCTGGAACTTAAACATCCGGCATTTTTTGCGTATAATAAAATATGTTGTTACTTTTGTTTTCATTTATTATCTTATATTTATATTTTTTAATTTGTATTTACATATAATTTCATACTGCAATCTAATCGGTTTATTTCTGGTTTTGAGGTAGTATTTTCATTTTCCGGAATTTTAACCCGATCAATATACACGAAAAATTATGCTTGAAAGCATTCAGAGACATAGGAAAAATACCGGTTCCAATCGGTTTTCAATATTGATTCCTTCATGGAATAATCTTTCTTATTTGCAGCTTTGTGTAACAAGCATAAAGAAAAATTCATATTTCAAGCATCAGATAATTGTGGTGATAAATGAGGGGGTAGATGGAACTTTGGAATGGGTTGAAAGGCAGGACGAGCTTGATTATGTGTATTCCAAAGAAAATATAGGGATATGTTATGCATTGAATGCATGCAGGAAGCTGGTGAATACCGACTATATTGTTTATGCAAATGATGATATGTATTTTTTACCGGATTGGGACAAAGTACTTGCTGATGAAATAGAAAAGATAGGCAGTAAAAGTTTTATGCTGTCATCTACCATGATTGAATCCGGGGGAAATAATCCGGCTGTGGTTGTGGCTGATTATGGGACGGATATTGCAAGCTTCCAGGAAGAAAAGATATTGAGAGATTATACTACGCTTTATAGAAATGATTGGAGCGGGAGTACATGGCCTCCTAATATTATGCATATAGATAGTTGGGACTTAGTAGGAGGAATGAGCATTGAGTATAGCCCTGGCATGTATTCAGATCCGGATTTGTCCCGCAAATTATGGGAAGCAGGAGTCCGTACCTTTATTGGAAAAGGAAATAGTCTGGTTTATCATTTTGGTTGTAAATCGACAGGGCGTATTAAGAAAAATAAAGGTTATAAAACCTTTACATTGAAATGGGGTATTTCTGCCCGGACTTTTATGAGGCAATATCTGCGGATAGGACAGGAAGCCGTAGAGAGCCTTCCGGAAAGGGAATTGTCTAAGAAAGAGCGTTTAAATCAGGTTATTAAACGTCTAAAATCTTGTTTTTAAATGGATCAGCCGCTTGTTAGTTTAATTATATCATTTTACAATAAAATCATGTTGCTGGAATATGTCCTTGCAGCATTGGAACGCCAGTCTTTTAAGAATTTTGAAGTCATTATTGCTGATGACGGTTCTACCCAGGAAGTTGTGGAGGCGATTAATGCTTTGAAGGAGAATTATTCTTTCCCTATCAAACATATCTGGCATGAGGATAATGGATGGCAAAAAAATGTAATCCTAAATAAAGCGGTGCTTGCTTCCCGGTGCGATTACCTGATATTTATAGACGGAGATTGTATTCCTCATCCTAAATTTATTCAGGAACATATTGAAAATCGGAAAGAAAACCAGGTTATAAGCGGCAGAAGGGTTATGCTGACTCAGCGTGTGTCTGAAAAATTGACTATAGATAGAATAAAGAACGGTTATCTGGATCACCGGGCTTTTTTCCCTTTGCTGTGGGATACTGTGTTCAAAAACAGCAAAACGCATATTGAAAACATGGTTCGTGTTCGTAACCCATTGATTCGTAAGTTATTTATCAAAGATAAACTTCGGGGATTCTGGGGATGTAATTTTTCTGCCTGGAAAAAGGATATCTTACGTGTAAATGGATTTGATGAACGTTTTACTTATCCCGGATTTGGTGAGGACGTGGATTTGGATAACAGGCTGAGAAAAACAGGGGTTTATCCGGTTAGCAAAAAACATTTGGTTACACAGTATCATGTCTTTCATAAACATTTTGATACCTTGTATGAACCTAATATCTTGTTGGTAAAGGAGAACTTGGATAAGGAGAGTGCTTTTACTCCTTATGGAATAGACAAAATAAAAGAATAGATAAAATGAATATAGCATTTGATGCCAAACGCGTTTTTCACAATGCCAGGGGATTGGGAAATTATAGCCGGGATACAGTTCGCCTGCTTACTACTTTTTATCCGGAAAATAATTATTTTCTATTTAACCCAAAGGTTAACAGCAAGATGCAGTTCTCTGTAGCTGGGAATACACGTGAAGTTATACCTCACTCTGCTTTGGGAAAACTTTTTCCTTCATTATGGAGGACAAAAGGCATGTGTAAAGAAATAAAATCATGTAATATTGATTTATACCATGGGTTGAGCCAGGAGTTGCCTTGGGGAATTGAGCGTACTGGTGCAAAAAGTGTGGTTACCATGCACGATGCTATTTTTATGCGTTATCCGGAATTATATTCAACAACTTACCGTAAAATTTTCATAAAAAAGAATATTCATGCCTGTAAGGTGGCTGATAGGATTATAGCTATCAGTGAACAGACAAAACAGGATCTGATTCATTTTTTTGATGCAGACGAACGTAAAATAGATATTGTATATCAAGGATGTAATAATATCTTCAGAGAGCCTGTAAGTCAGGAATATAAAAGAGACATTCGTGTAAAATACAATCTTCCGGAACAGTTCATTCTATATGTGGGAGCCATTGAGAAGCGTAAGAATGCAGGTATGATTGTAGAGGCGATACATAGAAAAAATATAGATATTCCGTTGGTTATTGTGGGCGCTCCTACAGACTATACCAAGGAAGTGCGAATGCTTGTCAGAAAATACGGGTTGGAGAAACAAGTGTTTTTTGTTCATAATGTGGAGAACGCTGATTTACCTCCGTTTTATGCATTATCTCTTCTGTTTGTTTACCCCTCTATATTCGAAGGTTTTGGAATTCCTGTTCTTGAAGCTATCTGTACCGGAACGCCGGTTATAACTTCCAGAGGTACCTGTTTTGAAGAAGTAGGAGGGCCGGATACGATATACGTAAATCCGTTGGATGCTTATGAACTGGGAGATAGTATATGTAAAGTTCTTAATGATACTTATTTAAGGAATAATATGATTGACCAGGGACTGGTCTTTTCAAAGAAGTTTACAGATGAGCAGATTGCCCAGAATTTGGTAAATGTATATTTGAAGCTGTTGTAAAAAAGACAAGAGATGATTCAAAAAGATAAACTTTGGGGAATAGTTGTTTGGTATAATCCTACGCCCGCTAACATAGAAGCGGCCAAAAGTTATATTGATGACGTTAATGAGTTAATCATTATAGACAATTCTCCTGTTGATAATTCTGCGTTGCTGAAAAATTTCTCTTCAAATACGGATATTCATTATGTACCGAATATGGGGAATAAGGGGATTGCAACAGCTTTAAACCAAGGTTGTGAGTTGGCTATTGAGAGGGGGGCTGAATGGGTACTGACTATGGATCAGGATAGTCATTTTAATCAGCACGGAGTTACGGATTTGGTTCAGAAAGCTAATTCATATAAAAATTTTAGCAAAACTGCTGTTTTTTCTCCTTTGCATCATTATGATAATGAAGTCAAGAATAAGAGAAAATGGAAAGGTGATTACACGGAAGAACCCAGTGTTATGACTTCCGGAAATTTACTTTCACTGGAGGCGTATAAGCTAATAGGACGGTTTAGAGATGAGTTCTTTATTGATTTGGTGGATGATGAGTTTTGCTACCGTGCTAATGAGAAAGGCTTTCTGGTAGTAATGATTAACACCGTTTTGTTGAATCATTATTTAGGTGATGCTTGTGTTCCGGTGAAAATATTGGGGATAAAGATGAAAAAGACGTATGATGACCATAATCCGGTCAGAAGATATTACATTGCCCGTAACACTTTGTATATGGCAAAGTTATATCCCCGGTATGAAAAAAAGTTTAAACGTCGGATTCGGAAGCAGTTTAAGAGGGTGATTCTATATGATAATAGTAAGAAATGGTTGAAATTACGTTTGATGATTAAGGGGGTGAAGGATTATTTATGTGGAACACAAGGACCTTTAGTCACAAAGTTACCTTTAAAATAACTGAAATTGAAGCTATCTGCAGTTATAATTACTTATAATGAAGAACGCAACATTGAGCGTTGTCTTCTTTCAATAATGAATATTGTTGATGAAATACTTGTTGTCGATTCTTTTTCGACAGATAATACTGTTGATATATGCAATCGATATAATGTAAAAGTACTTCAACATGCCTTTGAAGGATATGGAATGCAGAAACGCTATGCTACGGAACAGGCAAAGTATGATTATGTACTGGCTTTGGATGCTGATGAAGAACTTTCGGAGGAATTGAAAAAATCTGTTTTACGCATGAAAGAGAGTGGGGTGAATGCTCCGTATTATTCTTTTAACAGGTTAAACATATATTGTGGAAAACCCATAAAACATGGAGGTTGGTATCCGGACAGGCAAATACGTATATTTAACCGAAGAGAAACTACCTGGAGCGTTCGTAATGTACATGAATCGGTAGAATGTATTTCCGGGGTAAAACCGGAGCACCTGACCGGTGATTTGAATCATTATACCACATACTCCATAGAAGAACATAAAGCCAAAGAAAGAAAATATGCAGCAATAAATGCTAAGGCTTTGGTTGAGAAAAAGAAGCCTATCTCTTTTCTAACGCCTTATGTAAAAGGGGGATTCAGGTTTTTAAAAACCTATGTTTTGAAGCTGGGATTTCTGGATGGTTATTATGGTTGGGTTATTGCCGGGACTTTAGCAAAATCGTCCTATTTGAAATATAAATTGGCAAGGATTGAATTAAAATAAGCAAGTTTTTGTGTGTTATTGATATTATCATGGATAAGAGAATTATTTCAGTAGTAAATTATATAAATTTTTTTGGGGCGCTCTATCTGGTAGCTACTGCAATTTTACGTGATTTTAAAGTACATGAGATAGGATATTATATATTCTTCTTTTCTTATATTCTGGAAATATTTCTTGAAAAAAAATGGCAAAACCTCAAAATAACGAAAGTGCATGTTTATTACCTGGTTATGTTGTTTTTTTTCCTTCTGGCTTTTATTTATTATCCTTTTGACTCCACAGAATATTTCAGGAAATTGATTGAAAACCGTTACCCGTTGTTAGGCATAGGGATAATCGGTTTTTTTGGGGTAAATAAAAAATATAAACTTAATTATTTTCTGAATACAATCATTGTATCGTCGGTTCTGGTTATTCTATACCTGATATTCTTTAAAATAGGGATTGTTAATTTCTTGACAGACCCGGAAAGAGAGGATTTGTTTACACATAGCAGGATAGAATTTGTAAATCAGCATATGATGTTCAATTTCTATTTAAATCTGGCTTTGATCGCTATTTGGTATATAATAACCAATTCCTGGAGACAGACAAAAAGGCTGAATCGCTATTTATATATTGCGGCAATGACCTTGATCTTTTTTGTACTTTATTTATCCGAAGGAAGGAGTGGTTTCTTGGCAGGGATATTATTGATGTTAAGTTTTATTTTTGTTGAAATATGGAAACGAAAAAGGGTATTAGGTTTAATGATCGGCTTTATGATTCCTTTTTTGTTCGTATTTATGGCAAGCAGCCATGAACGTATTTCAAAAGAATCTATCCTGCATGAATCCCGTTTCTTTTTATGGGAAGCTGCCATAGAAGTGATAGAAGATAGTCCTTTTTGGGGTAACGGCATAAGCCGGGCTCAGGAAAAATATGACCAGGTCAGGACTTTGTGTGAAACAGAGGAATACTATGACTTTTGGCACAGAACTAAAAAGGTAAAACTTCTGGATTCACATAGCCAGTATTTACAGAGTACAATGGAATTTGGAGTTTTTGGCATATTGCTTGTTCTGTTCCTGTATATCTATCCATTTTTTATTGTAGAGAAGAAACGGCGCCTATTTTCGTTTTTTATTTTATGGCTTTGTATGTATCAATCTGTTTTTGATATGTTTATTACGGGACAGTTTGGTTTGTTATTCGGACTTCTTACGCTTTTAATATTATGGGTGGATGATAATATTGGAGTGAATCCTAAGAAAGAAGAGCTGGATTGTTGATTTTTGTTGAGTGGTTATTTAGTCCGGTAAGAGTCTGACGGATTAAATGCAATATCGTAATTTCCGAAGTATGAAATAATGAGTTGATAAAATTCATGTATTCAGTATGATATATGATTTTTTAATCCTTGTTTCCCTTCATTTTTATTTTATAGGAAGTTTTTGCTGGATTGGATTCAAGTGACATTTGCTGTTTTGTGTCATTAAGGAGGAAGGGTGTTATTGTATACCGTTTTTAGGGAATAAAGAGACTTCTTTCAATATTCTTTCCTGTTATTTTCTTTCTAAATAATACTTTCCTTTTATGTAATATCAAAAGACATATTACCGGAATCATTTTTTTACAAATGATAAAAAATAACTGCTCAGAATAACCGATTTTTGTGTAATTATTTTTTATAAAACATCATTGGTATGAATTGGATTTATTTGTTATTGGCCGGCGTATTTGAGGTAGGTTTTACTTTCTGTATAGGAAAAGCGAAAGAGTCTGTAGCTCCGGTTTCTTATTATTGGTATGTAGGATTTTTAATTTCCCTTGTTTTAGGGATGTCTTTATTGATAAAAGCTACCCAAACTTTGCCTATTGGAACTTCTTATGCTGTTTTTACCGGTATAGGGGCTGTCGGTACAGTATTAATGGGCATCATTTTCTTTCATGAACCAGTTAGTTTTTTACGTATGTTCTTTATTTTTACGTTAATAGCTTCCATCGTGGGGCTGAAAATGGTCTCTCATTAGTAGGTGAAAATCACAAATGTAAATTAACGAACGCTTATTGTAAATTGTTTTTTATATGTCGTTCGCCGTAAATAATCATTTCTTTACAGGTTTTTCGGAAGCAATTAATTCCTGGTATGTAGGAATTCCCGGTAAAAAATCATAACAGTTATTTTGCAGGTTTATTTTGCAGCAATAATGTTCCAGTCCATTACTAACCATGAAATACTGGACATTTAGTTTGGCATTGTATACTGCAACTTGGTCAAATACTTGTTGGGTAATAGGTACATGAGGAGCTTTCAGTTCTATAATAAGGAAAGGGGTTGCCTCCTTAGTAAATAACACTGCATCACAACGTTTCTTTAAATTATTCCAGATAACCTGATACTCTACAGCCAATAAATTGGAGGGATATTTCATTTCTTCTATAAGGAAACGGATGAAATGTTGCCGTACCCATTCTTCCGGTGTTAGGGATACGTAGCGTTTACGTTGTGAATCAAAAACAAAAAGTTTATTTTCTTGTTTTTTTATTTTAAAATGATATTCCGGCAGATTCAATTGGTGCATTTTTAGTAACTTTGTAAAGATTCGGAAGATAGTGAAATGGTAATGTGTTTCCGCTACGAAAATACAAAAACTAATTAATTCTTGTATTTTATGAAGAGTAAAAAAGAAATTGTGGAGAATTGGCTGCCCCGATATACCAAACGGGAGCTTAAAGATTTTGATGAATATATTTTATTGACCAACTTCAATAATTATGTAGAACTTTTTGCAGAGTGGCATAATGTTCCTGTTTTGGGGAAAGGAGGGAATATGCCGAATGCTTCGGCTAATGGTATTACAATGATTAACTTTGGCATGGGAAGCCCCAATGCTGCTGTAATTATGGATATTCTGTCTGCCATTCATCCCCGGGCAGTGCTTTTTCTGGGTAAGTGCGGGGGACTGCGAAGTAAAAATAAAGTGGGGGATTATATATTGCCAAGTGCAGCGATACGGGGAGAAGGTACATCGAATGATTATTTCCCTCCGGAAATACCAGCTTTACCTGCCTTTAACTTACAGCGGGCTGTTTCTTCCAATATTCGGGATTTTGGTAAAGATTATTGGACAGGAACGGTTTATACAACTAACAGGCGAGTTTGGGAACACGATGAAAAATTCCGTAATTATTTACGTTCCACACGGGCGATGGCAGTAGACATGGAATCGGCAACGCTTTTTTCAGTAGGTTTTTATAACAGCATTCCTATTGGAGCATTACTTCTGGTTTCAGATATGCCTTTACAGGAAGATGGAATAAAGACAATAGAAAGTGATCGGAAAGTTACGGCTCAATTTGTAGAAGAACATATTAAGATTGGAGAAAAATCCCTTTCTTCATTAATACATAATAGCCGCACCATTAAGCATTTACGTTTTGAATAAGGATATTTTTTAAGGATATGGCTAAACAGCAGTCGATAAGTGCAGAAGTTATTTTGTCCCAGATAAAAAAAGGAGATTATTCTCCGGTCTATTTTTTGATGGGAGAGGAGCCTTATTATATTGATCTGATTTCTGATTATATACAGAATAATGTGCTGGATGATATGCAAAAAGAGTTTGACCAAACTGTTTTGTATGGGAAAGATGTTGATATGCGCACTGTTATAAATGCGGCTAAGCGATATCCCATGATGGCTTCGCATCAGGTCGTAATTGTAAAGGAAGCTCAATTGATAAAGGATTGGGATAATTTGTCTTTTTACTTGAAACAACCTTTAGCTTCTACTATTCTGGTATTATGTTATAAGTACGGTACGCCGGATAAGCGGAGAAAGTGGCTGCAGGACTTAAATAAGGTAGGAGTTGTTTTTGAGTCAGCCAAAATACGTGATTACGAGATAAACAGTTGGATTGCTCATTATACAAAATCCAAGGGGCTGCAGATTGATGAGAAGGCCTCTGCCATGTTGGGTGAATATTTGGGGACGGATCTAAGTAAGATCGCCAATGAAATAGATAAACTATTGATAACTTTACAACCAACAGGAAATTTACGGGTTACGGCAGAGTTGATAGAGAAGAATATAGGTATTAGTAAAGATTATAATGTCTTTGAATTGCAGTCTGCATTGATAAACAAAGATGTATTAAAAGCTAACCGTATTGTACGTTATTTTGGGGAAAATAAAAAGGCCAATCCGATGGTGATGGTGTTGTCACAGTTGTTTAATTTTTTCAGTAATCTGATGTTATATCATTATCTGCCGGACAAAAGCCAGATGGCTGTAGCTTCAGAACTTAAAATCAATCCTTATTTTGTAAAAGATTATCAGAAAGCTTCCCAGAGTTTTAGTGCATGGAAAACCATGTACATTATCAGTTATATACGTGAAACGGATGCCCGTTACAAGGGAATAGAAGATACGGGTACGGAAGAAAGTGAATTACTGAAAGAATTGATATTTAAAATATTACATTGATGTCTTTGGGAAGTGTTTTGAAAACGTTGTATTAAAGCTTTAATACAACGTTTTTTATTTGGGGTGATCGATATGTTTATTGGAAGAATATTATAATAAATTCTTTGTTTAAAATTTTTTTAAGATTCTTTAATCATTATTTTTGTGACATGTCCTTATCCTTAAATTTAATGATCATGATATACACACGCTTTTTATCATTTATCTTTTTGATGTTGCCCGCTTTTATCCAAGCTCAGAATTTTAGTTTCAAATATGGGAAAGTCACTACTGACGAGTTGAAAATGTCTGTATATAGTCAAGATACTACAGCTTCGGCAGTAGTATTATATGAAGATGGAAAATTATATTATAGTTATCTGGAGGAATCTGGGTTTAATATAAACCTAGAATTAAAAAAGAAAATTAAGATATTGAGAGAAGAGGGGGCAAATAAAGCTGATGTAACAATTCCTTATTATTATAAAAATCCGAATAATAAAGAAATGGTCTATTCCATTGAAGCAACTTCATATAACTTGGAAGATGGTAAAATAGTAAAAAGGAATTTGGAAAAGAAATATATTTTTGATGAAGAAGTCAATAATAATTATCGTCAAATCAAATTTTCTATTCCTAATGTAAAAGTAGGTACGGTGATAGAATATAAATATAAAGTGACTTCTCAATATGTGTTTGATATACCTGATTGGAACGTACAAACAACTATTCCCGTAATGTCCAGTTATTATGAAGTGCTTATTCCAGAATATTTTATATTTAGTGTAGATGCATTAAAAGGATCTGAAAAGATAAATATTGAAGATACCAGGCAGTCTCAGAGTTTCACGTTAGGGTATTATACACAGGGAGGAGCTGCTAATACCATAAGCAATAGTCGACTTCTAAAAATATCAGCTCATGATATTCCCGCGTTGAAAGAAGAACCCAATGTTTGGTGTGTTGATGATTATATGTCAGGGGTTCGTTTTGAAATACAGGGAACGCAATATCCAAACCAAATGTATAAACCTTACACGAAAGATTGGGAAACATTAGAAAAGACATTGAAAGACGAAACAGATTTTGGGAAGAATATCAGATATAACAATCCGTATAAGGATGAAGTTGCTCTTATTTTACAGTCAGAAGGAACTGAAGAAAACAAGATAGAAAAGATTTATGCCTTGGTAAAGCAAAAAATAAAGTGGAATGGTAATTTTTCATTAATGGGTGCTCAAGTCAGAGAGGCCGTTAAAAATGGGGTCGGTAACAATGCACAAATAAATATTGTATTGTTAAGTGCCTTAAATGAAGCTAATATTAAGGCCTTTCCTGTACTAATCAACAGACGTTCGTTTGGTCGCTTACCATATACTCATCCTTCCTTGAATAAATTGAATACTTTTGTTGTAATGGCAGTAACATCAGACGGTAAACGCTATTTTATGGATGGTTCAGCAACACGTGCCGGATTAAATGTTTTACCTACTGATTTATTAGTGGATAGAGCACGTATTTATGATCCTTCAGCCAACAATTATGATAAATGGATTAATCTGACTTCTCTTGGAAATAATCAGAAAATGATAATCCATAAAGCGGTTTTAGATGAGAACGCAATTCTGAAATGTGAAAAAAGTAACAGGTATATTAATCAATGTGCCTATACATTTAAAACAGATTATGCTATGGCAAAGGATTCGATGGACTATGTGGAAAATTATCAAAATAATCATAAAATAAAAATAGAGGATTATAATGTGACCGGTAATGATTGGATATCAAATACAATAGATGAGAAAATGGTATTTACCAAAGAGTATGAGATGGTGGGAGACTATTTATATTTAAACCCGATGTTGTTTACCCACTTTACATCTAATCCTTTTGTACAGTCAGAAAGAAAACTGCCAATAGAATTTAGTTATCCTTACAATTATATGTTTACTACAACAATTGAACTACCTGATAATTTCCAGATTGAAGAAATGCCCCAGTCGGTGAATTATCAATTGGGAGATAAGAATATAAATTGTGTTTATTCTATCAGCCAAATGGGCAATAAATTGCAATTGATGTATCGCTTTCAGTTAAATCAGATATTGTATTCCAATGAAGAATATGAGGCTATAAAAGATTTTTTTGGAAAAGTTGCAGAGAAGAATAATGAATATGTTGTCCTGAAAAAAATACAGGAATAAGTTTTATTTTTACTGTTTTATGAAAAAGGTTCAGTATATATTTTTGTTTTTTATTATACTGTGTAGTAGGATGGGATTTTCCCAAGATGTGGATTTGTCTGTGTTTGTTGTTCCTGATTCATTGAAAGAAGAAGCTTATTGTATAATTCGTAATTCCAGTACTAATTTTGAATATAAATCGCAAAATGAAGCATTGGAAAAACATTCGATTGCAATGACTGTCCTGGATAAGAAAGGAAGTGCTTCAGCCAATTTTGTATATTATGGTGATCAATTCAGAGAATTGAGAAAATTTTCAGGTAAATTATATGATGCTAATGGTACATTGCTCAGAAAGTTTAAATTATCAGACATTGTTACCATGGAATATTCTCTAAGTTTATCTACCGGTGCTAAATATTATTTATTTGAATGTATTTCTCCTGTATATCCATATACGGTGCAATATGAATATGAAGTTGTGTGGAAGAAGGGTTTTCTCATATTTCCTTCTTTTTTCCCTCAGCCTACATATAACATGTCTGTAGAAAAAGCAGACTATACTCTCACGTTACCTCAGGGAGTTAAATTTCGTCAGAAATTCTCTAATTTGACAGAGAAACCTGACATAACATCTAAAAACAATACCATGATTTATAAATGGATGGTTACAGGTTTACCGGCTGTTGTTTCAGAGCCTTTTTCTCCTAATATAAAAAATCTTGTACCTTGGATGTATTTAAGCCCGGAGAGTTTTTTGTATGATACTGTTTCTGGTGAAATAAAGGATTGGGAGTCTTATAGTAGCTGGATATATGGTTTACTGAAAGGGCGGGACGATTTACCACAAGAATGTAAAGATAAAATATTGTATTTAACTAAAGATGCAAAAAATGATGTAGACAAGGTAAAAATATTATATGAGCATTTAGGCCGAACAACACGCTATGTGAGTATACAGCTCGGAATTGGAGGATATCAACCAATGTTAGCTTCAGAAGTTTATAATGTCGGTTTTGGTGATTGTAAAGCCTTAACTTTTTATTTGAAATCAATGTTGGATGTAGTGAACATACCATCAGACTATGTCATGATACGTTCTGACAGTGAAAATAAAGGATTGTTAACCGATTATGCTAATTTTCATGAGATAAATCATGTTATATTACGAGTTCCGTTAAATCCTGATACGATTTGGCTTGAATGTACAAATCCTAAAATTCCTTTTGGTTATATACATGAAGGTATAGCTGGACATGCAGCAGTAGCTGCAAAAGAAGAAGGGGGAAAGATTTCTTTTTTACCTGATTATCCCGATTCGTTAAATTTGGATAAGAATTCTACAGTTATTACTTTAATGAGTGATGGAAGTGCTGAAGCAGAAGTAAAACATGAATTTCATATGAGTGTTTATGAAGATTATATGAATCTGACTTTATTAAAAGAATCAGAATTAATTGATATTTTGAGAAGAGGAATCAGGTTGCCTAATGCAAATGTAAAAACTTTCAATATTGAAGAACATAAGACTCGTTTCCCTAATTTGACAGTGGATTATGCCTGGTCAACAGGCAGTTATGGTACAAAAACAGGTAACCGGCTTTTTATACCGGTAAATCCATTTCGGTTTTCATATGATTGGTTTAAGAAGAACAATAGGAAACATGATTT
This sequence comes from Bacteroidota bacterium, assembly GCA_023391625.1. Taxonomy (GTDB): domain Bacteria; phylum Bacteroidota; class Bacteroidia; order Bacteroidales; family Paludibacteraceae; genus QVMH01. Next base: position 331,255 of record JAEWAN010000034.1, on the reverse strand, counting down.
GAATTTGGTATATGGGTTTAAAAATACAGATCAGGTTGTTTTATCCGTGCCTTCGGATTTTGAAGTAGAATCTATACCTTCCCCGGAACGCTATGACACTCCTTATGGCAGATTTGAAAGTTCTGTTGTATATCAGGATAGTAAGATATATGTAACACAAATATTTAAGCTTTCACGGGGAGTTCATTCCGTTGATGAGTATGAAATTTTACGCTCTTTTATAGAACGAGTAAATAAAGCATACACAGCGAATATCGTACTTAAGAAAAAAGATATCTTATAAAAAAGGATTATGTTGTTTCTCATATCCTATTGTTGTAATATCTCCATGTCCCGGGTACACTTGAGTATTATCAGGGAGGGTAAACAACCTTTCTGTGATAGATTTTATTAATGTGCTGTAATCACCTCCGGCAAGGTCTGTACGTCCTATGGACTCGTGGAATAGCACATCTCCGCTAAATAATATGCCTTCTTTTTCATCATAAAAGGCCAGACTTCCCGGAGAATGGCCAGGTACAAGAATGGCTCTTAGCAGAGAATGACCGAAACTTATAACTTCATTGTCCTCAATATATCCTTTAAGAGGTTGGGCTGCACCAGCATTGGGTATGCCAAAAGCTTGAGTTTGCTGTACGTAGTAGTTGATCAGAAATTCATCCAATTCATTGGCTTCTGGCGCAATGCCATAAGTTTCATATATGAATTTATTTCCAAATTGATGATCCAGGTGAAGGTGGGTGTTTATTACCCTCTTTAATACCAACTGATTCTCTTTAATAAAATCTTTTAGCTGTGATTTTTCTTTTTCAAACAGACAACCGGCATCGATGATAATAGCCTCATGCGTATCATCGTAAAGTACATAGGTATTTTCCTGAAACGGATTGAATGTAAATATTTTTATTTTTATCATAATAGCTATTGATTATTAAGAATTTCAGATAAGCGATCGGCATCTTGGTTTATCTGTTCCTTTATATTGCTCATTGCATTTTTAAAAGCAATGGCATTTGCTTTGCGTATTGCATCGGAAGTATCGTAACCATAATATAAGGCTACCCATTCTTTGTCATATCCCTGAGATGAATATCTGCCTATTAGCTTGTCGGATAAATCGTATATTTCAACTTCTATGTCCATAGCCATTTCTTCAGAGCAGGTAGGGAGTCCCAAAAGGTTACCGATTCCCAGTGTGATAGTTGAGAGGACGGTAAGGGCTATATTTTTACTTTTTTGATTAGCATAAACTACCTTACATACAATTGCACCTTTATAATCACCAAAAGGGTCTGTGATATTATCCTTTACATCCCTTTCAAAAATATTGATTATATCTTGGGATAAAATATTCTGCTTTATTTGTACAGGGTAAGCTTCGTAAGCTATGTTTACATTGTTAGAGTCTTTTGTAGCCTTCATATAATTTCCACCGGATATGATTTCGGGGTAATAAGCATTTAAGCTCCGCATATCAAATTGTGGATCCAGCGTAGGCAATAAAACACTGTTTTTAGAATTAGATCTGAAAAGGCCCGGTTCCAGTGTGGCGCAGGAACTGAATAACAGGGAAACAATGCTGAGTAATAAAATATACTTTTTCATGACTGGCTTATAAAGGTACATATACCGCTTTTTTAGTTGAAAAATACTCTTCGGAAAAATAGTCACTTATATCATATAAATCGGCTATGTTTTTATAAGGCTGTATCTCTTGTTGCAGTTCGCCGCCTTTCAGGCAAATAAGACCATTGGGCAGAGCATTTGTCTGTTCTTTCTTAATGTTTTTCTTAACTAACTTAATCAGGTCTCCCAAAGGCATCACTGCACGACTGACAACAAAATCGAATTTTTCTTTTTCCTCCTGCACACGTAAATGTTTCAATTCTATATTTTCTAATCCTATGGCTTTAGATATTTCAGTGGCCACTTTTATTTTTTTTCCAATGGAATCAATCAACACAAAGTGGCATTTTGGAAACAATATTGCTAAAGGAATGCCGGGAAATCCGCCGCCTGTACCTACATCCAATATTCCGGATCCGTCTTTAAACCTTATAATCTCAGCAATGGCTAGTGAATGCAGTACATGATGCTCATACAGGTTTTCAATGTCCTTGCGGGAGATAACGTTTATTTTTTGGTTCCAGTCATAATATAGGTCATATAATGCGCTTAGTTGTTTGATCTGTAGCTCTGTCAGGTCCGGAAAATATCTTAATATCTTATCCATTTTCAATTCTTGTTTATAGGATGTCAAAGTTACTTCAAATTTAGAATATTTCAATCACCTATCATATAAATATCTTGAATACATTTTATAATTAATTAATATTCAGTATAATATGTTTTCATGGCAATTTATGTGTTTTTATTATGTCATTTTTGTTATCTTTGCAAAATATATGGTCCTGTAAAAGGGACGGAGCATAAAGAGAGAATTGATAGAAACTAAGTAAAAAATTAAGATTTTATATGAAAGCATTTGTTTTTCCGGGTCAGGGTGCGCAATTCGTCGGAATGGGCAAAGACCTATACGAACAATCAGCTTTGGCAAAAGATTATTTTGAAAAAGCGAATGAGATATTGGGATTTCGTATCACTGATTTGATGTTTGAAGGTACCACGGAAGATTTGAGGCAGACAAAAGTAACACAGCCTGCGGTTTTTCTTCATTCGGTGATATCAGCATTTGTATTAGGAGATCAATTTGATCCAGATATGGTTGCCGGACATTCTTTAGGTGAGTTTTCTGCATTAGTTGCAGCTAAGGCTCTTACTTTTGAAGATGGTTTAAAATTGGTTTCCAAACGTGCACAGGCTATGCAGAAAGCATGTGAACTGGAGGAATCTACTATGGCTGCAGTGTTGGGTCTGACAGATGATATTGTGGAAGAAGTTTGCGAATCAATATCCAACGTAATCGTTGTTCCGGCTAATTATAACTGTCCAGGACAAATTGTAATATCAGGAAGTATAGCCGGAGTAGATCAGGCTTGTGAACTGTTGAAAGAAAAGGGAGCTAAAAGAGCGTTGAGATTAAGTGTAGGTGGAGCTTTCCATTCTCCTTTGATGAAACCGGCTGCAGAAGAACTGCAGGCTGCCATAAACGCTACTGTGTTCAGTAAACCTATTTGTCCGGTTTATCAGAATGTAAATGCTTATCCGCAAACAGAACCGGAAGCTATTAAAGAAAATCTTATAGCTCAGTTAACAGCCCCTGTACGCTGGACTCAAACAGTTAAAAATATGATTACCGATGGCGCTACGGAATTTATAGAATTAGGCCCGGGTGACGTATTAAAAGGATTGATTAAAAAAGTAAGTTCTGAAGTTACTGTCAGATAAAAAATAATCCGATCGTAAGATAAAGATGTGAAGAGATGTTCTTTGCATCTTTTTTGTATTTTCGCATTAATAAATATAACAACCAGATAAACAAAGCACAAATGTACAGAACACACACATGCGGTGAACTCCGCATTACAAATGTAGGAGAAAAGGTAACTTTGTCAGGTTGGGTACATCGTGCCCGCAAAATGGGCGGAATGACTTTCGTGGATGTTCGCGATCGTTATGGAGTGACTCAATTGGTTTTTAATCAGGAAGTAAATGCGGCATTATGCGAAGAGGCTAATGAGCTGGGAAGAGAATATGTTATTCAGGTAGAAGGACAGGTAGCAGAAAGAAGTAATAAAAATCCAAATATACCTACTGGTGAAGTGGAAATTCTGGTATCTGGTTTGAAAGTGCTGAATAAGTCAAAGACTCCTCCTTTTACAATAGAAGATAATACCGATGGAGGAGATGATTTACGCATGAAGTTCCGCTATCTGGATTTACGTCGTAATACGGTGCGTAGTAACCTGATGTTGCGTCACCAAATGGCGTTTGAAACACGCCGTTATCTGGATCAGATGGGCTTTATCGAAGTGGAAACACCTATTTTAGTTGGTTCTACACCTGAAGGTGCACGCGACTTTGTTGTACCGTCACGTATGAATCCGGGTGAATTCTATGCTTTGCCTCAGTCGCCTCAGTTATTTAAACAATTATTGATGGTATCAGGCATTGACCGTTATTTTCAAATAGCTAAATGTTTCCGTGATGAAGATTTGCGTGCTGACCGTCAGCCGGAATTTACCCAGATAGACTGTGAGATGTCTTTTGTAGAACAAGAAGATGTATTGCAGCTTTTTGAAGGTATGGCCAAACATTTATTTAAATTCGTCAAGAATATCGAATTTACGGAGCCTTTTCCACGTATGACTTGGGCTGATGCCATGAAATATTACGGATCAGATAAGCCGGACATCCGGTTTGATATGAAGTTTGTTGAGCTGAAAGAAGTGGTATCCGGACATAATTTTGTGGTGTTTGACAGTGTTGATTATGTAGGAGGTATTTGTGCTCCGGGATGCGCTTCATATACCCGTAAACAGATAGATGAGCTGACTGATTTTGTGAAACGTCCTCAAATAGGTGCTAAAGGATTGGTTTACATACGTTGTGAAGAAGGGGGAACATATAAATCGTCCGTAGATAAATTTTATTCACAGGAAGATTTGAAACAGATCGCTTCGTTGTTTAACGCAGCTCCGGGAGATTTAATTTTAATCCTGGCCGGTGAAATGCGCCATACTCAGAAAGCTTTATGTGAGCTGCGTTTGGAAATGGGTGAACGGTTAGGATTTAGAAAGAAAGATACATTCGCTCCATTGTGGGTGATTGATTTCCCATTGTTGGAATGGGATGATGAAACCGGACGTTTTTATGCCATGCACCATCCGTTTACATCGCCTAACCTGGATGATCTTCCTTTGTTGGATACAGATCCGGGGGCTGTACGTGCAACTGCATATGACATGGTAGTGAATGGCATTGAACTTGGAGGAGGTTCTATCCGTATTCATGACAGTAAATTGCAAAACCGGATGTTTGAATTGTTAGGTTTTACACAAGAACAAGCAGAAGCACAATTTGGCTTCCTGATGAGTGCATTCCAGTATGGAGCGCCTCCGCATGGGGGATTGGCATTCGGATTGGATCGTTTTGTTTCTTTATTTGCTGGATTGGATAGTATTCGCGATTGTATAGCTTTCCCTAAAAATAATTCAGGACGTGATATGATGATGGATGCTCCGGCTGCGTTGAGCCAGGCTCAATTGGACGAATTGAATCTGAAAATAGACCTGAAAGAAAAGTAGGATAGAAAAGTAAAATAATTATATCTCTGCATAAAAGCTCTTGGACAGAATCAGTCCGAGAGCTTTTTTTATTCCTTATCTGTAAAAAAATTTATCATGGAGTGTAAAAAAAATTTACATCCAGTGTCCTCTCTTATTTTATAATATATTAAAAATAAATGATTTATGGTTTTGGCACGTAAATGGTATTAAGTATATAGAATTTAATGAAAATAAAACCATAAAAAATTTAATTTAAAAGAGAGATGAAAAGAAGTATTGTTTTTACGATTTATATCGTGTTGTTACACGTTTCATTACAAGCTCAGTGTGTAAAAGATTTTTATAATAAGTATGGAAAAGATGACCGATTTGTAACATTGTCGGTGGGTAAGGGAGCAATGAATATGGTGCGTATATTCTCCGGAGAAAATGGAGAAATTTTATCTCAGATTACGCAAGTACAAATTTTGGCATATGATAGTGATATTGATGGAGATACGCAACAAAAAGATTTTTTAAATGATTTTAATCAGCTTATTGTCAATGAAAATTTTGAACAGTTGTTGAATTTGCGTAAACAGGATGTGTATACAGCAATTTTTTATAATGAAAAGCTCACGGATGTCCTTTTATTGCAGACAGAAGGTGACAAGGAATCTTGTCTTATTTGGTTGAAAGGTCAGTTTCTTTTGGAAACTCTTCCTGAATTGGTTGTAAACTTTTAAATGTTCTCAATAAATGAGAGAGGTAAGTAGAATTATGAAATTAAGAATAATATTTTTATTTTTTCTATGTGTTCCCCTATGGCTGTTTTCCCAGCAAAAAGTCTGGACTTTAGATGAGTGTATCAGTTATGCCGTTCAAAATAATCCTAAGCGGGTGGAACAGGAGGCACAGAATGAAATATACCGTTTGAACAGGCAGGATGCTATTGGTAATTTCTTACCGTCATTAAACGCGGGTACGGGCGTATCCTTGAATATAGGGCGGGGGCTTAATCCGGAAACAAATACTTATATTAATCAGAATACTGTCAGTAATTCATATGAAGTATCTTCATCCATGACTATATTTAGTTCATTTTCCCGTATAAATAAAGCTAAAATAGCTAAACTGAACCGTTTGAAAGGTACGGATCAGCTGCAGGAGACCAAAGATTTGATTGCTATTGAAACCATGGAACTATTTTTCAATGTGTTGTATTATCAGGGAACAGTTGAATTGTCCGGAAAGCAATTGGCAGAAAGTGCTGCTAATGCTAAACGGGTGAAACGTATGGAGGAGCTCGGATTAAAGTCTATTCCGGATGTTGCGGAGATAGAGTCCAAAGAAGCGGAAGATCAATATTTGCTGGTTCGTCAGCAGAATTTACTGAATCAGGAAATAATTCGTTTAAAAGAAAAAATGAATTTCCCTGTAGATGAAAATTTAATAATAGAAAATAGTTATGATAATTTTTTAATAACAAAGAGTGAGGAAAAGGCTTCGGATATATATCGGCAGGCTTTGATGTTGAATCCGGAAATATTGGCCTCTCAGAAGAGTTTGAAATCTACGGAACTGAACAGGAAAATAGCTTACTCGTATGGCCTGCCCACAGTGTCTTTTAATGGTAATTATTCAACAGGCTTTTCAAAAATGCTAAACAATACGGATTACCAGGGTTTTGAAGAACAATTGAAAAATCGTCAAGGTTACTATTTTTCCATATCGTTAAATGTCCCGATTTTTAATCGTTTTTCTAATTTGAATGAAGTAAGACGCAGTAAGCAACAACTTATTATTGCAGAGAGTCAGCATGAAGAGCTATTACGTCAGGTTTATAGTGAGATAGAGCAAGCCGTTGCCGATATGAATGGGCTGGTAGATGAATATCATCATGCGTTGAAACGTACGGAAGCGGCTAAAAAAGCCCATGAAGTAAATTTGCGTAAATACGATGAAGGTTTAATAAATGCGATAGAAGTTACAACAAGTGCCAACAGATTGTTGCAGGCTCAGGTAGAGGAATTATATATCAGGTTAAAGTATCAGGTAAAAGTGCGGGTGGTCGATTATTATAAAGGTACTCCTTTATCAGCCGGATTATAAAAATAAATGTAAATATAATAAAGAGATGGATACAATTATACAGAAGAAAAGAGGAATTCAAAAAAAACATATTCCGTATATCATTATTGGTTTGTTGATATTGATATCGTTAAGCTGGCTGATTTTCGGAAATCATGCTTCAAAATTTAATGTAGATTGTGATAAACTTATGGTGCATACGGTTAAAAAAGGAGAATTTAATGATTACATACGGGTGAGTGGACAGGTTCAGCCTATAAACATTATATATTTGAGTGCTATAGAAGGAGGTATTGTGGCGGAAAAGGTGGCAGAAGAAGGTTCAATGGTAAACAAGGGTGATGTTATTGTACGGTTGACTAATTCTACATTGAGTTTGAATATACTTGACAGTGAGGCTCAGTTGGCAGAAAAGCAAAACTTTCTTCGGAATACGCAAGTTACGATGGAACAGGAAAAGTTAAATCTTCGGAAAGAAAAACTTCAACTTGATTTGGATGTGGAACGTAAAAAACGAAAGTATGAGCAATACCTGAAATTATATAATGAAGAATTGGTTTCTAAAGAGGAATATTTACAGGCCAGGGAGGATTATGATTTTGCAATGAAAGGGCGGGAGCTGGTAATGGAACGTCAGAAACAGGATTCAATATATCGTGGTATTCAAATGGATCAGATGGAAGAAAGTCTGGATAATATCCGTCGTAACCTGACACAACAGCGTAAACGGATTGAAGATTTGGATATAAAAGCACCGGTTGATGGACAGTTAGGGTTATTGGATGTGGAAATAGGGCAGTCAGTGTCGTCCGGAACAAGTATTGGTCAGATTAACGTGCTTTCCGATTATAAGATAGAAGCTCAAATAGATGAACATTATATAGATAAAGTAAAGAGTGGTTTGTCAGCCTCGTTTGAACGTCAGGATAAAAGCTTTAACCTTGTTGTGCGGAAAGTTTATCCGGAAGTACGGGAAAAACAGTTTAAAACAGATTTTATATTTGAAGGAGAACGTCCAGACAATATTCGTGCGGGGCAAACTTATTATATTAATTTGCAGTTGGGGCAACCTGCTGAAGCTGTGTTGATACCTCGCGGAGCGTTTTATCAGAGTACGGGAGGACAGTGGATATTTGTTTTAACCCCGGATGGCACAAAAGCTGTAAGACGAAACATCCGCATAGGACGTCAAAATCCGCTTTATTATGAAGTAATAAATGGGTTGGAACCAGGTGAAGTGGTAATTACCTCCAGTTATGATAGTTATGGGGATGTTCAGGAACTTATTTTAAAATAGGGAATAATAATAAGATATTGAGGCTGTCGGAAAATAAATAGATTTATTCACTTATGATATTCCTATCATACCAGTACTTTTACAAGCCGTATTAGCTATATTGAGTACGGCTGGAGCTAGTTGGTGGGTGTTATCCTGTAATCCGGTTGATTCTCTGAAAAAAGATTAGAAGAACTATTAAATAAAAAATTGAAACTCAAGGTTCCGGTAACTTACTGTAACTGATAAAATGAAAATAGATCATGATTAAAATTGAAAATTTAAAGAAAGTATTTCGTACGGACGAAGTAGAAACTTTGGCACTGAATAATGTAACTATGCAGGTAAAGGAAGGGGAGTTTATAGCTATAATGGGACCTTCCGGATGTGGTAAATCTACTTTACTGAATATTTTGGGTATGCTTGATAATCCTACTTCAGGAAATTATTTTTTGGATAATCAGGAAGTGGGACATCTGAAAGAAAAAGACCGCACGCAGACCCGTAAAGGGAATATCGGTTTTGTCTTTCAGAGTTTCAATTTGATTGAAGAAATGAATGTTTTTGAGAATGTGGAACTTCCGTTGGTGTATATGAAAATAAAACCGTCAGAACGTAAAAAACGGGTAGAAGATGCTTTGCGACGAATGAATATCAGCCATCGTGCCAAACACTTTCCGAATCAGCTTTCCGGAGGGCAGCAACAGCGTGTAGCTATTGCCCGTGCAGTAGTGGCCAATCCTAAATTGATTCTGGCTGATGAGCCTACCGGAAATCTGGACTCAAAGAACGGTAAGGATGTAATGGATTTACTTTTAGAGCTGAATAAAGAAGGTACGACTATCGTCATGGTAACCCACTCACAACATGACGCATCTTTCGCCCATCGCATTATTAATTTGTTTGACGGACAAATAGTAACGGAAGTACAAAGTAAAATGTAATAAACGCATTAATCGGGGCAAGTGATTGTCCGGTTTAATAAATCCATGATAATGACAGATTCCCTGAAAATTGTTGTTGCCCAAAGTGACGACAGTTTTTAAGGGCGGTCTGTTCCTAAACTATCTAAATCATTATTAAATAAAAGATTAAACTTTATGTATCATCAGGCTAATATCAGATCATATGTTCACTTTTTATCTCGTAACAAGCTTTATACGTTTGTTACCTTGCTGGGATTTGCATTTTCCCTGATGTTTGTTTTTTTGCTTATTGTTTATATAAAGCAAGAACTTTCTGTGGATAGCTTTCATGAGAAAAAAGATCGTATTTATTTACTGGCTTCGAGTGAGGATTATGGCAGGTTTACCAAAGGGGCTGATTTTGCAAATCCGGTGGCCAATTATGTAAAAGAGCGTTGTCCTGAAGTGGAAAATTATGTACGTCTGTATTCAGATATAACTACGGTAGAGGACAGGAATAATTTGAAGAAATTTCAGGTAACAATGCTTTATGCAGATTCCGTTTTCTTTGATTTCTTTTCGTTTCCATTGTTGCAAGGCCGTCCTTCCCAGGTGCTGACAGGTCATTCTGCGGTTTTGTCAAGAACTATGGCTGCAAAATTGTTTCCGGGGGAAAATCCAGTAGGAAAATTTTTTAAATGGCAGGATACTGAATTATATGTAAGCGGTATAATGGAAGATTTTCCGGAGAATACGCATTTGCCTTATGCTGATATAGTGGTAGGGTATCCATTACTTGAAAAGAAGTATCATCAGGGTATACAGGACTCCTGGAATATTAGTGGTTTTGCCATTTATTTCCTTTCGAAGGAAGGTACTGATTTGCCTTCAAAATCGGATTTGTTACTAAATGAATTCAGGAGAGATTACTGGATGTATCAGGGTGAACATGCACATACAGATGTTCTTTTTATCAGTTTAGAAGATATTTATTTCAGTGGGGTTTATGCTGGTGGGGTAGATTATCATACCAATAGCAGGACACTGGTATCTATTTATTTATCAATAGCTTTATTAATTCTGGTAATTGCAGTCATCAATTATATTAACCTTTCCATATCCATTACTTTACAGAGGGGTAAGGAGTCTGCAATCAAGAAGCTGTTAGGTAGCAGCAGGGGAGCTATATTATGGCAATTCATTTCAGAAGCGCTTGTAACAACAGGTATATCTATGGTACTTGCCATTGCACTCTCATTTATTTTTGAACCCATTTTCAATCGTCTGTTTGATACAGATTTACAGTTGCTGCATCAGTTTAATTTTTCATTTATCGCCGCATTGATATTGTCTGTTTTTTGTATAGGAGTTATTTCCGGTATATTTCCGGCGGTAGTTATTTCCAGATTTACCCCGATTGAAGTAGTGAAAGGTACATACACTCGTAAGGTAAAAAGCACTTATTCCAAAATATTGGTGGTTTTTCAATATGTTGTAGCTATTACTCTTTTGATATACAGCATATTTATATTGCGCCAAATAAATTATATGAAAAATTATGATGTTGGGTTTGAAACGGAAAATATTCTGGTGATGGATAATGTTCTGAAACCGCAACAACTGGATGGATTTAAAGATAAGTTGATGTCTGTCGGTGGAGTTGAGAATGTGTCTTATTCAATAGGAAGCCCATTAGGTGGAAGTTATTCCAATGGTTATCAGATCAACGGGAAGTACATTAATCTTGAAATATTTTTTGTTGATCCGGATTTCTTTCAGGTATATCAGATACAGTATATGCCTGTGATGTCATTACATGACGATGATTTCATATTAGTTAATCAGGAAGCATACGGACTGTTAGAACCGGATCATAAAAGCCATCGGGTTTTTTATGAGAATACCAGAAAAGAGGAGATAATTGGAGGAATTGTTGATAATTTTTATTACAAGTCTTTACAGGAACAAAGAGATCCATTTAAAATTCATGTGGTAAAGAATTTCACAGATACTCCGTGGGTTATCCATGTAAAGCTGGCTAAAGGAATTGATATTTATCAGAAAGCTGATGAAATAAAGCGCATATATTCGGAATATAACGGGAATGAATTTTTTGAGGCTGATTTTGCCGATGAAATCATACAATCCTGGTATGAAAAAGAAGAACAAAACGGGTATGTTATCGTAACTTTTACCATATTGACTATCTTGATACTGATGATGGGGATTATTGCTATGACCATGTACTTTGTACGTCAGAAAGAAAAGGAAATAGCGTTGCGAAAAATACAGGGTGCTACGGAACTGGATATTCTAAAACTGGTCAATTGGGATTTTGTTAAAGGATTGTTGCTGGCATTTGTTCTGGCTGTACCGGCAGGTTGGTATGTTTCCATACGCTTTTTGCAGGATTTCGCATATCATGTGAAGCTGGACGGGTGGGTGTTTATTCTTTCAGGGGGGCTGATTCTGCTATTGTCTATTGTCTTTGTGACCTTACAGAGCTGGAGGATAGCCGTGGCTAATCCTGTAAAATCAATAAAAAACGAATAAAATTAAAGTATTGGAAAAATGAAAGAGTTTATACGAAATTTCAGGAAACAAAAAATAGTTGGTTTTCTTAATATTGGCAACCTGAGTTTAGGAATCATGGTAGCTATCGTCATCGGACTTTGGGCTATTAATGAATTAAGTTATGATAAATTTCAGAAAAACCGCGAACGTATATATCATCTGACGGTAGAATCAGAATATGATGGAGCTCCGCTAGAGTCTGCTTTTTCAGCTTATGAACTGATTGATAATATTGGAGATAAAATACCCGGGCTGGAAGACTTTTGCCGTGTAGCACCTAAAAAAGAAGATTTGAAGATAAATAATGTTGTTTATTCATTGGTTCCCATGTATTTGGTTGATCCAAATTTCTTCTCATTTTTTAGTTTTAATTTTAAAAAGGGAAGTGCGGAAAGCGTTTTTGCAGCTCCGGACCAAATTGTAATATCAGAGAGGGCTGCCAACCGTTATTATCCAGGAATGGATCCTATCGGAGAGCTGATTCATTGTTATGGTGATGATTACCGTATTGCCGGAGTGATTGAAAATATGCCTTCCAATTCCAGCTTACAGGCGGATATTATTTTTCCCATATTTGGAAAATACCTTTGGAGCCATCAGTATCAGGAAATTTATATGACTTTTCTCCTGTATCAGGAAGGGGTGGATTTAAATACGGTAAATGCCACCTTTCAGGAAATGTTTAAAGAATATTCTCCCGGATATGAAGACTCAAATATCTATATTAAGATAAAACCTTTTGATGAAATTCATTTTGGAACCAAGTATCTGGAAGATCCTTTTAATGTAGGGAATAAAATGCTGGTTTCTATATTTATACTGGTTGCATGTGTTATTCTTATCATTTCATGTATCAATTTTGCCAATTTGTTTGTTTCCTCTTTATTCTTAAGGGCTAAGTCGGTGGGTATTAAGAAATCCCAGGGATGTAGGCAAAGCCGCCTGGTATGGGAGTTTTATAAAGAAACGATGTGCTATGTATTTATAGCTGTACTTTTGGGTTTGATTTTAGCCGGAGTGTTTTTACCAGTGTTTAACACGTTTACGCAATCATCTGTTGTTCTGGATTTTGCTTCTCCTTTGCTATATGTCTTTCTGCTGTGCTTGTTTTTGCTTACCGTGTTGATAGCCGGTACTTTCCCCGCCTTTTATATTACAGGTTTTAATCCCATAAACACTCTTTATGGCCGCTTTAAAGGTAAAAAAGTATCTTTTTTTCAAAAAAGTCTGCTTGTATTGCAATTTACAGCTTCCATAGCACTGCTGATTGTTGTTATGTTTATGCAAAGACAAGTCAATTTTATGATAGCACAGGACTTAGGTTTTGAAAAAGAGAATATTGTCTATGTGGTGGGGCATGAAAGATTTGGGCAGAATTATCAGACCTTACGTGATGAAGTGATGAAATCACCTAATATATTGGATGTTACCACTCGGTTAGGCGATATGGGAGAATGGACAGGAGTTGTTATGGCAAAGCATAAGGAAAATAATGAGGATGTGGTGCTTCAGCTCCGAAATGTTAAAGATAATTATTTTGATTTTTTTGATATTTCGTTTATTTATGGTGAAAATCCGTTTTATGATTCGACTCCGGAGGGTTTTTATGTTGTTGTTAATGAAACGGCAGCACGCTTGTTAGGATTAGGAGACAATCCTGTGGATCAGCATATAACACTTTCAAATAGCAATAATTTTTCTTTGATTGTTAAAGGAGTGATTCGTGATATACAGGATAATTCATTTCATTCAGAAGTGAATCCACAAGTCTATTTGCCAACCAATTACACTAAGTGGTGTCCGGTCTTTTTTAAAATAACCGGTAATCCGGAAGAAGCTATAAATGTAATTAAAAAAGAATGGAATAGGTTGGAGTATGAATTGGCCTTTGAATATCATTTCCTTGACGACACCTATGAACAATTGTATCGTTCGGAAATGAATGCAAATAAGGTACTTTTTTTCGCTATGTTGATAGCCTTTCTCATAAGTGTGGCTGGATTGTTTTCTATGACCTATTATACTACGCAGCTTCGTATTAGGGAAATAGCTCTGCGTAAGGTTAATGGAGCTACATTAAAAGATTTATTGGTTTTATTGAATAAAGATTTTATCCTTTGGATAGGAATAGCCTATTTATTAGCTTCTGTTATAGCCTATGGTTACCTTCATGTCTGGTTGGGCAATTTTATTGTAAAAGTATCTCTTAACCTTTGGATGTTTTTATTGGTTGGTGTGGTCGCCTTTTTAGTAACATTACTTACAGCCAGTTATCAGACATGGAAAGTAGCTAATATTAATCCGGTGAAAGCATTGAAAGATGAGTAGCCATAGATTTGTAAGTGGTTTATTTGTAAAGTTTTATTCTATTTCTATAAATTAAAACTTTAATTTCTGGGGGTTGAGACGGATTTCCGTCTCAACTTTTTTATTTGTTGTAGAATGTCAGAACAAAAACGGTTTTTTGATCTTTTGATACATAGTGCTGTAATTTACCCCCGTGCAGGCGCATGATGTAGCGTGCAACGCTTAATCCTATCCCGGAACCGTTTTCTTTTGTAGTGTAAAAGGGTACAAAAATATGAGGAAGTACTTCTTCCGATATAAGTGGTCCGGTATTGGCTATTGCTATGGAAATATTTCCTTCTGAAGAATTATCGTTGATAGAAATATCAATTTCTTCCAGTTTCGTATTTCCGGTGGCTTCAATTGCATTTTTTAAGAGATTGGTCAATACCTGACCGATTAATTTTTCATCAGCATGAATTAATGTATCGTTGTTGGATTTCAGGATATTTATTTTAATATCTTTATTTGTAATTTGTGTCTCATATAGTTTTAATATTTTTGTAACCAGGCTATTAAGTGAAAATAATTGTACCTGGGGCTTGGGGATGGAGGTGAATTTGCGATAGGATTCAACAAAAGATAAAAGACCTTTTGCTGTAGTACTGATTGTGTCAAAGGCTTCTATGGTATTGTTTTTTAATGTTTTATCATCAATGGATAAATCATTGGATTTTAGTAAGGAAAGCAAAGTGTCACTGAGTGAGGTAATGGGTGAGATGGAGTTCATTATTTCATGTGTCATTACCCGGATAAGACGTATCCAGGATTCCATTTCTTTCATTTCCAGTTCATTCCCTATATTAGTTAAGATCATAACCTTCATGTGTCCTTGCTCGGTCTTAATTTCAGATACGTGGACACTGATTTGTAACTCTTCCCGTTCATTGACAATGGGCATTTGCAGCGTATCGCCGACTTGTAGACACAGGAATTGTTTCGGAAGGTTTTCATTGATATTCTGTAACTGGTTCAGATGGGTGAAAACGGGTATACCCAGCAGGGAAAGCGTGGCTTTATTTGTGGTATGGACAATTCCCCTGTTATCTACTATAATAATACCGGTTGAGACACTTTCCACAATGACAGAAAGAAATTTCTCATTTTCAATAACTTGTTTCCGTGCATTGGTTAGTATTTCTTTGATTCTGTTTAGCATTTTATTCAACTCCCTTTCCCGGCGTGATAATTTGGTTTCTGAAAAATGAAACGAATAATCGCCATTATCTAAAGCATTTAACAGGAAAAGGATGTTCTGGTTGAACTTCTTAAAACTTTTATTAAGGTAAATCAGGGATATAATAAAAACAATGAATGCTATAATCGCATACAAGTACTCCTTAAAAAAAATACAATATGTCAAAGCAGCCACCGACAGGATGAGGGCAGCTAAAGAAACATATAGTTTATATTGTATGGACTTGAACATATACAGCCTGCTTATAATCCGTATTTTTTGATTTTATTATACAGGGTAGGGCGCGTGATACCTAACTCTGCTGCAACAGCAGACATATTGCCTTGATTGCGTATCAAAGCCTGTTTAATGATTAAATGTTCGGCTTCTTCCAGGGTCAGGTTCTTGATATCATAATTACTGTCAGATGTTTTTTCCAGATAAAAATCAGTTTCGTCCAGTACATTACCTTCTGATAAAATAACGGCCTTTTCAATGGTATGTTCCAATTCACGGACATTACCCGGCCAGTCGTAACCTCGTAATCTGGTCAATGCCTGTGTGGAAACACTTAAATCCGGCTTATGGTATTTACTGCCGTATTTAGATAAGAAGAATTTAACGAGCAATTCAATGTCTTCCGCGCGTTCTCTCAGAGGAGGTACTTTTACCTGGATTGTGTTTATACGATAAAGCAGGTCTTCCCTGAAATTTTTGTTTTTTACAGCCGTATGAATATCAGTATTAGTTGCAGAGATTAGCCGTATGTCTGTTGGTATGGGAGTGTTGCCACCGACTCTCACTATTGTTCTGGATTGTAAAGCACTTAATAGTTTAGCTTGCAGAGGATAGCTTAAGTTGCCGATTTCATCAAGGAACAAGGTACCGTGGTTAGCTACTTCAAATTTTCCTGCACGGTCTGATTTCGCGTCGGTAAATGCTCCTTTAACGTGTCCGAATAATTCACTTTCAAATAAGCTTTCACTAATAGCCCCCATATCTACGGTAATCAGAGCTTCTTTGCTTCGCTGTGACAACCTGTGTATTTCACGTGCAATTACTTCTTTACCGGTTCCGTTTTCTCCGGTGATTAGAATATTTGCGTCAGTTTCCGCTATTTTTTTTATCAGCTTATGCAGTTCAACCATAGGAGGAGATATTCCCCAGCAAACGGAAGTTTCCTTGTTTAATTCTTCCTGTAACAGGCTTTGCTTTTCACGAAGAACTTTAATTTCTTTTTTGGACTGTCCCAGCGAATAAGCAGATTGCAGGGTTGCAATCAGTTTGGCATTGTCCCAGGGTTTGACTACAAAATCACTGGCGCCTTCTTTTAGAGCTTTAACAGCCAGCTCAATGTCTGCATATGCTGTGAATAAGACAACCGGGATTTCGGCATTGTATTTTTTTATTTCAGACAGCCAGAACAGTCCTTCATTGCCGGTATTGATACCGGCCGTGAAATTCATATCAAGCAGCACTATGTCTGGAGATAATTCCCTTAAAGTTAAATTCAGCTGTTTGGGAGAAGACAGTAAGGTAACTCTCTCAAAATAGTTTTCCAGGAGAATGCGTAATGCAGTTAAAACGTTCTTATTGTCATCTACTACCAGTATACTGCCTTGTTTCATTATGTTATGGTGTGTAATAATTACTCTTTTCCGATTAAATATAAGGTATATATGATGTATCCGGCCAGTAGCAGAGCAGCTTCCCAACGATCAAGCCGTTTCTTTTTACCGGTGAACATGGCGATAAAGAGAAATACGGTGCCGCCTGCCAGAATGTATAAATCTATATTAAACATCGGATTGTAAGAAATCGGACGTAAAAAAGAGCTGATTGACAAGATGAAAAATATATTGAATATATTAGAACCTATAATATTGCCGATAGCAATGTCACTGTTCTTTTTAACTGCAGCAACCACAGAAGTAACCAGTTCCGGCAATGATGTTCCGGCAGCCACAATGGTCAAAGCTATGATTTTCTCGCTTATACCTAATATCGTTGCTATTTTAACAGCGTTGTCCACAACCAGTTTTCCTCCTATAATCAAACCTGCCAGCCCAATGATGATAAATATCCATATTTTGACATTAGACATATCTGCTTTCTTTTCATTTCCTTCTGTCTGTGGAGATTCCCCGGTTTTCATTTGTTTATATACATAAAACAGGAAGAGTGAGAAGAAAATAAATAGTACCAAACCGTCCCAACGTGAAAGTAAGCCAGGTTCTTGTATGAAGAAGTTATTACATAGGAAAAACAGTATGACAGCGGCAAAAAGAGAAATCGGAATTTCTTTCCACACCGTGCTGGATTGTACAACAATGGGAGAGATTAATCCTACGATACCTAAAATGGCAAACAGGTTAAATATATTGCTGCCGATGATATTTCCAAATACTATATCCGAATGTCCTTCCAGTGAGGCAAATGAATTGACTACCAGTTCCGGGGCTGAAGTACCGAAAGCTACAATAGTCAGACCGATGGCTAAATCAGAAATATGTTTTTTTCGGGCGAGGGCAGAGGCTCCGTCCACCAGCCAGTCCGCTCCCTTTATTAAAAGAGCAAATCCTAAAGCGATTAGAAGAATTGATATAAACATCATAATTTTATTTTGAATTTAGTCTGTTGCAAATGTAATGAATTTGTTTATATCAATAAGTTAGATTGAGGCGGTCATTTTTATTCTTTCCTGAAAATAGTTACTTTTGTTAGCCATTTTAAAAACATAACGAATCTTTATTTATACGGAATGCTTTACCCGGAACAGATAGAACAAAAGATAGATTTCACAACTATACGGCAACTACTTAAAAACAAGTGTATTAGTACATTAGGAAAGGAGAGGGTAGATGCTATTTCTTTTTCTTCTTCTTACGATGATGTTTCATATGCCCTGAACCAGACAGATGAGATGTTACGCATATTGACCGTTGATACGGAGGATATGCCTGTCAGTGGATTTTATGATATTCGTGAAGCCTTGTCAAGGATACGGGTTGAAGGGCTTTTTATGGATGAAACGGAAGTTTTTGACTTGCGTCGTTCATTGGAAGCGGTCCGGCAATTGGTGAGTTTTATAAATAATCATGAACAGGAGGAGTTCCCTTATTTACATGAGTTGACCGTAGGGCTGGAAACGTTTCCGGAAATAATCCGTCAAATAGATAAAATTCTGGATAAATTCGGAAAGATCAAGGATAATGCTTCTCCGGAACTGGCTCGTATTCGGAAAGATATCTTTCAAGTTCAAAGTTCCGTTTCACGCACATTAAACGCTATATTAAAACAAGCGCAGACCGACGGATATGTGGAGAAAGATACAGCACCTTCAATGAGGGAAGGTCGCCTGGTCATACCGGTTTCTCCTGCTTATAAAAGAAAAATAGGGGGGATTGTGCATGATGAATCGGCTACAGGTAAAACAGTGTATATTGAACCGGCACAGGTGGTGGAAGCGAATAACCGTATCAGAGAACTGGAGAATGAAGAAAGACGTGAAATCATACGGATATTGGTTGAGTTCACTGATTTTGTACGTCCGTACACAGAACAGATTTTTGCTTCACAGGATTTTCTGGGTATAGTTGATTTTTTGCGTGCCAAAGCACTATTTGCCATTGAAATACAGGCTATTAATCCTCGTTTGGAAAATGTGTGTCAATTAGAGTGGGTACAGGCCAAACATCCTCTGTTATATCTGTCATTAAAGAAACAGGGTAAAAGTATAGTGCCCCTTAATATATCGTTAAATGAAAAACAACGTATTTTACTTATATCCGGGCCTAATGCCGGAGGTAAATCCGTTTGTTTGAAAACAGTTGTTCTGTTACAGTATATGCTGCAGTGCGGATTGCTCATTCCTGTGCACGACTCCAGTTCCGTAGGGTTGTTTGAGCGGATTTTTATAGATATAGGTGATGAACAATCCATTGAAAATGACCTTTCTACTTATAGCTCTCATTTGCTGAATATGAAGTTTTTTATCCGTAACAGTAATCCGGGGACATTGATACTGATTGACGAATTCGGTACAGGAACAGAACCCCAGATAGGAGGAGCTATTGCAGAAGCAACTTTGGAACGTTTTAACAGGAAAAAGGCTTTCGGAGTGATAACAACCCATTATACAAACTTGAAACATTATGCGGAAGATACGGAAGGCATTATTAATGGGGCAATGTTGTATGACAGGCAGCATTTGCAGCCGCTTTTTCAGTTGGCCATAGGTAGACCGGGTAGTTCTTTTGCCGTTGAAATCGCCAGAAAAATAGGGTTGCCGGAAGATTTGATTGCAGAAGCTGCGGAAAAAGTAGGATCGGAACATCTTGATTATGATAAACATTTACAGGATATAGTTCGGGACAAGAGGTATTGGGAGAATAAACGGCAGCAAATCCGTGTGAAAGAAAAGCGTCTGGAAGAGCTTGTCAGTCAGTATGAAAGCGAGTTGAATAATATAAATAAGCAACGGAAAGAGATTATTTCCCAGGCTAAGACGGAGGCTCAGGGTATTTTAACTGAAACAAATGCCAAAATAGAAAATACAATCCGTCAGATCAAGGAGGCAAAAGCGGAAAAAGAGCGGACAAAAGCCGTAAGAAAAGAGTTTGAAGATTTTAAAACGGATTTGTTGGGAAAAGAACAAGGTGAAATTGCAGCTAAAGTGCTCATAACCAAAAAGAAAACGAAAAAACAACCAATTCGCCAAGAGAAGAAAAAAGCAGATCCGGAACCGGAAGCACTTAAAATTGGAGATAATGTACGTATTGCAGGACAGAGTGCGACAGGAAGTATTATGGAAATTAACGGAAATCAGGCTGTTGTAGCTTTCGGGCAGCTAAAATCGACTATAAAAATCAATAAGCTGGAAAAAGTAAGTAATAACCAGCTGAAAAAAGAAGCGCGGAAAGTAACGGTTTTAGGTAATGTGGAAACGGAAGATGTCCGTAAACGGAAACTGACTTTCAAATCGGAAATTGATGTTCGTGGTATGCGTGTGGACGAAGCTTTACAAGTTGTTACATATTTTATTGACGATGCAATTATGGTTGGTATAAATAGTGTCCGTATTTTGCATGGCACAGGAACCGGTGCATTACGTCAGGTTATTCGTCAATATTTAAATACTGTTTCCGGAGTAAAAAGTTACAGGGATGAACATGTACAGTTTGGAGGAGCCGGAATTACAGTTATTGAGCTTGAGTAAATTTTCGGTCAGATGTCTTTCTTTTTTAAATATTAAAATCTCAGGGCCTTTTTTCTTATAATTTATATTATGTCAAATAGGAAATTATGATCTAATCTCCTACTATGGATTATCATTGAGTTTATGTTAGATAGGAAATTGTGAATCTAATTTCCTACTATGAATTGTCGTTGATTTACATCAAATAGAAAATGTTGTAAAATTCTATGGACTAACTTCCTGCAATGCAGCCTGCTTTATTTGGATAGCCGGATATGATTATATAAGACTCTCCAAAGATTTTATGAATTAGTATTGCGTACTGCTTTCGCAAATAATTATTACCTTTGTCCTATTCTTTTTAATAACACATGGAACCAGTCATATTACATATAGAAACATCAACTAATGTTTGTTCTGTTGCTTTAAGCGAAGGAAAAAATTGTTTGTTTTTAAAGTCTAATGATGAAGGTATGAATCACGCAGCCTTGCTGAGTGTATTTATCGATGAAGCCCTTCAGGTTTTGAAGAAAAGCAGTAAGACGTTGAACGCAGTGGCTGTAAGTGCCGGGCCTGGATCATATACCGGGTTACGTATCGGAGTTTCCACAGCTAAAGGAATGTGTTATGGTCTGGATATTCCGCTTATAGCCTTGGATACATTGGAAATATTGGCTGTTCCGGCCATTCAGCTTACTGAAAAAGAGGAAGCTGCCTTGTTCTGCCCGATGATAGATGCCCGCCGTATGGAAGTGTATGATATTATATATCAGCATGATAGAACAGTATATAGAGGTGTTGAAGCCGATATTATCAGTTCAGATTCTTTTGCTGATACATTGAATCTGCATAAAATGTATTTTTTCGGAAACGGAGCTGAAAAATGCAAACCGGTACTCACCCATCCAAATGCTTGTTTTCTGGATAATCTGGTACCTTTGGCTACCAATATGATTGATTTGGCATTACAGCATTATCAGGAAAAGAAGTTTGTGGATACAGCTTATTTTGAACCTTTTTATTTGAAGGAATTTCAGACAACTACCCCCCGCAAAAACGTGTTGTAGGAACGTAAGTTCCAGTTATTCAGAATTTGCGAAATCGGTATATATTCAATAATAGCATCTCAAAATTATTAGAGATGTTATCACCATCAGAATCCAATACAATATCGGCTAATTTTATTTTTTCATTTTCCGGCATTTGCTGTGCCATACGTTCACGCACTTTTGTGGCCGTAGTCTGATCTCTTTTTATAACGCGTTGAATACGTATGTCTTCCGGAGCAGTAACTACCACTATTTTATCGACAAAGTCTTTTAACCCTCCTTCAAATAATATGGCGGATTCAATGAATAAAAAAGGTTCATCCGCATGTTTCTCCTGCCAATTGAGAAAATCTCGTTTTACTTCCGGATGTATAATTTCATTTAATTTTGACAGCAAATCCGGTTGTTTAAACACAATGCCTGCCAGCTTTTTTCTGTCAAGAACGTTTTCCTGGTTATAAATATCGTCACCAAATAGATTTATTAATTTTTTACGTATGTCAGGATTGGTGTTTTGCAGACGTTTGGCCTCTTGGTCCGTGTCATATACAAGAAATCCCTTTTCACGTAACAGAGCTGAAATAGTGGACTTCCCCCCTCCTATTCCACCGGTTATTCCTATAATGATCGGTTTTTTCATAAGTAAAAATTGACAACTTCCGGATTAAAATCCGAAACTAAATCCTACTGTAAAGGTAATATTTTTTCCTTGTAAAAACATAGGGGTATAATAATCCATTACTTCCTGAGCGCTCATTTTTTTTTCTCCAAATATAGCATCATCGCCGGAGTCATATCCCTGTATATGGCTGTATTCCACCTTTGCAATGGCATATCCGTTGTTAAAAACCTCATAGACGGCATTTAATGCAATGGTCTGGTTAGTCCATATTATTTTTCCCAAAGACGGTTGGCTGATAATGTTTAGGATACCGTTGGCTACAGAGCCATTATCCCTTCTTATAAATTCGTATTCTTTCCCATGTTTTGCATTTACATAAGATAAATCCAGGTCCAGTCCCCGGATAGGCTTGTATTTCAGTGCAAAATAAATTTCCTGGGAATTATCTCCCAGGTAGTGCCCCAGGTTATATCCGTTTGATGCCCATGTGAGGGTGGCGATAGAGTGTTTATAGTTGATAATATTGGTGCGGGTATACTCCCCTATCAATGAAAAGTTTTGCAAAGGAAAATTAGTCAGGTTAGCTCCTATTTTAAATGAAAACGGGTTTTGTTCTTTGTTATCGGGTTTCAGACGCTTGATACTGAATTCATCTACAAATAGAGAGGTATATAGATGTAAATGCTTGATATTACGGGAGCTGAAATTAAGAAAGAACATGGAATTCTGATTTTCCGTACCGGTACCCTTAGATAAAGTATGATCCATAGATTTATAAAAAGCAATCGGAATAAAAAATGCCGGTTGCACGTTATTTTCTGCATAAATAATGGCGTTTCCAATAGATAGGTTAAGATTCCGGACAGGGGTAAATGTCATCATATTGGCAGCAATAAATTTATTGGCAGGGCGGTAATGTTTCACATTATCATCTTCTACATAATATTTTGTGCTATCCAGTACATTTGAAACCAGCCACCCATGAAAATAATTTAATTCAAACCATTTGGCCGGTTTTAAATGTAAGGTAATCATAGGAAATGATGGGGCTCTTCCGGATAATATATTGGAACCGTGGTAATTGTCGCCCCATACAACATTATCTTTCACAAGTCCGAATGATCCCCATTTCCAGGCATATTTAATTCCTCCTCTGGAGTCACTAAAATCTTTACCCGTATATTCATAGCCGGGTTCGTTGTTCAGGTATGTAGGCTGTGACAATAAATCTACTCCCGAATGCGAAATATCCCGCAGGCTGCCCCATACGCTCAGATGTTTTCCTATCATTCCCTGGATTTCTGCCCCATACCAGCGTTTTATAATATTCCCATTGGTGTTATGAGATATTTGCATTCCCAGTATCGGGGTAATACGTGCTCTGAAGTTTTGATCTCTGTAATTTATAGCAGGCTGTATGAATGCTATTTTCGTTTTTTGAGTTTGTAGTAAGTTCAGGTATGCATGTGGCAGCATATCCTGTTCCAAAGCATATTCGTTCAAAAAGAATTTTATTTCTTTCCGTTGCCGTTTATTCAATCCCTCCTGCTGATTGGCTTCTAACAGTTTTTCGCAAATAAAACTGCGGGAATACGGTTTAACGGCAGAGTTGATCTCAATAAATCCGTCGTTGGCCAGTTCATCAATGAAATCATAAATCCGGGTATATGAAATGTGTTGCGGTATGTCCTGAGCTATTATCGTACTTTGGAAAAGTATGAAGGTGAGAAACAGATATATTAATTTTTTCATAAACGGTTATTTCGGTTTTGCAGGAAAGGCTGTTATGTATTATTAGTTGCCTATTTATTTATCAGGCGCTTCTTGCTTTATTGAACAATATATTATTAAGAATCAGAAAAAAATACCGGAAATCGGTTCTGAATGTTCCTTTGTCTTTACAGGCTTTTAAATACTTCATTTCCGAGTTTTGTATATCTTCCAGTGTTTTGGGCATATCTGCATAAAAAGGAGGCAGTAATCCCGGTCTTACTTTGATACGTTCTTCCTGTAATTCTGTGCTGTAAAGACTAAAGTAGTGTTGGCTAAGCGGACGGATTCCTATCACTTTCATATCCCCTTTCAATAGGTTGATTATCATAGGTAATTCGTCAAGCCAGTATTTGCGCATGAATCCTCCTAAAGTCGTGACACGTATATCCCGTTTTATTTTTCCGCCTTCCTGTAAATTATTCTTTTCGAAAATGTAGGGTTGCAGATACTCTGAATACGGATGCATGGTGCGGAATTTATATACATTAAATTTCTTTCCGTTTTTTCCAATACGGGGTAAGCGGATAAGAGGACCATACGTTTTAGACTCATAAGGTTGCGGATACGTTGCTCTTTGGGCTGTGATATAAGTATGGTTACCTATTTTTTTATCTGACAATACTTCAAACCCGCTGTAATACAGGCGTCCCAGAACTTCGGCCTTTGATAATACCCTTTTTTTCCCTTTGGTTACATCATAATATATACGTTTTGTCAGAAAAATACGGGGAAGCAAACGTTTTATAACATAGTATCCGCTATATACTACATAGTTAATATATTTAGGAAACTTATTCAAAATAATTTTTTTCCGGCTGCTTTTTGATTCAAAATAACACACAAACTCTCCGTTATCCGGAAGTTTCTGGTTTAATTGGTAAAACAGGATATTAATTCCTCTGATATCGTTTAGTCTGTCCAGCAGTACGATACTGGAATAATAGTAATTCTCAATGTCTTTTATATTACCGAATTTATTCTTTAGAAATATACCTACATTTCCGCTTTTAAGAGAATATTTGCTTTCCAGAAAATGTAGTACACGGTCATTGGTGCTGGAAGATATGTCTGAACGCAGCTGTTCATACGCTTCGTCAGAGAGGGTTTGCTGTTCCCTTTTCTCTGCATTTTTCCGCAAAGATGGGTTTACAGTTTCTTTAGGAATATCGTAACTTACTGCATAACGTAGAGCGTAATAAATGAATGTAAAAAAATACCCTACTGTAAATATTCCTAATGTTATAATGAGTAGTACACGTTCGGAAAGGTTTTGTTCTTTATTTAATATAATGAAGAACCAGGCCAGGAAAAATACGATAACCGATGTCACCAACAAGCGTACAGAGGCCCGGATATATGACTGGTTTCTTTTGTAGCGTTTTAGCAGATACGAGCAGCTTATCCAACAAATAAAGAAAAAAATAAATAACGAATTGTACTTTATAAAAGGGGTTTGGGTTGTAAGGGGAAACCAGCCAAGTATAACGCTGAAAACTAACAGAATGGATAATATATCTATTATCAGTAATTTATATAAAGGTTTATAAAATAATTTCATTGTAAAAAAGGGAAAATAACACACACAATTATAAATAGCATTATAGAGCTTTGTGATATTCTGCCCAGCGGAAAGAACCTATATATTTTATATTACTGCAAATAGAAAGATACACACACGAGGAACAAAATTATAAAGCTTATAATTTCTTATACAAAGATAGCTTAATATATTTTAATATCCAATTTTATACAATGAAAAACTCCCGTACTTTCTCAATAATGAGAAAAAGTACGGGAGCTTTGTTTATTAAAGAATCAGGTTATTAGCAGATTCTCTGGATATTGTTTTTCTGAATTTTTTCTTCAACAATAGCGTCTATCACAGCTACAGCAGTCATATTGACAATATCACGTACTGAACTTTCCACATCCATGATATGGATAGGTTTATTCAATCCCATCTGGATAGGACCTACTGATTCAGATACACCCATTTCCAGAAGCAGTTTGTATGCCATGTTAGCAGAACTTAAGTTCGGGAATACCAGAGTGTTTACATCTTTTCCATGAAGTTTGGAGAATGGGAATTTTTCGTCTCTCAACTCTTTGTTAAGAGCAAAATTAACTTGCATTTCACCATCTACCACCATATCAGGATATTTTTCATGCAGTGTTTCTACTACCTGATGAACGCTGGCAGGACTTCCTTCTTTATCAGAACCGAAGTTAGAGTATGAAAGCATAGCCATAACCGGATCGTGAGCAAAGAATTTAACGGTATCGTGTGTCAGTTTAGCGATATCAATTAATGTTTCAGTAGAAGGATGTCTGTTGATAAGCGTATCAGCCAGGAAGAAAGTTCCTTTTTTAGTATTGATGATATGCATTGCTCCAATGTGGTTTAGTCCTTTACGGATTCCAATCACGTCTTTGGCAGCCTGCACAGCATCAGCATATTTAGTGTACACTCCGGTAATCAGGGCATCAGCGTCACCGCTTTCTACCATCATCATACCGAAATAGTTTCTTTCATACATTTTTTCATATGCTTCGTCAAAGGTAATACCTTCCCTGCTGCGTTTTTCAGCAAGTTTCTGTGCGTATGATATTCTGCGGTTTTCTTCGCGGTCGTGACGCAAGTTCACTATTTCGATACCAGTCAGGTCTATTTCGTTTTCAGCAGCAATTTTGGAAATTTTTTCTTCGTTTCCAAGCAATACCGGATAACAGATACCTTCTGCATAAGCCATTTCAGCTGCTTTAAGCATGTTTACGTGATTGGATTCTGAGAATACAACCCGTTTTGGTGTAGCCCGTGCGGTTTCGTAAAAACTGCGTAATATCTTGTTGTCATGTCCCATTCTGGACATCAACTGGTTGTTATATGCATTCCAGTCTGTAATATCTTTTCTTGCTACTCCTGACTCCATAGCTGCTTTTGCTACAGCCGGAGAAACAGTGGTCAACAATCTTGGATCCAATGGTTTCGGAATGATATAATCTCTGCCGAATGACAAACGTTTCAGGTTGTAGGCTGCGTTTACTACATCCGGAACCGGTTTTTTTGTCAATTCTGCGATAGCACGTACGGCTGCAACTTTCATTTCCTCATTGATAGCCGTAGCTCTTACGTCAAGAGCCCCGCGGAATATGTACGGGAATCCGAGCACATTGTTGATTTGGTTCGGATGGTCAGAACGTCCGGTAGCAAAAATGATGTCAGGACGTGCAGCCATAGCATCTTCGTATGATATTTCCGGATTCGGGTTGGCTAATGCGAATACAATAGGATCTTTAGCCATAGAGCGTACCATTTCCTGTGTCAATACGCCGGCAACAGAAAGACCTACAAATACGTCGGCATCCTTTACTGCTTCTTCCAATGTATTGATATCACGGCTTGTAGCAAATGGCTTTTTACGGTCGTTCAAGTCAGTTCTTCTTGTGCTGATAACACCTTTAGAGTCCAACATAACGATGTTTTCCAATTTAGCGCCTAAAGCCATATACAATAATGTACAAGAGTTAGCTGCAGCACCGGCACCGTTTACTACGATTTTGATATCTTCTATTTTTTTTCCGGTAATTTCAAGGGCATTCAGCAGACCTGCAGATGAGATGATAGCAGTTCCGTGTTGGTCGTCGTGCATAATTGGAATATCCAGTTCTGCTTTCAAACGATCTTCTATCAGGAAACATTCAGGAGCTTTAATATCCTCCAGGTTGATACCTCCAAAAGTCGGTGCGATGGCTTTAACAGCCTGAATGAATTTTTCAGGATCTTTTTCGTTTACTTCAATGTCAAAAACATCAATTCCAGCAAAGATTTTAAAGAGTAAACCTTTTCCTTCCATAACAGGTTTTCCTGCCATTGCTCCTATATCTCCTAAACCTAATACCGCAGTACCATTGGATATAACAGCAACAAGATTTCCTTTAGAAGTATATTCATATGCTGCGTTTGAATCTTTCTGAATTTCAAGACAAGGTTCGGCTACTCCCGGTGAATATGCGAGTGACAAGTCGCGTTGCGAACTGTAAGGCTTGGTCGGGATAACTTCTATTTTACCCGGTTTGCCTTCTGAGTGATAAAGAAGAGCATCTTCTCGAGTTAGTTTTGCCATAAATTTCTATTCTTTTTTAATATGTTACGTAATTTGTTACTTTTTCAAAAAATTGTTGCAAATGTACAAAAATAACTATCAATGTACAAGGAAAAAGAGAATTAATGTTCCTAATTTATCTTGTTAATAGTTATGTTCCTGACAGTTGCATAATACGTTGGCAAAGGGACTTAATTTAATCCTTGATTTTTCTTATTTTTACACATTCAAAAAACGGTGAATTAATAAAAATATAGCATTAATAAATAATTTGAAATATAATGAGTTTGGATGATTTGTCTAAAGAAGAACTTAAGGAACTGGTCGGGATTTATGCCCGTAATTTGTTTGCTCTTGATGGAGTTTGGTTTCAGTCTATAGAACAAAAACTGGGTATGGATGAAGCTATGGAACACGACTGGAATGCCTGGAGAAGGTTTACCGAAACAGAAGCAAGGAGGATTAAGAATTTCTTGAAACTTCCGGAGCGTTCCGGTTTAGAAGGATTGGAAAAGGCGCTTTCATTGAGGTTTTCTGCTTTGGCTAATGAAAATATAGAACTGATAAGAAAAGATGATTCCTTGATTTATCGTATAGTAGATTGCCGTGTTCAGACTGCAAGGAAGAAAAAAGGCATGGATTTCCATCCTTGTAAATCGGTGGGTATTATTGAACATCGTTATTTTGCCAAAGTAATTGATGACAGGATTGAATGTGAAGCTATCAGCTGTTTCCCGGATGTAACAGATGTTATGTGTGCATGCTCCTGGAGATTTTACATCCCTTGATTTATTGAATACCCCTCCCGATAATTACAATTCCTTTTTTTAGAATCCATGTAGTTAAAGCTGCATGGATTTGTTGTTTTTTCTCTGTTCCCCTATCCTACTTTATGAATTGAGAAACATTTGGCGCAAATTAAAGTTGATATAACTTGTTTTCTATCTGTGTGTAGTTATGTATACCAATAGTAACTGAAAATTAACTAAAATTTATTTTTTGAAACAATTTGGTAGTATAACTGTTATTTTACTATATATCAAACATTTTAATTGAACGAGACTATGAAGAAGAAAATAGAGAAAACGGGTTGTGAGTCCTGTGAAACTAATTTTTTAAATGAAGTTGATTATCTGGTAAGCGAGGTCGAAGGCTATTCTGAAGAAGATCGCTTGAAAAAGCAACAGGAGCTTGACGATGCTTTTAGAAATTCTGAAATTTAAAATAGATTAATAGTTTCAGGTATTAATATTAGTCTATTTATTTCCCACTGCTCAGAATATGATTTTATTCTGACAGTGGGAATTTTTATAACATCTTAGTTCTTCAGTGCAGTTACTAACTCATGTACAGCTTCCGATGCGTCATGCTTGTTCAGCAAATCAACAAATTTACTTCCTATTATGCCTCCACAAGCATATTTGGCTGCAGCATCGAAAGTGGCTTTATTACTTATTCCGAACCCGACCAAACGGGGATTTTGTAATTTCATATTATTAATCCTGTTGAAATACTTTGTCTTGGCATCGTCAAAACTCTGTTGTACACCGGTGGTTGAAGCGCTGGATACCATGTAAATAAATCCTTTTGTATTTTGGTCTATTAAATGAATGCGTTCTTCTGACGTTTCCGGAGTAATAAGCATAATTACATTGATGCCATATTCTTCTGCTACGGCTTTGTAACTTTGCATATAATCATCAAAAGGTAAATCCGGGATAATAACTCCGTCAATGCCCGTATTCCGGCAAGATTGGCAAAATGCTTCGAAACCATATTGCATAATAGGGTTAAGGTATCCCATCAGAACCAGAGGAATGTGTATGTCATTCCGTATATCTTGCAGTTGGGAAAACAGATATCGAAGGCTCATGCCGTTACGCAAAGCAACGGTGGAAGAGTGTTGTATCACCGGGCCGTCCGCCATCGGATCAGAAAAAGGAATTCCGATTTCCACCATATCAACACCTTGTTTCTGGAGCTCTTTCAGTACTATCACCGTATCGTCTAATTTAGGATATCCGGCTGTAAAATATACGGATAAGATATTGGTATCTTTTGTTTTGAAAAGTTTTTCTATTCTGTTCATTGTTCGTATTCTTTTAGTTTATAAATAAAATCTTTTAGTAATGATATGTTTTTTTCTCCCGGTTTTACTTCAAAACCGCTGTTTATGTCTATGCCGATCCACTGCGGGTGTGAAAAAGACTTTAATGAAGAAAGACTCTCGGGTTTTATTCCCCCGCTAAGGAGAAAAGGAGTTTTCCCAGTATAGTCTTTTAGAATAGACCAGTCAAACTGTTTTCCGGAACCCCCGTAATGATTTGATTTCGTATCAAATAAAAAATAGTCCGTACACCCTTCATATTTATTCAGGAAGTGTAAATCACCTGTTTCTGCAATAGAAAATGCCTTTATGAGGGTATAACCTTCGGATTTGAGCCGGGTGCAAATTTCGGGAGATTCATTTCCATGTAACTGAATGGCACTGAGTCTATATGTTTGGGCAGTGTGCAATATATCTTTTTCCGCAGCATTAACAAAAACCCCGGTTCTTTTTATATCCGGGGCTGTGTCCGGTATCTGGGTCTGTCCTGCATAGCGTGGAGAAAGCGGATAGAAAATAAATCCTATGTAATCTACAGGAAGCCTGCATACTTCTTGTATATTTTCTTTTTCACGCATTCCGCAAACTTTGACAATCATTCTGTAATGCCTCCTATAAATTGTTTTAAACTTTCTCCGGGATCGTTGTTTTTCATAAACTTCTCCCCTATCAGAAATCCATTAAATCCTTTGCTACGTAAATCTTTAACCATGTCCGGATTGGAAATGCCGCTTTCCGAAACCAATACCGGGCTATAACCGTGTTTCGTTGTGTACTGCTGTATCTTCTCAATCAGACTAAAAGAATTTTCTACCGTCGTGTGGAAAGTGGCCAAATTGCGGTTATTGATTCCCAGCATGTTTACATATCGGTTTAAATACTGTATTTCTTCTGCACGATGTATTTCAAGCAGTATTTCCAGTCCTAAATGATGGGCTGTTTCCGATAATTGCAGGCATTCCTCTTCGGATAAAACAGAAGCAATTAATAAAACAGCATCGGCTCCGGCTATACGGGCTTCATAAAGCTGGTAGGTATCAATAATGAAGTCTTTACGTAACAGAGGCAACTGTACCAGTTCGCGGGCTTTTACCAGGTCAGCTATTGAACCTCCAAAAAATTTTTCGTCAGTCAGTACTGAACAGGCTGTAGCTCCGTTTTTTTCGTAAAATGGAAGGACGTTTTTTACCTCCGCTTCCGGAAACAACCATCCTTTGGAAGGGGATTTACGTTTAAACTCGGCAATGATACCGGACGAAGAGTTTTTCAACGCCTGGCTCATGGAAGTAACCGGACGCATAAGCTTTTCCTTTCCAGACTTTATCAACGAATCCAAAGAGACTTCCGTTTTCTTATTCTCAACTTCAATTCGTTTATTGGCAATTATTTCGGTTAATATATCTTTCATATAAGTTTAACTGTTTAAAGTAAGGAATCGTTTGAATGTGTCGTAAGCTTTTCCGTTATATAAAGATTCTTTTGCCTCACTGATACATTCATTGATATTTTTTTCCGGGCAAATTACCTGTATGGCAAAGCCTGCATTAGCTAATACACAATTGGTTTGAGCTTGTGTTGCTTCATTTCTTAATACATTGTTGAAAATCCTTGCAGCTTCTTCCGGAGTTTCACCTCCGTAAAGGTCTTTTTCATGACAACGGTTGAAGCCCAGCATTTCCGGTGTATAGACTATTTCTTTCTGAGGGGTGCAGACCTTAAAGTCTGTGGTTAGTGAAATCTCGTCATATCCATCAAGGCTGTGAACCACAGCAAACTGTGCATCGCTTTCCTGATACATATAGTTATATAAACGCAGCATTGGCAAGTTATAGACTCCCAGCATTTGGTAAGCAGGCATAGCCGGATTTACAAGCGGCCCAAGCATGTTGAAAAAACTACGTACCCCCAGGCTTTTACGTACCGATGCTACCGCTTTCAGTGCCGGATTGAAAAGTGGTGCATGCAGGTATGCTATATGGCAGGTATCCATTGATTTTCTAAGTAAATCCATCTCGGTAGTGAATTTGACTCCATGTTGTTCCATTACGTTACTTGCTCCACTGACTGAGGTAGCTCCGTAGTTTCCATGTTTCACTACATTATACCCGGCTCCGGCTACAACAAAACAAGCTGTAGTGCTTATATTGAATGTATTTTTTCCATCTCCGCCCGTACCGACAATATCAATGGCTTTATAATCGTCCAGATCAACCGGTTTTCGCATTTCCAGTAAGGCTTCCCTGAATCCGGATAATTCTTCAGTAGAGATGTTGCGCATCAGGAAGACGGTAATCAGGCTCGCTATCTGGGCATCCGTATATTTGCCTTGGGCTATATTTTGCAATATCTCACGGGCTTCTTTACGTCCCAGATATTGATGTTCGAATAAGCGGTATAAAATCTTGTTCATGATTGCTCTTTTTATTAATTGTTTAACCAGTTAGCCAGCATGATTTTACCGTTCGGAGTAAGGATAGACTCCGGATGGAATTGTATGCCGCGTACGTCATATGCCTTGTGCCTGATAGCCATAATCTGTCCTTCTTCTTTATCCAGGGCTGTAATTTCCAGGCAATCGGGGAAGTTATCCCTGGACACTACCCAGGAATGATAACGTCCGGCAGTAAGTTCTTTGTTTAAACCTTGAAATAATATGTCATCTTTAACAACTTCTATTCGGGAACTGACACCATGATGTACATGACTCAGATTAATCAGTTCGGCACCAAAGGCCTCGCCAATAGCCTGTTCGCCTAAACAAACCCCCAATATGCTTTTGGTCGGTGCATATCTTTTTATAAGAGGTATCAGTATGCCGGCCTCACAGGGAATACCCGGACCGGGCGACAATAAAATTTTATCAAACCGTTCTATTTCATCTAACTCTATTTTATCGTTGCGATGTACCTCCACCTCCGCACCCAGTTCTTTTAATATATGCAGCAGGTTGTAGGTAAATGAGTCGTAATTATCTAATAATAATATTTTCATAATATTCAGTTTTTTAAGTTTTCGGCAAGTTCTATTGCTTTTTTCAAAGCTCCGAGTTTGTTATTTACTTCCTGCAATTCCCTTTCGTCATTACTTTGGGATACAATTCCCGCCCCAGCCTGGTAGTATAAAACGTTTCCTCTGCTTACGAAAGTACGGATGGTGATAGCTTGATTCAGGTCGCCGTTTAAGCCAATGAAGCCAATACATCCCCCGTAAGCGCCACGGTTATGCTTTTCCAGTTCACTGATAAGCTGCATGGCGCGCACTTTAGGCGCTCCGCTTAATGTGCCGGCTGGGAAAGTGTCCAGATAGGTCTGAACGCTATTGCTTCCTTCGTTTATTTCGCCGCTTACACGTGATACCAAGTGTATTACATGGCTATAATACTGCACCTCTTTGTAAAAATCAACTTCCACGTGGTGTGCGTTCCGGCTCAAGTCATTTCTTGCCAGGTCAACCAGCATTACATGTTCGGCATTTTCTTTGGGGTCTGCTATCAAGGCTTCAGTCCTTTCTTTGTCTATCAAGGCATTTCCTGAACGGAAAGCCGTACCGGCTATCGGGTCTATGCTCACTTTTCCATCCTGGATTTTGCAATGTGTTTCCGGTGACGAACCGAATATGCGGAAGCCTCCGACATCAAAATAAAACAGATATGGAGAGGGGTTGGTACTCCGTAATGCCCGGTACACCTTAAAATCATCCCCTTTGAAAGCCTGTTCAAAGCGGCGGCTCAGCACAATCTGGAACACATCTCCACGGTAGCAGTGCCGTATTCCTTCTCTGACCATTGCTTTAAACTCCTCGTCGGAAATAGGAGACGTTTCTTCTCCTACCTTTTGGAAGTTATAAGAAGCAAAATTGCGGTTTTCAATCAAAGTTTCAATTTCACGTAAGGAGTCCGTTCCGTTTTCTTCCACAAGCTCAACCAAGGTCAGTTTATTATTGAAATGGTCAAAAACAATAATATATTTATACAAAATGTACAGCATATCCGGAGCATCATTCTCTTCCTGATGAAATTCTTTTATTTTTATAGGTTCGAGGTAGGTTATCGTGTTAAATGCCGTGTACCCGAACAGTCCGCAAACCTTGCTATTTTCGCCTTCTACATGAAAGTCAGACAGGAAATTATTGAGTGCCTGCCCTATGGTGAAAGAAGAACTTAGAGGCTGTACATCTGTTTTTCCATCCGGAAATTTCATTGTTACTTCATGATTATTTACGCTGAAACTGGCTAAAGGGCAAAGAGCTATATAAGAAAGGCTGTTCTCGTTTCCATGAAAATCGGAGCTTTCCAACAATGCTGATTCCGGATATATATCCCTTACTTTCAGATATATGCTTACAGGTGTATGCAAGTCGCCCATTACCTGTTTGCTTGCAGTTTTATATTGGTATTTCATTGGTTGAAGTATTTAATGTAAGTTTCCATGTCTTTGTCTCCCCGACCGGATAATGTTACTATTACAATATCTTCCGGTTTAAACTGTACTTTTTTCAAAGCACCCAAAGCGTGTGCACTTTCCAGAGCAGGAATTATGCCTTCCAAAAGGGTC
The DNA here is from genome assembly GCA_023391625.1 of Bacteroidota bacterium. Taxonomy (GTDB): domain Bacteria; phylum Bacteroidota; class Bacteroidia; order Bacteroidales; family Paludibacteraceae; genus QVMH01. The sequence goes on along the minus strand of JAEWAN010000034.1, from coordinate 296,314 downwards.
AGCTCCTGTGCGGCATCTATCGCTTCATCATCGTTTACGGCCAGTACTGTAGCCCGTTTTGTGGCGGAAAGATTGGCATGAAGCGGACCAATGCCCGGATAGTCCAACCCGGCGGAAACAGAATAAGGTTCCTCTATCTGTCCGTCTTCGTTTTGCATTACCAGGGTGCGGGCTCCATGAATTATTCCTTTTTTCCCGAGCTGTATGGTAGCAGCGCTCATTCCGGAATGAATACCTTTACCTCCGGCTTCGGCCAATACTATTTTTACTTTGTCGTTGTCCAGATAGTGGTACACGGTTCCGGCAGCATTGCTTCCCCCACCGACACATGCGATTAGGTAGTCCGGATAGTCGCGTCCGATTTTCTCTTGCAACTGTTCTTTTATTTCTTCGCTGATGATGGATTGCAAACGGGCCACCATATCAGGATACGGATGGGGGCCTACCGTAGAGCCAATGATATAATAGGTGTCCGAAGGGTGGCAGCACCAGTCTCTTATGGCATCGTTCGTAGCATCCTTTAATGTCATGTTACCGGAAGTTACTGGGACTACCTCTGCTCCTAACATTTTCATTTTTTGTACATTAAGATATTGACGTTCAATGTCGGTCTTACCCATGTACACAAGGCATTGCATACCCATAAGCGCACAGACCGTAGCTGTGGCCACCCCGTGCTGTCCTGCGCCTGTTTCTGCAATAATACGTTTTTTGCCCAAACGCTTAGCCAGTAGTATTTGCCCGATTGTGTTATTTATTTTGTGAGCTCCCGTGTGATTAAGGTCTTCCCTTTTTAGATAGATATTGGTATTGTATTTTTCGCTTAACCGTCTGGTTAAATAAAGAGGAGACGGACGCCCTACATAATCTCTCAGGAGTTCATTGTATTCTTTTTTAAAACTTTCGCTTTCCAGAATATCCAGGTACGAATTTTGTAAATTTTCTACGCATTGGTGAAGTATCTCCGGAATGTATGCTCCCCCGAACTCTCCATAAAAACCTTTTTTGTCAACCTGATAGTTACTCATAATTATTCTGTTTTATTGTATTTATATTCTATTTTGTCATAAGAAAAAAGCCTGTCGTAAGTACGACAGGCTTTTAATATTCCTAGTTTAATTGTTTATTATGAAATACATGAGCTGCTCCCTTACGACTTTTGTAGTTGTAAGTTGCGCCACCAATATGCATTCATTAATAACATTCTGTTTCTTTTTCTATGATTACGGTACAAAATTATAATCTTCATTTTGAAAAAACAAAGAAATTATGACTTTTTTTTGAAAAAAGATTACAGGAATATCCCATTTCCCTTTTTAATCCCATAATTTCAGTTGTGTATCCTCTTTTTTAGGTTTAACGGAGTCTCCATAAACTGTTTTTCCTCCGTATTTGTTAGACGTATTACGTTCATGTTGAACCACTTTGTCAAAATAGTCGTTAGGCGTAAACCCTTTTTCCATTTGCCTGGATATTTCAGACAGGTTTTTAATGGCTTCCGATTTATCCCGGTTTCCCAATTTGGCCTTGTATATTGCTTTATAAAAGATGTCTATTGTTTCATCATACACCTGGGTTGGCACAGGAAACGGGTGTCCGTCTTTTCCTCCGTGGGCGAAAGAGAAACGGGCCGGATCGGAAAAACGGGAAGGTGTTCCGTGAATAACTTCACTCACCAGTGTCAGTGACTGTAACGTTCTTGGCCCTACTCCTTCCAGCAGAACCAATTCTTCTATATTACGGATATCTGTTTCATGTGCCAAAGTAAGCGCAGCTCCTAAACGCTTCAGGTTTACATCTTCGGCTTTGACCTCGTGGTGTTTGGGTAAAATAATGGAAACTTCACGCATTATTTTATCCGGTCTTTCCTGAGTTAATGCAAGGATACCTTCTTTTGTCGGCACTGCCAGTTGGTCGGTCAGGTTTAAAATCAGCCCTTGGTTTGTTCCGCATACAGAAGTATGGGGTTCTTCCATGAATGAATTTAAAGAGGTGGATAACCAGTGATAACGGCGCGCCATACGTTCATTGGGATTCATGCCTTGCTGCACTACCGCCCACTCCCCTTCTTTTGTTACGATAAAAGAATGAAGATATAGCTGAAAACCGTCTTGTATGGCGGTATTGTCCACTTTGGCAGATAGTTTACTGCTCCGAACCAGTTCGTCTCCGTTTAAACCTGTTTTATAGGCTACTTCCAGCAACTCCTCCGGTGTTTTTCGTGAGGATTTTCCTCTTCCGCCACATACATACACTCCTAATTCGGCAGACCGTTTGTTAATCGCTTTTTTCAAAGCGTTCATAACCGAAGTGGTTATGCCGGAGGAATGCCAGTCCATTCCAAGTACACATCCTAACGACTGAAACCAAAAAGGGTCGCTTAGCCGTTGTAATAATGCGCTACGCCCATAATCCAGGATAATAGCTTCCACGATAGCTCCTCCCAACAGGCTCATGCGCTCGGCAAGCCAGGGAGGTACGGTCCCGTAATGGAGAGGTAAGTCTGCATGTCCTTTTTTCATATAAATACAAAGATAACGAAAAGCAGAAGAACAGTATGTTAATTTATTTACTTCATTAGGATAATTTATCTGATTAAAAATCGTACTTTTGACCTACCTATTTGCATGTATGTGTGAAATATAACAGCAACTTGATGAATATTCATTAATTTTATAAAAGCTGTTATATGGAAAATGAGATTTTTAGCCGGAGCTTTGTTCGTGAAGTAAAGGAAAAGGTTCCTCAAAAGGAACTTGTTACTATGTTGATGGATCTGCTATTCATCGAGAAAGAGGCTATTTACAGGAGATTGCGAGGTGATGTTCCTTTCACTATGCTGGAAACGGCTAAAATTGCTAAAAAGCTGAATATATCTATTGATAATCTTATCGGCTGTTCTTCGAAAAAAAGCAGGCCTTTTCAAATGAAACTTAATAAACCGGATAATGGAAATGATGATGATTTTCGGCTGCAAAAAAAGTTTCTTGATTTAATTAAGGTAGCCCGGAATGGAGAGTATTCTGAATTTGGGTTTGCAACCAGCATTTTTCCTCTTCATTTTTCCAATTATTATGAGAGCATAGAACGTTTTTATATTTTGAGGTGGCTTTATCAGTTTGAAACACCGGGAGGAAATATCAGTTATGATTCCATTCGTATCTCGGAAAAAAAGTTTCTTTTAAACCAGGAATTTATACAAGCAGTTACTCACGTGCAGTATACTTATTTTATCTGGGATAAGCTGGTGATTTTTAACCTCGTTAATGATATTTTGTATTTTCATGCTATTCACTTGATAAATGAAAAAGACTTAAACTGGCTGGAAGAAGAAGTACATAACCTTATTAACCATATGGAGGATCTTTGTATCCGTGGAGAGTTTGAAAACGGTCATAAGATAGATATGTATATTTCAAACCTGACTTTTGAAACTACTTACACATACTTTGAAACAAGTGATTTTTTGCTTACCCTTATTAAAACTTTCACGTTGAATGAAACGGTTTCCTTTGATGATACCGTGTTTCAAAAGATGAAACTTTGGATGCAAACGCTCAAACGTACTTCTACTGTTATATCCGGTAGTAATGAAATAGGCAGAATACAGTTTTTTGAGCAGCAGCGCAAACTTGTGGATAAGATGTTTCATAAAGATTATAACCCGGATACTTCTTTCCTGATTTAATCTGAAAAAAATATCAATTATGCCGGAGGAGTCTTTAAAATAAAAGCTTCTCCGGTATTAGTTTTATATCCTACCTTCTTTTTTAGCTTATCTTCGGCATAAAGTTTATCTATAATGCAGTTTGACACCCGATTTTCGGGATGTATATATATATTCTGCCCGAATACTTTTAGCTATAGATAGAAATATTTCGGAGACAGGAACAACTACATCAGCCCAGTCTGCTTTTAATTTGAATTTTCTCATCCTATCCTCTATAATACTTTGTACCTTATAAATACCTTATAATAATGAAACCGAAAGGCGTATCCGTAGCTTATTTCGGAACAACAAAACTAATATTATTGCTTATTCGGTGGGAATCGAGTTTAAAACAGGGATTTTATTATTTCAGGAAAATTCACGAATATTGCCTGTGATTTATAGACGACTATTGGTAAACCTATTTCGTTTATTATAAGTTAATTGGTGTTTTTTATAGCGTTTTTTAAAGTAATAAATGATACAATATAAAGATGTTTCCATACAGTATGGTGATATAACGATACTAGAAAATTTCAATTTAGAGATAGCCCGGAATGAGAAAGTGGTTTTATGGGGAAAATCCGGATGTGGCAAAAGCTCCCTACTTTCTATGATACCCGGATTCACCCGTCCGGCATCGGGTTCTGTTATTGTTGATAATAAGGCTATCACCAGCAAAACAATTGCAGATATACGTCAGAAAATAGCCTGGTTGCCGCAGGAAGCTGCTTTGCCGTTTGAATCAGTAAAAGAACTGATTTACTCCCCTTTCAATTACAAAAGCAATAAAGCTGACATACCGGAAAAGAATGTAATTTTAGAGTGTTTCGGGAAACTGGGTTTAGCTTCCTCTTTGTTTGATAAAAGGGTTAATGAGGTGTCCGGTGGAGAATTGCAACGTATTATGATTGTAATTGCTGCCCTGCTGAACAAGGAAATATTGCTTCTGGACGAGCCGACCTCTGCTCTTGATCCGGACTCGATAGAAAAAGTGATTGCTTTTTTTCAAAGTATGAAAAACACAACAATGCTTGCCATATCGCATGACAGGCATTTTATTAACTCATTTGATCGTCATATAAAAATAAGCTGATTGTTATGGGAACGATAGATATTAGTTTCTGGGGATTTATTTCCGGTTTTTTATTACTGCTTATTCCGGTGTATTTTTTGTATCATTTCCGTACCGGTTTGGTAAAAGATACTTTGATTTCTGCCTCCCGTATGACCATACAGTTGTTTTTGGTAGGATTATATTTGGAATATCTTTTTAAATGGAATTTGTGGTGGGTGAATATATTATGGGTCATTGTCATGATAATGGTTGCTTCCTACACCATTTTGCAACGTACTAAATTACCTAAGAAGCAGTTATTTGTATCCATATCCGTATCACTGCTGTTTTCTATCATTATTATTGATACTTATTTCATGGGATTTGTCGTGAACTTGGACCACTTGTTTGAAGCGCGTTATTTTATTCCTGTAAGTGGAATGTTACTTGGGAATATGCTTACAGCCAATGTACTTGCATTAAACTCTTTTTTCGGCAGTTTAAACAGGGAGAAACAGTTTTATTTATATATGCTGGGAAATGGTGCCAGTTCCAAAGAAGCATTGGCGCCGTTTATTCGCGAAGCTATTATTAAATCCTTTAACCCGACCATTGCTTCTATGGCCGTGATGGGGCTGATTGCATTGCCTGGTACTATGACGGGTCAGATACTTGGAGGCAGTAATCCGAATACAGCAATAAAGTATCAAATCATGTTGATGATTACAATTTTCGCTTCTTCACTGATAGCCGTACTATTTTCCATGTGGTTATGCCGCAAGCAGGCGTTTGATGAATATGGCATGAAAAAATACTGACGGTTCGGAAATATCGGTCATTCGCTTTTGTAAAACTGTTCCCGCTTATTTACGCATTGCCGCTATGGTTGCAAACATATAGGAACAATAGAACGTCGGCATCATCCACCCGTAAAGCGTATTGGTTTGTAGAAATTCTTTTAAAGCGATTAGTGTATCGGAGAATACCAGGCTCGCTATTCCTGCAATAAAAAAATATTTTGAGATTTTATTTTTCAGATTTAACCCAATAGCTGCTGAAAAAGTGCAGCAGGAAATAACAAGGTAAAACAGTACTGCAACCAACAGAAGGTTGTCCGGAATGGCAGGAATCAGTTTCATGATATAAAAAAAGCCATAGACTGCCAGTAAAACGGTGAAAGTAGGAATATGAAATTTACCATTTTTCAGAAAGAAAATAAAGTAAGATACATGCGCCAGGAAATAAAGGGCTATTCCGTAGACAAAACGTATGGGAATAGTATCTTTAAATTTTAGCATCCAGTCCCCGCCAATGGAAAGAACGAAAGCCAATGCTATCAGCCAGATATACGGTTTAAGTTCTTCGTGAGGAAAAAGGAGCACCAAAGCTGTGCAGGATAAAGCAAAAATCAAGTGGAAAATGTATCCACAGCCTACAAGAGCCAGTATACCGGCCACAAGGGGAATAGAAAGAAGCAAGTAGTGGTTTTTCATAGATTTTCATATAACTTCCTTGCAAATATAAAGATAAATGATAAAAAGCGAACCGGAATGTAACAAAATTAAAAATTACATCCCGATTCGCTTTTTAGTTTTGTTATCGCCATTAAAATGGCCTTATTTTTAAAGATCCAGAAAATCTACTTCGCCGGACTCCAGATCATAAATTGCACCCATAATATTGATTTTATGATCTTTATACATTTTACTTAAAATAGGATCACTGTTTCTTAGCTGGCGTACCCCATGGATTACATTTGCTTTTATAGCTTCATTATAAAGGTCTTTATCCTTTTTCAAAGCCTTTTTTTCTTCAGTTTCGCTGTCCAGTTTATCTAAAATAGATTGTATATGCCCATGGTCAGCATGCTGGTGTTGCTGGTTGGGTTCTTTGGTTTCAAGAAAAGCCTGTATAACACCGCAATGAGTATGTCCTAATACGACTACAAGTTGGGTTTTAAGATGATCTACCGCATATTCTATGCTTCCCTCTTCAAAATCTGCCATTACGTTACCTGCTGTACGTATGGAAAAAATATCGCCTAATCCGAGGTCAAAAATGATTTCCGGAGTAACACGTGAATCGGAACAACTGATTATTACAGCAAAAGGCTGTTGCCCTTTGATCAGGTTCTTAACAGTTTCAGCATCCTGATGTTGATGAATCATTTCGTTATTACAGAACCTCTTATTTCCTTCTTGTAATAGTTTTAAAGCCTCCTGGCTGCTTACCTGGGCTTGCGATATGCAATGAACCGTGAAAAACAAAACGGTCATAACACACGCTCTTAAAAAAGATATTTTCTTCATGACAATTTATATTTATAAAAAAAACGGCGCAAAAGTATAAAAACTTACATGTTTTTACTGATCTTGTTCTTTCATTTTTGGCCTCTATTTCAAGGTGAGTTTTATATTGTAATTTTTTCTTTTTACTTCATAAAAGGATGGAAGTAATAAATATATTTTTCTTTCAGGTTATATCTTACCGGTAAATATTTCTTTTTTATTTTTGCTTTGTTAGGGAGTTTCCTGTGATTTTTTATAAGAGTTTTTTGAACAAAAATCCTGTAAACTTAGTTTATTAGTAAAAATACATTGAAACAAATATACAGATGAAAGAAAATAAAGACTTACGGTTAGCCGTATTAATCGATGCAGATAATATACCTTATAGCGGTGTTAAAGGCATGTTGGATGAAATTGCAAAATTAGGGGTTCCCACAATAAAAAGAATATATGGTGACTGGACCAAGCCTACGGTATCTGGATGGAAACCGGCTTTGCTGGAAAATGCCATAACTCCCATACAGCAATACAGCTATACCACCGGAAAAAATGCTACGGATTCGGCTATGATTATTGATGCAATGGATATACTTCATAACGAGCGGGTTGATGGTTTTTGTCTGGTATCAAGCGATAGCGACTTCACCCGTTTGGCTACCCGTCTTAGGGAATCGGGAATGCTGGTCGTAGGGATAGGCGAAAAGAAAACGCCCCAGCCTTTTATTGCTGCTTGCGACAAATTTTTATACATTGAAATCATAAATTCTAAACAGGAGAGAAAACATAAGGAACTGAATCAACCTATCAGCATAGAATTGCCGGAACCTGAATTTGAAAAGGTGGATGACGATTTGATTTGCTTAATCAAGCTGACAATAGACGATTTAGGAGATGAAAATGGATGGGCTTTTTTGGCGGAAATAGGCAATCTGCTGATTAAAAAGAAACCGGATTTTGACCCTTGGAATTATGGATACTCAAAATTAACCCCTCTTTTGCGTTCACTGGACAAGGATTTTGAAATTGATGAGAGGGAGGTTGAAAATACTCATATTAAGCACATTTACGTGAGAACACGTGATAAAGCGGTTTAGTCTGTTTTTTATTCATTTCAGTTCGGTTTTGCCGTATTGTGTGTTCAGTAGGAACAACAGATATACCGGGGAGCTTTTCTGCTCCTTTTTTTATATGTGTAAGTTTCCCTATTTTTGCATGTAAATACAAAATCATCCCATGTTTGAGGAATCAAAAAAGATTTGCTTAAAAAAGCTTCAGGAAGGCAGGTATATTGAAGTGTTTCGTCTGCAAGATATTGAAGATGATTTTTTTCATAATTACCAGCGTTATGATTTTTATCAAATCATCTGGTTTTGCAATGTACAGGGAGATAATTTGTATTTTCTTGATTTTAATGAGTACCGGATACATAGCGGACAATTGGTCATAGTATATCCCGGACAGATAGATAAACTGGATATCAGGGGAAAGGAAGGTTTTTTATTTGCGGTTCACAATGAGAGTTTTTTCCGTTTAAATCAAAAAATCAATTCTTCCTATTTAAATGGCTATGATTCAAATATATTTGTTGATATACCGGATGATCTGAATCCGGTATTAACCAAGCTTACGGATTTGATACAACAGGAGTATAACGAACAGAATCGTATTGACCTGATGGAAATGTATATGGAAGCATTCCTGTTTCATATCAGTTCGCTGGCAACACAAAATAAAGGAAATAAAAAGTCACCGGGCGATTTCATAATTGCCGAACTCATGAAGCTTATAGATCTTTTCTTCATAAAGGAAAGGGAGTCCTGCTTTTATGCAGACAGAATGGGGATGAGTATTAAAAAGCTGAATGATTTATGTCTGAAAGGGACTGGAAAAACGGTGAAGCAGCATTTATGCGAACGTTTGGTGCTGGAGATAAAAAAAGAAATCGGTTTAGGTGAAAAGAACCTGAAAGAAATAGCTTTTGATTTAGGATTTAACGAACCTGCCTATTTCACACGCTTCTTTAAGCAAAACACGGGCATAACCCCTACCCAGTTTCGTTTATCATTGGAAAATGACACTTTCCGTCGTGATCTGGAAAAAAGTCCAAGTAAAAGGTAGATAAATGTAATTTTGCCGGCCGTTTGCTCCCTACTTTTGTGCCTCAAAAAAACAGATATGAAAAATTTCAGTTGGGTACAATGGACCATTATCGTTATCTTGGCTTTACTTACAGCCTTAGAACCGTTAAGCATTGATTTATATTTACCGGGTTTTATACTGATTTCAGAAGCCTTTAGTACTTCCATAGAGTCAGTCCAAATATCTCTATCCACTTTTCTCGGCGGTTTTGCCATCGGACAACTTATATGGGGACCTCTGGCCGATAAATTTGGCCGTAAAAAACCGATTCTTTTATCTTTAGCTATATTCACAATAGCTTCCGTGGCGTGTTTACACGTAACCACTATTGAACAGTTATGGGTGGTTCGTTTCATTCAGGCTATTGGAGGATGCGGGGGTGTTGTCATATCAAGGGCAGTGGTGACTGATTATTTTGAAAAGTCAGATACCCTGAAAATATTCTCCATCCTAGCGTTAATCATGGGAGTGGCTCCTATCATAGCTCCTACCATAGGCAATGGTGTGCTCAGCCTTTTTAGTTGGAAAGGATTATTCGGAACAATGGCAGCGTTGGGGGGAATTATGTTTATACTTACTTTGTTCTTTTTACCGGAAACTTATGTGAAACCAGAAGTTAAAGTGAAAAACAATGTTATTAAAGATTATCTGGAAATACTGAAAGTCAAGAAATTTGTTGTTTATTCCATCATAGCCGGAATTGCCAATGGAGCTTTAATGATATATGTGGGAAACGGGCCGTTTATTATTATGGAAAAAGGAGGATTTTCCAATAATATGTTTAGTATGATTTTTGCAATCAATGCATTGGGATTAATGCTTGGTTCTTACCTGACCACTTACCTGCAAAAACGGATTCCAACCAATGTGTTAGTTAAGAAGTCATTAATCTTTATGTTTGGCGTAAGCATTGTGTTATTTGCTTTTATGTATTGGAACGCCCCTATCGTTTTTATTCTGGTAAGTTTATTTTTCTATATTTTCCCTATCGGTATATTGTTTCCTACCACCACAGAACTGGCTATCACTCCATTTACCGATAATAGCGGGACGGCTTCTGCCCTATTCGGCTCTATACAATTGGCCGTGGCTTTTTTATGTTCCGTCTTTTCCAATTATATTGCCAATGGAACATTGGCGATGGTCGGGATTTCATTTCTGATATGCAGTTTAGCTGCTTTTATCGTCGTGTTTTGTCACGTTAAATTAAAAAAAATGGCTGCCTGATGGAGGTTTTTTAGGATATCTTGTGTGTAGAAGAAGTTTCTTAACCGGACATCTTTTTTTCTTCGTACGCTTTTATTAGGTAATCTTTTATTCTTAATGCTTGAATAAACTGTTCTTGCCATAATTCAATGATAGATTCCTTGTCAAGCTGGTACCAGATTATATCATTGTGCTTCTTGATGTTTTTACACAAGGAGATTCTGGGCCTGCTTCTGGGAGCATGGCATCTCCATCCGCTCCATTCCGTTTCCGCTTTTTTGAAAATGTCTGTCCATTCACAGGTCAGTTCGGAAATAGACCTTTCCAATATGTTTTTGCTGTTATCCCAGTAATTCTTACTGATGGCTATTTTGAATGTTCCGTTTTGAAACGCCAGGTCAAACCAAACGTCTCCGTTCCGGTCTGTCGCTTTTATGCCCCATAAGGTTACTTCCGCATTTCCATGCGATTCTCCGATGGCACATTCCAACTTTTCTATTTCAGGCTGACGTTCTTTGACTTTTTCTATGATTTCTCTGAAAAACATTTTTTGGAAAATAGTTTCCAGTTGGTTTCTGGCAATAAAGTCAGATAAATCTTTCATTTCCTTTTTCTTCCAGCCGTCAGTAAATACATTAGGGTATTTTAGATGGTTTTCCAGGAAGTCATCCTTTATATGAACCAGTCTTTCCACGGAGAGTAAATATTCATTTAATATAACAAAATCTGTATGCTCCGGGCGTACACATAAATATTTTCTCAAAACAGCGTGTAAATGGTTGTATGATACGTTTTGCCAGTCTTCATCTTTTGCATTTTCTTCAATCAGTGTAAGATATAAGTATTTTTTGCTGTTAGGATAATGACTTTTATAGTGGGCCAGCTGATTGCTGTGCTGCGATGTCTTTATTTTATTTTCTATAATAATTTGAATGTCATCCCCGCTGGGCAAAGAGGCTGTTATCAGGATATCGACATTATTGGTTTCCGTTATGCTATTTATGTATTTGTATGTAACCGGGTTTATAGCAGCCAGTTCATTCAGGACGGAAGATTTTTCATCCAGGGTGTAAGCCTGGCAATCTTCAGAAAATATCCACCCTATTACCGCCGAATGTATTTTTTCCATATCGGCAAGCCCTATCCGGCTAAAAAAATGACCGTTACTCATATACTACTTATTTCTCTTTCAACCGGAATGTATTAAAAACGAATAGTTGTTTGTTATCCGTCAAAAATTAATCCCTACTTTTGTTCCATATAATATTTCACTAAATTACGTTATAATTTGATGACACACAACAAAGTTCCCCGGAAAATAATTATAATAGGAGCTACTTCCGGCATTGGGAAAGAATTGGCGTTACGATATTTGGATGATCATAATCAGGTAGGAATTACCGGAAGGAGGACAGACCGTCTGGAAGAGATAAAACGTTCGTATCCGGAAAACACGTATTATCAACAGATGGATGTCTGTTTGCCGGAATGTGTGGAGCAGCTTCATTCCTTGATAGAAAAAATGGGAGGTTTGGACATGATTATTTATTGTTCCGGAGTGGGTCGTCAGAACAAAGAGCTGGATCGTGATATGGAGTTGGAGGCTGTTAAAACGAATATTGACGGATTTTTAAGAATTGTTATTGCTGTCTATCATTATTTTAAAGCTACGAATCAAAAGGGGCGTATTGTTACTATCAGTTCTGTAGCCGGCATACGGCCTTTAAAATTAGCAACAGCATATAGCGCGACAAAAAACTTTCAGATGCATTATATGTCATGTCTGGCACAAAAAGCATATGATGAAAACATTCCGGTATCTTTTACCACCATTATACCGGGTTTTATCCAAACGGATTTTTTGAAAGAAAAATTTCCGCTAACAGTTTCTCTGGACAAAGGCAGTGCTCTGATATATAAAGCCATAGAAAAAGGAAAAAGAAAAGCTATTTTACCTTTGCGCTGGAAATTTATAGTCGGAGGATGGAAATTGATCCCCGGTCGATTGTGGGAAAAATATATTTCCAGACTTATTTAACCTACATGTGTGTTCTTTTTTAGTTAATTATCTTTCTTTACAAATTAAGAATCTGTATTATAGCATATTATAGGAGACAATAGAAATTTGTTTTTTAGTGAAATTCAGTTGAAAAAGTCTCGATTAAATATTACTTTTGTATTGTTTATAATATTGTTATTTCCTGGATGTATTTCATCCATATAGTTTGTTTTATGCGCTTAAATTCCCTTTCCATTATTAATTATAAGAATATACATGAAGCTGATCTTGTTTTCTCCCCGAAAATAAATTGCTTTATAGGTAACAATGGGATGGGTAAAACCAACTTATTGGATGCTATATATTACTTATCTTTCTGTAAAAGCCATTCAAATTCCATTGATTCACAAAACATACTGCATGATGCCGATTTTTTTGTGATACAAGGCAAATACACAATTAATGACTCGTTGGAAGAAATTTATTGCGGTATGAAACGCCGTCAAAAAAAGCAATTTAAACGGAACAGGAAAGATTATGAACGTTTATCAGACCATATAGGGCTGCTTCCATTGGTTTTGGTATCTCCGGACGATACTGTATTGATAGGCGAAGGCAGTGACGAACGCCGTAAATTTATGGATGGCGTTATATCACAATACAATAAAAATTATCTTGGTCAATTGCTTTTGTATAATAATGCGCTAAAACAACGAAATGCATTGCTAAAGTCTGAAAATGCGATAGATACATCATTATTTGAAATATGGGAAGAACAGATGGCATTGTATGGCACTTACATTCACGAAAAGCGCAAGGAGTTTATTGATGAATTCATTCCTATATTCCAGGATTTTTATGCATACATATCAGGCGGTAAAGAGTTAATCAGTTTATCCTATAAATCGCAGTATGAAAAATATGATGTTAGAAATCATATGCGGGAAACCCGGGAACGGGATTTGATACTGGGTTACTCTACCTGCGGTATTCATAAAGATGAGTTGGAAATGCAGCTTGACGGATATCCGATAAAACGTGTGGGATCGCAGGGACAGAATAAAACATACGTAATATCATTGAAGCTGGCACAATTTGATTTTTTAAAACGCATTCATAAAATTTCTCCCCTACTCTTACTGGACGACATTTTTGACAAACTGGATGCTTCCAGAGTAAAAAAAATCATAGAACTTGTTTCAAAAGAAACCTTTGGGCAAATTTTTATTACGGATACGAACAGGGAGCATTTGGATAGTATCCTTTCTTCTTTAGGACAGGAAGCAGCCATTTTTCATATAGAGAATGGCGCTGTTTTGTGATTTGGTTATGTACTTCGCAGCCTGTTTGTGCTTACTATCAATTCCTTTCAATAAATATTTTATTCAACAAAAATTATTTAACAGTTTTCTTTTTTGGAAAACTTCGTCAAAAAAGAAAATATTCAATATATTTATAATCAACTTGTTATAAATATAAACGTGAAACTTTATCTACATGTTGATAAAAATATGTTTTTATTATTGTTGTTGCAGAATATTTTTCATAAACTTGTAGTTCTTTAAAAAAGCGAAGTTTATATTTTATTTTTAAAAATAATTCCCTTTTTATCAAAACAATGTAAAATGGAAAAAAAATCTTTTACCCAAGAAGAGATCAACAAGAATGCTTTAGAGTATTTCAAAGGCGATGATCTTGCAGCAAAAGTCTGGATAAACAAGTATGCTTTGAAAGACTCCTTTGGTAATATCTTTGAGTCCACACCGGATGATATGCATCATCGTTTGGCTTCGGAAATTGCCCGGATAGAAAAAAAATATCCGAATGCTTTAACAGAGGATGAACTTTTTGAATTGTTTCGCGACTTTAAATACATAGTTCCTCAGGGAGGGCCTATGACAGGTATCGGTAACGATTACCAGGTTGCATCTCTTTCCAATTGTTTTGTAATTGGGTTTGATGAAAATTCCGACTCTTATGGCGCTATCATAAAGATAGATGAAGAACAAGTGCAGTTGATGAAACGTCGTGGAGGTGTGGGACATGATTTATCACACATTCGTCCTAAAGGTTCGCCTGTTAAAAACTCGGCCCTCACTTCTACCGGAATAGTTCCTTTTATGGAACGTTATTCCAATTCAACCCGTGAAGTGGCACAGGACGGTCGTCGTGGTGCTTTGATGTTGTCTGTTTCAATAAAACACCCGGATTCAGAATCTTTTATCGATGCCAAAATGGAAACTGGAAAAGTAACCGGGGCAAATATATCGGTAAAGATTGACGACCAGTTTATGCAGGCTGCCATAAATAATGAAACATATTCCCAACAGTATCCGATTAATTCTGATAGCCCATTATATAAAAAGGAAATCAACGCCAATAATTTGTGGAAGAAAATAGTTCACAATGCATGGAAGTCGGCGGAACCCGGTATTCTGTTCTGGGATACAATTATCAGGGAATCTATCCCCGACTGTTATTCAGATTTAGGTTTCCGTACGGTATCTACCAACCCTTGCGGTGAAATTCCTCTTTGTCCGTATGACAGCTGCCGCCTGATAGCTATCAACCTGTACTCATACGTCAAAAATCCGTTTACTCCGGAAGCTGAATTTGATTTTGACCTGTATGAAAAACATGTAGGCTATGCACAACGGATTATGGATGATATCATTGATCTAGAAATGGAAAAAATTGATTTGATTTTGAAAAAAATAGAATCGGATCCGGAAGATAATGATATTAAAAACACAGAATTCCAGCTTTGGGAAAAAATTAAACGCAAGACTTTGCAGGGACGCCGTACCGGTGTAGGTACAACAGCCGAAGGAGATATGCTGGCTGCGTTAGGACTTCGCTACGGAACTGACGAAGCGACTGACTTTTCAGAAAAAGTTCACCGTTCCACGGCTTTAGCAGCTTACCGTTCATCTGTACTGATGGCTAAAGAAAGAGGCGCATTTGAAATATACGATGCTAAGCGCGAAGAAAACAATCCTTTCATTAACCGTTTACGTGATGCCGATCCGCAGTTATACCGCGATATGCTTCAGTACGGACGTCGTAATATAGCTTGTCTTACAATAGCTCCTACCGGAACCACCAGTATTATGACTCAAACCACATCCGGTATAGAGCCTGTTTTTAAACCGGTATATATGCGCAGACGCAAGGTTAATCCTAACGACAAAGATGTGCGGATTGACTTTACGGATGAAAATGGTGATTCCTGGGAAGAATATGTTGTATTCCACCATAAGTTTGTAACCTGGATGGAAGCTAATGGTTATTCTATCGCTGAACATTATACGCAGGAAGAAATAGATGAATTAGTAGAAAAATCGCCTTATTACAAAGCTACGGCCAATGATGTGGACTGGCTGAAAAAAGTGCAAATGCAGGGACGTATCCAGAAATGGGTGGACCACTCTATTAGCGTAACCATAAACCTGCCGAATGAAGTTTCGGAAGAACTGGTTGGTCAGCTTTATGAAGAAGCCTGGAGAAGCGGTTGTAAAGGAGTGACCGTATATCGCGACGGTTCTCGTGCTGGAGTGCTGGTAGAAGTAAAAAAAGATAAGGAAGATGAAAAGAAAGACGGAGAAAAAGAACGTTGTTTCTGCTATAATGAAAATCATCTGAAACGTCCTAAAGAACTGGAATGTGACGTAGTGCGTTTCCAAAATGCAAAAGACAAATGGATTGCATTTGTCGGATTGCTGGACGGACGTCCGTATGAAATTTTTACCGGTTTATCTGATGACGAAGAAGGTATTTTGTTACCTAAATCAGTGACACAGGGAAAAATAATAAAAGTAGTAGATGAAGACGGCAATAAACGTTATGACTTCCAGTTCTCAAACAAACGTGGATTTAAAACAACGGTAGAGGGACTTTCCCATAAATTTGATAAAGAGTTCTGGAACTATGCAAAATTGATCTCCGGAGTGTTGCGCTACGGAATGCCGATAGATCAGGTTATAAAACTTGTAGGCGGTCTCCAGTTAGACAGTGAGTCCATCAATACCTGGAAAAACGGAGTGGAACGCGCCTTGAAGAAATATATTCCGGACGGAAAAGCCAGCGAACAGGATTGCCCGCAATGTGGTGAAAAAGGATTGGTATATCAGGAAGGTTGCCTTACCTGTAAGAATTGCGGATATTCACGTTGTGGATAGTGTATTGGAAAAACATACGAAAAATATGCCGGGTAATTCTGAAGTGCCCGGCATATTTTTTATATCCTCCCCTATTACTTTACAAAATATATAAGTTCCTGAAATACCTTTCCAAAACCTTTTGTAGAAGCAAACGTTTTTTGTAGGTTTGTATAACTTAATTTTATAAATCATGAATTTATCTGAAGCCTTGTATTGCCGTAAATCAAGAAGGTCATACCTTAATATCCTTCTTGAAGAATCTATTATAAATAGCCTTCGGACTTTGGTTGAAAAATATAATGTAGAAGCAGGTCTGTCGATGGAACTGGTTGAAGATGGAAGCAACGCCTTCAACGGATTGCGTAAAAGTTACGGGATGTTTAACAATGTCCGTACCATACTCCTTTTAAAAGGAACTAAAGATGATGCGGACTTGCGCGAAAAGTGCGGTTATTTTGGTGAACTTATAGTACTGGAGGCAACTCGTTTGGGGCTGGGTACATGTTGGGTTGGAGCTACATTTGATCACAGCAGTCCCGTTTTTCACCAGACGGAGAATGAACTGCTTGTATGTGTCATAACACTGGGACACGTTTCGGAACAAGCAACCCTGAAAGAGAATATCATCCGCAAAATGAGTCATGGAAAAACCAGACCATTGGAATACTTTTACCGGGCGGAAACAACTCCTCCTGCATGGTTTCTGGAAGGAATACATGCAGTTCAGTTAGCCCCGTCGGCCGTAAACAGGCAAAAATATTACCTTGAATATAAAAACGAGGACATTCGAATGATATCGGAAGACACGGGGCAGTTTGGAATGGTGGATTTAGGAATAGCCAAAGCTCATTTTGTTACGGCGGCCGGAGGAGCTTTCAAATGGGGAAATCCGGGTATTTACATGAAATAAAAACTATGTCAAAAATTTATCTTTTCTTACTCCTATGTACTTTTTCATTCACGGGTATTGCCCAGAATATCTGGCAAAAGAACAAATGGAATGCAGTTTCCGTAACCGGAGGTATTAACCAGATAAAAGAGTTTCAACTGGCTCCAAAAGTTCATTCCGGATTTATAGCAGGAGTGAACTATGAATATATGTATATTGGTGACTATATATCCGGTGTACGTATTAATTTGGACGGATCAGGCTTAGCCTCCGATATGGAGAAAAAGTATCAGTCTGCCAATATACGCCTGAGGGCAAATTACCAATACCTGTTTCTTTTGTTTGATACCGGGTTTATGTCTTATTATTTTGGGTTTGAAGGAGGAATGAATTACTCTGTGTCTATGTATCCGAATTGGGACGAAAGCCATTTGTACTGGGCTAATTATGTAGGAGTGGGCATAAAAAACAGGTATGGGATACACATAAATGACAATAATCATGTCATTATTAATTTTGCACTTCCTTTTTTTGTTGTGGCCAGCCGCCCTCAAATGAACCGGGAATATAAAATGGACGACTTCTCGCTGGGCGGTATTCTTAAAAGTTTGCACAGCCATCCGGAGGTAACTCTTTTTAAACGGAATGCAATCATTGAGCTCTCTGTGGAATACCAGTTTTGGGGATATAAAAAATATATTCCGGCTTTTTATTACAATATATATTGTTCCAGATTACAATCTAAGACAGGCGATCCGTATCAGGATATGGTTCATCAGTTCGGACTTAAAATATACTTATGAAAAAAACAATTTGTCTGATTACGGGAATTTGTATTTTTATACTGGCTGCCTGTATGAAGGATGAGCCCCTAAAACAGGCATACCACGGATATGAACCGGAGGTAATAAATGATGGATGGGCTGTTTCATCACCGGAAGCGGAAAATATGGATGTTTCTCTCATAGAGAAGGCCTATCGACTTATATTTCAGGAAAACCGTTATCTGATGGCCAGAAGCTTGCTGGTATTCAGGAATAACAAACTGGTAGCGGAAGTCTACCCGAACGACACGGCCGATATGCACAAAGTTTCCAATATACAGTCGATGACTAAGTCCGTGACGTCCTTGCTGACCGGTATCGCGCTCCAGAATAACCATATAACGGATATCAATGAAAAGTTATATAATATTTATCCGGAGTATTTTGATGATGTCGAATTAAAAAAATCCATCACAATAGAACACGCATTGACTATGCGTACCGGATTGTATTTTGACAACAGCCAAAACACAAAGGAACTTTATAATAGTTCCCAATCTGTGGAGTATGTATTAAAACAAGCTTGTGTTGATGTCCCCGGACTTGTGATGAATTATAACGACGGAGCGCCTCAGTTGGTATCAAAAGTCATCGAATTAAAAACGGGCAGTTCGCTGTCACAGTATGGGGAAAAGTATCTTTTTAATCCTCTTGGAATAAAAGACTGGAAGTGGGAAGCAGCAACGGATGGCACGACTTTCGGAGCTTTTAGCTTGTATTTAAAACCCAGGGATCTGGGGAAAATAGGCTCGTTGTTATTGCAAAACGGTCAATGGGATGGTAAGCAATTGGTTGATCCCGATTATCTGTCGGAAGCGATAAATAGCCAGACAGAGAATGACAAATCAGAACCGTATGGCTATTACTTCTGGATACTGCCGGAATGGAATGCCTATTATGCTTACGGTCATGGAGGACAATTTCTGCTTGTTGTTCCGGATAAAGAACTGGTAGTAGTATATACAGCCTGGCCTTATACGGGCAGCCTTTTTTTTGACGATCCTAAAGAACTGATGAACCTGATAATAGAAAGCTGCCGGTAAAAATCCGGCGCTTTGTTATCTTTTAAAACGAGTTGTCATGTCATCTTCATATCCAGCCCTTTCCCTACCCAATTAATTCTTTTTTCCTATTGAGAAAAACAGTTCTTTCTTGAAACTATTGATATAAACTATTGTCTGCATCGGAACTCTATACCTGTGATTTTGTAGTTTTCACTATCTGTAACATGTACAGCAGAAAATGTTATTTTATATAAAAAATCATTTGTTTTAAAATATTTTCTGCTCCGGTTCGTCTTAATAAGTAAAGACGTCTTATTCATGTTGCATTACCAATAAAAAAGAAAAATTATGTTCAACAGATATAAAAAAGAAAATTCAGTAATTGTGTCCACGGACTATTGTACAGGATGTGGATTATGTACACAAAAATGCCGACGGCAAGCTATGGGGTTAATAAC
The DNA here is from genome assembly GCA_023391625.1 of Bacteroidota bacterium. GTDB lineage: Bacteria > Bacteroidota > Bacteroidia > Bacteroidales > Paludibacteraceae > QVMH01. The sequence goes on along the minus strand of JAEWAN010000034.1, from coordinate 276,581 downwards.
ATTACGTAACAAAACTTATGCGATGCTGATTCATCAGGAAAACTGTACCGGCTGTGGCAAATGCCTTGAAGCGTGTCCTACAGACGCCATAGAATTAATAGAAACATCTTATGCTTAAAAATATAAACAGAAAAAATTATGTCACATATATTAATAACAGTAATGGGGGTAATGGTTCTTTGTTGTGTGGTTTATGAAATATACCATATCATTAAAGATGAACCGGACTCCAGATTTAAAGAAAACTAAATCTCAGTATGATAACAATTTAATTATATTTGTTTGAATTTATTAATCAGAAAGAATAAAAATATGAAACGGAATAAAGGAAAAAAGGTATTAGGTCTTTTAATTTTTCTGGCAGTTTTTGCCGCAATAAGTGCAGTCATTATGTTGTTATGGAATTGGCTTATACCTGGAATTATAGGTTGGTCTGTGGTTAACTACTGGCAGGCTATGGGATTGTTGGTATTGAGCAGATTATTGTTAGGCGGTCTGGGCAAGTTAGGATTTGCCGGGCATATGCGTAATGGACTGAGTCATGCCCAGATGTCCAGAGTGCATGATAAATTTGCCAATATGTCAAATGAAAAGAAGCGTGAATACATACTTCGCCGCATGAGCAAGTTTGAACACGGTTTTGATGACCGTTTCTGCAAAGAAGATAAAGAAAACGAAATTTCTCCAGAAGCAAAGCCTGAATGAGTTATAAGAACAAACATCAGGGAGTTGTCAACGGTGATACTGATATAGGTAAGCTGTATGAGGATTATCAGGATGGGCTAAAAGGATATATTGCCTCCCAGGTTTCATATAAGGAAGATGTGGAAGATATTTTACAAAATGTGTTTTATAATCTTGCTAAAATAGATCTTGTTGAAAATCCCATAGAACAGATATCCTCCTGGCTTTATTCGGTTGCCAAACATCAGATTATAGACCGGAGACGTAAGAAAAAAGAAGAACGTTTTTCTGAATCCGAAGATGGAGAGGATAACACCGGATATTTGAACGAGATATCTGATATACTTAGCGATCCGGGAGACACACCGGAAATGCAATATCTGCAAACCTTATTTTGGGAGGAACTGGAAACTGCTCTCAATGAACTGCCGGAAGAACAGCGTGTTGTTTTTGAATTGACGGAAATAGAGGGATTCTCATTCAAGGAAATATCTCAGTTTTCAGATATCCCGGTAAATACCCTAATCTCCAGAAAAAGGTATGCAGTGTTGCACTTGCGCAAACGGTTGAAAGATTTGTATGATGAAATACTGGAAAAATGAATTATATCTGATAAAAAAATAGTTATTTTGCCGGAAATAAATCAAATCATTTTATGCTATCACATCTTAGTCGTTACAACATAATATTAGCATCCCAGTCACCCAGAAGAAAAGAATTAATGCAAGGGCTGAATATCCCTTTCGATATTCAGGTTATTGATGTAGAGGAGAGCTATCCCCAGACATTAACGGGAGAAGAAATTCCAAAGTATTTAGCAGAAAAGAAAGCCAATGCTTATGCCATTTCACCGGATACAATGCTGATAACGGCAGACACTATTGTATGGCAAAACGGACAAGTTTTCGGAAAACCGGCGAATCAAGAAGAAGCCAAATCTATGCTAAAGTCATTATCCGGCAATACGCACGACGTGATTACCGGTGTTTGTATAAAAACCCGTGAAAAGACCAAAGTGTTTTCTGTAGTATCCAAAGTTAGCTTTGCTTTATTGGAAGAAGAGGAAATAGACTTTTATATTGACACTTACAAACCATTTGACAAAGCCGGCGCTTACGGAGTACAGGAGTGGATTGGCTACATAGGTGTGAAACATATAGAAGGATCTTATTTCAATATCATGGGGTTACCTGTACAACGGTTATATACAGAGCTGAAAAACTGGTAATGAGCTGACTTGATTGTTATTTGAAAATAAACAGGGCTGCCTCTAAAAATGAGGTAACCCTGTATTTATAATATAAAAGTTCACATCCTAAAGCAGCGTTACACCTAAAAAAGTAACGAAGTGAAAAAGTCTGAAACAAATTCGTTTATCCTGTTTTGTCAGAAGTAGGTTATTCTCCCTGGTAAGCAGGAGTAGATTCTACGCTTCCATAAGCTTTTCCTACAGGAAGAATAACATCGCCATCCAGAAACTCCCCATTACCGGGACGTTTCCCATTGTCCCCATTCGGTTGGAAATAAGCGTAACGTTCCACATGAGGATGAGCTTCAAGCATAGGGATGGCTTTTTCCAAGAAAAGTATTTGCGTTTCAGTAAGACGGTTTTTATTAGCATTAAATTCTGTAATCCAGATAGGCAGTTTAAACTTATTATAACAGTCGTCAATATCCTTTTTCATCCTGTTTACCATAGCATCGATGTTTTCCGGAGAAGGATTTTTGTTGGCAAGCCAGTCGCCCCAATCATACCAATGGATGGCAATAAAATCGACCCGATATCCTTTACTCTTACAACCATTCATAAATTTATTCAGCCAACTTTTCCAGGCACCTTCCTTACATGCCGGACTGCCTATCCGTAACCCGGTTTGTAATAATTTAGGATAATATTTCAAAGCTTCATCTGCCGACAAATTCGATTGATCTGTACCATCCGGCTCATTGAATGCTAACAAGTGAGTGGTATTTTTCTTCTTTATCAAGTCTGTAACACGATTTGCGCCTGCCTTTCCCCAGACCATAGGAACATATTCCATACCAGCGGACGTTTCTTCTCCTAATCCCCAATTATAGTACCACCTCATACCTAATTCTTCCGGTAATAACGGAGCGCGCCCTATCCCTCTTTTTACACTATAATTCCAGGGTAAAACACGGACAAATGACACTTCTCCTTGCAGAGAGTTGCTTAATGTAATATGTTTATTTTCATCAACAGCAATAAAAACTTCACTACGCCCCGTACCATCCGCATTTTCGGCCACAGTTATCATATGACCGCGTTTTAGAAAAATGGATTTCAAGCCGTTATCCCCTACCGGAATACCATTATCCGTATAGATAGTATAAAGGGATACCGGTTTAGCATTTTCATTAACCTCTTCTGTGGCGGATAAAACAGCACCACTATATTCACCTATTGGTATGGGCTTAATAAAAGTTCCATTGTAATAGTTTGTTACATAAACATTGTCTCCGTCACGAAACTCACTGCCGTTAATCATAATTTTATGGGAAATATCGCTTGCCTGGAAAGCAGCTAATGATATATTGGGAAAAAATAACCAGGCATCATCCCCATTCATGTAAAGTGTCGTTTCCTTGAAAACGGCAGAAGGGTTGGATTCAGATATAAACAGGGAAGATAGACCTTGTAAAGCTATTTTTTCATCGGTATAATTGTCTGCACGGCAAATAGTATCCTGTAATAAAAGGCTATATTCTATTTTTGTGGAATCTTGTCCGTTGTCACCGGGATCATTTACATCCGGTAAGTTTTTTTTATCACAGGAAATAAGACTAAAAAGAATCAGAAAATAAAAAATGTGTGTTTTCATAAGTTATTCTATTTAAAACTGTTTTCCATATAGAACTGCTCAATATAAATAACCCCACTGATCAGGATAAACTCATTTCTAAAATAGGATAAGGTCTGCCTTCACCATCCGTTTCATTACGACGGATAACTTTAAACCCATATTTTTTATAAAAACCAATGGCCTGTTCATTCTGTTCATTCACATCAACCAGGTGTACACCTAAATCATTTATAGCAAACAGCAGAAGTTTTTCCCCTACTCCTTTTCCTCTCATAGCAGCATCGACAAATAACATTTCCAGCTTTTCTCCGGAGATACCGGCAAATCCCGTTATTATGCCGTTTTCATTTTTTGCACACCAGATGGTAATATGAAAAAAACAGCTTTCTTCCAAAGCCTGTTTTATAGCGATAAAATCTTTCTCTTCCAGAAAATGGTGAGTTGCTTTCACCGAACTTTCCCATATCCGGATTAAATCGGGGTATTCACTGTCCTGTACCTGCTGCAATGTATATTCCATTGATTTTTATTCAAGAAATTCTTTCCTTAGTTTTCTACCTTTATTTTCCTATTTTATTTAATAACTCCGTAGCTTTCCTTTTGGTTGAATTTCTCGGGCTATCCGTTGCTGCTTTCACAAAAAGCCTTACCTCTTTTTCGTTTTTAATCTCTTCTATAAACGGAGTAAGAGCCTCCAGTACCTTACCTGTGACGATGGCTTCACATTCATCCGTTTCAAAATTATTGTCTGGAACAAGCAGTAATCTTTTGATAATCTCGGGCTTGTATTCCGGTCTGTGCTGTGCTATCATTCCGGAAGCATAAATTGCATGGTTACAAGTTATCAATTTGTCATCCTGTAATAAATCATAAAGTTTATCCATCACTTCCTGATCTATTTTTTTATCCTGATCCACCACAGCCAAATTGCCTATAATATCAATAGCAGTCCATTTAATGATATTATTGCTATCATCCAAAAGGGTTATGAAATTTCCAAAGTAAGGATATAATTCCATAGGCGACACTTCGCTTGTCTGTAATAGCTCTTTAGCAAGAGCATACTTTGTTTTTGTATCGCCGGATTGCAATTTTTCAAAATCAATTTTCTTTTCCATAGTCTTCAACATTTATTAGGTAATCCATCAGACTTACTCAAACGAGTGGTTATCGTATCATAAAAATACGTTTTTATCATCAGAATAACCTTTATATTTTAATACCTTATAAGCATTTTTTTATCATATTATAATATGAATATGAACTATAATTCAGAATTATATTTAGAGGACATCCGTCAATGATTCTTTGACTTACATTTCAAAAGGAGTGAAATCGGGAAAAGTACAAACAGCATTGTTTATACAGGGCTTTTATGAGTCTGCCGTTTATAAATAAAAACGAGTTTTGTGTGATAAAACAAAAATCCTGTGATTACTTTACAATGTTCCCCGTTTTTTGAATCCCCGGTAAATACAGATCTTTTGCTTTTTCAAGCCTTGGCAAAAGTAGAAATAAAAACGAATCCCTACAAAGATAAACAATGATAAATATGAACAGCAGTCCGGCTATTTTACTTTTTTATGATAAGCAGGGTTACCCGGTAAATCCGGATAACCCCGCTAAACAAACTAAAAGATAGATAGAAAGAAATATCAGGAGAGAAAATTGGCGGCTTTAGAGAATACATGTTCAAAAGAACCGTCAACTTGAGTTTTTTCCATATTCCCAAATAAAGGGAAAGGAGCTTCATGTGAATAATCGAAATCAAAATCAATCAGGTCTATGTGGGAATCGGTATAATTTTTCCCCATAGCCTGTATCACCCCATCATAAGGAATGACACTGTCCTTTTTTAAAGATATTCCCTGAATACGATTCCCGGCGTTTTCAAAGAAATGTAACCGCTCCTCTTCATGCCTTTCTTTGGAAATCATACTATCGAAGGAACGGGTTGCTTTAGTCCACTCTTCTTCCGAAGGAATGTCTTTTGAAAAATCCCTCATATAATAAGCCAGCAGCTTATCAAAAGCCACTCCGTCAAGTATGCAACGGGACTTACCGAACATTTTACTGAAAATACTTCCTCCACAGAACATAAAAAGTTTTGAATCGGAAAACAGTCCCTGTTCATCGGTCATTAAGGTGATTTGTGCCAGAAAAGCACCGATGGAATAAGCAAAAATATCAATTTGAGCATCTTCTTTAAAATAAGGATGTCTGCCTTCTTTTATAGTCCTGAACAACAGAGAAAGGTCTGCCAGACTTTGTTGTCCGGAATTATAAAACCGGTACGGATTTTCGCTGATGCGTTCACTCAATGCCACATTGAAATAAGTAAGGAAACGGTCTTCACCGTTACGCTGTCGGCGTAAGGCTAAAACATTCATCATCTCTCTTGGATTAGACCAGGAAAAGGGAGAACGATTCATATGGAAAGCAATAGGAAACAATATAACCGGCTTTCCTGTGTGAAAACACAAATATTCCGCCCAGGGTAAATATTTAGACCATCTGCGTTCATTCAGCCCATGTAACAGCAAAATGGCTTCAGAATTCTTTTTAGCTTTTTCTGGTATAAAAACGGGATATACAAAATGGCGGTTTTCCTTGATATTTCCATCAGGTCCGGCTGCTGGGTCAAAGCTGGAAAAAGGGAAAAAACGAATATTGATCCCCGTATGTTCTATAAAAGAATCCTTGCCCAAACAAAATTGCTTATTAAGGATTTCATATCTTTCTGAATACTTCATAAGTCTCTTTTTTATTTTTCACAAAAAAAGAGAGATTGATTCATTTGGTCAAAAAACAGGGAAAAATGCCTGCTTCTTGGGACAAAAAATGAAAATATGGGGTAAAATTTCATATAGAGGGGTTAAATGTGAGTAAACAATTAGTTCTTAATCTAAATAAAAATGCCTTTATTCCTTTCATTTTTTCATCGAAAAAAGAGGTTTGAATGCAATTAATAATTAAAGTTTGCGAATTTATTCGGAATAAAGTACTTTTGCCATATATACCAAAATAAACTATGAATATTAAAATTCCGGCATATTTATATGAAAAGTCTAACATTGTCCGTCTGGTGTTATTCACGGCATTATTCGCACTTTTATTTATAAATATATTTCAACCTTTTGGCTCGCGCGAGTGGTACCCTAATATATCGGATTTTAAATATTTCTTTTTTTCCAGCCTGATTATTCTCACCGGAATGCTGGTGGTAGTTGTAAGCCGGTGGCTGATGTATCTTTTTTCTAAAAAACATGATATCATGTACTGGCAGTATTTCGCTTGGATAGCAGGTGAAATACTCGTCATGTCGTTATTCTATTCTCTTTTTGTTAAATTTATTACGGAGGTAGGAGCTAAAAGGGAGTTTTTGGAAATATTCAAACAGTCTTCAAGAAATACAAGCCTGGTATTGCTATTGCCCTACTCCATTTTATGGCTTTATTTTGCTTTCAGAGAGAAAAACAAGCTTTTGCAAAAACTGGATATTGGTACGGAAGATTTGAAAGAACCGAAGAAGCCTTTATTGGCATTTCCGGATGAAAAGGGAGAGTTCCGGATTTCCATCAGACTGGACAATATCCTGTATATCGATTCGTCCGATAATTACGTAACGATTCATTATTTGAACAAGTCCAAGCTTTCACACTATTTGTTGCGTAATTCACTTAAATGGATTGATGAAAATTTATCTGCCGGAACATCATTAGTGCGTTGTCACCGTTCTTATATCATAAATCTGGATAATGTAAAAGTATTGCAAAAAACAAAGGATGGCATTTTTCTGGAACTTGATACCGAAAATACTCCTGATATACCTGTATCTAAAACCTACTATCCCCAGGTGATGGAGAAATTTTCCCGTTATTCCGTATAAAAACCATTATCGTTTCATTGCCTCCTGCCTTAACTCCAGAGGCATTTTTTCAATAGCATAGCGTAATGCAGTGCGGGGCATGATGTCTTTTTTAGAAATAACATATTGAAATACTTTTTCTTCATGTGCCTGGCTGGCTGCTTTCAGCATCCAACCATATCCTTTTTGTACCAAATCATCCTGATCCAGCAACAAGATATTGGCTATATCAAAAATATCGTCCAGAAACAACCCTTTTCTGGCAGGAATAATCAGCGTAACCGCAGCTGCTCGGCGAGTCCATCGGTTCGTAGAATCAGCCCATTTCTTCAATTCCCGTACATATTCCGGGTACATTTCAATAAAAGTACCTATTGTGTGGTTGCATAGAGTGTCGCAAGATGCCCAGTTGGATACATAATTTTGTACCCAAAATTCAAAAACCTTGAAGTCTTCCGGCTTGTATTCCTTATGGAGGCAATAAGACCAATTACATGCCACATACGTTTCTTCGCTATACCCGGATTTCCATAATTCGCTGCATAACTCCCAGATTTTTTCTTTAGGCAAATTTTTAATCTGTTTAAAATATTCTTTGCTTATTTTGTTTACAACAGGCACTTTAACTCCATACATCTCAACTTTCTCTTTAAAGAAATATTTTCCGGAATGCAATGTTTTTTCATCAATATTATTTTTCAGCGCGTCCCGCACCTGTTCTAAAAAGAGTTCTGAATTTATATTCATAATAATCTGAATTTTAAGGAGAACCAAAGTAAACAATTTTTTACGAATAAGCATAATCGCCTGCATAAATAATATGGTGATTATTTACGACAATACCCTAAATGAGTTTGTCTGATTTATAATAACTGATTAAACAGTAACGGGAATAACCTTGCCAGCTATTCCCGTTATTTCTTACTCATCTTCCAACTTCTCCATCATATGCTGGCAATAATTACAATAGCCACCATTATCAAGAGCTTCAAGCATTTCGCACCAAGGAATATCACATGCACAACGTTCACAGCTCTCAACGGTATTTGTATTTATCATATAATCAAATACTTTCCTTTGTTTAGGAGACAGAGCGTCATATCCTTTGTCAATCACTAATTTTGTAATACCAGATTGCATTGAATCCAATCTGCCAGATTCAATAAGCTGTTCTAAGTACCCGTTAAAATCTTCTTCATTAAAACGTATGCTATCCATAATTCTGATTATTTAGTATTATACTGCAAAATTAGAATAAGTTTTTCATCTAATCAATAAGATAAGTGTTTTGTTAATACTACTATAACTCATTTACTTATACCCCCAAAGTTTTCAGATATAAAATAAAGAAAACTTGTAAATATGAATAGGACAATTATTTCAATCGAAGTACAAGACCATGGTGGTAAAGAAGCCACTATCATTGTCAAAGGAGAACGGAACAATCAGATTATGTTTGAAGAGCAGTTTGCTTATCAAGATGAAAATAAACATCCGCTTCGGTTACATCTGCTCATAGATAAATATCTAAGAGGTGTTACCAAAGGTAAGGATATGGCTACAATGTGTATCCGTAAATTATTGAACGATATTACGGAACGCAGCCATATTAAAGCCAATGCTGATTATCGGGTCAGGAATAGCGTTTAGACAGAATGTCGAAATATTTATCCCATGCTTTAGCCTCTTTGACTAACTGGGAAAAATCTTGATTAGTTTCCTCCTGACAAAGTCCTGTAATTGGATTTTTTAATTTAGCAGCTATAATCCTTAGAGAAGTGTTTACAGCTTCTTCTTGCTTTTGCAACTCGTCTGTTGTCATAATTTTGTTTCATTAAATGATTTGACATCCGATGTGATTTACGATTGCAAAATTGGTCGTTCTGCGGTTGCAAATATACGGAAAATAGACGAGAAATGAAGGGAATGTCTGAAAAGATGTTCCCTTCTTTATTGTTATCAAAGATTTTACCTATTTTTGCACAGTCCTTCGGGATAGACATATGAAATAAGATAGTGCCACACTTCTTGTGAAATCGCCAAATCTTCATTAAAGGATATGCGAGGCACGGTGACAGCTCATACGGTGGGCTGCCTATCCGTGCGTATATCCAGGTGTTTGGCGATACCTACAAGAATGCGAGGGTGGCAGCCCACTTCTTTAACTAATAACATTGTTAATTAACTCTACTGGCTGTCTCAGAGTTACTCTTGTAAAATTCGCCAGTATGAAAAAGATGTTCTGTCTTTTCGTTTTCGCTATTCTTATAAGCGTAAACGCAAATTCACAAAGCGTAGTGGCTTTAGGGAACTTTATCATCGAACAAGATGATTTTATGACCGCAAGGAATTTACTAACCAGAAGCGGTTTCACTCTATTCTCCAATAACGAATTAAGGCTATTTGGGCATAATCCAAGCACTAAGGTCATTGGAACGAGGGGTGAGAATACCTCTAACTCAATTATGGCTAATATTACTGCTATAAGTCAGGAAAGCGGTAAAATCAAAACAGCTGTATTCATTTGCTCGGAGAGCTATGCTGCTTATCTTGACGCAGACCTTTCAAAAGTAGGATATGATATTGTTGGGTCAAGAGAATACGTTGAGAATGGGAAGTTTAATGTTTCGGAAGTTACCTATCGGAGAACAGCAGGAAACTATACTGATACGGTTATTATCAAATACGGTGAGTCAGAAGAGTACGGAGGAGTTGGGCCAGCCGAAGTTACATTCAGCCGCAAACTAAAGAAGTAGGCAATATTATTTCTTGCCCTTCTTTTTAGGTTTAATATCGTATTTCAGAGCCTTCTGCATGAGAGCAGAAAAATCCACGGGAACTTCTGCTTGCTTCTTCAATTCTTTTGCAGGTAGAAGTTCGATAGCCATTGCCTTTTCCATGTCTTCTATTGTTACTTGTTTCTTTTTACTCATTTTGTCAGACTTTGAAAAGTTATACGATAATTTGAGTTGCAAAGTAACAAATTAAATCGTGAAACATCATCAAAATCTCTCGTATTATAGCGGAAGCAGAACTCATTAACATATCGTTGAAGGTGTTTCTTGCTTGTATGGTTATATATTCCCGTCAAGCCACGTTTCAGAATACTCCAAAAGCCTTCGATATTGTTGGTATAAGCATCTTCATCAACGTATTGTCCGTGACCGTGGTCAACCACGTAATGCTCGTATAACTTGCTAACGGTTTTATATCCGCACCACTCATCTGAGAATAACGTTGCCGTGCGTTTTACGGTTTTGAGAATAGGAACTGTCAATGATTTATAGGAAGTGTCACGGACTACTTTACAAACCACCTTACCGCCACGCTGAAGCATACCCATGACGGGAACTTTATCTTTGAAGCTCCTACCTTGGCATTTCTTTACTTTCTTGTTATAGTGCCGATTTTTATTCTTACCACCCACGAAAGTTTCATCAAGTTCTACTTCTCCGTCAAGTTTCTCTTCCATGACAATACCGAAGCATTCACGAATACGCTGATTCATAAACCACGCAGTTTTATAGGTTACGGATATTCTCTTGGATAATTCGATTGATGAAATACCTTTCTTGCGGGATGTTATTTCATAGATAGCCACGAACCATTTTCTCAATGGTAATTTAGAGCCTTCAAACATTGTTCCTATTCTGACATTGAAGTTCTTGCCCGTATTCTTACAACGGTACATTCCGTCGCCACGGTTATATACTTTGGACATAGGGTCATAAGGAGAAACGGGAATACCGTTTGCCCAGCGTTGTTGTTCCAGATACTTGATGCAGCTTTCCTCCGTAGGAAATGCTTCCAAAAGGTCATATAAGGAGTTAAATTTACCAATATTCATATTACCAAACTTTACTGCGTTTGGTATATATAACTTTGGTAGAAATTTGGTTGCTCCAAACAACTATCTGTGAATAGCAAAATACCGCCCAAAACTTCTGTTCTGAACGGTATTATTAGCAAAGTTAGTTAGGGTATTGTCGTAAATAATCACCAATAATATAAGCGGAATAAAAATAAACATCGTTGTATTTTTGTTCTTTTACCGTTTTTATCCATGTGTTCATTTTTTTATTTTCATTACAAGCTTTTTTCTTATAAACAGTAGATAAAAATAACTTTTTTCTTATTTTTTCTATTTTTTACGACAAGATGTTTTATTTTTTAATAAAAAAGTTGCATTTTTGCAAATAAGAAATCTAAATAAAAACCATTCCTTTTTTAATGGCATTAGCGAACGAAAATTATCTGAAAATCCCGGAAGTCTATTGTTTTGACGACATAGAAAAGAGCATTAACGCTTATAAAATTCTCCATCCTAACAAGAAAATAATCCGTTTAGGCGTTGGCGACGTAACCAGACCATTGCCCAACGAGGTTATACAGGCCATGCATCAAGCCATAGAGGAACTGGCTGACCCGCAAACATTCCGGGGATACAGTCCACCCCAGGGGTATGAATTCCTGATAGAAAAAATACTTAAGGAATATCGTTCTATGGGCGTTTCCCTGGAAAAAGAAAGTGTTTTTATTAATAACGGAGCTAAATCTGATATTGGAAATATAGGGCATGTACTGGGACGTGACAACATTATAGCCATTACGGATCCGGTGTACCCTGTTTATGAAAATGCTACGATTATGAGTGGACGCTCCGGTGAACTGCTGGAAGACGGAAAATGGAGCAACATTGTATACATACATTGCAATGAAAAGAACGGATTTATTCCTGAATTGCCTAAAGAACGTGTCGATATCATTTACCTGTGTAACCCGAACAACCCTACCGGAACGGTGATGAATAAAACGGAACTGAAACAATGGGTGGATTATGCAGTTCAAAACCGAAGTATCATCATTTATGATGCGGCTTATCATGCTTATATAAAAGATCCGGATGTACCCCGCAGTATTTATGAAATAAAAGGAGCTAAAAAAGTAGCTATAGAAATAAAGAGCTATTCAAAAACAGCCGGATTCACCGGTTTACGTTGTGGATACAGCGTCTTTCCTACAGAACTGATGGCATATACCCAATACGGAGAAGTCGTACCTTTCATTAAGTTATGGGGACGGCGTAACGCCAACTATAATAATGGAGTACCCTATATTATCCAACGGGGGGCAGAAACCATTTATTCCCGTAAAGGCAAACAGGAGATCGGAGAACTGGTGGATTACTACCTGACAAATACGTCACTTATCAGAAATGAATTACTGTCAATGGGATTTAAAGTCTTTGGGGGTGTAAACTCGCCATACGTATGGTTCAAAACCCCTAACGATCAATCTTCCATGAGATATTTTCAAAGTTTACTTTATGAATATGCTATTGTTGGAACTCCTGGCATAATATTTGGGCAATCAGGAGAAGGCTATATGCGTTTTACCGGCTTTAGCAGCAGGGAAGATACGGAAGAGGCCTTGAAAAGATTAAAAGAATAAAATTATTCATTAGAAAAAGAAAGAACTAAATTATGTGTGGAATCGTAGGTTATATAGGAAAACAGGAAGCTTTCCCTATATTGATAAAAGGATTAAAAAGATTGGAATACCGTGGTTATGACAGCGCAGGTGTGGCTTTGCTTGACAAAGAGAAACTGAATATATACAAAGTAAAAGGGAAAGTAGCTGATTTGGAACGTTATGCTGCAAGTCAGGATACAAGCGGTTCTGTGGGGATAGCCCACACTCGTTGGGCCACTCACGGAGAACCGAACCAGGTTAATGCTCACCCTCATTACTCCCAGACTGAAGAACTCGCTTTGATTCACAACGGAATTATTGAAAATTACGCCGTTTTGAAAGAGAGTTTGAAAGAACACGGTTATACTTTTAAAAGTGATACCGACACGGAGGTTTTAGTACAGCTAATAGAATATTTCAAAAATAAAAACCACGTAGATTTACCCACGGCGGTACAGTTGGCGTTAAATCAAGTGGTAGGCGCTTATGCCATTGCGGTAATAGAAAGAGGAAAACCGGATTTATTGGTTGCAGCCCGTAAAGGTAGTCCTTTAGTGATAGGGATAGGAAAAGACGAGTTTTTCCTGGCTTCTGATGCTACCCCGATTGTTGAATTTACGGACAGGGTCGTTTATGTTAATGACGAAGAAATTGTTACTTTGAAGTTAGGTCAGGAAATGAAGATCAAAACGATCAGCAATGTGGAAAAAACTCCGGAAGTAAAGAAACTGGAAATGACACTTTGTCAGTTAGAAAAAGGAGGATACCCCCATTTCATGATCAAAGAGATATTTGAGCAACCTAAAACTTTAAGCGACAGCATGCGTGGCCGGGTAAACAAAGAAGAAAAAGACATTAAGCTTTCCGGCTTTATAGATCATAAAGACAAATTTCTGAATGCGAAACGCATTATTATTACAGCATGCGGAACGTCCTGGCATGCGGGTCTGATCGGGATGTATGCCATTGAAGAGTTTGCCCGCATTCCGGTGGAAGTAGAATATTCGTCCGAATTCCGGTATCGCAAACCCGTTATCAACAAGGACGATGTGGTGATAGCCATATCTCAATCGGGAGAAACTGCGGATACCTTGGCTGCCGTGGAACTGGCAAAATCTCACGGAGCTTTTATCTACGGTATTTGCAACGTAGTAGGTTCTTCCATTGCCCGTAATACTCATTCCGGCAGTTATACCCACGTAGGGCCGGAAATAGGGGTAGCTTCCACCAAAGCTTTTACAGCACAGGTAACGGTACTCACTATGCTTGCTTTGCTTATAGGTAAAGAAAAAGGGACTCTAAGCGAAACGGAATATCATAAAATAGTGGAAGAGCTTGGACGTATCCCGGATAAAATAGAAGCAATTCTAAAACAAAACAGTGTTATTGCCGAATTTGCCAAAACTTTTACCTATGCACAGAATTTCATTTATCTGGGGCGCGGTTACAATTATCCGGTAGCAATGGAAGGAGCTCTTAAATTAAAAGAAATTTCTTACATTCACGCAGAAGGATATCCGGCTGCGGAAATGAAACATGGCCCTATTGCCCTTATCAGTGAAGAAATGCCGGTGGTAGCTATCGCACCAAGTGCAGGTATGTATGAAAAAGTGGTAAGCAATATTCAGGAAATAAAAGCCCGTAAAGGAAAAATCATATCCATTGTTACGGAAGGCGACGAAGTGGTGCAAAAACTATCGGACTATTCCATTTGCATACCGGATACGGAAGAATGTTTGGTACCGATGCTGGCTGTCATTCCGCTGCAATTGCTAGCATACCACATCGCAGTGGTAAAAGGCAGGGATGTGGACCAACCGCGCAACCTGGCTAAGTCCGTAACCGTAGAATAAAAAGGGGGCATATTTTGAGAACCCTTGGAAATACAGATATAATACATATTTATACAAAACCTGTTTAATACAAACAGAACCCTTTCTAATAAGAAACCGGTTGTTTACACTTTATAATCGACATTATGTGTGGAATTGCAATGATAAGGCTTTTAAAGCCCTTAGAGTATTATCAAAAGAAGTACGGAACATGGCAATACGGATTGCAGAAAATGTACCTGTTGATGGAGAAACAACATAACCGGGGGCAGGAAGGAGCCGGGCTGGCCACTGTTAAGCTGGAAGTCCCGGCTGGCGAGGAATACATTTGGCGGGAACGGGCTGAAGGTAAAAATGCAATCCAGGACATATTCGCTACAATCAGCAAAAAAATGGAAGTATTGCCCTATGAGGATTTACAGGATGTAGAAAGAATAAAATCCCGTCTTCCTTTTGCTGGAGAGTTATACCTCGGGCATTTACGGTACAGCACTACCGGCAGAAGCGGAATTTCAAACGTCCACCCCTTTTTACGCCGACATAACTGGAAAGTACGTGCCATGGTTCTGGCCGGGAATTTTAACCTGACTAATGTGGACGAACTGTTTACCCATTTAACAGAGCAGGGGCAGCATCCGCGTGACAAAGCAGATACTTTTCTTATGTTGGAATCGTTGGGAAGTCAACTGGATAAAGAAGTGCAGAGGCAGTATGACGAAATAAAGAAACGTTATACCAATGACATTCAAATAACCCGTAAGATCGAAGAAAATCTGGATATAGCCTCATTTATCCGTAAATCGGAACATATGTGGGACGGCGGTTACGTAATCTGCGGAATGCTGGGACATGGCGATTCTTTCGTATTCCGTGACCCTAAAGGCATACGTACTGCATTTTATTATGCCGATGATGAAATCGTGGTGACAGCCTCTGAACGTCCGGTTATCCAAACCGTTATGAATGTAAAAGAGGAAGATATTCATGAAATACAGCCGGGACAGGCTATCATCATAAAAAAGGACGGTAGCTTACATCAGGATATTATCCGTCATGCAGACCCTGTGCCTACTCCATGCTCATTTGAACGAATCTATTTTTCAAGGGGAAGCGACATTGATATTTATAAAGAACGCAAACAGTTGGGCGAATTGCTGACCGAGCCTATCCTAAAAGCGATTAACCACGACACGGACAATACCGTGTTCTCTTTTATACCCAATACTGCAGAAGTTGCATTTTACGGTATGATGGACGGTATTGAAAATAGAACCGGAAAAAAATTACGTTCCGAAAAAGTTTTATTGAAAGATATTAAACTGCGTACTTTTATATCACAGGGAAATGAACGGGACGACCTGGCTACCCATGTATATGATATTACATACGGCTCTATACGAAGAGGGAAAGTAGATAATCTTGTGGCAATAGACGACTCCATAGTACGGGGTACTACGCTAAAACAAAGTATCCTGACGATATTAAATCGTCTTGAACCTAAAAAAATAGTGATAGTGTCGTCATCACCGCAAGTCCGTTATCCCGACTATTACGGTATTGACATGTCACGTATGAGCGAATTCTGCGCCTTTCGTGCTGCAATAGCATTACTTAAAGAAAGAGGAATGCAAAGCCTTATTGATGAAGTGTATCAAAAATCCAAGGCACAGGAAGATTTACCGAAAGAACTGGTTATTAATCATGTTACGGAAATATACCAACCGTTTACGCAGGAAGAAATATCTCAAAAAATAGCAGAGATGCTAACTCCTCCCGAAGTGAACTGTCCGGTAGAGCTGGTTTATCAGACCATTGAAGGATTGCATCAGGCATGTCCCAATCATAAAGGGGACTGGTATTTTTCTGGCAATTATCCTACTCCCGGAGGTAATAGACTGGTAAATAAAGCATTTATAAATTATTACGAAGGAAAAGAAAAGTGATAAATGTCCGGGGAATACCTCTCTTAAAACTGAAAGTTACCGTAACTCGGAATAAAAAACAGGAATAGTGAATCAGAAGCAATATTAAACACGCTGCCCACATACAAAATATATGGGCAGCGTGTTTTTATATAACAAATTTATTTAAGGTACTCTTTAAAGAATATATCTATTTTATCAAACGGTATCACGTTCATCTGGTCATACAAATCCGTATGATTTGCACCTGGTATAATCATTAATTCTTTATTATCCCCTTTTAGCTTCTTAAACACATCTTCGCTGAAATAGCGTGAATGAGCGTTTTCTCCGTGTACAAGTAATACGGCGCTACGAATTTCATCGCTGTAAGCAAGAATGGGCATATTGATAAAAGATAATGATGAAGTCTTATTCCAACCTTGATTGGAATTAAGGGAACGTTTATGATAACCACGGGATGTTTTATAATACGCATAATAATCTTTTACGAATTGAGGAGCATCTTCTGGCAACGGATCTACCACACCTCCGGCAAGGGCATATGTACCGTTTTTAGCATCGATAGTGCGCTGGGCATTGAGTTGCTTACGGAGCTCATAACGCTGGTCGCTATCCATGGAATCAAAATATCCGTTCGCTGTAACCCGAGTCATATCATACATCGTTGAAGCTACCGTTGCTTTTATACGTGTATCAATGGCAGCTGCATTTATTGCAAATCCACCCCAACCACAAATGCCGATGATGCCGATTCGTTCCGGATCAACATCTTCACGCACAGAGAGAAAATCAACGGCAGCACAAAAGTCTTCAGTATTAATATCCGGTGAAGCTACATAACGGGGGCTTCCCCCACTCTCTCCGGTAAAAGAAGGATCAAAAGCAATAGTCAGATAACCCCGTTCTGCCAAAGCTTGGGCGTAAAGCCCCGAAGCCTGTTCTTTTACTGCACCGAAAGGGCCGCTCACAGCAATGGCCGGCAATTTTCCCGTTGCATTTTTCGGTATATATAAGTCGGCGGCAAGTGTAATGCCATAACGATTAGTGAAAGTTACTTTACTGTGCTTCACTTTATTACTCTTAGGGAAAGTTTTATCCCATTCTTCTGTTAACTTTAAATTTTCCATATCACTTTTTTTACTTTGATTTGTTTCCGCATTGGCTATCATGCTTATGCCTAAAAGCCATGCCACTGTAAACACAAATTTGATTTTATTACTCATAGTCTTGTTTTTAATACTTTATCATTCAAATGTTACTGTTACTTTGCCGCTCCCTACTGCTTTCGGTAAATCAGCCGGATCATCAAGTTTACCTATTCGTGTATAACCGTATGAAGTGGAAAAGGTCTTATAAAACAAAACGACACAGTCACTTCCCCAAAGCATCAGATCCCCTACCTGTATTGTACCCGGATAATATATATCTGATATATCTGCAGGCAACTGATTAGGGAGATTGTAGTATTTTTCATTTCCGGCATGTTCATTCATTATTACCGTTAAAGGTAATAATGAACGGAATGCTTTTGCCGTGGCATTATCCTGCAAGGTAACCTCATAGGAAGCACCACCTATCTTAATGCTTATCTTTTCATCCATAGAGATATCGTTACTATCTTTATTCTCAACCATTTCATTATCTTCGGATTCCCCAACGGCTGGTTGCTGTACAAAAGAATGATTTTCAGTTGAACAGGCAGCAATACCTACGGATAAACAGAGAGACAGCAATAGAATGGCTAAAACGTGTTTCATACGCATCATTTTTTTATAGACCGGATAACTCGTGCCGGATTCCCCACAACCACAGCATCGTCCGGCACATCTTTTGTTACAATAGAACCTGCGCCAACAATAGCATTCTGTCCGATGGTTATTCCCGGCAATACAATGGCTCCAGCCCCAATCCAGGCATTCCGCTTTATATGAATAGGACGAGCGTAAACATTATGTCGTAATTCCGGATTTTCGGGATGATTTTCAGTGACAAGGTTTACATTCGGACCGATAAACACATCATCTTCCAAAGTTATGCCCCCACGATCTAAAAAAGTACAGTTAAAATTAATAAACACGTTTTTACCAAAACGGGTAAAACGTCCGAATGCTGTATAAAAAGGCAGGAATATCCGTACAGACTTATCTACTTCCTTACCAGTTAGCCGACTAAGTATTTCACAAACTTCATCGGGAGTATGATGTCCGCTGTTCAACTCTTCAACAATACGCCTGCTCTCTGTAAACGCATCGCATAATTCTGAATATCCGGCATCACTTTCCAAAATGAGTTCACCTGCTTGCATTCTTTTAAAAATATCTTCCATCTTCTTATTTTTTAATATGATATTGCAAAATTACCGGATTAAATATTACCGGACAGTAGATGGATTCAGGTAATAATAACCCGAATTCCGGTTTTTGCAGAAAGGGCTCTTATTTTATCGAAAGAAAGCTATAGCTTTGCAAATAAGAAACGAAACAAAACGATGGAAGATATTATTCAGCTGGACAGCATCGATGCATATAACAAGCTCTACGGCCTACCTACACTGCATCCTTTGGTAACTGTGGTTGATTTAACCAAGGCTACCCGTGTTGTAAATCACATCCGAATGAACTATGGCGTATATGCCCTTTTTCTGAAAAATGGTGTAAATTGTACCTTGAAATACGGACGGCAATACTATGACTACCAGGAAGGAACTATTGTCAGTTTTGCTCCCGGGCAACTTATCGGTGTCGATACAGAGGAGGATGAAGTAAAACCGGAAGTTTACGGGTTAATGTTTCATCCGGATTTGATTCATGGCACGTCATTGGGGCAAAAAATAACTCAATATACTTTTTTTGATTATGCACAAAACGAGGCTTTGCATCTCTCGGAACAGGAACGGGGAATTATTACTGATTGTTTACATAAAATAGAATACGAATTAAGCTATCCGGTTGATAAACACAGCCGTGAATTGTTGTCTGTCCATATTGAGTTGATTCTTGATTACTGCCTGCGATTCTACGACCGTCAGTTTTATACACGTGAAAAAGTAAACAATGATGTCCTTGCTCGTTTTGAGCAACTGCTGAAAGAATACTTCCAGAGCGAAAAGTCAAGACAAAATGGCCTGCCTTCCGTAAGATATTTTGCGGATAAAGTTTTTCTTTCTCCCGGCTATTTTGGCGATCTGATAAAAAAAGAAACCGGACGGACTGCTCAGGAATATATACAGCAAAAAATTATAGATATATCTAAAAATCAATTGTTAAGTACGGATTATAGCATCGGAGAAATAGCCTATTCACTCGGATTTCAATATCCGCAGCATTTCATCCGCTTATTTAAACGGGAAACAGGCTGTACTCCGGGAGAATTCCGGACGCAGAAATACATGAGCTAATTTTTTAATCTAATTGTAAATCGTTTTTAGAACTACCAAGGAAAGGCTATCTTTTATGATAGCCTTTCCTGTTGAATTAATTAGATTTTCTTTCCGATATAAAATACGTAACCGTAGTACTCTTTGTATTTGCTATACAGCTCCTGTTCATAGCGTTGACCGGCTATAAACTCTTCAGCCATCTTACTGCCTGCATATTTCTTTAAAAATGCTTCATGTGCTTTACTACACGGAGCAAAGAAATGTTCTGTCCAGCAATAATCCGGTAAGATGAAAGTAGCAACGGGAACGTAACCCGCATTCTGCATTTGAGTTACTTTATTCGGAATCGTATCTATTTCTGGATAATGGAGCATCCAAAAATCATGTATTTCAGAGGGACGTTCATTGGTAAACCATGAAGCTTCCGATACGGCTATATAACCGCCTTGCGTCAAATAGTTGCGCCATTCTTTTAGCCCCTTCTCAAAACCGATATTGTAGATAGCTCCCTCCGACCAAATTAAATCTAACGAACCGTTTTCAAAAGGGAGAGGATCAGTCATCGAACCGACAAAACCTTTTACCCGGTTTTGCAAACCGGCCTGCTCTGCATTATAATTGAAAATACGGATGAATTCCGGGAATAAATCAAGTCCGGATATTTTTCCCCGGGTATTTTGAGCCAAGGTAATTGTCTGACCGCCCGTACCACAGCCGATATCGGCAATACGGGATTTTTCCGTCAGGTTATCAATAAAACTCAATGCTTTAAGAGTGATATCGGGACTTCCGGGTCCTTGACGTTCTACGCTTGAAAAATATTCGCAAATGAAATTAAAATCAAATTCGTGAATTGTTTTGTTTTGATTACTCATTACTTTTAAATATTTATGAATAGTATACAAATGAAAACACAATAGTGCCTTACATTGCATACTGGTTAAAAAAATAAAGATATATAACAATAAGAGAATGCTCTCAAAAAGGGTTATCTGAGAGTATACAAAAGGACAATCTGCGCAAGATGCATAGATTGTTTACTAAACCAGATCCGATTTAATTGTTTTTGTCATGCAGCAAAGGTACGTAATATTTTGTCGGAATGGAAATATATTGCTAATAAAAAGATTTTCTGTTTGTTATAAATGTTACTTAAAGTGACATTACTATAGAAAGCTACGGAATATTTCATTCATTCCCGGTTCATATTCGGTGTAAACTTTTTCTTATTCAATTACTCGTCAAATAACAGACAAATCTCCTGACCCATACTTAATCCGACTTTTCTTATCCTATACCTCAAAGTATTTACATTTTTCATAACAAATGAACCTTCTAATCATCAAGTTGTTACATTAACAAGAATTTATGGTGTAAATATAAGAAACTGTGTGTGTCCTGTTTGCTCTACCTATATACAACGAAACAAAATATGGAGTAACCTTATGATTCCTAAAAAAGAGAATTCTTTCTCCGGCTTAAATTTAATATACTTATGGCATTAGTCCTGCAAAACACATTCTTGCAAGAATAACCATGCCTTAAAAACAAACTTAATAAGTACCAAAAATGAAAAAACACCTGCTCCTTTTCATTGCATTTATTTGTATCATTCCTTTATACGGACAGAAACTGACGTCCAAGACAAACCTTATATATGGCTCTACCCTAACCCTTAATCTCATCATGGAAGTGGGACTCACCGAAAAGTTGACTTTGGATATAGCCACGGGTTATAATCCATGGAAATTTAAAGATAACAAAAGGTTCCAGCACTGGCTGGTTCAGCCAGAGTTGCGTTATTGGCTTTGCGAACAATTTAACGGATTGTTTTTCGGAGTACACATACATGGTGCCGGATTTAATGTCGCGAATGTAAAATTTCCTTATTTTTCTTTCCGCTCATTGAAAGACAAACGGTTTGAAGGATGGCTTAGCGGAGGTGGAGTAAGCATTGGGTATCAATGGATTTTGGGCAAACGCTGGAATTTGGAAGCCGCATTGGGAGCCGGATATGCTTATATGGATTACACTAAGTACGGAAGCGAAGATAACAGCGCTCTACTGGGGCGTGGATCTTACAATTATTGGGGAATAACCCGGGTTAATTTATCTTTTGTTTACTTCATCTTTTAAACTGATCCTATTATGAGAACAAAAAATGTTTATTTGCTTGTTTTGCTATTTTTTATTCCTTCATTGTATACATACGCGCAAATTAGCCCTAAACACCTTGTGACAATAGAAGGTGTTGAAATAGTTGAAACACAAGAACAAGTCATTATTGGCATGAAAATTCAGGCTGATAATCTGGAGCTAACTCTCCAACAGATGCTTGTAATCACTCCTATATTGCGTTCATCTGTTGGAACTGAAAGTATGGAACTACCAGCCATCGTATTGGCCGGAAGAAAAAGAGATAAAATTTTAGATCGGAAATTATATTTCAATAAAAATGGATTTGATAAAGCACCCAAGTACCGGGCACGTTATAAAAAAGGGAAAACGCAAAGTATCAATTACCAGGATACTATTCCATACCAACCATGGATGAATGATGCGGATATGTTTTTTAAAGAAGAGCTAACAGGATGTAAATGCGACTCCGTAGAGGGAGAACGTTATGTATTTTCTCTTTTCCCGGATATTGACTTATTCTGATTTTTATGACCAGATAAAAAGGCAATACTTACGTTTACCTTTTGCTAAAAAGAGAACATATCGGTGAATTTTTAAATACTTGAGTGACTATCGTGACCGTTATATCCATGTTCCTGCCTGAATTTTTTCATAAAAACCAGTAAGGTAAAAATTGCAACAATGGTTGCCAGGAAATCGGAAACAGGCAAGGCTGCCCACGCGCCATTCAATCCGAATATAGGAGGAAGAATCAGCAGGCATGGTATTAAGAATATAAACTGCCTTGTCAGACTAAGAAAAATAGATATTCCGGCTTTACCAATAGACTGAAAGAAGTTGGACACTACAATCTGAAAACCAATGATAGGGAAAACCATCATGGCTATTTTCAATGCGTTGGATGCAATAGCTATCAATTCCGGATGGGGAGTAAATAAACGTGCCATATAACCCGGAATGAAAGTACTCAAAATGAAACCGGTCGTGGAAACACAGGTAGCCACAATAACCGCAATACGCAAAACGCCGAACATCCGGTGATACAATTGAGCACCGTAGTTATATCCCAAAATAGGCTGTATCCCCTGGTTAAGGCCAATAATGGTCATAACAACCAATGTTGATACACTGTTGACTATGCTATATGCCCCGATGGCTAAATCACCTCCGTATTTGATTAATTGTACATTGATCAACACCACTACACAACTCATGGCAACCTGCATACTGAAAGGAGAAAGCCCTATGCTTAAAATGGATTTGATGATACTAAAGTCCAGTTTGAATTTTTTCCAGTGGAAACGCAAAATCGTCCCCGGCAGTAAAAAATGAGATAATACCCAAACTGTACCGACAATAAATGATATGTTCGTAGCATAAGCAGCGCCTCTTATCCCCATATCAAAACCGAAAATAAATACGGCATCCAATACTACATTTACCCCTGCACAAATAATCATTGTCCACATTGCCTTCTGGGGATATCCGCATGCACGCATTATGTTATTAAAACCATAGTTCAGGGCGGAGAAAATAGATCCCGGAATAATAATCAGCATATAGTCTTCCGCATAGCCGATGGTGTTTTCCGTCCCTCCGAAAAGCCGGAGCAAATCACCCATAAAAATATAAGAAAACACTATTGCAACACCGGAAACAATAAAAGTAAGTACCAAAGCGTTTGCCAGTATATTTTCAGCCTTTTCCTTATCGCCCATCCCCATTGTGATAGATATACGGGCAGCAGCGCCACTGCCTATAAGCATGCCGAAAGCCGTCAAAACATTCATGAAAGGAAAAGTCAGAGCCAAACCGGAAATGGCATACTCTCCCACTCCCTGCCCGATAAACACCCTGTCCACTATGTTATATAACGACATGACCACAGTTCCTATAATAGCAGGAAGCGAGTATAAAAATATCAGTTTACCGATACTTTCGGTCGCCAGCTTTTCTGTTATAACACTTGATTTCGGCATATAAGATGGGAACTAATTTTCTATTGGGTCACAAAGTTAGCTTATTTTCCGGAATACTCCTTTTTGCACAACTATATTTATTTATCAATAATAAAAAGATTCTGGCAGCAATTCGCTTTAATAAAAAAGGGTATGCTTTTAAACGAAAAAGCATACCCTCCGGACTCTGTACAAGAAGATTTATTGTTTTGCTTTCAGGATAATACGGAATGTCGTACCTACATTTGCTTCTGATTGTTTTACAAAAATCTTGCCCTGATGATATTCTTCTATAATTCGTTTCGCCAAAGACAAACCTAAGCCCCATCCCCGCTTTTTAGTTGTATAACCGGGAGAAAATACAGCCTTAAACTGTTTCTTCTCCATTCCTTTACCATTGTCTTTTACATCAATCAGAACCTCTTCTTCCTTCTTTTGAACAAAAATATCAATAGCTCCTTCACCCTCCATCGCATCAATAGCGTTTTTACATAAGTTCTCAATAACCCATTCAAAAAGAGGAGTATTCAGTTCTACAAATACCGGATCATTCCCGGAGAAATGACATTGCATATTTACTTTCCTGGAAGAGCGGTTACTAACATACTGAACTGCATTTTGCAATGTCTCTTTCAGCTCCACTGTTTGTAAATCAGGAACTGACCCTATTTTGGAAAACCGTTCGGCTATAACCCTCAGACGGTTTATATCTTTATCCATTTCTCCCAGCAATTTATCCTCAGGATACTTGGCTCTGAGCAATTCCGACCATGCCAGCAATGATGATATGGGAGTGCCCAGTTGATGAGCCGTCTCTTTGGACAGTCCCACCCATACCCGGTTTTGTTCTGCGTTCTTTGTACTCCTGAAAGCAAAGAGCGCCACAAGTATAAAGACAATGATGATGCCCAGCTGCACGTAAGGAAAATACGATAATTGTTTCAATAAAGAAGAATCATCATAATATACGTACATATAGTCATTGATAGACTGGAGGATAATAGGAGGACGTTTTTCGCTGAATTTTTCTATACACTTAGCATAATATTCCTCCTTATTGCCGGATGGAACGTTTTTCAGGTTTCTAGTGTCCGTTACATGTTTTCCGCTATCTGTTATGATAATAGGTATCGTCGTATTACCGGATATAATTTGCAGGACAATGTTGTTAACCATATTATCTTCAATATCCGTTACCGCGAGCAAACGGGTGGCTTCCGCCCATATTTCTATCTTTTTTTGTTCTTCTTTTCTCAGGGAGTTAGCCAGTCTATTGGTGAAAAAAGTGGAGATTGCGACAATGATAAAAGCAACACCTATGAATATCAATTTCAGCCGTTGGGATACGACATATAAATCCTTACTGTTTTTCATTTATTATAACATTTATAGCGCAGTGTATATAAAACGCTTGAAAAGTAAAATTAGTATAGCTATGCAAATTTAAAGAATCCTATATAATTTTGTATCTTTGCTGACCAAATAATAAATGTTATGCATAAATCAGGTTTTGTAAATATAGTAGGCAATCCAAACGTAGGAAAGTCTACACTCATGAACACATTAGTAGGTGAACGTATCTCAATTATAACTTCTAAGGCACAGACTACCCGCCACCGGATCATGGGCATAGTAAACGGAGAAGATTTCCAGATCGTATATTCCGATACACCGGGAGTATTAAAGCCCAACTACCGTTTACAGGAATCCATGTTGAAATTTTCAACATCTGCTTTAAAAGATGCGGATGTCCTGCTATATGTCACCGATGTTTTTGACACTTATGAAAAGAACAAGGAGTTTGTTGAAAACGTAAACCAAAACGCGGCTCCTCTTATTCTAATTATTAATAAAATAGATTTAATTGACCAGGAAAAGCTGATTCAACTGGTGGAAAGATGGAAGGAAGTAATGCCCCGTGCCGAAGTTATACCTATTTCCGCAATTAATAAATTCAATGTTGATATTGTTTTTAAACGTATTGTTGAATTGCTGCCGGATTCACCTCCTTTCTTCGATAAAGACCAACTGACCGATAAACCGGCTCGTTTCTTCGTAACTGAAATTATCCGGGAGAAAATTCTTTTAAATTACGACAAGGAAATACCCTATTCAGTAGAAGTGGAAGTAGAGCAATTTAAAGAAGAAAATAACCTGATTCGTATCAACGCTGTTATTTATGTGGAAAGAGATTCCCAAAAAGGAATCATAATAGGACACGGAGGAAAATCCCTGAAAAAAGTCGGCATGGAAGCCAGAAAAGATATAGAAGCTTTCTTTGAGAAAAAAGTATTTCTGGAATTATTTGTCAAGGTAGAAAAGGACTGGAGAAATAAAGACAATAAACTGCGTAATTTCGGTTACAACCTGTAATTTGCTTTAACGATAAAATACTTATTTTTCCTTTTTTACGTTATTTATATATACAAACTCATAGAAGCGTGAAATTTACGGGGAAAGGATATCCCCCTATATAAAAAGATATTACGAATTCTCTGAAAATTAATATTATAAAAATCAATAGGTAAAACTAACGTATTTTATCTGATTTAATTCTGGCTGCAAAAGCAAAACCTCTATCCGTACCGAATACAGGTCACTACACCCGGATATAAACAGGTAGGTAAAAAGATTGTGATTATTCACATTAAACAATGAAATTTGACAAAAAAGCTTTTCGCAGGAATCTGGTTATAACGCTTTTATATCCCCTCCTGTATATGACAATTTTGATATTCAGACTCCTGCCTTTGGCCGCAGTTAGAAGTTTTGCGGGATTTGTCGGAACACTATTTTACAAAATGGCGGACAAATCGCGCGAAAGAGCATTAACCAATCTGGAAATGATTTATGGGCAGACCAAAAGCCAGTCAGAGCGTGAAACGATAGCCAGGAATGTGTTCATAGAAAACATACGGTCATTTTTTGACTACATGGCATTTTCACATGTGGCCGATAAAGAACGTTTTTTTTCCATCATAGAAGTTGTAGGGGAAGAAAACCTAAAAAAAGCCTATGAAAAGAAAAAAGGAGTAATCTGCCTCATTCCCCATCTAAGTTCGTGGGAATTTGCCGCAATCACGCCCCCAATGCTCGGATATGAAACCTCAGCCGCCAGTAAAGCGATGAAGGCCCAGATACTGGAGAATCTGATGGTCAAGTTCAGAGGACACAGGGGAATGAAAAACATTACTCGCGAAGGTTCATATCAAAAGCTATTGGAATCTCTTCGCAAAGGAGAATGTCTTATTCTGATGATAGATCAGGATACTAAGGTGAAAGGTGTATTCGTTGATTTTATGGGCAAACAAGCTTATACTCCTTTAGGAGCTTCAAGGCTTGCTTTGGAAACCGGAGCGTTAATTGTACCGATGGCTATGACCCGGAAAGAAGACGGAAACTATCGTTTCATCATATATCCGGAACTTCCTGTTATTAACACCGGAAACACTGAATCTGACCTATGGGAAAATACCCAACGCCAAACTAAAGTAATAGAAGATATTGTAAATACCTACCCGGATCAGTGGGTTTGGATGCACAGGCGGTGGAAAACGACACCCGAATCGCTGGAAGCATACAGAAAAAGCAAACAGGCTGCCGCAGTACAAAGCGAATCCGAACAAAAATAAATAAGTTAAAACAGCATTTTCTCTATTCTCCTTTTATTCCAATGCAAGATAAAAAGAAATAAACTTTCTTTTTATAAACCGGATTTCTCGCCTTTTCCCTCTTATTACAGTTCATATCTACAAATACAGTTTTTGTATAAACAATTGCTATTCTTTAATTTTGTAACGAAAAGCCGGAATAACAGCATATTTTGGAAAACTATTTTTTCTGTATCTCACAATGTACAATTTGAATTTGTACATATAAAAGAAAGAATCAAACTATGAAAGATAAACTAACTACCATTCGTCTGGTTTACCCTCAGTGGCAAGGTGGTATAATAGCACACTGGATACCGGATATTCCGGTAGAAGATGCCTCAAGGGGTTATTATTTAGGAGCTCATATTTTAAACTTGCTTGCTCCGGAAAGTGCCCACCAGACCGTAGAAGTACCGGTATCTCTGGATATAAACGATCGGGAAACGGAAAACGGAATCTGTGCTTACCGGATTATCCTTGAACAAACAAAATCTGCACTTGAAAAATTACGGGAAAACACACCGGATAGGATTGTTACCTTAGGAGGAGAATGTTCTGTCAGTGTAGTTCCATTCACTTATCTGGCTGAAAAATATCCAGACGATGTTGCCGTGATATGGATTGATGCCCATCCGGATATAACCCTACCCTATGATGAATACAAAGGTTATCATGCCATGGCATTAACGGCCTGTCTGGGAATGAGTGATAAACAAATAACAGATATATTACCGGGTAAATTTGATACATCCAAAGCACTTATTGTTGGCTTGCGCTCTTGGGATGAAGGCATGAAAGAACGCCAACAGGAATTAGGAATTAAAGGGTTATCTCCCGATGATGTAAGAGAAAACAGCATTGCAGTCCTGGAGTGGCTGAAAAATGCCGGCACGTCAAAAGTAGTAATCCATTTAGACCTGGACGTACTGGATCCCGCAGAAATTATAGCAGGTGTGGGTGTAGAGCCCGATGGTATGAAAATAGATGAAGTAACACGGCTTATTAATGATATAGCTTCCGAATATGACATCGTAGGCCTTACCGTAGCCGAACCGATGCCACGCATTGCAATCAAACTAAAAAACATGCTTAATCAATTGCCATTATTGAAATAATAAAGCTCTGGAATTAGTGCTTTGTCTGAAAATCATCCAATAAATGAAAAAAGGAAATCGTATAACAATTGATTTTTACCGTCAGGATGCCGTTGCTGTGGCAGAGAAACTATTAGGAAAAATTCTGGTACGCCAATGGGAAGACGGCAGCATTACCCGATATGTGATTACCGAAACCGAAGCTTATTTGGGAGAAGAAGATTTGGCCTGTCATGCCAGCAAAGGGCGCACTCCACGCACGGAAATAATGTATGCCGACGGAGGGGCAATTTATGTTTATCTGATATACGGCATGTATTGGTTGCTTAATTTTGTAACAGGTACGGAAAATCATCCTCAAGCCGTTTTAATCCGGGGAATTGATAATATCATAGGTTCCGGACGTGTAGGAAGGGAATTAAAAATAGACAAAAGCTTTTATGGCGAAAGTCTGTTAACTTCATGCAGAATGTGGCTGGAGGATGCTCCGGATACGTTTGACTTCACAACTGCTCCCCGTGTAGGAATAGATTATGCCGGGGATATATGGAAAGACAAACCCTGGCGTTTTATAATGAACAGTGCTCCAATTACCTCCCGAAAGAAAAAATAATATATTTCGTATCCCCAAAAAATCCGGCGGGTATAAAAGAATACGACTAGTCATATAAACCAGTAATGGTTATTTATGACTAGTCAATAACAAAAAGCAAGAATCAAAAAGCAAACTTCCCTTTACTATTTTCCGACTTCCAGCACTCCGCTATCCGTATCGCTGTTATTAATTCTCTTTTGTACACTGCGGTATCTCCGGCCGAACTCCATATTCCATGAAACGTTTAAAGTAAGCATATTTTTCAGATCAGGAGTATAATAACGTAATAGACTGGAAGCATATTGATTTTTGTTATCAGTCTCACTGTTCCATCCACCGAAAGGGAAAAACATATTCATATTTACACGTAAATTCTTCCAATGATATCCAATCCCGGTTTCAACAGATTGTTGTCCGGAAGTCACAAGTTCGCCTACAATGTTCATGCGCCGGGTATAAATACCACCATAAATACTCCAGTTTTTCCAATTAGCACTTACACTGGAATTAATAAACCAATTGCGGATAATATGGTTATATTTTTCACCTCCATTCTCAATCCAGTTAAGCCCACCTTGCGCATACACATAAATATGTTCTTTTAATAAAGATAAGTTTACATATCCTGTAGAAAGGACTTGATGCCAAACGCTATGGTTTTCCATTACACGTACAAACTTATCATTCTCTCTGACTGTACTTTCCATTACCGGATCAATAGAATAATGATCATACACTTCTGCCCCGAAGCGGAAGAACTCACTGTTGTAAGAAAAAGTAAGCCGGTTCAAATAGCTGGTCCAGGGTTTTAATGCAGGATTTCCCCTTCTGATCTGCAAGGAGTCAATAGGCAGATCCACCGCATTTAACTCTGATAACGGAGGGGTCTGCACCATCATATCTCCCCGGTAACGAAGTTGTATTTTATCGTTAAACTGATAAGCCATACGAAGAGTCGGAGAAAACCGGACATCGCTATAAGGTTTCTGGTTTACCTGATTTATTGTAGTGGCCGTACCTCCTAATCCCCCGGAATAAGTGAATTTCTTAATTCTTCCCATCCATTGGGCGTAAAAATAGGTAAACGAGTTCTGCATCTTTGTTTTTCCGGAATAATTACCGTCATAAAGGTTATTACTGAAATTATGAGTATGTTTTACTCCGGCACTGATTCTACCTACATTAAATAATTTCTCATAAATAACTTCCCCGATAAGAGAATGCTTTTCCCCTTTCGTATTGGTTATAATATTAGTCAGAGTATCCGCTCCGTACATTTCTGAATAATGACGGTAGGAATCAGATCCTATATATGTCCATACAGCGTCAATAATAAGGAGATGGTCATTTTTAAAATTCCGTTGGAAATAAATATTCATTGAAGGTGATAAAGAACCGGAATGTGTCAGATTGGTTTTATAGACGCCATTTTCTTTTTCTCCGTTTTTATACAACAAACTGTAAGTGTTGTCAAAAGGAGTATTGGTGCGTGAGAACTGAAAATTTGCAGCAAAAACATATTTATCAACTTCGGCCAAACTATATCCTGCGTTTACGTAATGCGAGTTGTACTTTGATTTTCCCGGTATTCCTTCTTCTGTCCGGGTGAAGGAGCTACCGTCTGTGAACTTAAAAACTTCTTCATTCGTCTGATAGCCTTTACCGAAATAATTATGGCTAAAAGAATAATTCAAAGAAAATTCCGAGTTTTTATTATTCAGTTTTAAGGCTGCATACTGGTTGGTCAGTTCCCGATTCAAAGCATTGTAACTGTTTAGCATAACCGAACCTCCGGATTCACGGCGACGTACAATGAAATCAATCACCACTTCTACATCGCCATGACGCATAGAGGGTTCGTCATGATATTCTATACGTATTACATCCTTCGGATTAATAGCCATCACTTCATTTTTTCCAGCCCTTACCCCGTTTATACGTAAAGACACTTCTCCGCCCCGTATTCCAGTAATAGAATTATCTTCATATTTAATCTGTATTCCATTCAAATGCATATTGCGCAGGAGTTCCACCCCATCAGCGGATAAATTGATTTCCTTTGAACTGGGAAAAATAATTTTACGATCCAGCTTGTTTAGCATGGCTGCCGCAGACACAGTAACTTCATCCAGACCTACACTCACTTCCCTGATTTCAATATCTCCCAGGTCTATAGACTTTAACAAGTTTTTCAACTCTATGCTTACATTTTGGTATCCCGTAAAAGAAGTATTCAAAAAGTAATTTCCCTGTTGTATTTTATTGATGGAGAAAAGTCCGTTTTTGTCGGTAGTACTTCCCGCTATCACAGCAGAATCGGCATCCATCAGAATAACATTGGCATAAGCTACCGGAATTAAAGTTTCATTGTCTTTTTCCACAATCCGCCCTTTTATATCAATATTTTGAGCGTAAGACAACAACCCTCCCGTGATAAACAATACTATGACAAACCAAAATTTTCTCATAAAATAATTTTTTTATGTGTTTACATGACAAAAGATAAAATGCAATTATTTAACATGCGGCAAAATTAACATTTATAAGTTGACAAATACCCTTTCTTTTTTATACTTATATTATAATAAAAGAGTATATTTTTTTTCTTTTTATAACTTATTGGATAAAAAAATAAACGATCATTTTGTACTTTTGTCATATAAAACAAAATCTACATATATCATGAATATAACCAAACGCTTCCTTAAATATGTAAGTTTTCCCACTACATCCGATGAAAATACTAAAATGACCCCTAGCACACCGGGACAACTTATCTTTGCAAAACATCTTTCAGAAGAATTAAAAGAAATAGGCCTTAAAGACATCGAGCTGGATAAATACGGATACGTAACGGCCACACTACCCTCAAACACAGACAAGCCGGTACCTACCATTGGTTTTATAGCCCATATGGACACAAGCCCAGACATGAGCGGAAAACACATAAAACCACGCGTCATTGAAAATTATAACGGAGAAGATATTCTGCTGAATGAGAAAGAACTGATTCTGTTAGAAACGGAAAAATATCCGGAAATATTACGATATAAAGGGCAGGATATCATTGTTACGGACGGAACCACATTATTAGGATCTGATGACAAAGCCGGAATTGCAGAAATAGTATCGGCTATGGAATACCTGATAGCTCATCCGGAAATAAAACACGGTAAAATCAGGATTGCATTTACCCCGGACGAAGAAATAGGGCAAGGTGCGGAACATTTTAACGTGAAAAAATTTGCCGCCGACTGGGCTTACACAATGGATGGAGGTGAGATCGGAGAACTGGAATTTGAGAATTTCAATGCCGCCAGCGCTAAAATTACATTCATGGGACTAAATGTGCATCCGGGATATGCTTACCATAAAATGCGTAACTCCATGCGTATTGCTCAGCAGTTTGTCACCATGCTTCCCCGTCACGAAACCCCGGAACATACGGAAGAATACGAAGGTTTTTACCATCTGGTTGCAATGAATGGAACAGTAGAAAAATCGACTTTAGAGTATATAATCCGCGATTTTGACCTGGATCGTTTTGAACGCAGAAAAAAAGAAATGCTGCATTTAGTCAATAAAATAAATTCCGAATTCGGAGCAGACAGTGCTACCATAGAAATACAAGATCAGTATTACAACATGCGTGAAAAAATAGAACCGGTTATGTACATTGTAAACCTGGCTTCCGAAGCGATGAAAGAGGCAGGAGTTACTCCTAAAATAAAACCGATCAGAGGAGGTACTGACGGAGCCCGTTTGTCTTTTATGGGGCTGCCTTGTCCTAACATCTTTGCCGGAGGGCATAACTTTCACGGACGGTATGAGTATCTGCCCATCCCTTCTATGGAAAAAGCAATGGAGGTTATCATTAAAATAGCAGAAAAAGCAGCCCGAATGTAAAGAGTACAATCTTTTTGACTAAATTCGTAAGATTTTATTTTTCAATCTTACAATCTATATTTATGAAAACAACACCTTTCACCGAAATTCACATTGCATTAGGCGCTAAAATGCATGAATTTGCAGGTTATAACATGCCCATAGAGTACAGCGGTATAACTGACGAACATATTACAGTACGTACCAATGCCGGGGTATTTGACGTATCCCATATGGGTGAATTTTGGGTAAAAGGCGATGCTGCGCTACCCTTTCTTCAAAAAATCACGACCAACGACGTTTCAAAGCTGAACATTGGAAAAGTTCAGTACACCTGTTTTCCTAATGGGAAAGGAGGTATTGTAGATGACTTGCTGATTTACCGCTTTGAAGAAGAAAAATATCTATTGGTAGTGAATGCATCAAATATAGAGAAAGACTGGCAGTGGTGTATGCAACACAATACAGAAGGAGCTGTTTTAGAAAATGCTTCTGACCGTATGGCACAATTAGCCGTACAAGGGCCTAAAGCTACGGACTTATTACAAAAGCTTACTCCCGTTGATTTATCGGCTATCCCCTACTACGGTTTTACAACCGGAACTTTTGCTGGGGTAGACAATGTAATCCTGTCCAATACCGGATATACCGGAGCAGGAGGTTTTGAACTGTATTTCTATCCGGAACATGGGATGCAAATATGGAATGCTTTATTTGAAACAGGTATCCCGATGGGATTAAAACCGATAGGACTGGGAGCCAGAGACACCTTGCGTCTGGAAAAGGGATTTTGTTTGTACGGCAATGACATTGACGACACTACCTCACCTTTGGAAGCCGGATTAGGCTGGATTACCAAATTCACAGAGGGGAAAAATTTTATAGACCGTTCGTTTCTTGAAAAGCAAAAACGAGAAGGCATCCGCAGGAAACTGGTACAATTCGAACTTAGAGAAAGAGGTATTCCACGACATGGATATGAAATCACCAATAAAGAAAATAAGGTTATAGGACAAGTTACATCCGGTACCATATTGCCCGGGACAAAAACGGGCATTGGTATGGGATATGTTTCTACGGAATATAGCAATCCCGATACAAGCATATATATAAATATCCGGAACAAGCAGTTGGAAGCCCGAATCGTCAAATAACTAAAAACGAAATAATGTGTTTTTCCAATACAAATACCAATACAATCAAGCAATTGTAGCTTCCGACTATTTGTTAAGGAAACGACTAAAAAACTTATTTTCAATATATGGAACAATTTTTTGTCAGAATATTTCATTCTTAGAAAAATGTTCTTAATTTTGCAGACAATAAACAAATACAAGCTGTGATTCTTTGTGATAATACATATTTTTGGCGTTGGCAAAATCTGATTGTGGTAAACAGTGAGGTTCAGCCTTAATATGTGTATGAAATATAAAAGCGGCCTGTTGTTTACCTTAAACGACAGGCCGCTTCTTTTCACGAAAACAAATGTTATTTAAAATATTATCTGTATGGAAAAAACAAAAAAATTTCTCTTGAGTGAGAAAGAAATCCCGACCCAATGGTATAACATCATGGCTGATATGAAAAACAAGCCAATGCCTATCTTAAACCCGGGAACCAAAGAACCTATGAAGCCGGAAGATTTATATCCTATCTTCGCGGAAGAACTATCAAAACAAGAATTAAACCAAACAGATGCTTGGTTTGACATACCGGAAGAAGTTCGTGATAAATACAAAATATACCGTTCCACACCATTAGTCCGTGCCTATAACCTGGAGAAAGCACTGGACACTCCGGCTCACATTTATTTTAAAAATGAAAGCGTAAGCCCGGTAGGATCTCATAAACTAAACTCCGCACTTGCACAGGCATATTACTGTAAGAAGCAAGGTGTTACCAATATAACAACAGAAACCGGTGCAGGTCAATGGGGTACTGCTTTGTCTTTTGCAGCTAAAACATTCGGATTGGAATTAGCTGTGTATATGGTAAAAATCAGCTATGAACAGAAGCCATACCGCCGTTCACTCATGCAAACATGGGGAGCGCAAGTAGTAGCTTCGCCAAGTATGTCAACCAAAGCCGGAAGAAAAATCCTGACAGAAAACCCTAATTACCAGGGTAGTTTAGGTACTGCTATTTCTGAAGCCATTGAACTGGCTCTGCAAACTCCTAATTGTAAATATACTTTAGGTAGTGTTTTGAACCATGTAGCTCTGCACCAGACTATCATAGGTCTGGAAGCTGAAAAGCAAATGGAAATGGCAGGTGAATATCCGGACGTGGTAATCGGTTGCTTCGGAGGAGGTTCTAACTTTGGTGGAATTTCTTTTCCATTTATGCGGCACAATATCCTGGAAGGTAAAAAAACACGTTTTATCGCTGCTGAACCGGCTTCTTGTCCTAAACTGACACGTGGAGTATTTCAATATGACTTCGGCGATGAAGCCGGCTACACTCCCCTACTGCCTATGTACACACTTGGACATAACTTTGCTCCTGCTCATATTCACGCCGGTGGTCTGCGTTACCACGGAGCCGGAACTATTGTCAGCCAGCTGATGAAAGACGGTTATATGGAAGCTGTGGACATCAATCAACTGGATTCATTTAAAGCAGGAGTGCTTTTTGCACAGACTGAAGGTATTGTACCTGCTCCGGAATCAGCTCACGCCATTGCAGCAACCATACAGGAAGCACAAAAAGCAAAAGAAGAAGGTACTGCTAAAACAATTCTGTTTAACCTATCCGGACATGGTCTAATTGATATGGCTGCATATGACCAGTATTTTGCAGGAGATCTGACAAACTATAAATTATCTCAGGAAGAGATTGACAACAATATCAAGTTGCTGGAAAAAATCATCTGATTGTGACTGAACCATCAAAAATAAAGGTTGGAATAGCTATTCCAACCTTTATTTTTTCATGCACTTCTATTTAAAATCAGTTCGATTCCCGCTACTGTTTAGACACCATTTCCGCCAGGTCTTCCTGCGTAAAAGTGCCTGTCATCCAAATCAGATTAACTCCATATTGTCCCTGATTAATAAAAAGTAAATTAGCATCCTTTCCTTTGTTATTCTGAAAATAGATTTTAACTTCTTCTTTACCTTCGTGCGCCTCCAACACATTATCGAATTTTCCTTTTTTCAAAACTTTATCCACATCGGCTGATAGCTTTTCCCTGGAAACACTATCGGCGTTGAAAGATGCCAAAACTTTGATTTCCGTTATTTTTTCCAGCATTTCCTGATTTATAGTATTTCCATCTATCAGCCCACTGGCCATATTCAGCATTCCAGGCCCCATAGCTACATATTGAAACTGCGGATTCTCACCATATTTATCAAACAAAGATTTTAGTGTTTGAGCGTTTACTGCAACCAAAGCAACAAACAAATACACTACAGCAATAGTTAGTCTTTTCATATATTTTATGTTATTATCGGACACAAAAATAGAATAAGATATCAACCGGACAAAATTAGTCTGCTAAATATAACAAGCTTTTTGAATTACAAAATGATTCTGCGTACAGAATGTAAAGTGTGAGTGTATTCTCCTGTTTGCATAGAAACGATGCCTCTTTCATCCATAAAATCTATTTTCACCCAGCCGGATGCATGAATAATATGCTTTCCATCAATCATAATGCCCACATGTATTACTCTATCCTTTGCATTTTTAAAAAAAGCCAGATCCCCAGCCTTAATTTCAGCTAATGACTCTACTTTCTCGCCACACAGAACCTGCTGGCTGGCATCCCGTGGTAACAATATATCACACATGGAATAAACCACCTGTACCAAGCCGGAACAGTCTATACCCAAAACAGATTTTCCTCCCCACAGGTATGGAGCTCCTTGATACTGCCTTGCCAAATCAACAATACGTTGTCCTGTGGCTGCTTCCTCCACTAAATCAGCTGTTCTTACGGTTATATTTTTATTCGCAAACTGGTACTGTTTATCACCGTCATGAGGTATACGGCTACCTCCAGGTAAAAGAACATTCGTTGATAGTATATTATCCCGATAATTGCTCACAGGCACTTGGATATATTTAAAAACAAGGTTACCCAAGTTCCGTTCTTCCTCCTCAGAAAGTATGTATATCATCTTTCTATCAGCCCATCCTCTATAGTCGTCGGACAAATTACGTAAGTAAAGCCATTTTTCTCTAACCTCAAGCACTTCCACCCTTTCCCCAAAAAGCAGCTGGGAACACATTTCACTCTGTTCGCTATCACTTACCCTCAAAGGCACTAAACCTACTGGAACTATACCTGTCATATACCGGATTTATTACATTGGTTGTTTTCAGAAGCGCAATAACAAGCTTCCTCTTTTTTACGCTTACAAAGATAGTTAAAGATCAGGCTACAAAGTATTATCATGCCTAAACATTTTTGTTTGTTTTTGGTTTTACATATCAGAGTATTTATTGCTCATATCAAAAGAAATGGGTAATTTTGGCTCAACTATCAAGAAAGCATCAGACTTTTCCAATTTATTCCGGTTTAACAACACACTACAATGAAAATCAAACTAACCAAGACTCATATAGAGAACCTGTTAAAATTGGGTCTGTTTTTAGTAGCAGCCTTAATTATTATTCAATTATTTCCATCACAAAACTCCTTCAACTATAAATATGAAGTGGGTAAACCCTGGACTCACGAACTAATAACCGCATCTTTCGATTTTCCTATATACAAGAGCCAGGAACAGGTTAATAAAGAACGGGAGGAAATATTAAAGGATTTTGTCCCCTATTACCAGATAGATACTTCCGTAGCAAGAATACAATTTGAGAAGTTCGTTACTGATTTTCAGCGAAAAGAAGGATACCAGCCCATGAATAAGAAATATGTAGAACAAAAGTTCAATAGCATATACGGACGGGGTATCATGACCGGTGAAGAACAGAGTAACCTCCTTGCAGAAGGACAGGAAATGATCAACTGCATATACCCGAACCGCATGACCCGGATGGTAAACATTCATGATTTTTACACTCCTAAAACGGCCTATGAAGAATTTTTCAAGAATGCTTCCATTGAGGACAAAAGCTTACTAAGCTCATACAACCTGAACCTCTATTTGGTTGAGAACATCATTTACGATGAAATCACTTCCGAAATGTCGGAAAAAGAAATGCTTGACAAGCTGTCATTAACTATGGGAATGGTTCAGGCAGGAGAACGGATTATAGACCGTGGTGAAATAGTGACTCCTGAAATTTACACAGTCCTGAATTCCATGAAGATACAGCATGACAAGCAAAATAACATTACCCTGAAGCAATCGTCGTTCATGTTTATAGGTAAAATTATTATCATCATATTCTTTATGATGTTGTTGTTTTCATACTTTTACCTGTTCCGTCCCCGCATTTATGGAAGCTTCGGCAATCTGATACTGGTGTTAATTCTGGTTCTGTTAAACGTGGCCCTTGCGGCGCTTACAATCCGTTTTCAGAATAATGTATTCCATTATCTGATGGTGCCTTATGCCCTTCTGCCTATTATTATACGGGTATTCTTTGATTCACGGACAGCCTTGTATGCCCACATGGTTACTTCCGTAATAATATCCTTCATGGTAGACCAGCCGTTCCTCTTCCTGACACTGCAAATGGCTGTCGGTATGTTAGCCGTATCAAGCTTGAAGGATTTGGCACAACGGTCGCAACTGGCTCAGACAGCCCTTTATATTTTCTTATCCTATTCCGTTATATATACGGCATATTCTTTCATATCAGAAGGCGATATAAAAGCCATTGTATGGTTGCCTATTGCTTATTTTGCCGTAAGCAGTATCTTCCTGTTACTTGCTTATATATTAATTTATCTGTTTGAAAAAATATTCGGATTAATCTCCAGTGTTACATTAGTTGAACTGACCAATATAAACAGCGAACTAATGATCAAGTTTGCAGAAACCGCCCCAGGCACGTTCCAACACTCGCTTCAAGTATCCAACATCGCTACAGAAGCGGCGAAAAAAATAGGAGCAAACAGTCTTCTGGTACGAACCGGTGCTCTGTATCATGACATAGGAAAAATGAAAAATCCGGGATTCTTTACTGAGAATCAGCTCGGAGGAAAAAATCCTTTGCTGGAAAAGAATTACGAGGAAGCAGCAACCATTATTATAGACCATGTCCGTGACGGTTTGCAAATAGCAAAAAAATACAGGCTTCCCCAACAGATTATAAATTTCATTGTAACTCACCACGGCCGGAGTAAAGCAAAATATTTTTATAATTCATTTATCAATGCCAATCCGGGAGTGACCCCGAATGAAGAAGCTTTTACCTATCCAGGCCCACTACCGGCTACCAAGGAAACGGCTATACTGATGATGGCTGATGCGGTGGAAGCTCGTTCACGTAGTCTCAAGGAATATACGGAAGAAGGAATCGGCAATATGGTGGAAGACATGATAGACTCCCAGATAGCTGACGGACAATTTAAAGATTCACCGATTAGTTTCCAGGATGTTGAAACCGTAAAACAGGTATTCAAAGATAAACTTATCAATATATACCATACACGGATCAGTTACCCTACTATAAACAACGATGTAACTAAAAAAGAAGAACAAGCGCCTAATAGTACTGATGAACAAAAAAAGGACAAATAAATCCTGATTTTATTACAACCTGATTGATGAAAGAATATTTACAAGAACCTATTTTTAAATTAATATCTGAAACAGCAGATGAATTGCAACTGGAATGTTATGTCATAGGAGGATATGTAAGAGACATATTCCTGCATCGCCACTCTAAAGACATTGACGTTGTGGTAGTAGGCAGCGGTATTGATACAGCTCAGCATCTGGCTAAAAAATTAGGGAAAAAAGCAAGTCTGGCCGTTTTTAAAAATTTCGGTACGGCACAGATAAAATATAATGGAGTGGAAGTTGAATTTGTAGGAGCAAGAAGAGAATCCTACCAACGGGACTCCCGGAAACCTATTGTGGAAGACGGAACCTTGGAAGATGACCAGAACCGTCGTGATTTCACAATCAACGCCCTCGCATTATGCCTGAACAAAGAACGCTACGGTGAGTTGGTAGATCCGTTTTCCGGAATACAGGACCTGGAAAATAAGGTCATACGCACTCCACTTAATCCTGACATTACTTTCTCTGACGACCCCTTACGTATGATGCGAGGCATCAGGTTCGCAGCTCAACTCGGTTTCTTTCTGGAAATGAATACCTATGAAGCCATTGCCCGGAACTGTGAACGGATTAAAATCATATCAAGAGAACGGATTAACGAGGAGTTAAATAAAATAATCCTGTCCCAAAAACCTTCCGTTGGTTTTATCCTGTTGGAAAAGAGCGGACTTCTAAAACTTATCTTTCCGGAATTATATGCCTTAAAGGGAGTGGAAACCAAAGAAGGAATAGGACATAAAGATAATTTTTACCATACTTTAGCTGTTCTTGATAATCTTTGCCAGCACACGGATAATCTATGGTTACGTTGGGCTGCGCTTCTGCATGATATAGGGAAACCCCGTTCCAAACGGTATGATAAAAAACTGGGTTGGACATTTCATAACCATGATTACATTGGGATGAAAATGATTCCGGACATATTCCGGAAAATGAAACTTCCGATGAATGAAAAGATGAAATATGTCCAGAAAATGGTTTTGCTACATATGCGTCCTATTGTATTAAGTGAAGACGAGGTTACCGATTCTGCCGTAAGACGCCTGCTTTTTGATGCAGGAGACGACATAGAAGACCTCATGATGTTATGTGAAGCCGATATAACATCCAAAAATGCAGACAAGGTAAAACGATATAAGGCAAATTTCCAGTTAGTACGTCAGAAACTGAAAGAAATAGAGGAGAAAGACCGCATACGCAACTTTCAGCCTCCGGTAAAAGGAGAAGAAATCATGGCTACTTTTCATTTGCCCGCTTGTTCGCTGGTAGGTGAAATAAAAATGAAGATCAAAGATGCCATACTGGACGGCATAATACCCAATGAGTATGAAGCTGCCAAACAATATATGATGGAAATTGCGAAAGAGTTAGGAGTCGAAGCCAATATGTCCACAACAGAATGACCATAAAAAAAGAAACTATGAAACGACTTGTTTATTTTATCATTATTACTACAGTTATTATGTCATGTAATTCAAAAAAATCAAAAATTATATATCCTGCTACACAAAAAGTAGAAACTGTGGATTCTTATTTCGATACCAAGGTTAATGATCCTTACCGTTGGTTGGAGAACGACAGTTCTGAAAAAACCGGAATCTGGGTGAAAGAACAAAATAAAGTCACCAATAATTACCTGCAAACGATTCCTTTCAGGGAAGAGCTAAAAACGAAACTGACAGAACTAATGGATTATCCGAAATACGGTTCTCCATTTAAGAAAAACGGTCAATACTATTTCTTTAAAAACGACGGATTACAAAACCAAAGTGTATTATATACTCAAGCAACTCTGGACGCTGAACCGGAAATCTTATTAGATCCGAACCTACTCTCCCAGGATGGCACAGCCGCACTGTCTGCCATATCTTTCTCCAAAGACGGGAAATATCTGGCTTATTCCGTAGCCCGCAGCGGTTCCGACTGGAATGAAATTTATATCATGGACATAAAAACCAAAGAATTGCTTTCGGATCATATCCAATGGGTCAAGTTTTCCGGCATAAGCTGGGAAGGTAACGGTTTTTACTACTGTGCCTACAATAAACCTAAACCAGGACAGGAATATTCCGGTAAGAATGAGTTCCAGAAAGTATATTACCACAAAGTCGGAACCTCCCAGAACAGGGATATACTTGTATATGAAGATAAAGAAAATCCGCAGCGTACTTATGCTGCCTCCGTTACCCAGGATGAAAAATTTCTGTTTATATATGAAACAGAATCTACCTCCGGTAACTCATTAAAAATGAAAAACCTGAAAAAGCTATATTCCCGTCTGGTGGAAATAGCTCCCGGTTTTGAATATGATTATTCTGTTGTAGATCATATAGACGGCAAACTTTATATACTAACCAATTGGAATGCCCCCAAACAACGCCTGATGGTTGCCGACCCGGCTAATCCGTCACGTGATAACTGGGAAGAACTCATTCCGGAAAGTAAACACGTACTTGAATCTGTATCCATAGTAGGAGGTAAAATAATAGCTGTATATATGCAAGACGCTTCAAACCATGCCTATATACACAACCTTGCCGGAAAAATGGAATCGGAAATTCCGTTACCCGGTTTAGGCTCCATAGGAGGTTTTAGCGGAAGAAATGATGACAACGAATCTTTTTATACGTTCACATCGTTTATCTTCCCTCCTACCATATACCGGTTTGATGTAGAAAAAAATGTTTCTGAGATCTTTCACCATTCGGAAGTGGCATTCAATCCGGAAGAATATATGACGGAACAAGTATTCTATGAAAGTAAAGACGGTACTCAAGTGCCTATGTTCATCACTTATAAAAAAGGATTGAAAAAGGATGGTCAAAATCCTCTTTTGTTATATGGATACGGAGGTTTCAGTATCAGTATAAATCCTTCTTTCAATACTTTACGTATCCCGTTTCTTGAAAACGGCGGGATCTATGCAGTAGCCAATATCCGGGGAGGTGGAGAGTATGGAGAAGAGTGGCATAAAGCCGGAACCAAAATGCAAAAACAAAATGTGTTTAACGACTTTATTGCTGCAGCAGAATACCTGATTGAAAATAAATATACCAAGCCATCTAAACTTGCTATAAACGGCGGTTCCAACGGTGGTTTGCTCGTAGGTGCCTGCATGACACAACGTCCTGATTTGTTTGCTGTGGCTGTACCGGAAGTTGGTGTGCTGGATATGCTTCGTTACCATAAATTCACAATAGGATGGGCATGGGCCACTGACTACGGAACCAGTGAAGAAAGCCGGGAAATGTTTGAATACCTCCGGGCATACTCCCCTCTTCACAACATATACAGTGATACCCAATATCCTGCAACATTAATCACTACCGGCGACCATGACGACCGAGTAGTACCGGCTCATTCCTTTAAATTTGCTGCAACCTTACAGGCTGTAAACAACGGTGACTCTCCTACCCTGATCCGAATCGATACCAATGCCGGACATGGTGCGGGAAAACCTACTGCTAAAATCATAGATGCCCAGACTGATGTATGGTCATTTATCATGTATAACCTGGGAATGAATCCTTCTTTTTAATTCTTATTTAATTTAAGTAGCTGACTTTTCAGCAGATAAAAAATTAGGACAAAAAATAATTCATTTTTCAGACAAAATAATTTGCAGAAAAAGGCAAAATCACTATCTTTGCACCGCATTTAAGGAACGGCGGGATAGCTCAGTTGGTTAGAGCGTCGGATTCATAACCCGGAGGTCACGAGTTCAACTCTCGTTCCCGCTACAAAAAAGCAACTCATAAGAGTTGCTTTTTTATTTTTCAGGATTTTGTTGAGACAGGTAAAGTAATCTTAGTCAACAAATTATCCAGTCCGTATTGCTCGTCATTATAATAACATTCATAAGCATCACCGCATACATTATACCCCTGTTTATTAATCCAATTCTCCATTTCTTCATAGAAAGAAGACAAATTATCCGGAATTCCACTATAAAAACTAAATATAGCATCACCCTCCGGCAATAAAGTATATTTAATCTCATCCTTTTCCGGTAATTTCTTCATTACCGGACATATAATTTCCAGATCAATATTATCCTCATCCATGTATTTATAATCATGAAACACAACGGAAGGAATATCTACCATAGATTCTTTGATTTCATTCAAATATCCCGATATTTTTAGGATATTCCGACTGATAGCCGAAGGCAACTCTTCCACACTAACTTTTTTTCTAATTGAAAGTACAGGCTGCTCCGGTTTTCTGATAAGCTGATAATTAGTTATTCTAGTCATTTGTGATAT
The DNA here is from genome assembly GCA_023391625.1 of Bacteroidota bacterium. Lineage (GTDB taxonomy): Bacteria > Bacteroidota > Bacteroidia > Bacteroidales > Paludibacteraceae > QVMH01. The sequence continues at coordinate 232,309 of JAEWAN010000034.1, read as the reverse complement.
TGTTTTATTTCTGGTGAAGATATTAAAACAGCAGAAATGGATTTTAATGAAAAAGGAATTAAAAAGTAACTATACCGCGCCTGTTATCACAAATAAAACTGCTATTCAAGCAGCATATAAACTGATAAAATATAAAATTATACGCAACGAAGAAATAAGCAGAAAAAGAGAATACGGAAGGACATAAAAATCCCCGGAAACCACATGAGGAATTGTAAACTCTCACTCAAAATTCCGGGGACTAAAAAATTTATTTAAGCGACTTGTCTGTCAGGTAAAAATCCATTAGCGTAATGGCCGCCATAGCTTCAACAATAGGAACGGCACGTGGCAATACGCAAGGATCATGCCTTCCCCGTGCTTCAAGTTCCACTTCATTACCATGTATATCCACCGTATTCTGCTTTTTGGAGATAGTGGCAACCGGTTTAAATAACACTCGGAAATACACATCTTCCCCATTGCTTATACCGGCCTGTATTCCTCCTGAATTATTTGTTTTTGTAGCGACCGTGTGATCACGCATAACAAAAGAATCATTCATTTCAGAACCTTTCATAGCAACCCCGGCAAAACCTTTGCCATAATCAAAACCATGGCTGGCATTTATACTCAGCATTGCCTGTGATAGACGTGCGGACAATTTGTCAAAAATAGGATCGCCCCAGCCCACAGGGATGCCCTTTATCGTACAGGATATAATACCCCCTATTGAGTCGCCTTCACTTTTCAGTTGCTTTACATATTCTATCATCTTTTCGGCAACTTCCGTCTGAGGACAGCGAATACTGTTACTTTCAATCAACGTCCTGTCTGTACAGCAGGAAGTATCCGTCATGGCAATATGCCCCACTTGCGAAGTATATGCTATAATATCAATGCCCACCTTACGAAGAGCCAGCTTGGCAATAGCACCAGCCACCACGCGCCCTGCCGTTTCACGGGCAGAACTACGTCCGCCACCTCTATGGTCGCGAATACCGTATTTTTGCTGATAGGTGTAATCCGCATGTGACGGACGGTACACGTCCTTTAAATGATTATAATCCGTACTATGCTGATTTTTGTTCCATATCACAAAAGCAATCGGAGTTCCCGTACTTTTACCTTCATAAATTCCGGAAAGGAACTCTACTTTATCTTCTTCTTTACGCGGAGTGGAAATATCTGACTGACCCGGACGACGACGATCCAACTCACTTTGAATGAAATCTTCATCAATATCTATACCTGCCGGACATCCATCCACAATTCCTCCAATAGCCTTACCATGGGATTCTCCAAAAGAAGTGAAAGTAAAAATTTTTCCAAACGTATTTGACATGACTTATTTTATAAAAATTAGGTTATGGCATTTTTTACACGATGCAAAGGTACATAAAAGTAATAAAAATGGATGTTGAAATTATATAATAACAACATCCATTGATAACGATTTCCTTATATTGTTTGATTAGTGGCAACCGTCACATCCGCAACCGTGGTCGCCGCCACAATGGCTGTCATCACAACCGCAGCTACAGCCTCCACCCATGATGGAAGCCAATTCCTGTTCCGTAGCATCGCGTACTTCAAGCACTTTACCTTTAAAGTGAAGAGTTTCCCCTGCTAATGGATGATTCAAATCTACTTTTACTTTTTCAGTTCCTACTTCAACGATTTCAGCATTCAAGCGGTTACCTTCCGTATCCATCAGAGGCACTACATTTCCGGCATAAACCATTTCTTCGTCCAGTTTACCATCGATTTCAAAAACGGAACGATCTAAATCAATAACGTTTTCATCGATATATGGTCCGTAAGCATCTTCATTATTTATGGTAAAGTCAAAAGTATCTCCCTGAGCCAATCCAAACAGATTTTCTTCAAATTTAGGAAGCATCATTCCAACTCCAAAAACGAAACTCAAAGGTTCATTTGCCGTAGCTTTTTCCATCAGTTCCAATTCACCCTCTTTTTCTCCGTCAACATACAGGTCGTATTCTGCGGAAACAAATTTATTTGCTGCAATTTTCATTTTAATTGTTATATTTATTATAAATACTAAGAAATTTCATATTAAACTGTTCTGAAACATATTTAGTTCAAAAGTAAACATAATTTTAGCATTCCAGTTTTTTTATCCGAATATTTATGAACATTCACATCAGAACCAGGTTGCCTGGTTGGAATTAGGCAGTTTCCTTTTTTCGACTTTCAAATCCTGCAACATACTGGAATTTACCCCTACCTTCACGTAATAAGACTTGTAATATCCTATCGGCTGCAACATGGCTGTAATGCTCCAACAGTGCAGGTTACGTGTTATATTTATGTTCATCTGAGTAAATTTTTTCGCATCAAAATCAAAAGACGTGTTACCGTTTATCTTCCAGTTTTTAGTTAAAGACACGTTAGCCGATAACTGTAAGCTATGTCTTAAAGCCATCTTATAAAACATCTTTTTAGCATCATAGTTTTCATAACCGGAGAGAGGCGAATAACTAATACTATAACTGATGTTTACGCTCCATGGAATCGTAATTTTCTCATATCCGTCTTCATCAAAATTTCCACGGTCTTTTTTAGAAGAATAACGTTTGGCCGACTTATCCGGCTGGACTTCCTCTGTACCCTCCCCTGCTTCTTTACCTTCGCTGCTCTTTTCTTCATCCTTTTTTCCGAACCATTTTTTGAAAGTATTATTATCCAAAGTAATGGTATGCGAAGCACTTGTTCCTAAAAAATGTGGAAATTTACCCCGATTCCACACATATTCATTTGTCCTGACCACCCTCTTGCTATTGCCATCGTCCACCGCTACATATACATAAGGGTCAAAACTACCGCTCAGGCTGATAGAACGGTTATTTCCCGTTTTTATACGCAACCGGGCCTGTATATTAGACAAATTACAGGAATCCGCCATAAAATTATATCCTCCGCTTATCGTAAAATCATCAATCAAACTCACTTTCTTAAAAGGTTGTGTACCCGTAGTATCTTTATCATTACGTACTTTCATTTCCAGGTTGTTGGATAAAGAGAAACTCAGGCTCCCCGATTTACCCATTCCCGGACCTCCAAACATCGTGCTTTCATATTTGGAATACAATATCTCTTCATAACCGGGAGCCTGCCCTGTAAGATTAGTCTTCACATAAGAGTCGTACATTCCAAACTGAGGATCTGAAAAATCCGGATGATAATTAAATGATATGGAAGGTGTCACAACGTGGCGGATACGATCTACTTTATCTCCGAATATAGAACGTAACGGAATGTAATATCCATACAACTTAGTTTGCAGGCTCACTCCCATATTAAAGTCATAATTTCGGTTGAAACCGCTCACCGTATCTGTAACCACACTCTCTGCCGAAGTATCATAGTGCTTACGTACCGAACGTATGTGCCAGCGTTCATTATAAGTAAAAGACGGAGTTACTGTAAGAAAATTAAAAAGGTTGAAAGAAGCTCCTACAGGAATAGAATGCTTCATTCCCATTTGCCAGTCACGGCTAAAAGAGGAGGTCAATAATTTGTTTTCCTTTCCGGAATAGCTATTCTGGAAATTACCGGAATAACTTAAATATATCTTTTCGTACCAACGTTCTTTACCGACGACTTCTTTCCGTTTCATCGGATAAATACGGCTTACGGATATACTCAGATCCGGCAATGATAAGCTAAGGGTAGAATCTTTGGAAACCTGCGTTATACGCATACCTCCGTTCAACGACAATACCGGGATTTTAGCAAAACGCTGGGAGATGTTGACCGAAGAAGTTTTTGTGTTCTGCGAGGTTTCTGCCGGATTAAAGTTATTATGGATATTATTCTGGTTATAACCGCTGGTTGAAAAATTTACACTGGCAGATAAAGTACGGTAAGGATTGGCCTTGGCATCCTGCCTGTGCGACCACGAAACCTGTAAATTCTTTTGTTTATTATAATCCGGCATATTTTTCTCTCCGGTAACATATTCCTGATAATCTATACCCAGACTTCCGGAAAATTTATATCTTTTTGTATAGGACGACCGGGCTGCCACCCTCCATGTTCCTTTCGTGAAAATGTCGCCACGAAGTTCCAGGTCAAAATAATCGTTAAACGCGAAATAATATCCCCCGTTCGTAAGCCCCAGCCCACGGTTCAGTTCATCAACGAAAGTCGGCATTAAAAGCCCGGAAGAATAATCGCTGTTAAACGGGAAATAACCGAAAGGAATATAAATAGGTAAAGGTACGTCCGCTACTACGATATTAGCCGGCCCCGACACTACGTAGCTGCCCGGTTTTACTTTTCCCTCTTTTATATTCAAATAAAAATGAGGATGTTCATGATTGTCGCAAGTCGTATACTTAGCACCTGCCACGTTAATCAAATCATCCTCCGTCTTTTTTGTTTTCTCGCTGATTACATAAGCCTCTCCCTGTTGCGTAACCGCATGCTTTACATATCCTTTTTTCGTCTTCAGGTTATACGTGATTTCCTTAGCATCATACTTGGACTCCCCCTCCCCAAATATAGGCTCACCAATCATATCACCAATACTGTCAGGCACCCCTTTGGCAAATAACGTACTGCTATCCATACTCACACGGATATATTCCGCATTTAGGCTGATATTCTGATATTTCACATCACCGTTACCATGAAGATAACCGGTACCGTCCCGATAAAACACAATAGAGTCCTGAGCGCTATACTGTATCTGAGCATCAATCTGGTTTGATTTGGGAGCTGGAGCCACCGTATCCAAAGGCTGCGATACGGAATCTGTAAGTTCTTGAGGAATAACGCCATCAGACGGTACTGCGGATACCGAAACAGAATCCTGTTCATTGGAAGATATCATTGTCTGGGAAAATCCTGAAAAACAGGATATAGACAATAATATAAACAAGAACAGAATCTTTTTGTTTGCGAATATAAGGTATATACTGTGACTGATCGGCATCCAGCAGAAATAATATATTTTCTCAAAATGGCCTGCAAAGTTAGTGAAAAAAAGGGATGACTTCTTATGTATAACTTTTTTTTATATTTTTAAATGTAAAATTAGCAGCATGTCAGGCTCTAAACGAAATAAAAAACTTACTTTTGCAAGTACATTGTAACAAGGATATATTATTTCTTCCCGATTTTTCCAATTAATTTTAGAGATGAAGATTTCACATAAAGCCATACCCTTTATATTAACACTTCTATTATTGTGTTGCTGTCCGGCACTGATGTCTCAAGAAAAATTCATCTTAGTGATAGACCCCGGACATGGAGGTCGCGATGCCGGCGCATTAGGCTCAAAATCCAAAGAAAAAGATATAAATCTGGCTGTAGCGCTAAAATTCGGAAAACTGATAGAAACGCATCACCCGGATGTAAAAATCATTTACACCCGAAAAACAGACAATTATATCACGTTGAACGAAAGGGCTGACCTGGCTAATAAAAACCATGCCAACCTGTTCATCTCCATTCACGCCAATTCCGCTGAAAATAAAAAAGCATATGGAACGGAAACGTTTACCTTCGGGTTGGCTAAAACGCAGTCAAACCTGGATGTAGCTATGCGCGAAAACTCCGTAATCCTTCTGGAAGATGACTATAAGACCAGCTATCAAGGGTTTGATCCTTCTTCCGTTGAATCCTATATTATGTTTGAGTTTATGCAGGATAAATACATGGACAGAAGCCTTGAATTTGCTTCTTATGTCCAGAATCATTTTGCAAAAGACTGCAAACGTCACGACCGCGGAGTACGTCAAAGTGGATTTTTGGTGCTCCATCGGTCTGCCTGCCCCAGCGCTCTGATAGAATTAGGTTTCATTTCCAATCCGGAAGAAGAAAAATACATGATATCCGAAAAAGGGCAAAAAGAGTTATCTACAGCCATATACCGGGCTTTTGCCGAATATAAACATGACCATGACAAAAAAAATGGGATTTTAGCTGCTCAGGCCAACAGTAATAGCACGATTACAGAAAAAGATAAACAAAGCGACCAAAAGCCGGTTTTTAAAGTTCAGTTATTTATTACAAAAGAAAAGCTGAAATCAAACTCTTCTAACCTGAAAGGTATCAAGAATCCGGATTTTTATATGGAAAACGGTTGGTATAAATATACCACCGGCAGTACTTCTGACTACGATAAAATTCAAAAGGTAAAAAAAGAGGTACAGTCCAAATACCCTGATGCCTTTGTCATCGCTTTTTTAGGAGACAAGAAGATATCAATTGACGAAGCACATAAATTATTAAAAAAATAAAGGGAAGACATAAAAAGCTTCTCTGCTAACGAGTGAGTATAAATGAAAAAGAAAGGTATTTCAAGAGATTTAAAAGTCGGATTGATTGTTATAGGCGCCGGATTGTTATTGTATTTCGGATTGAACTTTTTAAAAGGAATCAATATTTTTTCTTCTGTAAATACATATTACGTACAATATGAAAATATAGGGGGACTTGTAGCCTCCTCACCGGTAAATATAAAAGGTTATAAGGTAGGACAAGTAGACAATATCGTATACGATTTCTCAAAAAAAGTACCGTTCACAGTACAAATATCCATAAAAAAAGACATTCCTCTCCCTGCCGGTACAGTCATAGATTTATATGATGATGGAATTATGGGAGGAAAAGCCATACAGGTTTTATTTCCGGAACAAGCAAGTTCCTCTTCCGCATATAAAAGCGGAGATACAATTCAGTCTAAAACCACGGTAGGACTTGTAGAACAACTCACGGTGAATTTACTGCCCAAGATTGAAAATATTGCGGCTACAACAGATTCTATTATTCAGTCTGTTCATCAGTTAATGGAGAACGGCAGTATAGAAAATACGCTTACCTCTTTGGAAAACATGACAGCAGACCTGGAATCTTCTTCCGCTAAACTGAAAGAAATGATGTCTGGTGACGTTCCTCAAGTCATCAATAAAGTTGATATCATTGCTACTGATTTTGCCAAAATAACCAATGAACTCAAACAAGTAGATTATCAGGGGACATTCTCTTCTATAGACAGTACTGTTTGCAATCTGAAGAATGTAACCCGGCAGTTAAACAATACTGAAGGAACATTGGGCGCCCTGTTATACGACAAAAGTTTATACTTTAATTTATTGGATGCAACAATGAGCGCAGATAGTCTCTTAATTGACTTACAGCGAAACCCGAAACGTTACGTACATTTCTCTATTTTTGGAAAGAAATAATCCAGCTATGGGGTAACCGATATGGTATTGTCACCTAAATAAGTTCAGTTTTATTAAAAAATTGTACTTTATTTTATTTTCATAATCTCCTGTTATCATTTTGTGTGTATGAAAGCAGGAGAATAATCTAATATGCAAATTAACAATAAGTTATATGTAATCAGTATTTTTACTGATTACATATTTAAAGTCATTACCCTTATTTTTTATTTAGAATTATTCTAAATTAATACAAAAGAAGATTTAAATTTAAGAAGAACTGAAAGTGGCTGTTTTATAAGCAAGCAGAAGATTTATATAGAGAGTAAAGCGGAATCACTATCAAATAGTCAAAGTGTTTAAAATCAGAGCGATCAGAGCACAATAAACACATAAATAACTATACTGCAATCACTTAACATAACTACTTGATATTAAAAAGAATGTAAAAAGCATTTTGAATCATAAGAAAAAACATTTGCAGGGGTCGAAAAAGTTTTTGAATTTTGTAAAGCATAATCTTGACTGGAGTGTGACAATTAAACCTATTTGTATTAACTTAAAAATGATGATGTTATTATTATGAGCCAGAATCACGAACAATTATGGAACCAATGTTTGCATGTTATCAAAGATAACATTTCAGATGCATCATACAATACTTGGTTCGCACCAATTGTTCCCCTTAAATATGAAAATAATGTTTTTGTACTTCAAGTTCCAAGTCAATTTTTTGTAGAATACATTGAAGAGAAATATATCGATCTTCTTCGTATGACATTATATCGTGAAGTAGGTATAGGCACTCGTCTTGAATATCGTGTATTGATAGATAAATCCAGCGGTAAAGAAACTCAGATACCAAGTTCAGCAGAACAAATCAGGCCTAAACAAGCACCTAAGTATGTGAGTCCGTATCAAAAAGTTCAGTTACCTGAAATCGACCCACAGCTTAACCCTGCATACAACTTTAATAACTTAATTGAAGGAAACAGTAACAAACTGGCCCGTACGGCAGGTACAAGTATTGCAAACGACCCAGGCAAAACAATTTTCAACCCATTGTTTGTATATGGCCAATCCGGTGTAGGAAAAACTCACCTGGCTAATGCTATTGGTGTCATGACCAAACAAATGCATCCGCATAAACGGGTTTTATATGTATCAGCAAACACATTCCAGATTCAATATACCGATGCTGTACGGAATAATACGGTAAATGATTTTCTGAATTTCTATCAGACTATTGACGTACTTATAGTAGATGACATTCAGGAATTTGCAGGAAAAACAGGCACTCAAAATACTTTCTTCCACATATTCAATCATTTGCATCAATCCGGCAAACAGCTTATTCTTACTTCAGACCGCTCCCCTATCGTTATGGCCGGTCTGGAACAACGTTTGCTCACCAGGTTTAAATGGGGGCTTTCTGCTGAAATAGAAAAACCTGATTTTGATTTGCGAAAATCTATTCTGGAACACAAAATATACCGTGACGGTCTGGATATTCCTGCCGATGTGGTTAATTACATTGCAGAACACGTGGTTGACAATGTACGTGACTTGGAAGGAGTATTGGTTTCATTAATGGCACACTCTACTTTGGCAAATACACCAATCAATGTGGAATTGGCTGAGAAGATCATTAGCAGAATCGTAAACATCACCCCTAAGGTAAACACGGTAGAGAAAATCCGCGATGTAGTATGCGACTATTTCTCGCTGTCAGCAGATGCCATTTCTACAAAGAGCCGTAAACGCGAAGTGGTTCAGGCACGCCAGATAGCTATGTTTCTTTCAAAGCAACACACCAAAAACTCACTGGCTTCCATTGGAGAAATCATAGGGAAACGCGATCACGCCACCGTATTGCATGCCTGCAAAATAGTGAACGATCTGATTGAAACGGACAAAAATTTCCGCACCAGCGTAAAAGAAATAGAACAAAGACTAAAGGCATAAAGCCCTGATAAACTCATATTGACAAAAACTATCGTATATCATTACACGATAGTTTTTTTATGCAGCTTCCCAACCGCTATGAAATAAAGGGAAATTCAGCGAAAGTTCATATTTTTATACTAAGCTATTGAAAAAAAATATTATTTTTACAATCGAAATTTAATATACACAAAACCCATGGTTTATAAATTCACAGTATTATCGGACGAAGTCGATGATTTTGTAAGGCTCATTCAAATTGATTCGGAAGCTTCTTTTTTTGATCTTCATGAAGCTATTTTAAATTCAGTAAACTATACGAAAGATCAGATAACTTCTTTTTTCCTATGTTCTGATGATTGGGAAAAAGAGCAGGAAATTACTTTGCTTGAAATGGATACCGATTCGGAATATGACAACCTGGTCATGGACAGTACTATCCTGGAGGACTATCTGACTGATGAAGATCAAAAATTACTGTATGTCTTTGATATGATGGCCGACCGGGCTTTTTTCATCGAATTGTCTGAAATAATTACCGGACAGAATCTAAGCCAGCCTAAGTGTACACGAAAAGAGGGAGAACCTCCAGCACAAATGCTAACGGAAGACGCCATTCCACTGACAACCAAAACGATATTCGACGAAAACTTTTACGGGGATGAAGATTACGATATCGCAGAACTGGATGACGAAGGATTCGGAGATATGAATTTTGACGATAATAGTTTGTTGTCTAATGACCCTGATTTTTAATCAATCAATATGAAAATATCAAAAAACAGAAAATAACCTTTTGATTATTTTCTGTTTTTTATTTACGCAGTTAATGAAAAAAAACACATTAATCGTTCTCTTAGGACCTACCGGGGTTGGAAAGACCAACATCAGTATCAGATTGGCTGAAACATTTTCAGCCCCAATCGTATCATCTGATTCCCGGCAATTTTACAAGGAACTAAAGATAGGAACGGCTGCGCCTTCGGAATACGAATTAAATAGAGTTCCTCACTACTTCATCGGTTCACACTCGATATACGACCACTATAATGCGGGCGATTACGAACAGGATGTACTGAAACTTTTGAACGACTTATTTCAGGAGCACTCACACGTAATGCTGGTAGGGGGTTCAATGATGTACATAGACGCGGTATGCCAGGGAATGGATGATATTCCCAATGTTGATGAAAAAAGCAGGGAGTACTGGTTGTCACAGTACAAAGAAAAAGGATTGGAACATATACAACAGGAACTATTACGCTTGGATCCTAAGCATTATGAAAAGGTAGACTTGCCAAATTACAAAAGGGTGCTTCATGCGCTTGAAATATGTACCACGGCGGGCAGACCTTATTCTGACTTCCTTACAGGGGAACGCAAGGAACGTCCTTTCAACATCCTGAAAATAGGACTAAACCGCCCCAGAGAAGAATTGTACGAACGCATAAACAAACGGGTGGATGAAATGATGGCAGAAGGACTGCTTGAAGAAGCTAGGCAATTTTACAACGACCGCCACTTAAACACTTTAAATACCGTAGGTTACAAAGAACTTTACGAGTATATGAGCGGCAACTGGACTCTGGACTTTGCGATAAACATGATCAAACAGGATACCCGCCGATATGCCAAAAGACAATTGACCTGGTTCAACAGGGATAAAGAAATACATTGGTTCCACCCGGATAATGAAACGGAAATCATTGATTTTGTCAGGAACAGCAACCACTAAACAGTAATCATACATATAAATTAAAACAACAGTGATGAATATCCTTGAAAACATATCCCTCCTGCCCTATAACACGTTTGGTATTGACGTAAAAACCCGCTTTTTCATAGAATATGATTCTGTAGAAGATTTGCAGGAAACACTGCAATTACCCATCATGCATACCCACAATATATTGGCTGTAGGTGAAGGGAGCAACTTATTATTCCAGAACGATTTTCAAGGAGTTATACTACATTCCGCTATCCGTACAATCCAGATTATAAAAGAAGACAAGGAAAATGTTTATATAGAAGCAGGATCCGGTGTTAATTGGAACCAATTAGTAGCCTATTGTGTTGAAAGGAATTGGTACGGCATAGAAAACTTATCACTTATTCCCGGAGAAACAGGAGCTGCTGCCGTACAAAATATCGGAGCATACGGTACAGAAATAAAAGACGTGATACATGAGGTGAAAGCTATTGATATCAACACAGCATTGCCTGTATGTTTTTCCAATCAGGCATGCGAGTATGCCTACCGTGACAGTATCTTCAAAAACCGCTGTAAAGGAAGATATATCGTTACATCAGTAGTACTACGCTTAAAAAAGACAGAAACCTATAATTTCAGCTATCAACATCTGGAAGATGCCGTACGTAAACAAGGTGAAGTGTCTCTGCAAAATGTACGTAATACGATTATTGCCATCCGGGAGGAAAAACTACCGGATCCTAAAATACAAGGAAATGCGGGCAGCTTCTTCAAAAATCCGGTTATTTCCAAGCAACATTTCTCTTTATTGCAAGAGCAATATCCGGCAATGCCTCATTATTACGTTTCTGAGACAAAAGAAAAATTATCTGCAGCATGGCTTATTGACCAGTGCGGCTGGAAAGGAAAAGCCCTGGGAAAAGCCGGAGTACACAATAAGCAACCCCTCGTTTTAGTCAATTTAGGAAATGCTTCTGCTACGGAAATAGTATCTTTAGCAGAGAGAATACAAGAATCAGTAAAAGAAAAATTCAGCGTAGAACTGACACCGGAAGTAAATTATATCTAACGGTATATCCGAAGCTGATTTAAAGCACGCCTGTACTTACTGGCATTTCTATTGTGTTCAGATAATGTAACAGCAAAGTTATGTTCTCCGTTTAAAGTTTCCTTTGCTGCCATATACAAATAGTTATGTTTCTGATAATTTAATACGGCATCAATCACCCTTCCGGAAGCCAGGCGAATGGGTCCGGGAGGTAATCCTTTATACATATAAGTATTATAAGGCGAGTCTGTTTCCAGATGAGCGTTTAACACCCGTCGAATGCCAAAATCCCCAACAGCAAACTTAACCGTAGGATCGGCTTGCAAAAGCATACCTCTTTTTAAGCGATTAATGTATAACCCGGCTACAATAGGATATTCCGAAAATTTATTGGTTTCCTCTTCGACAATAGAAGCCAGAATGGCAACTTCAATAGGTGTTAACGGTATTTCTGCCGCTTTTTCCTTTCGTTCCGGAGTCCAAAATTTCTTATACTCATTGTAAAAACGATCAAACATTTTCTTTTCATCCATATTCCAGTAAAACTCGTATGTATTTGGAATGAAAGCAACCAGTACATTCTCCCGGTTTAACCCATAAGATGACAAGAAAGAAGTGTCATTCAGCATATACATAATATCTGCTGAATCCGGCATTAGTTGTAAGGAAAGAGAATGAGCCAACTGTTCCTTTGTACGTATATTATTCAAAGTCACCTTTACCGGAGTCTGTAATCCCCTCTGCAAAATACGTATCAGCTCCTTATTACTCATACCGTTCTCTATTACATAATGTCCTGAACGAACCGTATGAAAATCCATTTTATCTGAAGCTTTCTTAAATGCTTTCAGGTTACGAACCCTGGTTTCTTTGTTTAATATATCCAATAATTCTTCAAAAGAGGTATCATCACGTAGGTAAACAGAAACCTTTTCAGACCCCTCTGTAAAAATATTAGGTTTATTCAGGTTAGAATAACGTATGGAAAATACCGTTATTCCAGCAATCAGGATAAGTGCTGACACCAATACAATACTCGCAATCAACTTATTTTTAAATACTTTCCGAATCATATTATCATTACGTAAAATCCGGGCAAAAATACATATTAAAATTTGATTATTTTTTCAATAAAAAACTTGGGATATCAAAAAGTCTTTTCTATATTTGCACTCGCAAAAGCGAAAGCCCAGGAAGTGTGGGTGAGTGGCTGAAACCACCAGTTTGCTAAACTGACGTACGGGTAACCGTACCGGGGGTTCGAATCCCCCCGCTTCCGCAAGAGTAATCCAAATCAGGATTGCTCTTTTTTTATTCTATAAACCCTCTCACATAAAAAATCCAATTGACTTCTTTTCTCAAAACCAAACTGCATACATTTTAAAGCCAAAAGCAAACCCTCCTACTCAAATTCCTATTCCTGTTTAATTCCAGGAGTAACCCTTTATATAAAAACGATCGTATCAATTCGTTATCACCTCTCACTGCTTAAAAAAGAACAATAAAAAAACAAACATCCAAAGCCCGGTGACAAGGTAAAAGCTCTATTAAGAGGACAATAAAATAGCCGTTTCTTTAAGAAGAAACGGCTATACTCATTAAAACGATCAACTATCAGCTGATTTTACAAAACCGGTTTGTTCTTCTGGTAATATCTACACCAAGGCTTCAGACCGCATTCCTCACACTTAGGCCGACGTGCCAGACACACATAACGTCCGTGCAGTATAAGCCAGTGATGCGCTTTCGGGATTAACTGCTCAGGAATATATTTTACCAGTTCTTTTTCCGTCTGTAACGGACTTTTTGAATTGGTTGTCAAGCCCAACCTTTCCGACACACGAAAAACATGAGTATCTACAGCCATAGCCGGTTTGTTATATACCACAGAAGCTATTACATTGGCCGTTTTACGACCTACACCGGGAAGTGTCTGCAACTGATCGACATCATCCGGTACTTCTCCGTTAAAATCGGTTATCAGCTTCTTGGCCATACCAACAAGGTGTTTGGCTTTATTGTTCGGGTATGACACGCTTTTAATGTATTCATAGATAACTTCCGGCTGGGCTTCTGACATGACTTCTGCTGTCGGATAATCTTCCAGCAAGGCAGGAGTCACCATATTTACCCGTTTGTCCGTGCATTGTGCAGACAAAATTACGGCAACCAATAGTTCAAACGGATTTTTATAATGCAGTTCCGTTTCAGCCACGGGAACATTAGCCTCAAACCAATTGATAATATTCTGAAAACGCTCCTTTTTTGTCATTTTTTTAACTTATAAGCTGTCCTAAGTACGATTATTACGAAAAAGAAAAATGTTGTACAAAAATATACCAAAAGATGCAATTCACACCCCTCTTTTTTGTATTTTTGCAATAAAATCATCTGATCAGACATTATCTTAAATATGATTCATACCCGATACGGATTCAAAAGCGTTGGGGTAAGTAACACACACATTTTACAATCTTAAAGGAAGGATTTCTACATAAGCATGGCGCCTAAAAAACCGATAAAAAAGAGTAATTCTGAAACTAAAAAAGACAATCGGCCACAGACCTCCTATTCATCGTCAGAATCGGATAAACCCAGTTTCTTTTCTAAAGTAAAAGTCATCCTGTTTGATGAACGCACCCGTTTTGTATTGGGGCTGTTCCTATTTCTGGTTGTTATATACTTCTTCCTGTCATTTCTGTCTTATTTCTTCACAGGAGCAGCAGACCAAAGCAAACTGGATGTACCATGGAGTGAACTGAAGCTCATGCGTACCCAGATTCAGAATTGGGCTTCCATAGCCGGAGCATATATTGCAGAAATGGCGCTTAACCGTTGGTTCGGTCTTCCGTCTTTCGCTGTACTATGGTTTGCCACTGTTGCCGCTTTCCGTCTGATGAATGTACGGCTGGCCTCTGTAACCAGAACCTTTTTTCATTGTTTTTTCTGGCTGATATGGGGATCCGTATTTTTAGGCTTCGCTTTATCTCCTTTTGTCAATGACGTATTGTTTTTCTCTCCGGGAGGACAACATGGCGACTACATAAGCCAATGGTTTATTTCCTACATCGGAATACCCGGAACATTTTTCCTTTTACTTGGTACATTGATACTTTACTGTATAATATCATTTAAATCGACCATTCCGTTTATCAAAGGCCTGTTCACCCGGAAACCCAAACAAGAAAAAGCGGCAGAGGAAACAGAAGAACCCTCTGTTGCAGTAGGTACGGAAATAGTTCCGGAAGAATGGGTAACGTATGCCGCAGATGAAGATAAGGGAACGGATATTGATGCCGATAGTGAAAAGGAAGGCAAAGAAGATGATTTTGAATATGAGGAGGAAGATGCCGAAAACAGCGATTATGAGGAAAAGGAAAGCCACAATATAGACTTTGAAATAGATTCGGATTCCAGTTCAAATGATTCAGAAAAAGAAACTGACAAGGAAAATGTAAAAACGGAGGATGCAGCCAATGATGAAATAGAGCTGACCGTAGTTGAAGCCCGGCAGGAAGACCCTTATTACAACATTGCTAAATTGGGGAAATATGATCCTACGCTTGATTTGTCACATTACGCCCCTCCTACCCTTGACCTGCTGAAAGTGTACGGAAGCGACAACAACACACAAATAGACATGGCTGAACAGACAGCCAACAAAGACCGGATTATTACTACTTTACGGAATTACGGAATTGAGATAGACTCAATCAAGGCTACCGTAGGACCTACTATAACCCTTTACGAAATTGTACCAAAAGCCGGAATACGTATTTCCAAAATACGTAACCTGGAGTCGGACATCATGTTAAGTCTGGCTGCTACCGGAATACGTATTATTGCTCCTATTCCGGGAAAAGGGACTATCGGTATAGAAGTTCCGAACAGCGACCCTCAGATTGTATCCATGCATTCGGTTATCGCATCGAAAAAATTCCAGGAATCCAAATTTGAGCTTCCTGTTGTATTCGGGCGTACTATTACAAATGAAAATTTCATGGTAGACCTTACCAAGATGCCTCACTTACTGGTGGCCGGTGCTACCGGACAAGGGAAATCAGTAGGTCTGAATGCTATTATCACTTCATTGCTCTATAAAAAACATCCGTCACAGCTAAAACTGGTGCTTGTAGACCCTAAAAAGGTGGAATTCAATATATATGCCGATATTGAAAAACACTTTTTGGCAAAATTGCCGGACGGAGAAGATGCTATTATTACAGACACAAGCAAGGTCGTGGAAACCCTGAATTCATTATGTAAAGAAATGGACGATCGGTATGACCTGCTTAAAAAAGCTCATGTACGAAACATCAAAGAATACAACGAGAAATTTACGTTAAGACAGCTGAATCCGGAAAACGGACATAAATTCCTACCGTACATTGTAGTAATAGTAGATGAGTTCGGAGACTTAATTATGACGGCTGGAAAAGAAGTAGAAATGCCTATAGCCCGTATAGCACAACTTGCCCGCGCCGTGGGAATCCACATGATTATTGCGACTCAACGTCCGTCCGTAAACATTATTACCGGTGTGATTAAAGCAAACTTTCCGGCCAGGGTTGCTTTCCGCGTATCGTCTATGATCGACTCCCGTACCATTCTGGATGCTCCGGGAGCCAACCAACTGGTGGGACGCGGAGATATGTTATTTTCACAGGGAAGCGACCTGACTCGTGTACAATGTGCTTTTGTGGATACTCCGGAAGTAGAACAAATAGTCCATCACATCAGGGAACAACAGTCCTACCCGACCGCCTTCTATCTGCCGGAATATGTAGGGCCGGATAAAGATGGCATTGAAGCCGGATCGGTAGACATGAGTAAACGAGACCCGCTGTTTGAAGAAGCTGCACGTTTGATTGTTTCTTCACAGCAAGGTTCTACCTCCTCAATACAACGCAAATTCTCAATCGGATACAATCGTGCCGGACGTATTGTCGACCAACTGGAAGTAGCCGGTATCATCGGCCCCAGTGAAGGAAGTAAACCTCGCCAGGTACTGGTTATGGATGATTATAGCCTGGAAAAAATATTAAATAACCTATAAAAACATTTGTCATAACTTCATTGTTTTTATAACACGAAAGGAAAAAATAAATGGTTAAAAAACTAGTTCTCTTTATTTGCCTGATATTAGCGGGATTGCCAAGTGTTTACTCCCAGGTAGTCAGCGATCCGGATGCTACGGTTATCATTGATAAATTGTTGGAAACCATTCAACAGGAAGCGATTAAAGCAAATTTCACATTAACTGTTTCCGATGAAAATAACGAAACCGTTCAAAAACAACAAGGTAAATTCATCATAAAAAACGACCGGTTTGTATTTGATACCGACGAAGTAAAAGTTGTTTTTGACGGAAAAGATCAGTGGAGTTACATGGCCTCGACCAATGAGGTATCCATTACCGAGCCCACAGAAGATGAAATAAATCAGGTGAATCCACTGGCGGTTATATCGTCTTACCGTAAGAACAGTATTATTATTTTCTCCAGAACTGAACAATCGGCACAAAATGATATTATTGTAATGATTCCTACAATTCCCGGAGCTGAGTACAAAACGATAGATATCCAAATCAATAAAACATCTGCCAACCCTTCTTACATCAAACTGGCAGGCAACAATAATTATACGGTAGAAATCAAATTCTCTAATTTCCGGAAAGGTGTCAGTGTAAATGACCAAACATTTACCTTTGACAGTAGCGAATACCCCGATATTTTTGAAAACGATTTAAGATAAACAACATATTAAAGATTAAGATAATGGTAGAAAAAATAAATTGCCTGATTATAGGTTCCGGACCGGCCGGATATACAGCTGCTATATATGCCGGAAGAGCTAATCTATCTCCTGTTTTATACGCAGGAATGCAACCGGGAGGACAATTAACTACAACCAGCCATATAGAAAACTTTCCTGGCTATCCGGAAGGAATCAACGGATTTGACATGATGGAAGACCTCCGGAAGCAGGCGGAAAAAAACGGTGCTGAAATACGCCACGGCATTGTAACAAAAACCGATTTATCATCCTCTCCATATAAAATAACCATTGATGGTAAAAAAGAAATAGAAGCCTTGAGTATCATTATTTCCACGGGGGCTACTGCTAAATACCTGGGATTGGCGGACGAACAGAAATATGCCGGAGCCGGAGTATCAGCCTGCGCTACCTGTGACGGATTCTTTTTCCGTAAAAAAGTAGTTGCCGTAGTAGGCGGCGGTGACACAGCTTGTGAAGATGCGGCATATCTGTCTAACATCGCAGAAAAAGTATATCTGGTAGTTCGAAAAAACCACCTGAGAGCATCTAAAGTCATGCAGTTAAGAGTATTGGGAATACCCAATATCGAAATACTCTTTGAACATGAGGTCATAGCTCTTTCCGGCGAAGGAGTTGTTCAGGAAGCCACCCTATTAAAAAACAGGGGAAAAGAAAATCAGGAAACAATCAAACTTCCGATAGACGGATTATTCCTTGCCATAGGTCATCATCCTAATTCCAGCATTTTCAAGCCATGGGTCACTACAGACGAAACCGGATATATTATAACCAAACCCGGCACTCCTTTCACAGACATTCCAGGCGTTTTTGCTGCCGGTGACGTGGCTGACCCGAATTACAGACAGGCTATCACGGCTGCTGCCAGCGGTTGCAAAGCTGCGATTGAAGCTGAACGTTATCTATCAGGAATAGAAGCTTTCAATAATATTGTAGAAGAAGGATTTCCTAAAGCAAAATAAATAAAGCATTACATAAAACAGAAAAACGGATAAGTGAATTCTACATCGCTTATTCGTTTTTTGTTTTTATAATCCACCTATACTAGCTTAAAAACATATCATAGTACCAAGCTTAATATTCCACCGAAACCATACTATTACATCTTTATTTTAATACGGACTAAAAAACCTCTAAAACTTTTGAGAGAAATAACTGTTATAGCTAATAAATTGGCAAGTCTTCTTGAAAAATAAATAAAAAGAACGATCAAAGTTACTCTTTATTACTAATATCCATTATTTTTGCGATACAAAGTATGTATCTATTAATCCAACTATCAGTGGAACCAATTTCAGTTATAAGATCAATCATCTATATAGCGTATGTCCTGACGGTTTTAGGAACCATTATTGTTGTCATTACAGAAAACCAAAATCCCATCAAAACATTGGCGTGGGTATTGATTCTTAACTTCATTCCGGTATTGGGCCTTATTCTCTATTACGTATTAGGACAAGATACACAACGAAAAAAATATTTCAAAAAAAGGCATAAAACGGTGGACTTCCAATTACCTTCCCTAAAGTCCATTAAAAACAATACGCAAAAAGTCCCTGAATCCTATCATAACCTGATGAATCTGGCTTTACAAAGTGAAAACGGCTGGGTGTTGTATGGCAGCGATATAGAAATCATGAATAGAGGTGAACAAAAGTTTAATGCTTTGATTCAGGATCTCAAAAATGCCCGGCATCACATCCATATGGAATATTTTCTCTTTAACAAAGACGAAACCGGTAAGGAAATAAAGAAAATCCTGATGGAAAAAGCGGCTGAAGGCGTTGAAGTGCGTTTCATATATGAAAATATAGCCAATATAACCGTTCCGGCTAAATTTTATCTTGAAATGGAGAAAAGTGGCGTGAAAGTATGTCCTTTTTTAAAAATATCATTGCCCAGAATCAGAAGGACAATCAACTACCGGAACCACCGAAAGGTGGTAATCATCGACGGAGAAATAGGCTATGTCGGGGGAATGAATATAGGTAACGTGTATGCCAAAGATCCACATTGGCGGGATACTCATTTACGCATAAAAGGACAAGGGGTATATGGACTGCAAGCCAATTTCATAACAGACTGGTATTCTTCAGGAGAATCGGATATTACCGATTATGCAAACTATTTTCCACCGGCAAAAATTTATTCAGACAATCTCATGCAGATTGTTTCCGGAGGACCAGACCTCCCCTATCACAACCTTTTACAGACAATAATAAGAATGATTATTGAAAGTAAACGTTACATATACATACAAACCCCTTATTTCCTCCCTACCGAATCATTACTGCAGGCCTTACAGTCGGCCGTATTATCCGGCATAGACGTAAGGCTAATGGTATCCAAAACATCAGACTCCCCCTATGTAGACCCAGCTGCACGTTCGTATTACGAAGGCTTGCTGGCTGCCGGAATGCGTATATATGAACATCAGACAAAGTTTATCCATGCAAAAACAATCGTGTCCGACGACTATGTTTCAATGATTGGTTCCACCAATATGGACTTCCGTAGTTTTGAAGCCAGCTTTGAACTGAATTGTTATATGTATGATCCCAACATAGCTCTGGAAAACAAAGCCATTTTCATGGAAGACCTGCAAGGCTGCAAAGAAATTCTATTGGAGGAATTTGAAAAACGCCCAGCATGGAAAAAGATGCTGGAATCTTTCATGAGGCTTTTCGCCCCATTAATGTAAATTATCTCCGGACATTACGACCCGGCATAAATCATCATAAAACACATGATAACGGTCTGCCTGTATCTGTACAGGATATGAAAGAACCAGCAATTTATGAGGCCTATAAGCTTGGTTATAAGCCGGATGAAAATGTTCATATTCATTGACAACGAATCCCAGTTTACGATAAAAGCCATATCTCTTTTTTGAAATTTCGTCAACCAGAGGATCTATTTCCAGTATGACTTTTTTAGATGTAGATTTCAAGAAACGGCTCAGAATTGTTGATCCGATATTCTTTCCCCGTAAATTCACATTCACAGCCAGATGTTCAATATAAATATAATCATCAAAACTCCAATATGCTATAAAAGCCTCCAGATTCTCTCCTGATTCATCCAGGAAACAATCCAAATGATATTTTTCATTGTTCAACGCCTCTATCTGTTGCTGCTTGTCACGCAACTCAAAAACAGGGAAAGAAACTGAATACAAATTGTGAAATTCCAGATAGAATTTGTCTTCGATATGGGTTATACGGTATACTTTATTCATCAACCTTAGCTCTAATTTTTCACAAAGTTACTCACATATGAAATTATTACAAAACAATAAAAAACAAATACTTGCATATCTGCCAAAAATTAACGAACATTGCAAAAAATAGAGAGCATAGGTTCCCTATTCATAAAACACAGTATAACAACATTATACATATTAACTGGGATAAAAAACTAAACATTTTTTAAGATATTCAAGAGATGAAACGTATAATATCACCATCCATATTGTCAGCAGACTTCAGTAATTTACAATCTGTATGTGAAATGATAAATAAAAGTGAAGCGGATTGGCTGCACATTGATATTATGGATGGCGTTTTTGTGCCTAACATCTCATTTGGATTTCCTATTATAGAAGCTGTCAAAAGACACTGTACCAAGCTATTGGATGTTCATATAATGATCAGTAACCCGGAACAATATGTAGAACGGTTCGCTAAAAGCGGTGCCGATATACTTACATTCCACTATGAAACAACCAACGAACCGGAAAAAGTCATAGATATGATCAGAGAACATGGCATGCGCCCGGCTATTACCATTAATCCGGATTTACCCGTGCGAGTGCTGGAAAAATATGTAGATAAAGTAGACATGGTATTACTGATGAGCGTATTTGCCGGTTATGGCGGGCAAAAATTCATTGAAGCCAGTTATGACCGCATAAAAGAACTCAAAAACATTATTAATGAAAAAAATCCGAATTGTCTTATCGAAGTGGACGGAGGAGTAAATTTAAATAATATAAAATCAGTATTCGACAACGGAGCAGATGTAGCTGTAGCCGGTAGTGCTGTATTCAATTCAAAAGATCCGATAGAAACAATCCGGACTATGAAAAATATATAAATATGCTTTTCCTGCAACGAACCCCTTTTTTCCGTTTGTTGCTTCCGGTAATCGCAGGAATTCTCCTATTTCAATATTGGAAGTTTCCTCTTTGGGTGTTATCCATTCCACTGGTTGTATCCCTGATATTGATTATTCTCTCCCACATTACCCGGTTTTCATCCTACAAAAACCGTTGGTTTTCCGGATGCGGATATTTCATCTTCTTCACACTACTCTCCTACTTCCTTTCATATACATCGGATACCAAAAGCCGGCTGACCCATCCAGACCAAAAAGACTTATTTCTAATAGAACTAACGGAAAACCCTATCGCTAAATCACGATCATTTGCATGCAAAGCACGTGTTCTAAAACGTTATACCAACGAAAAAGAAAGCAGCTCTTCCGGAAATGTATATGTTTACTTACAAAAAGACAGCCTTGCAGCTACATTGTTATCCGGTGATAAATTAGTGGTAAATACATCTTTCCGTACCCCTCGGAAAGACAGGAATCCGGAATCTTTTGATTTCAAAGCCTATTTACAAGCACAGGGAGCCCAAGGCAGTGCCTACCTTCGTACTTCCGACTGGGAAATCACGGAATACGATAATAAATTCTCTCTGACACGTTATGCCGGAAAATACAGAAATATTTTACTCGACAGATACCATCAGGCGGGAATTACCGGCAATGAATTTGCCGTACTAAGCGCCCTTACATTAGGTTATACCGACGATATACCCACCGATTTAAGGGAAAGTTACAATAATGCAGGGATAGCCCATATCTTGGCCGTTAGCGGCTTGCATGTCGGCATTATTTACGTAATCCTGACTTTTCTTTTAAGTTTTCTGAAATCAGACAAACAAAACATATTAAAAACAATTTTAATCATCCTGTTTCTGTGGGGATATGCTTTTATTACCGGACTTGCACCCTCCACCATGCGTGCCACCCTTATGTTTTCATTCGTAGCTATAGGCACAATATCCAACCGGAATCCACAGATATATAACACCATTTGTTTATCTGCCTTCATAATGCTTTTAATAAATCCCAACCTTTTATTTAATGTCGGATTTCAGTTAAGCTATATGGCAGTTGTAAGCATTGTATATTTTCAACCCCGCATAGCAGCCCTATTTATCTTCCAGAACAAAATATGGAACCGGGTGTGGAACCTGACAGCCGTTTCTATTGCGGCACAATTAGGTACTGCTCCGCTCATATTGTATTATTTTCAGTCTTTTCCTAATTATTTCCTTATAACCAATCTATTTGCCATTCCTTTAGTAACCTTTATTATATATCTGGCTATTGCACTGATTATTTTCTCATACATTCCATATTTAGCTGCCTTCTTCGCCTTTATCTTACAAAAGCTGCTCTGGTTACTAAACACTATCACAGAACAAATAGAACAATTACCCGGAGCTGTTTCCACAATTGCTTTCAATCAGATACAAGTTTTATTGGCATTTTTCGCTATCATCTTTTTCGCTGGCTACTTTCACCGAAAAAAATTTTACACCCTTTTTAACGGACTACTCTGCCTCTTGCTCATTCTAAGTATAAGTGCATACACGTCATACCAAACGTCTGTTACCAAAGCAATCACCGTATACGAAAGCAACAGAGAAACCCACATCAGTTTCCAAAACGGCAGGCAAAATTATATATACAGCACAAATCCTGAAGATTTAACCCGTATTGCTTCCCGGCATTGGAATAAAAATAAAATAAAACCTCCTATTGATATTCTAAGCACAAAACATATTCAAGGAGACTTTCTTTCTTTTCATGGGAAAAAGATATTGATCCTACCGGAAAAAATGCAAACTGAGTTTTCCAACAGCACCCATCCCACCCGTATAAACTATCTGATTATCGGGAATCGCATAAAACCGGACATAAATAAAATATCCGGATTTATCAAGGCAGATACCATTATTGCAGACAAAAGCATAGCCCCCTGGTACATAAATAACATCCGGTCATATTGCCGCGAAAACAATATTCATTTTCACGACATACGAGAACAAGGCCCTTTCATTCTCAACATTCCGTAAAGCATTTTATTTCCATAGCGGAAGCCTAATATCTGTTGTAAGCTCTCAACAAGCGCTTATATTCTTTTTGTGTAATCCGTATCACAGTTCCATAAACAAACATATCCATTTTATAAAGTCATTACTTGATTCTTGGTATTCTGTTCTTGTCTTGGCAAATTTTATTATATTTGCATTAGAAGTACTAATAAAATCTACGTATATCAATACATACTATTCATCAACTAAATAACCCCAAGGCACATGTTATCAAAAATCATTGCAGAAGATCTGATCAGCAGAGTACGTGAAGCTATAAACATAAAAGAAAAAATTGCTATTGTAAGCCACGTAGGTCCCGATGGGGATGCTATTGGTTCTTCACTGGCTTTGTGGCATTATTTAGAAGGGCTGGGGAAGGAAACTAACATAATTGTCCCCACAGCATTTCCAGGTTTCCTGTCATGGATGCCTGGTGCAAAAAATATCATTGTATACGAACATGCCAAAGCGCAGGCTCAGGAGGTTTTAGAAGCTGCTGACCTTATATTTGCGTTAGATTTTAACACGACTAAACGTCTGGAAAAAATGGAAAAAGCGGTGGTAAATACCAAAGCTCCCAAGATACTGATAGATCACCATTTATTTCCTGAAAATTTTGCCCAGATTATCATATCCTATCCGGAAATATCATCTACCAGTGAACTGATATTCCGCACTATATGCCGAATGGGACATTTTGAACATATCAGCCTGGAATGCGGGCAATGTATCCTTACAGGTATGATGACAGATACCGGAGGATTTGCATACAACTCCAATCATCCGGAAATATATACCATTGTTGCCGAACTGATAAAACTGGGAGTGGATAAAGACGATATTTACCGCAAAGTATTCAATAATAACTCTCTTGGCAGAACCAAGCTGAATGCTTTTGCGATATATCGCAAAATGAAATTATTCCCCAATAACAAAGCGGCATTAATCACAATCACTCAGGACGAACTGGAGCGATTTGACTATAAACCGGGCGATACGGAGGGAATTGTGAATGTTCCGCTTTCTATCGACGGAGTTATATTTTCGGTTTTAATGCGTGAAGACACCGATAAAATAAAAATTTCATTCCGCTCACAGGGCACTTTCCCCGCCAACAAATTTGCAGCTGAAATTTTTAATGGAGGTGGACATCTGAACGCAGCCGGAGGAGAAAGTTACACAACTCTAAAAGAAGCCGTAAGCATATTTACCAAAGCGCTGCCTAACTATGTAAATTACCTGGAAATATCTGACGAAGATTCAGAGAGCAATATGTAATCAAGTTAGAGTTACCAGTTTTCAACCATATAATTTGACTTACACAAAATAAAATAATTTTACAAAATCCGTAACAATTAAGAATATGAAAATTACCGATATACAACAATTAAACCCCAAAACATTATGGGAAAATTTCTATAGCCTGACTCGTGTACCGCGACCATCCGGTAAAAAAGAAGAAATCGGTCTTTTTCTTGAAAAGTTCGGAAAATCCCTTGGGCTTGAAACCTTGCGTGACACAGCGGGGAATGTGCTAATACGAAAACCTGCCACTCCGGGAATGGAAAATCGTAAAACTGTAATACTACAGGCACATATGGACATGGTTCCACAAAAAAACAGCCATGTAATTCATGATTTTGAAAAAGATCCTATCAATGCTTATATAGATGGTGAATGGGTTAAAGCTCAAGACACAACTTTAGGTGCGGATAACGGTATAGGAGTAGCTACAGCAATGGCAATACTTCAGTCTACTCATCCACATCCCGCACTGGAAGTACTTATCACGGCAGATGAAGAAACGGGAATGTACGGGGCTTTCGGACTCCAACCCGGATTTTTAAAAGGAGATATTCTAATAAACCTTGATTCTGAAGAAGAAGGAGAACTATGCATAGGTTGTGCCGGAGGATTGGATGCTGATATTACCTTCCGTTACAAAGAAGTTCCTGTACCAGAAGGAGATATTGCATTAAAAATTTCACTAACCGGATTAAAAGGCGGACACTCAGGAATAGACATCAACCTGCAACGAGCCAACGCGAATAAACTCCTGTTCCGCTTACTGAAAACAGCTGTGGCTGAATATGAAGCCCGACTGGCTTCCGTTGACGGAGGTAGTCTGCGTAACGCCATTCCAAGGGAAGCTTTTGCTGTTGTCACCGTTCCGGAAGACGGTGTACAGGATATGATTGACCTGATAGAAGAATACCGCAATCTATATAAAGAAGAATTTAAAACGGTAGAAGATAATATTATTCTGGATATTGAAGAAGTTGATTTGCCGTCCGGATTAATTCCCGAAGAAATACAAGACGACTTAATCAACGGTGTAACTGCTTGTCCCAATGGAGTGTTTCGTTATACTCCGGAAGTACCAGACGTGGTAGAAACATCAGGAAATATAGCTATAGTCAAATCGAATAGAGATACAATAAAGATTAGCATACTCCTTCGCAGCTCCGTGGAGTCACGTAAAGAAGAACTGGGCTCAATGGTAGAGAGCGTTTTCACTTTGGCCGGAGCAAAAGTTGAATTTTCCGGAAGCTATCCCGGTTGGTCGCCCAACATCCATTCTTCTATACTCCAAACAATGAAGAATACATACTTCAATATGTTCGGAAAAGAAGCAAAAGTTATGATTATCCATGCGGGACTGGAGTGCGGTATCATCGGAAGTCACTACCCCAACCTGGACATGATTTCATGCGGTCCCACTATAGTGCATCCCCACTCTCCGGACGAAAAAGTCAACATTAAATCCGTAGAGAACTTCTGGAACTACTTGGTAGCTGTTTTATCACAGATTCCGGAAAAATAAAGAATAGGCTGTATTCAAACTATGATTCCAATGACTACTGCCTTGTCTAATTTGTAGTCGGGGAATCATTTTCAACTATATTTTCAGAGTCCGGAACTGCCTGATTTATAACAGCAGAATATCCTTTTGCTTCATTAAGCTTTGCATAATAAGCTTCCTTTTCCTTGTTTGCCCGCTGAACGAGGCTGGTCACATACACGGTAAAGATAGGAAACATCATCATTCCAAGGGCTGCTAGTAATACGGAAAGTATTTTCCCTGTTGGCGTTACCGCTACAATATTTGAACCTACGGTAGTAACATCCATAAAAGCCCACCATAAAGCGTCCCAGTAATTAGTTACGAGTTCATTCCGGCTGTGCTCAAGGACATAAAATATAAGGCTGGAAAAATAAACCGTGGCAAGCAACATCATGGTGTAAGAAATAAATAATCCCGCTGCCCTATTATATGACATCCACCCTACTACAATAACCAACGCATAGCCACCCCGAACCAACGGGATAAAACGAAGGAAATAAGTTACCTCTGGGGAAAATTCAATATTAAAAAAGCTAATTATATTCAGATAAGGTATGGAAACAAGTAAGAAGGTAAAATGAGTCCAGAAATAGCGCCATTTGTTTTTAGACAGAAATAGCTCCAAGAAAAAGTCAAAAAGAAAAAACAAACATATCCATAACTGAATCTTCAGATACCAAGTTTCCGTATAAAACTGGATATTCCTGAACGTATCAACCGAAATACTGATTACCAGAAAAAGAGATAAAAGAAGTATGATAATATGCAGAAAACCCAATACCCCTTTTCTATTCATTACAAAATCAGATACAGCCATTTTTCACTAATTGTTTAAGTTTTTTAAAATCAAATCTTTATTTTAAGGGAACAAATAAAGGAATAGAATTGTTTATCTCCACTCGCAGATGATAAACGCAATTGAAGAAAAACCGACTAAAAATATGCACAATAAAAAAGTCCGGTGGTCAAAAAACAATCACCGGACTTTCCTGAATATTTAATATAAAATTAGTCTATAAAATCAAAACCGATATAAGGCACTAAAGCCTTAGGTATACGAATACCTTCCGGAGTCTGATTATTTTCCAGTAAAGCAGCAACGATACGAGGCAATGCCAACGCACTACCATTCAATGTATGGCAAAGCTGTGTTTTCTTGTCGTTTCCTTTATAACGGCAT
The DNA here is from genome assembly GCA_023391625.1 of Bacteroidota bacterium. GTDB lineage: Bacteria > Bacteroidota > Bacteroidia > Bacteroidales > Paludibacteraceae > QVMH01. Next base: position 204,437 of record JAEWAN010000034.1, on the reverse strand, counting down.
TTCAAACGGTTAGCCTGATAGCTTTCAAAATTAGATACAGAACTAACCTCCAACCAACGTTGTTGAGCTGCAGAGAAAACTTCAAAGTCAAATGTCAGAGCAGAAGTAAAACTCATATCTCCCCCGCACAAACGCAGGATACGCCAAGGAAGTTCCAGTTTATCAACCAAGGTCTGTACATAATCAACCATCTCTTTCAGTGATTCATAAGAATGTTCCGGAGTATCTATACGAACAATCTCTACCTTATCAAACTGATGCAAACGATTCAATCCACGTACATCTTTACCGTACGAACCGGCTTCACGACGGAAACAAGCCGAATAAGCTGTGTTTTTTATAGGTAAATCATTTTCATTCAGAATAACATCCCGGTATATATTGGTTACCGGAACTTCTGCCGTAGGAATAAGATACAAATCATCCTCATTGCAATGATACATTTGTCCTTCCTTATCAGGCAATTGTCCCGTACCGTATCCGGAAGCAGCATTCACCACGTATGGAGGTTGTATTTCCAGGTATCCGGCTTCACGGGCATTATCCAAAAAGAAACTGATTAAAGCCCTTTGCAAACGAGCTCCTTTTCCCTTATAGACAGGGAATCCGGCTCCTGTTATCTTTACACCTAATTCAAAATCAATCAGATCATATTTTTTTGCCAATTCCCAGTGAGGAAGCGCTTCAAAACTAAATTCAGGAACTACCCCGCCTGTTTTTTCCACCACATTGTCTTCTGCATGTTTTCCTTCCGGAACAGATTCATGAGGTAAATTAGGAATCAAAACCAACAATTCATGCAATTTCTGTTCCACATCACTCTGCTGTTCTCCCAAGGTTTTGATAGTTTCCTTTAAATCTGCTGTTTTAGCTTTGGCCTGATTGGCCTCTTCCTGCTTTCCTTCTTTAAAAAGCAGACCTATCTCCTTGGATAACTTATTCATTTCCGCAGAAGCAGCATCAACCTGCGCCTGAGTGCTTTTACGCAAATTATCCAATTCAATTACCTGTGCTATAATAGCAGTTCCGTCAAAATGTTTTTTAGCCAGACGATTGATTACATCTTCTGTATTCTCGGTTATATATTTCAGTGTAAGCATATTTTCTATATAAGATTGATTAAAAAGAAGAAACCGGTTAAACAAGAAATCTCCCGCAATTTTACCCCTTGGTAAAACGACAGGAGATTTCGTATTCTGTTACGAAGCGTTTTATTATTAGTTAGCTTCGGTAGGTTTTACAGAAACATAAGACCTATTGTCTTTTCTTTTTCTGAATTCTACAGTTCCGTCAATTAATGCAAACAAAGTATGGTCTTTTCCCATTCCGATGTTTTGACCCGGATGGTGAACTGTACCACGCTGGCGAACGATAATATTACCTGCTTTTGCAAATTGACCGCCATAAATCTTTACTCCTAGTCGTTTACTTTCCGATTCACGACCGTTCTTCGAGCTACCAACACCTTTCTTATGTGCCATTTTTTCTAAATTTTATTCGGTTAAGCTACAATTTCTTTTACTACTACTTCAGTTAAATCCTGACGGTGACCGTTTAATTTACGGTGTCCTTTACGACGTTTCTTGTGGAATACAAGAACTTTTTCACCTCTTACGTGTGATACTACTTCGCAAACAACTTTAGCGCCTTCTACTACAGGAGCACCTACAGTTACATTGCCTTCGTTATCAACAAGCAAAACTTTTTCAAATTCTACTTTCGAGCCTCTTTCGGCTTCTTCCATGCGATGGATATACAGTTTTTTTCCGGCTTCCACCTTAAACTGTTGTCCTAAAATCTCTACAATTGCGTACATTTAATAAAACAATTTTAAATTATATCGGTAAGGTGAGTTGCCGCTGTGGCATTGCTTCTTTATAATACCTTATTCGAAACGAGGGTGCAAATTTAAGAATTTTATTTTGTTCAACAAGTCTTTTTCTTAAATAATATTGCAATTAACCTTGATTTTTTCAACTCTAATTTTTTATTTCAACACTATTTTATAACATACAGGAGCAATAGGCAGTAAATCAGTTTCAAACGGCTGTATTTCCAGGCCTTCTTCATTCAAACTCCATTTTATTTTTTCTGTTGTTCCCAGTGCTGTAACTGATTTTACTTTATCCTTTCGGGTGAACGATTTCAAAGTAAAAGGTTCTTGATTATACCCCATCACAAAAGCATAAACAATATCTTTTTTAGAGGTATAGCGAACATCTTTTTCCGTAAAATTATTAATGCGACCTTCATTGAATCCTTGTGCGTCCAGATTAATTACAGTTTCAGCGTCCGGTCCTTCGCCAAACACTCTCCACGGTCTGGTGGCATATATGCCTTCTCCGTTTATATCCATCCATTTACCGATGTTATCTACAATAGCCAATGCTTTTTCATCAAAAGAACCGTCACCTTTCATCGGGATATTCAATAATAAGTTGCCATTTTTACTGACAACGTCTACTAATTGACGGATCACAGACTCTGCACTTTTATAACGGTTATCATTATATACCCCAATCTCATAATGCCAACTACCGATACATGTGCATACCTGCCAGGGATTCTCCTGAATGCTATTGGGAGTTCCTTTTTCAATATCCCAAACCATTGCCTTTTTCTGATAATCTTCCGTCAGAACCTTACCGGTTATCACCGCCTTGTTTTCTCCCCCGTTCCACTCCATTGATGAGTTATACAAATGGGCTGCAGTTTTTAAACTACCGTCACTAATCGGATACAAAGGCAATACCGTATCATCGAAATACAATAAATCCGGTTTGTACTTATTTATCAAGTCGAAAATCCGGTTATGTATGTTTTCCACATATTGACTGTCCGGAAACACCGTACCCTCTTTATTAGTCCAATGCCAGTTTTTAGAAATATTCTTTTCCGGACTGACTGCATGATTTTGCGCATACAAATCCTGCGGATCATATCCTTCCCACCAAGTACCGACGCCATCTTCTTTAGTCACTTTTCCATCATAAGGAACTCCTTTTAATTCTCCTGACGTATCGGCTGACTGGGCCGGCTCATAAAACAACCAGGCATGGGCGGCATGAAAGGAAACTCCAAAAGGAAGACCGTTAGCACGGGCAGCCTTCTCATATTCCCCAATTATATCCCTGCCAGGTCCCATATTAACAGAATTCCAAGGCTGATACTTACTATCCCATAAGTCCATATTGTCATGATGATTAGCCATAGCTACAAAGTATCTGGCACCTGCCTTTTTATACAGCTCCACTATTTTCTCCGGATCCCATTTTTCAGCTTTCCACACGTTGATTACATCTTTAAATCCGAATACGGAAGGATGTCCATACTGTTCTATATGGGCCTTATATTGCCAGGAACCCTCATCATACATTCCTCTGGCATACCAATCGCCCCTTTCCGGCTGACATTGAGGCCCCCAGTGAGTCCACATGCCGAATTTTGCATCACAAAACCACTCCGGCACTTCATATTGCTGTAACGACTCCCATGTAGGTTCAAACTTACCCTCTTTCATAGGCTCAGCATTATCACTAATATGGTACATATAAGGAGGGGTGTCTATGGATGAAGTTTTTTTTCCACAAGCTACCCATAGGAAAAGAATAAAGGCAATAATTCCGGCTTTAATAATGATTTTAGTATTCATAATATTAGCGTTTAAAAACAAATGACATATTTTTTGCAATATTACGTTCTTTCAGATAAGAAATTATAATATAATTCATACAAAAAATAGTATAATATCGATATTTATTAGTACTTTCGAGGATAAAACCTAATACAAAACATGACAAAAGAGAAAGAACTTCTTGATTTAATGCTACTGAACATCGGCTATGCCGTACACCATGCCGACTGGAACTACAAAAATGTAAACAGCCCTTTTGCCAGAATATACCTCATCAAAGAGGGCAAAGCCAGGCTGCATTTGCCCACGCACGTACAGGAACTAAGTCCGGGACATTTGTATATGATACCGCCTTTCACCCTGCATAGTTACGAATGCAACAACCACTTTGCTCTTTATTACATGCATATATATGAAAATCCGCTATCCAATAACAGAATACTTGAAGACTTTATCTTTCCGGAAGAACTTAATGCCGAACATTTGGATGTCTTGCTTATTAACCGGTTATATGAAATAAATCCCGGCAGGGAATTAAAGGAATATGACCCTTCCGATTACGATAACTCTTCCACACTAATGCAGAACATTCATCTTCACATCAATAACCCTATCTATAATCAACTGGAAACAAAAGGCATCCTTTTTCAATTATTATCCCGTTTTCTGGCCCTCGCTTCTGATAAATATAAAATTACCGATAACCGGATACAGGATACGCTTCGTTACATCCGTAATAATATAGACCGGAACATAAGTATAAAGGAGTTATCAGATACCTGCCATTTATCTAAGGATCATTTCATCAGGCTTTTCAAAAAAGAAATAAAAATGACCCCAACCCAATACATCAACCGCAAAAAAATAGAAAAATCACAACTGATGATACTTACAAAAAACTGTTCAATAAAAGACATTGCATATAATCTTTCTTTTGACAACATCTCTTATTTCAATCGTCTCTTCAAAAAATACACGGGAATAACACCATTGGAATACAGGCATAAATTAAAATAATCACTTCTAACAAAAATCCAGGCCTTATCCCGAAGCTATTAAAATAAGAATATTAATAATAGGATGTTACTAAGTCTGCCAAACTCCTACAAACGCTCTAATATAAGAGAGGATTTAATATTATAAATATGTATTTCAAACGTCCCCCTTTAATTGCAAAATATAATTTTTACCGTATTTTTGCCATATAATTAGAAAAAAGTCCATGGATCTGCTCACCAAACAATTTATAACGGAACACTTACAGGATGACGTCCGTCAACTGGCATTACAAGCCAGACGTTATCCTGATATAAACATGGATTTAGCCTTACGGCAGATCACCGGGCGCCAGAAAATAAGGCATAAAGTTCCTTTCTTTTACCAAAATGAAGATATACTCTATCCGGTACGTTTGTCATTAGAACAAGCATCATCAGAAACTACTGCCTATTACAAAGCTTCTTTGTGTATGGGCCATTCTTTTGCCGACCTTACCGGAGGCATGGGAGTGGACACTTACTTCATCTCCCAAAACTTTAAAGAAGCTGTTTATGTGGAAAGACAAACGGAACTATGCCAACTGGCCGAACACAATTTCGCAGTTCTGAAAGCGAACCACATTAAGGTTGTCAATTCTACGGCAGAAAAATATTTGGCAGAAATACCTGCAATCGATTCCATTTACCTGGATCCTGCACGAAGAGATAATTCCGGGAAAAAACTGGTTTTACTTTCCGATTGCGAACCTAATGTAGTTACCTTAGCTGACCAACTACTGGGAAAAGCACCTTTTGTCCTTATCAAATTATCACCAATGCTGGACATATCATCAGCAATAAATGATATTCCGGCTATCGCAGAAATCCATATTCTGGCTGTGGAAAATGAATGTAAAGAAACCTTACTGGTATTAAAACGAGAAAAAGTAAACCAAATATCAGTGCATACAGTCAATTTTTTAAAGAACGGAGAGACACAAGCTTTTTCTTACCACATTGGCGATGAAAATATCGACCAGACTTATACTTCTGAAATAAAACAATATCTATATGAACCGAATGCCGCTATTATGAAAGGAGGCGCATTCAAATTGATAGCCCAACGGTTTAACATATCAAAATTGCATCCGCACACACATTTATACACATCCGATATCCGAATACCAGATTTTCCAGGAAGAATATTCAGAGTAAAAGGGACTTGGGGCTATTCAGGTAAGGAGTGGAAAAAACAAGCGGAACAAACCATTCAGGCTAATGTAGCCGTACGGAACTTTCCGTTAAAAGCAGAAGAATTGAAGAAAAAATTAAAACTATCTGACGGCGGTACGTGTTATTTATTTGCCTGTACTTTAACAAACAATAGCAAAACAATTATTGAGTGTTCAAAAACGGAAAATTAAAGTATCTTTGTTGAACAAAAACAAAGGCACGATGTTTGCTGTAAATCAATAGATAAAAATTTAAAATTAAATCAAATAAATTATCGTATGAAAAAGGTACTGCTCTTTTTAAGTATTATCCTATTGTCTTTTTCCTGTACCGGTCCGATGGGACCAGAAGGGCCACGAGGACCTCAGGGAGTTCCGGGAGAAGATGGTAACGTAGGCAAACTGATTTTGGATTATACTATCAACTCTAACGATTGGGAAAGGATCACAGATTCCAATGGACTGTTTCTATACTATCAATATGTCTTCGATGAATTTGAAATAGACGATTATATTTATAATGACGGCGTGATAGTGGCTTACCTGGAAGTTGCTGAAAACAACTACACCTTGCAAAAACCACTGCCTTACATCATTAACAACGAAGACTCACAAGGCAATATATGGTTTCAAACCATCGAATATGACTATGGAGTGGAATCCATATGCTTTTATGTAAAGAACTCTGACTTCAGGGAAGACAGACCGGGAAATTTAAATTTCCGGGTGGCATTTGTATGGTAATACCATTCTAAACCAATCCGCATTAAACCAATACATAAAAAGGATTTCATTTCTTTTTATGTATTGGTTTGTATTACACACTTTATCTTAATCAATCAGAAATAAAATCCTGATTATGAAAAAAATGATCTATTCCTTACTTATTCTGTTCGGTTTTGTATTGACCGGATGTGATAATGAACCGATAGAAAATTTTCCTTTCATCAGCCTACCTTACGGGACTGTATATAAAGATCCCGAGCAACCGCTTAATATTTACAGCATAAACGGGCAAAGCGTACTGGACACAATCACGGTAGGCGATACAATAACCTTTATTACTTATATAAGCGGCGTACACAACAATTTAGTAGAATTACAAATATATTCTTCCGATAGCAACTGTATTAAATTCATTTGGCCGGAAAAAGCAAAACTTAACTCTCTTTTTTTAAGTACATCGGACTATGAAAAAGGAATATTTAAAATGGACGGCACACATTCGGGGTTATATTTCATTTTTGACTATATAGCTTTAGCCGAGAGTAATGATGCAACAATATTTTTTAAAGCAGTGTCAAATGCCACTAAAACCCATACTTTTGTAGAAAGATTAAAAACTCCGATCAAACCCTCTTTAGAAAAGACAATAAATAATTAAAAGCAATCAACGTGAAGCAAGTTTTTTCATATCCGGTATTAATGCTTGTACTTTTTTCTTTTGTATTTACTTGTTGCAATAAAAACGAGCCATTAACGTCGTCACCGTCTGTTTTTATTCCGGACGGAGGGATAAAAAATCAAAAGGGCGACACATTGCAACTTAAAAAGAATAATAAAGTATATGTACTTGATAATATTGACACCGGTGACACTATTATTATTCATTCCAACATATATGGCATTACCAATAACCTAAAAGAACTTCGGGTATATTCTTCTGCCAATGACTCCGTAGAATTTATCTGGCACAATCTTGAAAACTTTCTTTCATACCCAGAAAACAATACAGGATATTTTACATTTAAAGAGAACATCCAAACAGCTCCATTCCGGTTTTCATATATACCTAAAAAAGAGAATAAAGAGTTGACCCTGACTTTTGAAGTCACATCAGACGGTCAGCCGGATGCCAACTATTATAAAATGAGTATCCTGACACCATCCATTGAACCGATTATCGATTCTAAATTTCAAGCCATCGCCGATTCCGTAATCCAATCATTCACCATATTGGGAGCCGAATTTTCCGGAAAAGGAAAAATACCGCAGGAAATCAGTTATACAATACAAAAAGATGCCCAGGACTCAGCAAATATGAAAATGGTACTGAATTATGCCAAATCCACAGAGCAAAAAATCATTTATGATTTTACTTCCGAATTAGCTGACCTTACAAGTAGCGATAAAGGATATATTGAAATATATGCAACTGATACTTGTTTCAAATCCCAACGTTGGTACTTTTCTAATGAAACCGGTTCTGCCCCGGACTATGATAATGAAGAAAGCAAATCTACAGCCGGTTACCATTTATTAAGTAACAAAAGCAGCAGTAACGTGGCATATTCCTTTTACAATTTATCTGGAGAAATAGAGAAAAACGGAGTATTTCAGAAAGACGGGACTCATCGCTTCATCAATGTCACAGCTAAAAACGACGATGAGAATCAATCTGAGGAAACCGAAGGGGAACCTGAAATTAGCTACAACAAAGTAAAGGTAAAACTAATCAATAAAATTCCTGACTAAAAATAAAAGCTCTGATATGAATCAGAGCTTTTATTTTTAGTTTTAAGGCAAGTTACCCTAAAACGCATCCGCCAATTAAAGATTTATAAAAAACGGACATACACACATAACAAAAACTAACTTTATTTATATCCCTGTTCATGAACATTTTTCACAGCCCGTCCGGAAGGCTCATTCATTTTTTTGAAAGCCTCATCCCATTCCAGAGCTATTGGTGTACTGCATGCCACGGAAGGAACGGAAGGCACGCATCTGGCTGCGGAGTCAGAAGGGAATAATTCACTATAAATACAACGATAATAGTACTCTTCCTTATTCTGCGGAGGATTAACAGGGAAACGTTCCTTTACAGCAAACATTTGTTCATCTGTCACCATTTGCGAAGTCATATCACGCAAAGTATCAATCCAACTATAACCTACCCCATCAGAGAACTGCTCTTTTTGACGCCAAGTTACACTTTCCGGCAGATATTCTTCAAAGGCTTTCCGCAATACCCATTTTTCCATCCGATCTTTTCCGGCCAGTTTATCTTTCGGGTTTATCCGCATGGCCGTATCCAGAAAATCTTTATCTAAAAAAGGAACACGTCCTTCAACACCCCATGCTGCCAAAGATTTATTAGCCCGTAAACAATCATATTGATGCAATTTATTCAATTTACGAACTGTTTCTTTATGAAATTCTTCAGCATTAGGAGCCTTATGAAAATACAGGTAACCTCCGAAAATTTCATCCGCTCCTTCACCGGAAAGTACCATCTTAATGCCCATAGATTTTATAACACGTGCCAGAAGATACATAGGTGTACTTGCCCGAACTGTTGTAACATCATAAGTCTCAATATGATATATCACATCACGCAGAGCATCCAGTCCTTCCTGAATAGTAAAATGAATTTCATGATGCACCGAACCAATATAATCAGCAACTTTCTGCGCTGCTTTTAAATCAGGAGAACCTTCCAAGCCAATAGCAAACGAGTGAAGCTGAGGCCACCAGGCATCTTGGGTATTACCGGATTCAATCCGTTTAGCTGCAAATTTTTTCGCGATAGCTGAAATAATGGAAGAATCCAATCCTCCGGAAAGCAACACCCCATATGGCACATCCGTCATAAGCTGACGTTCTACTGCAGCCTCCAACGCTTGTCCTAACTTACGGATATCCGTTTCATTATCCTTTACATTTTCATAATCTTCCCAATCGCGTGTGTACCACTTAGCAGGGCTTCCCTCCAGGCTATAAAGATACTGTCCGGGAAGAAACTCTTCTATCTTTGAACAAAAGCCCTCCAACGCTTTCAACTCTGAAGCCACATAATACGTACCCTGCACATCCCAACCCTGATACAACGGAATGATACCCATATGGTCTCGTCCTATTAAATATACATCCTTTTCTATATCATAAAGGGCAAAGGCAAATATTCCATTCAAATCTTCCAGAAAAGACTTTCCTTTTTCCCGGTATAATGCCAGAATAACTTCACAATCAGACTGAGTCAAAAAATCATATTTCCCTTCAAAGCGTTTCCGGATATCCTGATGATTATAAATCTCACCATTAACAGCCAAAACCAGCTTACCATCTTTACTGTAAAGAGGTTGTTTCCCCGATTGCGGATCTACTATCGCTAGACGCTCGTGAGCCAATATCGCTTTTTCAGCTGAGAATATCCCAGACCAATCTGGCCCACGATGGCGTATCCGTTTAGACATTTTAAGAACCTGAGGACGCAAATCCTCCATCGGTTGCTTAAGATCAAAAGCACATACTATTCCACACATAATAATTATCTTTTTATAATGACCACCCAACAGGCAGCATCAGTTTATATTCAATTTTTCATATTAACAAATGGACAGATTTTAAAATCAAACCATACGATCCAGCCTACAATAATGCTTGATGAATATCCTCTGCTATTTTTCGTCCGGAAGCAATGGCACGTACTACAAGACTCGCCCCGGAAGCAGCATCACCTGCAGCAAAAACTTTCGCTACAGAAGATTGTCCTGTTTGATCTGTTTCCACGTTGCCACGGGCATCATATTTGACACACAACTCATCCAGCAAACCTTCATGTACAGGGTGTACAAATCCCATAGAAAGGAAAACCAGGTCAGCCTTAATTATTTCTGTCTTTCCGGTAACATTCATCTTCATTCGCCCACTCTCATCTTTTATCCACTCCACTTCCTCTACCAAGACCTCTTTTACATGACCGTTTTCGCCCTTAAATGCCAAAGAGCTCAAATTCCAACGACGTGTACAACCTTCTTCATGCGAACTGGAGGTTTTTAAGATATTCGGATAATCAGGCCATGGAGTAGCCGGATTTTTACCGACAGGCGGTTGTGGCATAATTTCAATCTGAGTAACGCTCTTTGCTTTCTGGCGAATAGCCGTACCTACACAATCTGAACCGGTATCCCCGCCCCCAATTATCAGGACATGTTTCCCCTTCGCTGAAATCAATTGACTTTCCGTTACCTCTTCATGCATAATAAGTTTATTCTGCATAGAAAGGTAATCCATAGCGAAATAAATTCCTTTCAAATCACGCCCTTCAATATTCAAATCACGTGGCTGACCAGAGCCTACAGCAAGACAAACAGCGTCATAACAAGATAATACATCCTTACCGGAAATATCTTTACCTATCTCCGTATTTGTCTTAAAAACAATGCCCTCCTCTTTAAGTAAAGCCAACCTGCGGTCAATAATATTTTTATTCAATTTGAAATTAGGAATTCCATAACGCAACAATCCGCCGGGCGCCTCACTCTTTTCAAAAACAGTTACATTATGCCCCTTTTTATTCAATTGTTGTGCCACAGCCAGTCCCGCAGGGCCGGAACCGATAATCGCAATCCTTTTGTCTGTACGTGATTTAGGTGGTTTAGCCTTAATCATCCCCTCGCGAAAAGCAATTTCAGTTACAGCCACTTCATTTTCACGAATGGTAACAGCGGCATTATCCATAGCCAGGACACATGATTTCTCACACAAAGCCGGACATATACGTCCGGTAAAATCCGGGAAGTTATTCGTTTCATGAAGCAAATCAATAGCTTCCTGCCATTTTTCTTTATAAATCAAATCTTGCCATTCCGGCATACGGTTACCTAACGGACAAGCCCAATGGCAAAAAGGCACACCGCAATCCATACAACGTGAAGCCTGCAACTTCCTATCTTCACGATTCAAAGTCTGCTCCACCTCTCCGAAATCATATATTCGTTCATTCACAGGTCTATAACCAGCCTCTTTACGAGGTATAGTTAAAAATGCTTTTGGATTTCCCATATCTGTATTTTTTTAAACCGGAAAACTTTTGTATGCTCCAGTTATTAGTCTTTTTATTATTTTAATTCTTTTCCAAACATGCTTAACCGTTTATTTAAAAACAGCCGGAACATCTAATAATCCCTTTCTACCTGTGCTATTTTACGGTTGATAGCTTCCATCTTTTCAGTATGCAACACTTTTTTATATTCAATAGGCAATACTTTGATAAACTTATTTACATACTCACTCCAATTATCCAGAATACGCTTTGCCAAAGGACTTCCGGTATAATTGTAATGATTGGTTACTAAACCGTACAATTCCTTATTATCCGCACTGTCTTCTATCAAAGAGAGCTCTACCATTTCCATATTACAGAAATAATCAAAATCTCCTTTTTCATCCAGTACATAAGCTATACCACCACTCATACCTGCAGCAAAATTACGGCCGGTCGATCCTAAAACCACTGTACGTCCCCCCGTCATGTACTCACAGCAATGGTCTCCCGCACCTTCAACTACGGCCGTAGCCCCAGAATTGCGAACACAAAACCGTTCCCCTACACGTCCGTTTATGTACACTTCTCCAGAGGTTGCGCCATACAGCAAAGTATTTCCACACAAAATATTTTCTTCCGGAACAAAAGTTGAAGCTTTAGGAGGAATTACGATGATCTTACCACCTGACAAACCCTTACCCAGATAATCATTAGCCTCTCCTTCCAACTTGAAAGTAACCCCAGAAGCAAGAAATGCGCCGAAACTCTGTCCTGCCGAACCACAGAAATCCACGATTATAGTATCATCTGTCAAGCCTGTTTCTCCATAACGTTTAGCTATCTCGCCAGAAAGCATCGCTCCCACTGCCCGATCGGTATTTTTAATCAGATGCCTAATACTCACCGGCATACATAAATCCAAAGCAGGCAAGGATTTGCTAATCAATTCTACATCCAACACATTATCTATCTTATGATCCTGTAACTTCGTTTGACGCAGCACAGAATAATCATCAACCTTCGGCATATACATGATACGCGATAAATCCACTTTTCCTGCTTTTCCACTCAGGTTCATCCCCTTTTTACGAACTAAAAGATCAGCACGTCCCACAATTTCCTCAATGCTGCGGAATCCCATTTGCGCCAAATGTTCACGAACATCCTGAGCCAGAAACTCAAAAAAGTTTACCAAATACTCATAACGTCCTACAAAGCGTTTACGCAACTCTTCGTTTTGAGTTGCTACACCTACCGGACAGGTATTCATATGGCATTTGCGCATCATAACACAACCTAACACAATCAACGCACTGGTGGCAAAACCAAATTCCTCAGCTCCCAGTAAAGCAGAAATAACAACATCATGTCCGGTTTTTAATTGCCCGTCAGTCTGTAATCTTACCTGACTACGCAAGTTATTCAATACCAATGTTTGCTGAGTTTCAGCCAAACCTATCTCCACCGGCAATCCAGCGTGTTTAATGGAGCTGGACGGACTGGCTCCGGTTCCGCCTTCTGCACCACTTATCAGAATTAAGTCTGCTTTAGCCTTTGCCACACCGGCGGCAATAGTGCCGACCCCGCTTTCTGAAACTAATTTCACACTAATTACCGCTTTGGGATTTATGTTCTTAAGGTCAAATATTAATTGAGCCAAATCCTCAATAGAATATATATCATGATGAGGCGGAGGAGAAATCAATGATATGCCGGGAATGGAATGCCTTGTCTTAGCGATAATTTTATCCACCTTATAGCCAGGTAACTGACCACCCTCACCGGGTTTAGCTCCTTGAGCCACTTTTATCTGAAGTTCATCCGCATTCACCAGATATTCTGCTGTAACTCCAAAACGTCCGGAAGCAATCTGTTTTATAGAACTACGCGTAGAAAGTCCGTCCTCACGTTTTTTATAACGTTCAGGGTCTTCGCCCCCCTCTCCGGTATTACTACGTCCCCCGATTTTATTCATAGCCATTGCCATAGCCTCATGCGCTTCTCTACTAATAGACCCATAAGACATAGCACCTGTAACAAAACGTTTCATTATACTCTCAACCGGTTCTACTTCTTCTATTTCAATAGGAGCACGTTTATAATCCAGTAAATCACGAATAAAAACCGGCGTTTCCTTCTCATCTACCAACCGGGCATATTCTTTATATTTTTCATAAGATCCGGTTTTAGTTGCAATTTGTAAACGAGAAATAGTTTCCGGATTCCAAGCGTGAACTTCCCCACCCTTACGGTATGCGTAACGTCCAAGATTTTTTAACCCGACGTCGTCCCCTTCTTTCGGACAAAAAGCATGATTGAATGAATCCAGCACTTCCGATGCAATATCATCCATATCTATTCCTTCTATTTTGGATACTATTCCTTTAAAATATTGATTTACAAGCTCTGTTGATATCCCGACAGCCTCAAATATCTCTGCCCCCCGATAACTTCGCAAGGTAGAAATTCCCATTTTAGACAAAACTTTCAACAAGCCCTTATTCACCGCTTTTACATAATTCTTTTCTGCGGTATGAAAATCAAGATGAATATCTCCGGACTTAACTTTTTCGTTCAGGATTGCAAAAGCCATATAAGGATTTACAGCATTGGCACCGAAACCAAATAACAAGGCGAAATGCATTACTTCACGTGGTTCCGCAGTTTCCACTACAATATCAATTTGCATTCGCTTGCGCTTGTCCACCAAATAATGATGCACGGCAGAAACTGCAAGCAATGAGGGTATCGGAGCATGTTCTATATCCACACCTCTATCGCTCAACACAATGTAATTTTTACCTTCATCCACTTCTTTTTCCACAGCCAGACAAAGCTCCTGCACTGCACTTTCCAACCCTTTTGCCCCTTTTTTCGGATCAAATAACATCGGCAATACCGCCGTAGAAAATCCCTTATACTGCAAATGCAACAAAATATCAAATTGTGTATTCGTAAGAATAGGACTGGTCAGTTTCACCATTTTACATATTTCCGGGGCGGATTCCAGCAAGTTATGATGCAATGAGCCCACATATCCTGTTAGCGACATTACCAGTTCCTCACGAATAGGGTCAATCGGTGGATTGGTAACCTGGGCAAACTGCTGACGAAAATAATTAAACAGCCGCTGAGGTTTATCTGAAAAAACAGACAGGGCGACATCATTCCCCATAGAAGATATAGGTTCCTTACCTTCATTCCCCATCGGTATAATCAGTTTTTCCAAATCTTCTTTGGAATAACCGAATGCCTGTAACAATGTTTCATATCCATCCAAATCATTTTTCACAGAACGTCCGGAAGATATATCATCCAATAAAATACGGTTTTTGTTTAACCATTCACGATAAGGAAAAGCTTTAGCCAATCCCTCTTTCAATTCTTTATCATAATATATTTCTCCCCGCTCCGTATCAACCAGTAACATTTTACCCGGTCTTAAGCGACCTTTTGCTTTGATATTTTCAGCAGGAAATTCTATCGTCCCGATTTCTGAAGCTATTACCATAATATCATCCTTTGTAATGAGATAGCGTGCCGGACGCAAGCCATTACGGTCCAGCATGCCTCCTGCATAACGGCCATCACTAAACAGCAAAGTAGCCGGCCCATCCCAAGGTTCCATGAATATGCTATGATATTCATAAAAGGCTTTCAAGTCATCAGAAATAGGATTTTTTGAATTCCAGCTTTCCGGCACCAACATGGCCATGGCATGAGGTAAACTCTTACCGGACATTACAAGGAACTCCAGGACATTATCCAACGATGCACTATCGCTCATACCCGGTTGCACAATGGGAAACAATTCTTTCAGTTCGCCTAACTTATCCGATTTCAAGACACTTTCACGTGCTTCCATCCAGGAACGGTTTCCACGAATCGTATTTATTTCACCATTATGTCCAACCATTCTAAAGGGTTGTGCCAAATCCCAGGTAGGGAATGTGTTGGTACTAAAACGAGAGTGAACCAAAACAATACCACTGGTAAAATTAGGATCAGTTAAATCCGGATAATATTCCCGCAGTTGAAGAGAAGTAAGCATTCCTTTATAAACCATCTGTTTCGTAGAAAGACTTACGATATAAAAGCTTCTGTCTTTTGCTATGCTGGACTGAAGAATTGCTTTTTCTATTTTCTTACGGACAATATATAATTTGTGTTCTAAGTCATCCTGAGAATTTCCGCCTGTAATAAATATTTGTTGAATAAGCGGCTCATTAGAGGCGGATATCGAACCTAAAATTCCGCTATTTACCGGAACCTCACGAACAGCCAACAGATTCAACCCTTCTTTTTCTACATGTTCTTTAATGACGTTCTGACACAAATCCGCTTTTTGTTTATTCTTAGGCAAGAATACCAGACCTGTTCCGTACTTTCCTTTTGCGGGTACAGGGATACCCTGCAACAAAATAAACTCATGGGGAATCTGCAACAAAATTCCGGCTCCATCCCCAGTTTTATTATCCGCACTTTCCGCTCCCCGGTGCACCATATTCTCCAAAACCTGCAATCCTTTTTCTACAATATCATGTGACTTCTCTCCGTAAATATTCAATACTAACCCTACTCCACATGCGTCATGTTCGTTTTCAGATGAATACAAAGATTTTTGCTGATATTCATCTACTTGTGATAAACTTGATATCTTTTTCATACTTTATTCTGTTAACTCCGAAAATCAACCAAACTGTTCATGTCGGTGTTTATTTATTATTTACTTATTTAAACGAATCACTGTCAATAAATATCATTTTTACAACAAATTCAAATTATATTATCAAAATGTTATTTTATAAACACAAAATTAAGCAAAACGATATTTCAGAATAAGAAAAAGAGTTCTTTATTTAATTTTCAATACATATAATTTCGATTCGAAACAAATAACAAACAAACAATTATAATATAAAACAAAATACAATCAAAAAGCAACAAACAATCACATTCATCAATATTAAAAAGAGTTTTTATACTAATCTGTAACAATTATCGAACAAAATAGGAAATACCAGCAACAACGTGAGAGATTATACTGACAAACAAAATCTTCTTTATAAAATCATTTTACATATCATGAAATAAAAGTTTACATTTTTATAAAATTATTATACTTATGTTATAAAAAATGGACACATGTTTAACAACATTAAAAATTCAACATATCAGTTAATAAAATAAGACTAATTTCACAAACAATTAATTACTAATTTATTAATCTAAAATTATTCATCATGAAAAAATTATCTTGTTTTTTACTATTATTAGGTTTACTTTCATTTAACCTTAATGCTCAATGGAGCACCGGAACGAATATTTATAACACAAACACCGGAAACGTAGGTATAGGAACCAGCAGTCCAGGCAGCAAATTACATGTTATCGGAACCAGTTTATTTCAAGGGAACACAACAGTAGGTTCATCCTCATCACCCAACGCTATTTTCAGAATATATTCCAAATCCTCTTTTTACGGAAACACTCAAATAGGAACAGAAAGTGCGGAAAAAATTTTAACAGTTTATGGTACATCTAACTTAAGAGGTAACTCCGTAATTGGAACAGCAAGCGCTAAAAAAAACTTGACTGTTAATGGAAACGGATACATAACTGATAATTTAGGATTAGGCACAACATCTCCAAGCCAAAAACTGCACGTAGCTGGCAACTCATACATTACAGGTAATCTAAGCATTGGTGTAAGCAGCAGCAGCTATAAATTACATGTTTTAGGAACCAGTTACGTAAGCAGCAATAGTTATGTCAACGGAAATTTAGGAATAGGCACAACATCCCCTTCAAAAAAATTACATGTCATAGGAGATTCCAGATTAGAAGGAAAAGTTGAAATAGGACAAAGAGAGAATAGTAAGAACTTAATCCTTATTGGCAATATGGGTATAGGAACAGAAACCCCCACTCATCCCTTACAGGTGGTAGGAACCGCCAGATTTACACAAAAAATAATCATCGATGGCAATAGCGATCCGTCAACACCAGCATTTGAGATGAGCGGAGCTGCTTTTATTAACGGAAGATTAGGTATATCCACAGTCTCCCCTCTGGCCCCTTTACACATCAATGGATTTGCAAATATAACAAGCAACAACATGCCGGTTACAGCTATATTAGGAGCTGGCGACACACACTGTACTCTATTTGGTGGAGAAAAAGGTGGACGAATAAGAGGAGCTAACGCAGGATATCTCATTCTGGAAGGTAATCCGAATGGAACAGGCGACCGTAATGTGTATATCAACAAAGAAAGCAACAGCAATGTCATTATGACATCCGGAGGAGGAAATGTAGGTATAGGCGTACAAAACCCGACAACCAAACTGGACGTAGCAGGCACAATACGTACGCATGAATTAAAAGTCTGTGTAAACCAAGGCTGCGACTTTGTTTTCGATTCCAATTATAATTTAATGCCTCTAAATGAGCTTGGAAATTTCATTCAACAAAATAAACATTTACCGGAAATTGCCCCCGCAGCCATCATGGAAGAAGAAGGTATAAATGTAAGTGAGATGAACATGCTGCTTCTCCGTAAAGTCGAAGAACTGACTTTGTATGTTCTTACACAAAACGGAGAGATACAATCACTTAAGAATGAAATAAATCAATTAAGAAAATAACATGAAAAACGACAAACGTATGAAAAAACAAAAATATATACTGTTGTTCCTATTTTTATATCCTTGTATAATAATGGGACAGAATCTGACTACAATGAAGAATAACGGAAAAAATCCCGTACAAATTCTTTCATCTGATAGCGAAGAACTAATAATACAGATCAAAATTGAAGATTATCAAGTTAATCCCCTACAAATAAATAACGAAAACTATTACACGATTAAATTAAACAATGAATCTGGAATTACAAAAGAAGGTTACCCTGATTTACCGTTTATAGAACAAAACATAGCTATTCCACCGGAAAAAGACTATTCTGTAGAAATCATTTCTTCTATTTATGAGGATGTTAAGCTACCAATAGCACCATATCATAATACGAAGCAATCAAGACAAGTAAAGTCAACAGAAATCTTTGCTGATGTTTATTCGGAAAATTTATTTTACCCGAATAGTCTATACTCTATTTCCGAACCTTATTATATCCGGCAAATACAAGGTATTCACATAGGCTTATATCCCTTTGCCTATAATCCTTTCAATGAAACATTACGGATATATAAAGAATTTACGGTTAAAATAGAGTTTCAAAACCCAACAAAAGCCGCTTTATCCAAAAATAGCAAAATTGAAATAAACTCTCAATTTGAACCGTTCTATAACAATCATTTTATTAACTATCATGAGGCCATCATACAAAGTAACACAGGTAACACTTTCCTTACAGATAGAAAAATGCTTATCATATTCCATGAAAGGTTGAGATGCGAAGAATTAAATCATTTCGTAGAACATAAAAAATGTTTAGGTATCCCGACAGACACCATATCTGTAAATACCAACAATACTGCTTCAATTCAAAACATCATAAGACAAGAGTATAACAAGAATGACGGCCTTACCTATATTCTACTAATGGGAAGCATAGGCAATATAGATAGTAATCACATATATTACGATTCCAGCGTAGAACCAGTATGTGTCAGTGATGTAGCCTACACATTATTAAACGGAACAGACTACTATCCCGATGCACTCATAGGACGTTTTCCTGCAAAAAATACGGATGAACTGAAAACAATGATTAATAGAACCATACTTTATGAAAGAGCAGAGGAGAATCAAGCATGGACAAAAAAAATTGTTGGCATTGCTGCAGATGGAGTTGTCGATACGAATGGAAACCTTGTAGAAGACAAAGACACAATGAATATGATTTTAGATTCATTCGAAAGGGCGACTTATTATCGAAACTGTACAATAGAAAAACTATTTGATAACCAAAATAATCCAAGTGCAAACCCTACCGCTCAATCCCTTCTGAACGTTGTTAATAATGGAACAGCACTCATTTATTATATTGGACACGGATCACAAGATTCATGGCAAACAACAGGATTTGGAAATACAGACATAGAAAATTTAAATAATACCCATGCATGGCCGGTAATTTTTTCCGTAGCATGTGATGTAGGAGATTTCAGAAGTTCCGATTCTTTCTCTGAGAATTGGTTAACAGCCAATAAAACACCAACCCAACCAACAGGGGCTGTTGCTATGTTCGGTTCATCTTCACCACAACCGTTATATGAACCGATTACTGCAATGAGAGTATTTAATCAATATTTAATTAATGGGGTTTATTCTTCTTTAGGAGAATTATGCTTTTCTTCAAGTATAGAAATGTATGATGCCTATCACAGGACCACCAAAGCCAAAAATTCATTGCTAACCTGGAACATATTCGGAGATCCTTCTATTGCTGTTATACCGAATGTACGAAACCCTTGTTGTGAAAAGGACCTCCATATCACAAACAACATGACAGGCGGTGTTCATTATTCTCTAGCTAATGACTCTATTGTTGTCTCAAATATAATCAGCAACAATGCCAATATAATCATGGGAGCTAACAGGATGGTTAAATTCAGTCCAGGATTTGAGATTAGCGGCTCAAATCTGATAGCTAATAATAATGGATGTTTTCCCATAGATTATCTTTCTGCTCCGTCCAGCAAACCGGAACAGTATAATTACCAACAAGCTTCTGAAAATAAGGAGAAAGATATTATTTTATCAAATAATAGTCTGAGCCAACAAACAACATTATATCAAAATATCCCCAATCCATTTAATACCCAAACTGAAATTAAATGTTTCATTCAAAGTGACCAGAATCAGCATTCATGTATCAGGCTGCATGATTTACAAGGTAGAATCGTTAAACAATACAACACAGTTACAGGTGAAAATAACATCATCATCAAAAATTCAGATCTGGAATCAGGTATTTATTTATACACTTTATATATTAATGATAAAGAATTTGACACTAAACGTCTCATATTAAATAAATAATTGACGTAAAATCAAAAAGTATCTACAAAAAAATACACCTTAAAAGCTTTAACTCTTAAGGTGTATTTTTATTTTAAGAAAACTATATTACCGGATAAACAGCAATTCCCTGTATTTAGGTAAAGTCCACATTTCATTATCCACTGTCAGTTCCAGTTTATCCACATGGTAACGTATCGTATCGAAATAAGGATAAACTTTGTCGTGATAAGCTATCGCTTTTTCACGTTCATCTTCTATACGGTTTGCAATCTTGCGTTCTTCCACCATTGCGTCTACGTTTGTTTTAATTGCACAAATATGTTCCGCAATATCCTCAATAATGGCAGAATCTATTTCACTAAGCTTAGCAGCTTTCTCGTCATCATACAACGCTTTGATTTTATATACATTATCCAGCAACAATGACTGATAGCGGGTAGCTACCGGAATAATATGATTCATTACCAAATCTCCCAAAACACGTGCTTCTATCTGAATTTTTTTAGTATACATTTCCCATTTCACTTCGTTACGGGCATGCAATTCCTTTTCAGTCATCACGTTTGTTTCCTCAAACATTTTTACTGTTTCAGGAGTCAAATAGGCGTCATAAATCAGAGGTACACTGGTTTCACAATCCAATCCGCGTTTTTTAGCTTCTTCCTTCCATTCATCGCTATAGCCATTACCGTCAAAACGAATCACCTTGCTATCCTTAATATACTGTTTGATTGTATCAAAGATAGCCTTCTCTTTAGATGCACCGGTTGCCATTTTAGCATCCACATCCGCTTTAAATTCTTTTAACTGGCTGGCCATTGCTGAGTTTAATGCAATCATTGCAGAGGCACAGTTTGCAGAAGAACCTACTGCACGGAATTCAAAACGGTTTCCGGTAAAGGCAAACGGAGAAGTACGGTTACGATCCGTATTATCTACCAATACTTCCGGAATATGGGCAATGCCGAGGCTCATCTGCTTCTTATCGTCCACTACAATAGCTTCCTCACTGGTACTGTTTTCCAACCGATCAAGTACAGCGGTCAGCTGAGATCCCATAAATACGGAAATAATAGCCGGAGGCGCTTCATTAGCTCCTAAACGATGTGCGTTCTGAGCTGTCATGATAGAAGCTTTAAGCAATGCGTTATGTTTATGAACTGCTTTCAGCGTATTAACAAGGAAAGTAACAAACTGCAGGTTTGCCTGCGGTGTTTTTCCTGGAGTAAACAGCCCCACTCCGGTATCCGTACCCAACGACCAGTTATTATGTTTACCTGATCCGTTTACGCCTGCAAACGGTTTTTCATGCAGCAACACCCGGAAATGATGTTTACGGGCTATCCTATCCATAAGAGACATAATGAAAAGGTTCTGATCAATAGCCAGATTGGTTTCTCCAAAAATAGGCGCAAGCTCAAACTGGTTTGGAGCCACTTCATTATGGCGTGTCTTCAACGGAATGCCGTATTTATAAGCTTCAAATTCCAAATCACGCATATATTCTGCTACACGAGGAGGTATAGAACCGAAATAATGGTCTTCCAACTGCTGGTTCTTTGCACTCTCATGCCCCATCAAGGTACGTCCTGTAAGTAACAAGTCCGGACGAGCCACACACAAATCTTCATCCACCAGAAAATACTCCTGTTCCCATCCCAAATAAGAATACACTTTCTTCACCTTCGGGTCAAACAACTGGCAAACCTCAGTAGCAGCCTCGTCCACGGCATGCAGCGCCTTTAATAACGGAGCTTTATAGTCCAACGCTTCCCCTGTGTAAGATATAAACACAGTAGGAATACACAATGTATCATCAACAATAAAAGCCGGTGAAGAAGGATCCCAGGCTGTATAACCACGGGCCTCAAATGTATTACGGATTCCTCCGTTAGGAAAACTGGAGGCATCCGGTTCCTGCTGCACAAGCAGTTTTCCTGAAAATTCTTCTATTACAGCACCTCCCGGCTCATTTACATATTCAATAAAAGAATCATGCTTTTCTGCCGTTCCGTCTGTCAGAGGCTGAAACCAGTGCGTATAATGCGTAGCACCCATTTCCATAGCCCACATCTTCATACCAGCTGCCACATGATTAGCTATATCGCGGTTCAAGGTTTTTCCTTCATCTATGGCATCACAAATAGTTTTCATCGTATCTTTAGACAAATATTTTGCCATCTGCTCGCGATTGAAAACGTACTTGCCATAATATTCGGAAGTTAATTTATCCGGTACTGAAGCCGGAACCGGTTTCCGTTTAAACGCTTCTTCAACGACCTTAAATCTTAATGTTGACATAATTTTATAGTTTGAGGATTATATACTATTCAAAAATCAAATAAATCTTTTTATCATCTTTCTTTTTATTACTAAAACATCACAAAATTAAGCATATTGCCACTCGTTATAACAAAATCAAGCACTTTTATATAAAATATTCACCACACATATCAAACAGACATAAAAAATCGATATTTTATTACAAACAAAAGATTTATTTAATAAATTAATAACAAATTAAAACCTATACAACATTTAACATCAATTCTACGTTATAAAAACACAGGAATTAATTTAAATGAGGACAAAGGTACGTAAAAATAAGGATATTTTTATTAGGGGCAAAAGCATTTGAATATCAAAAGAAGCGTAACAGAAACCTTGATATAAAATAAAAAACAGAAAGAGACGAAACTTTTCCACAGCACTCATTAAAATCCATAATCATTATATAATCAAACATATAGCTAAAATTGCAAACCAGATAAAACCTGAAAATAATGAACTTTAATAAACTTACACCGGAAGAAGAACGAATTATTATAAACAAAGGCACAGAATTGCCCTACACCGGAGAATACCTGAACAACCAACAAGAGGGAATATATTTATGCAAACGTTGTGAAGCGCCGCTCTACCTTTCTGACGACAAATTCGATTCGCATTGCGGGTGGCCTTCTTTTGATGACGAAATCCACGAAGCAATAAAACGTACGCCCGATGCTGACGGCAGAAGAACAGAAATTACATGCAGCCATTGCGGTGCACACCTGGGTCATGTATTTCTGAATGAACATCTGACCCCTAAAAACACACGCCATTGTGTCAACTCTCTGTCTATGAAATTTGTCCCCGTATCAGGAAATGACCGGTTTGAAAAAGCTTATTTTGCCTCCGGATGTTTTTGGGGAACCGAATATTATTTCGAAAAGGCTAAAGGAGTTTTAAAAACAACCGTAGGCTACATGGGAGGTCATACAGACAATCCTACTTACCAGCAGGTATGTTCAGGCAATACCGGACATGCAGAAACCATGGAAGTGCTTTATGACACCCGGCAAACCTCTTACGAGGAAATGGTGAAACTTTTTTTTGAAACTCATGATTTTACACAGTATAACCGGCAAGGTCCGGACGTTGGTACGCAATACCGTTCCGTCATTTTCTACACCTCGCAGCAACAAGAAGATACTGCAATAAAATACAAAAAGATACTGGAAGAAAAAGGTTATCAGGTTGCAACACGAATAGAACAGGGAAACATATTCTGGAAAGCAGAGGATTACCACCAGCAATATTACAAAAAGAGACACCAGGCTCCCTATTGCCATGTGTACCGGTCTATATTTTAAGAAACAGTTGCGACACACCACATAATAAATATGCTATCCTTAACAAGGATAGCATATTTATTATGTAGTCTATGTAAAAATTAATTAGTCATCAATCCGGACAAAGTTTCCATCTTTATCAAATTCAAGTTCCAGTCTGTTTGACAATTTAACTTCATAAAGATATCTTTTCTTTTCAATTTTTATAACGGAAGTATTCGGGAAATTCTGCTTCAGATAGCTTGCTATAGGGGCAGGAATGATAGCAGCCGGCACTTCCATACGGTTGGCATCAATTTCTTTCCAAACACCTTCTTTATTAAATTCTATTTCTGCTCCGCTTACAAAAATCACTTCATAATGAGTGGTCATTATTTCTTCATCTATTTTGATGTATGAAATCTGTTCGGAAGGGAAATACTGTTTTATGAACTCTCTTGCAGGTTGAGGTAATCTCTGCATGTCTGTGGTCACAACATCTTTTGCCGATGCGAATGAAATAGTAAACAAGCTTACCAGTAAAAATAAAACGGTCTTTTTCATAACTAATTTTTTTTAAGTGTTATACAATCATTAAACTATTAACTATACCCCAAAGTTCATTACACATTTAGGAAAGATTCTGGAAAAAAGAACAAAATCTTATTTTTTGGGGAATTTTAACAAAAAAACATGTCCGCCGGCAAAAGAATAACTCAAATCTATATGATAATGTAAACAAACGGACTTCACAACCGATAGCCCAAGCCCTACGGAATCCTGATTTTTTGAAGTATGAAAAAAACGATTAAAAATTTTATCTGTTTCCAACGGGACATCACCGGAATTTTTAAACATAAGAGTAGAGTCATTAATAACCACTGTTATACATCCGCCAGCGGGAGTATGGGAAAAAGCATTTTTCAGTAAGTTCAGTATCAATACTTGCGCCAGCGTGTCATTCATCTGAACTATAAATGAAGCTTTTCCTTCTATTTGAAAATCTATTTTTTTAGATTCGTACACGTCAGAAAGGTCTTCGGATAACTCACGGACAAGCATTCCCAGGTCAATGGC
Source organism: Bacteroidota bacterium (assembly GCA_023391625.1). Classification (GTDB taxonomy): domain Bacteria; phylum Bacteroidota; class Bacteroidia; order Bacteroidales; family Paludibacteraceae; genus QVMH01. The sequence goes on along the minus strand of JAEWAN010000034.1, from coordinate 179,166 downwards.
CTTTTCCTCCGGAAATTGTTTGTTTTCGATACGCGACAGCAGTAATAAGGATTTGTTCAATCTCACGGCACGGCTCAATACCCTATGGATATCTCCTAATTCGCGAAGTTGAGATTCAGGAATACCTTCCTCCTGCGATATTAGTTCTATCTTATTCAAGGCGATGGCCAAAGGAGTCTGTAATTCATGCGAAGCGTTTTCTATAAACTGCTTCTGCTGTTCGTGGGCTTCAAGGCTCCGGCGTCCCATGTTGTACGCCGCCGTATTTAACTGGCGGAACTCCCATATAGCCGTCTTATTATCCAAAGGCGGTATTTGAGCACCGGGGACAACCGCATCCAGCCAGGCCAGCAAACGGGTCAACGGCTTAAAACTCTTCTTTAGAATAAGACGATTGCCTACGATAATACATACTAGGAGCAATACATACAAGGTTATCAAAAAGACAAACAAGGTTTCAATCATGTCATCCCGCTCCATTGTAGACATGCTTATTTCCAACTCATAAAAATGATTATCTCCAGCCAAAAATATTGATTTATAGACACGTACAGGCACATGCTCGTCGTATTCCGGAAAATAGACTTCATCGTCTAAAAAAACTTCCCTGTAAACTTCTGCTTCCTCATCGCTAATCATACGGATGGTATAGCGGTCGAAAGTCGTGTCATAATAGTCATTAAGTAAGGTCGTATCCCGCAGCGCTTTTTTCACAAAAATTTCCCGGTAACTCATCAACATATCATCTGTTTCGTCCATTATCTCATAATGAATCGCATAAAAAAAGAATACTCCCCAAACTCCTAACAACAAAAAGATAAGGGCTGTGAGTAAAGCATTGGTATAATGAAGAAGTTTCATAGATGTATCGTGTTATATGGAATACAGAAAAACCGGAAACAATTAATCGCCTTCCGTACAAAGTTTATAACCAAAACCATAAACAGCTTTAACCACAGGTATAGCCTGATGTTGTTTCAGCTTTTTCCGTAAATTTTTAACTTGAGAATAAATGAAATCCAGATTATCCGCCTGATCAATATTATCTCCCCAGACAGACTCCGCCAAAGTAGTTTTATAAATCAGGCGATCCGGATTGATCATAAAATAATAAAGTAAATCAAACTCTTTTCTGTTCAAAGTCAGAAGCTGTTCGTTTACAAACACTTTCCGTTCTTCAAAATTCAGCTTTAAGTTTTCAATTGTAATCACCTTTTCACCATCAGCCTTTTTCCTACGGATTATTGATTTTATACGGGCGTTTAACTCTGCCAAATGAAAAGGCTTAGCCAGATAATCGTCCGCACCGAGATCCAGTCCGGCCACTTTATCTTCAATAGAATCTTTTGCCGAAATTATAAGGACACTGTCTTTCTTATGCAGTCTTTTAAGTTCTTCCAGCACTTCCAGTCCGCTACCGTCAGGCAGCATAATATCCAGCAGAATGCAGTCATAATCATAAACAGATATTTTGTCCAATGCAGCATTATAACTTTCAACGCACTCTACTAAAAAATGTTCTTTTTCCAGGAAATCTTTTATAGTTCGGCTCAGATCCGGTTCATCGTCTACTACCAGTATTTTCATATCTTTTATTTAAAAACATTTTAAACAAAAATATGGATAATTCTGGAATAATTCTGGAATTCTTTACTAAATAAAGAATCCACAACATAAAGTTGTGGATTCCTCCGTCTAACCCCTGACTCAAGGACACATTCGTCCTACAAAATCTTTAAAATCAATTTCCCAAAATTCAGACAGTTGTTCTAAAAGCGACCAATATAAAGGCATTCCTATATGAACCTCCAGTAAAGCCAGATTGTTTAATAATAAGGTTGTGTGCAAACAACCTGCCATATAAATATGCCTGAATATTTTTTCATCAAGTCCATCAATGGGATATGTTGATGTTTTCAGTATATTCAAATAATCCTGATATAACTTTTCAAAATCATAATCCATACCCGTACCGGCATATTGTTGATTGAATAAAAGAAATCAAATCATTCCGGAAACAATTCCGACACAGGAATGCCTGATAAATCGGAAATCACTTCTCTTGCCAGCTTACCAGGCTTATTAGTACCATTAATCCAGCGATAAAAAGTTGCTGCATTAATATCGCAACGTGTCATTACTTTATCTTTAAAAGCCTGTTTTTCAGAAATAGCCCTATCATCCAATTGTTGATAATAATCCTTTAACTCCATAATATTCTGAAAATTATTTCATTTTTCGTCACATTAACTTTACCTTGATTTGCAGAATATTTCTATCTTTGCGATACAGAAATATCTCACTCTGCAAAGATAGAAATTATTCTAAAAACAGACAAATATTTTTAGAATAATTTTAGAGTTTAATATAAAAAAGATTTCACATGTCTGATTACGACAACATTAGAGGCAGAATTTTTGAATTTATTAGAGAAAAAGGGCTAAATAAATCCAGATTTGAGAAAGAAGCAGGCTTATCCAACGGTTACATAAATAATGTAAAAGGAAAATTCAGCATGAAGAAATTAGAACAGATTCTAAATGCTTTTCCCGATTTAAACCGTGACTGGTTATTATATGGCGAAGGTGATATGCTTAAAGATTCTGTTTCAAATCCGGTTCCGGGTTATGACACATTGAAAGACAAACAGTCTATACTCAAAGCTATAATGAATCTGACTGAGGCTGAACTTCTTAACGCTACAACAAGAGAACGTAACAGCCGGAGTATTGAACGTATGCTGAATATGATAGAACAAAAGAACAGTGAAAAACCTGATTCTCAACCATTAGACGAATCTGATAAGCATATAGAAACTGTTGAATAGAATAAAAACAACTTCCAGACAAGATTAAAACAGAGAATCCCTGATAATCATTTCTATTATCAGGGATTTTATTTATCCGCCAATATTTGTACTGATTGCGAACTAATTATTTAAAAGAAGTTATTTTTATAAAACTAAAACTTCGTTGCCGATATACTAAAAGTCGGTTTTATTATTTTTGCCAAAAAGAATGCAAATGAGCACAAGACCTACTAAGAAAACATCTAAATTATAAAACGATATGGAAGACAAGTATTCCCAGACTTTGTCAGACGATTTACTAAAGAGCTCAAGTTCACATGCGATCAATTTTCTGATCTTTCCGGAAAATTCCATGATTCTACCAGATATCACATTCAAAGATTCTTTTATTATAGAAGGCTTCTTCCTGGGGTTATGCATAAAGGGAACTGCCCATATCAAAATCAATTTCACCGAATATTACCTTGAACCGGACTGCCTCATTGTGTTATTTCCCAAACAGGTGATACATATTTTAGAAAAATCCGATGATTTTCTGATAGAAAGCCTCTACATATCGTTGGATTACCTGATCGGATTACCTTTTCCCAAAGATTTCCCCTCTATTTTCAATATGCAGAAATACCCGTGCTTCAAGATTTCAAGGGGTATGATGCAAAACCTACAGGAGTACTATTCTTTCATAGTAAAACAATATAATAAGGACTCTTTTTACCACGATTCCATTATCAAAGGATTATTATATTCCATGATTATGGAATTTCTGTGTATATATAGGCAAAATAAAACGGACGAGAAGCTTTCCAAATCCTCCCGAAAAGAAGAACTGGTAAACGATTTTTTCAAATTACTGGTCACTAATCTGAAAAAAGAACGCAGTGTCACTTTTTACGCAGACAAGCTGCACGTAACGCGTAAACACTTATCGTCAACGGTTAAAGAAGTTACCGGACAGTCTGTATTGGAGTGGATACATGAGGTATTCATTGTCCAGGCAAAGGTTATTCTAAAAAACACCAATAAAAGCATTATTGAAATATCCGAGGAACTGAATATATCCAATCCTTCATTTTTCTGCCGGCTTTTCAAGAAATATACAGGAATGTCTCCATTAGAATACAGGGCATCAAAATAAACTGGAATTACGGCTATTCAAACTATTTATCAATATGATTTTAAAAAACGATTTTTTTACGACCCGGCAATTTACGGAAGAAGACAATACGCTGAAATACCAAATACAGCTAAATCCGACTCACGAAATTTATAAAGCACATTTTCCGGGCAATCCGGTAACTCCGGGCGTATGTATAACCCAAATTGTTCAGGAACTGGTAACAGAACATCTGCAACAGAAATTTTTTCTCAGCAGAATAATCAGAGCTAAATTTACCAATGTGGTCAACCCATTGGAATATCCCGATATCGATATAGACATCAACATAGAGGAAGAAGCGGATTCCGCCTATAGGGTTACGGCAAAAGTGTATAAACAGGAAGTTGATTTTGCCAGCATATCACTTATACTAACCCCGCTACAATAAAACCATATCATTGTACCTATCATAAAAAAAGGAGATTTATAAAAATCTCCTTTTTACACACCATACTCTCTTTACTATATTCAGGCTACACTTACAATGTCCGTCATACATATTTTCATATTGCAGGAGGCCACTATTTCATCACCTACCTGAACGGCTGCATATACCAACAACGTGGAAAGTACTTCATTTTTAATCTCAACCGTCGTATTCAGCACCTCTCCGACACAGGGAAGTTTTATTATTTGTAAATTTTTTATTTCTCCGATAAACCCCAGCTTCACATCCCCTTGGTTCACGAACTTATTGAAATACCCCATCCGGGCCGCTCCTGTCTGAGCCATATTCTCTATTATACCAGCTTCCGTAAAAAAGCCGTTTTCCACGAAAATATTATTGTCTTTCACCAAAAGGCTTGTTGTTATAAACTGTTCATCAATGTCCAACAGTTTATCTACCATAATAAACGGATATTGCTGAGGTATCAACTCCGTAACCTCTATTTTTTGCTGTAAAGTCTGCTCCATAATCCATTGCTTTTTTGTGATTTATATTCCCTGTAAAAAACAGGATTACGTGTAAAGTCCCCCGTTGATAGAAATAACATCTCCCGTTATATATCCGGCGGCATCCGAAGCCAGAAAACCTACCAGGTCTGCAACCTCCTCCGGCGTACCGAAACGGCCAGCCGGAATCATTGCTTTCAATGCGCTTTCATCCAAATCCTGTGTCATGTCCGTAGCAATATATCCCGGCGCTACGGCATTTACTGTTATTTTACGCCCTCCTACTTCCTGTGCCAGAGCCTTGGTTGCACCGATAACAGCGGCTTTCGCCGCAGAATAGTTGGCCTGACCGGGCAATCCGCGCAAACCCGATACGGAAACAATGTTGATAATCCTTCCAAAGCGTTTACGCACCATATCTTTCAGCAACTTACGCGTCACATAAAAAAAGCCGTTCAAACTAATATTAATAACATTATTCCATTGCTCATCCTGCATTAAAACCATCATTGCATCCTGACGTATCCCGGCATTATTTACAATAACAGCTATATAATCATCCGGATGATTCTCTTTCCACTTGTCAAGCATTGTATCAACCGCTTCCGACGAAGACACGTCAAACGGCAGTAATTCCGCTTTTCCTCCTTTCTCCTCTATCAACCGGAGAGTTTCCATTGCAGCCTCTCTATTTGAAGCATAATTTATAATGACGGGATATCCCATTTCCGATAGTTTTAAACAAACGGAACGTCCTATTCCACGGCTTCCTCCTGTTACAAGAGCATAATTCATACGTTTTTATTTTTATGGTTATATTATTGTCTTCTCTTTTTATAAAATTTAATTTTTCTGCGATATGAACACATCTTCTTCCACCGGACGGTTCAACATTTTTCCTTTCAGTTCATACACATTATATGTACCGTCCGGTTCTTCCGTTCGCAACACAGAAAGCGAACAGTCCGTTTTATCATAACTCACAACGACCCTGGATATGTTGCTTTTATTATTTTTTCCGGTTACCAGTTCTGCCGTCACAACGTAATAGCGTGAAGTTTCTTCACACTCAACAGCAGTAGTTTCCACTTGCCGTACATCTCCTTCAAGACAAGCGGAAAGAATAGCCTTCATGCTCCGCATCTTTGCATTTTTCGATGTAGTTTCATTACGTCTTCCCGAGGCAATCATTATAAATTTATCACCGTTTATAAGCATAAGATCTCCTTCCGGATTATCATACCACATGGAAAGCTTATCCGGTTTAACATAATACAATCTTCCTCCGGATAAAATATCTTCATCAAAAATCGCCATGTGTTTAATTTGTTCAAAATCCGCTACAATGCTCGTATAAGCAGCATTCGTTTCTTTTATTTTTTCAAGCATTTCCCTTTCGGTGTCAGACTGCGCGTTCATCATCACACAGCAAACTAAAAACGACATAGCCAAAACAATTCTTTTCATATCATTATTACTTTCATTGGTTTATATTACTAAAAATTCAAATCACGAACCAGTTCTTTCATTCCCAGTAGTTTCGCACAAGTAAAGAATGAAGTCATGGTAACTCCAAGCACCCCATGCAGGTTGAGGTTCTGCCCTGTTAATAATAAATTCTCCACCGGAGTCTGAGGGGTGAGCAAGGTCATCAATACATTATTATAGTTTTTTCTGATTCCATACGCCGAGCCCTGCCATGTGCCGGTATAGTCACGATAAGTCAAAGGGGTGCTGGTATATACATTTTCTATATTTCCTTTTAGCTCCGGCATATGCGTTGTCACCAAGTCAATACATTCCTCTGCTTTACGATTTTTAAAATCCAGATATTCATTTCCCCGCTTGCCGACAGTAGTATCAGCCCAGCTTTCGACATCCGACCAAAGCATAGGAGCCAGAATATCGATATTTTCAGTGAAAGCGCTTCTTTCCGGTGCGGTATGGGCGTGAACCATTACTTTATCCACCTCTGAATCCGGTGCCGAACCACACCTCCAGGGATCACCGTTTTTATAAATAAATATATTCCTGTTAAAATAAGGAACAGCACCCGGTTTACACTTTAAATGAGTAGTAAACGCACCCGGAGTATTGGGCAACGCACTGATACGTTTTCTGTAAATAGGACGTACACACTTACTATCCGGTATCAAAGCGAGTGTTGTCGCCGGATGAACATTTGAAATGAAATATTTCCCCTCCGCCCGTTCCCCATTGTTATAAACGGCAGAAATAATCTTTCCATCTTTCTCCACCAGTTCCGTCACATCTGCACGAGTAACGATTGTTCCCCCCATCCGGCGAATGCTGTCCGCCAGTTTTTCAGCAATAAGCGAGCCACCGCCGGCCAGTTTCCAGGAACTACGGATAAATGAATTATTAATCTGGGCAAAAACATAAAGAGGTATTTCATCTTTATATAAGTCCATGGTCATGGAAGCCCCCGCCAATACATTCCTTAACAAGAGGTCAGAAATGGTTTCCTGTAAAAAAGAATAGGCGGAACGTCCGAACAAGCTTTCGCTGAATTCATCGGTGCTCCCGTCTGAAAACAGTTTCTGTTTTATAGTACCTTCTACCTTCTCAAGAAAAGCCACATAATTCATCAATTCCTGCCTTTGTCTGGGGAAATGGCAGGATAAAGTATCTACAAAACGTTCATATCCGGATGCCAGCATAAAAGACCGATCTTTCATAACAACTTCCGCGAAACCGCAATCGTCCATTCGTTGCCAGGGAAGCTCCAGAAGCCCGAAGTATTCGAATAAGGAATGGAGAGGCTGCCCTTTATCCAATCCACCCACATAGTGAAAGCCGGTATCAAAAGCAACTCCTCCCCTTTTAAAAGTCTGCAAACAACCGCCAAGCTGGGAATTTTTTTCCAAAATACAGACATGATACCCCTTACGGGACAGAATGTATCCGCATTCCAGGCCACCCAAACCGCCTCCTATTATTACAACATCATATTTTTCCATTTCCGGTTGATTATTGAAAACATCATGACAAGATCAGATATACCGACACTGCTCCCAACACAATGCCTATCACCTGCTTCAAAAAAATCTGTTCCTTAAAGAAAAGCACCCCTGCCACAAAAACCAACACCATGGTGGCTACAGACATGGCTGGCGAAACTTTACTTAAGGGGAAAAGGCGCATAACATAGGACTGTGCCAGGAAAGCCAGACAGTAAGTCAGCATACTGCCTATCATGAATAATATAAACTTTTTACTTCCCAACTCATAAAAGGAAGTGGACTTCAGCAAAGCCTGCGCTGAAACTGTAAGTAAAACTCCTATACCAACTATTGCGTACTTCATTGTATGTAATTCTTACGGAACGAATTCCTTATTTTATTTATTTTTTATTTACGAAACACGTGAATATGCCACGAATACATCATCTTCTTCTTTTAAATTAAAATCTAGATTATCAATCAAATGACTATACTTGTCAAAAATATCTTTACGCAACATTACCGTTTTTGCGTTCACCATTATATTCTTCAGCACCTCTTCCTCTACAATGCTTTCACACCGGTTTATAATAACCAAATCATAATGGCTTGACAGCAATGAGGCATCAGTTACAAACTGCATATTCGCCGTTTTCATATAACAGTTATCTGCCAAAGTCACCGGGTAAGGGCGCTTATCAATACCTGTTATCTCCATGTTGCCGTTATGCAAAGCAGCCCAGTATCCTGCAAAACCATATCCGCAACCATAATCCAACATGCTGTTTTTTCCTGTCAGCAGGACTGTAAGCAAGGTGTAGTTATCCGTTGCAGCCAGCTCGCTACGCAAATCATATTCCACGATATTGCCTTTATACAGATAGTTATCTTTTATCTGACGTACCGGCATATTTTTCTTAGCACGGGACATAAATATTGTTTCCAGTGAAAGAGGAGCTTTTCCTTTCTCTACACGCTTTGTCACAACCCAGGCAAACAAGAATGGCAACAATGTATAAGCAATGATCAGAGTAGCTCCCATTCCTATCAAGGTAGCCGTACCGATGGACGAAATAGCCGGATGAACGGCAAACAACAGCGATGCCACTACGATAATCAGAATGAGGGCCGAAAGGAATATGGCTGTTTTATGGTGTAACAGCAAAGGCTGTCGGGTACGATACGTCGCCAACAAACCATCGGTAATAAAGATGCTATAATCCACCCCGATACCGAAAACGAATGTGGAAATAACGATATTAATCAGATTGAACTCCATGCCAAATATGGCCATACATCCGGTCACAATGTACCAGCTTAACCCCATGGGCAGAAAAGCAATCAAGGCTATAATAACACTACGGTATGAAAGCAGCAGAATAATCAATACGAAAATGGAAGATACCGCCAGTGTTACGCTAAAATCATCATGGATAATTTTAACCATATCACTGGTATAATACATCGGATCTACAACCAGAAAATCCGGGTTTTCAGCCACTACCACATCCCCGACTTCAGACAACAGGCTCCTGTCCATCTGTACAGGAACAAACACAAGATACTGATCGCCGCTATATTCTATAATATTATCAAGCAGTCCCTTCGGCAAAATATCGGCATCATATAATGAATTGGGTTCATACACGGCCTCCAACAAGTTAAAAAACGGAATAAAAGTATTTTCATTAAATTTATATTCACTTGCAGCCTCTTTCACATTTTTCCTGACTTCGTTTTTCTTTTCATCCGTCCAGTAGTTATTCCACTGTTCTATCCGTCTATATTGTTCTTCCGTGGGTATAAACAACGTAAACGGTGCAGAATATCCATAAATCCGTTCTTCACCTTTCAACTCATCCAGCTTGTCGGTCAGCTGACGGCCTACCGCCAAAGCTGAATCCAAATCGGCCGATACTGCTGAGAAGTAAACGGTAGAAGCGCTGCCTGTCGTTTTTGAAGCCAGTAAGTTTTTTGATTTTACTACCCGGGGAGCATTATAACCGATATTTTGTAAATTTGAGTCAAACCGCACATGGTCTGAAGCAATGAAACTAACCACACAGACCAATGTAATCAGCACAATGAGCCAACGCTGCTTTTCATAAGGATATGAATTTATTTTCTCCAGTATTTCAAAGGCCTTTTCAGACTTTTTGTTGGTAGAGGGGTTAAAAAACTGCGGCAAAAACGCCAGACAGAAAAAAGTGGTACCAACCAGACCTAACGAAGCAAACAATCCGAAGTCCTGCAACAATTCCGACTTCGTGAGCAATAATCCCATAAAAGCGCCGATTGTGGTTATAGTACCTAACAGAACAGCATTCGTTTCGTCACGCAGCACCTTTTCCGGATCATTCACATACTTATAGTGAGTTATTATGTGCAGACAATAGCTGAAAGCCACTCCCATAACAATAGCCCCTATACCCATCGCCATAAGCGATATGGAGCCTTTTATAAAATAAACAATGGCTAAAGCAAACAACACTCCGTAAATAACCGGACAGATAAGATACAGAATAGTCGATTTATTTTTAAAACAAATCAGCAATATCGTTATGATCAATATCAATGAAATGGAAATGGTCAATAACAAATCAAGCTTGATGCGACGTGAATTATACACGCTTTGTACCGGCGCCCCGTGGTACAATACCTCTACATCCGGGTATTGTTCTACGAAATCTCCGATCAGCCCTTCTATCATTTCTGAAAGTATTGTACCTTGTCCGGAATCAAACGATTTAAAATTAGGAGAAAGAAAAGCAATAGCCACCGTGGTATCAGGAGTAAAAAAATGGCTTTCATAAACACGGTAATTTCCACCCAGACCGTTGGCCATATCCCCAACCCCGGACAGGAAAACATTACGTAAAGCCACCGGATCCGTCACTATCATATCCTTAAAAGCAGCTCCGGCCGGCGAACGCAACATAGCATAGTTCTCTGCCATTTGGGCTTTTATATGATCCGCTTCCAGCAACTCATCAAGAGCCTCATAATCGGCACTATCTAAATAAACCGGAACATTTTCATACAAATAGGCGATAGCTTCCGGCAACAAATTTTCATCAATGCGGTATAAAACATTATCAATAGCCTGATACAAGGTATCTTTTTCAATAAGTTCCGCAACAAAAGCATCGCTCACTTCTATCAGGTCTTCCGGAGAAACATCCTCCGAACGGGGAGAAAAGAGAATAAAGATTTTATCTTTCACTTTCAGGTTTGAGAAAACCAGGTCTTCCGCACCTCCCTCCTCTGCTGAAGGCAGCAATTTGGAAATATCTTCTTCAAACTGAATTTTAGACGCAAAAAATCCCAGGAACAAAGTAGTTGCTATCAATATGGAATAAAACACAAACTTATGTTTCTGAAAAAAGCGATATATCAAAACCGTATATTTTACCATGACTTAATGTTATTATTATCCGAATGAAGAAGAAAAATTCACAAAACCATTTTTTATACCATTATGCTCCCCAGCGCTCTTTCCACTCCCGATAAAAATCAGGTGAAGAAACTTCAAACTCACCTTCTTTTGTCATAAAAAGCTGGGTGGTCTCCGCCCTCATTACAACAGACCGATCCGAAGCCCTGTATATAACATAATCAAATATCAATTTAGCCGACTTCACTGGACGGTATATGGTTTCTACAATTAGATTTTCACCTAAACGAACGGTTTCAATATACCTGACCTTCAAATCGACAATCGGGACAATGTACCCGTTACGATAAATATCCATGTACTCAATACCGTATTCTTTACCAAAGGCTTCACGCCCATTTTCCATGTATTTGAGATAATTTCCGTGCCACACTATCTGCACGGAATCCACATCGTAAAAATGGATATCAACCGAAGTTTTGACTGATAATTTTTCAGACTTATTCATTCATCTTTTTATTTTATAATCCGTTAAGGCAAGGTTACAATTGTATCAATATACAGTTTTACACGAATATCCCGGTATAATAAAGCTCACCGACTATCAGAAATCTTTTTGAATACAAAACCCGATAAGCTAATACTAACCGGAAACACCCGTGTCCTACTATTTTCTAATGCGGATTAAAAACTATTTTTAAGCCAACCTGTCCGCAATAAAGTCGTACAAACTATTAAATGTCTGAATGGTAGCTATCTCCTGACTCTTGATTTTCACACCAAATTCAGATTCTATCAAGGCAACCATATCTACCAGGCTTAAGCTATCAAGCTCAAGAGTTTCCTTAATATTGGCATCCGAAGTTATAACAGCAAGTTCTTTTTCAAATTCTTCTGCCAAAACTTCATTCACTCTACTAATAAGTTCTTGTTTTTCCATATTCTGTCTGTTTTATAAAAATTGATACTATAATTTATATATTTAATGATCTTACAAATTCTTTACAATCAAAGTGGAATTGGTTCCCCCGAAACCAAATGAGTTGGACAAAAACACGTCAAAATGTTTATCCAGTCTCCGGACAGGGATATTTAACTTAGCCGAATCCTCGTCCGGATTCTCAAAATTAAGATTCGGAGCAATAAAATTATTCTTCATCATCAGCATGGAATAAACAATCTCACTCGCTCCGGCCATCCACATTTCATGTCCTGTCATTGATTTGGTAGAAGTTACTTCCGGTTTATAATCACCGAAAACATTGGCTATCGCTTTCGCTTCATTCTTATCTCCTACCGGAGTTGAAGTAGCGTGAGCATTTACATAACCTATTTCACGAATATCAATGCCAGATTGTCTGAGCGCCATTTCCAGAGAACGGCTTGGCCCATCCACATTAGGTACTGATATATGGTCGCCGTTAGAAGAAAAACCATATCCGCAGACTTCCGCTAAAATGGGCGCACCCCGTTTCACCGCAGATTCATAACTTTCTATAATCACCGTAGCCGCTCCTCCTCCCGGCACAAGTCCGTCACGGTCGCGGTCAAAAGGTCTGGAAGCCCTTTCAGGTTCATTCTCACGGACAGAAAAAGCACTGATTCCGTCAAAACTGCCTACTGAAAACGGGTTCACTTCCTGCGCACCGCCACATACGATACAATCCTGCAACCCCCACTGGATTAACAGAGCGCCCAGCCCAATGGCATGCGACCCACTGGCACAAGCCCCGGAAACGGTCAGATTGATACCTTTCAGTTTGAAAAGGCAAGCCAAATTCATAGTTACGGTTGAGTTCATCGACTGGAAAATAGAACCGGAACCTATCAACGTGGTGTCCTTTTTGTCACGCATAATATCCACACTTTTAACCACCGCTTCCGCGCTGCTGTCGTTACCATATAATATTCCCACTTCGTGAGTATCCATATAATCCTGATCCAAACCTGCGTTTTTCAAAGCCTCTGCGGTAGCCATATATGCATATGCACCCTCCTCTGCAATATATACCCGCTGGTTGCGGCTTAAAATCCCTTTCAGGTTAGGAACTTCAAGTTTTGCCGTCAGCCCGGAACGGAATCCCATTTCTTTACGGACAGGATCCAATATAATGCCCGACTTTCCTTGGTACAACGACTGCCGTACCTCATCCAGATTTTGTCCTAAACAAGAATAAATACCCATTCCCGTTATTACCACTCTTCTTTTCATATTCTTTCTGTTTTTTATTTTTAGACTTTATAATAGTGTATCCAATATTTCATAAATATGATTCCGACGCTCGGCCAGTCCGTCAATAGCTCCCTGCCTTTTCAACAAATAAAATTTTAAGCAAGCTCTCCATCTTCTCCAAGCATTGCTATAAGAAATAAAGAAAAGCGCCTGCAAAGGCATAAGCGCTACTCCAAGCAGCATAACCACCAGCGAACCTGTAAAGACCCAAAGCAAAACCAGAATCAACACACAAGTTACAGGCACGGTCAGCAATGTCGTAACAAGAATACGTACAGCGCTGTGCATCATCGGGTCTTTTACTTTCCTGTTTATAATATGCGGGACATAGATATTAAGCAAATTAGGCACATAAGAGAACAGGAATAAAGGAAACAACAAGACGAAAAGCAATCCTTTACATAAAATTTTCAGGAACGAACACTTTTTATCAAAATCGGTCTCCTCAATTTTCATTTTCCGAATATCGGCCTCCAGCTTACGGACATCTTCATACAGGTGTCCGACAAGTTCACCGTTCTCCACTTTTAAACTTTCCAGACATGCCACCAGTTTTTTATCTGATTCCAATTTTTCCGGAAGAACATCCGGATTCAGTGAATTTTTCCGAGCAAAATTTCTACCATATGTATTACGGATAAAATCAATGGAATCATAATCTTTCAAATCCGTAATATTCAACATCATTTCCGATACCCGTTGCCTTGCCAAAGCGTTTACCTGCCTCTGAGCAGTCCGGGGCTTTGTTTTATATAACTCATAATAAGGTTTCAAAGAAATGGGAGTACCATATGCAATAAGCATCTCCCCCCTCATTGCAAAATAGTCGGAATAATGGTTACAGGTAGGCAATATAAACAACTCTTTTTCATAATTGCTCTTTGCCGCCGCATCAAAAAGCATACGAAGGTAACCACTGGAAAATTCTCCTAACCAGTGCTTATTCTGATGCTTACCTTCCGGAAAAATAATAACCGTACCGTCATGAAGCAGTTCCTCACTCACAGCCTCAAAGGTTCCCGTATTATTCTCCAAAGCTTCCTCTCCATCCACCGCCAAGCGGTATGCAGGCAAGAGCCCCAGCCATCTGAGGAAACGATTAATCATTTTATTATTAAAAGCGCTCCCACGGGTTATGACACGGAACTTCCGTTCCTTACGCGTGGGAATGTCCAGCAGCAGGCACAGAGGGTCGCACAAACTATTCTGATGGTTTGATATTACCATAACAGGACAGTGCTGTGGAATATTTTCTGCAGCAACCGAATAAACTTTCCGAAAATAGAAACGGCTAAGGAAAAAACGTATATATGTATTCAGCAACTTAAAAAACCAGCCCGGACGGACTGATTCCACATCCTTACCTTGTTTCATGCTTGTCTATTTTTTCGTCTTTTCTATTTTTATTCCTTTCTTGTGCTAAAACTTACAGTACGAACTTTTTTAATATAGGATTATCTTTAATCTCATCCAGAGTCCTGACCGATACATCTATTTTCTTTAAATAATCCTTCAGACGTTCGTCACAGCGTTTCACAAAGATTTCCTTTATATTCTTGCCTAATAACCAGCATACGAGATAATAAATATTATTGACCGCCAGTAGTTCCTCTGCAAAACTGGTAATTACATCATCTTCTACATTAAAGGCATAGGCTTGTACCATAGTGCCACCTATAAAATTTTCATTTTCCAGCAGAATAGCGATTCTCATGACATTCTCTTATTTATTACCTACATAAATACAACAGCTTTTCAGAAACCATTTAAGCGTACAGCTATAGTTACGGATAAATATGAATATCCATAACAAGAATCGGACTTAACCGTTTCAAAATCCTGAAAACAGAACTATATTAAATTAAAAGCAGATAGAATATGTACTAAAAGAGAATACCCCCTCAGAGCCCTTGACAGCTAAATAATCTCATAGTACATCAAACACACAATTTCGAAATTCTTTGATGATGCAAATATGAACACAAAGGTAAAAAAGATTATTATAAAAAATACGGCAAATATGTTCCAAAAGTCGTAAATAATTTGATAAACAGAATTTTATCTAAAAAATCATAACAGAATAAAACCCATTACTTTATTGTAATAATTATTTTTCTTTACATATCAGATAATGAAGGTATGAAGATTAATAATTTTATAATATCTTTATCCCAAATTTTTACCAATGGCAGAAAATACATCTAAAAATGAACACATATCTATTTTAGTAGTAGATGATGAAATAGATATACGCGAAATTTTGCAATTCAACTTAGAGTATGAAGGATTCCATGTAGATACGGCAGCATCTGCTGAAGAAGCCCTGGATATTTTATCGCCCGATCACAAATTACTGATACTGGATGTTATGATGGGAGGACTATCCGGATTTAAACTGGCCGACCAGTTAAGAAAATCCGGCAACAACGTTCCCATAATTTTCCTCACGGCCAAAAATACGGAAAATGACATGCTTACCGGCTTCTCCATTGGTGGCGATGACTACATATCCAAACCATTCTCCATCAAAGTGGTAATAGCCAGAGTAAAAAATATACTCAAAAGGTCATCATCGGTTTCTGCCGAAACGGCAAGCAATGATGCCGTGTTCAAATGCCAGGGGCTCAACATTAATTTTGATTTAAAAACAATCGATGTTAACGGCTCACCCATAGAACTAACCAAAACCGAGTTCGACATACTTACCCTTTTCATTCAGAACGAAGGTAAAATTTTCAGTCGGGAAGATATATTGCATAAAGTGTGGAAAGACCAGGGACTGGTTGTTCTGGACAGAACGGTAGATGTACATATAGCCCGTCTGCGAAAAAAACTCAATGAATACGGAAAGTGGATCACCAACCGTACGGGATATGGCTATGTATTCAAAATCCCTGCTGAGTAATAATAAGAAAGCTTTCAATCTTTACATCGGATACTGAATCATGAAAATATCATATCAACAACGTTTGTTCTTCTATTTTTTCATACTCTTCAGTATATTCACAGCCTGTATCGTAGTGGTGCAGCAACAGAATGAAAAGCAGGAACGGTTAGAAACCATTGAGGCCACTTTAGACGATTACGTCAACATCACCTACAAATACATACAACTTCACAATTTACAAGACAGTACATTCTATCTGTTAAGCGATTTTGATATTTTCCTGCTGGACAACGTACGTATATCCATTATTAATGATGCAGGAAAGGTATTATATGATAAAGATATACCTAACTTATCAGTATCTGAAAACCATTTAAACCGCCCTGAAATTCAAAACGCATTAAAAGAAGCGTACGGTATCAACATACGGACTTCCGCTTCTACCCAACAACCATATATTTATTATGCGAAACATTATGACGATTATTATATACGGGTAGCGCTCCCCTTTGACATCCATACGAAAAACATGCTGAAAGCCAGCAGATATTTTATATACATCACCGTCCTGCTCTTTATCATAGTACTGATATTCATGCATTTTGTGTCAGACCGTTTTGAGAAATCCATTTTACAGCTTAAAAATTTCACTACGAAAATAAAAAACAATGAAGTGCTCTCCGCCGATATCCATTTCCCGGACGATGAGTTAGGGGAAATAGGGGAAGAAATCATGGATATTTTCAAACAAAAGGAGGCCAGCATCAAGCAAACAGAAATAGAACGGGAAAAACTTATTATGCATTTTCAGTATTCCGAAAAGGGGATTTGTGTTTTTTCTCCGGATTTCAAGAAGATATATGCAAATACCCATTTCATGTACTTCCTGAACCTTGTGCTTGACACTACCGAAATATCAGATATCAGTACCATTTTCAATTACGAGATATTCCAACCTGTTATTGACTTCAACAAAGACAAGGAACGGCAGCAAAACCAGTTTGAATATCATGTGGATAAAAATGAAAAAATATACGCAATACAAACAGTAATATTCGAGGATAAAAGTTTTGAAATTACAATCCGTGACATAACGGAAACGGAGCAAACCCGCCAGCTCAAACAACAAATGACCAGCAATATAGCTCACGAGCTGAAAACTCCGGTAACAAGTATCCATGCTTACCTGGAATCGCTGATGGAAGATAAATTCCCGCCAGCCATGCAGAAACAATTTATAAACCGTGCATTCCTCCAATCCGCACGGTTGGCTGAGCTTATTGATGATGTGAGCCTGATAAGCAAAATAGAAGAAGCCCCTACTCTTTTCCCTATGGAAAACGTAGATATTAATCAGTTAATAAATGACCTCACGCTTGACCTGTCAGAGCGCTTGCAACAGCATGGAATAAGCGTGACCGTATCCATAGACCCGAACACCATCATCACGGGAAATACATCTTTATTATATTCCATTTTCCGTAACCTGATGGACAATACTATTAAGTATGCGGGCGATAACACGGAAATACACATAAATCACTATCTGGAAGACAGAGATTACCACTATTTTTCATATTATGATACCGGCAAAGGAGTGAACAAAGAACATATCAATAAAATTTTTGAGCGCTTTTACCGGGTCGATTCCGGACGTACACGGGCCACAGGGGGCTCCGGGCTGGGACTGTCTATCGTTAGAAACGCCGTGCTGTTTCATAAAGGAAAAATCGAAGCCAAAATCCATGCACGGGGAGGACTACAATTTCTTTTTACAATAAAAAAGAAATAATAACACAAAAGGCTTGCTGCCATTAAACTTAATTAATTCTTAACCAAATCATAAACACAACGTCATAACGAGTTGTTTCTTTTGTTCTGAATTTAAAGCATAATTCTATGAACACAAAGAAACACCACAAAACAATTGTACTTTCAGACATACACTTAGGGTTTAAATGGTCTAAAGCCAAAGAAGTCACGCATTTTCTTAAACAGAACACCTGTGACACGTTGATTTTGTGTGGCGACATCATCGACGGATGGAATCTGAAACGGGGTAAAAAATCCAAATGGAAAAAAGAACATTCCGACTTTATCTCTCTTTTGCTAAAGCTCCAGTACAACACCAAAATTATATATATCCGGGGAAATCATGATGATTTTTTAGATAACATCATACCGGTACATTTTGAAAATATTGAAATTGTAAAAGATTATATTTACTCCAGCAACGGGAAACGTTATTATGTGTTGCACGGAGATGTGTTTGACCACATAACTTCCCGATTCAGCTGGTTGTCTAAAATAGGAGATGTAGCATATGGAGCTTTATTATGGATCAATAACGTTTATAACGAAAAAAGAACCCAAAAGGGAAAAACATATTACGCCCTTTCACGTAAGGTGAAATCAAAAGTCAAGGCATCGGTTTCATACATCAGCGACTTTGGGCAACATATAGCTTCCGTGGCCAAAGAAAACGGTTGTGAAGCTGTGATATGCGGGCACATACACCAGGCAGCCATAAGTAAATATGACGACATTACATATCTGAATTCCGGCGACTGGGTAGAATCTCTCACCGCACTGACCGAAGATTATAATGGCAACTGGGAAATAAAGGACTATACCACATTTATAGAAGAATCTAAATCAACGCCTATACGTTTTGTTATATGAAATATCTGTTTATCGTACAAAGTGAAGGACGAGGTCATCTGACACAGGCCATCGCACTGGCTGATATGCTCCGGCGAAACGGGCACGAAGTGTCAGAAATACTTTTAGGAGAAAGTAAAGAACGGGAAATCCCGTCTTTTTTTCTTAACAACATAGGGTGTCCCGTATTAAAATTCGCTACATTCACTTTCCGGTATAAAAAAAACAACAAAGGCGTAAATCTTTTCCGCTCCATTCTATACAATGCGGAAATAAGGCAATTAAAAAAATACAGAAAAAGCATTGAGTTTATTCATGACCGGATCGTGGAGCAGCAACCGGATGCCGTCATAAGCTTCTACGAAGTATTTTCCGCTTTTACTTTTTTACGGTATAAGATCAAAATTCCTTTTATCAACATAGGCCATCAGTTTTTAATAAACCATCCGGACTACAATTTTGCCAAAAGCACAAAAAATGAAATGATGCTTCTGCGGCTGCACACGTATGTAAATACCCTCGGAGCAACCCGGAATCTTGCATTGTCTTTTTATCCCATGGAAGATAGCCTGGATGAAAAAATATCCGTAGTTCCCCCTTTGCTAAGAAAAGAAGTGCTTGAAGCCACTCCTACCGAAGAAGATTTTATTTTGGTGTACATGGTCAATTCCGGTTACGAAAGTGAAATCAGAGAGTGGCATGCTAAAAATCCGGATATTAAGCTACGCTGCTTCTGGGACAAGAAAGATGCCCCTCAGAAATGGGAAATAGACAGCAAACTGACATTCTACCAGCTTGACGATAAAAAATTTATTAAATACATGGCAAGTTGTAAAGGATATATCTCCACTGCCGGTTTCGAGTCTATATGTGAAGCTTTCTATCTTAAAAAACCGGTTATGATGATACCTGCGCACATAGAACAGGAAATTAATGCTTCTGATGCCGCCTCTACCGGCTACGGCATTACAGATACTTTTTTTAATATAGACCGACTGCTGGATTACATAAAACAATACAGGAAAGAAGATAATCACTTCAAAGAATGGGTTAACTCCGGAGAAACAATGTTCCTGGAAAAAATAACCAATCATTTCCGAAAACCATAAAAAGCCCCAACAACACCTGTATTTAAAACAGTATAGAAAAATACATTCACCGAGTTTTCAATAACCCTTGCGAAAAACAAGCGTTTTTCCATTACTTCCCCTTGCGATAAAATAAGCTTCCTCCACCCCAAGCCCCCACGTCCTTCTCTATAAAACAAACAAAGGCACAAATATTTATAAGATCCACACATACCCTCACTCCGCTTTCTTTACATAATCTTCTTTGTTTCGTAACAATTTCGTAACAATAATCCGTGACCTTTGCACCAGAATAAAAAACAGATTATTAATCCATAGAATTAAGATATGATCAAAAAATCTACGCTCACTAAACTATCTGTTATTTTTCCCCTGTATTTATTCACTTCCTTATCTGCAACCAAAGCACAAGATTCTACCGCTATACAAATAAAAGACAGCCTAAGCCAACGGGTAGAAAACGTTGAAAATGAATTAAAATCACAAAAGAAATTCAAAGTGTCCGGATACATTCAGGCACAATTCCAATACGGTGAAAAAGATGCTTCTTTAAAAGTAGGAAGTTCTAATGAAAACAAAGAAAACGGTTTTAACCGTATCGGCATACGACGAGGACGTATTAAATTTTCCTATGAAGAAAAAATAGCTGCGGCCGTTATACAACTGGACATCACGGAAAAAGGAGTACAGTTTAAAGATGCATACGTCAACCTGAAAGATCCATGGATTAATACAAATGCCATCAGAGCCGGAATTTTTGACCGTCCTTTCGGGTATGAAATTACTTACTCATCATCACGCAGGGAATCCCCGGAACGCTCAACCATATTTCAAACACTTTTTCCACAGGAACGTGACCTCGGAGCAATGCTGACACTGCAACCATCAAAAAAATCGGCATTGCATTTTATTAAACTGGAAGCGGGGATATTTGCCGGAAACGGGATAAAAGTAGATACCGATAACAGAAAAGACTTTATAGGGCATATTCTTTTGGACAAAGAAATAGGCAAATATTTCCAAATTGGTGCGGGTGCATCTTATTATTACGGAGGAGTATATCAGGGTACAGCCAATGTATACAGCATGGAAGGAAAACAATTTGTGCTGAATTCAGACCCGTCTAACTTAGGAAAATTCGCAAAAAGGGAATATTTTGGATTTGAAGCCCGCTTTGGAGTAAAAACAATTGCTGGAAAAACCCAGCTATCCGGCGAATATCTCTTTGGACAACAACCCGGAACTGAAAGCTCCACCACCAGCCCTAACGGTGTACTGCCTGATTATGATACATACATCCGCAGATTTAACGGAGGTTACATCACTCTGGTACAAGACATAGGTCCGCTTCCTATACAGGCTATCATCAAATACGACTGGTATGACCCCAATACAGCAATAGCAGGAAACGAAGTAGGTATTAACGGAACAGGAAAAGCAGATGCACTAAAAAATACACTGGGATTCGGAGCTTTATGGAATGCTACCAAAGCCATCCGCTTAACAGCCTACTATGAAATCAATAAATTTGAAAAGACCGATCATATTGCCAGCCTCAGCCAACTAAAAGCAAATGCTTTCACACTACGGCTGCAATATAAATTTTAAGAATACAGACTGTTTTACTTAACAGAAATAAAACCCAATACAAAAACAAAAAAGTATGAAAAAGATCATTTTCAGTTTAGTTTTAGTCCTGAGTGCATACAACGTAGCAGTAGCACAACGTATTAAAGGATCGGACACGGTTTTACCTTTATCACAGAAAGAAGCAGAGAATTATCTGGCTAAAAATCCTTCCGCTGACATCACGGTAACCGGAGGCGGTAGTGGAGTGGGTATTTCTGCACTGCTTGAAGGTACTACGGATATAGCCCAGCTGTCACGCAAAATGAAATTTGATGAAAAAAAGAAAATTCAGGAACAAGGCAAAAGCCTAAAAGAAGTCATTATAGCTTATGATGCCCTGGCGGTAGTTGTACATCCGGACAATAAAGTAAAGAACCTGACCCGTGAACAACTGGAAGGCATTTTCACCGGAAAAATAACCAACTGGCAGGAAGTAGGAGGAGAAAACATGAAGATTATCCCCTATTCCAGAGAAACATCTTCCGGTACTTATGAATTTTTCAAAGAAAATGTACTGAAAAAAAGAAATTATGTAAACGGTATTATGAGTATGCCTGCAACGGGTGCAATAGTACAGTCCGTAAGCCAGACCA
This sequence comes from Bacteroidota bacterium, assembly GCA_023391625.1. Classification (GTDB taxonomy): domain Bacteria; phylum Bacteroidota; class Bacteroidia; order Bacteroidales; family Paludibacteraceae; genus QVMH01. The sequence goes on along the minus strand of JAEWAN010000034.1, from coordinate 156,859 downwards.
AAGGTGCGATAGGCTACATAGGGTTGGCTTATATAACCAAAGACGTACAAGCGGTAAACGTATCCTATGACCAAGGTAAGACCTTTGTAAAACCTTCTGTTGAAAATGCTAAAAACGGCACATACCCTATCGTAAGACCGCTTTACTATTACTATGAAACTAATGCTGAGAAACGTGCGAAACCATTCATTGATTACGTGCTGTCAGATGAAGGCCAAAAAACAGTATCTGAAATAGGATATATCACCGTAAAATAACATTAAACATGTAACTTCCCCTCATAAGGGAAGTTACTTTATATTTTTTATACCCATGTTTAAGAAAAAAATCACTTCCGGCGAAACAACAGACTTCCACCCCTCTCTGCAAAAGAAACGCAGCAGAGGCAAAAAAATACTGGAACGGATAGCAGAAGGATTGCTAACATTCTCCGGAGGAATAAGTATTATCATCATTCTACTCATTACGATTTTCCTCTTCAAAGAAGGGATGGGATTATTCCAAAGCCCGGCGGTGGAAAAAGGATACCAGCTTTGTGTCAATCCTGACAATAAAATAGAAAATATCAAATCCGCTGATATCAAACGGATTTTTGACTACGAAATAACAAACTGGAAGGAACTGGGAGGCGAAGACCTTACAATAACCCCGTTTTACTTTGAAGAAATTTTTGACTACTACTCCGAAGATGAATTAGGTGAAGACTACCAACTGCTTCCTGAAAAAATTGCCGAAAAAATAAGTGAAGATAAAAGTATCATTGCTTTTATTCCGTCCGAGTATATCATAGCTGATACACACCTGCTCAAAACCCTCCAAACAGGAAATATAAACATAGGAGATTTCTTTCTGGGAACAGAATGGCTTCCCACCTCCACGCCATCAGCTCAGTTCGGATCATTGCCTTTGATCCTCGGAACCCTGTGGGTCAGCTTTTTCGCCATACTTATAGCTTTACCTTTAGGACTGGGTGTAGCCGTATATATGTCTGAACTTTCCACAGACAGAACAAGAAAAATACTGAAACCTGCCATTGAATTGCTTGCCGGAATACCCTCCGTGGTATATGGTTTCTTTGGGCTGGTAGTCATTGTTCCTCTTGTACAAAAGATATTCAATATCCCCGTTGGAGAAACGGCTTTCGCCGGAAGCCTTATACTGGCTATCATGGCCTTGCCTACTATTATCACCGTTGCGGAAGATGCTATGCGCAATACTCCGCGCGCCATGCGCGAAGCCAGCCTTTCACTCGGCGCCACCCAATGGCAAACCATTTACAAGGTTGTAATACCTTATGCATCATCCGGTATTTCCGCCGCAATCGTGTTAGGTATAGGCCGTGCGATAGGTGAAACAATGGCTGTGCTTATGGTTACCGGAAATGCCGCTGTTATGCCGAGTTCACTCTTTGAACCCATACGTACCATTCCCGCTACTATTGCGGCAGAGCTGGGTGAAGCCCCAAGCGGCGGCGCACACTACCAGTCTTTGTTCCTGTTGGGATGCATATTATTCCTGATTACACTGATTATCAGCATTAGTGCAGAAATAATATCCAAGAAGCAAAAGAACCACGGATTATAAGATATAAACTGTTTTTAATTTCAGCATATCCATCATGAATAAGAAAACAAAACAAACAATCGCCTTTTCAATCATCAAGTTACTGGGGATAGTGGTAATAGCTATTCTGGTATGGATACAAGGATTTATATTCGTAAACGGAATAGGCGTCATATCCTGGGATTTTCTTACCCAGGCACCCACCGAAGGAATGACCTCCGGCGGTATCTTTCCGGCCATTGTTGGGACATTATGTCTGGTTGCCGGCAGCATAATCTTTGCATTCCCACTTGGAGTTATGGCAGGTATTTATATCAATGAATACACAAAAGACCACTGGACGGTAAAGGTTATACGGGTTGTAACCAATAACCTCAGCGGAATTCCTTCCATCGTATTCGGGTTATTCGGAATGAGCCTTTTTGTAAATACATTAGGATTTGGAGATTCCATTTTAGCAGGTTCGCTCACTTTAGGGTTGCTGGTGCTGCCCATAGTTATCCGTACCACAGAAGAATCGCTCAAAGCGGTGCCCGACTCTTTCCGCTCCGGCAGCATAGCCTTAGGAGCCAGCAAACTACAGACCACGTTCAAGGTAGTTTTGCCTTCGGCCTTTCCCAATATCCTTACCGGATTAATATTAGCGATAGGCCGGGTTTCCGGAGAAACAGCCCCTATCCTATTTACTGCTGTTGCTTACTTCCTGCCCAAACTGCCTTCCAGCATTTTTGACCAGGTTATGGCGCTGCCCTACCACCTGTATGTCATAGCTACCAGCGGAACGGACATAGAAGCCTCACGACCTGTTGCCTATGGAACGGCTTTAGTACTGATAATCATCGTATTCGTCATGAATATGCTGGCTACGATATTAAGAAGAAAATTAAGTAAAAAATTTAAAACAAACTGATAAGAAAATCATTGTTTCCTATAAATCATAACAAAGATGATAGAAGCTAAGAATGTAAATTTTTATTACGGCGATTTCCATGCACTGAAAGGTATAAACATGCAAATGGAATCAAATACCGTAACTGCGTTTATAGGTCCTTCCGGCTGCGGAAAATCAACTTTTTTACGTCTGTTCAACCGTATGAACGACCTGATAGACAATACTAAGCTAACGGGAGAATGCCTGATAAACGGGAAAAACATATACGACAAATCCGTTGACGTAGACCAGTTAAGAAAAGAAGTGGGAATGGTTTTCCAGAAACCCAACCCTTTTCCTAAATCCATTTTTGAGAACGTGGCTTACGGTCTGCGGGTAAACGGTGTTAATAACAAAAAAATACTGGAAGAAACGGTAGAGCAAAGCCTCCGGCAGGCAGCCCTCTGGGACGAGGTAAAAGACAAACTGAAAAAATCGGCTTTCGACCTGTCCGGCGGACAACAGCAAAGACTATGCATTGCACGCGCTCTGGCCGTATCACCCTCTGTATTGCTTATGGACGAACCGGCCTCTGCGCTGGACCCCATCTCCACTTCTAAAATAGAAGACCTGATCTATACGCTAAAAAAAGACTATACCATCGTTATAGTAACCCATAATATGCAACAAGCTTCACGCGTAAGCGACAAGACAGGATTCTTTATGTTAGGAGAATTAATTGAGTTCAGCGACACAAAGAAAATGTTCCTAAGTCCGGAAAATGAACAAACTCAAAAATACATAACCGGACGATTCGGATAATACAAAAACATACACAATAATTATTTTTAAAAACCTGAATGAATATGAAAAGAATAGATAAAGAACTCCTCCACCTGAAAGGGGAAATCATAGACATGTGGACGCTGATTGAACAGCAAATACAACATGCGGTTGAAGCGTTATTGAAGAATGACAAACAGGAAGCCTATTCCGTTGTATGCCGTGAACGGAAAGTAAATGCGACTGAACTGAAAATAGACAGCGAATGCGAGGATATAATTGCGTTATATGCACCCGTCGCAATAGATCTTAGATTTGTGTTATCCATATTCAAGATCAACACCAACCTGGAGCGTCTGGGAGACTTTGCCGAAAGTATAGCACGGTCAGTCATGAATTTGCCTGAAGAAGCCGCCATAGATGAAAAAATTATCCTTGCCTCACGGTTCGAAGAGATGTACCAACAGGTGCTCTCTATGCTCACTCTGGCAAAAGAAGCCTTAGTTACGGAAAATGCACAACTGGCTCAGGAAATCATCAGTAAGGACAATCTTGTCGACGAGATCAATAAAAAAGCGGTGGGCATTATCGCCGACTATTTAGAGAAAAATCCAACGAATGCCTACAGCTGTTTACAACTAATCGGCATAATTCGTAAACTTGAACGTTTTGGCGACCACTGTACCAATATAGCAGAAGAAATTATATTCTATCTGGAAGCAAAAGTTGTGAAACACAGCGAAAAAAAATACGAAAAAGAAAAATAATTCAATAATCGTCAAAAAACAGGAAACTGTATCAAACCTAAAGCAACAACCGGAAAAAGTTGTAAATCATAACTGAAGACGTAAAAAGAATCATATCCCACTCAAAGCCGAGCTTGATATGATTCTTTTTTATGATTAAAAATAGAGGTGAACCGTTTTAGATTGAAAATAAATCTTTCTACAATTGAGCCTTGACACCCTCTCTGTTCTTTAAATCACGCCAATGGCATTACAAAACCTCTGTTAATTCTACAACACGGCTGTGCATTTGATTATCGGTAAAAACGTCCAATCCTACTTTCATCAAATAATCGCCGGAAAGTACCTTATTGTTTTCCGGTAAACCGGAATCAGCCCCCGGCATTAGATTTATCTCCCTTACTTCATACTTCTTTAAAGGATCAAGCCCTTGCAATTTAACAAAAAACAGCTTTTCCTTAAAACGGGGATGAATGTCATAAGCATATAATACGGCTTTGGATTTCGATTTATCAATATGCATCACAGCTGTATGATTGCTTTGATAGGGCGATATCAGACGATAGAAATCACCTTCTGAAATCAATTGTTTCAAACGGTCATAATTCCGGACAGCCAATTCGCAAAACTCCCGTTCCTGTTGTGTTAGAGTATTCAAGCTGATATCAAAACCCAGTTTACACATCATTGCCACATCTGTCCTGAATTTTATGCTTGCCGCCTTGTTCCAACTCGTTACATGAGCGCTCATTGCTTTCAACGGGAAAAAGTAAGAAAATCCCCATTGTATATACAGTCGTTCCACCGGATCGGTATTGTCACTGCACCAAAACTCCGTGAAATACTTCATCGCTTCATAATCACAACGTGCTCCTCCACCGGAACAAAGCATCATCGGAACATTAGGATATTTTTCATTGACTCTCCTAAATACATTATGTACTCCCCGGACATGATCAATATATAAATTGTTTTGTTTTTCTTTCAGATAAGGAGAATAAATATTGGTTAGCGGGCTGTTACAATCCCATTTAAAATAAGCAATATCCGGATTCTCCGTCAGAAGCCCATCCACTACCCCAAACACAAAATCCTGAACTTTCGGATTACTTAAATCCAGTACCAGCTGGTTACGATAATAATACGGAGTCCTGTCAGGACGCTGAATTACCCAGTCCGGATGTTTTTCATACAACTCACTTTTAGGATTAACCATTTCCGGCTCAATCCATATACCGAACTTCACACCTGCTTCCTGAGCCGATTTTAGCAGACCCGGTATTCCGTCAGGCAACTTTTCATGTGTCACTTCCCAATCGCCCAATCCGGCACGATCGTTCTCCCGGGGATATTTATTGGCAAACCAACCATCGTCCAGTAAAAACATATCCACGCCCAAATCTTTTGCTTCACCCATCAAACCTTTCAGGCTTTCTCCATCAAAGTTATAACCGGTCGTCTCCCAGTTATTCAATAACGTAAGCCGGTCTCCCTTACCATCTTTCAACTGATATTCCCGCGCCCAGTCATGAAAATTACGGCTTGCAACCCCTGCCCCCTCTTCACTAAAAGTAAATATAAACTCCGGCGTTACAAAAGACTCATTGCGTTTCAGTTCATAATTTGACGCATAGGGATTAATACCTGAAATTACCCGAAGGTTACCGGCATTGTCTATTTCAAAAGTAAAACGGAAATTACCTGTCCAACCTATTGTCCCCATCAGGACTTTGCCGTTATCTTCAGCCACCGGACTGCCTATCCCTAACTGAAAAAACGGATATGCATACATAGCAGCACGTGTTCCTAATTTAGTATCAATAATCTTTTTCCCAAATTTAAGTTCCTGTGAACTCAACTGCATTTCTTTGCCCCAGTCACCGCTAAACTCATTCAGATAGTAAGCCGGGCTTTCAAAATAAAGCATGGACGACGCATACTGCGAAAGAATAACCGGCTTCTTTTCCTGATGGCTGATTACTGACCAACTCTTTATTATATTTTCTCTGTTATACGTCACATAATGTAAATCCACTTCAACCGGATACTGATCATCTCTTAATTTGATAACAGTTTCCTGTACATTGCCGTCTATATTTTTCACCTCATGAGAAAGATAATAGAGAACTGATGTTAAATTGCCGTCATTATGCTGCACAGCAAAAGCCGGTTCAAAAAAATCTTCCGTCCCGGAAACCGGATAAACCTCCCATCCCCGTGCAACCACAGAACCATCGGAAGCCAAACGACCTACGGAATAAGTCAATAAATCCAGATCCGTTTCACACAATAGCTTAGTACCAAGATAGCACTGGTATAACCTGCCTTCCGGAGAGGTTTTTAAGATCAAATCCGTTTTATTCGTTGAAATACGGATTGTCGTTTCACTGGCTGCAGTAACAGACGTTACAAATACCAGCAGAAAAAAGAATAAAAAGATGCGACGATTTTTCATGCTTCATCATTTTTAAATAATCAATGTTTTTACTAAATTTACAGAGCCAACCAAATATAAATGATTTTTTATAAAATGTAAGGCGTATTTTTATTTTCCTTTCTTTTACCATTAGCAGCTCCTAATTAACAGATATTAGAACTATTATTACACAACTACTAAAAGAAACAAAATAAAAAACCGGAGAAAAACTAATATTACTACATTTGCGTTGACACTGTAACTTAATAAGCTACACATTATGAAAAGTTACAACATATTGCTCACCGGAGCATCCGGTACCGTAGGAAGGGAAGTCTTAAAACAAATATCAAACCATCCTTCATACAATGTTACTGTGTTCGATGTAAAAACCAAACAATCCGAACTACTTCTGAAAAAATACAGCGATACGATCAAAATCGTGTACGGAGACATCAGAAATCCGAATGATATAGAAAAAGCGACAAAAGAAATTGATGTTGTTTTACATTTAGCAGCCATTATCCCACCACTGGCTGACGAAAACACCAAACTGGCCAGAGAGGTAAACGTAGAAGGGACTCACAAGCTGTTACAATCTGTACAAAAAAATTCGCCGAAAGCCTTTTTCCTGTATGGGTCTTCTATCTCCGTATATGGTGACAGGATACTAAATCCTATGATACAATGTAACGATCCTATACATCCCAGTGAAAACGACTATTATGCCAAAACAAAAATAGAAGCAGAAGAGCTTGTGAAAAATTCTGGGCTGAGCTGGAGCATTTTCCGGATCGCAGCCGTTATGGGATACGGAAATCATAAACTGGATGGCATTATGTTTGAAATGCCCTTGAACACCTCGCTGGAAATCATTACTCCGGCTGATACTGCCAGGGCTTTTGTACATGCTATTGAACATCAGGAGTTACTAAAAAATAATATTTACAACCTGGGTGGTGGAGAAAAATGCAGGACGTCTTACCGTGAATTTCTGGGAAATGCATTCCGGATATACGGATTAGGAAAACTGGATTTCCCCGACCACGCTTTTGCTGAGAGAAATTATCACTGCGGCTACTATGCGGACGGCAATAAATTAAATGACATTCTTCATTTTCAAAAAGATACACTGGATCTATATTTTCAAAAATTGAAAGCATTTATCGCTCCGGTACAGCATGCAGTTACGTTTCTTTTCAAAAGACCAATAAAATATTTCCTGCAGAAAAAGTCATTACCATATAAAGCTTATAAACATCATGATAAAAAATTGTTATTACGTTTCTTCCCGGCTTATGAGTAAAGCTAAAACCATAATGTTTCTGTCAATGCTCTGTTTCTTTGCACAAGGTTACGCACAAGACAGATGCTTAAAAATAGTAGTGTCCAACATACACGACATACAAGGCAAAATCTACATATCCGTGTTTAACGATAAAAAACATTTTCTTGACCAGGGATATGAGTTAAAAATTGTAGAAGTGGATGTGGACGGTCCGGAAGTTGTTTGCGAAATAGACGACCTGTGCAATGGAGAATATGCTATTGCTCTTTATCAGGATACCAACTCAGATGGAAAATGCGGTCGGAATATACTGGGCATACCTACGGAACCGTACGGTTTCTCAAATAACATAAGACCCCGCTTCCGTGCCCCGACCTATGACGAGACCAAAATATCCACTGATTATGACGAAATCAGAATCAGTCTGATACATTAACGCAAACTTTTTATTGTATAGATAAACTCCAAACTCCATGTTTTTCAATATGGAGTTTTTTTATTTAAAGCGCGACTACCATATCCCGACAAAGACAAAAAAACATAGTTTGATAGCTCTTTATAAAAAAGAATGCGGAAAAAGCTTACCTTCTATTACACAATCACATATATATTTCACAGAAAGAATTATATTTCAACTTTCAGAGTAAACAAACATAACCTTTAACATTATTATTAAAATATATAAGCTATAATTTGAAGGTTTCCGATTCTAAATTTTGTTTTTCCACAAAAAAATTTAACTTTGCAACTAATCAAATTTAACCTTAGAACTTATTAATTAATCTTTAATATGAGTAATACCAAGAGAATCTACACCTTCGGCAACGGAAATGCAGAAGGAAAAGCCGACATGAAAAACCTGTTAGGAGGAAAAGGGGCCAATTTGGCTGAAATGAATTTAATAGGGGTTCCCGTTCCTCCCGGATTTACTATCACAACCGATACCTGTAATGAATATTACGAATTAGGTAAGGACAAAGTTGTAGAACTATTAAAGCCGGAAGTTGAAAAAGCAATATTACAGGTAGAAAATCTAATGAACTCCAAATTCGGAGATATAGAAAATCCCCTGCTTGTTTCTGTCCGTTCCGGAGCCCGTGCCTCTATGCCGGGAATGATGGATACCATTCTAAACTTAGGTCTGAATGATGCCGTGGTGGAAGGACTGACCCGTAAAACAGGAAATGCACGTTTTGCATGGGACTCATACCGCCGTTTCGTACAAATGTACGGAGATGTGGTATTAGGAATGAAACCTGAGAATAAAAATGACATTGATCCATTTGAAGAAATCATTGAAGAAGTAAAAAAAGCCCGGGGCGTTGAACTGGACACAGACCTCACCGTAGAAGACTTAAAAGAACTTGTTTCCAAATTTAAAGCAGCTGTAAAAAAACAAACGGGAAAAGATTTTCCGGACTCTGCTTATGAGCAGCTATGGGGAGCTATTTGTGCTGTATTCGATTCATGGATGAATGACCGCGCCATTTTATACCGTAAAATGGAAGGCATACCGGCAGAATGGGGTACAGCAGTTAACGTACAGGCAATGGTGTTTGGAAATATGGGCAACACCTCCGCTACGGGAGTTTGCTTTTCACGCGACGCTGCTACCGGAGAAGACCAGTTTATCGGTGAATACCTGATCAATGCTCAGGGAGAAGATGTGGTTGCCGGTATACGCACCCCGCAACAAATCACAAAATTAGGTTCTCAACGCTGGGCTGTATTAGCTAATGTTCCGGAAGAAGAACGTAAGAACAAATATCCTTCTATGGAAGAAGCCATGCCGGAAATTTACCAGGAATTGGACAAAGTACAGACCAAACTGGAAAACCATTACCGTGACATGCAGGACATGGAGTTCACCGTGCAGGAAGGCAAATTATGGATGTTACAAACAAGAAGCGGAAAACGCACTGGAGCGGCTATGGTAAAAATTGCCATGGATATGCTGCACCAAAACATGATTGATGAAAAAACAGCCTTGCTTCGTATTGACCCGAATAAACTGGACGAGCTGTTGCACCCAGTATTTGATAAAGATGCGCTGAAAAAAGCAGAAGTTATTGCTAAAGGGCTGGCTGCCTCTCCGGGAGCTGCCACGGGTAAAATAGTATTCAGTGCCGACGACGCTGCCGAATGGGCTCAGAACGGAGAGAAAGTAATCATGGTGCGTATAGAAACATCGCCTGAAGATCTTGCCGGTATGGCGGCGGCAGAAGGTATTCTGACCGCACGCGGAGGTATGACCTCACACGCAGCCGTAGTGGCGCGCGGAATGGGTAAATGCTGTGTATCCGGTGCCGGAAGTCTGAATATAGACTATGCAAAGAAAACCATCGAAGTAAACAACCAGACTTTAAAAGAAGGTGATTTTATTTCCATAAACGGTTCTACCGGAGAGATATACAAAGGACAGGTAGCTACTAAAGAAGCTGAACTGGATGCCGATTTTGCAGAAATCATGACCCTTTCCGATAAATATACCAGAATGCAAGTGCGTACCAATGCAGATACTCCTCATGATGCACAGGTAGCACATAAATTCGGAGCTGTAGGCATTGGTTTATGCCGTACAGAACATATGTTCTTTGAAGGAGAAAAAATCAAAGCCATGCGCGAAATGATTTTGGCTGAAAATGCTGAAGGACGCCGCAAAGCTTTAGCCAAAATTCTTCCCTACCAGCAAACAGACTTTGAAGGAATCTTTGAAGCCATGGCAGGATGTCCGGTTACCGTCCGCTTGTTAGACCCACCTTTACACGAATTTGTGCCGCATGATGAAAAGGGACAGCAGGAAATGGCAGACACAATGGGTGTGGACATAAAAGTAATTAAACAAAGGGTGGATGCACTGCACGAACAAAACCCGATGTTAGGCCACCGAGGCGCACGTTTAGGAAATACCTATCCGGAAATCACGGAAATGCAAACCCGTGCTATTCTTGGCGCAGCCCTGAACCTGAAAAAGAAAGGAATTAAAACCATGCCGGAAATTATGGTTCCATTAACAGGTATCTTATATGAATTCCTTGAACAGGAAAAAGTTATACGCAGCACCGCAGCCAAACTGTTTGAAGAAAGAGGAGACTCTATTGAATTTAAAGTTGGTACTATGATTGAAATTCCACGTGCAGCCCTTACTGCCAACCGCATTGCTTCAGCTGCAGAATTTTTCTCTTTCGGTACCAATGACTTAACCCAGATGACATTCGGTTATTCCCGCGATGATATAGCTTCTTTCCTACCCGTTTACTTGGAAAAGAAAATCTTGAAATTCGATCCGTTCCAGGTACTTGACCAAAATGGTGTAGGACAACTAATCCGCATGGCTACAGAGAAAGGACGTGCCGTACGCCCGGATTTGAAGTGCGGTATTTGCGGTGAACACGGAGGCGAACCATCATCCGTTGAATTCTGCCACCGTGTAGGATTAAACTATGTCAGCTGTTCACCATTCCGTGTACCTATAGCACGTTTAGCTGCAGCCCAGGCCGCAATAAAAGAAAATTAATAAAATAATTTTCATATAAATAAAGAGGTTGAATTCAATAATGAGTTCAACCTCTTTGCTGTAAAAAACAACCGATATGAACCGAACAAGATGTAATACATTTTTATCAATTGGCATATTATTTACTTTTAATCATAAGAAATACTGCTTTGTTATAAAATAAAGTATCTTATAAGGAAGCCTCTGACATTTAAATAAAACAACCGATTCATTATAAGCAGACAAGGAATGATGTAATAATTATTCCCTGTCTGCTTTCTACAAAACATATTCAATAAACCAGCAGCCCATCAATTAAAATCACTACCTTTGTGTAGCAAATTAATCTGTATTTATATGAAGATAAATAAATTCGTCTGGGTTATTGTTTCCTTACTAATTTCAACCATCGGCTGTACTCCTCACAGCAATCAATCTACCAATCATACAGTTCAAACCATATTAAGCAGGGCAAGCATACGCGATTATACGAATCAGGAAATCACAAGTGAGGCAATAGATACATTATTAAAAGCAGGAATGTCTGCACCCTCATCACGTGACCGTCGTCCGTGGCACTTTATAGTTATTTCAGACAAAGAGATATTAACCGATCTGGGCTCACAATTAAAAAACGCTACGATACTAAAAAATGCCAATAAAGCAATAGCTGTTTGCGGGGATACCATATTGTCTGACAATGCCTGGTTTCTTGACTGCAGCGCTGCTACCCAAAACATACTGTTGACGGCTCACTCTCAAGGCATCGGAGCTGTATGGACGGCCGTGTACCCCTACCCTGACAGAGAAGCTATTGTTAACCGGATTTTAAAATTACCTCCTCATATCCGGGCACTGGCTATAATCCCATTAGGTTATCCGGAACAAGAAACTAAAGCTAAAAACAAGTTTGATACAACCAGAATTCATAACAACGTATTCACAACTAAATAAAGAGTAATGAAAGAACTAAAAATCGTAGCTACCATTATTGTAAAAGAAGAGTTTAAAGAAGAATTATTGCCTGTATTCCACCAAGTGGTAGATGAAACCAGAAAAGAGGAGGGAAACATTTCCTACGAACTTCACCAGGATGTAAACAATCCGTTAAAATTCATTTTTCTGGAAGTATGGAAATCGCAGGAAGCCATTGACTCTCATAATATCAGCGCACATTTCCGGGCTTTTGCCAAAGCTATCCGTAAAAAGACCGATGCCCTGACAATAGATGTAATGGAAAAGATTTATTAAAAATCCATTGCCTGAAAATTTATCCAATCCAGTAAAATCACCCCTTCATTAATTCAGCGTTTATCATTATTTTTGTATTCCGAAAAATCAATCACATCCAATGAAAGTCTGCATAGCCGAAAAACCAAGCGTAGCCCGTGACATCGCCGAAATACTGGGTGCCAAAACCCGGAAAGACGGATATATAGAAGGTAACGGCTACCAGGTGACATGGACTTTCGGACACTTATGCGGATTACTTGAACCGCAGGAATACACTCCTGACTGGAAAGCCTGGGCACTCAGCCGGCTTCCTATGATTCCGCCGAGATTCGGAATCAAAGTCATGGATGACAGCGGAATACAAAAACAATTTAAGGTTATAGAGAAACTGGTCGGTGAGGCGGACGAAGTAATCAATTGCGGTGATGCCGGACAGGAAGGAGAACTTATACAACGCTGGGTATTACAAAAGGCATTATGTAAATGTCCTGTAAAACGGCTGTGGATATCTTCCCTGACGGAAGATGCCATTCGCGAAGGATTCGCTAACCTAAAAGATGAAAAAGAATACCAACGTTTGTATGAGGCGGGACTGTCAAGAGCAATAGGCGACTGGCTACTGGGTATGAACGCCACACGGCTTTATACCCTGAAATACGGAAAAGACAGGCAGGTGCTATCTATCGGGCGTGTACAAACCCCTACCCTGGCACTCATCGTAAACCGCCAGCTGGAAATTGAGAATTTTAAGCCTGAAGCATATTGGGAATTGAAAACCACATACCGTGATACGGTATTCTCCGCAGCAAAAGGACGTTTTTCTTCGGAAAAAGAAGGGAACGAGTTTTTGTCACAAGTGCAAACCTGTCCTTTTACAATCACGGACATTGCAACTAAAAAGGGCACTGAATCCGCCCCCCGCTTATTCGACCTGACTTCTCTGCAGGTAGAATGCAATAAAAAATTCGGTTATTCCGCCGATGAGACTTTAAAGCTCATACAAGGCTTATACGAAAAGAAAATAACAACTTATCCCCGCGTGGATACTACTTACTTGAGCGATGACATGTATCCGAAGATACCGGGTATATTAAAAGGACTGAAAAGTTACGAAGACCTGACAAAACCTCTTTTGGAAAGCAGTAAACTGCCTAAGACAAAAAAAGTTTTTGATAATAAGAAAGTAACCGACCACCATGCCATCATACCGACGGGAGTAAATCCAACGGCGTTAACAGAGACGGAACAAAACGTTTTTGACCTGGTGGCACGCCGCTTTATCGCGAACTTTTATCCGGAATGCCAAATAGCAACTACCACCGTATTGGGAGAAGCCGGTGAAGTAGAATTTAAAGTGAACGGGAAACAAATACTCAAACCGGGCTGGCGTGTTGTTTTTGAAAAACAGAAAAACGAAAAGGACAACGAAGAAGAAAAAACACTGCCTGCATTCACTAAAGGCGAAAGCGGTCCTCATGAACCGTCATTGGCAGAAAAATGGACTTCTCCTCCCAAACCTTATACGGAAGCTACCCTACTCCGCGCTATGGAAACAGCAGGGAAACTTATTGATAATGATGATCTGCGGGATGCCTTAAAAGAAAACGGAATAGGAAGACCTTCTACGCGGGCTGCCATTATAGAAACTCTTTTTAAACGAAATTACATCCGCAAAGAAAAGAAAAACCTGATTGCAACATCTACCGGAATAGAATTGGTTAAAACCATTCAGGAGGATTTGCTCAAGTCCGCAGAATTAACCGGATTATGGGAAAAAAAGCTACGTCAGATAGAACGTGGAGAGTATGAAGCCAAGACGTTTCTCGAGGAGCTGAAAGAAATGGTATCCAATATCGTTTTAAATGTAAAAAGCGATAACCGTACCATAGAAGAAATCATGAAGATGGAAGAGGAGAAAAATGATCCTTTCATCGGGACTAAATGTCCTCTATGCGGAAACGGGACTTTATTAAAAGGGAAAACGGCTTACGGATGCAGTGAATGGAAAAACGGATGCACTTACCGCCAAAGTTTTGACGCTACGACTATCCATCCGGTAAAATCATAACAAGAAAATTTTTAGTTTCAGCTAATTCATATTATTATATACGACATGAAAGAACTCACTCAGGAAATGACCGTACAGGAACAACAAACTGCGGAAAAAGTGGCTTCCGGCACCTTGCCTGTACTTGCAACACCGGTATTAATTGCTTTTATGGAGAACACGGCAATGAAGTTGCTTACCGAATTACCGGAAGGTGAAACCAGCGTAGGAACAGCCATTAACATGCAACATTTAAAAGCCAGCGCAATAGGCGAAACCATACGATGTACAGCCAGATTAGTCAATGTTGAGGGCAGAAAATACAGTTTTGAAATTGAAGCGTATGACAGCTCCAACAACTTGGTAGGAAAAGGTACACACGAACGGTTTGCCGTTAATTCAGAACGTTTTATGAGCAAATTAATAAAATAATCAATAACGAAAAGAAGTTATTAACAATGACCTCTTTTCATGCTGTATGCTAAATAATTTATTTATCTTTGTATAAATAATTATAATAAAACAACAAAATCATAATGACTGAAGAAGTAAAAAAACCATCCTCAGAAAAGCTAAAAGCATTGCAGCTTGCAATGGACAAAATAGAAAAAGACCACGGTAAAGGTACTATTATGAAAATGGGCGACAACAAAATAGAAGAAGTCGCAGTTATTCCTACCGGATCTATCGGGCTTAATGTAGCGTTAGGCGTAGGCGGATATCCTCGTGGTCGTGTCATTGAAATCTTTGGCCCGGAATCATCCGGTAAAACAACACTGGCAATCCATGCTATTGCAGAAGCTCAAAAGGCCGGTGGCATTGCAGCTATTATTGACGCAGAACATGCATTTGACCGTTTTTATGCGGAAAAATTAGGAGTTAATATAGACGACTTACTTATATCACAACCGGATAGCGGTGAACAAGCTCTGGAAATTGCAGACCAACTGATTCGTTCCTCTGCTGTCGACATCGTTGTAATCGACTCTGTTGCCGCTCTTACTCCTAAAGCCGAGCTTGAAGGTGATATGGGCGATTCCCGCATGGGTTTGCAGGCGCGCTTAATGTCGCAGGCTTTACGTAAACTTACAGCGAACATCAGCAAAACCAATACAACCTGTATCTTTATCAACCAGCTTCGTGAAAAAATCGGGGTTATGTTCGGTAATCCGGAAACTACAACCGGAGGAAACGCATTGAAATTTTACGCCTCTGTACGTTTGGATATCCGTAAAATAGGACAATTAAAAGAAGGTGACGAAGTGATTGGTAACCAGACACGCGTAAAAGTGGTTAAAAATAAAGTAGCCCCTCCTTTCCGCAAAGCAGAATTTGACATCATGTTCGGGGAAGGGGTATCACGTACAGGTGAAATACTGGACTTAGGCGTGGAATACGGTATCATCAAAAAAAGCGGCTCCTGGTTCAGTTACGGAGAAACCAAACTGGCGCAAGGTCGTGACGCCTCCAAAGCTCTAATAAAAGACAATCCGGAATTAGCCGACGAACTGGAAGCTAAGATCATGGAAGCAATACAAACAAAATAAATCAAAAAAGAGGTATTTAAAATACCTCTTTTTTATTTCCTCACCTGTCTAGTCCTGAAATAGCATTACACCAAAAAAGATTAATGTTATGGAAGAACTTAGAAAAGAGTATGTAAAGCGTACACAAAAGGATTACATATGCACAATTTGAATTAAAGGAAAAGACATACCAACTTCACAAATATAAAAAGAATTACATTTAAACAAAAAAAATAGGATTATTCATGATTAGAATAATCCTATTTTTATAATATCTACAAGAAAAATCACCTTTTTTCCAGCAATACTACATTTTCAACATGATGCGTATGAGGAAACATATCCACCGGTTGTACCGCAGTGACACGATAATGAGCATCCAGTAAATTCAGGTCCCGTGCCTGTGTTGCAGGATTACAGCTGACATACACAATCTTTTCCGGAGCAGCAAACAACATGACATCAATTACGTCCGTATGCATACCCGCACGTGGAGGGTCTGTTATAATAACATCCGGTTTTCCATGTTGCTGAATAAACTCTTTATTCAGAATATCCTTCATATCGCCTGCATAAAAAAGAGTGTTTTCTATCCCATTTATAGCTGAATTCACTTTAGCGTCTTCAATAGCTTCCGGAACATATTCTATACCGACCACCTGTTTTGCCTGACGGGCCACGAAATTAGCGATTGTTCCCGTACCTGTATAAAGGTCATAAACCAGTTCTTTTCCGGTAAGCCCGGCAAAATTACGGGCCACTTTATACAGTTCATAAGCCTGTTCCGAATTAGTCTGGTAAAAGGATTTGGCTCCTATCTTAAAACGGAGACCTTCCATTTCCTCGTATATACATTCATTGCCTTTGAATACGTGTATCTCCTGGTCTGTAATCGTGTCATTAGCTTTTGAATTAATTACATACAGGAAAGAAGTAATCTGCGGAAACCGGGCTGAAATATGGTTCAATAATGCTTCCCTCACCTCTTTATCTTCATAATAAAATACCAGGATTACCATAAGTTCCCCGGTTGAGGTGGTACGAATCATCATGGTACGCAAAAAGCCCTCCTGGTTACGCAAGTCAAAGAAAGTAAGGCCATGTTCCAAAGCATAGGAACGAACCTCATTCCGGATTTGATTTGAAATATCATCCTGCAACCAGCATTTTTCGATATCCAGTACTTTATCAAACATACCCGGAATATGAAAACCAACGGCATTCATCGTTTCAAACTCCTTACCTGAATTTATTTCCTCCATGGTTCTCCACCTTTTATTGGAAAAAGTAAACTCCAGCTTATTCCGGTAAAACTCTGTTTTTGCCGACCCTAATATGGGGCTTATAGGAGGTAAATCCACTTTGCCGATCCGTGAAAGATTGTCACACACCTGTTGCTGCTTGTAGCGAATCTGCTCTCCATACGGCAGCATTTGCCACTTACAACCGCCACATATGCCAAAATGTTGGCAAACAGGCTCTACCCGGTCGGGAGAATATGAAACAAAATCTACTACCCTCGCCTCCATGAATGAGCTTTTTTTCCGGGTCACCTGCAGATTCACTACATCCCCCGGCACCACATAGGGAACAAACACAATCACATCATTCACTTTAGCAATAGCCTTTCCCTCAGCTGCTAAGCCTGTAATTTCCACATTTTCCAAAATCGGAAGTGACTTCTTACTTCTCCCCATACAAAAACGTTTATATACTTGGTTACAACACACAAAAAAAGGTGTCTTGAAACACCTCCTTTTGTGTCGGAATTATTAATTATAAATTATCCTTATCTAATGATCCTTTTTTATATTCAGTTCCAATAACAACTTTATCTTCTGCATATTCAAACTTCATTGTTTTGAATTCATCTGTGCTACCCCATTTTCTGTACATAAAGCTGTTACCTTCCACTTTCCATTCGCGTTCTTCCACATCAGCTTTTTTATCCGGATAGTTTACACTTTGAGAAGCATTAGCCTGTTTGTAATACAGATAAAAATAAGTAGCCTTACGTGTAGCATCAAAAGTCCATGAAGCGGATTCATGAACCTTATAATCATCCCGAAGCGGATCCTCAATCGGAGTTTCCGTGATATAATAATATTCCCCAGACAGTGCAGGGTAAGTGCTTGCATTTGGATCTTCCGGTTTTTCACATCCAATAAATGATGCAACCACGGCCATACCTAAAAAGATTTTTAAAACTGATTTTTTCATGTTATTCCTATTAAAATAAAATAAATTATTATACAAATATACGTAAACTTTTTTGTTTTTATGCATACGCAGATTCATGGGCATAAAAACACGTTCAAAAATAAATATAAAATCTTATTCTGCAAAAAAAACAAATCGCCATCATGATTGCTCCAAACAAAAAATCTGCTGCTCAATACAGAAAAGCTTTTTGATCTTAAACAAAAATTCTACTTTCACCCAAACCAAATAAAGCGAAATCATATAGCACGGGATCTTCCGGATTAAACCGGAGCAGGTTTGCAGTCAACTCTTCCACTGCCTTTCGGTCATTTTGCTTCCGCTGCAACAAACCCAATGCCCGGGCCACACGTATAACATGAGTATCTAAAGGAATTTTCAACTGAGACGGCGACACATTCCGCCAAATGCCAATATCTACAATGCCATCATTTCTTACCAGCCATCTTAAAGCCAAATGTAACCGTTTACATGCGGAAGACTGAGGATCGGATATATGTTTCAATCCCCTGTGCCCTTCATCATTAGCCACACGTATCTGTTCCCTAAAAACATGAAGCGCCTCCCAAATATCTTCTCCTTTTGTCAACTGTGAAACAAATAACGACTCACAATCTTCATTCTGCTGATAAATAGCATGTAAACCCCGACACAAGAAGGACAAATCGTCTTCAAAAAAGGTGCGGTGTATATTAGCGCTACCCAGATTTTCGTACCCCTTCTCCATTATATAATCATAAGGCGAACAACCCATAATTTCATGCATACGTGAAGCAGACCGAAGGATAAGACTGCGTTTACCCCATGTAATGGCTGCAGTAAGGAATGCTGAAATTTCAATATCTTGCTTCAAGGTATATTCCCGGGGAAACTGAACGGGATCTCTTTCTATAAAATCAGGAACGTTATAGCGTTCTGCCATAGAATCAAGTAAATCTTTCAATTCACTTAACAATAAACCATTGCTCTCTTCCATAATAAGATTATACTCAAAAATAGATAAAAATACCCGGCAAAAATATAAAATTAAAATTCATATACTCCCCCAAAAAAGTAAAGTTTGCTTTTTCTTTCATAACCCACAAATATCATTCAATCCGACAAATGTTCCAATATCATCCACTTTAGTATCAGAAAAAATTATTTAAGTCACTATTTTTACAGTTTCAGGCAATATTTATCTGTTTAATATTATAAGATGATTAATTTTACATCTTCTTATCCGGATTAAAATGAGAACAAATAAGAACCAAGAAATCCCATTCTCCAACAAAAATGCTTTTGAAGTTTCCATATTGACAAGCATTGTGCTAAACGCCATACTTATAATGGGAATATTTTACGGACGTTCACGAAGTTTTATTGATGAAATAGAAATAGAATGGACTGACTATTTGAGATTTTTCATTTACAATTTTTTCTGCAACCTGTTTCTGTATTTTCTTATACTATCGTTTACATATAAACTTCTCAAGACTCCTAAAAAGATAAAACGAAAAGGTATTTGGATTTTCATAGGGATATGGCTTATAAACAGCATTTTAAGCCCATTACTTTCACAAATACAATGGTATGCGATGGGAGGAAGCCCTGGGTTGGGGCAAAACGGATTCATTATGTTTAACATGATCAAAGATATCATCGCCATAATCATACTTTTAATGATAACCAACAACAGATATCTAAATTACAAACGGGAACAGGTATTAATAGCCAATCAGAAACTGAAAGAAGAAAATATCATTGCCCGTTTTGATGCGCTGAAAAATCAATTAGACCCTCACTTCCTGTTCAACTCACTCAACACCTTGAACGGACTAATAGGGGAAGATGACAATAAGGCACACGATTATGTAGAGAACCTGTCATCCGTATTTCGTTATACGCTTCACAGTAAAAACTTAAGCACGCTTCATCAGGAAATTGAATTTGTTGAAGCCTATGTCACACTGCTAAAAATAAGGTATGGCGATAATTTAATGGTGAGTTACAACATAGACAATATGTATCGGGATTACTACATCATGCCGGTCAGCATCCAGATGTTAGTTGAGAATGCCGTAAAACACAATGTAGTAAGCAATAAAAATCCGTTATGTATCGTCATAGAAACCACGGAAAACGATACAATCAAGGTCAGTAACCTAATCAACCAGAAAAATGAGAACATCATGGGAGGAGTAGGACTGGCCAACCTGGCTAACCGTTACTCCATATTGTTCAACAAAGAAATTACAATAAGTAGTCAGGATATGCTATTTTCCGTGGAAATTCCTCTAATCAAAGAACCGGAGAAAAGAATCAATATATGAAAATAGTTATCATAGAAGACGAAATCATTGCGGCACAGACACTGATCAAGATGGTTTGTGAAATACGAAACGATTTTAATATCATTGCAGTGCTGCAAACCATAGAAGAAAGCGTAGAATGGTTCAGAAAAAATGAAACTCCGGATTTGGTATTCATGGATATCCACCTGGCAGACGGTTCGTCATTCAGCATTTTTGAGAATATAAAAATAGACTGCCCGATTATATTCACAACGGCATACAATGAGTATGCACTCGATGCTTTTGAAGTTAACGGAATAGACTACCTGCTAAAACCTATTAACAAATCAAGGCTTGCAAAAGCAATAGGTAAATTCAGCAATTTCAGTTACAGGAACGATAATACAGATATAATTGCCCGACTTGTAAAAACAATAGACGAGAAACAGAAGCACACCAAAACACATTTTCTAATTCCATACAAAGATAAGTTAATGCCTTTGGCCATAGAAGATATTGCATATTTTTATGCCGAACTGAAAATAGCCCGGGTTATAACTTTCGATTCACAAAGCTATTCGCTTGACTCCTCTCTGGAAGAATTAATGAAACATCTGAATCCCGACCAGTTTTACCGGGTAAACAGGCAATACATTGTAGCCCATAAAGCGATAAAAGATATTTCTATCTGGTTCGGGGGAAAACTGTCAGTTAACTTAACAGTGCCGGTATCCGAAAAAATTATAGTCAGCCGGGCACGGGCAGCCGAATTTAAATCCTGGTATACACAGGACTATTAAAAGTCTTTTACGCATTTTAGGAACAAGGAGAAGGCTTGTTTTTATCAACGGCAGGAAAAACTAATCTGCAGATTTACATACTATTCTATCCAAAAGCGAAAGATTCAGCAGAGATAAATATTCCCTACCCTTTTATGCCGAATTCCTATATTGCATCGGCGACATTCCTGTTTGTTCCCTGAAAAAACGACAAAAGAAAGAGTCATTCGACACGTTCAATTCATCACAAATTTCAGAAATCGTTTTATTTGTACTTTTCAGCAGCATTTTAGAATTAATAATAAACATTTCATGTATCCATTCCAACACAGACCGTCCGGTAGTTTGCCGAATAGTAGTAGACAGGTATTTAGGAGTCACACAAAGTTTTCCGGCATAAAACCCGACATTTCTTTCCAGATTACAATGTTCCATCAGTAAAGCCAAAAAATCATCGGTTATTTTTTCCTGACGTTTGGAAAACTTATGTTCTTCTTTTGGAATATCCAGGTCACAAATAGCCAGATACTCCATTGTCATAGCATATAACAACCCTTGTATAATTTCATCTTTATAAAGAGGATTAATACGGTTATACCTTTTTATGATGAAAGAATAATATTCCAAAAAATTCCGGCTCACTTCTCCCGGCACTTTCACACAAGGATATTTATGGATATAAAAGAAATACCGGGAATCACGAAATGCCGGCAATCCGATGAAAAAATCTACTGAAATATACATGCTCTGTATCAGGAAATCAGCCGTCATATCCGTAATATGTATCAACTGTCCCGGCTGGAGTACCAGAACCGTATCGGGAACAATGGAATAATTCTTAGAGTTCACACTAAGATTGGCCGAACCTTTTATACATAAAGCAAAAAAGACTCCTTCCAGTAAAAAAGGAGTTTGAAAAGAAGGAGAAGAAACAATTTTAGCACTTTCCGGAAAAACCATAAAATTGATAAAGTTCCAGTTTTCCCCCTTTTCAATCAAATTTTCAAATGATATTTTCGGATAATTACTTTTCATATGAACAGACTTTTACGAGAACCATACTACGTATTGATAATAAAAGACTAAATAGAAGAACTCCCAGTTACATTTCATTCCTTCATCAACAAAAAGCGAAATCCATACTCCTTAGCGGAATAAATAAGATAAAGAGACTACATGCCACATTCTGATGTTTCCTGATAGATAAACAGAACCAAATCCACCTACCTCATAGTGAAACTCATTGGGCAATTATCACCTTTTCACAAAGCAAAAATAAAATACTGGAAACAACATCCTCTACTGAAAGTTACCGAAACGGCAATTAAAGGAACTGAAATGAATGAAACAAATACCGATAAGAAAAACGGACAACACCCTACTGTTCAACATGACCCAAAATCTAACTCTGCCTCACAGTACGACTACTTATAATCCTAATTTCCAGCCTATAAACAAGTATAATATAGAAAAACCCCACCACAAGCTAAACAAATAGATAGCTTTATATGGCAAATGATTTAATAAAAAAGAGAGATAAAAATTCAGAGGTACAAAGAAGTCATCACAACAAAATAGAATTGTAATTCTATCTAACAAGATAAAGAGTATACGTTCAATTATTTGAATTGCTTTCGATACTTAGAGGGCGACACCCCAACTACATTTGTGAACACCCGTACAAAATGCGGTAAATCGTTAAACCCAACTATATAACATATTTCAGACACCTGTTTTTGCGAATGTTTCAGAAGTTTACAAGCTACATTCAAACGATATTGAGTAACGAATTGCGAAAAAGTCATCCCTTTGCACCGCTTAAAATAAGAACAAAAAGCAGAACGGTTCATGCCTACTTCTGTAGCAATATCATTCAAAGAAATAGCATGAACATAATGCGCCATAACATATGCAGCAATCTGCTGCATACGCCTTACATCCCGTTCAATGCGCATTGGCTTACCTACAAAAGTATGATCCGATGAAGTAAAAATGGTTGGCAGTAATTGAAACATCTCACTCAAGCGTCCCAACTCATCCATATTATCCATTTTAGATAATATTTTACGAATAATACGGGAGCTATCTGACCCGAATTTTAAAGCATCCGTCGGAAACATAATGCCACCCAATCGGTTCCTCAACTCAGGAAATACTTCCATACACCGTTCCACTAAAGAATGGCTAAAAGCCACCATCAAATAATGCACGCAGCCATCTGTATCTGATGAATCTGGTGCATACTCCCAACGATGAAGCATAGACGGAGGTATCAGTACCACATCACCTGCAGTAAAAGGCTGTAACGTATCACCCGCCATCCTGTTACCATGCCCATGAACAACATAATATAACTCCCATGCATTATGCTGGTGTAATTTTGCTTCAAGATTTATTTCAATTCGCTGATTTATAAAGAAAAAGGAATGATTTTCCACTTCTGGTAATTCGTACGGAATAATGGTATCTTCCATAAAAAAATTCTCAAAAATTTGCACAAATACAAATATACAACAAATATATAAAACAATAATACAAATATACAACAATAAAGAAACATAACTTTGCAACTGCAAATAAAAAAGTATAACTAAAAATATTTTGTTATGGATTTCTATCAAGTATTAGAACGAAGAAGAACTATCCGTGACTTTTCTGATAAAGAAATTTCGGATGAGGTATTAGAAAAAGTTTTATCTGCAGCTTTCAAAGCTCCAACCAACGACCATTTACGCCAATTCGAATTTATTGTGGTAAGGGGACGAGAAAACATTTTACAACTCATCGCACCCGTGGCAAAAAACACTGAAAATATTCAGCAAGCTTATATCAAAGCTGCCACAGATTGGATGGACAAAGATGAACATGATATGTTCATCGATGCACTGCCTAAACAACAACAAATGCTCCTACAAAGCAACTGTCTTATCCTACCATTTTTCCGGCAAAAAGACTGCCCTCTGTGTAAACCGGTAAATCAAAGTTCTCTAAACTATTTTGCCTCAGCATGGGCTGCAATTGAGAATATTCTGCTGGCAGCAACAGCGGAAGGACTGGCATGTGCATTCCGTATTCCCATAAATAATGAACCGGAACATGTAAAACAGCTCGTCAATACGCCTAAAGAATATGAATTCACCTGCTTTCTTGCTATCGGTTATCCCGCTGAAAATGCACACATCTGCAAACAAAAAGAAATTCAGATAAAAGATCGAATTCACAAAAATATTTGGTAACAATTGTAAGATTTGTTTCAAATCAAATAATATACACGATAAATTAGTTAAACCGCTTATGGTTTTCAGATAACAAGAAAAGGATAGCAATGCATTGCTATCCTTTTTCAAACTATATTAAATTAGAATTAATAAAAAAATATGAATGGTTCAACTATTGTTTATGCATAGCATAAGCACCCTGCTTTGCTATTTTAACATAGATAGGCTCATTTTCGTTTGGTGGTGTATCTTCCTCGAGCATGATTGTATAATACACATAATTATCAATTCCATACTTTTCATTCCATCTACGTGGCTCAACACCAGAATCACGCAATCCACAAAACCATGTGCCACCTTGAAATGGAATACCGGAGCTATAAGCTATAATAGGAATATCAGACTCATTGCCCTGTGTCAGTGTTTCCATCAAAATGTTCATTTTGTCCATACGCACGGTGTCTGCAAAAAGTGGCGTGTTATTATTTATGGGATAAAAACAAGTGATACGTAAGCTATCTCTACCATACGGTATGGCCATAAAATCAAGCGTTTCAATGCTGTCAACCAATATAAAATGAATGAAATCAGGAAGGAGTTCACGTTCCTTAAAAACACCGTTGTTACATGAAATTTTCTTCATCCTGGCACGTTTATTATTAAAATCACCTTTGATAGTCAAATGCAAATGTTGCACACCTTGCATTTGGAAATATTGCTGCATAAGCTCTGGAAGAGAATCCATTTTATTTTTATACTCCACTTTCATTTGCTGTGCCTGTACTGCCATACTTGTTATAATGGCGAACACTATTGGGACAATCGCTTTCTTATTCATAAAGACATCAACTTGCTTATTAAAATTATTCGGATTATAGCTTGTCTAAAAGGCAGTACTCTATCTGTTCCTATCTTTAAAAATAAAGGTTCAATCATACCTAATATGAAAAAACAAGATATCGTACTAACCCTACCGATAAGCAACAGCAAGTTATAGCATTCTTTTTAAATAACAAAGAACGTAAGCGAAAATATTCACTTTTTTTATATAAGCATTTATCCCTCAAAACAAAAAGCTGGAAACATATTCAAACTCTCCCTATACGTTAACAAAGAATTCTTATCTCACAATAATTTTTCCGGAAGAAACCCTCACATCATCAGAATATATTCCAACTACATATATTCCTGTTTTCCAATCTGCTTCTTTTATAAAAACGTTGTCAGAAGGAGCTATTGTAAACCGACGAACCGACATTCCCCGACTGTCATAAACAACTATCAGCACCTCCTCTTCATAATCATTTATAAATATAATATCTCCGTTACGCTGATAAATGCTGACAAAACCGTTTTCATCTTGCAACCAATCCCTGTGTGCAGCTATTACAAATCGTTTTTCCGCCATTATTTCATTATCGGCAGTAAAATGATATTCAAAACAATCAGCTATTTCCGTAACCACTTTTGCATTCAAATCAATCAGATATAACCGCCTGAGTTCCCTGTCAGTAGCGTTGCCGTGAAATATCAAAGTATAATCCCGGACTGCTTTTTCTGCTTTAAACCCCAGATACATTTCATCTATATCCGGAACTGTACTTACCTGATACATGCCGTCATCCTCGCAAAAGTACAATTGTGCTAAATCCGGAACTCCCAGCATTTTCCTGCCATCATAACCATTATCAAAGTTCCGGGTAGAACCTGTTTGTATAAACATCCATACACGGTCTTTCAGTTCTCCGTTACCGAAAAGACTTATCACCAAACTGCTTTCCTCCTGTTCCCGCTCATCTACCCGCATAGGATAATTCACATCGCCAACACCTGCATATCTGAAACTCAAAGTCCGGGCAGCTTCATTAGCCTCAGTGGCAATAACAGTAGAATCAAGCTGAACCACAAAACCCTGCATCGAAGGAATGTATAAAGGCAGCCCGTCTTTACCTGCATTCTCCTGCGGCACAACCAGATACTGCCCCGGTAATTTTTCACCATCCGTTCCTACCTGTGCCTGCCATTCATCAGGAGTTCCGGCATGAAATAGATAAACCGCCTTAGTAAAAATGTGTGCCTGTTCCGGTCCAAAAACAAGTCCCGTTTTTATATTTAATGCAGCTGTGTAAGGATTACTCACTACATGTTGTCCCTTAAAATACGCACCTGGAGTTACAGTCAATACCGTATCAATGTCCGAAGTATTGAGTTCCCCGAAAAACGAATACCTTCCGGAATAATTTTCTTTTCTTGACATTTCATAACCGGTTACAGGACTCATTACACTTTCATTATTCAGCCAATGCCAATAATAAATCAAGACATCATCTCCCTCTACATCTTCAATAATTGTTTTCGTTTCGTCATATACACGAACAAATGCCCCGTCCAGATAACCAGCCTTAAACGACTTCACCGGAATACCAAAATATTGCCAAGACATTTCGTCCACAGTAGTAGCCTCCAGCGGCCCTTTCCCTTTTGTATAAAAATTAACAAAAGCTTCTACTTCCGTATTTTCCGGAACAATAAATGTTCCGTTCACACTCCCGATAATCTCCGGATCTTCTGACTGAACAATAATACCGGCTCCATTTGTAAAATTTACGGCAGGACTATCGGATGTATTTACAGTCAATTTTAATCCGGAACCGGGAGATATAATCAAATTTGCCGTTGTCGCATTATCTACTCCTTGTACGGCGTAAATACCGCCTATGGCGTTACCCAAACTATTCACATGCAAGTCCACGGCACTGGGATGAAAAACCACACGTTCCTCCTCCTGAGGTAATCGGCCTCCTGTCCAGTTGCTTGTTATACTCCAATAATTATTTTCAATTTCCTCTAGTCCTCCCGGCTTGGGATTCGCCCCCCGGTTTTCTCCAATCCACAGATTCTCCCTGAGCACCTTAACGACAACAGACTCCGTACAACCATTAGAACTATAAGTTAAAGACACCTCACCCGTTTCATGCGCATAAGCAGTACCGTCATTATTTATTTCCAAAATAGCAGGATCACTGCTTGTCCAAATGCCTCCTGACGGGGTTCCGACATAACGAAACACTTCATCAACATAAAGAACCGGTTTAAAACCGGTAATCACGGGAATAGGTTTTATATGCAACTGAATAAAGGAACTCTCAATATCTATTTCCCAATCTATACAACCCCGGCATTTTTGATATTTTACATACTTACCGTCATCATTCATCTCAAATCGATATTGTGGAGTTACTTCTACATAAGGGCTCTGTTCGCTGTCTGTTTCATAAACAAAATAGTCAAAACGCTCCAAATCAATGGTATCTTTATTTACAGGAACATTACTCTTAAAAATCAACCCCAAACTATCTCCTTCACATAAATTATTGTTTACAGCAAACACATGGATTGAGAACTTCTGCCAACACTTAACCCCCAACACGGTATAAGTTCCATAATAAAAATATTTCCCCGGAAGCTTAGGAAAAGGATTCTGGTCTGTATATTCCACTGCACCGGCAAGAGGTTCGCCAGTCTGCTCATCAATAACATCATAAAACCTGACATCCGAAGGAAAATAAGTTTTTATTTCCGTTAAAGGGATATGGCTCAACCCTCCCAAATCTTCCGGATAAACAAAAGTTCGGAATCCCGTAACCGAAGAACAGTCAAAATCACCTTTATCAAAATCAATAACCGTAGGATCGGTTATCGGTTGATAAAAACAATCGCCAATTATTTCATACCGATGTACCAGCTTCACGTCATCAAACACAGTTCCAGAAACAACCCCCTTTCCGCTTAAATAACCTTGTATCGTTATTCCACTCAAACAATTTCCATTAATAATAAAGCAATCGTCCGTCGCTTTAATCGTATAAGTCAAAGTTGCCAATACAGGACTATCGTCCAACACAGGAAGGTCTGAAGTAAACTTCCACTGCAAAACACTATTCACTTCATCAAAATCCACAGCGCCATGCACCTCCTGATAATAAGAAGACGTAAAACCCACTAAAACTGCATTATAAGGAATAGGTATATCTATATATGCTTCAGTAAAATCTTCGTTACCTACATTACGCACCTCCAAAACATATTCTATTTCTTCTCCAGGTTTCACCGTCAGGTTTTCCTGTCCGCCCACCGGAATACCGGAAATTTTATTCACCCTATTGTATGGATCGATCTCCGGAATATAAGCGTCCACAGCAAAAGCGAAAGTATTGATTACATAATTATCTGAGTTTGTTCCACTTTTAAAGTTCAGAGATGTTTGGTTATTGGCTATAACCGAGTTCTGCTCATTAGGAATATTAAAAACAAAAACATCAGCACCAAAATTATCTGAATTTTCAGGTAAACGCGGATTACCACCGGTATATATAGAACTATTAAAAAAATTGGTCGTAGAATTGCCTGGATGAGATAAATCAAGCCATGAGCCATCCGCCTTTTTTATCCGGAGATAATCCCCGCCTAAAGCCCGGTCTCCTTCAAACGCAATGCCTCCTAGCTTCATATTGACCGGCCCCTCCTGAATTGTCTGAATACCGTCTATATCAATATCATATTCTTTTGTAACCGTGCTCCCCGCCTTATTCTCAATATACGAATAACCGTCAAACACAGAAATGTTCCTCCAGTTCATTTTATTATTTTGGTATATGACAACCAGTCCCCAGGCAGCCGATTTACCGGACGAATTGCCAACCAGCCTAATAGTTCCGCCATCCCGACGTAAATAATGGGAACAACCATCTGTTGTTGCCACATCAGCCACAGTATATTCACCCATACCATGTTCTTTCACATAATCGGTTACATCCGCATAAGCCGAATAAATATTATTTCGTCCGGTAACTCCGGTTTTAAAAAACAGGACATCATTACCGGCTTCCTTTTCTGCCACAACTTCCATGTATTCATTTTCAGAACTATGTTTAAACTTCACTTTCGTCTTATCCAAAACAACCGCATCATTGGTTTCCAGCGCAACCAAAGCCATATTATTATATTCAGCAGCACTAATCGTGTTCTTTCCTCCCGCACACGTCAGTTGTTTCACCTTTATTACATGCCCCCCTGATGTAAATTCAACCGGAACCGGCAGCTCAAAAACATGCACCAACATATCTGAATTAGTTTCAGGCTGCGACCTGCTTGTTATTTTTGCATTCAAAGAGCGGGAGCTCCCGTTTACTTCATACGTAGGAGCCATAGGATGCCCCCATATGTATATAGTAAAAGAAACTCCCCCTCTGGTAAAGGTAAATTTTGTATCCAAAAACAAAAGAGAAGTAGAAGCAGATGTGACAGTAGTCAAAGTCCAACCCTCATAATTTTGTCCATTAGCCAGATACACACGAGGCGACACATTCCACGAGGCTGCACCTGTCTCTCCCAACTCCGCCTCATCCCCAATACCACCCCAATAAAGTCCGGCAAAAACAATATCCGTACAAGTATGGTCAGCCCCATTCTCGTCAGACAGTTGCAATGTAGCTTTTGATGAATTCACAGTTTCCGCCTCACCATCCACATCAATAAAAACCATGGGTGATGTATTATCGCCATAGCCAGTAAAATAAGGAGCAGCAGTCAGGTTAGAGTTTCCTATCAAACTAAAATCTCCCCTTATTTTATATATTCCGGTTCCGTCAGTAGGATCACCGGTTTTAAGTAACCTCGGCCTGAAATCAACATTATCTTCTATTGTCTGACCTGCTGTAAACAACGAAAAAGTACAAAAAAGAATAACAAGGGAAAGTTTATTAACAGCATTTTTCACGTTAGGTTGCTCCATTCATCTGATTTTTAGACATAATATCATCCACCGAATGACAGCAATCAAACTATCAAAAATTCGGTCATAAATAACATTCCAAAAATAACCAGAATAAAACCGACCTTACCGGGAAAAATTATCAATAAGCGTAAATCTGAAAACAGGTCATATACAAATACAAAAACTTAACCGACAGTTTAACAACAAAAAAGAGAAATTCTCCACTTTATTGAAAAATTATTACATTTTCGGAGAATTATAATAAAAGAAGAGTCAATAATAGTACATACAAAAAATCGAAAAAAAGCTATAATACAATCATCCACTTTCTAATATATAGAATTTCTCATCATAGAAATAGAATAAAAAATTTACTATTCTAAATTTTACATCAAAACGACCTATCCAAATAAGGATAACTAATTGAATATGAAATAATATCAATCAAGCATACTACCAATAAATGAGAGTTACCCTTAAAGTAAACATCATATAGCTTTTGCAAAACAACATTTTCTGTTAACAGTACATTTACAATTTAATTATAATTCTTCACTATATACCTATTATCATATTTTTAATAGATTCCACAGTTACTATATCCGTTGTCAAAATTCGATGTGAACAAAGTCCAATTTTATTCAATATCTGATCTTTAAGTACATCACGAGAATGTTGTACATTGCTTTCCTTATGATACCTCCAACCATCTACTTCTATTGTATGAAGAGGGAGTTTCGTAAGAGAATTGTAAATTAAGAAATCCACATGAGAAAATGGACTCTCTACAAAAGCACGTTCCTTTAAATCCAACTCATCCAAATCCACTATTAGCCTTGACATCGGATAATGGCACAGCACTTCAGTATTAGTCATATTTAATTCACTTATAGCCTTTACCAATATATCATATATGAGATTTTCAGATAAATACTCAGACACAGTAGGATGGGTTAATTCATAAGCCAAACGCTCTGATGTATATTGTTTATAAAGTAAGTCAAACACAGAATGCAGCTTACTATTTTTTACCTCAAAGTTATTATACTGTACATAGGCTATCAGTTGAGCTAAAATCGTTTCTTGTGGCATTTCATTACCACTCGTCACAATACACAAATGTGCTTTAGCACGCGAAATAGCTACATTAAGTAAATTTGCATCATCCGAGAATTCTGTTGGTGAATTATCGACTGTACTCATTATAATAGTGTCACATTCACGACCTTGATATTTATGTACTGTACTAGCAATATCTCGTCCTATAGCTTTATTGATTTCTGCGGCTTGCATACGATATGGTGTTATAATACCGACACTCCCCATTCCAGTATATTCAGACATCACTTCCTGAACTATTACATCAATTTCACGTTGATTTAAATGCCCACGGGCATGATTTCCTGGAACTGTTCGAATAACGTGTAATACTTTCGACTCATTATTATCCAATGTCATCGTCACAAGTTCTCCATTATAGAAACGTTGATTACAAAATTCAATAATTTTCGGATGACAGCGATAATGTTCACGAAGTAGAGTTATGGGTACCTCACGAAACACTTCAACACATGATTGAAGAAAACTATGAGTTACAGCATTATATTTATCTTCCACTTTATATATAGATTGGATAAGGTTCAGTACTGCCCTCTCATCACGGCTTACAACATTTGGAAGCTGCTTATCATCACCCACAACCACAGCATTCATAGCACAAGACAAAGCTAGTGCTCCTGTTTTTATATCCACCTGAGAAGCTTCATCCATGATAACATAATCAAAAACCATATCCCTGCTAACACAACTCTTAGCTGAATAAGCAGTACTTAACACAACCGGATATTCTTTTAAGAACTCCTCGGCATGAAGTTTAATATCTATGCTTGTGAATTGCTTTCTTTTCCCAGTTTCATACCGTTTGGCTACTTCATGCTTCAATATTTGAAGTGAAGTTAAGGTCAAGTCCTTAATACTTTGTTCAATATCTATCAATTGAAGAGTTGAAGTAATTGTTTGCAACTCTTTCTCTATTTCAGCTTTACGTGAAACATAGTACGCAGCTTCCAAAGTAGCGATAACAACAGAAGATTTATGAGTAAAGAATGAAAGGATATTAAATCCCAAAGAGAATACCCATTTCAATCGAAACCATAAATTCGGTCGTTGGCCTTTTTCTACTATCATTCGATATGAATTGAGAAACTTCATCAATTGTGCAGAACTCTTGTTATAGAGCCACTCATAATCTGTAATCTCTCGCTGAAGCATATCATTGTATTTCGCTTCTTTCAATATAGCATCATATTCTTTCTTTAACTGAGCCAAATAAGTTTGTTGATCAAAACCTTGAGATACTATATTAATGGCTTTTGTAAACTTTTCTTTGGCCAATAAAGGACTTTCTAATAACCAGTTTGTCATATCTGAATAGCCTTTTTGATTGGCAACGAAAGCTTTTTTATTTTCTATACTACCAAGTTTCGCTACAATAAATCCGAATCCTTCATTTGTTAACTTTTCCTCAATATTTTCTACAGCTGAATTATTATTTGAGACAACAAGCACAGATTTCCCTGCTACTAATAAATTAGCAATAACATTCAGTATGGTTTGCGTTTTTCCTGTACCCGGAGGTCCTTGAATAATACTAACTTGATTAGTCAATGCCGCTTCAACGGCTTTCTTCTGGCTTGCGTTACAACCAAAAGGAAAGTAAATATGATTTGGTGTTTGATAAGTAGACAAATGCGTTTTATCACCAATATATTGCGCAAGTGGCACATTATCCCGCTTAACATCCACTAACTCATATTGTTTGGAAAGAATGTTATCTTCATCCTCAGAGATTAATCCTGTTTCCTCAGCAAGCTTTTTGAGATAATCCCAAATAGAACCCCCTATTTTATCTATTGATGTACGAGTAACATAAACATCATTACCTTCAAAATCATCGTAATATCCATTAGTATATATTACATGATAAAAAGTATATCGCCCATTAGTAAAGCAAAAAAGTTCAGCGACATCAGAAACACGTCTATTCTTCATATACAGCCCCTTTTCACCCAACTCTACCACTTCCGGATTGGTAAGACATAGAAGTCGCTCAGTATTATAGTTAAACACACGCGAAGAGGACGAGAATCTTACAGACCAAAAACCATTTTTATTATCATCTATTGAACTAACTTGCTCTGTAACAAACATCTTTTTATTACCTCTCCTCTCCAAATCAACTATCATATATTGTCGTGCATTCATATCATTGCTTTTGATTATTTTTCCACTCTAACACTTTCCTTATTTACTGATATTACTATTGGAAATTTATTAAATTTAATATTTAACACAAACACTTTCTCCTACGACCTTAGATATACGGTAACCCAAATCTGAATTACTACACAGGGATAACACCACTAAACATTCTCCAGAGAATTCACATTCCCAATCAGAAACAAACGAAATATTTATGATTGCTTTATAACAAAAATACGAAAAGTATAAAAAAACGAAAGTGAAAGATTTTAGCTTTTCTTGCGTGCAATGCATTGAGAGAAAGTAAAATGCTGATAGGTAAAAAAGAGCCTCTCATGGGACTCGAACCCACGACCTACTCATTACGAATGAGTTGCTCTACCAACTGAGCTAAAGAGGCTTTTTTCAGAAGCGGTGCAAAAATAAATGTTGTTTTTTGTTTGACAAAAAATTAAGCCATTTTTTTACACCTAAAAAATGAAAATTCCCAGGATTTCCTAACTTTGTGCTTTTAGAATTCCGGTAAATTAAAACATGACTGATACATACCAGACTATAAAAGATATTTCACAAGGAGTATATAAGGAGAAAGGCAGCAAATTTTTATCATTTGCCATTCCGGTGCAAGATATTGAGGAGATAAAAGAAATTCTTAAAGAATACCGGAAAGAATATTATGATGCCCGCCATGTATGTTACGCTTATATGCTGGGGGCAGACAGAAAAGAATTCCGGGCCAATGATGACGGCGAACCATCCGGAACTGCCGGACGCCCTATACTCGGACAAATCAATTCCTTTGACCTCACCAATATCCTGGTTATCGTAGTGCGCTATTTCGGAGGCATACTGTTAGGCACAAGCGGACTGATAACTGCATATAAAGAAGCAACGGCCGATGCTCTGAGGGAAGCTAAAATAGAAGAGAAAACGGTAGATATAGAAATAAACATCCGTTTTGAATATCCTTTGATGAACGAAGTTATGCGGGTAATAAAGGATACGGAAGCAAACATACTGAATCAGGACTATGACAACGATTGCATTATGAAATTAAGCATACGGAAACAAAAAGCTGATCTTCTCTGTGGAAAACTGGAAAAAATAGATGGAGTACATCTGGAACAGGACGAAGTATAAAAACACGTTATTTTTTCTACAATTTTTCCCTTACATTACTGCCATCGTTTTATAAAAATATATATCTTTGCAGTTAAGATGACCGAATATAATTACCGACATATTAATATAAAAAGTTTCAAACGAAACCTATTACAAGATTTGTTATTCACAAGCAAAAAGCCAATGTAAATCTCTTATGGATTTAGGTTGGTTTTTTTATATCGGGCATCTCTACAGACTAAACACCGGCATAAAAACTAAAAATATTTATTACCTATGTCAAACAAAAGCCTTGTATCTATAACAGACTACAACAAAGAAGACATCTTGTCTATCCTTTCTGCCGCAGCAGAATTTGAAGCAAATCCCAACCGGAAAACCCTGGACGGACGTGTAGTGGCTACTCTATTCTTTGAACCGTCAACCCGCACCCGTTTAAGTTTTGAAACTGCCGCCATCAGACTGGGAGCTAAAACCATCGGCTTCTCTGATGCTGCAACCAGCAGTTCGTCCAAAGGAGAAACCCTGCATGACACCATCCAGATGGTAAGTTCTTATGCAGATGTAATTGTTATGCGTCACCACCTGGAAGGAGCAGCAAGATATGCAGCTGAAATATCGCCAGTTCCTATTATCAATGCCGGCGACGGCGCTAACCAACATCCTTCACAAACCCTGCTGGATTTATATTCCATATTAAAGACACAAGGTACTCTGGAAGGACTGAATATCTGCTTGGTAGGAGATTTAAAATACGGACGAACCGTACATTCACTTATCATGGCAATGTCTCATTTTAACCCGACTTTCAAATTCATTGCTCCGGACGAGTTAAAATTACCGGACGAATACAAAATTTTCTGTAAAAAGCATAACATTCCATTCACTGAATCCTCTGAACTTACAGATAATTTTAACGACGCTGATATTCTTTACATGACACGTGTACAACGTGAACGCTTCTCTGACCTGATGGAATACGAACAGGTTAAAAACGTATATACCCTTAGAAAATCCATGCTGGAAAACAGCAAACCTAATCTGAAAATACTGCATCCCCTACCCCGTGTAAACGAAATTAATCCGGACGTAGATAAAGATGAAAAAGCGTATTATTTCCAACAAGCCCAAAACGGACTATACGTAAGGCAGGCCATCATCAGTAAGGTTCTTTCATAAGATAAATAGATATTTCACTAAAGACACAAACAAACTCAAGAATCATCATGGAAAAAGAATTAAAAGTAGCAGCACTTAAAAACGGAACTGTTATTGACCATATTCCCTCAGAAAATCTATTTAAAGTAGTATCTATTCTGCAACTGGCAAACTGTGAAAGCCAGATTACAATAGGAAACAATCTGGAAAGCAAGCGACTGGGCACCAAAGGAATCATCAAAATATCCGATCGTTTTCTGGTTCCGGCTGAAACCAATAAAATAGCTTTATTGGCTCCCAATGCCAAAATTAACATTATAAAGGACTATGTTGTTGTGGAAAAAAGTCCTCTGTCTATACCGGAAGAAGTATGCGACATTGTACAATGCGCCAACCCTAACTGCATAACCAACCATCAACCTGTCGATACCCGTTTTTATGTTTTAAAAGAGGACAACAATGTTCGATTGAAATGCCGCTACTGCGAACGGGAAGTAAAATTAGAAGACGTAAAATTCAAATAATAGAGTCATCTAACAATCTGGTCTAATCGGCCTGTTTCTATTCTCTCCGGATAATTTTATCCGGAGTTTTATTTCCAAAAGAATCAAGAACATATATTACAAGGCGAGCAATAACACTACCCAATAAAACCAACATCTTGATTTTAATGACAAATGAATTTTGAAAGGAAAAATTTTATTGCCATAACAGGAGGGCCCGGTACAGGAAAAACCACTTTATTAAAGTCACTGGAACAAAAAGGGTATCATACCGTAGCGGAAGTTGCACGTCAGATAATCCGGGAACAAATAGAAACGCAAGGGGATGCTTTACCCTGGAAAAACAAGGAATTATATACCCAACTTATGCTGAAAGGTTCTGTTGAGGTTTATATGCAAGCTTTAAAAAACAGTCCTGATTCTGTAACTTTCTTTGACCGTGGCATTCCGGACAGTCTGTGTTACGCTGAAATGACCCGACAGGTTATTACACCGTCAATGTATGATACGGCACTGAACTATCGCTATAATACCTCCGTTTTTATCCTGCCTCCATGGGAAGAAATATACCACACCGATGATGAACGGAAACAGGATTGGGAAGAAGCAGTAAATACCTACCATTGCATGAAAAATACGTATGAAAAATATGGATACCAAACAATAGAAGTTCCTAAAAGCGAAATTGATATCCGGACTGATTTCATTTTAGAACAATTGCATATATAAATTGATACTCTTTACCGGATCACCGGACAGAAACAGACAAATATAAAATACAAACATATTTACTAAAACAAAGCGTTTTACACCTGAAAAACGCAGAAATATCCGCTCAAACGACAAAAAGATGACCGAAGAAAAAAAGTCCAGAACAAGCTCCCGAGAACAGAATAAACATGTATCATGGAAACCAGGTAATATGATTTATCCACTTCCGGCAGCTCTTATATCTTGCGGAGATACGGAAGAAAATTATAATATCATCACGGTTTCATGGGTTGGAACAGTATGCACAAATCCTCCTATGTGTTACATTTCTGTCCGTCCGGAACGCCATTCCTATGAAATAATTAAACGTACTGGAGAGTTTGTTATCAACCTGACGAATGAAGAGCTGGCATTTGCCACTGATTGGTGCGGAGTACGAAGCGGAAAAGACTACAATAAATTTACAGAAATGAATCTGGAAGCGGGACAGTGTGAAACAATACAAGCGCCCTATATAAAGCAATCGCCCGTATGCATAGAATGTAAAGTAAAAGAAATTATCCCACTCGGGTCACACCATATGTTTATTGCCGATGTTGTCAATGTACTGGCTAACGAACGTTACATTCATCCCGAAACAGGTGAATTTCGTTTAAGGGATGCAAAATTAATAGCCTACTCACACGGACACTATCACAAAATGGGAGAAGATATAGGAAAATTCGGATGGTCTGTTCAAAAGAAAAACAAACGAAAAAAATCCAACCGGTAATTATAAAAATCAGGGTACTTCCAACGCCACTACGAACAAACTTCTTTTATACCCAAAAAATACTGCGGATACAAACACAGTAAAACACAAATTGCAACAATAAAAAGAATATAAATTAATTTCATTTTTTATTGTCAATTATATAAAAGAAATAAAGCGAAAAACACTACCTTTGTAGCTTCAATACAGCAAAGATCATATAATCACTTATATAAATGATTTCAAAATGAAAAGAGACCAAGAAATTTTTGACATTATTGCACGCGAGAAAAAGCGTCAAATGAAAGGAATTGAACTGATTGCTTCTGAAAACTTTGTTAGCGACCAGGTTATGGAAGCCATGGGTTCCGTATTAACCAATAAATATGCTGAAGGTTATCCTGGCAAACGTTACTACGGAGGCTGTGAAGTTGTAGATGAAAGTGAACAGTTAGCTATCGATCGTCTGAAAGAAATTTTCGGAGCTGAATGGGCTAACGTACAGCCTCACTCTGGAGCACAAGCTAACGCTGCCGTATTTTTGGCTTGCTTAAATCCCGGAGACAAATTCCTTGGACTCAATCTGGCACATGGTGGACACTTATCACATGGTTCACCGGTAAACAGCTCAGGTATCATATATCACGCCCTTGAATATAACGTTCGTCAGGACACAGGATATGTAGACTATGACCAAATGGAAGAAGTTGCTTTACGCGAACGTCCGAAATTGCTTATCGGTGGTGGATCTGCTTATTGCCGTGAATGGGACTACAAACGTATGCGCGAAATAGCCGACAAAGTAGGTGCTATATTTATGGTAGACATGGCACACCCTGCCGGACTGATTGCTGCAGGATTGCTGGAAAACCCTCTTAAATGGGCACACATCGTAACTTCAACCACACATAAAACTCTGCGTGGTCCACGTGGCGGTGTTATCTTAATGGGTAAAGACTTCCCTAACCCTTGGGGTAAAACTACACCAAAAGGTGAAATCAAAATGATGTCTGCATTGCTTGATTCTGCAGTATTCCCAGGTATTCAAGGTGGTCCGCTGGAACATGTTATTGCAGCAAAAGCAGTATCATTCAGCGAATGTTTGCAACCAGAATACAAAGAATACCAGACTCAGGTTAAGAAAAATGCAGCAGCATTGGCAAAAGCGCTGATGAACAGAGGATTCACCATTGTTTCCGGAGGTACAGACAACCATTTAATGCTTGTAGACCTGCGTTCCAAATATCCGGATCTTACAGGTAAAGTAGCGGAAAAAGCATTGGTTGAAGCTGACATTACCGTAAACAAA
Organism: Bacteroidota bacterium; assembly: GCA_023391625.1. GTDB lineage: Bacteria > Bacteroidota > Bacteroidia > Bacteroidales > Paludibacteraceae > QVMH01. The sequence continues at coordinate 117,809 of JAEWAN010000034.1, read as the reverse complement.
AACATGGTTCCTTTTGACAGCCGTTCTGCATTCCAGACTTCCGGTATCCGTTTAGGAACTCCGGCAATCACTACCCGCGGAGCAAAAGAGGACTTGATGGAAGAAATTGCAGAAATGATAGAAACTGTTCTTTCTAACATTGGAAACGAAGAAGTTATCAAATCTGTACGTAAACGCGTAAACGAAACAATGGAAAAATATCCTCTATTCGCTTACTAAAAACAAGTTCAATGAGAATTGAAAAAAACTGATTATAACAAAGCCCGTATTATAAGTTGTTTATAATACGGGCTTAAATACTTTTTAAATCCGCCATTATAATCAAATACTGATTCATTCTCTTGATTCGCCTAAAATCTATGTACGAACAAATTTTTCAATTATCCGAACACACCGACATTACTGTTTTCTACGGTATTAACAACAAAAACATACAGTTGTTAAAAGACTTGCATCCCAATGTGCGCATTGTAGCCCGTGGACACGTCATCAAAATATCCGGAAATGAAGAACCAGTTAACCGGCTGCTCGGAGACCTTGAGAAAATAGAAAAGTATGTTCTAACCAACAATACTATTTCTGAAGACAATATCATAGAAATAATAAAAAAAGGCAGCCAGCCCAACGGGATTCAACTTAACAACCTGATTTTACACGGAGTAAATGGAAAATCCATCACGGCACGCACCGCTAACCAGCAAAAGCTTGTAAAAGATTTTGAAACGAACGATCTTTTATTTGCAATAGGTCCTGCCGGTTCGGGAAAGACGTATACTGCCATCGCACTGGCCGTGCGTTCCTTGAAAAACAAAGAAATAAAAAAGATAATATTAAGCCGTCCGGCGGTAGAAGCCGGAGAAAAGCTGGGATTCCTGCCGGGAGATATGAAAGAAAAAATCGATCCGTACCTGCAGCCCCTTTATGATGCCCTGCAAGATATGATAACCCCTATCAAGTTAAAAGAATATCTTGAAAACGGAACCATACAAATTGCTCCCTTAGCTTTTATGAGAGGACGGACATTAAGCGATGCTGTGGTTATTCTTGATGAAGCTCAGAACACAACAACCCAGCAAATCAAAATGTTCCTAACCCGTATGGGGCTTAATACCAAAATGATAGTAACCGGAGATGTTACTCAGATAGATTTGCCCTTATCGCAGAAATCCGGACTAATCGACGCTTTAGAAACTCTGAACGGAATAAAAGGCATATCACGGGTTGAATTCGATGTAAAAGACATCGTCCGCCATAAGCTGGTGCAACGTATTGTTGAGGCATACGAGAAGAAAGCCAAAAGAAATAAAGAAAAAAAGGACGAAAAACAGTCCGCAGAATAAATATCTCTCACTCCATTTTAACAACCTTATATCTAAACAACCTAACCAACAATTTATTACGAGAGTAAACCCAACCTGCCATAACTAAAAATCTGTTGTCATGTCACAAACCCATGTAACTACAAAAACACACGATACATTTCCTACCTGTTTTATCAAAAATTATCTGTAAAAAATTAATACATTAATATTTTACAGTCATGATTAAGAAAACCGGCCTTTTACAAAGGCTAAAAAACATCTTGCCAAAAAACACATATGATATCATATTCTATGTACTTTTTGTCCTTGCTATCATCTTAAAGTCCCTCTATTTTTATGATCAGCTTGAAGTCTCCATCCGGCACAATCCATTTCATCCGGCATGGACTTATTGTTTAGTAACCGCTTTTGTTGTGTCACTTCCTTACTTTATTTTCAGGAAAAGGCTCAACCTGTTTATTATCATTTATTTTCTGTTACTGGACATATTGCTCATCGCCAATACCTCCTATTATCGTTACTATGCCAATGTGATTCCTATTTTTTCTTACGGACAAATAGGAAATATGACCGAATTGAATATATTCTCTTACCTGAAATGGAAAGACATGGTATATGTGTTAATCACATTAGTCACTTGTCTTGTTTATTACATATTTAAAAGACGTTTGAAAGGATTCACTAAAAAACAGCGTATCATTACCCCTATCGCCATCCTTGTGCTGTCCGCCTGCATTATTGGTGGAGATCTTTATTCTTCTGTAAGAAAGAATATATCCTTACCGGATAAATTCATGGCAGGAAAACTTTATTCCACCAGGCTGGTGTCATCTTACGGATTAATAACATTGTGGATCTATCAACTAAACGATTACTACAATACATGCCAAAGCCCGTTAACTGAAGAAGAAAAAAGAAACATCGAAAATTTCATCGCACAAAAACAATCACGTTCCAACTCCCCTATTGTTACGGAAAAAGAGCCTAAAAACCTTATTCTTCTCATTGTAGAATCGCTAAGCAGCTGGACTTTAAATTATGACAACGGAAAAGCAGCTCCCTTCCTGCACAACCTGACGCATGACAGTGCTACTATTTATGTCAGGAATGTTATTCCCCAGACATTACATTCCCGTTCTGCCGATGCACAGTTACTATACAACACTGGACTTACTCCCCCTTTCAACAGCATGATTGTAACCATGCATGCCACCCAGTATTACCCATCTTTAGCGGAAGCGTTACGTGAAAAAGATAATTATTATTCACTCACCATGCAGGGTTACCATAAGCAATTATGGAATCAGAAAATGATGAACAAAGCATATAATTTCGACCGCTTAATATCTATCGAGAATTTGCAGGCGGATGAAATAATCGGGGCTGGGCTCTCGGATGCAAGCCTTTACAGGCAAACCGTTGATATTATAAAAGAACAGATACCCCAACCTTTTTACCTCCAGTTAATATCACTAAGCAGTCACGATGGCATTGACTTCGCCAACCGGCCTTCCGACCTCTATTTTCCCAAAGAACTGCCGGAAGACGTAAAAAATTATATTAAAGCAATAGAGTATGTAGACTCCACTATCCAAAAATTCATAGAAGACCTCAAATCGAATGATTTATATGACAACAGTATCATTGTCATCATAGGCGACCATGAAGGAATAACCACCCCTGCCATACAAGATTATTTTCCGGAATTGGCTCATGAGACAGAAAAAAACACTACTTTTATACCACTTTTTATTTTAAACTCAGGAAAAAGCATATCCATTGATTCTGAAGCAGTTGTAGGAGCTATAGATATCTATCCTACCCTATTGGACCTGATGGGAATCAATCAATATCACTGGAAAGGTTTAGGAGAAAGCCTATTTTCCGATACTCCACCCGTAAATGCGACAACTATTTGGATGGTGCCTTACGGTAAAAAAGATATTTCTGAGGATAAAATCGACTACCTGAAAAACATGTTAGTTATATCAGATCTTATTATTACCAAAAAATATTTTGAGATCCAAAGAAAATAAACCGAGTTATAACATGAGTACAAAAGCATTAACAAAGACTGATTTCCATTTTGAAGGACAATCTAACGTATACCACGGAAAAGTACGTGATGTGTACACAGTGAAGAACGATTTATTGGTTATGGTTGCAACAGACCGTATTTCTGCGTTTGACGTTGTTCTGCCGGAAGGCATACCTTACAAAGGACAAATGTTGAACCAGATTGCAGCAAAATTCCTTGATGCTACGGCAGACATTGTTCCAAACTGGAAACTTGCAAGCCCGGATCCAATGGTTACCGTGGGACTTCGTTGCCAGGGATTTCCGGTTGAAATGATTGTCCGCGCATATCTGTGTGGAAGCGCATGGCGTGCTTACAAAAGCGGAGTACGTGAAATATGCGGTGTAAAAATACCGGACGGCATGCGTGAAAATCAAAAATTTGAAACTCCTATCATCACTCCTACAACGAAAGCTGAAATGGGATTGCATGACGAAGACATTTCCAAAGAAGAAATCCTTGCTCAAGGATTGGTATCCAAAGAAGATTACGAACTACTTGAAAGATATACGTTGGCTTTGTTCCAACGGGGAACTGAAATCGCAGCTAAACGTGGATTGATACTGGTTGATACGAAATATGAATTCGGCAAGCGGGATGGAAAAATCTACCTGATTGACGAAATCCATACTCCGGACTCATCTCGTTACTTCTACGCAGACGGATATCAGGAACGTTTTGACAAAGGTGAAGCACAAAAACAGCTTTCCAAAGAATTTGTACGTGAATGGTTAATGGACAACGGATTCCAGGGAAAAACCGGACAGCAAGTACCGGAAATGACTAATGAAATAGTAAACAGCATTAGCGACCGTTATATAGAACTGTACGAAAACATTACCGGAGAAAAATTCCAGAAAGCAAATCCCGATAATTTAGCTGAACGTATCAACAAAAACGTCAGTGACTTTTTAAAAACAGTTTAATCATCCCCCCATTGGGTATTTTCTTTTGTTAGACTATAAACAGATTGAGTTCGACAAAATGCCGAACTCAATCTGTTTTTTTATGTAGAATTTTTCTATATAAATTCACCAAAGGTATTGCTTCCTCCTGCGCTCACTATCAAACCTATCTTACCAAAATTTTATAAGATTCCGTTACATCCTGTCCGACTACCGTTACAATATAGAAACCGGGATCCATCCGTTTCTTATACATATTATCCGTAGCCTGGTCTGAAACAGACAAACGTCCCTGCAAGTCATAAATACCAATTTCTTCATTTCCCAGCAAACCGCTGATATAAATCGTTCCGTCCACCACAAAAACAGAATATACAACCTGACCGGGATTTTCCTGTTTTTCAAAATGCAATATAAACCGGTTATCATTATTATTCTTTTCCGAAACAGTAAAGGCATACACTTCCTCTTTCAAATTAATTGTTGTTTCCGTTTCATTATCCGTAAGCCAGATTGCTACATACTCATCCGCCTTTGCCGAAGCAAGCAGACTGATGGTATATGTTTCCGAAACCGGAGCTTTCACATCCAATGGTATTTCCCTGGAGTCCGGCCAGTCTGACAACAGAGAGAAACGAGTTCCTGCATCTGCCGAAGCATAAATCTGAGGTACGGAATCGTTTTCTGCCATTAATTTCAGCCCATCAGTTCCTAAACGGAAATCCATGGAACGTTCGCTATTTTCATCAGGATACACAATAAACTCATCCGCTCCACCCTTGCCTTCAACAGTCAGAACAACGGCCTCCGGAATTTCTCTTTCCGCCAAACCGGCAGATAAATCAGGCAATGGGAAACGGAGTTGCTCTTCATCACCCAGTACCGCCGTTTGAGTAAACATTGCATCACCTAAAGATACAGCCGTACTATATTTCCAGGATTCCAACGGCGTGTCATACGCTCCTTTCGCATTATCATATTTATACACAATATGAGGAATATTGATTTTATTCAAGTCATATCCGGAAACCAGATACGGAATACCGAAAAGATTCCACCCCATATTTTCCTTATAAGTAAAGTCCGGACTGCCGCCGGTATTTTCATTTCTCCTATCATGCTGTGTCAGCACAACCACTTTCTCACCCTCACCGGCTTTTTCCGTATATACACTTGAAACTTCATCCTTCGCTGTGAAACGATAACAAGCCCCCTGAGAGGTTTCCAGACCAAAACCTTCACAAGCCTTCAAAGCCGTAGTTGTTTCTACCCAAAAAGGAGAATTTTCCGCATAATACTTATCCAGTGAGCGAGCTCTCGCTTCACCGTCATAAAAATACAGTTTATCCTTGCTGTCCGTAAGGCTTAACACCCCATTCACATCGTACGACACCATTTGAATACCATCCACCGACAAGGTATAAGGCACAGCCAGTAAATTCCAACCCCTAGGTAAACTTCTTTCCATACCCACATATTTCAATGCGACTTCCGTCCCCTGTCCGTAAAGCGATGCACCGTCCTTCAGCAAAAGGTATTCCGGTTTGAATGCCGAAGTCTGTCCGCCAAGCGCCAACGTCGCTTTTTCATGCAGATAAACCACAGAACCATTTACCGGGCGTTTATCCTCCGAAGTAGTCCAGGTTTCCCCGTCAGGGACGTTCCAGGTTTCAAAACATCCGTAGTCAAAAACACCATTTTCCGACATACGCGGATTACCCAGCAAATCACGGTCATTACCATAATCAATACCATAATTCTTCAATATCGGACTAATTATGTCAGTAGTATCCAAATTACCGCCCTTATCAATATACGGACTCTTTTCCCCTAACTGGTAGCGCAAAGGCTGCTCATCCGTCTGGTCACGCATATAAGGAGCATACGGATCAATACCGTTACTATCCGCCCACCTGTAAGTTCTGAGTGTGCGATAAGCAATGCCGGCCATTGCCGGATTATATCCTTCGGTCCTCCTCTGTACTGTTAGGTGAATAACCGTTCCATCCGTATTGTCAAGCGTATTCTTTGTTGCATCATTGAAAATCTGGTTACGATATAACAAGACATTATACAACACACCTTCATTCTTAACCGTAGGATCGTCCGTTACATTATCATGCACCATACTATTTACAAGCAGGGCATTTTTACCTACTACCACCGCACTTCCTGTATTTTCACTACCAGTTACTTCCAGACCATCCGCCAGAGAGAACTGTCCATCCGCATTATTTTCCAACACCAAATTATGAAGTACAGTGCGGCTATTTCCGGGAGAAGCCAGTCCGTGTCGGGCATCACGAAGCATTTCACGGGTCACCGTTTCATCCACCGTCCTCATTTCCTGTTCGGAGATACTTCCGTACAACCTTACTCCGGCATGAACCGTTACATCTTCTTTCACAGTACCACGTTTCACAAATACGGTCGGCAACGGATTTTTATCCGCATTTATTCCGGCATATACCGTTACCTGGTCAATAGCCTCCTGCAAGTCATTCTGTGAGTTTTCCCAATCATTTCCCGTACCCCCCTCTGCCTTTCCGGGTTCTACATAAAGAATTTCATGCAAGGTTTTATTAAACTCATACGCTCCCAGGTCTATACTGTCAGCCACAAGTCGTGGCGCATATGAAGCATCTTTTTCCAAGGTTAAGTCTGCCGAACCATCGCCCAACACTTCATCACGATATAATTGATTCGACCCTTTTTCCAACAAACGCAAGCTCGGGTTAAGTGAGTAATCACGCAAAGCCACATTGGTGTTTTGGGGATCAATAAAATTCGGTCCTTCCTGCACATCATCATTAACTGTACCCAAAACAGTGTTGGTATCATCATCTCCTTCGGGGGTATAAGTCTGGATGGCATTATGTTGTACCTCCAGTCCTTCACCCGCCTCAAACAATTTATTAATTGTTCCGGAAACATCCCCGTTCCATATAACCGAGTTATACAGTCCCGATTGCTTGTTATTGACAGTCATACCATTGTTCAGTGTCACCGCCCCGGCATTACGTCCGAAAGTAGAATTAACAACTTTGGTCGCTTCCGCTTTCAGAGGAATACCGTTATTGCTATGAATCACATTATTCACAAGCAACGCTCCTCCACCGCGTTCCGTAATGGAAATTACAGGTTTTGCATCACCGACAGTCGCCCCACCGTTAGCATAAAACATACAATTTACCAAACGCAGTTTCTTACCACCGATATATTCGGTTTCATTCCGGCTCTCTCCATTCTCCTCTATGGTGTAGTCTATATTTTTTTCATCCGGATCTATTTCCATACCATATTTCGTATCATAACTAAAGGCGCTGCCATAACGGTTAGTAAAAGCCAACCCGTCTATTACCAAAGGAATAACTTCACGTTCAGCACTTTCTTCCGATTCATCTTTTTCACGATTCATTATATCCTGAACTTTAAACAGGCAATCTGTTTGAGAGTTCAATGTACTAAGTACCGTCTTATAAACATACGGATTCCGGTTTTCCTCCATACCCATACCAAAATCATTTACAGCATATCCCCCTATAATTTTCAGAAACTTCACATTATAATCATCCCCCGTGGTACTCGATGGTGTTGATCCATTTTTAGTATCTATTATAAAACCAGCCGTTACTTGCGGCACATGCAAACCTTCTGAAATTTTAATCATCTTGGCATGTCCGTTGCGATTGCCTAACAACGATTCTATTGCACCCTGTAAATTACTGGTAGCCTGCTCCCAGCTTGTACCGTCAGCTTCCACCCCGGCCTGTTCCGTAGTGCTTACATATAAAACATCCGTTCCGGAAGCCAGCTTTGTATGACGATATTCATACAAACCAATATCAATATAAGTAACCAAGGTGTCCGGATTCAGCGAAATACGCTGCAGCACCACCCCGTTAACACGTTTCACATAATCATCGTTTTCACGGCAAGGAAGCAGGATTTCCGGAAATTCACCATATTGTGACCAATACACATAAAGCCCACGGTTCTTATGTACTGAAACTCCTTCATACATTTCAGTCTCTTCATTCGGTACAAAAGCACTTTCAATATCATCTTCGCTTCCTTTCTGCACCATACGTCCCCAGCCGGCATCAACCAACGGGCTGCTTTTACGTGTCAGACTCCAGTCTGCATCTTCCATAAAACCGGCAAGACCGGCTATGGCAGACGGGCTACGGAAGGCCGGTCCATCCAAAGCTCCGTTTTCTGAAGATACAATAACATTATTGTTGTACTCCATGGAAGCAAAATCATAATTGCCCTTATAGTCCATGTCCTTAGCAGAAATTTCGGTACGTGCTTCACTTCCCCGTCCCGATTCATAAGCACAAAACCACAAGTTTTCCATCGCTCCCTGCATCGGAACGACATCATGTCCTGAAGCATCCTGGTAATTAATAACATAATTATCGCCTGTAACCGCCTCATTCCCCCAAAACAAAGTATTGGCCACCATATTAGGCATATCGGCAAGCGTCATTTCACTCTTGTTTCTATTTGCTGTAACAGAATAAACAGCCGGATAAGAATTCGCTTTATTACGGACAACCGTTGAATTCACTACACGCAGTTTACCCGTTCCTCCACTGTAAAGGGCTCCCCCTTTTACTTGAGCTTCGTTATTACTCAACAGCGAGTTTACCAGATAAAATTCTTCATCAGTATAAACACCTCCGCCCAGACCGGTTTCTTCAGTTACTCCGGATATCTGTACCGCTTCATTGGCATTGATAGTGGAGGAAGTGATTAAAATATCCCCATTGTTGTAAATAGCTCCGCCCAAACCTCCTGTATTACCATATATATTACATTTATACAGGATTAAAGGAATATGCCGGAAATTGTGATTTTCCGAATTATACTTATCATTGCCGTATTCATCCGAATAGTCCCGTCCGTCCACACACACAGCCCCACCTTTATAATAATTCTTTCTTTCCAAATCCGTCAGAATATCTTCCGCCATTGCAGCATAACCACCCATTATGGTAATTCCGTCCAGCTTGATAGTTTTACCTATGGGGTAATCCGTTTCTCCATCATTTCCCTGTTTCGGAGGCTCCGGAAGTTTTCCCACCTTACCTTCATCCGCGCAGGCATAAATAACATGATAGGCTCCCAACCCATCCGGCATATTATTTACCTCTCCGCTCAGAATAGTAGGATATGCCATTTCCCACATTCCTACCAGACCATTATTATTCATATCCGCCAATTCACGTTTTGTCAATATTTCAGAAGTAGGCAATCCATCAAATACTACTCCATTTTCCACCGTATGTGCTCCTCCTTCTGTATGCTGACAATACGTCTCATTCCCGATAAATCCTCCATACAACGACACCCCTTCCGGAATGGTATAAGTATTGGTTCTTCCCCCTTCTTTAGCCACTCCTAAAGCACTATGAGTCGGAACAAAAGTTCCTTGCGAAATAAATATCTCAAATTCTGTTTCTGCTGCCTCTACCTTTCCATATTCAGAAGCCTCACCACCTTCTTCCGGAAATTTTTTACCACTATTACGCACATCACGGATATAATCCAGGGCATCATTCAGGTCGTACATCGGATATACAAACGAAGCTCCCCTACGCCCCAATTCCTCATCATCCAATATATCATCCACATACTGGCTGGGAGTCACCTCATCACTTGCCACAAAAATACGCTTCATATAACGTAAAGAAGGAGGATAAACATAATCAACCAATGCCCGCGCCCCGATATCTATACGACGGTTTGTTTCACCATGATCTTCATCCTTATGCATACGTTCAGTACCGGCAAAATCGTTGTCAGTCCACCCGTATATGTCCCGGTTTCCGGTATAAGTTTCATACGGCATTCCACTGGCGCCCAGCAAAGAAGTCTGCTGAATCATATAAAACTCATCAATATCACTACCCGTTTGTACAAAACGCGGACCTTCAGCATTATTCGGACTCAAACTGCGATTGTTTGTGCCCGGCAAACGTAAATTTTCCACAGCAGTATAAGCAAAAGGATAAAGATTGTCCGTATCATCCACATTCAAAGTATTTCCAAACACATCTTTAGACGAGCTGGCCGAATTACCCCAAAATACAGAAGAATTGGTACGCAGCAAGTTTTTGAAAAAGAGTCCACCTCCCTCACTTCGCGCTGTATTCCTTACTACGGTAGAAGTAAACACATATGTTTTAAAGTTGCTATCTCCTTCGTCTTCAGCATAAATGCCACCGCCATCATCAGCAATATTATTTTTCACCAAAGTACCGCTTACATAGGCTCCCGGAAGCAAATAAAGCCCGCCTCCGTTACCGGAAGCCTCATTTCCCGTCACAATACAGTTGCGGATATGGGCATATGCAGTCACCACAGCACCGGCTCCGTTGGCATTCTCACCGTCACCATCAGCCAGACCACCTGTAATAAAAAGGCCATCCAAAACCGCCCGGTCGTCTGTTTTTATAATACCGGATTCCAACACCTCACCGTTTTCATCAAAAGTCCGGTCGGTAAACACCACCGTGTGGTATGCATGTGTAAGCGTTTCACCGGAATAGTATTCACCAGTAAGATATGTTGCATTAGCCGTAATGTTACGTCCTTCAAAATCATCGGTATAACCGCCCCATACTTCCACTCCTTTAGGAACAATCAGTGAATAACTACGCGGATTTTCCACACCACCTTCCTGCATTTCCGTCACTATACTCCGCAAAGGGACATATCCTCCTCCCTCTACACGCGCTAATTTCACAATATAACGCCCGTCCGGATTCTTAGCTTTTGCACGTCCAGCAGCATCCAACACAGACTGCAGTTTCATCATACAAGCGGCATTCTCCGGAGAATTGGCGGACGCATTGCCCGCACCGGCTTGCGTTACGTAATATACATACGCACCATTCGTTTCCGAACCGGCTGTATTATCCGGAGTTGGCATTATATCATAAGCACCGTTATATTCATATGCCCCGATATCCACCGTACAATCTTTAATACGATCGGTAAAATCCACATCCATATCGGGAAGGGTAATTCCTTTCGGCTCATTTTCACCGTTATTTACACATTTGGAATCTTTACTTAACCGGTAATTATTTTCAAGCTGGGCATTTGCTCCTTTTTCAAATGGATTACTATTTGCATCTGAACCTTTGAAAGAATATTCTATTTTATTATAAACAGCATCATCTATGGGAACTTCCGAATGGACATAACTTTTATAAATACCATTAAAATAGTTTGCATTACTAGTACCTAACACCTTCCCCGTATTACCATAAAACAAACAATTGTACATATTTAGTGTAGATTGATCGGTAGATCCGGTAAATTGGTACAAACCGCCGACATAATTCTCATCACGGGTAGTATTGTAGGCAATCGTATTATTATAAAAAGTAGCATCTTCTATAAAAATACCTCCTCCGTTACCGGAAGAAAAATTATTAGCGACTAATAAATTATAGCCTGTACCCACAATCATATACATTCCACCCCCATAACTATCTTCATTACTACCATGAGATTCTCCTACCTGCTCATACATTACAGCATTATTGATGATAAAACAGTTTATCACACTACTGTTACTACCGTCACAATATATACCGCCCCCCCTGTTTCTGTAAGAACCGTTATAATTATCCTTAATCACACAATTTTTCAATGTTACGCCACGAAACATACGAACTCCCGCACCACCGTCACGGTTAGCATGATAACCGTGATAAAATCCATGCCGTATAGTAAATCCATCCCAGGTCGCACCATCATATTCTTTATATGTTCCATATTTTTCTTCTCCCTCCTTCCATCGGCTTACATCAGAATGATTAGGATAAGCTTGATTTACATAATAGCCCCAATCATTAGGGACATATACTTGCTCAAAGAAACGGCTTGGCGCTGCGGTAGTTAAACAGACATCCGGTTGAAATAAAACCGGTTTCCTTATAGCTCCTTCTGGAAAAGCAGCAGCATTGGGCGTAGATTCATTGTTATTTGACCACCTTACAGGCGACTGTTCCTGTATCTGAAGAATGGTTTCATAAATTTTAGAATCCATACCGGCTGTTTCTCCGTTTTCAGGAACAAATTCCGAAAGCAACGGATGGCGTTCACTAATACCCGGTGTTCCCACGTTAGGAAATCCCCCCAGTACTTCAACATTATCTCTGATCACAAATCCTTTATAGTCAGTGTAAATTCCGCCGGCTACCCATACCTGCTTCTTATCATTACGAGATGAAGACATCGATGCCTTTTCTACGGCATACTGCAAACCACTGATATACTGTTCCTCCCGGTTATTTGTAATATTCGTTTTCAAATCGATTAAACGATCTCCCCATCGAAGGAAGCCTATCTGAACACGCTCCGTCACTCTTTCAATCTGATTTCCCGTCCTGCTATCCAAAAAAGGATAACTGGCACCGGATTTTTCACCATAGATTTTATTCTCATCAGCAAAACCAATATAACGGGCATCTGTTGTAAAAATTTCTTGTCCGCTTTCCATAACCCGTTCACTTCTTTCCAGATCATAAATCACATTTCCGGCAATTGCATTTTCCCAGGAAGAACCATCTTTTTTACCGGCTCCTGTCGCTGTAACATAAAATACAGTTCCGGCAGCAGGTAAACGGGTGTTTTCTATCGCACCGATGTCCGGCAATCCTCCATAATTACGTGTGCTTCCAGCCAGGTCAGTCCCTTCATCTCCACCGGATGAAAAAGCTTTGTTCACCACCGGATTCATATTATTAGGAGTAAAATCGGTATATCCTCCATATACCGTATTATAGGCATTTTCCGTAATTCCTGTATTACGTGACGGATTAAGGGACGAAGGATAAGCACCTTCACCATAAACATAAGTCAGAACTCCCAGGTTTCCATTACCCGCTATTGCCTTATCTTTATCAAAAGCACAATAAGAAGCTGTCAGATTAACGCCTTCCACCGGCATTATATCATTTAAAACAGTAATACTTTCCGCATCCGAATATGGCTGCGAAGTATTACACCAAATCCAGGAATTCTTTAACTCTATTTTTGTATTACCGGCAGCATAAACCGGATAGCCCACATTACGCACCACAGTACAATGGTTCATACCCATACTTCCATCAGCAATATCAGCATAAACCGCCGCTTTCGGAGCATTTTCCATCGTACCTTCATTGTTATTGATAACACAATTCTCTATCGTCAAGCTAAAACCAGGCAAACTGCTGGATACACACACGGCTCCCCCTTTATCTCCACGGCAATTTTCAATAACACAGTTACGCACCACATTGCCAGACATACTGCCCTCATATCCTGAAAAATTATCAACCACCCATATACCACCGGCATCCGGATAAGAAGGCTTGTTACTATTATGTATAGTTGAAGCATTCGCATTCACAATCCGAAAACCGTCCAGCACGGCATTATTCACCCCGCGAAACACCACTCCATGATAAGCATTGTATGCGTAGGTTACACCAATGGCGGCATCAATCACCGACGGATATTGCATAGGATTACGCCCGTTCACATCCGTACCCGTTAAAGAAGAAGGATAACCGCCACGCACCTCCACATTCGAAACCATGTCAATAAGGGCGCTCCGCATCTTATTTTCATCTCCATAATTTCCCAGTAACGACACAGTACCTTCCTTTACATGAACATAGCCCTGCTCCTGAACTTTCAGGGTTTCCCTGAAATAAGCCAGCGCATCATTCAGAAAATTCAAAGGATTGTCCCAGGAATCCCCACTTTTCAACCCCTCGCCCTCCAAATCGTCTTCAGATACAACCGAAAAATCCGGATCAACATACAGATGTTTCACTCCGGAAGGATCTGTATAAGGTTGAATAGCAACGCTCTGAGCCTGATAGGCTCCAATAGTAGTACGGACATTAAAAGGATGTCCTGTTATATCTTCTTTTACCAGCCCTTTTTCTACAGACTCAAACTCTTCTACATCTGTAATCAAAAAACCTTTTTCACGCAACGATGAGAACGAGTACGGACGCCAACGGGCATTTTCCGTTCTCACCTCAATATACTTATCCTGATCTTCAAAAGATAAAATCCCGGCTTCCACATCCGGATTAGAAAACACCGGATAATGGGTTGCTGCGGAAGTAGCTGTTGCCGGTGCATTTTCAGACTCCAAAGCCATACATTCAACCCGTGTAGTACCTGTCCAGTTACAAAGATCCAGATTATCAATTGCCGAATAATAAATATGAGAAGTAGCATAATGCTGACTGTCTGAAACTTTATGATAAGGCACATCGGAAGTACCCTGTTCACATCCCCACAACACACTATTGATGATAACCGCACGGTTTTTCACATATACACCACCGCTACGCCCCACACTGCTCGACATGGAAGGCTGGCAATAATTACGAACTACAGTAAACTGATTGACAAATCCTCCGTTATAAAAATAAACTCCCCCGGCTTCTGATGTAGCCGTATTATTAGCTACCAATGTAGTAGCTGCAATCATCTGGTAATAATCTTCTTCTTTCTCCGGAACAAAATCATCGGGATTGAAAAACACCATTCCTCCCCCATTACGGGCCTGGTTGTGAGTAATAAAACAACCATCCAAATATCCATGCCGGCGCATGGCTAAACCTCCTCCGTAACCCGTGGAAATATTGCTTCCCATACAGATATTACGGTAAATATAACAACCGTTCACCTCACCTCCCTCGGCAAAAACTCCTCCGCCCATTTCTGCCGCCGAGTTTTCAGTAACAGTACAATTGCTCAACACGCCTCCTTCTACCAGGTACACTCCTCCACCACGTCCGTAATGTTTTCCTTCCCGATTAGAAGCATTACCATGCTTAATGGTAAACCCGTCGACCACAGCTGTATAGTTTAATTTATTGGCATTTCCGTCTGCATCAAAACCGTTTGTTGCAAACCAAACCACATGATAAGCATTTCCCGGGAAACGGGTGGAATAAGTGCGGGTATCCGCATGATAAGTAAAAGCAGCTTCTCCCAGCATGTCTCCGCTCAACACCGTTTTGTGTTTAAGCCGGAAACGGTACGAGTCATCGTCCATACCCGTTGATCCCCATTCCATTTCACGGTTTACGGTCGTAGTATCCGTACTATTATTAGCATTAGCCGGATAACCGCCATATAAACTGATACCTTCCGGAATTTTGAAAGAAGCAAAAAATGATGTTTCGTTTTCCTCTATCCCCACCAGTTCCGTAGGAGTATACGTACCCGCTGCCACGTAAATACGTCCCCCCTCGTTTACACCAGCCTCATTCATACTGGCCTTCAACTCATTAATTACCGCCTGGAGATTATTACGGGCTGTATTCCAGGACTTACCGTCATTGCCGTAAGCCCCTCCGTTATCAGAAGTTTTTACATAACGCACAAACTCATCTGTCTGTGCATGCAGGACAAAAGCTCCCAGAAAAAAAAGAAATGCTATGTAAAATCGACAGGTATTCATTTTATTAATTTTATAATCGGTCAGATTATTAAAGATTAATTCCTTTTAAACTATTTATTGTAAAATATAAGCGATACCAGGCCACACTACCCGGAACAACTTCCGGACTTGCCGTACCGTCAGTTCTTTCCGTTACAGGTGCCTGAACAGAAGCATCGTCCGTCATGGTAACCTGCCAGTTTAGTTGTCCTCCCGACGACTGAAACACATAAGTATCTGTACGCCCGTAAATATTATTGCCTTCCTCAAGCGGAAACTCCCAGACACCGGTTTCTGCTCCGGAAAGAGGTTTATTTTCCATCGGTCTAAACAAATATCCCTTTTGCGGCAAACCCGTCAAACCTAAAGATACCACCCGTCCTTTCGGATATGCAGCAAGAAAAGTTTCCGTCAGATTCCACATAAAATCCACCTTGGCACCCACGTGGTAACAAACCGCACTGACCCAGATATTATCATTGTTTTCGCCATAACCTTCTATTTCTATTCCTTCACCGTTTTGAGGTGCGGAATACACATCCCGTAAGTTAATATTCAAGTTATCCGGTTTTGTCATATCCAGCACCAGGTTACGCACGTCATCCTCCGTAACCGGCTGGCTGCCCAGTTGCAATTCATCTTTACTGGCTACTGCATAAATCCGGGCGGTTGCATTTTCTACGATAGGTAGATTCAGCTTACCGCCATAATGATATAAATTTTCCCGATCAGGCACCCAGTCATCTTCTATCCCGGCAAAATGCTGACAGGTAACAGACACATCGTCCGGCGACTGACCGGTTACCACTATATAAACATATAAATGTCCGGGCAAAGGAAGTTCCGCCGAAGACCCCGGATCGCCCCCCACACGTTGCCGCATATTACTGACGGGTACCCAAACCTCTACCGGCATATTCCGGTACTCCACCACTTCCATCTTTGAGGCGCCGATACTGCATGACAGGCACATAACCAGAATTATGCTCAGCCCAAAAGCCTGCAACATACGAAATGTTCCGTACCGGTTTGTATTTTTATTATGTATCACTTGCATAATTTACTATTTACCAAACAAAATATTCGTCACATTTCAATATCATAATCTCCACCGGGTTTCCAATCAAGCATAACACTGACTCCAACATCCGCATTGGCTTTATTATTCACAATTTCACCGTTTTTATCAAGCGACACTTTAATGATACGCATGCAACCAGCTTCCAGCGGAGTACGCATAGAAAGCGTATTTTTAACATAAGAGCCATCCGGCAATTGCGTATAAACATCCATTTCCCAAAGGCTTGCCGAACCTTGCTCCGCAGCACGTACTAACGGCTCATCACGGGACGGGAAACAAACAGCATGATACGCAATCAACCCTCCACCTTCGGAACGGTGATGACGTATCACATTTTCGCTATCAAAAAGAAAAGTACTGTCAGCACAAGCAAATCCGCAGGCCGAACCACGCAGATAAGCGTCCTTCACCTCTGCTGGAGATCCTGCCGGGTCAATGACCAGTATAGCAACTGCATTCTGCATATAAAGCGGCACATAAAAACTATTTTTCTCTCCATTCACATCCAAATGAGCTGTACCCGAATAAAAGGCTGATCGATGACAATCCAGCGTATCCCCTCCCGAATGCCGCAAACACAAATCATGATGCGCCGTAGTGCCTGTCAGTTTTACGCTTTCTTCCCGTGCTGTGGCAGCCACAGCAATATGCTCATAAACCATTGAAGGCAAAGACAACGAAAGGGTAAGACGGTTTGTATCGGTATCAAGATGTTGCTGTTCGGCAAGCTCTCCTTCCGGAGTTACAAAAAAAGACAGGTCAAGCGAACGCGCCCGGTTGCTCAATATATCCTGCAAGTCATTTCTCAGCACCGCCGCCAACTCCTGTTCTCGGGAAGTAGTCAAGCTGTCGCCCAACATCAGGTTCAGAGACAGTGCCAACTCCATGTTATAATCTATTGTATACTCAGTATCACAACCGCAACCCGGATATACGCCAACACAATCGGACAAATCCTCATCAATACAACCCACCGGTAATAAGACAATAAGCACCAATGCAACACAGAAAAATTTTCTGTATTTATTTATACCCAACTGTTGTTTTATACAAATCATTGTTTTTATTTAATAATATTGAGGCTCTCATCTTTTTAATATCATTTGCAGCCTCCCACGTAGGCGGCAGGCCAGCCAAAGCCAACCGCCCTGAATATATATCCGGAAAACGGAATATCCGCCTGTAACCGGTATACTTCAAATTATCCGGCTTGAAAAAACCGGTTCTTCTTATAAAGTAATATCAAAGTTTAATCCGGTTTGCCATTCCATATCCACTGCCAATCCAAGTTCCAATTGAGAAGAACGAAGGTCCGGAATAGTGATATAAGCATCTTTCAATGAACTAATAGTCAGATTTGCCGTAGTTGTATAATCCTGCATAAAAACGTAAGGAGCTCCAGAAAAATCACCTTTATTTGTTGCAACATCCGGATTAAGAGCCCCGACTAAATAGAAAGTACCTCCATTAGGCACAATACCATCCCGTCCATAAAATTCTTTTCCTGAAGTATTTTTTAATTCCACAGCTATATAAACAGGTTGTACCTCAGCTGCCTTATTATCCAAAACCAGCGTATAATTTTTATCTGATACAGTTTCAGCTTTAGCCGCAAAACCGGCTGACATTGCGTTGTCATAAATAACCATCGTGTTATCTGCTCCATCAGCAGGTATAAACTGATAATCTACTTTATCCGGCTGCCCACCAATCAATACTCCGGTAACAGGAAATCCGTCCGCAGGTACAGTCACTGGATTGTTACTTACAGCCTCACCACTTTCATAATTTTCTCTCAACTCAGTATTGTCCGGTAATTCTTTACCTTTACATTTTACTGTCAAAGCCAAATTAGCCACACTATAATTAACCGGCTTAGTCAAAGCAATCGTCATGGTAGAAGCGGAAACCGATCCAGTTGCACTTTCCCAACCTGTCCAAGAGCCATCTTTCCAATTTGCAAAATTCGGAAACTCAACGTCTGTACTCATCGCTTTTAATTCTGTATTTACAAAATAATTCAATGAAGCCGGGAAACAAATCTTAGCTGGATTAACATCCATTGTACCAACAGTTTCTACATCAATAGAATTATTATACTCAAACTTATCTTGATTCCATTTTACACCTACAGCCCCTTTCGGAAGATTTAAATTAATGGGATATGAATTATAAGCTGTCAAATCACCGGTATAACTTAGGGTTCCGCCTGACTCGCTCAATCCATTACCAGTCATTGCTGTCTTAATTGCATTTACAAGCTCATCCTGCCCACTTACAGCACCAAGAGCATCATAAAGCGCTTGCATAGTAGCAAGAATGTCGTCCGCAGCTCCGGAATGCATCATCTGCGTATATTTTGTATATAATGAAGCCAATAAATCAGAATTACTTGTTTCATACTCCTTCCATCCATTAGCGTTTGCCACAGCATTCAACAACGTCAAAAAAGCTGTTTGAGGAATTGTTATTGAAGCTGCATTCTCCTGCACTTTAACCAACTCAAAATTAATATCGCCAGAGGTAGCAGATACAGGCAACGAAGAATTCAAAACACCTCGTTCAAATTTGTCAGTTACATTAGATGTTGCAGTAGCTGAACCCTTAGCTTCCGCATACAACAAAAAATGATCTGTGCCAACAGGAATCCTCAAATCCGAATAAACTTTCACTCCATCATCAGCAGATAATTCAGTATTATTTATATCCCCCAAATTAATCACACCGGAAAGAGAAGCCGTCGCAGCAGACTGATAAGGATATAACTTTATACGCTGCATACCCAAGAAATTACTATTGTTATTCTGGGTGTTTTCTGCAGACATACGCGTTTTTGCCGCTCTTGGAATAGAAATGGCAAACTGGGTCTTCACGGCTTCACCGTCATAAGTTGGATTAGGAGCTTGTACCTCTTCCTGTGCCTTGTTGTTACAAGCAGTAAAAGAAACTACTCCCGACAACAATACCGCTGTAGCAACAGCAGTAGCCGATTTTTTTAATAAAAAATGTGTCATTGGTTTGTGTTTTTTAATTAAACTTATTGTCATTTATTTGTTTTCTATCCGATGTACTAATATGCTTCCAAAGCGGATTTTTGACTAGTTGTTCAACATTTCAAAATTTTCAGCCGCTTGGGCATCACCTTTCCCGGCAGCACGCTCAAAGCAACGCAAGGCTTTCTCCTTCTGCCCTGTCATATAAAGGGCTGCCCCGTAAACATTCCATTTACGTTCGTCATCTAAATTTTCCACCAATATAAGGGCTTCTGCATAACGTTGCTGCCCGATAAGCCCTACAGCACGGTTTATCTGGATAGCCGGCCAATCCGGCTGCGCTTCAAAATAAATCTCCATATAACCGGAATTACGCTGTTCTTTCAGCAATTCATCCCGCAAATACTGGTAGGTTCTCCCACCGTTCAGGCGTTTAATACGTCTCTCCCGCCGGTTCACATCGTTCTCCGTATCAATAATACGTATCAACTCTTCCTTGTCGGGAACTGTACTTGCCACCGCCACCTCCCGCAAATCGGCCCATGCCTCACCGAAATTAACCAACTCATAAACCGAATCTGGAAGATTCACGCCTTGCTTATGCAGGTATTCACGCAAAGCCTCGGCACGGTTGGCCGCCAGTTCCCGATTGGCTTTCACCGGCCCGTCCGGCGATGCCGACCCGGCAATAACCACACGTACCACCCGTGAAAGGTCATCCGGTTCAATGGTTTTCAGTATATTCAGTACCCGATCCAAAGCCACATGGTTATGGCGAAAATCTGCTTTCACCTCCCAACGGTCTACCGGGAAGTATACGAACTCCGCCTCTTTAAAACTTTGCAAAGGAACTGCCGAATCAAGCGGGGTATATGCCGACATCGGATGTAATATAGGTTCTGTCGGCGCAAGCTGCTCTGCCACACTGATACGGGGAACTAACTCTGAAACGACCGGAATATAATAACGGGTGATTCCTAAGGTCTCTCCCGGCAGTTCCGTAAGGCAACAACAATCTTCAAAACCACGGTTAAGCATCAGGGTTAAATCCGTATGACGCATCCAGGATTCCACCCGCACGGTATCGGAATAAACCACTTCTTCACCCGCCGGAAACACCTTGTGACGTACGTCACCTTGTAAAGCCGCCTGGCGGTCAAAATACTTCCGGCTCTGCTTTCCGGCAATCTCAATAACTGGAAGATGTTTTACTTCCCCGTCCGCTCCCTGCAAGGATGGCGTTATAACAAGACGGTCATTAGTAGTCAGTTCCACCCCGTCCGTAGAAACAGGGAAACGTACTAACAAAGAAGTACTATCCTCCCAAACCATAAGCAGGCTATCAGAAGGAAGCGAAACATTTTCTCCCTGTATGGCAAGCGGTGTACATGTTGCCAGTAATAGTCCTCCGTATAATATTATCTTCTTCATCATTTTTTCTGCTTCTATTTAATTACATAAATAATAGAAAGGGATAGTTTAGTAGGTACGAAACGATGGGTAGCACGGTCTTCAATCCACTTACCGCATTTAGGGGAATAGTAAGCTCTAAAATCGGCATAAGAATAACCTACACCTACTTCTGCTTCCATGCTCCAGTGCTTTCCCAGAATCCAATGGTAACCATAACCTAAACCTACCGCCCACTCATTACCCTGAACACGCTGTGTCTGCAACTTTGGAAACATGCCGAAAGGCACATTCACACCTCCAACATTAAAACGGGTATAGGAAGCATGCAAACCGAAAAAATGTCCGCCGAAGGGACGGCAAAGCCAATAACGGTATTCGGGCGATACCCGCAAATGCCGCCATTTTTTATTGTCTTTGAATGTCCAGGGATTATAAGATACTCCGAGCGCAAGTGTAGATTTAGCACCTACCCTCACTTCCGGTTCGATATTGAGAGAGGCTGTAGCCCAGTTTAAGAAATCGGTTTTAAGGGCAACTACCTGGGCGCTTGCTCCGGATACACAGACAAAAAGCCCAAATAAAAATATAAACAACCGTTTATTCATTCTAAATATTTATGTATTAACCGAACTCTCTCGGCTTGCATAATGCCAGAAAAGAGTTCCTCGTTATGTTTCAATACTCATATCACTTTTACCCGCCCATGTAAAAGCCAACACCTCTATAAAACCAACTTTAAACTTCCGTCACCAACCCTTTGTCTGAAGAGCCTAAAAAGGTGCTCTGGGTTATTGTAAAAACATTTATTTTTCACAAGTAACCAAGCTATACACCAAATTTTCAACACATTAGAATATATTTATCATATAGCTTCCTATACGTATTATATCCCCTATTTTTCTTATTATTTTTTATACGTTGGTTTATTCCGCAAAGGTATTAACTATTTTTTATTTTTAATTTAGAAAAATCAGAAATATTTGTATTTAAACTGTTTGTAGAATCAATTTATTGGTTTTATTACTAATATACTCTCTATTTTTCTTTGCATATGTTTATAACCAACGTTTATACATACCATCCAAACCCTAAAAACAGGTAGTTTATCCCCGAAATTTTACTACATTCCCACCTCTACGATTGTTACAATATCATAAGATAAATACTCCATGACTTCTGAAACAGAAAGATCTTAACATTTCATCGTTTTAATGGTTAACAAGCAAAATCATACTTAAGGACTTCTTCGTTGAATATTGAATTTCTCTGTAATCCGGACACAATTCAATATTGTAAATAAATTTCAAGAAAAGTTATGATATAATAATGACAAAAAGCTTACATTTGTAAATGATATAAATTATAATTATTATCTGAGATATTGCAATGAAACCAACGATAGCTCCCATAGATCGTAACGTACTGAAGAAAGAGTTGAGCCAGGAGAAGTTCCTTCGTCCCACCAATAAAGCACATAATGAAATTTACGTCATTACGGCACACGACTCGCCAAACGTTATGCGGGAAATAGGAAGATTGCGGGAATTGTCTTTCCGTTCGTGGGGAGGCGGCACCGGAGAAGAGTTAGATGTGGATGAATATGATTACATGGAAAAAGCATATTACCAGCTTATTGTATGGGATCCACAAGGAGAGGAAATAGTAGGCGGCTACCGATTTTTGCCAGGACATGATGTCACTTTTGATGAAAACAACCAACCAAAACTGGCTATGGGGCATTTATTCACATTCAGCGATAAGTTCATCAAAGAATATCTGCCTTACAGTGTAGAACTGGGACGGGCTTTTATCCAACCGGATTACCAGACAGCTAAAATGGGAATGAAAAGCCTTTTTTCACTGGATAACTTATGGGACGGACTGGGAGCACTGATACTGGAAGTAAAATCCGCCAAATATTTTATCGGAAAAATTAATATCTACGAGCATTATTCCCAAAATGCGCGGGAACTGATATACGAATATTTGAACCGATTTTTTCCGGACACGGAAAAACTAATTACTCCCAAAAAAGAGATAGAAACAAGCCCGGCAATAAGGAGCATGGCAGATACACTGTTTACCGACGATACTCCCCAAGCTAACTACAAAATACTACAAAAAACCGTACGTAACCAGGGTGAAACGATACCGCCGATGTTTAACGCTTACATAGGCCTGACAGACACCATGAAGATGTTCGGAACTACGATTGACCCCGACTTCGGTTACACTTTTGAAACGGGAATCATGATTACAATGGCAGACCTGCTGGAAGCCAAGCGCAAACGCTACATCGACCCTTATATACAATATCTTACCATGCTGCTGGAAGAAAGAAAAATAGCGAAAAAGAACAAGCAGTCTGGAGGAAAGAAAAAAAGATTCACTATAAAAATCCGGTAATAGGTAAAGTGACTCCAAAAAGCAGGACAGATCAGACATTCAATTTTTGTAAAAGAGTTCGGTATCATGCCGGACTCTTTCTTTTACCAGGTAATGCTGCTTTTATTCTACGGACTAAATTTTCATATAACACCGTCACAAATTAGTTTGGTAAGGTCCTAAGTGTATACGCATTCTTAATGTACAGAAATAAGTTTTTTCAAGTTCTATGTTTTCCTATTTATTCTCTTATTTCAGAAATTTTCTTTCCACTCCATTTTCCAACACCTGCATTTGCTGAATAGCAATATGATTTAATTTAATAAGTCGTTCTCTCTGAGGGATTCCCTGTTCTATAAATACAGCATTCAGATTTTCCATATTAGAAAGACATATCAATTCATTGATAGAAGCATAATCACGAATATTCCCTTTAAGTTCAGGATATTGCTCTCTCCACATTTTTGCCGTTATTCCAAACATCGCTACATTTAATACGTCTGCTTCACTGGCATAAATAATACTCGCTTGCTTATCTGTAACCTCAGCAGGAATAAGATTCTGTTTGATAGCATCAGTATGAATGTGATAATTGATTTTTGACAACTCCCGCTTGACACTCCACCCTAAATTTCTTTGCTCTTCTTCTTTGAATCTCTGAAACTCTTTTATAATATACAGTTCAAACTCGACAGAAATCCAAGCAGCAAACTTGAATGCTATATCCTTATGAGCATAAGTACCTCCGTAACGCCCTGACTTAGCGACTATACCTATTGCATTTGTTGCATTTATCCATTTTTGAGGCGAAAGAGTAAACGCATTCAACCCTGCTTCTTTCCTAAACCTCTCGAATTCGAGGGGTTTAAAATTGAGATTATATAAACTTTCCCAAATTCCAAGGTATTCAATTGTATTTCGGTTACGCAACCAGTTTCCAATGACCGCAGTAGGATCATCACTTTTATATTTTGCTATATCCGTCAGACAGATATAATCATTTTCATTAACCGATATAACTGTGACACTCGTATTCTTTACTGTAATCTTTGCCATATCCAAGTTATTTTTACATATCTCAATACAAATGTACTCAATATTATTAATTAAGCTGATATCACTGAAAACGAATAATTAAGGGACAAAAATCAAAAACCGATATTTGTATTTTCAGAGATTTATTGTACTTTTGCGCTTTGAAAGGGTTATTTGATAATGTAGCATCGCAAGCCACTGAAAGCAGCCTCGTTGCTAACTCTGTTACCTCTGTATATCAAAAGCTCTGCTGAAGTATATTCCTCAAATGGTTGTATCAAACCGATGAAAATCAAAATAACAATATAATAATATGTTTACACAGCAAGACGAAAAGACCTTAGAAAAAAAAGGTATAAGCAAAGCCCAGGTAGAAGAACAATTAAAAAACTTCGAAACCGGATTTCCATTTTTAAAAATTATATCTGCAGCCGAAATCGGGAATGGCATTTTAAAAGTAGAACAGTCTGAGATCTCCAACTTTCAGCAAAAATGGGAGGATTATCTGCAAACAAATCCTGCCGTTTTAAAATTTGTTCCGGCTTCCGGAGCTGCCAGCCGAATGTTTAAAGATTTATTTGAATTTCTGGACAGTAAAGACGACGAGCTGGATAACAAATCTTTCATTCAAAAATTCTTCAACCAGATTGAAAATTTCGCTTTTTACCCTGCATTGAATGAGGTATGCGTGAAAAACAACGGTAAATCTATCCAGGAACTGGTTCAGAACAAAGAGTACAAAGCTGTTATCAAAAATCTGCTTCATGCTGAAGGACTGAACTACGGCTCTCTTCCTAAAGGGCTGCTACTGTTCCATTCATACGCTGACGAGAAACGGACTCCTGTAAAAGAACATTTGGTGGAAGCTGCATTATATGCCACCAACAAAGCAAACAAAGCGAATGTGCATTTTACTGTTTCCAAAGAGCACCGGACGTTGTTTGAAGAACATCTAAACGCATTCCTGAATACTTACGAAAATAAATACAATGTAAAATACTCCGTAACTTTCTCTGAACAAAAACCATCTACCGACACGATAGCTGCTGATGCAGATAACAAACCGTTCAGGGATGAAAAAGGAGAAATCGTATTCCGCCCGGGTGGACACGGCGCACTGATTGAAAACTTAAACGACCTTGATGCGGACGTAATATTCATCAAAAATATTGATAACGTTGTACCGGACTCTCTCAAAGACAAAACCGTAACTTATAAAAAACTGCTTGCCGGTATACTGGTGGATTTACAAAAACAAACTTTTGATTATCTGAAAAAACTGGAAAACGAATCCATATCAGATAGCGAAATGAAAGAAATACTGGCTTTCTGCGAGGAAAAACTGAACAATCATTATGACGAGGCCGAAAAACTGACCAGCGCTCAGTTACGTTCATACCTGATTGAAAAACTGAACCGCCCTATGCGCGTTTGCGGAATGGTGAAAAATGCCGGAGAACCTGGTGGAGGACCGTTTATGATTGAAAATGCAGATAAGAGCGTAGCTCCCCAGATACTGGAAAGTTCACAAATAGATATGAACAATCCGGTGGACAAAGCTAAAATGAAACGTTCTACACACTTCAATCCGGTGGACCTGGTATGTGCAACTAAAAACTACAAAGGAGAGAAATTTAACCTGCTTCAATATGTTGACAAAAACGCCGGATTTATTTCTTCCAAATCAAAAAATGGCAAGGAGCTGAAAGCTCTGGAATTGCCAGGATTATGGAACGGGGCTATGAGTAACTGGAATACTATTTTCGTGGAAGTGCCTATAGAAACATTCAACCCGGTAAAAACGGTAAACGATTTGTTAAGAGCCGAACATCAATAAAAAGTTCTTACCATACTATAAAAAAAACGGATTCTTAAATTAAGAATCCGTTTTTTACTTATGCGATTATAAACATTATTTTTTATTGATATAATTTACAATCCACTCTCCCACTTCACTGGTAGAATATGCTTTTCCTCCTTCTGCAATGTCTTCTGTAACAACATTGGCATCCATGCTGGCGGCAACGGCTTCGCGAATCAACGCTCCTTCTTCCATCATACCGAAAGCGTATTCAAACATTAAAGCAGCAGACAAGATAGTGGCCAAAGGATTAGCTATATTTTTTCCGGCTGCTTGCGGATAAGAGCCATGAATCGGTTCAAAAACAGAAGTATGCAAACCGATAGAAGCAGACGGCAGCATTCCCAAAGAACCGGTAATAACAGAAGCTTCGTCAGTCAGGATATCTCCAAACAGGTTTTCCGTTACTAACACGTCAAAACTCTTAGGCCATTGGATAATACGCATAGCTGCATTATCTACAAACATATATTCTGTTTCTATATCAGGATACTGAGGAGCTATTTCCTGGGCTATCTGACGCCACAAACGGGAAGTAGCAATCACGTTAGCCTTATCTACAACAGTCACTTTTTTACGACGTTGTCCGGCATACTTAAACGCAAGATGCAAAATACGTTCTACTTCTTCACGGGTATAAACACAGGTGTCATAAGCAGTATTTCCATCTTCACTTCTACCTTGAGGACGTCCGAAGTACATTCCTCCCGTCAACTCCCGGATGCACATGAAATCAGCTCCTTCCACCAGGTCTGCACGAAGTGGAGATTTGTGAATCAATGAAGGAAAAGTTGTCACAGGACGTATATTAGCATATAATCCCAGGTCTTTACGCATTTTAAGCAATCCTTGTTCCGGACGGACTTTAGCTGAAGGATTATTGTCATATTTCGGGTCACCTATTGCTCCGAAAAGTACCGCATCAGACTTCATACAAAGCTCATGAGTTGCCTGAGGGTATGGTTCTCCCACCTGGTCAATCGCTGTGGCTCCTACAATACCGTAAGTATATTTCAACTCGTGACCGAATTTATTACTAACGGCTTTCGTTACATTTAATGCCTGTTCAATAATCTCCGGCCCTATACCGTCGCCGGGTAATACTGCAATGTTCAATATTTTTGACATGTCCTACAAATTAATTAATTGAATTTATTTTTCTTTTTCTTAACCTTTTATATAATACCTAATATAATTTATTCCGTATCAATGATATATACATAATTTTTTATGATAGCCACCTGTTCAGCCAGACTCATTCTGCCCATAGTACTTACACTTCCCATAACAGGTACACGATCCAGCAAATCAATCATATTCTGCAAAAATGCGCCTTTAATAGCATAAGACACGTTCTCCGCATGAATATGTTTTGCATTGATAACCCCAATCAAATTTCCCTTACTGTCAAACAACGGCCCCCCACTGTTACCTGGCTGAATAGGAGCAGAAATCTGATAAGAAGTTACGTCTCCTTGAAATCCTGTTTTAGAACTAACAATGCCGTTGGTCAGTTTTATTTCATCTCCCATAGTAGAACGTAAAGGATAACCTAATACGTAAATACCTTCCCCTACACCGGATGTTCCCGTTTTTAGTTTATAAGGAATTTGACCCAGGTTGGTAAAATCAGGATCGTCAATCTTAATGACCGCCAAATCATTATTCTTATCCACAACAAACGGACGAGCTGTATAGGCACTGCCCAAATCACCGTTTATACCTCTTACTTTTATAGTTCTCGCTCCCTGAATCACATGGTAATTTGTTACAATCAATCCATCCGGTGAAAGAGCGAAACCTGTACCGGAAGAAGCGCGGGAAGAAACGGACAGACCGTTGTCACTGATTACCGGATATATTTTCAGGTATGAACTTTTATTTTCAGAAACCCATATATCCATAAATCCATCACGGAAAGAAGCGTAACTATCGGTATTCACTATCTTATCCGGCATGATCCAGTCCATTTTATACATTAAAGAAGTGGCAGTAGGTATGAGTGTAGCTTTCACTTCACCTTCATCCCAATCTTCCGTGTTATCAGCACCGGAAAGATAAATCAAATAATACGTTCCGTCAATCTCACGCAATCCTAATTTATATTTCTGGTCGCCAATGGTTATATTCTCATATATCCCTTCAATATGCTCAATGCCTAATTCATCGTATTTCTTTTTTAAAGCCTCTTCCGTCCAGCACGTCAGCATTTTTCGCCCTACCACAACCGAATAAGGATCAAAAAGACGTTGCTGTCCGAGATTGGCTGCGAGTATCCGCTGATACTTCTTTTTTGTAACCGGAGCTGTCAGGTTAAAACTCCATTCATACAAATTATAATAATCAATAAAAGTACAGGTCACTTTAAAATCGGTTCTCGGAGCCGGGTTCTTATGCAATTCAAGCACAACACCCAAATCATTGATTCCTCCAGAAAAGAAACCAAACTTGTCACAATACATATAGAGTCCACCTTGTATGTCAGGATCACGCTCTTCGTCCACATTCTCCACTTCATAATCCGTAGGCACTGCAACAACTTCCAGGTCAAACTCTTTCAGATAGTTAATCAATTCGCCCCATAAATAATATTGAAGCATATTGCTCTTAGGTGTCGCAATATATATTTTCCGGCAAGCGTTTAAACGTTCCGGCAAAGATGGTTTAGAAGAATAATTATTCTCCGGAATCACCCGTATCTCATTGCAATCCGTAGGCAATGAATCTCTATACACTCCCCACGAGTCACTAAGCTCCGTTTTAAGGGTACTCCCCTGCACGTCTGCCCCTACATGTTCCGGAACATCATACTGTTGTGCTTCTAAAGCAAAAGCTATCAACACACATATATAACAAACAAAAATCCTTATTCTCATAAACACAAAATTAACATTAAAATCTTATATAGTTACCTGTCTGACATAAGATTTTAATGTTAACACAAGTATCATGACGAAAATCAGATTAGATTTAACATTTTAATAGTCGCTTTTATGGCTGCTTCAATCTGGTCCCCGTCCAAACCGGAAGTTTTAAATATGCGCCCATCCATATTCCAGGTTATCACCGTTTGCACAAATGCGTCGGTACGTCCCCCGGGAGGAATGGTTACATGATAGTCAAGCAAAACAGGATGAGGTTTTCCCAGTTTATCATAAATCTTCCATAGGGCTTTCATAAAAGCATCGTACTGTCCGTCACCGACAGAAGACTCCTGATAGATTTCCCCTTCTATTTCCAAACCGATATTAGCTATCGGTTTTAATCCTTTGGAAAGGGACAGCGAATAATTGACAATTGATATCTTTTGTTCCACATTTGCACTTTTCAATACATCGGATATGATGTAAGGCAAATCATCATGTGTAACAACTTCTTTCTTATCGCCCAATTCAATAATCCGCTCGGTAACCCGCTGCATCGTTTCATTATCCAACTCCACTCCCAGCCCTTGCAGATTTTTCAGGATATTGGCTTTACCTGAAGTTTTACCCAGTGCGTACTGACGTTCACGTCCGAAACGCTCAGGCAAAAGATTATTAAAGTAAAGCTTATTTTTATTGTCCCCGTCTGCGTGTACCCCGGCCACCTGGGTAAACACATTCTCACCTACCACAGGTTTATTCTCCGGCACACGTATTCCGGAATATGATTCTACCAGTTTACTTACCGTATTGATTTTATCTTCCCTCAAATGGGTCTTCTGATGCAACTGATCATGCAGGACGGCAAGCACACTGGCTAAAGGCGCATTACCTGCTCTTTCCCCCAAACCGTTTACCGTCACATGCACGCCTTTTATCCCGGCTTTAACAGCCTCATACACGTTGGCTACAGCCAAATCATAATCATTATGCGGATGGAAATCAAAATGCAAATCCGGATAACGGGCTATCATCTTCTGACAGTAGATCCGGGTTTGTTCCGGATTCAGCACTCCCAGCGTATCCGGAAGCATGAAACGTTTAATAGGTTCGTTCATTAAAGAATCCACCATAAAATAAACATATTCCTCCGAATCCTTCATTCCGTTAGACCAATCTTCCAAATACACATTGACGGTTATCCCCATATCCTTGGCATTGGACAACACCTGGCGGATGTCCTCCAAATGCTGGCTGGGCGTTTTCTTCAACTGGTACTTACAATGTTTCAAAGATCCCTTGCACAAAAGATTCAGCACCTTGCAGCCTGCACTACGAATCCAATCCAGAGATACACGTCCATCGACAAAACCCAGTACTTCCACTTTGTCAATATGACCGTTGGCCCGTGCCCATTGGGCTACCTTCTTTACTGATGCAAACTCTCCGTCCGATACGCGCGCGGAAGCAATCTCTATCCTGTCAACTCCTACTTCTTCCAGCAATACCCGGGCAATTCCCTGTTTCTCCTCCGTCACAAAAGAAACTCCCGATGTTTGTTCCCCGTCACGAAGCGTAGTATCCATTATTTCGACAAATCCGTTTAAACAGGAATCTTTTTGTAAGCTCATATTTTTATAATTTATATGATAAAACCTAACCGAATCAGCTATCTAGCTGCAAATACGGATTATTTTCTGTTTTTTTCGTATGACTCTATCAGCTCTTTTTTGCTTAGCAGGTAATCAATATCATCCAATCCTTTCAGGAAACATTCTTTTTTATATGAATTGATTGCGAATGACTCCGATTTTCCTGTAGCATTATTGGTTATTGTCTGAGCTTCCAAATCTACGGTCAATGTCATTTCCGGATTTTCATTTACAGAACTGAATATTTCCGCAAGAAATTGTTCCGAAACCACTACGGGAAGAACAAAGTTGTTCATTGCATTATTCTTAAAGATATCTGCAAAGAAACTTGATACAACTACCCGGAAACCATAACCTGCTATAGCCCAGGCTGCGTGTTCACGACTGGAACCAGAACCGAAGTTCTTGCCGGCAACCAAAATCTGCCCTTTATAGGTAGGGTTATTCAGTACAAATGATTTTATCGGGTTGTTGTCTTTATCATAACGCCAGTCACGAAACAGGTTATCTCCAAAACCATCCTTAGAAGTCGCCTTTAAAAAACGTGCAGGAATTATCTGATCGGTATCCACATTCTCTATAGGAAGTGGAACTACGGTTGATGTCAATGTTATAAATTTTTCCATATTATTTCAAATTACCTGGTAAACAGTCATAAAACAATCTGTTACCAGTAGAAAACATTATTATTTTTTTCAAAAAGGTTTCTATCAAATTACAAGTTTAAACCCTCGGATCTGTGATACGTCCGGTCACTGCTGCTGCTGCTGCTACCAGCGGTCCGGCCAGAATAGTTCTTGCACCCGGTCCCTGACGGCCTTCGAAGTTACGGTTTGACGTCGATACGGAATACTTTCCTGCCGGCACTTTATCATCGTTCATAGCCAAACAAGCGGAACAACCGGGCTGACGCAATTCAAAACCAGCTTCATGAAGGATTTTATCCAGTCCTTCTTCTTTTATCTGTTTTTCCACGTTCCAGCTTCCCGGCACCAGCCATACCACTACGTTTTCCGCTTTCTTTTTGCCTTTTACATAATTCGCAAATGCACGGAAATCTTCAATACGCCCATTCGTACAGCTTCCCAGGAAAACATAATCTATCGGTTTACCTTCTATTTTTTCTCCCGGTTTAAATCCCATGTATTCCAAAGATTTTTTAAATGAAATCCGTCCGGCTTCATCAATCTCGTCCAGCGTAGGTATTGTTCCGGAAATAGCCATACCCATACCCGGGTTCGTGCCATAAGTCACCATAGGCTCAATATCCGCAGCGTCAAAAGTTACTTCTTTATCAAATACCGCATCCGGATCAGATTTCAATGTTTTCCAATAAGCCAACGCTTTATCCCATTCTTCACCTTTAGGAGCATATTCCCGACCTTTCACATAGCTAAAGGTCGTTTCATCCGGAGCTATCATCCCTCCACGGGCTCCCATTTCAATAGAAAGGTTACATACCGTCAGACGTCCTTCCATTGACATGTTCTCTATAACATCTCCCGCATATTCCACAAAGTAACCGGTAGCTCCTCCAGTGGTCATCTTAGAAATGATGTATAACGCCACATCTTTTGGGGTAACTCCCTCTTTTAATTTTCCGTTAATGGAGATACGCATTGTTTTAGGTCTTGACTGGAATACACACTGTGTTGCCAAAACCATTTCCACTTCACTGGTACCGATACCGAAAGCTACAGCTCCCATTGCACCGTGAGTAGAAGTGTGAGAGTCGCCACACACCATGGTCATACCCGGCAGTGAAAGTCCGTTTTCCGGTCCTACCACATGGATTACTCCATTCTTAGTGTGTCCCATCGGATAATAATTAACTCCAAATTCTTTCGCGTTTTTATCCAACGTATCTACCTGGTTTTTAGAAATAGGATCAACAATGGGTTTTTCCTGATTCAATGTAGGTATATTATGGTCTGGCATACACGTGATTTGCTGAGGACGAAATACTTTCAATCCCCGTTTCCGCAAACCGTCAAAAGCCTGAGGACTTGTCACTTCATGACAATACATTCTATCAATATACAACTGGGTAGGACCATCTGCAACAGATGAAACTACGTGAGCATCCCAAATTTTATCAAAAAGAGTCTTAGACATATATTTAATTTTTTTCTAATTATTTTATTTCACAAATTTATTTATAGCATCCAGATAAGCTTCCACAGATGCGGCCACAATATCCGTATTGGCGCCAAAACCATAGTACACTACTCCGTCATATTCAACCTGCATATGTACTTTACCCACATCATCACTACCACGGTTGATAGCCTGAATCGTAAATTCCTGCAGAGTCATGTGCCGTTTGATAATTTGTTTCAACGCATTAATAGCTGCATCCACCGGTCCGTTACCTGAAGCCGCCGCTTCAAATTTTTCATTGGCAATAACCAATCCTATGCTTGCTACCGCTTTTACACCCACTCCAGATGTTACCTGCAAATAATCCAGCTGAATACGATGTTTCTCCGTACGATCCATGCCCGCCAGCATCAATACATCGTCATCATTAATATCTTTTTTCTTATCAGCCAGTTTCAGGAATGCTTCATAAACAGCATCCAGCTTTTCATTATCCAGCTGAACACCTAATACATTAAGCCGGTGTTTCAGTGCAGCGCGTCCGCTACGGGCAGTCAATACAATGGAGTTTTCATCAATACCCACATCTTTAGGATCCATAATTTCATAACTCTGCCTGTTTTTCAGCACGCCATCCTGGTGGATACCGGAAGAGTGTGCAAAGGCATTACGTCCCACAATCGCTTTATTTGCCTGAACCGGCATATTCATCAGATTTGAAACCAACCGGCTGGTTGAATAAATTTTCTGCGTATTGATCTGAGTATCGATATTCAGTCCTTTATGGCATTTCAGTATCATGGCGACTTCTTCCAAAGCTGTATTTCCAGCCCGCTCGCCAATACCGTTTATGGTTACTTCCACCTGACGGGCTCCGTTTAGAACTCCTGCCATGGTATTAGCTGTAGCCATTCCCAGGTCATTATGACAGTGGGTTGACAGTACTGCCTTATGAATACCGTTCACATTTTCCATCAGAAATTTTATTTTTTCACCGTATTCCGTAGGCAAGCAATACCCAGTGGTATCAGGAATATTGACAACCGTAGCACCTGCTTTAATCACCGCCTCAACTACCCTTGCCAAATAAACATTATCCGTACGCCCGGCATCTTCACAATAAAACTCTACATCTTCTACATACTTTTTAGCATGTTTCACCGCAGCCACAGCACGTTCCAGAATTTCCTCCTGATTGGAATTAAATTTATATTTAATATGAAAATCCGAGGTTCCGATACCGGTATGAATACGTTTGTTTTTTGCATATTGAAGAGCGTCCGCAGCCACGTCAATATCTTTCTGGACTCCCCGTGTCAAAGCACAAATAGTAGGCCAGGTTACCGCCTTTGATATTTCTACTACCGAATTAAAATCACCCGGACTTGAAATAGGAAATCCTGCTTCAATAACATCTACTCCTAAAGCTTCCAGAGCACGGGCTACCTGAATTTTTTCCACCGTATTTAACTGACATCCGGGCACCTGTTCTCCGTCACGCAGTGTTGTATCAAAAATAAATAATCTTTCCATATTCAATTTTATTTTTTATTTTCTAAATATTTTATCTTGTTTTTTAAAGAAGAAAGCCTTTCCCGTATTAGTGAGAAAGGCTTTCTTATAATTTATTGCTTATTTATTTTTTACATACCAGACTCACTTCTTCTTACCTTGCATAAGAGAATAATAATACTTAGTATGTTAATAATATAATTGTTCATGTGTATTCCTTAAAAACAGTGCAAATATACAGCTATTTTTCAAACCGACAATATAAATCGTAATTTTTTTCATGTTTTTTCTTTTAATTTATTGAATTAGCAATATAAAAGAATCCATT
This sequence comes from Bacteroidota bacterium, assembly GCA_023391625.1. GTDB lineage: Bacteria > Bacteroidota > Bacteroidia > Bacteroidales > Paludibacteraceae > QVMH01. The sequence continues at coordinate 82,808 of JAEWAN010000034.1, read as the reverse complement.
TTAAAAGATTGAATACTTTCTTTCCGTATATAACATTCTACTACCGTAAAAATATATTAAATAACTATTTTTTTAACCTTTTTTATTTCGCCATAAGCCGTATATTTGCAAATTATTTATCATAGAAGATTCATTGGATTGATTTATGGGGCAAAAAGTTTTCGAGAAATATTCTAATTTAAAAAATTCAGACATATTTTCTCATATTTCATCATTAAGTTACCTTCCCAGGTGGGTTGTATTATTTGTAGATATTGTAATTTCAATATTTTCATGTATCGTATCCTACTATGCCGTACAGTTATTCAGCATTTCTACAACTAAACCGATATTAGGAACAAACTGGAGCTTTTTCATCATCATCTGCCTACAGATTTTCTTCTTTTGGATATTCCATACTTACTCCGGCGTACTACGCTACTCCAATTACGTGGATGCAGCCAAGTTGTTGTTAGCCGTACTATCAAACATCATCATATTATCATTACTAAATCTGATCTATTACCTAATTAATGATATATACCTTTTTTCCAATTTGGGATTGCTTATTTATACCATCCTGAACTTTTTACTTTTGTTTCTGGTCAGACTTATTGTAAAAGTGACTTATGACACTTTTTCACAGAGTTCCAACCACATCATACCTGTGATGATTTACGGGACAAAATCGGCAGCTATCGGTATAGCCAAAATGCTCCGGACAGACTCCAACACCAAATACAAACTTATAGGGTTTATTGATGACAACAAAAATGCCACCCAGCGTCTGATCATGGGAATGAAGGTGTATCTTCTCAACGAAAAGAATGTACAGAACATCATTTCCAAGAAAGCCAAAGCCATTATCGTTTCTCCGATGAAAATGAAGGAGATCAACCCTCATACCGATTTGGATATCTTTTTCAATTCAAATCTGTCCATTCTGACCTCTCCGCCTATGAATATCTGGCAGAATGACATGCCAACTGTAAAGCAGTTAAAATCCATTCAGATAGAAGATTTACTGGAAAGGCCCCAGATTAAAATATCAACAGAGAATATAGCCAAACAGCTAAAATCGAAAGTTATCCTCATCACCGGTGCTGCTGGGTCTATCGGTAGCGAAATAGTGCATCAAGTGATTAAATACGACCCGTCACTGATTGTCCTTTTAGACCAGGCTGAAACTCCTATGCACGAACTAAGACTGGATCTTGAGGAAAAATACCCGAAACACAATTTCAGCGTATTCCTCGGCGATGTACGCAACAAAGAACGAATGGAGTACCTGATGAACCTTTACCGCCCGGATTATATATACCATGCTGCTGCCTACAAACATGTTCCGCTAATGGAAAACAACCCGGTGGAAAGTATACAGGCTAATGTGCTTGGAACTAAAACTCTGGCAGACCTGGCTGTAAAATATAAGGTAGAACGTTTTGTCATGGTATCTACGGATAAAGCGGTAAATCCTACGAATGTGATGGGGGCATCTAAACGTATAGCCGAAATATATGTCCAGTCACTGTACAAAAAAATCATATCAGAAGGTACCGGAACAACCAAATTCATTACAACCCGATTTGGTAATGTATTAGGTTCTAACGGTTCAGTAATCCCCTACTTTAAAAAACAAATTGAAGCAGGGGGCCCGGTCACTGTGACACATCCGGAAATCATACGTTATTTTATGACTATACCGGAGGCTTGTATGCTGGTGCTGGAAGCCGGAGCTATGGGCAATGGAGGTGAAATCTACATATTTGACATGGGTGAACCGGTAAAAATAGTGGATCTCGCAAAAAAAATGATTCGTCTGGCCGGATTTAAAGTGGAAGAAGATATAAAAATAGTATATACCGGACTACGTCCCGGTGAAAAACTATATGAAGAACTATTAAACAAAAAAGAGATTACTACACAAACGCACCATTCTAAAATCATGGTAGCGAAAGTACAGGAATATGACTATGATACTGTTTCTAAAAAGATAGACGACCTTATTTTCTACAGCTGCCAGTGCAAGGACTACTTAGTGGTATCTCAAATGAAAAAAATCGTACCTGAATTTTTAAGTAACAATTCACCATACGAAATTCTGGATATACAGCAAAACAAGAAATTAGATTCATAAACTGTGAGTACATTGTTCCAATACATATTAGATCATCCGTATTTCTCCATAATCATATCGTTTGTTATCGGATTCATATGTATGCCAACTATTGTACGAATAGCTAAAAAACGTAATTTCGTTGTCAAGCCTAATAAAAGGACTTCCCACCAAGGGTCTGTACCTAATGTAGGAGGAGTAAATATCTTTATATCCTTTTTCCTGACAACAAGTATCTTCTCGGTTCAACTTGTAGAACCAATACAGTTTTTTGTCATCGGTGTATTTTTCATATTGATTGTCGGGTTTGTAGACGACCTCATAGACATCAGGGCTTTATGGAAACTGATAGGAGAACTGATTGCCGGTTTTTTCCTGATCGTAATGTCAGACATCCGTTTATCCACACTACACGGATTTTTCGGTATCTATGAACTGCCGTTATGGATCAGTTACTGTTTATCCTTCTTTGTTTTTATAGTCATTATCAATGCTCTGAACCTGGTTGACGGGATAGATGGTCTGGCTTCCGGATTAGGAATCATATACTGCCTGTTCTTCGGTATCTATTTTTCATTAACAAACAAATATACGCTCTCATTATGCGCCTATTCTCTTGTCGGAGCATTGTCCGTATTCTTCATATACAATGTATTCGGTAAAAAAAACAAAATATTTATGGGCGATTGCGGTTCCTTGTTTCTGGGATATATGATCACACTGTTTGTTTTCGAGTTCTGCGAATTGAACGGATACCACCAGGTTCCCGAAAAATACCACATGTCGGCAGCCCCGGCTGTAGCAATCTGCATTTTGATAGTGCCGTTATTCGATACTATACGTGTAATGGTAACCCGGATCAAAAAAGGGCTATCGCCTTTCAGCCCAGACAAGAACCATATTCACCATTTACTACTGAAAATCGGATTAAAACACCGTCAAGTCACTTTTGTCCTGCTGGCAGTAACCCTACTGTTTATCACCATAGGCCTTCTCGGAAGAAACGGGTCTATCGGGTTACTTACAGCCACTGCGTTAATAATTATAACCGGCCTGACATATTGGGTATGGAGACTGGTCGATAAGAAAAATAATGCTGAAATATAAAATATAAACATCTTTCTTTTTATTTGTAACACATACAGCAATGGTTTCAGTTGAACATCTTACTGTTGAATTTGGAGGAACACCTCTTTTTGATGATATTGGTTTTCTGGTAAATCCTAAAGACAAAATAGCTCTGGTAGGAAAAAACGGAGCAGGTAAAACTACTTTATTACGCATATTCGCAGGGAAACAAACTCCTACTTCAGGAAAAATAGTTTTCCCTAAAGACTTTTCCATCGGCTATCTTCCGCAACATATGATTCATAACGAAGGCACTACCGTATTTGAAGAAGCGGAGAAAGCATTTGAACATATCACACGCCTGCAAAATGAAATTGAAAAAATGAACGTGGAGCTGGCAGAAAGGACTGATTATGAAAGTCCCTCCTACCATGCACTGATTGAACGTTTAACACAGGCTAATGAACATCTGCAAATCATAGGAAACGGCAATTTTCACGCTGAAATAGAAAAAACATTACTGGGATTGGGATTCCTACGGAGTGATTTTCACCGACAATGTTCCGAATTCAGCGGAGGATGGAGAATGAGGATTGAATTGGCTAAAATTCTGTTGCAACGCACCGATATTTTGTTGCTTGACGAGCCAACCAACCACCTGGACATAGAATCCATCCAATGGTTGGAAAATTTTCTTACTACATCAGACAGCGCGATACTCCTTGTGTCCCATGATAAAGCCTTTATCGATGCGGTCACTAACCGGACTATTGAAATTTCACTCGGAAAAATATATGATTATAATGTAAATTATTCCAAATATATAGAACTGAGGAAGGAACGCCGCGAACAGCAAATCAGGGCATACGAAAATCAGCAAAAAATGATTCAGGATACGGAAGACTTCATCGAACGCTTCCGTTATAAAGCAACCAAAGCTGTACAGGTGCAATCGCGCATTAAACAACTGGAGAAAATAGAACGCATAGAAATAGACCTGGAGGATAACTCCCGATTAAACATGAAGTTTCCTCCTGCTCCCCGTTCCGGTTCTATTCCGGTGGAGATAGAACACCTGTCCAAGGCTTATGGCGACCACCTGATTCTGGACAACATCGATATGATTATAAACCGGGGAGAAAAGGTTGCTTTTGTCGGAAAAAACGGAGAGGGAAAGAGTACATTGGTAAAATGTATCATGAACGAAATTGAATATTCCGGAAAGCTGAAACTTGGACATAATGTAAAAATAGGTTATTTCGCACAGAATCAGGCTTCTTTATTAGATGAAAACCGTACGATATTTGAAACGATAGATTATGTTGCCGTGGGTGATATACGCACAAAAATACGCGACATATTGGGGGCTTTTATGTTTGGAGGCGAGGCGATAGAGAAAAAAGTGAAAGTACTGTCCGGAGGTGAAAGAAGCCGTTTGGCAATGATCAGATTATTACTTGAACCGGTAAACCTGCTTATCCTCGACGAACCGACCAACCACCTGGACATGCGCTCCAAGGAAGTGCTGAAAGATGCAATCAAATCTTTTGACGGGACAGCCATTATCGTTTCACACGACCGGGAATTTCTTGACGGTCTGGTAACAAAAGTTTATGAGTTCGGCAATAAAAAGGTAAAAGAACACCTGGGAGGTATCTATGATTTCCTGCAAGCCAAGAAAATAGAAAACCTACAGGAACTTGAGATTTCTGCTTCGACTCAAAAATCGAGCAATGAACCTGTAAAAAAAGCCTCTGAAAGCAAATTAAGCTACGAAAACAGAAAAGAGTTAAACAAAAAGATAAGAAAAGCGGAAAAGAACGTAGAAGAGGCGGAAAAAATCATATCCGGATTGGAACAGGAAATTGCCGATATGCTGAAACAGATGGAAAACCCGGAAAAGGCTTCTGACAACGACTTTGTCCAACTCTACAATAAGAAACAGCATGAACTGGAACAAAAAATGTATGAATGGGAAATATATAACGAGGAATTAGAAGAACTTAACAGCCAATTGGATTAACAGTTTAACTTTATACTTTCTAAAATGCCTAACTTGTATCTTATACCTACTTCACTGGGCGACTGCTCTTTTAAGCAGATTTTCCCTGATTACAATACTGAGATTATAAATACTCTGAAATTCTATATTGTAGAAGATGTCCGTTCTGCACGCCGATTTCTGAAAAAAGTCAATCCCGAGATTAATATTGATGAACTGACGTTTTTCGAGCTTAACAAACATACTCGTCCGGAGGAGATAAACAGTTTCCTTAAACCAATGGAACAAGGTAATGATATGGGTGTTGTATCTGAAGCGGGTTGCCCGGCAGTGGCAGATCCGGGAGCCGACGTAGTGGCCTACGCCCAACAAAAGAATTACAGGGTTGTGCCGATGGTAGGTCCCTCGTCTATCCTGATGGCTTTGATGGGTTCCGGATTTAACGGACAAAGTTTTGCCTTTTCCGGTTATCTGCCTGTTACTTCACCGGAACGAAGTAAAGCCCTGAAAAAACTGGAATCAAGGATATACAACGAAAACCAGACGCAACTGTTTATCGAAACTCCTTATCGGAACATGAAAATGCTGGAAGATATATTGAATACCTGCCAACCGAACACTCTTTTATGTATTGCCGCAGATATAACATTAGATACGGAATTTATAAAAACTAAACGGGTAAAAGACTGGAAACACCAACTTCCGGACTTAAATAAACGTCCTTGCATTTTCTTACTATATAAATAAAAAAAGGAATCAAAGATTCCTTTTTTTATTTATATCTACATATAGATTCTCCTCTCCCCTACTTTTTATCTACTTTGGGCAAAACCTTACTTAAATACATATGCCCTATGATACCAGATATGAGAGAGCCTAATATAATTCCTAACTTTGCATCATTCAACAACTCACTTCCTGCCGAATAGGACAAAGTTGCTAAAAACAAAGCGACCGTAAACCCAATTCCACCTAAAAACGAAAGCCCCAATAATCTTTTCCAGGTCATATCCATAGGCATACGACAGACTTTTATCTTTACCGCCAACCAAGTAAAAGTGAATATACCTAAGGATTTTCCGAATATCAATCCTACCATTACGGCAAGAGTTACTCCGGTTAATAAGTTCCAACCTCCAGACAGATTAAAAACAACACCGGCATTGGCAAATGCAAAAAGAGGCATAATCAGATAGCTTACAACCCCCTGTAGCTTATCCTCAAAATCCTGCAACGGACTGATAACCCGATCCGAGGACTTATTTACACGGAACAGGCATTTAATCTGTATATTGGAAAGCATGATATCTTTCTCTGAAGGTTTCCGGAGAATTGTACTTTTAATTAAATTCAGGTCATTTTGCAAACCTTCCGTATAATCACGTATGTTCACATAAGGGCGTGCCGGAACTGTAAAAGCGACAACGACCCCGGCAATAGTAGGATGAATACCTATTTTCATAAACATATACCATATAACAATTCCTCCCAATGTATAAAAAGCTTTACTGTTAATTCTCAAGCGGTTGCCCGACAGCAAACCGATAAGGGCTACCAAAGCTATAATGGCGTACATCAATGAATTAGGTGACAAACTGGTATAAAACAAAGCTATCACAATGATTCCCCCTATATCATCAACAATAGCCAAGGCTAACAAAAATATTTTAAGGGACAAGGGGACTCGTTTTCCAAACAGACTTAATACTCCCAGGGAAAAAGCAATATCCGTAGCCATTGGTATGGCTAAACCTCCCATTTGTTCCGAAGTAAACGACTGTAACTTACCTGTCAGGAAGAACAAAGCTACTGGAAGAATCATACCTCCACAAGCGGCAATAAGAGGCAACAAAACCTGCCGGAAAGAAGATAATTCACCCACAAGCATTTCACGCTTAATTTCCAGCCCCACCGAGAAAAAGAAAACCGCCATCAGCACATCATTCACAAAGTCCAACAACGTCATCGCATGTCCATTGTGACTCAGAAAATTAAAATTCTCTGTTCCCAAATACAATTCTATTTTCCAAAAGGCATCATACCACAAGTTTAAAGGAGAGTTTGCAATCACCATAGTGAGTAATGCAACGATTAACAAAATCATTCCCGCATTTGCGCGAGGCCCGTATTTATCTATTATACGATAAAAAAAGGCAAAATTCTGGTTACGATAAATGGGCTTCATAGATCATGGTATTAAAGTTTTTGGAATAATAAAGATAAATTCCTTTCAAATAATAATTTACAGCCACAATATACACAAAACTTATGGATTTACCTATATCCTACCCTGGAGCAACAAATAAAGAGACAAAACACCTTGTAATACAAAAAGTAAAATCTCCTCCAAACACAAATCAGATTAAAATCATCATCCGATAAAAAATAATTTTTCCTTGGCTGCAACTCACACAATCCAAACGACACGTACTACTCCCAGAACAATTCACACTGAACTTTTCATCTCGAAAGAAAACAAAGAACAACAATAACTACACAGAATGATAAGGCATACATCAGATAAAAGCCTATATGCAGTACAAATTTGGAATCAAAGACATGGTGAACACATACCTAACAAGCCAGTTAAACGACTGAAACCAACTAATGAACATTAGAAACAAAAAGCCGTGCTTATGATTTTTTCATAAGCACGGCTCATATACAAGACAAAGTATCAATTAATCTAATTTCAAGACAGCCAGGAACGCCTTTTGAGGGACTTCTACCGAACCGATCTGTTTCATCTTTTTCTTTCCTTTTTTCTGTTTTTCAAGCAACTTTCTTTTTCGCGAGATATCCCCTCCGTAACACTTTGCGGTAACATCCTTACGGACTGCTTTTATTGTTTCTCTCGCAATAATCTTAGCCCCGATAGCAGCCTGTATGGCAATATCAAATTGCTGACGCGGAATCAGTTCTTTCAACTTTTCACACATCCGCCTTCCCAAAGACACGGCATTATCAAAATGAATCAGCGAGGATAGTGCATCAACCGGTTCTCCGTTAAGCAAAATATCAAGTTTTATCAACTTGGAAGGACGGTATCCGTTCATATGATAATCAAAAGAAGCATAACCTTTTGATATACTTTTCAGCTTATCATAAAAATCAAACACAATTTCACCCAAAGGCATATCAAACAATAATTCCATACGGTTACCCGATATATATTCCTGTTTCACCAGTTCGCCCCGTTTGCTTAAACAAAGAGTCATTATCTGCCCGATAAACTCAGTCCTTGTAATAATTGAAGACCTGATATACGGTTCTTCAATACGGTCAATAGCCAGAATATCCGGTAATCCGGAGGGGTTATGCACCTCCAGCAATTCTCCTTTTTTAGTATATACCTTATAAGATACGTTGGGAACCGTTGTAATCACGTTCATATCGAACTCACGATCCAAACGCTCCTGAACAATCTCCATATGGAGCATCCCCAAAAATCCGCAACGGAAACCAAATCCAAGCGCAACCGATGACTCCGGCTCAAAAGTAAGGGAAGCATCGTTAAGCTGCAGTTTTTCAATGGCAGCCCTTAAATCTTCAAAATCTTCCGTATCAATAGGATAAACTCCCGCAAAAACCATCGGTTTTACTTCCTCAAAACCATCAATAGCTTCCGATGCCGGACGTTTTACGTGAGTAATGGTATCACCCACTTTTACTTCCCGAGAAGTCTTAATTCCCGAAATGATATATCCTACATTGCCTGCGCTCAGATTATCCTTGGCGATCATATCCATTTTCAGGACTCCCACTTCATCCGCATAATACTCTTTACCCGTAGCTATAAACTTAACCAGGTCACCTTTACTGATTGTCCCGTTTACAATTTTAAAATATGCGATAATCCCCCGGAAAGCATTGAAAACAGAATCAAAAATCAAGCACTGCAAAGGAGCTTCCGGATCACCTTTAGGCGCAGGTATCCGCTCCACAATGGCATGCAATATCTCCTCTACTCCCATACCCGTTTTTCCACTGGCGCGTATTATCTCCTCCGGCTTACAACCCAGCAAATCCACAATCTGGTCTTCCACTTCCTCCGGCATTGCATTATCCATATCCATTTTATTCATGACCGGAATTATCTCCAAATCATGCTCAATAGCCATATACAAGTTGGATATGGTCTGTGCCTGAATACCCTGCGTGGCATCTACAATAAGCAAAGCACCTTCACAAGCCGCAATAGAACGCGAGACCTCATATGAAAAGTCAACGTGTCCCGGAGTATCGATCAGGTTAAGCACGTATTCCTGACCATTCATCTGAAGATTCATCTGTATGGCATGACTTTTAATCGTAATACCACGCTCACGCTCCAAATCCATATTATCAAGTACCTGAGCCTGCAAATCCTTTTCAGAAAGAGTTTTGGTATATTCCAACAATCTGTCTGCCAAAGTACTTTTACCATGGTCTATATGGGCTATAATACAAAAATTACGGATATTCTTCATTATAATATATCTGTTTTACTGTTACAAAAGTAATTAAATAATCGGTATCGGCGGATAAAGCGAATCATTCCTTTCACTGATATTTCAGGCTTTTTACTTACCTTAATCCACCACACACTCTCCTAACATAAAAAAAGGAATGTTTAAATAACATTCCTTTAAATAGCTTGCAAAGGTAATTATTATCCTGAAAACATTCAAGAACAATAAATACTTATTTTCAGATATGTAATTGATTAGAAGTAAACCGCCACGAAGCGGGCCAAAGGCATCATCCTTGCCTTATTCAAAGACAAAGTGTCGTTGTACACCGTATAGTTATCAACCACATCCAACACCTGGAAAAGCTGCGATTCAACTTCCATATCCATACATGCCATCATTGTGGAGGCCATTGGAGAGAAAGAAATACGTTTGCCATACCGGATTACATAACTCCCGTTAAATATATTGCAGCCACCATTGCCGTGAACACGGTTCTGATCTGCTTTCAGGATAAAATGAGCTTCTTTGTCCTGATTTTCGCCCATCTTTACTTCCTGTCCGTTTATTTCAATCAACTTCCAGTATTTTTCAACAATATCCGATACTTTAGGCAAAATATAACTATCGGCCAACACTCCTGTAATCAGGTTTCCATCCATATCCAGCTGTATTAACTGGTTTTCACCTACGCGGAATTTAGAAGCTGCATCCGAAATGCCAGACAAAGTAATTTCATTTCCAGCTTTATTCCATACAAAAGAACCGCTTTGGGTATAAGTAGAGTCTCCTTTACCCAAATATTTCTGATATAAAGTATAAGTCAGATCCTGATTCAAAGTAACAGTAGTCTGAATGCCTTCACAATCGGCGCAAGGCACAACTCCGGAATAAATACCAGCCCAATCTATGGCATTTTCACTATTATCAGCAGTCGCTGTTTTTCCCTGCGTATTACTTTTTTTACAACCGACTGCAGAAATGCATACTATGCATAAAAGCAGTGAGAAAATTAATTTTGAAGTTTTCATTTTATTTCATTTTTATGTTCTGAATTCGTTTTTCTTAAATACGACAAAATATATACAGACTAGAATAATGGCAATATAACTTATGCCGGATAATTTTTCAATTCTTGCAGCAACACCTTATTCTCTTCCGGAGTACCCACCGTAATACGTAAATTATTGAAGCACAAAGAAACGCTGCTTCTGTTACGCACAATCACTCCTTTTTCCGTCAAATACTTGTATATAGCATTGGCATCCGTAACTTTAACCAAAACAAAATTAGCATCTGTAGGATACACATGCTGCACCAACGGAATTTTATTCAGTTCCTGTATCAACACGGTACGCTCTTTTAACAACGTTTCAACCCACTCTTTTGTTCTGGAAGCATTTTTCAACGCTTCTATAGCCTGACGCTGAGTCAGTATATTGACGTTATAAGGATATTTTATTTTATTCAGCACCTGTATAATCTCCTGCGATGCAAAAGCCATGCCTAAACGGATAGCTGCACTTCCCCACGCTTTGGAAAAAGTCTGTAATATAATCAGGTTAGGATATTGTGCCAGTTGCTTTACATAGCTTGGTTCTGAAGAAAAATCAATATAAGCTTCATCCATCATCACAATACCCTGAAAACGTTCAAGCACTTTCCGCACTTCATCCCGATTCAAATTATTACCGGAAGGATTGTTAGGAGAACAAAGCCAGATAAGTTTTGTTTTTTCATCCGCAGCACGCAACAAATCATCTGCCGAAAACTGAAAATGTTCATCCAGCAATACAGAACGATATTCCACATCATTAATATTAGCGCACACTTTATACATACCATAAGTAGGATCTATCGCTACCACATTATCAACACGGGGTTCGCAAAATGCACGGTATACCAAATCTATCGGTTCATCACTACCGTTACCCAGAAATATGTTTTCAGCAGGTACGCCTTTCTGTTCTGAAATATGTTTTTTAACCTCCCATTGCAAAGGATCCGGATAACGATTATACGGAGCATTATAAGGATTCTCATTGGCATCAAGAAAAACGGAAGCCTCTCCTTTAAACTCATCTCTTGCACAGGAATACGGTTCCAGATTACGGATATTGGCACGCAATAATTGTTGTATGTTCATCACCCTAAAAATTAAATTCTACATAAAACTAATGATATGCAAAATTACTCTTTTTTCCCGATACAATGAAGAATTAAAGAAAGTGTATCGCTTTATTAAAACAATTTCACTCATAAAAAGGTTATGTACATTTGTTTTAACAGGAAAAAGGAATAACTTTGTGTATACAGCATAAAAAACATAAAAACAAAATATAACTAAAACTAATTATCATGGAAATAAAATTTATAGGCGCCACTCGTGAGGTTACCGGTAGCAAACATTTAATAACTACGCAAAAAGGAAAAAAGATTCTGCTGGATTGCGGTATGTTCCAGGGGAAAGGCATGGCTACTGACGCCATGAACCGCGACCTCGGTTTTGATCCAGAAAGCATTGATTACGTAATCCTGAGCCATGCGCACATAGACCATTCGGGACTGATTCCCTATTTATACAAAGAGGGATTCCGGGGATCTGTTATATGCACCCACGCAACCCGCGACCTCTGTTCTATCATGCTTGCAGACAGCGGCCACATACAGGAATTGGATAACAAATGGTTCAATAAAAAGCAGGTAAAAAAAGGATTGCCCACTGTATCGCCCATCTATAATGTGGTACATGCCGAAAAATGTATGGAGTTATTCATCACCACGGCATACAACCGTCGTTTCTACATCAATGATGAAATCAACGTAAAATTCACAAATACCGGACATATGCTCGGCAGTTCTGCCGTAAACCTGGAAATACGTGAAGACGGCATAAAAAAACATATTACTTACACAGGAGATATCGGAAGAAAGTACAACCGTATATTAAGTACCTGGAGCGATTTTCCGCAATGTGACTATCTAATCACAGAATCTACTTATGGGGACAGATTGCATGAAGACATCAAAGACACGGAAGAAGAACTCTTGAAAATAGTACACGAGACTTGTGTAGTAAACAGAGGAAAATTAATTATTCCTGCATTTTCAGTGGGACGCACACAGGAAATTGTATATGTTCTCAATGAATTCCATAACCAGGGAAAACTCCCTAAAATAGACGTTTTCGTGGATAGCCCTTTGTCTGTAAACGCCACAGACATATTCAGAATGCACACAGACACCATGAATGAGGAAGTAAAGGAAACGCTGTTAAATGATCCGGACCCTTTCGGATTCAATTCACTTCATTATATAAAAGATGTTGAAGATTCCAAAGCATTAAACAGCTATAATAAGCCTTGTATCATCATATCATCATCCGGTATGATGGAGGCCGGACGGATAAAACACCATGTGGCTAACAATATTTCCGATCCTAAAAACACAATCCTCATTGTAGGGTATTGCTCTCCCACTACCTTGGGAGCACGCATCCAGCAACCCGATCTGAAAGAAATTTCCATTTTCGGCAATATCCATCCGGTAAGAGCAAGAATTGCAAAAATAGAAGGATTTTCTGCCCATGGAGATTACAAAGAAATGATTGACTACTTATCCTGCCAGGATAAAAATAAAATAAAAAAAATCTTTTTAGTCCATGGTGACTACGATTCGCAGGAAGCTTATAAAAACCACATGCAAGAAGCTGGTTTTAAAGAAATTGAAATTCCGGCGAGAGAAGATACATTTATTTTATAAACATCATATAATCAGCCTTTTTTGTTTCACAGGTCTTAAAATTTATTTATCTTTGTAAAATAATTGAAATATTGTCAGATAATAAATTTTAAGACCTAATTTATGAAAAGAAAAATCATTGGAAAGTTGAGCTGTTTGTTTTTATTCAGCTCCATTCTAATCACATCTTGCTACAAACTAGATCTCTCCGAAATTTCCGGGGACATTTCCCTTCCTAATTCACTGTCAATTCCACTCGGTAACGTAAGTTTAAGTTTGGACAGTATCATAAAAAAAGCCCATCTGGATGAAGCTATCAGCATTGAACCTACTGATAACGAAATTAACTTAACAATACAGGACGAGGTTAACTTCAATTTCAGACAAACAGATTTTTCACAGGCTTCGTTTTCCCCCATCAGTTTCAAATATGGGTTTGAAGATGTTCCTCCGGGAATAGAATTCTCCTATTCTACCCCTATTGAACAAACTTTCTACATCGATATTAACGATAATCCGGAAATAGAAAGGATAGACAGTATTGTGTTATCCAGTTTCCGGGTAGAACTAAGCATGGCCAATTCTGCAGCCATAGACTTAAGCAAACTGGAAATAATTACTAAATTCAAAGAAGAATCTGTTTCTCAGTTAGATTATTCTGGAAAAATTGTACCTGGAGAAGTAAACAATCACTTTTTCCCGACCAATGAAAATCCTTCCGGACAAATTGAATTCAACAACATATTAATAAGACCGAATACGAACAATGAATTACCGGTCAGCGTAATTGTAAAAACAAGAGAAGGTGAAAGTGTTATCATAGGCCATAACTCTGTAGTGGATTTTAAATATCAGGTAGAAAACCTGAATTATAAAACTGCTTATGGTAAATTCCCGGCTGCTATTGCCGATGTACACACGAACCGTCATCATTTTGACATTAGCGCACTGAGTGGAATGAAATTTGCCAATCCTCAAATAGCACTTTCCATAGAAAGTAATATCGGAACTTATTTCAGTTTCAATATAGACACAATTTGCGCATACGTAGATGGCTCTCCTCAAAATGCCGTATATGCTTCTTTTAACGGCAGCCCTTCCACGTCTATCAAAATAGATAAAAAACCTGATTATCCCGGAGAATGGATAAAACAGGATCTACCGGTATTCAACAGTGAATTCGGAAAAACAGACCTGCTGTTTGGAGCTGATCCGACACCCAATGTGTTGGAATACAAATATTCCGTATCTACTTATTCCAAACCTTCCGAAGGAGAAGAAACCGATCAGTTCATTACCTCCGATGCTGAAATTAAAATTTATGCAAAAGGTATTATACCTCTTTATTTCAAAGCTGGCAGCAACATAGAAATAAAAGACACCATGAGTCTTCAGTTAGGTAATATAACCGGTAGTAGTGATATGCTGGAAGAAGCGCTATTGCGATTGGGTATCACCAACGGATTGCCTGTAGCCGTAGATTTCAAAATAGAACAGTTTCTTGATGAAAATGACAATCCATTATTAACAAGCATAAAGAAAGAGTACGAAATAGAATCGCCGGAAATTAATGCTGACGGTACAGTAAAAAGCACCAAAGAACAAACCATGGATATAACCCTGAACGATCAGCAGTTTGAGGAAATAAAAAAAGCGGATAAATTGATTTATAGTATCAAAGCACACCAGAACGGAGAAAATAAAATTCATTTCCAACCGGACAACTACTTTAAAATACAAATGGGAGTATTTGTAAAAGGTAATTTAACTCTGGATACATTTAGTTCTAACAAAGAAAATAATTAATAAGTCATGAAGAAAGCACTATATAAAACTATTTTCATTTCGCTTTTTACGGTACTGACCACTTCCGTATACGGCCAGCAGGTAAACTCGCAATATTTTCTGGAAAATGTGCCTACAAGGCACTATTTGAATCCGGCATTCCAGCCAACCAGCAACGTATATGTCAGTTTACCGGGATTAGGATATACCCAATTCGGGTTTAGCAACAACTCCTTGAGTTTAAAGGATGTTATATACAAAGACGCAAACGGCAACCCTATTTTATTTCTAAACCCCAACGGAGGCAACAAAGATAAATTTTACCGCAAACTGCGCAAAAATACAATCTTCCGCACCGATCTGCAGATGAATCTGTTAGGATTCGGATTCAGGACAAACGATGCATACTGGACATTCGGATTAAGCGCCAAGGTAGACGGACAGCTATCCATGCCCAAAGATTTTTTTAAATTAGCATTATATGGTACTCCGGAGATACAAGACAATATGTATGACCTGAAACATTTCGGATTAGATGCTTCGGCATATCTGGAAGCTGCTTTAGGGTATTCACGTCCTATTAACGACCAATGGACCGTAGGAGGTAAAGTGAAATTCCTTTGGGGAATTGCCAATATTTCAACCAGAAACGAGCAACTTATGCTTAATGCCGGCATAAACCAGTGGAATATACAGGGTAAAGGTATGTTAAACATATCTTCCCCGCTACCCATAGACATCGACAGCGAAAACCAAATTGAAACAGGAGATTTTTATTTTTCGGATGCACTAAAACCTTCCGGATTAGGTGCCGGAATAGATTTAGGTGCTACTTATAAACCTTTGGATGAACTTACTATCTCTGTAGCAGTAACAGACCTCGGCTTCATACGCTGGAGAAATAATCCTGTAAACATATCATACGACATCAATTATCCTTTTGACGGATTTTTGCAAGATGCTTCTTCTATCAGCCTGGACGGAATATCCGTAGATGACATGATTGGCGGTTTAACAGACAGCATTAAATATGATATGCAAGGGCGAAATGCTTATACCACCGGAACAACGGCCAAATTAAACATTGGTGGAGAATATGCTTTTCTTGATAACAAATTAAGCGCCGGTTTGCTTTCACGGACGATGTTTCACAAAAGCCGGGTATACGAAGAAATCACCATCTCTGCGATAGCTCGTCCTGCAGATTGGGCTAACTTTGTATTATCTTACTCCATATTAAACGGCCGCTCCAGCTTCGGGCTGGGTATCGGATTACGCAGCGGCCCGATAAACTGGCATTTTTCTGCCGACTACCTGACATTCGGTTATGCAGGATATCCTATATCTGAAGGCGGATTTAAAGTTCCGGTACCATATAACACTAAGGGCTTAAACTTTGCAATGGGTATCAACTTGGTATTCGGGAATAAAAAAGACAAAGACCATGACGGAGTGCCGGACAAATTGGATTTATGCCCGGATACACCTCGCAAAGTGAAGGTGGACGCAAACGGTTGCCCCATAGATACTGACCATGACGGTGTACCTGACTACCTGGACAACTGCCCTAACACTCCTCGCGAAGCATATGGACATGTGGATGAACATGGTTGCCCACTGGACAGCGACGGAGATGGAGTGCCGGACTATTTAGATGAATGTCCGGACACCCCGAAAGAAGCTTACAGCAAAATTGACGAACATGGTTGTCCGATAGACAGCGATGGCGACGGAGTACCCGATTATAAAGACATATGTCCGGATACTCCACAAGAAGCTTACGGACACGTGGATGACTATGGTTGCCTACTGGACAGCGATGGCGACGGAGTGCCAGACTATCTGGATAAATGCCCGGATACTCCAGCCGAAGGATACAGCACCGTAGATGCAAACGGATGTCCTGCCGACAGTGACGGTGACGGTGTGCCAGACTATATGGACAAATGTCCGGATACCCCGAAAGAAGCATACGAATATGTAGACGAAAACGGCTGCCCGTACGACACGGATGGTGACGGAGTGCCAGATTACATGGACGAATGTCCTAAAATACCCGGAACAGTAGCAAATAAAGGATGTCCTGAAGTGAAAAAAGAAGTCCGGAATTTATTCCAGAAAGCATTGCAGGGAATCCAGTTTGAAACAGGAAAAGCAACCATAAAGAAATCATCCTATGCGTTATTAAATGATATTGCTAAAGTGATGAAAGAAAATCCGACTTACATGATTGAAATCCAAGGTCACACAGACAATACCGGCAGCAAAAAAGTGAACCAGGAACTATCAGAAAAACGTGCGGAAGCCGTTAAAACCTATCTTGTAGGTAAGGGTGTAAACGCGAACAGGATAAAAGCGGTGGGATATGGAGATGAAAAACCGGTAGCTTCCAATGCCACAGCAGCAGGACGCAACAAAAACCGCCGTGTGGAATTTATCGTTTCATTTGAAGAAGTTACTTACGAATAAAAACAGACCAATATAATATTGCAGAGAGGATACGATTTTTCGTATCCTCTTTTTTTGTAATAAAAATAAATCTCTTTAAATTAGAAAATTAGAGAAAATATATTACTTTTAATTTTAAATTGTACCACAATACTATACCTAAATTTTATTTATGAAAATATTATATGCAGAAGAACATTCTTCCTGTTTTAATTACAGTTCAAAAGATTCTCTCATCAAAATTGAAGAGAAATCAAAAGGAGAAGTTTTCCACGTCAGCCCCAACCACAACGAAATTGTTCTTCTATCAAATGGAGAAATGTCTTTTTCCACGGGGTTGGTAAAAGACAAAATTATTTCCGGTGGTAAAATGTTTGTTCACCCCAATCAGAATAAAGGCGAAGTAGAGATAAAACAAGACTCCACCTTTTTCATCATACAGTTGGCCAGCAATCCTTGCATATGTAAACATTCTACTTCTTCTTTTGAAAAAACGAAACAGAACGAAACGGAAGAAAGACAGGATATTTTTTTACTGGAAGCTATCCCTATTGTCAATTCATACTTTTCGTTACTGGAAACTTATATCAAATCCGGGTTACGATGTTCTTCTTTTTATGAGCTAAAAATAAAAGAACTGATATATGTTTTATGTTCTTACTACGGAAAAGAAGATATTAATATGTTCTTCCAACCCATCCTCAATGAAAATACCCGGTTTTCATTACAAGTAATGAACTTTTCCGAAAATAGTAAAACGGTAAAAGAACTCTGCGAAAAAATGAATTACAAGGATGGCAGGCATTTTGAGCAACAATTCAAAGAAACATTCAAATTGCCGGCAAACGAGTGGCTGGAACAGAAAAACACGAAAAAGATATACAATGAAATAAGAAAAGGGAAGAAAACGGTGGAAGAAATAGCCTGTGAATATCAGTTTACCCTACCCCAGTTTAATAAATATTGTAAGCAGAAATTCAATCTTACTCCCGAAGAATTATTAGAAAAAAGTCAAAGGAAAGAAATATACTAAAACTAAAGTTTTTACAATACTACATATAATAAATACAATCTATTTCAAACCTTTCTGCAAACGTTATTTGTTCAAGAGGGAAAACAAACTGCCATCCTTTATTCCGTATCCTGTTCCTCGAATTTTTTCCTAAAGAAAAAATAAAATGAAAATCAAAGATTTTTGCAAAAAAAGATGGTAATTATGCACGTTTTTAATAATTTTGCCCTCTAAAATTGACTCGTATAAAGAATAAATCATTAGATAATAAAATATGGGAAGAGCGTTTGAATACAGAAAAGCGACTAAACTTAAACGTTGGGGCAATATGGCCCGCGTATTTACAAAATTAGGTAAACAAATCACTATAGCTACCAAGGAAGGCGGCCCAGATCCGGATGCCAACCCACGTCTGCGTGTGCTAATGCAACAGGCCAAAAAGGAAAACATGCCGAAAGAAAACGTAGAACGTGCCATAAAAAAAGCAACTTCAAAAGAAGAGGCTGATTACAAAGAAATGGTATATGAAGGTTACGGTCCTAACGGTATAGCTATTGTGGTGGAAACTGCAACAGACAACCCTACCCGAACTGTAGCAAATATCAGAAGCTATTTTAACCGTCACGGAGGTTCACTCGGAACTACCGGTTCATTACAATTCCTGTTCGACCACAAATGCGTATTTAAAATTGCTCCGAAAGAAGGAGTATCCATGGAAGATTTGGAATTAGAATTAATTGATTATGGAGTGGACGAAGTAGCAGAAGACGACGGCAACATCATTTTATACGGAGACTTTCCGTCTTACTCATCTATACAAAAATACCTGGAAGAAAACGGATTCGAAATTTTCAGTGCCGAATTTGAACGCATACCTAACGACTTGAAAGAACTCAATGAAGAACAACAAGCACAGGTAAACAAACTTTTGGAAAAAATTGAAGACGACGAAGACGTTCAAAACGTTTTCCATAACATGGCGGAATAAAAATAATTCCAGGCGGCAGTAGCTCAGTTGGTAGAGCATCAGCTTCCCAAGCTGAGGGTCGCGGGTTCGAATCCCGTTTGCCGCTCTTCTAAAAATCAGATAATTAGCACATTCAAAAAAAAGAGTGTGCTATTTTTTTACTGCAAAATCCGCAAAAAAACTATATATTTGCTGTACACTTTTCTGTAATAATTCTGTAAAAAATGGCAACATTTGAAGCGGTAGTATCAAAATATAAAAGACGGGATAATACATATAATGTACAGATACTTGTATATCATAATGGGAAGAAATTGTATCCTGCAACCAAAATATTTCTAGCAAAAGATGATATCACCCGATCATTTAAAATAAAAAATCAGAAAATTATAGATTCTTTGAACGATATCACAAGAGATTGCCGGGAAAAATGCAATAAGCATGCACGCGCATTAGGCGGTATGGATGTGCATCAAGTGGTTGATCTTGTTAAAGATATTATTGAAGGAAAAAAAGAAAATGATTCTTTTAGGTTAGATTTCTTTGCGTTTGGCAGAAATTATGCTAAAACAATAAAAAGTAAAGGTACAGCAGGGCTATACGTCACGTCTCTTAATAACTTAGAAAAATTTGTTGGAAAGCCGGAGCTTGATATAAACACAATAACATCTAAGTTTATAATGAAGTGGATCACCTGGATACAAGAACAGCCTGCCCTATTTGGTAAAACAAAAGGTAATAGAGCTCAATCTCTTTATCCTTCATGTATACGAAAAATACATAATGCCGCCAAAGAAGAATATAATGATGAAGATTTAGGAATAATAAATATACCCTTATCTCCTTTTGACAGAGTAAAGCTTCCAAGTCAGCCAGTGACACGCAAAAGGGCTCTATCCATACTTCAGATAAAGGAAATTATGAATTTACCCTATAACAAGGAAACGAAAGACAAAACATGCCGATTTAATTTAGCAAAAGATATGTTTTTGCTAAGTTTTTTCCTTGTAGGTATCAATTCGGCAGACTTGTATTTTGTTGATCATTTTGAAGATGGACGTATAACATATAAAAGACGAAAAACCACATCAAGAAGGGCGGATAAAGCAGAAATAAGCATTAAATTAGAACCTGAAATACAAGAGTTATTTAATAAATACAAGGATCCTGACAATGTGCGTATTTTTAAATTTCACAAAATGTATGCTGATATGAGTACTTTTAATTCAGCTATAAATAAAGGATTAAAACAAGTAGCAAAATGTCTGAAAGAGAAATATGACGAATTGCCGGATGATGAAAAAGAAAAGAATAAACATCTTTTAATTGATGATCTTGAATATTATGCTGCCCGGCACAGCTGGGCTACTATCGCACAAAACGACGCAGGAGTTAATAAATATGATGTTCACGAAGCTTTAAATCATGCTCCGGAAGGAGAAATGAAGGTCACCGAAATTTATACAAAAAAAGACTGGACAAAAATAGATAAGGCAAATCGAAAAGTTATAGACCTGTTTTATTAATCAGATTTCTAAACTAATTACATGCGTTTCCTGCAAAAACAACATACAATTTTCACTCCCCTTTCCCTTGTATTTTAAATAACCTAACTTATTAGTATGGATTAATGTATTCTTATTGTCAGTGACTGACAATAAGCCCTTTTATATTTGTATTTATATTCAATATAAATATGATAAGGGTTAGTGATTTTTCAAGTTTAATGTTCCGCGATTATATTAATGAAGATTTCGGGGAGCAGATAGAATATATGCAATTCTTTGCACCTTCAGACCGTATTTGCGTTCAGGTTTACACTTCTTTCGATGATATTATAGCCAGGCTTACCAATTTAGATACAAATTTCCAAGAGGTAATAAAGCAGGATTTAAAGTTTGAGTCAGACGGCATTTATACCACTACATTTACTGTCACCGGGCGGGATACGGGTAACTATAAATTTGAATTTATTCAGCAAAGTTCCGGTTACATATATAAAGCTTCGTACTTTCAGATTCTTTCCGGTGACTGTTTAAAAGATTCTATTCTTTTAAGATATACGAATTATAAAAATGAGCTTGCAACTTTTACAATGAGAGGGTTGCAGTTCGTTTTTGATTTGCGCTTCAAAGGGCGAATGCTTTACAAGGATATAGAGTTTTCATCAGATGATGAAATGTTCCGGGACCAGGACTATGCAGGGCACATCACTTCTTCTTTTCCGTACTATTCAATGAAATTGACAATGGGTGATGAAAATGGGGTTCCTGTGTGGATGGGGCAAAAATTACTATATGCTTTTTCATGCTCAGACGTGAAGATAAACAATAAAAATTTTGTAAAAAGTCCGGATTCCGATATTGAGAAAGTAGAAATAAAAGCTTCGAATCCTCTTGCAATTTACAAAATAGGTATTGAACCTTCCTCTTTTTACAACTACGACCTTGAGCCGGATACATTAGGGCTTGTAACGAACCTATATAACCCGATTAATACAAATACAGATAAAACTATTATTTTAAATAATTGATAAAATGGCAGACGAAGCATATTTCAGATGGCTAAAAGACGCAGCAGAAACGAATAAAGCGGATAATGATGATTTCATTGGCATTGTAAAGGATGACGAAGAGAATCCTCGTAAGATAAGCGTGGCTAAGTTTTTAGATCAGATTCCAGCGCAAGCACCCCCTTTTGATTTGTCTAATAATGCTATTCCCAAATACGATGAAGCAAGCGAAAAGCTAATCAATTCGCCTATTAAAGCGAACGGTTCTTATGCAGAAGTGGAAACACCGGCAGCCGGTGATGAAAGTAAGAAAGTATCTAATACAGCCTTTGTGCAAGCAGCTATTAAAGCAGCTTTCGATGATGTGGAAGCCGTTAAGAACGTATCCATGGGAACCGGATCGCATGTGAATGACCTGGTAATAGAGTATTATGACAACCGGGCAACATCTTATATCAATTTACCGACCCAGTATTTCCTACAAGGGGTTGAATATAATGCAGAGACGAAAATAATCACCTTTCATTTGGTAGATGGCTCTACTTTCCAAATCAATATATCGGACTTGGTAGATGTATATGTCGCTTCGGCTTCCGGAGGGTTGGAAGTAACCGGAGCCGGTAAGAATGAGTTCGGCATTAAAACAGGCGGTATCGTGGAAACAATGCTGTCTGCAGCGATACAAGAAAAGCTAAACCGGGAAATACCGACCACTTTACCGCCATCTGGCCCGGCTGGAGGTGACTTGATGGGTACTTATCCTGCCCCTAAATTGCATACCTTTAATTACTTTGAAAGTGACACGGGAGAACACCCCGGAGCCGTAATAATGACAGATATACCTTATAACTCAAATACATTTGTATATTTTGAAATCAAGGGGTTTGCTTATTCCACTACTTTTTTACCGCACTACTCCATTATATCATTTTATAACTATGCAAATGGTGGTATAATGAACAGTTATTCTGGTGTAAATTTAGGGAACAGTATATTTTCATCTGTAAAAGCATTTATTAATGACGGTTTTGTTTGCCTGTGGATTCCCACTTTAGCAGCAAGAACGTATGAGGTTCGGGCGGTTGGATTTAATTACTCCTATCCAACGAGAGAATCAAATAATTATGCAAACCGGGTGACTTCTGTGGTTAGTTCTGCCGTGCCTGATACCGCTGAAAGGGTAACGACAATTAACTTAATTAATACTTTAAAGAGCAATACAGTATTTGGCGGTGATATTTCCGGAAAATATAATGAACTAACGGTAAAAGACAAGACGATAACAGAGGATAAGCTGGCGGAGGCTGTGACAGAAAAATTAAACCGAGAAATTCCTACTACTCTGCCACCGTCCGGTGCTGCCGGGGGGGACTTAACCGGAAATTATCCGAATCCGGAAATTAAAGCAGGCGGAGTGACAACGGATAAGATATATTTCAATGCTATTACCACAGACAAATTGGCTCCTAATTCAGTAACAGAAGAAAAGTTAGCTAATTTAAAAGGCATTGGAGCAAGCAAAGAAAGCAACGGAACAACGCTCTGGTTAGATGATCATCAAAGCCCGATTGATGTCGTTGTTTCTTTTGAAGATGAGATTCAAGTCGGTAGTACAGAATACCCCACAAAGAATACTAATATAATTGGCGAGAAAGTCTTTATAAATAGACGGCAAATTATTCAGGACGGCGAAGGAACAAGATTCCTTTCTGATGATGGGAATTATCGTGCAGTATACCCACTCAGGCAATATATAAATGTATCACAATCCCAATCAAGCCCTACCGTATTGGATTCAATGAGTTATTATCACCTTATTGTCCAACAAGGCACATGGAACTTCTATATAGATGCAAGGCAAAGTGTATCCGGTTCTGATTTAAATTTCTATATAAGTTCTGACAATACTGGTAGTAAAACAATAAATATTTATAAAATAGATGAAGGCGTTACCAGTTTATTGCTCCCAAGTTTTACAATATCTGCAAGCCGGGTGGCTCTTGTTAATATATTTAAAATGGGTATAAATGTTTTATATGCTACTAAAACAGAAATAGAAAGTTAAAAAACTTTATTGATAATCTATAATTTAATCATATGAATCTTTTATTTATACACTCTCTGCTGAATGGCGATTACCACACATTTGCATACAAAATGCTTGTAGAAGTCATTTTCTGGGGATTGGTTTTTCTAGCTGTAATAGCAGATTTAATATCCGGAGTGCGTAAGGCGAAACAACGCAATGAAGCCCGTATGTCCTATGGCTTTAAGCGCACGGTAGATAAGTTTGTTATGTATTTCTCGGCCTTAATGCTTGCTTTTATTATTGATTGTACGCTGGAATACCTGATTGTATCTTTTAATTCCTTTATCCCTGCTATTCCTTATGCGACAATACTTATTTCTCTCTATATATGCGTTTTTGTGGAAGGCCGTTCCATTTTGGAGAAAGCAAGCAGCAAGCAGAAGAAACAGTTGTCTGAAGATATTTTAAAGACACTTGATTTGTTGGACAAAATAAAAGATAAAGAAGTTCTTGGATATTTAAGCAAATTGGCCAAAGGAGGTAAAAATGAACAAATTCAGTCAGAGAAGCCGGAATAACCTGAAAGGCATTCATCCTGAACTTGTCCGGTTAATGGAAAAAGCGATTAAAGAAAGCCCGGTTGATTTTACTATTACAAACGGAGTGCGTACCGTGGAGGAACAGCAAGCCCTGTATGCACAGGGAAGAACTAAACCCGGACATATTGTAACGAATTGTGACGGTATCCGTAAAAAGTCAAACCATCAGCCTAAAGCGGATGGCTATGGGTATGCGGTGGATCTGTACCCTTGTATGGATGGTCGTGTGCAGGTGAATGATGTAGAAGGGCTGAAACGCATAGCCTCCCATATAAAACAAACAGCCCTTACGCTCGGAATAAAAATAGAATGGGGCGGGGACTGGAAAATGAAAGATTACCCGCATTTTGAGTTGAAATGAAACGCATATACATTGTACTTCTATTATTATCTTTATTATCTTTATTCTCTTGCCGGACAAAAGAAGTTATTCGCTATGTGGACAGGGTGCATAACGAGCAGGTTATATTAAGAGATACCGTTATTGATGTACAATTAGTAAGGCATAAAGATTCCGTTTCAATAAAAGATACTGCAAGCCATTTAGAGAACAAATACGCTTATTCTAACGCCTCTTTTCAAAAAGGACACCTTAGCCATTCTCTTGCGATAAAAGACGTTGATATTCCAGTAAAGATAGAGTATAAAGAAAAGATTGTAACAGATTCTATTCCATACCCGGTAGTCGTGAAATCAGATCCGGTTATTGTGTATAAAAGAGGTATATTTTGGTGGATCGGGCTGGGAAGTGTTGTTTTTCTTTTATTATTTATTGTTTATAAGTTAAGGCGTTGATTATGTTTCCTGTGTTGTATTTCAATAAGCTAAGATACTAAATTAAAAGCTTGTTACGGTCACAATTATTTGTAACCTACAAAATAAAATATTAGTCTTCTTAATTATACCTATAATTCATGTAGGTTATTTCGCTTTTCTGAAACATTTCTAATAAGAATTTAAAATTAAAGAACTTATTTTCGACATTAAGTAATATTTGTTGATATTTTTACAATTATTATTTTGATATTTCTAGTTAAAATATGTACTTTTGTGAAAAATAAAACTCCCTACTTGGCGGGCGGGAGTTTTATAAAGAACAAAATTTTAATATATATAATATGTATAATTTTTACAAAAATAGACAATTATTTCCAGAATCGGAAATAATTGTAAGAAAATCTTTAAATCAAATTGATTTTGAAGATTCTATAAAAGGTGAAAATGCCTTCAAGATAGTTACAGCTTGTAAGAACGGTTTTACTATGGCTAAAAATAAGATTATGACGACTCCCAGAGCGTATCAAAATCGAAATTATAAGCCTAATACATTAAACTCCTGCATACAAGGTTGTATGATAGAACAATTCCCTTACACATCAGGGTTTTGTAAAGGACGTCGTTACTATGTTAAGGTAAATAATAATTTGTTATTTTGCAAGCAAATTAATAAACGCTTTAAACCGTCCAATATTCAAACAAGAACGGTAGCAATGTATGATGATCAAAAAAGTGATAATCTGAATGATACTTTACCAATTACATATATTGGTTATCAAGTATCAGAATCATATATTGAACTTTTAGGTATATATGCTGTTCATATGGTTGGCGGTGACATTGAATGGATAAGTGACATTCCTAGTTTAGCTTGTGTCGAGGATAGTAGAGCTACCTCGACAACCATGGAACCGGAAGGCAAGAAGGGAATCTCTGTAGTCCCCAAAATTCAGACAGAGACGGTTTTGAAAAAAACTGAATAAACAAAATAAAGTTTTACATTATTGGAGTCCCGCCACTCCAGTAATGTAAAATAATAAGTATGGAATTATGGCACCAAAAGTAAATTTCAGAAATTTGTTACTAGCTCGTGAAAGCAGAGGCGTAACTCAGAAGAAAATGGCAGAGGAGATTAAAAATTTAAATCAAGGGAATCTGTCTAAAATGGAAAAAGGGCTGTTGAATATTCCAGATGATATTCTCATACAAATTGCAGAATATTTAGACTATCCGGTGAGTTTTTTTTATAAAGAGACTCAAAATAGAGAAGTGAATAGCTTCTTTTATCGCAAAAGAGTTACTATTTCCAGTAGAGAGCTAACAAAACTAGAAGCTAAGTTTGATTTAGCGCGAATGGCTATAGATGAATTACTAGACTCTGTAGATATTCCAGAATTTACATTACCATCTTTACCATTATCAGGAAAACTGACCCCAGAAGATGTTGCAGCAAGAATACGGCTTTTTTTAAAATTTCCCAAAGGGCCGATTGACAATTTGATAAATGTATTAGAACGGCATGGTATAATTATAATAATGCTAAAAGATGTACCTGATAAGTTCTTTGGAGTAACAATGTTTACGAACAAAAATCAACCTATTGTTTTTATTAACGATGATTTATCTAATGATTGTAAAAGGTTTACTATCGGACATGAGTTAGGGCATTTGGCAATGCATTTAAGAGCTCCTAATTATGAAAAGGATGAAAAAGAACTTGATCGAGAAGCCGATGCTTTTTCGTCTGAATTTAATATGCCAAGCGATGAGTGTCGATGTGATCTGCTGAGGCTTCGATATTATGATTTACCAACAATAAAAGCCTATTGGAAATTGTCAAAATCAGCTATTTGTTATAAGGCAAAATCATTAGGAATGTTAAGTGATTCTCAATACAAATATTTTATGATGCAGTTAAGTTCGTCAGGACAAAGAAAAAAAGAAAGTGAATATGTCGATTTAGACGAACCCGAATTGTTAAATAAAATGATTGATGTTCATTTATCAGAATTAGGTTATTCCATGAATGAGCTATCTGATATTGTAGGATTATCATCAATGGATATTGATGATATTCTTAGGACTCAGAATAAAGACGATCTGGTAAGACCTAAATTGCGTGTATTAAGAAATTGGGCATAATTAAGGAAACAAATTATTGTTCTTTTAGTGGCCGGAATGTTATTGTATAACATATCGGAATTGTTTTAATAATATGCAAAAAGCAAAGTGCATTTATTACACTTTGCTTTTTTTGTTGTCATTTACGTTTAGGTATATTGCTGACGTCAGCAATATGATAACTCAAATAATATAATCATAGGCGTCTAACCGTATTTTATTTCTTTCTTCGGTACTCACCTCGGTAAAGTTCAATGAAATTTTTTCTTGTTCCATAATTGTTTATTTAAAAGTTAGTAATTTTAAAAATTAAAAATTTGTAAATAGAGAGAAGTCCAGGACGGCTTATTACCTAATATCATCTTCCTTAACAAATGTTCCATTTATTATTTTTCCTTTCCTGTCTTTAATTTCCTCGTATGCGGCATTTAGGCAATGTTCGAAATTCCACCCCTTTTGTTCACATAAGCAAATAAGCGTGACTACAATATCTCCGATGGCGTCTTTGCCTTCATTATCCCAGCCTTTCAGAATGGCTTCTGAAAGTTCGCCCACTTCTTCAACCGTTTTACATAGTTCAACTCGCGGATCTTGCTTGTGAAGGTCACGTTCATAAACCCATTTCTTTATGTTGTCAATTGTTTCTTTCATGATGAATTATAAATTACCTCGTTATAAAAACCTCGTTTTCTGATAGTATTTTAGCACAGATATCATTTGCATTTGTTTCTTCGCACAAGTCATACAGTGAACAATACGGACAAGGATAATCAGAAGTAGAGGTTGTGACAATATCATAAAGTATGTTGTTTATTTCGATACCTGTAATTTTTTTTCTGTTGTTATTTATTTTCGATAAAGAATTTTCAACCTGTGTTAATGCTATACTCAATTTATCATCAGTCATGTTATTTACGACATCTTCAATGTCTTTAGACATTTTTTCTTCGGCGGTCTTACCTTTGGCATACATAAGTTTAAATTTATTTTGCCAGCTATCAGGTAATTTTTCAAGGCCTTCTACTATTTTCTTTTTAGAGAATTGTTTAATTGTTTCGTTCATATCTGAAATTTGTGAAATGTATAATATCTTCTATTGTGCATTATTTCCAAGTATGCGTTTTGGAATTAAATGAATTTAACTCTTTTTTGAGCGAAGCCAAAATGCAAGGGCTTATTCCCTTTAACCTGCCGATTAAAAGCCGTGCAAGCTGATTTTTTTGTTCCTTGATTGCAGCTTCATATGTTAGGAGCGTGGATTGGGCTTGATTTAAACCCTCAGAAATCTGTTTTAATGATAAATTATTGTTTTCCATAATTTTTAATTTTAATTAGTTCTGGGTTGTCGTATATATTTCCAATGATTGATCCTCGTAACAAATTATCGATATGAAACATTAAGTGCCCAACTCGTATAACCCAGTTACAGTAAATATCTTTACCTATGACACCAATCAACTCTTTCCCGGTTGATATCATCTTGCTTTTACCATTATCATATTTCATTTCAGGGAACTTCACTATATCTCCCCGATATGCTTTTGTATAGTTTCTATCCGATAATCCAATAAATTGACCAATGGTTTTGGAATTTACCATAACTCCGGCAGTTCCTCTTTCTTGAATGAAATACACATCTTTGCTTGGCTGAACCAAGTCCCCGTAATGCCACTTGCCTGTATGTATGCTTTTGCCCCTAAATTCAATTGCTCTCATTGTTCGCCTCCTTTCTTTTTGAGTTCATTATATTTCTCCTTGCTATTTTTGTATTGAAAGAAAGAATCCATCTAAACGAGATTCCTTTAATGTCTTTATAAATAAGGGTTTTTGCTTAAAGAATTAGGGTCAATGGCTTTTATATTCCTAAAATTTATCTTTCTGGAGTACAAGTAGCTATACAGGTAATAAGTATTACGAACCAATGTACTACCGTATTTATTTTCCAGTATAAAACACTCGGTTGAAGGCTGATAGTAAAATATGTATTTTAATCCTTTGAAAATATTTCTATCGCTACTTGTTATTACCACCTCGTTATTATTACCTAAATTAAAATCAAATAGCTTAGAATTATATGTAAAATATATTTTAGCTAATTCTACAAGTGGAATTTCTTCTTCTCCATTATGAATTATAGGTTTCGCAAGCTCGAAAGGGTAGAGTACTGGAGTAATATTTTCTATCTGCTCCCATACGATAAATGAATGTTCTACTTCAAAGCCTATATCACCGTTGCGGTCAAGCTGAACAGGAGTACCAACAAATTTTATGTTATTGCCAGCATTTATTTGAAAATAAACTTCATAAGGTAAATAACCTGCTATATTTATTAGTTTTAGTCTCATTGTTATTTATATTTATTGGATTTTCTTCTTTTTGACTTCTTTTGCTGCTTCTTCTACTGTCTGTTTCATTCGTTACCTCCTTTCTTCAATTCTGCTATAAGAGCATCGGCGAATACAACTGCTGCATTACTTACAGCACTGGGTATTCCTCTTCTGCCGTATAATTGTGCGTTCTCGTATAATACCTGACCGTAAAAGTCATCATTAGACATTATCGCACCAATAGCTTCTTTGGCAATCTCATATCTGCGCTGTTCCCAGTCTATATCAGATGTTTTTTCTTGCAAAATTTCTACTTCATCAAAAGAAAAATTCAGACAATTTCCCCAACTGTCACACGATTCTAAAGGAACTGTAGCATAGCTGGCTATGTTGATTATTTCACCTGTTTTCTTGATTTTTGCTTTCATTTCTTATCTCCTTTCTTTTTAAGCCGTTTATATTTTTCCTTGCTTACAAGGATTATTGTTTGCCTGTCAATTCTAAATGGGACTTTATTCTTATCCCTTTCTTTCAGTTTTTCTATAAGCAAGGTTGCTTTCGATTTGCTTAGTTCAATTTCTTCATCTATCATATCTCAAATTTTTTAAACAGGTATTCTCTTATTTCGTCTGAAATCTCTCCAAAGTATCCGGAGAATTTTTCATTTGTCTTTTTATCAACAAAATCAACCAGATTACGAGTATGAATCTTTATTCTTTCAACCGAATTTCTGACATCAAGCGAAAGAGAAGGGTCGCTTTTCTTGATTTCATTTTCCACGTCAAGTATTAAACCCTATTGTAGGTCGGCCAGGATAAAAGCAAGATTTATCAGCTTAGCTAATTTTTCGACATTGATTTGTTCTTTCATGTTACCCAGTTCAATCTTTTCTTCTCTAAACCTTTGATGAACTGCCTTTTTGGGTTTAATAGCGTTAAATTGCTTTTTTGGGATATAAATTCTTGTTTTCATAATTACTATATTAATTTTCTGCTTTAAAAAAGTTTCTTCTGTATTCTTGTTAGTACTTTTTCTTTTGCATTGGAACAAAAATTCTTTTTTATTTCAAATCCGTATGCTTTTCGGTCTAAGTTGGCAGCAGCAAGTAATGTGGTTCCACTTCCGGCACAGGGGTCAATTATAACATCTCCTTTATCTGTAAAAATTTCTATCAGTCGTTCCAAAAGCGGTACCGGTTTTTGCGTGGGGTGAATTTTAGGAGTATCCGTATCTCTACCCCAATCAAAACAATTGAATATCATTCTGCCGTCGTTGTTGAATTTAGGTAAGCGCTCCCGGTAGAGTATCAATCCGTATTCACAGTTCCCGACAACTTTCATATTAGCTTTCAATACCTGCGCTGAAAAATCCTTTCGGAATATCAAAGGGATATATTTTTTTAGCCCGTAACGTTGTCCAAGCTCAATATAGTAGTGCATTTGTTCGAATGGACAAAACAAGATCATGCAAGCAGCCCCTCCTCTACGTTTTTTATCATTGGCCGTTTTTTCAACTTCTTTTGCAGCTTTATCTTTTCGGAGCATTTGAGAGCAGAAGTGCATAAATTCAGCAGGCTTAAAATCTTTATCGGTATCAAAAAATTGTTTCCCGGCAAGTTCGCTTTCTCCATTTTTATTATCTCCGCCTATATACCATGCCGGATTACTGGCATAAGCATTCGTTCCAAGATTGTACGGAACATCAGCGATGATAAGCTGCGCTTTTGGTATTCCATACGTCTTGTAGTTCTGAAAGTGGTCGTTGAAGAGTTCTATATCTTTCATTTGTTATCGCCTTTTAGAATTAATGAAATTGTCTGTACGCTTTTCATCCGCTTTCATTGACAGGTGTTTTGAATAACTGATCTCATCTGCACGATTGATACGTTCATTCACATATTGTTCTATCCAAGACAGGATTACGTTTCCGTCTATTCGGTATATTTGTCCGTATATGCCTCGTTTGGCTTGGTTAAAACAGAGCTTAAAATCGTCCACTTTAAGATATCCGTAGTTATCTAATATGATTTCAGATGTAGTTAATACCTGGTTTGCATTCATTGAGTTGTTGACGTTGAAAAAGTTTATCAGATCGTTCAAGATAATTACCATTATCGCCATTGCGCTCTCATCCCCGGATTCCTTTCTTAATCGCCCGAGGGTGCATACAGGCGATTCAAAGACATCATCAAGCTTTTTAGGTTTTAGGCTGTTGTAGTATTGCTTCGGATACTTTGTTAAGCATCTCACGCTCATATCTACGTCTCTCGGCATCAGTTCTGAAGGTATTTTCCCTGTTTCCTGAATTTTCAAATCCCATTGCCCGGCCGTTTTCGTCGATTGTAATTGTTCGTTTTTCATTTTCTAAAATTTCATCGTTCCATACCTCTTGGTTGATATATGTTTCGAGATTTTTCCGGTATTGAATGTCCGGGGTTGCCTTCACGTATTCAGGAATATGGATAATTGCCCGTCGTTTTGATTTCAACGGCAACTTGTTCCATCTGCTTTTGCTTGTTTTTTTATTTCCCTTCTTTCCGTACAGCGCCCAAACATTTTCAAAATCCAATTCGTCTAAAACTTCAACTTCATCAGCTTTTGTTTTTTCCCCTGTAACCCCTTTTTCTTTATCTTTATATTCATTTTCAATATTATATTCATATTCATTTTCATATTCAGGGTTTTGCTTATGTGTTTGCTTGTTGTTTTGCTTAGACAAAATAGATTTTTTCCCTCCCTTTTTGCCTGCTGTCTTACGCAATTGACTTATCTCAAAGTCCCTTACCATACGCTTTTGGTATAAAAAATCAACTCCATCGCGTTGCTCTATTTTCAATACCTTGTAGAATAAAAGCTCTTCAATGGCATTTTGCATTTCGTCCATCTCTACCCCGGTTTGTTTAGACAATATGAAAGAAAAATACTGCTCGCTTGAAAAATTTTGCTTGGGGATTTGCTTAAACAAAATACCGCCATATGTTTCAGATTTGTGTAGGCAACACATGATTCGTATATAAACACCTTGTGTTGATAAAGAACAGCAAGACAGCTTTTCATCCGTCAAATAATCCTGAACATAAAGGGGGATGTATGGATTTTCTCTTAATGCCATAGTTTTGCTTGTTAGTGTTATTAATACAAATTTTCAACTTCGGAGAAGGTGAGTAACACCTTCTCGCATTTATATTCCTGTTTTATTTTGGCTCTTTCGGCTTCAATATTATTGGTTGGTATATTTAGCTTAAGGACTTTAACCCAGCCATCAGGCTTTTTCAGGTTCGCTTTCGTTATCAGATACTTCATAATGATATATGTCTAATATTTTAGTTTCAGTAATAGAGGCGACTTCATAATCGGCCATAGAATCTTTCATGCCTTCCTGTAAGTTGCTCCACGCTTCCTTGACGGTAGAAGCCTGAACCATCATAGTAACCCCTACCTTTTTTTCTATTCCTTTTTCCTCATCCAGTGAAATATAAAACACCTTGCAGCGATACCACTTATCCCCACTTTCATTAGGAAACATTTCGCTTATTCTCATTCTGCGGACAGAATCCACGGTAAATTCTCCACTGATAAAGGGTTTCATTTCTTCGATGATCCGGTTTTCTGCTTCCGCATGGGATAAGGCATCTACCAGATAGCTTTCGTTTGCATTGGTAATTTTACCATCACTTGCGTTTTTTTCGTACTTAATTTTACATTCAAACCATTTGTGCATAGCTGTAAATTTTAAATTGTTAATTATTTGATTTTTATGTTTTTCAATTTCTTTCTATATGTTTCAGCAAGGGCATTTATTTCAAATTGCCCTAACTTGCATATGTTGTGCTTTTTTATTTCGAGCATATTGACAACGTTTTCTCCGTATTTTCTAATAAGTCCCTTCCGGTAACCTTGTATGTTTCCTTCGTCAAACCTATTGCAGGCCCGGCATTGCGCATTACAATTAAATTCATCGTATCTTGTTGAATTGTGTTTCCTGTTGATATAATGTCCGCAATCGCTGTCTTTCCATTGAATTATCTTTCCGCATGAAATGCATCTGACGTATCCTTTATCATCCGCATCTCTTCTGCGTATATATTCAGAGAAAATTCTGTCTAAGGTGCCTTTGCTTGTATTTTTCATTATATACTTTCGTCTATCGGATATTCATCATCTATTGCGGTAGGGTATATTTCCCTTCTGCTCCATTCCGGCAATTCAAAGTCAATTATACCGCACTGTCCTTCCGGGGCTTTGGCATCAAATCCTATTTGAAATGATTTCTTGTCAAAGCATTCTTTTACAATTGACATGGCTTGATGGTATTTGTATTTGCCGTTTTGCAAATCATCCGCTGACCAGAACAGAACCGCAGGTTGATAGGGGGGAATGGTCTGAAGCATAATCATGATGGTTGTGTTGAATTGCCGTCCGGTAATATGGCTTGCCATTTCGAGGTACATACCTTCGGAAAGTTCATACATATGCTTTGCACAGTCATAAGCAAACTTGCCTATCGAATCCGCCCGTGTTGTCTTATATGAGATAATGGCATTTACGCCAATGTTTTCTTCTATATTGAAAAAATCCGGTCTTATCTTTACTTCTAACCCGGTTTCCGGGTCTTTTCCGTAAAAAGAAGTCTCAGATATCGCTCCTTTTAAAATCAGAGGAATAATGCCCTTGCCGTACCA
This sequence comes from Bacteroidota bacterium, assembly GCA_023391625.1. Classification (GTDB taxonomy): domain Bacteria; phylum Bacteroidota; class Bacteroidia; order Bacteroidales; family Paludibacteraceae; genus QVMH01. Next base: position 48,193 of record JAEWAN010000034.1, on the reverse strand, counting down.
GTAGTAATTATTTTTTAGCGCCCTGATTATGATTGCGTGCTCGGGTTGTATTATCTGGAATGGACATGCCTTTTTGAGGTTATCCAACTTTACCCTTAGCTCGTTCATTTTCCAGTTGCATGGCGCATATTGTATATTCTTTCTGCCGCACAGCTCCCGGTAGAATTTTATCATCTTAAGAATACCTTCCTTGGAAGATATATTGTAGTCGGGCTCAACGGCTACTTTGTCAAATAGTTCCGGTTCTAAAAAGGCCATGTGTGCAAATGTCCCAAGCTCAAAATGCGCTTTTTTCTTTTTTTCTAAAAAAGTCTTTTCGTATTCGTATAAAAAAGCAAGAGGTGATTTAAGGGCTTCTTTTAAAGAAGAAGAATTAATCATCTTTTTTGAAAGATATTCCTCCATGCTGTCTTTAATAACTGTTCCATTTAGGGAAAGCTCCTCTAAACTTATATTTACAGCAGGTTTTGACGTATTAGACAAAATGAATTCCAATACCTGATCGACTGCCGGGTAATCATCCGGGGAATAAGAAAAAGGATTTATTTCCGGACCTACATTCAATTCATTTAAATTCACCTCTTGCATTTTATTTAGATTTTAAGTAACAGGGGTTTAATGCTCCAGTTGTCGGAGTAAAAGCCATTTGATTTGTTTTTTCTTTTTCCTAAGTAGGTTATAAGCAGTGGAGTTCCTCTCTTAATTGTATCTGCATCGACATATTGCTCGATAACCCCAACAAGCCTGCGCGAGCCATTTATGATGGTCTGTGCAACACCGTCCTTTTGTTCGAGGAATACGGCACAGTCAAGCTCTATTAGCTGTTGGTCTTCCATACTTAGTACCTTTTGGGGCTTGATTTCGACAAAAAACATACGTTTACTTTCGCCAGGAGCCTCCGGTGTCCAATAATTTCCACACAGGTCTATGGGAAATTCCTGTGCGTTGTTTAAATCCGGCAAATCCTTACTGGAAATGTCCACAACAATAATTTCGTCTTTTTCTTTTTTTGCTAATTCCATAATTTTTAGTTTTATTGGTTTATATTTATTCCGTTTTATCCGTTAATACGAACTCCCCGTTATCTAATTTATACCATGTATCGGGTAAGATATTGACACCATCTACAATGGTCACAGCATAATCAATTATGTTGTGGTTGTCGTCTCTATTAACCAAGATGAGTATCGATCCTTTGCCGCCCTTTACTTCTCCACAGGTGGAGGCGATAGCTATACTGTTTTCTTCGACTGCTACTATTCCGTGATCTCCTGCATTCGCAACACTATTGTTTCCTGCGTTAGCCTCTCCGTAATCTCCAGTGTTTGCAATACTATTATCCCCCACGCTTGCAGTACTCCAATCTCCTGTATTTACAGCACTATAATTACCCGCATTTACAGCGCTGTAATTACCCACATTTGCTGCACCATAATGGCCTACATTTACAGCTATATAATCTTCTTTTATTTTTTCCATTTTTTTTGTTATTTAAAAAGAGAGGTTGATTGTATGCCCTGCGCTTTTGAGCTATTCCTAAAAAAAATATCGGTTAAAAAATGCGCACCCCTCTCTTTGTTAGTTATTGTTTAATTGTTCAATAAGTCGGTTAATACCTCGTCCATCCTGTATGGTCTTACCTGTCGCCCAACCGCTATATGGGTAGAATGTGACTGTCTCACCTTTATGAATGAATTGTATTTTGTTGTTATCCCGCAGTGTGATTGTGTAGCCAAGCTGTTCTATACATTTGATTGCATGTGTTATTCGTTTCGGTTCTAATCGATTCTGCCGTTCAATATTTAGTCGTGCCATATTGAGATATATTTATTCTGATTTTAAATTAATATTTCCAGAAACATATCTTATTGTGTTGTTTTCGCGTATCCTGTAAATAGCATTATCGTGTAATTTACATTTGACAACAGAGAAAGAGGTTATATAGGTATTATCCCATGCTTCCACGGTTACATTACCCTCTGCTTCCACGGTTACATTACCTCTTGCTATTACGGTTACATCGCCCCATGCTATTACGGTTGCATTGCCCTGCGCTTTTACGGTTGCATTGCCCCACACTTTTACGGTTGTGTTACCCCATGCTTCCACGGTTACATTACCCTCTGCTTCCACGGTTACATTACCCTTCGCTATTACGGTTACATTACCTCTTGCTATTACGGTTACATCACCCTGCGCAAGCAGAAAACCATTGGTGACGTTCTCATTACAGTAGATTTGATTTGCGGCAAATTGGTCTTTGTAAGTTTCAATTAGATAAGGGTCGATAATATTACGACCTACCGCAAAGTAGAAGTTCTCTTTAATAACTTGCATTAATTCGTCATAGTCATTGGACTGATATGCGCGGCGATATTGTTCTTTACAGGCATTGGCATCTTTAGTACGCCTTAGTATTTCGTTTTTTAAATCGTTGAATTCCATTTTTAAATAAATGCTGGTTGTTCTTGTTAATTTATTATCATTCAGTAGTTTAATGTCTTGTAGAAAACTTTAATAATTCCTTCAAATTCATTGATAGTCATATTTTCTGCGTTGATTTCGATCGGCTCTACATGCTTGTAGTTTCTTTTTAAGAAAAGCTTGTTATCTTTCTTGTTGAAAAGGATTTCGTTTCCAAATCCGAAATCGAGAGACATTGTGTCGTCTGTGTGCGTGGTTAAGTAATTCATTTTTTATGAAGTTTATTTAAGTACTTATTGATCCGTTCGTTTTTTTTGTCTTTTTCAACAGGAGTGTTAACCTCTGTCATACACTCCTGTCTGGTTGACTTTACTTGACCTACAATCTCAAGTAGTTGTTTTTCGAGTAAATCGAGTTGATTTATTATGTCTTGATTTAAGCTCATGATAATCGGACTATTATGAATTTTTCCTTATTTTCCGGCGCCCAGCTTGTAAATTCTTTTCCTTGTGTTCTTGATAGTGTTGCTCTTATTCTATTTTTAAAATTTCGATCATTTTTATTGAAAACTATACATCTGTTGACACGCAGGGAATTTATAGCCATTTCGGCTTCAGCCATTTCTATTTTCTCGGTAGGGGTTATTTTCGCCTTTCCTCTTTTCGTTTTCTTTAGATTCTTTGTATTTAATAGCCTGTTCATATTATCATGATTAAAATTGATATTGTAATGTTCTGTATGTGTCTTGTATCTGATAGGATTCTTTTTCGGCTTTTTCTTGTAGTTCCTTCTCCTGCAACTCAAGCGATTCAAAAGACAGATAGAGTTCTACAAGTCCTTGTGCAAATAGCAGTTCTATTTCTTCCTTCAGATCATCTTCTATGGTGCTTTCTATCCACTTATTATCAACCTTGCTGTATACGAATACCGACAGGTTTTGCTTTGATTCAAATAAGTCGATAAGCGAAAAATCCATACAGAAACATAAGTCTCCGATGATTGTCTCTACGTTACAGTTATCTATACCCCAGCCGTCGAAATCCGCTGTGCTTGTGAATATGTCGTTAGACATACATTCGTCTATCAGTCTCTTTGAAATGATATTTGCGTTCATGACTTCCTGGATTATCTTAATAATGATATAGTGATTTGTATTGCGAAATACAGTACAGCTACGAGTACTATCGCTATTTGTATTTTTTCCGACTTCTTCATGAATGTTTATTTAATTGTTCCTGTTGGATTCTTTTTTCAAGCTTCTCCGCTTTATTGACGGCTATTAGTTCCGTTCTTGAATAAAGAATTTTTGAACGTATGGATTTGCCCGACCGAACAGGGAATATCAATTTCTCTTTCACCCATCTTTTAACTCTTGCTTCACCGAATTTCCGGTACGCTTCCCTCTGTGAAAGAAAATCTTCTGCCGGTTCTTTCTGCTTGATGTATTCGGCAACGGCTTGTTTGCCGGCGTCGACCATCATCTTTTGTAGGTCGTATAAGTCAAAAGTCAAGAGCATAGCTGTTTTATTTTAGTCTTGTAACTATCACTTCATCCACCATTCCGGCACCGGACACTTTGAAAAGCAATCCCGCTTTCTTTAATCTTGTTGCAGCAGAGCGGACAATATCCGGTTTCATTTGAGTTGATTTAACCCGATACGACTCCCCTACCTTCATTTTTCGTAGCGTTTTTGATATCGAAGGCTTTGCAATTAATTGAATGTTTGATACTTCGTTACTCATTTTTTCCTATATTTGTGTTTTACAAAAAATTGTATTATTTGTTATTGTTGTTCTTAATTGATAATGCAAATATATGTCATTGTATAAAACAAACCAAGTAAATGTATAAATAAATTAAGTCAAAGTATATATTTAAAATGATTCTAAATACTATGGATAGAAATAATAATGATATATTATTGAGAATAAACGAATTAATGAATTTTTATTCTTTAAATAAATCTCAATTTTCAAATAAAATAGGAATCCACCAATCAAATCTAACCAAGCTATTTAATGGTGAAAGGAAGATCGGAGAAGGAACAATTAACAAAATAGTATTGTCATTTGACATAAACAAGGAATGGCTTTTAACCGGAGAAGGCAATATGCTGAAAGAGGACAATAAAGTAAATGATAATATAGTGAGTGTTCCGGTTGAAAATGCGGACAACGATTCTTTTGCAGATTACCTTAAGAAACAGGTTGCGGAGAAAGATAAAAAAATAGAAGAAAAGGACGACGAAATCAAGGAACTGTATAAAAAGATAGAACGGCTTAATAGCTACATCGCCAAATTAGAGGTTTTACTTGATGTCAATTCAGTTGACTATCAGAACATAAAAAGGGCAGTATAATGCGACTTATACGCACAAACAAAGCTATCTCGCAAAGCATGAAAGAAAAAGCCTCACGAGATAACGTTGTGAATTTGAAATTAAAAGTCAAGAGAAGAATTTGATATTGTAAATATATTAACCTCTAAAAAATTAGAGTATTTCAAAAAGTAACTAAAAGGTAATTTAAAGCGAATAACAAGATCATATGCCAAAAAGAAATACCATACCGGAGGCAAAGGAGGTTACGGAAAGATTTTTGAGGGCTTTTGAAGAGTTGAGATACCGGGGGCTTGAGAAAACAAAATCAAACTTTAGCAAGCATACCGGGCTCGTTACTTCAAGCAACATGGACAGGATGAGGAATGAACAGAAAGAACCCACCATTTCCAATATCCTTTTATTGAACAAAGTCTATGGGGTTTCGTTACGCTGGATTATGACGGGCGAAGGTGAGTTTATAGAGGAGAAGTGAATCTATCTTTGTAAATTATCCAAAAGTTAAGTATTATTCGCAATATAATTATACTTTTGCACAGCAAAAAACATAATAACAAGGCCAGCTTATAATCATAAGCTGGCTTTTTCTCAGATAAACAGTTCTAAACTGATTGCAGGGTTAATACTTCCCGCCGGCACTATCTTTTTCTATCGCTTCATCCTCACCTGGCATACTGTAATCTATTTCCTCTTTATTGCTATCATTAACATTTTCCACCTTCTTCTTAAAAAGAAGGCTAAATATGACGGCTAAAAACAAAACCAATAAAACAATTGCTAATAACAAACTATTCATAGATACTTTGTATTTAAATGGTAAGCTATAAAACGGTTATTTCTCAACTTGCTGCAACAAAAATAAAATTTTGATTTTGTTTAAACAAGAAAATTAGATCAGATAGAAACAAAAAATAGGGGCTTTTACTATTTTACACGAATAAACTTGTATTTAGGGATAAATTTATTCACATCTTTTTTGCCAATGTAAAAGGTGTCATTGCCATCTGTATTGATAGTAGAAAATTCACCGAGAATGGGATGTTCTAAATAATTATATTGTTTGAAAGATTCACAACATTCCCCTTTCCCAAAATCATCAATATCAAAAACTTCACATTGGGTATAATCAAAATTACAATCATCAATAACCAATGTTCTTGTAATGTGAAATACGCCAGATCCCAATGAAAGATATCGGTTACATTTGTCGGAAAGTTTATCATAAAGTAATATATACACATAGCCCGGTTCTATTTGTTTTTTACCATTTACTATTTCATATTTATCATCAACCTTTAAAGCCCAGAGCACTTTTTCCCCATTCTCTACAATAGTATCTTCAAGTACCCATTCACCAACGATAGGATGTCCTTCAAATTCTTTTTCACAGCCTATGAAAGCCGCAATAACCAATAAGACAAAAAACAACTTCTTCATAATATTTTATTTTATACGCAGGAATCTATACTTTTCTATAAAACCTCTGTTTTCTTCCGGTATTGAATAGCCGATAGAAAGAACATCACCATTAAATCTTAGTTGGTTATTGTTCCCGAGTATGGGGTGATTTAAAGTGCCTTTAGGATCTTTATAGTTATATACAATATTTGATCCTCCTACTGATTTAGCAATGGATTCTATATCGGTACATAATTCATATTGAGAGCAGCTTGGAATAACAATTGTACTGTCAATACTTATAAGATTTATTCTTGATAAATATGCAGAATCAATGCAGTCTTTTGATTCTGCATAAAGTAACATATATGGTTTACCAATATATTCATATGGTTTTATGTCTCCATGTCCTTCAATAAATTCTGTACATTCTTCTATTTTTAACATCCATTTTTCTCCGTTTATATCTGCTGGATTTCTAAGTTCCCACTCCCCAAGATGAGGGTATGAAACATATTTAGCCTTTTTTTCACACCCTACTAAAGCAATAATAACTAATAAGACAAAAAACAACTTCTTCATAATATTTTATCATTAATCGTGTAATACATAAAAGCCCTGTTAGATTAACAGGACTTTTTTATGTAGTTATAATGCTTCAATTTCTTTAAGCAATTTTTCTCGCTTTGCGTCTTCTTTTCTTTTTTGCTCGTCTCTTTTATATTGATCAATTTTTTCAGATTTATCGACTTGATAAATCTGAAAAAATTTTATAAACCTCATTTCTCCGTGGTCATCATGATAAGCATTAAAAATGGAATAACAACCTATATTAGGATCTTTAGAATCCCATGTGTGTTCAAATAATTTATCTATTTTAGTGATCTTATTTCCCAATCCATTTACATAATGTTTTTCCTCTTCCTTCATTTCTCTTTTTGATTTACCATATTTTAAATCAAAAGCTTCTTCTAATTTGCTCGGATATTCTTTAATATGTATTTCATAAAGCGAATCATTAAAAAATTTCAAAAACACATCTTTTAATTCTATGCTTTGTGTCGGACTGTAAGAAGGAATAAAATATACTTTTACATTAGGATGAGACACTGCTTCTGTAAGTATCATATCCTCATTATATTCAATCATATATAGATTACCACTACTTTTATAACTTGTATTTTTCATTTTCCTATAATCATCATATTCATTTATAATTATAGGTTCCTTACGATATCCTATCTCTTTAAAAACTTCGGGAGAACAATTAAGTTTTAACTTTCCAATCCCATCTATTATTTCTTGTGAATACAGATTAAATTGTAATCCTATAAAAAATAATCCTATAAAAAATAATAACTTTTTCATAATAACATATAATTAAAAATCATAGTGCAAAAATACTAAATATTCGCAATGCTTATTAACAAAAATTGTACTTCTGTTCTATCAAGTATCATATAGTTATATATATTAATAGTATTATTGACAGCAAATTCAATTAAATAAAAAAAAGATATATAATAATTTATATTTTTGCCATGAGTTTATTAAATAAAAAAATATGAATATGGATCACTTTAATTTTTTGGGGCTTTTGCTTATAATCGTAATTTGTGTATGTGTATTTCTTTTATGTAGAGAACTTTTTGCCTGGTACAATAAGATTAATAAAAGAATTTCTAATCAAGAGAGAATAATAAAGAACCAGGAAAAAATATATGACCTATTGCTCAAAATGAATCCGGAAATAGCAGCGGAAATAAAAGACGCTGAAAAAAAAGAAAAACAAATCAATGAAATCACAAATTCTTTAATAGGAAGAAAATAAAATGCAAGAAGTACCTCCTAATCCACGTTTAAAGAGTTATTTAATTATGGGTATAATATTAGGTCTTATTGCCAGATAGTAGAATTTATATTAAATCTTTTATGACTTATTTACCCAGCATTCCTCAAAAAGAAAGAAGCCTTCACAGGACTTCTTTCTTCACATAAATCAAAGTTAAGGTTAAACGCATCATTGGCTGTTTTTAATACTTTCCATTGCTATTATCTATCATCTTTTCTTCTTCCCCCGACATACTATAATCTATTTCTTTATCTGTATTTTCAAACACACTTTTATCTTTCTTTTTGAAAAGCAGGCATAAAACAACAGTTAAAAGCAAAACAAATAAAATAACTGTCAATAGTGAACTGTTCATACATCCTTACTTTAAGTATATAAACGGCAAGCTATAAATACAGCTCTTCTTAGCATGTGAGTACAAAAATAAAAATTTAATCCATCTATTTTAAATAATTCTAAGATTAATTATAAAAAAATTACTTTTTATTCATACCGGCTAAATAAAAAGTTTTCGTTTAATAGTAAAGAGTTCCAGCATTGGGGCTCTTTTTGCATTTTATCAAAATAAGACAAAAAAGTAACAAAAAGATAATTCGCATAAACAATTATAAATAGACTTTGTTTATGATTCATCTGTGTCTTTATAGCAAATACAGATGAATTAATATTATAATTTAACTATATACACTATTATGAAGAAGTTGTTTTTTGTCTTATTGGTTATTGTTGCTTTAGTAGGGTGTAAAAAAGAAGAATATATTTCACATTTTCCTCATCTTGGAGAATGGGAACTTCGAAATCCAGCAGATATAAACGGAAAGAAATGGTTTATAAAGATTGATGAATATATGGCTCTTGTAAGTGATGAAAGTATGGATTTTGATCATTATATGGGTGTACCATATATGTTACTTTATGATAGTACTGGAAGTTGTAATGATTCCTCATACCTATCAGAAATAACAAATACATATGTTGAAAATACCAAAATTAATATAAAAAAAACCATGCTTATTCCCAATTGTATAGAATATGAATTAGACGACAATATTGAATCTATTGCAAAGTCATTGGGTATGTCCAATGTTATTTATTATAATAATGGTTATAGACATTTAAAACATCCTATCCTTGAAGATAACGATATTATCAGATTTAAAGGTGATATTCTTTCCATAGGTTATTCAATACCGGAAGAAAATAGAGAGTTTATAGAAAAGTATAGATTCCTGCGTGTAAAATAGTAAAAGCCCCGATGGGGGCTTTTTAGATAACTTATTTGATTATCAAATTTTTAATTCTTCCGAACACCCGATGTGTGTATCTTCATTTTTGTGTGCTTTACGAAACTCCATAAAATTGTTAAAATTACCACTTGATATAATAAAATAATATGCTTCATTTTTGGCGTTACACTCAACTGTGAGCATTTTATCTACCTCCTGTATAAAATTCTGGAATAGTGAAACTAGGGATTGATACTCTATTTTTACAGATATGTTATTTCCTGTTTTCATAATAATTTTGCTTGGTTAGTTTTTTCATTAATTATCTTATATTATTTTTCAAAAATTTCTCTACAAAATAGATTTGTCCTTTCCCTGTTACTTTAGTCGTTGTAGAAACTAAAATTGTTCCATCTGGTTTGTTAATAGAAGTTTGCTTTATTTCAAACAATTCCATCTCCATTGCTTTTTGTGTAGGTTGATTGTGAAAACTGCCTCTTTTACATAAATAACCGTTTTCACGGAACCATGTAAATAATCTATTTTGCCCCATATTAACACCGTTTTGAGTTATAATTTTTGCCAACTCAGCTACCGAACAACTTCTTTTACTTGCTGAAACTGCATCTGCAAACAATACTTTAGGTTTCATTTCTTTATTCTTACTTTCCAATTCAAAACGTTTCTGACGTTCTTCTTTTAGTGTAGTGGCTAGTTGTATGACCATATCAGGATCAAGCAGGGCTTTTTCTATTATCTCCGACGTCATATAAGCTCCATGCTTACGAATAGAGGGAAGAATTTCCAAAGTTACCCAATCTTGAAATTTTTCTGCTTCAGCTTTTTTACTCTGAAAAATACACTTATAGAGATTAGCTTCATTTATAAAGGTTGTTTGCCGATTTCCTAACTTATTGATAATCACGCCCTCATTAAAATTTAGGGCGTGATTATCAATAAGTTGCATTCCACTTGATTTTAACCTTGATTTTACAGCACTTGGATTATTCAACTCTAATGCCTTACATACATCAGCAAGACAAAACAAAGGTTCATTACTCTCGTTAATAACAATTCTGATATTACCGAACTGTTCACTGAAAAAAGATTTTTGAAATCTCATAATATTTAAATATTAAATTAAATTTTTATTAGAAACTTTTATTACTTGCCGTCGTTGAAGAGTCTTTTTTTTACTTAGTACAAATTTCGTAAATGAAAAAATAAATATTATCTGTTGATACAAAAAGTTACTGACATTGTCAATAACTTGATTTAATCTCCAAAATACCGCCCTTGTGAGCCCTGCCCATAGTAATATTCATACATTGCTTCGGCATTTATATTAAAATCATTTACATAATAATGTTCTGTTTCTGGATATTGGGTTAATAACTGCTTTTTCATAAGCGTACACTTTCATTTCTTTCCATACCTGTTTTAAAGCATAAAGTAAATCGTAGTATTTTTCTTTTACTAAAAACCACGCTCTTCTAAATAATTTCTTTTTGTTGATGTTTAATTTAGTTTTCATAATATATATACTTTGTTTTACGCCACAAACATAATATATAATATTTGTTTTCACAACACAAAACATAATATTTAACATATTTTTTTATTAAAAAAAATAACATATAACGATTGTTTTATTGAAAAACTGTAATATCTTTGTTTCTATTAAGCATATATTATATATTATGGAACTAAGAATAAAAGAAGTTTGTAAAGAAAAAGGAATACTATTTAAGGAGCTTGCTGAAAAATTGAATATCTCAGATATAGCATTGAGAGCCTCTTTAAAAGGTAATCCAACTATTGGAACACTCGAAAAAGTAGCAAATGCTTTAGATGTTTCAATAATGGAACTTTTTGAAAAGCCCAACAAAGATTACATCAACTGTCCTAACTGTGGGGCTAAATTAAAGTTAGAAAAAATAACAAAGCCCCAATAATTGGGACTTTTATTTATTCTTTTAATGCCAAAAACGTCCATAACGTAGGCTTATCCCTTGTATAGTCCCTTTCAAGCTCTAACAAGTACCCTTTGTAATACTGCATTTCAAGTTCACCATGAAAAGGGAATGTTATTATACCGTTTAAGTCAAGAGGAAGCTGGTTCCGGGTAAATACATCCAGGTAATAAATGATAGGATCAAATAGTTTCTTAGTTAACAGGTAATCCTGATATATATTAACTTCTTCCGTACCGTCGTAAACAATACCTGTTCTGTTGTTTGTTGTACTTGAAAGTGTTAGTTTTTTTGAGAATATACCAAAAAAGGCTTCACTTTCTTTGGTTAAAAAATAAGGATTTAGTATGGCATTATATATATTAGTACTGTAGCCGCCTGCATAATTTACTTTTTGATAAACGTCTTTATAAAATCCATAGCCTTCGTCCGCATTCTGAACGGCTGCAAATTCAAACACATCGTTATCGCTATCGCTGTCCTTCGTTTCTTCGAACCGATACCAGGTAAGAAATTCAATGCCATAAGCGTCGGCACGTACCGGAGAAATAAGCGATAATACTTTTTCTTCGTTGTTGAAGTATCCGGTATCATAACTAAACTTACCGTTTATCTCAAATTTACCGTTTACGTTGTCATACTCCTGTTTTTCATAGCCTATTTCTATTCCGGTATAAGCATATTCTTTGTTTGCCTGCTCCCGGAAATTGGTCACTTCGTGCCGTTTCAATTCTAAGGAAACATTATTCTTATCAAAGAAACGTTCTCTTTTTTTAAGGACAATTTCATTATTTTCCATTGCATAGGAATAGCCTTTTACCTCCAACCAGTCCAGTATATCATTAAGGGAGGTATGAAAATAGGCTTTCTTGTAATCCCTTATGCTTTCGGCAGCCGCTAAAAGAGAAGTATATCCGCCCGGATTTTCCCAAGCAATGGAGCAAGTGAAACGCCCCGGCTTTATGCGGTCAAGTAACGCTTGAATTAAGGTTTCTGGTTTTACTACATTTATAGGGATTGTTCCATTTTGTGATTTTTGCGTCCATTTTACAGTGTAAGTAACACCTTCAAGATTATTAAATCTCTTTTGGAATGCTGTTAATCTATATCCCAAAATTCCAGTATAATCCAGATGACATTCACAATACAATTGCACGATATCTCCCTTGTAGAGAGTAACCGTTTTATCGCATGCAAAATCCGAATCAAAATATACTTGATGATCAGGAAGATCTTTTTCCATAATTTGAGAATGAATAACTTCTATTGTTCCATCTTTACTTCTTTTAGCAAGATTTACCCATGCTTCAGGAGAATTAAAACCACCAGTACGCGCAGCCCACAATTTAACATGGAATTTCATATTAAAACTTACTTCAATACCGTTATCTTCCTCCAATTCTCCATCCTCATCAGTTCCGGAAACACCATGCACTTTCATAAAATATTCCTGATCTTTTGTTTCCGCACGTTGGTAATAGGCAAAGTTTTGTGTTCTAAACTCAATGGCAGAACGGCTTTCTATGGTTTCTGCTTTTATGGGGTACGTATTCATAAATGCAATGATTGTTTTTTCATTTACTCTATCTGAAGGTGTCCAATCTTCAGCTAAAAATCCCATTTTACCGGAACATTCAAACAATATAGGCTCGTAACTAAATTGTTTTTCCTCCTTGACATCTTCTACTAAGATATCATAATTGGTATTTCCTTTTGCATTAATGGCTTCCCTTAATTCATCGTTAATAGCTGATATTTTAATCTGGTTCTTTACCCAGTCAAGATCAAACGATTTAAAATCAAGGTAAATGGTTTTAGCAAAGGTATATGTGAACTCTATATAATCACGCAAATAGATGTTTACTCCTACACGTGCGTATATGTTATATAAATCCCATTGCTGCCGGATGATGTCGAAAGCATCCGTTTCAAAAGCACGCCTTTTAGAATGGCTTATGATAATGGGAAATACAACGTCTTTTATAATGCCCGTCGTGCCGTCACGCTCAGAGGATACAACAACTTCATCCCAGTTTTTCACATCACGGGTTATATCTATTTCTTCGCCTATCTGCAGGGAAAAAGGTTTTTTATTTACTCCTGTTGTAGCATAGGGAACCATGAAAGCATACGTACCTGCCGGGGCTTTAAATTTAAGTTCTGAAATAGAGCTTTTATAATCCGTATTAGTGGGAGCCGAAGCCGTATTTAGTATTTTAAAAGCCCGGTCTATACAAAGGACTTTTGCCCTTGAACCAAAAAGAGACCCATTGTATGTTACGGTTATATCCTTATCAATAGGATACTTAACATAGGCGTATTTCCAACTTTCTGCAACGACTTGGTGCGCTTCTTCGCCTATATGCCCGGTGTAATAACCGGTAGATAGCCCTTCGAGGTCAATATCTATTTTGTGAAGATCATCTACGAATAACGTAAATTTTACCATTGGAGGTATGATTCCTGACATATCCATAATTCTAACATTTTTTGTTTAACATTATTTTTTTATAATCCCTTCCGGAAGCTGCGTTCCTGGCTACGTTTATTTTTATCAGTTTTTTTGTGAGCTGGTTGTTCTCTTTTAATAAATTGAGCTGTTGCCCGTTTTCCGCAATCACCAACGGGCGGTTATCTTCCATATTCCCGCTGTTCATTAATGCCATTGCCATAATAGCCCTATCCCAGTCCGGTAATACTATGCTATGCTGAGGCAAATCTACAACAGTAGGAGTAGACGGAGTTTTAAATACCTGTCCGGATGGCGTTACAATCATTTCCGGACGGTTACCGTCTCCCACAATAGCCGAGCCTCCTATATGGTCGCCTGTCCCCTGCTCGTAAGTGGGTAAAGGTTGTGCTAAAACTTTGAGCAATTGAGCCGCTCCTAAACTCGCAATTATTCTCACCAAAGGAGCTCCTGCCGGAAGCGGGGTTGCTGCCAACTGCTTAGTAATGGCTAATGCTGTTTGTATTGCTATGCTTGTTATAGCGGAAGCTTTTTCAAATATGGCTTGCTTTCGTTGGATTTCGGCTCGCTGTTGTTCGATCTCTTTTTCTTTTTGTAAACGTTGTTGCTCTATGGCTTCTTTTTGCGCTGCCGCCTCTTCTTCTGTAATAACTCCCTGTTTCAACTTATTATCAACATCTTCTATCTGTTTATTATAATGCTCCTCATTCGCTTCATCTTCTTTTTCCAGATTATTCAACTGACCTTCAAATATCCCGTCTGCTATATTATTGGCAAAATCAAGTGAAGATTGCAGAAATTCTTTTTTCGCGTCTTCTTTCTCTTTTTCCTTTTCTGCTGTTTCCTCGTTGTTCTCTATAATCTCCTGATTAGTCTTTTTTGTGTTTTCAAGCCTTAATTTATCTATCTGCTCTTGAACGGCAGTCAATACTTCTTTCTCGTTAACAAAGTCTTTCAGTAACTCTTGAAGAAACTCAAGATTTGAATTAAAAGATTCTTCCTGATATTGCTTTTGAAGTTCTTTCTTCCTTTTATTGTATTCTTCCTGTGTTTTTATCTCTCCATTCGCATACTGCTGTGAAAGTTCCAAAAGTTTTTCATTATATTCTTCCTCTAATTTTGTATCGGCTGTTTTCTCGCGCTCTTTTATGAGGTTCTCTATCTCGTCTTGGGCAATCTGAGTTCTGGTTTCTGCTCCGTCTTTTTTAATGCTATTCAGATTATTTTCTAAATTCTCGTCTATTAACGCTAATTCATTTTTAATTTTTTCTTTTGCTGTTGTTTCATCTAACCCTTGATCTGTTAAAGACTTAATCATGGCATTTTTTTCCTTTTGTGCACTTAACTTTAAAAGATCTTTTTTATTGGCAAGGTAAGCCTCTAATGCTGCTATTCTCTCTTCATAGCTATTCTTTTCGTCCATAAGAATCCGTTTATTTGTGTTAGCTTGCTCCTTTAATGCTCTTTCCGATGAATCTTGTATGATTTTATTTATAGCTTCTTGCTGCTCTTTAGTCAGCTGTGAAGGATTAGGCTCTATTTCCTCTTTTTCCGGATTGATAATTTTATTGCCGGCTTCTATTCTTGCGTTTGTACTTATCAACCTGGCTTCTAAACGGCCTATTTCAGTGCCAAGCCTTACGGCTTCCTCCCTTGCTCCCTTTAAACTTCCATATTTTGTAAAAGCAAAATAAAGAGGATTCTTATTTTCTGTTAAAGCATATAATTTACTAAGTTCTTCTTTAAGCTCCTGTATATCTACCGTTAAATTATTTTTATTCTTTTCCCAATATGGCAACCGTTCTCGTGCAGCCGACTTTAAAGCTTCTTTTTCGGACTGTCCTAAATCAATATATTTTTCGGACAACCTTTCTATTTCTAAAGTTTCTTCGTTCATGTAATTAACTCTATTTTTGCTTGCCTCTGTTTTTATCTGATCTATTTGATTAGTTGCTAATTGATTCGCGTCTTGTAATAGTTGAGTTGTTTTATTAATAATCGTAGTTAACCCATCAACAACAACTTTCATAGCTCCCTTACTATTATAGAAAGATAACATCAAGCCTTCCCATGCACTATTAAGTAATTTTATGCTACCCTGTACGGTATCAAGCCGTTCTTTTTGAATGCGTTCAAGCTCCCCTCCGGTATCTTCCAATTCTTTTCTTAAATCAACCAGGCTTTCCGCTCCTTCCATGAAAGTATTAAAAGCAGAAACACTTCGTTTATCTGTCAATTCAAGTGTCTCACTTAATTCTACTCCTGATTCCCTTAATCTTACAAGTGCCGCTGACAATTCCGGTATCGTTTTTACCGGGCCGCCCAATCTTTTTGCAAGCTTCCCGTTGGCGTCCGCCAAATTAAGAAGGATGTTCCTTGTTGCCGTTGCTGCCGAACTTGCGTCAAATCCCGCATTAGATAATGTTCCAAGTAATGAAACCGTATCTTCAATAGTAAATCCAAATGAATTTGCCACCGGCGAAACAATACTCATTGCTGTTTCAAAATCACTGAATGAAAGTGCCGATCTATCTGCCGCTACGGCCATTGAAGCAGTAACCCTTTCCGTTTCTGTTGAATCAAGGTTAAAAGCCCTTAAAGCAGCTCCAGCCACAGTAGCTGCACGCCCTAAATCAGCGTCCATAGCTGTGGCAAATTGCAAAACAGAAGCCTGCATATTCATAATTTCATCTTCATTGAAACCTAATTTTGCTAACTCTGTTTGAAGCTGCGTAACCTCGCTTGCCATCCATTCCGTAGTTGAACCTAACTGTTTCGCTGAATTTGTTAAACCTGTTATTTCTTTTGCACTCTTTCCCAATACAGTAGCTAAATTTGCATTAGCTTGTTCAAAATCAATGATAGTTTCTGTCGCGCCTTTTAATACATTAACGGCAGCACCAATAGAAAGAAATCCTTTTGCAAGATTGAATACACCGGATAATCCACTTTTGTAATTTCCTACATTACGGCCATAAATTCCGCCTTTACCTTCCATTTTAGTAAGTTCCTTGTTGGCTTTGGCAAGATCTTTTTCAAGCTGTTTAAATGCTTTTGAGCCTATCTCAGCACTAGCCCACTCCTTTTTAAGTTTAGCTACTTTTATGCGCTGAGCCTCAATACTGTTTGCTGCCGCTTGGGATTCTTTCGCTAAATCCCGGTTAGTCTTGCGGATATTTTGTAATTGCAAATTTAGCTTTGCTACTTCTTGAGCTTCTTTACTGGTCGCCTGAATGATTTTCTGCTGTATTTTCTCTTTTTCACTCATAGCACTTTTTGCCTCACTCACTACTTTTGCTGCTTCTTTCTCGACTTCATTCGCCCGGTTTACATTGTCTACAAACTCTTTATAGGTTTTTGCACCCTTATTGAACGAAGTGAATACAGCGTCAGATTCTGTAAGAAGATTCTTCATGCTCGATGTATTTACTTTTAACAGCTTATCCAACTCTGATAAACGGTCTAACAGTTCTTGCGGAACCAATGTATTATTATTTGTCGCCATACTTTGTGTTTTTTAAATTATCTAAATAGTTATTATATTCATTGAGATAACCGGCATATTCGGCCAGTGTAAGAATTTTCTTTTGCAAAGGGAACCCGAAGTATTTGCTCATAAGCACAAGCTGCTTTTCAAAATCCTGCCGGGTTGTCTTTTCTGTTTTCACTTCTTTATTAAACTTCTCTGTTTCCCGGTTTAAATGGATATGCAATGCTTTTATTTTGGACTCCAAAGAGGAAACTATTTTGTCCTGGCTGTTCGTGTAAATACCGAACTTTCGCAGATAGGGTTTTGCCGCTTCCGCTTCGCCTCTCGTTATTAAGTTCATACACAATACCATCATCTGCAATTCTGTACGCATGGAATAAATGCTTTGCATTGCGTTTAAATTGACAGAAGTACTCATGTTTATAAACCGATTGTTATAGTCAAATATAAGCCGCTCCTTAGCTTCCCTTAACGCTGATTCGGGAGGAGTGCCGGTTATGACAAGTGACTGCAGGTTATCATCACACACAAGGTCTATATACACCCATAAGGGGCATATATCGCAATTATCATACAAAGTATAGGGTTGCAAGAACCTTTCCTTTTCCGCCGTCTTTCTCCCAACAACTTTTTCGCAAATGGTAAATCTTGTTTTCATATTCATAAATAATAAAGTCTGTTTTATCGTACTCCATTTCCATTTGAGCGGCTTTTACAGCTTCGTCAAATGTTTTCTTTTTCTCGTTTTTCAGTGAGTTAATTAAATTACATGCCATAGATATACCTTAATAGTTCTTCGTGTAAATAATTGGCATAAAAATACTGGTGCGATACCTCGGCAAGTCCAAACACCTTGTAATTGTATTTGCTTTCGATATCGGCCGTATCTTCATAAGTGGATGATATTTCAAACCGGTTACCCCCGATGACTATAAGCATACCGCCCTGAAAGGCTCCGGAAACAATCAAGTTCGGGGTGTTGCGTGGTTTTGTTACAAAGAGCTGAGGATTATGTATGCGGGCTGCATGTGCACGCTCCAAATTGTACTTCATTCCGGCATACCATTGCGCTTGCTTCTCCGTTTTAAAATAAGGATCATCCAGGTAGGACGGGGACAGCAAATCTCCGTCCGTGTTGCGGCCAAACAAAAGCTGATCTTTGTTTAAAGATAAAATCACGTCTTTATTCTGTTCTGCAACACGTTCTATAACCGTGTCAACCGTAGATATATTCTTACTTACGGTTTCAAATTTCCCTATTAGATTACTGATCCATTCCATAATAAACTAATAAAAGGGGTACGAGAAAACCGACCCCGCACCCCTTTTACCTGAACATGACAACAAATTATCCCCCTAATCGCTGTTTCTTTCTATTTCTTTCTCTTCTTTAGCCGGATGAAATTCCCGGTGTATTTTTCTTAATACGCCTTCAAATTGCTTCTTGTTGAATTTGATGTTTGAAAAAGCACCGGAAATTTCCTTCACAAACTTATCTTCGTTTTCTGACGTCCTGATGTATTCGTCAGAAATAGATATTGCTTTATTTCCGATTATTGTTTTCATTCGCCCGCTACTAATTTAGTGTACACATTTACCCCCTCTATGCCGTCAATATCTCCTTTGATAAGCACAGAAGCGTCTAATACGCGGTATTCACCGCCGGCAGGTGTAAAGGTTAGAAGGCCGGTTTCAGTGTCAAAAGCAACGGCTGTCGGTGCTTTACCGGATTTATCGGCAAACATGGAGGCTTCCCATTCAGTACCGTAAACAGAAGTTGTATCTTCACCTGAACAAACCTCTACGACTTTAGCAGTTCCGGCTGCCGTACCTGCTTCCAATTGTACCCCTACAAATCCTTTTGGCACTGAATCAAGAGCAAAAGCATGGGCATTTTCACGCTCATTGCTGTATTCGGCCGAATAGTAAATGCTCAATTGGATATAGAATATTTCGGTATTTGAAGTCGGCAATACATCTGTAGCCATTATGTATGCCAAATAGCCCTGGAAGTCGTTTCCGCTGCGTTGTTCTCTTTCCGTTCCGAAGATCATGCCCGAGTCATCAATACGGAACACACGCATTTGTTTTTTATTCAGTCTCTTGAGCTGTTTCAACAAACACAACCCTCCGTTGATACGGTAAGTCTGTGCAAGCTGATTGAATCCTGCCGGAATAGCGAAACCGTCGCCCGGATCTGCTGTTGCAATATCACCTCCCGATTGTTCCGACATGCTTACATTGTTTACCGGAGTGATTCTTAGCTGGTCATTACGATATAAATAACCGTCCTCTTTCTTGCTATTCAACTCGTACAACCCTTCGTTGAAATCGTCCGGTACGAGCGGATAACCTGCATTTACGTTTGTCAAAAACAACGCTTTTGTACGACCTTCCGGGGCAATACAGTTGCCCTCATTTGTTTGTATGAAGAAATCTTCACACGCTTTAATAATTTTTCCTTTCATAATTTTTTAAATTTTTATTGATATACTTTTTGATACTCCTCCTTTATCCGGGCCAAATCGTCCTGACAAAGGGAATTTTTTACTTTTAATTTTAAATTTCTTATCCTTATAAAGTCTACTGAATCGCCAAACAAATCTTTTGATATGTCAAATAACTGATTCCCGGTTGTGAATACCTTCGTCTTGGTATAAGAAGGTTCATTGGTTCCTAAGTCGAACCAGCCACATGATTTAATCTGTTTAATCAATTCGTTGTAGATTGGTGTTAAAACAGGCTGAAAAACACTCACTTCCCGTTGTTCCGTAGTCCATTCCTGATTACTTGCTGTGATGATAGCAAGTTCATAGTGGATAGTCTGAAACAAGGATATTTCTTCTGTCACTTGCTGATAGCTGATAACAGAGGGGAAACGAAGATCTTTTACCGCCCTGTTTTGAATGTCAAAGGCATTTTTTATTTCTTCGTAAGTACCAGGATAATAGTATAGGTTTTCTACCGAATGTTGTGTTTTGCCTGCATTTACAAGAGCAAGGTATTTATTCTCCCCTTTCTCTAAAGCGGGAGAAACAAGCGCCTGCCTTGTACGGTATACAAGCGCGCCCATCAGTTCTATTTGATCTACTTCTATCATATTCCGAACTCATTTACCGTTCCGAACTTGTTTCCGTATAAATAGCTGTTTATGCTGCATTTGGCATACTCTTTATACTTATCCCAGTTCTTACAAAGGAAATTTTTATAAAACAGTTTAACTTGATAAGACATATCATTCCATGCGTCCATCATCACCCTATAAGGCGTTATATCTTCACCTGTCGAATTAATCAACCTTACTTCACCTTTACCCGTGCTGACTGACTGCATTTTCTTTACGAGAAAGAAATACACGTAATTAGCGGCCGGAGAATACTTAAATCCATTGGATTCAACAAAAAGAGCATTCTTCAAGTCTAACCAAAGCTGAAGAGGACTTTCTGCTTTCATGCCTTCTATAAAATTCTCGTACAGATCAGCCCCTAACAGTTCGCACATAAACCGTGGTTCGTATTTATTGATGTAGTCGTCAATAAAACCATCCATGTTAGAGTATTGGTTCGTGGCTGCCTGTCCCACCAGTCCGGATGAAGCGGAAAGGTGAGGCAGGTAGATATTGCCATGGAAATATGTCTTATCAAGGAATGTCATGTTATTTTACATAAGTTGCCGATCCTTTTTTCACTAATTTTTCAGCAAGAATAGGATGTAACTCATACACCTTGCCTACCTCCATATGTACAGCCTTAGCGGTTGCTTTTACCTTAACACGGTCTGAGAATTTAATTCTCTTTCCTTCCGGATTCTTACTTTCATCTACTTTATTTTCCATATTTCAATTATTTTTATTTAACTATGCTCCTGGTTCTGTTGGTTCGGTAGCAGGTTTCTGTAACGCCTCTTTTACCGTTTTCAGATCAAGGTATATCCATGATCCTTTTTCTGATTCTGCCTGATACATCAAAGAGAATACTTCTCCGACAATCGTTTTCTCATTACGTATCAACTGGTCATTGATAAGCCCGATTCTTGTAATAAAACCGGTATGTTCTTCTTTCCACGTATTACGGTCTCCAATTAAAACTTTCCCTGCTGCAATTTTATTCGATACACGTAATCTAAGGGAGCCTATATACTCACTACCGACCATAAACGGAGGAATCCGGTAGCTTCCGTCTGTATTCTGAGTTAAATTCATCGCCCAAACGTCTGCTTGATTCATCCAAATATCGGTTGGTTCAAACTCTAAGTTCTGAATAGACAATATCCCTGCCCCAAACGCCGCGTAGTTATCAGGACTTATTATAGTACCATCCAGCGAGGTTGACGTATAAACCGGAGCCGTATCAATGATTTTTTGCAAAAGTCCGTCTTGCCATACACGCAATACATCCCGCTCGAACAAATCAATGATGGCATTAAACAACTCTTCAAAATCCATTTCAAATTCTTCTGTCCATTCCATGTGCGCTGCATATTTCTCACGCGGGTAAATAGCGTCTTTAAACTTATAAGACACCAGGGGTTTTACATCACCTTCTGCTGTTAACGCAGCATTACCTTCCATTGAATCCTGTTCTCTTTTTACCCGGTTTTGAGGCACTCTTGTTACCTGCCTGTTGCGGATAATATCAAGCACAAAGTTTTTCGGATAACGGATATAAGCTATTTCATTATCCCATTCAAAAGGAGTACCTGTTGAAACATCAACTCCGGTAACTACATTCTGCGTGGTCATCATAGCTGCAGCACGCATTGCGTTAAATGCAATCTCAACACTCTGCGGAGAGCTTGAACGTGTTGCATTAATAATATCCTGCTTTTTATCCTCAAGCATTTTTCTAAGATTGTATTTTTCCTCTTTCGTCAATTTACGTACAGAAGAACTTTCAATCTTATCCATTTTTTCAGCCATAGAGCGAAGCTGTTCTACAACAGTCATATCTTCCCCGTTTTCACTCTTTGGCAGATTACCGATAACACGTGTTATCGCTTCATTCATAGCCCTCTCATTCCTTGACTCCATTTCAGATACATTTTGCTCCACGGAATTGATATGAGACATAAAAGCTTCTTCAATTCCAGCAACAAATCGCTCCTGGTCGGGAGAGAGCTGTCCTCCGTTTTTTGCCCGGACGGCGTCTAACAATTTTCCCATTTTTTAAAATAATTTTAAGATTTTACTAAATTCATCCTCTTTTTCTTCTATAAGAGTGTTCGTCACGGCTCTTGTCGATATGGAAAGAAGGTCTTGTATTTCACGTATTTGTTCCGGTCTGAACTTTTCAAGCAACAAGCTAAGTTGGGTATCCTTATAGCTTCTTAGTTGTGCCGATTCTCCGGAAGAAAAGGTTACAGGTGATATTTCCCATAATTTTATTTCACGCAGGATATAGGCTTCTTCCTGCTCTGAATAATCTATTTTATCATAGATATAGTCAAAACCATATGAAAGTTGCTTTAATACCCCCTGTCTTATCTGGGCTAGTGCTTCATCTGCGTATTGCACCCCCTCAATGATTGTACCTTCAAAATACAACCCATATTCATCTTCTTGCAAAACTGTAGGACGGCACAATATCTCCGACAAACGGTGCTGATTAACCACAACGATTGGATTTTTTAACGCATTTACCCCTCTCGCGGATAAACTGTTCAATGTGGCGCCCTTCAAAACAATTTCATCATAACTATTTTTTTCGCCCCACACAATTGGATATCCGGCGATATTCCGATCGTTCACTTCAAACTTTGACCGGGTAGCGTCAACCGGAATAGACAGATGACGATCTATAAAGTTCCGGTCTTTCTTAAATTGATCTAACTTATTCATTCTTATATTTTTCAGTTAGTTTTATTGAAATATCTTTTGCGTCCGCTTCGTCCATAAGACCAGCCTCTTTCATTTTTATTACATTATCAAGCAACAAACCATCGCCACGATAGGAAACTTCCTTGTCTTCCTGTAATACTTTCACATTGTTTGTATTCGGGACTAACCTCAATCCTATTTTATCCAATCCCAAAGCCTTTGTAAATGATTCGGCTTTAGCCTGTGCAACAGGTAGCACAACGTTTGCATACAGATTCTTTTCTGCCTGGACTTTGTTTGTATATGTCGTACCCTCTTTTAATGGAATTAAATCTTTGTCAACTCCGAAAATGCCGGCTATCTGTAGGCTATCAGCCATCGTTTCATCAAATGGCTGCAACTCGCTTATCGTTGCAAGGGTCTTTATGAATTTAAGAGGAATAGGAGAAACCGTCCAAAGTCTTTTATCTCCAACCAGTCCGTTACGATTTTTAATATCATCAATCATCGCGTCTCTTGTAACCGGATCCAAAGCTGCTTCTATATCATTTCCTTTTGAAGCTTCTTTAGTCAATATACCCGCATTGCCATTGCTTACATACACTTTATACCTTGCAGAATATACCGCAAGCAGATTGTTAATATTCCGGCATGCAGCACCCAATGGACTTGGAGATTTTAGACTGTCAGCATAATCACATGGAGGAAGACTTCTTTCATGTACAATGTAAAGAGGATCTATCCTTTCCTTATCATACATGGAATAATCAAAAGTTTCTATCAAGTCTGCAATGGAAGTAATATCAAAATACTTCGGACGTGAAGTCTTTAAACGGATATAAACCTTATCCGGCTGCAAAAGCCATACAGACGAAATAGTATCCGGATTTACTTGTTTTAGCGAACGTGGTACCTTTGTATAGATGTAATTATTTCCATCCGACAGTTCATAAAAAACGGAATTATAAACCATTTCCGAAAACGAACTCATTGGATTGGGAGACTTAAGCAACCGTGCAATATTTTTGGGTGGTTCTACGATATTGCCAGTATTATCTACCACATCAAACTGCAATCCGGCTACGCGGTCTGCAATAGCGTCTATCGGAAAGAATATCTCAGAAACAGTAGAAGCCAGTGCAAAAGCATTGCGGTTAGAAAATTGAACAGGAGAATCTTCTGAATAAAAAGCCCGGCAAGCCTCATTCATATGCGTCCAAAGCCACCAGTTACTTTCATTATCACGTTCTACCGCTTTAGGTAACCAGTTCTCAAATCTGTTTCGTATGTTAGTAAATATATTCAGCATACATTCAATTAGTACGCACAAATATAAATAGGCTTATTGTCAGTCACTGACAATAAGGAATTTTGCAGCTAACCATATAAAAATTTACGGTATTTTGCTTTTAGAGCTTTTGCTGCCGAACAACAGGAATCTATGGCATCTTTCTTGTGTTTATTTTCGCCTTCTTTGAGGTAGGATGTCAAATCTTCTATAAATAACTTATACTCAATCTTGCTTTTATAATTTTTATCAAAAACAAAATATTTCTTTACAAATTCATAATTAGACAATATGCGTACTTCTTTATTTTCCGAACTGGCAAATGATTTTATGAGGGTATGATTAGCTATGTTATTTTTTAAGTTTATGATGGAAGCTAATCCGACACCATTGGATTCAATCAGAATACACTCGGTTGAGTTTTCTTTTGTCCGCTCAATAATCTTACCCGTATTTACTTCAATGCCATCCTTATTGTGTATTACATCGCGCACATATACAGCTAAATTATTGTCATCAATTACAACATCCATAAACGGCATGGAGTATTTATCACCTCCGGTATCTGCCGGGTCACCAACAGCAAAACGAAATACAACATTATTATCAGGTATAGCCGAAACGTCTTCAAAACGCAATTCGGAAAGGGGCAACAGCAAGCCCTCAATGGGTTTAGGATTTTGTTGGTATTGCGTTTCAAAAACATAAGGATCCGCTTCGCGAAGTTTATACAATTCTTCAAGCGTATGTTTAGGAGGATAAAGAGCCTTTTCCTTTCCATCCTCTCCCATGTAGATACAAGGGATATTTACTAAAGTCCATGTATCCGGTTCTTGTTTCATTACATAACCGATCAGGTCTTCTTCGTGCGTTGCTTGCCCTATGATAACAATGGGTGTTTTACGGCTGTTGACACGGTTATATATCGTAGAATAAAACCGGTTGTTTATCTTATTTCTTTTTGTATCGGATAATGCGTCTTCTGGCTTAATAGGGTCATCAATAAATATACCCCCGCCAAAGTCAAGAGCGGAGCAACCCTCATTTAACTCATTGATAAAATCATCTATACCCTCTTCATCGTCCACAACACCGGCACCAAAACCGGTTACCTGTCCGGCTGTTGAAGTAGCATACACACCGCCTCCTGCAGTAGTATACCATTTCTTTTTTGCCTTTGTGTCTTTCTTTATTTGAACATACGGGAATAGGTTTTGATAATACTCTTCCTGGACAAAATCCTTTATCTCGCTTGAATTATCTAAAGCCAGTTCACTTGAATAGGACAAATGAATATACCTCGACCTTGGATTTAATGCAAGTCCTTTTGCTATTCCATTCTTTACTGCAAGCTCTGTCTTTCCATAGCGGGGAGCAACCCTTATACACAATCTTGTTATCTCGCCATTATAAACTTTATCAAGATAGTCGGATATAATTTCATGTTGACGGCCAACAATATATTTACGGTCGAATCGCTTCTTATAAAAATACCTTGTAAAAAACAAGGTATCAGTTAAACATTTGGTTTGTATGTATTCGCGTTCGGTCATATTTAAATCTCATCTTCTATCTCCTTCATGCGTCTGATAAGTTCTTTTTTACTTAAAGGTTTGTCATCAAACAATGGAGCACCGTCTTTACCGGTGATTTCCTG
Organism: Bacteroidota bacterium; assembly: GCA_023391625.1. GTDB lineage: Bacteria > Bacteroidota > Bacteroidia > Bacteroidales > Paludibacteraceae > QVMH01. The sequence continues at coordinate 22,261 of JAEWAN010000034.1, read as the reverse complement.
TTTTTCAGACAACCCTAATTTCCGTGCTATGATATTTGCATTAAATGCACCAACGGCAGCACCTTCGAACTGTAAAGTTTCTATTGTTTCTTCTATGCGTGATACGACTGTCATAAAATCTTCCGAACAGTGTCTTTTAAATTCTCTGAAATAGCTTTGCGAGCAGTTCAAATACAAACATAAACCACTTAAAGAATACGGACGCTGAGTAGGAGTCGTATCAGTTTCTGTTCCAGATTTCTTTGTTGTTATTTTTGTTACGTTCCAGGGGTTGCCATCACACCAATCAAAATATTCACATGCAGCCTCCCATAATAGTTCGGGGGTAGAAAATAATTTATCCCTACCGTGCTTACTTCTTAATCTCCAAAATTGATTTCCTTCTGGTGCCGGCATATTATATTAGTTTATACAAAGATTCACGTTCTGTACTTGGCACTTTGTGTATAATATTCATTTCACAAAATGCACTGAGATTGTGATAAACAGATCTGCATGCAATGTCATTATCAAGAGAGCAAATAATATCCGAAGCGGTAAATTCACTTTCTTGTTCCAGAACTTTCTTATAAATCAATTCTCTTTCATGCGTATATCTTTTATTATACTTAGAGAGAATATTTTTAAGTTCATTACTTTGTTCTGTTGCCATTGGACTAAGAATTAAAATAACAAAACAAATATAATCATTTAGATTAATATAAAAACATTTAGATTAAAAAATAATTAAATGAGTAAGATTCTTAATAGAGAAAATAATGATAATACAGAAAAAATATAATTATATTTGGAAGAGCAATAGTGATGATATTAAACTTATATTCATTTAATCGTTTTTCTGTAATAATTCTGTAAAATAAATATAATCACAAAAAATATAACACATAAAGTACTAATTATAAACAATTAATATAATAATAACAATTCAGCTTCCCAAGCTGAGGGTCGCGGGTTCGAGTCCCGTTTGCCGCTCTTCTAAAATAAAAAATAGTATATTCAACTAAGAGTATACTATTTTTTTTCACCAAATCCCTTAAAAAAAATATATTTGTTCCTCGTCAACCAGCCTATTCCTTATCCTATAAATTTAACTTACATTTTATCATCACAATTCACTGATAAATAGAGGGAAAGATCATTTATTGACAACAACAATTCTACCAGAAATAGGCTTTTCTATTACCTCGATAGAAAAGCAAACCAGAACATGTGGCATAAAATTAATTCTATTCATAATTAACCATCGTATATCCATGAAAAAATGCAAGACCTTATCGACCGTAATAATCGGTTTATTTTTTTTATCACATCTCAATATTAATGCCCAGAAAATAACACTAGAAGGGCATATATCAAGCTGGTGCGACTCACCATATAACTATTTGGACGTAGATATCAATGTTAAAAGGGGAGAAAACACATACAGTTATTCCCCTGACCTAGAAAGAAACTATTCCGTCCGATGCCGTACCGGCGATACAGTAGAATTTGTTCTTCATCGTGGTATGAATACACCTCCCAAAAAGAAACGTATTCTTATAGACAGTTATAAAAGCGGAGTCATCACTAAAGACATTGTTTTCTGCGATGATAATACAGAGAAAATAAAACAATACAAAGAGAAACAAGCCAAACGTGGAATCCGTATGACCATTAAATTAATATCACTCATTCTCCTAATCATTTCTGCAATAGTAGGAGTGATATATAAAAACACAAAATAAAAAGAATAGATATTTTACAAAAGAATAAAAAAGAAAAAAGGATCAGATTTTAATAACATAAACTACAAGTATATATTGTTAAAACAGAGAAGAATAAAAATCGGATAAAATACCTAAATTTTTATCCGATTTTTATTCTTCTTATAAATCCGACCAGCTATAGAAACTACATACTTATAGGAATAATTTATTCTAATATGTAATGCCTGTATAATTTAATAAGGTATTTATTTGTAATATTCTATTCTTTAGCTATACTTGCGGTATTACCTTCACCCACACATATAGCAAACAAGAGAACCCAATAAGAAAGAACAGTATTATTTAAGGAAGACAAAATAAACAGCCAATATCATTAAAAAGAAGGCTACAAAATGATTCCACTGCAATGCTTCCCCACTGAAAAACACCTTTGTAAAGATGGTAAACACAGTTAAAGTAATTACTTCCTGAATTACTTTGAGCTGCATCAAATTAAAAGGACCTCCATTCCCTACAAACCCAATCCTGTTTGCCGGAACCTGAAATGAATATTCAGCCAATGCTATTCCCCAGGATAATAAAATTATAGCAAACAACGGCCAGTTTGTGGTTACTTTCATTTCCTGCAACTTTAAATGACCGTACCACGCAAATGTCATAAAGACGTTTGATACTACAAGTAAAATAATAGTGTACAATGCTTTCATATGCTTTTAAATAAAACGCTGTATATAAAACTTTCTAATTCTTATACTTTTGAAATCAACTTTTCTTAACCAATCCTTTTATATCCATAACTCAACAAACAGCTGACTTCACAAATACTCATTCCTGCGTATTTTCCCCTCTATAAGGCCTGATATCAAATATTTTATAACATAGAAAAGAGCGGATAATAGGTTAAAGGCTTTTCATTAAAAAAAGTGTGCAAAAGTATTGTTTTTATTTGATAAAACTATTTTTAAAAGACAAGAAAATGACTAATTTTGCACCCTGTTTTTGAGAGGTAAGAAATCTTTTTCAAAAGCAGGCTTTTGTACCTAATTTTCAACAGGATAACAAGAATACACTATAAATAAATTACATACAAATTATACATCAATGAAAGAAGATAATCAGGATTCTCTGAAAGACATTGCTGAATTTATCTCTGAATACGCCAGTGTATTGATGGGTTCAGGAGTTCACACCTCCCGCATTATCCGCAACACTAAACGTATGGCAGCGTGTCTGGACGTAGAACTAAAATCCAGTATTTTTCAGAAAAGTATTATTTTTAATGTTATTGATCCGAGAACCAAGGAAAGTTATGGTACAGTAACGGAGTTTCCCAGCCTTCCAATCAATTTTGAATATAATGCCGAATTAAGTGCGTTAAGTTGGGAAGCTGTGGATAACCATTTATCTCTGAGCGAAGTGAAAGCCAAATATGAGGCTATTCTTGCAAAACCACGTATGAACAAATGGTTGCTATTATTGTTGGTCGGTGTAGCCAACGGGTCGTTCTGCCGTCTTTTCGGAGGAGACTGGATAGCTACCGCAGTCGTTTTCATCGCTACCCTAGTCGGGTTCTTTGTACGTACTAAGTTACAAGGACGGGGAGTAAATCATTACATTGTATTCATCGTATCTGCTTTGGTTGCATCTGTCTGCGCTTCTTCCATCCTGTGGTTTGGTGGAAACATGGACATTGCGTTAACTACCAGCGTTTTATTCCTAATACCGGGAGTTCCTTTGATTAACGGTATCATTGATATAGTTGAAGGTTATACTTTAACCGGTATTGCCCGGCTAACCAACGCCTTCCTGCTTATTATATGTATTGCAATAGGTCTTTCATTTACTTTATGGGTCGTTAGAGATAGTTTATTATGATACCAGATATTATACTTGATATTTTACATGACGCGGTGTTTGCCGCTCTAGCTGGAATAGGATTCGGCGCGATTTCCAACCCTCCTAAAAGGGCATTCATATACATTGCCATATTAGCTGCAACAGGGCATGCTTTTCGCTTTATACTAATGGAAAAGCTTGGAGTAGACATTGCAACCGCTTCATTGTTTGGAGCTCTGGTCATAGGATTTGGCAGTTTATGGTTTGGAGCCAGGACACATTGCCCCATGACCATATTTTCCATTCCGGCATTATTGCCCATGATACCGGGAAAAATCGCATATAGTGCCATTTTTTCTTTAATCATGTTTTTACAAACTTCAGAAGATGTAATTGTACAGGAAAGCTATCTGAACTTATTCCACACAAATATTTTGATAGCGCTGACCGTGGTTTCCTTTTTAGGTGTCGGCAGCATTATACCTATGTTCCTATTCTCTAAAAAGGCTTTCTCACTAACACGAAAAAAGAAAGAACTATAATTCTGTTAGAACAGAAGTTACGACTTTTTTATTATACGACTAAAAAAAATATAGCTGGCGGAATCCACCAGCTATATTTTTTTTAATTAATCCATGTAAATGCAAACAATAGGTGTTTTTACAAGCTTGTTTTTCAATAAAACAATGAAAACCTGGCTTTTATTTTAACTTCTCTGCATAGGTCAGCTCATAATCCGATAGAATACCTGGATGCAATATAGCAATCACATCGCACAACAATAAATCCGGACGAGCTACCCCACTTTCCCAAAAATCATTTGCCCCGGAAGAAAGCACACGCTTATTAAAATTATATACCCTGCCTAACTTCACCGGTTTAAAAAGCCCGTGCTTCTTATCTGCATTCAATAACTCCTCCAAAGTATTATAATTGCAGTTAAGCCAATAATCCGTATCAGCAAAATTCATCAGAACAGTTTCTACATTTAAAGGCAAACTACCCGTAGTTGTGTCGTTGGCATAAAAATAAGAAGCCCCCCCATCATTTAGCAGCTGTCCCATAAAACTGTGCCCTGCCGGCATATACCAGGTTCCTCTGAAATTAGCTCCCATCATAACTGAAGGTTTTTCCTCTACCATCCGGGCCATTTCACTCACTTGACTATATCTGTTTTCAATATCTCTGAAAACACTATCGGCCACAGCCTCTTTATTATAAAAAACACTTACAAATTTAATCCACTCAGCTCTACCCAGCAATGAGGTTTCCGTCCACTCATTATTATAAACGACTGGAATTCCTGCCTGTAAAATCCGCTGTGCATTCGCATCTTTTTGGTTCAAACCACTCATCATAACAGCATCCGGATGCAAATGCAAGGTATTTTCAATATCTATCTGAAAAGCATCTCCCAAGTCGGCTATCTCTCCAGAAGCTGCCTTATTTCTAAGCGTTTCATTATATATCAGATGGGGCTGGCACACGCCAGTTACAGTATGCAACTCATCTAATAAGTTTAAAAACTCGAAATGCGTAACAGAAGCTGCAGCCAACGAATGAACAGGGATCAACACTTTAACCCCATCAGCTGGAGTTTCAATATCATTATCTTCTACTAAATAATAAGTTGCATAAACCTTGCCTTTTTCCCAAGGGTTGTGTACAACAACCTGTTTGTATTTTTCCGTATAATAAACAGAAAAACCTGTAGCATATTTCACCTCCAAAGAATCTGTATTGGCAGTTGCAACAGCCTGTTTTTTTTGCTTTCCTGTACAGGAGGAAATACATAAAACTAAAACCGGAACAATCAAAAACAAAGAAAACCGTTTCATACTAATTTGATTAAGTGGTAAAAAACTAATGTAACAAGAAAAAACAATGCTATGATTAAATCAGGATATTTACCCTAAAACCTTTACTTATATAAAACATCGGATAAAAATTGAGAAACTCCCTGATTTATAAAATTCCAGGCCTTATACCCCCGAAAGCCGGAAAATATTATTCATCTTGGCAGGTCTCCTGGCTCACTCACGTTATTGAATGCCTTCCCGGTTACCCAGTGGCAAGAGGTTTATTCAATACGTTTCACTATCCTCCATACGGACAATTAAGCTTACAGTAGCGGGTCTGCTCAGGATTCACACCTGATTCCCTTTTCAGCATATCTCACCAGATCATGGAAATATGCACCAAAATTCAAAACAAAGTTAAACATGATTTTCTAATATGAAAACAAGTTGCCCCAATTTATTCTAAGAAGTAGATGGCAGCATCCCAATAAACTGTTAATACTAAAAGTCAAAAGAATGACTTATGAAAGATAGAAACACATATCTTTCTCTTTTTCAAAAACATATAAAAGAACGAGACAACATCCAATATAAACGGATATAAAAAGTAGAAAAACAGAGATAAAAATAATTTTCTAATAAGTAAATATTTAAGATTTTACAACCTGCGCATCTGCAATATTTAGTTTACATTTGTATGCTATAAAACATATTTTTTACTTTATAATTTTATGGAAATAACGACTACCCACTGGATCATCTTCATCATTTTTGTCATTATCATGCTTATGCTTGACTTAGGCGTATTTCATAAGAAAAACACTGAGGTCAGAGTAAAAGAAGCCCTGCTATGGAGCGCTTTCTGGATCATGCTGGCTCTATTATTTAATGCCGGTATATACTTTTGGGGCGGTAAAGGGAAAGCTCTTGAATTTTTCACAGCCTACATTCTTGAAAAATCGTTAAGCGTAGACAACCTGTTTGTATTCATTATGATTTTCGGTTACTTTCATGTAGCACCTAAATATCAGCATAAGATACTGTTCTGGGGTATATTCGGAGCATTGGTCATGCGTGCTATTTTTATTTTCGCCGGTGTTGCTTTAATAAGACAGTTTAGCTGGATAATGTATATATTCGGAGCTTTCCTTATATATACCGGTATTCATATGCTGTTTGAAAAAGAAGATCAAGCCGACTTTAATCCGGAAAAAAATATCATAATCCGTTTATTCCGTAAAATAATGCCTGTAACCGACAATAACCCGGAAGGACACTTTTTTGTACGGAGAGATGGTGTACTATATGCCACAACATTTTTCTTGGTACTCTTATTTATAGAAGCATCAGACCTTATTTTTGCAGTAGATTCCATTCCGGCGGTACTATCAGTATCAAACGACACTTTCATCGTATTTACATCTAATATTTTCGCTATATTAGGATTACGTTCCCTGTATTTTGCTCTAAGCGGCATTATGGGATATTTCCAATACCTCAAATATGCACTTGCAGGTATCCTGTCTTTCATAGGAATCAAAATGTGTGTCAATGAATTTTGCGCTGAACTGGGATATCATTTCCACATATCTAACTTTGTTTCATTAGGAGTGATTATAGGTTTGCTGGCAATCTCCATTTTGGTTTCAGTAATAACCAAACGAAAAAGAGAATCTGATATAAACGAAAAAATAAAAAGTAATAATCACTAAACTGATTACATACAACCCTAAATAATACAAAACGTGTCAATTGATTACAATTGACACGTTTTGTTTCATATATCCATATCCGTCATAGACTTAAACATACCCAACCCGACATCATAAACTGTACCATCCTACCCTACCGGTCTACAAATGATTGGTTTCTTTTCTACACACAATCCACCAACATTTTCTGAATAAACTGCTTATACCCTCTTTATAGTAAGAGCTTATACCCTTTTACCCAGATATAGGGATTGTTGCCCCCCTCAAAAAAGCAGACCTTTGCGGCATTGCAGGAAATAAATTTTCACCAAAATAATCTTATGAAAAAAAATAACACGCAGAAGAAAGGTCTTGCCCGTCTTATAGAAATAGCAGGAACAAAAAAGTGGTGGCTAATAGGCTCCATGCTGCTTGCCGTATTTGGAGCGGTAGCACAGTTTACCCCTTTCATTTCAGTATACCATATTCTCACAGAACTGGCAAGCCACGCTGCTGACACATCGCTCATAGACAAAGAGAGTATCCGCTATTGGGGATATATGGCTTTAGGAGGAATTATTTCCTATGGCATCCTCACTTTTGCTTCATTAATGTTCTCACACATCGCCGCATTCAATATTTTATACGAACTGCGTGTACTGATATCCCAGAAATTAGCATGTCTGCCGTTGGGATTTTTCACTCAACGTGCTTCCGGCGAAATAAAAAAAATCATGTCGGAGGACGTGGAAAGAATTGAGCTTTTTGTTGCTCACCACATACCGGACATCACAACAGCCATCGTATTTCCCATCCTGTTACTGGGATATATGTTCTACACTGATTGGCGTTTAGCACTGGTTGTTTTTACCATTTTCATACTTGCCATAACAGCACAATCAATAATGATGATCAATCCTAAAGCACAAAAAGTATATGCACAATACCAGCAAGTACTTGGAAAGATGAATAGCAGCATCGTGGAATACATACGGGGCATTCAGGTAGTGAAAGTGTTTAACCGGTCTACCAAAGCCTTTCGAAGACTGAACGATGACATTGACGAATATCGTGACCTGTCCGTTAAAGTTACACATCAATATGCACCCACTTATTTGTCATTCTTCACATTGCTATCATCTACCCTGTTGTTTCTCATTCCCGTATCCATTATTTTACTCATCAACTCTCCTTCTTACTCTGCTTATATACCAACTGTACTAATGTTTTTGATTTTAGGGGGAGGTATATTTTTCCCTTTAATGAAACTTATGTGGATGAGCGGTTTAATGAACCAAAATGCAATAGGAGTAGACCTAATTGATGAAATACTGAATAAACCGGAAATAGACGACCCGCTTGTACCTCAAACCTTATGCGACTCTTCCGTAGAATTTGAGAATGTAGTTTTTGCATACAATGAAAAACCTGTATTGAAGGATATCTCTTTCAAGGCCACTCCTGGCACCGTCACAGCACTGGTAGGACCTTCGGGAGCAGGAAAGTCTACTGTTGCCATGTTAACAGCCCGTTTCTGGGACATTCAATCCGGAAACATATACATTGGCGGCGTTCCGATAAAAGAAATAAAAACCAAAGACCTGATGAACCACGTATCTTTTGTTTTTCAGGACAATATGTTGTTTTATGATACGATAGAAGAAAACATACGGATGGGCAACAAAGAAGCAACCTTTGAAGAAGTGGTAAATGCAGCTAAAGCTGCACAGTGTCATGAATTTATAGAACAACTGGAAAAAGGATATAAAACACTGGTTGGTGAGGGAGGCACTTATCTGTCCGGAGGCGAACAGCAACGTATTGCATTGGCACGTGCCATACTCAAAGATGCTCCCATCGTATTACTGGACGAAGCCACAGCGTATGCCGATCCGGAAAATGAGGGTAAAATACTGGAATCATTTTCTCATCTTATCAAAGGTAAAACTGTTTTGGTTATAGCTCACCGGCTAAGCACCATCACCAATGCCGACCAGATTCTGTTAATAAACAACGGAACAATAGAAGAGCAGGGAAAACATGAGGAGTTGCTTAACAAAAAAGGACATTACGCACGTATGTGGGATACATACTCACAATCACGCGAATGGACATTAGGTAATTCTAAAAACTAATTTATAACCTCTTTAATTTATAACAAACATGAAATTTAAAACAATACTTAACTCTGCAACCCTAGGCAACCCCAAACGATTACGCCCTATGATAGGATGGACTATGCTTGAATACTTTCTGCGAGGCGCTCCATATGGATTTATGCTATTAATAATATGGTTGATATTCGAACCTTTACAAAATCCGGATATTACCTTAAACACCACTTATATTATTTATACCTGCATAGGGCTTCTGATTTGTATCATCTTATTAGCCTGGGTTAATAAAAAGTCTTATTTTGCTGCTTATGAAGACGGATATGAAATCTGTGCCGACGGACGGAAAGACATTGTGGAGCATATGCGCAAATTGCCAATGGGATTTTACAATAAACGTGACCCGGGTGACATCGGTGCCTATGTTGTTTCTGATTATGCCAACATTGAGACACTGGTCACTCACCTTATTCCCCAATTCATAGGCTCACTTACCATGCCCGTGGTAGCACTGGTTATGCTGGCTTTCTTTAACTGGAAGTTAACGTTAGCTGCAGCATTGGTTATTCCTCTGGCCTATCCGGTGGCAAGAATATCGACTTACATTATCCGCCGGACTGGTATTAAACAGCAAAAAACGAAAGTTGAAACGGCTTCCAGAATGATAGAATACATACAAGGTATCAAGTTAATCAAAGCATTCAATATCGGAGGCACAAAATTTGAACGGTTGGAAAAAGCTTTCCGCAATCTGAAGCGCGACAGTATTCGTCTGGAAGCCGGTTCCGGCCCTACTATGATTTTTTCGTCCATTATACTGAACGGCGGACTGGTACTGATAATTTTATTAGGACTAAGCTTGTTTACAGCCGGAGAGCTATCCCTGCCCTTTTACATTATGTTCCTCGTTATAGGCACCCGTATATACGAACCTTTATTACAAGCATTGATGTTTATGGGTGAATTGAACTATACGCAACTGGGAGTGGAACGTGTTGAAAAACTAAGAAAAGCCCCACTCCTACCGGAAGGGAAAGCGGAGCAGACATTTGAAAATTATAATATTGAATTTAATGATGTACATTTCCGCTATAACGATGTAAACGTAATCAACGGGCTTGATATCACAATACCGGCACAACAGTTAACGGCTCTAGTTGGCCCTTCCGGTTCCGGGAAAACTACGATAACCCGCCTGATAGCCCGTTTTTGGGATGTAGATCAGGGGGCTATCAGAATAGGAGGAAAAAACATACGGCTTTATACAACCGACCAGTTATTATCCCAAATATCTATTGTTTTTCAGGATGTCTATCTGTTTAATGATACGATATACAATAATATACGGATAGGCAGAGAAAACGCAACACGCGAAGAAATTATTGCCATTGCGAAGAAAGCTCAATGCCACGACTTTATTGAAACGTTGCCGGACAAATATGACACAATGGTAGGCGAAGGAGGCAGTACGTTATCCGGCGGTGAAAAACAAAGAATATCCATAGCCAGAGCTATGCTGAAAGATGCCCCGATCGTTTTGCTGGACGAAGCCACGGCTTCACTCGACCCGGAAAACGAATTATACATCCAGCAAGCCATTAATGACCTGGTACGTAATAAAACGGTAATAGTTATAGCACACCGCCTGAATACAATACGTAATGCGGATAAAATCATAGTCATAGATAAAGGTCATGTAGCAGAAGAAGGGCAACATTCGGAACTATTAAAAAATAACGGACTTTACAAATCCCTCTGGGATGAACAACAGCGTGTTAAAGGCTGGAAATTCTAAACTCTAAACCTGACTATAAAATAAATAGCGGCCTAATCTCACGATTATACCGCTATTTCTATTTATCACTTTATTTACTTATAAATTGGGATTTATCTTTTTCCATTCATCTATCGGAGGAATAACTCCGGAAGCTATTAACTCGTCTCTCAACGCACAAAGATGTTTATAACTTTCATTCAATGCTTCATGTTCTTCCTTCGTCCCCTGTACATTTTTATAATGCACTCCAGTCTTGTCCAGTATAGTCTCCATAGCCATCATAATATGGTCATACTCCTGATTAGACACATAAGTTCCTACCGGCCAGTCAAAACTTTCACCTCCCATAGCAGCTCTTATCATTTCAAGCGACAAGTATGAAGGACTTTGAAAAGAAGTCCGTCCACGCAAATCCATAATCATTTTACCACCCTGAACCACTTTCTGCTTAATATCTTCCCATTGTTCTATTGTCAGTTGTGAAGTGCCGATCAAATCATTTAAAGGTTTGCCATCCACGGTAGCCGTGGACGAAAAAACCGCCATTTGTTCTCCGTGTCCGCCGTAAGTCCGGCAATTATTCACCTTATCCGGGTCTATTTGGAAAAATTTAGCCAATTCATTTCGCAGCCGGGTACTGTCAAGAGCAGCAAGCGTAGTCACCTGTGAAGGTTTTAAACCGGAATAAAGCAAAACCAATAAACCTGTAATATCTGCCGGATTAAATATAACCACCACATGCTCCACATCCGGACAATATGCTCTGATATCCTTGCCGAACTGAATGGCAATTTCAGCATTACCTTTCAACAAATCTTCACGGGTCATACCTTCTTTCCGAGCTGCGCCTCCGGAACTCACCACATATTTACAACCTCTCAAGGCTTCCTCCATGCTATCGGTATAAGTAATATTAATGCCCTTAAAACCACATTGAAGCAATTCTTCCGCCACCCCTTTCAAGCCTTTGGCATAAGGATCATATAAACAAATATTAGAAGAAAGCCCCATAAGTATGGCAGACTGTGCCATATTGGAACCAATCATGCCCGCCGCCCCTACAATAGTAAGTTTTTCTGATGTGATAGTTTTCATATTGATTTCATTTTTAGTTATTTACTTTATAAGTTAAAACAAAATCCCCAAGAAATAGTTCTTCATACACACGCTTATTTCCAGAATTTTTACATCTCAAAAACGGCTTTCATATTATACTATCAATAAAGTAGTCAACGAAATAGTGACCCATAATATAACTCCCAGCAGAATCGGCTTAAATCCAACAGCTTTAATTGCCGCTATAGATAAAGATGTACCGATAAGAAACAAACTCATGGAAAGAAATTTATGTGACAACACGGCTATAACATGGAGCAACCCTTCTGGAATAGTCACATAGGTATTCAGAATCATGGCAAGTATAAAAAGGAATATAAACCAGGGAATAGACACTTTATTTCCGCTTTTCTTGAAAAACAACATCGATACCAGTGACAAAGGAATGATCCATAAAGCACGGGTCAATTTTACTGTTGTTGCCACAGCTAATGCTTCCGGTCCATATGCAGCACCTGCCCCTACAACCGAACTGGTATCATGAATAGCAATCGCAGCCCATAATCCAAATTGATCTTCTGTCAACCCTAAATAGTGGCCGATAACCGGAAATACAAACAAAGCGATGGCATTCAGGACAAAGATAACAGCCAACGACATGGATGTTTCATTATCATCAGCTTTCACAATAGGAGAAACTGCTGCGATAGCACTTCCTCCGCAAATGGCAGTCCCGGAAGCTATCAGGTAACTCAATTTCGGCGTAACCTTGAATAACTTACCTAATAAAGTACCGATTATCATTACCCCGGCAACGGATATTATGGTAAACAACATACCTTCTTTACCGGCTTCTAATGACTTATAAAGGTTCATTCCAAAACCTAACCCAACCACAGCGGCCTGCAAAAGGTATTTGGATATTTTATGACTGTACTGTGGATAAGGATTTACGAATATCAAGGAAAAAACAATTCCTGCAAAAAGCGCTATGGCTGGCGATACAAAAGCGCTTACAATAAATAATGCTATAAAAATAAATCGTACCATTTGTGTTGTTATTATTTTTACACAAAAGTACAAGCTATCTATGCAGCTTGTATATACAATTTTTTTATAAGCTATAACAAAAAGTTATTGATTATTCATTAAGAAACGGACAAAACACTTTTGGAGTTCATTCTGAGCCCCCAGAGAGGTAACAAATGCAAATTCCCGTTCCAACTCAAGGCCTGTTACTTCCACAACCTTCATTTTATTATTCATCAGTTCCCGGGACACTGCCGCTATGGAAACAATAGCGAAAACAGAAGCACTGTTTTCCAGAAAAAGTTTTATACTTTCCGTGCTTCCAAGCTGTAAAAGGATATTCATCTGAGTAAGTTTTTTTCCATGTACAGCCAATGCTTCCTCCAGGACTTCCAATGTTCCGGAACCGGTTTCACGCAATACCAGTGGCAAATAGGATAAATCCTCAACCGTAACTTCATCTGCCGTCTTATTACGGATATTGGTCACAAGCACCAACTCATCTTTCTTAAAATGCGTATAACGCAAATCATGTCTCCTATGCTTCCCTTCAATCAACCCCACATCAATTTTATGTTCAGTCAAAGCCTGCTCAATCTGTTCCGTATTACCCGTTATAACAGATAAACGTATATCCGGATACATGGCTATAAAACGGGCAATGGCTGGCGGTAATACATATTGGGCAATGGTAGTGCTGGCCCCTACCCTTAGCTCCCCGGCAAAATTCTCGTTCAGCAAATTCATCTCCAGCTTTAAAGCCTTATAATTTTCCATTATAACCTCTGCATGTTTCAGAAAAACCTCTCCGGAAGGAGTCAGACGTATTTTGCCACCGGAACGTTCAAAAAGCTGTGTCTGATAAGCTGTTTCCAACTCCTGTATATGACGGGAAATAGCAGGTTGCGACACGTGCAACTCATTAGCTGCCCGGGTAAAATTCAAATTACGGGCTACAGATATGAAAACCGACAATCTAAAATCCATTCGCAATAACTTTTTGTTATTACAAATATAAAAATTTAATTGGTCACCAACACCAGACATACAAAAAATCGAAATTAAAAAACAATATATCAAGAATCTCCTACATCAAAACATCATAGATTAAGAAAGAGAAAACAACCCTTTCTTTATTTTTACATTCCCTTTTACTCTGTAGAACAAACATAAACAAATAATCACACCATATCTAACCCCTAATAACCTATCTATACAACAAATCTACGATAAATTAAATCTCACCTCTCCCCTTTTATACAAGCTATTAAATTATTACAAAAAAGTTTCATCCCAATAAAAATAAAAGGATAATGAAACTCATGTTTTCACTATCCCCTTCTAACGATATAAAATTGAAGTAATAACTAAAATCCTCTCTACATTAAATCTAAGAAACAATACTCAGGAAATAATTAAAACACCTATTTATACCTACCTTTTTACAAAACGATAGGAAACAGGTTGTTCGGCTGTATATATAGTAAGTACATACATTCCTGCTGAAAGTCTGGAAATATCAATCGTTTCTGCAACAAGCTTTCCGCTTTTTACTGTATTTCCATTGGTGTGAGTTAATGTATAGTCTGCAGGGGATTCTATGCCGGAAACTATGATATTTTGATTGTTTAAGGCAAAACTTATGGGACTGGCTGTATATTCATCTACACCTATAATAATGGGGGGAATGATGGGGTCAAATTTGTAATAATAGTCACAATCTATAGACGATTCCTTTTGAAAATCCTCATTAATATAGCATCTTAGCCCATCAGGATAAAGAGTTGCATCATCTGCACCATCTTTAAAAAAAGGGAAAAAGTAACTTAAACTACCTAGGTTTTCAACAGCGGTATGAAAATAAAAGAAAAATGGATTTTGTTTTTTATATTCATCAGTCAAGTCTACATCATATGTTTTTAATACTTCCCCATTAATTTCCATTTCTCCGACATCTTTTACTTCCAAAGCTATATCGAATATTGATTTTGAGGATGGCCAGTCAAACTCATTCCGAACAATAGAAGTATAAATTGTATCTCCCTTTTCTACATTAAAATCATACAACAAATAAAACTGACCATCATAGTATTGATATATTTTATTATCCTCGTACAATATGTGTTTTTTAGAGATACTAGCTGAAGATTCTGGATCGCTAAAGAATTTAACATCGAATTCAAAACAATTTTTGTTTTGTAGCAAGGTGTCCTTTGTCACTTCAATGGTATAATAACCAACAGAACCCACCCAAGATGTCCAGCCATAATACCATATAGCTCCAACTTCCGGATAAGATCTTTTTTGAGCCAAACTTATCTGCATACTTAGTATACAGATAAATACTAACGCAATAGATTTAAGTGTTTTCATGGCTAAAAAATTTATTGTTTTACAAAACGATAGGAAACCGGTTGTTCAGCTGTATATATAGTAAGTATATACATTCCTGCTGGAAGTCCGGAAATATCAATCGTTTCCGCACCAAGCTTTCCGCTTTTTACAGTATTCCCATTGGCATGGGTTAACGTATAGTCTGCAGGGGATTCTATTCCGGAAACTATGATATTTTGATTGTTTAAGGCAAAACTTATGGGATTATCTGCATATTCATCTACACCTATAATAATGGGAGGATAAGGGCGTGGAGCCTCGTAATATTCACAGTCCATTGTTGATGATTTCTTTTGAAAATCTCCATTGATATAACATCTTAACCCATTAGGATAATTGGTCGCATCATCTGCACCGTAACTGAAATAAGGAAAAAAATAGTTTGAGCCTCCTATATTTTCAGTTGCTGTATAATAGTGAAAACGGAAAAAAGGATATTGATATTTTTCTTTGTATTCTTCTGTTAAATCAGCCGTATATATTTTTAATTTCTCTCCGTCAATTTCTATTTCTCCTACATCTTTTACCTCCAAAGCTATATCTAATATCGGTTCTGGGGATGGCCAACTAAATTCATTGTAAACAATGGAAGTGTAGATTGTATCTCCCTTTTCTACATTAAAATCATACAACAAATAAAATTGACCATCATGATACTGATATATTTTATTGTCCTCATATAACACATATCTCTTGGATATTTCTGAAAAAGACTCTGGTTCCCAATACTCTCTGGTTCTAAATTCAAAACAGGTTTTATCCAGAATAATAGTATCTTTTGTCACTTCAATGGTATAATAACCAACAGATCCCCTCCATGTTCTCCAGCCATAATACCATATAGCTCCAACTTCCGGATAAGACCTTTTTTGAGCCATACTAATCTGCATACTAAGTATGCAGATTAGTGTTAATGCTATAGATTTAAGTGTTTTCATAATGTATGATTTTTATTTATAAGTATAAACTATTAAATTATGGACATGGTGGGTCTTCTAATTTTATTTCAAAATCATATCCCAGTTCAGTTTCAAAGTCAGGGTTTATAACAACAGAATCTTTGTAGAGCCAAAAAACATTTTGTTTAGCTGCCAATTTTGTTGTTGAATTGGTAACTAATGATTTCCCTTTGGCATTGCCTTTTAATGAGCCGGACAGTTTCATATTTCGAGTGCTGCCGGGATCATTTATCCAGATAGGAATTTTAAATTGTATTGGATTTGTCCCGAACCCCAAATCACAAATAATATTTCCGGTATACCAGACATCACTTGTTACTCTGGCAATACAGTATTGCTTATGCGGTCTTAATGCCAAGTTATTGGCACTGCTTACTTTCGACCATTCTACTGTCGTACCGAATGGTAGAGCCAATTCATACCGACCTTCTCTGTTTTGACAAATTAAATTGCTTACAGTTTTAAATATCACATTGGATTGAGGTGGTATGGCTTTGTTGACTAATGCTTTACTTACAGGGTAATCACTATTTAATACGAAATGTACAATATTAATTTGGCATTGTGTAAATGCTTTTTGCATTCCACTATATCCCATAACATTGTTGGATGGTGTCTCTCCACCACAGTTCGCAAGATCCCAGCAAGGTTTGGTCGGAGGAGTATCAAAGCAATGATCATCGGTTCCTTCGTATACTCCAGTTGAATCATTGAAATTTCCATAAGAATGATATAAGCCTAAGTTGTGACCTATTTCATGTAACACAATTGTAAGAGGATATTCGTAATGTATGTTTTCCATAATGATAGGTAAACCATAATATTTGCCATGGCCACCTGCATCTCGAATTTTTCCATCTGTAGCAATATCACTACAAAAGAATACATGAAGGGAATTATCTTTGTATTTAACACTGGTCTTGTCTTTCACATATTTATCATAAAGATAATCATTAAAGTATTCATAAATTTTT
Source organism: Bacteroidota bacterium (assembly GCA_023391625.1). Lineage (GTDB taxonomy): Bacteria > Bacteroidota > Bacteroidia > Bacteroidales > Paludibacteraceae > QVMH01. The sequence continues at coordinate 4,926 of JAEWAN010000034.1, read as the reverse complement.
CCATTATATACTTTATTTATAATAACCTTACTATCTTTATATTTATTATCATAATCATCTTCTTTCCAGAAAAATAATCCTACTTTTTCAAAGCGGATACGTACATCTTCATGATGGTCTGCTAATTCCGGCTCCTGATCCATTACAGGATTATTAGCCACATTATAGTTCAACCAGTTAATAAGAGTTTCATTCAAATATTCCATATCTTCAGCGTTGTCTTGTTGAAAACTGCGGGATTTGTCTGTTGAATGTTGAAGTACGTGAAAAGTCACTCTTAATACTCTAATAGGAGTATCCGTACAATCATATCCATCATACTCTTCCCATTTAACTCCATGGGGATTTTGTGCAGCTCTACCTTTAAGACTTGTATCATCTGGTGTTGGCATATCGCAAACAAAATCTTGTGCATACATATTAACCGACCCCAAGTACCCCAAGATACCTAAAAGTAAATATAATATCTTTTTCATAATACTTTTTATTTACTGGGTTAATATCATTCTTTTTATATCCACTTCTTTTCCATCGGCAAGTAAGGCATACAAGTAAATGCCCGGACCAAATTCAGAACCGGATATAATCTGTGAACCATCCTTTCTTTCTTTCAAAAGAATTTGTTTTAATTGTTTCCCCTGCATATCATATATAATTAAATATGCTGTAGTTACACCCTCCGGTAAATAATACTTTATTTCGGTTATGGTGGAAAATGGATTAGGGATATTTTGCTCCAAACGGGCTACATCATTGGCAGCGAAACTCTCCATGTTGCTAATAGCATTCTGAACCATTTGCCTGTTGCTATTTTGGCTAATCAGATAGTCTATGGTTTCTTGTTGCTTTTGGAGGGTTTCCACAATTACAGGAATTAAACCGATATAATTAATCGTGTAATATCCATCCTTATCCTGATCAACAAGCTCAGGAAAATAATTTTTTAGTTCTTGAGCAAGAAATCCAAATTCTATTTCACCTTGTTCTGCTATTGCATTAGGTACAGTTATCGCATTTGGAAATTTAACAGTATCTATTTCAACAGGAGGAAGCTTTTTAAAATAAGTTTTGGGCTGTAAGCTTAACAAACGGTCTGTGTATCCGTCTAATGGAGCGATATTTGATTTTAGTCTTTCATCAGATAATTCTAAAAAACGCCCTCGGGTACAGATGTCTCCATTCACATCAAGTTTATACCCCGGATCTTTTCCCATACCAACAAGTCCGGTACGTGAAACATAGAAATAATAGTTCCCAGCATTAGGGCTTGGATAAGGTTTATAAAGATTAAAACCATTATACATTACTTCCAAACCCCATTCGCCGTTATCCTCTCCGGAAGCATAATAACTTCCTAAGCGGAGTTCCGGATATCCTCCATTATACCCAAGATGTGCTCGACCATCTTTACCAATTCTCAACTGTGCAGAAAGCATACTCGTTGCAAATAAAGCAACAACAAAAAGTGTTAGTTTTCTCATAATATTTACAATTAAAGTTAACACTCAAAAATAATAAAAATACTGAAAAATTCACATATTATTACAAATAAATACACAATTTACACAACAAAAATCACAATATACAACCATATTATTAAAAAACACCTAAATCATAAAACAAAAAAATCACAATTTATTAAAACAAAACATCATTACTCATAAACATCTTCTGGAGTTTTATTGTTAAATAAAAAAACATATATTCTTCCATTTTATTAACCAGAAAAACAAAATACAATGAAAAAAATTTTATTTCTATTCATCTCACTCCTAACGTTAGCAGGCTGTGGTACAAATCCACAAACAGACCTTTCCGGCTATAAAAAAACCGCCATTTACTACAATGGAGATATTATAACCATGAATGACAAACAACCATTTGCCGAAGCCGTGCTCATTGGTGACGGGCAGATAATAGCCGTAGACAAATCCAAAGAGCTGCTCAAAAACAAAATCAAAACAACTCAACTAATAAATCTTGAAGGTAAAACCATGCTTCCCGGTTTTATAGACTCACACAGCCACATCAACCAAGTAACAAAGTTCCCGGATTTCTCTCCTGCACAAGGAGTAGTTTCTAAAGAAACACTGATTGCCTACGGTCAAAAGGAATTTAACAAATGGTATGAACATTCAAAAGCAAACAACACATATCAAAAAGGAGATTGGTTTATAGGTAATGGGTACGACAACACTGCATTTCCTAATGCAGAAAATCCCACTTCGACTGATTTAGACCAAATCTCATCCGATGTTCCGATTTGCATCATCCACATGAGTAATCATGTAGCTGTAGTAAACACGAAAGGACTGGAAATACTTGGATATAAACAAGGTAACCCCAACCTAAAAAAATACAATAAGTTACTTGGCAAATACCCGGACGGGAAACCGAACGGATTATTAGAGGAAGAAGCTTATTTCAGACTTTATTATGATCCGAATATATTAATGGACAATAGCAAAACCAATATCCCCCCGGATGAAGACATCCTGCGAAACGCAATGCGTGTGTACGCCAGCATGGGAATCACCACAGCTCAGGACGGGGCTGGCAGTACTATAGCAGAAAGCGTAAAGAAAATAGTAGCAGAAGGTGATTCATTAATCATTGATATCAACAGCTACGGACCCAAAGAAAATATGCCTGCCCCAAGCAGGGAAACTGAATATGTAAACGGATTGAGAATAGCCGGAGTAAAATTATTTCTCGACGGCTCACCGCAAGCCAAAACAGCATGGTTGCTCCAACCCTATTATGTCGTACCTGAAGGGAAAGCTTCCGATTACAACGGATTCCCTCAAATGACAGACGAAGCGTTATATAATGAGTTAGTAACATGCCTAAATAGCGGCTATCAGGTTATTGCCCACACAAATGGCTCCGCAGCCATAGAACAATTTCTGGAACAATATGAAAAGGCAATGCAGACAACCGGAGCTTCCAAAAATCTTATGCCAACCCTTATTCATTCACAAACAATTACAGAAGAGCAACTGGATAAAGCCGAAAAATTGGGTATAAATCCATCTTTCTTTCATGACCACACCTATTACTGGGGAGACTATTACCTATCATCCATTCTTGGTCCTGAACTCGGACAGCGAATCAGTCCATTAAGTTCCGCGCTAAAAAGAGACCTGAATATAACCATCCATCAGGATTCACCGGTTGTACCACCCAATATGATATTCAGCATACACAACGCAGTAAACCGAACAACCAGCAGTGGACAAGCTATAGGTCAACAATATGCAGTAAGCCCCATGGATGCAATAAGAATGGTTACAATCAACGGTGCTAAGCAATACTACCAGGAAACAGACAGAGGAAGCGTAGAGCCAGGCAAAATTGCCGACTTCGTTATATTAGATAAAAATCCAGTCAAAATAAATCAGTCTGAAATAAAAAATATAACTATCCTGGAAACAATAAAAAAGGGAAATACAATTTATAAAAGGCTGTAAATAAAACCTTAAGTTTTCCTATTTAACAATAGCTATTTATAAATCAACCATAAAAGGCTTACAGGTAAGCAAATTAATTTGCTTACCTGTAAGCCTTTTATTTACACACTATTTTAATGCGATGTTTTTACAGCTATTAAAGATTGAATAAAAGCAAAAAATACATGTCACAACTTTCACTATTTTATATTAGCTGCCGCATTAATACAAAGAACTATCAAAATTATTTGTATATAAATAATTTCATATTTTAACTATTATTTTTATATTGCACAACAAGCATTATAAATAATACTATTATGAAGTGCATCATTATGCTTTTACGATCTGCAAGGAAAACAACTTAAACAAATCAAACTTAACGAACGTGGAAAAAACACCTTGATTATATCCGGTTACGAACTTTTGGCAGGCATTTATTTATATGCTTTAATTGCAGACGGAATGGAGATAGATGTTAAAAGAATGATATTAACCGAATAAAATTACAACCATGAAAACATTAACTACTTTTCTTTTCACGGCAACCGCATTATTAAGCCACGCTGAACCTATGACCGATTTTTCGACAAAACTATATTTCCAAGATGCTGTAGGAAACAAAGACACCATCACAGTAGGATATTCAAATCGAGCTAGAGCTGACGCCCTTAATAAAAATTTAGGAGAAATCAACGTATTCTATGAAAATATTGACACGACTTTTTTTATCGGAATATCGGATGTAAAAGAAAATTACGGCGATAGAATAGCGACATACAGAACTAAAGTAAAATACGCAGACTCAAGAGGAGCTGAATATTCAAGAGTATTAGCATTAGATATAATTTGTAAAAATTTCCCAATAAAAATAAGTTGGGACAAAGAAGTATTTCAAGATAGTATGCGATCAAAAAGTTTTTTAACCACAGAACCCGGCGGTTGGTTCGATGCTAGTCGCACCCCAGTCTGGATTAGCGAAACCGACAGTATGATTCTATATGATTACAATAAAAATAACGACAAAGACTATTTTAAATGGTATTTATACGGAGAACGTAATTTGAGCTATTACACCACTGTCATTCAAGACGAGCTTCAAAGGATAGGAAAACTTTATCTAGGATTTTTAAAACACAACTCCTGGCTTTTAACTCTTAAAACTAATGATATCACTGATGAAAACTTACACATTTATCCTAATCCATGCAAAGAATTCATCAATATTCAGTCTGACAAGGAAAAAGCGATAACAGGAATAGAACTGTACAACCTCCAAGGCAGACTTGCTAAGTTTGACAACAAAAATATAGAAACCATTAATTGATATGCCCCCCAAAAGTTGGACGGTTTATCATAATAACGAGGCGGATTTAGCCAGGAATAAAGCTCGGTAGTGCACCGGGCTTTTTCCTTTTAGCCTCAGTTTGATTCTATCATTATTGTAATAGTATATGTACTTTATAAGTTCCTTTTT
>JAEWAN010000006.1 GCA_023391625.1 Bacteroidota bacterium | reverse complement strand
TTTATCAGTATTATCCTTCACTCTGACTCTCCTTCGAAAGCGGCTGCAAAGGTAAGCGTTTTTTTTATTCCAACAAAAAAATCTGAATTTTTTTTGATCGTTTTTTCTAAAGCTTACTGCGGCTCTCTATCCAAGTTTTTCTTCATATCGGCTCTCCTTCGAAAGCGGTTGCAAAATTACGTTTTTTTTTATTATACACAAACTTTTTTATCACTATTTTTGACTTAAATACGGAACTTCTTTACAACCGCCCTTATTACCAACCAATTATCCATAGCTCTTTTTTTATCTCTCCTGAAACCAAACGCTGAAAGCAAAGCAATGACTGCTGAATTTGGCTTATTTACTTAAGAAAAAAGGGAAAAACAAAATCAGGAATGAGCGAAAAATTGACTATCCCCTCTTATACTGTACCGTCCTTTTTTACTAAAAAACTTATTATTGATGGAATAAAAAGAATACTATTTTTTTATTCCATCAATAATAAGTATCTAATATTAATATACGATTAATTTCTGAGTAATTGGTTTTGCCCCCGCCACATTCACTACCACAAAATAAACACCGGAACGAAGTTCACTGACTGGCAAATCTAATGTCTGGTCTCCATATATAGAATAGTAAGAAGCTTTATGAAGCAATTTTCCTGACATATCCACAATCGAAAGCACGACATCAGACGGAGTCTGAAGATATATTTGAGCGAAAGCATAATTTTGTGCCGGATTCGGATACACACTAAAATCATTAAGCTCTAAATCCGAACACAAACCTGTAGTCGGAGGCAACTTAGTAGCTTTCAGACTCCATTGCTGGTTTACATTATTATAAATATCGTTACTCCACTCTACAACACGTGCTCCATTATCAGGAAGTCCACCTAAATTGGCCATAACATAACCAGATCCCTTATTCTCTAACCCAAACACACTGGAGATTTCAATCTCTGCAATTTTCCACAACTGGTAATCATCTTTATTATTAACATCAGCCAATTTCAATTTTTTCCCATGCCCGGCAACTCCCCGCCCATTGCTACAGATAGCTCGCCCTGTACTTCTATTCACAATTTGGTAATAACCATCTGATACCGGAGCAAAATACCACTGTTGTTTTTCATTTTCCTGATCAGACAACAGTGCCCACAAAACAGTAGAATCATTATCAAATCCGGAAGCAGACTCTTCTGCAGTCAGATAAGTTCCTGTTTTAACATTAGATATATTATAATATTTTTCTTCCGGAACAAAAGCTCCCGGCATATACAGACCTGTGGTCATAAAATCAATTCGTGCTTTCAGAAAAGATTTCAAAGCTGCAACATTGTATCCAAGGTCATGAGAAAGACTCCAACGCTCATTATTCTCCTGAAAAGATTCTTCCAGCAAAACCTCCAGATCATCCAGATAAGCTGCTAACTCCTGATAAATATCCTTACCAAGAAGTTCTCTCCATCTTTTCCACACTGCTTCCTGAAACCATTCATCTCTCCAAAATTGCTCAACCCACTGCCGGGGTTCATAAGCACTTTCACGCATCCATTTCGTAACATCACTGCTTAGAAAAGCCACACGGTCATAATCCCACAATGGCCCGAAAAAGAGTTTATCAATTCCCCGTTTTTTATAAATGTATGTCTGCCAGAAAGCATCCCGGTTTGCCGTAAGTTCACATGCGATATACCAATTCACCAATGAAGCAGTATCAACTTTCGCACGGTATCCCAGCGTATTGTGTTTGAAATTAGTTCCAAACAAACGAAGTTCAAAATCAGTTATAAAATTTTGAATATAGTTATACTGAGCAGTATTTATCTCATCTTCTTTAGGATACTTCACTACAATAGGTACTTTTGTATTCCGGAGCAGATTCCCATCCCGGAATCCGTCTATTTCAAGCAAATACCCACCGGTCACCATCAAACCCGTTTCATAATAATTTTCCTGCTTTTCCACAGGTACCCTGTTCGCAGATCCTACTTCAACCTGATCTGTCACCATATAGTTACCCACATAGGAATTATTCAGGTAAATATCCACGAAACGGACAGAAGGATTGGTCTCCATCTCCAATATTTCACCAATCTTGAATGCAAGTGCATTCCGAATCAAACTATTATCCAAAGCATTCGCCAACAACACCCAATCTTTTTCTTTAGCCGGTAAATTCAACAGTTGCGTTTTTTTATCCAGCTTCATACGATACGGCTTCTTGCTGTGTCCCCACGTGGAATTTCCCCGACCACGGATATTGATGCCAATAGACAATTCTTCCGAAGGATCGGAACTTACAACAAGTAAATCTCCGGTTTTATAGGTTGTTTTTGAAGTTATAGGGAGCCCATCATCCGTGGTTATGTAAAAAGTAGGAAGATTGGTCAACTGTTCTTTGGATTGAGAACGAACAGAAACACTCCCCAAAAAAGAGAATAGAAACAGGAAACAAATGGTATAACAAAGACGTGTTTTCATTTGCAGTAGATGGATATGATTTAAAGTTATTCACAAAGATAAAAATAATCCTGGAATGTCTAGCGTTTGACAACCAGAATATTAGTTTTCCAAGCAGACAGGCACCTATTTTTAACAAACGGATCCTTTTAATGTGCTATCAAAATCTACTGTTATCTGCGCATATCTTTCAGTTCTATCGCCGCAATTTCCATTTGCTCATACCAGGCTTCACCAAACTTCCGTATCAAAGGTTCTTTCAGAAATTTATATACAGGAAGTTGTTTTTTTGCTCCCAATACACAAGCTCCGCTACATACATTCCAACGATGATAATTCACAGCTGAAAAATCATGATATTTCTGAACTCTCACCGGATACAAATGACAGGATATCGGTTTATAAAAATCAGTTTTACCTTCCCTATATGCTTTCTCAATAGCACATTTACAAATACCATCTTCATCTGTATACGTAAACACGCATTCACGCCCATCTACGATGGACGTCACCGGTTCTCCGTCCTCATCAATATAAAATACCCCTTGCTTGCGTATTAGCTCTTTCGACGATTCTGAAAGATCATCCCAGATAACAGGCAGAAGCTCTTCTATCACAGAAATTTCATCTTCTTCCAAAGGTGCTCCGGCATCGCCTTCAATACAGCAGATTCCTTTACAAGCAGACAAATCGCACAAAAAACACTGATCAAAGAGATCCAGACTTATCAACGTATCATCAATTTGCAACATAATTACAATCTATTTTAAATAAAAATAATTCTTCTTTACTATCCCTATTTATACATTTCATCCGGATGATCATTTTCATCTCCTCTTAACACAGGAAAACTGATATGAAATTTCACAGCCAAGACACGAACTAAAATCACGGCAAAAGCTGAAATAAGCTGAATGGAGATATTAGACAAACCTATTTTTGAGCAAACCCAAAATACTATTCCTCCTACAACACATGCCATTGCATATACGTCTTTTCTAAAGATCAAAGGGACTTCATTTATTAATATATCACGCACTATTCCTCCTGCCGAACCGGTTATCATGCCCATAGTAATAGCCACCCAGAAGGTATAGCCTTCCATTAAGGTACGTTCTATACCTACAACGACAAAAAGCCCCAGTCCAATAGTATCAAAAATAAAAAAAGTATTATTCAAACGGACAAGATATCGGCTAAAAAGAATAACACATAATAATGCGGCTGCCGTAACGACTAAATAACCCGGTTGAGACATCCAGAAAGGAGTTATTCCCAATAGGACATCACGAAGCGTACCTCCACCTATGGCCGTAACTAATCCGACTACATAAGCTCCGAACCAATCAAAGCTCTTCGCTGAAGCCAAACGTATGCCGCTTATAGCAAAAGCAAAAGCTCCCAGATATTCTATAATATCTACAAAATGCACTTCTTTATTAATTGAAATAAATTAAAAACAAATGCAAGATAATACATTATTACAAACAAAAAGCGCATCAAAACAATAATATTTTGATGCGCTCCTGTTATTTTTTATTGTTTTTCTATTCAGCTACCTCTTCTTCTGAGAATTCACCAAATCCAGGGACTACTGCACCCGGTACTTCCTGCATTTTTTCCTGATATTGTTGCTGTACTTCTGATTTCACACCACTTCCAGTTTCTGAATATGGATGCATGCTAGCTGCAAATACAGAAAGGACAACAATAAAAGCGGTTAAACCCCAGGTTGCCTTTTCCAAGAAGTCAGTAGTTTTACGAACGCCCAATACCTGGTTAGAAGAAGAAAAACCAGCAGCGAGACCACCTCCTTTTGAATTTTGCACCAAAACCAACAATGTCAATAAAACTGCTGCGATTACAATTAAAATGGTTAAAAGAATGTACATAATATGTCTATTTTTTTGTGTTTGCTATAATTTTCTCTATAAATCGAATTTGGTCTGCAAAGTAAATACTTTTTTTCGGATTATTCAAATTTAATTCTTTCAATATATCCAGAGCTTTTACGTACTCTTTTTCCTGTAATAATTGTTTTACTTTATCAGCGTAATTATCAAGCGTATATTTTTGGGGAAGCTCTGTTTCCCCAATAGCTTTATCCCGCTCATTAGATTCCTGATTTTCAACAGTATTTTTCCTCTTTACCGGCTCCGTCGGCAATAACTGCAGACGAGCTTCTTTCAGACGTAAAGCCAACTGCTTTAACGACAAGTTCACATCTTCTCCTTCCGTTTCAACAGCTTCAAGCATATCAAAATATCCTCCAGAGCGCTCTTTCGCACGTAATCGTCTCTCCCCATTGACAGGCCGTTCATCCTGAGGATAAATAAAATAATAAAGCCATTTACGGTCATTACTATAAATCGCCACCTGAGAAAGTATGCTTTCGAAATGAATATCACCCGATTTTTGCAGAGCCTTCAGATACAGCATCCGGGCAGGAACAAAATAAGGATATTGCTCTTGCAACTCTTTGAGGTCTACAATATTTTCCGGCCTCACCTGCTCCGGGTTCTTTAATAAAAGGAGAAGTTCCTGATGTGTCATTAAAAACTACAACGATAAAATAATGTTACCAATTCGCTGCCGTATCATTAAATATCTGGTCTGTAATATCATCAATCATGGTTTGAACCAACTCTGATTCTATATCAGACAACATTGTATTACTGTCAAAAGTCTGAGAAGCACTGTATCGTTTTTCAAAATCATCTTCCGGCATTTTCCGATTTGTGTAGCGGATATTCACCGTCAGGGTAATTCTGGTTTCACCGGCAAAACCGTCTTCAGCCACCGCAAGAGGAGTGGTTTCATAACCGGTAATTTCACCTTCAATATCCATATCTCCCCCACTACGTACTTGTTGAAGCCGGGTCTGACGGGAGAACTTATCTCTCAAAGTTTCTGAAAACATGGAAGAAAGGGGGGCATATACCAGTTCCGCCATATTGGGAAAATCTGCAATAGAAATCGTTTTTATTTTACTATAGTCTATAGAGGCTCCATTGAATTTATACGACACTGTACATGAAGCCAACATAAAAAACATTAACGCAGAGGTTAATGTCAATACTTTTATTCCTCTCATACTAACTAATGAAATTAAATTATATCTGATTATTCTATTCCGTATTCTTTGATTTTACGATATAAAGTACGTTCCGATATCTGCAATTCTTCTGCTGCAGCTTTTCGCCTGCCTCGATGTTTTTCCAGAGTTTTAATAATCATCTGACGCTCCATATCCTGTAAAGTCATCGGTTTCTGCTGTTCCTCCACAACTTGATATTCCACATCGTCATGATAATTTTCCACCTCATTTACATAAGGTTTTACATTATCCACCGTTTTTTCCGGGACAAAATCAATCTGTCCCCGGGATGGGATCAAAGTTTCATCAGGGTTCAATATAGAAGCCGGGTAATGAATTTCGTCCCGTTTCACATCTACATGCTGACCTCCAATGATATCATGAACCAATGCTTTCAGGTCATTCATATCTTTTTTCATATCAAAAAGTACCTGATACAAAATTTCCCTTTCATTGCTGAAGGTTTTCTGATCATGTTTGGAAGAAAGTAGTGCCGGCAAACGTTCCATATCTTCCTGAGGAAGATAAATCCTCAAAGTAGAAGAATCTATTTCCCGTTTCTGCTCTATTACAGATATTTGTTCTGTAATATTTTTCAATTGACGAATATTACCATTCCAATAATAATTTGTCAAGAGATTTTTTGCATCATCCGTTAAACGTACCGGAGGCATATTGTATTTTTCTGCAAAATCTGCAGCAAATTTACGGAACAACAACACAATATCATCTTTTCTATCACGCAACGGGGGTATAAGAATAGGAACTGTATTTAATCTGTAATAAAGATCCTCACGAAAACGTCCTTCACGAATAGCCTGCGGCATATTCAAATTGGTGGCAGCAACAACCCGGACATTCGTTTTTAATGTTTTAGACGAACCTACCTTTATAAATTCACCTGTTTCAAGTACCCTCAACAGCCTTACCTGGGTAGAAAGCGGCAATTCTCCCACCTCATCCAGGAAAATAGTTCCTCCGTCAGCCACCTCAAAATAACCTTTACGATCAGCCGTAGCTCCAGTAAATGAGCCTTTCTCGTGTCCAAAAAGTTCGGAATCAATTGTTCCTTCCGGTATCGCCCCACAGTTCACTGCGATGTACGGCCCATGTTTTCTATGACTGTAATGATGTATTATCTGCGGAAAATTTTCCTTACCGACTCCACTCTCTCCGGTTATTAAAACAGATAAATCGGTCGGCGCCACCTGTACAGCAATATCAATAGCCCTGTTTAACAACTCGGAATTTCCTATAATTCCAAATCGTTGTTTTACAGCTTGTATCTCAGCATTTTGCATAATTCCAAATTTAGAAATAAAAAGGGTTAGGATTTATCATATTATTAAACAGAACAAAATATTCTGCAATTATGTCATTAAACATCTGACAAAATTACTAATTTTAATGATATTACATCCATAAAAAACCGTAAAAAAGGAAGAATGTAGAAAACTACCTATTCAAAGAAGATTTTTCTGAAAAGGAGAAGAATTATTGCTGATTCGCAAACTGTACCGTAGCTACAGCCACAACACCGGCTGTTTCTGTACGCAAACGACTGTCACCCAGAGTTACCGGCACAAATCCTGAGGCAAGAGCCTGTTGCACTTCCTCTTCACTGAAATCGCCTTCCGGACCTATCAGGATCAACACCTCTCCGCCTTTATTGCAAACATGTTGCAACAGCTTCTTGTCACCATTATAACAATGGGCTATAAAACGCTGTGTCGCTGCCTGCTTCTTAAGCAGATCGGAAAAAGAGGTCAAAGGGTTCAATACCGGGAAAAAAGATTTTAATGATTGCTTTGAAGCTGAAACGATAATTTTTTCCAAACGCTCCGGTTTAATTATTTTTCGTTCTGAATGATGCGTCAGCAAGGGGGTAATTTCGTCAATTCCTATTTCCGTTGCTTTTTCTATAAACCACTCCAGGCGGTCTATATTTTTTGTGGGGGCTATCGCAACATGCAGCCTATAATCTCGTTTATCTTTTTCAGATAAACGTTCTATAATTTCAACCTCACAATGTTTCATATGAGGACGGGATATACGGGCACGATAAAACCCGCCAATCCCGTCCACAACAGATATTTCATCTCCTGTTTTCAGACGTAGCACCTTGACTGCATGCAATGATTCTTCTTCCGGAAGAACAGCTTGCTGCAAAATATCAGGAGCATAAAAAACAGGCATATTTACTTTTCTAAAAAAACAATTAATAAATTTCGCCTTTAGCTGCGAGTAAAGTATTTTTCAGCAAGGACACAATAGTCATCGGCCCTACACCACCCGGCACCGGAGTAATATAAGAACATTTAGAAGCCACTTCATCAAATTTCACATCTCCGCTTAAACGGAAACCGCTTTTTGTTTTATCCGAAGGTACACGAGTAGTACCTACATCAATAACTACCGCACCTTCTTTCACCATTTCACCTGTAAGAAATTCAGGAGCTCCCAATGCAGCAATGATGATGTCTGCCTGTAAACAGATTTCTTTCAGATTTTTTGTTCTGCTATGACATACAGTCACCGTAGCATCTCCCGGATACGCTTTCTGCATCATAAGCATAGCTACCGGTTTCCCCACAATGTTACTACGTCCTATCACCACACAATTTTTTCCGGAAGTTTCTACATTATAACGTTTCAACAGTTCCATAATACCTGAAGGAGTAGCAGAAACATAACACGGCAACCCGATGGACATACGTCCTACATTAATAGGATGAAATCCGTCCACATCTTTCCGGTAATCAATGGCTTCTATTACTTTCTGTTCCGAAATATGTTTAGGAAGAGGTAACTGTACGATAAATCCGTCAATATCTTTATCCTGATTCAGTTCGTCTATTTTAGCCAACAGTTCATCTTCTGTTATGCTATCTTCAAATGCAATTTTAGTAGAAGTAAAACCTACTTGTTCACATGATTTCACTTTATGGGCAACATAGGTTTCGCTACCCCCATCGTGACCCACAATAATCACAGCTAAATGCGGACGTTTTTTTCCCTCAGCCAGCATTTGTTTTACTTCTTCAGCAATTTCCGCCTTTACCTGATCGGCTATTGCTTTTCCATCAATTAATGTGTATGACATATATTTTCCGTTTTTTCTTTATAATATATTTCTCAACACCGTGTATACGGTAATGACAATCAGAATAAAATAAATGGCCTTCTCTCCAAACAGCCTCTTTCTCCATTTTTGCAGCTTCGGGCCGGGTTCCTTTACCAGATCAAACACAAAATTGGTTATCACATAAGGTATTGCCAACACAAGCAAGGCATTCATTTTAAAAGCCTGTACAACATCCAGATTCAACAAATAATGAATGGCTCGCTGCGATCCGCATCCCGGGCAATCCAGTCCAGTCAGAACCTTTACCGGACATTTCGGGAAATAAAGGGAATTTACAGGATTGAATAATTTATAAACCAATACTAAAGCAACAATGGCTGCCAAAATGAGACTCCATTTTATTATATTCCTCCTGCAAACCACTATTTACAAATTATATTTGACAGGCAAATTACAAAACACCGCCAATCAATATCATGATACCTACGATAAGATAAACAACCAATCCGGTACCAAGTCCCCACGAGGTCCATGTCTTTGCATCGGAAGAAGCCCGATTAGCTCCATCTATATCACCGGCATAAAAACGCGATTCTACTTTTGACGCGTTTACAATGCCAATAATACCAAAAGGCAAACAACAAAAAACAGTTATTAAAATAGATTCTACCAGCCAAGTCCTAGGAGGTACCTTATTTAAACTATTTTGCTCTTCCGGCTGCAACTGAATGTTTTCGTCCATGATTGTATAGATTTAAAATTAATCAACCATTATAAAATAACAAAACGGCATAGTAAAAGAATATATACCGATATCATTATCTAAAAATTAGAAATCCTAACAAAATTTTTTAGCTACCAAAAATTCATAAAAACATTTTAGTAAACCATAAAAGACCTTATCACAATAAGGATATCTAAAGGAATACCCAACCAAAAACTCCACAGAACCCACTTTTTGGCTTTTTTGGAATATTCTTCAGCCAATGCTTCATCCCCCGCATAAAATGCAGACTCTATTTTAGATGCATTCACGATACCTGCTATACCAAAAGGCAAACAACAAAATATTGTTACTAAAATAGATTCCGCCAACCAGGTTTTAGGAGGCATTCCGGAACTCTTTTCCGTTTCGACCTGACTTTCATCCTGAACTTTCAAATCACATTCATTTTCTTCCATATTATATAGACTTAAGATTAATCAATTTATTACAAAAAGGATGTATCAATCCCCCAACTTGAGAACACACCAACCACTATCACCAAAACATAAAAAAGGATATAGAGTAAAATGCAAGATAAGCCTAACCAAAAACTAAGCACCGTCCACTTTTTTGCATTGGCTGAAGCTAACGTTGCTCCCTCAAAGTCTCCGGCATAAAAACGGGACTCTACTTTCGCTGCATTTACTATAGCTGGAATACCAAAAGGCATGCAACAAAAAAGAGTTACCAATATAGATTCTGCCAACCAACTTTTAGGAAGAGATTGAGGAGATACAGGACGAGCAGCAGAACTCTGTCCTGCTGTAGCAGTTCCTCTTTTGATAACAGGAGGAACCAATTCAAATAGTTCGGCAAGCTCAGACACCGCCTCTGCTTTAGCCCACTCTTTCATTCCCTGATACCAGATTAAGGTATCACGCTGAATATTTTCAAGCTTCAGCTCCTCTAAAGTAAAGGGACCAAAACTATTTGTACCGTCCGAATAAAAATACTTCTTCATTTATTTTAGTATTATGTCAATACGTAAAATTAAAAAAAAGAACTATATAAACAAAATCCTCATTTCATCTGCAAATCGGCTTCACCTCACCAACAGATAAACAATCAACTCACCATCAACAGAATAGCTATTATATTCAAAAAAAAATCAACTCATTATCAGAGTTTGTTTTTATCTTCTTTTTCCAAATTTCAGTTTACCATGGTTCAGTGTTGCCGCACGCATCATCTTGCTTGTTTGCGTAAATTGCTTCAACAAACGGTTTACATCAACTATCGTTGTACCACTACCTTGGGCAATGCGCTGCTTACGGCTACCGTTCAACACACTGGGGTTAGCACGTTCATAAGGAGTCATAGAATAAATAATTGCTTCTATGCTTTTAAACGCATCATCTTCTATTTCAACATCTTTCAAGGCTTTACCCATCCCCGGTATCATTGCAGCCAAATCCTTGATGTTACCCATTTTTTTGATCTGCTGTATCTGAGATATAAAGTCATTGAAGTCAAACTGATTCTTAGCAATCTTCTTCTGTATGCGGCGGGCTTCTTCTTCGTCATATTGTTCCTGTGCACGTTCTACCAACGACACAATATCACCCATACCCAAAATACGGTCGGCCATACGTTCCGGATGGAACACATCAAGCGCATCCATTTTTTCACCGGTACCCACAAATTTGATAGGCTTACTTACAACAGAACGAATAGACAGAGCCGCCCCACCACGAGTATCACCATCCAGCTTAGTCAATACCACACCGTCAAAATCAAGACGATCATTAAATTCTTTCGCAGTATTCACCGCATCCTGCCCGGTCATTGCATCAACCACAAACAATATTTCCTGCGGATTGATCGCCTTTTTTATGGCTTCAATCTCATTCATCATCTCCTCATCCACAGCCAGACGTCCTGCCGTATCGACAATCACCACATCATTCTGATTCTGTTTTGCGTATTTTATAGCATTTTCTGCTATCTGTACCGGATTTTTATTCCCTTCTTCCGAATAAACAGGTATATTAAGCTGTTCTCCCAACACCTTCAGCTGTTCTATTGCAGCCGGACGATACACGTCACCGGCAACTAAAAGCGGTCGTTTTGCTTTTTTAGATTTAAGCATATTAGCCAGCTTACCGGAAAAAGTCGTTTTACCAGACCCCTGCAAACCTGACATTAAAATTATTGCCGGACTACCTTTCAAATTAAGGTCTACGCTGGTTCCTCCCATCAATTCGGCTAACTCATCATGTACGATTTTCACCATCAACTGATTCGGCTTCAGCGAATTCAACACATCCTGTCCTAATGCTTTTTCTTTTACTGTTTCCGTAAAAACTTTAGCTGTTTTAAAGTTCACGTCAGCATCTAACAAGGCTTTACGAACATCTTTCAGTGTTTCAGCCACATTGATCTCGGTAATCTTACCTTGACCTTTTAATATTTTAAAAGACCGTTCAAGTCTCTCACTTAATGATTCGAACATATAACTAATTTCTGGTTATCATATTTTTAATGAGGTGCAAAGGTAAAAAAAATACCTTATCTCAGCAAAGCATTTCATCATAATCGCCCTTTTTAGAAACCATCCTCACTTCCTTTCTTTTAAAGCCAAAACCAGAACACATTTTCCATTTAAGCCGAAACAAAACCAGGCAATCAGTCCAAATGCATTTCATTACAAACTCTCTAAATAAAAAACAGCGCCTTTCTTTGCAAAAACAAAAGAAACAATTACTTTTATCCTCAAGAATATATCCAGAATTAACTATAATTTTATTCAACATGTCAATCAACAAAGCAATCCTAGTAGGAAATGTGGGACGAGACCCAGAAGTACGTTATTTAGATAAAAACGTAGCTGTAGCCAATTTCACTTTAGCTACAACAGAACGAGGCTATACCACTCAAAGCGGCATACAAGTGCCGGAACGTACTGAATGGCATAACATCGTGGCATGGCGTGGATTGGCAGAGCTTGCGGAAAAATATATCCGAAAAGGCAGCCAGATATACGTAGAAGGAAAAATACAAACCCGCTCATGGGAAAAAGACGGAATCAAACGGTACACTACTGAGATTTACGCAGATACAATACAGTTATTAGGAAGAAAATCCGATGGAAGGCCGGAAGACCAACAAACGGGAACCACTCCTTTCCCAACTGAAGGAACCATGCCGGTTTCCTCCATAGAAGACGATCTTCCGTTTTAATTTTATTCATAATCATAAAAAACATGCCTGCAACATAAATGTACGGCATGTTTTTATTGCATCTATCTATCAACCCTATCTTTACACAAAACATGGCACTTATAAAATCAGTACGGGGATTTACCCCGGTTATCGGCAATAATTGTTTCTTAGCAGAAAACGCAACCATTGTAGGCGATGTCGTTTTAGGGGACAATTGCAGCGTCTGGTTTAACACTGTATTGCGGGGAGACGTCAACTCCATCAAAATAGGCAATCACGTAAACATTCAAGATGGTTCCGTACTGCATACCCTATATGAGAAATCTGTTATCCAAATTGGCAATTATGTATCTATAGGCCACAATGTTACCGTACACGGAGCCAGCATAGACGACTACGCCCTAATAGGCATGGGATCAACCTTACTCGACTATGTGGAAGTGGGTGAAGGAGCTATTGTTGCCGCCGGCGCACTGGTGCTAAGCAACACAAAAATTCCTCCTTACACTTTATGGGGAGGAGTGCCTGCCAAAATGATAAAAAAGATAGAACCGGAACAAACCAATGAAATGAACCGGAAGATAGCCCATAATTATTCTATGTATGCCAGCTGGTATCAGCAAGAAGAGGAATAGACTTATCTTCCGGAGCGTTCCCGGAGAAACATTTCCACGGCCCGTTTTATGGACTTCAAACCGAAGTCGGCAGGATTCACCCTATCTAAAGGTATAAACTCAAAAGTTTCCACATCGTCTGCTGCGCTTAATCCGGAATATGATTTCAAACTGCATGCAAATAACATATCCAGAGTAGGAATGGTGAGTCCGCTGTACTCATACAGGTTGGGCAATGAAAAAAGATATTTCAGAGATTTTACACTTCCTCCCAGCTCTTCCGCTATCTCTCGTGTAATTGCTTCTTCCGCAGTTTCATCATCATCTACAAAACCTCCGGGTAAATCCAGAGTCCCTTTCGCCGGCTCTTTGCCCCGACGGCACACTAACAATTCGTTTTTTTCATTCAAAATGAAAGCTGCGGTTGCCGCAGATGGATTGACATATAACACAAAACCACATTTCTCACAACGTTTGGATTTAAAGTTATTAACCACGAATTCCGCTGCCCCACACACCGGACAGTAACGAAAGTATTTTGAAAATTCCATATCTCACTTTTTTTAAAAACAAAGATAAAAATTAATCATACAAAATCATCCGGATTATCCATTCCTTCAAAATAATTCCTATCAATCTCCCCGTATTTTTCTATATATATCACCACACTTCTCTTTCTTAAAACGAGAATCTGAAATATTCTAAAAAATAAGCCTCATATACAACAATTCTCCCTAAGAATTTATTTATTTGACATTTAAAGCTTATTTTTGCAAAAACTATCTTTATGAATCGCAGGTATTCGTTCTCAGTTGATGATGATTCTGATAAAACTGTCAATCGATACGAACAGTTTATTTCAGGCTCTTCAACATCCGGTTATTTTGACGTGGAGGAATTTGAAACTATCGCGGAATATTACCTGCGCAAAGGAAGAACTAAGGACTGCTCCACGGCTCTTGACTTTGGCTTGCAGCAACATCCCAACAACAGTTCTTTGCGTTCAAAACGCGCCAAACTCTACCTTGTCATGGGAGATGCGCTAAAAGCATACCGCATTCTGGAAACACTGACAGAAAAAAACGATTACGATATTATCCTTCTGAAAATAGAATCTCTATTAAAGCTGGAGCGAACCCAGGAAGCAAAAGAACTTAGCGGCAGTCTTTTCAAGACGACCAACCTGAACGATATTGATTATACCGCACTGGACATTGCTTTTATTTACATGAACCAGCGAAAATTCGAAACTGCGCTTCAATATCTCAAAAAGGGGAACGAAAAGAATCCGAAAAATATAGATATTCTTTTCGAAATGGCTTACTGTTATGAACAGGTCGGAGACTTTGACCAGGCCATAGCCAGCCATGAGCAAATTATCAGTATTGATGCCTTTGTATCCGAAGCCTGGTTTAACCTCGGACAAATTTATTTTTCCCTTTTACAATTCACCAAAGCTCTGGAAGCGTATGACTATGTGCTGGCCATTGACCCTACAGACTCTTTTGCCTGTCTGCAAAAAGCACACATTCTCCTGCAACTTCAACAATATGAAGATGCCATAGAATGTTACAAAGAATATGGGGAAATGAGTAATGACAGTTCGCAAATAGATATTTATATTGCCGAATGTTACGAAAAGCTGGAAAAATTTGAAGAGGCTATCAATTACTATGAAAAAACGTTGTTTTCTTCCCCTGACAGCTACGACGCATTAACCGGCATCGCCATCTGTTTGTTAGAATTGGAAAAATTTGAAGAAAGTATCCCCTATATACAAGAGGCATTAAAACTGCAACCCACTGCTGCCGATGCCTGGGTGTATATGGCTGAAGCGTATGTAGGGCTGGAAGATAACGACAATGCTACGGTGGCCTACCTAAAAGCACTAGAATACGATCCCCAACAACCGGAGACATTACTGGCAATAGGTAATTTGTATTTTGAAAAAGCGGATTATCAATCTGCCTTAAAATACTACTATTCCGCATACGAACAGAATAAAGACCTAGAACATATCAACCTCTTTTTGGCAGTAGCTTATTTTAAAACAGGGGAAATCACCTTAGGCTTGGATTATCTCCAGGAAGCTGTTGACGTAGACGAAAACGCAGTATCCCTGTTTTTGGAACTATGCCCGGAAGCCATAACCCTGGCCAGAACAAACAATCCGGAAAACAATGAATCAAAATAACACTATAATCAGACATTAAAATTAATTTATCACGAATGAAAAAAATCTTTTTCGCACTGGTTTTACTATTTTCCATTTCATCTCTTAACGCTCAAACCACTGTAAACCAGCCCGACAGCGTATCTTCTGCATCTATGCTTCAAAAAATAGAACGATGGTATGAAAACAACATGAATTATTTCAGTATCACAGCATTAATGACCATAGAAAGTTCATTTATTCCGTTTCCTTCGGAAATCGTCATACCTCCAGCCGCCTATATTGCGAGCAAACCGGAAAGCAAATTGAACATCGTACTGGTTGTTTTATTCGGTACATTAGGGGCTGTAATCGGCGCATTTATCAACTATGGTCTGGCATTGTGGCTGGGAAGACCCATTATTCATAAATTTGCCGACAGTAAATTAGGGCATGTACTTTTATTAAGTAGTGAAAAAATAACCAAAGCAGAAGACTATTTTAATGCCCACGGCAAGATATCCACTTTCGTAGGAAGGCTCATACCCGGAATACGCCAGCTGATATCCATTCCTGCCGGACTGGCCAGAATGAACATCCTCAGCTTTGCTGCTTATACCGCTTTGGGAGCTGGCATATGGAACGCAATACTGGCTTTACTGGGCTATATTGCCCACGGGCAAGCTGACATTATAGAAAAATACAGCCACGAGATTGGTTACGCCTTACTCGCTATCGTCATAGTGGTTATTCTATTCTTTATCATCAAGAAATTCGTTATCAAGAAAAAAGCAAATAAGGCTAACGCAAACAGCTAACCAGTAAAACCCAGTTATTATATGACCGGATTAAAGAAATTTATTTTCACTTTTATATTTTGTTTCTTAGCCATCAACTTTGCAACAGCCAATTCTGCTACCGTACAGGAAGAAGTTATTCCGCAGGAGGAAGAAATGGCGGGAGCGCGACACACCTTCGGGAAAGTGATTGACTGGTATCAGGACAATATGAACTATTTCACGCTCACCCTCCTGATGTTACTGGAAAACACATTTCTTCCCATACCATCCGAACTTGTCATTTCTCCAGCTGCTTACTTTGCGTCCAGTCCCGACAGCGATATGAACGTACTTTTCGTAATTATATTCGGAACTTTAGGAGCCTTATTAGGAGCACTGATAATTTACGGCCTCTCAGCATGGCTGGGAAGAAAAGCTCTTTACAAGTTTGTGGATACACGCTTAGGGAATTTTTTCATGCTGGACAGTGAGAAACTGCATCAGGCAGAGGAGGTTTTCAACAAGCGCAGCCGAACATCCATTTGTATAGGCCGCCTGTTGCCCGGCATCAGGTTACTGATTTCCATTCCGGCAGGATTGGCAAAAATGAATTTAGGAAGTTTCATTTTGTACACGATAATAGGTACGGGCATTTATAACGCTTTTTTAGCGCTAATCGGTTACGTGCTGCACGGACAGTCGGACCTTATCACAAAATACAGTTATGAACTAAGTATACTCGCATTTGCCGTAATGGGCTTAATGCTTGTTGTTTTTATTATTCGTTTTATATTATTACGCTGGAAGATGAAAAAAACTTACGGATTGATAGGATATCCTTTGGGACATTCATTCTCAAAAAAATACTTTACGGAAAAGTTCAAGAAAGAAAGTATCAAGGCAAAATACGAACTTTTTGAGATACCCGACATTTCGGAGATAGAGAAAATATTAAAAGACAAAAAAGTATCCGGACTGAATGTCACCATCCCGTACAAGGAAAAGGTATTCAAATACGTGAACGAGCTGGACGATACCGCAGCCGACATCGGAGCTATTAATGTTCTGAAAATAAATAGATCCGGCAATGAATACACTATAAAGGGATACAACAGTGACGCTATCGGCTTTGAACAATCCATTAAACCAAGCATTAAACCTTACCACAAGAAGGCACTTATTTTAGGAACAGGAGGAGCTTCCAAAGCGATAAACTACGTATTGAAAAAATCAGGTATCGAAACCACATTTGTTTCACGCACGGAAAAACCGACTGCCATCACTTACGACATGCTACCCCCGGAAGTTATGGAAAGTCATTTGATTATTGTTAATTGTACACCATTAGGAACTTTTCCTAATGTAGATACCTGTCCGGATATTCCATATCAATACCTTACAAACAAGCACCTACTATTTGATGCCGTATACAATCCTGCCGAAACCCTCTTTATGAAAAAAGGTAAAGAACAGGGCGCAGAAGTTATAAACGGAGAACAAATGCTGATTGGGCAGGCGGAAGCTGCCTGGGAAATCTGGAACGAAGACTCGGTAATATCCTGATCAAATAAATTATCCGGTTGATGATTATAAAAAAATCATCAACCGGATTTCTTTTCCAGAACAACCCACATAACGATTTTACCAACAACCGACATTTTACAAAATCCGACATTCGTATATTGTTAACATCGCAAATTAAAACAGATATTTCCGGCTATGGAAGCAATATGCATGACAATTCCTCATTATAAACATAACACTCAATCGGCAACCACTACCAGACAAGCGAACATAAAGCCTGAAAAAATTATTTATTGACAAAAACAGAAGTAACCTACCTCTAAAAAACGCTTACAACAAAAAACGGCTGCCTTTTACAGAAAAGCAGCCACTCATTGGAACACCGTAAGTAAATATCTATTCATCATTTTTTAATCTTATCTTTCAAAAGATTTTTATCGTTTTCGCAATGTTCCGGATTCTGGTCTTTTATAGCACAGTCCATACTGCAACCTGCACAATGACAACTTCCTGATGATTTACGGGTAAATAATTTATAAATTTTCCAACCTAAGAAAATCACAACAAAAATTCCAATAATAGCAACTATGATTTCCTGCATAAATAAAAATAATAAAACTGTTTCTAAGATTTAGTTATAAAACAACACCCTACCCTTAAAGTAGGACAGTGTAAAGTTACGTTTTTTTTGAAATATTATGTACTTTTGTAAAAAGAAAAGGGAGACTATATGCCGATGCAACATACAGAAGAGCTAACTCAGGAAGATTTAATGATCCAAAAGGAATTTGAAACCTTACTGCAGGATTATTTAAACACGAACCACCGTAAAAAAGTGGAAATCATTACCAAAGCTTTCAATTTTGCGAACGCTGCACATAAAGGCTGCCGACGACGATCGGGAGAGCCTTACATCATGCATCCACTGGCAGTAGCCCGCATCGTAGTGAAAGAGATAGGCCTGGGTTCCACATCCATTTGCTCAGCCCTGCTCCACGACGTTGTTGAAGATACTGACTACACAACCGAAGACATCCGCAATCTTTTCGGTGATAAAATAGCCCAGATTGTAGACGGACTTACCAAAATATCCGGAGGAGTATTCGGAGAAAAAGCATCGGAACAAGCGGAAAACTTCCGTAAGCTGATCCTGACCATGTCTGAAGATGTACGCGTTATCATCATCAAGATGGCAGACCGTTTGCATAATATGCGTACATTAGGTTCAATGCCTCCCGCCAAACAATATAAAATCGCAGGAGAAACCCAATATATTTATGCCCCATTGGCTCATCGCCTGGGGCTTTTCCGTATCAAAACCGAACTGGAAAACCTGAGTTTCAAATACGAACATCCGGAAACGTATAAAATGCTGGAGGAAAAACTGGCTGTGGATGCTGACTCCCGGAATAAATTCTATAAAGAATTTTCACAACCGATAGATGAAAAACTGCGGGATATGGGATACAGCTTCAAACTAAGCGCCCGTGTAAAAACAGTATATTCTATTTGGCATAAAATGTCGACCCGCAATATTCCTTTCGAAGAAGTATATGATATTTTAGCACTCAGAATCGTATTTGAACCGAAACCGGGTATGAGTGAAAAAGACCAGTGCTGGATGTTGTACTCCGCCATTACTGCTTTATACAAACCTCATCCGGAGCGGATACGCGACTGGGTCAGCACTCCGAAAGCCAACGGTTACGAAGCTTTACACGTAACCGTTATGGGACAGGGAGGCCGTTGGGTGGAAGTGCAGATACGCAGTAAAAGGATGGACGATATCGCAGAAAGAGGTTTAGCCGCACACTGGAAATACAAAACCGGAGAAAACGACGAATCGGAATTAGACAAATGGCTGAAAGAAATTAAAGAAATGCTGAAGCATCCGGAACCCGATGCGATAGACTTTATGGATACTTTCAAGCTGAACCTTTTCGCATCGGAAATTTTTGTCTTTACTCCTAAAGGCGACATCAGAACAATAGCCCAGGGAGCCACTGCACTGGATTTTGCATTTTTACTGCACTCGGATTTAGGTTTTCATTGTATCGGTGCAAAGGTAAACCACAAACTGGTTCCACTAAGCCACAGACTGGAAAGTGGAGACCAGGTAGAAATACTTACATCAAAAAAACAAAAACCGGAAAAAAGCTGGGAAAATTACGTCATCACAGCCCATGCCAAGTCAAAACTGCGGGAGTGGTTCAAAAAAGAGGATAAAGCAACAATATCCAAAGGTAAAGAGGAAATAAAGAAAGTTTTTGAGAAGTTGAACCTTGACATGGACAATACCAATATTGTCCGTTTGCTTAATCACTTCAACCTGAACGACCATCAGGAACTATTCCTCCAGACAGGAAAAGGCGTTGTAAACCTGAATGAAGTACCGAAACTTTTTAAAACCAAAAACCAGAATGT
The DNA here is from genome assembly GCA_023391625.1 of Bacteroidota bacterium. Classification (GTDB taxonomy): domain Bacteria; phylum Bacteroidota; class Bacteroidia; order Bacteroidales; family Paludibacteraceae; genus QVMH01. The sequence goes on along the minus strand of JAEWAN010000006.1, from coordinate 791,552 downwards.
TTTTGCCAAATACCTCAAAAAGATAGGAGGTTCTGCAGAAAATAACAACAAAAAAGAAATTGCCGAAACGACAGAACTTGTTCCGGCAACACGGCTGGACAGAAAAAAAACATTTATACTAACAGATGATAAAAGAGGCTATGAACTTGCCTCCTGCTGTCACCCGATCCCGGGAGACGATGTATTAGGATTTGTCAATGAATCGGAAATCATCATGGTGCATAAGCGCCAGTGTCCTATTGCCGGCAAACTGAAAAGCAGTCAGGGCAATAACCTCATCAATGTGAAATGGGACATGCATAAACTCTTGTCCTTCGAAGAGATTATTGAAGTAAAGGGAATTGATGTAAAAGGTGTATTGGTAAAAATATTAAAAGTCATTTCTGAAAACTACAACGTCAACATCAGTAAAATAAATATTGACACCAATGCAGGCATCTTTACCGGAACATTCCACATTTTCGTGCATGACACGGAAGATATAGACAATATATTAAAAGATGTACTAAAAATCACAGAAATAAATTCCGCCAAACGTATACAGGAAGCGATACAGTCATGAACCTACCGCTCATTGGAAAAACAATAGGGCAGTTATGTAAGTACATAGCTGCCCTATTGTTTTACTAAAATTTTTATCAATCCATAAACTTTTTCACTTGTTCTTCCAGTATGTTTTTATCCATCATACCGGCCTGACGCCACACTATTTCCCCCTTTTTAAATATAATAAAAGTGGGTACGGACTGTATTTGATAATGAGTAGCAACAGCTTCATTTTTATCAATATCTATTTTTAGGACACGTGCACTCCCCTGCAAAGATTTACCCAATTCTTCAATCAAAGGTGCCATAGCCTTACACGGGCCACACCATGTTGCAAAAAAATCGACTAATACAGGCTTATCTGCATTGATTATTTCCTCAAATTTTTCCATTATTTTTATTTTTAATTATTCTAATATAACAACAAAGTAAGCGATAAAAAAGTTTATTGACCTATATAGTGCCTATCATTACGATACTTTACAAAACCGGGCTCATCACCACTTCTATAATATTTTGCTGGTCTGTAATAGATCTCAACAAAGACTGAACAGATTCCGATGTTAAACGTTCCACACTTTCCTTATAATGTTCAGGAAAATCTATATTATCCTGATAATAAACAGACAAAGCATTTATCCACCAACTATTTTCATTTAAATCCTCTGCATATTGTTTAAGCAGAATTTCTTTTACTTTTTGCAAATCATCCGCCCGAGGGCCAGATTCTAACAAAGTATCAATTTCTCCATATACAATTTTCATCAGATCTTCCTGCTTTTCCGGATCCGTATCAAACTGAATCTGTAACGTTGCTTTGTCTGACGGGATATTGGCAATACCTCCGGACACCCTGACACCATACGAACCTCCCTCTTTTTCCCGAATACTTTCCAGATAACGCATATTCAGAATATTAGTAAGAGCTAACATATTGGTGCGGTTATCTATATTATAAGCAACATTACCTGTATAAGCCACAAATACGGACGATTTTTTCACCTGCATATCTTTAGTAAAATGATTGACAAACCGTCCTTCCGGAACGGCAATTCCCCTGTCAACATATTCCTCTTTAATCTTTTTGGATTTTATACCTCCAAGATAAGTTAAAACAGCTTTCCTTACCTGCTCATTTGCCGGATCAATATTTCCTGTAAATACAAAAGTAAAATCCGCAGGATTGGCAAAACGGTCTTTAAACACAGCCAAAGCCTTATCCTGATTCACTAGCTCCAACGTATTAAGGTCAATAGGAAAAACCCTCGGATTGTGATTATACATAGTAGCTGCTACGGAATCGGAAAAAACAGCGCGAGGATCCTGCGACTTATTTACCAGCGCAGCACGATACATATTCATCATTGCCTGAAAAGCATTATCATCCTTCCGTACGGACGTAAAATGCAAATAAAGCAGTTGCAGCATTGTTTCAAAATCGGTAACGGAAGATAGGCCTGAAAAACCTTCTTCATAATTATCAATATAAGGGCTTACATTAGCTATTTTTCCCGTCAGCATACGCTGCAATTCAACAGCAGAAAAACCTCCCAGACCATTTACACCCACAATATTCGTAGCAAAAACAGCAGACGGTATATCTTCATTGTTCTCAACCTTAGAAAGTCCTCCTTCACTAAAAGCGGACAATAAAATTTCATCTTGTTTAAACTCTGTTGGCTTAAAAACCACCTTCACACCATTACTTAACTGCCATTCCGTAACTCCTAATACTGTATTCTGAGTCTCTTTCCTGATTTTACCTGCTTTAGGAACTGATGATATAAGCTGACGATCCAGATCGTCTTCTTTACGAGGAAATATCTCCGCTTGTTTCGATTCTGATATGGTCAGCAAGACCTGCTCTTCAGAAGGAACAATCACTTCTTTTTTATCCGGAGCATTAACAGAAACAATCATATTTTCATCCGTAATATAGGACTGCGCTATCTGATTGACATGCTCCAAAGAAATCTGAGGCAATATAACCTGTAAAGTTTCATACTCCCATTCTATACCCGGAATAGGCTCATTAGTCAGATAATGACGTATATATTCCTGAACCAGACTGTTATTACGCTGGTTACCCCTTTCATTGTAAGCTTTTTCCATTTGCTTCAACAAGCCTGTTTTGGCACGTTCCAACTCCGAATTTGTGAATCCATACCGGTTCATTTTCTCCGCTTCAAGAAGAATAGCCCGAAGTCCCTCCAGCTCCCTGCCTTCATGTGGTACTGCCAGCATAACAAAAGCATCTTTTGACTTTACCAATTCACCATAATACGCATAAGCCCCTACAAACGGAGCATCTGCCTGCAAAGTCATTTCATTAAAACGATCCGTCAGCATATTTGAAATCAGTGAATTGATTATATTAACAAGATAACCGTTCACCGAAAGGGCTGCCTCCGCAGGCAATTTATCATGTTTATACTCCAACAAAATTCGTGTTACCGAAGCTTCCGGATCTGTAACAATGGCTACAATAGGCTCTTCATTATTATAAACAGGATAAACAGGCCGTTCCCCATAATTTGCCTTACGTGGAATATCTGTAAACAGTTCTTTTATCTTAGCCTCTACCGTATCCACATCCACATCACCAACCACCAGCACTGCCTGCAAATCAGGGCGGTACCATTTTTCATAAAAAGAGCGAAGAGCCTGATACTCAAAATTATTTATCACAGCAGTGTCACCAATAATATCCCGGTCTGCGTATTTGGAACCCGGATACTTCAATTTATTCGACTCTTTCCATATCCGTCTTTCTGCTCCCTGACGTGTTCTCCATTCTTCACGAATTACTCCCCGTTCGTTATCTATTTCATTATCATCCAGAGTCAAAAATCCCGACCAGTCATGCAAAACCAGTAAAGCCGTATCTACAATACCTTCGCGGGTAGTAGGCACATTGGAAAGATTATATACCGTTTGGTCCAAAGCCGTATAGGCATTGATATTACTTCCGAACTTTACTCCTATCGTTTCAAAATAATCAATGATTCCTTTATCCGGAAAATTCTTTGTTCCATTAAATGCCATATGTTCAAGAAAATGCGCAAGTCCATCCTGATCGTCATTTTCAAGAATAGCCCCCACATTCTGAGCTAAATAAAACTCCGCACGATTTTTAGGGTTTTCATTATGGCGGATATAATAAGTAAGCCCATTTTCCAACTTTCCATAACGTATGGCTGGGTCAACAGGTATCGGACGAAGCTGTGCCTGAACAGCAAAAACAGTAAGAATAAAAAATAATATCAGGCTAACTTTATTTCTTAGAAAATTCATAAAAAGTATTTTGAATGTCGTTATAAAATTATACCATAAAAGCAAAGCGGTGCAAAGGAAACCATATTTTTTATAGACTACAAAAAAATTAATCCGTTTTCAAATAAAATATGTTAATCAAGAAAATTATTCGCTACTTTTACCACGTATTTCAAATAAACTTAAATGTTTTTACAACCCTTTTACTTCACCTTTGTTATAATAACAAAATCATAAAATTAAAATACATTGAACATGACTACAAAGACTAAAACCATTACGATTATCTCACTTATTGCTATCGTAGTTCTTGCCGGATTCATCTACTTTAAATTTTACTTTGTATTCGGTGAAGGGGTGAAAGCCGGTGAGCTAAACTACCTTGTACACAAAGGTTATATTTTTAAAACCTATGAAGGTAAGATGATTCAAACCGGATTCCGGGGACAACAAGCAGGAACAATCCAATCTTACGAATTTGTTTTTTCCGTTACAGATAAAGAAGTGGCAGAAGAGCTGATGCGTTCCAGTGGAAAGACCATGGAACTGCACTATAAAGAATACCTGGGAACATTGCCTTGGAGAGGAGTCAGCAAATTTGTGGTAGACAGCATTGTAACCGTCAGGGAAGATATTCAGGTCGGAGGTTTTTAGTGTTGTGGAGCAAAGCCAGATATTCCTGCTCCGGTTGCCCCGGGGTAGGAATAAATTCCGCCTTATCCAGACAACCCAAAGAAGCCAAGTCCATAATTGTGGAATATCCTGAACGCGAAATAATTTTCCTCGCCCCTTTCAGAATCCCAGCCAGCTCTGCCGTCCCGATATGAGGCCGTAGTGTTATATTTCCGATTTTTTTCTCTCCTCCGGTTTCTCCCGGCAAGCCCTGTATGATCAGCACCTGTTCCGAAGAAGCTACAAAACGGTCAAGCATACTTTTTTCAAAAAGGCTTCTCTGAGGTTCTATACCGGATATTATTACAACCGAATCAAAATTGTCGTTAAGCATAGTCCGTTCATAACAATCAAAACGGGACAAAGGCCCGATAAAACGAATATTCTGGCGCAAAGGATATTTATGAGACAAATCGCCGGATAATCCGGGAGCTTCGGCATAATCCGGCACCCAACATTCACTGTACCTTGAAATAAATATCCGGTGAATAAGCCATGCCAAAGGCTGCAAGAAAGCAAAACCCCGTGGCATTTTAATCATCAACTGGTGGGTAATATAAACAGATTCCACATCCCTGCTCCACATTCCAAACCTGTTATCAGATATTACGCGGTCAAAATGTGTGGTCTGCAAAAGCCTTTTCAACCAGTAATGTTCCTCCCATATTCTCCTGATAATCCCAGGCAGACACCGCAATATAGCACCGACCTGAGACTTACCTGCAGAATAACGAACCGGATAAGACTTGTACTCTATAAATGAAAGTCCGGGAAATTCTTCTTGCAAAAAACAAAGGGGCAGACCATCTGCCACTATCGTCACATCATTGCCCCCATCAAGCTGCCGCTTGATGAGAGGAACACAACGGGTGGCATGCCCTAAGCCCCAATTCAACGGACATATCAGAACTTTCATTAAAATAAATTACTCCCGGTTATCCTGCTACGGAAACCCGGAAACCATGTTGTCTTACTTTTTCCGCAATACGGTTCAACTCTTCCAGCGATATTTTCTGAAGATTTTCCGCCGGTGTCTGACGGTCAATAGCATAAATCATAACCTGTTCCGGTTTTATTTCATCCAATGCTTTCAGCCAGGCATTTACTTCTTCATCCACCGTATTATCAAATTTCTCACCTGCAAATTCACCTCGTATAAACATAGTCTGAATAATCAGTTTCCCCTCAAACTTTTTAAAATGATCGATCAACCAGGCTACATTTTTTTGCTTATCTCCACCTACCGGCTGGTCTATTAAATGATATGTATGATCCAATGCCGAATCAAATTTCAAGATATTATTATCTACCTTCAGCAATGCATTAAAAACATCCGGACGGTCAATACGGGTTGCATTGGACAACACACTCACTTTGGCCGATGGAAAATAACGATCACGCAGAGCGATGGTATCATCAATAATTCCGGCAAACTGCTTGTGTAAAGTGGGCTCGCCATTGCCTGCAAAAGTAATTACATCCAAAGGTTCTGAATTTTCCTGCATGCCTTTGAGTTTTTCTCCTAACATTTCACGCACTTGTTCCCGGGTAGGAACCGGTGCTTCTTTCATTGTCGTATTAAACCCGCATTCACAATAAATACAATTATACGAACAGATTTTAGCATCGACAGGCAGCAAATTAACTCCTAACGATATACCTAAACGCCTACTATGTATAGGTCCAAATATGACCTGATCAAACAATATCATTTTATTTTGTATTAATAGTCTCTTTTTCTATCAAATGACAAGCTACAAACACCGTTAAAGAACAGGCATGCTCATTCCGGTTATTTTCCGGTATAAATCCAGTGCATAGACATCTGTCATCCCCGACACATAATCCAAAACCGACATGACCCTACCGTATGCGGTATTGCTGGACGTTTCATACTGTCCGGGAATACGCATTAGCAACTGTTTAGAATAAGCCTTTTCCGGATTAAGAACCGCTTCCACCAAGTGATCCAGTAAAGTGAGAATGATTTTATATCCTCCCAACTCCACATCCAGTACTTCCGTAGAATTATATATTCGGGCAAAAGCTGTTTCCGAACATGCGTTATAAGCATTAAGGGAAAGTTCCGGAAGTTGTTTTATCAAAGCTCCGGAAAATGTTCCGTCCAGTATTTCTTTCTCGTTTTTTACAAAAACCTCAGCACATTCATTAATCAGCTGACCTATAACAGAAGAACGCAAATAGGATATTTGTTCATTCACATCCGAAACCATCTTTAATGTTTCAATTCTTCTTTTTCTCCGGTCATCATCAAAAAAAGCAAGAAGTAAATTTTGAGTTTCTTCAGAGGTAAGAATACGTAATTTATGCGCATCTTCTATATCCATAATCTGATAACAAATATCATCAGCTGCTTCTACCAAAAAAACAAGAGGATGGCGCATATAATGATTCGGAACAGCAGAATACCCGATACCCAACTCTTCGGCTATTTTCTCAAAAGTTTCCTTTTCCGAACGGAAAAATCCGAACTTTTGCTTTTTAGGATTTGAAAACTCCGATAAATAAGGATATTTCACCACTGATGCCAACGTACTGTATGTAAGGACAAAGCCTCCGGGACGACGTCCGTTAAACTGATGCGTAAGCAAACGAAAGGCATTGGCGTTTCCATCAAAACAAATCAGGTCTTTCCACTCTTCATCGGAAAACAAATTCCGCAAGGCCTGCCCTTTTCCTTCTGAAAAATATGTAGCAATGGCCTTTTCCCCGGAATGCCCAAACGGCGGATTACCCATATCATGCGCCAGGCAGGCAGCAGATACAATAGAACCTATTTCCTGAATAAAAGGAGAAGAATTACGGCTTTCCTCCGGCAAATGCTGAGCTACATTCACTCCTAACGAACGTCCTACACACGCCACTTCAAGACTATGTGTCAATCGGTTATGCACAAAAACACTTCCAGGCAAAGGAAAAACCTGAGTTTTGTTCTGCAACCGACGGAAAGGAGCAGAAAATATCAAACGGTCATAATCCCGCTGAAACTCACTCCGATCATCATGACTCTGGTTATGATATGCCTCCAGGCCCAAACGTTTGGTGGATAAAAGTTGTTTCCAGTTCATTGTATTTAATCTCCTATCATATTATTGCCCCCGATAGACAAATATTTTTATTATTCCGGCATCCTGTATTTTTTCAGTTCCGCCCGCAGTTTTTTGCTGTTGCCTCCAGTCACCTTATCCATCCACATCCAGAAGCCTGCTCCGTGATTCATCTCCTTAGTATGGCATAGTTCATGCAAAATAACATAATCAACCAAATGCTGAGGCAGTAACATTAAATATAGAGATAAGTTGATATTCTTCGCTTGTGAACAACTGCCCCAACGGCTTTTGCTGGATTGTATTTTAACGGAGGCATAAGAAAAACCATTTTCCCGGGCTAATAAACTGACTCTCTCCGGCAGCACACGTTTTGCTTCTTTCTTCAGGAAATAAACAATTCCATTCCAGATTAAAGATTGAACATTATCACCTGTGATATCCTGCCCTTCCGGAAAATCCACTCTCAACACTCCTGCTTTAAAAGAGAAAAAAATATCATTCCTGTTTGCCGGACTCAATACAACAGAAAATGTCAATGTTTGCAAAGGGTTATCCACACTCAAAACGAGCTTATTCTCCGCGACATTCCTTTTTATCTTTTGTTGCTTAGCCAGTATTTTGTCACGGACAGAATTAACAAACTTCATCGCTTCTTTCTCCGTACACCTGCGAGGCACACTTACACGCAGCTTGTCCGCTAAAATACGTACATTTATACTCCTTGCCTTTGCACTGGAGACAAATTCTATAACTCCGAATTCCGAATCAACGACAGACGACATTTTGCTTTATTTAGCAGAGAAAAAAAGATTTGTTAAGGCAACACAAAGTTACACTTTTTATGATAAGAAATGAGTGTTTATTGCCCGAAACAAATAACTTTGCATAAAATTCCTTGATATGAAAGAATGGGAACAGCGGACAGAATTACTTGTCGGGCCTGAAAATATGCAAAAACTCGAAAATGCTTCAGTCCTTATTGTCGGAGTAGGAGGAGTAGGAGGTATGGCAGCAGAAATGATTTGCCGTGCGGGAGTAGGCCGTATGACCATTATCGATTGTGACACGGTGAACGAAACAAATATCAACAGACAGATCATAGCGTTGCAATCGACATTAGGACTTCCAAAAGCCGAAGTACTGGGAAAACGGTTAATGGATATCAACCCCGATCTTCAACTTCAAGTCATAAACGACTGGTTAACCAGTGAAAATACAGACTCCATACTGGATAACAATCACTTTGACTTTGTTATTGATGCCATAGATACTTTATCTCCCAAAGTATATCTCATCGTATCATGTCTGGACAGGCATATCCCAATCATATCGTCTATGGGATCCGGAGGGAAAACAGACCCTTCGAAAATCAAAATCGCCGACATTTCAAAAACAGAATACTGCGCTCTGGCCAAGGCCGTACGCCAACGTCTGGCCAAAGTCGGAATAAAAAAAGGGCTACCAGTTGTTTTCTCAACGGAACCGGCCAACAAATCGGCTATAATAGCAACGGAAGACGAAAAGTATAAAAAATCCACTACCGGAACAATTTCTTATCTTCCTCCTATGTTCGGATGTTTTCTTGCATCCTACGTAATTCAAGAACTGATAACAGGCAAAAACCAATAAACATATTTCAGAATCATGATGATACAAGCTACACAAGTACATAAAAGTTTTGGCGAGCTACAAGTCCTCAAAGGAGTAAATCTTTCTGTGGAAAAAGGAGAGGTTATTTCCATTGTGGGCCCCAGCGGCGCAGGCAAAACCACTTTATTACAAATATTAGGAACTCTGGACAGGCCTGATTCCGGCAATGTAATCATCAACGGCTCTAACGTAAGTAAGCTGAAAGAAAAAGAACTGGCATCGTTCCGGAACAAGGAGATAGGATTTATATTCCAGTTTCATCAGTTATTACCCGAATTTACTGCATTGGAAAATGTAATGATACCAGCCTTGATTGCCGGCAAAAAGCCCAATGAAATAACTCCTAAAGCCAAAGAATTGCTGGACTACCTTCAACTGAGCGAAAGGATGGAACATAAACCGGCGGAATTATCCGGAGGAGAGAAACAACGTGTTGCCGTGGCCCGCGCTTTAATAAACGATCCTGCTGTAATTCTGGCTGACGAACCCTCCGGAAGTCTGGATTCCAAAAACAAAGAAGAATTGCATAAGCTTTTATTTGACCTCCGGGATAAATTTAACCTGACAGTAGTCATCGTGACCCATGACAAAGAACTTGCCGAGCTATCGGACAGGGTTATAGAAATGAAAGACGGCATTGTTTTTCAAACTACGGAAACAAAATAACTTCTCACTTTGAGTCATGCCTGAAAAATGTTGTCACCCATAAACCGACAAAGGTCAGCAATCCGTTCAACATAAGCAGTTCGTAACCGAATTCATAGCTCCAGTAACGGCCACTGATTACATTCAACATTCCGCAAATAAGCGGAGAAGCCACCGCAATATAAGGAACAAGCTGATCTTTTACCGGACGTTTTGTAAACAAGCCATAAGCATACATCCCCAATAAAGGGCCATACGTATAGGAAACAATCGTATAGATGGCATCTATAACACTCTTATTATTGATGGCTTTAAAGCCCAGAATAACCAAAACAAACAAAGCTGCTATGACCAAATGAACAAGCATTCTCTTACGCTGACCCTTCCTGTCTTTTGTTTCATCCTGTTCAAGAATATCCACATAAAAAGAGGTAGTCAAAGCCGTTAATGCAGAATCCGCACTGGAAAAACAGGCAGAAATAATACCGATGATAAAAAGGATAAAAACAGTTTTCCCAAGATAATGAGTAGCAAACATCGGCAAAATATCGTCCGACACCTCCGGCAACGTTATATTATTCCGGGAAGCCAACATCAGCAACATGGCTCCCAATGAAAGGAACAACAGATTTACTGGCGTAAAGGAGAAACCGCACCAATACATATTTTTCTGCGCTTCTTTCAAATTACGGCAAGTCAGATTTTTCTGCATCATATCTTGATCCAGACCTGTCATCACGATTACAATAAAAATACCACTGAAAAACTGTTTAAAAAAATTCTGTTTACTGTGCCAGTCATCAAAAACAAAAATCCGGGTATGTTCACTATGCACCAAGGCATTGGTAAGTTGTCCGAAATTCATGTCCAGCTGTCCGGCTACTTCCACAATAATCAGGACAAGCGCAGCAATCATTATCACAGTCTGCAATGTATCAGTCCAGACTATTACTTTAATCCCGCTACGAAAAGTATATAACCAAATTAACAATATAATGCCGCATACCGTTACCCCAAAAGGGACATTCCACATATCAAAAACCAGATTCTGCAGAATGAGAGCCACAACGTACAACCGCGCCGAAGCGCCTATGACTTTAGACAAGAGGAAAAAGGATGCCCCGGTTTTATAACTATAATTTCCGAAACGTTCCTTCAGATAGGTATAAATAGTCGTCAGGTTCAATTTATAATACAAGGGCAGCAAAACCTTTGCCACAACGATATAACCGAAGAAAAAACCGAAAACAGTCTGCATGTAGGTAAAGTCAACCGCACGCACCATCCCGGGGACAGACACAAAAGTAACGCCGGAAATAGAGGCCCCAATCATTCCAATAGACACTACCCACCACGGAGACTGCCTATACCCTAAAAAAAATGCCTGATTATCCGTACTTTTTCGTCCGGCAATAACGGATATCAGTACCAACACCAGAAAATAAGCTGCAATTAACAATAACACAGAAACACCCGACATAACAATAAATCAATTACACATACAAGATTAAAGACAACAAAATTAAAAAAAATCGGGTTGTTGATGCCATAACTGCAAATTAAACTTAGAAATAAGAAAAACGAAAAATGCTTTTGTCCCTTCCGGCCGCCAATGATTATAAGATTTTACCATAGTTTTTTTGTATTTTTGTTGCTGCTTTGCATAATTACTGAATATGAATCAACAATTTTCTTCTTCACTGCTCGAAAATGCCGTAAACGAATTTGCCAAATTACCGGGTATAGGCAGGAAAACAGCTTTACGCCTGGTGCTTTATTTACTAAAGCAGACGGAGCAAGAAGTGGATTCTTTCGGGAATGCATTTATTCAGTTACGCAGAGAAATACGGTATTGCAAAATTTGTCATAACATTTCCGACACCGACATATGCCAGTTATGTGCCAATCCCGGACGTGACCACGAAACCATATGCGTGGTGGAAAACATTAAAGATGTAATGTCCATTGAAAACACACAGCAGTACAGAGGAGTATACCACGTACTGGGAGGAATCATATCGCCAATGGACGGCATAGGACCTAAAGACCTGGAAATAGACAGCCTGGTGGAACGTGTAAAGGAAGAAAACATCAAAGAAGTCATACTGGCACTTAGCACAACCATGGAAGGAGATACGACCAACTTTTATATATTCAGGAAACTGGCTCCCTTCAATATAAAAATTACAACTATCGCCCGCGGGGTAGCAATTGGAGATGAACTGGAATATGCAGACGAGGTCACATTAGGACGTTCAATACTAAACCGCGTAGATTTTACAAACTCTTTTAAACAATAACAAATATGAAAAAGTCCGTTAACAAACTCCTTTTGATTTACTACCTGATGTATATTCTGGCTCTAATAGTGGCAGTAGGAGGATTTTATCTGGCAAAACAGGGAGGAGGGTTCTCTCTGGATCCGCAAAGTACTACAGGAGTTACCATCACATCTCTTTACCTGATATTCCTAATGGCCTCCATTCCGTTAAGCTTAAGAATTTTCAATAAGAAGGTAAAAACACTGGCAAGCGGTGACAACATTAACGAGAAAATAAAAAAATATACTTCATACGCCTTATATCGTTTAATCATCATAGGCGCCAATCTTTTACTGGGCGTATTCTTTTTTTATTTATTCAATTCCCGCTCTATGATTTTCTGTGCGGCTATCGCAGCCATTGCCCTGGTCTTCTGCAAACCTTCAGAAGCAAAAATGGGAAGCGAGTTGGAAATCTATGAGGACACTGACTTATAAAAACAATCTATAACCTCTCCTGATTATGATTATAGCTGTAGATTTTGACGGAACCATCGTAACACATGAGTATCCGAAAATAGGGAAAGAGATACCCTTTGCCATTGACACACTGAAAAAATTGCAAAACGAACAGCACCATCAACTAATCCTGTGGACTGTACGCGAAGGCAAGGAACTGGATGAGGCTGTGGAATTCTGCAAAAAGAAAGGGCTTGAATTCTATGCCGTAAACGCCAATTATCCGGAAGAAACTTTTGCAAAAGGAATATCACGGAAAATTAATGCAGACCTTTATATTGACGACAGAGGATTGGGCGGACTACCAGACTGGGGAATCATTTACCGCATGATCACTACCGGAAGGTTTCTGGAACCTGTAAGCCAGGAAATAGACAGTGAATACCCTACCAGGAAGAAAAAATTATTCAGCTTTTTCAGAAAATAATGCAAATCGAACCGGTTTTAGAAAATACAAAAATAAGACTCAGGGCTATAGAACCAGAAGACCTTGAAAGGCTATACCAGTGGGAAAACAACCCTGCATTCTGGTATGGTGGGGATACCAGAACCCCTTACTCCCGGTTCATTTTGAAAAAATTCATCCAGGGAGCTGGAACAGATATCTATGAGAGCAGGCAAACCCGGTTTATGATTGAATCAAAGGAGAATGGCGAAACCGTAGGTATAATAGATTTGTTTGACTTTGACGTATTCAATAGCCGCATTGGAACCGGAATAATGATAGACACTCCTTTTCAGCAAAAAGGATATGCCTCACAGGCTTTAAAACTTATAATACAATATGTTTTCGATCATTTGCAAATAAACCAATTATATGCGCATGTATCCGAAACAAACACCATAAGCCGTAAATTATTTGAAGGACAAGGCTTCCAACATAACGGCACATTAAAAAACTGGTTACGCCAATCAGACCGGTATATCGACATATTAGTTTATCAGCTATTCAAACCTTCCTTATAAACAGGATCAGCATTCCGCATTCAGGAAGTTAATTATATCTTCACTATTCATTCCTTCTTTGCCATAGAAATCCATAGCAAGATCTCCGGCTCTTCCATGGAAATAAACAGCCAATACAGTCGCCGTTTCCGGTTCATACCCTCTTGCCAGCAATCCGGTCAGGAATCCGGTCAATACGTCACCGCTACCACCCTTAGCCATTCCGCTGTTTCCTGTTGAATTAAAATAACAAATGCCACCGGGATTACAAACCATGGTATAAGCCCCTTTTACCACAATGACAGAGTCTAACTTTAGAGAAAATTCACGGACACGCCTTATCTTTTCTTCCTCGCTATGCCACTCTCCCACCAAACGTTTCAGCTCTCCGGGATGTGGTGTAAGGACAGAGTGTTCCGGTACATATTGTTGAAGTTCTTTTTCTGCAGCAAGGATATTAAGCGCATCTGCATCCAATACAATAGGACGGTTTACCGTTTTCAACAATCGGGTAAGAGCAGTTACAGTTTCTTCTTTCTGCCCTAAACCCGGACCAACTCCAATAGCGGTATACTTCTCTAAGGTTTCCGGCAATTCAGAGAAACAGGAGTTTCGGTCTATGCTTACCATAGCAGACGGGAAACGGGAATGAACACAAAAGCGTTCTTCTTCCGGCAAATGAACAGTTACCAACCCGCAACCGGAACGAAGTGCTCCTCCCACAGCAAGTACAGCCGCTCCGGTCATGCCTTTTGCACCACAAATAAGCAAAGCATGACCATAAGTTCCCTTATGAGAAAATTTCCTTCGTTTAAATAGAAGGGGGACAATATCATTCTCCGTGATAAAACGGAATGGACTTTCTGATACAGCGATAAAATGTTGATCTAATCCGAAAGGAAGCACATGCATTTCGCCACAAGAATCACCGGACTCCGGCAACAGCATAGCCAATTTAGGAAATTCAAGAGTCAAGGTTATATCCGCCCGGATCATTTCTGCAGAGGAATTGCCAAACTCCGTTCTCATGCCGGAAGGAAGATCTATTGATAGTACCTGATTTGGCAAATCATTAATATGAGAAATAACTGAATCCAATGGCGCTTTTAGCATGCCCTTAACACCTGTTCCAAGCAAGGCATCTACAATAAGCTCATCCGGTGTTATATCATCTAATTGATACGAACGGGGTATACCTGCCGGCAAACGATTCAGATTAATACGGCTATCTTCGCTCAATAACGATTCCTCAAACACCAGATTTACCCTGCAGCGATAACCGGCATTATACAACAAGCGGGCTACAGCCAGCCCATCGCCTCCATTATTCCCTTTACCTATAACAAAATAAAATGGGACAGACACATCTACATGTTCACAAATCCAGTCCGCAATGACCTGCGACGCCCGCTCCATTAAATCAACCGAACGAATCGGCTCGTTCTTAATAGTATATAAGTCGGCCTCCCTTATTTGTTTATCTGTCAAAATTTTCATTCAACAAATACAATTAAAATTCTTTTTCCAATAGCTTATTAATAAAAATCTTTTCCGCTAAAGCTGGTTTCAATTTTCAAAACTTATAACACAAAGCTTCTATTAAAGCTCAGTTACATAGATCTGCCCTGTTTCATAACGGGTAACCTTAACCGGAGTTCCTTTCTCAATAAAAGACTGTTCCGAAATAGCGTCATATACGCTACCATCCACTTCCACTTTCCCCGAAGGGCGTAATACCGTTGTAGCAACCCCCGATTTTCCTACCAGATTTTTACCTTCCAGAGATACACCTATGTATCCGGTTTCATTATCAAGCGTAGTATTTAAAGCGACCTTGCGAAACATGCCCTTAGTACCTATCTTACTGCTTAAATAAACAACAAGTCCGAAACCTAACAACAACCCTACAGATACCGTTAACAAAGCAATTCCAAAGTCGTATCCATCAACCGGTTCAAAATTGAAATTTACATTCCCGACAAGGCTCAATATCAAACCGGCTATCACCAATATTATACCGGAAATACCAGCCACACCAAAACCGGGGAATGCGAATAACTCCAAAATAATAAGCCCTATACCCACTACAAATAAAAGAATTTCCCAGTTTGCTGCCAGCCCGTCAATATACAAGGGAACAAAAAACAGCACTGCTGCCACAATTGCGACCACAGATGGAAACCCCATTCCGGGAGTTTGCAATTCAAAATAAATCCCACCGATTATCAGCATAATAAGAATTCCCTGAACCACCGAACTCAGAAAAAAACCTTTTATTTCATCCCACACCGTTGGTTCATAGGAGACAAGCTCATAGTCACCAATTTCAAGAAACTCTTCCAGCACCTGTGGTATGCTTTCAGCAATACCATCGCAATATCCATATTTTAACGCTTCCTGTGCAGTAAACGTTAATATCTTCCCAGCTTCACTTATCCCTGGCACAACTGTCCGTTCATCAACCATAGCCTCCGCTATCAAAGGATCACGCGTCCAGCGGAATGTCGTATCATTACCGGAAACAACCATTTCCTTTCCATGTGCTTCTGCGGTAGCACGCATAGTAGCCCGCATATATGACTGGTATTTATCCGGTGCTTTTTCCCCGCTCTGATCCACTACTGTAGCAGCTCCGATGGTAGCCCCCTCCCGCATATAAATCTTATCACAAGCTATTGCTATCAATGCACCGGCAGAGGCCGCATTATTATCTACGAAAACATAAACAGGCAGCTTGCTATTTAATATTTTAGTACGTATAGAATCTGCATACAGCACTTCACCTCCATACGTATTCATATGAATTAAAACAGCATCTGCATTTTCTTTATAAGCATTTTCAAAACCTTTCTGGGTGTAAATCCAAGTGGTACTGCCAATATCTTTTTGCAAAGAGATTTTAAAGACTTTATGAATTTCATTTTCAGCAGGATATGCTAAAAAGCACGGGAGCAATAGGCTTAATAGTGTTAATATTTTATAAAAAGGTTTCATTCAGCTGATTTTCTTACAAATATAGAAATGTTTTTAAAATATTTACTATCTTTGTAGGGAAAGTTTATTTATTATAATAGACCAGCTGTTCTTTTTCGGTATAGGAATGTTGAGGAAACTTATTTTGACTTAGTGGTGTAAGAAAAAATAAGTACTAAACCCAACCCACTAAACTTTATTTATTATGGAAAAGAATGAAAAAATAGAAAGTCAATTGCTGTCTTTGCAAGGTAACATGCGTAATTTCGCTTATTCACTAACATTAAACCGTGATGATGCGGAAGATTTGCTTCAAGACACCACTCTGAAAGTACTGGACAACCAGGAAAAATTCACAGAGAATGTCAATTTCAAAGGCTGGGTTCTAACTATAATGAAGAATATTTTCATCAACAATTATAGAAAAATTGTTCGTAACCAAACCATCATTGACAAGACGGAAGATTTTCACCTTCTGAATTTACCTCAAAACTCCGGTTTTGACAGTCCTGAAGGTTCTTACGCAATAGGAGAAATTTCAAATAGTATTGATGCGTTTCCTGACGAATACCGGATTCCTTTTTCAATGCATATTCAGGGATTCAAGTATGAGGAAATAGCTCAAACCATGAACCTTCCTATTGGAACAGTAAAAAGCAGAATTTTTCTGGCTAGAAAAAAGCTCCAGGAACAACTCAAAGATTATCGTTACTAAAATATTTTTCTATAAACAAAACCCGGATTTGTATCCGGGTTTTTGCTTTTTTAAAAGTTATAAGTCACATATACACCGGCATCTTCAATTCCCATATAGGGAGTAACGGACAACTCTTTCTTCTTTATGACCAAACATTTCAACCCATCATATGCCCAATAAGTAATATTGGTTGTCAATATGCCTATGGCTGCACCCATCAGCACATCGCTGGACCAGTGACGATTACGTGCAATACGGGAATAGCCCACATAGCTGGCTACTGCATACCCTGCAACCGAAATCCACGGACTG
Source organism: Bacteroidota bacterium (assembly GCA_023391625.1). GTDB lineage: Bacteria > Bacteroidota > Bacteroidia > Bacteroidales > Paludibacteraceae > QVMH01. Next base: position 773,989 of record JAEWAN010000006.1, on the reverse strand, counting down.
ATATGCCCCAATTCTTTATGCAAAACAGTAGCTCCGACAAAAGCCATAGCCGTATGCTGTGAAGGAAAGGAATAATCCTGATTTGCAGGATCGCGTCCCGGACGGGACGATTTGGTAAGCTTCTTCGTATTATGTACCACAAAATCATTAAACACATAGGACACTGCAATCAATCCGGTACGCTCAAAGAAATTATGTTTCGGACGAAAACCATAATCTGCCAATACATCGCTCAACAAATAAACGGCAGCTGTAGGAAGATAGCGGATATAATCGTCGCCCATATTGATATATCCAGGTTTCAGGTCATCATTCCAATTCATTTTATCCTGAATACTCTCTTTCAGATTCGGAACCGCCAGAATAATCAAACTTCCGGCAGCCAGACTAACAGGAGCAATACTTTCCTTTAGATAAGAATGTTTATAACACTCCATCTGCCTCGGCTTCCTCACCACAGAATCATTTTGCCCCCAGGCACAGAAATGAATCATCCAAACACATAATAGAAAGACATATAACCTCATTAATTTATAAATTCTATAAAATGCTTCATCCTGTTTAAAAACAGGATGAAGCATTTGTTGATATTATTGTATTTAAGAAAAAACCGAAATTATTTACCCTCCTAATTTTGTACTGACTTATTTCTGACAGCACGGACAATCAGCCAGATACCCCAGATAATAAACGGAACGCTGAGCCACTGCCCCATATTCAGCAGCATAAAGTCTTCAAAAGTTTCCTGATTCAACTTTATAAACTCTAATAAAAAACGAGTACCAAAAATACCTAATAAGAAAACTCCGAATATCAAACCCGATTTTTTGTAAGCTTTTTTCTTCCAATACATATACCAGATCACTGCAAATGTAACCAGGCAATATAGTATCTCATAGATTTGGGTAGGGTGCATGGGAGCAACCTCACCTGCCCGTAAAAAGACAAATCCCCAAGGCAACGAAGTAGGCCCGCCATATATTTCCGAATTCATCAAATTGCCAAAACGAATAAATGCCCCACCTATGGCGACACCTATCACCAAACGATCTAATATCCACAAATACCCCTTATGGGTAACCTTTTTATTATACAAATACATGGCAATAAGCAGACCAATGGCACCTCCATGACTGGCAAGTCCCCCCTGCCAGATATAAAGCATTTCCCAGGGGTGTGAAAGATAAAAGTTTCCATAGCGGAATGTGATTCCCAGAAAATGAACAGGTTCCGGCAGTAAATGCCACTCATAAAAAAGACAGTGTCCCAAACGAGCTCCTACAATCAGGCCTACAGTACCATAGATAAAAAGTTTATCAGCCCAATCGTCCGGACATTTTTCATTTTTAAAAATCTTCCGGACAACTTCCCAGGCCACCAGGATAGCCAAAGCCCACATCAAACCATACCAACGAACTTCCAACGGGCCTAGATGAAACAAGACCGGATCAACATTCCATACTATATAATTCAGCATACTATATCAGATTTCTGTTATTCCTCAAATTCGAATGCACAATTACATAGCACCGTGGCAGTTTTTATATTTCTTTCCACTTCCGCAAGGACATGGGTCATTGCGTCCCACTTTCTTTTCCTGACGTACCATAGGCTCCGGACGCTGAGGTTCGCGTGTATCCTGTTTAGTCGGATCGCTTTGCTGCGCATCATCTTTCTGAGTGCGGTATTTACTGTAATCATGACGACGTTCCTGATGAGCTTCCCGAACTTGTTCCGGTTCACGAACCGGAATTTGTCCACGCATCAAAATAGAAACAACTTTACGATTCATTGAATCCATCATTTTTTTGAATAAGCCGAAAGATTCCAACTTATAAATCAACAATGGATCTTTTTGTTCATAACTTGCGTTCTGGACGGAATTACGCAATTCGTCCAACTGGCGCAAATGTTCTTTCCACTCATCATCAACCACATACAGAATAGTTTGCTTTTCAAAAGATTTAATAATTTCTTTTGCTTCCGTTTTGTATGCTGTTTCCAGATTAACCGATACGTTATAAACGCGTTTACCGTCTGTAATAGGAATCAGGATATTTTCATATTGCTGTCCGCGAGTTTCATACACTTGTTTTATCACCGGATATGCCACTGCAGCCAATTTATCCATTTTACGTTTAAAGCCTTCAATAGCATTTTCTGCAATTATGTCCACCTGCTGCGCCACTTTCTTAGAACGGAAGTCATCTTCTGCGAAAGGAACATCCATTGCAAAAACCCTCAACATCTCTTCCTGCAGGAATTCATAGTCTTCAACCTCACGCGCACTTTCCACCACGCTTTCCGCCGTATCATATATCATATTGGTTATATCTACACCAATACGTTCGCCCATCAGGGCGTGACGACGTTTAGAATAAACCACTTCACGTTGTGAGTTCATCACATCATCATATTCCAGCAAACGTTTACGGATACCGAAGTTATTTTCTTCCACCTTCTTTTGAGCCCGTTCTATTGATTTGGAAATCATAGAGTGCTCAATCATTTCCCCTTCGTTAAATCCTAACTTATCCATTACACCGGAAATACGTTCCGATCCGAACAAACGCATCAAATCATCTTCCAGCGACACATAGAACACAGATGACCCCGGGTCTCCCTGACGTCCGGCACGACCACGCAACTGACGGTCCACACGACGGCTTTCATGACGTTCCGTACCAATAATAGCCAAACCTCCGGCAGCTTTAACTTCCGGACTCAATTTAATGTCGGTACCACGACCCGCCATATTGGTAGCAATAGTTACCGTACTTTTCTGTCCGGCCTCAGCCACAATATCCGCTTCACGCTGGTGCAACTTCGCATTCAATACATTGTGTTTTATCTTACGCCCGGTCAACATACGGCTTAACAACTCAGAAATTTCAACCGAAGTCGTACCGACCAACACCGGACGACCGGCTTCCGTCAACTGAACAACTTCTTCGATAACTGCCGTATATTTTTCACGTTTTGTCTTATACACCCGGTCTTCCATATCATTACGGGCTATCGGACGATTCGTAGGGATAACAACAACATCCAATTTATAAATATCCCAGAATTCACCGGCTTCCGTTTCTGCCGTACCAGTCATTCCTGAAAGCTTATTGTACATACGGAAGTAGTTCTGAAGCGTGATTGTGGCAAATGTTTGAGTAGCGGCTTCTACCGTAACACGTTCTTTCGCTTCAATAGCCTGGTGCAAGCCATCGGAATAACGACGACCTTCCATAATACGTCCGGTCTGTTCGTCTACAATTTTCACCTTATTATCCAACACTACATACTCGATATCCTTTTCAAAAAGGGTATAAGCTTTTAATAACTGATTGATGGTATGTACACGCTCTGACTTTACAGCGTAGTTCTGCAGGATATCATCCTTACGGGCTTGCTTTTCCTCTTTGGAAAGTGAGTTATCTTTCTCCATCTCTGCTATCTCGCTACCGACATCCGGCAACACAAACAACAAAGGGTCATCAGCACTCTCGGTAATCAGGTCGATACCTTTATCCGTCAACTCTATAGAGTTATTCTTTTCATCAATAACAAAATATAAAGGATCGGTTGCTATATGCATATTCCGGTTGTTTTCCTGCATATAGAACTCCTCTGTCTTCAACAATGCTGCACGTATGCCCTGCTCACTCAGATACTTAATAAGCGGCTTGTTTTTAGGCATACCTTTATAGGAGCGGAACAAAGCCAAAGCACCTTCTTCCCGTTGCTTTTCATCTTCTGATTTCAACAGCGCACGGGCTTCCGCCAAATATTCGGTCGTTAATTTTTTCTGTGCACTTACCAAACGTTCAACCCTTGGGCGTAATTCTTCAAAAAGCTGGTCATCGCCTTTAGGAACAGGACCTGAAATAATCAATGGGGTACGTGCATCGTCTATCAATACGGAGTCCACCTCATCGACAATGGCATAATTATGTTTTCGCTGTACAAGATCCAGCGGGCTAACAGCCATATTGTCCCTCAAATAGTCAAAACCGAATTCATTGTTTGTACCGAAAGTAATATCGGCCATATAAGCCTGACGGCGCTCTTCGGAGTTAGGACGGTGCTTGTCAATACAATCTACACTTAAACCATGGAACATATACAAAGGCCCCATCCATTCGGAGTCACGTTTTGCCAGATAATCGTTCACCGTTACCACATGTACCCCGTTATGGGTCAGTGCATTCAAAAAGACAGGCAAAGTAGCAACCAACGTTTTTCCTTCACCTGTAGCCATTTCTGCAATCTTTCCTTTATGCAGCACAACCCCTCCGAACAACTGCACATCATAATGCACCATTTCCCATTTGGTAAGGTTGCCTCCGGCTGTCCATTCGTTTTTATAGTGGGCCTTATCTCCTTCTATAGTAACAAAATCATGTTTTGTAGCCAATTCGCGGTCAAAATCATTTGCCGTTACCACAATTTCATTGTTTTCCGTAAAACGACGGGCCGTATCTTTCACAATAGAAAAAGCAACAGGAAGTATTTCATCAAGCACTTTTTCATATTTTGCCGTAATTTCTTTCTCCAGCTTATCTATCTCATCATAAATTTTTTCCCTCTGATTAATTTCAGTCTCTTCAATACTGCTTTTTAATTCCTCGATACGCGTTTTCTCCGGAGCCACAAAATCCTGTATCTGTTTTTTTAAGGATTCCGTACGATTACGCAATTCATCATTACTCAGTTTTTCTATTTCAACATATTCTTTTTTTATTCTTTCAACATACGGCTCGATTTCTTTCAAATCGCGTTGGGCTTTATTTCCAAAAAGCTTACTTAAGACATCATTTAATCCCATGATATATTTTAATTAATTAATTTACATTTTAAATTATAAAACCTACCCCGGACATCCTACTTAAAGATACCCGTTTCATGTTTAGGGGCTTAGGAAACTTGGCAAAGATAGTATTTTTTGATGGTATTATACGTACATCCTTTTCATTTATTAAGAATTCAATCCAGGTTTTTTTCATCAAAAAAGGGACAGATGCAAATCTGTCCCTTCTACTATACTTGATATGAATTTATCATCAGAAATTATATGATAATCCAACCCCCAGTAACTCCTTAAATTGCACCTTACCTTCATCCGGCAATATGATGTCCTCATCGTAAATCAAATGCGTACTAATATTGACAGACAAGAAGCGGTTTATTTTCATCGCAATCAGAACTTCCCAGTTTACGTCGATATTAGGTTCTTCCAAATAATTGGTAAACAAATCCAACTTAGATGTCAAGGTGATATTACGAAGCCACGCAGGTTTAAAATCATTCTTAGAAAATACAGCACGCACATATCCTCCAAACTCAGTGCGGGTAGATTTATCCGGATCAACGCTGAACACCGGACGTAGAGAATCTACAGTGACTATTGTCATCCTTCCTGTTACTGGCGCTAAAAGCACATTGAAATAATCATTAGGCTGATAGCTTAAACCCAAAGCTGCCGTCAGATAAGCAGGAGCAAGAAAATCGGATATATTAGGCAACGAACCGTCCGCTGCTGGTTCTGCTTTATAATCATACCCTTTATCAAACTGGGTCTTAAAGTTAACCAATCCGGAATAATAAAAATTAGAAAAAGCCTTATAACCCACTTTAGAGTTAAGCTCAAAGCGGTCGTCCGTTTTCTTAAACTTTATTTTATCTTCCGGTTGCCTCACAAAACCATAGCCCACGTCCAATGTGTTATCCCAGATAAAAGAGCCTTTTTTATATGAAGCAAAAGCGCTTCCCAAACCATTTAGAGAAATGGAACTAAGTCCCCCCGCAGCCCAATTGCTCAGATACAACTGAGAAAAGTTAAGGCTTGTCACACCTCCGAAACGCCATCCATTAGGAATCGTATCAACTATATCCATGGTAAGGCTGCTTTCCACCTTATCCACCTCATTAATCTGAGCTTGTAAAAATCCTATTCCGCACAATAAGAATGCCAACAGAGTAATTTTTAATTTCATGTTTCAATTATTTAAGTTTACAATATGCCGTATTAAATTCTTTTATATTATGTAAACAAAAGAAAACATATTTTGTTTATGCGGACTATAAAAAAACAGGAAAAATATACCTAACAAAAAAAACAGGAAGGCAATTGTATAATTGCCTTCCTGTTTTAATCGTTTAAGAAATCTTTTCTATTTCTTCTTGCAGGTCTATTTCAACACCCTTTTTGTCATAAAATTTGTATTGTAAAAATCCCATTTGCTCTGAAGGAATTACCTTACAGCCTCTACCAAAGCCTCTTTTCCAACGGCGTTTAATAGAATTGAATCCTTTGTCTATATAAGCATAAACATAAGGATGAACATACAAAACAAAATCTTTGACTTTTAAATCTTTTACCAGATATTCAATCTTGCGCTCCAACTGATCCGTAAACAGAATAGAAGGTACAATAGTACCCTTGCCATTACAAGTAGGACATTTTTCGTCAAGATCAATATCTATTGCCGGACGGACACGCTGACGTGTCATTTGCATCAACCCGAATTTACTCAGCGGAAGTATATTGTGCTTGGCCCTGTCATTAGCCATAAATTCACGCATCTTCTCGTACAGATTCTGACGGTTTTCCCCTTCATGCATGTCGATGAAGTCGATGACTATTATGCCGCCCATGTCACGCAAACGAAGTTGCCGGGCTATTTCTTCTGCCGCAGCCAAATTCACTTCATATGCATTTTCTTCCTGACCATTACCGGCTTTGGAGCGATTGCCGCTATTCACATCTATCACGTGCAAAGCTTCGGTATGTTCAATAATTAAATATGCTCCACTCTTAAAAGAAACTGTTTTTCCTAATGATGATTTTATCTGCTTTGTAATTCCGAAGCTATCAAAAATCGGAATTTCATCATCATATAGCTGCACAATATTCTTCTGATCCGGAGCTATCAGTTTTACATAACTTCTAACCTCAGCAAAAACATCCGGGTTATTTATATGTATGCATTTGAAATTAGGATTAAATAAATCACGGATAATCCCCACCGTGCGACCCATTTCTTCCAAAATAAGACTAACTCCCTGAGACTGCTGCACTTTGGCCACTGCTTCTTCCCATCGTTCTACCAATGTTTTCAGCTCGTTATCCAGCTCTGCTACTTTTTTATCTTCAGCTACCGTACGGGCTATAACACCAAATCCTTTGGGTTTAATACTTTGTATTAACTGTTTCAGACGGACACGTTCTTCTTCACTTTTTATTTTTTGTGAAATTGAAACTTTATCCGCAAACGGAATCAATACCAAAAAGCGGCCGGCAATAGAAATCTCAGCTGTTAACCGCGGACCTTTTGTAGATATAGGCTCCTTAGCTACCTGAACCAGTATTTCCTGTCCGGTTTGAAGCACATCCCCAATCAGTCCGTTTTTATCTATTTCCGGGAGTAATTTTGTTTTTTGCACAACAGGCTGTTTCTTCCGGTCACTCAAAGCCTGTTTTGTAAATTGTGCAAGGGTGTTAAAATTAGAACCTAAATCAAGATAGTGCAGAAAAGCGTCTTTTTCATAGCCCACATCTACAAATGCTGCATTCAACCCGGGCATTATTTTTTTCACCCTCCCCATGTAGATGTTTCCCACAGCAAAAAGTTCTTCACGACCTTCCTGATGGAGCTCTACAAGTTTTTTGTTTTCAAGCAGCGCGATAGAGACTTCAGATGGTTTTACATCTACTACTAATTCGCTGTTCACTTTACTTTTTTGATTATGTGATTTTAATTTTTAAAGAACTTTGGCAATTAATCGCCATCAATTGCCGTAAATACATTTCATCTATAAAAAAACAAACTTAAAAGCCTCGGTTGTCCGCTATTTAAGTTTGTTTTTTTGGACTTTACTAAAAAACGAAAGACCAACGAAAGACTTATTTCTTTTTGTGTCTGTTTTTTCTTAGTCTTTTTTTACGCTTGTGCGTAGACATTTTATGTCTTTTTCTTTTTTTACCGCTTGGCATAAGATTAAATTTTATTGTGTTTATAAAAAAATATGTTCTATTATTTTACCTGACCCATAAATGTTTTAGCAGGTTTGAATGAAGGGATATTATGTTCCGGTATAATGATTGTAGTATTTTTTGATATGTTACGTGCTGTTTTTTCAGCTCTATGTTTAACAACGAAACTACCAAAACCTCTTAAATAAACATTTTCATTCTTAGCTAACGAATCTTTCACTGTCTCCATGAAAGCCTCTACAGTTGCCAATACAGTTGCTTTTTCAATCCCTGTATTTTTAGCAATCTCATTTACAATGTCTGCCTTAGTCATTTTTTATAAGTTTATAATTAGATAATTAAATATTCTTCTTTCGTATCAAAAAAGGACTGCAAATATAGGATTTTTTATTCTCACAGAAAAAATTTTAATCGTCTTTTTTGTAAAAAGTAATTTACCCACTGCCTTTTAGCCAACAAATTAGAAAAAATATAAATCTTTCCAAATCATATCGGGTAATGTTTTAAACATCCTTTTATCCGTTGAGCAAATTTATGGCTTTTACATTTGCACGGAAAAGAATGAGCAAGTACCTTTGTTGAAGAATACAACAAGCTCCTGCTATTACAACAACATGAACAATCCTTATTCCGAGAATATAATAAACTGGTATCTGCAAAACAAACGGGATCTCCCCTGGAGAAACACCTCAAATCCTTACCACATCTGGATATCTGAAATTATTTTACAACAAACCCGGGTAGCTCAGGGGCTTGAATACTACCTGCGTTTCATAAAACGTTTTCCGAACGTGCAAACACTGGCTGCCGCCGAAGAAGATGAAGTCTTGAAATACTGGCAGGGATTAGGTTACTATTCAAGAGCCAGAAACCTGCATAAGGCTGCAAAAAAAATCATGACTGATTTTAAAGGTATTTTTCCGGATAATTATGAAGATATTCTAAGATTAAACGGAGTCGGCGAATATACCGCCGCTGCAATAGCCTCCTTTTCTTACAATTTGCCATACTCCACTGTAGACGGGAATGTATACCGGATACTATCCCGGCTTTTCGGAATAAAAACCCCGGTAGACAGCAACCAAGGTAAAAAAGAATTTTTCCAACTTGCACAAGACTTATTATGGGCAGAAAATCCCGGACTGCATAATCAGGCCATGATGGAATTCGGAGCATTATGTTGTGTCCCTACATCACCAGACTGTCACCAATGTCCGCTACAAGCAATGTGCTGGGCCTATGAGGAACAAGAGGTTGATAAACTTCCTGTGAAAAAGGCAAAAACGAAAGTAAGCAATCGCTATTATAACTACTTATATATAAAATACAACGATCTTACATTCTTAGAAAAAAGAACTCAAAAAGATGTCTGGCAAAACCTCTATCAGTTCCCATTGATAGAGGCGGATAAACTGTTTGAGACAGAAGAACTGCTCGAAAACAAAGAGTTCGGAAATTTATTTGATTCAATCAGAAAAGTTGAAATCGAACAGGTGTCTAATCCGGTAAAACATGTATTGAGCCACCGGAACATCTTTGCTCTGTTTTTTACGATTAATATCACAAATACAAACGATCTGTTACGCAACAATTACACTTTATTACCGATTAAGGATATAGACCAATATCCGGTTTCAAGGCTAATGGAATTATTTCTAAACAAGGAAATTTAAAATATTACTCTTTTACTTCCGTAATTTCAGGGGTAGAATAACGGTCGTTTATTCGGGCAATAACAGCTTGGGCTCTTTCCCATTCTTTCTTCAGCACTTTTATATCCTTTTTCACTTGCCACAGGGCATAAGTTTCACTCAACGCTTTTTTATCATTTTCTGCCAGATAATAATGATATACCCGCTTCCCGCTTAAAGTTATTTTAATACGCTGTTTGGCGTACATATTTATAAAAGCAAGAACATTTCCGGCAGCTTCATTTTTAAAAGTCACTATTTCCCAATACATGCCGTCTTCTTTAAAACTGTGATTAAAAGGATCAGTAAGAGGAATAGTATCTGTGCTCACATATGTATCGCCCATCGATGCCTTAACCGAAGTATGTTCCAAACGATAATCAGCCGTAAAATTGCTTACCAAAAAACAATCGGCATTTTCATCAACGTATGCACGAAGATAAACCCGGTTATAATTAGCTTCTATCGGTAATGTTTTATATATATAGTTGCCCACAGACTGGTAGGTCTCATTTTTCTCAAAACGAAAATTTTTCTGTATAGAGTCCTGCTGATGTAAGCGTATAGGCAACAAACTGTCGCAATAGGCCAGTGTCCGCTGATTTTCTATCCGGACTATTGTGTCTTCCCATGCCTTAGCTACACGACGGGCATCCACCTTACGCGGAAACAAAATATGAATACTATCCAGTTCTACCTTGGCCGCATTCAAAGAATTATCTTCAATCAACTGTTCTATATTGCTTAAACGTTGTTGAATTTCTGCAGTCTCTTTTTTTTCTGCCGAATTACAGGACAACATCAGAAAAAGAAGCGGAATAAAATAAAAGATTTTCTTTTTCAGCATAAGGATTTGTTATTAATAAAAATCTGCTAATCAAAAAATTTGTTAGCAGATTCCATCGTTTAATACTATTGTTTATCTAACAAATTATTTCAAGCCTTAGACTCTTTTTTATCCAAGATATCCTGCTTTGTCAGCTTATCGCCCATAGAACAAGTCCCGTTAAATACAGCCTTAGGCTCAACAACCAGGACTTTAGTTACTATATCTCCGTTTACAACGGCATTTTCCCGCAACGAAAGAGTTTCCGAAACAGTTATTTTTCCTTCAATAGTACCTAATATCTCACCATACGCACATTCAATGCTTCCTTTAAGAAATCCTTTTTGCCCGATAACCACTTTTCCGCTACATATGATATCGCCTTCTATTTCCCCATCGATGCGGAAATCCTTATCTGCAATAATTTTTCCGATAATCTTACTGCCGTGTGTAAGCGAGTTGTACACAACCCCTGAGGTTGATATATTATTTTTATCTTTTGACATAATGATTTAGAAATTAATGCTCAAAGTTAGTACTTTCTTCCTAAAAATGAAAATCGCAGAATAAAATCATATGAATTTTAACGAAATACTATTCGGATAAGCGATCTTTTATTAACTTAAAAAATTACTTTTGTATTCCTTTATCAAGATTCCGGCAGGCAAACGATGAAAATTAATATTCTGAAACATAAAGAAATCAATTACCAACACTGGGACAACTGCATATCAAATTCAAAAAATGAATTAATATATGCTTATAGCTGGTATCTGGATGTTGTATGTCCGCAATGGGAAGCAATTATCGGAGATGATTACAAATACGTAATGCCCCTGCCCGTTAAAAAAAAATATGGCATTTCTTTTTTAGCACAACCTGTCCTCACTCAACAATTAGGAATATTTTCACCTCAACCGATACCGGAATCCGTTGTCCACGAATTCACAAAAAAAATACCCTATATAAGCTACGATCTGAACCTCAACGAGTGTAACAATACAAAAAATTCTCTGCCGCATCCGAACTTTAAATTAAACTTAAACAAAAAATACGAATCCCTATACCAAGACTATTCTTCAAACACCAAACGCAATATAAAGAAAGCTAGTGCATCCGGCATTTCTTTAAAATCGGACATCAATATAAAAGAATATCTTGATTTTTATTACAACCGGGTGGAAGCCAACTTTGAGAAAGCCCAATACCCGCTTGTACTTAAACTCTTACAGGCAGCCAGTACTCATAATGCTTTGGAATTATACGGGACTTACAACAACAGGGAAGAATTAATAGCCGCACTGGCATTGCTCAAGACGGAAAACCAACTTACCTATTTACTTCCAGGTTCCAGTGCAGAAGGGAAAAAAGAGTCTGCAATGTTTGCTATTATCGACGGCATTATCCGAAAATATGCCGGTAATAACATGCTGTTTGATTTCGAGGGTTCCCGTATAAACGGGATAGCCCGCTTCTACCAAGGATTCGGAGGCATCAATAAACCGTATTTCCAGATACAAAAACGAAGTATTCCTGCGTTATTAAAGAAACTGAAATTACGATGAAAATATTATTCACTTCAGCCTGGTATCCGAATAGATACGACTCCATGTTTGGCCTGTTCGTCCAGAAACATGCAGAGGCGGTCAATTTATTCGCAGAGGTAAAAGTACTGTATGTTCATCCGGCTGAAGATACGGATCAGTTTGAAATTATAGAACAATATCACAATAAATTACATGAAATCATTGTGTACTATCCTATAAAGCCCCGGAATTTTCTCCATAAGCTAATCAAAATAACAAACTATCTGAAAGCTTACAAAAAAGGATTCGAACACATTCATAACGCAGGTTTCTTTCCCGATGTTATTCATGCCAACATATTGACCCGGACAGGCTTCATAGCTTCGCGGTATGCAAAAAAAAGAAAAATCCCATACATCATAACCGAACATTGGTCACGTTACCTCCCGGCACAAAACGGGTATAAAGGAACGTTACGAAAATGGCTAACCCAAAAAGTTGTACGGGAGGCTTCTGCAATTCTCCCTATTTCAGGGGTTCTAAAAGAAGCCATGATAACACACGGACTAAAAAATCCGAATTACAGAATCATCAACAATGTGGTTGAAGATATATTTTTTGAAAAGAAAGCAATCATTCTTCATCAAAAAAAACGCATTCTTCACATCTCTTGCTTCGATGAAAAAGCCAAGAACGTCCGAGGCATAATTAATGCAGCTTATAAACTTTCAAAGAAAAGAAACGATTTTGAACTGGTACTAATCGGGAATGGCGCAGACTTTAAGCAGATTTATGAGTATGCCCTGTCTTTGGACCCGAAATCTGCTGTTTTTTCATTTATCGGAGAGAAAACCCCCAATGAAGTTGCCTGTTATTTACAAAACAGCGATGTTTTCGTTCTGTTTTCAAATTACGAAACAGCCGGAGTTGTCATTGCCGAGAGCCTGGCCAGCGGAACACCGGTAATCAGCACGAAAGTAGGCATTGCACCCGAATGCATAAATGCCCGGAACGGTATACTGGTAAATCCGGGAGATGAAGCAGCACTTCTTGACAGCATGGACTACATGCTTGACCACTACCTGGAATTTGATCCGGAACAGGTACGAAAGGACACCAGAGAAATGTTTAGCTATGAAGAAATAGGGAAACAAATTTTCAATATGTACAACACCGTATTATCTAAAAAACACAAAGGAACATGCACGGTTTCATAGCAATCATAAACAGGAATGTATCCACTATTCCCGTCTCCTGGAAAAAACCTTTTTCTTTCCAGGAAGAATATACTCTCAGGAAACTTAACGGTTCCGGATTTTACATAGAGCAATATACTTCCCTTCATTTTCTAAAAGAAAAACATTGGATTGATACCCCTAATTTTTTATTCATTTCCGAAGGTATTATTCTAAACGCTTCTTTATTGATGAAGAAATACCGGGTAACGGACATGGCTTTACTGGTATCCTTAATGTATACACAGGACACTGCTTTTTTCAGAGAATTTGAAGGTAATTTTACCGGATTGTTCTACGACAAAAATAAAGATGAATGGTTTTTCTTCAACAATCAAACCGGAGCGAAAAAGCTTTATTATTTTAAAGACAAAGAATATACAGTCGTATCTACAGATTTATATACTTTAAAACAAAGTCTGGACTTCCTCCATATTTCTACCCAGACCGACATTGAAGCTGCATATTTGCTGCTTACAAGCGGATTTATGCATGGAAACAAAACTTTGATTCAGGAGGTAAAACAAGTACGTGCCGGTGAATACATCCACTTACAGGACAATCGTCTTTCATCCGGATTCTACTTCCACCTTAACCAGATAGAGCCTACCAGCGATTCAAAAAGAGACATCATCCATACCCTTGACTCTCTTTTCCGTGAAGCTGTAGAATTGGAATTCAATGTACAGAAAGAGGAACATCTGCAACATATCACAACAATAAGCGGAGGGCTGGACTCCAGAATGACTTTATTGACCGCCTGGAAATCCGGATACAGACAACAACACCCACTATGTTTTTCAGAGAAAGGTTATGCAGACGAAATTATCGCCCGGGAAATCACTAAAGCGTACGACCTGCCTCTAAAATACATTCCTTTATCCGGAGAAGGCCTGAAGCATATTGACGATGTTATTTCCGTGAACGACGGACAAACCATTTACACCGGATCAAGCCACGTGTTCCAGGCTTTCCGCCAATTAAAACAAACGGCCGGGCTTGTTCACACCGGCATGATAGGGGATGCCGTTATGGGAAGTTTTATCTCCAGCCCATCAGGAAGCCCTTCGATCAAAATATCTTCCGGGGTATATTCACAATCATTGCTTCCCAAAGCGGAAAAAATCATCAAAGCTTCCCAGAATAATTATGAGGATGAAGAAACTTATAAATTCTATAACAGGGCATTTTTAGGAGCGAATAACGGATTTCTCTATTACGACTTGATAGGAGAATCTTTTTCTCCTTTCCTGAATACAAAATTTTTAAGTTATGCTTTTTCTATGCCCCGTCAATATAAATACAAAGAATCTTTATACATTGACTGGATCAGAACACTTCATCCCGACATTGCCCGTTTTACATGGGAATCAATAGGCGGAAAACCTACTAACAATAAAATAATCAGAACCTGCTACCGTTACAAACGGGCCTTCATAAAAAGGCTACCGGTAAAAACCATGTGGAAAAACAACATGAATCCGGAACAAGTGTGGTACGATTCAGACAAAGAAATAAGAAACGTTTTAGATAATTATTTCAACACATACATAAACCTGATACAGGATAAAGAACTAAAACAGGATGCTATCTCCCTGTACCGTGACGGAGACATTACCGAAAAAACTCAGGTAATCACCCTGTTGGGAGGAATCAAATTACTTTTTAATAATTAAATGACTAATTGAAACAAATTATTCAGAACATATCGCCTCTATTGAAAGAAGTGCATAAAAAAGGCTTCTTCCATTTGTTCTCTGCCAATATCCTGATACAGGTATTTGCTTTTGCATCTCAATTATTCGTAGCAGGGATATTGCTTCCCGATGATTTAGGACGAATCAAAATCATACAGACATTTTTATCTATCTTCTCCATCATAGCCATGATGGGATTTAACTCATCTACCCTAAAATTATGTTCTGAAAACCATTTTACCGACAGTCAGCGCAACCGCATATTCAAATCAGGACTGCTATTTACCCTGCTATCCAGTGTGTCCGTGTACATCATAATACTTATTTTAAATTTATTCAACTTATTCAGTTCAGACACATATATACAATACCTTATCCCCATAGGTCTGTTTCCGGTAATCAGCAATTCCCTTTTTCAGATATACGTTTCCTACACACAAGCAATAAAGCAGATAAAATTAATGTCACGGTTGACTATCTCAAATAAATTGATTTCAATCATCGGCATCATCATACTAACCTACCTGTTTGGAATAAACGGATACTACATAGCCTACAACTTAAGTTTTATTCTAATGCTTATCGTTTGCATCTACGTATTCCATCGATATCTAAACCTCAATCTATCGTCTCATTCCATATCAAAAAAAATTTTCCGGACACACTGGCAATATGCCCGTCCATCACTGTTTTCCAATCTCTTTGCCGAAGTATCCGTATATGTTGACATCATACTGATCAGTTTATTTTTTCCAAAAGAAAATATGACCGATATCGGATTTTATAGTTTCGCACTTACTTTAACCGTTATCCTTCGTCTGTTCCCCAGTACTGTACAACAAATTTCCCTACCCTATTTTTCCTCTTTTTCACACGACAGGGAAACATTCATGCAGATTTACAAAAAATATAACCGTATATTATATCTGGCGGTCGTCATCACATTAATCGCTGCCGTGACAGTTATTCCTTTATTCCTGCACTGGGTATTTGCCGGCAAATACATCCTCTCTATACAATATTTCCTACCAATGGCATTCGGATGGAGTATCCGCCAGTTGACACAATTACAAAGCAGTGCCATTTTCGGGTTAGGTAAAATAGAATACACTGCATACAATAACATCATTTCCATTTTTGTCAACACGCTGCTATTCATCATAGCTATCCATTTTTGGGGGCTTTTAGGTGCTGCATATGTATCAATCATAAGTAACACCATTTATTTCCTAATATCCCGCATCTTTTTCAAGAAAGCCCTACAACAAATTTAAACTTGTATAAAATTCATACTTCTATTCCGTCCTAAATAGAAATAAATAAAAAATCACTTAATTTATTTTGTGTATCCAGAAATCTTATATACTTTTGACACCAATGTCAAACACATAAGACAACATAATAAAATGCCTGAAAATCAAAATACTGAACAAAAAATAATAGAAGCAGCTAAGCAAGTTTTTATCGAAAAAGGATTAAAACAGACCAAAATGTCTGACATTGCCGAACAAGCCGGTATAAGCCGTACTGCTCTCAATTACTATTATCGCACAAAAGAAAAATTATTCTATGCTATCATTGAAGAGATATTCAATATCCTTCTTCCTAAAGTAGAATATATGTCCGTGTTAGGTGGCGACCTGGATTCAAAGATAGATACGATTATTGATATATATGATGATCTGTTGCGGCATTACGAGCACATACCTCGTTTTGCATTTTTAGAGATTCAAAGGAATCCTCAATTAATTTATGATTTTGTAGCGAGCAACCAGACAGCACAAACATACCTGAAAGCGCTCGACCGCATTATCAGTCAGGAGCTGACAAATGAAGACGGGAATAACATACCTAAAGCGCATTTTATCAGCACGTTTTTTGGGTTGGTATTCGTTCCGTATCTACTGGAACCTCTGCTGGCCATGTATAGGGGAACAGACCAGACAGAAAAAGAGAAGTTCCTGGATCAGCACAAAATCATTGTAAAAAAGCTAATGAAAGCCTATTTTCAGTAAAAAGTCAAAACAAAAAAAGAACAATTATAAATATACAGCCTTAATTGAAAAGGTAAAACATAACCATTTATGATAAATATCGGATTAGATGCAGGATCAACTACAGTGAAAATAGTAGCTTCCGACGAAAAAAACGACATCATTTTTAAAGAATACCGCCGACACTTTGCCGACATTAACGGCACTGTTATTTCTATTCTGGAAATGCTAAAAAAACAAATCGGCGACATTCCCGTTCACCTATCCATCACCGGATCCGCCGGAATGGGTATTGCAGAACGCTGCCATATTCCTTTTGTTCAGGAAGTAGTAGCTTCCTGCGAATTAATACTGAAAAAATTTCCATCTATTAAAACCCTGGTCGATATAGGAGGCGAGGATGCCAAAATGATATTTTTCCGTGACAACAAATCACCGGACATACGAATGAATGGAAACTGCGCCGGGGGAACAGGATCATTCATTGACCAAATGGCCTCAATACTCAATGTGGAAGTCGGTGAACTAAGCCAACTGGCAGAAAAAGCCACGACTATCTATCCCATTGCCTCAAGATGTGGAGTATTTTCCAAAACAGATGTCCAGAACCTGCTGGCACGCAATGTAAGTAAGGAAGATATTGCCGCCTCCGTGTTCCACGCTGTCAGCATGCAGGTTATCACATCACTTGCACGTGGTTACGAAATCAAACCACAAGTATTTTTATGCGGTGGCCCATTCACCTTTATACCTGCACTCCAAAAAGCATTTTCCGAACAAATAAACCTTCCGGCAGAAGATGTGATTATCTCTGAAAATGCAGAAGTCATCCCAGCCTGGGGTGCTTCTATCAATGCTGCGGAACAGATAGAAACAAAAAAATTATCGGAATACACAAACATAATCAAATTATCCAACCAACGCCGGTTTGTTTATAATAATCACCGCCTGAAACCACTGTTTGAAGATGAGAGACACAGAACAGCATGGAGCGATGAAAAAAAGAAATATAAACTGCCGGCTATAGACATCAGTCAACTGAAAGATGACGGTTGCTACATAGGAATAGACAGTGGATCTACAACCACCAAAATAATAGCTTTAGACTCTGAGGGGCAAGTATTCTTCCGCTTTTACGATAAAAACAAAGGAAATTCACTCGACACCGTCAGCCAGGGACTCCAACAGTTATTATCGGAAACAGAAAAAGCTAACAAAAAGCTCACCGTCCTTGGAAGTTGCGTAACCGGTTATGGCGAAGACCTGATAAAAAAGGCTTTTTCTATGGATGCCGGAATGGTAGAAACCATTGCCCATTACAAAGCCGCTTATCATTTCAATCCGCAGATAAGTTTTATCCTGGACATTGGCGGTCAGGACATGAAAGCTACTTTTATTGAAAACGGAACAATAAAACGATTAGAAATAAATGAAGCTTGTTCTTCCGGCTGCGGTTCATTCATAGAAACTTTTGCAAGATCGTTAAACCAAACACCTGCCGGATTTTCCGAAATTGCTTTTGAATCACGGCAACCGTGTGATTTAGGAACCCGCTGCACCGTGTTTATGAACTCCAAAGTAAAACAGTCATTACGCGAAGGTGCTTCCGTAGCCGATATTTCCGCCGGTCTGGGTTACTCGGTTATCAAAAACTGCTTAAACAAAGTCTTAAAGCTAAAAGACACATCAGAACTCGGAGATCATATCATGGTACAGGGAGGAACATTCCGAAACCTGGCGGTAATCCGTGCATTGGAACTGGAAACAGGAAAAAATGTTATGATCACCGATTTTCCGGAATTAATGGGTGCATACGGATCAGCGCTTACAGCAAAAGAAAACAACGAAAAACAACTGAACAGAGCTATCGCATTGGAAGAAATGGTGCGCCCTCAACCTTACACCAGCAAAATATCGGTATGTAAAGGGTGCGAAAACCAATGTACTGTAACCCGGTTCCGCTTTGAAAACGGCAATCAGTATTTCTCCGGCAACAAATGTGAAAAGATATTCTGCAATACCGGAGAAAAAGCAGCCAAAGGAATCAACATTTACAACGAGAAATACAATCTGCTATTCAACAGAGAATCTGCTAAAGCAGAAAAAGGACATTTAAGATTGGGCATTCCGCGTGCATTGGGTATTTATGAAAACTACCCATTCTGGCACACTTTATTCAGCGAGTGCGGTATCAATGTGGTATTATCAGACGCCTCAACCATGAAGCTGTATGAAACCGGTATCGGCACCGTTATGGCAGACAACATCTGTTTCCCGGCCAAACTGACCAACGGACATATATTTAATCTGATTGATAAAAAAGTAGACCGTATATTCTTACCGTTTATCGTACATGAACATAAAGAAGACAGTAAGACGAGCAACAGCTACAACTGTCCGATTGTAAGCGGATATTCCGAAGTTATACGAAGCGCTATCAATCCGGAAGTTCAATATGGCATTCCTTTTGATTCGCCTACTTTCACGTTTAAGGACAGAACCCTGATGGAAAAGTCCTGCGTTACATATTTGCAACAGATTCTGCCTGGTATTTCAAAAGACGAAGTAAAAGCTGCTTTCCAGAAAGCCCTGCAGGCACAGGATCATTATGAAAGCGAAATGAATACACGTTGCAAAGACATACTGAAAAAGGCACAGGAAGAAAACAGGCTTGTAATTATGCTGACAGGACGCCCTTACCACAGCGACCCACTGATTCAGCACAAAATAGCCGATATTGTTGCCGATTTCGGAGCTGACGTAATAACTGAAGACATCGTCCGCGACATGGAGTCAACACCAGAAAATGTACAAAGCATCATGCAATGGGCTTATACCAACCGTATTCTTAAAGCTGCCATGTGGGCAGGTAAGGCCCCTGAAAATGTACATTATATCGAGCTGACATCATTCGGTTGCGGACCGGACGCATTTATTCTGGACGAAGTCACAGACATTTTAAAACGTAATGGGAAAAATGCAACTTTCCTTAAAATAGACGATATAAACAACATCGGGTCCACCCGTTTGCGGATACGCTCACTTATAGAAAGCTTGAAATTCAAGCATGCAGACAGATTTACAAAGGACACCCGTCCCGTACATACAAAACCATTCCTCAAAGAGGATAGGAAACGAAAAATCCTGATGCCTTGGTTTGCCGATATGTATTCTCCATTCTTACCCACAGCATTCGAACTTCTGGGGTACGAGGCGATTAATCTAACTCCCAGCGACCAGCAATCTGCCGAATACGGACTAAAATATTCCAACAATGAAATATGCTATCCGGCAACACTGGTAGTCGGTGATTTCATGAAAGCACTGGACAGCGGGAAGTACAAACGGGAAGAAATTGCATTGGGAATAACACAAACCGGAGGACAATGCCGGGCAACCAATTATGTTACTTTGCTAAAAAAAGCCATGATTGCCGCCGGATTTGACGATGTCCCCGTCATTACCGTTTCCACTGCAGCAGGTACTATAAATGAACAACCGGGTTTTAAAGTAAAATGGACAAAAATAATTAAACCTATACTGGCCTGCATGGCTTACGCAGACTGCCTGTCACAAATGTACTATGCAACCGCTCCCCGTGAAATAAAAGAAGGGGTAGCCGGACAGCTTAAAGAAAAGTACATTCAGTTGGGAATAGAGGCGCTAAAAAGAAAAGATTCCGACGCTTTCTATGATTTAATAAGCCAGGCTGCGGATGATTTCCAACGGATGAATAACCGTAACCCTATTCCACAAATCGGAATTGTAGGAGAAATTTATGTTAAGTTTAATAACTTCGGACATGGCAATATTGTAAACTGGCTGATCACCCAGGGAGTAGAACCTGTTATTCCTCCTCTAAGCGATTTCTTCACCGCTTTCTTTGCAAGCCGTGAGGCACGTATCCAGGGGAATATTTTCAAACGTTCCATTCCAAGACCGATATTGGATTTAATTGAAAAATATGTTTATTCTACGATACGGAAAATGGAGAACAGAGCAGCCGCATTCCCATACCTGAACAAAGTTATCACTCCGCATAATCGGGCTAAAAAAGCGGAACCTATTATCAACCTGAACGCCCAGTTCGGCGAAGGTTGGGGAATAGCTTCCGAATTTGCTCATTTCGCAGAAATCGGGGTAAATAATGTGGTAAGCCTGCAACCGTTCGGTTGTATAGCTAATCAGGTTATTTCAAAAGGTATTGAGAAAAGAGCCAGAGAGGTACATCCATCGCTCAACCTGCTGTTCCTTGATTTTGACAGCAGCATGGGCGAAGCAAACATATTCAACCGTTTGCACTTCATGATCAGAAATGCACAGGAAGAAATAAAAAAAGCTGAAACAAAAGTAAAAACAGCCTGACTGAACTAAAAACACAACCAAAAACACCGTCCGTGAATTTTAAAATTCACGGACGGTGTTTTTATATATCAGAACAAGATAAAAACGTAAATCATTTCTTCACCTTCACTTTTATCTCATAATTTTCACAACGGGTGTTTACCAACTGATCCTGCGGTATAAAAACAGTATCCTGCCTAAACTGATACGCTTTTAACTCCTCCTTCATTTCATACAAAACAGTAGCCTCCTCATCTGTTTCCACATCATAAATTTTCAGCTGTATATTCCTGATTTCTTTTTCATTTCCCTGATTCTTAATCAGCAGATAAATTTCTTTCTCTGGGTTATCGCAATCCATCCCAACGACCGAAGCCTCTACATGCTCCTTACCCGGTCCAATAAAGAAATACCATCCTAACAAACCTAACACAAGGACAATGGAAGCTATTAAAGTACTCTTCTTCATTAAAAAACATTTTAAAATTTCCCAAAAATAAAAATTATTTATGCTGCCGATGTTATTATTACATTTATTTAATGATATTTCTTCTACCTTACCCATTTGTAACCCTCTCAACAACACTCCCAAAATAAAGGTATAAAAAGATTTCTTTTTTATAATTCTTAAACTTAAAGTATCTTTACCGCCAAATAAACAGACATAAAAAAAGGACTGCGACACAATTGAGCTCCACACTATTATGAAAGAACTTACAAGACTTTTTTCCCAAATTACAAAGGAAAAATTACTCTCGGTAGAACAATTATCGGCTTCGGGATCAAACAGGCATTACTATCGGCTAAAAAGCAATCATTTATCAGTAATAGGCGTTCAAGGAACATCTATTGAAGAAAACCACGCATATATAGAAATGTCCCGCCATTTTCTGAAACAAGGTCTGCCTGTTCCCCAATTGTTAGTAGTAAGTTCTGATGAAATGTTTTATCTGCAGGAAGACATGGGTAATACCCTGCTTTTCGATTACATAAAAAAAGGCAGGGAAACAGGAATTTTCAGCCATGAAGAAAAAGAAATGCTATGCAAAACCATACAAAAATTACCGGAAATACAATTATCCGGGGCTAAAGGTCTGGATTTTTCCATTTGTTACCCACAACCGGAATTCAACGAACGTTCTGTTTTCTGGGATTTAAACTACTTCAAATATTACTTTTTAAAACCTTCCGGAACCGATTTTCAGGAGAACCGGCTGGAAGATGAATTTGTCAGTTTTTCCAAAATACTCCTGGATTCCGAAAACCAGGCTTTTATGTACCGTGACTTTCAAAGCAGAAATGTAATGATAAAAAACGGCGAACCATATTTTATTGATTTCCAGGGAGGCAGAAAAGGCCCCGTATATTATGATGTCGCTTCTTTTTTATGGCAAGCCAAAGCCAACTATCCGGAAGAACTACGGGAAGAACTGTTGCAGGTTTATCTACATTCATTAAAACAGTTTATAACGGTAGATGAAAAACAATTCAGAAAAAAGCTAAACTATTTTATACTATTCCGCTTGTTACAAGTTTTGGGAGCTTATGGATTTCGTGGTTATTTTGAAAGAAAAGCACATTTTCTGGAAAGCATTCCATTTGCACTAAACAACTTAAAAACAATATTACAACAAGAATTCACCGGATTGACCTATTTAACTGAGATTTTAAACCAAATGATAAAACAAAAACAAACAGAAAATATTATTCAAGACCAGAATCTTACAGTCACCGTATACAGCTTCTCCTACAAGAAAGGAATTCCAGAGGATGCTTCCGGAAACGGAGGAGGTTTCGTCTTTGATTGCAGGGCAATACACAACCCCGGAAAATATGAGGAATATAAATCCCTTACCGGATTAGACAGCCCCGTCATACAGTTCCTTGAAAAAGACGGCGGTATACTGCATTTTCTTGAAAACGTATATGAACTGGCAGACGTTTCTGTGGACCGTTATATGAAACGCGGTTTTACCAATCTGATGATCAGCTTCGGCTGCACAGGTGGGCAACATCGTTCCGTATATTCCGCACAAAAAACCGCAGAACATATTCATAATAAATTCGGAATAAAAGTCCGGTTAATTCACAGGGAACAAGGCATTAAAACAATTCTGAACAATCTATAATTATATTTATGAAAGCGATGATATTTGCGGCCGGGCTGGGCACAAGATTAAAACCACTTACCGACAGCCTCCCAAAAGCTCTTATTCCGGTAGGAGACGTTCCCCTTCTGGAACATATAATTTTAAAATTAAAATCAGAAGGGTTCGATGAAATCATTGTAAACGTACACCATTTTGCCGATCTCATCATTGACTTCCTGCACCAGAAACAAAACTTCGGAATACGCATTGAGATTTCCGACGAAAGGAATTTGCTGCTAAATACAGGAGGAGCCATAAAAAAGGCCGGATGGTTTTTTGATGATGGCAAACCGTTTCTTGTTCACAATGTCGATATATTTTCCAACATCAATTTAACCGAGCTATATCAATCGCATGTCCAGTCCGACATGCTTGCCAGCTTAGTGGTCAGTCCAAGGGAAACCTCCCGTTATTTACTGTTTAACCAGGACCTTTACATGGAAGGATGGATCAATTACATGACAGGAGAAATACGCCCCGAATCTTTGCACAACATACAGCCTTTCCAGAAACTGGCTTTTTCCGGTATACAAATACTTTCCCCCGAGGTACTTACACTAATGGAACAGTTTCCGAATCAATTCCCTATTATGAGTTTTTACCTATCCAATACCGATAAAAAAATAAAAGGGTATGTTCCTGACAAGTTCCAAATGCTGGATGTAGGAAAAATAGATATACTGGACCGGGCTGAAGAGTTTCTTGAAACGATTCAGAAATAAAAATCCGTTATTTAGGAGCTTTGGTATAGGTATAAAGCCCGATAATAAGAAATACGATGTTAGGAAGCCACACTGCGGCAAAAGCGGACATGCTGCCATTGACGGAAAAGGAGGTGGACATCGTTGAAAACAAGATATACAGTGCGCTTAACGCAAGACCAATACCCAAATTTAAGCCCATCCCTCCCCTTACTTTGCGGGAAGACAAAGACACCCCTATCAACGTCATAATAAAAGCAGCCAATGGCGAGGCAAAACGCTTATAATATTCATCCTCAAACACTTGAATATTACCAACCCCGCGTTTTTTCTGCTTTTGCAGATAGGTATGCAGTTGAGAAATATTCATTTGAGGAGCTTCTTTGGCTGTTATAAAAAATTCTTCCGGCAGCACCATAATCGTCGTATCCATCCTTTCACCCCTTGTCAGGGTTTCACGAAGACCGTCGAAATCCCGCTGAACGTAATTATTTATTTTCCAGTTATAAAGCGAATCCCATGATATGGTTTCAGCAGTCAGCCTTGAAACAAGATGTTTCCCGTCAAACTTTTCCAATGAAAAACGATATCCTTTATTGCTCCGTATCTCATAACGTTCCACATACAAAATAACTCCGGGTTCCACTTCCATCTGTACATTCCGGGCATTCTCCGTAGTAAACTTACTAATATACTTATTCTCAAACTCCAACATCTTTTTCGTAGAGTTAGGAATCACATACCCTCCCAGAAAAAAAGCAATCACGGCTATTACCCCTGCCGAAACAAAATAGGGAACCATCATACGGCGGAAACTGATCCCACTGGCCAGAATCGCAATGATCTCCGAATTTCCCGCCATTTTGGAAGTAAAAAAGATTACTGTAATGAAGGTAAACAGCGAACTGAACATATTCATGTAATAAGGAATGAAGTTCAGGTAATAATCAAAAATAATTTCCTGAAGCGGTACATTATTATCAAAAAATTTGTCCAGCTTTTCTGTCAGGTCAAATACCACGGCAATACTAAGAATAAGTACCATGGAAAAGAAGTAGGTACCTAAGAATTTCTTAATAATATAAATATCAATTCGTTTCAACCCTGGTATTCTGAAATTCATCATAAAGACTCACAGATATGTAGTAAATAATCCGGGAATATCCCCCGACCGACAAAATTAGAAAGGTCAAAAATCTGTAATTATTCCCAATAAGGAAGAATCTGTTAAGAAATATTACAATCTTCGCCCCAACCGTTCTACCATTTCCTTTTTCCAGGAAGTAAAATCACCGGCAAAAATATGCTTCCTTGCCTCACCGACCAGCCAAAGGTAAAAGGCCAGGTTATGTATAGAAGCTATTTGCATAGCCAGCAGCTCTTTACTGATAAACAAATGACGTAAATAAGCTTTTGAATAAGTATGATCCACATAAGATGTCCCGTATTCATCTAACGGGGAGAAATCATTTTTCCATTTTTCATTACGCATGTTCATAACACCCTGGGAAGTAAACAGCATGCCGTTACGTCCATTACGGGTAGGCATAACGCAATCAAACATATCAACCCCGCGCTCAATAGCTTCCAGGATATTCTGAGGAGTTCCCACCCCCATTAAATAACGTGGTTTATCTTTAGGAAGTATATCATTAACCACTTCTATCATCTCATACATCTTCTCTGTAGGTTCACCTACCGCCAATCCCCCTATCGCATTTCCTTCGGCTCCCTGATCGGCTATAAACTTAGCCGCTTCCCTGCGCAGATCAGGATAAACACAACCTTGTACAATCGGGAAAAAAGTCTGGGAATAACCGTACTTCGGTTCTGTTTCCCGAAAATGTTTTATTCCCCGTACAAGCCAACGATGAGTCAGTTCCATTGATTTTTTGGCATACTGATAATCTGCATCTCCCGGAGTACATTCATCAAAAGCCATCATAATATCCGCTCCGATGGAACGCTGTATATCAACAACCTTTTCCGGCGTAAAGAGATGTTTGCTTCCGTCAATATGCGAACGAAATACCGCACCCTCTTCCTTCAATTTTCGGTTTTCCGTTAAAGAAAATACCTGAAATCCCCCGCTATCAGTCAATATAGGCCTATCCCAACCATTAAATTTATGCAATCCTCCGGCACGTTCCAAAGTATCAATGCCCGGACGTAAATACAAATGATAGGTATTGCCCAATATAATCTGGGCTTTTATATCCTCTTTTAACTCGTGAAAATGAACTGCTTTGACAGAAGCTACCGTACCAACCGGCATAAAAATAGGGGTTTCTATAGGGCCGTGATCCGTAGTGATTATTCCGGCTCTTGCCTGGGAGTTGGAATCATTGTGCTGTATGTCAAAAGTCATGAATCGTGATGTAGTTTTAAAAGAAGAGAATTTTCACAGCTTACAGCTGGATAAAATTCTTTAATATTTTTTGTCCTGTCTCACCTGATTTTTCAGGATGAAACTGAACGGCATAAAAATTATCTTTATTTAAAGCGGAACTATAATCAAAAATGTAATTGGTCTGCGCAGCTGTATTTTCGCCTACACCCACATAGTAACCATGTACAAAATACATGTATGAATTTTCCGGTATCCCCCTAAAAATTCCGGATTTTAAATCTTTGATATTATTCCAGCCGATTTGAGGTATTTTATAACCATCTGTCGAAGGAAAAAGTTTCACATCCTGATCAAAAATACCCAAACAGTCCGTATCATTTTCCTCTGAATGCCGACACATAAGCTGCATACCCAAGCAGATACCCAATACTGGCTGCTTCAACGAAACAATCAGCTTATCCAGTCCGCGTTCCTTCAAGTAGCGCATGGCAGAAGATGCCTCTCCTACCCCGGGAAAAATAACTTTATCAGCAGAGCGTATCTCATCATGATTATCCGTCACAACAGCCTCTACGCCAATACGTTCTAAAGCAAATAACACAGAACGGATATTCCCCGCATTATATTTTATAACAGCAATCTTCATAAAAAATAAAAACTATCGTTGTACAAAAAGAGCAACGACAGAATTAAACAAGTTTATTGGTGGCAGTATCAGGAAAAACAACGGTAGGCTGAAAAGTTTTTGCTTCTTCCGCATCCATAATGGCATAAGCAATAACTATAATAATATCTCCCGGTTGCACTTTTCTGGCTGCCGCACCATTAAGACAAACAACACCAGAACCGCGTTCCCCTGCTATCACATAAGTTTCAAAACGTTCACCATTGTTATTATTCACAATGCTAACACGTTCATTTGGCAAGATATTAGCCGCATCCAGCAAATCCTGGTCTATGGTAATACTACCGATGTAATTCAAATTGGCTTCCGTTACAGTGACCCTATGAATTTTTGATTTTAATATATGAATTAACATAATCTTTATTGTTACCAGTCCGCTTATGCGCTACAAGTAAAAAAGAAATTAGTTGAATTATTGACTATTATACAGTGACTAATTATACCGGATATTATCAATCAACCGCACTTCCCCGCAAAAAACGGTAATACATCCAATGCAATGTCCGTTCCATGTTTCAACAGCCTGAAGAGTCTTATCATCCACGATTTCATAATACTCCACTTCCAGTCCGTCCACACTGTTTACCTTTTCCACCACCCATTGAATCAACTCTTTAGGCGACTTCGAGTTTGCAAAGTTACGACTTTCAAATAAAACTTCGGATATTTTTACCGCTTTTTTACGTTGCTCATCGGTCAAACGCTCATTACGGCTGCTCAAAGCAAGACCGCTAGCTTCACGAACGATAGGACAATCCACTATCTCCACCGGGAAATTCATTATTTCCACCATCCGGTGTATAATAGCCACCTGCTGAAAATCTTTTTCTCCGAAATAAGCCCTGTCCGGCCTTACCATACGGAACAACTTACTCACGACCTGTACCACTCCATTAAAATGTCCCGGACGGTACTTACCTTCCATCACGGCGTCCAAACCTCCGAAATCAAAAGCAAAACGTTGCTTCAATTCGTTCTCATCATACATTTCATCCGTAGATGGGACAAAAACCATATCACATCCTACCCCGCTCAGCAACTCTGCATCTTTTTCGATATTCCGAGGATACTTTTCCAAATCGGCCTGATTATTGAATTGCGTCGGATTCACGAAAACGCTAACCACGCATATATCATTTTCTTTTACACAACGGCTAACCAGAGCCAAATGCCCTGCATGCAATGCACCCATGGTAGGAACAAAACCTATTGTTTTTCCCTGCCCCTTGATTTGTTCTATCTCTTGCTGTAACTCAGCCTTTTTATGGATTACCTTCATCGTTTTTATTAAAAATATCCTGATTTAAGTAAAACAGAAAAAATTGGCTGCAAAAATACAAAAAACTTCCCGGTAAAAGAAAATACGCCCTCTTTATAATATAAATAATATGACTTTACCCTAACAAGTCTTACAACAACCCAAACCATCCTTAATAAGAGGAGGTTAAACTTCCCTAAATAAAACAAAGGCTCTCTCCCCGTTTAACCTATCAAGAAACATCGCGGATTACCTATTTATCAACAGTTTACAAAAGGCAAAAAACTAAACGGACAAATTTAGTACAAAAAAACACTCAATACAGCTTAACATTTGAGTGCCAAAGCCTTGCTCATATCCGGTTTTTTTTATATATCTTTGCAAATTGAAACGGAAACCCTCACAGAGAGGGATTGAGAAGAGCATGAAAAAAGTAAAAAAAGTATTGTATATTTCACAGGAAATATACCCTTATTTACCAGAGAGTGAAATGGCAACAATGGGGAGATACCTTCCCCAGGCAGTACAGGAACGAGGACGTGAAACCCGTACTTTTATGCCAAAGTTTGGCTCTATCAATGAGCGCCGCAATCAGTTACACGAGGTCATCCGTTTATCCGGAATGAATCTTATTATAGACGATACTGATCATCCGCTTATTATTAAAGTAGCATCAATTCAATCTGCACGGCTTCAAGTGTATTTCATTGACAACGATGACTACTTCCAACGGAAAAACACAATTTCAGACGAAAACGGTGTGGAATACCAGGACAATGACGAACGTGCCATATTTTACGCACGGGGAGTATTGGAAACGGTAAAAAAACTGCGCTGGACACCAGATGTTATTCATTGTCAGGGCTGGATGAGCGCCTTAGCTCCTCTATACATAAAGAAAGCATACAGTGACGATCCGTTTTTTAATAACTCCAAAATCGTGTACTCTGTATTCAATGATGATTTCCAAAAACCATTCCGGAAAGAATTTCCGCAAATGGTACTGGTGGACGGAGTAGAAGAGGAGCATTTAAATGAGCACAAAAAAGCTCCGGTAGATTATGTAGCGCTTTCCAAACTTGCCATTGATTATTCAGATGCAGTAATACAGTCCAGTCCGGAAGTGAATAAAGAAGTAATTAAATACGCAGAAGAAAAAAACAAAAAATTCCTATCCTATCAACCGGCTGACGTTTATGCCGATGCCTATGTTGATTTTTACGATAGTTTAATATAAAAATACATTAACTATTTATTATACAACATCTTTTATTTTCATTTTTGTATGAGATCATATTATTTGATTAGCCTGCTTTTGCTTATATCTTTAGTTGTTTCTTCATGTAAAAATGATGTAACTGATGTAGGAGAAAGTATCCAACCGGACGAAGACAAAATAGAGGTCAAAGCCGACACCTTTCACTTACTTTCCGGAAATCATTTTGTTGATGCAATATATTCAAGGCCAGACTCATTCCTGTTAGGCAGTTATACAGATCCTACTTACGGAACAACCCATGCAGATATTCTGGCTCAATTTAAGTTCCCTTTTGAAGACGACAGTTTCCGCTACCCTGATAATGCGGTATTTGACTCTGTAGCCCTATCACTTGCATATAAGACATGGTTTGGAGCAGATAACTCTACAATGGCTGTAAACGTTTACAGAATGAATAAGAATAATATCTTTGATTATTCCACGTTTTACCCAAGTAATCTAAACCCAAACGACTATGTTGATTTCAATCAAAGCGGTGTTTTACTGGGCGAAAGAGTTTTCACCGCAAAAGATGCCACCGGAACAAAAGACTCCACGCGAATCACAATAAAACTTTCCGATACTTTCCTAACCGAATTAACCGGAATGATTGACAAAAATACCGGTATCAACACTCAGGAAGAATTTATAAACCGGTTCAACGGAATGTATATCACATCCTCTTTTGGGGATGCCACTATGATGCACATACGGTCTAAAGGAATCAATGCTTATTTGTATTATCATTATATAGCCAAAATCGGCGATAAAGACACCGTATTCAATAATGTTATTACAATCCCGGCCAACAACGAAGTCACACAAATAAACCGTTTCCAGCATCCGGATACAGCGCAAATTAAAACATACCTTGCTGCTCATGAAGAAATCAATTATGTAGCTTCACCAGCCAATATTTATACAAAAATAACATTGCCATTACAGAAACTCGGCAAACAAATGCAAGATACCATAGGAGAAGATAAACGACTTGTGATAAATAGTGCTATTATAAGATTTAAAGCAATCAATTTGCCAAGTAGCACCGACACATTGGCTACTCCTATATCAAGCAGCATGCTTCTTATGCCGTCATCACAGGTTAACACCTTTTTTTCAAAAAAGAACCTGCCGAATGACAGCATCCTAAGCAGTGATTTTTCTTCATCAGACAGTTCTTATACATTCAATGTGGCAAGGTTGATAAACCATGAAATAAAAAAGGTAAACAACGATGTAACGCAACTAAATGAAGAATTAGAACTATTCCTATTGCCGGTAAGAATTAGCAAAACATATAATGAACGAACCGGTACATATATTATATCAGAAGTAAAACAACAGATATTAATGAGTGGTGTCACACTCAGAAGCGGGAAAGACAAAACTTATCCACTAAAAGTCGATGTGGTTTATAGCGGATTCTGATAAATAAATCAATATTTAAAAATCCCGTTCCCAAAAAGGACGGGATTTTTTCATCAAATATGTAACTTTGTAAATATCAAAACCATTTGGCTCTATTTCATATGAAAACAATCACCGAACGGCTACACTCATTAAGAGCAGCAATGAAAGAACAGAATATCGCTGCCATGATCATTCCCGGAACTGACCCTCACGCCAACGAGTATTTACCTGAACACTGGAAAGAACGTGAATGGATATCTGGATTCAACGGTTCTGCAGGAACTGCCGTTATTCTCCTGAACAAAGCTGCCTTATGGACTGACTCACGCTATTTTCTTCAGGCAGAAGAACAACTGAAAGACACCGGAATAGAGCTTATGAAACAGGGTTTACCGGAGACAATGGAAATAATACCCTGGCTAAAATCAGAGCTAACATCCGGAAAGAAAGTCGGGATTAACCCTGATATGATATCTGCAAATGCATATGCCGCAATGTCATGTTCTCTCCAGGAGGAGAAAATATCCCTCATCCCTGTAAATTTACCTGGCAATATTTGGGAAGACAGGCCTTCGCTACCCCTGGAACCTATCTTTATATTAGATGAACAATATGCAGGAAAATCCGTTTCTGAAAAATTAACTCTGCTACGTAAAGAAATGAAGCATTTGGGTGCAAATACCCTGTTATTATCTGCTTTAGACGACATTGCCTGGCTCTTCAACATAAGAGGAAATGATATTAACTACAATCCGGTAACTATATCCTATGCGGCAATAGAACAAGAAAAAGCGATTTTATTTATAAACAAGCAAAAGATAAACAATAAAACCGCTTCTTATCTGGAAAACAATTACATTGAAGTCCGGGATTACAACGCCATAAACAATTATATACAGCACTTTTCATCTGAACAAACGATATTAATAGATGGAAATAAACTAAATCAGTCGTTATTCGATTTAATTCCGTCAGGATGCAACATAAAAAACACGATGTCCCCGGTGTTTAAAATGAAAAGCATAAAAAACGA
This sequence comes from Bacteroidota bacterium, assembly GCA_023391625.1. Taxonomy (GTDB): domain Bacteria; phylum Bacteroidota; class Bacteroidia; order Bacteroidales; family Paludibacteraceae; genus QVMH01. The sequence continues at coordinate 741,844 of JAEWAN010000006.1, read as the reverse complement.
AACTGAAATAGAGGGCATTCGCCGTGCCATGATAAAAGACGGAATCGCATTGACACGTTTCTATAAATGGCTGGAAGAAAATATAGCAGATAGAAACCCCGTAACGGAAATCGGCGCTTCCCAAAAACTGCATGAATTCCGCAACGAGCAAGATTTGTTTTTTGGCGATAGTTTTCAGACAATTGCCGGATATGCCGGACACGGAGCCATAGTACATTACGCTCCGACACCGCAATCTGACGCACTTCTCAAAGCAGAAAATCTGCTGCTAATAGACTCCGGAGGGCAGTATTTTGAGGGAACTACGGATATAACCCGCACAATAACGTTGGGAGAGCCCGATATGCAGCAAAAAAAGGATTTCACTCTGGTTTTGAAAGGACATATCAACCTGGCAAGCGCTGTTTTCCCTGCCGGGACACGCGGATCGCAACTTGACATTCTGGCACGGAAAGCGTTGTGGCGCGAAGGATTGAATTACGGGCATGGAACAGGACATGGCGTAGGACATTTTCTCAACGTACATGAAGGCCCTCAGAACATACGGATGGACGAGAATCCCGTATCCCTGCAACCGGGAATGCTGATTTCCAATGAACCGGGTATCTACCGCACCAATGAATATGGTATCCGGACAGAAAACCTGGTTCTCGTTGTTCCTGCACAAAAAACAGAATTCGGAGAGTTTTTTCAGTTTGAGACTTTAACTCTTTTTCCTATTGACCAACAGCTTATAATCAGCGAATTAATGACACCGGAGGAAATAGAATGGCTGAACAATTATCATCATAAAGTTTATACCTTACTGGCTCCCGGATTAAACACAACAGAACAAGAATGGCTTAAAAAGAAATGCAACCCGATAAAAACGACATCCGACAAATGAAATCTTTCGATATAAACGACACCGTATTAGGGAAACAAACGGGAACCCCCTCCCAATATGATGCTTCACTCCTATTCCGAATACCCCGTTCTGAAAACCGAATTAAATACGACATACAGGAATCACAACTTCCATTCACTGGGTATGATGTATGGAACTGTTATGAGTTTTCATTTTTAACTCAAAACGGGTTGCCTGTTTCACGAATTCTGAAAATAATCATCCCGACAAACAGCCGCTACCTGGTAGAGTCCAAATCGCTGAAACTTTACTTAAACTCGTTCAACATGGAACGATATGAAAAAACGATTCAGGATTCTGAAGATAAGATTAAAAATATTATACTGAAAGATTTAAACAATCTGTTGGAATGTAATGTACAAATCAGCCTGCTAACCCCCAAAAGCCCGGAAACAACTCCTTTTCAGAGTTATCCGGTTATCAATGACATGATTCCGGACAAAGTCCTGGAATCAATTCCGCTAACAGAATATCAGGAGTCTCCCCTGCTGCTGAAAGGTATCAAAACAGAACAGATGCACGAATACATATTCAAAAGCGATTTATTACGCTCAAACTGCCGGGTAACCAACCAACCTGACTGGGGCGATTTGTTTGTACGGATACAAACTCCGTACGAGATTGACTTATGTTCCGTTATAGCATATATCGTTTCCTTCCGTAAAGAAAATCATTTTCATGAAGAAGTGGTTGAAATGATTTTCAAGCGGCTGCAAGAAGCTTTCAGTCCCCAAAAAATGATGGTTGCAGCCATGTATACCCGCCGGGGAGGTATTGACATTAATCCAATCAGGGCAACGCATACCGACTGGCTGGAGCCGGCTTTCACTGAAACAGAGAACAGGTTGGCCAAAACATGGAGGCAGTAAATATACTTTTACGGAGCAGGGTTATTCCGATTTTAATATAAATTCGGTCACATCCACAGAATAGATAAAATCGGCATAACCGGCCATAATGCCTGTTCCTCCTTTCACATTCGTATATATCTGGACTGGTTCTGAAAACAAACCCTCTCCGATTCCATTACTGGAAGTTTCACTCAAAGCCTTGCTTGACAAAAAATAATAGTAAGATGGAGTTATATTAAACAGATGAAAATAAAGTACTTTTTTCACAATAGAAACAGTATCCTCCAGCATATAATCGCTGGGTTCAATCTTATAAAAGTCCCAGACACTGTCCGGAGCAAGCAAGTACCTTCCTCCTAAAGACGTATTTGTTTTTATAGTGTATGTTTTTCCATTAAAAAGTATATCCGAAAAAGTAAAATACATATTATAATTATTCCCCCAGACATCAGTACCCATTGAATTATCGAAAACAGGATCATCATTAGCATAATGGCTCTGACGATAACGGGATGTACCATCGCTATAATCTGTTTTTTCAAATAATAAAAGCCTATAATAATTTACTTCATCCGCCGGATCGGAGAATGTGATATTCACATCTCCGCGTTTATTGATATAATACGCCAATGTGTCCTGACGGTTTATTGTAGGGCTGGAATAAGAAGCAATGGAATTATTACTTGTATCCATAACAATTTTTCCCACAGACACAGACTCCAACGGAATGGCAAAAGGAATTTTCAGCCCTTCACAAGCAATATCCGGCAATTTCCTATGCCGGACATTTATATAAATACTATCGCCGGAATCTATATGATAGGGGCTCACGTACACTCCATCTCCTGTATATTGAAGAGACTCCACATGACTCCCATTTACGACCATTTCCACATCAGCATCCTCTATTATTTTAAAAAGGCTGTCCTCGTTTAAAAAGAACCGGCTTTCCGACAAATGTACCTGAACCAAAGAATCCGGTGAAATATAAGTGTTCAATACCATAACCGGCTCTGCGATTTCATCATTAAACTGAATTTCCTTTTCACACGAACAAAGAAACCAAACAGGAAACAATAAACAATATATGCGTTTCATAAATACGGATGTTAAAATTTAAATGAATAGCTGACAGAAGGAAGGATGGGAAACAACGTCACCTGCCTTAACGACTTATCTGCCTGATAAATAATAAACGGATTCATTCGGTTATATACGTTATATATACTAACGCTCCACGTACGTATACCTCTCTTTTTCTGTTTATGGAAATTCACCCCCAGATCCAAACGATGATAAGCAGGATACTGAAAATTATTTCTCCGGTCAATATAAGTCAAGGTGTTTTCCCTATAACCCATATGCTTATTGCGATACATCTCATACGTATAGTAATCCTGTAATCCGAGTGTACCCCAATTCCCGGAACTATATACCCACGTACCTGACACATCAATTTTTTCATTGAATTTATGAGATATAACCAGGCTGATATCATGCCTACGGTCATACTTGGCCGGGAATACTTCTCCATGATTTATTTCCTCACCCGCCCTGTCAAACAAACGTTCCGCTTTAGACCATGTATATGCTATCCAACCCGTTGTTTTACCCACGGTTTTTTGAGCCAGAAATTCTATGCCATAAGCCCATCCTCTTCCGCTATTCACCTTATCCTCCCAACCGGAATTTGAGCCCAGGAAATTAGCTCCGTCCTTATATTCTATCAGGTTGTTCATACCCTTATAATACCCTTCCACCGAAAAATCAATAATCCCTTTCAGGTTATAAAATATGCCTAAAGCCACCTGATGCGACTGCATAGGCTCAATACGTTTAGTTACAGGAACCCACAAATCAGTAGGCAAACTAATGTTCGTACTGGATAACAAGTGAATGTACTGGTTCATATAAGCATAAGCCGCCTTCAAAGACAATTTGTCTGTCAATGACACACGCATACTAACACGAGGTTGCAAAGAATGATAAAACTGCTGTTGGACATAATAAGTTGAATAATGCAGTCCGATATTAGTTTTAACCAACTTTCCCATCCGGATATTATCCTCAATATAAGTGGCTGTTTCGTGAGCATAAATATTCTGGTTTGCCACAACCGTATCCGTCACATAGGACTGATCTGCTTCTTTCTGCTGCAACTGATTGGAAGACACCCCCGGACGAAATGAATGATAAATATAGCCCGTTCCGAATTTAATATCATGATTGGGATTGGGAATAAAATCAAAATCCACTTTAGCAGTCAAGTCCTCGATACTTGATTTATACCCCACATTTACGCTGGAAAAACGATAACCGGCAGGATCATCGGGAATTCTCTCTTCGCTATATCCCATATCCATATTAAAACGATAACGGGTATAACTGGCCTGTGTATTCATAAAAAGTTTATTACTTATCATATGATTCCAGCGTAAAGAAGATACGATATTCCCCCAGTCCCAGTCCATCGTTGTTTTCTCAGTTGTAATTCCTTTCGTTTCCTTTATTTTAGTATAAGTACCATCATCGCCCATAAAAAAGCTCAGGTACAAACGGTCTTTATCCGAGAACCGATGGGTGACCTTGGCATTCAAATCATAAAAATAATAACCGCCCATCAGTCTTTCCCTATCATCCGACTTCCCTATCAGTTTCAGCACAGGCCTAGCTAATAAATCAAAATAAGTTCTACGGGCAGAAACACTGAAAGTCGTATTTTTATTAAACAAAGGGCCCTCCAAGTTCAATTTGGCGGAAATAAGCCCTATTGACACATTCCCGTGTACTTTCTCGTTATTACCGTCATTCATATGCACATCAAGTACGGAGGACAGACGCCCTCCGAAACGGGCAGGAAAACCGCCTTTATATAAAGTTACGCTTTTAATAGCATCGGCATTAAAAACAGAGAAAAAACCTCCCATATGATTTACATTATACACTGGTACACCATCCAGAAGAAACAGGTTCTCATCAGGGCCTCCACCCCGCACATAAAAACCGGCAGAACCTTCGGTACCGGACTGTACTCCCGGAAGTAACTGCAACGCCTTAATCACATCCGTTTCTCCAAACAATGCCGGAACAGCTTTCAACTGCGCTACTGAAACTTCAATAGCACTCATCTGAGATCCCTGAACACCTAACTCCCGCGTATGCCCCACAACAGTAACCTCATCCAAAGTATTATTCTCCGTCAAAGCCAAATGCAGAACCATATCTCTGGATAAAACAAAGGAACTATCCAGCATTTCATATCCTATATAGGAACATCTTAAATCAATTTTACCAGCCGGAAGGGTAAGCGAATAAAAACCAAAGGTATTGCTGACACTCCCTTTTCCCGAGGAGACATCATACACTGACGCGTTAATCAGGGTTTCACCGGTTTTCAAATCGGTCACATAACCACTAATCGTATAAGTTGTTTGCGCAAGGGAAAGAAAAACAGAAAACAGAAAGAAAAATAAAAAGAATTTTCTCATGCATATATACCTTTAGCAAGAATAAAACACAATAATGAATAAACTTAAAAAAACTCCTTTTATTTCTTTTCCAGGGATAAAAACATAATCTTAACAAACCTGGAAGATAAAAACAAGCAATAATAACCCAGGAACAAAACAGGGAAGATAACATACCATCAAATTATTGTTTATTTTTGCAGAAAAAAGATGAAAAAAGACACTATCATACTTTATTCCGGCGGAATGGACAGCACAGTGGCGCTTTACCAGTATGCGCCACAAATACGCCTCGCACTTTCCTTTAATTACGGGTCCAAACACAACAACATAGAGATAAGGAATGCCGAAAAGAACTGCAAAGCACTTCATATCGAGCACCGCATCATTGAAATAGACCTGGTAAAAATGGGGTTTGTATCTGATTTATTAACCTCTGGAGGCAACATTCCCGATGGGCACTACGAAGAAGAGAACATGAAAAAAACAGTAGTCCCTTTCCGAAACGGAATCATGTTGAGTATCGCAGCAGGAATAGCGGAAAGTCTGGACTGCAATAACTTATTGATATCAAATCACGCAGGAGACCATGATATATATCCCGATTGCAGGGAGGAATTCATCAAACATATGGCGCAAGCCGTATCTGCAGGCACTTACAACCAGGTAAAAATATCAGCCCCTTACACCAACCTGTCTAAACGTGAAATCGCATTAATAGGCAAGGAGTTGAATGTCCCGTTTGAGAATACTTATTCCTGCTATAAAGGAGCAGAAAAACATTGCGGCACATGCGGTACATGTACGGAACGTAAAGAAGCATTAGAAGGGTTTGATCCGACCGAATACGAAGAGTAAATCAAAATCTAATTTGAAAAATTCTGATCTGCCTCCACAACAGAAGGCCCGTCACTCAAAGCAGTAGAAGACATTTCGCATAGCTTTTCATTCTCACAACGTATAATCCGTCCCGGATACAAATCCAGCAAACCGAGGTTATGCGTTGCCATAATAATGGTAGTACCTGCCTGGCTGATTTGATATAAAAGGTCTATCAACCCTTTCCCGGTTTCCGGATCCAGATTCCCAGTAGGCTCATCGGCCAGGATAATCTCCGGTGAGTTCAATAACGCACGGGCTATCACAATACGCTGTTGTTCTCCACCGGAAAGCTGATGGGGCATTTTATAACCCTTAGTCCCCATCCCGACCTGTTGCAAGACACTATCTATCTGCGACATAATGGCCCCTTTATCTTTCCATCCGGTAGCGCGTAGAACAAACTCCAGGTTCTCGCTCACAGTGCGGTCTATCAATAATTGAAAATCCTGGAAAACAATTCCCAACTTACGACGAAGGAGGGGAATTTCTTTCTTTTTAATTTTTCGCATATTGTAATCTAACACAACAGCTGTACCCGAAACAACGGGAGCTTCCCGGTAAAAAGATTTTAATAACGAACTTTTGCCACTACCGACTTTCCCCAGTAAATATATAAATTCACCGCTATGAACTTCGAAGTTAATATCTTTGAGTATCACCAGTTCCTGCTGGCAAATATCCACTCCCTCGTACCTTATTAATAATCTTTTTCCCATAATCAATATGTTAGCTACAATATGCCGAAAACGTGATTATTGTTATTTATGTCTTTTTTTCAACTCACGGGCGATATCGTCCAGTGAATATCCTTTGGAAGTAAGCAAAACAATCAAGTGATATATCAGGTCTGACGCTTCATATATAAACCCTTCATCCGTTCCGTTAGTTGCTTCAATAACGGTTTCCACAGCTTCTTCACCTACTTTCTGAGCCATACGGTTAACACCCTTCTTAAAAAGAGAGGTTGTATAAGAACCTTCGGGCATTTCTTCGTAACGCACTTTAATAAAATCCTGGAGATATTTAAGGAAAGCTATATCAGCTTCGTTCTTTTCGCCCCAGCAGGTATCAGCTCCCGTATGGCATACAGGACCTACCGGACGCACTTTAATCAATAAAGTATCATTATCACAATCCGGTGTAATAGAAGATACATTTAAAAAATTACCACTTTCTTCCCCTTTAGTCCACAAACGGTTTTTGGTACGGCTGAAAAAAGTAACCTTGCCTGTTTCTTTTGTCTTATTCAAGGCATCTTCATTCATAAAACCCAACATCAAGACTTTGGAAGTAAGCTCATCCTGAATTACGGCTGGTACTAAACCGCCCATTTTTTCAAAATCTATATTCATTTTATTACTGTATTTCAGATAAGTAAAAAATTACTATCTATATTTTAACCTAATTATATTTTTCTAAAAACTAAAACCAACCCCAGCCATTACATTGAAGCCTTGCGCTTCATAACCAGCCCATAACTGGTATTTATTATTGATCAGGTTATTAAACCGGAGGAAAACGGACATCCAATCCATTACATCATATGATGCCCCCAGGTTAATATGAATTATCGGGTCTAACTTAACCGGTGCAGTTCTTCCCATATCAGCATATCTTTTTCCGGCAGCATACAAATTTGCATAAACATTCAACTGGGGAATTATCCGATAGTTCACATCAAAATTCAGTTCCCAGCCCGGTTTGTACCAGGCATAATCAAATTTTGACACACTCCAGTGATTATAAGAGCCGCTAAGTTGCGTAAAAAAACGGTCATGGTATGTATATGCCAGACGTCCTCCTGCTTTTAACAGTTGTGCATTACTGTAAACCGCATCAAACTGATTGGTTAGTAATAAACTATCTGCTGCTGGAAGTACTGACGAAGACATACCTCTGTTCACATAAGACTTATTGACATAAAAATACTGGTCGGTAATAATGCTGTAATCTACATAAACATCGAACAACAATCCGGCAACAGGTTTTACAACTGCTCCGGCATAAAAATTGACCGGAGTATATGTTGCATTCACTAATGCGTTAGGATTGAAATAACAGTTTTCACGGAAAATATCATTCATCGTATTCAGACGATAATCCCCTCCGGCACCAATGTACAATGCGAAGAAATCAGGTACAGCCCGCCAGTCGAACCGGATGTCCGGTGACGGAGCAAACGCACGCCCCTGCCCTATGGAAAAAGAGGATTTGACACCTAATCTCAAATCAAACCGAGGACGCTCTAACACATAATAAGGATTGACATCTATCACATAATAATTTTTTGCAGCATTTGCCAAGTCCGGAGTTGCAGCTTTATAAAACTGATTTTGTGAATTCAATGCGATTCCCAGCCTGCTTTCATTCAACCTTATATCAAAAAATGCATGCAAATCAAGCAAATGTTCCGTCATTCCATACCTTGCATCAAACAAATCGTAATTCAAACGTACATCATACCTTACATCATCAGTTTCACTGGGATTTTTAAAACCTGTATATGCATTAAAACGCCATAAATTATTCTTTCCCGGAAACCTATTAATAGAATCAAGCGTAAGCTCGGATTCCCACGGTGTATATAACGGAGTATAACGCACAAAATTAGCACCGGTAGCAGCAAGTTCGTCAAAACTCCTTACACTCATTGCATTATAAGTTGAGCCATAGTATTTAAAATAATCATGGGCTCCCCCCAATCCGGCATATAAATCAAACGAATTAAAATTTTTATCAAAAAGCAAAGCAGCCTGTGTTGTAGAACGGGCTTTTGCATTAAACAGACCATAATGATCCACAATAAAATCCAGATTCATATCCGGTCTCTTAATGATGGGCAGAGCAATATCCGCCAAAGAATTAAAACCTGTTCCGAAACCTAAACGGGCAAAACCCTCCTTACTTTGCTTTTTCTGATAAACCAAATCCGCCGCAGCCAGGTATTGCATATTTCGCTCCACCCCCATAGGAAAATCAAAATCGGTATACTTAGGAGTAACCTTCACTACATTAGGCTCCAAAAAATTAGGCAGAATATTTATTTTCCCGGCATTTTGTATAGCAGGCTGATATTCCCGTTCTATTGTAATATTCCGGTTCAGCACACTATCTCCTGCCATTGGCTGAGCTGTCAGCACAGAACAGCTTCCGGCAATTAACGCGGCAATAAATGAATATTGTTTTTTTCTCATTTCCAAGATAATTTTTATCTGTTTCCCAGACTATTTGGATAATATATCAAATACACCCGAAACGTTTTAATTTATAACAGAATTCTCTTTCTCACGTGAAGCAATCATGTCCAAACGTTCCTGAATACGTTGCTGAATATCTTCATCCGAAGAGGTATAGTTTTTCTGCAAACTTAGTAAATATTGTTTTGCCTGGAAATCATCTCCTTTTTTCATATAAACATCAGCAAGTACGATAAAGCTTCTGGCCAGCCAATACTGATATGGAGTATTTTTCTGCGCCAGATCCAGTATTTCCTTTTCCGATTCATCCAGTTTATCCTGCAAATAATAAATCTGTGCCAACCAGAATTTGGCTTCCGCTCCATTCTCACTACGTACATTACTATCGCTTAACGCTTTAAAATCAGTCACCGCCTGATCATAATTATCTAATGCCATGGCTGCCTTGCCCCGATTATAATGAGCTTCCATTTTCAGTTCCTCACTTGTTTGCGGATCATCCAGTATTTCGGTGGCAATCTGTATAGTAATCTGATGTTTATTAAGGAAGTAACTGCAACGAAGCACGCCCAACCTACCTATATTTTTATTCTCCGGAGTATCAGCAATCTCCTGCAACTGGGTAAAATATCCCAAAGAAGATTCATATTCCTTTTTGTCGTAAGTTATCTCCGCCGCACGCATCACTGATTCTTCCATGTATTTATTGCCCGGAGTATTCACCAGTATTTCAAACTGAACCAACGCATTATCATAATCTCCAATATGATAATACCCATCCGCCAAATAAAAATGCACGGTTATACAATTTGCTCCGCCTCCATCCTGGCAGAATTTATCCAGATACATTTTAAATCCGGCGATCGCCTGATTGTAATTACCCTGAATATATTGTTTTTCTGCGGCAACAAAAGTAATGGAATCTTCCCTGCTTACTACGTTATTCTGAATATTTGCTCCCAGCGAACTTGTATATTCGATGTATTCTGCCACATTGTTTTTATCTATATAAGCAGCTTCCAAACGTTCAAGAGCCGTACGGGTTTCTTCACTACCAGGATATTGAGTAATCACATTTTTGAAAGCCTCAATAGCCTTATCCGTTTCTTTTGTGTTCAGATATATCATACCAACCTCCAAAGCTGTTTTAGGAGCAAGGTTACTCTTCGGATAAGACGAAAGTAATTTCTGGTAGTTATGTAACGTTTTAGGATTATTATCCAGCATAAGGAAGGAACGCCCTATTTCATACAAAGCATCATCTACATACTGGGACTGCGGATATTCCAGTATCAGTCTTTCCAACGTAGCTATTTTTGTTGTGTACTTTTTCAGCAATCCATTCACATATCCAACCTGAAACAAAGCATAATCCCCTGTTTTTGGAGAAGCTATGATAGCTTTATTATAACTCTTTTCTGCATTAGCGAAATCCCTGGCTACAAAATAACAATCCCCCATCCGGTTCATTGCATCAGCATAAGTAGGTTCCTGCACCGGTGTCTGGGCTACATACTTCTGAAACCAGTCCAAAGCCGTTTTATACTGATGAACAGAGAAATAAGTATATCCGGCCAGATAATAAGCAGGAATGAGATTAGGACTTGATTCAGACTGCGTCATAGCAAAAAACGACTCTAAGTCTTTTATAGACTCCTCGTATTTACCAAGACGGTAATACGATTCTGCCCGCCAGTAATAACTTTCTGCGGCATATGCTTTATTCGGAGTACGTTCCAATGCCAGTGTAAATTTTTCAATTGCAGCCTCGTAATTTTTAGCCACAAAATCCTCTGCTCCCAACTGATTTAACAGATATTGATTGGTTTCAGACAGTTTAGGAGTTATCCGGGTGATTTTACTTATTGATTCATAAGCAGCTTTGAAATTCCGTGTTGTCATATACACTGCAGACAAATAATCATAAGCCTGGTCGGCATATTTGCTATTGGGAAATTCCTCCAACAAGCGTTCAAATGCAGAAATAGACTCTCCGAAAGCGGCATTTGTCTCGTAAGTAGTCAAAGCATAATTATACAAAGCTTCTTCCCGTACCGTAGGATTGAAATTAGTGCCTAATGCAGCACCGTAAGCCATCCGGGCATTCACCTTTTCGTTCAGCCGTACATATGAATTTCCAATATGCATATAAGCATTTTCTGTCATTTCATCGGTTTTAGTAGTCACTTTAGACAAATAGGTAATTGCATTGGAATAGTCCTTCAACTGGTAATAAGCCAATCCCAATATATACATATCGTTCCGCAAAACCTGCGAAGAAAGGCTTTCGTATTTTTTTAGGGCAAGGACCGCTTTTTCATAATTCTTATCCTTATAAGCTATCTCTCCGGAAATACGATAGATTTCGGCATTATTAGGATTCTCCGGATCTTCGGCAAGCAATGCATCCGCACGGTCTCCTATCTTATCGTAATCACCGCGCTGATAATATATCTGAATGATATAATAAGGTACTATATGGCTGTATGCCGGATAAGATTCCAAATCAAGGAAATCCGGCAATGCGTTATCAAAATTACCCTGTATATACTCAGAATAAGCATAGTAATAACGGGAAGATAAATTATAACGAGTATCCATCGTTTTCAGCTGAAGAAACAATGCCGATGCATATTCATACTTTTTCACCTGTAAAAGAGAATAAGCCTCACAAAACATTTTTTCAGTCCGGTCATGAAAAGTAAGCTTACTCTCATCCACCAGTTTGAAGAAAGATATGGTTCTGGTGTAATGTCCCTGCTTAAACACAACCATACCCTGCATAAAATTCACCTGGTCTTTAAATGGGGTATAAGGATATTTTCCAAGATATGCGGCAAGTTCTGCTTCAGCATACTCAGACTCAAGCATATAAGCTATTGCAGCTAAATAGTACTCCGCTTCCTGTACCGCACCAGCCTGTACTGATTCAGCCTTTTCTAAAAAACGTTCAAAATACCGTTGTGAAGACGAATATTTTTCCTGCTCAAACAATTCTTTTCCTGCAATAAAATCATTTTCCGGAACAGAAGAGAGAAGGATGTTTTGCGCGAGAGACCTATTTATTCCTATGCTTATTGTAAAAAGTAAACTGAGAACAATTATTTTTTTCATCATTTTGAGAATTTTGTTCGGCTGCGACACAACCAGCGCAAATATAAAGAATACTACGTGTTTACTACGCAGATTTTTACACTTTAATTTTATTTTTTTGCAAATTTACAGAATATCTTTTAATCTCAGTACAGGGAGGTAAAAAGTTTTCCTAATGGCTCTTATTTGCCTTTTTTATTTGAAATATTTTTTGTATTTTTGTATGTTTTTAGCTGGAAATACAAGCGCATTAAAATGCGCTTTCCTTCTGAAATAAAGAAGCGAATCATTAGTAAAATAAAATAAGGATCAGACATGAGTGAAGACGAAAAAATGATGGCGGGAGCCGACTATGGAGCAAGCAGTATTCAGGTATTGGAAGGCTTGGAGGCAGTACGCAAACGTCCGGCTATGTACATCGGAGACGTTGGCGTAAAAGGATTGCACCACCTGGTATATGAAGTTGTGGACAACTCCATTGACGAAGCATTGGCCGGCTATTGTGATACGATTCACGTAACAATCAATAAAAACAATTCCATCACGGTAGAAGACAACGGCCGTGGTATTCCGGTGGACATGCACGAAAAAGAGGGCAGATCAGCTCTTGAAGTCGTTATGACCGTTTTGCACGCCGGAGGTAAATTTGACAAAGGCAGCTATAAAGTATCCGGAGGGTTACATGGGGTTGGTGTTTCCTGCGTAAACGCCCTATCCACAGATCTGAGAGTGGAAGTTTCACGTAACGGAAAAATACATATGCAAGAATACCAAAAAGGTACTCCCGTATGCGAAGTGAAAGTGGTAGGTGAAACGGACAGAACAGGAACTAAAACAACGTTCCTTCCAGACTCTTCTATTTTCACCGAATCTGTATACAAATACGAGATACTGGCAAGCAGACTTCGCGAATTGGCTTATCTGAATGCCGGAATCACCCTTACACTCACAGACGAACGGGAAACCGACGAAAACGGAAATCCTAAAAAGGAAATTTTCTTCTCCAGAGAAGGATTGAAAGAATTCGTCGAATATATAGACGAAGCCCGTGAAAAATTAATAGAAAACATCATTCATATTGTTACGGAGAAGAATGATATCCCTGTTGAAATTGCCATGACATACAACACGTCATACAACGAAAATATTCATTCCTATGTAAACAATATCAATACGATAGAAGGGGGTACTCACCTGGCCGGATTCCGCAGAGGACTGACCCGCACATTGAAAAAATATGCGGAAGACAATAAAATGCTGGAAAAATTAAAATTCGACATCAGTGGTGACGACTTCCGTGAAGGACTTACGGCTGTTATTTCCATCAAAGTAGCAGAACCTCAGTTTGAAGGACAGACCAAAACCAAATTAGGAAACAATGAAGTTATCGGTTCTGTAGATATGGCCGTAAGCGAAGCTTTGGGCATTTATCTTGAAGAAAACCCTAAAGCAGCTAAAACTATTGTAGAAAAAGTAATTCTTGCCGCTACCGCACGGCATGCCGCACGAAAAGCCCGTGAAATGGTGCAACGCAAATCTCCTCTTTCCGGAGGCGGATTGCCGGGTAAACTGGCCGACTGTTCCGAGAGAGATCCGGAAAAATGCGAATTATTCCTTGTCGAAGGGGACTCCGCAGGCGGTACGGCCAAACAAGGACGCAGCCGATTGTTCCAGGCCATTCTTCCGCTAAGAGGTAAAATCCTGAACGTAGAAAAAGCCATGCACCACAAAGTGCTTGAAAGCGAAGAAATTCGGAACATTTACACGGCTTTGGGAGTAACAATAGGAACTGAAGACGACAGCAAGGCACTAAATTTATCAAAAATACGTTATCATAAAGTCATTATCATGACCGATGCCGATGTGGACGGTAGCCACATCGCCACATTAATCATGACATTCTTCTTCCGTCATATGAAGGAGCTGATTGAACACGGTTATTTATATATAGCCACTCCTCCTTTATATTTATGTAAAAAAGGGAAAATTGAAGAATACTGCTGGAACGACCAGCAAAGACAAGCGTTCATTGAAAAATACGGCGGTGGAAATGAAGGAGCTATTCACACACAACGTTACAAAGGTTTGGGAGAGATGAACGAGACTCAATTATGGGAAACGACCATGAATCCGGAAAACCGGACTCTGCGCCAGGTAACAATTGAGAACGCAGCTTCTGCAGACCACGTATTCTCCATGCTAATGGGAGACGATGTTGCGCCACGCCGTCAGTTCATTGAAGATAACGCGACTTATGCTAAAATTGACGCATAATAAACAGAACTGATTTATATATAGTTAATTGATCGCGGCAAATTGTATTATTGAGAAAATGTAAATATATTTGCCGCGATTATAAATTTGATAATTCATTTTTATCTTCATCTTTTGAAAAAGAATATCTGTGTTTTTTGTTCTTCCAATAACCTGATAGCCGATTGTTATAAAAACGCGGCTTTTCATCTGGGAGAATCCATAGCTGAAAACGATCATGCTCTGGTATACGGAGGAGCTACGGGCGGTTTAATGACATCTGTTGCAAAAGGCGCCCACAGCAAAGGAGGAGAAATAATCGGGGTCATTACGCAATCTATTGTAAAAATGAACCGTTTAAGCCCGGTATTAAGCCAGACAATCTATGTGAACAGTCTGGCCGAACGAAAAGCAGAGATGAAAAAGCTTACGGATATCTTTATCGTCCTGCCCGGAGGTTATGGTACGATGGACGAGATGTTTGATGTCGTAGCGTCAGGCACATTAGGAGAACACAGAAAACCGTTAATCATCATTAATGAGAACGGATTTTATAATCCTTTATTGGAACAAATGGCCCTCTTCAAGAAGGAAAACTGTATTCCAAAACAGGAAAGTTACCAAATTGAGATCGTTCAGGACGTTGATCAATGTATAGAAAGAATTATTAACCCTAATATCTAAAAATAAGACAATGAATTTATTTTGGAAGAAGCTTTTCGGATCTATTACCTCTACAGACAAATTCGAAAAAGAAATAATACAAATGCAGAAAGATATGCAACGCTACGCACAAGTGGGGCAATCTGAAGAACTGAAAGAATACAACGAATTATTTCATATAGTGAACTCCGGAGACTTCAAAGAGAAGAAAAAAACACTGGGAAACAGAAAATATAAAGACACCGAGGTATATAGGGACAGCCGTAAATTTCAGGCTCTTCAAAATAAATCAGTTGTTAAAACTTACTATGAAGTTCTTAATTCAAAAGAATTAAAAGAATTTCTGGATTTCGAAAGAAGTTCCGAATATGAATTACTGGCTGATAAAAAGCTGGTAAGCGAGTCGGCTAAACTTCAAGCGATGAAAAAGTTCGAAAACTCCAAAGCTTACAAAGTTTATACGCGTCTTCACAACTCTTACCTCATTAAAGAATACGAGGAATTAAAAGACAGAGTATCTTCTCCTGAATTTAAACAACAAAATGAATTCTGGGCAGATAAGAACCGTTGGCAAACTATGCCTGAATACAAAACCGAAGTTCGTTTCAATGAACTGGCCGGTTCTTCCAACATTAAATTTTATCTAGCTGCACAACCGGAACGTTTTGAAAAATACCTGACCATAAAGAAAGTATTTGATGATGACTTCAAATGGGAATCTTTTCCTCAGTCCATGTGGAACTATGGTTACCACTATGCTAATCCGGCGCTTATAGGAGACCTCTCTTACACAAATGAACAGCAGGCTAACAATTCCGGCAAAAACGTACATGCAAAATACGGCAAACTGACTATCAGAACCAGACAGGAAATGGTTAAAGCACGTGCATGGGATGTTAATAAGGGATTCATTGAAAAAGAATTTAAATATACTTCAGACATCATCCAGACTGCAGAAAAACTGCGCCAGCAATATGGTATTTTCCAGGCAAAAATCGCCTGCAAAGGAAAAATTAATCATGCTTTCTGGCTGGGCTCCGACAATAAGACACCGTTTATCAAAATTTTCCATTACAATGGAAAAGCCATTAAAATGGGCAACTTTGATGAAACAGGAGACAACGAAGTACAAATAAAAGGATTAAATCCGGAAAAATTCTTCATATACACACTGATTTGGACTGAAGAAGAAATAATCTGGATGATAAATAACAAGGTAGTACACAAGGCAACTACTCATTTACCCAAAGAAAAAATGTATTTAGCTTTCAACTCTTTCATCACCGAAAACCAAAAACCGGAAGCTGGAGCCTTAGAAGTAGATTGGGTACGGGTTTACACCAATGAGTAACTAATTTATTGTGATGAAGATATCAGCATCAATTTATTCATACCCCAAAACCAGACCTTTAAAAGAGATTGTATCAGAGCTTGACGCTCTCAACATCAGTAGTTTTCATATTGACTGTAAAGATAATCTGAACGTATTCAAGGACATTGAGGAAATACGTTCTTGTTCTCATACGCCAATTGATTTACACATTATCAGTCCGGAACCTGAAAAGTTCTACGACAAGATAACGGAATATAACGTGGAATACGTCCAGTTTCAGTATGAAGACTTACAAGGCAGGAAAATAAATCCTCCCAAAACAGGAAAAACCAAATACGGATTAGGAATTACAACTTCTACCCCTATTGAAGTTTTTGATAATTATAGCGATTTTGATTTTATCCTTTTCATGACAACCATTCCCGGTGAAAGTGGAGGACAATTTGCTAAACAAAACTTCCAGCGCATACGCAAGTTTCGTCAACGCTACCAAAACAAAGAAATTTTTGTAGACGGCGGAGTAAATGGAGAAGTTTCATTTATTTTGCGTAATATGGGAGTTTCATCCGTAGTAACAGGTTCTTTCCTTGCCAATAATTCGGCAGGTAAAGCATTACTGGATTTACGTGTCAACAATGTAGAGTCCCATTACCGTATAGCAGACTTCATGATTACGGGGGATGATCTTCCGGTGCTTCCGGTTGAAGAAAGCTCCAACATCGCAGCAGTACTGCAAACCATCGAGCAGTACAAACTCGGATTTGTATTATTCAAAGACAAAACGGGTAAATTTGCAGGCATTGTCAGCAATGCCGATGTACGTAAAGGACTGCTAAAAAACATATCCGATTTAAATAAAACATCGCTTAGCGATATGCTGAACCCGTCACCCGTAACAGTGTTAGACACTGATACGATTGCCGATATGCTGCAAATGATCAGAAGAAAGAATTTCATCGTTTCTTTCCTGCCCGTTGTCAACAACAATAACGAGATAGCAGGAGCAGTTACATTCTTCAATCTAATCAGAAGCGAGATATAAACTATTTATTGACTTTTTAAAACGAACAATCATGATTATCCATATAGATAAAAACCTGCCTTTACAGCAAGCTGAAGAATTGGCACGGAGAAATAAAGCGATTATTTTTACCAATAATGAGTTTCATGTGCTTATAACCTCTTTCTCTGTAAAAGAACTTCCTACGGAATTAGCTCCTTATGCTAAGGAATATTTCGTAATGGATAGTGATATGCAGCTGGGCAGCCGTAAATATAAAAATCAAACACGCCGGATAGACATAGGCTCAACTTATATCGGAGGAGATCAGAAGAACACATTGATGATTGCCGGACCATGTTCCATTGAATCAGAGGAGCAGATAGAACAATCCTGCCAAATGTTGAAAGAACTTAATGTCAAAGTGCTCCGTGCCGGGGCTTTCAAACCGCGCACTTCTCCATACACATTCCGAGGATTAGGTTTGGACGGACTAAAGCTTCTTGCCAAAATGCGTGAGAAATATGGTCTGCTTGTGGCATCGGAAGTACGTGATGCAACCCATGTGGAACAAGTCATAGAATATGCCGATATTGTACAAATAGGAGCTAAATCCATGTACGACCATGGTTTGCTGCAACGTTGCGGAAAAATAAACAAACCCGTAATCCTGAAACGTGGTTTCGGCACAACTCTGCAAGAATTTGTACAATGTGCAGACTTTATACTTTCCGGAGGCAATGAAAATGTAATTCTATGTGAACGGGGAATACGTACTTTTGAAACAAAAACACGTTTTACTCTTGACCTCTGCGGAGTTGCCTATCTGAAACAATACACGAACCTGCCTGTTATCCTGGATCCCAGCCATGCAATGGGCTATGCTTACGGGGTTCCTGACCTGGCACGCGCTTGTACCGCAATGGGGGTAGACGGTTTGCTTATTGAAACACATCCTAACCCTGCCTGCGCACAATCCGACGCTTCACAACAATTAGACCATAATACTTTCAGGGAAATGTACCAAAGTCTCCAGCCTATAGCCAAAGCCATAGGCAAAGAGATAGTCTGAGAATAAATCAGAATTCTGAGGTAAAATGAAAGCGGATATTTGAGAAATCGCTTTGGGCCATCTGAAGGACATACGATGAATCTGCCAGGAAAACATCACGTCCTTCACGGTCTTTAGCCATGTACTGCGCCTTACGTTTCTTAAAGTTATCCAATTCAGCGGCATCGTCGCTTTCAATCCAACATGCTTTATATAAAGACACAGGTTCCCAGCGACACTGCGCACCATACTCGTGCAGCAAGCGGTATTGTATAACTTCAAATTGAAGTTGCCCTACAGTACCGATGATTTTCCGCCCGTTAAACTGATTGACAAACAGCTGGGCCACACCTTCGTCCATCAACTGAGCGACACCTTTTTCCAGTTGTTTTGTTTTCATCGGATCTGCGTTTTCTATGTACTTAAACATCTCCGGAGAGAAACTAGGCAAACCTTTAAAATGCAAGGTTTCACCTGCTGTTAAAGTATCTCCAATCTTAAATGTTCCGGTATCCGGCAAACCTACGATATCCCCGGCATAAGCCTCGTCAACAGTTTCTTTCCGTTGCGCCATAAAAGCCGTAGGGCTGGAAAAACGCATCATCTTACCATGACGCACATGTTTGTAGTTCACATTACGCTCAAACTTACCGGAACAGATTTTCACAAAAGCAATACAGCTACGGTGATTAGGATCCATGTTAGCATGTATTTTAAAAACAAATCCGGTGAAATTTTCTTCATAAGGATTAACTTCACGTTCCACAGCCTGAACAGGGAGAGGAGATGGAGCTATCTGTACAAAACAGTCCAGCAATTCTTTCACTCCGAAATTATTCAAAGCACTTCCGAAAAACACAGGGGCTAACTCTCCCGACAGGTATCTAACCGGATCAAATTCAGGATACACGCCTTCTATAATTTCAAGGTCTTCCCGAAGTTTAGCTGCATCGGCTTCCCCCACATAACTCTCCAAATCCGGACTATTAATATCTGAAATAGCCACAGACTCACTGATGGTTTGTTTATTAGGAGTGTACAGCTGCAAATTCTGCTCGTAGATATTATAAACTCCCTTAAAGGTCATCCCCATATTGATAGGCCAGCTTAAAGGGCGTACCTGAATACCCAGTTCAGCTTCCAGTTCATCCAGCAAATCAAAAGGGTCACGCCCGTCCCGGTCAAGTTTATTTACAAACACGATAACCGGAGTATTTCTCATCCGGCAGACGTTCATCAATTTACGGGTCTGGGCTTCTACCCCCTTGGCCACATCCACCACTATGATTACACTGTCAACAGCCGTCAAAGTACGGTACGTATCTTCCGCAAAATCCTGGTGACCCGGAGTATCTAATATATTTATTTTAAAATCTTTATATTCAAAACCCATTACTGAAGTAGCCACAGAGATACCACGCTGTTTCTCTATTTCCATCCAGTCCGAGGTTGCTGTTTTTTTTATTTTATTCGACTTTACTGCCCCTGCCACATGAATGGCACCCCCGAAAAGGAGAAGCTTCTCGGTCAAAGTGGTTTTACCCGCATCCGGGTGACTAATAATGGCAAAAGTACGCCGACGTTTTATTTCTGATTCTAAACTCATATGCTCTTTTGATAATCAAGTGATTATAAAAACTCGATTTTTAAATTTTCAGTCTGCAAAAGTACAATTTTTAGACCGATCTGCAAAGGGTTTATCCGAATCAGTCCTGTGTAAGCCCCAGATCAGAGACAATGTAATGATTGTCTCCGGGAAGATTCTTTTTTAAATTCCAAAAATGAATGGCCTCTTTTAATGTTTTTCCAGGATTATTTTTCAAGAAATCACGGATATAACGGTTATACTCAAATTGCGGAGCTATGTCCGGCACAGCCTTCCCTTCCCGTTTTTCCCTATCCATTTTCTGCCATTCTGCAACAGCCTCAGACAAAGGTTTACCCGTATTTTTCTTTAACCAGGCCATAAAAGGAGCAGTAAAACGAAAACGGGCTCCTATCTCCTTTTTGAAGAAAGCCCGTACATTTTCCGTATTTCTATAATTATCGGTAAGTAAAGTATCCGGCGATAAGACTTCACGATTCCAGTCAAACCGTGAAACCGTTTTTCGGGACAATGATTTAGCGGATTTTATCAGTTCTCCAGTTTCAAAAAACACTTCAACACGCCCAGCCAAATCCGCCTTATTACCGGAAGCAGCTATTCCTTTTTCACGACAAAAAAGAACCAGTTCTTCTTTCAACCAATAATAAGAACGAAACTCCTCCACTGTAGAGACATAAATCAGATCCGGGCGCATATAAACTACCTGGAAGTCTTTTTATGTGCAAGGAAATCTGTCCGCTTTCCACTGAAAATATCATAACGACAATACAAGCAATCCAGCGAGCCGTTCAATAGCTTAATCTTTTTTGAAGGCTTCAAACCAATCCGTTTCAATGCCTGTTCATGCGAACTTATTACCCATGCCGTACAATCAGTGAACTTATGCTTCAATAAAGAACCCAAATCACCATAAAGTTTGAAGATATTATCGGAAACAATACGCTCCCCATAAGGAGGATTCGTTACCAACATACATTTACCGGGAGCTGATTCTATCTTTTGCAGAGGAGATACTTTTAAATCAATGTATTTTGTCAGTCCCGCAGATTTCACATTTTCCTTAGCTATCTGAATAGCACGGGGAGAAATATCCGAACCATAAATTTTATATTCAAAATTCCGTTCGTACGAGTCGTCATTATATAAGGTATCAAACAAATCCTCATCAAAATCATTCCATTTTTCAAAAGCAAACTCCGAACGGTAAATGCCCGGCGGTATATTCAGGGCTATCAATGCTGCTTCTACCAACAGCGTACCGGACCCACACATCGGATCCACAAAATTACACTGTCCATCCCAACCGGCCAGCAACAACATACCAGCAGCCAAGGCCTCATTGATAGGGGCTTCAGACTCCTCTACCCGGTAACCCCGTTTATGCAAAGATTCACCGGAACTATCAAAAGACAATGTACACTTATCCTGGGCAATATGTATATTAATCATTAACTGAGGATTAGCCACACTTACGGTAGGACGCTTATCAAACTTCTCTGAGAACCAGTCTACTATAGCGTCTTTAACACGATATGTCACATACTTGGAATGTTTGAAATGATCGGAATAAATTGTAGAATCTATCGCAAAAGTACCGTCCACTGTCAGATAACTTCCCCAGTTCACATTTTTTACTTTCTGATACACTTCATCGGCATCTGCGGCCTTAAAAGTCAAAAAAGGCACTAAAATACGGGAAGCTGTGCGGCAATAAAGATTAGCCCTGTACAATAAAGCCTTATCACCGGTAAAACTTACGGCACGACGCTGAATCTGTACATCATTTGCACCAAGTGCCACCAATTCTGTCGCCAAAACTTCTTCAAGCCCAAGAAAAGTTTTAGCTATCATCTCAAATTCCATTTTCCTCCTTTACTGTTTGATCTGTTTAATATGTAATAAAACCTGAATTAACGTTTCTGCACTAACTTGGCACCCGCAGGAACATCTTTATCCACCCAGATATTTCCCCCGATCACCGTACCGTCTCCTACCGTGATATTACCCAAAATAGTGGAATTAGAGTATATAATAACATTGTTTCCTATCTTCGGATGACGGTCTATGCCCTTGATAGGATTCCCTTCCTCATCAAGCGGAAAGCTTTTGGCGCCTAAGGTCACTCCCTGATAAAGCTTCACGTTATCACCGATCACGGAAGTCTCCCCTATTACAACACCCGTTCCGTGGTCAATAGTGAAATACTCTCCAATACGGGCTCCCGGATGGATATCTATACCCGTTTCAGAATGAGCCATTTCCGTAATAATACGTGGAATAAGAGGTACTCCTAATTGCAACAAAGCATGGGCGATACGGTAATTACTGATAGCACGGATACTTGGATAACAAAAAATAATCTCGGCATAACTTTTGGCTGCCGGGTCGCCATTATAAGCAGCGACAACATCAGTACTTAATTTCCGACGTATCTCCGGGAGCTGTGCCACAAATTCAATAGCCTTTTCCCGGGCCACCGTTGCCATATGACGGGAAGTTTCAAAATCTTCCTGTGTGTCAATGCACAAACCTGCTCGTATCTGCTTAGTCAGCAACAAAAGAAGATTATCCACATTAACTCCGATATAATACATACGGGTGGCCCTTGTCATAGCTTCATCACCAAAGTAACCGGGAAATATTATTGAACGGGTCAGTTGTACTATTTCTTTCAAAGCCTCTGTTGAAGGCATAGGATTATTTCCACTTTCGTGACAAATGTTCTTGAAAGAATCCGGGTCTGACAACTTTTTTACCGTATCCATTATAATCGTATTATCCATATCAGCCATTTTATAAATTATTAAATCAAACAGATATCTAAGTTTTTACGCAATAAATGTTATTTTTGCAACAAAAAACCATGCGCAAATTTACAACATTTATTCTGCTTATAAGTGTATTTTTCTCTTTGAGTATTTCCATTAATGCACAAAATGTTGATATTAATCTGCTGAAAAATCTGAACAGTCAATCTCCGGCAGCCCTGCGCAATTATTCCAGCTTCATTTCCAACACAACCTACATCACTGTAATAGCCGTTCCCATTATTATGGGTTCTGTCGCTTTGATTGAAAAAAATGACGATTTATTGAAAAGCACCATATCCCTAGGCACCGGACTGGCAGTAAACACGGCTCTTACTTACGCACTTAAATATACCACAAACCGGACGCGCCCTTACGATAAATATCCCGGAGTACTGGATGTACCCTATCCTGAATCATCGCCGTCATTCCCATCCGGACATACTTCCATTGCTTTCGCCACCGCCACTTCACTAAGCCTGCACTATCCGAAGTGGTATGTTATTGTTCCCAGTTATTTATGGGCCTGCTCCGTCGCATATTCCCGCCTCAACTTAGGCGTACATTACCCTTCCGATGTTTTGGGCGGCATGTTATTGGGAGCCGGAAGCGCTTACCTGACTTACAAGGTTAACCAATGGCTTTGGAAAAAGCATGATAATAAAAAGATATTCAAATCCTACGCTTTCCTCTAACCTTATCCCCGCAATAAGCACTCTGCCAGAACCAAATCAAAAGAAGTGGTAATCTTAATATTTTCCCGGTTTCCCTCCACTAATTTTATTTTTTCTCCAAGTCCTTCAACCACAGAAGCATCATCTGTGAAAGAGTCTGAATAAGGCTGACAATAAGCTTTCTTCAACACAGCTCCATTAAAAACCTGCGGAGTCTGCACCAATTTATAACGGCTGCGGTCACAAGCATGATTATCCTGATTATCCACATATCTGACACTATCTACCATATCTATAACAGGGACAACTGCCGGAGCTTTTAATGCTTCATCAAAACAACGTGCTATCGTTTCCACACTTACCATAGGCCGTACCCCATCGTGAACTGCAATTAAGGATTCTTCATCTACAACATTCAGTCCATTACGCACGGAATGGAAACGGGTTTCCCCTCCTGCCACTATCTGATGAGACAGTGAAAATGAATATGTTTTGCATAGGGTTTCCCAATAATCCATCTGCGAAAGAGGCAATACCAACACCAGTTTTATTTCCGGATCATAATTAAAAAAAGCCTCTAAAGTATACATTAATAAAGGTTTACCATTTACCGTAAGAAACTGTTTGGGTATATCTGACTGCATACGCAACCCTTTGCCTCCGGCCACTACAATCACTGCCTTTTTCATAAAAATGTCTTTAAGAATATTTATATCAATATCTGTCGTTATACTAAGTACAAAGATAAGTATTTTGTAATAAATAAGATAAACAGGTATTCCTACCCGGGATTTATAGTTAAATTCTTATCATATTTTTTTTATTTAAATTAAATATGCAATATTTGCATTAGAAATTATATATTATTGTTCCTTAATTAGGGAAAGAATAGTATTAAGCTATGAACACACATAAAATATTGACCTTCTTTATTGGGATGCTGATTTTATTCACAGGCTGCCAGTCCAACCAGGACATTATTCCCAGTAAAAAAATAGAAAATACTTTATTTGAAAAATATCCGGATGCTGTAAACCTGGAGTGGGACGTTGCCGACGGTTTTTGGGTCGGAGAATTCAGAAATGAAGGTTTTCATTACAAAGCTTGGTTTACTACTGATGCCAAATGGCTGATGAGTGAAATATCGGATTTAATTTACGAAAAAAATCTTCCTGAAGAAATTATATACGACTTTGAAACAAACAGACAATGTTCTAAAAGTCAAATTGAGAACATCTACAAAGTAGAATATGCAGAGATAGAGCCCAGATACCTGATTGAAATAGAAAGAGAAGGGACACCGGTTTATATGTTCTACCTAAGAAAAGGGGATTTATTTAAAGAAGTAAAAAACAGTTGGCAAAACAAACCGATAGTCATTCCACAGGAGATACTGAGTTATATTGCGAAAAAACACGATCCGGAAACAACAATTTACGACGCTACTACGGACAGCCAGCCGATAAAAATAAAAGTCTTTGAAAAAAGATACAAGACCATCTGCTTCGACACCCCGGATGAGTGGATCGCTACCTATTGGGAAGTAGATTATAATGACATAACGGAAGCTGCCCTTGAAACTTTCTATAAACTGACAGGGGAAAAAGAAGCTGACAAACAATATAAAATTCTTTATAGCACTACAGCACAAGAAAAAAACGATTCTGTTAACAGCCAAAAAGTATCTTTCTTAAAAGAAGAATGTACCCGTGCATACGTATTTAAGTATGGAGATAAACGACATATTCTGATCGATGAATATGGAAATGAAATTAAGGAATCTCAGATTCCATTATAATAACCGGAAGAAACATTACCATTTTATAGTTGCCGTTCATTCTGTTTAACCCAGCACCGGCAGCTTTTGAAAAACACCAATTATGAAACAACACTCTTTCTTCTCCAAAATGTATTGTATCATGCTGTTAATTGCATGTACTTTACAAGCCTACCCAAAAATCTATATCAATGAGATAAGCGGAAACGAAAAATGGCTGGAAATTTATAACGATGCAGACGAATCTGTTGACCTAGAGGGTTATACTATCCGTAAAATAGATGAGAACAACGAACCAAGTGATTTTTATTTAAAATCAGGCACTGTCATTGAAGGCAAAGGATTCCTTTACTGGACCCGGGACAAAAACAATACTGACGGATCTACATTCACGTGGGGAATATCTGCTAAAAAAGATGTTGCGTTCAAAATTTTCGACACAGAAGCGAAAGAAATCGATTATTTCGAAGTAAGATCCGATCTTTATTCCGAAGGATTAAACCGTACCGTAGGACGGGAAACCGACGGAGCTGAAAAACTGGTTATCTTCACAGATGGGGGAACTAAGGGAACTTCAAACAATGAAGGCAACATACAAACTCCCACTCCTGATCCTAAAAAAATATACGTCAACGAAATCAATGGAAATAAACTCAATAAAGAGGGAGAAAACCAGCCCAAGTGGTTAGAAATATATAATGCGGAAGAGGAAGATATTGATATTTCCAATTACATCATTCAAAAAATAGACGAAAAAGGAAACATTGACAACTGGTTTATTCCTGCCAATACCATCATTGAAGGTAAAGGATTCAAAGTATGGGAACAAGATTCTCTATGTATAGACGGTTCTACATTCACATGGGGAATATCTGCCAGAAAAAACGTTGCCTTTAAAATTTTTGATAATAACGGAACTTTATTGGATCATTTTGAAGTCAATATAGAAACCGGAGGACTCTATTCCGAAGGCGATGGAAGAACCGTAGGGCGGGAAACTGACGGAGCTGAAAAGCTGGTTATTTTTGAAAACAACGGAACCAAGGGAACATCTAACAAAGAAAATCAAGGACCGGTTGATCCAGATCCGGGACCAATTGACCCAAACCCGACAGATCCGGACCCGGACCCGACCGACCCAGAACCCACAGACCCGGATACCGGCAATTCGTTGTATGAAGATCAAGTTTCTATACCGTTTGCTTACGTAAAATCTAAAACTATATTCCTGTCCGAACAGGTAAAATCATTTACGCTATTCGGTGTTTCAGGTAAAGCTTATTTATCACAAGATCAGGTAAACGACATGGAAATAAATGCAAACGAACTGCCTGACGGCATATACTTACTGCAAATGTTCGATGTGGATAATATCCCTACTGTACAAAAGATTTACATCAAATAAAAAACATATCCGACATAGATAAAAAAATGAAAGCGGTTGATTAAAATCAACCGCTTTCATTTTTTTATCTACTTATATTTTAATCCTGTTTAGGCTTCCTTGCCCTGGCTTTTTTAAGCTCTCTTTCCAAGTGTTCTATCTTATCATCCTGAGCTTGTATTGTCTTCAGCAATTCATTCAGCTCCTCATTCTCAATAGAGGTAGGATACTGTGCATCCACACGTTCCAAGAAATCAGCCAATATATTCATATAATTCATAAAGGCCTCATAAGGAGATTCATAGTAAGTACCGAAAGAATCCTTAAAACTCATGTAACGGAAATTATCACTTGTTTGCAGCAATAACCAGTCATGACGTAAAGGTTTGTCCGTAGCCAGGTTCACACGTTCCGTCACTGCATACAGCTTTTTCAGTGCTTCCTGTTGAAGGTCATTCCCCGTCCATAAACTCAAATCCTTTTCATGTCCGGACCAGCTAATAGGGTGAAGTACGGAAAGAGGACCTGCATCGGTCAGTTTTTTACTTGCTTCCGAAGGCAAAACAAAATTCATCTCTTTCTCCATCGCATGATAAGGGAAAGCACGCATAAATTCAAAAATACCGGTAGCTTGCTGCTGGAAAATACCAAAAGCCTCATAGCCCATCCATATATTAATAATCTTTTCCTCAGGTGGCAAAGAAGACAGCCAGTCAACATATTTATCTGCCGTCAACGGATACTCATTCCAGGAAGGGTCGGAAAAACGGAATGAAATATCATCACTGAACTTCAGATTCCTCACAAGTAACTTCAACTTTGGAATATACGCATGAGTATATAAATAGTTAGGACTTTTCCATCCTAATATATGGCGGGCTTCATCAATCAACATTGTCTTATATCCCATCTTGGCCACACGTTCTCCTATCTCGTCAGAATAAATCAACTCAGAGTTTCTC
Organism: Bacteroidota bacterium; assembly: GCA_023391625.1. GTDB lineage: Bacteria > Bacteroidota > Bacteroidia > Bacteroidales > Paludibacteraceae > QVMH01. Next base: position 713,937 of record JAEWAN010000006.1, on the reverse strand, counting down.
AAGGCAGTAGGACGTTTCCCGAACAGATTCTCAATAGCATCCGCATGCATTTTTACCTGACGTTCAAACTCGTCCGCATCATATACGGAAGCCAAAGAGTGTGCATACGGCTCAGCCAGAAATTCCACAGCACCGGTTGCTGCAAGTTCCCGGAAACTATCAATCACTTCCGGAGCAAACTGCTCCAACTGTTCCAGCATCACGCCGGAAATGGAATAAGCACATCTGAACTTTCCGTTTGAATTTTTTATAATCTCCAGAATCGAAGCATTTGAAGGCAGGTAAGAACGTTCCGCTAACTGCCGGATACACTCCTCCGTTCTGAAATCATCATAATAATAATGATCTTCCCCTATATCAAAAAAGCGATAACGCTTTAAGCTATAAGGTTGATGAAGTTGGAAATAAATACATATGTTTTTCATATTCTCTCGTTTTTACATTACTAAATTAGATATTCTTCATAAAAATCAGGTTATCTTCTTCTTGAAATCACATCATCGTATATTTTTCTTACTTTTAACCCTGCATCATACCATTTTATTCCATTAACCTCGTTACGTCCCAGCTCACGCAAACTATGATACATTGCCGGATTCTTCACTATCGCATAAATGGCATCAGCCATTGCATCAATATCCCAATAATCAGTCTTTATCGTGTGAGTAAGAATCTCTGCACAACCGGATTGTTTTGAGATAATAGTCGGCGTACCTACCTGCATAGCTTCAAGAGGAGATATACCAAATGGTTCCGAAACAGAAGGCATTATATAAACATCACTTTCAGCCAGCATTTCATACACCTGCCGTCCCTTTAGGAAACCGGTAAAATGAAACCGGTCCGCTATATTGCGCCGTGCGGCAAGATCTATCATCGCATTCATCATATCCCCGCTACCAGCCATGACAAACCGGACATCTTTCGTTTTTTGCAAAACCCTATACGCCGCTTCTACAAAATATTCCGGTCCTTTCTGCATAGTAATCCTTCCCAAAAAAGTAACAACTTTATCCTCCCTCGGAGTTTTAATATAAGAATCCACATCTTTCAAGGGTTCCACCGCATTATGAACAGTAGTTACCTTGCCCGGATCCTGATGATACTTTTCAATCACAGTCTTACGCGTCAAATTACTCACTGTAATAATATGATCCGCCATATCCATTCCCCGTTTCTCAATATCATATACAACCGGATTCACTTGCCCACGGCTCCGGTCAAAATCAGTTGCATGAACATGTACAACCAAAGGCTTACCGCTTATTTGTTTCGCAAACACTCCTGCGGGATACGTAAGCCAGTCATGAGAATGAATAATATCAAAATCCAACTGATGAGCCAGCACACTGGCCACCGCTTCATAATTAGAAATTTCTTCCACTAAATTATCCGGATAGCGTCCGGAAAAATTTATTAATCCCAAATCATCCGTATAAATGCGCCTGTAATCATATTTTATTCCGTTACGTAACCAAAAGTATTCATCGGGGTGCATAATCCAACCAATCCGTTGGTTTACATAATTCCAATCATTTTCTTTCCATACTACGGGAACATTACAGGCACCTATAATTTTTAGAAAACTCTGATCTTCATCTCCATACGGTTTAGGTATAACAAAAGTAATTTCCATATCAGGCTGCTCTGCCATGCCTTTTGTGAGGCCATAGCTTGCCGTTCCTAAGCCTCCTAGAATATGAGGAGGAAATTCCCAACCAAACATTAATGCTTTCATGGCTTACTTGTTTTCATTTTGTTTCAACAAATCCAATACTCTCAATATCTCCGCCACATTCATGGCAAAAGACATTCCTCCATGACCTTTAAACGGAGGATTTCCATCAAACAGTTCCGACAATGTTCCGACACACAAATCGGTCATTTCCCATTCAAAACCATTCAACATTCGTTCTACAAAAGACAATCCGCTTCTTTTATAAATTTTCAGATAAGCTTCCACAAAAGCTCCGAATGTCCATGGCCATACCGGACCATTATGATAGTTACGGTCGCGTTCCAACTGCCCGCCTATATATACAGGACGGTAAGAACCGCTTTTCGGACTTAATGTACGCAACCCTTTAGGCGTTAACAATTCTCTTGTTATAATATCAATAACCGACTTTTGCTGAGCCTTATCCAAAGGAGAAAAAGGTAACCCCACAGCAAAGATCATATTAGGACGTACTTCCTGATCGGAATACACTCCTTCCACATAATCATAAAGATAAGTTCCATTCCAGAACACTTCCACAAAATAACTGCGTGTTGTCTCAGCCTGGTAATCCAGCAAATCTGCAGTATGGGCATCCACATCTTTCAACATCAAAGCACCAAACTTCAGCGCATTATACCATAAAGCATTTATTTCAACCACATAGCCTGTCCGGGGCGTAATAGGCCATCCGTTTTCCACCGCATTCATCCAGGTGGCAGGCCGTTCTTTTCCATTCACATAAAGCAGACCGTTGTTATGCAAGAAAAGGTTCGGATGTTTGTGTTTGCGGATAAAGGCAAGTATTTCCACAACAATATCACCGTAATTTTCCCTCGCTTCTTCCAACGAAGTTCTCTCTGCATATTGCTGCACAGCACGTACAAACCAGAGCAATGCATCCGGTTCATCAATTCCCTGCATTTCAAAATTTTCTCCTTTGCCTTTCAGGAATTTCCGAATATCAGCTATTGCTGTCTTCATAATAAGGTGGAACATATCCATCCGGTCTATAACAAAAGTACAACCGGACAAAGCCACGAACTCATCACGCGCCCGCACTTTAAACCACGGATAACCAGCTAATAAATAGGCTTTATCATCATATCTTTTATAAAATTGCTGAGCTGCGTTTTCCAAACAACTGAACATATCGACACGAGGCTTCCTACGTTCAAGCTCCTTTTCCCAAAGCTGCTTTAAACTTCTTGGAGAGACAGGTGATATTCCGGCAGAAAATATAATCGACTCCCCTTTCTTAATAGGCATCTCAAAATAACCTGGTACATACAAGTCTTCCAAATACTCATAACCCCGTTCCTGCTCCTTATAGTATTCCAAATTATGATACCAATCCGGCTGATGGTGATAATCATTCTTTTTGGAAAACTGCATATACAAGCAAGGATAGTTTTCATACATACACATGCTTGCCCCCTGGGGGATTTCATCATAAGAAGTATTTGCCACACTATTCTGGCGTGTAAGCTCGTTTACACTACGGAAAGCGAGAAAAGGCTTAAAACGCAAAGTGGTAGGAGAATGTGCATCCAACAAAGTATATTTAATCAACACCCGGGATTCAAAAGAGACCAACAACAACTCTTTAGATAAAATCACCCCTCCCACACGATATATAGTCCGCGATATCAAATCGCAATCAAACTGACGGATGTACTTATGCCCGTTAGGACTAAAGTTTCCTCCCTGGTATTTATGTATCCCCAGGTTAAACTCTGCCCCATGTTGTATCACCGTTTCATCCAGTGAAGAAAGCAAAACATGATTGGAATCATCCAACTCCGGCAACGGCACAACTAGCTGTCCGTGATATTTTCTCGTATTGCAATATATCAACGTGCTACTATTATAAGCCCCGGCACGATTTGTCCGGATCATCTCCTTTGACAACGACTTCTCCAGATTTATCAACAGAGTTTTATCAAATTTCAGGTAACTCATAGTATCTGATTATAGTTCAACAGTTTATTTAACAATCAACGATAAAGCTCAAAAAGCATTATTCTAAAATAATTTGATTGCAATTTAACAAAAAAAATAGCAAAAAAAAACAGTTTAAAAGATTTTTATATGGTTTAACGAAAAAATTACATTTCTCGTTGATTTTGAAAGCAAAAGACACAAAAAAGGTGTAATATTTGAAATAAAAACCATATAGAAAAAGACAATAGAAGCATTAAAAAAACATTTTTTTTGGTCAATGATTTGTTCAATACAAAAAAAGCCGTATCTTTGCAACGCTTTTCAAAAAAAGCAACGGTCTTTTATATTTCGGGCGTTTAGCTCAGCTGGTTCAGAGCATCTGCCTTACAAGCAGAGGGTCGGCGGTTCGAATCCGTCAACGCCCACGAAAACAAGAAAGTCTGTTAATCTTTTGATTAATGGACTTTTTCATTTTCATAAAGTAAAGCATTATTCCATAGAATGGAGTAGTGCAATAATACAAACTTATCTTATAGAAAACCTCCACTCCAAAATCAAAATTTTATTTCTAAAACAGGCTGTTATGAAAGGACATAACAGCCTGTATATTTGTACATAAAAAAACAAAATCACCTACACACGGGTTACAAACAAAGGAGTATCTGAATGTAACACCATTTTATAAGCCAAACCCGGATTAAACAGCCTTGCGAAGATATTCCGCCTACGGGCATTGAAAGAAAGAACATCTATCTTTTCCTGGGCAAGATAATCATTCAATACATCCGTTTTTCTTGAAGTACTGTCTATCATTTCATACCGTGTCTTAATTTTCGGATAATGGCTATTAAAATAACTTTTTATACCACTCAACAGGATTTCATCCCACACTTCATTTTTTTCCGTTAAATGAATAAAATGAATTTCCAAATCTTCAGAACAAAACGTAGAAATAATCCCGTCAATGGCAATCAAATCTTTCTGATCAAAATTAGTAAGAAACGCTATTTTCTTCACATCAGACAAGGTATTGATAGGAGTCTCAATAGGCAAAGCAAAAACTGGAGCGGGGCAAGAGTCTATCACCTCCGCTGTTACACTACCTATCAGTGCATTTGTTGCAGATATTTTTTTACCCCGAGTACCCATTACTACCATAGCCGGCTTGGATTTCTTACAATAATCAAGAATCTGATCTTCCGGCACACCTTCTTTCAATTCAAAAGAGAATGTTACATCCGGCAATTCTCCATTAGCAATTTGCTTTTTAATCAAATTGGTCATATTTTCCACATCCGCGTTAGCCGAAGTAATAATTCTCCTCAACAGCTCCCCGTCACTAATACTATAAGTGCTTACATCACTGTTATTAGACGAGATAGTAATCATCGGAGTATAATAGACATACAAAAAGACAATATCTGTATCATGCTTCTTTGCCAAGTGAAATCCGAAATCTATAGACTTTTTCACCTGATCCGAAAAATCTATCGGAATCAATATGTGCTGTCTGTTTTTCTTTTCCATCTCATTTTCATTTTCCCACTCCCGCTCTATTTCTTCCACAATCTTCAATGCACGAGGCAAATCACTTTCTTTAATACGTACCCGTACTCCAACAGCCATTTCCGGATTTTCCAGATTCAGATTATGAATAATCGTTTCAATACCGTTTTCTTCCAACACGGTTTTTATCATCTGGGCGCGTTGATAGGTACGAATAGCCAAGGTTACTAATTTATCTGCCATAACATATAAAATTTATTAATTATATAAAACCAGCCGGTTTCAACCGTAATCCGATTAACGGAAGCCTGTTCCCATTTTTTGCAGGGAAAAATTCCGGTGGGACTGTAAAGTTAACTATTTTACCGAACTAACAAACAAACCGTCTTATAATTTTTCTCCGCATTAAACAATTTTAGATATAGCAACAAAGTGTTTTCGCGGACAAACATCGAATTGGATATTTATGAAGTTTTTTCTACATTTGCAGTAATTAAAAAAAATCTGTAATGTTTTCAAAGAACACAAAAACACGGATAAAGCTAATTGAAGTGGCACGTGACCTTTTTGCGAAATACGGCAAAAAGAATGTTACAATGAATGATATTGCAGAAGCCTCAAAAAAAGGACGCCGCACCTTATATACCTACTTCAAAAGCAAAGAAGATATATACAGAGCCGTTATTGACAACGAACTTTCCATTATTCTGAACAAGTTAGTCCTCGTATCCAATCAGGACACAGACCCGGAAACCAAACTGACCCAACACATTATTACCCATCTGGACGCAGTAAAAGATGCCGTAAGCCGTAACGGGTCGCTCAGAGCAGACTTTTTCCATGATATATACGAAGTGGAACGCACCCGACGAAAAATTGATGTAAAAGAGCTGGAATTAATCCGTAATATACTGGAACAGGGAGTTGCCAAAAGAAAATTCAAACGGGTCAACATAGAGCTAACTACAATGATTATTTTTTATTCCCTCAAAGGCCTGGAAGTTCCTTATATCCGCCAGGGGATAAGCACTGAATTCGAGAAAAACAAAAACAGCATCGTAGAATTTGTATTTTCCGGAATCAGGAAAAGCCATTAAAAAATACGAATACATACAAAAACAGGAAATCTTAAAGATTTCCTGTTTTTGTATAATATGATATAGAACTAACCCCGGTGAAAAGGCACATAAGTAGGAGGAGAAGGCACATAATCTTCATCATCCCACAAAGTACTGGTTATCATCAGGTCTGCACTGTAACGGTTGCAGGCAATAGGCACATTATGCACACGACACTGGCGCAACAACATTTGTATATCCGCTTCGTGAGGCTGGGCATTCAAATCGTCAATCAGGAAAATAGCCAGATCAATCTGTTTACGTACAACTAAGGCTGCAATTTCAGCATCACCTCCCATAGGCCCCGAATTCATACAGGTTATATCTACCTGTACTCCACGTTCTTCCATCGCCTTTTGAATCAGGCTTCCGGTTGTTCCGGTACAGATCAGTTTGTGATTAGACAACATTTCCGCATTATACACAGCCCAGTCCACCATATCGGCTTTCCTATTATCATGTGCAACTAATGCAATGGTAAGTTTTCTTTTCATATATTTCATATTTTATGCTTTTAGACAAAGATATAATTTTATCTTTATTTGATCTTCTATATTAACGGGAAAAAATTTATCTTCCCCTTTCTGTATAATGTTTTTATTATTTTTGTAGCCCAATCATTACAAATCCGAACAAAACATGCAAAAAAAAGGAATAATCATATCTATCCTCATACTCTTTTCTTTATTTCCGGCTACAGCGCAAAAAGTAAAAACAGGAATAGAAGTATTAAAAGAATCCAGTTTCCAGGCATTACAAAACAAGCGGGTAGGACTGATAACCAACCAGACAGGAGTAGACAGCGACCTACAATCTACTATCGACATCCTTCATAATGCCGAAAACATACAACTAACAGCCTTATTCGCTCCGGAGCATGGTGTACGGGGCAATATTTATGCTGGTGATAAAGTTGAAAACAACACCGATCCGCAGACAGGCCTTCCGGTTCATTCATTATACGGCAGAACCAGCAAACCTACACCGGAGATGCTAAAGAACATAGATGTACTGGTGTATGATATACAAGACATAGGTTGCCGCTCTTACACTTACATCAGTACCATGGGGCTGGCCATGCAGGCTGCAGCAGAAAACAATATTGAATTTATGGTACTTGACCGCCCCAATCCGTTGGGAGGGGAAAAGACGGGAGGGAACTATGTGGAAGAAGGTTACTTCTCTTTTGTAAGCCGTTACAAAATTCCTTATATATACGGACAAACCTGCGGAGAATTAGCCATAATGCTGAATGAAGAAAATATGCTGGGCAAAAAATGTAAACTTACTGTCATACCGATGAAAGGATGGAGCAGGGATATGACCTGGCAAGACACCGGACTGCCGTGGGTCATGACATCGCCCCACATTCCACAACCTCAAAGTACCTTCTTTTATCCTATGACCGGTATTTTAGGTGAGCTTGATTTTGTTTCCATAGGCGTAGGTTACACTTTGCCTTTTGAACTGGTAGCAGCCCCTTGGATTAATGGAGAAAAATTGGCTGAATCCATGAACAAACTCCACTTGCCGGGATATAAATTCCGTCCAGTCACCTATAAACCTTACTACGGAAAGTTCAAAGGAGAAACCTGCCAGGGAATTCAGATTCACATCACAGATTATCATCAGGCAGACTTATCAAAAACACAATTCTATATTTTACAGGAACTATACAAGCTTTATCCGGACAAAGCCGTATTCAGTACAGAAGACAATAAACGGTTTAATATGTTCGACAAAGTTTGCGGAACAAACAAAATACGATTGGCTTTCCGGAAAAATTATCAGGTAAAAGACATAACTCCTATTTGGGATAAAGACACGGAAGAGTACAAAAAAATGGCTTCAAAATATTACCTGTATTAAAACTTTTCATACAGGTAATATTTCTGAAAACGATCTATTATAAACCGGATAAAATATCCGTCAGCCATTGAAAACACCGCTGAGTTGCGGTAACACTCAATCGTTCTTCCGGAGAGTGAACGCCCTTCATGGTAGGACCAATAGAAATCATATCCAGATAAGGATATTTTTCCAGGAACAAACCACATTCCAGTCCGGCATGAATGGCACGCGCCTTCGCTTCCTGGTCAAACAATTTCTTATAACTCTGACGGGCTACTTTCAGAATTGAGGACTCCAAATTCGGTTTCCAGCCGGGGTAACCTTCCCCATGCGATGCTTGTGCTCCGCCTAATAAAAAAACCGACTCTACCTGGTAAGCTATATCATATTTAGATGACTCAACGGAACTACGCTGACTGGTATTAACCTCAATCATATTGCCATTTTTCACTTTCACAGATGCCAAATTAGTGGAAGTTTCTACCAAATCCGGAATTTCCTGGCTCATGGCAATAACTCCATGCGGACAAGCATAAAGCATATTAAGCAACGCATCTGATGATTTTTTATCCATCACGGAGACTGGCAGTTCGCAGGAATCCAACGTCATTCTCAATCCGGGTTCTACCTGTCTTTTTTCATTCTCTACCTCAGCTACAAAAAGATTGAACTGAACCCTTAATGTTTCTTTATACGCCCAGGGTACGCATCCCACAGCTTTAGCTTCACGAGGTATGGCATTCCTCAAATTTCCCCCATTAAAAAGAGACAGGCGTAAATCCGTTTCTTTATTCAGTTTCCATAGAAAACGATTCAATATTTTATTAGCATTCCCCCTACCCTTCTCTATATCATCACCAGAATGACCTCCTTTCAAACCTTTCACCATAACTTCAAAACCAAAATAACCTTCCGGCGACGGTTCCGGCTGAAAAGCCAGGCGACCTACCGTATCAAGCCCTCCGGCACAACCGATAAAAATCTCCCCATCGTCCTCAGAATCCAGGTTAATTAGTTTCTTTCCCGTAAGGAAATCTTTTCCAAGAGCAGAAGCTCCGGTCAAACCGGTTTCTTCATCCACGGTAAACAAACATTCCAATGCCGGATGAGTTATTTGATCCGATGACAAAACAGTCAGCATCATAGCCATACCTATGCCATTATCAGCCCCTAAAGTAGTTCCTTTGGCTTTCACCCAATCTCCATCAACATAAGCCTGTATAGGATCATTTTCAAAATCAAAATCCACATCACTGTTTTTCTCCGCCACCATGTCCATATGCGCCTGCAAAATCACCGTTTCATGATTCTCATAGCCCGGAGTCGCAGGTTTAAAGATAAGGACATTGCCTACCTTATCTGTTTTGACTGCCAATTGATTCTTTTCTGCAAAATCCTGCAAATAAGCTATTATTTTACTTTCTTTTTTGGAAGGACGTGGTACACGTGTTATGTCATAAAAATAGCTCCAAAGCTCTTTAGGTTCCAATGATTTCATAATAATATTTTTAAACGGAGATGCAACTCCCCTGATTATTCTTTTGAATACAAATGTAAGCTATTTTGCCTGAACAAATAAAACAAGACCGGCAAAACTAGTTTTGCTATTCTATCAGAAACAAGCTTTCACCTCAACTTATCCTCTCCAAATGTATCTGAAATAAGGAACAGGAACTCAGAAACAAAACATTTTCCCTACGACAAAACCAAATACTGAAACATTATACAACCCTAATATCCGGTTCAAAAACAAAAGAAATTTTCCTCATTGCCTTATCCCCACAAAAACCGATTTCACTAAAAATCAAAACAATCAATAAACTAAAAATCAGACAAAGATTTGTACTATCACCGGAATAAAGTATTTTTGCTTCCGGAAAAAACATATTCCAACCTTTGGATTGACAAAATATCTGTCTTTTTATAGCGAAAACATATTAATCTACATAAGATATACCATGAACAATAGACCTACTATTATTGATTTTCTGAATACAAGCGTTGATAAATACTCGGAGAACCCATTCTTATGGGAGAAAAATGAAAAAGAATTCATTCCCACTACCTATAAAGAAACAAAAGATCAGGCTCACCAAATAGCAGCCGGATTAATAAAACTGGGAGTAAAACCCGGCGACAGAGTGGCTTTATTATCAGAAGGAAGAAATGCCTGGATCATTGGAGAATTAGGCATTTTACACACAGGTGCAATCAACGTTCCCTTATCCATTAAACTGGAAGAAAGCAACGACCTGATATTCCGTCTTGAACATTCCGAGGCCAAATACATCATGGTATCCGGCAACCAGTTAAAAAAAATTCGGACCATCATCAGTTCTCTCCCTTTAGTAAAGAAAATAATTATATTCGACAAACAAACTTCCTACGAGCCGTTGGAAATGTCTCTTGAAGAATTAATGCAATGGGGCAAAGAACACTTGGAACATTACCCGAAAGCAGTGGAAGAAACAGCTAAGTCAATAAAACCGGATGATATGGCTAACATCAGCTACACCTCCGGTACAACGGCCGATCCTAAAGGGATTATGTTGACCCACCGTAACTATACGGCCAACGTGGAACAGGCTCTAACCTTAATGACAATTCCTCCTTCTTACCGGACATTAATCATATTGCCACTTGACCACTGTTTTGCCCACGTAGCTGGATTCTACAGTTTCATGGCTTGTGGAGCAAGTGTAGGTACAGTGGCACAGGGGAAAACGGCCATCGAATCTTTAAAAAACATTCCTCTCAATATCAAGGAACTCAAACCCAACTTATTACTAAGTGTTCCGGCTTTAGCTAAAAGTTTCCGGAAAAATATCGAAAGCAATATCCAGTCGCAGGGGAAACTGGTACAGTGGATGTTCAACACCGCTATGAAAATGAGCTATGCTTATAATAAAGAAGGATATAACAAAGGACGAGGGCTACAAATACTAAAAAAACCGCTTTTGGCATTCTTCGATAAGATATTATTCAAAAAAGTGCGCCAGGCTTTCGGAGGAGAATTAAAATTCTTCATTGGCGGAGGCGCTTTGCTTGATATTGAACTGCAACGTTTTTACTATGCAATTGGTATTCCGATGTACCAAGGTTACGGATTATCCGAAGCAACACCTATCATTTCATCCAACAGCGAAAAACACCACAAACTGGGATCATCCGGTTATCTGGTTAAGCCTATGGAACTTAAAATATGTGATTCCGAAGGGAAAGAACTGCCGAATTACGAAAAAGGAGAAATTGTTATCAAAGGTGAGAACGTCATGGCAGGGTATTTTAAAAATGAAAAAGCAACTGCTGAAACGATTAAAGACGGATGGTTGTACACCGGTGATATGGGATACATGGATAATGACGGGTTTTTGTATGTTGTAGGACGTTTCAAAAGCCTGCTTATATCAAGCGACGGAGAAAAGTACAGCCCGGAAGGAATTGAGGAAGCGTTGGCTGACGGCTCACCTTATATTGACAATGTTGTGTTGCACAACAATCAGAATCCTTACACCGCAGCACTGATCGTTCCTAACAAAGAAGCTTTAAAACGATTTGTTGCCAAAGAGAAAGCAGGATTAGACTGGAATTCCAGAGAGGCTAAGGAAGCTGCGCTGAATAAACTGCAGGATGAAATAAATGAATACCGGAAAGGCGGTTCTCATGAAGGAGAGTTTCCGGAAAGATGGCTTCCGGCAGCGGTCGCTGTGATAGGAGAACCTTTCTCTGAAAAAAACGGTTTGATAAACAGTTCTATGAAAGTGGTACGGGGCAAAGTAGAAAAACTGTATGAAGACAGGATACTGGCTCTATATGAACCGGGAGCTAAGGAGATTATTAATGAAAACAACATTAAAGCAATGTATTAAACAACAAAGCTGCTTTTTTAGCAGCTTTGTTGTTTAATACAAGCACTTTGCCACACCTGATTAAATCATTATCTTTGCAGGGCTAAAAAACAAATCTGTGCCAAAAGAAGATTATCTCATCAAGTACCTGGAAAAACTGGGACGGGCAATCGCCGCGATAATCAGTTCCAGGAGAAACGGATCACCGGACGACGGAATACGTCTTGCTGACGAAATATACAAAGAATTATGGAATCTGGATACAGAAAGCATAGCTGCTATGCCTGATAAAGAATTTATCCAACTGATTCGTAATGAGAACTATACTGCTTCTTATCTAGAATCAATTGCACAGTTAACCCATGAAACAGGCAGGGTATTTTCCGCCAAAGAGGACATAGGAACAGCCATGAATTTGTATAATAAAGCCTTACAACTTTATTATTTACTAAATGAGAAAGACAGAACTTTTTCATTTGAACGGGAAAACATTATAACAGAATTAGAATCTATCATCAATTAAGCGCAGACTAAAGGTTTTTTATCCCCTGTGTCAGGTGCTTTTATACAAACGACATGTACTATCAAAAAAATAAACAACGGCCGGAGAAAGACATGATATTTGGTATCCGTGCTGTGATTGAGGCTATCCAGGCAGGAAAAGATATTGATAAAATACTGCTTCGCCGCGACATGACCAGCGAACTATCCCGCGAACTATTTGCCGTGATAAAGGATACGGTCATTCCGGTACAAAAAGTCCCGGTTGAAAAACTGAACCGTATCACGATGAAAAATCATCAAGGAGTCATTGCTTTCATTTCCCCGGTTACCTACCAAAGAATTGAAGACATCATCCCTTCCATTTACGAAGAGGGACGGAATCCTTTCATCGTGGTACTGGATAACGTGACCGATGTCCGGAATTTTGGCGCCATTGCCCGTACCTGCGAGTGCGGCGGCGTGGATGCAATTATTATCCCGTCAAAAGGAGGAGCTGCCATTAATTCGGATGCAGTAAAAACATCTGCCGGAGCCTTGCTGTCTATTCCCGTATGTAGAGAGGAAAATCTCAAAAACACATTGAAATTTTTATCTGCTTCCGGCATTAAACTGGTAGCAGCCACAGAAAAGGCGACACAGGATTATACCGAAACCAATTTTTCCGATCCGGTAGCCATTATCATGGGCTCTGAAGACGACGGAGTATCCCCGGAACATCTGCGTCTTTGTGACGAAACAGTACGGATTCCATTACTTGGAAAAATAGAATCATTAAACGTTTCTGTTGCAGCAGGAATTATGATATACGAAGGGGTTCGCCAAAGACAATCAAAATAAAAACCCACAAACCAGCATTTTGTGTATGACTGTTTTATACGAAGACAACCATATAATCGCAGTAAATAAAGACTCTTCTGAAATTGTACAAGGCGATAAAACCGGCGATACACCTCTTTCTGAAACCGTAAAGGCCTACATTAAAACAAAGTATAATAAACCGGGAGAAGTTTTTCTGGGGGTAACCCACCGCTTAGACCGTCCTGTAAGCGGTGTAGTCCTGTTTGCACGGACAAGCAAGGCATTGGCTCGGCTTAACAACATGTTCCGGGACAAAGAAATAAAAAAGACTTATTGGGCTATTGTAAAAAACAGACCCCAAGAACCGGAAGGACGGCTAATTCATTACCTCGTACGTAATGAAAAACAGAACAAATCATACGCATACGATACAGAGAAACCCAATTCAAAAAAAGCCGTGCTAAACTATAAAATGCTGGCCAATTCTGATACTTACACTCTACTGGAGATCCAACTGGAAACCGGACGGCACCATCAGATACGTTGCCAACTGGCAAAAATAGGCTGCCCGATTAAAGGCGACCTGAAATACGGATTTCCCCGTTCCAATGCAAACGGAGGAATCAGTTTACACGCACGGTCTGTAGATTTTACACATCCGGTTTCAAAACTGCCCGTACACATTGTAGCTCCGGTTCCGGAAGATGAAAAACTGTGGAAAGTATTTCCCGTTGAGTAGGCGTTCCGGAAATTCTATTTGTTATTTAAAATCCCGCTGCCGCATGGCCTCAAAAACCATGATAGCTACCGAGGTCGTTACATTGAGCGAATCAATCACCCCACCCATCGGTATCTTGATACGACGGTCTGCCCCCTGTATCCATTTATCAGTCAACCCCGTTGCCTCCGTACCGAAAACCAACGCTATCTTCCCGCTTAAATCCAGCTTATGGTAAAAAGTTGAAGCCGTCAATTCCGCAGCGTAACTGGTAATCCGGTTTTGTTGCAACCAATGGATTGTCTCGTCAAAAGTAGAATTAACCACATCTACGGTAAAGACACATCCCAGGCTTGAACGTATTGCATTCGGGTTAAAAATGTCCGTGTGGGGATCGCAAATAATAATTCCATCTGCCTTGGCTGCATCAGCCACCCGGCAAATAGCACCCAAATTTCCCGGTTTTTCCACTGCTTCCAAAACAATGAAAACAGACTGTTCATTCACTTTCAAATCGCTAAGTTGTTTCTCCGGCATATCTGCCACAACAACAAGTCCTCCGGTAGTTTCACGATAAGATATTTTTGAGAACGCGGATTCCGATACTTCATACACTTCGGACGAAGTAAACTGACTACGAACCAATGTTTTCACCTCATTCTCAGAAATGATATCCGGACAATATAATATTTTCCTAAAATGAAGGCCTGCCGCCACGGCAAGGCTAATTTCCTTTTTACCCTCAATTACAATGAGCCCAGTGCTTTTTCGTTCTCTTGATTTTCCCTGTAAATTCAAAACTTCCTTAATCAAAGGATTTTTAGGACTTGTTATGGATGTTATCATGAATCAATCAGTTTTTCTGTTTTACGGCTATTTATTTTTTTCTTATCAGCTTTTTTACCACAGGAATTTCACTAAGAGGGAAATCCCGTTTTACCATAATAACGATAAATATAAATAACAATACGGTTCTGTAAACAAGATTAAGCACGGTATAAGGGGTATTTACCAAGAAACCGGCAGCAAACAACAACAGTGTCACCACCGTATAAATGCCAATTGTTTTCAAATCATAATTAATCGGCATATTCTTCTGACCAAAGAAATAGGAAAGCAACATCATTACAAAATAGCAGGCAAAAGAGGCCCACGCTGATGCCATATAACCATACAACGGAACAAATATAACATTGATCGTAATGGTTATTACCACACCTACCAGAGAGAACCAGGCACCATACATGGTTTTATCCAGCAATTTGTACCACAAAGAAAGGTTGAAGAATATCCCCTGAAAAATATAGGAGAACAACACGACGGGTATAACACGAAGCCCTTCCCAATAATCACTCTTAAGCAGATATTTCAAAATATCAAGATAAAAAACAATTCCCAAAAAAATAAGGAAAGAGAATATCACAAAATATTTCATTGCATCGGCATAAGCAGCCTTGCTGTTTTTATCTTTATGCTGCGCAAACACAAAAGGCTCATAAGCATACCGGAATGCCTGCGTAAACATCATCATTACCATAGCTATTTTAAAACAGGCACCATATATGCCCAGCTGTGCAGCAGCTTCAACCTTATCTTCAAACAAAAACGGGAAAATAATTTTATCTACCGTTTGATTCATTATACCTGCAATTCCAAGTACAAGTAACGGCAAGGAATAACGAAGCATCTTTTTAAGCAATGAAAAATTAAAGTCAAATTTGACTTTAAATATATCTGGCAACAAAGCCAAGGTAACCAAAGAAGTAGATATTAAATTAGAAACAAATACATAACCTACTCCATAACCGGGATCATAAAACCAGTCGACCCATGCCGGATTTTTAGAAGCTATCCAGGGACATATTACCAAAAAGAAAATATTAAAGAGAATATTAGAAAGAATCATCAGCAGCTTTAATGCCGCAAATTTTACCGGACGGCTTTGATAACGCAGGTAAGCAAATGGAATAGACCCAAAAGCATCCATGGCTACTACAATGGCAAGCATACGGATAAACTCCGGATGAGCGCTATATCCCATACCATTGGCAATGGGCTGTGCAAAGAACACGCAAATGACGGCAAACAACAAAGACGTGGAAAATACCGAGGTCAAAGTAGTGCTGTAAACCTGGTCTGCCCGCTCCTTATTTTTATTGGCAAAACGGAAAAAACCGGTTTCCATACCGTATGTCAGAATTACCAGCAACAATGCCGTCCAGGCATATAAATTTGTAACAATGCCATATTCTCCAGTACTATCCAAAACGTAAGAATACATCGGCACAAGCAACCAGTTGAGAAATTTTCCCAAAATACTGCTTACTCCATATATGGCGGTTTCCTTCGCCAGTTTTTGCATTTGCTGTTTAGCCATAGCTGAAATATATTATCCTCTTTTTATAAAGCTATCTATTAACTGAAACAATAAAAAACACCAAGAATATAAACTATTTTTTAAATAAGTTTTTTATCCAATCTACTATCTTTACCGTACGTTGCATCCCCTTAGGAACATTATAATCCTCTTCCTTGGCATACCCTCCCTGAACCAATAACTTTACAGCTTCCTCGGCCTGCTCTAAGGGAACTTCCAGTTTTATACCGTTCAATGCGCTGGATGTATAAGGAATGACCTGATTCACCAATTCATCCCGGACAAAACAAACAATACCTTCCGATTCAAGATATGATTTTGCCAGGTATAAATCTGCAGGATAAACGAATATTTTAACTACAACCAAATCATTTCTATTCATAAACAGTTCTCCCTTTTATTTAAATACCTGTCAATCAAGCTTAGTCTCTGCAAATCTTTCTCCCTCCCGAATAATTCCAACAACCTTTTTTGCTCCCGTAGAGATGGAATTTTCACCGCAAAATCATCAATATATACAAGCTCGTAATCATTAATACGTACATCAACCCAATCCCCGTCTTTTAAAATCTGTAAATCTCCGGAAACTTCCACCTGCATGGAATGAAACTGATAAATCTGCCGGTCTGAACGAAATAAACCAGACTCTTTTTGCGGAATGTCCAGTCTGTAATCCCCCCAAACACGCTTCAAAACTCCTGCACTACACGCCGACATAAGCAAATCAATATCCTTTGTTGAGCCGACTTCTATTCCGGAAAGAATCAAAGCTGCAGAACCAAAAATAAAAAAATCATCTTCCAGTAAAGTCAATCCACCGGACGCCTCTTTGAGAGTTTGGATAATTTTTTCTTTGATACACATAAGAAACTACTTTTCCTTATAAACAATAATCCCCAAAACAATCAGCGGAATTGCAATCAGGACAATAATCAGTGTGTTATGCACCAATGTCTGCGGGAAAAAAGCGATGGCAATCAGGAAGCCCGCCAAAGCACCTCCCAAATGGGCTGCATGCCCGATGTTTCCCCAGGCATTTTTCATCCCGAAGATAGAATAAGCCAGGTATATGATAGCGAAAATCCATCCCGGAATTGGGATAGGAATAAACATTATCATGATACCAATATGGGGATCCAATGCTATGGCCCCGAACAAAACGCCACAAACACCACCGGAAGCACCAATGGCGTTATAAGACATATCCTTGCGATACAGAAAAAGTGAAAGCAGGTTTCCCAAAAGGACAGCAACAAAATAAATCAGCAAAAACGGAAAAACACCTAAATACCCAATGATGAACGGAGCAAAAAAATACAACGTCAACATATTAAAGATCAAGTGCATCCAATCTGCATGAAGAAAAGCCGAAGTTACCAGCCTGTCCCATTGCTTCTGCTTAAGAATAGCATACGTACTGAACTTATAGCGGTCAAAAAAAACAGGATTATTAAATCCTATAATACTGGTTAGGGCAGTAACTCCTATGATAATGATTGTTACTAAATCCATACAATAAGTTTAGTTAAACAAGCTCCGCCTGCAATAAATAGACACTGCAACAGGCCAGACAAATATGGCCGGTAATTCTTTATCTTCCATACTCCACAATCAGAACAATGTTCCCATATCTCCGTATTTTATTTTGCCCAAATGCTTATATGCCAACTCTGTGACTTCACGCCCCCGGGGAGTACGCTTCATAAACCCTTCTTTAATAAGGAACGGCTCATAGACTTCCTCCAACGTTCCGGGATCTTCACCCAGTGCTGTGGCAATAGTAGTAAGCCCAACAGGGCCTCCCTGAAACTTATCTATAATTGTGTTCAGTATCTTATTGTCTATCTCATCCAATCCGTATTTGTCTATATTCAAAGCTTCAAGCGCATAACAAGCGATTTTCAACGTAATATTACCGTCCCCTTTCACCTGAGCAAAATCACGCACCCGACGTAACAAAGCATTGGCAATACGGGGAGTGCCCCGGCTACGTCCGGCAATTTCAATTGCAGCATCTTCTTCACATCTCACTTGCAGTAACTGGGCTGAACGCTGAATAATCTTAGTAATAATCTTAGTATCATAATACTCAAAGTGGCAATTAATGCCAAAACGAGCACGTAATGGGCTGGTAAGCAAACCGCTACGGGTTGTCGCACCTATCAGTGTAAAAGGATTCAGCTCCAACTGGATGGAACGGGCACTCGGTCCTTTATCTATCATAATATCAATCCGGTAATCCTCCATTGCTGAATAAAGATATTCTTCCACAATAGGACTCAACCGGTGTATTTCATCAATAAAAAGGACGTCATTCGGTTCCAGACTGGTAAGCAGACCAGCCAAATCACCCGGTTTATCAAGCACAGGACCGGAGGTTATCTTAAAACCAACGTTCAGCTCGTTTGCTATGATATTGGATAAAGTCGTTTTACCCAATCCCGGAGGCCCATGTAACAAGACATGATCCAGTGATTCCGTCCGCATGCGGGCAGCTTGCACGAAAACCTTCAGATTTTCCACAATCTTATATTGTCCGTTAAAATCAGAAAAGGACAACGGGCGCAAGGCATTCTCAAACTCCTTCTCCCCTTTCTGGTTATTCCGGATATCAAACTTATCTTCTTCCATTTAAAAATCAATTTACCGTGTAAGCATTCGGAAAATATCCTCCATACTTTTTTCCACAGGTTTTAATACAAGCAATTTGCAATTCGTTTTCACCGCAAAATCAAAAATATCAGTTCTGATATCTCCGTTGGCCGTAATATCAAAGCGAGTAGCACTTAACCGATTTACCGAAACAATACGATCCAATTGTTTCAATAATTCAACATCTACCTCCCGGCTAAACTCCACTTCCAAATGGGAAACTGAATCTGCTTCTGAACCCAATTTTGACAAATCAGTATAATCTGCTGCGATTTCTCCTTTATTAATAATAATTACCCGGTTACAAATTGCTTTAATTTCCTGCATAATATGCGTACTGAGCAATACCGTTTTATCCTTGCCTATCTGCCGGATGAGATTCCGTATTTCTTCCAGTTGATTAGGGTCCAATCCGGTGGTAGGCTCATCCAGTATAAGCACTTTAGGATTCGGTATCAATGCCTGCGCTAAACCAACACGCTGACGGTAGCCTTTTGACAACTGCCCTATCTTTTTATTGAAATGAGAACGGAGCCCAACAATATCAATCAGTTCCTCTACTCTCTCCTTCTTGTTTTTTCCTAAACCGTAAGTTTCTGCGATAAAAAGCAAATATTCCTTCACATACATCTCTGTGTACAACGGATTTTGCTCCGGTAAGTAACCAACCATCGCATTGGTTTTCAACGGATCTTCCTTCACTTCCAATCCGCAAATTTTCACAGAACCTGCATCATAAGGCAAAGCCCCGGTAAGAATCTTCATCGTGGTGGTTTTTCCAGCTCCATTCGGCCCCAGAAATCCCACAACTTCACCCTCACCGACCTCAAAAGTTATATTATCAAGCACTTTATGAGAACCGTATTTTTTTGTCAGGTTGCTTATTGAAATAGACATTGGACAATCCTTTTATTGAGTAAAAAAGTTTTTATTTCTTTCAAAACATTCTATTCATAAAAGAACAAAGGTAAACAATTGTCAGAAATACAACAAGGAAGAATATTTTAAATGATTGCAAAAAGCACAGGATTCCCCTTTCTCCTCCGAAAAACAATCCGATTTTTATAATACAATCTGCAAACGAACATTTATAGCCTGCTGAACGTTTTTTATAAATAATAACATAAAAACCAGAATATGAATACACGTATCGCCTTTTTCGACGCTAAACCCTATGACATTGCTTCCTTCAATTTACATAATCAGAACTATAAATTTGACATTCATTATTACGAAGGACACTTAAATAACGAAAGCGTTGCTTTAGCTGCCGGAGCACGGGTAGTGTGCCCGTTTGTCAATGCCGTTATCAACGCTGAAGTAATAGACTGTTTAGTCAATTACGGAGTGGAACTTATAGCCCTGCGTAGCGCCGGATTCAATAATGTGGACCTGAACCATGCCAAAGGACGAATTAAAGTTGTACGGGTGCCGGCATATTCTCCCTATGCCGTAGCGGAACACACGCTGGCTCTTATGCTGACATTAAACAGGAAAACCCACAAGGCTTATTCACGCACACGGGACGGTAATTTTTCATTACACGGTCTTATGGGATTTGACATGAACGGGAAAACGGCAGGTATTATCGGAACCGGAAAAATTGCAAAGATTTTAATAACCACCCTCCGGGCAATGGGACTGAACGTTCTTGCCTACGATATCTATCCGGACATGGAATTTGCCAAACAATACGGCATTACTTATACAACTCTGGATGAAATCTATAAAAATGCAGATATTATTTCGCTCCATGCTCCTTTGACAAAAGAAACCGAATACATGATCAACGAAGAGGCTATTGCCAAAATGAAAGAAGGAGTCATGATAATTAACACAGGACGTGGAAAACTGATCCACACTACGGCTCTTATCAACGGATTAAAAAACAAAAAAATAGGTTCTGCCGGATTAGATGTGTATGAGGAAGAAAGTGAATATTTTTATGAAGACCGCTCTGACAACGTTATGGACGATGACACACTGGCACGACTTCTTTCTTTCAACAATGTGATAGTAACTTCTCACCAGGCTTTTTTCACCAAAGAAGCATTGGCAAATATAGCCCAGACCACCTTGCAAAATATTCAGGACTACATTGAAGGGAAACCGTTGATAAACGAAGTTGCAGCCGCACTCTAAATCACGGCATGTATTTATTGCATTGCAATGGTAGCCACAAGGGGATAATGGTCAGAATAATTGACTTTATCCCTTTTTATATCAAGTGCAACCGTACGCTCATCATGAAAGATATAATCAATACGGAATTTATAAAAACGTTCGTTAAACGTATTTCCAAAGCCCAATCCATGTTCTGCAAATGAATCTTTCAAATCTTTTCCTTTCACCGTAGTATAAGCATATGACAAGGGTACATCATTAAAGTCACCACAAACAATAACCGGATAAGGAGATTCATCTACTACCTGCCTGACTATCCTCGCCTGCTCGGCACGCGTTCTGTAAGCAGTTCCCAACTTTCTGGACAAATGCATGGTAACTTGAGACAAACTTTCTGCATCAAAATTATTCCGCAATTCCAAAGGCATTGCCTTATCCTGCTCCGTAAGTTTATTGGACTCTAAATGACAATTGATCAGCCGAACAGTATCTCCAAAAATAAGAATATCTGAGTAAATAGCTGAGTTTGATTTCGATGGGAAGTCTATAACTTGTTGATTAATAATAGGGAATTTAGAAAAAGTGGCAATGCCGGCTTTCCGGTATTTATTATCTTCCTTGTAATAAATATGCTTGTATGGATAACTTTTTCTTAAAGCCTGCCGTACATCCGAGTCTGTAAGATATTTAGCCCTGTTCAACACCCCGAACTCCTGCAGGCAAACCACATCTGCTTCACTATCCAGCACATGCTGAATCACTGGATTCGGACTTTCTTTCGTATGCTTCTGGAATCCGCCCGACATACAAGTATTATAACTCATCAGGCAAAAAGTCTTCTCTCCTCCCGCCTCAACTTTTTCCGTATGCAAGGGAAAAACAATGCTAATCTTTGGAAAAGCAACGACCAGAGTAACTAAAGAAAAAAGGAAAAACCATTTTTTACTTAACAGCCAAAAAAGGACAAAAAGGATATTACCTAAAATGATCAAAGGAAAAACAAGCGAGAAAAAAGCAGGAATAACCCATTTATCCGGACCTACTACACCGCCTAAATAAGTTATCAATACGCATAAGATAACAAGCAAATTTATAATCAGAAATATACCGTTAACTATCTTTTTCATGTTATAATGCGAAATTTTATCCGGTTCATCCCAAAAGAAACCAAAACTGTTTCCCTATGAGTTATTTTTTGCCCTGTTCAAAAAGACGGCGCTTTTCTTCTGCCGAAAGGCTGTCATAACCTGATTTTTTAATTTTATCCAAAATCCTGTCTATTTCAGCCATGTTACGAGCCTTATTCATATTATATTCCGCATCCGTCATTTTCCGGTTAGGAGCGTTTTTCTTCGTTTTATGTACCTTCATGTTCTCCCTCGGGCGCAATAAATTGACAAACCAGTCAATTACCTTATTCACCCAGGAAGTGATGTCTTTCCCCTGATTTAAAAGCACCACAAACAGATAACCTGCAAGCGCTCCCCCTAAATGAGCCAGTTCCCCTCCACCATTAGCGGATGTAATACCAAAAAAGCTAATCAGTACCGTGACAATAGCTACATATTTTAACTTAACACTTCCAAGCAAAAACAAACGGATCTGCATATCAGGCAGCTTGGTAGCCGAAGCCACAATCAAAGCCATAATAGAGCCGGAAGCCCCCAACAAAACAGAATTAGGAAGCTGATTTACATAATAAGGAAAAATATTGTATGCACCTACATAAAAGAATGCGGCCAATAAACCTCCTACTAAATAAAGACCTATCAAATGCCGCTCGGAATAAACAGACAGGAAAATTTTGCCAAACCAGTAAAGGCAAAGCATATTAAAAAACAAGTGGAAAAAACCTTCATGCAGAAACATGTAAGTTATCAGTGTCCAAAAACGATACAACAGCCGGGTTAAATCTGCCGGAACAGCCAGATAAGAGATTAGAAAAGTTGCAGGTACTTCAAATAACCGGAAGACAATCAAAACTATGTGGTATAACAAAAAAACGGCTATATTCACATAAATTAATTTTATTTCCCCGCCACCCTGTTTAAAAGTAAGTTTTATATTTTCCCAAATGTTCATAACTGAAACAACAAACTTAGAATTCCTGATAAAATAATTATTAAGAATACAATCTTCCCTTTTTCTTCCAGTAAAGTATAAGAATAAGCCCGAACAACATTCCACCCAAATGAGCAAAATGGGCTACGCTATCTCCCACGCGATTAGCAAAACCTAAATACAATTCAAGCAAACCGTAGAAAATAACAAAATATTTCGCTTTTATAGGAATAGGGATAAACATGATATAAATTTCAGAATTAGGGAACAGCATGCCATAAGCCAGCAATATACCGAAAATAGACCCGGAAGCTCCCACCGTGACAACCATATCCAAAATTTCGGACTGAAATGCCTGCTGCATCTGCAACAGACCATTCAAGCCTAAAGCCGGACTTAAATATTCTGTCTTAAAATATCTGCCTAATGTCTGTGTATACATCCCTATATTCTCTGCCGAGCCTTCGCTAATCATAGTATTCAAAGCATTCAATGTAGGCTGCATTTCAATAGTCCATACTACCTGCTGTATAATTCCGGCTCCCAAACCGGTTACCAAATAGTAAAAAAGGAAACGACGCCCGCCCCACATACGTTCAAGCATTCCTCCGAACATAAACAGGGCAAACATATTAAAGAAAAAATGGGAAAAACCACCATGCATAAACATGTAAGTGATAACCTGAGCAGGGTTGAACTTAGTAGAAGCCCAATAATGCATCCCCAAAATATTATTCAGGTTAAAACCCCTCATTTCAAAAACAGCAGTGGCAAGCCATAAAATAAAATTTATGATGATCAGATTTTTTACAACAGGAGGAATACTATTCCAGAAAGAAGGTCTGTAATTATTCATTTTTAGTTAAAAAGGGATATGCTCTTTTTGAGTTAACAAATTGTGTATTTGAACTATATCAAATAAATAAACCAATGAAAGCAGCTTCTGACATTGGCAGATTTCCTACAAAAGTAATCAATAAATGCATCCGGAATATGTTTTCTAACATATTTTTTGATTAATAGCATAAAAAAAACCATTTTTTTGTGCTATTTCCTTGTATATTAATGATAAAAGGCTATTTTTGCATATCAATACTATGTTTAACATTACAATTTAAAATCAATTTCTATGAACAAAGCAGAATTAATTAGTGCTATTGCTGACAAATCAGGATTGAACAAAGCCGATTCTAAAAAAGCACTGGATGCGGTAATAGCATCTATCACTGAAGAATTATCAAAAGGTGGAAAAGTAAGCCTAGTAGGATTCGCAACTTTATCTGTTTCACAACGTTCTTCTCGCAAAGGTATCAATCCGGCGACAAAACAAGCAATTCAAATTCCGGCTAAGAAAGTCGTTAAATTTAAACCCGGAGCAGAATTAGCTGACGCTGTAAAATAAATTTTTTATTTCAGTTTTTAAAAGGAAGAAATATTTTGTATTTCTTCCTTTTTTGTTATCTTTACAATAGAAAATACAAACTAATAAAAAAATGGATACTCCCGAAAAAAGGAAAAAATCAACCGAATACTTTCACACACTTCCAGAAAGACTGAATTGCGCACAATCTATCTTAAAAGGCTTCCAAAATGAATTGAATATTAGTGACGAAAAGATAGCTGAATATAAAGCCTGGGGAGGAGGCAGAGCGGAAAACGGAGTTTGCGGAGCATTATTCGCAGCCCGTCAGTTAATAAACAATGAAAACGGTCAATTCGAAAAAACATTTAAAGAAGAGTTAGGTACGATTTATTGCAAAGAGCTTAAGAAGAATAAGAAAGCCTGCCTAACTTGTGTGGAATTGGCAGATAAACTGATAGAAGAAGCAATAAAACAAAAATAAAAGGGAAGTCTTCTTAATCAAAAAGGGTCTGCAGCACATCCATAGAATGCAGCCCTTCAAAATCAGGTATGTGTAACCGGTAGTACTCAATAATACTCTCCAGCAAATCCCAACGTCTATTCCGGGAAAAACTCAGAGAGGAAAGGTTTTCATAATCTGCCCGAAGTAAATTTAATATATCCGTAGATATTTCAGGCAAGAGATAGTGGATATGCAACGGCTTTTGCGTTAAAAAAACTCCATTAGAAAGATCAAAATATCCAGACGATACACTCTCATAATACGGGACACAACCAAGATAACGGGTAAGTTTCAGCAGGAAAACCAAATGAAAATTAGCAATTCCCTGCTCCGTACAGTCCAACAACAGGATAGAAGTCTGCAGAAAATCAAATAAAAACTCATCCGGTTCACTTTGTTTCAAAACCCGGAACAGCACTTCCGAAAGGAATAAAATAATTGAGTTTTTTACCGGATCAAACGGAATAGAAGAAAACGGATTCAAAACCCTGATTTCTTTTATACGTTGTATCTCCTTTCCAGGTAAGTGTTCCGCATTCAATTCTATAATAGAAAGAGGCTGCAAAAAAGCGGAGCGGCAAGCAGCCCGTTTCTTATTCACTCCGTATGCCATGTATGACATACGACCGTACGCACGGGTGTAAACAGTAACAATCGTCGCTGAATCAGAATATTTCAGTGAATGTAAAACAATGCCTGGCGTTTTTATCTGCATGATTTACAAAAATACAAAAATCAGCTCTATTTCCGGCTTATGGAAAGATTTTTCATAAAAAGAGATTGGCAAAGAAACGATGTCCTTTGCCAATCTCTTTTTAACTCTTAATCCGGTCAATACCGGCTTACTTTACTAACTTACAATAGAAAAACCGGTTTTTATTTCTGATTCCGCTTTTGTACGTTATAATATATCTTCATTTGATTTCCCAGAATTTTAGTAAATCCTTTCACATCTTCTGAACTCCAAGCACGGTTTATTTCTCCGTATTCACCAAAATCTGTTTTCATCAAGTCAAACGGGCTATCTACTCCTACCAACGTATAGCTATATGGACGCAAAGTAACGATAACCTTTCCTGTAACATTCTGCTGTGAACTTTCAAGGAATTTTTCAATATCACGCATCACAGGTTCCAAATATTGAGCTTCATGCAAAAACATTCCGTACCAAGTTCCCAACTGATCTTTCCAGTACTGTTGCCATTTGGTCAAAGTATGTTTTTCAAGCATTTTATGCGCATTAATAATAAGCATTGGAGCTGCTGCTTCAAAGCCAACCCGGCCTTTAATACCGATAATGGTATCACCAATATGCATATCACGGCCAATACCGTATTTTGAAGCAATTTCTTCCAGCATATTAATCAGATTAACTTTATTATCGTCTTTCTTGCCATTCACAGCTACAATTTCTCCTTTTTCAAATTCAAGAGTCAGAGTTTCTTCTCCCTGTTTTTCAACCTGGCTAGGATAAGCTTCTTCCGGCAAAGTCTGATCAGATTTTAAAGTTTCTTTTCCACCTATACTGGTACCCCACAAACCTTTATTAATGGAATATTCCATTTTTTTGAAGTCCGCTTCATAACCATGTCTTTTCAAATAATCAATTTCATACTCACGGGTCAGCACCATGTCACGGGTAGGAGTAAGAATCTTAATCTCCGGAGCCAACACATCAAATGTCAGGTCAAAACGGACCTGGTCATTTCCAGCTCCTGTACTACCATGAGCCACATAATCAGCACCTATTTCTTTTGCATAATTAATGATGGCCATAGCCTGAAAAATACGTTCCGAACTAACAGAGATAGGATATGTTCCATTACGAAGCACATTTCCGAAAACCATGTACTTAATACTCTTATTGTAATATTCCTGAGTTACATCCAGGGTTACATGCTTTTTAGCCCCCAGCTTGTACGCTCTTTCTTCAATCGTTTTCAGTTCTTCCGGGCCAAAACCTCCCGTATTTGCTACGGCCGTATAAACTTCATACCCTTTTTCTTCTGCCAGGTATTTTGCGCAAAAAGAGGTATCCAAGCCTCCGCTAAATGCTAAAACTACTTTTTCTTTCATAATGTTACGTATTGAAGATTTCCAGTGTAAATTTTTTTGTCAAAGCCAACAAGCAGACTTAACCGGAAACGTATTATTAATTATATATTTATTTCGTTGTATCGTTTTGAGATTCAGATGTATGATTTGCTTCCGGATGATCTTTCGGATCATACAACATAGCCGTACATATGCACATTTTTCTACCAGTCCGTTGCAAAACATCATAGTTTACACAACTTTCACAACCTTTCCAGAAAGAATCATCATTTGTCAGTTCTGAAAAAGTAACAGGCTTATAACCTAACTCCGTATTAATTTTCATTACAGCCAACCCTGATGTCAAACCAAAAAGTTTTGCATCCGGAAAACGTTGACGAGACAGCTCAAAAGCCTTTCTTTTAATACGTTTTGCCAGCCCATGCGCTCTGAATTTTTCAACAACAATCAAACCTGAGTTTGCTACAAACTTCTTGTCTCCCCAGGTTTCAATATAACAAAATCCGGCAAATTCATCGCCGGCAAGGGCTATGATCGCTTTCCCTTCCTTGATCTTTTGCTCAATATACTTCGGATTTCTACGAGCAATACCCGTACCACGTACTTTTGCAGCAGCTGCAATGGTTTCTAAGATCGTATTTACATATACCAGACAGTTATCGTCGGCCACTTTTACTATGATCTGATCAACAGATTCTTGTGTATTCATTTTTATATCGGATAAAATTATATTATCTGCCACATTATTATTTGTTACAAATTTCATAACCCTTATCTATAAGTCAGTGTTTTTATCTGCGAAAGTTACATTAAGCATTTTAAGTATATCTTCCCTGGTTATACCTTCACGCGGAATCAACAGAACCGTATCATCCCCCGCAATAGTTCCCAACACTTCATATTGAGCTTTACTGTCAATATCCCAGGCAATAGCATTGGCATAACCCGGCTTTGTCTTTATAACAGCAAGTGTTCCGGAAAATTCCGTACTCAATATCGCCTCCGTCGAAAACGAATTCATGTTCCCCTCAACAGCCATTGGCTTATTCACCGGTGGTAAAACATATTTATACGTTCCGTTGGCTAACGGAGTTTTTGCCACCTTAAGTTGTTTCAAATCGCGCGAAAGAGTAGCCTGGGTAACTTCATAATTCCGTTCATTCAGCAGCCTCAGTAATTCCTCCTGACTTCCTACCACGTTAGCCCTCAATATTTCAGAGATAACTTGTAATCGGTTGCGCTTATTTTTCATAAATATGTATATTTATTTGAAATTCTCGGCAAAAATAATACATTTTCTGCATATTTTTCTATTTTTCATGATTTTTCTTCATAAATATTCCTATTTTTTGAATAAATACCATCCCCACCCATACAAATGTCGGATACACAGAGTGCAAATACCTCTCTGCATGAGATAGATGATTAAAATTATATTCCTACCTTTGCACCCGGATTAATTGAAGGAAAGTGTTGAAATTATTTTCAAAGTATACTTTTCGGCTGCTCCCCTTAGTACTTTTTATCGTTTACTATGTAGGAACAACCGAATTTACTCATGTACATATAGTGGATGGCAAGTTTGTGGCCCACTCGCATCCCTATTCTCATTCCGGACACAATCACTCTAATTCTTCTTTTCACGCTATCTGGCATTTATCTGCATTTCATTGTTCCAACCTTCCTTATGGAGCAATAACAATTGCAGTATATTCTCATATTATCGCCATCCTTCTTTTAAAGAAAAGAGAATTTCCGGCAAGTTATTTTAAAACATTCTTCTTCTGCCGCCCTCCCCCTACCTGTTAACAACACGCCTTACATGACCGGATGTTTACAACAATAAGCATCCCGCATCTTTATTATCTTTTATAAACATTTATAAAATCATCAAGTGTTGTTATGAAAAAAAATACATTTTTCATCATACTATTTTTTTACATTTTCATATCTAATCTACAAGCGGAAACTGCTTCCGGAGCCCGTATTACAGGACAGCTAAAAGACAAAAATACCGGAGAAGGCATGCCTTTCATGAATGTTGCTGTCAGGAATACCACAATAGGAACCGTTACCGACATTAACGGATATTACACATTAAACCGTCTTCCGGTAGGCGAACTGACTATTGCCGCAGAAGGAGTAGGCTACATTTCAGAAGCAAAAACAGTAAAAGTTGATCATGATAAAATCATTCAACTTGACTTCACCGTAGAAGAAGACGTACTTAAACTAAACGAAGTAGTAGTTACAGCCGGACGTTCTTCCCAAAAACGGATAGAAGCCCCCGTCATAGTAACGACAATCAGCAATAAACTCTTGTCAACGACCCATTCCGTAGCATTAGGAGAAGGACTAAATTACTGTACCGGGCTGCGTTATGAGAATGACTGCCAGAACTGCGGTTTTTCCCAGGTTCGTATGAACGGGCTGGAAGGCCACTACTCACAGATATTAATTAATAGCCGCCCCATTTTCAGTGGATTAGCAGGAGTATATGGACTGGAGCTAATCCCGGCTAATATGCTTGAACGAATTGAAGTGGTAAGAGGCGGCGGTTCCGTATTATACGGATCAAATGCAATAGCAGGAACGGTCAATCTGATACTAAAAGACCCCATATCCAATTCCTTTGAAGCCGGAGCCAGCACCTCATTGGTAGGGATAGGCGTAGGCAACGGTCCTGTTATGGACTATAATATTAATTTCAGCGCTTCACTGGTAACTGACGACAGACGGACAGGACTGGCCCTCTACGGGAATACGCGTGACCGGGGTATGTTCGATGCCAATGGAGATGGATTCTCAGAAATTGCACCGATGAAAAATACCGTTTTCGGAGCCCGGGTTTTTCATCGTCCGACCCACCGCAGCAAATTATCACTGGACTTTTTCAACATTTCAGAGCAACGCAACGGAGGCAACAAGCAGGACTATCCGCACCACGAACAGGATGTATCCGAAGCAGTAAGCCATGATATGAAAACCGCCGCATTGACTTATGAACAATATTTTCGTGAAAGCGACCTGCTATCAGCATTCGCTTCCGGACAATACTTAAACCGGGATTCATATTATGGAGCCAACCAGTCGCTTAGCGATTATGGCAACACGGTGGACAAAACATACAATCTCGGTATTCAGTACAGGGCAAAATTTAAAAACTCAACTCTTGTGGGGGGATTGGAACACACAGGTTCATTCCTTTTAGACAAAAAACTCGGATATCCGGATTATGACAATGCAATTATTGAAGATAATAAAATCATAGAAGTTCCTCATACTTCCAACACAATTGTATCCGACCAGTCATTAACCACCTCTGGAGCTTTTGCACAATATGAAATAAAAATCAACAAACTCAAGCTGCTTGCCGGAGGACGGGTAGAGTACTACAATATTATTGACAAACAGAATGCGAACGAAGCTAAATCCAATGTCGTGTTCATTCCCCGCGCCAATATTATGTACGACATACTCCCCTACCTGCAAATACGTGGAGGATATTCATCCGGCTACCGTGCACCCCAGGTGTTTGATGAAGACTTGCACATTGAAACTTCCGGATCAAGACAGGTTATCCATAAAAACTCACCGGATCTGAAACAGGAAAACAGCTCCAGCTTCACACTATCTCTGGACTTTAACAAGAAACTGGGAAAAATAAATACAGGGTTATTGATTGAAGGGTTCTACACACAGCTTCACAACCCTTTCCGAAACGAAATCGGAGAACCTGATGAAAACGGGACTGTTATCTACACAAGAACGAATGCTAAATCAGGAGCCGTAGTACAAGGAATAAATATAGAGCTGAAATTATTCCCTACCGACAAGATTTCATTGAACGGAGGTTTCACCATACAATCAAGTAAATACAAAGAACCGGACGAAACCTTTGGAGAATATAAATTTTTCCGAACTCCCAACACCTATGGATTCTTTACTTTTGACTGGGATTTCACTCCGCGCTTAGGCATGTCGGTAAACGGAAACTATACAGGAAAAATGCTGGTTCCTTATTTTGGAACCGCATTGGATAATCCGGAAGAAGGCGAGTTACGAACTTCCCCTCCCTTTTTCGATGCCGGACTGAAATTACATTATAATTTCAAATTGGGAAGCGGAGTTATTGCACAAATTTATGCCGGGGCAAAAAATATATTCAATTCATATCAACGGGATTTCGATATAGGCATAGACCGTGACCCCTCATACATCTATGGTCCGACATTACCCAGAACCATATTTGCAGGGTTAAAGTTAAACCTATAAAACACACTCTTTTAAAAGCTGTAATATGTATAATTACAGCTTTTTCATTTATAACCATTTATCCAAATAAATGATTAAATTTGTGTCCATCTGGATATGAAAGAAAAAAACTCTGTATAAAAACCTGATTATACAAAAAGTATAAAATGATACTAAAAAAATAAAAATCCCGACACTTCATATTTAAGCAACTGATTAATAAGATTTTTAGTTTTTATTTTTTTTAAAAAACAGATTCATTTTTTCCGAGGAGGTTCAAAAACAGGTTGTATAACATGTTTTTTTATTTGCTTTGATCAACTTTTAGACGTTAATTTGCATCAGTTAACTAAACAACACAATCTTTTTTATACCTTTATAAAACTAATACCTATTGAAAAAAAGGACGAGGCTTTGTGAAAAGCCTCGTCCTTTTTTAGGGCATTTCAACAATACAACCAATAATATATATTATAAACAATGACACTTTCCGGCACACAAAACGCACGCATTGATATAGCAGACATATTGAGAGGATTAGCCGTCATGGGAATTGTACTGCTACATAGTATTGAACACTTTAACTTTTACTCTTTCCCGGACACCTCCACCCAATGTTCTTTTTTAAATTTTACAGACAGAGCCATATGGAACGGATTATTTTTTACTTTCGGAGGTAAAGCTTATGCCGTTTTCGCCTTACTATTCGGATTCAGTTTTTTCATTCAGGATAACAACCAGCAGAAAAAAGAAAAAGATTTCCGGTTGCGGTTCGCGTGGCGGCTCGTACTCCTGTTTATCATAGGAAACTTTAATGCGACATTTTTTACTGGAGAAATACTTGTGTTATACTCCATAATCGGATTCATATTGGTGCTTGTATGCCGTTTGCCCGACCGCACGGTACTCATCATCGCTATATTGCTACTGTTGCAACCCATGGAATGGGGAAAAATGATTTATGCTTTCTGTAATCCCGACTATATTCCTCAAGCAGGATTATCCGGAAAATATTTCGCTACGGCTTTTGAAGTTCAAACCAATGGAAATTTCTGGGAAACAGCCAGAATGAATCTCTGGGACGGACAATTGGCTAGCCTTACATGGGCATGGGAACACGGACGCTTTTTCCAGACAGCCTCCCTATTCATATTCGGAATGTTGATTGGCAGAAAAGGCTTATTTCTTGGCTCTAAGGAAAATTTAAATTTCTGGCTGAAAACCCTGGTCATTTCATTAATATGCTACTTCCCGCTTAGCGGTCTAAAAGAAATGTTCCCCGATTTTATTAATAATAAAACGGCAATAAGGTCATTAGTTCTGATTTTACAATCATTGGCCAATTTTTCATTCATGCTGATATTAATATCCGGCATTATACTAATCTACTATAACACAAAAGCAGAAAAACTGCTCCGCAAAATCATACCATACGGAAAAATGAGCCTGACCAATTACCTGACACAATCCATCATCGGCTCCATGCTGTTTTACAACTGGGGATTCGGACTGTATCGACACTTAGGCATTACATACAGCTTCTGCATAGGAATAGGTCTATTCATCATACAATTCATTTTCTGTAAATGGTGGTTGAAAAATCATCAACACGGGCCTTTCGAATGGCTATGGAAAAAAGCCACCTGGATCAATATCATCAAGAAAGAAAAAATCACAGCATAAGTTAATTTTTTAAGCAGAAAAAAGGATTTTCACAAAGAAATATTTATCTTTGCACCCGTAATTTTTATGAGATGACTTCGTAGCTCAGTTGGTAGAGCAACAGACTCTTAATCTGTGGGTCGTGGGTTCGACCCCCACCGGGGTCACTTCTAAAAGTCAGATAGTCAATTAATACAACTATCTGGCTTTTTTGTTTTTTATATATGCTTTAGAGGTTTTTGAAAAGGTGAGTTAAACCAAAAGTTCACATGAATGCAAAAGTTAATACATTGTGTTTCAAATCGAAAACATTGACAAATAATGAATGTATTCTAATGATTCATATCTGTAAAACAAATATACAAACAATTAATTTACAGTATCAATATATTCATATTTTCTAATTCCATTTTCAGGAAAAGCAAGATCATAGGTATAAGAAGACTCTATCATTTTATTACAGCTTTCCGTCAAATAATAGTCAAAAGCCATAATATCAAAAGAATCATTCAAATGAAGAAAACCCAGGTATTCTTCATACCCTGCTCCACAGTATCCGTGACCGTTTGCCCCGGGATTACTTAAATGAGCAAAAGAAAAAATCAGATAAAAGTTACTATCCACCGCTTTAGAGCTCAACAAATTTACTGATTCAATATTATCAATAGCTGTTGCTCCCGAAAGATCAAAAGAATAAAAATCCCAACCATTAACCTCTAATACAATTTGAGCTTTTGATGTATTTTCAGCAGATCCTACCAATTTCAAATTGACATCAAACCACTCCTCCTGACCATTTTGTTTCCATTTCATAGAAACAAAAGAACAAGAAAAAGGACTATCTGATTCACAAGTAGAAAAAACTTCCTTATACTTTTCTACTTTACAAGAATTGTTATTGATCGTATCCAGTATGTTTTCAGGAACAAATAAATTTATGCAACAACCATCCTCGCCTTTTCCCTCGTATGAACCGAGTAAAGGCTTTTTCTTTTGATTGTCATCATAATAATACCAGCCCCGTATGCCATAAGAAAAAGTCCATTTATTTTCATTAGAACAAAAAGACCCTGTTTCTTCCAAGTACATTGTAATCGGGCGCTTATCGGCAATGAAACCTTTAAGCAATTTATAATCACATTTCTCAATATCAGATTTAAACCGCCACTGTACCTGAGGAAGTGCAACCCAACAAATAAAAAATGAGAATATTATTAAAACTATTCTTTTCATATTTTACATTATTATATTTCACCAGACAGTTCTGAACCCATGGAAAAAACTGTTACTTCCCCGTAAACATAGTGGCCTTAAATCACAACCCCAAACCTAATCTATAAAATTTTTCTGCTTCCCGGATAAAATAACCCGTATCAGATATTACTCCCCATACACACCTACCGTACATCAAAACAAATACAGACCCATCAGTCTCATTCCTATCAATATAAAAACGGGACAACCCCAATAAAATCAGTATAATATCAAAACTTAATCTTCCGGAACGAAATCTGATTGCCTCAGGGAAACCATATCTGAAAAGAAATCAATGTGCTTCCAGCCAATTTTTCCCGGTTCCACAATCCACAATCAAAGGAACACGTAATTGGAAAGCCCTCTCCATTTCTTCTGTAACCAAACGCTGCACGCTTTCAAGTTCCCCATTCGGTACGGTGAAGTTTAGTTCGTCATGCACTTGCATAATCATTTTAGCATGGATATTCCTTTCCTTAAAAAGCCGCTGGATATTAATCATAGCTATTTTAATAATATCCGCAGCTGTTCCTTGTATCGGAGCATTGATAGCATTTCGTTCGGCATAACCACGCACAACACTATTTTGCGAGTTGATATCCGGCAAAAAGCGCTTACGTCCCAGCAGAGTTTCCACATAACCTTTTTCTTTTGCGTTCTGTATGGCATTATCCATATATTCTTTCACCGCCGGATAAGTTTCAAAATAGCCATCAATCAATTCTTTTGCCTCACCACGGGGTATATTCAGCCGGTCTGCCAAACCAAACACGGAAATACCGTAAATGATACCAAAATTAGCAGTCTTGGCTTTTCTTCTCATATCCGAAGTTACCTCATTCAATGGTATTTTATAGATTTTTGCCGCCGTCGCCGTATGAATGTCGTGCCCACTGTTAAATGCCTCCAGCATATTCTTATCTCCACTTAAATGAGCCATAATACGCAACTCAATCTGAGAATAATCGGCACTTAAAAACGTACTGCCGTCATCCGGAATAAATGCACGGCGAATTTCTTTCCCCTGGGAATCCCGTATAGGGATATTCTGTAAATTAGGGTTACTGGAACTCAAACGCCCTGTTGCCGTAATAGTCTGGTTATATGAAGTATGAATTTTTCCTGTTTTAGGATTAATCAATAAAGGCAATGCATCGATATATGTACTCAGCAACTTCTTCAGTCCCCGGTATTCCAATATTTTACCCACAATCGGATGTCTGGAGCGAAGTTTCTCCAGTACATCTTCTGAGGTAGAATATTGTCCGGTCTTGGTTTTCTTTGCCTTCTCATCAATTTTCATCCGCATAAAAAGGACTTCTCCCACTTGTTTTGCAGAGCTTACATTAAACTCTTCTCCCGCCATTTCATGGATTTCTTTCTCCAGTTTCAGCATTTCGGCAGTAAGTATATCCGAACTTAGCTTCAGAGCCTCACTGTCAATGCGCACCCCAGCACGCTCCATATCCGCCAGCACCTGCATCAATGGCATTTCTATATCGTAAAACAGTTTTTCCAAACCGTTCTCTTTCAATTCCTTTTCCAATATCTCTTTTAGCTGAAATGTCACATCCGCATCTTCACAGGCATAATCACTTAACAAATTTTTCTCAACAGTACGGATAGGAACCTGATTTTTCCCTTTCGGCCCAACCATATCTTCATAGTGGATTGTCTGGTATTTCAAATACACTTCTGCCAGATAATCCATCCCATGCCGTAGCTCCGGCTGCAGCAGGTAATGGGCAATCATCGTATCAAAAAGCCGACCTTTTAAATCAATGCCATAAGCAGAAAGCATCAACAAATCAAATTTGATGTTCTGTCCTATCTTTTCTATCTTCCCATTTTCAAAGAAATCTTTAAATTCATCCAAAATTCTCTGACAAGCTACCCTTTCTTCCGGTAAAAGGACAAAATAAGCTTCCCCTTTTTTGTAGCAGAAAGAGAGACCTACCAATTCCGCATTAAACACATCAACCCCGGTAGTTTCCGTATCAAAACACACCGATTGCTGTAAAGATAATTTCTTAATTAATTCCAGACGTTCAGC
Organism: Bacteroidota bacterium; assembly: GCA_023391625.1. Lineage (GTDB taxonomy): Bacteria > Bacteroidota > Bacteroidia > Bacteroidales > Paludibacteraceae > QVMH01. The sequence goes on along the minus strand of JAEWAN010000006.1, from coordinate 677,576 downwards.
TTCCGTTTCCACAAGTTTATAATCATGCTTAACTTCCTGCAATCTTTTCATAGAAGAAACTGCTGCATTTTCCGGAACACTTACCTCTTCATTAACAGAAGGATTATCTTCTGTAAAATCAAACAAAGACATTTGAGCATTTCCCTGCGGCTTTTTCACCGGTACACTTTCCGGCTGCTCATTTGCCTTTCCTGACAATTTGGACAACATTGTACGAAACTCCAAATCCTCAAACAAACTACGCAGTTCAGCCTCGTTAACAGGCTCTATCCGAAGTTTTTCTTCTTCAAAATCAACGGGAACATCCGTTTTTATTGTTGCCAGAAAATGAGAAAACTCTATCTGCTCCTTATTATCAACAATTTTATTTTTCAACGCCCCTTTCAGTTTATCAGCTTCCTTCAATAAATTTTCAACGCTGCCAAACTCTTTCAGCAGTTTTACCGCCGTTTTTTCTCCCACCCCCGGACAACCGGGTATATTATCAGAAGCATCGCCCATCAAGGCCAGCAAATCAATGATCTGGCACTGATTATCAAGATCAAATTTTGCCTTCACAGCCTCCGGCCCCATCAGTTCATATCCTCCGGAGTGTTTAGGTCTGTAAATGAATATATTATCCGAAACCAATTGTCCATAATCCTTATCAGGAGTAACCATAAGTACTTCAAAACCTTCTTTCTCCGCCTTTTTAGCCATTGTCCCTATCACATCGTCCGCTTCATAACCGGGCACTTCAAGCACAGGAATATTATAAGCCCGCACAATATCCTTAATAATAGGCACAGCCGTACGAATATCCTCCGGAGTAGCTTCCCGCTGCGCTTTATACAGTTCATAAGCCTCATGCCGGAATGTTTTCCCTTTCGGGTCAAAAGCCACCCCGATATGAGTGGGCTGTTCCCTTTTCAATACATCTTCCAATGTATTGACAAAACCGAAAATAGCCGAGGTATTCAGTCCCTTTGAATTGATACGTGGGAATTTTATAAAAGCGTAATAAGCCCTGTATATAATTGCGTATGCGTCTAATAATAAAAGTTTTTTCATAATTAAAATAAAAACAATGGCAAATTTTAATGGTTTCGGATATATTGCAGACTGTAAAAGTAATTAAAATTTGCCCTTTATTAATGGATTTGCATAAAACAAACCATAAAAATATGTACTTTTGTACTTCTTTTTAGATAGCATTAATTTATGAACACAATAGCAGCCATAAAAGAACCCGTGAAAACGGAAATGCAGGATTTTGAGAAAGCCTTTGTTTCTTCCCTATACACGGATAATCCGTTGCTATCAAGTGTAAATAATTATGTTTTAAAAGGAAGCGGAAAAAAACTCCGTCCTATTCTGGTTATGCTTGCCGCCAAAATTTGCGGTACGGTAAATGAAGCTACCATCCTTAGCGCCATTTCACTGGAACTGCTGCACACAGCAAGCCTTATACATGATGATGTGGTAGACGACACCAATGAAAGACGTGGAAAAGAATCCATCAATGCTAAATGGACCAACAAAATTTCCATATTATCAGGAGATTACATGCTTTCAACGGCTCTATATTATGCAACCAAAACACAAATTATGGGTGTTTTGGAACTTATTTCAAACATAGGACGCCAACTATCTGACGGAGAACTCCTGCAATTAAGCAATTCAGACCAGATTAAAACAACCGAAGAGAATTATCTCAAAATCATACGAAAAAAAACAGCCCTTTTATTCTCTACCTGTACGGAAATAGGCGCATTGTCCGTAAATGCCACTTCCGAACAGCGCAAAGCTTTGCGCTGTTACGGAGAATACCTGGGAATTTGTTTCCAGATGAAAGATGATATTTTTGACTATTTCGAAGATGCATCTATCGGTAAACCGACAGGAAACGATATTCGTGACGGAAAGCTAACCTTACCTCTTATTTATGCTTTAAGAAACACATCCGGCGAGCATAAAGAACAAATTATATCCTGGATTAAAGACAAAGATTTTACCGAAGAACATATCCATGATATTTTAAAATTCGCAAGAGATAATAACGGCATTCACTACACCCAGGAACAAATGACCATCTATAAAAATAAAGCCATTGCCGAATTGGATATTTTTCCGGACAGCGATATAAAAAAAGCATTGGTACAATGTGCCGAGTTTGTAATGGATCGTATAAACTAAAATTTTCCTCATTTTTTCTATTTCTAGAGGTTCAGAACCGTTATCTTTCCAACCTGAGTATTTTATTTTCCTGAAAACTGTTATACAGCATTTCCTCAGCTCAAACACATTCAATGAAAAGCTGTAATTTTATACGCTGAAAAAACAACACAATGAAAATAAAAATAGTATTATTTATTATCTCTGCTTTCATTGTATCTACAGTACATGCAGAAAGACTTGACACGATTATCACCTACAGTGAAGCCATGAAAAAAGAGATTCCTGCAATCGTAGTCGTTCCGGATAATTATTCTAAAAAGAAAGCATATCCGGTAGTTTATATGCTTCATGGTTACAGCGATAATTATGCGAGTGACTGGGCGGCCAAAGAATGGGAAACATCCCCGCTGGCAGACGTATTCGATATGATTCTTGTTATTCCTGACGGAGGATACAGCAGCTGGTACTTTGACAGCCCCGTGGATTCCACGTCACAATACGAAACATATATCACAAAAGAACTGATTCCTTTCATTGATAAAAAATACTCTACAATCAAAGCACGAGAAGGGAGAGCCATTACCGGGCTAAGCATGGGAGGACACGGAGCCTTTTACCTCGCTTTCCGCAATCAGGATTTATTTGGCGCAGCAGGCAGTACCAGCGGTGGCGTTGACATCCGTCCCTTTCCGAACAATTGGGACATAGCCAAACGTTTAGGCACTTATGCACAATATCCTGAAAACTGGGAGAAAAATACCGTCATCAACATGACACATCTATTAACTCCCGGCTCTTTGGCAATCATCTTTGATTGTGGAACAGAAGACTTTTTCTATCAAGTAAACTGCCGGTTACACGCAAAACTGTTATACAATAATATCCCGCATGATTTTATATCCCGTCCCGGAGGTCATAACTCCACGTACTGGAAAAAATCAATAAGAAACCATTTACTGTTTTTCCGGGATTATTTTGACAAATAACAACCCTGAGACACACATTATTATCTCTGGGCACAAGAGCGGAAATTGAAAGCTCAATAAAAAGTTCTATTTTTGTACAAATTTTATTTTAATGTAGTATATAATGACTTTTATTCAGTTAGCAAACAACATTTTTAATCAGTCGGTTTTAGACTATCATAAAACAGATAATATCGACTTCCCTATTCAGAATCCATACAAGTTGAAAACCATAGAATACTACTTGTATCTAAAAAACTGGATTGACACGGTACAATGGCATTTGGAAGATATCATCCGCGACCCGAACATTGATCCCGTAGCAGCATTACTGCTTAAAAGACGTATTGACAAATCCAATCAGGACCGCACCGATCTGGTGGAATTGATAGACAGTTATTTCCTTGATAAATACAAAGATGTAGCTATCAGTCCGGATGCAACAATAAATACAGAAAGCCCCGCATGGGCTATAGACCGCTTATCTATATTGCATCTGAAAATTTACCATATGCAGCAGGAGGTAAATCGTACCGACACATCCGAGGAACACCATCAACAATGCCAGAACAAACTAAGCGTTTTGCTGGAACAAAAAGAAGATTTATCCTCTGCTATTCAACAATTAATAGATGATATCAGCGAGGGAAGAAAAAAGATGAAAACTTATAAACAGATGAAAATGTACAACGATCCGGAACTAAACCCGGTATTGTACGGAAAGAATTGATGTCACATTTACTCGTTACACGTTTTTCAGCATTAGGGGATGTTGCTATGACCATCCCCGTTATTTATTCGTTCGCCCGGCAATATCCGGATATAGAAATAACATTTCTTACCCGGAAAAATCTGGAACATATGTTCTGCAACGCTCCTGCCAACATTCATTTTAAGGGAGTAAACCTGGACAACTACAAAGGATTAAGGGGCATGAAGCGCCTGTATAAGGAACTGAAAGCAGAGTCCTATGATTATGTAGCAGACCTTCATGACGTACTAAGAACTCAATATCTTAGATTTCGGTTCTCTTTATCTGGTGTCCCGACAGCCCATATTGACAAAGGACGGAAAGAAAAAAAACAGCTTACCCGAAAAAGGAATAAAATACTAAAACCACTGGACAGCAGCTTTGTACGATACAAGAAAGTATTAGAAAAGTTAGGGTTTCAGTTTGATTTAGGTTTCAAGTCCATTTACTCGGAGCAACAGCCGGATGAATCAGTATTCAGTCATTTAACCGGAGAAAAAGGAAAAGAAAAATGGCTTGCCGTTGCACCGTTTGCCAAACACAAAGGGAAAATATATCCGTTGGATTTACAAGAACAAGTAATCGGTGCTTTATCCAAGAAAGAAAATCTTCGGATATTTCTGTTCGGAGGAGGAAAATCGGAAAAACAGATTGTCAGTGAATGGAAAGAAAAATATCCGGAAATCACATCTGTTATAGGAAAATTAAACATGGAACAGGAGTTAGCCTTACTAAGCTGTATGGACTTAGCCCTATCTATGGATTCGGCCAATATGCACCTGTCTTCTCTGGTCAATATACCTGTTTTCTCCGTATGGGGAGCTACGCATCCGTATGCCGGTTTTATGGGATGGAATCAACCGGAAGACAATGCCATTCAAACCGACCTCGAGTGCAGACCTTGCTCCGTCTTCGGAAACAAACCCTGCTACAGAGGCGACTATGCATGTATGTATGACATACAACCAAAAAGTATCGTTGAAAAAATAACTGCTTTTCTGGAACTAAACCAAACAAATTCTTTCTAAATATACCGACCATGGAAATAAAATCAGCAGAATTTATAATGAGTAATACCGATTACCGGAAATGTCCGTCCGACAACCTGCCGGAATATGCGTTTATCGGCCGTTCCAACGTAGGCAAATCATCATTAATCAATATGCTGACCAATCGGAAAGACTTGGCAAAGACATCTTCCAAACCGGGAAAAACCTTACTGATAAACCACTTTCTGATAGACCAATCCTGGTATCTTGTCGATTTGCCCGGTTATGGCTATGCCACTGCAAGCAAGTCAATGAGGGAGAAACTGAAAAAAATAATTGAGTCCTACATCCTTTTCCGGGAACAATTAACCAATTTGTTTGTTCTGGTAGATTCACGCCATGAACCCCAGAAAATAGATGTGGAATTCATGGAATGGTTAGGGGAAAGCGGAATTCCTTTTTCCATCGTTTTTACAAAAAAGGACAAACTTTCAAACTCCAAGTTTGCTGAAAATATAGCTTCATACAAACAACAGTTAAGCGAACAGTGGGAGGAACTTCCCCCAATGTTTTACACCTCTTCCGAGAAAAAAGAAGGGAAAGAAGAACTGCTAAGCTATATTGATACGATAAACCATTCTCTCTAACCCGGTTACAAACACATCCTAATATTATGACAACAATCCACATGTCGGTTTAAAATACGACAATGTGGATTGCTGCATAAATATCTCCTGCTTTTCTTAAGCAAGCACCCTCTTTATACATAAAAAAACTTGCAAATAAGACCAACTCTCTTATCTTTGTAAACATATAAAACCTCCTTGAATATCAACTTTATAAATTCAAGAATTTATGAATAAGTTCAGCATCTATTCCGTTTTCACATTGTGTTTAATAAGCATAATCGCAATCAGTTCCTGTAATAAGAAACAGTCTCAAACCCAAACAAACGAATCGGCATACGCCACCTATATCAGCGCATACACAGGAAATGTCATTATACCTTCCTCATCCATTCAGGTCGAGCTTACTCAAAACAATCTGCAGGCAGTTGCCAATCAGGAAATCAGCCAGCAAGTATTCTCTTTTTCCCCGGCATTAAAGGGAAAAGCATACTGGAGTAGCCCAAACACAGTTTCCTTCATTCCTGAAGAAGGAGCATTGCAAAGAGGCCAGCAATATAACGCTGAATTCAAGTTAGGAACTATCATGGATGTGCCACGCGAACTGGAAAAATTCAAATTCAGCTTTTACGTAGACAAATTGAATTTCTCTGTTCAAACCTTTCCAATAGATGAAAGCAAGGATAATCCGGACTGGATACGGACTACAGGAGAAATTCGGTTTAGCGAACCGGTAAATCCCGAGTTGGCAAATAACATCATCTCTGCACGAACCAATGATAATCAACCGGTATCCGCCTCAATAGAAAAAACAGAAAATCCGTCCGTCTTCCGATATACAGTTGAAAATATTCAGAAAAAAGACGAAGAAGTTACAGTTGAAATAAAACTGGATGGCAAAGCAGTAGGAAGCGATAAATCAGAAACGGTAGAAGTTATTATTCCACCGACCAATGTATTCAAATTACTATCGGCAGACGTTATATACAACCCGGAGTTTTTGGTTCAATTAACATTCTCCGATCCCTTATCAAGCACCCAAGATATAACCGGATTAATTTCCGTTAATGGAATATCCGGCTACAGCCTGCAAGTAAAAGGAAATAAAGTAAACATCTATTTTGAAAGAGAATATAATTCCGATGTTTCCATTCAGATAAACGAAGGCTTGAAAAACTTACAAGGCAAAAAATTAAACGAATCCTACACCAGGTCATTACAAATAGCTTCTATAAGCCCCCAGGTAGAACTGCTAACCCAAGGAAACATTCTGCCTAACTCTAAAGAGCTATATTTGCCTTTCAGAGCAGTTAATCTACGGGCGGTAGATGTAAGAATCATCCAGGTTTTTGAAAACAACATCCTTTCATTTTTACAAAGCAACACCCTATCCTCCTATTATGATTTAAGAAGATTCGGCAGATTAGTCTACAAAAAAACATTACGGCTGGACAGCGATTCATCCAAAGACATGCAAAAATGGGAAAACTACTCCATCGACTTATCCGATGTATTCAAATTACATCCCGGAGCATTGTACAGAATAGAACTTTCTTATAAACAGGAATATTCAACTTATCCTTGTCCGGACTCTGGTACAGACACGTCAAAAGACAATCTCATTCAAATTACTTCCGATGAAATTAGTCCGGAAGAAGAAGCTTATTGGGACGAGCCCTCATCATATTACAGCACAAGTAACTACGATTACAGTATATATGACTGGTATGAAAGGGATAATCCATGCCATCCCTCCTACTACATGACATCAGACAGAACGGCTTCCTGCAATGTAATGGCCTCAGACATAGGAATTATTGTAAAAGCCAATACAAATAATAAACTCTGGATATCCGTAAACAATATCGTAAATACCACACCCATAGCCAATGCAAAAATCACGGTATATAACTACCAGCTACAGGTTATAGGAAAAGCGCAAACAGATAAAGACGGCTTTGCCGTCATAGACAACACAAAACAAACCCCTTTTATCCTGACTGCCGAAGCTGACGGACAAAAATCTTATTTAAGATTAGTTGCCGGAGAAAACAATTCGCTGACACGTTTTGACATCGACGGAAAGAATATAGAAAACGGATTAAAAGGATATATATACGGAGAGCGGGGAGTCTGGCGACCGGGCGATACACTGCATGTGACTTTTGTCCTCTATGATCAGGAAAAACGAATTCCGGACAACCATCCTGTCAGTTTTGAAATATACAACCCAAGGGGACAATTTTACAACAAACAAATATCCACCAACGGAATCAACGGATTTTACACATTCACCGTTCCTACCTCTCAGGACGACCCGACCGGATTATGGAATGCCTACGTTAAAGTAGGAGGAAGTTCATTCCACAAATCATTCCATATTGAAACAATCAAACCGAACCGTTTAAAGATAGATCTTTCCATACCCGGAGAAAGAATCAGCAATCCGGGGAGCAAAGTTCCCGTCAACCTGAACGCCTCCTGGTTAACCGGAGCTACAGCCAAAGGACTGGAAGCTAAAGTTGAGATAAACCTGGTTAAAACCAATACACAGTTTAAAGGATATGAAAAATATAATTTCAATAACCCGGTAAGTAACTTTGTGTCCTATCGGGAAGAAGTGTTCAACGGTCACCTTGATGGGCAAGGACACTGTTCTTTTAACATGGAAGTACCTTCGGCTGAAAATACGCCTGGTATGTTAAACGCCCATATCACCACCCGGGTGTATGAACCGGGAGGAGATGCCAGCATTTTCACACAAACCTTGCCTTTTTCTCCCTATAGTTCTTATGTAGGTATAAACACCAACATTGAACCGGGGAAACATATAGAAACCGATACGGACCATACCTTTGATGTCATTTCACTAAATGAGGAAGGAAAACCGACAAACAGCAAACTGAGGTACAAAATATACAAAATCAACTGGAGCTGGTGGTGGGAAAGCAAAGACGGAAATTTAGCCGATTACGTAAATAATTCATCCTATACTCCGGTAGCAGAAGGGACGGTAGAAACTTCTGGCGGAAAAGGAAGTTTTACGTATAAGCTGGCATATCCGGACTGGGGGAGATTCCTGGTATATGTTGTAGATGAAAACAGCGGGCATGCCACCGGATCTGTTGTTTTTATAGACTGGCCGTACTGGCGCGGACGCTCAGACAAATCAGATCCGAATGCACTAAAAATGCTGACTTTTTCTACCGATAAAACATCATACGAAGTAGGGGAAGAAGTATCTGTTATTATACCATCCTCTGCAGGAGGTACAGCCCTTGTTGCTCTGGAAAATGGCTCCGCAGTATTAGACAGGAAATGGGTAAAAGTTTCGGAAAAGCAGGACACAAAATTCACATTTAAAGTCACTCCGGAAATGGCACCCAATTTTTACATACACATCAGCCTATTACAACCCCATGCACAGGCAATTAACGACTTACCGATACGCTTGTACGGAGTAGTTCCCGTTATGATATCCAATAAGGACACACATATGGAACCTCAAATAAACATGCCGGATGTTTTACGTCCGGAAACAGAATTCACCGTAAAGATAAAGGAGAAAAACGGCAGGCCGATGACATATACTTTAGCCATTGTTGATGAAGGATTACTCGACCTTACCAATTTCAAAACTCCTGACCCCTGGAAAGAATTTTACGTGCGTGAGGCTTTGGGAATCCGTACCTGGGATATGTACGATTACGTTATCGGTTCTTTTGCCGGAAAATTCGGTTCAATGTTCAGTATAGGAGGAGATGAGATGCTGCAAGAAAACGGGAACAGAAAAGCAAACCGATTTAAACCGATAGTAAAATTTTCAGGTCCTTTTACGTTGGAAAAAGGGAAAACAGCAACCCATAAAATCACATTACCTCCTTACATAGGTTCTGTACGAACCATGGTTGTGGCCGGACAGAACGGAGCTTATGGAAAAGCAGAAAAAACGATTCCGGTACGTTCTCCGCTTATGATTCTATCTTCTTTGCCAAGAGTAGTCAGTATAGGAGAAACGATAGAACTACCGGTTAACGTCTTTGCCATGGAGAAAAATGTAAAGAATGTTTCCGTAAAAATAGAAACATCCGGGTTACTCCAGAGTGATGGCAACAATCAGCAATCAATCGCATTTACGGAACCGGGAGATCAGATAGTATATTTTACAATGAAAGCCGGAACATCAACCGGTGTGGAAAAAATAACCATTACGGCCAGCGGAAACGGAGAAAAAACCAGCGAAATAATTGAAATAGATGTCCGGAATCCTAATCCTCCCGTTATCATATCTGACAATAAAATATTGCAAGGAAACGAAACCGGAGAACTCATCTATGAACTATCGGAAACATCCGACGAAAATTGGGTTAAACTGGAAGCCTCCCGGATACCATCCGTAGATATTTCACGCCGTTTTGACTTCTTATACTGTTACCAGCACCATTGCTCCGAACAACTGACTTCCCGTGCACTGCCGCTTTTATACATCCCGCTTTTCAAACAAGTAGATGCAAAAGAAAGTGAAGCAATCAGGAAAAACGTACAGGAAGCTATTCAGAATTTATACAGCCGCCAGCTGACTAATGGAGGTTTTGTTTACTGGCCCGGAGCAAACCAGGCAGACGATTGGGTTAGCAGTTATGCCGGAAGTTTTCTTGTATTAGCAAAAGAGAAAGGATATGATGTCAACGATGATGTTCTGAACAAATGGAAAAAATACCAGAAAAAAGAAGCTCAAAGCTGGACATCAAATACGTATGACAATTATTACTCATATAATTCAGAGTTGCAACAAGCTTACAGGTTATACACACTGGCATTGGCCGGAACTCCTGAATTTGGAGCCATGAACCGCATGAAAGAAATGAAAAATTTATCGGTACAGGCAAGATGGCGGTTGGCCTCAGCTTATGCACTCAGCGGAAGGACTCAGGTAGCAGAAGAACTGGTTTTCAATATGCCGACTTCTGTTGATGCTTATTATGACAGTTATACCTACGGGTCGTCAGACCGTGACGAAGCCATGATTCTGGAAACCCTGGTTCAAATAGGGCATATAGATGAGGCATTTAAACAAGCGCAAAAAGTTTCCCGGAATCTATCCAGAGAAAAATATTTCAGCACTCAATCCACGGCTTATTCGCTCATTGCCATGGGAGCTTTAGCCGAAAAGACCTCCGGTAAAATCGATTTCAGCTGGACTATCAACGGACAAGAGCAACCGGATGTCATTTCTACCAAAGCTGTTTACCAGACTGACATTAATAAGAAACAGGGAAAAAACAGTATAAATATAACGAATAAAGATCAGGGCATACTATATGTAAACGTAATATCCAAATCAAGTCCTATCAAAGACTTGCTACCGGCAATGTCCAATAACCTGGGACTAAACGTTTATTACACCGATCTCAACGGTTATGAAATCAACGTGGCAAAATTAGAACAAGGTACTGACTTCATCGCAACAGTGGAAGTAACAAATACCAGTCCGTCTAATGATTATACCGACATTGCTCTAACGCACATGATACCTTCCGGATGGGAAGTTTTTAATCAAAGAATAACCGATGGAGATATGGGCAATAACACAAGCCCGTTTACCTATCAGGACATACGGGACGACAGGGTACTGACTTATTTCGACCTGGAAAGAAAAGAAACAAAAACATTCAGTATCCGGTTGCAGGCAAGCTATGCAGGCCAATTTGTATTGCCGGCCATACAATGCGAGGCTATGTACGATACTTCTGCAAATGCGCGTACTACAGCAGGAAAAACTGAAGTTACAAAGAGTAAATAGGAATTTGTGCAACAATCAGCACGAAGCGGACAAGAGATAAGTTTTGAAACCACATTTTCCACATAATATATCCAAAAACAAAAGAGCGATTTTTTTAATAATTGCTCTTTTGCTTATCATTTATTTGTTCTGTCTGCCCCGTAAGCTATTCAATGTACCTTATTCCAGTGTAGTAACCGACAGAAACGGTGAACTGCTGGGAGCACGTATTGCCACAGATGAGCAATGGCGTTTTCCTCCGACAGATACTGTTCCTGAAAAATTTGCCGTCTGTCTTACTGAATTTGAAGACCAATACTTCCGCTACCATTGGGGAGTCAATCCGTTAGCCATCGGTCGCGCCCTGATTCAGAATATAAAAGAAAAGAAAGTGGTCAGCGGTGGAAGCACCATTACCATGCAGGTAATCCGCCTTTCACGAAATAAACCCAGAACCATCCCCGAAAAAATTTGGGAAATCATTCTTGCCACCCGGCTGGAGTTCCGCTACTCAAAAGAAGAGATACTGGCTCTATACGCTTCACACGCCCCATTCGGAGGCAATGTCGTGGGACTTAATGCTGCCGCATGGCGGTATTTTGGTCATCCGGCCAATCATTTGTCCTGGGCAGAAACGGCAACCCTGGCTGTACTTCCTAACTCTCCCGGCATGCTCCACCTTACCAAAAACAGGGACGCCCTCTTAAATAAAAGAAACAGGTTATTGAAAAAACTTTTTGAAAAAGGACACATAGACACAACCACCTATGAACTGGCGCTTAGCGAAAATTTGCCTGATGAACCGATAGCACTTCCACAGATTGCCCCGCATCTGGTTACCAGACTCAGCCAGACTCATCAAGGAGAATATTGCATCTCAACGATTGATATTTCCATACAGCGACACGTAGAACAGATTCTGAAACGCTGGAATAACGAATTTGCACAATATGACATCCACAACATCGCAGCGATTGTCATTGAGATACCGACAAACCAAGTAATAGCATATTGCGGCAACGTTGATTCCCCTGAAAATTATTCTGCGAACCAGGTTGATATCATTAAAGCCAACCGGAGTACCGGAAGTATATTAAAGCCATTTCTCTATTATATCATGCTGGAGGAAGGAGAGATATTACCCCATACTTTATTTCCTGACATTCCAACCAACATTAACGGATTCTCTCCGCAGAATTTCAATTTACAGTTTGAAGGTGCTGTAAAAGCTTCCAATGCTGTATCCCGATCTCTAAACATTCCCTTAGTACACATGTTGAAACAACACGGTGTACCTCAGTTTTATGATTTTCTGAAAGAGAACAAAATTGCAGACCTACCCTTCCCGGCTTCGCACTATGGCTTGTCTTTAATATTAGGAGGAGCTGAAGCCAGGCTTGGTGATGTGTCAAATGCTTACGCTAATATGGGGAGAGCTCTGTTGGGATTAAATTCCAGCACCTCAACCGTACTACTTAACGACAAACCGTCGGAAATAAAACCCGGATTTCAGCCCGGTGCCGTGTGGCAGGTCTTTGAAGTGCTGAAAGAAGTAAATCGTCCGGAAGAAATAGACTGGCGCACCATCCCGTCCATGCAGCATATAGCATGGAAAACAGGAACAAGCTATGGGTTTCGCGATGCCTGGGCTGTGGGAGTAACACCCCGTTATGTCGTAGGAGTATGGGCAGGCAACGCTTCAGGCGAAGGGAAACCGCACCTGACCGGAGCACGTACAGCCGGGCCTGTTATGTTTGATATTTTTCATTCTCTACCCCAATCCTCCTGGTTTGAACAGCCGCAGGGTGAATTCACAGAAGCTGTTGTATGTAAACAATCCGGACAATTAAAAGGACGATTTTGCCAACAAACAGACACAGTGCTGATACTACCTAACGGATTACGAACCTCTCCCTGTCCTTACCATATACAAGTTAACTTAACTCCGGATAAACGTTTCCAGATATACGAACACTGTATGGAAAGCGAAGCAGCAATCAGAGAAAGTTGGTTTGTATTACCTCCGGCCTGGGCATGGTACTACCGCCAACATCATCCCGAATATAAAAGCCTTCCTCCTTTCAAAACAGGCTGCGGAGCAAACACATCAAGCCCCATGCAGTTCATCTATCCTCAAGGGAACGCAGACATTCTCCTTCCCCGCCAGCTGGACGGATCACCGGGAAGCCTGACAATAGAATTGGCACATAATAACAGGAAAGCAACTGTATTCTGGCATATGGACAACAGTTACATAACTTCTACACAGGATTTTCATAAACTGACCATCATCCCATCGCCAGGCACACACACAATAACAGCTGTTGACCAAGATGGAAATTCCCTGTCATGCACACTGCACATTCTCTAAGCAAATCTACTTATTCTTCGAATTGAACTTAAAAATAACATCAAAACCGTTTGTAATAGGAGAACTGGTTAACTGCAAGAACAAGAATTTAAAAAGTTCATATTCCATTCTCATTTCGTAGCGCGCCACCGTATTATCATTCAAATTATCCAGATTACCGATATTCTGCTCATAACTTACAAAAAGCTTATTCGTTATGTATTTTCCCACTGTAATAGAAGCATTCTGGAAATCACTGGTACTATTAAATTCTATATAGTCCACATTAAGTACATTCCCCAGTAAGCGGGTAAGTTGTGACGAAACCAAAGTTGAAGCCACCATTCCCGCAAGATTTGCATCTGCTGCTCCAGCCACAGAATTACTTATAGACGACATCCTACTACCAAATAAAATATAAGAAATAGCATCACCTTCGCCAAGTTCTTCATCATCCAAAGTAAATTTTATTTCAGGAGACAGCATTTCCCCGGTTACATAAATCATCATTTCTTTCCGTGAGGAAGTATTATCCGTTCCAGCTTCACGGAAAGAATAGCTTGCCTCTACATCTAAAATAGGATTTAATTTTTCCCCTCCCTGGAAAGTAATCGTACCCGTTTGAATAACAAAAACTTTCCCTAACAGGTTATACTGTCCGCGTACCACATCCACAGTCCCGAACAACTCAAAGAAATCACGATGTTTACGTATCTCCACATCACCGGATAATTCAAAACGCATATCATCATTCCTTATCCATGTGTTACGGGGAATTTCCACACGCAACGATCCTTGTAAATTATTGAGGAAGTCAAATGAAGGGCTATTCACATCAACCGAATCCGGATGAAAAGTATAAACGATGGAATCCACGGGTTCTTTTTGCTTTTCCAATTCCGTCACCAGTAACGGGGTAGGCATATCCTGTACCGTTCGTTTACCAAACAAACTCATCAATGCCGGTAAATAAACCTGGGCTTCCGGAACAACCAGCTTTCCTGAAAAATAAACACTGTCCCGCTTACCTTCCAGATCGACATTTCCGGACAACTCCATATTGTAATTCTTGTGATCCAACGGATTAAACCGGTTAAATTCGATATTTAGGTTTGAAGTATTCAAATCGCCTTTATATATTTCCGAATTAAACTGCACATTTCCCTGAGCCTGCATAGTTCCTTTACGGCTACGAATCAAGAATGTATCAATATTGACCTGATCGTTTTTCACATCAATGCCCATCTGTATATCCTGATAATTCACCCCGTACAAATCCATTTTCACAAGTCCGTCCAGAACATTCAGGTTACCGTTCACCTGAGGATTCTGCATCGTTCCCCCAAGGCCGATATTACTTTCAATGCTGCCATTTACCTGATCCGTCGGCAATACGACATTAAGAATCGCTAAAGGCAGACGGTCTATAAGCAAACGGACATCAAGAGAGTCCGTACTTTTAGGAATGACATTAAATTGCATGCTGTCCAACCGGATATCCATCGGCAATTTCCCGTTCACCGCAATTTTTCCGCTATCAAACGGAATAACATTCAAATCAAGCAGCAACTCCTTATTCAATAAAGAAACATCACTGTAAATACTATCGAATTTAAACTGATCCAACGCCATGTTTTCCACATACATATTAACTTTCATTTCAGGCGCTTCTGCCGCTCCTTTCAAATTCAACTGAAAATTAAACAATCCGGTTAATGGCAGTTTCGGAGCGAATAACTTCATCAGCCCGGCAATATTCAAATTAGATATATCCATATTCAAGTCTTGTTCTCCGGAACGGTTTACAATCCCATCCAGAGAAATAGATTGATCCACATTCAGACTATCTGAAATAAGACGAAGATTACGTACCTCGTATTCATCTTTACCAATATTAATATAGGTCGTATCTGCCAATGCCTGTTGCAGCACATACTGTTTATAATCCAGCCACAGGTCGGATAACACGATCTCAATATCATCTCCTAACTTGACATGACTGTTAAAACGGGTCTTGATGTCGTCCCCGTCAATATCCAGGCCTAATTTATAATTCCGGGTGTCCGTCTGCACTTTCAACAAAACATCATCTAATAAAAATCCTCCTGCAGCCAATTGATTTAGCTGTATATCGGCATTTGCATTTATGTCTTTAAAGTTATTCTTTAAACTGGCCTCTGCTGTAGCAAACAACGTATCCAACCGAAAATCCTGATAACGGGAAGGAGATATTCCAAGCTGTAGATCTGCATTCAGGCTATCCGGTGTCCCGGAAAGTAAGGCATTCAATTTTAAACGGGTATCCAGATCTTCAATTCCAATGAGTTTACTTATATCATAGGCGTTTTCCAAATCCGCTTCCAGAGCCAAATCCGAATTTCCCTGGAGGTTATAATTTCCAGCCAAATTTAATCTCGCTGACATTGTTCGGATTAATAAATCATTCACTGTCAGGTTTTGATGAACAAAATCAAGATTCGTATTCAAAGTATCCAGCTTAATTCCCATAATGACAGAAGGCCTTGCCACGATTTGTCCCCCAACATTCATTTTATTCAAATCAAATCCGGAGCCTTGTATGGAAGCATCCAGATTGACATCTGTCTTATATTCCTCTCCCAGAATCATAGCCAAATCCAGATTTTGAGTATTCAGCACAGCTGAGTAAGCGGGATTATCGCTTAAAACTTTACGGACTGCCGGCTTAACATACAATGTTCCAAAACTTCCTCCACCCTTAACTTCCGCGTCGGCATCACCCCTGTCATAATTCAACGTCAGACCAAGGTTTTCCACTGATTTGCCGGACAATACAATGTCCCCAAAATCGCCTTTTACATTCACCCGCATCTTATCCGGATCCCAATCTTCACCTACTGCCTGCAAATTACCGTTGATCAAATAATCCAACTGAGGATTATCCAGCCAATGACGCAAATCTACCTGTTTCACTTTCAAAATCACATCATAAGATACCGGAGTTGAAGTGCTATCAGACAGGTATTCCAAAAGATACCGGGATAGCAGATGAACACCTATCTCCTGCAGATTTTCCTTTAACAGCAAATCAACCAATAATTTTTCATTTTCCAATATCGCGTTCAGCTGTAGTTCAGGGGTAGCTTTCAGAGAGAAACTATCCGGCAGATAATAGTCGAATTCATCTAACCGGATCGGAGCCATTTGTACATTTAACAAAGAACGGTTCTTATTGTCAAAATAATACTCTCCGGATGCATTCAATTTATTTTCCCTTGTCTGTAATAAAAGACTTTCCAGACGAACCGCATCTTTATCTCCCGTTGCCTGGATTCCAATTTGACGAACCGACAAATCCGGATGTCTTGTAGAAAGGCAAAGTTTATTTATATCGATTTGCTGGTAATCTGAAGAATAATAACCTTTTACATTCAGAAACAAACTATCTGCCTCTTTGGGTATCTGGCTGTTAGAAGAAACGACACGAAGCCGTCCTCCGTTCAGAGCCAATTCCCCTACTTTCACAGACATATTGAAAGAAGAAGGCGTTGTATCCGGCTCTTCTGCCGTCGGTTTTGCAATATGCATTACATTCCAGGTCGAATCCGGAAGTTCTGCAAGAGAAACAAAAGGTGATTCTATAATCAGGCTGTCTACTACAATTTGTCCCTTAATCAGGGGCAGCAGTTTATACCTTAACCTGATTTCAGGAATTATAGCAATGGTATCCTGCTCCGGCAGCACCAAAGCCACCTCGGTTAATCCCAGATTAGTAAAGAAATTTCCGGTTAGCTCTCCAACAGATAATTCTGCCGTCAGAAGATTATTTACCTGATTCACTGCTATACGCGTAATCTGACGTTTTACCGGAACAGTTTGTATGGCTATCAGGACAAAAGCCAGCAATGTTATGATTCCAATAAGAAACCACATCAATATACGTAATGCTATTTTCAGTCCTTTTTTCATCTATTCTTCGATTTTATAGCGCTTTATCAGAATGCCTGACCCACGCTTAGAAACACCTGAACCTTCCTGAAATTCTCAACATTATAAGGATTATTCAAAGGAACACCTACGTCCAAACGTATCGGCCCAATAGGAGTATTCACACGCAACCCTCCTCCCACGGAATATGACAACTGGTCAAAGCGGTAATGATACGGCTCTGCCCAAACATTTCCACAATCAAAAAAGGCAGCCAGGTCTATCTGCCAAAAAAGTTTATGACGTATCTCCAGATTCATTTCAAGAATACTTTTCCCTCCCATAGGATACCAAACTCCAGCTTTATCGCTCAGATACTGAGGTCCCAGCATGGCACGTGCCCAACCACGGTTAGAATTAGCACCACCGGAATAAAACCGGTCTTCCACCGGAATAAAGCCGCTTTCGTCAGAAGAATATATTCCCCCAATCAATCCTCTGAGAGACAAAACAAAACTACCTATACTCTGGTATTTACGGGCATCTATCCACAAACGGGTATAATTATAATCCCCGCCGAATATATATCCATTCAGTTTGGCACTGACATTAACCATCCATCCTTTTACCGGAGAAAATACAGGATCTGCATTGTTAAATGTAAAAGTTCCCGATAACCCTGACTTATTATATAGAAAATTTCTATCCTCCGGATTAAGAGAAGCTGCCCCTTCTCCTGTGTCAAACCGCTTAACCCTTTCAAAATAATATGAAACAGAAGTGCTGATATGGTCATTGAAAACATAACCTAAAGGAACGTTTATCCCAAGGCGCTGAACATCATAACCCGGTTCTTTTTCCCGGCGGATATAAGGATTAACGGAAAGTGACAGATTATTCAAAAAAAACTGGGGTTCTATCCAGTTCAGGCTGACATTATAAGGTGTTAAAGCCGAATGTTTAGCATACAAATTTATCCGGCTCGTTCCCTTAAACAATCCCCGGTAAGTCACATCTGCAAAAGCACGGAACTTGTCCTCAGTACCCCATCCTAACCCGAAACGGCTCATCCAGCGCGGCATTTCTTCTATATCTATACGAATAGGGATAGGATTTAGTTTGGTACTTTTATTCGTTTCCGAGACAATGGAAACTACCCGGAACAATTGCAAATTATAAAGGTCCTTACGTGTTTTATCCAATAAATCAGAACTATAAGTTTCACCCGGTTCATAGCGTAAAGCCCTACGGACATACTTCTCTTTTATATACTTATTGCCATGGACGGATGTCTCTCCAAACTGCCCGATAATACCGGGACGTACCTCATAAGTTATATTAACTGAATCCTGAGGAATTTTCAGGTCCAAATCAAAATCCGTTTCTACATACACATATCCCCGGTTGGTAAACGCATTATTAATCTTAGATACATCATTATAAACCATTTGGTCACTAAACCGCTCCCCGTTTTTCAGAAAAACCTGACGGGTAAGTTTTTTCTGCCCTTGTTCCGGAGTAATTCCCGGAACAGGTTCCGTCACGTTAAATGCTATCGTATCAACCCGAACCGGATTATTTTCCCGAACTCCAATATAAATGTTAACCGTACGCTTTTTTTCATTTATATGTAAGGAATCCAACCAGGTTTCTGCATGAAGAAATCCTTCTGTTTGATAATACCTCTGCAACCGTTCGATATCCGTCTCCATAAAATCATTACTGTATATGGAAGCATCTTTTTTCTGGATAACACGCTGCAACCAGTTTGACGGCTGTAAAACCATATGGTCAAGCAACTCGGACTTACTGAAAGTTTTATTTCCTTTGAATACTATTTTTCTTACCTCATAATTCTCCTGAGCTTGTACAGGTACGAACATAAAAAAGAACAACCACATTAAAAATGTGGTAAAGAACCATTTACCCAAAATCGCTGGTTTCGGAAGATTAACAGTATAGTCTTTTGTACTGATCAAATACTTTCAATAAATAGTTTATCCTGCAAATGAAAATTATAAATAAAACAATAAAAAATACCTTTTGTTTAAGAAAAAAACAGGCTTTTCATAATAGAGAACAAATATAGAGCTTATTTATTTAACTTCTCAATATCAAAATAAAGATTAAATATTTGAATATATGAACATGTTTTCATATATTTGCACAGAGATGGAAGCAAGTAAAAAAAATATGGCTGAAGCCGCATATACCCTCAGGGCAATAGCCCAAGAGACACGTCTGCGCATTATTTTACTTCTTTCAGAAAAAGGAGAGATGAGTGTAAACAGCCTGTCAACAGCTTTAAACTGTGAACAATCATTACTTTCCCACCATTTAACCGACATGCGTGCCAAACGTATTTTAAATGTACGAAAAGATGGTAAAAACTGTTTCTACTCTCTGAAGAACGAACAAATTATACAAATAATACATTGTATACAGAAGTGCGGTTGCAATGAACAAACAAAAAATGAATGATTAACTTACTAAAAAAATATTATTTACTTCTTATCGGAGGAATAGCCGGAGCAATAGGCGGATATATGTACTTCTATTTTGTAGGATGCGGTACTAACGCTTGTGCTATAAGTTCAAACCCCTATATCAGCATCCTTTTTGGAATAATAACCGGTATGCTTATATGCGATATTTTCCGCAAGAAATAAAATCATAATTATAAAAAACAAACAGCAAACGTATGAAAAAAGTGCTTCTAGTAAGCTTTCTGCTTACGCTCATTTCTGTCAGCATATATGCTGAGAACAGCAAAGGAAATAAAAACAATCATAACTCTAAAAAAGAAAAAACTATGCAAACAATACCTCTGACCAAAGAAGAATTCTTGCAAAAAGTAGCTAATTTTGAAAAAAATCCGGAAGAATGGAAATACCTGGGAGATAAACCCTGTATCATCGATTTCTATGCTTCATGGTGCGGCCCTTGTAAAATGATAGCCCCTGTTCTGGACGAACTGGCAAACGAATACGGAGAAGAAATATACATTTACAAAGTGGACACAGAAAAAGAACGTGATTTAGCGGCATTATTCGGCATACGCAGCATCCCTACTCTATTATTCTGCCCTATGGGAGAAAATCCTCAAATGGCACAGGGCGCCCTGCCCAAAGAAACTTTCAAAGAAATAATAGATAAAGTTCTGTTGAAAAAAGAATAAAAGCAATGTCCACCTAAATGTCTTTAATAAGACATTTCACAAATACTTTAAAAAGTTATGTCCCAAAAGTTGATAAAAACTTTTGGGACATAACTTTTTATTTAAGATTTAAAGAATATCTTATAACTTCCATTCAAAACCATCCTTCGTATCTTTGATTTCGAAACCTAAAGCCGTAAGTTCATTTCTTATTTTATCACTTGTATTCCAGTCTTTATTTTTCTTAGCCTCAAGCCTTATGTTCAGCAACAAATCTACTGCTTTTTTATAAGCGTCCCCTCCTGCAGTACTTTCGCTATCTGCCTTTAATCCTAAAAGGTCCTCTATAAAAAGTTTATAAACAGCTTTCAGTTCCACAAGGTCAGCTTCAGAAATAGAAGCTTTTCCATCATGAATCAGGTTAATGGCTTTTAACGACTCAAATAAATGAGATATTACAATCGGAGTATTCAAATCATCGCACATTGCCTCTTCGCACTTAGCTCTTAATCCAGCAATATCCACCGTAGAAGAATCGGCTGAAGTCAATTTTTGCAATCGGGCATACCCTTCCATCAAGCGTTCCAAACCTTTCTCCGATGCCTGTAAAGCTTCATTGCTAAAATCGACTGTGCTTCTATAATGGGCCTGCAAAATAAAGAAACGGATTGTCATTGGGCTATATGCCTGAGCCAACATAGAATGAGTGCCTGTGAAAAACTCATCCAATGTTATAAAATTACCTAACGATTTCCCCATTTTCTGCCCATTGATTGTTATCATGTTATTATGCATCCAATACTTAACCGTGTCTTTAGTCAAAGCGGCGCAAGACTGGGCTATTTCGCATTCATGGTGAGGGAAAATCAAGTCCATACCTCCTCCGTGAATATCAAACTCTTCACCTAAATATTTGGTTCCCATGGCAGAGCATTCAAGATGCCATCCGGGGAATCCTACACTCCAAGGTGAATTCCAACGCATAATATGTTCGGGAGAAGCTTTCTTCCACAGAGCAAAATCAAAACTCCGGCGTTTTTCCGACTGACCGTCCAAATCGCGTGTCGTTTCAAGCAACTCATCAATATTCCGTCCGGACAATTTCCCGTAATGATGATCTTTATTGTACTTTTCTACGTCAAAATAAACAGACCCCTCACTTTCATAAGCATAACCGGCATCCAATATTTTCTGAACAAATTCTATTTGTTCAATAATGTGTCCGGAAGCATGCGGTTCTATACTCGGAGAAAGAACATTTAAAGCCTCCATTGCTTTATGGTAACGATTCAGATAATACTGAACAACTTCCATCGGCTCCAACTGTTCCAAGCGCGCCTTCTTGGCAATCTTATCTTCACCAGAATCCGCATCGTTTTCCAAGTGCCCCACATCCGTTATATTACGGACATAACGCACCTTATAGCCTAAATGCTGAAGATAACGAAATAATATATCAAAAGTGATAGCCGGACGAGCGTGTCCTAAATGAGCATCCCCATAAACTGTAGGTCCGCAAACATACATTCCTACATTTGGTGAATGTAACGGAATAAATTGCTCCTTCTTCCTGTGGAGTGTATTGTAAATATACAGCTTGTGTTCCATAATTTATTACAGCAAATTCTTTTTATAAATAAAAACGGGCTATGAAAAGCCTCGTTGTTTTTTTAAACTTTCATAGGCCTGATTTACCGAACGGAATTTTTCAGTAGCAGACTTTTTCACATCTTCTCCCAGACTGTTTACTTTATCCGGATGATATTTCATAGCCATGCGGCGGTAAGCTTTCTTGATTTCATCATTAGAAGCAGTGGGTTCTATCTCCAAAACTTTATAAGCCCAGTTTCTGTCCTGATTTTTAAAGAAAGGGGCTTTAATTGAATCGAAGTCCAGCGAGCTGATACGGAAGATGTTAGCGATTCTTTCCAGTAAACTTAATTCCGGAGCGGCTATTTCCCCATCGGCGTTTGCTATCTCAAATAGCAGACGTAATAACTGCAGCTTAGAGGAATAATTCATATACAGGTTTATCTGCATGGCAACTTCCGTTGCATTAATATCCTGCTTCAACAAGCCTTTCAAAATAGCCAATGCCTCCAACGCCCCCTGTTCCCCAAAATTAGCGACAAGAAATTGTTTTACTACATTCAATTCAGACTTCTTAGGGCTGCCGTCAGCTTTCATAATACAGGCAATAAGCACCAGCAAGCTCATTTTAAAATCACCTTCATTGGTTTTCTGCTCTGTATAAAAACCTCTTCCCGAAGATCCTGCCGTAGCCACAACCTCCGTATCAAAAAGAGAACCTACGGCAAAACCTATCAAAGCTCCAATAGGGCCACCTAAAACCCAACCCAGGCCTCCGCCTATCCATTTAGCAAACTTTTTCATATCTTATTTCTTTGAATATTCAGCAAAATCAGCAAAAACATGATCTTCCACAAATATCATGAAATAATTTTTTGACTGACAAAAGTACATATTTTTTCAATACATACTGTTACATAGTCAGATAAATAAGGATAGTAATCATAAAAAATGACAGCTAAATAAACACATCCTTTCATTAAACTTATTTTTAAAACAAACATGCCATACACCTATCTGTCTGTTTTATAACACAGATAATCATGAACGAAATAAAAGTATAATTCCCCCCATAACTGTAACCTAACAAACGCTATTGTTTCATTAAAACCAACTTTCTACCTATACGAGTAGAAAATCAAAACAAGATTCTGATTCAAAAACAACATTAATATTTCACTTTTCCATCACATACCTTAGATATTCAATTAATTAAGATGACAGATATCTGGTGACAGAAGTAATGAGAAAAAATTCAAAATATATTTTTTATAGCCGAATTAATGGCATTAATGGCTATATTTGTAGCAATTTCTTATTTTATGCTTTGGAGTATCCACCACATTGGTTATTAACGGTATTTTTACTTTTCATAACGCCATTAACGAGTAAAAGTAACCGATGACAACGGATAAATAATATGGAAGGTTCTACCTGGAATAGACATACGGTTTGTGACAACTCAAAATTCCACGGTATTTAAAAACTTATTCTTACAAATGGATGTTTCTGTCATTATTGTTAATTACAATACTGTAAACCTGGTAAAAGATGCCGTTACTTCTGTCATAGAAAAAACAGCAGGCATTTCTTATGAAATTATTGTAGTCGACAATAATTCTTCAGATCATGCAGCAATTATTCTAAAAGAAACATTCGGGAATAAGATTCAATATCTTCAGTTACCGGATAATATCGGTTTCGGGAGAGCCAACAACGAAGGCATAAAAATAGCAACCGGACGAAATATTTTCTTTCTAAACCCCGATACTATCCTGGTTAATAATGCAATAAAGATACTTTCCGAATATCTGGATAAAAATACAGGAGCGGGGGCATGCGGAGGTAACCTACTCAGTGAAAAAATGGATCCGATACATTCTTACCGTATGTTATTGCCATCCATTGCAGAGGAACTGAACATCTTGCTGGGACAAATACCGGAGAAACTATTTTGGGGTAAAAACAGGCAATTCAACCATAGTTCTAAAACAAAAAAAGTTGCCTACATAACCGGAGCTGATTTAATGATAAAAAAATCCATTTTTGAACAGACAGGAATATTCAAACCTGAATACTTCATGTATTATGAAGAAACGGATTTATGTTTCCGGATAAAAAAACTGGGCTATGAGATTGTATCCGTTCCGAATGCAGAAATCATCCATTTGGAGGGAAAAAGTTTCAGCACTGATGCAAAAAATACAAGAAAAGCAATACTTGCAGAAAAAAGCCGGATCACTTTCTTCCGGTTAAACTATCCGTCCGGTTACCAAAAAATTGCCAATCAGATACACTTAATATACATAAAATCCAGAATCATGATTTTCTCTAAAAACAAAGAAAAAAGGAATTTCTGGGAAGCGGTATTAAACACATTCAGAACAGAACAAAAACAATAATTATTCATGAGTATTCCTACCAGTTTTACATACTCAATACCTTACATGGTATATTTTGCATTCCTGCTACTGTTGATGTTCTATGAATTTGAACTGATAAACCGGAAACAAAATATATCAGTTGTCCGCGTTTTATGCATATTAGGATTTTTGTTCTTTTTTGGCTTGAGGGGGTTTGTATACACGGACTGGGCAAATTATTACTCTTACTTTAAAGACCTGCCCACCGAATGGAACCAGTATAAGCTGGCCCACTTTTATTCCCAATGGAATATGGAAGTGGGATTCAACATATTTTCCATGCTGGTAAAAAGAATCTGTCCCGATTTCTTTTTCTGGCAGTTTATTTCCTCCCTGATAGATGTTTTGCTTTTAAACGCTATATTTAAACGTTATCCTAAATATTACACATTAGGATTTATTTTCTTCTTTTTATTCAACGGCATTATCATTGAAATAAACCTGATGAGAAATGTCAAATCCATCTTATTGTTTTTCTATTCCATCAGATACATCGAAGAAAAAAAAATATTACCCTATATTCTCTTTAATTTGTTAGGTCTGACATTCCATTTTTCATCACTTATATACATACCATTATATTTTGTTCTGAACAAAAAAATTCCTTTAATTGCTATCTGGATAACTTTTATCGTGGGCAATATCATATACCTGCTTCAGATTGAATATATTGCTCCCACAATAATGGCTATTGCCGAGCTGATAGGAGGTAAAGTCTGGGAGATAACGGAAACTTATTTTACCAATAATTTTTACATGAATGGTTATGGAATTACCATCGGCTACATAGAGCGGGTATTCTCATTCATTCTGTTTTTTGTTCTCTACAATAAAATTATAGAAAACAACCCTAAATACGGACGCATATTCCTGAACCTGTATTTCATTTACTTTGCCTGCTTCTCATTCCTGGCAGAAGCCGCCATACTTACAGACCGTATTCCGATGTTATTTATATGTGCTTACTGGATACTTTATCCGGAAGTATATTCCCTGTTAAAAGTCAAATTAGGGAAACCTATATTCCTGATCATCCTAATACTATACGGTACTATGAAACTATCCCGCAATAATACTATTTTCCATAAATACGAAAATGTGTTATTCGGCGTAGAATCTTATGAACGAAAAGTGAAAAACCTAAGTAAATACGAAGATTTGCTATGACAAACATACTATTTGACTTAATTTCCATCCAAAGCTTTATAAACGGAGGAGGAGAATACACAAAAAAAATACTGAACGAACTTGCCAAAAACAAAGACATCAGAATCTGGGGACTGTATGACTCCCGGTTACAATTCATAGGAAAAGACAAAGCTTTTTCTTATGAATGCTGCACCGATTTGCTTGACATTAGCAAACACAATATATCTTATTATATCTCACATCATAATATAGATACCTTTTTTATCGGGATTGCACAACGTTATTTCAAATATGACCTGACCCACATAACGTGCCGTACCCTAGTCACTATACACGATATCGGTGATCTGGAAGGCTACTCCAACAACCTGCACTTTCTATATAAAAAGAACATAAAAGGATGGCTCAGGATAAATGCGGATTTCTTACCTGGAATCAACAATTTTGCCGGATTGAGAAAAGCACGTAAAAGATACGCCAATATCATTCCGTTGCTATTGCAGGAAACAACTGAGATAATCACTGTTTCAAATTATACATCCAGTTCCATCAGGTATTATCTTCCTGAGTTGGAAAACAAAAACATCCGTGTACTCTATCCGCCGGAAAAAATAACCCCTCCGGAAGGAGTTGCAGAAAGCAATAAAGTAAAAGCCCTGATTGATAAAAAAATAAAATTCTTCCTGCTCGTCAATGCAAACAGGGGCAATAAAAATGCCCTGCTGGTATATAAAGTGTTCAAAAGACTGCAAAAAGCACATAAAGATCTGTACCTCGTTCTTATTGGGGACAAATCTTATCAGGCGGAAAACATCATAACTCTCGACTTCTTATCGTCTTCGGATTTGGAACTTTTATACAAAAATGCTTATGCGCTTATCTATGCATCCCTATTAGAAGGGTTCGGATATCCTCCGTTGGAAGCGATGAAATACGGAACTCCTGTTCTCTCGTCCAATGTATGTTCCATGCCGGAGGTACTTAAAGATGCAGCCATTTATTTTTCTCCTTTCTACGAAAGCGACCTGTACGATAAAATCATATCAATCGCCGAAATCAGGCAGGACTATGTTCGCAAATCATTAGACCGGCATAAAGAAATTACGAACAAACAAAAAGACGATTTGGCAAAAACAATAAAATTACTTCTGAATCAGTTAGATTAACAACAATGGTATCAGTGTGTATTGCAACATATAACGGGGAGAAATACATTCAAGAGCAACTTGAATCCATTCTTACGCAGTTAAGTGATGATGATGAAATCATTATTTCTGACGATTCGTCCACAGACTCAACCATCTCCATTATAGAGAAACTGCAAGATAAACGTATTACAATATCAAAAAACAACACATTTAAAAGTCCCATTTATAACATAGAAAATGCATTAAAGCAGGCACGGGGAGAATACATTTTCTTGGCAGATCAGGATGACGTCTGGCTAAACGACAAAGTAAAGAGATGTCTGCCTTACCTGAAAGAAAAGAAAATTGTCATGTCTGATGCCGTTTTGGTAGATGCAAACTTAAAAGTTTTATCAGAAAGCCTGGACTCCTGGCGCATTTACCGGGAAGGATTTTTGCAAAATTTATATAAAGGACGTTATTTGGGGTGCTGTATGGCCTTTCATCGGGACATAATGAAGCTAATATTACCCTTTCCAAAGAAACTTCCTGCACATGATGTGTGGATAGGGTTGCTTGGAGAGTTAAATAAAAGAATAATTTATTTACCTTTGCCCCTGATTTTATATCGCCGGCACGGAGAAAATTTATCATCTGCCAGTACCGACAGTAAAAACAACATTTTGTATATGATTTCATACCGGTTTAAACTTTTATGTTTAACTTTGAGTCGCACGATTAAATTTAAGTTGAGTTAATGATAAGCCCTATATATACAGAGGTGAATGTTTCTTCTCCGGAACCGAAAAAAATAGCTTTTGTCAGCAATACTTCTTTCTCCCTTTATAACTTCCGTTTGGGAGTTATGAAAAGCTTCGTAAAAGAAGGTTACCAGGTCTATGCCATTGCATTGGAAGACCGCTATTCCAGACTTTTCCAGCAAGAATCCATTACCTATATCCCCTTGAATATAAATGGAAAAGGGACCAACCTCTTTCAAGACCTTAAATTGTACCGTTCTATTTTAAAACTATACAAAAGTCATCGTTTTGACTTTATATTCCATTATACGGTAAAACCGGTCATTTACGGTTCTTATGCCGCCGGGAAACTGAATATTCCTTCCGTAGCCGTTACTACTGGTTTGGGATATGCTTTTGACCACGATAACTGGCTAAAGAAAATGGTGCTTTTCTTATATAAGAATTCTCTGAAAAAAGTAAAAGATGTATGGTTTCTAAATGAAAGCGACCGTGAAACATTTATTCAGGAACAAGTTATAAAGAAGAACGAAGGGTTTGTACTGCCCGGAGAAGGTATTGATGTAGAGAGATTCAGTCCGGTAAACCGGAACGAGGATAATCAGTTTACTTTCCTATTTCTTTCACGCCTTGTAAAAGAGAAAGGTATTGAAGAATATGTAATGGCCGCCAAAAAGATGAAAGCCAAATATCCGGAAATAAGATATCAGGTTTTAGGTATAACTGAAATAGGTAACCCGAACAACATATCCCGGGACACAATTCTGGAGTGGGACAAAAAAGGCTATATAGACTATCTGGGCGCAAGTATGGATGTACGTCCGTTTATTGCCGACTGCGATTGCGTTGTCCTCCCCTCCTATTACCATGAAGGAGTACCCCGCTGCCTGATGGAAAGCCTCAGTATGGAACGTCCTATCATTACAACAAATAATGTCGGTTGTATCGAATTAATAAGGAATGAGGAAAACGGACTGATATGTTGCTGTAAAGACGTGGATGATCTGGCAGATAAAATGGAAAAAATGTACCAAACAGACAGAGATACATTAGCTCAATGGGGAAAAAACGGACGGGAACTCATTCTGAATCATTTCGATGAGAAAAAAATTATCGCTATTTACCATCAGAAATTATCCCGGTATATCAACTAACTAACCATGTTAAACGTTTCTATCGTACTATATAACCATACCAAGGAAGAAATAGCTCCACTGGTAGAAACGTTAGCTGCTTCCAAAAATGTTAACACAATTTTTATCATAGATAATTCACCCAAGGAATTATCCGATGCAGATAAACTGCCTGCAAAATACATTTACAACGGAAAGAACCTGGGATATGGGAAAGCTCACAATGTCGCCATACGCAAAACAATAGAAAATCGCATTCCCTATCACCTTGTAATTAACCCCGATATTACTTTTAAAACCGGAATCCTGGAAAAAATAGAAGACTTCATGGACTGCAATCCGGAAATAGGTCATTTAATGCCTAAAATACTTTACCCATCCGGAGATATTCAGCACTTGTGCAAACTTCTTCCAACTCCATTTGATCTTATATTCAGACGTTTTCTCCCTGCAAAATGGACTGAAAAAAGAACAAAAAGATTTGAACTCCACGAATATGGATATAACCAGATAATGGATGTGCCCTATCTTTCCGGTTGTTTTATGTTTTTACGCACTGCCGCTCTACTCAACACCGGACTATTTGACGAACGTTTCTTCATGTATCCGGAAGACATTGACCTGACCAGAAGGATACATGCCCAATACCGCACGGTATATTACCCCCATGCAGAGGTGACACATGTACATACCCGAAGCTCATATAAAAACATGAAAATGCTGTATATACACATATCCAACATGATAAAATACTTCAATAAATGGGGATGGGTATTTGACAAAGAGCGGAAACAGATAAACAAAGAAACTATTCAAAGGCTAAACGACAAGGTAAAAACTTCCTCTACCCAGTCTGTACAAAATTAAACTCAATACAACAAACCGATAATCCATAACCTCAGCCGTAACGGGATGAGATGAATCACAACATATATTAATTTATACTGAAATCCCGGTACTACAGTAAGTTTCATTCTTTTTTTCATCAATTGCCGTACCATCTTCCGGGCTATAAAATCAGGGCTCATACCGTTTTGCTCATCTTTTTCCATTTTAGAAACAGACTTTTTCATCTTCACCGAATAAGCGGAATCCGGTCTTTGAGATTGAACGGCATATTTGCGGGTAGCGGTAAAAGCGGTTTGGGTATCACCGGGTAACACCGTACAACATTGAATACCAAAATTCTTTGTTTCCATAGCCAATGCCTGCATGAAGATGGACAACGCTGATTTGCCTGCGGAATAATAAGCTTGAAAAGGAATAGGCACCACAGCTGCAATGGAAGAAGTAACCATTACTTTACCATAACCTTGCTGACGAAATACCGGAAGACATGCCTGTACGGTTTTTGCCGCACCGAAAAAATTCGTCTCAAACTGGTATTTCATTTCGTCCACAGAAGTTTCTTCTATACATCCGGCCAATCCGTTGCCGGCATTACAAACCACAGCATCCAACTTTCCATTTTCAGCAACAATACGAGCCACGGCTGTATCCACATCAGACTCAATAGTAACATCCATATGCACAGGAATAATTTTACCCGGTCCTTTTTCTAATTCGGAAACCGGATATGACGGATTACGGGATGCAGCATAAACTTTCACCCCACGATCCCGAAGTTGCTTTACAAGTTCAAGCCCAATGCCGGAGCTGGCTCCGGTCACAAGTACCACATCCGGCCGCATATATTTATTTTTCGTTTTCAAGTGCAGTTGTATAGTTATCCCATTTCGCGATTAATTGCTGCATATCTTCAGGCAGTTCACTATCAAAAAACATTTCCTCCCCTGTACGAGGGTGAACAAACCCAAGTGTTTTTGCATGAAGTGCCTGACGCGGACAAATATCAAAACAATTTTTCACGAACTGTTTGTACTTTCCCGAATTAATCCCCTTTAATATTTCATTTCCCCCGTAACGTTCATCATTAAATAATGTATGTCCGATATGCTTCATGTGCACCCGGATTTGATGGGTTCTGCCCGTCTCCAGACAACACTCTACCAACGTTACATAAGTAAAACGTTTCAATACTTTATAATGGGTTACAGCATGTTTTGCCAACGGATTTTCCCCTTCCGGAAAAACCGTGAACAACATACGGTCACGGGGATCGCGCGCCATAGCTCCTACTATAGTACCTTCATCTTCCTTTATAACACCCCAGACAAGAGCCTGATAACGTCGATGAGTCGTTTTATTAAAAAACTGTTTCCCCAGATGAGTCTTTGCATCCGCCGTTTTAGCCACCAATAGCAAACCGGATGTATCTTTATCAATACGGTGTACCAACCCTAAACGGGAATCATTAGCATCAAAACCCGGATTATCTTTCAGATGAAAAGCGATGGCATTCAACAAAGTACCTTCAAAATTACCAAACCCCGGATGCACCACCAGACCTGGCTGTTTATTCACAACAATAATATCCTCATCCTCATAGACAATCCGGATAGGTATATCCTGCGGTACAATCTCATACTGGTTAGGAGGATAACCCAATACAATGGATATTACATCAAACGGTTTTACTCTGTAATTGGATTTGACAGGATTATCATTCACCAATATATTCCCGGCATCAGCAGCGTCCTGTACCCTGTTACGGGAAATACTCGGCATTATATTGACCAGATACTTGTCTATGCGTAACAAACTCTGCCCTTTATCAACTACAAAACGATGATGTTCAAAAAGAGAAGCCTGCTCCTCAATAAACTCTTCACCGAAACCAATATCCTCTTGTGTTAAATCTACCACTCTTTATTAAAGCTTTTATTTTCAATTAAAATCAGAAAAACTCCTCTTCCAGATTATCCGTTGCGTCCGTATCAGAAGGTAATACCTGCAAAGATGAAGGATCTGCAGAAAGCCAAACGTCCACACGTGTACCGCTAGGCACTTTCCTTCCGGCAACAGGGTATTGCCGGTATATAAAATAAGACACACCTTCTTCCTGCGGTTCTACATCATAATTTACAGCACCGAGAGTAAAATAAAAATTCATAAGCTCTTTCCGTGCAACATCCAGGGTAAGGCCTCTCACATTAGGAACAGCCACTTCCTCATCTCCCAGACCGTTACCAACGATAAGAACCACGGCATCCCCTTCTGGGATTTCCGTTCCAGGCTCTATAGTTTCACCTTTATATTTCACATCCAACACCAAATCCCTATATAAAGAAGGAATGTACTGAACACTTTCTATTTCTATGCCGGAGGCCTGCAACATTGCCGTAGCCTGACGGGAAGAATAATCACTCACATCCGGAAATTTAATTGTTCGTACCTGGCGGGAATTTATAATCAGATAGACAGGACGATTCGGTTTCATTGTTGAATTAGGAGCCGGTATCTGATCTACAACCGTTCCCAACTCTTTCTCTCTGGTATATACAGAATCAATAACCTGAGGATATAATTCATTCTTTTTCAAGATCATTTCCGCTTCTTCCAGGTAAGCTCCCCGCAAATCAGGCACCACTTCCACCACACCATGCTTTGTATATTTGTTTATGCCGACAAAAGTTATAGCAACAAGCGCTACAAATATAACCGCCGCGATTATAACGTTTTTTACTATCAACCCAATAAAACTTTTTTTGCCCGAATCTTTACCTGATTTTTTACCCATAGCGTCCACTGTAATATCTGTAAACTAGAAAGATTTTTCAAAAATACTTATTTTATCCGTTCCAAGCGAATGGATAAAAATAAAAAAAGTAAAAACCTAAAAAAGGTCTTTACTTTCTTTATAATGTGTTTGTTGTTTCTTACGCTTTATGACGTGATTCGTCTGCAACAGTCAGTTTTGATCTTCCTTTTGCGCGACGGGCAGCCAATACTCTGCGTCCGTTGGCAGTAGCCATTCTTTCACGGAAACCGTGTTTATTTCTTCTTTTTCTGTTAGAAGGTTGAAACGTCCTTTTCATTGCTTAATATTTTATTTTAATTTATATATTCTCTTGGTTTTAAGGGACTGCAAAAATAGATGTTTTTTTTGAAACTACAAATCGTTACCTGATTTTTATTTCGCTAAATTCATCAATATTAAAAACATTCTCCTTTAAAAATCAATTTTCTCAGTTTTTTTTGTGATCTTTGCAGCTTCAATTTTATAATAAAAAAGATTATTCATTTAATGGAAGACCGTGAGGTTGACCAGTAAAAAACAAAAAAATGGAAGAACCTAATGCTAAACCAAAACGAGATTTTTCCGGCAACAACGATGGGAATCGTCCGGAGAAACGCTCCTTTCAGCTAAAAAGACCTGCTGAAGGAAACAATTATAACAAAAGAAGTTATAACAGTAATTACAGTAACGACCGCAAACAGTCCGACCACAGGGGAGGAGAAAACCGCTCTTACAATTCAACCTCACGGAATAATGAAGGCCGCAGGGAATACGGCAACAACAGCTATGGCAATCGTTACGGAAATGAGGGCAGAAGCTAC
This sequence comes from Bacteroidota bacterium, assembly GCA_023391625.1. Taxonomy (GTDB): domain Bacteria; phylum Bacteroidota; class Bacteroidia; order Bacteroidales; family Paludibacteraceae; genus QVMH01. Next base: position 644,249 of record JAEWAN010000006.1, on the reverse strand, counting down.
AACAACCAAGGCAGAAGCTACGGAGGCGAAAGAAAAAATTATGGGAACAGCGATTCTCGTTTCGGAAACGAGAGAAGAAATAACTACGGAACTCCAAACGGAAACCGCTCTTACAACTCTAACAGATACGAATCAAACTCTCCAAGAAGACCTTATCAGCAACAGGACAGTACACATTACGATGAAAACAATAAAAAAATAGTTTTCCGTAAACGTAAAAAAGTAGGAGAAAATACAGAACGAAAACATTTTGAAGCATATAAGGAAGAAGTTGACTTGACCAAACCAATCCGGTTAAATAAATTCCTTGCCAATGCGGGCATCTGTTCACGTCGTGAAGCTGATGAGTTTATACAAGCCGGCGTGATATCTGTAAACGATGTCATTGTAACTGAGTTAGGCACAAAAATTTTACCTACCGACAGAGTATTATTCCACGATCAGTTAGTACATTCGGAACGTAAAATATACCTTATATTGAACAAACCGAAAGATTTCGTAACAACAGCAGAAGATACGCATGACCGTAAAATTGTTATGGATCTGGTAAAAAACGCATGTAGCGAACGTATATATCCGGTAGGACGTCTGGACAGGAATACAACAGGAGTATTGTTATTCACAAACGACGGGGATCTTGCTGCCAAACTTACACATCCGAAATACGAAAAAAAGAAAATATACCATGCTACTCTGGACAAAGAGTTACAGGATGCCGATTTCGAACAGATATTGAAAGGTGTTGAGTTGGACGATGGTATTATAGCTGCCGATGATCTGGCTTTTGTAAAAGAAGACAGCAGATTGCAGGTAGGCATTGAGATACACTCCGGTAAAAACCGTGTAGTACGTCGTATTTTTGACAAACTGGGCTATAAAGTAACCAAACTGGACCGTGTATACTTTGCCGGACTGACTAAAAAGAATCTCCCTCGCGGAAGATACCGTTTCCTTACAGGCAAGGAAATTGCTGCTTTGAAAATGGGAGCATACGAATAAAAAAAACGATTAATGAAATATATCAATGAGAAAGGGTTGCCATGTTGGCAACCCTTTCTCATTGATAGCAATACAAACAATTTATTGCTAAAAATATTTTGTTTCTTTACCTGTAATCGCAGTCAATAAGTTATTGGCCAAGCGGCTGGCTCCAATACGAAACAACTCTTTATCAAGCCATTCTTTTCCAAGAACATTTTTCACGATTGTATATTGTTTCACCGCATCTTCTGTGGTCACAATTCCTCCGGCTGCTTTAAAACCTACCTTTTCATTGTTCTTCTCGTTCCATTGTTTTATAGCATAACACATCAGGTAAGTAGCTTCAGGAGTAGCAGATACAGAGATCTTTCCCGTAGAAGTTTTTATAAAATCAGCACCGGCTGCCATAGCCAGAATAGAAGCTTTCATTATATTTGAAGCACTTTTCAAAGCCCCTGTTTCCAATATAACTTTTAAACGGGCATCCCGGCAGGATGATTTAATCTCGCGCAATTCTTCATAAACCTCTTCGTAATTCCCCTCCAAAAATTTTCCGACAGATAAAACCACGTCTATTTCCGAAGCTCCTTCCATAGCAGCCATTGCAGTTTCAGCCACTTTTATTTCCAAAAAAGTCTGAGAGGCCGGAAATCCTCCTGCCACAGCAGCTATCTCTACATTTTCAGTCAAAACATCTTTAACCACAGGAACTAAAGCCGGGAAAACACAAATCGCCGCAACATTAGCAAGAGCAGGATAAACCGTACTAAAATCGTTTACTTTCTCTGTCAGTTTCGCAATATCGCTTTCCGTATCCGATACGTTTAAAGACGTCAAATCTACCATACCCAGACATTGCCCATAAACCTGAACGTTATTATTTTCCACATACTCTGCAGAAAGAATATTCTCTACTGTCTTTTTTACTTCAGCATCTGTCTTCTGACAGTCATAAACACTGAATAACTCTTCAAACTTATTCATAATAAATATTTTATCCGGATTTTAAAATTACAGAACTAAATAATAAAGGGAAAGTCAAAAAAATTACACCTATTTCAGTTTTTCATTTTCCAGATGCCGGACAGCATCCCGATTGGTTTTCTTTTGAAGATTCTTTTGAAAAGCTTCGGTCAAATCAACCCCCGTCTGGTTGGCCAGACAAATGAGAACCCACAACACATCAGCCATTTCATCAGCCAAATTCTTTTTCTTATCCGACTCTTTAAACGACTGCTCCCCAAAAGTACGGGCCACAATGCGAGCCAACTCCCCAACCTCCTCGGTCAATATCACCATATTGGTCAGTTCATTAAAATAGCGGACACCATATGTTTTTATCCACTGGTCAACCTGTTCCTGTGCTTCACTTAAAGTCATATCACTCGTTCAAACGTGCAATAATAGTTTCGTTCCCTGTGGTCTTATCGCCCACCTGAACAAAAATCTCTGTATCAAGAGGGAAATAAATATCTACCCGCGAACCGAATTTTATAAAACCCAATTGTTCGTTTATATGACAACTTTTGCCTTCATGTGCATAGGTAACAATACGCCGAGCCAAAGCTCCAGCTATCTGACGAACCAATATCTGAGTCTTGGAAGGAGTTTCAATTACTATTGTAGAACGTTCATTTTCTGTGCTGGATTTCGGCAAATACGCCATCATATGGTTTCCATCATGATGTACAGCCTTACGTACAATACCAGAAACAGGATACCAGTTAGCGTGGACATTGAAAACCGACATAAAAATGGAAACCTGAATACGTTTATCACCAAAATACTCCAGTTCCTCGGTGGTTTCCACCACTACTATCGTTCCGTCTGCCGGAGCAACTACCAAGCCGGAATCATCAATTTCGGAAACACGAACCGGATTGCGGAAGAAGTAAGCAAAAAAGATCAGCACCAAGGCACATAAACTTGTAGTAATGGCAAATATTATCTTAGGATAATGCATGTAAACAATCAGATTGATTACAAAAATAACAAAGCACAAACCTAAAAGAATAAGATACCCTTCTTTGTGTATTTTAGTATATTTCATACAGATTTTCGGACAGTGACAATTAAACAGATTTTCGGACAGTGACAATTAAAATAATCTAAAACAAAAATACTTAAAAATATTTAGCCTTGCAAAGGTAATATAAAATCTTTTCAGAATCATAGGGAAATGATTACCTTTGCAACTTATTTTATAACAGGCTTAAAATGCCTTCAGTAAGTTTAGCTATTATTAAAAGAAAACAATTCAATTTTCAATAAAATGGACTTATCAATACTTAATGCTATTTCCCCCGTAGACGGACGCTACCGTTCTAAAACTCAACCTTATGCAGCTTATTTTTCAGAATATGCCCTTATACGTTACCGGGTATTAGTCGAAGTAGAATATTTCATTGCTTTATGCGAAATACCCTTGAAACAACTGGAAGCTATTCCTTCCGGCATTTTCCCGAAATTACGTGCTATTTACCAAAACTTCTCTGAAGCGGATGCTACCAAAATAAAAGATATTGAAAAAGTAACCAACCACGACGTTAAAGCGGTAGAATACTTTCTGAAAGAAAAATTTGACGAATTGAATTTAACTGCGTTCAAAGAATTTATTCATTTCGGATTAACATCACAGGATATTAACAATACTTCTGTTCCTCATTCCATTAAAGACGCACTTAATGAAGTATATTACCCTGAAATAGAGAACCTGGTTCATGAATTGAACCGTCTGGCCGACGAATGGCGGGACGTATCCATGCTTGCCAAAACACATGGACAGCCAGCCTCTCCTACCCGCCTGGGAAAAGAAATCATGGTTTTTGTAAGCCGTCTGAACCAACAAATAGAATTATTGAAAGCAACTCCTATTTCAGGTAAATTCGGTGGAGCTACCGGCAACTTCAATGCACATAACGTTGCATACCCAACCATAGACTGGAAAGCTTTCGGAAACAACTTCCTTACAGAAAAACTGGGACTGGTTCGTGAAGCCTGGACTACACAGATTTCAAATTATGACAACCTGGCTGCCCTGTTCGATGCAATGAAACGCATCAACACAATACTGATTGACTTATGCCGGGACATCTGGACATATGTATCAATGGAATATTTCAAACAACGGATCAAAGCCGGCGAAGTAGGATCTTCAGCCATGCCTCATAAAGTAAATCCGATTGACTTTGAAAACGCAGAAGGAAATTTAGGGGTAGCTAATGCCATGCTGGAGTTTTTAGCGTCCAAGCTCCCGGTATCCCGTTTGCAGCGAGACCTGACAGACAGCACTGTTTTACGCAATATCGGAGTTCCTTTTGCCCATACAATGATTGCAACTCAAAGCATACTGAAAGGATTAGGCAAACTTTTATTGAACGAAACCGCAATTTACCGTGATCTGGACGGAACATGGGCTGTTGTTGCGGAAGGTATCCAGACCATCCTTCGCAGGGAAGCCTATCCATCTCCTTACGAAGCGCTGAAAGCACTGACCCGGACAAATGAAGAAATCAATGAAAAGTCAATCCGGGAATTTATTGAAAAACTGGATGTCAGCGAATCTGTAAAAGAGGAGCTGAGAAGAATCACCCCACGTACTTACACCGGAATTTAAATAACCCCCTATAAACCTCCTGGTTCAGGAGGTTTATAGTTTACAAGAAACTGTACATACAACCTGTATCCATACAAGCTACATTCATTTCACTCTGTAAAACAACAACCAACTTTATCAAGCCTGTTGTAATAACACCGGATAAAGTCCTAACTGTCATAATATGAATTTTCTCACATTGTTAAAGCGGTTTATTCCTCCATACAAAAAGTATGTATTTCTAAACTTGTTATTCCATATTCTTTCCACCATATTCAGCCTTTTTTCTTTTGCAGCGATTATTCCTGTATTAAAAATTCTTTTTGGAATAACAGACCACACAAAAACATACCTCCAATGGTCATGGGGAGACAATATACTGGACATAGCCAACGCAATGAAAAACAATGTTTCTTATGCGATAGAGCAGATAATCCTCCAATCCGGTCCTGCCGTTGCATTAGCATACATTGCCATATTCCTCATCATTATGACTTTATTTAAAGTCGGAACATCTTATCTCGGTTCCTACTTTATGATTCCCATACGTACCGGAGTATTACACGACCTCCGTAAGCAACTGTACGAAAAAATAATGGCACTGCCTTTGGGGTTCTTTTCCGACGAAAGGAAAGGAGATATTATGGCACGTATGACGGGCGATGTTAATGAAGTAGAAGTATCAATCATGAGTTCGCTGGATATGATGTTTAAGAATCCGATCATGATTATCATGTACTTGGCAGTTATGCTTGCTCTCAGTTGGCAGTTGACTATTTTCGCATTAATATTCCTTCCCATCGCAGGGTGGGCTGTCGGCAAAATAGGAAAATCCTTAAAAAAACGTTCCACTCTCGGGCAAGAACAAACGGGAGAGTTATTGTCACAAATAGAGGAAACATTAGGAGGATTGCGGGTTATCAAGGCATTCAATGCAGAAAAGAAGCTGGAAACACGTTTCGGAATCTTAAACGAAAAGCTACGCAAGACATTCAACCGGATCAACCGGAAATATGCTCTGGCACACCCCGTCAGCGAACTGCTTGGAACCTTTGTAATCGCAATTTTGTTATGCGTAGGAGGTATATTTATTCTGAACAACTACACCGGGTTAGACGGGTCTGAATTCATTTATTATCTGACCATATTCTACCTGATTATAAATCCGGCCAAAGAATTATCCAAAGCATCATACAGCATCCAGAAAGGACTTGCATCTCTGGAACGGGTAGATAAAATTTTATTGACGGAAAACAACATTCCGGAACCAGAACAACCAAAAACAATGAAGCCTTTTTCCGACAAGATTGAATATAAAAATCTTTCTTTCAGATACCAAAAAGACTGGGTTTTACAGGACATCAATCTTGTCATTGAAAAAGGGAAAACCGTAGCCCTCGTGGGGCAATCCGGCTCGGGAAAATCGACCATGGTCGATCTGCTTCCGCGTTATTACGACCCTCAAAAAGGTGAAATAACAATCGACGGAGTAAACTTAAAGGATTTACGTTCTTATGACATCCGCTCCCAAATGGGCAATGTAAACCAGGAAGCCATTTTATTCAATGACACTTTCTACAACAATATTACTTTCGGAGTAGACAGTGCGACAATGGACGAAGTTATAGAAGCGGCTAAAATAGCCAACGCTCACGATTTTATCATGGCGACACCAAACGGCTATGAAACATACATCGGCGACCGGGGTGGAAAATTGTCCGGCGGTCAACGCCAACGGATCAGTATAGCCCGGGCTATACTAAAAAACCCTCCTATCCTGATTTTAGATGAAGCAACTTCTGCCCTTGATACAGAATCGGAAAAAATGGTACAGGAGGCACTGGAAAATTTAATGAAAAACCGGACAACACTTGTTGTGGCACACCGCCTCTCTACTATAAAAAGAGCGGATGAAATCTGTGTTTTACATGAAGGAAAGATTGTAGAAAGAGGAAAACATGAAGAGTTGATTAAACTCAACGGTTACTATAAAAAGTTGGTTGACATGCAATCATTCTAAACTAAAACAAAGCAACAGACCTAAACAAGACTTTTTGTTTTTAATTCCGAACAACTACCCATGGGAAATTCTAACAAACGAAAAATAATCAATGACCCGGTATTTGGATTTATCAACATTCCAAACAACTTTTTATACGATATTATACAGCACCCGTATTTTCAACGTCTGTCCAGAATTAAACAATTAGGACTGTCATCTGTGGTATATCCCGGTGCACAGCACACCCGCTTCCAACACTCATTGGGCGCTATGCATCTTATGAGTGAGGCCATAGAGCAAATACGAAACCAAGGGCACGAAATCACACATGAAGAGTCTCTGGCTGCACGAGCTTGCATCCTCCTCCACGACATTGGGCACGGTCCTTTTTCACACGTATTGGAAAATACATTGGTCGACGGAATAAGCCATGAAGAAATATCATTGCTGATGATGAAAAAGATTAATGAGGAATTGGAAGGGAAACTGGACGCAGCACTGGATATTTTCACAAACACTTACCCTAAAAAATTCTTACATCAACTGGTTTCCAGCCAATTAGATATGGACAGGCTGGATTACCTAAGCCGTGACAGTTTCTATTCCGGCGTAAGTGAAGGAATCATAGGCTCAGCACGAATCATCAAAATGCTGAACGTACATAATGACGAACTGGTAATAGACAGTAAGGGAATCTATTCCATTGAGAAATTTCTTGTGGCACGTCGCTTAATGTACTGGCAGGTGTATCTGCACAAAACATCAACTGCTGCCGAATGTATGTTGATCAATATACTTAAACGGGCCAAAGAACTGGCCTCACATAAAAAAGAACTGTTTGCATCACCGGCTTTATCCTATTTTTTATATAGCGATATTAAAGCAGATGATTTTTACTCAACACAGCAAACCCTGAAAAATTTTACTTATTTAGATGATTCGGACATTATTTCCGCAATCAAAGTATGGCAGGAACATGAAGACATCATCCTGTCAATACTCTGTAAATCATTCACCAACAGAAATTTATTCAAAATAAAGATACAGGAAGAACCTTTTTCCGCTGAAACGCATGAAGAGTACGTACAACAATATATCCGTCATTTTGGAGTTAGTAGAAAAGATGCCGAATATTTTATTGGCGAGAAAACCGTATCTACGGATACTTACAATTCCAAAGACGATAAAATCAATATCCTGTACAAAGACGGACACATAAAAGACATAGCCGAAGCTTCGGACATGCTGAACATACAAGTGCTGACCAAAAAGGTTGAAAAATATTATTTTTGTTATCATAAATTACAGTAAATAACGAGTACATAAAATACTCTTGAACATATTATTCCAGCCAAGACCTTGGAATGTTATAAGTTAAATAATGTATATTTAGAAATTGTTTATTACTTTTGTAGTCAAAAATTTTCAATATGGAGTTTACTGCTCAACAAATTGCGGATTATTTAAAAGGAGAAGTACAAGGCGATCCAGCTGTTAAAGTACATGATTTTTCTAAAATAGAAGAAGGCAAACCCGGTACTTTAAGTTTCTTATCCAATCCGAAATATAATCACTATATATACGAAAGCAATGCTTCGGTAATTCTCGTAAACAAAGAATTCACTCCTGAAAAAGAAGTTTCCGCCACCTTAATACGTGTGGATAACGCATACGAATCTTTGGCACAACTGCTTTCGCTCGTAGAACAATTCTCCCCCAGAAAAACAGGCATTTCGCCGTTGGCTTTCATATCAGAATCAGCCTCTATCGGGAGTAACGCTTACATTGCCCCTTACGCTTACATCGGGGATAACGTCAAAATCGGGGAAAATGCAATAATCCATTCACACGTTTGCATTGAAGAAAATACCCAAATAGGCGATAATGCCACGATATTCTCTTCTGTATCCATCTACAAAAAATGTATCATCGGCAATAACTGTACCATCCATTCCGGAGCGGTAATAGGAGGCGACGGATTTGGTTTTGCTCCCACGGAAGACGGTTCATACAAAAAAATACCGCAAATGGGCAATGTCATTCTTGAGGACAATGTAGATATAGGTTGCAATGCAACCATAGACAGAGCCACATTGGGAAGCACCATTATACGCAAAGGAGTAAAAATAGACAACCTGGTGCAAATTGCTCATAATGTAGAAGTTGGTACTAACACAGTCATAGCTTCCCAATCCGGTGTAGCCGGTTCAACCAAAATCGGCAAACATTGTGTTTTGGCCGGACAGGTTGGTATTTCCGGACATCTTCACATTGCAGACGGAAGTATTTTCGGTGCCCAGACCGGTGTTCCAAACTCCATAAAAACTCCGAATCAGGCTCATCAAGGTTATCCGGCCATCCCCGTAGGTAATTTCCGCCGGTCAACCGTAGTATATAAAAACCTTCCGGACCTTCAAAAAACGGTTTTCGAGTTACAGAAAAAAATAAAGGAATTAGAAGAAAAAATTAATCGTGTTCAGTAAGATATGCCTAAACAAAGAACGATAAAGCAAGCCTTCACCTTTACAGGGAAAGGATTACATACCGGATTAGATATCATCTTAACATTCCATCCCGCAGAAGATAACCACGGAATAAAAATAAAACGAGTAGATCTTCCCGACCAGCCCATAATCGAAGCATTAGCAGAATATGTAGATGCCACGACACGAGGCACTGTCTTAAAAAAGGGAGAGATACAAGTCAGCACCGTAGAACACGCATTATCTGCCTTATACGCATTTGGGATAGACAATTGCCTGTTAGAAGTCAATGCTCCCGAGTTTCCTATCATGGACGGAAGTGCCAAATACTTCGTTGAAAAAATTCAGGAAAATGGCATTGTTGAGCAAAACGAAGATAAAGACTACTTCATCGTTCAGCACAAAATAGAATATCAGCTACCGGATTGTGAATCCAAAATAGTGATCCTCCCTGACAATAAATTCAGCGTTGACGTACATATAGGTTTCAAATCATCTCCAGTACTGAACAATCAGTTTGCTTCATTAGATTCTTTAGAAAACTACGCTACTGAAATAGCTGGGACAAGAACTTTTGTCTTTGTCAGAGAAATAGAACCTCTGTTAAAGATGGGGTTAATCAAAGGAGGAGATTTAAAAAATGCCAATGTGATTTACGATCAGCTAATGTCTCAGGAAGACATGGATCAACTGGCTGACAATCTCGGACAAGCCCATCGTGATGCGTCTAAACTGGGTTACCTCAGCGATTTGTTTTTTGAAAATGAACCCGCACGTCATAAGTTGCTTGACGTTATCGGAGATTTATCTCTTATAGGAAAACCGCTAATAGGAAAAGTGATAGCAACATACCCGGGACATAAAATCAATACGGATGTAGCTAAAATAATTCGTAAAGAAATAAAAAGAAACGAAGTACAACCTCCTATTTACGATGACAGCAAACCTCCTGTGTTAGATGTACTTGCGATCCGCAACCTGTTGCCACATCGCTGGCCTTTCCTTCTGGTAGACAAAATCATAGATATTCGTCCTAAAGTGATTGTCGGGGTAAAAAATGTAAGTGGGAACGAATCTTTTTTCGTAGGTCACTTCCCGGAAGAACCGGTTATGCCTGGAGTGCTGGTCATTGAAGCACTGGCACAATCCGGCGGATTACTGGTATTAAACCAACTGGAAAATGCCAAAGAATATTCAACCTATTTCCTCAAGATAGACAATGTGAAGTTCCGCCAGAAAGTGGTGCCTGGCGACACACTGATATTCAGGGTAGAACTAATGACCGAAATAAAACGGGGAATAGCGACGATGAGAGGATTAGCTTTTGTAGGTGGAAAAATCGTATGCGAAGCTGAATTTACAGCACAAATAATAAAAAACAAAACAATTGCGTAACTATCTTATTTATTTTAATTATTTTCGCAAAATATTTGATAATTAACAAACAAAAATGAAACAACCCTTAGCTTACATCCATCCGGATGCTAAAATTGCTCCTACTGTTGTAATTGAGCCATTTGTAACCATTGACAAGAATGTTGTAATAGGTGAAGGTACACGCATCGGTTCTAATGTAACTATCATGGAAGGTGCACGCATCGGAAAAAACTGTAATATTTTTCCCGGGGCTGTAATCGGTGCCGTTCCCCAAGACCTTAAGTTTAAGGGAGAAGATACATTGGCTATTATTGGAGACAATACCACTATCCGTGAATGTGTAACCGTGAACCGCGGTACAGCTGCAAAAGGAAAAACCGTTGTCGGCAATAACTGTTTGCTTATGGCATATTGCCATATTGCGCACGACTGCGTTGTTGGCGATAATGTCATCATGTCCAATGCCACCCAGTTGGCAGGAGAAGTGGTAGTAGGCGACTATGCTATATTAAGTGGAGCCGTTTTAGTTCACCAGTTCACTCATATAGGTTCTCACGTAATGGTACAGGGAGGATCAAGAGTCAATAAAGATGTGCCTCCATTCGTTAAAGCCGGACGCGACCCTATCTCCTATGCCGGAATTAATTCCATCGGGTTGCGACGCAGAGGATATACCAACGAGCAAATACGGGACATTCAGGATATTTATCGCTATCTTTACCTTTCAGGAATGAATACGTCACATGCGGTAGAACGCATTGAAGCAGAACTTCCTGCCACTAAGGAACGGGATGAAATATTACTTTTTGTACGCAATTCTCCTCGCGGAATTATTAAAGGCTATTTTGAATAAGCTACTGAAATAACAAAAATATAATATGCCAATATGCCAAAAAATTTTGGCAGGTTGGCATTTCTCATTCAATAAAACTGTATTTATAGCATATGGAAGATACTCCTAAAAAAAGCTTGAATTTTGTCGAAGCTATTGTTGAAGAAGACTTAAAAGATGGTAAGAATGATGGCAGAATACAGACCCGTTTTCCGCCGGAACCGAATGGATATTTGCATATAGGACATGCCAAAGCAATATGCATGGACTTCGGGATTGCCAAAGAATACGGAGGCATATGCAATTTGCGTTTTGATGACACAAATCCGGTTAAAGAAGACGTTGAATACGTAGACTCCATCATGGAAGATATTCAATGGTTAGGCTTTAAGTGGGAAAATGTATATTATGCATCCGATTATTTCCAGAAGCTCTATGACCTTGCTATTGATTTTATCAAAGAAGGAAAAGCTTATGTGGACGAACAATCTGCAGAAACTATAGCTAAGCAAAAAGGAACTCCTACTACTCCCGGAACAGAAAGTCCGTACAGGAATCGTCCGGTAGAAGAGAACCTGGATCTCTTCCAGCGAATGAATCAGGGTGAGTTTGAAGAAGGGTCTATGGTATTGCGTGCCAAAATAGACATGGCTTCATCCAATATGCACTTCCGCGACCCGATCATGTACCGTATCATCACGTCGCATCCTCACCATCGTACAGGTTACACATGGAAAGTATATCCAATGTATGACTTTGCACACGGCCAGTCCGATTATTTTGAAGGAGTAACCCATTCATTATGTACATTGGAATTTGAAGTGCATCGCCCGTTGTACGACTGGTTCATCGACCAATTTCAGGAATCGCCCAACTACCGCCCGAGACAGATAGAATTTAACCGCCTGAACATGACTTATACCGTCATGAGCAAACGCAAGATGCTCCAGTTGGTACAAGAAGGTTTGGTTCGCGGCTGGGACGACCCTCGTATGCCGACAATATCCGGGCTACGACGCAGGGGATATTCGCCGGAATCTATCCGCAACTTCATACAACGGATCGGTTATACAAAATACGATGGAATGATAGATGTAGGTTTGCTGGAATATGCAGTACGGGAAGAACTGAATAAAAAGGCTCCACGTGTAAATGCAGTCATTAATCCGGTAAAATTAATCGTTACCAACTATCCGGAAAACCAGACGGAAATGCTTAAAACGATCAACAATCCGGAAGATGAAAGTGCAGGAACCCGTGAAATAGCCTTTACCCGCGAACTATACATTGAACGGGAAGACTTTATGGAAGACGCACCAAAGAAATTTTTCCGCATGACCCCGGGACGGGAAGTACGTTTAAAAAGCGCCTATATTGTAAAATGTACCGGAGTTAAAAAAGATGATCAAGGCAATATTGAAGAAATATATTGCGAGTACGACCCGCAGACCAAAAGCGGTATGCCGGAAGCTGATCGTAAAGTAAAAGGAACATTACATTGGGTATCCGCAGAAAAAAGTATTCCTGCAGAAGTACGTTTATACGACAGACTGTTTAACGTAGAAAATCCATCAGCAGACGAACGTGATTTCCGTGAGTTGCTTAACCCGGAATCTCTAAAAGTTCTGACAAACTGCCGGGTAGAGCTCTCTTTAAAAGATGCCAAACCGTTGGATCAGTTCCAGTTCCAACGTATCGGATATTTCAATGTTGATCCGGATTCTACTCCGGAAAAACTTATTTTCAACCGAACCGTTTCCTTAAAAGACAGTTGGGCTAAAGAACAAAACAAATAATAAAAAGGAAAACGACAGTGGAAAATCCACTGTCGTTTTCCTTTTTATTTAATATGCTCTCTGATTTACACAGCTTTGAAACTCATATCCAAACTTTTAACGGAATGAGTTAATGCGCCAACCGATATAAAATCAACCCCGCACTTCGCATAATCACGTAAAGTATCAAAAGTTATACCGCCTGATGATTCGGTTTCATACTTTCCATCAATTATTTTTACAGCTTTGCAAGTATCTTCCGGAGTAAAATTATCCAACATAATCCGGTCAATGCCCCCTATCTTCATTACCTGATCCAATTCATCAAAATTACGAACTTCAATTTCTATTTTCAGGTCTTTTCCTTTTTCCTTCAGATACTGTTTTGCCCCTTTAATTGCGTTCTCAATTCCTCCGGCAAAATCTACATGATTGTCTTTCAATAAAATCATATCAAACAATCCGATACGGTGGTTCACTCCACCTCCTATACGTACCGCCTCTTTTTCAAGCAGACGGAGCCCTGGAGTAGTTTTACGGGTATCAAGCACACGGGTCTTGGTACCTTCCAAAGCTTTCACATATTGTTTTGTACGGGTGGCTATACCGCTCATCCTTTGCATAATATTGAGCATCAATCGTTCCGTCTGAAGTAATGACTGAACTTTTCCCTCAACTACAAATGCAATATCCCCGACTTTCACCTCTGCTCCATCTTCAATAAAAACGGTCATCTTTAAGTCCGGATCAAAAGCGTGAAATATTTCACGAGCCACTTCAACACCGGCCAACACTCCGTTTTCTTTAATTATCAACTGCGATTTTCCTATTGCCGTTTCCGGAATACTTGATAAAGTAGTATGGTCACCATCGCCTATGTCTTCTGCAAACCAGGCAGGTATAAACTGTTTGTAATCGTCTTTAGTCATTAGAAGGTTCTATTCTTAATTGTTGTATAACATCTTTATTACCGTTCTTTCGGGTCAGAATATAAACCCGGAAATTTTTATTAGAAGTCTTCAGTGTCCCTATAACAAAACAGGAAGCTTCTTTATCTCCTTTATGAATCAGATTAAATCCGGTAACCTGATTTTTATTGAAGAAATCAGCAATGATTTTACTTGCCTGCTGCTTACTGTAAATATCATTCTTATTATCAACAAACAACTCTACATTATCATTCAGATAAGATGAGATTACAGTTGCATTCCCTCGACCCAAAGCATCGATGACTTCCTCCGGTATGTGGCTTTGAGCAGATATTCCGGATAAAGATCCTAATAATAGAAATAAGGAAAAACAAGACAAAATTACTTTTTTCATGGTATAAGATAATATTGTTTGTTTTCAATAAATGGTTGGTTTTACGCAAAAAAATGCCATCTTTGTATGTTGAAAACAACTGTTTATTTTGACAAAAATACATAAATATTTATTCACACAAAATATTTAGACTTATTTAAAAACGCTCCCGTCACAAGGCAAACATATACCTATGAAATTTATTCTCTTAATGGTGGGCAAGACAACGAACCCAAATCTTATCAAACTTACAGAAGAATATCAGGAACGTCTTACCCATTACATCCCCTTTGAGGTGCAAACCATACCTGAATTAAAAAACACAAAGCATCTATCCAGGCAAGATCAAACTGAAAAAGAAGGAGAGCTCATACTGAAACAAATTGACCCGAACGATGATGTAATTTTACTGGACGAAAAAGGGAAACAATTTACATCCGTAAACTTCTCCAAATTGATAGAACAAAAAACACTCCAATCTGTAAAACGCGTAATATTCGTTATAGGAGGTCCTTATGGTTTTTCTGAAAAAGTATATGCACGGGCCAACAGCCTGATATCACTTTCAAGCATGACCTTCTCCCATCAAATGGTACGCTTGTTTTTCCTGGAACAGCTTTACCGTGCTATGACCATTTTAAAAGGTGAACCATACCACCATGAATAGACAAAATTCTATTTACCCATAAAATGATTCCCGAGTAAAATCTATGTGTTATCTTTGCATAACATAAAAAGCTAATCACCCTTGATTGATTATGAAAACAAAGTTAGACCATTTCATAAGCCCTTCATTATTCCGAACCTCGGTCTATGCGCTGCTTGGAATAATACTATGGTCTGTTACTTTCATCGGCAGCAATTTATCCTGGGGAAGCGCTTTTAACGAGATCTTATTATTACCGGTAAACGGAACTGATATCCGCAACAATGTAATTTCCCTCATATTAACGTTAATCAATTCTATATTAATTTCACAGCTGGTAGTACGTTTCAACCTGGCAAATATCCGTACGTTACTACCATTTTTCATTTTCTTCTTCCTTATCATAAGCTGGGAGCCCTGCCATGCCATATATCAGTCGCACATAGCCCTAACCCTATTCATCCTCGCTCTTTTCCAGCTTTTTGACATACACCATGATCCCCGGCCGGTAGAAAAAATTTTCCTTGGGACATTATTACTGGGAACGGCCGGACTATTTTTAAACGAACTTATTTTTATAGTCCCTGTTTGCTGGTTAGGATTCGTTATTTTCCAATGTTTTTCATTACGCACGTTCTTGTCTTCTTTACTCGGATTAATATGCCCCTGGATCATTTATAGTGCCGTATATTATTTCATCTTCCCGGACATAAGTTTTCAAGACATATACCATTATAAACCGGAATGGGGATTTAGCCTGACAGGCTTATCGATCGGATCTATTATATACATTGCCGCATTAAGCATTATCCTCATTATTTCCGTTATAAAAACTTACATAGAATTCCATACCAATACGAATACAGTAAGAAAAACGTTTAACTTCATCGTTGTATTGTTGCTGTTTTTTATCCTCGTTTCCTCACTGCAAAGCCAAATAACCTCCTCTTTCACTCCTTTTATTGCCTTATGTTATACACTGTTAGTCATACAGTCATTCCTGCAGAAGCAAGGCCGATACTCCACCATCATCTTCATTGCATTTTGTATACTGAATTTGCTGTACATCATCTATAATCTTATTGTACAATGATAGGATTAACCGAACTCGGATACCTGGGGCTCTTTATCTCCTCTTTTCTGGCGGCAACGGTAGTTCCATTCAGTTCAGAAGTTGTTTTCACAGCCCTGGCTTTCGGAGGCTTTGATCTATGGACTTGTGTTATTGTGGCAACACTGGGGAACTGGCTGGGAGGTATGAGCTGTTACTATCTGGGTAAATTAGGAAAACTGGAATGGATTGAGAAATTTACTGGAGTAAAAAAAGAAAAAATAGACGGGTTCACCGATAAAGTGCAAAAATACGGAGACTGGCTGGCCTTTTTTTCTTTCCTTCCCGGGGTAGGCGACGTTATCGCCGTTGCCTGCGGATTTTTCCGTTGCAATGTATGGATCGTTGCGTTCTCTATGTTAATGGGAAAATTTGTCCGTTACGTCGTATGGATGTATCTGAACGGTTTATTTTTATGATAAACAAAAGAAAAAAAGAAGAATTTTTCACTACTCCATTGAATAATCAAAATAAAACCTCTATCTTTGCACCTCAAAATAATATATATAAATAATTATCATGTATTTAGATTCTGAAAAAAAGAAAGAAATCTTTGGTAAATACGGAAAGTCTAACACTGATACTGGCTCACCTGAAGCTCAGATAGCATTGTTTTCATACCGTATCAACCATTTGACTGAACACTTAAAGTCAAACAAAAAAGATTATAGTACAGAACGCGCTCTTGTAATGTTAGTAGGTAAACGCCGTCGTCTGCTTGACTATTTAAAGAAAAACGACATCATGCGTTACAGAGCTATCATTAAAGAGTTAGGCATTAGAAAGTAAAAAATCTTTCAACCCTACTAAAGGCGTTTCAAAATCTTGAAATGCCTTTTCTTTTTTTAACCTAACATCCACTTATTCTATTCGTATGAAAACTATTTATTCCATCGGCATTTACATTTACGGAGGATTGATAGCCATAGCTTCCCTCTTCAACAGCAAGGCACGTAAACTATTCAAAGGTCAACGTAACGCACTGGCTGTATTAAAAGAAAAAATTCAGCCAAATAAACATTATCTGTGGATACATGCCGCATCGTTGGGAGAGTTTGAACAAGGGCGACCTCTTATTGAAAAAATAAAAGAAGAACAACCGGAAATTCCTGTTCTTCTCACCTTTTATTCTCCGTCCGGATATGAAGTAAAAAAGAGTTATCCGTTGGCAGACGTCATTGCCTACCTGCCGTTGGACACCCCACGTTCTGCCAGAAAGTTCATAAAACTCGCAAAGCCAAGTGCCGCAGTATTCATAAAATATGAATTCTGGCCTAACTATCTGCTTACTTTACATAAGCTTAATATTCCGACATTCATCATATCCACCATATTCCGTCCGGGGCAATTATTTTTCAAACCTTACGGTAAGTGGTATTTGAAGTTATTAAGAACCTTCAAACACATATTCGTGCAAGACCAGCCTTCTGCCGAATTATTGCGCAACAACGGCATTAATCAAGTATCCATAACCGGAGATACTCGTTTTGACCGTGTAGAAGCACAATCCAAATTAGCAAAGAAATTTCCCCTCATCGAAAAATTCATTGACGGCAAACCTGTGATTATAGCCGGAAGCACCTGGCCCAAAGACGAAACTTTACTGATCCGTTACCTGAACGAACATCCGGACATAAAAATGATCATAGTCCCCCATGAAATCAACAAAGCTCATTTACAAGATTTATTCAAAATGCTGAATGGAAACTATATCCGTTATACTGAATTCTCAGAAACCAATCTTACCCGTTCACGATGCCTCGTAATTGATGCGATAGGAATATTATCATCCATCTATCAATATGCAGATTTTGCTTATGTAGGCGGGGGATTCGGCGTAGGAATCCACAACATTCTTGAAGCTGCCGTATACAATGTACCCGTTGTTTTCGGTCCTAATTACCAAAAATTCAGGGAAGCCCGTGAACTGATAAAAGAAGGAGCCGGATTTTCAATTTCCAACTACGAGGAACTGAAAGAAAGATTTGATTACCTACTGGAAAACTACGAAAAAACAGGTAATATTGCAGGAAAATATGTCCGGGAAAACACCGGAGCTACTGAAGAAATATTCAAATATTTAGAACCAGAATTAAGATAAATTATGCAGAAACCATCAATTCCCAAAGGTACACGCGATTTCACCCCTCAGGAAATGGCGAAACGGAACTACATTTTCAACACCATAAAAGACGTCTTTCGTTTATATGGTTATCAGCAGATTGAAACACCGGCAATGGAAAATTTATCTACATTAATGGGTAAATACGGTGAAGAAGGGGACAAATTGCTGTTTAAGGTCTTGAATTCCGGCGATTATCTTAGTAATCTGTCACAAGAAGACTTAACTGAGCGTAACAGCACAAAACTAACCAATAAAATATCAGAAAAAGGACTAAGATACGACCTAACTGTTCCTTTTGCCCGTTTCGTTGTTCAAAACCGGGACAAGATAACGTTTCCTTTCCGTCGGTACCAGATACAGCCGGTATGGAGGGCAGACCGTCCGCAGAAAGGCCGTTATCGGGAATTTTATCAATGTGATGTCGATGTAGTGGGAAGTGATTCATTGCTGAACGAACTGGAACTTATTCAGATTGTGGATGAAGTTTACCGCCGTCTGAATGTAAACGTCTGCATCAAGATAAATAACCGTAAAATACTTTCCGGTATTGCTGAAATAATCGGTGAAAAAGACAAAATCGTTGATATAACAGTAGCCATTGATAAAATGGATAAAATAGGGCTGGAAAAAGTAAATGAAGAAATAGCTTCCAAGGGTATATCGCAAGAAGCCATTGATAAACTTCAGCCTATTTTAAAACTTTCCGGTTCCAATACGGAAAAACTGAATCAACTAAAAACAATACTGGCCTCATCTGAAACAGGGACAAAGGGAATTGAAGAACTGGAAACAATTTTCACCTTATGTGAAAAGACCGGAGTCGCAACCCAACTTGAACTTGACTTAACATTAGCAAGGGGATTGAACTATTATACAGGAGCCATTTTTGAGGTAAAAGCCCTTGATGTAGTGATAGGCAGCATCACCGGAGGCGGACGATACGACAACCTAACCGGAGTATTTGGCCTGGACGGCGTGTCGGGCGTAGGAATATCATTCGGCGCCGATCGTATTTACGACGTTTTAAACCAATTGGATTTATATCCGGAAACTTCTTCAGAACAGACAAAAATACTTTTTGTCCATTTCGGAGAACAGGAAAAACTATACTGCCTGCCTTGGTTAAAGGAACTGCGGAAACAGGGTATTAATGCGGAAGTATATCCAGATGATGCCAAGATGAAAAAACAAATGAGTTATGCCGATAATAAAAAAATTCCATTTGTTGCTATCGTAGGCGAAACGGAAATGAATGAAAATAAAGTGATGCTGAAAAACATGAAAACCGGAGAACAAAAGCTGACCGGATTGGACGAACTAACAGAACTACTTTAAATACAAGAGCCCTTATAAAAATATGGAGGTGAATCAGATTTTTGATTCACCTCCATGTTTTTTTATAACTGCCTAAAAGATATTTCCAGGTATTCGATTCTCAGGAAGTTTCCTTTTCTGAGAATCGCTTTCTTCTCGTATCATTTACCTGCACTTCAATTTCTTAGAAATCTTCTTAACAGCATTCTCAATGTCCTGTTCCGGCTCAATGATATTATACCCTTCCCAGAAATTTTCATCTTCAAAATCAGAAACCTTTTCCGTTATCACATCCGTCGGTTTTAGACGATCTCTCACCGGAAATTTCACCACACCATTCTCGGCACGATCGGTTATAGCCATTTCTGACTGGATGGAATAAACAGAACTAAACAAACGCTTCTCCCAACGACATCTAAAATTTAACCTGGCCATGGAATATTCCATAAACCATTTCTCTCCTACCGGAACATATTGCATGATATAAGCAGCTTCGGTAACCTGAATCTTCATCCCCGCAGGTTTCTTCCTGATAAACAAAGAAGTAGCCATATCCGGATTACTCTCTATATAAACATTGAATTCCACTTTACTAATGGCTTGTGTTTCCACATCCACATACATACGTCCTTTGAACAAGGGAGACAGTATATCGTCACGTTGAATAAAAGATATAACATACTGAGCCCGTCCTCCGCTGTACATTTTCCCTTCAAAAGCAAACTTATACAACAAATCAAAATCTTCATAAAAGATATCCGGATAATTCTTTACCAGATCCAGTTCCAAAGCCGTATTAATCCCTCCCCTATATTTAATAAAAATAGTATCTATTCTCTCCGAGTCCGTAAGTTGCCTGGCTTTGTATATTTTAGCCTGGTCATATCCCATTTTATCATAAGGAGCTTTATATACATCTACCACCGCTTCTGTTACGCTAAGATAGCGATTGTTCTTCTTCAACGATTCCCGGTAAAAGCCAACCATCTGATTAGGCTGTACAGAATAATTCTGCGGTATTTTTTTAAATACCTCTTTCATATATTCGGTGGCATCTCCCGTCCGGATTTCAAACTCATTTAAGGCAATAAAGTCAGGGCGTAACCGTATGATATTTCGTTCCTTATTCAAGGAAGACAAAGGAAGCTCTTTCGGTTCATATCCCACGTGTGAAAACAATATCCGCAGTCCGGTACTGTCGGCCGGCACTTTCAATGAAAACTCACCATCACCATTGGATACCGTAGCCAGATTCATGTCCTGTACTCTTACCGAAACCGATACAAGTGCTTTACGAGTTTCATGGTCCACTATTTTTCCTGACACAACAACAAAATTTGCCTGGGTAAAGGCAGAAAGGAAGGAAAACAAACAACCCATTAAGAAGAATGAACGTTTCATGGGCAATAGATTTAGATCAGGTTATTTATATCTTTAATCTTTTCAAATATAAGTATTTCAATCTGATTTTACAAACAGAATATAAACAAAATACAGCCTGCAGGAAACACTACAGACTGTATTCATATCTTTAAATAAGGCAATGATTAAATCAAGGCAACAAATAATTAGGCTCTGATTCCTCTTGCAATTTCGCGCTATATTCTTCAGTAAACTCTACAAAATCAAGAATTTTTTCCGGATGTTCTTCAAAGAAATTTCCGATTACCACAATATCTGCTCCCGCTTCATAACATGCGCCCAAATCTTCTACCGACCGGATACCGCCTCCGACAATCAAAGGCACCTCTATCTCCTCACTTACACGTTTAATCAAATCCGCCGGCACATGTTCTTTTGCTCCGCTACCGGCCTCCAGATAAATGGCATGCATACCTAACAACTCCCCTGCCAAAGCGGTAGATACAAGAATATCTTTCTGGTCTCTCGGAATTGCACGTGTATTGCTTATATATTCAGTCGCACTGACCTTCCCTCCATCTACCAGAATATAGCCTGTAGGAATTATTTCTACGTCCGAATTTTTTATTGCTTTGGCTGCCAGTACCTGCTGTCCTATCAAATAATCAGGATTACGTCCGGAAATTAATGATATAAACAACAAAGCATCTGCATTAGGAGCAAACTGGCTTGCATTCCCAGGAAACAATACAACCTTGGATTTCACTTCTTCTTTCAATATCTCTATCAAAGAATGGGTCGTAACCGAAGCCAGGCTTCCACCAATAAAAATCAGATCAGGTTCTTTCGTTTTGAGTGCGGCTATAGTCGAAGCCAATGTCAGCCCCTGACACTTATCCGGGTCAAGCAGTACAGCCAACATTTTTTTCTTAGCTTCCCTGTTTAATAAGATTTTTCTAAAAACTTCTCTCATAATTGATTCTGTCTTGTTTTATAGTGGTTTTAGCCTATTCCGTAAACGAGCACATAGTTTTCTGCTTGTAAATAATCGAAATAATACTTCTTCCCACTGGTTGTATGTATTGTGATTAATTTTCCTTTTTCTTTCACTTCAAAAGGTTCTACATATAGCTGCGTCGAAAAATCAACAGCTTCTTTACCTATTATCTTGTAAGCAGCTTCTTTAGCAGACCATGCGATATGAAGTTTCTCCACCGATTTATCTCCCAGCAAATGGTTCTGTTCTTCTGCACACAAAAAACGTTTATAAACCCGCTGAACTTTTTTCCCTACACACTCCAAGTCTATTCCCACCGGACGTGCAGGGTGTAAAACGACAGCAACCCATGAGCCGCTATGCGAAATACTTATATTAAAACAATTATCTGACAGATAAGGTTTACCGTCATTGTCATAAATAATAACATGTTCTTTTCCCAATGCTCTTTTCAGCGCCACACGAACGGCCAGAAATTCCTTTCTCCTTTTCTCCGAGGTCAACCGGCTATATTCGGCAATAGACTGCGGACAATGGAGTTCTTTCAACAGATCATCCGTCGTTTCTGTAGTTTCCCAGACTATCAGACGGAGCTCCTGATCCATTTCCGTTCTTACTATCATTTTTTCCACTCAAACGTTTCCAACAAATATTTTATATCCTCCCGCACGTATTCAAGCATAGGGGCTATGGAATCTTTGTTAGGAACATTATCAAAATAAAGCGCTCCACGGAAAAAGTGCCGCACACTGTCTGTTACAACAAACTGGATCGGAGAAGCCACATTACCCCTCAAATCATACAAAACCGCATACACATCCTCATACGGATTCTCAAAACGGGGCTCTCCGATAGCGTCTGCCTGTGAAGAATGCGCGGAATACACAAAGTTCCTGGCATCTTCAGAGAGTTCCAGCAAATTATTATCAATTTGTTTATAACTGCAATGTATGCTGGCATTCAACATCGGATACTGAATATCCAGCCAATACTTCTCGTTCTCCTTTTGCCGGGGAGCTATCACAGCATAATCAGAATATTCAAAATGATAAGGCAAACTTAAAGTATCCAATATCCGGTATTTATGCTCAGGCAAATCAACCCTGTAATAACCGTAAGGACGAGGAATGTATGACTTCTTACATGAGTACGATAAAGACAGCACTGTAAACAGAAAAAAAGAAAACAGAAATACTCTGGTAATCATATTTCTTTTTACCCCATTCTCTCTTTTTATAAAAACCTGTCTTTTACTCATGTTCTTCCTGTATTTCTTCCTTTTCTTTTATATGCAATTTCACTTCCTTTATCCTGCGGTCATCCACAGCCAATATCTCAAACGTATAATGTCCGTAATCAATTTTCTCATTCACCGTCGGGATTTCACCTTTCAATTCAAGGATTAATCCGGCCAAAGTCTCAACTTCTTCCGTTTCTTTTATAAAGTCTTCACGCTCTATTTCCGGAATCTTATAAAAGTCATTCAGCAATATTTTAGCTTCAATGATGAATGTACGATCGTCTACCTTCGTATATAATCTTTCTTCTTCATCATATTCGTCGGTTATATCGCCCACAATTTCTTCCAGTATATCCTCCAAAGTAATTAAACCGGATGTTCCTCCATACTCATCGACCACTAAAGCCAGATGAATTTTATTTTCTTGAAACTCATTCAGCAGGTCATCTATTTTCTTTGTCTCCGGCACATAGTATGCCTGGCGAATCAGGTTCTGCCAACGAAACCCCGACGGTTTATCCAAATGCGGAAGAAAATCTTTACTGTATAACAACCCCCGGATATTATCCCTGTTGCCGGAATAAACCGGAATACGTGAATAACCGGATTCTGCAATCACAGCCAGCACTTCTTTATAATCTGACTTTATATCCACATCAATAATATCAACACGGGGAGTCATAATGTCCGCAACCTGAATATTTCCAAATTTTATAATCCCCTCCAGAATCTCCGTATCCTCATCCGTATTTTGCGAAGTCAGTTCCAGCGCCTGCGACAATTCATCTATAGAAATATTATTATGACGATGCTTTTCCAGCCTCTTATTAACCACAGACGTGGAATTTACCAGTATAAAAACAAAGGGTTTAAATATCTTTCCCAACACGGTTAAAAAGTTAACGGTTGCAGAAGCAGTCTTTTTTCCATACTGTGTCGCATACACTTTCGGCATAATCTCCCCAAACAAAAGAAGAATGAATGTAATAACAACAGACTGAAAAAGGAAGCCTACTACCGGCGCGTTATCAAAATTCAACAAAGTTGATGTAAAACGGGTAAGCAATAAGATAATCGCCACGTTTACAAAATTATTCCCAATCAAAATCGTGGCCAATAATCGCTGCGGTTGCTTTAAAGCATTCAATATATTTTTATCAGACTTGGCATCGCTCTCTTCCATCTGATTCAACGTAGCCGGATCAAATGAAAAAAAAGCAACCTCAGACCCTGAAATCAATGCAGAACACACCAACAGCAAAATACTTAAAACCAGCGAAACAATAGCAGGAAAATCAACCGGATGAACTGTAATCCCATCAAGTATGCCGGTTATAAAAAAAACGGTATTCACGATATTTAATATCTCTTAAACCTTTATCTGTTATACTTTTATTCTAATTTGCAAAAATAGAGAATTTT
The DNA here is from genome assembly GCA_023391625.1 of Bacteroidota bacterium. GTDB lineage: Bacteria > Bacteroidota > Bacteroidia > Bacteroidales > Paludibacteraceae > QVMH01. The sequence continues at coordinate 619,685 of JAEWAN010000006.1, read as the reverse complement.
ATCAAACTTTTTACCCGCAAAACCGTTAAATTTTTAACGGTTATCATTATAAGAACTTAAACTTCATATTATTATACCCCCAAGACCTCATCAAGATATCCTTTTTAGGTATTATTTTGTTAAGAATTAGCATGCATAGATAAATTCTGCTTACTTTTGCACACATTTTGAAATTACTTTCAGTTGTGAAAATAGTAGTAGATTCATATATTCCTTATATACAAGGAGTTTTAGACAAATATGCGGACGTTGTCTACCTTCCTCACAAGGAAATAACCAAAGACAATGTACAGGATGCCGATGCGCTGATTATTCGTACACGTACACACTGCAACAAAGACCTTCTTGAAGGTTCCAGGGTAAAATTCATTGCTTCCGCAACCATCGGTTATGACCATATAGACAATGAATACTGCAAGCAAAATAACATTACGTGGACAAATGCACCGGGATGTAATGCACTGTCCGTCACACAATACATGGCTTCCGCATTCAGCTTTCTAAAACAGGAAAAACAGTTTGATTTAGCCGGTAAAACAATAGGTATAATAGGAGTAGGCGCGGTAGGCTCAAAAATAGAAGAGTTAGCCCATTCATTCAATATGAGGGTACTTTTAAACGATCCTCCCCGGGCAAGGAAAGAAAATAACAACAAGTTTGTTACTCTTTCACAAATTTGCCGGGAAGCAGACATCATTACTTTTCATACTCCACTAAATACGGATGGAGAAGATAAAACTTTTCACCTGGGTGACAGCAACTTTTTCAACAATGTGAAGAAAAAACCGGTCATTGTTAATGCTGCGCGGGGAGAAATTATTGATACTATGGCTCTGCTTGAAGCAATAAAAAACGGAAAGACTTCTGATATCATTCTGGATTGCTGGGAAAATGAACCGGATATAAACCGGGAGCTGTTGGCACACACCACGCTAGCCACGCCTCATATCGCAGGATACTCTGCTGATGGCAAAGCCAATGCCGCCACTTACAGTGTCCGTGCCGTAAGCCGCTTTTTCTCATTGGGTCTTGACAATTGGCAGGCAGACAAACTTCCAGAAGCGTATCCCCTGAATATTAGAGAAATTCACGATGTAGAAGACTTTTTCCTAAAAAGTTACGATATACGGCGGGACAGTGTTATGCTGAAAGAATCGCCCGCACAGTTTGAAGAGCAGCGTTCCAACTACCCTTTTAGGAGAGAACCGTTGGCCTACACTTCCCTGGAGGAAAGCGAACTGGGCAAAAAATTAAAAAAACAGTTTCCCGTATTTTTCCAATCTTTTTAAAAAGACGGATTCTTACACAAAGTTATCTTATATGAAAAAATTAATCTGCATATACATACTATCATTGTTAAGTATTTCCATATCACATGCCAATGACCTCCTGGACGACTTTATCAATGACCCGTTATTGAAAAACTCAAACATAAGCTTGTTAATCAAAGATATTGACTCCGACACTCCCCTTTATGAATATCGTGCCGATCATAGCCAGATACCGGCCTCAACAATGAAGGTGGTGACCACGGCTACAGCTATTGAATTATTAGGAGGAGACTTTCGTTTTGAAACAAAGCTACAAATTCAGGATGAAATAACGGAAGACGGTACTTTAAACGGCAACTTATACATAGTAGGAGGAGGCGATCCGACACTGGGTTCCAATATGCTGGGAAGCCGGGATTTTTTCAAGTTCTGGGTATATGGTATAAAAAGAGCCGGTATACAAAAAATCAACGGGAGTATTGTTGTTGATGAAAGTATTTTTGAGCCTGACGGCTATAACAACCGTTGGCTATGGGAAGATATGGGCAATTATTATGCTCCGGGAATCTATGGCGTTTCATATTTGGACAATACAATAAGAGTACATTTTAAATCCGGGCCTGTCGGTACCTGTCCGGAAATCATCAGGATGAATCCGGAAGTGCCCGGACTGGTTCTGGAGAATCATCTGCTTTGCACAAACATAGGAAAAGACAGCGCCTACTTCCACGGCGCTCCCAAATCATATACACGTACCATTTGTGGAGAAGTGCCAGCCAACAAGGATGTATTTATAGCCAAAGCAGAACTGCCTAACCCTGGACTTCTTCTGGCTCAACACCTTCACGATGCTTTAATAGATAGCAATATTCCGGTAAGTTTTCCTCCTTATGAAGAAAGAGGGAATAAAGCTGAACGTAAAACCATTTATACCCATTATTCCCCTTCCCTAAGCCGGATTATCAAAGAAATCAATTTTACGAGCAACAATCATTATGCCGAACATGTATTTAAATATCTGGCTTTACAAAAAAATGCGACGGGCACAAACAATGGAGCAGTAAATGTTATTCGCGAATTCTGGACAGAAAAAGGATTACCTGTGGAACAGCTGTTTATGTATGACGGTTCCGGATTATCTCCGTCAAATGCGGTTTCTGCACGTTTTATGGTAGAACTGCTGACGTATATGAAAAAAGACAGCAATAATACCCTTTTCTTTGAATCACTACCTGTCGGAGGCAAAAGCGGAACCATAGCCTGGCTATGGAACAAATCCCCTCTGGAAGGAAAAGTACATGCCAAAAGCGGAAGTATTAACCGGGTAAGATGTTATAGCGGCTATGTAGACAAAGGTGAGAAAACCTACGCTTTTTCCATTATGATAAATAATTATCCGACAGACAACCCTCGTCAGATTATACGAAAAATAGAACAATTCCTCATATCCGCAATGCAATGACAAACAGCCTGCATCTGAAAGAAACAGATTCAACCAATAATACACTGAACGAACTTTCATGTCGGGAAAAACTCCCGGAAGGATACATTGTTTATACAGATTATCAAACTTCGGGGAAAGGACAAACAGGCAATTCATGGCATTCCGAATGGGGAGAAAATGCGCTTTTCAGTCTTTTATTATACCCCAGACATATTCATTTAGCAGAACATTTCATTCTGTCACAACTCATAGGTATTGCTGTAAAAAAAGCCTTGGATCAATATACAGCCGATATTACAATAAAATGGCCTAACGATATATATTGGAAAGATAGAAAAATAGCCGGCATATTAATAGAAAACACCGTAAAAGGCGCTACTTTAGACAAAGCCGTTATTGGCATAGGGATTAATATCAATCAGGAAAAATTTCCGGACACGCTTCCGAACCCGGTTTCATTGTATGAAATAACCGGGGTAAAAATAAACATGGAAGACATAATACATTCCGTACGCCACAATATCCTTGATTTATATTGTCATTGGGATCAAGAACAAATCAGACTCAATTACCGCCAAATGCTCTACCGGGGAGAAAACAGTCATATGTTCGAATCAGAAGGTGAAAAGTTTGAGGCCAGAATAATAGAGGTACAAGCGGACGGACGCCTGGACTTGCAGGACACAACAGGCAAAACCCGTTGTTTCTACATGAAAGAAGTCCGGTTCATACCCTAATTTAATCTTGAAGAAAGTCATACAGCCCTTCACAGGCATCTTCCAGCAAGTCTATTACATGCTCAAAACCGGAAGCACCTCCGTAATACGGGTCTGGCACTTCTTCTTCCGACATACGCTTACAAAAATCTGTCATTCTGTATATTTTACCGATATGGTCAGCATTACCGGCAAGTTGTCTCAAGCCACGTATATTCTTCTCATCCATTCCGATAATATAATCAAACCTGTCAAAATCCTCTATTGTCACAGGTCTGGAACGGTGCGTAAGCTCATAGCCACGTCGTGCCGCATGGCTTCTCATACGTCCGTCAGGAAGCTCACCCTGATGATACCCGATCAAACCTGCGGAATCAATTTCATAAACATCTTCCTTTCCCTCACGTTCTATAATAGAGGAAAAAACTCCTTCTGCCATCGGTGAACGGCATATATTACCAAGACAAACAAAAAGTATCCGTGTTTTCATTCAGTAAATCCTTTATTAAAAAATACACCCTGTAATTTAATTTATCAGATAAACGCCTGACATCTATTTAATGACGTCGTTATATACAAAATGTGCGGACTGTTCAACGAACAACATCCGCACATAATAAGTATCAATATATTAACAAATTAAATAGATAAGATATGCAGTACACCCACCAAATCTTCATTCACTTCCTTGTCGTCTTTTATAGCCTTAGTGAAAGGTACGTGTACTATTTCATCATTTACAATACCAATCATGATGTTACGTTGTTCATCCAAAAGGGCATCAATTGCCGCAACTCCCATACGACTGGCAATAATACGGTCATATGCAGTAGGAGAACCTCCACGCTGAATATGCCCCAAAATAGTTACCCTAACATCGTATTCAGGATGCTCCTGACGCATACGTTCCGCCAAACCGTTAGCTCCACCGGTCACTTCACTTTCCGCAACAATCACAATACTACTGTTTTTGGATTTACGGAAACCGTGTCCGACAAGTTCATCCAGTTGATCCACCTTCGTTTCCCTTTCTGGTATTATAGCAGCTTCCGCACCTGATGCCAAAGCACTGTTAAGAGCAAGGAAACCGGCATCACGCCCCATCACCTCTATAAAGAACAAACGTTCATGGGAAGATGCGGTATCACGTATTTTATCAACAGCCTCAATAATTGTATTTAACGCCGTATCATAACCGATAGTAGAATCTGTTCCCCACAAGTCATTATCAATGGTTCCCGGCAAACCGATAACAGGGATGTTATATTCCTGTGCAAAGATGCGTGCTCCGGTAAAAGTACCATCCCCGCCAATAACAACTAAAGCATCAATTTCATGTTTCTGGATATTCTCATACGCTTTCCGACGTCCTTCCTCTGTACGGAATTCCTGGCTTCTGGCCGTTTTCAGGATAGTACCTCCCTGCTGAATAATGTTACTCACATCCTGCGTCCGGAATTCAACTATCTCATCAGAGATTAACCCTTTATATCCACGATAAATAGCTTTTACCCTAATACCATTAAAGATTGCCGTACGTGTCACCGCACGGATAGCAGCATTCATACCAGGTGCATCACCCCCGGAAGTCAGCAAGCCGATGCATTTAATCTTGTATTGCATACACATCTTTTTTTAATAATTTATAAGACCAAGATATTTCAAAACAAAAACCTATTATCTTCAAACTTTTATTTCGGCAGATCTGATAATTTATCATGTATCTTATCTGCCACCTCTTCCATCAACCAAGCCGGCGTGGAAGTAGCGCCGCATATTCCGATTTTTTTCCCAGGATCTATGTCCAGATTCAACACATCGTCAGGACCGGTCACAAAGAAAGTCTGTTCATTCTCTTTTTTACAGCACTGATACAATTCTTTTCCATTAGAACTTTTCTTTCCACTGACAAAAATAACAATGTCGCTTGACCGTGCAAATTTAATAATATTCGGAATTCTATTCGCGACTTGGCGGCAAATTGTATCGGAATATTCAAAAATCGCTCCCTCTTTCATTCTTTTAGCGATTTCTTTTGTCAGATCATTAAAACCATCCAACGATTTGGTAGTCTGCGAGAATAAACGAATGTTCTTCGAAAAGTCCAGTTTATCCAGATCATTCTCATTTTCAACAACAATAGCCTTATCCTCCGTCTGTCCGACCAACCCATTCACCTCGGCATGTCCTTTCTTACCATAAATAACCAACTGAGTATTTTCTCCGGATGACTCCTGATAAGCAGCTTTTATTCTGGACTGGAGCTTCAACACCACAGGGCATGAAGCATCAATCAATGTAATGTTATTCTGTTTTGCAATCTCGTAAGTACGAGGAGGCTCACCATGCGCACGTAACAATACCTTTACATCATGCAGCTTTTCAAACTGCTCATGATTTATGGTTATCAAACCCAGTTTTTCCAGGCGTTTAACTTCCTGTCCGTTGTGAACAATATCCCCCAGGCAATAAAGAGTTTCTCCTTTTGCCAATTCTTCCTCTGCCTTTTTTATGGCATTAACCACACCGAAACAAAAACCGGAATTTTTATCTATTTCAATATTTGCCGCCATCTTTCATAATAACAGTTGTGTAATCAAACTGTTCTCTCCGCAAATAAATTTTTCAGTATTTCCTGCTGTTGATAACGATCTAACTCACTGTTATCAATAACAACAGCATCATCGGCTTTCCGCAAAGGACTTTCCGTGCGGTTCACATCCCGCTCGTCCCGTTCCTTAACATTAGCTAATACTTCATCAAAAGTAATATCCACCCCTTTATCCTGAAGCTCCCGGAAACGACGTTTCGCACGGACTTCCGGAGAGGCCGTAACAAATATCTTCAATTCTGCATCCGGAAAGACCACTGTCCCTATATCACGTCCATCCATAACAATACCTCTCTCACGTCCCATTTCCTGCTGACGGCGCACCAGTTCACGCCTTACAAAACCCAGTGTACTCACCCGGCTTGCACCGTTAGCTACTTCTAATGAGCGGATAAGTCCCTCCACATTTTCTCCATTCAGATACGTTTCCGTACGTCCCTCGGCATTAGTCTGAAAACGGATATCAATATCTTTCAGCATTCTTTCCAGGCCGGCTTCATCAATACTGGTTTCAGTCATTAAACCATGTCTAATAGCATACAATGAAACGGCACGGTACATAGCTCCTGTATCCACATACACATAACCAATCTTACGTGCCAATTCTTTTGCCATAGTACTCTTACCGCTGGAAGAGAAACCATCAATCGCCACAATAATTTTTTTCATATACCTATTATTTACATTTACAACCTGAAATCATTCAGGGAAGTCATGATTGAAAATTGGTACGAATTCAATCCCGCCTGAAACTGAGTCATACCAAAACCCACCTGAAATTTATATATCTTAATCCCTGCCCCGAAAGAAAATCCGGCAAGGCTCTTAAAGCCGTTCATACTCAATTCACGGGCTCTCCTGTGATTATAAGCCACACTTACATAAAAGTTTTTCATCGGCAGAAATTCCACTCCTATTATAGCATGTCGGAAAGCCATATCAAAAAAACCGATTCCTTTATTTTCCTTCTGTGAATCCTCCCCAAGTAAATCCTTATCGTCCGTCTGATTAGTAGACTGATAAGCCAAATTCCAACGATGAAGATTATGTAAGGTTAAGGAAAAACGGATCGGCGCATGCCGCAACTGCTTGGTAGCTCCCAGCTGGACATCAAAAGGAAGAGGCTCGTAATGTTGCCCCTCTTCATCTGAATAATATCCTTTAAGCTGGGTCCCAATGTTACGGAACACAAGCCCTGCTGAAAAAAGGATATCCTCATTGATATAACTTGCTCCCAGGTCTAGTCCCAACCCGACACTGGTATAAACCTCATATACAGACACAATAGGCTTCAATGTAGCGCCTACAGTTATTTTATCCGCAATTGGGCGTGCATAAGACACATAGAAACCCAAATCCTGCGCTGTAAAATCATTCACATACTGCCCGCTTTCATCATAACCGGCAAAATTGCCATAATTCGCATACTGAATGCCGAAAGCCATGTAATTTTTATCACCAAACGTCATACCGTACACGGCAGACCCATAATTGATATCGGTAAGATAATTTGTAAAGTTAAGCCCGATTACTTTATCAGATTGAGGTGTAAGCAAAGCCGGATTTTTAAATACAAAATTTATATCATCATCTGCCAATGATACATTAGTCCCCCCTAATGCAGAAATCCGTGAGGAAACCGGTAAATCAAGGAAACTATACACGCCTTTACCCGCCTGTGGAAAAGCACACACAGAAAACAGTAAAAGCACAAAAAGTATATTATATTTTTTCACCATTCTTTTGAGAAGAATTAAATCCGAGAATGAAAAAAACCCGAATCTTTTTAAGAAATGTCAAAGATACATTGATTTTTACAATGTTTAAAACAAGGAATACAATTTTTTCTCCTAATAAAACGTTTGTTTATCGTAAAAAGTATAAATTGATATTTATGATGATCTAAAAAATATTTTTTTAGTTTTGACTCAATGTACTTTGAAAAAAATATACTACATTTGCCCAACTGAAAATAAAATAATTAGTAATATATTATGGATGTAAAAAAATCGCCTAAAGCCTCTTTGGAAGATAAAAAGTTCATCTATCTTCTAATGGGTTTTATTATTGCTTTATCATTCGTATACATAGCATTTGAATGGACAGACAGGGAAATTGCTGTGTATGAGGAAGAAAGTACAGATTTCCTCATCGAAGAAGAAATTGATGATATTATTCAAACAGCAGAAACCCCTCCGCCGCCACCTCCACCACCACCAGCACCACAAGTAGTGGAAGTTCTGAATGTTGTAGAAGATGACGAGGAAGTGGAAGTTGTTGACATTGTTTCTGAAGATAGCAAAGACGAAGGTGTTGAAATACAAATTCCGGTTGAAATGGAAATTGAAGAAGAAGTTGAAATTGTGGATTTCCTTCCGGCAGAAGATATGCCTAAATTTAACGGTAACTTAAATAAATATCTTTCTGACAACATTAACTATCCGCCAATAGCTGCAGAAGCCGGAATCCAAGGACGGGTTATTTGCCAGTTCGTAGTATCAGAAACCGGTGAGATAAAAGACGTAGTAGTGGTTCGTAGTATCGACCCTAATCTGGATAAAGAAGCTATTCGTGTGATTCAGAACATGCCGAAATGGATTCCTGGAAATCAACGAGGAAGAGCTGTTCGAGTAAGGTACACACTACCTATCAACTTCAAATTGAACTAATAAAGTTACAATATAAGTAAAAACCGTTTGATTTTTTCAAACGGTTTTTTTATTCTCTAAACCCATTTCCTTCTTTATGTAAACTTTCCAAAATCCATGATATGGCCTCCACTTTATCTTTCTATACAAAAACAACACACGTTTTTTAACCCTTATAAAATTTCACAAGAAATTGAGTAGGTACAGCTTTAAAAAAAACTGGTTTCTCCACACATTGTAACATTATAATTATAAACCTACTAAAAAATAGCAGCAATCCGTCTTACTATATAAAAAAGGACACACCTTATAATAAAAAAGCATTAATCCCTACACGCTACATATCAAATCAACATGCTACACCACACCATTCTGCTACACTCTGAACAATAGATAAACTACACCATTTTCCAAACTTCAAATCAAAGCCAAAGTTTCCTCACAGTACACACTTTTTTACCTCATACTCCGCTAACCAGTATTAAGCACAATAATCAAAATAAAATTACATCAATCAAAGAATAAACGATTTTTGTAAATGAAAAGCAAAATAGCGATTCTTCCCTTTTTCCCTCATAGATAGAGAGTAAACTATAAATATTCTTTCATCACACAAAAAAAGCAGGCTTAGATATTTCTACCTAAGCCTGCCCTAATTTATAAAGTTGTTTTAATCCTTATTTCTTGCTTATACGTTTATTCAGAATTTCTACGACTTCTTTCGTAATATCATACTTCGCATTAGCCTGTAAAATGTTCTCATTCATGCCCAGGCTACTGTTACTAAAGATAATTTCATAAGTACCGTTCTTATTAAATTCTTTCAGGAAATTATCTATCGTGTCACGCAACTGTTCGTTAAACTTCTGTTGTTCTTCAAGAAGCTCCTGAGTCAATTTTCCATCAAGTTCCTGAAGTTCCTGCTGTTTTTGCATTAAACGTGTCTGTTCTTTCTCCGCACGTTCACGGCTTAAGAATGCATTGTTTTCCAGTTTACGCTGAAACTCAGCCACCTCTTCCTGTAAACGTCTTGCCTGCGTATTAAATTTCAAACGGGAATCTTCTTCCTTTTTTATCAATGATTCGTTAGCACTCTTTGAAAAATCATAATTCAACAGCAATGAATCAATATTAATATATGCTATCGGTAATTTAGAATAAGAAAGAGTTGAATCATTTCTTAATACCGGCTGATCGTCACATTGTTTATTTTTAATTCCAAATACTAATACAAATAAAATGACAATCAAAACTGCAAATACAGCATTCAAGACAAGTAAAAAGTTTTTCATATTTGTTCTCAGGATTTTATTAATTATTGTTTGTTTAGTTCATTTATAATATCGTTTGTATTCAGCTTCTTTTTATTCTGTTGAGCCTCCCTGTCCTGCGATGTGGCACATTTGATTCCTCTGTCACGCATAGCTTTACTATTCCCTATATGGGAATTAGGAAACCGCCCTCCTTTGACAAAGAAAACCCGCACTCCTAAGAAAAGGATTGCAATTATAAGTAATATTGCAGAAATGACAATCGTTTCAAACATGGTTTTACATCTCCTTAATTTGAAACACAAATATAATCTTTTTAACTTTAGAATAATATTCTAATTGTCTTTTTTTAGTAAATACAATGCTTTATTGTACTTTCTTACACTCTTCCAAATAAAAATACAATAAAAAAGAGGATATGCTCCTACAGAACATACCCTCACAAACACTAACTTTATCCTAATATACTAATACCGTTTCGAAACTTCATTCCAATCAATAATGTCCCATAAGGTCTTTGCATAGTCAGCCCGTCTATTTTGATAATCAAGATAATAAGCATGTTCCCATACATCCAAAGTAAGTATAGGCTTCAGACCTCGTGTCATAGGGTTTCCGGCATTGCTTTCTTTTACGATAGAAAGTTTTCCGTTATTATCGCTCACCAGCCATGCCCATCCTGAACCAAATAAAGAAACAGCAGCTTTATCAAATTCTTCTTTAAACTTATCAAAAGAACCCCATTCCGCTTCTATGGCTTTAAGTAACTTTTCGCTTGGTTTCGTTCCTTTATCCGGAGTGAAAGAAGTAAAATAAAAATTATGGTTCCATACCTGAGCGGCATTATTGAAAATGGCTCCATCAGATTTTTTTACAATAGTATCCAGATCAGCATTTTCAAACTCTGTTCCTACAATAAGATTATTCAGATTAGTTACATAAGTCTGATGATGTTTTCCATAGTGAAAACTAATTGTTTTTTCACTTATTACAGGCTCCAGCGCATTCTGAGCATATGGCAGATTAATTAAAGTAAAGTTCATAATAGTATAATTTTTTAGTGAGACATATTATTTAATATCATTCTGAAGAATTTCTCGGCAAATATAAATAAAATCATTACAAATTTGTTATAATTCAATATTCTTTTTTCTAAAAAATATCAGTAAAGAATTTGCAGACTACATTTTTCTTTCCATCTTTGTAAAAAGAATTCAGTATTAATTAAAACAATAGAGCATGAAAAAAGTTTTTATACTCACGCTATTAAGTATAACAATTTTATCTCTAAATAGTTGTAAATCCAAACAACAAGTCACTACCATTCCGGCAGCATACGTTACTGCTTCCTCAGACACAGTGCCGTCAAGTACTCCGGAAGTTACCCCTGCACCGGTAGTATCAACCCCTGTCAGCAGTCAACCGGAAGAAGTAAGAGATGAAAAATTTGAACTGGACAAAGAAGAAAACAACACACAGGCTATCAACCAGAAGTACCATGTGGTAGTAGGTAGCTTTAAAAACAGGGATAATGCCAAAGGATTACAAAACTCCCTGAACAATGAGGGCAATGAAGTTACCATTGTTGTCAATGAACACGGAATGTATCGCGTACTGATAGCCTCTTACAATGAATATCAGCAAGCCCGTGAAAAAATAAACCAAATCTCGTCCCGATTCCCGGATGCATGGGTATTAACTCAAAAAAAATAATGAATACATATCATAAAGAAAGGCAGTAAACGGGATTCCGTTTACTGCCTTTCTTATTTTTATCAGGCCATTAATTTCTTATAGCGTATCCGCTTAGGCCCTTCATCTCCTAAACGCTTGCGCTTATTCTCTTCATATTCCGAATATGACCCTTCAAAAACAAAAACCTGCGAATCTCCCTCAAAGGCTATAATATGAGTACAAATACGGTCAAGGAACCAACGGTCATGCGAAATAACCACAGCGCAACCGGCAAAACTTTCCAAGCCTTCTTCTAAAGCACGCAACGTATTAACATCAATATCGTTGGTCGGTTCGTCAAGCAACAAAACATTGGCTTCCGATTTCAAAGTCAAAGCCAAATGCAAACGATTACGCTCCCCACCGGACAGCACTCCGCAAAGTTTTTCCTGATCTCCACCGGTAAAATTAAAACGGGACAAATAAGCTCTGGCGTTAATTTCTTTACCCCCAACCCGGATAAATTCGGTTCCGCCGGAAATCACTTCAAACACAGTTTTCTGAGGATCAATATCCGTATGTGTCTGATCCACATAACCAAGTTTCACCGTTTCTCCAACCTCAAAAGTACCATTATCGGCTTTCTCCAGTCCCATCATCAGGCGGAACAAAGTTGTTTTACCAGCTCCGTTGGGGCCAATAATTCCCACAATACCGTTAGGAGGCAGCATAAAATTAAGATTCTCGAACAACAGTTTGTCACCAAAAGCCTTGGAAACTCCAATAGCTTCTACCACTTTATTTCCTAAACGAGGGCCGTTGGGAATAAATATCTCCAGTTTTTCCTCTCTTTCTTTCTGATCTTCATTCAGCAAGCGGTCATAAGCATCCAAACGGGCTTTACCTTTTGCATGACGGGCTTTAGGCGCCATACGCACCCATTCCAGCTCCCGCTCCAATGTTTTACGACGTTTACTTGCCTGTTTCTCTTCCATAGCCATACGAGCTGTTTTCTGTTCCAGCCAAGAAGAATAATTTCCTTTCCATGGAATACCCTCTCCCCTGTCAAGTTCCAGAATCCAGCCGGCCACATTATCCAAGAAGTAACGGTCATGCGTAATAGCAATGACTGTACCCTCATATTGCTGCAAATGGTGCTCCAGCCATTCCACAGATTCGGCATCCAAGTGGTTGGTAGGTTCGTCTAACAACAAAATATCCGGCTGGCGTAACAACAACCTACATAAAGCTACCCGCCTGCGTTCCCCTCCTGACAAATTGCGCACCAGTGCTTCCTCCGGAGGACAGCGTAAGGCGTCCATGGCACGTTCCAGCTTATTATCAATATTCCAGGCATCTACGTGATCCAGCATTTCCTGCAACTCACCCTGACGTGCTATCAATTTATCAAAATCAGCATCCGGATCGGCAAACTGTTCATTAATTTTATCATATTCCGCCATCAGATCCATCACTTCCTGAACTCCTTCCTGAACAATTTCCTTTACTGTTTTGTTAGGGTCTAACTGAGGTTCCTGTTCCAGGTAACCAACAGAATACCCGGGAGAAAACACAACTTCTCCGTCATAAGATTTTTCCACCCCTGCTATAATCTTAAGCAAGGTAGATTTTCCGGAGCCATTTAAACCTATAATACCAATTTTAGCTCCATAAAAAAATGAAAGATAAATATTATTTAATACCTTTTTTTGAGGGGGAAAGGTTTTACTAACCCCAACCATAGAAAAAATAATCTTCTTATCGTCAGACATATTTTACAGTTTAATAATTTAAAAGTGGTTTAAGAACGCAAACTTACACAAAATTTAAATTTCAAATATGGATTCCGAGTAATAAAAAAATCTAAGACAAAAGAAAAAATCTTTTTTTCTTTAACTTTGCACCAGTATAAACCGTAAACCTTCTTTTCTACTTCAGTTTAAACAATATTTTGATTATTAAGCTATTAATTTAACACGAATAACTTATGAAAAAAATTATCTTATCTTTTGTTTTACTCCTTACTACAACCCTAAGCTATTCCCAGTTATTCAACGTCGGCATCAAAGCCGGCTATAACTCTTCCTTGTCTTTCAGCTCTATAGGATCAGGCATACATTACACGCCCTCCAATGCCCTGAAAGAATTCGGAAATAATTTCCATGTCGGAGTTTTCGGCCGTTTGTATTTCAAGAATCTATATCTGCAACCTGAGGTGCTCTATTCCAAACAGGAAAAACAATATACCTACGAAGAAAACGGAAATATATCCCCGAGCAATATGGTCAGATTCAGTACGGTAGATGTCCCCGTATTACTTGGATACCGTTTATTGAATCTTCGGGTAATCAACATACGAGCCTTTGCCGGACCTAAATTTCGTTTCAATGCTGGCTCCAAAGCAAATTTCAGTAGTCCGGAGGAAATCATAGCCAGCACAGCCAAAGTAGGACTTGACGTAGGTATAGGAATAGATGTGCTGATGTTCACCCTTGATGTAAGATACGGATTAATAGGCAATTTATATAATATACCGAATGAAGTTCAAAACGGATTGACGCCAAGTACATTCCTCTTTTCTTTAGGCTGGAAAATTCTATAATATTCATTTTGACAGGACGTTATCTAAATAAATGTTTTTTAGTCCGTCTTTCAAACTACAAAAATGCTAATTAACCTAAAATCAAGTATAAAAATATCATTTTGAATTAATGAAAAACGCTTGTTCTTGCTAAAATAATTATTTTTGCATAAAATTTCATATATGAATATACCTATAGAGACCTTCTTATTAGTCGGATCTATCTTATTATTTATTAGTCTTTTAGTCGGCAAAACCGGATCACGGTTCGGAGTCCCTACTTTATTGTTATTCCTTTTCATCGGGGTTCTTGCCGGAAGTGACGGATTAGGAATACAATTTGAGTCCCCGGAAATAGCCCAAACCATTGGAGTTATAGCACTAAACATTATCCTTTTTTCCGGAGGTTTGGACACACAATTCTCTGAGATAAAACCCGTTATCTGGCAAGGTGTCATCCTGGCCACTGTCGGGGTATTTCTTACCGCTTTACTAACAGGGCTTTTCATTTTCTGGTTAACAAATAATGTCATCCAGGCAGTTTCGTTTACACTGGCAGAATCCCTTTTACTGGCCAGCGTCATGTCCTCTACCGATTCCGCTTCTGTTTTTGGTATTTTACGGTCCAGAAACATGTCATTAAAAGAAAACCTACGCCCCTTGTTAGAATTGGAAAGTGGTAGTAATGACCCTATGGCATATATGCTGACAATCGTGCTCATACAGTTTATCCAAACTCCAGAAATAAGCGGTTGGGCCATTACATTCAAATTCCTGCAACAATTTGTAGTAGGTGCTGCATTAGGATTTTTCATCGGAAAATTTGCTGTCCGTCTTATAAATAAAATCAATCTTGCCAACGATGCTCTATACTCTGTTTTACTGCTGACCATTATGTTCTTCATCTTTGGGTTCACAGACTTTCTGGGAGGCAACGGTTATTTAGCTGTATATATCGGCGGATTGATGATAGGAAATCAACGTTTTGTACAGAAACGCAGCAGTTTGAAATTTTTCGACGGTCTTACCTGGCTGTTCCAGATTATTATGTTCCTTACGCTTGGCTTATTGGTCAATCCATCCGAACTATTGCCACTGGCCGGAATCAGCATATTAATAGGAGTATTTATGATTCTTATATCAAGGCCCATCAGCGTACTGGCCTGCCTTGCTCCATTTCGTAAAATATCATTTAACGCCCGCATATTTACTTCCTGGGTCGGATTAAGAGGGGCTGTTCCCATTATTTTTGCGACCTATCCCTGGATAGCAGGAATACCTCAGGCAAAAATGATTTTTAATATCGTTTTCTTTATCACCATCATTTCACTGATACTGCAAGGAACAAGTATTCCTACTGTTGCCAAATGGCTCAAACTATCTTTACCGACTCCGAAAACTCATAAGTTAAAAGAGTTTGATATTGAGTTCTCCGACGACATTAAGTCTGCAATGACAGAAATCACAGTGGAAGAACAAATGTTAGAACATGGCGATACGCTCATAGACATTACATTACCGGATAAAGCTCTCGTTGTTATGGTAAAACGGGGAGAAAATTACTTTATACCTCGCGGCAACACACATCTGGAACCCCGGGACTCTATCCTGATCATTACTGACAACGAAGAAACAATCAAGGAGACATACCGTCAGTTAGGAATAGATCCTCCGTTATAAACCAATAAAATAAAAGAAAATTATGGGAGCTGATACATATAAGGCCTTGGTCGTAGAAGAAAAAGACGGACATTTCATCCGCAGTATCCAACAAAAGGAAATACGACATCCTGAAGACCAGGAGATACTAATCCGTGTGCATTATTCCTCCCTGAACTATAAAGATGCCCTTTCCGCAACAGGTAACAAAGGAGTAACTAAAACCTACCCTCATACACCGGGAATCGATGCTGCAGGCGAAGTTATAGAATCATGTTCCGACTCGTTCGCACCGGGAGATATGGTCATTGCCACCGGTTACGACCTGGGTATGAATACCCCCGGAGGATGGGGAGAATACATCAGAATACCCGCTGAATGGGCTGTAAAACTGCCGGAAGGATTAACACCCAAAGAAGCCATGATCATCGGAACAGCAGGTTTCACGGCCGGGATTTCCATATCACGGTTCACAGAACTGGTAAAACCGGACGATGGATATGTATTGGTATCCGGCGCAACCGGGGGAGTAGGCTCCGTAGCTTTATCCATTCTTTCAAAACTATCATACCAAACAATAGCCATCTCCGGAAAAACAGGCGAAACAGACTATCTCAAATCATTGGGAGCAACAGACATAATTCCGGTAACGGATTTCCGGTCTCTTGAGAAAAAGCCCATCCTATCCGCCAAATATGCCGGAGGTATTGATACCGTAGGCGGTGTTATTCTGGAAAATATGATAAAATCAACCCGATTGATGGGAGCGATAACAACTTGCGGCAGTGTGGCCGGAACAGAATTGAACATAAGCGTTTTCCCATTCATTCTCCGGGGTATTACACTCATCGGCATATCAGCACAAAACTATCCGGCTCATTTACGTCCGGTTTTATGGCAAAAATTAGCCAACGAGTGGAAATCCGATAAGCTTTTAAGCCTCTACAATGAGATAACACTCAATGAGCTGAACGCTGCAATTGACTCGATATTAAAAGGTCAGCTCAAAGGAAGAACCATTATAAACCTGCTTTAATTCCCTTATTCAAAACTTATTAACAAGTTTACTTTTTTAAGAGTTTCCCTTGCCAGGATTCCGCCTAATTTGTTTTTCTTTGTAATACAATGAAAGAAAATATTCTCGAAAAACTAAAGATACTGGCAGAGTCTGCAAAGTATGACGTATCCTGTTCTTCCAGCGGAACTACCAGGAAAAGCAAAGCCGGAGAGTTAGGCAGTACGCATGGTTGGGGTATCTGTCATAGTTTTACCGAGGATGGACGTTGCGTGTCCCTGCTAAAAATCATGCTGACTAATCATTGTATTTACGATTGTGCCTATTGTATAAACCGAAGGAGCAATGACATACGCCGTGCCACTTTTACTCCGGAAGAGTTGATAGAACTCACCATTGAATTTTACCGGAGAAACTATATAGAAGGACTGTTTCTCAGTTCTGGTGTGATAAAAAATCCCGATTACACGATGGAAAGAATGGTTCGCGTAGTAAAAGAGCTGCGCACCATACACCGTTACAATGGATATATACACATGAAAAGCATCCCCGGAGCCAGTGAAGGACTGGTAAGGGAAGCCGGACTGTATGCAGACCGGCTGAGTGTGAACATTGAAATAGCCACTGAAAACAACCTGAAAATGCTGGCTCCCGAGAAGAACCACCAAAGTGTCTTCACCCCCATGCAGCAGATACAACAAGGTATCCTACAGAACGGGGAAGAAAGACGTAAATTCCGCTCTGCTCCCCGCTTTGCCCCGGCCGGACAAAGCACACAAATGATTATCGGAGCCACTGATGATAACGATAAAACAATACTCAATACCACAGCAGCACTCTATACACGCCCAAGCATGAAACGGGTGTATTACTCCGGTTTTATTCCGGTCAATACTTATGACAACAGGCTTCCGGCTTTAAAACAAGCCCCTCTGGTACGGGAGAACAGATTATACCAGGCTGACTGGCTTTTACGCTTCTACCAGTTTAATGTCAACGAAATTGTAGACGATTCACACCCTGACCTTGATCTTGAAATCGACCCTAAACTATCGTGGGCACTACGGCATCCGGAATCATTTCCGGTGGACGTAAACAAAGCAGACTACACGATGCTGCTGCGAATACCGGGATTAGGCGTAAAATCGGCAAAACTAATCGTATCTTCCCGCAGGTTCGGCAGAATCACCGCCTCCACATTAAAAAAAATGGGAGTGGTAATGAAAAAAGCGCAATATTTCATCACTTGCAATGAATTGCCCTTTCATACCATACATGAAACATCACCGGAATACATCCGGAAAAAATTAACGGAAAAGAAAAACAAAAAATCCGACACTCCGTCTAATCAATTATCACTGATTTTTCCGGAGTAAAATCAATGCAACGGATTATAGACACATTGTAAAACAAACTTCTTTATGATCGTTTTCCGGTATGACAAAACATTTGACGGATTACTTACGGCTCTGTTCGACGCATACAGCCGCAAAACCTTTCCGGACAGACTCATTGCCGCCAATGAAGTGGAACCGCTGTTTACAGAAACCAGTTACACGGTTATCACCCAGGAGGACAGAGCTACCCGCGTATGGAGCGCCGTACAAAAAAAATTATCGAAAAGCGCCTGCAACATGCTTACATATGTCTGGCTGTCTGAACTGGAACAGAGCGATGAACTTATATTCCGGTATTTACGTAAGGTCTTTGATACACGGCATTCCATAGAAATGAATTTTGCAGATCCGGACGTGCTGGAAATGCAGCAGGTTGCAAAAAAAGTAAGCCAGGAACGCCTCCGCCTCATGCAGTTCGTACGCTTTCAGAAAACAGCAGACAATATGTTTTTTGCTCCGGTTTCTCCGGTACACAATGCTTTGCCTTTAGCCATTGATTATTTTATAGACCGCTTCTCCAATCAGAAATGGATTATTTATGATACCAAACGGGATTATGGTTACTATTTTGACATGAATAATGTAACGGAAATCACCCTGGATACAGAACAACGTTTCCCGGAAGGAAAATTAAACGAGGAATTGATGGCCGAAGATGAAAAGCTATTCCAGGAACTATGGAAAGGGTACTTCAATTCGCTGACCATAAAGGAACGAACCAACCTCAAGTTGCAACGCCAACATATGCCTAAACGTTTTTGGAAATATTTAACAGAAAAGCAATAAAAAAATCTCACTATATTTGTAGTTATAGGTTTCAATCTAAATCCAAAAGACATGAGCAATCTACAAGGAAAGAAAGTACTGATAACCGGAGGAGCTTCCGGTATCGGTAAAATCATGGGAAGGCTGGTACTTGAACGGGGAGCACAATTAATAATTTGGGATATAAATCCGGCCAAAATGGAAGAAACAGTATCTGAACTCGCTCCGTTAGGCAAAGTAAAAACCTATCAAGTGGACGTATCGCAACCGGAACAAATAAAGAATACGGCTACTGCTGTGAAAAATGACATCGGAACCATTGATGTACTCATCAATAATGCAGGCATAGTGGTAGGCAGATATTTCCATGAACATACGGATAAAGACATCAACAGAACAATGTCTATCAACGCAGAAGCTCCCATGTATATAACACTGGAATTTATAAAAGATATGATGGAGCAGAACTCTGGCCATATATGCAACATTGCTTCTCTGGCAGGCATGATATCCAACCCTAAAATGTCTGTCTATACAGCCAGCAAATGGGCTATAATCGGGTGGTCAGACAGCCTGCGTCTCGAGATGGAGAAACTGGGGAAAAACATACATGTCACTACTGTAGGCCCTTACTACATGAGTACCGGCATGTTTGAAGGAGTACGGTCTAAAATTCCTATCATTGAACCGGAAAAAATGTCATTAAAAATAATCCGGGCAATAGAAAAAAATAAAATATTTATCAGCCACCCATGGGGTTGGCGCACCGTGAGGTTTATGCAAGGATTACTGGGCATGCGCGGATTTGACCGGATTGTAGGTAAAGGCATGGGTATTTATTCTACAATGGACGACTTTACCGGGCGTAAAGCATAAGTTTAAATAGGTCCTGATTGTTTTCTGATAAATTACATATAACTTTGTCCTGATAAAATCAATAATAAGAAATTCATGAAAAAAACACTTATCATCATTCTTACAATATCCGCATTTATTTCCTGTAATCATAAGAACTCATTTAAAATAGAAGGAACGGTAAACAATGCTAACCGGGAAATGATATACCTGGATCATTTGGGATTGAGCGAAACCCATACTATAGACTCCGTAAAGCTGTCTAAAAAAGGCGACTTCACATTAAGAGGGGACAGACCGGATTCGCCTGATTTTTACCGGTTACGTATAAACAATAAAACAATAACTTTTTCCGTAGACTCTACCGAAACAATCCGTATAACGGCCAATTTACCTGAATTCTCTACTGAATATGATATTGAAGGTTCTGAAGAATCGGAAAATATCAAGCAACTACGTATATCCGTCATTAATATCCAGAAAAAAATCAGTGCTTTGCCTAAGGACAAGGAAGTGTCCCAACTTACTGCCCAACTTGAAGAAATAGAAAACGACATCAAGGCACATAAGGAAAAAGCACAACGAATGATTATGCGTGCTCCCAGTTCACCAACGGCATACTTTGCCCTTTACCAGAAGCTCAACAACCAATACCTGTTTTCTCCTTACAACAAAGAGGATGAAATTTACTGGAATACAGTAGCTACCGCTTATCAGGCTTACAAGCCGGAAGACATTCGGACAAAAAACATATACAACCTAATACTTGATATAAAGCAAAAAGAATGGAAAAGAAAAAAAGAAATCAAAGATAAATTGGCGTTAAACGAGCTGATGCAATATGCTAAAGGATATATAGACATCCGCTTGCCGGACAGAAACAACAATGAACTTGCACTGTCCGACCTGGAGGGTAAAGTTGTGTTGATAGACTTCTCGGCGTATGAAACGTCTGAAAGCATTGACTACACATTCGCACTCAGGGAGCTATATAACAAATATCATAACAAAGGGCTGGAAATCTACCAGGTTTCAATAGACCGTAACCGCTTACTTTGGGAAATTTCTACAGAAAACATCCCCTGGATATGTGTACGTGACGAAAACGGAACATACATAGCCCAATATAATGTAAAAAAAATCCCGACTTCTTTTCTAATGGATCAGCAAGGGAATATCATAGGCAGAGACCTTGATATAAACCAACTGGACAAAAAAATAAACAATTTATTGAAAAAATAAGAATCAGGTCTAATTTGCGAATGTAAATTAGACCTGATTGCATATACACCCCTTTCTTTTTGAAAACGGCAAAGTATAAATGGTTTTCCCCGTTTATACTTTGATTGTTTATTTAATTTTAAAACAATAGAACACTACCGCTATAAAAAATAATGTACTTTTGTGTTTCATATTTCAATTCAAAGTTTTTAGGCCATGAATCTAAAACAAATTGCATCAATACTCAATACAGATAACAGTTATATTCCTGATACAGAAATAAAATGGCTGCTCACAGACAGCCGTTCGCTTTCTTTCCCTGCAGACAGCCTGTTTTTTGCTATCCGTACTCCACGAAACGACGGACATAAATACATTGCCGAACTTTATAAACAGCAGGTGCGCTTCTTTGTTGTAAATGAATTATTACCGGAATTTAAGGAAATGAAGGATGCGGTATTCCTGCCCGTAGAAAATACGCTTACAGCCTTGCAGGCTGTTGCTGCCGAACGTAGACACAAACTCACCATTCCGGTAATAGGAATCACCGGAAGCAATGGAAAAACCATTATTAAAGAATGGTTATACCAACTATTGCATACGGACTACCGGATTGTACGCTCACCAAGAAGTTACAATTCCCAAATAGGAGTTCCTTTATCGGTATGGGGACTTAACGAGAACACGGAATTAGGCCTTTTCGAGGCTGGTATTTCCGAACCGGAAGAGATGAAAAGGCTACAGCCTATCATTAATCCTACCATTGGTATTTTCACGAACCTGGGAGATGCTCACCAGGAAAACTTTCTGAGCCTGAAACAAAAAGCACAGGAAAAACTAAAACTTTTTACCAATGCCGAGGTTTTAATATACTGCAAAGACAATAAACTGCTGGATATAACCATAGCGCAAGAAAAATTAGGGGCAGACTTAATCTCCTGGGGAAAATCAAATGATGCCATAGTCCGAATTCTCCATATCGAAAAAACAAACGGCAATACTTCTCTTTCCCTATCATACCAAGGGAAAAATATCGACTTTACCATACCGTTTACAGATGAAGCTTCCATTGAAAACGCAATGCATTGCATCACCGTATTATTATATCTGGGGATAGATACTAAAACAATTAAAGAACGCCTGTTGCAGTTAGAACCGGTAGGAATGAGGCTGGAAGTAAAGGACGGAGTACGTAATTGCCTGATTATTAATGACAGTTATAACTCCGATCTAAATTCACTGAACATTGCACTGGACTTTATGAAACAGCTGGCTACCGATAAAAATTTATCGCGTACAATTATCCTTTCAGATATAATGCAAAGCGGATTCCCTGCAGCTGAATTATATCAACAGGTAGCTGAACTAATTAAAAATAAGGACATTAAACGTTTTATCGGGATAGGAAAAGAAATTTCCGACCACAAAGATAATTTTGAAGCTTCGGAAACCTACTTTTTCACAGACACAAATGATTTCTTACGTTCCGGCCTTATCCACCAGTTTAGGGATGAACTCATTCTTCTAAAAGGAGCGCGCACATTTCATTTTGAGGATATTTCCATCCAATTGGAGTCAATATCGCACGAAACAGTTTTAGAAGTCAATCTCAATTCCCTGATTGACAACCTGAATTACTTCCGTTCCAAACTACGCCCCGAAACAAAAATGATGAGCATGGTGAAGGCTTTCGCTTACGGAAGCGGTTCGGTGGAGGTAGCCCGTACATTACAGCATCACCACTGTGACTATTTGGCTGTAGCTGTGGCTGACGAAGGAGCTGAATTACGACGCGAAGGAATTCGTATCCCAATCGTAGTTATGAATCCGGAACAAGGAAGTTTCGGAATGATTTTCAACCATAACCTGGAACCGGAAATATACAGCTTCCGTCTGCTGGATGCATTTATCCGGCATGCAGAAAAACTCGGTATAACCAATTATCCGGTTCATGTAAAAATAGACAGCGGCATGCATCGGCTTGGCTTTGAAGAGAAAGACATAGCAGCCCTTATCGAACGTTTTCAGAATCAGAACCAACTGAAAATACGTTCAGTTTTTTCACATCTGGCAGGTTCCGACGATCCTGCTCTGGATAGCTTCACAGAACAACAGGTTGCCACGTTTACCTCATGCGCCGACCAACTGTCCGCAGCCTTTCCGCACAAAATCATGCGTCATATCTTAAATTCCTCCGGTATAGAGCGTTTCCCTCAATATCAGTTTGACATGGTGCGTTTGGGAATAGGCCATTACGGAATAAGTGCATTACCACAGCAACCTTTAAAGCAAGTCTGCTCTCTGAAAACTATCATCCTACAAATCAAAGATATACAACCAGGAGAAACGGTGGGATACAACCGAAAAGGCAAAATAGACCATCAAAGCCGGATTGCCATATTACCGATAGGCTATGCCGACGGACTGGACAGACGTTTAGGAAACGGACTGGGGGAAGTAGTCATCAACGGAAAACGAGCCAGGTTGATCGGGAATATCTGTATGGACCTATGTATGGTAGATGTTACCGAAATAGATGCCCGGGAAGGGGACGAAGCGGAAATATTCGGTGAAAACATTTCCATATCGGAACTTGCTTCCAAACTACAAACAATACCGTATGAGATATTAACCAGCGTTTCCCGCCGTGTGAAACGTGTCTATTTTCAAGAATAAATGATTATAGCCTACATACATCAGTCCAGGAGCGCTACGAACATGATTCACAGTGCACACTCCCTCAGCAAATCACTAAAAAAGCAGTTTGCCATACTCTATTTGGTTGAGAACGAGACACAGATAAATTCAACAAAAGACGAACTGAACCACTTCCTCGAAAAGGAAAATCTGACGGATATTAATTTATTAATCCGACCGGAAAGACTGTCTGAACTAACAAATATCTGTGAAGAAACTGAGGCTTCTTTTCTTTTTCTACAATTGCCGGATAAAACTCCCAGACTCATTCAGAAACAATTAAATGCGTGCCGGGGATTACGCATACCTTATTTGCTGTATAAAGATTCATTTCCCCTGCTGAACCCGGACAAAGTCATGGTACCCGTAACTTTTTTAGAAGAAGAATATGAAAAGGCTCAGTTTGCATCTGCATTCGGCCGTTTTTGTAATTCCTCTATCCAGATATTGCTGGCCAATGACTATGGCTCAAAGGCTCAAACCACAGCAGAAAAAATGATCCAATTGTTTGAAAAATTCCAACTAAACTACACTTTGGATAAAGCAAAAGGGGATAGTTTTAAAGTGGAAAAAGAAGCTGTGTTGCAAGCTGAACATAATCATTTCGGAATAGTACTTTTATCTGCTTCACGGGATTACGGGTTGGACGACATTATATTCGGTCCGAAGGAACAGCATTTAATAAAAAAATCATCAGTTCCTGTTTTATTGATAAATCCACGTGGTGATTTATACGCTTTATGCGATTAAAAAAGAAAGCACTGTTTTGTAACAACCTGTTTTAAACAACAAAAACTCTTTTCACAATCATGACGAATTTAAAAAATAACATATTCCGGTTTTTACCTGTAACACTGATCTTTTTCAGTATACTTGCCCTGCCTTTATGCGCAGAAGACCAGAACAAACACTATGGAGACAACTACCCTCCACAGGAAGTAAAATCACTGCCCATCCCCGAACAATTGGATTTTGCAGGAGAAATTGTTCCTTTAGAACGGCACGACCTGCGAGAAAGATTTGACCGCGAAATGCTTGCATTTACCTTTATGCACAGTACAACTTTTTTACTGATAAAAAGAGCAAACCTATATTTCCCGATCATTGAACCTATATTGAAAGAAAATAATGTGCCCGATGATTTTAAATACCTGGCGCTTATAGAAAGTTACTTCAATCCCCGGGCTGTTTCCCCGGCCAAAGCAGCCGGATTCTGGCAATTCCTTTCTTCCACCGGTAAAGAATATGGGTTAGAAGTAGGGACACAGGTAGACGAACGGTTCCACATAGAAAAATCAACCGCTGCTGCCTGCCAATATTTAAAAGATTCCTATGAACTCTATAATAGCTGGATTACTGCTGCTGCGGCTTATAATGCGGGGAAAAACCGTATTTCCACCGAATTGGAACAACAGAATGCCAAAGATTACTTTGATCTGTACTTAAACGAGGAAACCAGCCGATACGTATTTCGGTTACTGGCAGCAAAAGAAATGCTGACTAATCCGCAGAAATATGGATTTAATCTTAAAAAACAAGACTTTTACCACACTGTAAGAACACGGAATGTTGTTGTAAACACCTCTATTGAAGACTGGGCTGACTGGGCTGCCGACAACGGTACAACCTATGTCCAATTAAAATACTTCAATCCCTGGATACGTGACCGGAAACTGGACAATAAAAGCGGGAAAACCTATACTATAAAAATCCCTTATCCTGAAGATATTAACTATGACATTGATAAAGTTAAGATACACAATAAAAACTGGATAAAATAGACTCGCTTTTATTCGATAATCCATAAAAGAAACCATACATACGCATTTTAAAGATAGTCCGGAAATTTTCCGGACTATCTTTTTTTATACAAGATTGCCGTCATCAACCGCTTTCGTTCCTCAATTCCAAAACACAGTTTGTCCAGACATCCCACGCCACTTTTAGCTAAGTGAGACAAACAACTCATATCCACCACACTCAACAAACTTCCTTGAGAAAAAAAAGGATCTAATTAATAATTATAATATAATAGTATCAGGCACATATGAAACAGGAATCATTATCATTATTTTCTAATTTTGCTCCGTCATACAAAATAGAAATGATTCCGCTACAAGAATATCCTTCCATCCTATATCCGGCCACAAGTATAAGAATCTATAATTTATATCATTTAACTATTTATTTATGAGAACAAAACATTTACTTTTCACTGTTTTATTTACCCTGTTTTGCACATGTACATGGGCTTATGATTTTGAATCCGGAGGAATCTACTACAATCTATACGGAGAACAAGAAGTAAGCGTAACATCTGGAAATTACACAGGCAATATCACTATCCCGGGAACCGTAAATTACAACGGGCAAAATTACACAGTAGCAACAATAGAAACTGATGCATTCCGCTACTGTAACGGGTTATTATCCGTCAACATATCGGAAAATATACGATACATTGACAATTATGCCTTCAGTGATTGCGGACAACTGAAAACGGTAAGCATACCGAGAAGTCTGACAAGCTTCGGAACCGGATGTTTTAGTTACTGTATCAGTCTGGAATCCATTCATATCCCCGAAAATGTAGATTTTATATCCAGCGATGCCTTTGAAGGCTGCAACAACCTAAGCGCTATCGAAGTAACCAAAGAAAACAGGATATACTCATCTATAAACGGCGTATTATTCGATAAAGAACAACAAAATTTAATAAAATTCCCATCCGGGTACAAACAAAAAGTGTACACAATTCCAAATAGTACAGTAAGGATAGATAACTATGCTTTTGAAGGGATCAGTAACTTTACCATAATAATTCCCGAAGGGCTTCAAAGGCTCCAGTCTTTTATAAACTGCCAAAACCTAACAATACAATATAATGCCGTAAATTGCGGCGAAAGCTATCTGGAATGGGGAGAAGCTATAAGCTCCCTTACAATAGGAGAAAACGTTCAAAATCTTTCGGAATATATATTCAGCAATTGCCCCAATTTAAAAACACTAAACTATCTGGCTATAAACTGCAGCTACCAAAATTATTCTTCACAAACAGGGTGGACCAATATAACCAGCCTTACAATAGGCGACAAAGTAGAATCCATTCCCGAACGCCTTTTCTACGGATGTAATAAAATAACGGAAATTACCATTCCTGCCAGTGTTACATCTATCGGTAACGAAGCTTTTAGTGAATGTAATAACCTGAGAACACTGAACTATAATGCTGCAAACATAATAAATGAGACCAATTTAGGTTGGAGTACGCCCGGTTGGAGAAGCATCACTACCCTTAAACTGGGAGAAACTGTAAAAACAATTCCTCAACGATTTTTCGAAGGTTGCCATGAACTAACGAAAGTAAATCTCCCCCAAAGCGTAACAAAAATAGGTGAACAAGCTTTTGCTGATTGCAGTAAATTAACAGCAATTACAATTCCGGAAAATCTGACAGAATTAGAACGATCTTCTTTTTCAAACTGCAATAATTTAACGACAGTCATTTATAATGCTATCAATTGTAACACCCAGGAACCTGCATGGCATACTATTACATCTGCTACTATAGGAGAAAAAGTAAAAACAATACCGGATGAACTTTTTAGAGGTTGCGACGGATTAACCCAAATAAATATCCCTGAGAATATTACAAAAATAGGCAGTGGAGCATTTTCCTATTGTAGCGGTTTGACGGGAATTACCATCCCTGCAAGTGTAAATGAAATGGGAGATTATGTTTTCGACGGATGTCATAACCTGAAATCACTCATATGGAAAGCTTCCGAAGTAAAATCATGTGGCACAGACCTATTGGCAGAATGTTCAAGCCTTGAAGAAATAACCGCCCCCTGTGAAATACTTCAAACAAGCACCGATTATTTATCCTCTGTAGCGTATCTTCCACAGAAATTGCAATCCGTTACCTTTACCGGAGGTGAAATAGATGAAAGCGGTTTTAAACTTTTAAACTTATCTAAAAAGACTTTAAGCACCATTGACATGACAAAAGCCTGCAACGAAGAAATAGCGGACGAAGCTTTTGAAAACTGCTACCGACTTGAAAACGTCATGTTCCCCTCTACTCTGAAACACATCGGCTATAAGAGTCTGGCAGAGTGTAGCGCACTCGGTTCCGTAACCCTACCCGAAACTTTGCAGGAAATAAGCGACCGTGCTTTTGAAAATTGTTACAAACTTCAATCCATAAATTGGCAAAATACCAATAGCGACCTTAAACGCATAGGCGACCGCGCTTTTTTCAACTGTCATAGCCTGCAAACCGTCAAGGTGCCTGAAGGAGTGAATGAAATAGGTATCGCTGCATTCATGGGTTGTATGTACATGGAAAACATAGAATTACCTGCTTCAGTAACCCGCATCGGAAACAATAGTTTTGCAGACAATACAAAAATAAAAAGTATAACTGTACGGGCGTTAACACCTCCGTCTATCGAGCAATACACATTCCACAACGTAAACCGTGATATTCCTGTATATGTTCCGGCTGAAGCCCTGAGTCAATATGCTTCACACCCATACTGGAAAGAATTTGACCTGCACGGGACAGAAAGCGGCAGCACAGCCCTGCAAAGCACAGACTCAATGGAAGAATCTGTTTTCGTACAAGGACATGATATTATCATCACAGGAAATAATATCACATCCGTCAGCGTGTACGACACTACCGGACGCCGCATCGCACAGACCTCTAATACCCGTATTACAATACCTCAATCCGGAATTTACGTAGTCAAAACCAATAACAAAACTGAAAAAATAATAATAGAATAAAGAAAACCCCTAGAGTAATATCACAACAACAAGAACCTCCGCATTTTATTGTAAAGTGCGGAGGTTCTTCCATTTTTATATTCGGACATTGAACGCAATCCTAAGATTTGGCTATCTACCGTCCGTATCCAGATTTTTCATACTCACAGGCAAATCCGTTTTAAAACTTCTTCCTCAATATCCGAACAGCATTCAATATGGCAAGCAGGGCAACCCCAACATCGGCAAACACAGCAGCCCACATGGAGGCAATTCCCAAGGCACCTAATACCAGAACAATCACTTTTATTCCAAACGCCAATACAATATTCTGCACCACAATACTTTTTGTCGCCTTTGCTATCCGGATAGCCGTAGCAATTTTGGAGGGTTGATCTGTCTGAATAACTACATCCGCCACCTCAATGGCAGCATCCGACCCCATACCTCCCATTGCAATACCAATATCACTCAAAGCAAGTACCGGAGCGTCATTTATTCCATCACCGACAAAAGCCACAACACGGTTATTCTCAGATTTCAGTTTTTCCAGATGTTCCACTTTCCCTTCGGGCAATAAATCACCATACGCTTTATCAACCCCTATTTCTTCCGCTATTTTCCGGGTTATTGAGGATTTATCACCGCTAAGCATAATCGTTTCAATCCCCTGCTCCTGAATCTGCCGGACCGCCAGAACAGCATCTTCCTTAATTTGGTCTGCAATTACAATATATCCGGCATATTGCCCGTCAATGGCGAGAATCACAGTTGTTTCCACCAGTTTATCAACAACATTGTCATAATGAATACCCATTTGTTCCATTAACCTGGTATTCCCGGCCAAAACGACCTTTCCATCTATAGTTCCTTTCAATCCCCGTCCGGAAATTTCCTCCACATCCGTAACATGATATTTGCTAACCGAATCCCGTGCTGCTCCGGCAATCGCTTTTGCAATAGGATGAGTGGATACGCTTTCAATAGCCGCAGCCATTCCAAGCAAAGAATCCGAATCTCCGGATACCGATACAACCTCCTGTACTTTAAAAACACCCTCGGTTAAAGTACCTGTTTTATCCATCACCACCGTATTCAACTTAGTCATCAGATCCAGATAATTTGCTCCCTTGAACAGAATACCCTGACGGGAAGCCGCCCCAATACCTCCGAAATACCCCAACGGAATAGAAATAACCAATGCACACGGACAGGAAATCACAAGAAAAACAAGCGCCCGGTACAGCCATTCGCTAAAAATATAATTTTCAACGACAAAATAAGGAATAACGGTTATCCCCAAGGCCAGGAAAAATATAATAGGAGTATAAATTTTAGCAAATTTCCGGATCATTAACTCAGTTTTCGCTTTTCTGGAGGTGGCCTCCTGTACCATTGTCAGGATTTTAGCCAGAGAACTATCCTCATATTTCCGTGAAACTTCTATTTCAATAACTTTATCCAGATTCACCATCCCTGCCAACACGCTTTCACCTTCACGGATAGTGGAGGGCTTACTTTCACCTGTCAATGCAGACGTGTTAAAACTACTAACCTGAGACAATAGAACCCCGTCTAAAGGCACTTTTTCCCCAGCTTTCAACTGAATAACTTCACCTATGGAAACCGTATCGGGGGAAACGGGCTGATAAACTCCGTCACGAAATACGGTAGCAACATCCGGGCGGATATCCAGTAAAGCTTTGATATTTCGCTTAGCCTTATTTACTGCAGAATCCTGAAACAATTCTCCGACCGAATAAAATAACATTACAGCCACAGCTTCCGGATACTCCCCTATCAGAAAAGCTCCAAGTGTAGCAATAGTCATTAAAGTAAATTCATTGAAGAAACTCTTATGTTTCAATTCTTCAAACGCTTCCTTTATCACGGGGAAACCAACCGGGATATAGGCTACAACATACCAAACCACACGGGCAGCTCCATCGAAAAAACGGGCTGACACAACGTGATCTAATATTATGCCTATAGCCAGAATAATGAAACTGCTGATAGACGGAATGTATTTTTTCCAGGCAGCCCCTTCTTTTTCTTCTACATGCAGAACGTTGTCATCGTGACAATGACATTTGACATTCGGGTTATGGATATGTTCTTTTGACATCGTATTTTATTTTTATTGTTTTACGATGACAAAATTAAGAACTAATGCGTGCAACTAAGTTGCAAATTTGGAACAGGAATCACAAAGCCCCTTCATAACAAAATTCACACTGTTTAAAAGGAAACCGGGGGGCAATTGTACGGAAGGAATAGAAATGCTTTCAAGGCAATAGGTCTTTTTACAGCGATTACAATAAAAATGAACATGCAGGTCTTTCAGCGAACAGCTACAGGTTTCGCTGCAAACAGAATACTTAATAGAGCCCGACCCGTCGTCAATGCTATGTATTAAATGCTTTTCATGAAACAAATGAATGGTACGTGACAAAGTAGACTTATCTACCGTGTCCAGCTCCGTTTCCACATCGGCCAGACTGAAAGCCTGGGAAAAGTTCAGCATTGCCTTAAAAATCAGTATCCGGGTAGCCGTAGGTTTTATATCACGGGCTTCCAACCTTTGTTCATAATTTATCATAAATCATTCCTTTTTAATCTCATTGCAGCCGGCATATTCTAATCTCGGTCTTCATATTTTTCAGTTTGTCTGCCAACTTCTTAATATCAGTATCCCCATAATGATAAGGATACATTATAATATGTAAAAGTACAACTTTGTTTCCAAAATAAAAGATTTACCCCTAAGAAATGTGAAGCTGCCCATCCTGACATAAACGGCTTCAACTCAAAAAGGATATCTGTAAACTCCCTGAAAATGAGGTTTTAAAATCCGTAACAAAGAATAAACGTTCCTTGCACACTTCTGTGAAAATGTGCAAAAACTGCTTGCATGCTGAATAAAAAAATGTATATTTGGGGATTATATTTTCAAGACAAATTTTTATTTAACCATTAAAATACAAAAAATGAGTTTCAACATTGTAGTTCTTGCCAAGCAAGTGCCGGATACGCGCAATGTGGGAAAGGATGCCATGAAAGCAGATGGTACGGTAAACCGTGCTGCTCTTCCAGCCATTTTTAACCCAGAAGATTTAAACGCGTTGGAACAGGCACTTCGTTTAAAAGAAAAAATAGAAGGTGCAACCGTTAGTGTCCTGACGATGGGACCTGTCCGCGCAGCGGAAATCATTCGTGAGAGTTTATATCGTGGAGCCGACAAAGGCTATGTTTTGAGCGGACGTGAATTCGCCGGTTCCGATACATTAGCCACTTCATATGCACTTTCTTGCGCCATACGCAAAATGGGACAGGTTGACCTGATTGTGTGCGGACGCCAGGCTATCGACGGTGATACCGCCCAGGTAGGCCCGCAGGTAGCAGAAAAACTCGGATTGCCTCAAATTACCTATGCGGAAGAGATACAGGATGTAAAAGACGGAAAAATCACAGTTAAACGTCGTTTGGAAAGAGGCGTGGAAGTAGTTAAAGGATCATTGCCTATGCTTGTTACCGTCAACGGTTCTGCAGCCCCCTGCCGCCCGCGAAACGCCAAACTGACATTGAAATACAAACGTGCCGCTACGCCTACTGAAAAACAAGAAGCAAATGCCGATTATATCAATCTGTACAGCACATGTTCTTACCTCAACATCAACGAATGGGGAGTAAATGATATAGAACATGATGCAAAATGGTTGGGACTCAGCGGCTCGCCAACTAAAGTAAAACAAATAGAAAGCGTAGTTTTCACAGCGAAGGAAAGTAAGAAACTGTCACCTGCCGACAACGAGATAGAGGATCTGATGAAAGAATTAATCGCTAATCATACGATTGGATAAACAGAATCAGAACACTGAATTCAAATTCTTAAAATGAAATAAAATGAACAATATATTTGTATATCTTGAAATTGAAGATGGCATTGTAGGTGATGTCAGCTTGGAACTGCTGACCAAAGGACGATCTTTGGCAGATCAGCTAAACTGTAAACTGGAAGCAGTTGCTGCCGGTTATCAGTTGGATGAAGTTGGAAAACAGGTATTTCCTTATGGCGTAGACGTTTTATATCTGGCTGATGACAAACGCATGGCGCCTTATACTTCATTACCACATACTTCATTACTGGTAAATTTATTCCGGGAAGAAAAACCTCAAATCGCTCTAATGGGAGCTACATCCATAGGCCGTGACTTAGGTCCGCGTGTATCTTCTGCTCTGTTCAGCGGTTTAACAGCAGACTGTACGTCACTGGAAATAGGTAACTATGAAGATAAAAAACAGGGTAAAACATATGAAAACCTGCTTTATCAAATCCGTCCGGCTTTTGGCGGCAACATCGTTGCCACCATTGTCAATCCGGATTGCCGCCCTCAAATGGCTACCGTGCGTGAAGGCGTAATGAAAAAAGAAATAAAAGACCCAAATTATAAAGGCGAAACAAAAAAACTAAATGTATCCAAATATGTGGCTGATGAAGACTTTGTAATTGAAGTAATTGAACGCCACATGGAAAAATCAAAAATTGATTTAAAATCGGCTCCAATCATTGTGGCCGGAGGATATGGTGTAGGATCTGTTGAAAACTTCCAATTATTGTATGAACTTGCAGATGTATTGGGAGGCGAAGTGGGAGCTTCACGTGCTGCGGTAGACGCAGGACTGGCCGAACATGAACGCCAGATAGGTCAGACGGGAACTACCGTACGTCCTAAGTTGTATATAGCCTGCGGTATTTCCGGGCAAATCCAGCATATAGCAGGAATGCAGGAAAGCTCTATGATTATTTCAATCAACAGCGACCCGAATGCTCCTATCAATACAATAGCCGACTATATAATTACCGGAACAATTGAGGAAGTTATTCCGAAAATGATTAAATATTATAAGAAAAACAGCAAGTAATATGAACTTCTATACAGACAATCCCGCATTAAAATTTCAGCTTTCGCATCCACTGATGCAAAAAATAGTTACACTCAAGGAGCGCAATTTTGCTGATAAAGATAAATATGACTATGCATCCCGCGATTTTGAGGATGCAATAGACAACTATGAAAAAGTACTGGAAATCATCGGGGAAATATGTGGAGACATCATCGCTCCCAATGCGGAAGGAGTTGACCACGATGGACCACAGGTAGTAAACAACCGGGTTGTTTATGCGCCTGGAACACAGCAAAACCACGAAACACTGGCTCAGGCTGGATTATACGGTATGGCATTACCGCGCAAATACGGCGGCCTTAATTTTTCCATGATTCCTTATGTCATGGCTGCGGAACTGGTTTCACGTGCTGACGCCGGATTTGCCAACATATGGGGATTACAGGACTGTGCTGAAACAATTTACGAATTTGCTTCAGAGGAGATAAAAAATGAATTCCTTCCCCGTGTTTGCAAAGGCGAAACCTGCTCAATGGACTTAACTGAACCGGACGCCGGCTCAGACCTACAAGCCGTTCAACTTAAAGCAACCTACAACGAAAAAGAAGATCAATGGTACCTTAACGGAGTAAAACGCTTTATTACCAACGGGGACGCCCACATTAAACTGGTTTTGGCACGTTCTGAAGAAGGAACAAGCGACGGACGAGGATTATCTTACTTTGTAGCGGACAACAAACACGACAATACTATCAAAGTACGCCGTATCGAAAACAAATTGGGTATCAAAGGTTCTCCTACCTGCGAATTAGTGTTTACCAACACTCCGGCTAAATTGGTAGGAACACGCCGCATGGGATTAATCAAATACGTTATGTCCCTGATGAACGGTGCCCGGTTAGGTGTTGGAGCACAGTCTGTCGGCTTGTCACATGCTGCTTATGAAGAAGCCCTGGCTTATGCTAAAGACCGCCGTCAATTCGGTAAAGCAATCATTGAATTCCCTGCCGTATACGAAATTGTTTCTACAATCAAAGCGAAATTAGATGCTTCAAGGGCATTGTTATATGAAACAACCCGCTTTGTCGATGTTTATAAAGCTTATGAAGCTATCGAGCAGGAACGCAAGTTGGAACCGGAAGAAAAAGCAGAATACAAAGAGTTCCAGAAAATGGCGGACGCTTTCACTCCTATGCTAAAAATGTTCTCCAGCGAATATGCTAACCAAAACGCATACGATTGTATTCAGGTACACGGAGGTTCCGGATTCATGAAAGACTATGCTTGTGAACGTCTGTATCGTGACGCACGTATTCTCACCATCTACGAAGGAACTTCCCAATTACAAGTTGTTGCTGCCATTCGCCACGTAACAACCGGAACTTACCTGAAAAGAATCCGTGAATATGAAAACATGCCTATTAATCCGGCATTCGATTCAATGCGCAAACGGTTAATCGAAATGACCGATCTGTACGAAAAAGCAGTAGCTCATGTTACAGCTCCTAAGAACAGTGAATATCTGGATTTCCAGGCACGCCGGTTGGTTGAAATGGCAGGACATATTCTGATGAGTTATCTGCTTATTTTAGATGCTACCCGGAATGAAATGTTCCGCAAATCAGCAGAAATCTATCTGAACTATGGTGAAGCTGAAGTCCGTAAACACGCAACTTATATTGAATCTTTTGAAATGGAAGAAGTAGATAAATATAAAATCTGATTTTTCATTCCTTTCCATACATAAATATAGCCGGAAAAATCCGGCTATATTTTATTTACACACTTTACTTCATCCCTTTTCCCTGGAATAATAACGACCTAATTTATTTTTAACTTCACCCCTACATTACAATTAATACCGGGCAACGGCAATCCGCCATAATCGGTGTACTGAGTATTAAAGATATTATTTACATCTGCAAAAACATCAAACCTCCTATCCGTCCAGCACAAACGTGCATCCAATAAAACATAAGGTTTATATTCCATTGTTTCCCCTGTCTGAAAGTCGGCATAATCACCGGAACGGTCTAAAAACGAAGCTTTCCATGAAACGGACAACTTACTCCATACGTTATGATGCAGGGAAACCAAGAGTTTGTGCTTTAAATAATCCAATGCGTACTTAGAATCAAATCCTTCCGCCTTTTTATCCAACTGCAGGTAGGAATAAACAACTCCGAAACTCCGAAAAACAGCATGGTCAAAACGATAATTAAATGTAACATCCACTCCATAAGCGTTTACATTAGTCAGGTTACGGCTTTCCCAACGAATGGAATCCGGCAGCTTAACCCAATCTATAATATTATTTCCCCAACGATAAAAAGCACAGGCTTCAAGCGACCACTTTTGTTTCAGTATTTTTGTTCCCAGTTCCAGGGTTTTTGAATTTTCCGGTTGAAGATCCGGATTGGAAAGTTGTGTAGCACTACTATAATACAAATCAGTAAACGTAGGCAAACGTACCGCAGAATTAAATGAAGCAAAAAAACGAATATCCCGGTTCAACTCATATCCCAAATCCGCTCCTCCGAAAAAGCGCATACCAAAAGCATGGGTGTGATTAAGCGCTCCTCCTGCCGAAATATAAAAACGACCTAAAGTCTTAGAATAATCAAGATAAAATCCGCTTAATAAACGTTGTGCCTCATGTGTAAACACCTGATTCTTTTCAAAGGGAACCCTTTTAGACTTCGCCATTTGCTCCCCCAACACATTACTGTATATACGTTCATTGCGTAGTTCAAGTCCTGCTGTAAATTTTCCGGCAACGGAGAAATAAGAGGCTGTAGCCTTACCACCGGTGACATCTGTCTGATGGTAATTATGCCCGGTATACCATTCCGAGGCATTTTCGCCATCCCTGAAAAGCTCAAACCGATCATGATGTTGCCGCCAGTAAACCTGCGCATCAACCATCCATTTATCTTTGCGAAACGACCAGGTCAACGCAGAAAAAAATGTTTTTGTATGATCAAACTGATTAGGATATGCCAAAGAATAAAAACCATTAGCCCCAAACGATTTCTGCTGGGCAGCCAGTTGTAAACCGAATTTCCCGGCATTACGGGTATCCTGATTCAGATGAACAAAAGCATTTGACATATCATAATCCGTATTATCCCGGTAACCGTTACTTTGCTGATGGGAGGCGGAGGCAAACACATTAAACAAACGATAATTATAGGCAGCAGACAGATTCTCCGTCACAGTATGAAAACTCCCTGCCGCTATTTTAGAGGATAGCTCTTTCTTATCCGGTTGTTCCGTAACGATATTAATCGCCCCGCTAAAAGCATTGATGCCAAGTACACGTGCCGATGATCCCTGCAGCACTTCAATACGGGCTACATCATCCAAATCAACAGGAATATCAAGATTATAATGCCCGGTTTGTGGGTCGGTGATATTTACTCCGTTTAATAATATAAGCACCTGGTCAAATGATCCTCCACGAATGGAAATATCAGCCTGAACACCTCCTGTTCCCCGTTGCCGGACATCAAGCCCCGCCACATATTCCAACAGTTCATCAATTGTTTGTACTGCAGCATAATCTATCTCTGTTTTATCAATAACAGTCAATATCCGCCCAAGCTCAGAATAAAGTTTCCGGGCATTGGCATTTACTTCTACATCTGTCAATTCCACTGACATAGCATTTTCCTGCGGTAAAATAAAATTGCAACAGAACAATGAAAACACACAAAAGATAAAAATTTTTCTCATAATGTTACATAAAAAAAGCGGTTGGTATAAGAAGATCTTATACCAACCGCGGGTTTACAAATAATATAAAATAAAATACGAACAACGACTGCAGGAACTACAGCCTTTTTAGTAAGGATAACAGCGCCTAATAACTGTTCAAGAACAAAAAGAACCGAAAAATACGGGTCTGAACCAGGAGAACCATCATCATCTGCAACATATGCATTGTTTAAATACTGTTCATGCAGATCATGAGCCAACATTCCCGATTTACGGAATGACATCTCACAAATGGAGGAACAAACCTTTCCGATGGTGACATTACAGGAAAGGCTACGGAAAATAGCATAACCCGCACGACTCCACCTGCGGAAACGAAAAGAATTTATATTTTCAGGATGATTTCTGAACATAAATCAGAGAACAAAACCGGGGTTACAAACTATTATTCAAAAGACATCCGGTTTAATTTACCTGTCCACACATCAAAATAGGTATTTGCATTATCTTTTCCTCCGATGAGGTAAATGCGCTTATCTTTCTCCACTACAATAGCAGACTGGTAACTCCTCGGGACATAATCCTCAGGCAACTTATTATAGGCCGTATCCGGCACGAACCAGCTAAGACCCTGGTCCACCGACTCACGGTAATAATTCTTAGTAACCATATTGTCACTACCCATTCCACCAAACATTAATATTTTACCGTCATATTGAATCAACGCTGCTCCGGCAACCGGTCCCAAAGTGTTATCTTCTTTACCCAAATTCACCCAATAATCTCCAGTTTCTGTGCTCCAATTCTGCT
Source organism: Bacteroidota bacterium (assembly GCA_023391625.1). Classification (GTDB taxonomy): domain Bacteria; phylum Bacteroidota; class Bacteroidia; order Bacteroidales; family Paludibacteraceae; genus QVMH01. Next base: position 581,655 of record JAEWAN010000006.1, on the reverse strand, counting down.
TTTTCAAAACCCCGTTTTCATCGTTACCTCCCAGCACAATAGCTTTCGGGTTTCCTAAACGGGACTGAAAAACAAGCGAAGCATAATTACTTACAGGGAAACCTCCCGGCAGTGAAGACTTTTTAGTCCAGGTTATCCCATCCGGAGAACTTGCAAAATGATATGTTTTTTCCGCTGATTCACTGATAGCCCATAAATTGCCTCGCAAAGAAAAAAGCAGGTTATACAAAGTTCCTCCCTCAAATTTAACATCAACCTTTGCCCAACTCTTTCCATTTGTCGTAGAATAAAGTTCTTTCTGATTATTTGTTACAAACAACTTTCCATTATGATTTACCATGTACTGAAAATTGTACCCAAAAGAAGAAGCGGAAGTGAATTTAAGCGTTTCTTCTTTCCATTCTCCAGCAGGATCAACAGCTGTATACAAAACATTTTCTATGCCATTAGATATATAATACAAGAAAGAATCTTTAAAAAATACCACTTTCTGCTGGCTTCCTATTATATCAGAATGAATGACATTATCAGACAACTTTTTCCATACGTATAGTTCCGGTTCAACCTGATGCACATTTACTTTTACAGGATGAGTTACAGACTTAGTCCCATCTGCTGATATATTATGAACATAAACCAGCTCTGAAAAATCAATCGTATCATTTCCTGTTAAAAAAATAGTGTCGTTGGAATAAATAAAAGAACCGGATGTACTCTTAAAATAGAATGTAGGATACACGCTGTCCACCCTTGTCTGAAAAGGCAGAGAGTCCAGATTTACAATGACGGAGTCTTTAAGTAAAGTATCATTTTCCAAAGTAAAAACAGCCTTATCAAGCCCGGGAATGCTGTCCATTGCCGCAAATGTCAGAGAAACAAAGTTAGGATTATCCGCCACATACTCGGTTTCCGTACTTTGTGGCCTATTACAGGACAAAAAAGAGACAAGCGGAAAGAAAAGCAATATAAGATATAAAGTTTTTGTATTCATAAAGATGATGACAATGTATTAAAGCGAACAAAAATAAGAACATTTCGCCTTATTTCTAAGGTCTTACCTCTGCTTTTATTGTTTTTTATTATTTACCTGCATTATTTGATTTCCACCAAAACAGGGCAATGATCCGAATGGACCACATCTGTGAGTATAGAAGCAGACACAAGCCTGTCCCGTAAAGGTTCCGTCACCCAATGATAGTCAATACGCCATCCGGCATTCCGCGAACGGGCTCCGCCACGATAACTCCACCAACTATACCTTTCCGGACTCTGATCAAATACCCGAAAAGAATCCACCATTCCACTGGCTTCATAATCGTCCATCCAGGATCGTTCTTCCGGTAAAAAGCCGGAAACTCCCACCTGCCTTTCCGGATGATTAATATCAATAGGCTTATGGCATATATTATAATCACCGCAAACAATCAAGTTGGGACGTTCTTTCTTTACATCCTCTATAAAAGGCAAGAAAGCCCGCAAAAAATCCATTTTAAAAGCCTGACGTACATCCCCAGAAGAACCGGAAGGCACATATACGCTCATTACGGAAACGTCTCCGAAATCAGCCCGGATTACCCGTCCTTCCGAGTCATACAAAGGATGGTTCATACCTACAACAACTTGATCCGGTTTTACTTTTGTAAAAATAGCCACTCCACTATATCCTTTCTTTTCCGCAGAATGCAAATAACCGGAATAACCCAAACCGGAAAAAACAGACAGATCAATCTGGTCCGGTTGCGCTTTGGTCTCCTGCAAACACAATACATCCGGATTTTCCTGCTGAATCCACTCCAAAAGCCCTTTTGATAAAGCGGCTCTTATTCCGTTCACATTATAGGATATAACTTTCATATTATTTGATGTAAAATATAAAAACAAGTGCCTATCGGCTATAATTCTTATTTATTGTACGTTGCCTTTACTTTCTTAAACAAATCGGATGCGAAAACAAAATCATCCAACTCCTTGCTATTAGCATGGAATATATTATCTTTCGTTCCCTGCCATACCTTTTCTCCCTTAGCTATAAAAATGATATTATCCCCTATCTCCATAATTGAGTTCATATCATGCGAGTTAATTATGGTTGTAATATCAAACTCCCGTGTAATTTCAGAAATCAGTTGGTCAATCACCAATGAAGTTTTAGGATCAAGGCCTGAATTAGGTTCATCACAAAACAAATACTTGGGCTGCAAAGCTATGGCACGGGCAATAGCTACCCTCTTCTGCATACCGCCGCTAATTTCGGAAGGCGTAAGGTCAAAAGTTTTCTCATCCAAATTCACCCGTTTCAAGCAAAAATGAGCCCGTTCCTTCATCTCGGCATAACCAGAAGCAGAAAACATTTCCAAAGGAAACATAACATTCTCAAGCACCGTTAACGAATCAAAAAGCGCAGCTCCCTGAAACAACATCCCCACCTCACGCCGCAAAAGACGGATTTCCTTCATTCGCATATCAGGCAGGTTCCGCCCATTATACTCTATACGCCCGCTATCTATCCGATGCAACCCGATGATGGACTTCATCAACACGGTTTTCCCCGAACCGCTCGCACCTATAATCATATTGACTTTGCCGGGCTCAAAAACAGCAGAAATTCCTTTCAGCACTTCCACTCCATCAAAAGATTTTACGACGTCCTTAATTTCAATCATAAACTTTAAACTATTGATTCATGGAATTAATTTAACATCAGTCCTGTAATAATAAGATTAAAAAACAGGATCAGCACACTACTGTTCACTACCGCATTGGTACTGGCCTTACCTACATCCAGAGCACCTCCTTTTACGTAATAACCATAAAATGAAGCGACGGATGAAATGATAAATGCAAATACGAGCGACTTTACCAATGAGTAAAATATATAATAAGGAATAAATGCATACTGAATTCCGAGCAGATAATCAGATACTGTTATAATATCAGTAAACGCACCGACAAAATACCCCCCGAGCAATCCCACAGCCATACTGTAAATAACCAAAACAGGCATCATAATGACAAAAGCCAGGATACGGGGCAAAATAAGGTATGTTGCCGAATTTATCCCCATAATTTCTAATGCATCAATCTGTTCCGTGATTCTCATAGTTCCGATTTCGGAGGCTATGTTAGAACCTACCTTCCCTGCCAAAATAAGACACATAATCGTAGAAGAAAATTCCAGCAACAAAGTGTCACGTGTCACCAAGCCTGTACTATATGCAGGCAATAAAGGATTTTCCGTATTCAGTTTGGTCTGTATCGTCATAATAGCCCCGATGAATACAGAAATAATGATAACAATAGGAAGAGACTGTACGCCCAATTTACTGATTTCTTTTCCAAACTGACGCATAAACATACGCCCGCGCTCCGGTCTGGAAAAAGACTTTCTCATTAACAGAAAATACTTTCCAGTGGTTTGAATGGATTCAACGATGAAGGTAGTTATCATATATTTATTCTCTCCTATGGATTTGCAAAGATAAATTTTTTATCGTGAAGCACTGTATTATAGAATGTAAATAAATAAAAAACATTTTTTTAATAATATCCGACACGAACTAATTAATCCCGTTAACATCAAGGTTATAAAAAAAACACTAATTTTGTTATTTCAAATTTCAATATTGCAAATGCCTGTAAATCAGTTTAACTACAAACGACGTAATTCCCAGGAGGTCAGAATCGGAAACCTGCTCCTTGGAGGCAATCATCCCATTCGGGTACAAACAATGGCTAATACCGATACCAATGACATCGACCGTTCTGTAAACCAATGTATCCGGGTTATGGAAGCGGGAGCCGAGTTAATGAGGTACACCACACAAGGGACACGTGAAGTAGAAAGCCTGAAAGAGATCCATTCCGCTTTACGTGATAAAGGTTATGATATTCCACTGGTAGCGGACATCCACTTCAATGCTAACGCTGCATTCCTTGCGGCACAATATGTAGAGAAGGTGCGCATCAATCCCGGAAATTTTGTAGAAAGTATCAAAAAGAAAAACGATGATACGGACTATACGGAAGAGGATTTCCTAAAGGAATATGAAGTTTTACGCTCACGGTTTACAGAGTTACTAAACATCTGCAAGAAACATAAAACAGCAATACGTATCGGAGTGAACCATGGTTCATTAAGCAAAAGAATAATGAACCGCTACGGCGACACTTCTGAAGGAATGGTGGAGTCCTGCATGGAATTGCTACGCATCTGTAAAGAAGAAAACTTTCAAAATGTTGTAATCTCCATGAAAACGTCAAACACCGTATTCATGGTCTACACAGTCCGAATGCTTGTAGAGGCCATGGATAAAGAGGGATTCAGGTTTCCTTTGCATCTGGGAGTTACGGAAGCCGGAGACGGAGAAGACGGACGCATAAAATCAGCAGCAGGTATAGGAGCTTTGCTTGCCGACGGACTGGGCGACACGATTCGGGTCTCTTTAAGTGAAGATCCGGAATTTGAAATTCCGGTAGCCAATACCTTGGTATCTCATATTGAAGAAAGAGCTAACCACCTTCCTATAAATGGAGTTACTAACCTGGCATACTCCTACCTTGAATATAAACGCCGGAATACCCATCAGGTTAATGATATAGGAGGGGAACAGGTTCCCATTGTTATGACAGAAGGCCGGACAAACGGAAACCTGCAACCGGAATACTGTTTCACTGAAGACAAAAAGATTACAGACAAAAACGGTAAATCATACCCCATCTACTCTGTATCTGAAATAAACGAAATAGATTCAAAAACCACCGTGGCTTTTCTGCAATTAAAATATCCGGAAGTAACGCCTGAAATACTAAAAGCACTATACATCCGGAAAAACATAGTTATCCTTGCTGAAAGCAACCACTCCAATCCGGTAGGAGAATTACGGGCTCTATTCCAGTTATTACTAAACGCCGGAATCACAGCTCCCGTAATTATAACCCGTGAATATGATGAAAGAACATTAAGCGATTTACAAATCAAGGCGGCGGCCGATATGGGGGTTTTATTCATAGACGGATTCGGTGACGGCATTTATCTGAGAAATAAAAACAATCTTATCTGTACGGAGCAAATCTGCTCTATTGCATTCGGTATTTTACAGGCAACCCGTGTACGGATAAGTAAAACGGAATACATTTCATGTCCCGGTTGCGGGCGTACCTTATTCAACCTGCAGCAAACCATAGCACGTGTAAAAGAACAAACCTCTCATTTAAAAGGACTAAAAATAGCTATCATGGGTTGTATCGTAAACGGACCGGGAGAAATGGCAGATGCCGATTACGGCTACGTAGGAGCTGGACGCGGAAAAGTAAGTCTCTATAAAAAGAAGGTTTGCGTGGAACGCAATATTCCGGAAGAAGATGCCGTATCTAAATTATTGGAATTAATCAGTCAAAACGAAAATATTTGTACAAATAAATAAACAAATCTGATCTTTATTTGTTATTTAATCCAAAAAGAATGAAAATTTTACAAATACTAAAAAACAATAAATTATGAAAAAAGTAATCTTAGCACTGGTCTTAATCGCCGGTAGTTTTACACTTGCAAATGCTCAAAGCAATGCAATCGGTCTTCGTCTTGGTTATGGGGCAGAAGTTTCTTATCAACGTACATTAGGCAATGCTAACAGGATAGAAGCCGACTTAGGTATAGACTTCGGTGGTGGACTTAACGTTGCTGGAACTTATCAATGGGTATGGGATTTGTCCGCCCTTGCACCGGGATTCAACTGGTATGCCGGTCCTGGTATAGGGTTAGGTTTGTGGGACAGATATTTCACTGCGGGAATATTAGGCCAAATAGGTATTGAATACAACTTCAATATTCCTTTGCAATTATCACTGGATTGGCGTCCCGGCCTGTATTTCCACACAAGCAGCAATACAAACGTAGGATTTAGTTGGTCCGGATTTGCATTAGGTGTCAGATATAAATTCTAAACTAATAAAAATATAAGCACCCGGTTATCTTAAAAATAATCGGGTGTTTTGTTTTTATTTACACCTCCATTTATCTTAAACCGAACCTTATCACAAACATAGCCACTCTCTAAATCAGCCATATCTCCAATACACCCCATCATTTCCCCAGACATTTACAAACCTAAGTATGCAAAAAACACCAGAGCTTTATTTTAAAGACCTTTAGGCACCCTAAAATATATTTAAATGATTATCGGAACACCCGTAATGAAAAAACACATTCAAATATTATTAAGCTACATAAAACATTCTACTTCATAAGTTCACCAAGTACAAAGTTCCTTTGAAACTTATTTACCGAATATTACTAACAATACATCCACACAAAATAAACCAATATATCAAGTTCATACGGGAAATCATCAAACAAGACTTGCAATAATGATTATCCCTAAGTTATTTATACATAGAAATATTTTTAATTCCATATCTTTTAAAAAGATACAGATAAATACAACTATTTTTCTGTACTTTTGTTACATAATTACAAATTTTAAACAACACTTATTTATGAAAAAGAAAGTTTTTACAGTAGCTATTGCGTTGACACTTGTAGGTAGTATTTCCTTAACCTCATGTATCGGATCCTTCGGATTATCAAACAAACTATATTCATGGAACAACACCATTGGAAATAAGTGGGTAAATGAACTGGTCTTCATTGCTATGTGGATTTTACCTGTATATGAATTATGCGTATTTGCAGACGTCGTTGTAGTAAACTCAATTGAATTCTGGACAGGAAGCAATCCGTTGGCGGCAGGTACCGTTAAAGAAGTTCAGGGCGAAAATGGCCTATACACCGTTGAAACAACTGAAAACGGATATAACATCACTAATGAACAAGGTAAAGAAATGAGCCTTATTTATGATGAAGAATCAAACATCTGGAGTTCTGTTAATGATCAAGATTCTGTGAAACTGATCAAGATAGAGGATGAAAATGCAATCGTATATATGCCAAACGGGGAAGAAAAGCAAGTAGAACTTTCTGCTAACGGTGTAGTGGCATTCCGTCAGGCGATAGAAAGCTCCACTTATTTTGCTGCGAAATAAGTTAGAATACAAATTCAGTTATATATGGCAACGGGAAGGATAACCTTCCCGTTTTTTTATTCTGCTTCAAAATAAAAAGTGAACTAAAACAAGAAATAACTTGATTTTAAAAACTATATCCTACTTTTAATTGCAACATTCTGATTCTATCGTAATAATCAGTTCTTTCAGCTCCATTTATATCATACGAAAAGCCATATCCATAATTATCCTCATACGATACCCGGAATAATATAAAACTGCTTTCATTCAACATAAAATTCAGTCCGGCAGCACAGTGCCAACCAAAGTAAGTTGTTTCCATTGGAATTTTATTATCTTCTGTTCGTGTTTTTACAGAACCGGAAATTTTATTTGTCGTCGTAATCTCGGAAGTAGTAAAACGGTCAAAAAAAGCGACAAAGTTTCCTCCGGCTTCCAATGTAGGACGAACCCGACCTTTAGGATATTGGAACTTTACACCCAGTTTGCCATCAAACATCAATGTTCTCATGCTATACTTCTCATGATGCCAATAAGTTTTAAACTCCTGCGTCATGTCATTCGTGCCGCTCAACCCAGTTAATGAAAGATCCATTTGCAAACCTACAAAACGAGTCCAGCGTGGAGCAAATAAATTTATCTGACCACCAATAACAGGGAAATAAGAATTCACCGGATAAACCGTTTCAAAGCCCACCTTGACCTGACGGGTAGAAAACATAGCATACTGTACCCCTCCATACAAAGAAAAATCAACCTCAGCAAACCGGCGTTTATAATCATTTTCAAAAATAATACATTCCGTCCCCGGTTCACAAGTCAAATCATGGTAGCTTTTGGCTAACTCAACCATTTCCGCACGTCTAAAAGGCAGCTGCTCTATATCTTTTTTCAATTCCGGCTGCTCTTTAAACAAATAAGTAAGGACTCCCTTGTATTTATTGTCCTGAATCGTCACATAAGTAGCTTTATCCATATGGGAAAAACGTTCCCTGTCACCCAGAACAGCCAATAACTCATCCGGCTTTTTTGATATTGGAATCATATTTCCCGACTCATCCTCAAACAAATAATATTCCACTAAGCTTTTTTCATCATTATAATAATACAAATTTTTATTCCCTTGCAGCAAGAATTCTAAAAAGACCTGATTAAAAGTTACATTCTCTAAATGAATAGTCCGGCTTACATAAAATTTACCTTCCTCAATAAAACGATAACCAGCTATTTGAGAAGGCAGATAGGTCTGCACCGAAACCTCATCCAGAGAGGATTTAAAACTACAACGGAGAAAGTTCTGCTGGTCTGTACGGAAGTCAATCCAGCCATAAACCGTATCATTATCATTAGTAATGATATAGCCATGCCTGTAATTATTCTGGGCAGAAGTTCCCCAGGTAAACCCTAAAAATAATATCCCCAGAAAATAATGTTTCAATTTCATAAGTATTGATTTATAAAGGTTACAACTCGTAAAAAAAGCTATTTAAACAAAAATAAGACAAACAGCACGATCTTCTCCAAAAGCTATAAAAATATTATAAAAAAAGTCAGGCCGGAAAATTCCGGCCTGACTTTTATATTATTTGAATCTAAAAATTAATTATTCGCTTTTTGCACTGCAGCATAATTAATTTTCAATGCGTAAGCATTACGTAATGCCTGCTTCACATCAGTAACAACACCCATTCGGGTATCTTTGTCTGCCTTAATAGAAACAGTCATCATATTCTGGTCTTCTTCATTCATCGCACTACGTTCACGTACGATAAAATCTTCCAACTGATTAATATCTGCAAAAGCATCGCCCAACTGAATACGTGTTTCAGAACCGAATACCTTCTGATATTCCTGAGTAGGCTTTCCGATATATACATAACGTACTAATGATTTATTTTCCAACTTCTGAACTTCAGTTGCCTGAGGAGGACGGATTACTACTTTATAAGTCACTTCCTTCATTGTAGTAATCATCATAAAGAAGAACAAAAACATGAAAATAATATCAGGCAATGATGAGGTACTCATTTCAGGAGTCTCTCTCTGCTGGTCTTTTCTAATTTTTGCCATATTTTACTTTCCTCCGTAATTTTTAGGTTCTGCTTCTGAAATCTTTTGCGGATATACTTTCTGAATAGCTTTCTGCAACTCTAATGGAAGATCATCAAATTTCCTGTTAAAACGTTGCTGGGCATATTCATTACGTAATTCATTGTACGCAGCGATCAGTTCATTCTGTACCTCAATATAGGTCTGGTATTGAGTATCTACGTCGTTTTGCAGTGAGATTACATGTCCTTTTGTAACGGGAACCTCACCCAGATACTCTATAGTCTCCATTGTAACTTCAGGAAAATTCGGATCATCATATTCGTTCTTGATAAACTCTTTCGCCTTCGCACGGAGTTGTGTCACATCCATAATTTCCCCTTGAACTAACAGCTGATTCATGCTATTAACTTTCACCACAAAGATATTACGTTTTTTGATATTAATATCTTCTGGTTTAACTTCAGGAGGCAAAGGTGGCGGCAAACGTCTTGCCAATCCTTTGCTTGAATCCATACTAGTTGTTACAAGGAAGAAAATAAGAAGTATGAACGAGATATCGGCCATTGAACTCGAATTTAATCCCGGTACTTTTCTTTTCTTTTTTCCCATATAATATTTTTACAATTCGTGAAACTTAGATTCCCCGTTTTGTATTATTTAAGTTTTACATAAATACGGCTTCCGACAATTGCTAAAACTACTAAAGCAAATAGAGTGTAGCACGTATATATAATCATATCTGTCAATTGCGCCCAAAAACCTTCATTCTGGTTTCCTTCGTATCCAAGGATAGATATTTTATCAGGAGATCCCAGATTCCAAGTGATAATAAAAATCAAGACAAAAGCAACAAGAGTAACAATAGTCTTAATGGAACCTTTAGGATTCGAGATTAAATTCTTGACAAATTTTACAACAGCAAATATAATTGTTACACAAGCCGTTGCGATAAGCAATGCATATACCCAATAGATCAGAGCATCTGTAGCTCCGGGGACCAATGACTTGTCACCACTTACTTCATTGATAATTTCTTCAGATGGTCCAATGTAGATCATACCTACCAGAACTATCGATACTATCAGAAGTAAAATAGTAAAAATATTGGTGGCTATTTTTAATATTTTATCGTTCATAATTTAATTTATTCTTTACAAAAGATTGGATTATTTTTCAGAATGTTTCACAACGATGTCAAGTAATGAGATAGAAGAATCTTCCATGTCATTAGTCAAACCTTCAACCAATGTAAGAATATAGTTAAAAAATACTTGAAGAATCATTGCTACGATAAGACCGAATACGGTTGTCAAAAGAGCCACTTTCATACCACCTGCTACAACAGTAGGAGAGATATCACCAACTTGTTGGATTTTGTCAAAAGCCTGAATCATACCGATTACAGTACCCAAGAACCCTAAACTTGGAGAAAGAGCGATAAACAAAGAAATCCAGGTCAGGTTCTTTTCTAACAAACCAAGCTGAACGCCACCATAAGCTGCTACTGTTTTTTCAACTACATCAGCACCTTCATCATAACGAGAAAGTCCCTGATAAAAAATAGAAGCAACAGGGCCACGAGTATCGCGGCATACATTCATTGCAGCCTGAACACCACCTTTATCCCAGGCGTCATCTATGTTTTGTAATAATTTTTTAGTGTTAGTTGAAGAAAGGCTAAGATAAACAATACGTTCAATACAAAGAGCTAAACCAAGAATCAAACAGAGAGCCACAGGAGTCATCCAGATAGCATCCCCTTCAATAAATTTTTGTTTCAGGCTTTTATGTAAACCACCTTCTTCTATTTCTTCTGCAGCAACGGATAAACTAACTACTTCTATGTTTTCATTAGCTACAACTGAATCGTTAGCAGCTGCTACAGAATCAACTTCTGTTGAAGCTACTTCGTTTTGCGCCAATATACTAACGGGAATTCCATAACTGCAAATTGCCACGATTGATAAAATTGCAAATACCTTTTTCATTTCTTGTCTTTTTAGATTTCTGATTTTTTGTTTTTATTTTATTATTTCATGTTGTACAAATCAAATTGCGGAGAGGAAGAGATTCGAACTCTCGATACGGTTCCACACCGTATACACGCTTTCCAGGCGTGCCTCTTCAACCACTCGAGCACCTCTCCGAAATTGGGCGCAAGATAAAAAAAAATTATGAAATACGATTACATTTATTCTTTTTTCTCTTGCTTAAGAACGCGATTTAGCTCCCTTTTATTTCACCCTAAAAGGGTTTTAACAATTTTTTAAATGTATTTAGTGCGTTTTTTGTCGTAATACGATCGATATTATCCACAGACATATTGTAAACAGCGGACAACTGTTCCGCGACATATCGCAGATAACTGCTTTCATTCCTTTTTCCCCGGAAAGGCACCGGAGTTAAATACGGAGCATCTGTTTCCAACAAAATATGCTCTATATCCACCGACCGCAAAACATCCCTTAAATGAGAATTTTTAAATGTAGCTATTCCATTTACCCCTAACCGGAATCCTCCGAAATCTATCACTTCCGCAGCTTCCTCCGCCGTACCGGTAAAACTATGAAAGACTCCGGTCAATCCCTGATTCCGAAAAGAAGACAATGAATCCATTGTTTCCCGGAAAGAGTCACGGACATGAATTATGACAGGAAGTCCATATTCCAACGCCCATTCTATCTGACGTCGGAACACAAATTCCTGTTGTTTGAAGTACGTTTTATCCCAGTACAAATCGATACCTATCTCACCGATAGCAACATAATCCCTCATCTTCAGCTCTTTCCCCACCAGCTCCAAAGCAGCATGATAATCTTCTTTCACGCTTGTAGGATGCAGACCTATCGCTGCATAACAATAACCGGGATTATCCTGTTGCAAGCGCAACATCCCCGGCAGGGATTCATCATCTACATTAGGAAGAATAATTTTTGTTACACCGGCTCCTTTAGCTCGCAATATCACCTCTTCACGATCCGCATCGAAAGCCTCATCATATATATGAGAATGGGTATCTATCATTATTCTATAGGAATCAATACGAAAATATCATTATTCCCACTCAATTGTTGCAGGCGGTTTTGAGCTGATATCATACACAACCCTATTCACTCCTCTTACCTTATTAATTATTTCATTGGAAACTTTCGCCAAGAATTCATAAGGAAGCTGAGCCCAGTCTGCCGTCATAGCATCAGTTGACGTAACCGCACGCAAAGCTACTGCATTTTCATAAGTCCGTTCATCACCCATTACGCCGACTGACTGTACCGGCAGAAGAATTACCCCTGCCTGCCATACTTTATCGTACAAGTTCCATTCACGCAATCCGCTTATAAAAATGTCATCTGCTTCTTGCAATACACGCACTTTCTCTTCTGTTATATCTCCGAGAATACGTACTGCCAGACCCGGACCTGGGAAAGGCTGACGCTTAATAAGGTGTTCCATCATACCTAATTCCGTACCAACGCGTCTCACCTCATCTTTAAACAAAAGTCTTAACGGTTCGCATAATTTCAGATTCATTTTTTCCGGCAGACCACCCACATTATGGTGAGATTTTATAACTGTGCCTGTGATAGACAATGACTCAATGATATCCGGATAAATTGTACCCTGGGCAAGCCATTTTACATCTTTTATTTTATGAGCTTCTTCATCGAAAACATCAATAAATCCAGCCCCAATAATCTTACGTTTCTTTTCAGGATCGGAAACACCGGCCAACGCTTTATAGAAGCGGTCTTTAGCATTTACTCCAATTACATTAAGACCCAAATGCTCATAATCACGCATTACATTTTCAAACTCATTCTTACGCAATAAGCCATGATCCACAAAAACACAAGTCAGGTTTTTACCGATTGCTTTGTTCAGCAACACAGCTGCAACTGAAGAATCCACCCCACCGGACAAAGCCAGAACAACTTTATCATCGCCGAGCTGTTCTTTCAGTTCTTTCACGGTTGATTCCACAAATGAAGCAGGAGACCAATTACGTGAAGCACCGCAGATGTCCAGGAAATTTTCCAGCAACTTCAATCCATCCAGCGTATGGAAAACTTCCGGATGAAACTGTACTCCCCATGTACTTTCGCCTTCCACTTTATAAGCAGCATTAAGGACATCGTTCGTACTGGCTATTTTTTTGAAAGACCCAGGCAGATCGGTTATGCTATCGCCATGCGACATCCAAATCTGAGATCCTTCGTGGATATTTTTAAACAGAGGATCCGCACCGTCAATATACGACAGATTAGCCCGTCCGTATTCACGGGAATTGGCAGGTTGCACTTTTCCTCCTGAAGTATAAGCTATATATTGAGCTCCGTAACAAATTCCGAGTACCGGAAATTTACCCCGAATCGCAGACAAATCGGCCTTGAACGCAGCCGGATCGTAAACAGAATAAGGACTACCGGAAAGAATAACTCCTTTTACATTTTCCGTTTTTTCAGGAAACTTATTATACGGAACAATTTCACAATATTCATTCAGCTCCCGTAAACGACGCCCGATTAATTGTGTGGTTTGCGAACCAAAATCAAGAATGATAATTTTTTCAAACATGTTTTATGTATTACCTGTTTATGGTGTTTCAAATATTTGACCTTTCTCAACTAAAACGCTGCAAAAATAAAAAAAAACAATGGCCAATGCAACAAAAGAGTTGTTAAGCAGAACATTGTAACCCAAATTATGGCAGCAACAAGGAGCTGTCGCCATAACTCAAGAAACGAAAACCGTGCGAAAGCGCATAAGCGTAAATATCTTTCCAGTTCCCTTTTACGAAAGCCGATACCAGCAACAGCAAAGTGCTTTTAGGCTGGTGGAAATTCGTTATAATTCCATTGACAACCTTAAAACGATAACCCGGTTTTATCATGATCCGGGTCGATGCGTGAATAGATTTCAGATTATTTTTATCCAGATATTCCAAAATGGCTTGTAAAGATTGTTCTGCCGGAATATCCGTAGGCTTCTCATAAGGTTCCCACTGGGTAATATAAAAAGAGTCTGTGGAAGGATTTTCAATCAGTTTCAGACCTATGTAATATAAACTTTCAAGCGTCCGGACAGATGTTGTTCCCACAGCAATAACATGTCCGGTTTTCTTCATCAAATGTTCTATGGCCGATTTACTTACCTCTATTATTTCGGCATGCATCTGATGATCATTCACAGTTTCTGTTTTTACCGGCTGAAAAGTACCGGCTCCTACATGCAGAGTTAATTCTTCCGTTTCGATATTTTTTTCTTTCAGACTGTCAAAAACTTCAGGTGTAAAATGCAAACCCGCCGTAGGGGCAGCTACAGAACCTTCTATTTTCGAATATACTGTCTGGTAGGTCACTTCGTCACTTTTTTCTGTTCTCCGGTGCAAATAAGGAGGTATTGGCAGTTCGCCCACGTGCTCCAGAATAGATGCAAAACTCACATTATCATTATCCCATGCAAATTTTACAATATGTGTATTTAAGTTACTTTCAAGCAGTTCTGCCGTCAAAAGACAGGATTCGCCCCCTATCCGTATCTCCCGTTGAAGCAGACCGGATTTCCATTTTTTCAGATTTCCAATCATACACTTCCACTCGCAAGTACGGATCGCACCCAGTGACACGGCATAGTCGGCAGGTGATGAAGGTTCAAGACAAAAGATTTCAATCCGTGCACCCGTCTGTTTTTCAAAAAACATCCTTGCATGGATCACCCGCGTATTATTATAAACCAGTAAAGATTCTTCCGGAAGATATTTAGCCAAACCGGAAAAAACATCTTCTTCTATTTTATTGTTTCTATATACCAATAATTTTGACGAGTCTCTCCGGGACAAAGGGAATTTGGCAATTCTTTCGTCAGGAAGATCATAGTCAAAATCCTCAATATAAATAAGCTGATTTTCTTTACACTGATTCACAGGAAATATAAATTTTGTACTTTTGTGCAAAAGTAATAATTCATGATGAGTTATTATGTAAAAGGGTATAAGTTTTATATTCCCAAAGATTAATAATATAAAAGGTAATAAAATGAAGATAGGCGATACCGTACGATTCCTGAACTCAACAGGAGGCGGAACAATAAAAAGAATTGACGAAAAAAACAACCTGGTTTATGTAGAAGACGAAGACGGATTTGAAGTTCCGGCATTAATCCGCGAAGTCGTTGTAATACAGAATGTAAGCGCAACAACCAATGTACCTAAAAAGGATTTTAGTTCACAGCCCAAAGTTGAAACGACACCGACCAAAGAAGTAATTATTTCCCAACAGGTGGAACCAGAACAACCTATCATAGAAACACCTGAGGGAGATAATCTAACCGTATTGCTGGCCTTTTTCCCCGTAGACATTAAACAGCTGCAAACCACTTCATATGAATGTATGCTGGTAAATGACAGTAATTACTTTCTATATTACAATTTGGTAAATGGAGAAAAAGGACACAGAAAAAGCATTATCAACGGACAGATTGAGCCCAATACCCAGGAACTTATTGCAACCATATCAAAAGAGCACTTGAATGAATGGGAGTACCTGCAAGTGCAGCTAATCGCATTCAAAAAAGGAAAGACATATACCGTACAGCCCGTTGTTGATGTGGACATACATCTAAGCCCGGTTAAGTTTTACAAACTTCACAGCTTTTCCGATAATGAATATTTTGACGAACCCAGCATGTTGATTGACATTATCGCAGAAAAAGAAAAAAAGATATTGAACAATATTTCCGGCGCTGAAATTAAAGAAGCCATCCTTACCAAGGAAAAAGCTCCGGAAAAAAGACCCAGAATCATAAAACCGCAACAAAAAAAGAATATCCTGGAAGTTGATCTACATATCAATGCCCTGCTTGATAACACAGCGGGTATGAGTAATGCGGAAATGCTGGAATACCAGATAAACAAATTTCACGCCGTATTAGAAGAGAACAAAAATAAAAAAGGACAACGAATCGTATTCATCCACGGCAAAGGCGAAGGTGTTCTGCGGAAAGAATTGGAAAAACTGCTAAAAACCAGATACAAACAATATTATTTCCAGGATGCTTCTTTCAGAGAATATGGGTTTGGAGCAACCATGGTCACTATACGTTAAAAGAGCATATCATATTATCTATCCACTAAGAAAGGCGTTTCAACTTATAAAAATTGAAACGCCTTTCTTATATCTAATTATCAAAAAATAACTGCTCTAAAATTCATAAGTCGTCATATCTTCCCCTAATACAACATTCGGAAAGACAGACTTTGCTTCCTTAAATATCTGATCCTGATTAGAATAGCGGGCAGAATAATGGCCTATTATTAATTTCTTTACTCCTGCTTTCTTGGCGATTGAGGCCGCCTGCGAGGCTGTTGAATGCATTGTCTTTACGGCTCTGGGCAACTCTTCTTCCGCAAAAGTAGCTTCATGATACAAACAATCCACTCCTTTGACAATAGGAATTATACTTTCCAGAAAGGCCGTGTCCGAACAGTATGCAAAACGTTTCGGAGGATCAGGAGGCGTAGTAAGCTGGGCATTAGGCACAACCTCTCCCTCTGAGGTAACAAAATCCACTCCTTGCTTAATTTTATGAATCCATGATACAGGAATTTCATAAAAATCAATCATATCACGTTTTATATGTCTTTCACGTGGTTTTTCTTCAAACAAAAAGCCACAAGTAGGAACACGATGTTTTAAAGGGATGGAATATACGGAAACCGAACGGTCCTCGTAAATCAGTTCGTGTTTTGTAGGATGATTAGTATGAAAGAAAACCTTGAATGGAAGCTCCGGACAAAAATAATTAATTAGAGGGGTTAACAGTAACTCCAAATCTTCCGGAGCATGAATATGCAAGTCCGCCGTGCGGTTTAACATTCCAAAACTTGAAATGAGCCCAATAAGCCCGAAACAATGATCCCCGTGCAGATGGGAAATAAAAATATGCCCGAAACGGGTATTGGTTACTTTCATTTGCCGAAGGCGAATCTGGGTACCCTCTCCGCAGTCAATAAGAAACTGTTTATCACGGATGTTCAGCAAATGGGCACTTGGAAAATGTTTCCGTGTAGGGAGTGCCGAGCCACAACCTAATATTGTAAATTTAGCCTCTTGCATGTCTTTATATAATAAAAGTCACAAAAGCCTGCACACACTTTTACGACCACTCACTCCTCAACAAACCGAAAACAACAAGGTCAAGGAAACCCCGGGAATGCAATTCTCCTTCTCTCTCAATACCTTCTCTCTTAAAACCCAATCTTTCTGCAACCTGCTGGCTTTTAATATTGCCGGTAGCCGCTTTAAGTTGAATCCGGTTCATGCCCAGTTCTTCAAAAGCATAAGCTATCATAGCTTTGCAGGCACGTGTCATAATGCCTTTCTTTTGATAATTCGCAGACATCCAATAACCGATTTCCGTCTTCTTATTCAGCATATCCGTATCCTTCAGTCCTACCAGACCCACAAAATGGTTTTTATAATAAATAGCACAGGTAAGATTATTCGGATCGCCTTGCAGCACCTGCTGGACAAAAGCCTCCGTATCAGCAAGATCTTTTGTATATTCCACAAATGGAAGCCACTCAGAAAAATAGTCCCGTTCTTTTACCAAAGTATTAAAAATGGGTCTAACTTCTTCCAAGGTAATCTCTAACAATTGTATTTCCGCATCAACGGGTAAACTTCTTCTGGTTTTCATTCGGTTCTGGTTTTTCGTTTTAATTCAAAATCTCGTCCTAAATACTTTTCTCGTACTATCGGATTGGCTGCCAATTCCTCTGAAGTTCCCTGAAACATGATTCTGCCCTCAAAAAGCATATAAGCCCGGTCAGTAATACTCAATGTTTCATCCACATTATGGTCAGTAATAAGAATCCCGATATTTTTATCTTTCAGCTTCCACACAATATCCTGAATGTCCTGCACCGCAATAGGATCGACCCCGGCAAAGGGCTCGTCCAACATAATAAAACGCGGTTCAATAGCCAGACAACGGGCTATCTCCGTACGGCGACGTTCCCCCCCGGACAACCTGTCACCTAAGTTTTTCCGCACATGCTCCAAATTAAATTCAGTAATAAGGGTTTCCAGTTTTTCTTTCTGATACTTCTTACTGAACTTAGTCATTTCAAGCACAGACCTTATATTATCCTCTACAGACATCTTACGGAATACAGAAGCCTCCTGCGCCAGATAGCCTATACCGCTCTGTGCCCTGCGGAATACGGGATACTTGGTTATATCCTGATCTCCCAGGAAAATTTTCCCATCGTTAGGCGTCACCAGGCCGGTGGTCATATAAAAAGTAGTTGTTTTACCCGCTCCGTTAGGACCCAGTAAACCCACAATCTCCCCTTGCTGTACGTAAATGGACACATCGTTTACAACCGTACGTTTTCCATACTTTTTAAACAAATGCTCCGTACGCAATATCATTCCGTTATCTGTCATGTAAAACTATTTAAAAAACAAATATACAAAGAAAACATTTAGATAAAGTACCTCATACTGCCGGATTAAGTTATTTTATGACGGGATAAACTAACAAGAAACCGTTAAAAACAATATGAATCGAACCCTATACTGAAAAATTATGCTTTTGTGCCAGACTCTGCTGAAGATACCTCTTCTCCGTTTTCCACAAAGGCAGGAACGCTTTCCGGATTCTGGTTCGCCGCAAGATAAACGGTCTGGCTTGGGAATGCAAATTCCAGCCCGGCATTATTAAAAGAGTTCAATATCTCAAAGTTTACATCGCTCGTTACAGCACGTATATCCGCTCCTTTCTTTATATTATATATGTACGTTATCAATAAGGCGGAATCCCCGTAATCCGTGAAATTTGCCGACCAGTCTTTGGGATCCACATTCTTTATTTTTCCCGGGATAGAACGTAATATGCTCAAAGCTTCCTGCATTTTAGCCGGAGTTGTGTCATACGTAAGTCCCAGCTTTATCAGCACCCTTCGTTTCGGTTCTATGGAAATATTAGTAATCGCGGCATCCATCATTTTATAATTCGGAATAGTCACAAGTCTCTTTTCATAAGTCCGTATACGGGTGCTACGTAAACCTATATCTTCCACTGTACCTTCTATCGTATCATACCGAATCGTATCTCCTATACTAAACGGCCTGTCTACAAAAATGGTTATACCGCCGAATATATTCTTAATCGTATCCTGGGCCGCCAATGCAAAAGCAATACCTCCGATACCCAATGTCGCTAACAGACTACTAACACTAATCCCGGCATTACTTAATGCCATAATAACACCAATAGTCCATACTGCAATAAGCAACACCCGCCGAGCCAAAGGCAAGAATTTTTTATCAATATGCTTTTTCGTCCGGGTATCTGCGGTTGCTTTCCGGGCATTCTCTGCCAATAAAGAGCTGAATAAACGGGCGAAAAACCAAGTCGCATTCAATACGCTTAATATCTGGTAAGCCTTCCACATAATGTTGTGTGCAGCTCCGGGTATTTTCAACCGCCATTCTGCAATAAGGATAGCCAGCAACAAAATACCCCAAAGTACAGGGGCTTCCAATGACTGAAGAAGAATATCATCAAATCTGTTGTTTGTCTTAGAAGCTATTTTCTGAAAAACCTTCCTGTTCAGAATTCTCAACAAGTAACACAGCAACAAAGCCGCAACAATAATAATCAAAGAAACAGACCAGTCTTTTATTGATATATTCCACACTGGGGTTCTCTCTAAAAAACTTTGTACGGTTAAATTAATAAATAGTTCAGGCATAACAACAAAATGTAATAATTAAAAAGACTTTATGTTTATTCATCTTCCAGCTGAAAAGCTACAGCATCGCTGGGCATCCTCCAGTCTCCTCTTGGCGATAAATTAATAGACCCTACCTTAGGCCCATCCGGCATACAAGAACGCTTAAACTGTTGAGTAAAAAAGCGGCGTAAAAAGATTTTAAGCCATTTCCTTATTGTTTCATCATCATAAGTTTCACCAAAAGCTTCCTGGGCCAGAAAATATATTTTTTTTGCACTGCATCCGAAACGTATCAAGTAATACAGGAAAAAATCATGCAATTCATAAGGTCCGACAATATCCTCCGTTTTCTGGGCAATAGTTCCATTTGCTGCAGCCGGCAGCAATTCCGGACTAACCGGAGTATCCAGCACATCTTTTAATATTGCTTTCACATCGTCAGCCATCTGCTCCGAAACCCAATCAACCAAATAGCGAACCAATGTTTTAGGCACTCCCCCGTTCACTCCATACATAGACATCTGGTCACCATTATAAGTAGCCCAGCCTAATGCAAGCTCCGAAAGATCGCCCGTCCCGATTACCAATCCGTTTTGCTGGTTAGCTACATCCATTAATATTTGGGTACGCTCCCGGGCCTGTGAGTTTTCATAAGTCACATCATGCTTTTCCGGATCATGCCCGATATCGCCAAAATGCTGTAAACAGGCTTCCTTTATAGAAATTTCCCGGAAACTTACTCCCAGTGATTTGATCAGACTCACAGCATTTGTATAAGTACGGTCAGTAGTTCCGAATCCGGGCATGGTAACCCCGATAATACGGCTGCGGTCATAGCCTAAGAAATCCGCCGTTTTCACACAAACCAACAAAGCAAGCGTAGAATCCAGGCCTCCGGATATTCCCACAACAACCGAATGAGCCTGCGTATGCTCCCAGCGTTTAGCCAAACCGGCTATCTGAATAGAAAAAATATCTTCACAATGTTCATCCCGTAAAGCTCCGGAAGGAACGAAAGGATATTTATCTATTTTTCTTTTTAAAGAAAATTCCTTGTAGTGAGCTCCCTCTATATTAATCAGTCTGTACGAACCGACAGATTTACCCGACTCATAATTTGAATTCCGATAACGGTCGGCTTTCAGACATTCAACATCAATATCACTGACAATTAATGCATTATGTTGTTGAAAACGTTTCGACTCTTCCAGCAATTTTCCATTCTCCGCAATAAAAGCATTCCCGGCAAATACCAGATCAGTAGTAGATTCTCCCATTCCGGCCGATGCATATACATAACCTGCTATACAACGGGCTGATTGTTGTTTTACAAGCTCTTTCCGGTAAGCCGATTTGCCTACCAGCTCGTTACTTGCCGAAAGATTAAACAGAATCTCCGCGCCATGCATTGCATGGTTTGAACTTGGCGGAACCGGAGCCCAAAGATCTTCACAAATTTCTATCGCAAAAGAAAATGAGCGGTCTGAAAAAAGCAGATTCGTACCAAAAGGCACTGTACGCCCATTAATTACAATAGAGTCCTGAAGCGGGTCAGCAGGAGCGAACCAACGTTTTTCATAAAACTCATTATTATTAGGAATATAGGTTTTAGGCACAATTCCTAAGATTGTACCACCTTGTATCACAACAGCCGCATTATAAATTTTGCTTCCCGTCCGTATGGGCATGCCTACAATCACAACCGGAGTTAAAGCCATGGTTAATGCCAGCAGTTCGGAAAGACTTTTTTCTGCCTCCCACTGCAACTGGTCCTGAAAAAACAAATCACCACAACTATATGACGTAATGCTTAACTCGGGAAAACAAACAACTTGTACCTTTTCTTTTTCCGCCTGTTCCGCCAAGCTTACAATCTGCCTGACATTAAACTTGCAATCTGCAACTTTTAGTTGCGGAACAGCTGCAGCCACACGAACAAAACCATTATACATGAGGTATCAATTCTATGAGTTTATAAAATAATATCATCGTTTCTTCTCCATATCACCCAAATAGATTTCAAGTGATTTGGTAGAAACCAGTATTTCCAACACAGACAACGTTAAAGAGATAATCAGAAAAAGCAAAGCTATACCAAACACATAAATAGAAATGGTTTGCAGCCCTATATAAATCAAAAACATAGTAGCTACACACAACAACAGGCTGGCAACCCCGAAAATCTGCATACTTCTGGTTAAGTTCAAACGCTTGCGAAGATTCAATATCTGGGCATGCGTAATAGCCGAATGGTCTTCCATATATTTATCTTTCAGCGTTCGCACCAACTGGGCATACGACAAGAAACGGTTTGTATATGCCAGCAAAATCAGCGAAACAGCTGAGAATAAAAATGTCGGTGTAGTCAGTGTTAGTTCTTCCATAAATCTAAAACGCTTTTGAATGAAAGAAAGTTGTATAATTTTCTATTTAAGCATTTCAGCTACTTTTTCTCCTAATTGCAGGCATAATTTATAATTATCCGGCTTAAGTCCCTGCTTCTCTTCCACTGCAAAATCTGCCGTTTTCCACTGCATGGTTTCAGCAAAAGCTGCAAGTTTCTTTACCGCAGCTCCAGCCCAGGTAAACGAACCGAAATAACCAAACACCCGGTTCTTAACCCCTCTTATTTCTATTTTTTTCAACAAAGAATCAATTTCCGGATATAATTCATTAGAATATGTAGGACTACCGATAATCAGACCTTTATACTTAAAGATATCGCACAATATAGCGGACGGTTCTGAAAAAGAAGCATCATGTACCACTATATTCTTCATACCTGCCTGAGACAAGCCTTGTGTCACCGCTTCGCCCATCAGTTCCGTATTGCCATACATAGAAGCATATACCACTACAACTCCTTCCTCTAACGGCTCATAACGGCTTAATTTATCGTAGATATCAACCACTTTAGCAATATGCTCTTTCCAAACCGGCCCATGAGTACTGCAAATAAAATCTATTTTCAGAGAAGCCAGCTTCTGCAAACCTTTTTGTACGGGAGAACCGTACTTACCTACAATATTGGCATAATAACGGACCATTTCATCCCAATATCTATCCGTATTCATATCCGAATCGACCACAGCTCCGTTCAGAGCGCCAAAGCACCCGAAAGCATCACCTGAAAAAAGTACTTTTTCAGACTGGTCATAAGTCATCATGGTTTCCGGCCAGTGAATCATAGGAGTCAGGTAGAACTGCAACTGATGAACTCCTAATGAGAGTACCTCCCCGTCTTTCACCTCCATAAAATTATCATCCACGCCATAATATCCGGTAACCATTCCCAAAGTTTTAGCATTACCGATAATAGTTACTTCCGGATAATACTTTCTCAGCAACCGGATAGAACCCGAATGATCCGGCTCCATATGATTGATAATAAGATAGTCAATATGACGACCTTTCAACTGTGACTGTATTTTTTCTATAAAGACATCCCCATAACAGATATCTACCGTATCAATCAATGCAACCTTTTCATCTACAATAAGGTAAGAATTATAAGAAACACCATAGGGTAGCGGATGCATGTTTTCAAACTTATGCTTCTGACGGTCATTTACCCCTACGTAATAAATATCTTTTGAAATCTGATAGTTTTGAAACATCTTTGGTTATATTAAATTATGATTTGATTATTTTTCTCGCGACAAAGATAAGGATTATCAACCACTTTTTAACTAACGGCTCTTTAATCCAAAGGTTCAAACGGTAATTCTTGAGGCTTCCGAAAACCCGTTCCCACAAAAGTTGCTATCAGTTCGCCCGCTTCATTCCGTACCTGCACTTCACAGTTAGACAATTTTGAGTGGTCAAAAACTTCGTGGGCTTCGGCATACAGCCATCCGCTTCTTTCGGACTTAAAAAAATTAATGTTTGAATTAATTGAAAATGTCAATTGCCTATGGCTGTTACATGCTACGGCAAATGTAAAATCCGCCAAAGTAAATATAGCTCCTCCCTGACACACGCCTCCAGCATTAAGATGCTCCGGAGTTATCAGTAAACGAGCTTTGGCATAACCGTTTTTTACTTCCAGCAACTCAACGCCGCTTGCCAATGCAAATTTATCGTTCTTAAAATACTCTTGTGCAGTCATTTCACCTTTCTATTTAAATACCTATATTAAACTAACATCTTTTTTATTTTGTCAAACTTCTTGAACGGGACATATTTCAGGGGCATATCTATCCATGTAGGAGTCTTTACAACAGCCCTGCTATTACTGAAAACAAGAAAACTATCCAATCCGTGATACTTGCCCATACCACTATTCCCCACACCTCCAAACGGCAAATTATGATTTCCTATATGCATAAGCGTATCATTAACACAAGCGCCACCGGATGTGGTACGCAGCAATACCTCTTTGGCCTGCTTACTCTTACCAAAATAATAAAAAGCCAATGGTTTTTCGTGCGCATTTATATAAGCAATCACTTCTCCCATATCATCAAAAGTCATTACAGGCAATAAAGGACCAAAAATTTCTTCCTGCATGATAGGATAATCCGGTTTTATATCATCAATAACCGTAGGTGCTATGTAACGGTGTTCCACATCCACCTCACCTCCTATAACAATTTTTCCCTTCTCCATCAAACCCTGTAAACGTTTCACGGCTTTTTCATTGACAATGCGCGGATAATACTCACTTTCTTTTGGATCTTTTCCAAACATGGAGAAGATAACAACTTCTATATTTTTAAACAGCTCCTCTTTTACATCTTTATGCACAAACAAATAATCCGGAGCTATGCAAGTCTGCCCGGCATTGATTGTTTTTCCCCATACCAAACGTTTTGCCGTAATTTCAATATTGGCATCTTTATCCACAATACAAGGACTTTTCCCTCCCAATTCCAATATAAGAGGAGTGAGGTGTTCCGCGGCCGCTTTCATCACGGTCTTTCCCAAAGCCGGACTACCCGTAAAGAAAATAAAATCAAACCGTTGTTCCAACAATGCCTGGTTAACCTCACGGTGTCCGTGAGTCACAGCCACATAATTGGCAGGAAATGTTTCTTTCACCAATTCTTCCATCACTTCTGCAATAGCAGGTGCATAAGGTGAAGTTTTAAGCACGGCACAACAACCTGACGAAATTGCACCTACCAACGGATTCATTAAAAGCTGAAAGGGGTAATTCCAGGGAGACATAATCAGAGCAACTCCCAAGGGTTCATAAATAATTCTGCTTTGTGAAGGAAACAAAGCCAAAGGAGATGCAACCCTTCGAGGTTTAACCCAACGTTTCAGATGTTTTATATGATTATTCAATTCGCTTAAAACAATACTGGTTTCCGTCAGGTAAACCTCCTCTGCCGATTTATGAAGGTCTTTTTTCAGAGCCTCCGCGATTTTAGTCTCGTATTTGACAATGGCTGCTTTAAACCGTTTAAGCTGCTCTAACCTAAAACTTACACTTTTTGTCTGTTGTGTTGCAAAAAACGTTCGTTGAGCCTCCAATATCTCTTTTATTTCAATTTCCGAAGTTTCTCTCATTTTATTTTAATTTTAGGAATCAGGCAAATTTACAAAAAATAAACATCTATTCTGCAATTATAAAATGCAGAATCCTCGCTATCCATCTTATAATAAACATTATTAATCCTCTTTTTGTTTTATTACCATTTATTTCCGTTTACCCTGTATAAAAAACAAAACCTCCTGACTTTACAGACAGGAGGAATAAAACAAACCATACTCAATCAGAATACAAAAATAATATCCGGAAATTGTTCACGCGTTTTATCTTTCCGGCTTTCGCTCCAATTCAAATCTTCCAGTTTAACTACCTTCAGATTCGGCATTTCCTTGAAAAAAGCCGGAATTTGCTGTAAATAATGGTTACCGGACAAATCCAGGCATTCCAGTTGTTGTAAATTGACAAAACTTTTAGGAAAACTGGAAACCCGGTTGAAGCTAAGATCCAAACACTTTAAATTAACAAGCGCAGACACTTGTTCCGGCACCGCTGTTATTTTGGGCGACTGCATAGCCAAATCAAGAATTGTTGTATTCTCAATATCCGCCAAGGCAACATCTATTTCCTTAATACGCTCCGAACGATGAGCATCTTTACAACAATAACCGTCAATGCTCTGAGCGCCGAGTCCTACAGTTGCCGACAACAATACAGCAAAAAATAATAATTTTTTAATCATAACATACCTCCTACGTTTAAATGAATGAATAGAAAAACACACCCTGCAAATCTAAAGTTTTCTTCCTGTTTCAACAATAAAAACGTAGGATTTTTTAATTATCTTTGTAGGCTAAAATAATAACAGAACAAAACAAATGGAAATTTCAGGAAAAATTATTGCGGTATTACCTTTAGCTACCGGAGAAGGAAAAAACGGGACCTGGCGTTCTCAGGATTATGTATTGGAAACATACGACCAATATCCCCGTAAAGTATGTTTCAACCTGTTCAACGACAGGATCGACCAATTCCCAATGGCTATAGGTGATGACGTGGAAGTAAGTTTCGACATAGATAGCCGGGAATATAACGGACGCTGGTACACCTCCGTACGTGCATGGAAAGTAGTGAAAAAAACGAATGACGCTCCTGCCGGACAACCTCCTTTTGGTCAGGTTCCACCTTTCACCGGAGGAATGGACGAAGGTAGCGACCTCCCTTTCTAAATTTCACAAAATCCTTATGAAGGAACGGGTTCTATTAGGCATGAGTGGCGGCACCGACAGTTCGGTTGCTGCCATGCTTTTATTAGAACAAGGTTATGAAGTGATTGGTATCACCTTTCGTTTTTGGGAAAAAGAAGAAAACACCCACCTGCAAGATGCTGCTAACCTCGCCGGGAAACTTGGAATAAAACATGTCGTTTTTGATGCCAGGGAAATATTTCATCAAACTATCATACAATACTTCGTTCAGGAATACCTGGCCGGGCGCACTCCTTTCCCTTGCGCCAAATGCAACAATGAACTGAAATGGAATCTCATTTTCCAGGAAGCGGAAAGACTAAACTGCTCTAAAGTAGCCATGGGGCACTATGCCAACATAGTAAAAGAGGATAATCATTTTTTTATTTCAGAAGGAACAGATAAAGATAAAGACCAATCCTTTTTTTTATGGGGACTTAATCAAAAACAATTATCACGCATTATTTTTCCTTTAGGAAAACTCCTTAAGAAAGAAATAAGGGAAATAGCCGGACAAAAAGGATTTGACTACATAGCTTCAAAAAAGGACAGTATCGGAGCCTGCTTTTGTCCGGAAGACTACCGCCCCTTTCTAAAAAGTCAATTGAACAATCCGGAGGACTACATATACCCGGGATATTTTAAAGATGAAGAAGGACGTATTTTAGGGAAGCACAAAGGATATCCCCTTTATACAGTGGGACAACGCCGAGGATTAGGTATTCATCTCAACAAAGCTGTATATGTAAAAGAAATCCTGCCTAAAGAAAACACAGTCGTTCTGGTACCTCTGAGCAGCTTATACAAAAACTCATTTACAGTAAAAGACTTCCAGATAGTAGACAAGGAGCTGTTTTCAAACGACTTTGATACCCAAACCAGAATCCGTTACAGGAAGCAAAATACCCTCAGCCGTCTCCATTTCATGACCAACAATCGTATCAAAGTAGAACTGGCAGAGCCATTAGAATCCATAGCTCCCGGACAAACAGCCGTTTTCTATCGGGACAACAAAGTTTTAGGAGGAGGATTCATTGAATAAATAAACACTTGTTAAGTAAAACCAAAATTATTCTAAAACGCTTGATATCAATTTTAGCTTTCAAGCATTTAAGCGTATATTTGCACCCACTTATATTTATAAATCAAAAAAATTTTATGATTCAGACAGAACAAGTTTTAGAAAAAGTTGTTGAAGGAATACAGGAAAGAAAAGGGAAACGAATTGTCAGTGTTGATATGTCGCAATTACAGGATGCTCCATGCAGTTACTTTGTGATTGCAGAAGGTGATTCAAGAGTTCACGTCAATGCCATAGCCGAATCGGTAAAAGATTGGGTACGCGATGAAATAAAAGTAAAACCTTATGCTGTGGACGGCGTAGAAAATGCAGAATGGATTGCTATGGACTATGGTGACATCATTGTACATATATTCCAACGTGAAGCCCGTGCATTTTATGACATAGAGCATCTATGGGAGGATGCCAAATTGACAGAGTTTGAAGACCTGGATTGACATTTTATAAAAAGGTAAGGTTTTTGTGTAGAAAACTTCAGGTATAAACATAACACGAAATAATTAATGGAAAACAGACAACAGAATCAAAATCCCAGGAACAATAAGAACACAGGGAAATCCTTCAAGTTCAATTTCTCCTGGATTTACGGATTAATCATATTTATACTCCTGGGGGCTTTTTTCTGGGGTGACGCCACACCGATGAAAGAAGTTCCGTATTCCACATTCCAGGAGTACATCCAGAAAGGATCAATAGAAAAAATACAGGTTTACATCGCCAAAAATATAGCCGAAGCAAAAGTTTCGGAAACAGCGGTGCAGGAAGTTTTCGGCGACAGGGCTGAGAGTTACTCGAAAGACCGACTGATAACGGTACGGATACCTTCCGTAGACGAATTTAACAAATACATTCAGCAAGCCAAAGAACAATACGGGTTCAACGGAGTAGTCGATTATAAAGAAGGACGAAACTACTTTGAACTGTTTCTTTACAGCTTCTTCCCTATCATCCTATTGATCGTATTCATTGTATTTATGAACCGGCGTATGATGTCGCAAGGCGGAGGAGCCGGAGGAGTATTTAATGTGGGAAAATCAAAAGCGCAACTTTTTGACAAATCTGCAGCAAATAAAGTCACGTTCAAAGATGTAGCCGGTTTGCAGGGAGCAAAACAAGAAGTTGAGGAAATCGTAGAGTTCCTGAAAAACCCATCCAAATATACTCAGTTAGGTGGGAAAATACCTAAAGGGGCATTGCTTGTAGGCCCTCCCGGAACAGGAAAAACATTACTGGCTAAAGCTGTGGCCGGCGAAGCTGACGTACCATTCTTTTCCATGTCCGGTTCTGACTTTGTGGAAATGTTTGTAGGCGTAGGTGCTTCACGTGTACGTGACCTATTCCGTCAGGCAAAAGAAAAAGCTCCTTGTATCATCTTTATCGACGAGATTGACGCTATAGGCCGTGCCCGTGGTAAAAATCCGAACATGGGCAGCAACGATGAACGTGAAAATACACTGAACCAGTTGCTGACAGAGATGGACGGTTTCGGAACAAACAGCGGTGTCATCATACTTGCAGCTACTAACCGAGCTGATATTCTTGACAAAGCATTATTACGTGCCGGACGTTTTGACAGACAGATACATGTAGACCTGCCGGACATTCAGGAAAGAAAAGACATATTCAACGTACATTTACGCCCTATTAAAATCGACGAATCTGTTGATGTGGATTTTCTGGCCAAACAAACTCCGGGATTCTCCGGAGCAGACATTGCCAATGTGTGCAACGAAGCAGCCTTGATAGCAGCACGTAAAAACAAAGATTTTGTAAGCAAACAAGACTTCCTGGATGCAGTAGACCGCATTATCGGAGGACTTGAAAAGAAAACCAAAATAACAACTGTTTCGGAAAAACGTTCCATTGCATACCACGAAGCCGGACATGCCACTATCAGTTGGATGCTGGAATACGCCAATCCATTGGTTAAAGTGACTATTGTCCCAAGAGGTGAAGCGTTAGGTGCTGCCTGGTATTTGCCGGAAGAACGCCAGTTGACCAATAAAGAGCATATATTGGATGAAATGTGCTCTACTTTGGGAGGACGTGCAGCAGAAGAAGTTTTCTTGAATCAAACATCCACCGGAGCTATCAATGACCTGGAACGGGTAACCAAAAGGGCATATGCTATGGTGGCTTACTTCGGTATGAGCGACAAGCTTCCTAACCTAAGCTATTATGATTCAACCGGGAACTCAGACTATGGGTTTACAAAACCTTATAGCGAAAAAACAGCCGAATTAATTGACGCGGAAGCAAAAGATATTGTTGCAGAACAATACGAACGTGCCAAGAAAATCCTGCGGGACAACGCCGAAGGACATAATAAACTGGCTGAACTTCTTATTGAAAAAGAAGTAATTTTTGCGGAAGATCTGGAAAATATATTCGGTAAAAGGCCTTGGAAATCAAGAAACGATGAACTGATGGCTCTAAATAATCAGTCACAAAAAGAAACATCGGAAAACGACAAGGCTACGGAAGACAAACCAGAACCGGAAAACGAAGAAAAAGCTCCTGATACGACTTCCGCAAAGGACAACGATTCTGAAGAAGAAAACAAATAATTTACTAAAATAAAAATTCAGTAGTACAGGCTGCCCTTATGAGCAGCCTGTATTGCTAAAAAACAATCTCTTTGAAAACCACCCACAGTCACATTCGTATAAATATATAACACAACGGCCTGACCCGTTCATTAACAAAACCAGATATTATAAAAAAACGGGCATTAAAGCCCCATAACCTAAAAGATATCATCGTTTTTATTTCATGAAACTAAAGTTTTAGTATTTTTGCAAATAAACAATCTTATAAAATAAAGCAAGTATTCATTACCATGAGCAATGCCTTAAAACGTATTATTAGCGGTGTCATATTTTTTATTCTTATTGTAGGCGCCATTTTACTACACCAATACTCTTTTGCACTCCTTTTCGTTATTGTAACAGGTTTAGCATTACATGAATTTCATAAACTTACAAATAAGCCTGGGAATATTGATGTAAATCCCACACTAGCTATTATTGGAGGAAGCATATTGTTCTGCTCATTTTATTTGTACCAATCCGGTATATGCAATCATAAAGAGATATTCCTTATTTATGGATTATATATAATTTTCATAATCTTATCCGAACTATTCCGCAAAAAAGAACAGCCCATACAGAACTGGGCTTATTTCTTTTTAGGACAAATATACATCGCACTTCCCTTTTCACTGTTAAACTCCATCTTGTTTATCCAGGGTTATCAGCCTCTTGTTTTACTGGCCGTTTTCTTAACCATCTGGATCAATGACACCGGAGCTTATGTAGTAGGAATGACATTAGGGAAACACCGTCTTTTTGAACGTATTTCTCCTAAAAAATCATGGGAAGGCTTCTTTGGAGGCGCTGTTTTTGCCATTGCAGCCAGCTATTTGTTTTTCCGTTTTATTCCACAAATAACGGATACGGGTTTAAACATGAGTTTTGTGCAATGGCTTCTTTTCACCCAAATTATAGTTATCTTCGGAACCTTGGGCGATTTAACCGAATCTTTACTAAAACGAACCTTACAAGTTAAAGATTCCGGTAACATGATACCCGGACACGGTGGAATACTGGATCGTTTCGACAGTATGTTGCTGGCAGCTCCGGTTATATTTATATATTTGCAGATAATTCTAATGATAAACTAATACCATAATTGAGAATAATCATGAATTTTGATGATATCAGAGCTTATTCGGACGAAGAAATTCCATCAGTAATAGAACGCCTGACAAATGATAAACAATTTATCAATTTATTAAGCACCCTCTTTCCGCTATTGCCAAAGGATATTTTAAAACAGGAATTACTTTCCATAAAAAGCACTTACGAATTTCAGAAACGTTTTGCTTATCCTTTCCTGAAAGACCTCGAAGCTAACCGTACCAGAGGAATATCTTTTGAAGGGGTTGAAAGCATAGATAAATCCAAGCCCTATCTTTATATATCCAATCATCGTGACATTACATTAGATTCCGTGCTACTTTGCCTTATCATGATAGAAAACGGCATGGATACAATGGGAATTGCCATCGGTGATAATTTAATGATTTATCCGTGGATTGAAGATTTTGTAAGAATAAACAAGGGTTTTGTCGTAAAACGGAGCTTAAATATGAGAAAAGCGTTGGAGGCTTCACAGCAGCTATCGGCTTACATCAGACATTTAATCACTGATACGAAACGTTCTATCTGGATAGCTCAACGTGAAGGACGTTCCAAAGACTCCAAAGACTGCACACAAGAAAGCTTACTGCGAATGCTGACCTTCAGCAGTAACAGTGATTTTTATGAAAACTTCTCCGAGTTGCATATCTGCCCTCTTACCATATCATACGAGTTTGATCCTACGGACTATTTGAAAGCAAAAGAATTCCAACTGAAACGGGATAACCCCGAATATAAAAAGCAACCTCAGGATGACTTGATAAATATGCAGGTAGGAATATTGGGATACAGAGGACGCGTGGTATACCGCATCAGCGGAGAGATAGATAAGCAGTTAAAACAGATAAACTCTGAAACAACTGTATTTAAAGAACAAATCACATCCCTAGCCAAAGAAATAGACAAGGTAATTCATTCCAATTATGCAATTTTTAATGTGAACAAGATTGCACACGACCTGCTGAAAAAGGAACAACGATTTGCCAAAGAATATACATCTGAAGAACGGTCTTTCTTTGAGCAATACATTTCCAACCAAATATCCAAAATAGATCTGGAAAACAAAGACCTGGATTTCTTACGGATGAAAATACTTGAAATGTATGCTAATCCGCTGTTGAATAAACTAGAAGCTTGTGACTTATAAATAAGTCACAATGTCTTCTTTCAATTTGCGCGAAGTACGTTTTACATCTTCTTTTTCCGGATAACCGAGTGGTGTAATGGCAACCGGTTGCATGCCGTCCGGCAGTTCAAACAAGTCAATACAGCTCTGCACGTCAAAGTTGCAAACCCAGCAAGTTCCCAATCCTTGTGCGGCGGCAGCCAGACAAATATGTTCAAAAGCGATAGACACATCTACGTCAGCATGATCCTTGCCATCTGATTTCCGTTTCCACGATTGGGAGAGGTCTGCACATGCAAGTATAAAGACCGGGGCTGAGAACCAAGGCCTGTTATAACAACTCCGTATTTTTTCCTTAGCTTCATCGCTCTGTATAACAAAGAAATGCCAAGGCTGTAAATTACAGGCGGAAGGAGCTAACCTCGCACATTCCAATACATAATCCAATAACTCAGGAGAAACTTCCTTTTCCTGATATTTTCTTATAGAATATCTTTCCTGTACCAGATTCAGAAAATCCATCATAATACCCGGTTTTTCAATTCATTTTCTTATCAACTTATCAAAAGACATATCAGTATTTCTTTATTTCTTCCAAAGCTCTTTTTACAGTCACATCATCCTGATACCAGAACGGATAAAAAGCTTCATCACCTGATATATTACGTATTATATAAGCCTTTAACTGACGTTCTATTATTCCTTTAGACTTATTAATCTCAGCAGCCCTCGGCTTCACGCCTTTTTCTTCAGCAAACTTCACAAAATCTTTCAACAAAGGCTGTTTGTTCAGATATGCTTCCATCTTCTGCCAGGTATCAAATTTCTTTAGCTCTGCTCTGTTACGATCTGCATATTGGAAAGCATATTGATATATATAACCGTAATTAAATACATCATTTAGGTATGGAGTATTATCTGTAGTATCACGAGGGACAAAGATGTCCGGCATTATGCCTCCGCCACCGTAAACCACTTTCCCTTTCGGTGTATGGTATATCAACGAGTCTGCCAACTGAATACTATCCTGGCTGTAAAACTCTCCGTGCAGATAACGGTTTATAATATCCATCTGATAATCTTCTCCCTTACCACGTTCATAAGGTTTTTGAATGCTGCGTCCGGTAGGAGTATAGTAATGGGCCACCGTAAGTCTCACGGCAGAACCGTCGGAAAGTCCCATTTGCTGCTGTATCAAGCCTTTGCCGAAGGAACGTCTTCCTATAATTGTACCCCGGTCATTATCCTGTATCGCTCCTGCAAATATTTCACTGGCAGAAGCTGAAAATTCGTCAATCAAAACAATTAACGGGGTTTCAATAAAGCTACCGCTACCATCCGCTTTATAATCAGTACGGGGATACGTCCTTCCTTCAGAGTAAACAATCATTTCTCCACGAGGTAAAAACTCATTCACCATATAGACTACCTGGTCCATTGCACCGCCTCCATTTTCACGAAGGTCTATTATTAGCTTCTTAGCCCCATTGCTTCGCAATTCTGCAAGACTATTCATGAATTCGCTATAAGTAACTGTAGAAAACTTATTTACAGCAATAAAACCCACTTCCGGTTCTATCATATAAGCAATATCAATAGAGTTAACCGGAATATCGCCACGAGTTACCGTATAATGCAAAATATCTTCTGCCCCTCTGCGTTTCACTCCTATTTTTACCTTTGTATTTTTAGGACCTCTCAGCGTTTTCATTATTTTGGTCGTACTTATTCCCTTACCGGCAAAAACAGAATCATCAACCTCCACAATTCTATCTCCAGCCAGTATTCCCGCCCGTTCAGAAGGTCCTCCGCTTATCACATCAATAACCATTATCGTGTCGTTCTGAACATTAAACTGAATTCCGATACCGCTGAAACTTCCCTCCAGTTCACTGTTCACTTCCTCCAGTTCTTCTGCTGTAATATATACGGAATGAGGATCCAGGTCAGCCATAATCTTTGTAATGGCATCATCCGTCAGTTGCTTCATATCCACACTATCGACATACTGCTTATCAATTAAATTAAGCAGCTCATCCACTTTTCCTCCGGCTCCCATATTTCTGAGAAACGAAGAGAATGTGGTCATGTTGGAAATGCTGTTTCTCATGTAGTTCCTCCGGGCAAGCGCATTACCCAACAGCAAACCCGTAACTACACATAAAAATATCAGAAAAGCAATAAAAGTATTTTTTTTCATATAATGTTTTAATTCTAAAATTCAGAAAGATCAATAGTCCTTTTATAAAAAAAGTCCCGCAAGCAGGACTACACTTCCAGAAACAAGACTTCTATCCCGGCGCGTTCCAACAGTTCTATCCCGTCCAGAATCCGGTACTTCTCGCCATACACCACCTTTTTTATACCAGCCTGAATTATCAGTTTGGCACATTCTATACAGGGAGAAGCCGTAACATACAAGGTTGCTCCATCGCTACTGTTGTTTGAACGGGCTATCTTTGTAATAGCATTAGCCTCCGCATGTAAAACGTATGGTTTAGAAACATTGTTTTCATCCTCACAAATATTTTCAAATCCCGCAGGAGTACCATTATATCCATCGGAAATGATCATTTGGTCTTTCACCAGCAGAGCTCCTACTTTACGTCTTTCACAGTAGGAATTTTCAGCCCATATCCGGGCCATACGCATATAACGTTCGTCTAATAAAAGTTGCTTCTTATTCATTTTTCAATAAATCCTGTGCAAATTCAATTAAATTAACCCCGGAAAAATTACCCGACGTCATAAAAAGTAAAACACAGTTTTTCAGTTCCATTCCTCTTAACTGGTTTTGAAGCTTTTCTGAATCGGTAAAGACAGTAAGATTATCTCCTCCAAAAGAATCTTTCACCTGTTCCGGCATAATTTCATTCAGACGTTTATGTTTGATAACCTCCGGATTATAATATACGAAAGCCACATCAGCATCGCTCATACAACCCTTATACTGTGGCAGAAAATCCTCCCTAAGGCTGCTGAAAGTATGTAACTCCATGCAGGCTATCAGTTGTTTGTCCGGATATTGTTTTCTCACAGCCTGCACGGTAGCGCGAAGCTTGGAAGGTGAATGGGCAAAATCTTTATATGCCACCGAATCTTCCGTTTCACAGATTTTTTGCAGACGGTTTGAAGCCCCTCCGAATTCGGATATTGCAGCATAAAATTTATCATCCAATATACCTATCTGCCGGCAAACCAACCTGGCTGCTTCCAGGTTTTGCAAGTTATGTTCCCCAAAAATTTTCAAAGGCACTTCTCCATTTTGTGTCTTTAAATAGGTGATTCCATCCCTCACTTCATGCGAAGGAGTGTCATAACCAAAAACAGCAATATCATTCCGCACATTGGCTGCAATTTCCTGCAGATTTTCATCCCGTTTATAATAGATAAAACGTCCCTGATACTCTATCAAATCCGTAAATTTACGGAACTGTTCAACGTAATTTTCAAAAGTCGGAAAAACATTGATATGATCCCACGCTATCCCTGTAAGTACAGCCACATGAGGATTATACAAATGAAACTTCGGACGCCTGTCCAGCGGAGAAGTAAGATACTCATCCCCTTCAAACACGGCTATTTTGGCATCATAGGACAGTTTCACCATATTATCCAATCCTTCTATCTGAGCCCCGACCATATAATCCGCATCTATTTTCAACTTATTCAGCACAAACAGGATCATGGCTGTAGTCGTGGTTTTACCATGGCTTCCTCCTACCACGATACGTGTTTTTCCACGTGTCCGTTCATACAGATATTGTGGAAAAGAATAAATTTTCAATCCCAGTTCTTTGGCACGCATCAACTCCGGATTATCTTCCGTAGCATGCATTCCCACAACCACTGCATCTATTTTATTTGTAATACGTTCCGGAAACCAGCCCATCTCCTCCGGCAACAGCCCATACTGATCCAGGCGGCTACGGGAAGGTTCAAAAATTTCATCATCTGATCCGGTTACTTTAAAAGAAGGTGTTTTAGCCAGAGCTATTGCCAGACTATGCATAGCAGCTCCCCCTATAGCTATAAAATGTACGCGTGGCATATCAACAGGTTGGGTGAATTATTTTATATTTGCAAATTAGGTATACCGATATAAAAGAAAAATATCTCCCCGGACTGGTTCATACCAAGGATGATATATGCAAATGTAATAAGAATTTATCTAAAACAAAAATGATAAAACTACATAAAATAGAGGCTGGAACGTTCCATTGCGACGGAGGCGCAATATTCGGAGTCGTACCTAAAAAAGTATGGCAGAAACGCTATCCTGCCAATGATGACAATTTCTGCCCCATGGCTACCCGTTGCCTGCTTATTGACACCGGAGCTAAGAGAATATTGATTGATACGGGCATGGGACACAAGCAGCTGGAATACCTTCAATACTATAATGTAAAAAACGTTATAGATTTCGAAACAGAGTTAACAGCCATAGGCTACTCGTGTAATGACATAACAGACGTCATACTTACCCACCTGCATTTTGACCATTGCGGGGGATGTACATACTTTGCCAATAAGGCTGAGAAAGAAATAGCATTGACTTTTCCCAACGCTACCTATTGGGTAGGCGAGGCACAATGGCTGAACTTCCTGAATCCCAACGTCAGGGAAGCAGACTCTTATTTCCCGGAAAACCTGCTGCCGGTGAAACAGGCCGGGCAATTACGCCTGGTAAACAAAAACGAATGGTTATGTAATGAGGTAGAACTACGTATTTTCAATGGGCATACCCAAGGACAACTGGTATGCTATATACATGACGATGAAAATACATTCGTTTACACGGGAGATGTCATCCCTTTAATGGCATCCATTCCCGTCGCCTGGATATCAGCATACGACACATATCCCATCACATCCATGGAAGAAAAAGCACAGTTACTGGACGAGGCGGCGGAAAAAACACAAATTCTCTTTTTTGAACACGATGCACACACGGAATGTTGCACGATAAAAAAGATAAACGGAAAGTTCAGAGTAAACCAAAGCGGAACACTGGATCATTTTATCCGGTAAAGATATAAGAAGGTATATCAAAAACTCTACTTTAGGAAAAAGAACTTCCAATCTAAAATTATTTACCTTTATTTATCATAAAAAGAACCATATTAAACTCAGTTTCGAGTGAAATATGGTTCTTTTTTACTTTAATTATAATCTTATCTGTCTGCCTCTTTAATTTTGACACACCTTTTTTTAGTCCAAACATGCACCGCAATAATGCAGATCCCTGGCTCCTTTTACTTCCGAAGAAACTTCATTTAACCAGCCGGCACGCTGAAAAACACCGGTCTGAACTTTTATAAAACGAATACGAGACAAATGTACAGGAACTCCCTGCGCATCAATGGCATTTGAAATGTCAAACTGATTGCTTCTGTTCTCTTTAGAATAATCAGAACCTTTATTATTTTCTGCATACCCCCAGGTAAAAACCGTATCCGGAACAATCCAGTTCTGGGAATCCTGAGTACCGGCATTTACATATGCATCAGGCAATCGTGTACCTTTAAAAACAATACTGTCGCCCGTAAAGCCGCTCCACCACCAGGTTGAAGAGTTTGTACTACTATAAGCGGAAACAAGCTCTCCGCTTTGTCCCTGATTATCTTTCCAAAGTATATTCGAAGTGGTATCTTTAGGCTTATAATAAGTCAGCCTGTAATCACGAATTTCGTTCGGCTTTCCATATTCACTACCTTTCAATTCATACCATGTATCATTAGGCAACCCATCCCCATTTTCATCGCTCATCACATAAACCACCGCAGGCTCCGGCGACACACCGGAAGAAAACACTTCAAAATCAGGCTCTCCTTCCACATTCTCCACATCATGGTTAAATCCGGCAATAATATACCCTCCGAACCCACCCAGTAAAACATCCGAATTCGGTTCTCCTTTAAATTTATCCCCATCTTCCTGTTTTACCTTCCAGGCATGTTGCCCCGGAGCATACACATACTCAAACACATCTGTAATATATTCGGAATAATCAGGTTCCTCCGGATCATCGCCCGGCTCTTCCACAACACATGAACTAAAAAACAGCATAGCAACTGCTATACCTAAAAAGGCATAGCGCAAACGCATATAATCAATCATACCCCCTATCTTCATATTACAATTTATCCTTTAAAAAACGTCCTGTATAAGATTCTTTACAATCCACGATTCCTTCCGGATCTCCTTCATAAACCACAGTTCCCCCTTTTTCTCCGCCTTCCGGCCCTATATCAATAATATGATCGGCACACTTAATGACATCCGGATTATGCTCTATGATGATAATAGTATGCCCATTCTCAATCAATGCGTCAAAGGCCTTCAACAAGGTCTTAATATCATGAAAATGCAAACCGGTAGTCGGTTCGTCAAAAATAAAAATTGTAGGATCCGGTTTTTCATTAGCCAAAAACGATGCCAGTTTCACCCGTTGACTCTCACCACCGGATAATGTGCTGGAAGACTGGCCTAACTTAACATAACCCAACCCCACATCCTGCAAAGGCTTCAACCTTTTTATAATTCGTTTTTCTATGGAACCGTTAGACTGTGAGAAAAACTCAATCGCCTGATTTACGGTCATCTCCAGAACATCATAGATACTGGCATCCCTGTACTTAACTTCCAGGACATCCTGTTTAAAACGTTTCCCGTGACAATGTTCACATTCCAGGACAAGGTCAGCCATAAACTGCATCTGTACGGTTACCGTACCTTCCCCCTGACACTCTTCACAACGCCCTCCGTCTGTATTAAAAGAAAAATAAGCCGGCGTATATCCCATCTGTTTTGCAAGTTGTTGTTCTGCAAACAGTTTTCTTATTTCATCATATGCTTTAATATAAGTTACCGGATTTGAGCGGGTAGAACGCCCTATCGGATTCTGATCTACAAATTCAACATCTTTGACCAGGTGAAGGCTTCCGTCCAGTTTTCCAAACTGACCGGTACGTTCCGCAACTCCCCCGTAATATTTCTTCAGCGCAGGATAAAAAACACTGCGCAGTAAAGAAGATTTACCTGATCCGCTGACACCCGTAACTACAGTCATAACGTTTAACGGGAACTTCACATTTATATTTTTCAGGTTATTTTCACGCGCTCCCAACACCTCAATATAGTTGTTCCATCTCCTGCGCTTCCGAGGCACAGGAATTTCTTCTTTCCCCAGTAAATATTTCAACGTAAACGATTTTTCCACCAGTTTATCCAGTTCTTTCGCAGGAACATCTTTCAGCGATTCCGCATTTCCCCGAAAAACGACTTCCCCTCCGAGCCTTCCTGCAAATGGGCCTATATCCACAATATAATCAGCAGCCCTCATTATTTCCTCGTCATGCTCCACAACCACCACCGTATTGCCTAAATCGCGCAATTGCTTCAACACCTTTATTAACAGGTGCGTATCTCTTGAATGAAGACCGATGCTCGGTTCATCCAAAATATACAGAGATCCTACCAAACTGCTTCCCAATGATGTAGCAAGATTTATACGCTGGCTTTCACCGCCTGAGAGAGTATTGGATAAACGATTTAAGGTCAAATAACCCAACCCGACATCTTTCAAAAACTGTATCCGGTTATTTATCTCCGTAAGCAGACGTTTTGCAATCGCCGCATCGTGCTCGTCCAGTTTCAGATTATCAAAAAACACTTTTAAATCGTCCACAGACATCAGCACCAAATCGGTAATCGGTTTTCCACCTACCCGAATATAAGCAGCTTCTTTCTTCAACCTGCTGCCATGACATTCCGGACAAATGGTTTTGCCTCGGTAACGAGCCAGCATAACACGGTATTGAATTTTATACTGATTTGACTGAAGAAACTGGAAAAATGCGTTTAATCCTTCAAAATACTGATTACCCTCCCACAGTAACTGCCGCTCACTGTCACTCAATTCATAGTAAGGTTTATGAATCGGGAAATTAAACTTAGCCGCATTACGGATCAATTGTTTTTTCCATTCGCTCATCACTTCTCCTCTCCAGGCAGCAATGGCATCTTCATATACGGATAATGATTTATTAGGAATAACCAAATCTTCATCTATCCCTATAATTTTTCCAAAACCCTCGCAGACCGGACATGCCCCTATCGGACTATTGAAGCTGAAAGTATGAATAGTAGGAGTTTCAAACACGATACCATCCGCCTCAAACACTCTGGAGAATTTCAGCGTCTTAATTCCATCGTCTGTAATTACTTTCAGTATGCAAGTTCCATTACCTTCGGTAAAAGCGGTTTCTACAGAATCCGTCAACCGACTTATAACCGACTGCTCATGCTCCACGACAAAACGATCGATCACTAAAAAAACCGGATTCTTCTTATCTTCTTTTATATCTGTCTGCAACAAATCCGAGATACGCAACATCTCACCTTTTACCTCCACCCGGCTATATCCCTGTTGCTGTAAATTCTGCAGTTGATCCTTTAACGTCCTGTCCTGGACTACCTGCACCGGTATTAAAATAATCATTTTCGTACCGTCAGGATATTCCATCGCCGCGTTTATCACATCTTCCGGTTCGTGTTTCTTCACCAGCTTACCTGATACGGGAGAATATGTTTTACCTATACGGGCATAAAGCAGCTTGATATATTCATAAATTTCAGTAGACGTACCTACCGTAGAACGAGGATTGCGGGTATTTACTTTCTGCTCAATAGCAATTGCCGGAGGAATGCCTTTTATATAATCTACCTCCGGTTTACTCATACGCCCCAGAAACTGGCGGGCATAGGCAGAAAGACTTTCCACATAACGCCGTTGCCCCTCAGCATAAAGAGTATCAAAAGCAAGGGAAGACTTTCCGGATCCGGATAAACCGGTAATTACAACAAGTTTGTTACGGGGAATCTCCACGTCAATATTCTTAAGATTATTGACGCGCGCTCCCTTGATCAGTATATTTTTTTCTTTTACCATAAAAATCAGTGTGCCGAAATAACTTACAAAGATACTCAATTTCTTATGTTTATCCATTAATCACAGCTGTAGATTTTTAGAGGACAAAACAGAAGTCTCCTGAAGAATAACCATAAGCTTATTTCTCTTTTTTAAGCAAAAAACAGAAAATACAACAACGGAACATTTTACAAGCCTCACCTCATAAAATAATTCATCAATACAGGCATGCTGTTCCGCCAAAAGCTTAGAATATCACGCCTTACAAAAAGAATCCCTCTTCCACAGTTGCAGAAAAGGGATTAAAAAGATCTTTATTATCAAAATTATTTAGTTTCTATTTCCGCCAATCTGATCATTTCTTCACTCGCATACAGGAATACCTCAACCCTACGGTTTTGCGCTCTTCCTTCAACAGTTTCGTTATCAGCAACAGGATCAGAAAAGTTCATTCCTACCGCCTGTACAATTTGTCCGGAAGGAACTCCTTGTGAAATTAAAAAACGTGAAACGGCATTTGCCCGGTCTTGCGATACTTTTTGATTGGCTTCCAATGTTCCAACATTATCAGTATGTCCGAAAATCATTACATCCATTGTCGGATTTTGAATCAATATCTGCGCCAATTCAGCCAATGATTTTTTAGAAGCTGCATTTAAATTGCTTTTATTAAAATCAAATAAAATGCCGGAATCAAAAGTAACCCTCAGGGCTTTCAAATCATTCGCATCCGTAATGCTTTCCACTTTTGCGCCGTCAATAGCTGCCGCTTCAGCTGCAGCCTTATCCATCTGACGGCCGATAATAGCTCCAGCCGTAGTTCCCACTACCGTGCCGATGGCTGCTCCAATAGCAGTACTCTTACCGTCTTTACCTACCAACGCACCGATAGCCGCCCCTAATCCGGCACCACTACCAGCGCCGACAGCAGTTCCTTTTGCAGTATTATTCCATGAAGCACATCCGGAAAACGTGATGGCTATAACAAGTACAGCTGCTAATAACTTTGTTTTTCTCATAACTTGTATTTTTTCATTATAAATGATTCCCTTCATAGTATCAGCACTATAAAGGTTTCAAAATGTTATTATATTGGTTTTTAGATTCTAAAATTTCTATCGCCTTTTTCAAGGATTCGTTTTCTTCATCAATAATCCGGTAATACTCATTCGTATCCCAAAGATCTCTCGCAACCAAAGCTTTCAACTGAAGTTTAATCAACTCTTTCGATTTATTAAATTCTTCTTCATTATAAGAAATCTCTTCTGCCTCACCGGCACTAACCAAGTGTGTAAGAAACTCTTCCGGTACAAAATAACGTTCCTTAAAATCATCAAAAGAAGGATAATCTTTGTGCAGCTGTTCACGATTATCTTCGATATATTGTATTCCCACCTTATTCAAAACACCCCGGGCCACCAGATTACGATGATATTTCGTATACTTAGTTGTATCCAACGGCACAAAAACATCCGGCATAATGCCTCCACCTCCATAAACAGTTCTTTTTAAACGCAAAGTCTGATATTTCAGTGAATCCGGAAATTGAATACTGTCCGCATTAGACATTTCACCATGTTTATAGCGTTGCAGCAATTCCTCTTCATAATTCACTCCATTTTTATATGGTTTCTGAATGGAACGACCGGTAGGAGTATAATAACGGGCAGTAGTAAGCCTCATTAAAGAACCATCCCGCATTTCCAACTCCCGCTGTACCAGTCCTTTACCAAAAGTACGCCGTCCTACTAAAACTCCACGATCCCAATCCTGTATAGCACCGGCCACAATCTCACTGGCAGAAGCGGAATACTCATCTACCAAGACAACCAATTTGCCTTTCTGGAAGTTTCCCCGGTTAGTGGCAACCGCATTTTGCCGGGACTGATGAAGCCCTTCCGTATAAACAATCATTTGCCCGTTGTTCAGGAACTGGTCTCCCAGTTCTATTGCTGCCATAAGATAGCCCCCTCCGTTGCCTTGCAAATCCAAAACCAGATCTTTCATCCCCTGCTCCTGCAACTTAGCAACCGCATCCTTATACTCCTGAACCGTGGTACTGCCAAAATTATTTATTTTAATATAACCGATATCCTTTCCTACCATATAGCTGGCATCCACCGTATATAACGGAATTTTATCGCGCGTCATTTTAAATGACAGCAATTCGTCCTGCCCCCGGCGTTTCATCCGCACATTCACATCAGTACCCTTAGGTCCTCTGAGCCGTTCCATGATACTGGTTGTAGGCATTTTTACCCCTGCAATAGGTTCATCTTCAATATAAATCATCCTGTCACCAGGCAGAATCCCTACTTTCTGGGCAGGAGTTCCGGAAACAGTCTGAACCACAAACAATGTATCTTCCAACATTTGGAACTGAATCCCGACCCCTTCAAAACTTCCTTTCAAAG
The DNA here is from genome assembly GCA_023391625.1 of Bacteroidota bacterium. Taxonomy (GTDB): domain Bacteria; phylum Bacteroidota; class Bacteroidia; order Bacteroidales; family Paludibacteraceae; genus QVMH01. The sequence continues at coordinate 537,904 of JAEWAN010000006.1, read as the reverse complement.
GCTCTTGTACACGCTGAACCTCTTCTTTGGGAATATAGGCCGAATGCGGATCCAACTCTTTCAGAACAGAAACGATTGTATTTTCAATCAGTTCTTTATCATTGATACTATCCACATAGAACCTCGAAATAGCCATCAAAGCATCCTGCAATTTACGCTCCTGTAACGAAGATATTCCTTGCGAAAAACCGTAAAACGGCAGTAAAAGCGATATAAAAAAAATTACTTTTTTCATTCTATATAATAATCAGTATTGTCACAGGCTTATTTACCTGTCCGTTAATAAGAACCGATATACCCCTTTTTTGTTCATGGGTGACCGGTACATTTATTCTTTAACGTTTAGCAGGCTCTTTGCCTTTTCACGTTCAAATTTCAGCAAATATGTGTCCGGAGACGGCAGATGCCATATCACAGGAAACAAGTCCGGATACTGTTGGATAGCCGGATACAGATAAAGAGGGGTAGATGAATAGCCCAACTGATCTAAAATAACAAAATCAACCTTCTTATTAATTAAATCACCGATAAGTTCACGTGCATTACTGCTATACAAATAATTTGTAGCATACAATTTCGGTGCATAATAGCTGAACAGCTCCGGTTTTCGGCAACAGCAAACCTTCCCCTCCGGCAGTTGCTTCTGCATTTCTTTTGCCATTGTAAAATAATTCTGATATGCAGACGGATAAGGTTGTCCGGATACCATGGCCTGTGTTTTGACAGGCTGGAGCATAGGGAGAACCAAAATTAAAAACACATATGGTACATATTGTGCTACCTTATTTTCTTTCCTGATAATAAACCGACGTATAATGCTGTACAAACCGGTATAGAAACAAATAAAAATAAACGGGGCCACAGGAACCACATAACGGGAACCATTTCCCCCATGCCACAACATAAAAAGTCCTATATGTCCTACAAGTAAAGCAATAAGCGCCCACCGTACTTCCTTTATGTTCCAGGCGCCATAAAAAACAACAGCTAATATTAATAATCCTCCTACAACTGCCAAAAATCCGGACACCACCCCGTAATCAATATTCATAAAAGGGAACAGTATCTCTTTAAATCCTTTTATCACCGTTTCATCAAAATTGTTGATCAGCTTCTGGAAAAACTCTCCGAAAGTAGATATGGTTCCGCTTTCCGGACGCCAGGGGTTTACCGTCATGATAGTTCCGAAGTAACGAGACTCTATGCCATACACGGAATTACGTATCACCCAAGGCAGGACAAGCAATACGACACCCAAAAGAGAGAATACAGCTTGTTTCCATTCCTTACGAAATAAAAAGAATACAACAAGAGCCAATATAGTAGCCATCCCTACCGTACGTACATGATAGGAAAAAGCTGCTGATGCAAAAGCGACATAGAACCAAGGCGATGTCCAAAAACAAGGTTTCTCTTTCCTTGCATACTGGAATAACGCATATATGCATAACACGGAAAAGAAAAGGAAAAGCATTTCAGACATAACCATATTGGCAAAATGCTGCAGCTGGGGAGAAAAAACAGGAATCAACACCGCAACAAAAGCTAAAGATTTATTTTGGGTGGAACGCTGTACAATAAAAAACAGCAGCAACAGGCTTACAAATAATAGTATCCCGTTAAGAGCCTTAAAAAACACAAGGTTTTGTATACCCATCCACATAAAAAACGACAAAAAAGTGGAATAGCCCGGAGGAAAATGACTGGCCGGCTTCAATCCGTCAACAGTAGGCGAAGAATAACCATTACCATCGGCCATACTTTGAGCCAAACGGATATAATTAGCATTATCACCATTCAAATCCAGTTTGCTGTCAAAAGCATAAATATATACCCCCACGAAAACGACAGCAAAAAGTGCGAGTAAAATGTAATTGCGTTTCATTAAATCATGGATATTAAAAATACTGATAATTAATTACAAACGTTTCCCGTATAAAAAACACAAAGGGGAAGATTTATTTCCGGATCAGGTTCATGAACTCCTCACGAGTCTTAGCCTGCTGAAAAGCTCCGGTAAAGTCCGATGTCGTAGTAATGGAATGTTGTTTCTGAACACCACGCATTTGCATGCACAAATGCTGTGCCTCAATGATGACCATTACCCCCATCGGATTCAAAGTGTTCTGAATACATTCTTTAATCTGCGTAGTCATACGTTCCTGCACCTGCAACCTTCTTGCATAAATATCGACAATACGGGCAATCTTACTCAATCCGGTTATCTTTTTATTTGGTATATAAGCCACATGCGCCTTACCGAAAAAAGGCAACATATGATGCTCACACATAGAATAAAAATCGATGTCCTTTACGATCACCATCTGGCGGTAATCTTCCGTAAACATGGCCGAACGGAGAATTTGTTCCGGATCCAGCTTATAACCCTGCATAAGAAACTGCATCGCCTTGGCCACACGTTCCGGAGTTTTAAGCAAACCTTCCCGTTCCGGATCCTCACCCAATATTTTAATTATCTCCCGGTAATGTTCTGCTAATTTTGCAGTCTTCTGTTCATTAAATTCCATATTATTATTCATTCTATTTTGATCCGACAAGCGATATCTGGTCACGAACCACATACATTTCCCTCTTCAATTCGGGAAAAGCACCCATCAGTTCGTCACGGAATGCCTGAGCCTCTTCCAGCGTTCTGAAGTCGCCCACACGCACTTTCCAGAAAGGAGAAGTATAAGTCACGTAAATGCCCTGATGAGGAAATTTTTCCATAACCATACGTTCCACACGAAAAGCGGCTGATTTAGCCGTCTGATGTATATTACTGGAAAATACCTGTACCCGATAACCGCTTACAACTGCCGACTTACTTGCCTGCTGTCTGTCTAAAAATAAATTTTCTATCCGTTTATCCTGATATATTTTTATTGTGGTCTGTAAAGAGTCATCCTGCTGTATAACCTCAAACACATTATAGCTTACAGGGATATCATTGGTAACAACAGTAGTGTCACGTTGAGCTGACAAGCTTAAAGAAAAAAAGACAAAGCAGATTGCCAGGCTTACTATTTTATTTTTTATCATTTTCATTATCGTTTAAATGCGCTAAAATAAAAATAAACCACAAAGTTATTAAAATGTTGTGGTTTTCAATTATTACAAAAAGAATAGTTTAAACGTAATAACAATTATTAATTCTAACAGGTGGAGGTTATAACATCGTTTTATATGGCGTAAAACGATCAATGCTGTCATTCTGTCACAAGATAAAGACTGGCATTTTTTTTGTAAAAAGTCAAAACATAATTTTTTAACTGATTTATTTAAAATAAAAACTTAACATATTATCATTATGGCAAAAGGAAACATTGGGGTTACAAGCGATAACATTTTCCCCATTATAAAAAAGTTCTTGTATAGTGACCATGAAATTTTTCTTCGTGAATTAGTATCAAACGCAGTAGATGCAACCCAAAAATTAAAAACACTTGCATCTGTGGGCGAATTTAAGGGAGAAATGGGCGATCTGACAATACATGTCAATATCGACAAGGAAAAGAAAACAATTACCATTTCCGACCGGGGTGTTGGTATGACCAGCGACGAGATAGACAAATACATCAACCAGATAGCATTTTCCGGAGCTGAAGAATTCGTAAAAAAATACAAAAACGATGCTCAGTCAATCATCGGCCATTTCGGATTAGGTTTCTATTCTGCATTCATGGCAGCCAAAGAAGTGGAAATTTTTACCCGTTCATTTAAGGATGATGCGGTGGCAATGCACTGGACATGCGACGGAACTCCGGAATACACAATGGAAGAAACAACCAAGGAAGACCGTGGTACAGACATCATCCTGCACATAGACGATGAAAACCAGGAATTCCTGGAAGAAGCACGTATCCAGCAGCTATTGACCAAATATTGCAAATTCTTACCTGTAGCCATTGCTTTCGGAAAGAAAAAAGAATGGAAGGACGGTAAAGAAGTGGAAACGGAAGAAGACAGCATCATCAACGAAACAAATCCTGCATGGACACGTAAACCTGCAGATCTGACCGACGAAGATTATAAAAAATTCTATCACGAATTATATCCGATGAGTGAAGACCCGTTATTCTGGATTCACTTAAACGTAGATTATCCGTTCCACCTGACAGGTATCCTTTATTTCCCGAAAATCAAAAGCAATATTGATTTAAACAGAAATAAAATACAGTTATATTCTAACCAGGTTTTCGTAACCGATTCGGTTGAAGGTATTGTTCCTGATTATCTGACTTTATTGCACGGGGTGATTGACTCTCCGGACATTCCGTTAAATGTTTCAAGAAGTTACCTGCAAAGCGACTCTAACGTAAAGAAGATTTCCGGACACATCACCAAAAAAGTGGCAGACCGCCTGAATGAAATATTCAAAAACGACCGTACGCAATTTGAAGACAAATGGGATAACCTGAAAATATTCATCCAGTATGGCATGCTAAGCGATGAAAAATTCTACGAACGTGCTGAAAAATTCGTATTGCTGAAAAACGTGGACGGCAAATACTTTACGCTGGAAGAATACAAAACATTAATCGGCGAAAACCAAAAAGACAAAGACGATACTCTTATCTATTTGTACACAACCAATAAAGACGAACAATACAGCTATATACAAGGAGCTAAAGACAAAGGATACGATGTATTGCTTATGGACGGACAGCTGGACGTACATGCAATCAGCCAGTTTGAACAAAAGATGGAAAAAACACGCTTCGTACGTGTGGACAGCGATACAATAGAAAAACTGATCCCGAAAGACAACCAAAGCGAAGTTACATTGACAAACGAACAGCGCAATGCACTGATTACCATTTTTGACTCACAATTGCCAACAATGGAAAAAGCAAACTTCATTGTTACGTTTGAACAACTTTCTCCGTCTTCCAACCCGGTATTTATCACCCAAAACGAATTCATGCGCCGTATGAAAGACATGTCTGCCATGCAAGGCGGTATGATGAGTTTTTACGGAGAAATGCCGGACAGCTATAACCTGGTTGTAAATACGGCTCATCCGCTGATTGAAAAACTATTAAAGAATGAGGAAGAAGCTACGGCAAAAGAAATAGCTCCTATTGACTCAGACCTGAAAGAAGCTGAAAAGAAACAGGCCGAACTGAAAGAAAGTCATAAAGACAAAAAAGACGAAGAAATTCCTGTTGCGGAAAAAGAAGAACTGGAAAACCTACAAAAGAAAATAGAAGAATTGAATACTGCTAAAAAATCTGTTTTCAAAACATATGCAGCAGAAAATAAACAAGTAAGCCAGTTAATAGACTTGGCATTATTAGCCAACAATATGCTAAAAGGCGAATCATTGGCTAACTTCGTTAAACGAAGCGTCGAATTACTGTAAAAACATTTACATAAACCGGTTTTCAAGGATGAAGGTGACTCAAAAATATGAGTCACCTTCTTTTTATTCGTACTATTCCGGAGGATGTTTCCCAATATTTGATTCTCATAAAGGAAAAATTTCTATTGACACACACCTCCGTCCGTTGTTTATAGCCGGATAGACACCGGAAATTTAGGACATCCGAACAATTTGTATTTAAATTATTATCAGTACCTTTGCAATCCTGTTAAATTTAAGACGATTTAAACGATCAGATATGAAACAATTTAAACGAACTACAGTTACTTCGGCCTTACCTTATGCCAATGGCCCCGTACATATAGGCCACCTTGCAGGAGTATATGTACCTGCAGATATCTATGTACGTTACCTGCGTTTAAAAGGTGAAGATGTCCTATTTATCGGAGGTTCTGACGAACATGGAGTGCCTATCACAATCAAAGCAAAAAAAGAAGGTGTCACACCACAGGATATTGTAGACCGTTATCACTACCTGATAAAAAAATCATTTGAAGAACTGGGTATTTCTTTTGACATTTACTCCCGCACAACGTCAAAAGTTCACCGTGAAACAGCTTCTGAAATTTTCAAAACCATTGAAAGCAAAGGGGGTTTTATAGAAAAAACTTCCGAACAGTATTATGACGAAGAAGCGCAGCAATTCCTGGCCGACCGTTATATCACGGGAAAATGTCCGCACTGTGGAAATGAAAATGCTTACGGAGACCAATGTGAATCCTGCGGTACTTCACTAAGCCCTACAGACTTGATTAATCCGAAATCGGCCATCAGCGGAAGTACCCCGGTAATGAAAGAAACCAAACACTGGTATTTGCCGCTGGATCAGCATGAAGCCTGGTTACGCCAATGGATACTGGAAGAACATAAAGAGTGGAAACCAAACGTTTACGGTCAATGCAAAAGCTGGCTGGATATGGGTTTACAGCCACGTGCAGTAAGCCGCGACCTGGATTGGGGTATTCCGGTGCCTGTAGAAGGAGCTGATGGTAAAGTATTGTACGTATGGTTTGACGCACCTATCGGATACATATCCAACACAAAAGAACTATTACCTAACGACTGGGAAAAATGGTGGAAAGACGAGGACACCCGTTTAATCCACTTCATTGGAAAAGACAATATCGTTTTCCACTGCATTGTTTTCCCCGCTATGCTTAAAGCAGAAGGCAGCTATATATTACCGGACAATGTCCCGGCTAATGAGTTTCTCAACCTTGAAGGAGACAAAATATCCACCTCCCGCAACTGGGCTGTATGGCTGCATGAATATCTGGAAGACTTTCCTGGCAAACAGGATGTCCTGCGCTACGTGCTGACAGCCAATGCACCGGAAACCAAAGACAACGATTTCACCTGGAAAGATTTCCAGGCACGCAATAACAACGAGCTGGTTGCTATATACGGTAACTTCATTAACCGTGCCCTTGTACTTACTCATAAATATTTTGAAGGAAAAGTTCCGGCTTTAGGTGAACTAACTGATTACGACCGGGCAACACTGGAAGACTTCACAAATGTCAAAGCAGAAATAGAAAAACTGCTGGATAACTTCCGTTTCCGTGACGCACAGAAAGAAGCGATGAACCTGGCCCGTATCGGAAATAAATATCTTGCGGAAACCGAACCGTGGAAACTGGCTAAGACAGATATGGACAGAGTCTCCACTATCATGCACTTAAGCCTGCAAATCGCAGCCAACCTGGCTATTGCGTTTGAACCGTTTCTACCGTTTTCATCCAAAAAATTACGGGAAATGCTGAACCTCTCTTCCTTCAGCTGGGAAAATCTGGGAAAAACAGATTTGCTGCCTACAGGAACACAATTAGCTACTCCGGAATTGTTGTTTGAAAAGATAGAAGACGAAGCTATACAGGCGCAGGTACAAAAATTACTGGACACGAAAAAAGCGAATGAAATAGCGAACCATAAAGCGAACCCGGTGAAAGAAAACGTTCCTTTTGATGATTTCATGAAAATGGATATCCGAGTAGGTACTGTACTGGATTGCCAAAAAGTTCCGAAAGCAGACAAATTGCTCCAGTTCCGTATCTCCGATGGATTAGGAGAACGTACCATCCTGTCCGGGATTGCACAATCTTACCCCAATCCGGAAGAACTCATAGGAACACAAGTATGCTTCATTGCTAACTTTGAACCTCGCAAATTACGCGGAATAATGAGTGAAGGAATGATCCTTTCCGCAGAAAAAGCAGACGGCAAGCTGGTGTTGATACAACCGAAAGCACAAGTGGAAGACGGAGCTGAAGTAAAATAAAAATCAAAAAGTTACAATACGAAAAACGAGTGATATAAAAATATCACTCGTTTTTCGTATAACCGGATTTATAAAATCTCCTTTTATCCCTCTCATTGACAATAAATTATAAACCCTCCCTAAACTATTCCTTATTAGATAAAGAATATACTTAGGTCATTAGTTATCAATATATAAAAAGACCCAACACATACCTTCATTATTCCCAGCTATAAACCCGACCCCATCAGATTATTATTTTATGCAACAAGAGCAGTTACCACATAGATATGTGTAACCCATGACATTAAATAAGTTTTTGTATTTTTGCATCATAAATTTATTATAAAATGTCAGAAGCTTCAATTATACTGCCTCCTGAATGGGCAAAACAACGCTTTGTCCAACTTACATGGCCACATGCAGATACAGACTGGAATTATATGCTTGATGAAGTTAACGGTTGTTTTATTGAAATAGCCCGGCAAATCACCCAGTATGAAGATTTACTTATCATCTGCCATTCCGAAAAAGAAATACGTGAGCAGCTTGCAAGTATCAATCAATCCAGAATCCGGTTCATAGAACTTCCCAGTAACGACACATGGGCGCGTGATCATGGAGGAATTACAGTCATAGAAAACGGTAAACCGGTCATATACGACTTCACGTTCAATGGCTGGGGTATGAAATTCGCAGCTAATTTAGACAACCTACTGACAAGGGAATTATATGAAAAAGGAGTGTTCGGAGAAAATACAGGCTATAAAAACAAACTGAATTTTGTTCTTGAAGGAGGCAGCATAGAGTCTGATGGACAAGGTACCTTGCTGACAACCGCTGAATGTTTACTTTCCGACAACCGAAACAATAAATCGCAGGAAGAAATAGAAGAGATATTAAAAGAAACTTTCGGGCTAAGCCGTATTTTATGGCTTCATCATGGTTATTTGGCAGGCGACGATACCGATAGCCACGTAGATACGCTGGCTCGTTTCTGTTCCGAAAAAATCATTGCTTACGTTCAATGCAATGATCCGGAAGATGAACATTATGAGGAACTGAAAGCTATGGAAAACGAGCTTCACTCTTTCACCACAGTCACAGGAGAACCTTACCAGCTTATAGCCTTACCAATGGCAGATCCTGTATTTGAGGACAATGAAAGACTGCCTGCAACATATGCCAATTTCCTGATTATCAATAATGCCGTATTAATGCCATTCTATAATTCCCCCAAGGACGAAATAGCAAAAATACAGCTACAAAAAGCATTCCCCACACGGGAAATAGTAGGTATCAACTGCCTTCCCCTAATAAAACAGCATGGTTCGTTACACTGCGTAACAATGCAATATATTTAGAAAAATAGAATTTAATCTAAAAATATTTAGAATGAAAGTAGCCTTAATACAACAATCAAATAAAGCAGATATTAGTTCAAATATCGAAAAATTAGAAAAAAACATCCGTTCCTGCGCCTCCCAAGGAGCAGAATTAATCGTGCTTCAGGAATTACACAACGGCCTTTACTTCTGCCAGGTAGAAGATCCCGACATTTTCAATCAGGCGGAACAGATTCCCGGCCCGTCTACTGAACGGTTCGGCAGATTAGCCAAAGAGTTACAAATTGTTTTGGTATTATCTTTGTTTGAAAGGAGAAGTGCCGGACTCTATCACAACACCGCTGTTGTAATAGAGAAAGATGGAAGTATCGCCGGAAAATACAGGAAAATGCATATTCCGGATGACCCGGCATATTATGAAAAATTTTACTTTACACCCGGTGACCTGGGATTTAATCCTATACAAACATCCGTAGGGAAATTAGGAGTGTTGGTATGCTGGGATCAATGGTATCCGGAAGCAGCCCGCTTAATGGCTCTTGCCGGAGCAGAAATTCTTATTTATCCTACAGCCATAGGTTGGGAAAGCACCGATCCAGACGATGAAAAAGAACGCCAACTAAATGCATGGATCATTTCACAACGGGCTCACGCTGTAGCAAACGGACTACATCTCATAAGTTGTAACCGTGTAGGACACGAGTCTGACTGGTCTGGCGTTACAAACGGAATACAATTCTGGGGAAATAGCTTTATAGCAGGTCCTCAGGGCGAAATACTCGCTCAGGCCTCCAACGATAAAGAAGAAAACCTGATTGCCGACATTAACCTGACACGCACAGAGACAGTCCGCCGTATGTGGCCATTTTTCCGTGACAGAAGAATAGATGCTTTTGAGGATCTTACCAAACGCTGGAGAGAATAACCGGAACAAATAAATTCACAACACTTCGACCTCATACAAGGTCAAAAATAGTAATTAGAAACTTATGCTTTTTACCGTCTGAAGAAAGATAGCGATAGAAATCTCTTTCAAGTATAGAAACAACAATAAAAGAAACATATATATCAATACGGAACAGAGATTATCAACAAATAACAAATCAAAATAATTTACATATAATAAACACCAAATTAAAACATAAATAATAAATATAAAAACAAATTAAAAGATGCTTGTATGAGAAAAAAGATTCAATAGCGCATCTTTTTATTGCTATAAGGTTTTAAAGTATCTTTGTAAGCAGAAACAAATAAAAATAAAATAAAAACATATGAAAAAAATTCGCGCAGCCATTGTTGGATATGGCAATATCGGAAAATCTGTACTGGAAGCTATCCAGGCAGCTCCAGACTTTGAACTGGTTGGTATTGTTCGCCGTTCTTCATCAGTAAGCAACACTCCCCAGGAATTAGCCGGCATTAAAATAGTGGACAATATTAAGGCATTGGAAGACATTAATGTAGCAATATTATGTACTCCAACCCGTAGCGTACCCGAATTTGCAAAAGAATGCTTAAACATGGGTATAAATACCGTTGACAGTTACGACATCCATACTGGTATCTGGGACTTACGCCAAAGCCTGGAACCGATAGCAAAAGAAAAGAATGCCGTATCAATCATCTCTGCCGGATGGGATCCGGGAAGCGACTCTGTGGTAAGAGCGTTATTAGAAGCAATTGCACCTAAAGGCGTAACCTACACTAATTTCGGACCGGGTATGAGTATGGGACACACCGTTGCCGTAAAAGCAATCAAAGGTGTACGCAAGGCATTATCAATGACTATTCCATTGGGAACCAGCATTCACCGCCGTATGGTTTACATTGAACTGGAAGACGGTTACAATTTTGAAGAAGTAGCCCAGAACATTAAAACAGATGCCTACTTCCGTCACGACGAAACTCACGTTATACAAGTGGACAATGTAGACAACCTGCAAGACATGGGGCATGGTGTTAATCTGGTACGTAAAGGTGTTTCCGGTACAACTCAGAACCAATTGTTTGAATTCAATATGAAAATCAACAATCCGGCACTGACGGCTCAGATCTTAGTAGCTTGCGCCCGCGCCACAATGAAAACACAGCCGGGAGCCTATACAATGATAGAAGTTCCTATTATAAACATGCTCTACGGAGAAAAAGAAGATTTAATCCGCAGACTGGTGTAAAAGCATAAAAAGACATAGAGAGGGCTGTCCGAGAAAAACGGACAGCCCTCTTTGCATATTTTAAATACCTAATAAGAATCACCCACACTTCTAAGAATATGAAATAAGGGCTGTTTCCATACATTATAAAAACACCTCGAAACAGTTTCTTCTGAATACGAATAAACCGGTATTCACAAAACAAAAGAGCTGCCTGAAAATTCAGGCAGCTCTTTATATATTAATCGAATGATTATTATTTTACAGTATCCATGTGTGCGATCAAATCCAACACTTTGTTTGAATAACCCCATTCGTTGTCATACCAGCTAACTAATTTAACGAAGTTACCGTTCAAAGCGATACCTGCACCAGCATCGAAGATAGAAGTGCGAGAATCAGAAATGAAATCAGTTGAAACAACTGAATCTTCAGTATAACCAAGGATACCTTTCATTTCGTTTTCAGAAGCAGCTTTTACAGCAGCTTTGATTTCGTCATAAGTAGCAGCTTTTTCCAAACGAACTGTCAAGTCTACAACAGAAACGTCAGCAGTAGGAACGCGGAAAGCCATACCAGTTAATTTACCATTCAATGAAGGGATAACTTTACCTACAGCTTTAGCAGCACCTGTAGAAGAAGGGATGATGTTGTTCAAGATAGAACGACCACCTCTCCAGTCTTTTTTAGATGGAGCATCAACAGTTTTCTGAGTGTTAGTAGCAGCGTGAACAGTAGTCATCAAACCTTCTACGATACCGAATTTATCGTTGATAACTTTTGCCAACGGAGCCAAGCAGTTAGTAGTACAAGAAGCGTTAGATACAACGTTCATGTCTTTAGTATATTTATCCAAGTTTACTCCACAAACAAACATAGGAGCATCAGCAGAAGGAGCAGAGATAACTACTTTCTTAGCGCCACCTTTCAAGTGAGCAGAAGCTTTTTCAGTAGTAGTGAAAACACCAGTAGATTCAACTACATAGTCAGCACCTACAGATCCCCAAGCGATTTCTTCAGGATTCATAGAAGAGAAGAAAGCAACTTCTTTTCCGTTTACGAAAAGTTTACCATCTTTGTTTTCAGCTGTACCATTGAATTTACCGTGAACTGTATCATATTTCAACATGTAAATCAAATAGTCAAGATCCAAGAACGGGTCATTTACTGCAACAACTTGAATGTCGTTTCTTTCTTGAGCTGCACGGAAAACCAAACGTCCGATACGGCCAAAGCCATTAATACCTACTTTAATCATTTTATTTATTGTTTTAAAATTGTGTTTTAAAAATCGTCGCAAAGTTACAACTTTATGACTAATTGACAAAGGATTATCATAATTAATTATATTTTTTCAAATACAATAAGTATCATTAAATAATCTGTAATCAATCAATATATTAGTAAACAGAATCATTAAAATATTAAAACCATACCTCCCTTTACAAAGGATTTCCGTTCCAAAGAGATACGCTATAAAACGACTTTGTCCGGAAATGATTATTTCCGGACAAAGTCGTTTCAAAATACCTTACTATCTTTTTATATCATACGGCAACAACACCTTTAATATGAGGATGCGGATCATAATCTACCAACTCAAAATCAGAATATTGAAAAGAAAAAATATCCTTTACATCCGGATTTATCTTCATAGTAGGCAGTTTCCGAGGCTCCCGGGTAAGTTGCAGGTTCACTTGTTCCAAATGATTTGTATAAATATGGGCATCTCCCAACGTATGCACAAAATCACCGGCTTCCAGTCCGGTAACCTGAGCCATCATTTTTAATAAAAGTGCATAAGAAGCAATGTTAAAAGGAACTCCAAGAAAAATATCGGCACTACGCTGATATAATTGCAAACTCAATTTTCCGTTGGCTACATAAAACTGAAAGAAAGCATGGCAAGGAGGCAATTTCATATTAGGTATATCCGCCACATTCCAGGCGCTTACAATAATACGGCGTGAATCCGGATTATTCTTTATCATATCAACAACTTCAGCTATCTGATCAATGTGCCCGCCGTTATAATCCGGCCATGAACGCCACTGCGCTCCATACACAGGACCAAGATCTCCATTCTCATCGGCCCATTCGTTCCAAATACGAACACCATTATCCTGTAAATATTTTACATTCGTATCGCCATTCAGAAACCATAACAACTCATAGATGATAGATTTCAGATGCAATTTTTTAGTTGTCAGAACAGGGAAACCTTCTTCCAGATTAAAACGCATTTGATGTCCAAACACACTGATTGTACCGGTACCCGTACGGTCTTCCTTATGAATACCTTCCGTTAAAACACGGTTAAGTAAATCCAAATATTGCTTCATATCAACTATCTTAAGAATGGGAATTTCATATTATTATGATGCGAAGATAATGCATTATTCTTCCACATCATATCACTAAAATAAATTTAAAACAAATTATAAGTCGTTTTCAACACCTTAAACTCCGTGCGACGGTTTATCTGATTAGCCTGCGCCTGCTCTTCCGGTGTAAGTTCCAAAATAAAACTTTCCGTCAGGACATCACCCTCTGTCAGGAAAGGATATTTCCTGGCCGTATAAGCATCTACCACAAACGGTTTTTCTTCACCGTACCCCACCGCTGTCAGACGGTCGCGAGCGACACCGGCCTTGATCAGATAATTAACAACAGACTGCGCACGTCTTTCCGAAAGTATCCTGTTACTTTCATCATTACCCACATAGTCCGTATGTGCACCTATTTCAATTGTGATGTTCGGATTATCACTCAACAGCTTAAGCAGCACCTGCAATCCTTTTTCCGATTCCGGAGTCAAATTCCACTTGGCAAACTCATAAAAAATATTTTCCAACTGCACCGGCTTAAAGATAGGAGAAAGCTGAAAGTTTACATTAAACGTTTTACTGTCTTTAAGGTCATGCGTCTCCAGCTTGTTGCTCTGGTTCAGGTAACCACGTGCAGAAGCCATCATCACATAATCCACATCTTTATTTAATTTTATCCGGTACGTTCCATCTTTCTTGGTCTGCAATCGGGCATTTGTTCCATCATTACCCACTAAACGAACCATAGCCTCCGATACAACCTCCTGCCTGTCGTCAGACACCCTGCCCTCAACAACATATTCCAATTCCGGAAGTTCAAACTTCCATAACATATCATAACCCAGCCGCTCATCCCTATTGGAAGAAAAAAATCCGTTCTTGACATCAGAAAAAGTTATACCAAAGTCATCCGCAGAAGAATTCAGCGGTACCCCCATGTTCTCAACAAACCAATGAACCTCGTCCTCATCTTCTTCATCCTTGGAAGGAGTGGCTTTATAAATATCCAATCCTCCAAGACCCACGTGTCCGTCGGAAGAGAAAAACAATATACCGTCATTCCTCATCATGGGAAACATTTCATTTCCGGAGGTATTGATTTCAGGGCCAAGATTTTCAATGTATTTGGCATCTCCACCTTCTAAGGTAGCTTTCCATATATCTTTCCCCCCGTAACCGTTCGGAGCATCCGAAACAAAATACAAAGTAGTGCCATCCGGAGAAATAGTAGGATGAGCCACGGTTATTGTACTGTCTTCAAACACTTTCAGGGGCTTCGGGTCACTCCACTCTCCTCCGGTACGACTTGAAACCATGATTTCCGCCCCAAGATCATTATCTCCTTTCCGGGCACGGGTAAAATACATGGTACGTCCGTCTGTAGTAAAAGAACTTACTCCATTATCAAAGCTCTCATTATTTATTTCCCCTTCCAGCAACTCCGGACTCTCCCACTTTCCGGCCGCATTTTTCCGCACAGAATATATTTTATTATTCTGCATTCCGGTAATCGAATTTCTTTTGAGTTTTTTCTTTCTGTCCACGATACGGGAAGAGGTAAAGACCATTGCATCTCCTGCATTTCCGACAAAAGCCGGAGAAAACGAAGAAGCCCGACGGGCATTAAATTCATTGGCCTTTTTTATTTTGAAACGGGTAGGATTTTTTATCCATTCATCTGCTTTTTCCGAAGCAGACAAGCCATTCCGGGCTGCGACATCAGTTGGGTCATATTCCAGGTAAATAGCATAATTCTCTGCCGCTTCTTCATATTTACCTTCTTTCTGGAGAGTTTGTGCGTAATTAAAATACACAATGCTATCCGGATAATGATTCCGGATAGCACTTGCATATATATTGGTAGCCCGGCTGTGGTTTATCAGACGATAAGATTCTGCCTGACGAAATGCCACGTAAGCCCGCAAAGATTTATTTTTCGGGGGAATCTTTCCATAAGACTTTTTATATAAATCACCCGCTACATAATATTCACCTATATCAAAGTGTTTATCTGCTTTTTTTATTCGTTTATTCACTCCACAACCTTGCAGGAGCACCACAACGACTAAAAACAATATTACCGAGAATGATTTAACACGCATGAAAAAAAGCTTATATCTTAATTAGTTCCGGTAATGAACATTATTCACCCCCAGTTGCAACAAATCCTGCCTGATTATTTTAACTCATGAATAATTAATCCGGAACGCAACTTCGGCTCGAACCAGGTTGTTTTAGGAGGCATAATGTTTCCACTGTCTGCAATATCAATCAACTGTTTCATAGAAACCGGATACAATGCTATTGCAGCCTGCATTTCTCCGCTGTCAACCCGACGTTTCAACTCTCCTAAACCACGGATACCTCCGACAAAGTCTACCCTTTTATCGCTTCTCAAATCTTTGATTCCTAATATTTCATCCAAAATCAGGTTCGATGAAATTGTCACATCCAATACGCCAATAGGATCATTATCATTATATGTTCCCGGTTTGGCCGTTAATGAATACCATTCACCTGACAGATATAACGAAAAGTTATGCAATTTATTGGGTTTATAGATATCAGTTCCTTTTAATTCCACATCAAAATTTTTAGAAAGCTTTTCAAGGAATTCCCCGTCAGTCAAACCGTTCAAGTCTGTGACAACACGGTTGTAATCAATTATATTCAGCTGATTATCAGGGAAACATACAGCCATAAAATAATTGTATTCTTCATCGCCCTTATGATTCGGGTTCTGACGTCTTTTTTCATCGCCTACCAATGCAGCTGCCGCACTACGATGGTGTCCGTCTGCAATATACAGTGAAGGAATGGCTGCGAATAATTCGGTAATACGCTGTATGGTCTTTTCATCGTCAATAATCCAAAACTGATGCCCGAAACCATCACCGGGAGCTATAAAATCATATTCCGGCTCTTTTTTAATAATTTCAGCAACAATAGCATCCACCTCATCATTATGAGGGTAAGCAAAGAAAACCGGTTCGATATTCGCATCGTTCACACGAACATGTTTCATTCTGTCTTCTTCTTTATCCCGGCGGGTAAGCTCATGCTTTTTAATATTGCCGGTCATATAATCTTCAACAGATGCTGCAACCACCAACCCGTATTGTGTACGTCCGTTCATTGTCTGAGCATACACATAATACTGTTCCTTTTCATCTTGCTGCAACCAGCCTTCTTTTTTAAACTTGGCAAAATTTTCAGCCGCCTTTTCATAAATTTCCGGAGCATGCTCATCTGTTCCCGGAGCAAAATCAATTTCCGGTTTGATGATATGATATAAAGACATCGGATTGCCTTCCGCTTCTTTTCTGGCTTCTTCAGAATTTAATACGTCATAAGGACGTGACGCCACTTTTTCCACAAATTTTTTAGGCGGGCGGATACCTTTAAATGGTTTAATAACTGCCATGGTAATATAAATTTTATTTGATTATTTTGTTCTTATTTTAAAAAGCCCTGCGCTTTCAGTACATCCAGGAATTTATCGGAAAACACTTCATTGTTTTTTCTAGGATAACGAATATCCGTAAACACCTGAGCCAGTGTTTCCTTTTTATTCTCTGCAATGAACTGTTTATAAAAATCACTGTTCTCTTTTTCTTCATACAAGCGGTCGATATCCTCAGTAGTGTAGTTTTTATACGTTTCATAATGTACCACTGCATCCAAGGGCAAACGATCTGTCAGCTCCGGCTCTTCCGCAGGATAACCCACCGTAATAGTAGTAACCGGAACAACCAGTGACGGCAAGTGGAGTACGTCTATAATCTCACCGGCATTGTAAGTGGTAGTACCCAAATAACAAATCCCCAGCCCTTTGCTCTCTGCTGCAATAGCAAATGTTTGTGCTACTAAAAGAACATCTATAGCCGTAGTCATAAAAGACTGGAAGTTATCATAACCGGGGTCCGCATTTCGTTGTTCACACCATTGTGAGAAACGGTTAAAATCAGCGCAAAAAGTCAATACGGCAGGAGCGGCCGTTATCATAGGCTGATTAAAATGTGTAGGAGCCAATTGCTTCTTTATTGCCTCATCAGTAGTCACTACGACACTGTAAGCCTGCATATTCCCCGTATTAGAAGCACGGCAGGCGGCCTCCAGCAACTGGTTCATTAAACTCTTATCTATAGGTTTATCCGAGTATTTGCGGATAGTACGACGTTGATTCAAAAACTGTAACATAACTGTTTTTATTTTGTGTGCAAAGTTAACAAATTAGTTACGAGTTGCAAGTTCTTTAAGCATAGATAAATGCAAGTTACGCCACTGATACGGAAGAGAAAAAGGCTGAATATTCCTACCATACCTAAAGAACCGGATTTTGTATCAAAAAAGTAGAAATACACTAAAAAAGAAATACTTTGAATATAATTTGTACCGGATTTTTTTAAATAATAAAGTATCTTTGTATCGACATTGACATTAAAAAGGATTCAAATTGGCTACAAAAATTACAAATAACTTATCTGCCGATCTGGAAAAAGCTATCGGCAATAAAGAAAGCAATAATATTTTCATTCTTACCGACGACCATACCCGGGAATATTGCCTGCCTAAATTACTTTCCGTAAAAGCTCTGGCAGACAGTAAGGTGATTACTATCCCATCCGGCGATGAAAACAAGAACATCAATTCCGCCGTTAAAATATGGGATTTCCTAAGCAAAAACGGAGCGACACGTTCATCTCTCATGATAAACGTAGGAGGAGGAATGATAACTGATATAGGAGGATTTACGGCCTCTACTTTTAAAAGGGGAATCGACTACATCAATGTATCCACCACCTTATTGGGAGCCGTTGATGCTGCCACCGGAGGAAAAACCGGCATAAATTTTGATGGACTAAAGAATGAGGTAGGAGTATTTGCCCCGGCAAAAGAAGTGTTGATCGACGTAGATTTCTTTAAAACACTGGACAACAAAAACTTACTATCCGGATATGCAGAAATGGTGAAACATGCGTTAATTGACAATCGTGATTCCTGGAATGAAGTTTTAAGTTTTGACCTGGAAACCATAGACTATAATCAATTACATGTTTTATTACAGAAAAACATTGAAATAAAAGAACGGATCGTAAGGGAAGACCCGAAAGAAAAAGGACTCCGGAAAGCATTGAATCTGGGGCATACTTTCGGACATGCTTTTGAAAGCTTGTCATACAAAACTGATCATCCAGCATTACACGGATATGCTGTTATATGGGGTTTACTATGCGAGCTTTACCTTTCGCATATCAAACTGGATTTTCCAAAAGAAGAAATCCTGCGGTTACGTGATATGATTAAAGAGTATTATGGATTTTTTGCCTTCAGCTGCAAAGAATACGAAGCATTGTATGAACTCATGACTCATGACAAAAAGAATGACTCAAATAAAATTAACTTTACCCTGTTAAGCAACGTAGGCGATGTCTACATAAACCAAACGGCATCAAAAGACGAGATATATGAATGCTTTGACTATCTTCGTGAAGGATAAACCAGCAATACAGGACAATAGTAAAAAAGAAACAAAACCTACAGGACTATGAAAAAAACACTGATCATAGGAGCCAGCGAAAACCCGGAACGATATGCCTATATGGCAGCAGAAAGGTTAGTAAGCCACGGGCATGACATTGAAATGATAGGGAAACGTCCCGGAAAGATTTTCGGAAAAACCATACAAACAGACAAAGTTCCTTTTGAAGATATAGATACGGTCACTCTATACATATCTGCAAAATTTCAACCGGAATATTATGATTATATCCTGTCATTAAAACCGAAACGGGTTATTTTCAATCCCGGTACGGAAAACCCCGTATTAAGCAGGCTTCTGTCTGAACAAAACATTGAGTGGGAACAAGCCTGTACACTGGTACTGTTAGGAACAAACCAATATTAAAAAATTATATATTCAACTATTATGACAAAACGTAAACTCCTTTATTCATTTTGCCTTTTCCTATTTTTAATAGGCACAAGTTCATGTACATTCAAAGATTCCAGTAAAATCAACACATATAATTTCACCGTTTACGCCAGCGACTGGCAATGGAACAACCAAACAGGGCGTTACGAATGTTTTTTTGATTTTCCGGAATTAGACTATCATACTTTTGAAGTGGGGGCTATTGTAGGTGCTGTTTACATAAACGAAGGAGGATATGAAACCCAGAAAAACCTCCCTTTTTCAAAAACATTTCTATCGACAAGTGGTGCTTATACCGAAACCATCAGTTTTGACACCAGTTCCGGCAATCCCGGCTCTGTAGGTTTTTATATAGAAACTTCTGATAAACGAGGCACTTACCTGGCAACTTATGACTTTAAAATTACATTAATAGGATATTAGTACTTATATTATGAAGATCGCATTAATAGGATACGGCAAAATGGGTAAAACCATTGAACGCATAGCTAAAGAACGTGGACACGAAATTGTATCTATCATTGATATTGACAACCTGAACGATTTTGAATCAGAAGCTTTCCGTAGTGCGGACGTAGCCATAGAATTCACAATACCTAAAGTGGCGTTAAGCAACTACCGCCGGGCATTCGCAGCAGGTGTTCCTGTTGTTTCCGGAACAACAGGCTGGACAGACCAGCTGCCGGAGGTGAAAGAAGAAATAGAAAAAAACGGATATACCCTGTTCTGGTCTTCCAACTTCAGTCTGGGAGTAAATATTTTTATGGCCGTAAACAAATATCTGGCTACCTTGATGAATAATTTTCCCAATTACAATGTGGAAATGACAGAAGTACACCACACTCAGAAACTGGATGCTCCAAGTGGCACAGCCATTACTTTAGCAGAAGAAATACTGGAAAAACTGGATCGGAAAACATCCTGGGTTAAAGAAACGGAAAATAAGCCGGAAGAGCTGGCTATTAAATCAATCAGAGAGGGACAAGTGCCAGGTATTCACACAATCCGCTACGAATCTGCCATTGACTCAATCAGCATTACCCACGATGCCAAAAGCCGTGAAGGATTTGCATTAGGTGCGGTGGTAGCTGCCGAATTTACTGCAGGGAAAAAAGGCTTTCTGGGAATGAAAGACCTGCTGAATTTTTAAATCCGTCCAATCGGATTCTTTAAAACAAACTTATATTTATTAATATGTCATCAAAAAAAAGTTTCAGCACTATACTAAAAGAACGTCTGCAAAATGCAAGCACCAAACAATGGGTCAAAGGGTGTATAGCAGTTGTAATTTATGTTCTTTTTATCATTTGGGTAAATAACTTCTGGTGGTTATTGCTCACCCCTTTCTTTTTTGACGCTTTTGTTACCAAATTCATTCCTTGGGGGTTCTGGAAAAATGTAAAGAACAAGACATTACGTACTGTTTTAGGATGGGTGGACGCCATTTTATTTGCACTGATCGCTGTTTATTTCATATTTAACTTTTTATTCCAGAATTACCAGATCCCCACCTCCTCACTGGAAAAAACATTATTGGTAGGAGACTTTTTATGTGTCAGCAAAGCCACTTACGGCCCACGTGTACCGATGACTCCATTGTCATTCCCTCTGGCACAACATACCATGCCTATCACCGGTACGAAATCATATTTTGAGAAACCTCAATGGGAATACCGCCGCTTGAAAGGCATTACCAACATTAAACGGGATGACATTGTTGTATTCAACTTTCCCACCGGCGATACCGTAGCTCTAAAACATCAGAATACCGACTATTACACACTGGTTCATTACTACGGACGTGATGTTGTACGAAACAATAAACAACAATTCGGAGATATCGTTTACCGTCCTGTTGACCGCAGGGAAAATTATGTAAAACGATGTGTCGGTCTACCGGGAGATTTATTTGAAATGAGTAATAACCAGATTTTTATCAATGGCGAACCTCAACCTGCTTTTCCGGGAATCCAGCATAACTATTTTGTTCAGACGGATGGAACTAGATTATCCAATGATTTACTGACCAAAATGGGAATAAGCAAGGAAGACCGCGCACTTTTGAATAATAACTATTGGAAAGACTTATTCACGGCTCTTAACCTTGACCCGAATCTGCCTGTTTACCAATTCCCATTAACTCAGGAAAATTATGAAAAAATGAAAAAGGTAAAAGGAGTAGTTCAGGTTAAAATAGAACCTCCATTACCTAGAATGGCAGGTGAAGTATTCCCATTAGGAGCTAATACGGGATGGAACAGAGACAACTACGGACCTCTTTACATTCCAAAAAAAGGAGACAGCCTGGAAATCACCCTGGAAAACCTCCCTGTTTACGAACGTATTATAACTGCGTATGAACACAATAAACTGGAAGTAAAAGACAGCATCATTTATATTAATGACGAGCCGGCAACCCACTATAAAGTAAAAATGGATTACTATTGGATGGTTGGAGACAATCGCCATAAATCAGCAGACTCCCGTTACTGGGGTTTTGTTCCGGAAGATCACATTGTGGGACGGCCTCTGTTCGTATGGCTATCTTTAGACAAGGATAAATCCGGTTTGGCTAAAATACGCTGGAATCGTTTTTTCAAGGATGCACGAAGATAATAAAGTCTGTTGAGCATGAATACGGTAGCACTAACTTCTGCGTACCTGGCGCCTGTTGAGTATTATATGGCCATTATCCAAAGCGATAAAATCCTGCTGGAAAATTGCGACCATTATTGTAAACAGACATACAGAAACCGTTGCCGGATAGTAACTGCCAACGGCACAATGGATTTAAGCATACCTGTCGAAAAAATAAGTAATGAAAAACAATTAACAAGGGACATTAAAATATCTTACCATACGGACTGGCAGACCCAGCACTGGCGGGCTATTGAGTCGGCATATAACTCAACCCCGTTTTTTGAGTATTATAAAGATGACCTGATCCCTTTTTACGAAAAGAAATGGGACTTCCTATGGGATTTTAATTATCTCATTCAGGAGAAGATATTAGAATTAATAGGTGATGTTCAATACCGAATAGAACTGACAACCGACTATAAAGCAGATTTGGGAGATGAAATTATAGATTGGAGGGAAAACATCCATCCTAAAAAAAATAATCATAAAATTTTCACTCCTTATTATCAGGTATTTGAACAAAAATTCGGATTTTTGCAAAATGTAAGCATTATTGACCTCCTTTTCAATATGGGAAATGAATCAATATTAATTCTAAACGAAAGAACAAACTAAATAACTGATAGATATGAAAGAAATTGATTGGAGCAACTTATCATTTGGTTACATAAAAACCGATTATAATGTACGTTGCAAATTTGCAAATGGAGAATGGGGAAACATAGAAGTTCATACAGATGAATATGTAACCTTACACATGGCTGCAACTTGTCTTCATTACGGACAGGAAGTTTTTGAAGGGTTAAAAGCGTTTCGCGGTAAAGACGGAAAAATCCGTATATTCCGGTTAGACGAAAACGCAAAACGTATGGAATCTTCCTGTAGAGGAATATCCATGGCCGTACTACCTGTAGAAAAATTTAAAGAAGCTGTACTTACTGCAGTAAAAATGAATGAACGTTTCATTCCTCCATATGAATCAGGAGCTTCCTTATACATCCGTCCTTTAATGATTGGTACCAGTGCGCAAGTAGGAGTTAAACCAGCTACAGAATATGAATTCATTTTATTCGTAACTCCGGTAGGACCTTATTTTAAAGGAGGTTTCGCAACTACTCCGTTTGTTGTTACACGTGAATACGACCGTGCCGCACCGCTTGGAACCGGAACTTATAAAATCGGTGGAAACTATGCTGCCAGCTTAATACCTGGAGAAAAAGCACACGATATGGGATACTCAAACGTATTCTATCTGGATGCAAAAGAAAAGAAATATATTGACGAATGTGGTGCTGCCAATTTCTTCGGAATCAAGAACAACACTTATATTACACCAAAATCGACCTCAGTACTTCCATCTATCACAAACAAGAGTTTAATGACTCTTGCGGAAGAAATGGGAATGAAAGTAGAACGCCGTGCTGTTCCATTAGAAGAACTTGATACTTTTGAAGAAGCCGGAGCTTGCGGAACAGCAGCTGTTATCAGTCCGATAGAACGCATTGACGATCTGGACAACAAAAAATCATATGTATTCTCAAAAGACGGAAAACCAGGTCCTGTTTGTGACAAATTATATCATAAACTTCGTGCTATCCAGTATGGAGACGAACCGGATAACCACGGCTGGATCACTATTGTAGAATAAACATAAGAAAAAACTACGAATATATTGTAGCAGGGAAGTATCTGTAAAATATCAGACCTCTTTCCTGCTACATTTACATATATCCAAAGCATTTCCGGTTTTACTTATCACCGTTTACAGCATACAAATAATTCACTATGGGAAATTTAAAAAATAAACTGTCCAGATTTTTAAAACGACTACGTGTGTACATCCGCAATCTCGCCAGCCTGCATGAAGATACGGATATTGAAGCAACTATCAATTCTATAAAGAAAGACATTGAGTTCAAAGGAGCAAACGTATGGATTTTATTTTTTGCCATCATAGTGGCTTCCGTAGGACTAAATGTCAACTCCACAGCAGTAATTATAGGCGCAATGCTTATCTCTCCTCTGATGGGACCTATCAACGGAGTAGGCCTGGCTATCGGGATCAATGACACGGACTTGTTACGAACCTCCATCCGTAATTTACTGGTCATGGTCATAATAAGTCTGATAGCTTCAACAACTTATTTTATAATCAGTCCGCTTAGCGATGCCCAGTCCGAACTTCTGGCACGCACTACTCCTACCATTTATGATGTACTGATAGCACTTTTCGGAGGATTTGCCGGTATTGTAGCTTCATCACGTAAAGAAGGGAAAATAGTAGTCATATCCGGTGTCGCAATTGCCACAGCCTTAATGCCTCCACTCTGTACTGCCGGCTACGGGTTAGCCACCGGGCAATTTAACTATTTCCTCGGAGCTTTCTACTTGTTTTTCATCAATTCCTTTTTCATAGCGCTGGCCACTTTTATCATGGTGCGTTACCTACGCTTCCCAAGCCGTAAATACGTAGACCCCTCCAGACAGCGTATTGTAAAAAGAACAATCTCTATTTTTTCCGTCATTGTTATCGTACCCAGTATTCTCATGGCCTGGAATCTGGTTAGCGAAAGCCGGTTTAACTCACAGGCTATAAAATATGTACAGGAAATACAGAAAGAAGAAATGTTCAGCAATATTGAAATCATCAATGTAAAAAGAAATTACAACCGTAAAGGACAGGAAATTTCTATTTCTTTAGTAGGCAACACTTTAGATTCCCAACAAATAGAGCGTTTACAAAACAAACTGATAGATTTCGGACTGGCAGACACAAAACTCACTATCAAACAAACTTCCGGAACAATAGACTTAAATACGCAAGCAAATGTATTGAGCAATTTACTGGAGAAAAAAGACCAGCAAATCTATACAAAAGACTCAGTCATTACATCACTTAATCATGAGCTGGATAAAATCAAATTGTCCGGTATAGACCATCTCCAGTTAGCCCGGGAAATAGCCATAGAATACCCCAATGTAAAACGTTTCTCTATTTCCAACCATTCGGTATATACCGATGTAAAAGAATCTGCATTAGACACCATCCCAACCCTTTACGTGGAGTGGATCAACCCTAAAGACACTACACGGGAACAACGCTTGAATGAATGGTTCAAAGTACGGTTGGGTATTGAGGAACTTAAAATCATTGAAATACACTAAAAATACAAACTACAATCTGATAAAATTCCGAAAAAAAATATCATCCCCGGTAGTATCGTATGCATCTACCGGGGATGATATTTTTAAAACAAAGCTGCCAAATAATGTTTATGATAAAGAAATCAATTTTTCAAATCAAATTTCACGGGTAGCGTAAACTGTACTTTCACAGGCTTGCCATTTTGCACTCCAGGAGTCCATGAAGGCATATTCTCCACAACGCGAATTACTTCATTATCCAAATCAGGATCTATACTTCGTACAATCTTAATGTCAGTTATAGTTCCATCCTTATCAATTACGAACTGGCAAATAACTGTTCCCTTTATACCATAAGTTATGGCACGACCCGGATAACGAACGTGTTTAGCTAAATATTGCTGGAGATCACCTTCCATAAATTCCGGCATCCCAGCCCACCCCGGCATAAAAGGCACGGTTTCAAGACTATCTTCTACAATAGGGCCACCTATGAATATGGGATCATCCATAAGCCTTTCAGTCCAATCATTCAATAATGCCGAATCCTGCTGCTCAAGGCTATCCACCGGATTAAATCCTCCCATAACAATTTCCGGTTTTACAACAGCCTGTACCAAAGACTTAGGAGGAGCAGGCCTTGGCGGCGGCGGAGTGGGAGGAGTAAAAAGCACCTCCGGTTCCGTAACAACAACCGGAAGAGGAGTATAGACCGTAATTTCCTTATGAGACCACTCCAAAGCGACATAAAGCACGGAAAGCGCAATTACCAGACCCATTAATAATGCAACGGACCTTTTATTTTCCAGATTTGCATTTGAAGATTTTTTGTGTAACATAGCTTTTAGTGTTAATATTTAAATCAGATTATTCTACTGTAAAAGATATACTTCAAAATCTTATCCAAACTTGCTTTAAAAACTCAAAATTAACCCTTATTCACAAACATAAAGATACAATAAGGAATAAAACTCATTCATTTACAAACAGTTATTTTATCAAACAAAAAAAAACAAGTAAAAAATCATTCACCTTCAACCCCGAGCCGTTTTATGTATTATATAAGCCTTCAATTTTTTAAACAGACAGTTTTTTAGTACTTTTGCTATTTGAAATTAATATTTGAACAGATATTCCAAAATCTATAACTATGCCGAAAGTTTCTATCATTGCCGCTGTTGCAAAAAACTATGCAATAGGTAAACATAACCACCTACCCTGGCATTTGCCTGCAGACTTAAAACACTTTAAGGAATTAACTACAGGACATCCGGTCATCATGGGAAAACGTACTTTTGAAAGTCTGCCTAACGGTCCCCTGCCTAACCGGAAAAATATCGTATTACGCTCTATCCTGTCCGATGGTGTTACAGAGGGATATTTTGAAGCAGACTCCCTTGAAGATGCATTGGATTTGTGCGAACATGAAAAACAAGTGTTTATCATAGGAGGCAGTACCGTTTATAAACAATGCCTTGACAAGGCAGACAACCTTTATATAACCTGGGTACATGCAGACTTTCAGGCGGACACATTTTTTCCACAAATAGACTCATCTGAATGGGAAGAAATAGCCAGGGAAGATCATCCTGCCGATGAAAAAAACCCATATGCCTATTCTTTTGTAGAATATCAAAGAAAAAACGACAATAAATAAAACAACATAACTAAATAATGAATGTCCGGCTTCATAATATGAAGCCGGACATTCATTATTTAAGCGATAGCCCATCATGTAATATCTGCTCTTAAAAAAGCAGAAAAGTAAAAGAATTATTTGCTTTATGTATATAAATATGGATTTTAATTTATTTTTTTGTCACAATCACAAGGCTATTTCTATCATTATGCTTATATTTGCAGTCATTCTAATATACTAATGATTTTTATATAAAAACACATGAGTTATCTTGTAAAACCAGCTAATTATAAACCTCTAATCAATCTGCAACAGACCGAATTAGCCATTACAAAACTAAAAGATTTTTTCCAGGGCAATTTATCTGCAGAATTACGCTTACGCAGAATCACTGCCCCGCTTTTTGTATTACGTGGCACCGGCTTAAATGACGACCTTAATGGCGTGGAACGTGCCGTAAACTTCCCGATAAAGGATATGGGAGACGCCCGTGCGGAAGTGGTTCATTCTCTGGCTAAATGGAAAAGGGTTACATTAGCGGACTACAATATAGAACAAGGTTACGGTATCTACACAGATATGAACGCAATCCGTGCAGACGAAGAGTTAGGCAATATCCACTCTTTATACGTAGACCAATGGGATTGGGAACGGGTTATGTCTGAAGAAGAGCGCAATATTGATTTTCTGAAATCCATTGTACGCAAAATATATGCTACTTTTTTACGCACAGAATATCTGATTTCCGAAAGTTTCCCTGAAATAAAACCATACCTGCCGGAAGAAATTACATTTATTCATGCGGAAGAGCTTCGCCAGATGTACCCCGACAAAACTCCTAAAGAACGGGAATACGAAGCCGCAAAAAAATATAAAGCCATATTCGTTATCGGAATTGGCGGAGTATTAGGCGACGGTGAAAGACACGACGGACGCGCTCCAGATTATGACGACTGGACAACTCCCGGCGAAAAAGGACTTCCCGGTTTGAACGGCGACATCATTTTATGGAATCCGGTTCTTGAACTGCCATTTGAAGTATCATCTATGGGTATCCGGGTAAACAAAGAAGCTCTACTGAAACAACTGGAAATAACCGGACAACAAGAACGCCTGAACTTATACTTCCACAAACGATTAGTAGAAGGTTCGCTTCCCCTGTCCATAGGAGGAGGTATCGGTCAGTCCCGTCTATGTATGTTCTTTTTGCGCAAAGCTCATATAGGAGAAATTCAGGCAAGTATATGGCCGGAAGAAATGCGGAAAGAATGTGAAAAATTAAATATCAATTTGATTTAAATCAAATCATTCATACTACAAAAAGGCAGTTGATTTCTTCAACTGCCTTTTTTATGCAATGCCCATATATTTCAAAAACTATCTGCTATACAAAAAACAAGATGAGCGTTCTTTCTTTTCCCTTACAAGCAAAAAAATACAGGTTGTCCCAATTAAGAAACAACCTGTAAATCTTATCTAACTATACTTTATTATAATACTCCCTGAGCCATCATAGCTTTTGCTACTTTCATAAATCCGGCAACGTTAGCACCTTTTACGTAATTTACATAACCGTCTGCTTCAGTTCCGTATTTAACGCAAGCTTCGTGAATATCAGCCATGATACCTTTCAGTTTCTGATCTACTTCTTCACGGCTCCAGCTATAACGAACTGAGTTCTGAGTCATTTCCAAACCTGAAGTAGAAACACCACCGGCATTAGCTGCTTTACCCGGAGCGTAAAGAATTTTGCTCTTCAAGAATACTTCGATTGCTTCCGGAGTAGAAGGCATGTTTGCACCTTCAGAAACAGCGATACAACCATTGTTAACCAATGCCTGAGCGTCGTCACCATTCAACTCGTTTTGAGTTGCAGAAGGCAATGCAATAGTACATTTTTCACCCCAAGGACGTCCACCTTCAACATATTTACAACCATATTTTTCAGCATATTCTTTGATACGTCCACGGTATACGTTTTTCAATTCGAATACATATTTCAGTTTTTCTTCATCAATACCGTTTTCGTCATAGATGTAACCATTGCTATCTGACAAAGTGATTACTTTTGCACCAAGTTCCAATGCTTTTTGTGCAGTATAAGTTGCTACGTTTCCAGAACCGGAAATTGCTACAACCTGTCCTTTCAAATCATTGATACCTTTTCTTTTCAACATATTCATCAAGAAGTAGATATTTCCATATCCAGTAGCTTCCGGACGGATAAGTGAACCGCCAAATTCAAGACCTTTACCTGTAAAAGTTCCTGTATTTTCACGTGCCAATTTTTTGTACATACCAAACATGTAACCTACTTCACGTCCACCAACACCTATGTCACCAGCAGGAACGTCGGTATCAGGACCGATATGTCTCCATAATTCAGTTATGAAAGCCTGGCAGAAACGCATGATTTCAGCATCTGATTTACCTTTTGGATTGAAGTCAGAACCACCTTTACCACCACCCATAGGTAATGTAGTCAAAGAGTTTTTAAATGTCTGTTCAAATGCCAAGAACTTCAAAATAGAAAGGTTTACTGAAGAGTGGAAACGAATACCACCTTTGTATGGGCCAATAGCATTGTTATGTTGTACACGGTAGCCCATATTAGTCTGAACATTACCTTTATCGTCAACCCAAGTTACACGGAAAGAGAAAATACGATCTGGAATACAAAGACGTTCGATCAGATTTTGTTTTTCAAACTCCGGATGTGAGTTATAAACATCTTCAATAGATTCTAATACTTCTTTTACTGCCTGAAGATATTCCGGTTCATTCGGGAATCTTCTTTGCAAATTGTCAAGAACTTGTTGAACTTTCATTTCTTATTGTTTTTTGGTTTTAAGTTTTTCTGATTGCAAAGTTAGTGAAATCGATTAAAAAATCAACTTTTTTCTTTAAAAAACTTACTTTTTTTTACAAAAAGATTTTTTTAAAGACGAAAATATCAAAAAAATAAAGCAAACTCACATAAATTCCTTTTTAGAATATTGCCACAAAACAAGGGTTATAAATATCAAAAAGACAAAATAAAGTACCTTAACCTGACTAAAAAGATATCAACGACTAGCTTTATATACTTAGCAACCCTCTATTTGTGGAAAAACGTATTTAAAATTAAAGGAATAGCTTCACAAGATATCAGAAAGAAACTCCTTTTAATGAATAATTGATATCACCAGTCTTTACACGAACCAGGAAAATACCGGAAGCCTGCATCACATTCAAAGGATCAGAATCAACTATTCCGCTTTTAAGCAACATACCAGCCATATCATAGACTTCATAAACAGAACCTGCCTCCGCTTCTGCCAGGAATAATCCTCCATTTATAGTATAAAGTAGCGGCGACGGCTTACACTCCTGCTCCCGAATACTTGTTTCTGTATCACCTTTCACTTCCAGCAGAGCCCACTGACGGTGGATATTGTCTGATGTCCCGTAAGTCCATAAACCTATTTTAGCACCTACTTCCGTACTGGCATTATCAACATCCAGCGCCTTGTTACTTGCAAGGGAATTAATCCGGACATAACTATTTTCCGACTCTGCCACTGCATATACATAACCGGACACTTCTTCTCCCCTTTCTTGTGAAGCAAGAAAATAAGAGCCATTATCAAACAGGCTTTTTCCCGACAGGACATTCGTTATCACATATCCTCGTCCGTTAGGAGAAAAAAGCCATTGCTGTGCTTTATCCTGAAACGACATGTCCACCTGGGTCTGGATTATTCCATCTTCGCTTTCAACGATTGCCAGTCCTGAATGCCGGGATACGATGACATAGGGATTAGTACCGGGAGCACTGTAAACATATTCTTTAGGAGAAGAATTTTTATTAAATACTATGTTGTCTATATAAACAAGAGAGTTCAGATTTATTCTGCCATAAGGAGATATTTTCATTTCTCTTATCAGTTCTCCTGTAATAGAGTTCAAATCAAGTACCAGATCAACCCATTGATTCTTGGGAATAGTCAACGACTGGGATAACGAATTTACCTGTACATCTACTTTTTCCGCAGGCGATTTAATCATAAAGTGCATGTATCTGGTATCTTCCGATATTTTAAACGGAGAAGGCAAGCTTATGACAAAAGCACTTTCTGCTTTCGACGCATCAGCCACCGGAGGTAAAAGGCACTCGAAAATCTTTCCCAACGGATTTAACCCTCCGTAATCCGGATTATTTATCACGATTCCTGTTACCGCTAAGTTTTTAGTGTTTTCAAAAGAATAATCAGGTGTACCTTCCGGAGTTTCAAAATTAAAAACCGGTGCATTCTCTGCTATTTCCCGCTTGCCAGGCCTGCCGTTTATAACTAAATTATCAATACAGAAAATCCCCTTACCGGAGAAACTTATTTTATCAAGTTCTTTATAAGAAGCCAGATCAATAACTACATCCTGCCATCCTGCTGATACAGGTAAAGAGACGACAACTTCACCCGCCTCCCCTTTTCCTTCGCTGACATTCCCCTGAGGAGAATAAACCATTACATGCAAATACCTGAAATCCGCAGTGGGAACAAACGTTGAACCTAAACTATAACTTAATACGGCATTAGTCAAATCCGCAGACAGCACCTTAGATGTATTGTTGATTCCGTTTTTATCAACATTATCTCCTACTTTGAGCGATTCACCGGAAAATCCGGGCATCTGGCTATTCTCAAATCCAATCCCATTCAGGATATCAAATTTCTTATAATCTATCGCTTTAACCGGAATAATGATAGTCGTTATAGACAAGTCCGGAGCTGCGTAAGAAATGGATTTATCTTTTATAGCAACCGAATTTAATTCTTTACAATTCTCATCGGTGCTTGTTCTAAATAGACGGGCTTCACCTTCAGCCGTATAAAACGAAGAAAGATCAATATTAAAAGCTTTCTCTGCACCGGAGTTATTGACCAAAGCCAACACCACTTCGTCATTATTGGGACTTATTGCCATTAAGACATTGGACTGGTCGCTGGAACTCAATATACGATACCCTTGCTTAAAGAAACGGGTTACCTGCATACGCACATAATAGTTTTTTACAACATGGTATGTTTCTTCCGAGAAACTACCACGAAACTGGCACCAGGTGTCATTACCCTCTTCCATCATTTGCCAGTCCAGCCACGCATCCGGCTTCATGATATTCATGTCGCGGAACAACAATTTGGCAAGCTGAAGATTTATTTCAAAAGCAGATCCACTCATGCCCATCGGCCCCGTTTCCGATTGCCAGAAAGGTTTACCGGTTTGTCTTACCAAGTTAAGCACTTCCTTCCTCTCTTTATCCGAACCGGAATATGTATGAGTATTGATCTGACCTATTTTATCCAAAATATCCCCTTCATTTATATATGCGTTCAAAGCCGTTTTAGTGTAACCTAAACTTGTTTCGTCTGAAGCCGAGATGACTGTATTCAACCCGGAAGCCTGTAATTTAGGATATAATTTCCGTATGATTTCCATTTGTGACTTTACACCGAAATGACAACCTTCCTGTCCGCCCATAGCTCCCCAATAATTAGTCAACGGTTCATTAAACGGTTCCAGCGTACGAAACTCTATGCCATAAGTTTCTTTGTAATGTTTACAAACATCTATTAGATAGTCGCAAAAAGCATCATAATATTCAGGCTTCAAATTGTCACTGTTAGCCGATTCATTTCCAGAGGAACATCCACTATAAGTCATCCAGTAAGGAGGAGAATTAGAAAAAGCCTCGAAAATAACATCCGGACGTTTTTCTTTAATTTTAAGCATCACGTTACGCTGTCCGGCATCGGCAGACCAATCGTATTCCGCATTCTCTGTCGGTTTAAAACCCTCCATTTCTGCCCGGAAACCTTTCCCGCTTACCATGTGTCCCGGCTTGTCTGGAGTAGTATAATGCGACGGATCGTCACCTCCTCCGATATTATAACGGAACACATTCATATTCAGCTTATCAGGCGACACAATAGAGTCAATAATTGCATCAATTTTTTCCTCATCATCCCACTGACCGATCATATGCGCCCACCAGCATAAAGAAGCCCCCCAGCCTTCTATTTCCTGCTGCGTGTCCTGAGGGTTTATTTTAACTGTCGTTTGGGCAGAAAGGGACACAAAAAAAAGACTAAACAAGAGAGTCAGTCCTAAAGTGGTAATCGTTTTTCTCATAGTATATAGCACTTTTATAAAAAATTAGACTAACAAATATAAATTTTTATTCTGACAAAACTATCCATAACACAGATTTATTCTTGTGAAACTCACCGGTAATAATCAAAATTACAAGGCCCTTTATTCACAAAACCATCTTCTTGTCTCCAAAATATTTTTAATCCATAAAAATAAATTAATTTTGACAACATAAAATTTCCGGTTCTTCTATAACAAAGAAGTTCTGCCATGAATATTGTTTCCTTTATCATCATTCACACCTTATTGATAAAAACCGATACTTCCCGTTCAAAAGAATGGATAATAAGGTTTAAACCGATATTCATGAAATTTTCATCCGGAAAAATTAAAATAATATCTTTCTGTTTTTGAACTAAAAATAAAAGAAAACCGTTTATTTATAAGCTGATAACAACGAATAAGCTCATTTTAAATAAAAAAGAACTGGTATATTATTTGCAATAAATCAACAATGTATCATCTGCATTTGCATGAAAAAATCTTACCCAATCATATTATTCTCTTTAATTCTGGTCTTTTTCATCGTACCGGGCCATGATACGTACGGACAAAATCCCGTAATAGAGGAAGTTAATGGGGTTAATATGTTACGTTTACCCATGCAGATAAGCGGAAGAGACACTTTTTATCTGGTAACCCTGAGGGAAGTGCCTGTATATCCTCCATTGGTATTTAAGAACAAAAGGCAGGAGAAATTCTACTGGAAAACAGTACGCGATGTTAAGCGTACGCTCCCCTACGCCAAAATTGTTTCAGCCGAGATTGTTGCGACTAATCAACATTTATTCTCATTACCGAATGATAAAGAGAGAAAAAAGTACATGGAACAATACGAAAAAGAGTTATTTAAAAAATACGAACCGGAACTGAGACAAATGACCTTTAGTCAGGGAAAAATGCTGATAAAACTTATTGACAGAGAAGCGGATTTAACATCTTATGAATTGATAAGAAACTATAGAGGAAAATTCTCCGCTTTTTTCTGGCAAGGATTTGCCCGTATATTCGGAGCCAACCTAAAAGCTGAATACGATACTACCACTAATGAAGAAGACCAGATAATAGAAAGAATCATTACGTTGGTAGAGGCCGGAGCGCTATAAATCCAAAATATATCTGCAATACCTTTTTTTCCGAATCTTCCCAGAGCATAAAAAGCACTCATCTAAACAGGAAAAATACAGAATAGACATTGTAACAACTGAGAAACAAAAAATCCTCCTTTAAAGAGCCAAAGTTACAATTATCTTTCCTATCTATGTAATAGCAAGGAAAACCTTATCTGCTTTTTACCGAAACAAATTCAATGAAAAAAGAGGCTAAAAGCAAATTTTAAAAATCATCATCCAATGACTTCACATCTGTTTAAAAATATTTATCTTTGAAAATCAGAAACACCAACAGTATCATACTGAAAATGACAGATAAAAAAGAAGAAAACATCAATGGGAAAGCTAAATTCCAAAGCAGTGAAATAGCTCCCATGCATACTTGCGAACATATACTAAACCAGACAATGGTCAGGATGTTTGGTTGTGAACGTTCAAAAAACGCCCACATTGAACGGAAAAAATCAAAATGCGATTATCTCCTACCCGAAGCTCCTTCTGAAGACCAGATTACAGAAATTACCCGAATGGTAAATGACGTTATAGAACAAGAACTTCCGGTCACCATTGAGTTTATGAACATAGAAGATGCTAAAAAAGTAGTAGACTTATCCAAATTACCCGATGATACGGGAACCGAACTACGTATTGTAAAAATAGGTAATTATGATACTTGTGCATGCATTGGCCAACACGTAGAAAATACCCGCGAGTTAGGAAAATTCCAGATTATAAGCCATGATTTTGAAAACGGACGCTGGAGAATGCGTTTTAAACTGATATATTAAACCAAACCAATACGGTTTTTATTAAAAATTCTATTTCATCATTATTTCAGATAAAATTTTGTGAAACCACCTAAAACTTACTTTTTCCGATCCTTTCTTACCATACTGATTTCAGTCTGCGTATTCTTCCTGCTGAAACAGTTGTTGCCGGACAAAATATTTCCGGAAGTATCTGTTAAAAGCGACAATATTGTTGTAGATAGTTTAATGATTCTGGCATTAACAGAAGAAAACGACACTTCCGCCGCCATTCAAATAAAAGATACCGTCCTTACTATTGCAGATGAAAAACAGGGACAGGAAATAACTTCCTCTCTACAAGAAGAAACGAAAGCAACGGGTCTGGACCATTTTTTTAAGAAACTCTATCAACTGGAACAAACTAAAAAAGGACGGGTAAGGGTTGCTTATTTCGGGGATTCTATGACCGAAGGAGATTTGATAGTACAGGATATACGCAAAAACTATCAGGCTAAATATGGAGGAGAAGGAGTAGGCTTCATCCCCATCAGTTTGCTGACTCCCCCACAAAGCATCTCCCTAAAACATGATTATTCGGAAAACTGGATAACTTATTCTTTCTTAAAAAAATCGCCCGTACCGGTAGGTGTAAGCGGATTTACTTCCTTTGCTCCGGACAGTACCGCCAACTGGGTACATTTCCATGCCGGCTCTTGTCCTTTGACACAAAGTTCTCTATTATATGGGAAATCGGAAAATGACAGTGCTTTTCTACAGATCATATCGGGAGGAGATACTCTAAGTCCGGTCAGACTCTATCCGGACAAGGATTTGAATACAGTCGCAATTAATCCGGTAAATAACGATCTGCTAATTAAGTTTCACCATACGGACTCTATTCCCTTTTACGGCATAAACTTCGCAAACCGGCAAGGGGTTTATATAGATAATTTCTCTACACGAGGAAATTCCGGATTACCGCTTTCCGTGTTTAACATCCCCCTCATGAAAGCATTCCAGAAAGAACTGCAATATGACCTGATAGTATTGCAATACGGCACGAATGTTTTAAACTCCAAAAGAAAAGACTACGGATGGTATGCCAAAAGAATGACTACAACAGTTAATCATTTAAAACGTTGTTTCCCTGAAGCCAGCATTTTAATAGCCTCCGTGGCTGACAAATCGGCAAAATACGGAACGGAGATGAAAACTGATTCGGCAATCATTCCTCTGATAGAATCCCAAAAAGCTTATGCTTCCGGTACTGGGTCAGGCTTTCTTAACCTGTTTGAACTAATGGGCGGAGAAGGTTCCATGGTAGAATGGGTAGAACAAGATCCTCCATTAGCAGCTAAAGATTACACACATCTCAGCAGCAAAGGCGCTAAAAAAATGGCAGACCTGATATTTAAGGAGCTGGAAAAGGAATACGAAGCTTTTAAAACAGAACAGGAGTTATCTGACTCCGTAAACAATGTGCAAGACGACCAAGAACAAAATGAAAATAAATAAATTCCTGATTATTATTCCGGTTATCATATGGACTTCTAAAGTCTACGGAACATCAATAGAAAAAATGGAGAATGACTCCATAGCTATACAAAAAATAGAATGGGAACAGAAAAATGACCTGAAGGCAGAAACGGATACAATAACAGGCAATATCACGGATACAACACAAGTAATAGAATGTAATTATGCTGCCCGCATAAAGAACACCGAACATCTGGATTCTTTTTTTTATAAACTTCATTTACTGGAAGAGAGGAAAAGGAATAAAATAAATGTTGTACATATAGGAGACTCTCATATACAAGCAGACTTCCTCACCAATGCTATCCGCCAACCATTACAGGAGAAATTCGGAAACGGAGGATACGGATTTACTTTCCCTTATAGTCTGGCTAAGGGTAGTAGCGGAACCGGATTTTTCAGGTTTATTTCAAACACGATATGGCAAAGCTGCCGGAATAACCAGCCCTTTAAATGTCACCAGGACGCAGAAATAGGACTCTGCGGATACGGATTCACTTCTATGGCAAAACAGTTTGTAATCTCACTCGAGGTAAACGATCCCGTTTATTATTTTAATACAATCAAAGTAATAACCCCCTATGATTCTTCTTGTTTCAGATTAGCAAGTGCTCAAGGTTATCCGGTTATACAAAGCGTACAATCCTCCGTAAAACTTCATAAGATAAAAAGCGGAGAATCCTTGTCGGTAATTGCTGCTAAATACAATGTGTCCATTGCCGCAATCAAGAAGGAAAACAACATGAAATCCAATACTATTTATGCAGGAAAAACACTGCGTATTCCCATAAAAACACAACAGACACAAGTAGATTTATCGTTATTTCAACCCATCGAGTGGCAAAAAGACGAACAGTTCTGCGCTACTTACCATCAGGAAGTTCCTGCTTCCCGAATTTTTCTGTTTCCAAACGGGAATCCTAATATTTTTAATCTGAACGGACTGGTCCTGTTAAATGACAACCCAGGACTTATTTACCACAGTATAGGCACAGTAGGATCAAAAGTATCAGACTTCAACGCAACCCCGCTTTTTTTCCAACAACTCCCGATATTGACACCCGACTTAATTGTCCTGTCTTTTGGAACGAATGATTCCTATGGAAAAATTTCCGCAGAGAATTTCATACAGGAAATACAGACATTGCTTAATAATATAGAAGCAGTATGCCCGGATGTCCCGGTACTGGTTATGACTCCTCCCACCTCCCTGCTCCCACGTAAAGCGCTCAATACATACGTATCTGACTATTCCAGATATTTAATGCAGCAACAGGATTACGCTCTATGGGATCTATATACATTTACAGGAGGAATGATGGGGCCAAGAAAGCCATCGTCTATTTTTATTTCTTCGGACAACGTACACTACACAGCCCAGGGATACACCAATCAGGGAAATGCTTTTGCTGATGATTTACTATATGAATATGAACATTATAAACAAAAAAACGACTCTATAAACGGCGGCAAAACAGAAATAGTACCTTTAGATCTTTTAGGCAAGGAAATAAAAGAAAATACCAATGCCCCAGACAACAAATAAAAAATTACAAGATTTTAATTCGATACGATAATAAAAATGTTTGCTTCAAATATAAGCCAGTTTTTTACAGATTTATTCGGTTCTTTATCTGCAGAGCGGGTAATGTCATGGTTCGTGTATGATCCTAAAGCTCCTTTGTTATTCAACAGCGGATTATTTCTCGGGTTATTTCTTGCATTTTACCTGATCTATATACTTACCTATAAATTTAATCGTTTCAGGACAATCTATGTCCTGCTGTTCTCACTGTTTTTTTACTATAAGGCCGGAGGAATGTATTTCATCCTGCTCATATTGTCGTCCATCTTTAATTACTATCTCTCCGAACTTCTTTATAAATCAACAGCTCCTAAAAGAAGGAAATGGTTGGTTACACTATCCGTAGTGCTCAACCTGCTATTACTGGCTTACTATAAATACACCAATTTCTTTATTGAAAATATTAATTCCGTATTCAATGGTGATATTCCTTTCCAGAACATCATCCTGCCTATCGGAATTTCTTTCTATACTTTCCAGGCAATCAGCTATACGATAGATGTGTACAGAAAAGAAATCGAACCAGCCAAAAATCTACTTGATTTTGCATTTTACCTCTGTTTTTTCCCTCAGCTGGTAGCAGGCCCAATTGTCCGGGCAAAAGAATTTCTTCCACAGATGTACTCCAAACTCAAACTTACCAAAGAAGAGTTTGGAATGGCCATATTCCTGATTTTAGTCGGGCTTATAAAAAAAGCGATCATATCCGACTATATTTCACTTAATTTTGTGGACAGGGTGTTTGATTCGCCCAACAGCTACACCTCAATTGAAAACCTGTTAGCAACATACGGCTATGCCATTCAGATTTACTGCGACTTTTCCGGCTACTCCGATATGGCCATAGGCCTGGCATTGCTTATGGGCTTTAAACTCCCGACCAACTTCCGGACACCTTATCA
Source organism: Bacteroidota bacterium (assembly GCA_023391625.1). Taxonomy (GTDB): domain Bacteria; phylum Bacteroidota; class Bacteroidia; order Bacteroidales; family Paludibacteraceae; genus QVMH01. The sequence continues at coordinate 498,998 of JAEWAN010000006.1, read as the reverse complement.
ATCACAGTCTGTTACCGAATTCTGGAGGAGATGGCACATTTCCCTTTCCTCCTGGCTGCGCGACTATCTATACATTCCATTCGGCGGTAACCGTAAGGGGAAAGTACGTACTTACATCAACTTATTCCTTACTATGCTCATCGGCGGACTATGGCACGGAGCTTCATGGAAATTTGTGGCATGGGGAGGACTTCACGGCATTGCTTTAGGAATAGAACGTTTTCTGAAGCCATACATAAAATTACCTCATAATATATTCACCAGAATTATCAGGGTTCTGATTATTTTCCACTTTGTGACTTTCTGCTGGATATTTTTCCGGGCCAAAGATTACGCTACGGCCACAAGCCTTATCTCCAATATCACAAACTTGACTTTCCAGGCAGAACAATGGTTGTCAGTGCTTGCCGCATATAAAAACGTACTTATCATGATTGCAATCGGCTTTATTATGCATTTTCTGCCTGAGCGTTTTGTAAACTTGCTGCAACAAGGATTCATCAAATTACCTCTGATAGGAAAGGCTATTTTAATCGGGGGTATTTTATGGTTGGTACATGCCACAGCCTCCAGCGAGGTACAACCGTTCATTTATTTCCAATTCTAAAACCGGATTCCAGATACCGGAATCATTAAACAAAGGGCTCCTATGCTGCTACGTATTTTAAAATTCATAGGAAAATTATTATTCATACTTATACTGTTAAGTATTGTATGGGTAGTAATATTACGATTTGCTCCGGTATATTACACCCCCTTAATGGCAATCCGTTCTGTTGAAGCCCAGAAAAAAGGAGAAATGCTGATTACTATCCAAAAGAAATGGGTATCAATTGATGAAATATCGCCTTATATGGCACAAGCAGTGATAGCGGCAGAAGATAACCTTTTTATGGAACACAACGGGTTTTCCTGGCACGACATCCGGAAGGCTGCGGAAGAAAACAAAAAAGGAAAAAGAATCAGAGGAGGAAGTACCATTTCCCAACAAACAGCCAAAAACGTTTTTCTATGGCCGGGAAGATCATACGTCAGGAAGGGGCTGGAAGCCTATTTCACAACGTTAATTGAACTTTTATGGTCTAAAGAACGTATCATGGAAGTATATCTAAACGTAATAGAAACCGGTCCCGGAATTTATGGAGTGGAAGCTGCTTCACAAATATACTTCAATACGAATGCCGATAAACTTACAAAATCCCAAGCGGCATTAATCGCCGTATGTTTACCTAATCCCAGGCTTTTTAATCCTCAACAACCTTCTTCCTATATAAAGAGCAGACAGAAACAGATACTGCACTTAATGGATAAAATAGGCCCCATAAACCTTAAACAAAAAAATAAGCATGAATAAAACCATATATACTACAGACTGGGAACTTATTGACTATAACGAAGCCTGGGATAAACAGGAGAAACTATTCAACGAGATAATCCGGAACAAAGCGGACAACATTCCGACCCGAAATCATCTTATTTTTTGCGAACATCCGCATGTATACACATTAGGGAAAAATGGGAACGAGAATAACCTGCTTCTTAATTTCATCCAACTGCAAGCAAAAAAAGCAGCTTTTATCCGTACAAACCGGGGAGGAGACATTACTTATCACGGCCCTGGACAACTGGTAGGGTATCCTATCTTCGACCTTGGCAACTTTAATATGGGACTTAAAGAATACATCCATAAGTTAGAGGAAAGTATCATACTGTTGCTCCGAATATATGGTATTCATTCAGAAAGACTGCCCGGAGCTACGGGAGTATGGTTGGATACGGGAACTCCCCAAGCACGGAAAATATGTGCCATAGGCGTACGCGCCTCCCATTACGTTACTATGCACGGATTCGCATTAAATGTCAATACAGACCTGCAATATTTTAATTTTATCAATCCTTGCGGTTTTACTGATAAGGGAGTCACTTCCATGGAAAAGGAATTAGGGTCTAAGGTGGACATGAAAAACCTGAAATTACAGTTAAAACAGGAAATAGAAAAACAATTTTCCTACAAAACGGCCTAACTTTCTTTTCCGACCATAGAATCGGATTTATCCTTTCCCAAACCCATAAATAACGGAAGGAAACAAAAAGTGGCGACAAAGGAAACCACTAACCCGCCAATAGTACCGGCAGCCAAAGGAAACCAGAAACCTTCTTTTGTCCCTACCATAAAAGGAATGAATCCTAAAATAGTAGAAACTATTGTCAAAAAGATAGGCCTGGCTTTAGCGCTCCAAGCTTTTATATACGCATTTAACGGTTTCATACCGGGACACTGTCTACGAATATTATTATATTCATTCACAACATATATATTCGCATTTACAGTCAATCCGGACAATAAGACAAAGGCAGCAAAGCCTCCCTGATCAAAATTCAGTTTAAACAAGTAAAAAGTAAGAAAAATGCCTATATAAGAAATGGGAATGATAAAAATAATATATAAAGGCTGTTTGAAAGAATTGAATAATATACTAGCATTAAAATAAATAATCACGAATACGAGCAACAGTAAAAGGTATTGCTTGTTATCCTGTTCATTCCACCATCCGTAATTATCCATATTCTTTATTGTATATCCCATAGGCAATACTTTTTCAAAATCCTCAACATTCCGTTTCAAGACTTTCCGCCCCTGCTCGTAAGCTCCGATATACTCATACTGAAGGCATAACCTATACTGCTGGTCCACTTTAGCTATTTTCTGAGGCGCTTGCTCTTTATGGATAACTACCAGATCAGAAAGTTTATAAAACTGATCGTTTACTTCAATAGGTACATTATTCAAATCCCAGATATTATACTCCTTGGACTGTCTGGAACTTAATATAATATTCTCAGTTCCATTCTCTCCGTACAAACTACCGGCATAAATATTCTGCCCGAACACCGATTTTAATGAATTAAACAATTGTATAGGCTGTATATTTTGCTGTGCCAGCTTCTCTTTATTTATTTCAAATCCGAACTCCTCATAATCATCTTTATACCAGCTAAACTCTGAATTTATAGCAACCTCTTTAATACGCCGGTGTTCCCGCAAACTGTCTTTAAAAACCTCAGCCCAACTTAAAAGCTCGTCATAATTAAAACCATATAATTCCACACGATAGGAACCGGCACTTTCACGAACATCATTGCTGAAACCATCACCTAATCCAAAGACTCCCCAGCTTCCTCCTCCCAACTGAATAGACTTGGTTATCAGCTTTGATTTTAACTGATATGGAAATGAGCTAAACTGATTTTCTTTTGTAAAATAGATATTGATGGAAGCCCTGCGGGCATTTTCAATCCGAGTCTGAAATTGCTTTACCTCCGGGAACTGACTGATATAACTTTCCATTTTTTTTATCAGCTCATTCATCTGGTCAATGGTAGCTCCATTAGGCAATGTGGCAGTCACATACAAAGTTGTTTCCTCCCCCCGATCGGCAAAATAAGAACCGTTATACACTTTCTCCACAAAGAGGCGTAATGTTCCGCCCAAAGCCTTATCAACATAGGGCTTCATCTTTTCCTGATAAAAAACAGACCCTAATGTATGATTATACAAATCAGCAAAAGTTCCTTCTTTTTCTATTTTTTCAGGGAGCAGAAAAACCGGAAGGCCAAAGGACAGAATCATAAACAGTATGACCAATACCTTCCACCTCCATACGCCCCGGCAAAAAGAAGCATAAAAAACATTAAACCGGACATAGAACCGGGAAGAAAATAACTTTCTCGTACGCCTCCTCTTTCGGGCAGGACTAAGCATTTGCAACTTATCTAACAAGGCCGGAACCAGGAAGAGCGCTATCAACAGGGACAAAGTAAGATTTATAATGATAACCCAGGCAAAATCCTGTAAATTTAAACGCATCTTTTCTTCCAGAAAAAAGATAATTACCAACGCCCCAATTGTAGTAAGAGTAGCCATAAGGATGGCAAGAAAAGCCTTTTTATTTCCCCTTCTCAGAATCTGATCTGACATGATAATTGTATTATCAATGATCAGGGTAAGTGAAATCGTTATCCCGGCAAGAGAATATAACTGGATTTCAACCTTAAACAAATAATAAAAAATAACAGCTACTGCAATATTGATAAAAAGGGAAAGAACAATCAATAAAGTGTATTTCCAATTGCGGTAAGTCAACAAAACAAAAAGCAATAGAATAAGTAACGTCAATCCGCTACGAAAATAAATTTTATCCAATTCTTCTTTTATATATTCCGTTGCATCATAAACCAAATGAATTTCATAACCTGCCGGAAAAAAAACAGACATTGTCGCCAGTTCTTTCTTTATCTGTTTAGATAAAGTCAACTGGTTTACCGATTCATCTGCTGTTATGGACAGATAAATGGAATTTAATCCGTTTATGCGATAATAACTCTGGGGAGAGGATTCCATATGATTTATTTCGGCAACATTCGCAACAGTTATCAGCCTCCCGTCTACCCTCTTTATCCCGATATTAGCCAAATCCGGTGTTTCTTCAAACTGACTATCCGACACGAGTGCAACCCGAATCCAACGCTTTTCATCATTCACCGTGATTTGCGGTACCGTACCCAAAAATTCTTTCCTCAAATAATTATTAACGGCCTCTTTGATCTCATTGATTGAAATGCCCAGAGTTTTCAGTATATCATAATCATACTGCAATTGCCACTCCAAAGGCACTGCGCCCCTCACATCGACCTTATTTACACCCTCTATCTGTCCCAGCCTGGGTTTAAGCTGATTCTCTGCAAACTGCTGAATCAAAACAGGAGTAGATGGCGCATTAACGGTATATGTCATAAACGGACGATCGCCATTATCGTCCGAACGACTTAACAATATAACCGGATAACTTACCCCGGCAGGTAGTGAAGGCCAGGCCTGCCGAATAATAGTGGAAACTTCAAAACGTGCTGCATCAATGTTTGTATGCCTATCCAAACGAATTGAAATATACCCCCAGCCGTTGCCTGACGTAGAATGAAGGCTTTCCACTCCTTTCATTCGACTTAACATTGATTCCAGCTTAGACGTAACTTCCAGTTCCACTACCCGAGGAGGATTGCCGGACATTGAGAACGAGATATTAATCTGTGGCAATTCCTGAGATGGCGAAAGCTTTACAGACAACTCTGAAATAAGAGCTAATCCAATAATTGTCAGTACTACGAAAACAAGGATTACCTTAAAAGATGATATGGGATTTCGGATTGCCATCAGCGCAAATTCATTTTTTCATCAAACAAAAAGGTTAACGGCTTCTGTTCTTCAAAATCGTATAAGGTCAGTTTCCTTATTTTATAATAACTCAACCAGTATTCTTTTAATGCCAAAATATAATTTTTTTGCGCTTCTTTCTGACGGCTCAGAGACAGAGTAAGACTGTTTATATCACTTTTACCTATAATAAAACGCTGCTTAGTCATATTATAAGCTGAATTAGCCAAGTCCATAGCCTCCTCCGCACTCATCATCAAATCCTGCTGTATATTAAAATCACTAACAGTCATAATAACCTCCTGCTCCAGAGCCACACGTTTTTGTTCTATGGAAATACGCGATACATTCAGATTATTCTGAGCCATTCTGGCCCGGCCTTTCCTCACTCCCCAATCGACTAACGGTATTTTTAAATCAACTCCAACAACTTCTCTATGCATAAGGTCCCGGTAAACATCCCTGATCTGCGGAGCTACCTGATTAAAACCGACATCCACTGAAACACTGGCTTCAAAATTGGACGCTTTTACTGCCTGATCTACATCACGCTCTGCTTCCAATAACTCCTGTTCAAAACCCAGATAATCCGGATTATTCTCTTTAGAAAACTGAACAGCCTGATCTATCGGGACAAAAAGATTTTTCGGACTTTCCGGCAAAGTAAGTTCTATTTGCGCTTCCTGATCCAGATTTAAAAATGAAGCAAAACTAAACATGGATCTTTTGAGACTTATTTCCGCATTTTTTAAAGTATTCCGCGCATTTACCACATCCAGTTTCAAGGTCAATAAGTCTGACTGGGAAACAGAAGCTATTTTATAACGTTCCTGTCCGATCCGGTACAATGTATCCGCAGAAGCCGCATTTTCCAAAGCCATATCATATTCAGTCTGAGCCATCGCCAAATTGAAGAAATACTCAATCACAGTACCGGATATCGTTTCACGGTTGTACAGAAAATCACGTCTGGCTTTCTCATACTTCAAAGGTTCAATTTTCTTTTCCCACTTAAACTCATTAAACCCAAACAAAGGCTGATAATATCCTATACGTACAGGATTACTGGTAAACTGGGAATAAGTATTCTCCCCGAAGTTCCGCATAAATCCTAAATCTGTATCCACATAAAACGTACCTCCGGTAAAATCAATGTTCTGACTTAACGAAAGACTTCCCCAACTTTGTACAGACTGAATCGGTACATAAACATCCATTCCTCTTTCCGAATCGTACCGTTTGTCAATCGTACGATTAAACGTTATAGGAGTGGTTTTGAAAGTGAGCGAAGGCAAACGTTCCGCACGAAAAGCACGATAATTCCAATAACTCGCCAAATAAAGATTCTTGACCCGGAAAGCTTCCAACGAACTATCTGCAGCCAACTCTATACTTTCGGACAAAGTGAGTTTATATGTTTGTGAACAAAGTGATAAACTAAAAAAGAAAATGTTACTTATCAAAAAAAGAATTGTAAATAATTTTTTCATAAATCTCATATTAATTCATTACAGCACCGACCCTTTTCTAACTCTTTATTTATAATAACTATACATCCCCGTTTCTAAAGGCGATTCAGGTCATCTTTCCTATATATCCACCAGTAAACCAACGGAATAATAAATAAACTTACCAATGTCCCGATCACCATACCTCCAATAGTAGCAATAGCTAAAGGTTTCTCCAGCTCTGACCCCATGTCATTACTGAAAAGCAAAGGAACCATACAGACAATAGTGGTTAAACTGGTCATAATAATGGCTTTCAACCTGCGGTGACCCGCCTCATGAATGGCTTTCATTAAAGGCATACCCTCTTTACGAAGCTGATTCATGACATCAATCTTAAGAATGGAGTCGTTAATAATAATACCACAGGTTACAATAATTCCAATAGCCGACATTAAATTCAGGGTATGCCCCAATACAATCAGCAGTCCTAAAGCAGCGGCAATATCGATCGGGATTTCCAGCAATACGATAAAAGGTTGTAAGAAACTTTCAAATTGTGCTGCCAGGATGAAATACATCAATAAAATAGAAATTAATAAAATAATCATCAGTTCGCTAATCATCTTTTTATTAGAGAAAAACGAACCCGAGAAATCAATGTCCCACATACTAGTATATGTCTGATCTTCCCGTATTTTTGCTATCAATTCTTCCGGATGATCAATGTCGCTAAACTCAAACGGAACATATTCCCCGCTTTTTCCCGCCACAATTGTTTTTCTGTCTTCTGCCACAGCCGTAGTTATAAATGTGCTAAGCGGCAATTGATATGTTTCCCCTTTATCATCGGCATTGGTTTGAATCAATGTATTCCGGATAATATAGTCAATGTCATGACTTTCAGATCCGATAACAATCGGAAGATATTGCTGATACGACCGAAGCGTTGTAAACTCATTTTCTTTAAAAGCAGTCCGCAATGTATTATATACCTGATTATAATCTACATTATAAAGCAACAATTTTTCACGATCAACAAAAATATTGACCTGTTCCTGAAATGAAATGCCTTTAGGCACTTCTCCCGTTATCTGCCTTAAATGATTCTCAAAAAGATGAATCGTTTCTGCACTAAGATTGTCATTCCTGTCCTTAGCATAGCACTCCAGCACTACGTCCGGTTCACCTGTAACAAATATCTTCTCAAAAATAGTCCCTGCCGGAGCAAAGGAAATCAATGCTTCAGGAAAATTCTCTTCAAAATATTCATTTACTCTACTTTGCAAAAAATCAATATCTTCCGTATTCTTTATTCTCAAATATACTTCCGTTTCAGAAGATGTCATTTCCCGGTCTCTGTTCAACAGAAACTGCTGTTGGGCTACTAATGCAGAACTCTCAACAATATCTTGTTGGATAGCCTGAATAAAATGGGCCGTACGGTCTTTGTTTTCATCCAGATGGATATTTTCATTCCACTCTATTGTAACAATCAGCTCATCCTGGCTTATATCCGGCATTTTCTCTTTCGGTATCACGGTAAAGAGCAAGAAACATAATGGAAAAACAATTATCATAAGCACTACGGCAAAAGCTTTATGAGCAAACATCCAGTTCATAATGTAATGATAAACTTTCTCCACCGGATTAATGTCATCCCCATTTTCCTCCTCTTTTTTCTCCCGGGCTTTAATAAAAGAAGGCCTCTTGATGGAGTGAACCATTTTATACAATACAGGCAGAAGCATAATGCCCGTCACATAAGAAACCAGCAAACCTACTGTTACAGAAAATGCCTGATCAAAGAATATGGCTCCTGCTATACCACTTAAAAATATCAAGGGAATGAACACAGCAATAGTGGTTAAAGCAGAACTCAACATAGGAGCAACAACCTCAGTAGTTCCCTTAACACAAGCTGCATCAAGGCTTAAACCCCGTTGACGGTATTGCTCAATATTATCGGTTACAATAATGGAGTTATCAATCATCATCCCCAATGCGAGGATCAATCCGGTTAATGAAACAACATTCAGGGAAACATGAAAAAGATAAAAGAACAATAAACTAATCACCAATGATACGAACATACTGATACCAATAACCAAAGGTGATTTAACGTCTTTCATAAAAAGAATGGATACGATACAAATAAAAATGAATGCAAGGATGAGGTTTTGCTGCAAATTGGAGATAGTGTAGTTCAGCAGTTCTGTCTGACTTTGGGAAATATCAAAACCAATTTCAGGATAAGCTTCTTCCAACTTCAAGATAACGTGCTCCAAGGCTTCCTGCATATCTCCCATATTCTCATCAGCCTGTTTAATAACCGATAAGGTTACAGACTGTTTCCCATTATAAAAAGCAAGTCCTTTTTCTTTTTCCGGAATCAGATTTATAGCGGCCAGATCTTTTAGCTGATACAATTTATCATTTTTCCGGATGAATATATTCCGGATATCCTCTACCGTCCGCACAACAGATGAAAACCGGATATTATATTCATAATATCCATCCCTCACCGTCATGCTACCGGCTTCAATATTGTTTGAGCTTAAAGCCGATTCAATATCTGACAACGTTATCCCGGTAAATTGCAAAAGATCCATGTCCGGAGCTATCAATACCTGCTTATTCACAAGCCCGGTCATATCAACCATGGAAACTTCCGGAAGTTGTTCTATACGACGTTTAATAACTGTTTCCGCCAGTTCACTTAGCTGCAGGAAATCCTGCTGATTAGTATCTTCAAAAGGCTGATCATTCTTTAACGTCAAATTCAGATTAAAAACCGGAATATCTGTTGCACTGGCTTTTACCACACGGGGACGGTCTATCTCCCGGGGAATGTAATTCATTGCAGCATCTATTTTTTCATTCACTTCAATAAATGCCAGGTCCGTATCCGTTCCGTATTCAAAGCTAAGACGCACAATACCACTTCCATCGCGTGTTTCACTACGAATATCACGTAATTTTCCTATTTGCAACAGCTGCTGTCTGATTGGAGTAACTACCGTATTTTCCAATTCACGAGCCGAAGCATTTTTTCCTGTTACCTGCACGGTTATTTCCGGAATAGCAATATCCGGCAATAGTGATACAGGGATGTTCAGATAGGTTACTATTCCCAGGATAAAAAATGCTGTAAATGCCATAAATACAGCAATAGGACGTGATATAAAGTGTTTAATCATAAATCAATTTCTAAACTGAATTATCCGCAACTTCTACTTTTGAAATAATATTTTATCAATACCGGATTATCCATTTCGCTAATACTTTGTTTTTTCTTCTTGTTTTCTTCATCCAGAAGAATATCAGGAACAACATTTTCCAGCTCAACAGATGATGGTTGTATTCCAACAATATACTCGTCAGTCCAATATACTGGATATAATCCGGCCTGCTCTGAAGTCAGAATAAAAAGATAATTCTCTTGTGTTTCTTTAGTATGAAAAATATTGATGTGATTATTTTCACGGATTATCTGAGTATAAAGGTATTTTTCATTGCCTCCTTGATAATTAAATATATAATTAATATTCTTTGACGAATAAACATCTTCAACAAAAGACTGCATCTCATGAGGATCTGAAAAAAACTTAGGGGCTTTTAATAACTGTTTCTTACTATTGTTTAGCTTTCCAAAATTCCACGTATATGCCACTTTTACATCACAAGAAGGTAATATTCCAAAAACAGTATTCTGAGAACTTCTTGATAAATAATTACCATAGGGAAACTCCTGGATTGAAAAACTATTAAAATAATTATCTTCCTCAGGAAAAGCTTCCTTGATAATCCGATCTTCTTTTAAAGAATAAAATTTTATCCTGTTCTTCTCATCAAAAGTCCAGAATATAATAGTATCTCTATTCAAAAATTGAAAACTTTTATAGGCCCTTCCTATTACCGGAAGTTCTACTTTATTCTTAAATGACCCATCTAAGTTATAGTAGTACATCGACCAATTATCTGGCGACAACAATGTTAGTTCTGTTTGATTATCAATATTGAAGTCACTTATAGAAATATATTCTCCCGGACCAACTCCCCAATGATCAATACTATTAACAAATTTCCCCTGATTATTAAAAATTAAAACCCTGGATAAGGGATAATCTAATATATAAAAATCATCTTCATAAATCTGAATTTTTGAAATATCCACTAACAAAGAATGATCAGACGTCTCCAATGGAATAAGCTCTACTTTCTCAAACAAATCAAAAATAGATACCTGCCCTGTATACTCAATATCAACAGCAATACCTACAACTTTATCCTCTCTATTACATGAAGATAAAAGCAGCAAAACCAACAGAGGACTAATCAATCTCGTTTTTACCCAATCCATTCTCCTACAAAGTATATTTACCTGATTCCATCTATATAAAAAATATGAGGATTCATTTCACTATCATATCCCAGGCAAAAAAGAATATCTTATTGCTTATTATAAGAAATAGAACGTAACAAATAATTTGTTTTCAAAATTTTGACTGGATTTCCTTCCCAATCAAAAACCATTATCTTATTACTTAAGAATATAAATCCCTAAGTGCAGTGCTTTGCCTAAGTATATTTCATTATATTTTGATGTACCTTTTACGTTTTATCTGCAAAATATAAAAGTACCCTCTCCTTTGCCTTTTCTTAAGATTCTTATATTAATGCACCATGACATCTAAAAAACATCTATCTAATTTATCATACTACTCAAAAGAATAAACATAAATATAATCTTCATTGATCTGATTATTAAAGCCTAAAATTTTTTTCGTTTTCCCATCCACAACAAAATTACTAATGCTCTCAGACAATCTTAAAAGTGTAACAGGAGTCCCATCCCATTTATAAACTTCAATAGATGAAGAATGAACATTTTCCATTTCACCCCAAGGCTTTCCAAAATACAGTCCATAAACATGCTCTTCGTCAGAATCCAGAGACTCATAATGTACAATATTATTATCTACATTATATTGATATTTACCACCTGACTTATTATTAAATAAGTAAAAATTGGGCGGAACATCAACCCCGACTTTTCCATTAAACCATATTTTTCCATTATCCAATTTACCAAACTCAAGTAGATTTATAAAATAGTAAGCTATAGCAAAATTGTTTCCACTACTAGTTATCCAAAAATCATCAAAAACTGCGTAATAGTTTTTTCCCAATGTTTTAACTAAATTAAACGTATTAGGAAAAGAATCTAAAAGTTCATATTCTTTTAAGTTCCACAATTCTTTTCTATTAAAACGGTCATTACTTCGTTTTAATAAGAATATTGAATCTTTCTCTATCTCATTAATCTCCCAAAAAAATGTATAATTATAGGGCTTAATATCATATCTCTCGACTAATATTGGAACAGTGTCTGTAAGTATATATTCCATATATTTATCCGAAGCATGATCACGAAAAGCGAACACATTTCCTTGAGTAGATTTCGTTATAGTAGGTAATAAACATTCCTCTGGGCCATTCCCTTTTTTCCCAAAAGAATATAAAAATTTAAAATCCGGATATGAATAAACATAAAAGAAATATTCATTATTCACATTCCCATCTCTTAAAATAACATAATCTTCTAACAAATGTATATTATCAAATTTAATTATTTCATTAACTCGAATATAAGTTGGAGTCAAAAACTGTACTAAAGGAAACTCTTTTTGTACTATCTCCGAATTTTTATTACAACCAATAAGATTAAGTATAAAAAATATGATTATAAAAGCTTTAATACGTTCTCTCATTTTCAACAGATTGAATTTAATTGACAACCCCCAACGAAAAATCTACTACAATTACATAATAACCTTAAACTTTTCTATAATTTACTATTTTATTTCAACTATAATTGGGTTATCTTCTTCTGTTCTTTCTACCAGAAGGGCTATTTCATCCGGACTCAGTAGGCTTTTCCTAAGTAATTTTTTATCCAGATCTATCAATTCATCTTTCATTAATAAGAAAAAGCCGTTTTCTGATTTTCCAATCACTTCTATATTATTTAAACTTTTAATATTCCAGTAATCAAAACTTACATTCTTCAGATTATATGATTTTTTCTCATCCCTGTCATAAAACAAAACAGAAGAAATATAACCAAATCCCACGGTGGGAGCTTCTATAGAGTTGAGAAGAATCCATTTATCATTGATAAAAAACGAACTGATACAAATCAACTCTTTCTTACGATATAATTCCGCCATAAATTTAGCTGCCTCATCAGGACCGGAGAAATCTTTATTAAGCAAAATCCTTTTTGAGTTTTGTAAATCTTTTTTCTGACTAATTACATAAGATGGATTAAAATCACCCCTATTTGTAATATTATATATCGTATCTGCAATATCATAGTAATAAATCTGATCTTTATTAATTGCCAAGTCCACAAAACCTAAGTCTCCAAAATTCTTATGGTAATGAACACTATATTTATCTATTATTTCTAAATTTCTTGAACATATACCTAAGATGTTATAACCTACCGGAGGTAAATCCGCATTATTCTTGGCAATATATACTGTATCATTATAATACGCTACATTACTTAAAAAGGACTCATCGGGCATTGTTTTTCTTTCAAGATATTGTCCATCAAGGTTATAATATAGGACTTGCCCATGTCCACCGAACAATACTAATTTTCTCTGTGCCTTATCAATTAAAAAATCTCCCAAGTAAGTATATTCACCCGGTCCATTACCTATATTATCAATCTTAAACAAAAAGGCTCCATTCTTATCAAAACATAAAATATTAGAACGGGAATTCAATACATTCAGGAGATAAAACCTATCTTCAAAATACTCTACCTTTTTAATTTGTATTCCGACTAATGAAAAATCTGAGGTTTCTAAAGGTATTATACGTACAGTGTCAAAAAGATCAGACAAATCGGCCTTGAAGTCTGATGCCAAATCTAAAACTTCTATTTTACTACGATTAGAATTTGTTGCATTTTCGCAAGAACTGAACATGATCAATCCCCAAAAAAACACAAGGAAAAAAATTTCATTTGAATTTTACATTTAAAAATAAGCGTTAAAAAAAGCACTCTCCAATCCCAACAAATTCCACTATTAGTAAAACTACATTTACCGCCTATTTGTATATTGTCATACACTATTCGCTACGGTTATCTCATTTTACTATTCAACTATAAAAAAAGAAAAAATGATATTTTGAAAAAAGTCTGAAAATCATTGTTACTACCTAATCTCCTTCCACTTTTTTATTGAACCAGTTCTACCGGCGTTTCATGTGCCAGATTTATATTACCTTGATAAATAACCATATCCCCTTCCTTTAATCCATCCAACACAATGTATCCGGTAGAGTTTTCCAAACCTGTAGTCACATAATTCCAAATGGCTTTCCCTTCCTGATAAGTAAATACAACCTTTTTGTTTGTACGTAATACCAAAGCTTCTTTCGGAATAACCAACTGGTTAGGAACAGTACGTTGTACTTTTACTTTCACATGCATTCCATCATATAATTTACTTTGTTTTCCTTTTACACGTGCTTTCACTCTCACCATTCCGTTTTTATTTACAATCGGATTAATTTCAATTATATCGCCCTGTACTGTATAATCATTAATGGCATAAGGAGAAACAGATACTTTATCCCCTTTAACGATTAGGGGCAATTCATTCTCCAGAATCATAAACAAAACCTCAAGTTGCTGGTTATTTACGATTGTACAAAAAGCCTCACTGGTAGGTGCCTGATTATGCTGCAAGGTAAAAAGATTGGCCACAATGCCATCAAAAGGAGCATAAAGCGTAGAGTTCTGCCAGTTATACTTTGCAAGTTCATATTGTGAAAGATTTTGGTCATAATTACTTTTAACACGGGCAATAGCATATACATCTTCCGGTATATCCGCCGTATCATTTAAAGAATATCCTTGCCCTATCAGTACATCATGCAATTCCAAACGGGAACGGGATAAATTATCTTCAGCTACTTTCAGACTATTCTTCAGTTTAAACTGGTCTAATTCCGCAATTTTTTGTCCTCGAACCACATGATCTCCATTCTTTACATAAATTTTCGTGATATTTTCTGACGTAAAAAAACGCAAATCAGCCTTTTCTGCAGCCTGAACTGTTCCATTTGCAATAATCTCTTGTTCAAAATCAGCACTCTCCAATTTAACGGCTTTTACTGTAGCTATCTCATCCGGCAAAACAGTAGACACCCCTTCTTCCCCTGTCTTTTTATCAGACGAACAAGCTACCAGAAAAAACGCTAAAACAAGTCCTGTATAATATAATATCTTTTTCATATATAATTTATATTAAATCAACTTTCAACCTTCTTACATTGCCTCCATCAATGCTTTTATCTCCGTCTTCATTTCTTCTATCGCTGGCGAAGGAACCTTTGGCTCTTTTTCCAACATATAAAAAGCTACTCTTCTAAACTTATCCCAATCCTCTTCTTCATAATATAATTTAGCCAATAAGTAATAAGGATAATGGCGACTGGGAACAAGATTCGCCGCTTTCATAAAATTTTGTTCAGCTAAGCCATAATCACCTAATTCTTGATAGTTTTTCCCCATGATATTGTAAAGCATCGGATCACAACTAATTCGAGTTGCCTTGTTTAATATCCGGTTACTTTCCGTATAGTTTCCGGTCTTTGAGAGGCTTTGTCCATATTCAAATAAAAACTGTATCTGATCTGAAAGAAACGGTTCATTCTCCGCATAATCTTCAAGTATATTATCATACATTTTCATATTAAATAATGACTTTGCATGATTCCAACGAATATAAGCATTATAAACAGAAAGCCGATTCCATGCACAAAAAGTAGCCAACACAAATGAAAACATTAAAACAGATATTACTATGACCGTATTCGTTCGCTGGCATTTTATACAAAATCTTTGCCCGGACAGACACCATGCTACTAAGAAGACCAGTATAACCAGATAGGGAAGCACACTAAACGGATATGAAAAAAAAGCAAATATCAGTAACGCTGTCAATGCACATATCGAAGCATATTTCCGACCTCGAAGCCCACCCCAAAAGGTAAAAACAACAATTGCCCCAAAAACAACCAGCCCAACAACTCCCAACTCAATACATAGTTGCAAATATTCATTAAACCCATATTCCGGATTGCCTGCCACATAAGCTTCCTGTTCTGTAGCTTTACCTGAAGCAAAATATTCTGCCTGTGTGTCTCCATATACACCTGAAAAATTTCCTAATCCTACCCCTAACGGATGATTCTTTACCGTCTGGAGTGAAATTTTCCATGTCAGCATCCGTCCATCGGCAGAATCTTTTTTCATGTAATACATCCCTATCCCACCGGCAATAACACAGATACACAAAATAATGGTTATTACAAATACTCTTTTCTTATGACTGCATATATATGCGCTCAAATGGTATTTACGGGAAAAATAAAAATATAAGGCCAATACACTTCCTCCCAAAGCGGCAAGCCATGCTGCTCGACTCATGGTAGACGGCAGTACTAAAAGGATCGAAATAAATGTCAGAACAGAAATAGTAAACCGAATGTAAAAAGGCAATAATCTTTTTATAAATTTTTTACCCTCAAACACACTATAATCTTTTAATAAATAATACAAAGAAACCGGGAAAACCATAGCAATATACCCGGCATAAGGTCCAGGGTTAAAAAATGATCCGGTTGTCTTAAATAAATAATGATTTGAATAAGCACAACCATATAACTGCATTAATCCCCATATCGCTTCAACCAATCCGGTCACCATTAATATAAGGGCAAAAGCATAGCCATACCACTTATGTTGACATAATACCACACGAAAACAAAAATAAAGGGCAATAAGCAACACAAATAAAAGAAGCCGTGAATTAATGCCTGCGTGCACGTAAGTGACCACTATGCCGATAACACTCAAAAACAAGATCAAAAAGTCCGGTAAACGAACCGATATTTTCTTCCGGTAAACACTATAAGATATGATCCCTGCAATAGGAATAACAGTCATTACACCATAAAACCAAAACTGTTTTCCGGAAGTTATTCCATTCGCAAGACTCCGGTCAATAATAAATACTGTGGCAAAAAGCAATAAAAAAGGAATAAGGGATAATCCG
This sequence comes from Bacteroidota bacterium, assembly GCA_023391625.1. Lineage (GTDB taxonomy): Bacteria > Bacteroidota > Bacteroidia > Bacteroidales > Paludibacteraceae > QVMH01. The sequence continues at coordinate 482,193 of JAEWAN010000006.1, read as the reverse complement.
TATAAAAGAATATTAAAAAGTTGATTTTTTTGCATGAATAAATTGCTGTATTCTTTACTACATATGATACAGTTAGTTTTATTACAAAAGTAACAGAAAGAAGATTATGCAACCGACAGCTCAGACAATCGGTTACATTTTTATTACTATTCAACTGATCCCTTTATTGACAATCTGACAGATTCTGACGGAACATTACAAAATACATTGATTGTTTTTTGAAAATATCCGGATTGTTCAGGGGTAACCTGTACGTCAATTGTCGTTTCACTTCCAGGTTGAATAGGCTGTTTATCCCAAACAGGGACAGTGCACCCACATGTTGTTTTCACTGTTTGAATTATCAAAGGATTCTCACCTGTATTTTTCAGTACAAAAGAACAACTGCTATCCTCATTCACTTTCAACCCATCTAAAACAACTTCTTCAGCATCTGCTTCTACCATTGTTAAAAGATTTGTTTCTACAACAGGCTCATCCATAAGATATTGTTTATATAAATCCCATATACGTGGATTAAGTGTCGGATTACCAATCGCCTGAACTTGATTACTCTCATCCAGTAAAAAACACTGATATTCCATTCTGGAAGGGAACTTATTCAAGTCATCAATTTCATTTTTCTTATCCATAAATACCGGATATATAAAACCCTCTCGCTTAAAATTATAAATCAATTCTTTTTCCCGCTGTGGATGAAAATAAAAAACAAACATCAGTTTTCCCGGAAAAAGAGAATCAGCTTCCTGCATAATTTGTTTCCATTCAGTCAATCTGAGTTTACAACTGATACATCCTACCGAATCTGTATACAATAATACTTTATATGATTTTTCATCCACATCCGGACATACGCCATCTCCATTTAAAGAATAACAAGGGACATTATCCGGAAAAATAACTTTCTTTCCAACCCACTCTTTTACTATTCTTTTGGCTTCACGTTGCGGATTTCCTTTACATCCGTATATAACACTAATCAATAAAATTAATGATATCCCAAAAACTAAATTTCTTCTTTCCATCTTAATTATCACATGTTTTTATTTCTATTTGACTTTCATAAAAAAACGTTCCCATCTTTTCTTTGCAGTATAAGGATCTTCTGATTTCCAGATGAGACTTGCTTTACCCACAATATGATCTTCCGGTAATAATCCCCAATAACGAGAATCCTGGGAATCAAAAATATAATCCCCTGCCATAAAATAATAGTTCTGCTTAAACTCATAATGTTCCAACACACTATCCGCTAAATAAACTTTTCCACTACCTACCTTCATTTTACTCCCAGTTTCATACTCTATCAAATTTTTATATAACTTTACGGAAAGGGTATCCAAGCTGATACGTTCTCCAGCCCGGGGAATATAAAAAGGACCAAAGTTTTTCATTGTCCATTGAAAATTTTCTTTGTCATAAGGGAAGCAGTTCCATAACCCACTGTCAAAATCCTGCTGGTCCAACCGACTAAGTTTTAACTGATTTTCATAATTACCTAAAGGGACATCCCAACCTGTTACTTTATATACTCCATCCTCAATATAGAATGTGTCTCCGGGGATTCCAACACAACGCTTCACATAATAAGTATTCATATCCATTGCCATCTTTCCCCACTCGGAATAAGGGAAATTAAACACCAGGACATCATTACGCCGAACTTTACGAATTCCTTTTACTCTCCATAGATCGGGAACAGAGTTATCGCTCAAGAAATCAAAATTTTTAAAAATACGTGCTCCCGGTATCATCTTATTAACCAATACAAAATCACCGGAAACAATAGCAGGCTCCATAGAGGGAGTAGGCACTTTAAACGAAGCAAAAAAGAACAAACGAAGAGTAAAAGCTAATAAAATAGCCAACACAATAACCAAAATCCAATAAGATATTGATTTAATCCAAGCTTCCCATTTTGTACTTTCCATTTTTACCACACGAATATTAACTTCACACCTACCTTTTCTTTAGCCGAATATAAACACCAAACTAAACATAAACTAAATTTTCATCTTTACAATGCTATATCCACCCGTACTATCATCTTCTGCTACCGCATAAATACATTGATCTACCTTATCCACACAAAAAGTAAGAATATCCCGATCTGTTTTATAAGTTTTTATATAATTTCCATTCCAATCGAACACCCGAATAAAATTACCCCAATCCATATTTTCATTCTCTTTGTACTTTTTGCCAGAGTAAAGCATATAACAATAATTATCTGTTCCATAAGCCCAGGTATAATTTATAATACAATCTTCGTCAACTCTTAAACTACCCCCATACTTACTACCGACAAACTTTGCTTTAGCATCAACCGACTGATATTGTCTTAACAGTAATGCTTCATTTTCAGTTACCCGATAAAAAGCTAAATGATCACACAACACATTTCCCGTAGCAAAAAAATCACTATTAGGAGAAGCACATAAAACCGCCTGATAAATAAGAGAAGCTGCTAAACGTTCCATTCTTTCTCCCCGGAAAGGATAAATTCCATCAGTTCTAATTAGACGTCCTTTCTGATCATAAATGCCCAAACAACCATTATCATAATATCCAAGACCGACAAAATAATTTCCCATTTTTTGCAAATTAGTTGCATGAGATTCAAAATGAATTTTTTCCTGAATACCTCCTTCCTGAATATCAAATAAATTTAAATTACCTGTATGTCTCTCTGTAAAGTAAAATAACCCCTGTTGGGGAAATGATAAAATATCAACCGGAGCTGTTACCTCACCGGCTCCATGTCCTTCAGAAACAACTCTTCCCAAACAACGATCATTTTTTATATCATAAATTGAAAACATTTTCCCATCGTAACGATCATAAAAAATCAACAAAGTATCCATATTCACAAGACTGTAAGGCTTTGCAACAAAACAATCTAAAATAAGATACTCACTTGTTATATTTACTATATTTTCTTCATCCAACGCCCCTGGAGTTGTTTTACAACCATAAAAAAAGAAAATACCGAATAATATAAAGACAATCCCCTTTTTCATAGATAACTATTTCATTTATATAAGCAATCAAAATATTTCAGATTCACTCATATCATAAATATAAACATAATCAAAGCTATTATCCGGACTATATCCATATAAAACCTTATTATGTTTATCTAATACAAAAGAATAGATATATTTATCTAAATTAATCCGGGCAATGGGTTCTCCGAATAAAGTCAATACCTCCGAAGAACTTGATTTTACTTCATATCCCTTTCTTCCTTGGTACAAGGCATAAACATATTGATCATCACAATCAATACTGCTATAATAAGTGATATAATCCTCTATTCTTTTTATACCACTCTGATCTTTACTTGAACCTAAAATAAACCGTAGATAAATTTCATTTTCATTCTATTATAATATCCTCTTTCAATTTTCCTTTTATTCTAAATCTATAATACTTTTGTAAAGTACTCAATACAACTACAGAATAAGTATCAATATAATCATTTCCCTGTATCGCAACATTCATTTTTACTTCTATAGAATCATTGGGTAATATTTCGTTTGAAGAAACCTCCATGTAAGAACATGTGCAAGCTTTATCTGTACCCAATACCTTAACTATTTTATCTTTTTTATTAACTATAACAAAAGTGGCAGATATTGAATCCATATCCATCGTATAATCACAATAAATAGTTCTTCTAAGAATCCGAATTTCATCATCAATAACCTGAGCATAGATATTCAACACACAAAAAATATCCAATAAAATAAAAAACTTAATTCTCATAATATTTTTATTTTATAAATTGTGATATAAGTATTCTCATCCGTTTCTTCCGGCACAAAAGTGATTCCATAATAACAAGAATCAAAATACCCCAATAATTTAAAATATTTTGGAACTTCAACATCAGCCAACAAATCATAAGACCGATTATAAATTTGCATACCGAACGAGGTATTTTGCATATTTTTTATGTACGTCCGGAAAAAGAATCCTGTTTCAGGAAAATTTAAAATTTCTGTACTTATTCCTGTTTTTATAAAATCCTTATAAAGATCATTTGTTAATCTACTAGATTCAGTATAATCACGAACAATATCCTTACACTCATAACCAAACGTATACAATAATTTATCAGGATATTCATAAACATAAATTAAAGAATCTACTGCAAAGCTTACAATCAGCTCATTATTAGAATATAAATAGCTGAAATAATCAATATGAGGAAGAAGATGTTCATGATAATATTTAGGATATCTGCCAAAAACACTGTCCACCTCCATTGTTTTCAAATTCAACAAACCTAAAATATGGCTTTTTTTATAATGCTTACGTGTCACAATTTCATTTTCACATGCATAATAAATCAATGGCTGTATAGGAATAATTACACGATCATCATCATACTTATAAACATTTACTCCAAAATCAGTGGTAAGCATAAAGTTATAAACCTCTGGAGAATCATATTCTCCTGTATAACGATTCTTCCATCCAAAATTCATTAATCCTTTCCGTTCTAATAAGTAATCGTTCCCACACAAAAAAAACTCGATATTATTATTCACTATAAAAACAGAAGTATCATTCTGAATAGTGTTGGCATATAAAAATTTCTGAAGTTCATTAGGACCATTTCCTAAACCTAAATGATATGATAACAGATCTCCAGTATTACAACTATAATTATAAATTCTCGCATATTGATGATCCGCAAAAGAAATTACCGAATCCCTCATAAAGAAATCACCAATTCCACTTGTATTAAATATATCGATCGTAAGAGAGTCCCATTCTAAAACCAAATCAAAAGTCTTAGAATAATCTTTACCTATATGTAAAACATCTTTATTTCTTTTACAACTTGTAAAAACAACCAATAAAAATATTAAATAAAAAACAGTTTTTTTCATCACTTTCATTAGATTTATGGAGTAAAATCGATATTTATTTCGATTTTACTCCATATTATAATTTATTGACAGTTTGCATTATATTGAGAACAATCAATATTTCCACCAGGAGAACTTTGAGCACATTTAGCATTTTTACCATTCGAAGCACAACTTCGTTTTGAAGCCAACCACGCCTCCGTACATCGACAATAAATCCGACCATCTGAACCTGTTTCACTGGCTAATGCTTCCACTGATTCAATTCCTAAACCTAATGATTGTAATTCGTCACCTTTAATAACAAAATTTATATTTATAGCAGATATCCCTATAAAAGCCAACACAACCCCTGCAAAAATTTTATTTTTCATAAATTAATTAATTTAATGTAAAACACAAAAATTCATTTGACTATATTTATCATTTCAATAGCCTAAAAATCAAGTAGATTTAAAATATAATTTTATATTTTTGCAGTCACCTCCTTTCTTTTTTTGAAAGGGAGCCCGGGCGCAAATAGTGTGTTTACTTTTGACAGGGTGATCACTATTTACGCCCTTTTTCCCTTATAAATTCTTTATTCTCAATTCTATTTATAGATGCTTTCTACAAAAGACTAATTCTTACCACCACATTACATTTCCATTCTTTACAGTAAAAACCCGTTCCTCATTTCCCCTGCTATGGTTATGCAACAATAACAATGCGTTATCTGGTACATCATCATAAGTAATTTGCTCTGAATCGGCAATCTTCATTCCTAATGAATTCCAATAACCGTTTTGCCAATATACCAATTCATACAGATCGCCTTTACGTATATTATTATCATCATTACGAGGTAAATAACGTATCTTATCAATGTGTACCGATTGCAAAAAATCCACTCCTACCCATCCAGACGTACCATCATTAGATTCAAAAAATGTAAGGCTATTTCCGTCAAATGCTTTCTCTTTCGTATGATTTCCATCTGCCGGAATAGAAGATACAAAGTTTCCCTGAGAAGTGACATTTTTGTCCTTCATAAAAAACTCTAATTCAGCAACATTACAACGGCGATCAGAAGCTGACTTATACCTCCAATACCTGTATTCCCCTATCTCCGGAGATACATATAAGCTATCAAAACTCATATGATGAATCTTATCAATAGAATCTACAACAACTGCTGGAAGGAAATTGGAGTTATTAGATACTTCAAATTTTCCACCCTCCATACGTTCACTATAATCAACCATGTGATCTAACCGGGGATATTTGCGATTTAATGTCAAAAAAGTATTTTTAGCTGTATCCGGAAGCAATGTATATATCTGATTATTAATTGTCAAGATAAACGGATCACCTGCAGGCTCAATCATACCATCAATATAGTATACTGGCAAATAAGCAATATCCTTCTCCATTTTAGAAAAAGTAACCGCCTTTCCCCATCCTTTTTTTGTCCATTGTATCGGTACCCAGTCTTTGTTGTCAAACACAGCCAAATAAACAAATTTCGTTTTCTTAGATGGTTTTAGAGTTAGCTCCACAGTTACATCAACCGGATCAAAATACAAATCCGAAACATCTTTCATATATGGAGTATTAAAAGAAAAAGGAATATTTTCCCTGTATTTGAGATTCTGGTGGAATAAGCTATTCTCCTGATAGGCAAACGTCTTACGGAATACTTTTCCTTTCTTTATATTCTGGTTCACCACCTGAGCTGGGGTACGCTCTCCTCCCATAAAACGATACCAAAGCCCATCCTGACTTAACAAAGAATTCCATGAATGGTTTTTACTACGAAAAGGCCATTGGATAACATAATCTATGGCCACAGGAACTCCACATGAACGCATAATAAAAGCCGTTGCCATTGTGTACTCATTGCAAGAGCCTAAACGAATATTATCCAATACGGAAGGCGGATAATCCAGGGAATACTCCCCTATATTTTCAATATAAAAACCTTTATCACGAATGTGGTTACACAAATGAATACATGCGTCAAACGTATTATGTTTCCAGTTATCACGCGATGGTATCCAATCTACCACGACCCTATACCTGTTCCACATTCCTTTTCTCCAATCTTCCAAGGGTTCACGGGCTATACGATATGGAAGAATGTATTCACAAAAATCCTCAAAAGACAAATGACTGGCAAAACTCCCATTTTGCCAACAATCAAAAGCAACATCTATATTTTCAATTAAATAATCTGATTGTATGATACGAATATCCGGAATAAGTTTTGCGTATGTTAACTGCCCGGCAAACTGTTCATTAACCTTTACATATTCTCTCCTACATTCATCTACTGTCATAGAATCTTTTGATTTCCGGTTTATATCAGCTATTTCAGTAAAATAAGCCAGTAAAGCCTCACTTTCCCGGGAACAATGATAAGGCATATTTTCTATCAAGAACCGGGCAGCACTTAATTTTAAAGAATCTTGAGATGCACTATAGTGATTCAACACCTTTTCTAATTCGGGACGATTATCTCCAGCAGCTTCCAAAGCATACTCCAACCTATCACCTCTCCCACAAGAAACAATACATAATACACAGATAAACAAAAGACATCGTATTTTCATAATTACGGAAAATTTTTTAACTACATTAATACAAAAACCACAATAACTCACACACTTTATTCAGATAAAATTGCAAGCATAAGGACATAGACAGAATATCACAATACTATATTTCGCCTTACGCACGAATATCCAAATAAACAAAGAGTTATTGTGGTTTATATCTTCATTATTAATTAGATCTATTTCGGAAGTTCCGAAATATCATAACCATAAGTATAATAAACTACCAAAATTCTATTATAAATTATTTTATTAAAAAACGTATGAATCAATCTTCACAGACTAATTCATACTTTAATTCAGATTTTAAAATCTGAAATTTTCATAACAACTATCCTATTGCAAAGAATATTCCACAATAGGGTAATCACTATTCACATCCAATCCAAAAATTACATTATTTTTTTCATCTACGTAAAATCCGGTAATATAACGATCCAGTATATAATGTTTAACCGGATTCCCATAGTGGTCAAATACATAGATATTATTACCTCCTTCTATCTGTTGCGTTCTGGTACGTATTTCTTTAAAAGTACGGTTACAGAATATCGCATAAATATATTTATCGCCATTATAAACATCCGTATAACCCATAATTCCATTCGGAATAGCCCCTCCGGAATGAACAAAAAAATCGGGTTCACCCTCTTCGCCATAAATTACATTTACCAAACTATCTCCCCGAATATCATAAATTTCCAAAACATTACCTAATTGGGTAGCGATTGCTAATAAGCCATTATTTTCATTATAGCTGATAAATCCTCTCCAGGCCTGAGCATAAGCGATATCCGGTATTTTTTTATTTTTTTTACCTCTAAGAGGGATTTGGCCCCGGTTCTCTTTTATAGTTCCATCAGGGTTTAAAATGGAAAAACGATAGATACCTGTATAATCAGGTACGATAAACATTGAATCATTATAAAAATCAAAGTCAAGAGTTCTAATCAAACGTTTATCCAACCGGATTTCTTTCATTAAAGAATCCGGATTGTCATTCCTGAAACAAGTTAAACGGGCATTATTGGCATCTAATATCCAACAAGTAGAATCCCAAGCTAACCGTATATTATCAGGATATGTAAATTCCCCGGGGCCTTGTCCTCTCTTTATAAAAGACTGCTTATATTTCATTGAGGGATAATAAAACTTATGACAACAATATTCATATGCATGTAAATCCATCACATAAAGTATGGAATCTATTAATCTTATCCTAAAAGGATAACGCATAAAAATATTTTCAGTATCTAATTCCCTCGTTACGTAAAGATTTTCCGTTTCAGGAAAACTTAAACTCTGTTTTTCATTAGTACAAGAAATCAACAAACAAATAAGCCCAATAAATAAAAATGATACACTTTTATTCATTATGATAGTTTACGAAATAGTACTCCTGTGTATTGCTTTAACTCCAAACTCCGGACAATCTACAGAACCATTACCTGGACAATCAAAAAGATACTCCTCACCAGAATTCAGCATCTCAATATTTTTCCAGTAAAAACTTTCATTTGCATTGGGTAATGAAGTAAATGATAAAATAACAAAAGATAATAACATACATGATACTATCAATAAAACCGCCTTCATTTTCATAAACTCTTTGTTTTAAATTAAACTCAATGCAAATAAAGTATCATTTAAAAAATCTAAAACAAAAAAACGGTAACTAAAAAGTAATTATCCAAATTATATGGACAAAAAGCTTTATTTTTAATTTTTAAAAGATTATTGAAAAACTTTTTGTTTAAAACAAGATACTGGGACTTCATTCTCACTTTTATTGTACCTTTGCGTATCTATAAACATATCAATAATAATTTTAATGAAAATAAAATTATTTTACATTCGGTTTATTATTTCTCTAGCATTGATAGCCATTCTATCCCTTCAAATATTTTGGCTCATTAATATGTATTCCTCCTATCGCCATATTACATTAAACGCAATTTCTCTTATCTTAAAAGAATCCATTGATACCGAATTTATGTACCGTCAGGAAAAACTCAATGGAGAAGTAAGATATTCACTATCCGCAGGACAAATAAAAAAGAGTACATCCAATGAAATAAAGAAATTATCTATATACCAGAAAGATACTACTTACATTATAGAGTACGAACTTGATAAATTTAGTATGTCAAAAAGTAGCCAATCTACAATGAAGTATATAATGCCATTAGACATCAATTATTTAGACAGCATATTCAATCGTTTTCTCATTTCAGAGAAAATACCTGTAATAAATACGGCCATAGAATTTTATGATAAAGACGCGGACTCTATTCATTGGAGTAAACCTTTGAAAAAGACGCTATCACTACTGCATTATGAAACTGATATGACTTTTGTCGATCTGACTGATTCTATTGGTCTCCGTGGACATGTTCAAACTTCTCACTTCGCAATCTTTCAACAAATGTTATTTCAGCTAATGATTTCAGCCATTTTAATTATTGCCGTAGTAACATGCTTGTTCCGTCTTTCCAAAACAATTTTCCAACAAAGGAAAATAGAACAGGTAAAACAAGATTTTGTAAATGCTATGACTCATGAATTGAAAAGGCCTATTACTTCGTGCGCTTTAACATTAGAATATTTACAGCAACACCTTAACAGTAAAGATCCGCTTATAGTGGAAGACATCAATGACAGTTTGTTTTCTATACAGAAATTAGGACTTTATGTAGAAAAAATACAAGAAATAAGTAAAGGAGAAGATGGGTTATTGGAACTTCATTATGAGAATATATATTTAGCTGAATTTTTTGAAAAAATCCGAAGCAAATATAAAACACCCAATAACAAAATAGTAAATATAAATCTTAACATAGAAAAAGCACTATCCCTAAATACCGACATATTACACTTTGCCAATATCATAGAAAACCTGATTGAAAATTCTATTAAATATTCCGGCGATCAAGTAGATATACAAATTTCTGCATTCAAAAAGAATAATCATATACAAATAAGTCTTAGAGATAACGGTTGGGGAATTCCAGAAACTGAAATCGGTCATATTTTTGATAAATTTTACCGGGGTAATTCTACGAACAAAAGACGCAAAAATGGTTTTGGATTAGGACTTAGTTATGTAAAAATAGTTGTTGAAAACATGGGAGGCAGTATAGAAGTGGACAGTAAAGAAAAAGAATACACTGAATTTACATTAACTTTGCCTTGTTAAATAATCTAACAAATTATGAAAAATCACTCTATCCTACTGGCTGAAGATGATAACAGTCTGGTACGTATACTAAAAAGAATGTTTGAGGAAAAAGGATTAAAAATTTATGATGCTGACAACGGAGAATCTGCATTAGAACTTTTTCATAAACATAAACCATCTATTGTATTAATGGATATTGAAATGCCAGAAATGGATGGCTGGCAAGTTTTGGAAAATATACGAAAAGAAGATCAGATAATTCCCGTCATAATAATGACAGGAAGAAAAACCGAATTAGAAGATTCCTTATACAGTTATGACAAAGGAGCTACTTTCTTTTTAAGAAAACCTTTTCATTCTCATGAAGTCATCGCAATGGTAGAGTCACAAATTAAAATGACATACGGCCTCACCAATGCAATTACTTTTGCACAATTTCAGCTAAACATGTCCTCTTACACGATTTCAAAAGATAATGAAACCTACAATTTAACTGAACGGGAAGCAAAAGTTCTGTATATGTTAGCTAAAAAAGCAAATCAAATTGTGGAATCAAGCAATATATTAATGGAAATATGGTATGACGAATCGTCCAGCAACAAGCAAATGCTAAAAAACACAATTGCAAAATTACGCAAAATAGTGGAATGCGATGATGTGAAAATAGAAGCTATGTATGGCAGAGGATATATTCTTAACGTAAAAAATATCAATTAAACCCCAATAAAACTCTTAATTCCACTACGATAATATATACAAAAAGCACCTTAGAAATGATCTAAAGTGCTTTTTTGTGACTCCGACAGGATTCAAACCTGTAACCTTCTGATCCGTAGTCAGATGCTCTATTCAGTTAAGCTACGGAGCCATAATTTTTGTCTTTGCGGTTGCAAAGGTAGTAGATTTTTCTTTTCAAACAAAAGAAAAACATAAAAAAATAAACAAAAAGTGAAATTATCCCTTTATTTTACAGCATTACAGTGTATAAACAAAAACAAACATTAATTCCACGACCCAAAGTATATAAAACCAAAAATATCTTACAAAACAAACTCACTTATAATTTTTTCTTTAATTTTGTTGAAACAAATTATTGTAACCTGACTATCAAAAATATTCAAGCATGCGTATAGCTATTTTTGGAAATACTTACCGACAAAGCCTTTCTAAACACATACAAGTAGTATTGGACTTTTTCAAAAACGAAAAAGCTTCCATATTACTTGACAATTCATTATACTCATTCCTTTCAGAAAATCATGTTACCGGATTAGAAAATGTCAATATCATATCCGATGACAATTTTACCGCCGATGTAGCCCTAAGTATCGGAGGCGATGGTACTTTTCTAAACACAGCTTCACGCATAAGCAACAAACAAATTCCCATTCTAGGAATCAATATCGGCCGGTTGGGCTTTTTAGCAGACATTCCGGATAAACAAATAAAGAATGCGCTGCAAGATCTGATAAACAAAAATTATCAGATAGAAGAACGTATTGTTTTACAGCTAAAGACCTCGGACAATACAGTTATAGACCATCCTTTTGCTTTAAACGAAATTGCTATTTTAAAGCAGGATGCTTCGTCCATGATCAGCATAAATACCAGCGTGAATGGAGAAATGGTACATACTTACCAGGCTGACGGCCTATTGGTGGCAACACCAACCGGTTCTACAGCTTACTCACTAAGTGTAGGCGGGCCTATTATGGTACCTCAGGCTGAAAATATAATTCTTTCTCCGGTAGCATCACACAGCCTGAATGTACGTCCACTCATTATTCCTGATACCTGGAACATTGAACTGGAAGTACTCACCCGGACAAATTCTTATTTAGTAGCAGTAGATGGCCGATCTAAAGTTTTAAATCAATCTACCAAACTACAAATTACAAAAGCTGATTACACAATCAAAATTCTAAAGCAACCCGGTTACACATTTTTTGATACATTAAAAAACAAACTTATGTGGGGAATAGATAAAAGGAATTAACTTGCTATTGCACAGGCTTAAAAATAATTGTACCTTTGTCGCCGAAAATAACAACGTTATACGTTGCGAGTAAAATTTCCGATCTATTCTATTTTATGGAAATCTGGAATAGTTAAACTAATAGTTGACTCAACTACTTTCCAAAAATAATACAAGCAAATCATGCTTGTTCTGAGGGGTACACGTCTAAAAAGAAGTGAAAAAATGCCGGACAACTACTCAAAACGTGTACTAAAAACTATTACATGACATTTAAAGAATTAAACTTGAAAGACGAGATTCTATCGGCTATTGAAGAACTCGGCTTTGAACAGCCTATGCCTGTTCAGGAAAAAACCATCCCATTCGTATTAAACCAAACTGAAGATTTAGTAGCCTTAGCGCAAACCGGAACAGGAAAAACAGCTGCTTTCGGACTACCGGTACTAAACATAATAGATGCCAAAAAGAAAGGAATACAAGCCCTTGTGTTAGCTCCTACCAGAGAACTTTGTATTCAGATATCCAATGATTTAAAGAAATTTTCCAAAAATATGCCGGGAGTAAATGTTGTTCCCGTTTATGGAGGAGAAGACATCAGAATACAATTACGGCAGTTAGACCGTACTCCTCAAATCATCGTAGCAACTCCAGGAAGATTAATAGACCTTATTGACAGAGGAAAAATAGCCCTTGGCAACATTCAATACCTTATTCTGGACGAAGCTGACGAAATGCTGAATATGGGATTCAAAGAAGATATTGAAACCATACTGGAAAAAACACCGGAAAGCAGACGTACTTTACTGTTCTCTGCCACAATGCCGAAAGAAATAGCCAACATAGCCCGCCGTTACATGAAAAATTTTGAGGAAATAACGGTTGGTACCCGCAATTCAGGTTCAGAAAATGTGGCGCATATTTATTATATGACACAGGCAAAACAACGTTATCTTGTTTTAAAACGGATCGTTGATATGAATCCTGACATTTATGGTATTGTTTTTTGCCGGACACGCCAGGAAACCAAAGATGTTGCTGAAAAATTAATGCAAGACGGATATAATGCAGATGCTCTTCACGGCGACCTTTCACAGGCACAGCGGGACACTGTTATGCAAAAATTCCGTATCCGTCATATACAACTGCTGGTTGCTACCGATGTGGCTGCACGCGGACTCGATGTAAGCGATTTAACGCACGTTATCAACTACAATCTTCCTGACGATGTGGAAGTGTACACACACCGCAGCGGACGTACCGGACGAGCAAACAAGAAAGGAGTATCTGTAGCCATTATCCATTCCAAAGAAAAGTTTAAAATAAAAGATATTGAACGGATGATAAAAAAACCGTTCGAACAGCAACGGATACCTAATGGTCTGGAAGTATGTAAAAAGCAATTATTCCATTTAATAGACCGCATGCAGCAGGTTGAAATCAATGAAAGCCAGATAGATCCTTATATGGAACAAATAATGAAGCAACTGGAATATCTTACCAAAGAAGAAGTGCTCAAACGTTTTGTTTCATTGGAATTTAATCGTTTCCTGGAATATTACAAAAATGCGGAAGACCTGAATATCCCGGAAAAAAGCAAAGAAAGACGAAGTGACGACAGACGGGCAGGAGGCAATAAATCCGGAGAACGTATGCGTCTTAAAATGAATATGGGTAATAGTGAAGGCATTACTCCCAAACGTCTGCTTGGCATTATCAATGACGTGACCGGCGATAAATCCATTAATATCGGCTCCATAGAAATTACCGGAAAGTTCACATTTTTTGATGTTTACAGCGATCAGGCAGAAAAACTACTAAATGCTTTTTCACGAAAAAGCAAAATAACAGTGATGGAAGCTAAAGGCAGCAGGTCATATGATGACAAGAAATCATCAAGGAAGCGGCCTCAGGCAGAAAACCGGTATAAAAGCAGAGATGGTCAGAAAAAAAATTATTCTTCATCTGAAAATGCCGATAAACCCTGGAGAAAAGGTAGGGAAAAAAATTATTCTTCAGCCAGAAAGAAATAAAAATCCTAAGGAAACTGAAAACATCAGAAAAAACAAATATCTTATATAGGGATCAAAATTTTTAAACTATTTTTGTGATTAAAATCACAGAAATAGTTTTTTTATTATAAATACAAATAGTAAAATCCTAATATCCTAATTTAAGTGACTATGACTAAGTTAAGTGTCAATATCAACAAAATAGCAACTCTACGTAATGCCAGGGGAGGAAACGTTCCCGACATTTGTAAAGTAGCTATGGATTGTGAACGTTTCGGTGCAGAAGGAATAACAGTTCACCCACGTCCGGACGAACGCCACATCCGGTATGCCGACGTACATAATTTACGTCCTCTTATCACCACTGAATTCAATATAGAAGGTTACCCTTCCAAATCATTTATAGAACTGGTCACTTTAGTAAAACCGGAACAAGTAACTTTAGTGCCTGACCCGCCGGAAGCCATAACTTCTAATGCAGGATGGGATACGGTAAAAAATCAATCTTTCCTGAAAGAAATAACAAGCGAATTTAAAAAATACGGAATACGGGTTTCCATATTCGTAGATACAAATCTTAAAAATATAGAATATGCCAAGCTAACGGGTACTGATAGGGTAGAACTATATACCGAACCTTATGCCAGTCAATATTCCATAAATCGGGAAATGATTGTAGAGCCTTTTGTAAAAGCAGCAAAACTAGCTAAAGAACTGGGATTAGGAGTAAATGCAGGACATGACCTTAATCTGGATAATTTAGCTTACCTTCATCAACACATTCCATGGTTGGATGAAGTATCCATTGGGCATGCACTAATAGCCGATGCTCTATATCTGGGATTGGAAGATACAATCAGACAATACAAAAAACAATTAATTTAATAATACTGCATATTAAATTACAATCAATAAAGAAACTCTAATTAAACCAATAAAGACATGAATTTAATGCTTATTTTACAAGCCGCACCTGAAGTTGTGACACAAGTAGTGGAACAACAACCATCTATGAATCTATGGACTATGGCCACGTATGGCGGACCCATTATGATTGTTTTGGCAGCAATGCTGGCTTTCGGAGTATATTTATTTATAGAACGGCTTATCACCTTAAAACAAGCTTCAAAAGAAGATAATTCGTTCATGAACCGGATCAAAGATTATATTCATGATGGAAAAATAGAATCGGCCATTAAATTATGCAAGGAAGTCAATACACCTTCTTCACGCATGATTGAGAAAGGAATCAGCCGTCTGGGACGTCCGTTAAACGACATTATGGTCGCCATAGAAAACGTTGGTAACCTGGAAATAGCCAATCTAGAAAAAGGTCTGGTTATTATGGCATCTATTTCCGGAGGCGCTCCAATGTTAGGTTTCTTGGGTACAGTTACCGGAATGGTAGTCACATTTTTCAATATGGCAAACAATAGTGAAGGTACAATACAAATTGGTGACCTATCAAGTGGTATGTATCAAGCCATGGTAACAACCATAGGCGGTCTTATTGTAGGTATTTTAGCTTATTTCGCCTATAATTATTTGGTTTCCCGTGTAGATTCAGTAGTACGTAACCTTGAATCAAAAACGATGGAATTTATGGATATACTTAATGAACCGGCGAAATAAGAAAAATAAACTATTCATCAACGGATAGACAACCAACATATAATTATGGCATTAAAAAAACGAAATAAAATAGAAGCAGGATTTTCCATGTCCTCCATGACAGACATTATATTTCTATTGCTTCTCTTTTTTGTCATGGCATCTACCATGTCGTCGCCAAACGACATAAAAATAAATTTACCCCAAAGCAGGGCTAAAACGACAACAAAAGCATTAGTAGCCAAAGTGTCAATAGACGAAAACGGAAACTACTATGTAGCTAAAGGTAATTCACGTCCGGAACAAATATCTCCTGATTTGCTTGAAGGATATATCATGGACATTGTAGCACAGGATACTACTACATACATTGCTCTGCATGCAGACCAGAATATAGCATACAAAGAAGTAGTCAGGGTGCTTGATATAGCCAATCAAAATAAACTAAAATTAGTAATTGCCACGAAAAAGTCTAAATAAACAACGTGAAGAAATCTGATTTATATGGTATAATAGGCTCAGCCATTTTTTGTGGCCTGGTAATACTGTTGTTATTCCTTATTTACATGCCGGGCAATAAAACACCCGAAGATGAAGGAATAATTGTCAGTTTCGGCAATTCATTTGAAGGAGGGGGTAGGGGACCCAGTACCAGCACACAACTTCCTCAATCTTCTTCATCTCCTGTTTCAACCCCTCCTGCTGACAATTCCAATGAACCATCACAGCAAACTACCAATCAACAGGATTTGCTTACTCAAGATGATAATTCTCTGGAGCTGGCTAAACAAAAAGAAAAAGAAGAAAAAAAGAAAAAAGAAAAAGAAGAGCAACTTCGCTTAGAAAGAGAACGAAAATTAGCTGAAGAACAAAGGTTAGCCGAAGAACGAAGACAGGAAGAAGAAAAAAGAAAAAAACAAGAAGCTATCGACCGGGCCAATGCATTAGCAAGTGCTTTTAGCGGTACTGGAAGCGACACACAAGGCACAGGTATAACCAAAGGTTCAAACCAGCAAGGAAATCCCGTAGGACGCGGTTCATCCGGTGGCAATTCATGGTCGTTGGAAGGAAGGTCATTGGTCGGAAAATTCGTTACGCCTACCTATTCTAAAAACGTAGAAGGCACTATAACTATTAATATACGTGTAGATAAAGAAGGAAATGTCATCAGTGCCACAATAGGCACTCCAACCGATATCTCTGACCATGTGACCCTGGAAGCAACAAAATCGGCTGCTTTAAAAACCAAGTTTTCTACCGGAAGCAAAGATTCATTCGGTACAATAACTTACAACTTTAAATTAATGTAATTCATTTTCAACATTTAAAATTAAAAACTATGAAAACATTGCTTTTTTTAGTTGACGGCTTTGAAGAAATAGAGGCTTTAGCTACTGTAGATATATTACGTCGTGGAAAAGTGGACGTTACAACAGTATCTATAACCGGAAAAAAAGAAGTTATGGGAAGCCATAATATACCGGTTATTGCTGACATATTATTTGAAGATACCGACTTTTCAAATAAGGATATGCTTATCCTTCCCGGAGGAACAACAGCACTAAACAACCACGAAGGATTAAAAGAAAAAATCAAAGAATTTTATAATTCAGGAAAAAAAATAGCAGCTATTTGTGCAGCTCCTATGGTATTAGGAGGATTAGGCTTACTTAAAGGAAAACGAGCTACGGCTTATCCCGGCTTTGAACAATACCTTGATGGAGCTTCTTTTTCTCCTGAAGCGGTCATTATTGACGGAAATATTATAACCGGCCGTGGACCTGGTTTCTCCATGCAATTTGCCCTCACACTCCTGGAAGTAATTAAAGGTAAAGAAGAAGCCGACAAAATAGCCGAAGCACTGTTACTGAAATGATTTAAAATCAGATAAATCAAAGTCAAATTAAAAAATGGATTGAACCTGTGTAATGCAAGATTCAATCCATTTCTTTTCATATAATCCACCTATTACAACAGTAATATAATTTTATAATTCAAAATCTTTAAGCTGACTTTTATAAGCATAATAATCAAAATATAAATTAAAAATATCCATAATATCATATTATTCAAATAATTACATTTTATTCAATAGACTTTCTATACAATAACCGAAAAATAAATATTTGTTTCTTTCACCAAAATAAAAACAGAAAGCAATATAGAACAGCTTATATTTCTATTCAAAAAAAATATCCCTAAAAGCTAAAACCACTTTTAGGGATACAATTCATATAAAAATCTTATTATCATTTTACTTCAAAAAAGGAGAAATTTACATTTCCATATTTACGATGTTCTGAAAAATTAGGATGATTTTCAAAACTATTTTTTGCAGAATGTTCCAGTATAAATAATCCATCCTTATCCAATAAGTCATATTTAAAAATCAAATCAGGTAAATCCTGTAAATTAGAAAGATCATAAGGAGGATCTGCAAATATAAGGTCATATTTCAAACCGGCTCTGCTTAAGTACTTAAAAACATCTCCTTTAATAAGGTTTAAATTGTCTATTTTTAAATCATTACACGTTTTGCGTATAAATGCCAGCTGACGGTCATTTAATTCAATAGCGGTCACCTCTTGACTTCCACGGGATAAAAACTCAATACTTATGCTTCCCGTACCCGCAAATAAATCAAGCACACAAATATCCTCAAAATCTACCATGTTGGACAATGTATTAAACAAGCCCTCTTTGGCAAAATCAGTAGTAGGTCGGGCTGATATATTAGCCGGAGGAGTAATACGTCTACCTTTATATTTTCCGCTTATTATTCTCATTTCAAATCTTAACTTTGTAAAAGGACATCGCAATTTTTCACATACTGCGACAATATATACTGATGTGTAAATGTTTTCTCTCTCTGATATAATCTTACTATCGTTATTTCCGGATCCAGATTTAATTGTTCAAATATGCTCAATATATAATAAGCCATGTCTTCTGAAGTACGGTAATGGTAAGTATTTATTAAACACAACTTATTGTTATCCAATGCCATTACATCAAAAGACTGAGCTCTGACCCACACAAAAAGAACATCCTTACCGGAATTAATTCTATCCGATAATATATTACTTAAATGGTGCACAATACTTTGGTCCGGAAACAGGTCATTTAAAGCTTTATATACACTTTTCGGAACAGAAAATACATTTACAGTATCCCTGTCGGCAATTCTATTGAATAAAACGATATTATCGTCATTATTCGCATATTGAAAATAAAAATAAGTATCTGTTTCTTTAGGATTAAATATAGTTGCAGGCACAAATACATATTCATCTGTTTCCACAATTAATTCCACCTTACAATATTCCCCATGAATAATCTCCTTTTCAATACTTAAAAGATTTATTATATCATCAGTGCATAAAGAAAAAGGCAAAGCCGGAATCACTCTATTTAAAAAAGTAACACCACTATTGCTATCACGAACAGATAAAAAAAATCCATCCGAGCTAACCCGGATGGATAAAATATATTTATTTTGCGACATATATACCTGAGTTATCTCTTATATTTTCTATCCCAAAAACATTATTTATTAAATATTTTCACGAATAGAAACTATTTATTCCCAGTTACCTGCATTGTTATTAGGTTCTTTTACAGAACCAACTTTCAAACCGTATTTCTTTGTTTTCAATATTTGAGGATCATCATCTTCTTTATCCATTTGTCTGTCCCTATCAATCAGGTTAAGTAATTCCTGACGATCTAAATCATGTAAATATGCTTCGTATGGAGCAAGCGCTTCAAATAAAGGAATACGAATTCCTATATCATTTTTATAATCGTTATTCACTTTAAGCAAAAACTGAGCATTTTCAGAATATGGAATGATTGCCATCTGATCAATGTTTTCCCGGGTATATTTTCCGGCATAAAGTTCTTCAATTACATCTACCAGCATAGTATCACGACGGAAACCTTCCAAACCTTTAGCTTTGATTTCCTTCATATTACCACTGTTCACAATTTTTACAGCTTGTCTTTCCGTTAAACCAGATTCTAACTGAGCATCTGTAAGAGCACCTTCTTTTTGTACAATTTTTTTCTTTCCTGTTCTTACAAATTCTATCAATTTAGGCATACTGTCTGTAAACTCATTAAATTGATCTTTATATTCCAATTCAGCTTTACGTAGGTCTATTAAACGATTTATAACATCCTTTTCTCTGGCTACCCTTATATTTTCAAACTGAATAGGTGTAACAATACTCATTATACATAAATATGCCAGAAAAACGATAGCAATTCCAAGCAAAATTTTCGAAACAGTTTTCATGTAATATTCTTTATTATTTTATTTAAACATTAACTTATTCAATAATTTGTAAAAACAAATTTCCCTCTATGGCTTGCAAATTTAAAAAAAGAAAATCCAATACTCAACTTTCAATTTATTTTTTTATACAAAATTCAAAGTTTTAACCACATAAATAAGCACTATTGCACCTTTCTACTTGACAGAAGCCTTTTTGCTTCCTGTAAAATTCATAACTACAGAGAAAAATATATACCATGCAATGATAGGAGCAAAAGCATTGTCCCACATAAAAACCAGCAAAATCAAACATCCTATCAAATAAATATATTGCGTTTTATTTTCCTTCCATGAAAAGCCCTTGGATTTAAGAGAAAACATAGGTATTTCCGATACAAGTAAAGCGCTAAATAATAGTACTAAAGCAACCAGTATCCAAGGTTGAAAAATAAAAAAATCAGAATAAGAGTATAAAAGTCCACCCCAAAAAATAGCGTTTGCCGGCGTAGGTAACCCTAAAAATGAAGATGTTTGACGTTCATCTATATTAAATTTAGCCAAACGAAGTGCTGAAAATACCGGAATCAAGAAACCTACCAATGCCATATATTCAGGAAGGTCGGATTGCTGCAATGCGGAAAAAACCATAGCTCCCGGAACTAAACCAAAACTAATCACATCAGCCAAAGAATCTAATTCTTTTCCTATATTAGAATAGGCTTTCAGCAATCGGGCAGCAAAACCATCAAAAAAATCAAATATGGCTGCCAACAAAACAAAAAAGAACGCCCATCCATAAATACCTGTAAATCCACAATATACAGCTATACAACCTGAAAACAAATTAAGACAGGTTATTGTATTCGGAATTTTTTTTGTTATACTCATATCATTCAGTTACTTAAACGGTAAAAATATAAATTAATTATACTATGTATTCTAAAAAATTATTCTTTGTTTTTGCTGTCTATCCATATAGTTACAGGCCCGTCATTAATCAATGATACTTTCATATCTGCTCCGAAAACACCTGTTTTTATATCTTTATTCAGTAAAGCGCTTAATTCCTTAATAAAATCCTCATAAACCGGGATAGCTATTTCCGGTTTTGCAGCTTTAATGTAAGAAGGTCTGTTTCCCTTCTTGGTAGAAGCATGTAAAGTAAACTGGCTAACCAGCAATATATCTCCTCCTTTTTCCAAAATAGAACAATTCATTACCCCATTTTCATCATCAAATATGCGGAGGTTTGCCACTTTTCCAGACAACCATTTTACATCATCAATAGTATCATTATTTTCTATACCCAACAATACCAACAAACCACTTCCTATTTCATCCTTTATCTTTCCATCTATTTTTACAGAAGCCTCGCTTACCCTTTGAATAAGTATTCTCATCTCTTATAATCAATATATACTCTGCAAATATAATTAAATATAAATGCTTAATACCGGAATATTAAAATAATTTTTGCCATGAACAATCTTACTATATAAGATGTTTAAATAATAAATAATTAAAGAAATATGGTTATGAAAGAAAAACAAGAAAAAATCAGCCAAAAAGAGATAGAAGAAGAAATCTGTACCATTAATCCTGACAAAAACAGTCTGGACAGAGGATAAGAAAACTCTTTTTTAAAAACATAATCCGGTATAAAAATCTTTGTATAAGATTATTTGTACCGGATTTTTTATCTAAAACATACTACATAAAATAAACTATTAACAAGTTGTTGAAAAGTGTTGAAAAATACATGAAAGAAAATGAAAACTATTTTTGCATAATCAGAGTAAGTAATTCATATATGAATAATTTGAAAACAAACAAAAAAGTTATACTGTATTTTTAAAATTTCTTTTTAACCAGTTTTTTAAGGTTTTCAATAGAAGAAAAGAAAAAACTTTCTAACTTTGCCGTTATCAACAAGATGTTAATAAAGTCTGTAATTGTATTTATTTCCAGTAATTTATTACAATAGATTATTGTCAATAAACAAAGTCTTTTTCTTAATAATGGATTATACAAATTTTTACTTATTATTTTTTCAACCCTATTAACAATCTATTATTATCAGAATAAGAATTTTTAAAAAGAAAAAAAGAATATTATAATCATTAGATTGTTCATTTAGCATTATGGATAAAATATCATTGATTGAAGAAATAAAAAAATTAAAGGAAGAAAAAAATGCTGTGATAATGGCTCACTACTACCAGATGGGCGATATACAGGATATTGCAGATTATGTAGGTGATAGTTTAGCTCTGGCTCAATGGGCAGCTAAGACCAATGCTGACATTATAGTGCTTTGCGGGGTACATTTTATGGGAGAGACAGCTAAAATACTTTCTCCTGATAAAAAAGTATTGGTTCCGGATATGTCAGCCGGATGTTCATTAGCAGACAGCTGTCCGGCAGATGAATTTAAAAATTTCGTTGAAAGATATCCGGATTATACAGTTATATCTTATGTTAATACTACGGCAGCTGTAAAGGCATTGACAGATGTGGTAGTTACTTCGACCAATGCTAAGAAAATAGTGGATCAGTTTCCAAAAGATGCAAAATTAATTTTTGGGCCTGACCGGAATTTAGGTAACTATATTAATAGTGTTACGGGACGTTCTATGTTATTATGGGACGGAGCGTGTCATGTGCACGAACAGTTTTCAATAGAGAAACTGATAAAGCTGAAAGAAGCTCATCCGGATGCCCTTGTTCTTGCTCATCCGGAATGTAAATCACAATTGCTGATTATGGCGGATTTTATAGGGTCTACACAAGCCTTATTAAATTATGCTACACAATCATCAAATAAAGAATTTATTGTAGCTACCGAATCAGGTATTTTACATGAAATGCAAAAGAAAAATCCTGATAAAAATTTTATTCCGGTGCCTCCTAATGACAGCACTTGTGCTTGTAACGAATGTGAATTTATGCGCCTTAATACTTTGGAAAAATTGTATAACTGCCTTCGTGACGAGCAACCTGAAATTTTGGTAGATGAGGAAATAAGGAAAAAGGCGGTGAAACCTATCCTTAGAATGCTTGAAATGAGCTGAGTTTTAAAATAAAATATATTTGTATCGTTTTATTTTTAAGACATAAATAAAGCCTGATAATATAAATCTATTATCAGGCTTTATGATGAAATGGAATGTTTTATTTACAGTTATTTATTCTTCAATTTTTCTGCCGGAACTATTTTAAATACTTTATCATTCCTTCTTACCGTATCTTTGGTTTCAATAGAAAGGTAATCTCCTTTTTGAGCTGTTTCAACAGGTTTCAGGTCTACTCTTATTTCATTTACCGTGTCTTCATATGCTCCCGTTGTTTCACCTGTAATAAGTATTTCATCACCTATTGATAAATTTTGCGTTTCTAAGTGGATTTCAGCAACGTTTATTTTTTTAAAGTAGTTGGTTACCTTTCCCAGGTAAACTTTTCTGTGTGTAGCTTCAGAGCCGTAATTATGGCTCCATTCGCCTAACCTTTGACCTAAATAGTATCCGTTCCAGAATCCCCGGTTAAATACACGTGAAAGCCGGGTATTCCATTCTTTAATTTTATCTTCGTTATAAGTTCCTTCCAGATAAGAATTTATGGCTTCATTATAACATGAAACCACTGTTTTCACATATTCCGCTCCACGTGCACGTCCTTCTATTTTTAATACACGTACTCCTGATTCCAGCATTTTATTTATAAAATGAATAGTTTTCAGGTCTTTCGGGGACATGATATATTCATTTTCAATATCAAGTTCAATGTCCGTTTCTTTATCTCTGGCCGTATATCCTCTACGGCATATTTGCATACATGCTCCGCGGTTCGCGGAAGCGTTCATTTCATGTAAGCTTAAATAACATTTTCCGGAAACAGCCATACAAAGTGCTCCGTGGCAAAACATCTCGATACGGATTAAATTTCCGCTTTTACCACGTATATTTTCTTTTTCAATGATTTCATGAATATAGGCTACCTGCTCCATATTGAGCTCACGGGCTAAAACAACAACATCGGCAAACTGCGCATAGAATTTTAGAGCTTCAGCGTTAGATATGTTTAATTGAGTAGATAAGTGTACCTCAACTCCTATTTGGTTTGCGTATATCATGGCAGCAACGTCGGCTGCTATGATAGCTGATACTCCTGTTTCTTTTGCCACATCGATGATTTCGTGCATTAGATTTAAATCATCATCGTATAAAATAGTATTGACGGTAAGATAAGTTTTTACATTATTTTCCTGGCATATTTTAACTATCTTACGTAAATCTTCAGTTGTAAAATTACTGCTTGAGCGGCTCCGCATATTCAGTTTCTCTATCCCGAAATAAACTGAGTTGGCACCGGACTGAATGGCAGCTGATAAACTTTCCCATGAACCTGCCGGAGCCATTATTTCTATATCTTCCCGTCTGATCATTTTTTATTGATTTAATTAAGTCTGTATTGTGTGCAAAAATATTAAAATTAAATTGTTTATGGATTAAGTTTAATTATAAACTGATAATACTTGTCGGTTTTAGTTATTTGATAGCTGATATATTGAAAAAGATTTTTTTATAATTTCTTTTCCTTCTTGAGTAAGATGGTGTACATACAAGTTCCAGAGAGAAAGAAAAAATTCTTCTTTTGAAATGCTGTATTTTGTTCCTTCAAACATCTTTGAAAAACCGTACCAACCGGATAATATAAGCCATGTGTTTTTTACCAGCAAATCATAATTATGTTCTGTCCCCGGAGACAGCAGATAGTTTTTATTAATTAGTTTTTGTAATGCTTCCCTCATTATTACCATGCGTTCATGAAAAAATTCCTCTTTTTTTATGTTGTATTCCGGATATGTTTCAAAGAAAAGATGATAGTTGGAAAAAATGAATGAATATTTTATTTGTATATCATATATATGACCTATGTAATTTACTATTTCAGAAATATCTTTAGGAAAATACAGATATAACTTTTGTATGTCTTTTTGAAATTTTTTGAAAACAGCATTAATCAGATTTTTCCATTTTGGATAATGATAAGTAAGATTGCCTATACTTATATTTAATGTCTCAGATACATCTCTCATTTTGACATTTGAAATTCCTTTCTGATTAAGCAATTCTATGGTTTGGTATAATATTTTTTCTTTGGTGTTTAGCAGCTCTATTTTCATAATACAAATATAATATTTCTTATTCTTTTTAATTTACTGATAATGATTAATTTAATGTTAAATTAGTACATTTGTACTAATAATTAAAATTTATTTTATATACTTGCTATATAAATATTTCTATTTTATAACCTTTAAATTCTATTATTATGTTTCTATTTGAATCATTAACCTGGTACAGTATACTGATGTGGTGTGCTGTAGTAGCCGGACTGATGTTATTTAATCATTTGGCACGTCTTAACAAATGGATTTCTGTGATTCTTTTTATTGTACTTCCACTTGTTTTGACATTTTTTGTGTGGCCCAAAACAGCAGGTGAGGGCTCAAGTGTAGGAACCTGGTTTCATTGGGCTAAAGTTTATTCAGCCCTGGCCGGATGTTTGGGATTTATGTATATACGTTATAGCAAAAAGGCTTCTTCAAATAAATATTGGCTCATGTTTCCGCCGTTGATTTTATCAATTAACATATTGGAGGCTGTTATACGTGATTTTCAATGTTATGCGTTGTATAGCGGTGAAGCATTTGGCTCTATTGTTGATCAGGTAACCATGCAAGGCGGTCCGTGGAATATAATGAATGGAATAGCAGGTATAATTAGTATTATAACTATTACCGGCTGGATGGGTATTTATATCAGTAAAGACAAATATAAAGATATGATATGGACAGACCAGTTATGGTGGTGGATTATAGCTTATGACCTTTGGAATTTTGCTTATGTATATAATTGTGTGTCCGACCATTCTTTTTATGCCGGAGCTGCATTGCTTGTGTCATGTACCATACCTGCTTTTGTATTGGGAAAAGGAGCATGGCTTCAGCATCGCGCCCAAACATTGGCTTTATGGATGATGTTTACTATGTGTTTACCGTATTTTACTGATTTTTCAATATTTGCAGTAAAATCTTCTCATAATGTTGCTGCACTTTGGACTGTAAGCGGATTGGCATTGGCTGCCAATATTGCTGTGCTTGTTTTCCAAGTTTATAAAATGGTGAAAACAAAACGTAATCCGTTGAAACAAGAAATTTATACAGATACCAAAGCATATCAAAAAGTTGTTTTAGAAAGAACTAAGTAGCAATTTCTGTATTAATTATGAAATCCCGGTAGCCTTGTGACTGCCGGGATTCTTTATTTCAAAGAGGGATATGTTGATGTTATATATTCATATTTATGATAAAAAAATGAATACCTTTTGAAGTTTATTTAAAGTTGGTGCATATTGTTTTGTTATGATTATCTCATGAAAACTCTGTACTTTTGCAATATAATTTCAAAGAAATGAAAATAGGAAATATAACTTTTTCAGCTTTTCCTTTATTTTTAGCTCCGATGGAGGATGTTACAGATCCGGCTTTTCGTTTATTATGCAAACGTTTTGGAGCGGATATGGTATATACGGAATTCATTTCGGCAGATGCATTGATTCGTAGTGTTAAACGCACAGAACAAAAACTTACTATTTATGATGAGGAGCGTCCTGTAGCTATTCAATTATATGGAAGAGAGCCGGATGCTATGGTTGAAGCAGCTAAAATAGCACAGGAAGCTAAGCCGGAGATTATAGATTTGAATTTTGGTTGTCCGGTAAAAAAAGTTGCAGGGAAAGGTGCTGGTGCAGGATTGTTAAGGGATATACCGAAAATGCTTCAAATAACAAAAGAAGTGGTAAAAGCTGTAAATCTTCCTGTTACGGTTAAAACCCGTTTAGGTTGGGATGATTCATCTAAAATTATTGTTGAATTGGCTGAACAGTTGCAGGATTGTGGTATTGCTGCATTGGCCATTCACGGGAGGACACGTTCCCAGATGTATAAAGGTGATGCTGATTGGACATTAATAGGGGAAGTAAAGAATAATCCTCGTATGCATATTCCTATTATAGGTAATGGCGATGTGATAACTCCTGAATATGCAAAAGAATGTTTTGATAAATATGGTGTAGATGCTGTGATGATAGGCAGGGCTTCCATAGGAAAGCCGTGGATATTTTCAGAAATAAAAACTTATTTGGATTCCGGGGAACATATGAAACCTTTGTCATTTGATGAACAGAAAGCTATCATTAAGCAGCAAATATTGGATGCGGTTGATTGGCTGGATGAAAGGAAAGGTATTTTGCATTCCCGGCGTCATTTGGCTGCCACTCCTATTTTCAAAGGAATTCCTAATTTTAAGGAAACCCGTATTGCAATGTTACGGGCGGAAACGTTGGAAGACCTTTTTCATATTATAGATTCTGTAAAAAATTAATTTTTAAGAAAGTTGTTTATTGAATAGTTGTCTATCAGTTATTTTAGACAACTATTTTTGTGTTTTGAAAGTTTAAAAAGATCAAAAAAATAGTAGATAGAAAATAAATGGCTTAACTTTGTTCAATGTATTTTTAAAGAATAAAAAATTGAAAAGTAATGAAGAAATATTATTTATTAACGCTAATTCTGGTTTTATTTATGACTAGTGCATGTAAATCAAAAGATGATGCTCGCGTTTCAGGTATTGATGTAACAAACATAGACACATCAGTTTCTCCGAAAACAAATTTTTATCAATATGCTTGTGGAGGATGGATGAAGAAAAATCCTTTGACTGGAGAGTATGCCCGTTTTGGTTCGTTTGACCAACTGGCGGAGAATAACCGTAAGCAGTTGAAAGAATTAATTGAAGGAATTGCTTCGGAAAAAGCAGAAAAGGGGAGTGTAGGGCAGAAAATAGGGGATTTGTACAATATGGCTATGGATAGTAGTCGTTTGAATAAAGACGGCTATACGCCTATAAAAAATGATTTGGCCAGAATAGCTGCTGTTACAGATAAGGAAGAACTTTCATTTTTAATTCCGGAATTGTTGTTGGATGGTTTGAATCCGTATTTTGCTGTATATGTGGACGCAGATCCAATGAACAGTGTTCAGTATTTATTGCAAACACATCAGGGTGGAATAAGCCTTGGTGAAAGGGAATATTATTTAGATACTGATGAAAATACGGTGAAAATACGTGAAGCGTATAAAGATCATGTAAAAAAGATGTTTGAATTGGTTGGATTTAGCGAGGAGAAAGCTGCTTCAAACCGTGATGCGGTACTTCGTATTGAGATCCGTTTGGCTAAGGCGGCTTATGATAATGTAAAATTACGTAATCCGTATGCTAATTATAATAAAATGACTGTTGAAGAGCTTCAACAACTTGTTCCGGAAATCAATTGGAAAAATTACTTACGTGTATTGGGATTAAGTGAGGTAAAAGAATTAAATGTTTCTCAAAAAGAACCCTTAGTAGAAGTTGGTAATATTATCAGGACAGAACCTTTAAAAGATCAGATAGCATATCTTCAATGGCAATTGATTGATGGTGCTGCAAGTGAATTGAGTGATGAAATTAATGATCAGAACTTTCATTTTTATGGTAAAATACTGTCAGGCAAGGAAGAACAGTCTCCACGTTGGAAACGTGCTGTAGGTACTGTAAATGGTGTTTTAGGTGAAGCTGTGGGGCAGATGTATGTAAAAGAGTTTTTTCCTCCGGAAGCAAAAGAACGTATGGTTGCTTTAGTTCATAATTTGCAGCAATCTTTAGGACAGCGGATTGGCCAGTTGGAGTGGATGGGAGAAGAAACGAAAGTTCAGGCACATGAAAAATTGAATGCTTTTCATGTAAAAATAGGTTATCCAGATAAATGGCGTGATTATTCGGAACTGGAAATTGATCCTGAAATTTCTTATTATGAAAATATTAAACGGGCAAATAGGTTTGAGTATGATTATATGCTAGCTAAAGAAGGTAAGCCAGTGGACCGGGATGAGTGGTTTATGACTCCTCAGACTGTGAATGCATATTATAATCCTACAACGAATGAAATATGTTTTCCTGCCGGTATTTTGCAGTATCCGTTTTTTGATATGAAAGCTGATGATGCTTTCAATTATGGAGCTATCGGAGTGGTGATTGGGCATGAAATGACCCATGGATTTGACGATCAGGGACGGCAATTTGATAAAGACGGCAATCTTAAAGATTGGTGGACTCCGGAAGATGCTGAACGCTTTGAAAAACGTGCCCAGGTAATGGTTGATTATTTTGATTCCATTGAAGTGGCTCCTGGAGTACATGCTAATGGTAAATTCACTTTAGGAGAAAATATTGCTGATTACGGAGGATTACAGGTTTCTTATCAGGCTTTTAAAAATGCAACGAAAGATGAACCATTATCCGTAAAGGATGGATTTACACCGGAACAGCGTTTTTTCCTTGCTTATGCTACTGTTTGGGCAAATAATATTCGTCCGGAGGAAATCTTAGTCAGAACAAAATCAGATCCTCATTCATTAGGTGAATGGAGAGTAAATGGTATTTTACCACATATAGCTCCGTGGTATGAAGCTTTTGATATACAAGAAGGTGATTCTATGTATGTACCTGTGAATGAAAGGGTGGCAATTTGGTAATATTTTTATTTATCTATTCTCATTTTTAAATAGAATAGATAAATAAAATGAAATATATTTAAAGTGAGTGGTTCAAAATTTTGGCCACTCACTTTTGTTATTAATGGATATTATTTATAAATAATTGATTTTTAAGAAGGAAATTTTTTTTGAATTATATTCTATTTAAATATTTAAGCAGGTACTTTCATATACATATGTGGCCTGTTAGACATTAATCATTGTAAAATCATTTAGCCTAAATTGTATAAAAAAAGCATTGATTTGATAATCAATGCTTTTTTACTCGTAATAATATTGGCAGACTATTGTAATGTAACTGAGAGAACGTTAGGCGTTGCATTTTCTTCTCCATCCATTTCATATTCGCTGCTATATGCCCCGACAGGTATATCTTTTAATGCATATGAGTTGCATGAGCGTGCAACGTCTATATATTGCGTTACGGCTGTGCTTATGGCTGAAGCGGTTACATCTACCAGCACGCCTAATAGTCCGTTGCTGTTAGAGCTTACAGAGGTATCATAAGTAACGTGAGCCACTTTTGAATATAAAACTTCATTTGTTTTTGTTGATTTTAATATATATTCGATATCAATATATACTTTGCCTGCTAATGCTGATTTATCCCATTTATTGATAATGGTGAAAAGCACCATATCCGCTCCGAAGTAATTACCGAATTTGTTTAAGGATTGTTCTAAAAACATTTCAGCATCGTATGCGCTTTCTCTCTTTAACATTTCCATAGACAGAAAAGGAGGTATTACATAATATCCTGCGTTTGCCAATGGAATCAGCAATGTAGAGTGAAAATATTCTTTAGCTTCAACATTTGTACTTCGGTTGACAGGAGGCATTATTAGAACTGAAAGCGGTTTTTCTTCATATAGTTTTGCATATGCATTTTTCTTTAAAAGCGGTTCTTGAACACTACATGAACTTAAAAATAAAGCTATTATTCCTACTGCTATGATGATTAAATTTTTTTTCATTCTTCAAAAAGCTTTAATATTCGTTCTATAAAAACTTTGGATTCGGGGTACAGAGCAATTTCATTTTTCAGCATTTTTTTCCCTTGTTCCGTCTGATTCATTTGTAATAAAATAAAACCATAATCGGCATATATTCCGGGAGGAATTGTATTCCGTGTTCCCGTTTGATTATTGATTATATTTTCATAAGTTGTTTTAAGCTCTGAGATTGATTTGTCATCATTGTTTTTTAAATATGAGTAGCTTGAAGAGTTATAGTTATCCCATGAGTATAATGTCTTTTGGCTACATGCTCCAAATAGAATAACAACAATGAATATTGAAATTATTTTTTTCATGGTAACACAATGCTTTTTGTTTCCTGAGCAGATATGAATATTTGTTTTTGATATAGAACAGAATTTTCGTAAGAAACGGTAATGATATGTTTTCCTGTGGAAATAGCATAGACTTTTCCTTTGTTAGGATTTTTGGCATTGCTCTTATTAACTTCTGCTTTAAAGTTAATTTTATCGTCTATATTAACGTCCAAACCATTCTTGTAGTTTTTAGGATTTCCTACGAATTCAATAAAAGCTTCGTTTTCTAATCCTTTGGCTGTTGTTTTAATACCGGTACAGCTTGCCGCGAATAAGATAAAAAACGCTAACGAAATAGCGAAATACAGTTGTTTTTTCATTTTTCTATCTCCTGAATATAATAGTTATTTAAATTTGCTTCATTGATTGATCCTTCTATGACAGATACCATTGAAAATTCATTCTGAGGATCATTTCCACCGATATAGTCTACTTTTATTTGCGCTACTTTTTTTCCGGGCAATTCTATCATCATTCCTGTTTGAGGATTTTTCACTGATTTTCCTTTTTCTATAACATCAAACACATCATTCAGTCGGATACCTTGTTCCTTTCCTCCTGAAATGAATATACCATCTTCATCATAAGAAAGAAAATATGATTTCCAAGGTCTTTCCATACAGTTATTGATGATGTTTTCAACTAATTTTGAAATAGCTGCGGAAATAGCTTTATCATTTAATGTAGCATCATAGTCGGTATGTTCTCCAAATCCGAGTACCGTTTTATTATTAGTTTCAGCTTCACCTTTTGCTTCTTCGGAATATATGATTTGTCCTGTTGATACGTCCACAAGTCTGATGTTTACTCCGGCTTCTACAATTTGGGATTTACTGCGTGAAAATACTTTTACGTCCCCTACGTTTTTTCGTCCGAATTCAGTTACAGAACCAATAATTAAATAATCGGCACCGATTTTTTGCATGTTATCTTTGCCTGCCATTTTTAGCTCATTCATGATAACATCCATATCTTGTCTTTCTAACAGGATAAATTTATTGCTGGAGGCTAATTTGGTAGAAAGAATGTCCAACGCCTGTTTTCCTATCGGGTCATTTTCTTTGTCATAAAAAGCGCCTTTCGCATATTGCGTTTCATTGGAAAAACGGGCAATTGCCACTTTCCTTTTTAATACAGGTTCATCTTTTTTCTCTATTTCCTGAATTTGAGGCTCTACTTTAACCACTGTTTGACGTGCATTTACTTGCTGTGTACAAGTGATAAGCCCTAAAATGATACTAAGTGTTGTTACAAATTTTTTCATATCTAATTTTTTATTAACATTTACAAAGATAATTTTTTTAAAGTAAATTTTATCTAATCCATACCTATAAAATATAAATTAAAAATGCAAATCATTTTTTTGATTTGCATTACTCTTTTTCCTGTTATATATTTTTTTGGAAGGAACTATTTTATTGTGGTTTATTGGTTTTCCGTATTGTTCTATTTCCTCTTCACGGCTTCTTTTTCTTGCAGCTTTGACTGCTTGAATAACGATTTTCTTTTTTTTCATTATTGTATGCTTATTTTTCTTTTTCCATTATCTGTTTCTTCAATATCAACATTTATTAGAAAGTCCGGTAGGATAGGGGAGATGTTTTCTGCCCATTCTATAAAACATAAATTGCCGCTGTATAAATATTCTTCAGCTCCTAAATCCAATGCTTCTTGTATTTTATTGATTCTATAACAATCGAAATGATAGATAATTTCTCCATCGGCTGTTTCATATTCATTTACGATTGAAAAGGTAGGACTGTTCACAGATTCCTGCACTCCCATTACATCGCAAATGGCTTTTATGAAAGTGGTTTTTCCAGCTCCCATTTTTCCATTGAATGCAAAGACCTTATTGTCTCCGATTTTTTCTATAAATTTTTTTGCTGTTTCTTTTATATTTTCCAGAGATGAAATTTCTAGTGTTTCCATAATTTGGTTTTCAAAAAAATGAATTGATTTTAATATGTTAAAACTTTGTTGTCAGAGTGAAAAATTCCGGGTCTCTGATCGAGTGAGTTGAAAATATTTGATTCTCAGACACTCTAATTCTGGTTAAAATAGTTGTAAACTATTGAAGCTCTGTTACTTCCAATTGAATTTTTAAGTTCATCAAAAGTTGCATTTTTAATTCGTTTTACACTTTTGAAATGTTTTATTAATTCTGTTTTTGTTTTTTCGCCAATTCCTTTGATATTATCTAGTTCAGATGCTACCTGACTCTTGCTTCTTTTCTCACGGTGAAACTTTATTGCAAAGCGGTGAACTTCTTCTTGTATTGCAGCCAATAGTTTGAAGAGTTGTTCAGTAGGTTTCAGTCCTATCTCTTTAGGAGGAAAACCAAAAAGCAATTCGCTCGTGCGATGTTTATCATTTTTTGCTAATCCAGCAATGGGAATATTTAATCCGAGTTCATCTTCTATTACTTTTCTTACAACTTCCATTTGCCCTTTTCCTCCGTCGGTAATAATTAGGTCGGGTAGGGGAGTACCTTCGCTCATTATCCGGCTATATCTTCTTCTTACTACTTCTTGCATTGAAGCATAGTCGTCAGGTCCTTCTACGGTTTTTATATTATATTTCCGATAATCTTTTTTTGATGGTTTACCTTTTTTGAAAACTACACATGCAGCAACGGCATTACTGCCGGATATATTGGAGTTGTCAAAAGCCTCTATGGTCATCGGTATTTTTTCCAGATGCAATTTCTCTTGTATTTCTTTTAATACCTGTATTGCTCTTTGATCTGGATTTAATTTTTCACTTTGTTTTAATTTATCTATTTTATATTGTTTTACATTTTGTATGGCAAGATCAAGCAATTTTTTCCGGTCCCCCCGTTGTGGAATATTCGTTT
Source organism: Bacteroidota bacterium (assembly GCA_023391625.1). Lineage (GTDB taxonomy): Bacteria > Bacteroidota > Bacteroidia > Bacteroidales > Paludibacteraceae > QVMH01. The sequence continues at coordinate 447,819 of JAEWAN010000006.1, read as the reverse complement.
TTATGTTTTTATCGGGAAAATCGATGGGGAATGGTACTATTATCTCTTTTGAATTGCTTTGAAGTCTTTCTCGTAATTCAAATATAGCCCTTATTAAAATATCTTCTTTGGTTTCATCCAGTTGTTTACGGTATTCAATGGTATAACCCTGTATAATGGAGCCTTTTGATATACGTAGGATGCTTATGTAAATATCATTTTCATTTTCTTCATATCCGAATACATCGGTATTGGCTACAATCGTATTGGATACGATAGATTTTGCTTTGTAATTCTCTATTTGTTCGTATTTCTCTTTTATTATTTGGGCTTCTTCGAATCTGTATTCTGCTGCAAGATCCTGCATCTCTTTATAAAGGAGTTTACTTATTTTATTGGCATCCCCTTGAATGATTTCCCTGATTTGTTCAATATTTTTTTGATATTCTTCCTGCGATTCTTTCCCTTCACAAGGACCATTACATTTATGTATATGGTATTGGAGGCATACTTTAAATTTGCCGGCTTCTATATTTTCCTTTGTCAATGGCAGGCTGCAAGTCCGGATAGGATATAATTCCCGTATTATTTCTATCAAAGAATTGATGGTATAGCTGGAGCTATACGGACCGAAATATTGAGACCCGTTTTTAATTATATTTCTTGTTTTAAATATTCTGGGAAAAGGTTCTTTTGTGATGCAAATGCTGGGGTATGTTTTTCCATCTTTCAGCATTGAATTATATCGAGGCTGATATTGTTTTATAAGATTATTTTCTAATAAAAAAGCATCAACTTCTGATTCTACTACAATATACTTTAAATGGTCTATGTTTTTAACCAAGACATTTAGTTTGGGATATTCATGTTTTTTATTGAAATAAGAACTTACCCTGCGTTTTAGATTTTTGGCTTTTCCCACATATATGATTTCATCATTAGAATTGAAATATTGGTATACTCCGGGTTTGTCCGGAAGTGCACTTATTTCTTCTTTTAATCTTTGATTTGAAATCATAGTCTGTTTTTTATTGTTGTTCCACGTGGAACTTCATTCTGTTTTGTCTTTGTTGTTCCACGTGAAACATTTATATTATCGTCCTAATAAAACCAGTAGAATATTCACATCGCTGGGTGATATTCCGGGAATACGGGAAGCTTGCCCGATTGTTTCAGGATCTATTCTGGTTAATTTTTGTCGGGCTTCTGTGGAAATAGTATGTACAGAATTATAGTCTATTCTTCCTTTCAAAGGAATATGCTCAAGACGTTGTAGTTTGTCTGCTATTAATTTTTCCCGTTCAATATATCCTTCGTATTTCAACAAAATTTCAACCGATTCAACAATTTCTTCCTTTCTTCCTTCTATCTGGTTAATTTTTTCCTTAAGCGCCGGAACGGTTGTCGCCAACTCATTAATTCCAAACTGAGGACGAAGTACCAGTTCATGTAACTTACACCCGTGTTTCAGTTCTGTGGAATTTTGAGAAGTTAAGAAAGCGTTGACTTGCTCCGGTTTTATTGAGTAATTTTTCAGAAAATCAATCAACATGTTTTGGGCTTCTTTTTTCTTTTGTAGAAGAGAGAAACGGTCTTGCTTAGCCAGTCCTAATTCATAGGATTTTTCTGTCAATCGCATATCAGAATCATCCTGTCGTAAGAGAATTCTGTATTCTGCCCTTGAAGTAAACATTCGGTATGGTTCATCTACACCTTTGGTTACTAAATCATCTATTAATACTCCAATGTATGCTTCATCTCTATTTAGTGTGAAAGAGCTTCCACCATGACAATTTATGTGTGCATTAATACCGGCAATCAATCCTTGTCCTCCCGCTTCTTCATATCCGGTAGTACCGTTGATTTGTCCGGCAAAGAATAGGTTTTTGATGAGTTTTGTTTCCAATGTATGTGTTAATTGGGTGGGATCAAAAAAATCATATTCTATGGCATATCCGGGACGGTATAATTCTGCATTTTCAAGTCCTGCTACAGTTTTAATAGCTTTTATTTGTACATCAAGAGGCAGGGAAGAGGAAAACCCATTCACATAATATTCCTGGGAGTCCACACCTTCCGGTTCCAGAAATAACTGATGGGAAGTTTTATCGGCAAATGTTACTATTTTGGTTTCAATGCTGGGACAGTAACGTGGACCGATACTCTTTATTTGTCCATTATACAGAGGAGAATCCGGTAATCCTTTTCTCAGTTCATCGTGTGTCTTTTCGTTGGTGTTGGTTATCCAACAACTCATTTGTTTCAACTCACGATGTACGTTTTCCATAAAAGAGAATTTATGAAAATCGTTTTCTCCAACCTGTTCGTTCATTTTTGAAAAATCAATGCTTCTCCCGTCTATTCTCATTGGTGTGCCGGTTTTCATCCGGTCTGTTGTAAATCCCAATGATTTTAGCTGTTCCGTGATACCGAAAGAAGAAGGTTCAGAAATACGTCCTCCTATAATTTGATTTTTTCCGATATGAAGTAATCCGTTTAAGAAAGTTCCGTTAGTCAGTACCACTGTTTTGGCCTGAAATTCTATACCTAAAATGGATTTTACTCCGACAACTGTATTTTCTTTTATGATAAGTTCCGTAACAGTATCTTGCCAGATATGTAAATTGTCGGTATTGGATATTGTGTCTATCCATTGCTGGATGAATTGGCGTCGGTCGCTTTGAGATCTCGGACTCCACATGGCAGGGCCTTTTGATCGGTTTAGCATTCGGAACTGTATGGCACTGCGGTCTGTTACTATGCCCATTTGCCCTCCTAAAGCGTCAATTTCACGTACAATTTGCCCTTTTGCTATTCCTCCAATTGCCGGGTTACAACTCATTTGCCCAATCTTATTCATATCCATTGTTATCAGCAATGTTTTTGATCCAAGATTAGCTGCTGCGCAAGCAGCCTCATTGCCGGCATGTCCAGCACCTACAACTATCACATCGTATTTAAAATCCATACATTTTTAATTAGATATATATACACAACAACATTTCTGTTTAATATATGGATGATTAAACAAAAATGAATTTTATATCTTTTCTTTTTGAATATGCAAATTTACACAACAATAACTATTTATGTATCAATTTTTTTATTTTTATTGTGTCTGTAGTTGTGTAGTGGAGGATTTATTTATTCTATAAAATAATGAATATGGAAATACAAATAAATTTTATATATATTATTTATTTGTATATCAGTGTGTTATGGTTTTTGTGCAGCGCAATTGTAAATTCTGTTTTTTTGTCGGGTATTGATTCCACAGAAATAGTGCCCCCATAAAGATTTATAATCTGTCTGCATATGCTTAATCCCATTCCGGAACCATTTGTTTTAGTAGTGAAAAAGGCACAGATATTTTATCTGTACCTTTTGGTAAAATTCTTTTAAATCTTTTTGATGACCAACTAATATTGGAAACACGTTTATAGTGTTTTAAAAAGCGTGTACAGCTTCTTTTTTGCCTCTCTTTAGAGCTGTTTAGCGTGCCTTTTTTGTATGAAAGGAAACATCTGATAGAGAATAATTTTTATTTTTGCACAAAAGCTGCTGTAAATTTCTTTCTTGTTTTTTTCTATCCCTTTTATTATAATCCGGGCCATTTTTTGAGAAGAAATCTTTTTTCCGGGCACAATGTTTTTGTGGTTGGTAGTTGTCGTCATGTCCTCAAAGAAGCTGGTATGGATTACTCCGGTCGGATAAATAGCAGATACATGGCCGTTAGATGGTAAAGTATATCTAAGGGATTTTATAAATCCGTGTAGGGCCGATTTTGTTGCTACGTAAAGGGGCTTAAAAGGAAGAGATAGTTTAGCCAGGCAGGATATTGTAATTGCAACCAGATACTCTTGTTGTTCCAGATGTGACTCTATCATTTTCTGGACGGAATAAATGGGGGAAATTGTATTGGTTTTAAAGATATTATCTATATCGTTCCAACCGGTGGGTTCGTTGGTATTGACGTATCCGGCATTGGCAATAAAAATATCTATTCCACCCAGTTTTTGTTGAGCGAAATTGAACAGGGCATCCACTTCTTCCTTAATCGAGATATCTGCTTTAAAAGGAATTATATTCATAGCAATAGGGATATTTCTCATTTTTCGGCCTACTGCAATGATTCTCACTCCTTCGTATTTTGATAGTTGGATCATTAGCTGTTTCCCTATCCCAGAAGTAGCTCCTGTTATAACTATACGCTTGTTTTTCAGTTCCATTTTATGAGGGTAATTTTGGATAAGGTCAGTGTTTTATGGTATAAACAGTTTAAAAAAAAGAATGTTCGCATATAAATGTTAAAAGGGGGAGATAGAATATAATTAAATCCCTTTTTTCACGTATAAATGATAGAAGTTTTTTAATAGGAGTATATAAAAAAGTTGTGTTTAAAAAGAAACAGCCATAAATTAATTTATGGCTGTTTCCAGTATTAAGTAAATAATGATTTAAATATCTTTTTCTGCAATTAGATATTCTGCTATCTGAACAGCATTCAGGGCAGCTCCTTTTTTTATCTGGTCGCTTACACACCAGAAAGTCAGTCCGTTTGGATTAGAAATATCTTTACGGATACGCCCTACGTGAACAGGATCTTTTCCGGAAAGGAACAGAGGCATAGGATATTGTTTTTCAGCAGGATTGTCTATCACCACTACTCCGTCAGCTTTTGCAAAAGCATTTTTAGCTTCTTCTATGCTGATAGGACGTTCTGTTTCCACCCATACGCTTTCAGAATGAGCACGTAAAGCAGGAACGCGAACACAGGTTGCACTAACTTCAATGTCGGAATGCATAATTTTACGAGTTTCATTATACATTTTCATTTCTTCTTTAGTATAACCGTTTTCCAGGAAAACATCTACCTGAGGAATCAGGTTGTAAGCAAGTTGGTAAGCGAATTTCTCAACTTTAACTTCTTCTCCGTTTACAATTTGTTTATATTGGGCTTCCAACTCATCCATAGCAGCAGCTCCTGCACCACTGGCAGCTTGATAAGTAGAAACATGAACACGTTTGATGTGTGAAAGTTCTTCAATAGGTTTCAATGCAACTACCATTTGGATGGTTGTACAGTTTGGATTTGCTATAATACCACGTGGGCGTTTTTTTGCATCCGCAGCATTAACTTCCGGAACAACCAATGGGATATTTTCTTCCATGCGGAATGCGCTGGAGTTGTCTATCATAACTGCTCCGAATTTAGTTATGTCTTCAGCATATTCCTTTGAAATACCTGCTCCGGCAGAAGTGAAAACAATATCAATACCTTTAAAGTCGTCGCCATGTTTCAATTCTTTTACGGTTAATTTCTGGCCTTTAAAGTCATAAGTTTTTCCTGCACTACGTGAAGAACCAAATAAAACCAATTCAGTCAGCGGAAAATTTCTTTCAGCTAAAACACGCAAAAATTCTTGTCCCACGGCGCCACTAGCACCAACAATTGCTACTTTCATTTTCTGTTTCTTTTTGTTTTGATAAATAAAATCAGTTTAAAGAAATCGATGAGAGCCCTATTGGCTTCATCACTTAATCTTTTGCAAAAATAATTCATTTACACAGAATTATAATGCGAAATATGAAAATTCATTTATTTTTCTGCTATTTTTCTATTTTTTAGAGATTAAATGTCTCTCCTTTGGAAGATAAAGGATTCATTTTATATTGTTTTTGTCTATATTTTGGATACTTAATTTTGAAATATTAACACGATCAACTGCGACAATTCATCTATCTTTGTCTTTTATTATTTATTAAAATCAAAAAATTAGAGAAAAAATGGAGAAAATAAGCTACGCTTTAGGATTGAGCCTTGGAAATAACTTATTACAGAGTGGAATTGAAAAGTTGGATTATAAACAATTGTCTAAAGGTATTCAGGACGTACTGGAGAATAACAAACCGGATATGTCTTACCAGGAAGCACAAGCTGTTATAAATGATTTCTTTCAAAGCCTTCAGGATAAAATGAATGAAAAAAACATAAAGGAAGGAAAGCAATTTCTGGAAGAAAACGCAAAAAGAGCAGAAGTTGTGACATTGCCCAGCGGGTTGCAATATGAAATAATTACAAAGGGGAATGGAGCTATTCCTAAGGCTTCTGATACGGTTAAGGTACATTACCATGGAACATTGATTGATGGAAACGTTTTTGATAGTTCTGTACGTCGTGGCGAACCTGCTACATTTGGGGTAACACAGGTTATACCGGGTTGGGTGGAAGCTTTGCAGTTAATGCCGGTAGGTTCAAAATGGAAATTATATATTCCTTCAAATCTTGCTTACGGAGCGCAAGGTGCAGGTCAGGCTATACCGCCACATACAACCCTTGTTTTTGAAGTAGAATTACTGGATATATTGTAAAAACAGATTTATTTAATTTACCTGGGCGGTGATTGCTGCTGGGGACTAACAAAAATTTTAATGAAAAAAACAATTTTAGTGTTGGCTGCTTTAGGGTTGATATTAACTCCGGCCGAAGCAAAAAAGAAATCTAAAGATAAAAATCAGGAATATGTGCTGACGCAAGCCGTTGATTCCATGAGCTACGCTTTAGGAGTAAGTATCGGGACTGATATTACGGGAACATTGAAAACGATTCCGGGAGGTGAGTATAGTGTGGATGCTTTGTTGAAAGGTTTTTCACAGGCTTTGAAAGGCGAGCAGACTTTAATGACCAATGAATTTGCACGTACTTATGTTCAGGATTACATGATGGCTGCTTATGATGAGTTGTCAAAACAACAAAAAGAAGAAGGTGAAAAGTTCCTGATTGAAAATAAGCAGAAAGAAGGAGTTGTTGAAACTGCCAGCGGTTTGCAATATGAGGTTATTACAGAAGGAACCGGGGTTAAGCCTGTGGCTACAGATATTGTGAAAGTACATTATGAAGGTTTTTTATTGGATGGAACAAAATTTGATAGCTCAAAAGACAGGAATGAACCGGCTGAATTTCCAGTGAACCAGGTTATCCCGGGTTGGACAGAGGGAGTTCAATTAATGCCTGTTGGTTCTGTTTATAAATTTTATATCCCTTATGAATTAGGTTACGGAGAACGTGGGGCAGGTACAGTGGTTCCTCCTTATTCAACGCTTATATTCGAAGTTGAACTGTTAGATGTTAATCCGGAAGAGTAATAAGTAAAATTGTTAAATAAATAAATTCAATGAAAAAGTTAAGTATTTATTCATTTGCAACATTGTTGATGGTTGCAATGTTTGTTTCGTGTGGTAATAAATACCAGGCGAAGGTAGTTGAGCTGAATAATCAAGATGATAGCATTAATTATGCATTTGGATTGCTGAATGGTGCTGCATTGCAGGAACAGTATGTAATTCCTGAAGAGAGTGAAAACGAGGCATTAGAGGCACTCCTTTCAGAATTAGATAAATCATTTGCTACCGATGCAGAAGACAATATGTTTGAAAAAGGTAAGAAAATAGGATATATCTTTAAATCTCAGGAAAAAGAAGGATTTTTGGGTGAGGCTGATTTTGTTTTTGATAGCCAGCTTGCAAAAGCAGGTATAGAAAATGAACTTAAAGGTGAAAGCCTTATGAGTATGGAAGAAGCACAGGAATACATTCAGAACGTTATGTTTGAAATTCAAATGCGTAGAATGGCTTCACAAAACGGTTTTAATCCCGAGGCAGATGACTCTGCTGCAGAACAGGAAGATGTTGTTGAACCAGTAGAATAAACGATAACCTATTTTAAAAGAAATAAAGATGAAAAAGATAAATATTATAGCAGCACTTATAATTTCTTCTGCTAGTTTAAGTTTTGCACAAACTAGTTCAACCCCGGAATTAAAAAATCAGATGGATAGTCTTAATTATGCGTTTGGGGTTATTTATGGCGGAGATGTAAAGCAGTCTGAAGGCGAAATGACTGAAGAAAATATCTCTCAATTGATTAAGGGAATAGATGCCGGAACAAAGGTAAAGACAGAATTTCCTGAAATGTATTTGATTGGAGAAAACGTAGGTAAATCATTGAAACAACAAAGTGAAGCAAATGCTTTTTTCGGTGTGGAAGGCTTGCCTGTGAAATTGGAAATAATCAAACAAGGTTTGATTAACGGGATGAAAAATTTTGAAGAGCAAATGACTGCTGCCGACGCCCGGAATTATTTCCAAACAGTTATGACAGAAAAACGTTTCTCTGCAAACTTGGAGGCAGGTAAGCGTTTTATGGAAGAAAATGGTCAAAAGGATGGAGTTGTAACAACGTCTACCGGATTACAATATAAAGTGTTGAAAACCGGTAAAGGTTCTAAACCGCAAGCAACGGATGTTGTAAAAGTACATTATCAGGGAACATTGATTGACGGAAATGTGTTTGATAGCTCAATACAACGAGGAGAACCGGCAGAGTTCCCGGTAAACCAGGTAATCAGTGGCTGGACAGAAGCATTGCAGATGATGAATGTTGGCTCTAAATGGGTTTTGTACATTCCTCAGGAATTAGCTTATGGTGCTAATGGACAAGGTGCTATTCAGCCTTATAGCACATTAATATTTGAAGTGGAATTATTGGATATTGTGAAATAATAAATGTCTGATTCCATTGTACAAAAGGCCGGGAACATCGCTCCCGGCCTTTTGTGTATAAGGGAAAATGAAATTCAACATTTTGTTATGTTTTTGATGCATTTTGTAGGGCTGATGATTAACTTTGTTTTTATTTTCATTATTTTTATATATTTTTGTTGCCAAAATGATATTAATCCTTGAAAAATGGAAAAAATAGATAATTTAGATCGTAAAATACTGCAGATTATTACTCAAAATGCCCGTATGCCTTTTAAAGACGTTGCAGAGATTTGTGGGGTATCACGTGCTGCTATACATCAACGTGTTCAGAGAATGATTGATATGGACGTTATTACCGGTTCCGGTTATACTGTAAATCCGAAGATGCTCGGTTATCAGATGTGCGTGTATGTAGGAATTACCCTTGAAAAAGGTTCTATGTATAAGGAAGTAGTAAAAGAGCTGGAAAAAATTCCTGAAATTGTAGAGTCGCAGTACACCTTAGGAGCATATACCTTGCTGATTAAACTATATGCAAAGAATGATGAACATCTCATGGAATTGCTGAATGGGAAGATACAGGAAATTAACGGGGTGGCATCTACCGAAACTCTTACTTCACTGGACCAGCGTATACGTCGTACGATACCGATTGAATAAGTAAGAAGAATTTATAAAGAAAAAAGTCAGCTATACAGGCTGATTTTATTTTACAGGACTAATTTTAAAATTAAAAAATATATATGGAAACAGTATTAAGCGGTATTCGCCCTACGGGAAACCTGCATTTGGGGAATTATTTTGGAGCTTTGCGGAACTTTATTACAATGCAGGAAGAGAATAACTGTTATTTTTTTATTGCAGATTACCACTCCTTAACTACTCATCCTCATCCGAAAGATTTGGCAAAAAATGTACGTCAGATTTTGATTGAATATCTGGCGGCAGGACTTGATCCTGAAAAATCAACTATATATGTACAAAGTGATGTTCCCGAAGTTGTAGAGCTGTATTTATTCTTAAATATGAATGCTTATATCGGTGAGTTGGAAAGATGTACTTCTTTTAAGGATAAAATCCGTCAGCAGCCGGAAAACATTAATGCAGGACTGTTGACCTATCCTACCTTGATGGCGGCTGATATTTTAATTCACCGGGCAACGAAAGTACCCGTGGGTAAAGACCAGGAACAGCATCTTGAAATGACCCGTACATTTGCCAAACGTTTTAACCGGATGTATGAAGTAGAATATTTCCCGGAACCGCAGGCCTATAATTTCGGAAAACAATTGGTGAAAATTCCAGGATTGAACGGTAGTGGGAAAATGGGAAAATCGGAAGGCGAAGGGAATGCCATCTATTTAGCCGATGAACCCGAAGCAATTCGTAAAAAAGTTATGCGTGCGGTTACAGATTCAGGACCTACTGTGCCGAATCAGGAAAAGCCGGAAGCTATCCAGAACTTGTTCCAGTTAATGAGTGTTGTTTCAACTCCGGATACAGTGCAATATTTTGAAGATCAGTATAACTCCTGTCAGATCCGTTATGGTGATATGAAAAAGCAGTTAGCACAGGATATGATTGCGTTTGTACAACCATTTAGTGAAAAAATAAAAGAAATTGCAGCTAATGAAGATTACCTTAAAAAGGTAATGGCTATGGGTAAAGAAAAGGCGCAGGCAAGTGCAGCGAAAACGATTAAGGAAGTCCGTGAAATCATAGGATTCTGTAATAATTAAGTAGTCTTTCTCGTATTTCTTGATAAAGTACAAAACCGTTCCAATTATTGGAACGGTTTTTGTATTAAGGAAAAGAAGTAATTTTTAAATGATTTTAATTTTTCTCAGATGCTCGTAAATAATCTATATTATTAATTAAAAACAAAAACCATGAAAAAGAAATTATTAGTGATTGTAACTTGTCTGATTGTGTTTTCTGCCGGAGTAAAAGCACAGTTCTGGGAACAATTGTCTTTTCAGGCATTGGCAGGGTACACCAATGCACAAGGCTCAAAATTTAAAACAGAATCCGGACAAAAACTATCTTCTTTTGGTTTAAACTTTGATATTGATGTATTGTATCATTTTAATGCATTAGATAATAAACTGGGGGTAGGGCTTACCTGGGATGGCTCTGTGTTATTTGCAGCCGATTTAGACGGATTTTCTAAAGGAGGAGTATATGGTCTGCAGCTGGTCGGTCCGAAAGCCCAGTATCGTTTCCTAAGCCGTAATATCAGTCCATATGTAGCATTGTCCTTCGGAGGCGCCCGGCTTTCTACTCCTAATGTAACAATAAGCGATGGATCCGGAAATAGTGTAGAAGTTCTTGCTAATAAAGCGTGGAATTTTGGTGTCCGTCCGGAAGTTGGGGTAGATTTGAATGGTTTTATTATATCTGTGGCCTATATTGTGCCTATGCAATATGACCTTGGAAGTATCAAAGAAACAGCGGGAGGACTGGAGTTTAGCATAGGATACCGTAAAACGATATTCTATTGGTAACTTTTGTAAATTTCTCTGTTCTTTAGTGTGCAATATCTATTTGTAAATTGATATTGTATATGGCTTAATGACAACAAAAAAATGTTGGATATAAAATTATCCAACATTTTTTTGTTGTATTGAATTATTGATGAAATTACATTCTTTCGGGTACTTCAATACCTAATAATCCCATTCCGGTTTTAATGACTTTTGCCACTGATTCGGAAAGTATTAACCGGAAATATTTCATGTCCTCATTTTCTTCTTTCAGAATTGAAAAATCATGATAGAATTGGTTATACTCTTTCACCAGGTCATAAGTATAGTTAGCAATTAATGCCGGGCTGAATTCTTTGCCAGCTTGCTGTATAATGTTCGGGAAATTTGTTAATAGCTGGATCAGGTTTGTTTCTTTCTCTGAAATTACCAGTTGTTCATTCAGGCCTTTACCGAAGTCAATACCTTGTTCTGCAGCTTTACGTAATACAGATTTAATACGGGCGTGTGTATACTGTATAAACGGTCCGGTATTTCCGTTGAAATCAATGGATTCTTTCGGGTTGAAAGTCATATTTTTTCGGGGATCTACCTTTAATATAAAATATTTTAATGCTCCTAATCCCACAATACGTGCTACGTTTTCTATTTCTTCCGGGCTTTGTCCGTCAACCTTACCTAATTCCAGTGCTGTTTCCCTGGCTGTATCTATCATTTCTGCAACAAGATCATCAGCATCTACCACAGTACCTTCACGGCTTTTCATTTTGCCTTCCGGTAGTTCCACCATTCCGTATGAGAAGTGTACCAAACTTTTTCCCCATTCAAATCCAAGTCTGTCCAGCAAAATGGATAACACCTGGAAATGATAATTTTGTTCGTTTCCAACGACATATACCATCTTGTTGATAGGATAATCTTCATAGCGGATCTTGGCAGTACCGATATCCTGTGTCATATAAACAGAAGTTCCGTCGGCTCGAAGAAGCAGCTTTTCATCCAGTCCGTCTTTTGTAAGATCTGCCCACACGGAACCATCTTCACGGCGGTAAAATGCGCCTTTTTCCAGCCCTTCTTCTACTTTTGATTTCCCTTCCAGATAGGTTTCGGATTCATAGTATATTTTATCGAAGTCAACGCCTAATTTCTTGTAAGTTTCATCGAATCCGGCATATACCCAGCTGTTCATCATTTCCCAAAGAGAGCGGACTTCCGGATCGCCTTTTTCCCAGGCAAAAAGCATTTTTTGAGCTTCCTGTATAAGCGGGGCATTTTTCTTGGCATCTTCCTCGCTCATACCTTTTGCCATAAGTTCTTTTATTTCGGCTTTGTATTTTTGATCAAATACAACGTAATATTTCCCAACCAGGTGGTCGCCTTTCATGCCGGAACTTTCAGGAGTTTCACCGTTCCCGAAAAGCTTCCATGCCAACATGGACTTACAAATGTGTATACCCCTGTCATTTACGATATTTGTTTTTATGACTTTCCATCCGTTGGCTTTTTGTATTTCTGATATACTGTATCCTAATAGGTTGTTACGGATATGACCAAGGTGAAGAGGCTTGTTGGTATTAGGTGAAGAATATTCTATCATCATCAAAGCAGCATCATCACTGACAGCCTGTGTACCGTACTGGTTGTCTTCTTTAATCCTGTTTAATTCTTTGATCCAGTATGATTTGTTGATTACAAGATTAAGGAAACCTTTGATTACGTTAAATCCGGAAATAAATTCCTGATTTTTTACCAGATATTCGCCTATTTCGCTGGCTGCTTGTTCCGGAGATTTCCGTGCTGCCTTTACAAATGGAAAAACAACTACGGTAACATCACCTTCAAATTCTTTTTTTGTCTTTTGAATTTGTACCTGTTCGGGAGTGGTATCCATACCGTATAATGACTTTACGGCTTCTGCAACAATTGCTCCTATAGTCGACTCTATACTCATGTGAAATATTTTTATATTGGGCTGCAAAGATAAATAATTGTTATGATTGTTTTTAATAAATGGCTTCTAAAGTTTTAATAGATAGGAGTATTATGATGACAATACCCTCTTTTTGGCCAGGAAATCCTGAATTCCTCCGATATGTTCACGTACCTTTTTATCGGAGAATTCGTAAACTTTTGTTACCAGTCCATCAAGAAAGTCCCTGTCGTGTGACACCAGTATCACAGTACCGTCATAGTCCAGTAATGCATTTTTCAGTACTTCTTTTGTTTTCAGGTCAAGATGGTTTGTTGGCTCGTCGAGAATTAAAAGGTTAACCGGTTCAAGCAGTAGTTTTATCATGGCCAGCCGTGTGCGCTCTCCTCCGGATAACACTTTGACCTTCTTTTCCGAATCTTCCCGGTTAAACATAAAAGCCCCCAGGATGTTCCGTATTTGAGTTCGTATATCGCCTTCAGCCACTTGGTCTATGGTTTCGAATACCGTTAAATCCTCATCCAGCAGTTGGGCCTGGTTTTGGGCAAAATATCCGATTTTCACATTGTGTCCCAGCATAATGTTACCGGTATAACCGGTTTCATTCATAATACATTTTACAAAACTGGATTTTCCTTCACCGTTTCTTCCTGCTAATGCCACTTTTTCACCTCTTGATATCATAAGGTTGGCATTTTCAAAAACCAGGTAATCATCATACTTTTTTGTCAGGTTCTCTACTGTCAGAGGATAGTTGCCTGAACGGGTTGCCGGCTGGAATCGGATACGGACAGAGGAACGGTCTTCTTCATCTATTTCCACCCGTTCCATTTTTTCCAGCTGGCGTATACGGCTTTGTACTAGTACAGCTTTAGCAGCCTGGGCTCTGAAACGCTCTATGAATTCTTCCATTTCCCGTATTTGTTTTTGCTGTGCTTCCCAAGCGTGTATCTGCTGCTGGCGGCGTTCCTGCCTTAGTTCCAGGTATTTGCTGTAATTGACTTTGTAGTCGTAAATACGACCCATTGTCAGTTCAATGGTACGGTTTGTTACGGCATCAATAAATGCCCGGTCATGGGATATCAGGACTACGGCTTTTGCCTGGGTTTTGATGAAGTTTTCCAACCATTCTATGGATTCAATATCCAGGTGGTTGGTGGGTTCATCGAGCAACATGACATCCGGATTACGGAGCAATAGTTTGGCCAGTTCTATACGCATGCGCCATCCACCGCTGAATTCGGAAGTTGGCCTGTCCAGTTCCGAGCGTTTAAAACCCAGTCCAAGTAGTGTTTTTTCCACTTCACCTTCAAAATTAATACCTTCAGATACTGCTAATTTCTCATGAGCATGGGTAAAGTCATCAATAAGTTTGGCATAGCTGTCAGACTCATAATCGGTTCTTGTTTCTAATTGTTTGTTCATCTCCTCGATTTCCGCCTGTAATGAGAAAATATGGTCAAAAGCCAGCGAAGCCTCTTCTCTTACGCTGCGTTCATCTGATACCTGCATCATTTGTGGCAGATAACCTACCGAAAACCCCTCCGGTTTGCTGATACTCCCTTTATAGTTATTATGTACTCCTGCCAGTATTTTTAGCATAGTACTTTTCCCGGCTCCGTTTTTCCCAACTAAAGCAATCCGGTCTTTATCATTAATAATATAATTGATATTGTCAAAGAGTGTCCTTCCTCCGGTCTCTACTTTTAATCTTTCTACAATCAGCATATTCAGAATACGTTATATTTTTTGAAAGGCACAAAGGTAGTTAAAAATAGGGGTTTGCCAATTGTTAAAAACAGCATTCCATGTTCTTTTACAGATAGATAAATTTTCGTACTTTTGGGAGCATGAATTCTAATGAAAAACGCTTAACCATCCGCGATTGGGCAGAAGATGACCGCCCTCGTGAAAAAATGCTCAAGAAAGGAATTCAAAGCCTTTCGGATGCAGAACTGCTTGCCATTCTCATAGGTTCCGGTAATAAAAATGAATCTGCGGTGGAGTTGTCCCGCCGTATATTAAATGAGTGCCGGGGTAATTTGAATGAACTGGCAAATCTAAGTATTGTAGAACTCTGTAAACGTTTTAAAGGTATTGGAGAAGCAAAGGCTGTCACCATAAATGCCGCGTTGGAATTGGGAAAAAGGCGTAAGACCGGTGAAGTTCTGGAGCGTAAGCAGATAAAGTGCAGTTTTGATTTGTTTGAGTTATTTGAGCCTTTTCTTGTAGATCTGCCGCATGAAGAGTTTTGGGTGGCTTATTTAAACGGGGCTCATAAAGTAATTGATGTTCGTAGGTTAACGCAGGGAGGACTGCAGCAGACGGTTGTGGATATTACTTTGCTGTTAAAGCAGGTTTTGGAAAAATCGGCGGTAAGTATTGCCGTGGCTCATAATCATCCGTCCGGTCAGCGATATGCCAGTCGTGAGGATGAACGTATAACAGAGCGAATAAAAACCGGATGTGAAGCCATTGGGGTGCGTTTCCTGGATCATATTATTATAGCCAAAGGCGATTATTTTAGTTTTGCAGATGAGGGGAGATGCAATTTAAGTGCACCGGTTCCTGATTATCAGTGATCTTTTATAAAACAAAAAAATTAATAAATTCCCGGTTTCCCGGATAGATAAATCAATATATATGTTGTTGGAGGTTGAAAATGTAGTTAAACAGTATGCCGGACATAGGGCTTTGGATGGAGTGAGTCTTTCTGTCCCTCGAAATTCGGTTTATGGATTATTAGGGCCTAACGGAGCCGGGAAAACGACTTTAATCCGTATTATTAATTGCATTACCGCGCCGGATAGTGGTGAGGTGCGCCTGAATGGTAAAGTCATGACACCGGAAGATGTCAGACATATTGGTTATTTACCGGAAGAAAGGGGACTTTATAAAAAGATGAAAGTAGGCGAGCAGGCTTTGTATCTTGCCCGTTTGAAAGGGATGAGCAAGCAAGATGCTTTAAAGGCGTTGAAATACTGGTTTGAGAAGTTTGAGATACAGGCGTGGTGGAATAAAAAGGTAGAGGAACTCTCTAAAGGTATGGCTCAGAAAATACAATTTATAACGACTATACTGCACGAACCGGAATTGCTTATTTTTGACGAACCTTTCAGTGGATTTGACCCTGTAAATGCGGAAATGCTGAAGAATGAAATATTGGCCTTGCGGGACAAGGGAGCTACTATTATTTTTTCAACCCATAATATGGCTTCGGTAGAAGAATTATGTGAAAATATCTCATTAGTAAACCGTTCTAAAATTATGCTTCAAGGCAATGTAGCAGATATACGTGCTTCTTATGCCACCCATACGTTTGTTGTAAAAACAGCAGGAAATATTGAAGCTGCTGGATTTCAGGTATTGGAACAGACGACCGATAAAAACGGGATTTTTTGCAATAAGATAAAAAAGGAGGCATCCCTTCCGAATAATGAGCTTTTAAAATCATTAATGTTGCAGACGGAGGTTATTGCCTTTGAGGAACTGCTTCCAAGTATGAACGATATTTTTATTGAAACTGTACGTAAAACCGGTGGTCCGGTGAGCGGAAAAAAGCGTTCTGAGAATTGAATATTTAGTTGTTTGACATATAAGATTAGAGAATGAGCAAAATAGGTATTATAATAAAACGTGAATATACGACCCGGGTAGTGAAGAAGTCGTTTATATTAATGACATTCCTTACTCCCATTTTATTTGTAGGACTTATTATTCTGCCGGGTTGGATAGCCACGTTGCAGGACAGTACGGAAAAAAATATTGTTGTCATTGACCGTACCGGACTTTACCGGGATGTATTGGTTAGTAATGATGTGTATAAATTTGATTTCGTGGATAAAGCGTTGGAAGATGTGCGGGGTGACTGTACGGATAGAAAGGAACTTACAGCCTTACTTTATATTACGGATGATTTATCTAAAAATCCGGCGGCTGCAACTTTGTATTCGGAAAAGCAATTAAGCGTGGAGCTTAAAACATACATTGCGAATATTCTTACGAAGCAGGTTGAGGAGCAGAAGCTGGCGGCATACAACATTCCGGATATTAAGGAAATAATTAATGAGTCAAAAGCAAATTTGGAAATTGCTACGATAAAATGGGGTTCGGACGGACAGGAAACAGAGGCGTCGGCAGAATTGGCTCTGGTTATCGGGATGGCTTCTGCCATGTTGATTTATATGTTTATCATTATGTACGGAACTCAGGTGATGAATGGCGTTATGCAGGAAAAAACAAACCGGATTGTTGAGGTTATTATATCTTCAGTACGTCCTTTTGATTTAATGGCAGGTAAGATAGTGGGAATAGCGCTAGTAGGATTGACCCAATTTTTGATGTGGGTTGTACTTACACTGGTTATTTTAGCCGTAGGCTCTCTCTTTGTCAACGGTACAATTGATTTGGATAGTATCAGTAATATGGAGCAATTGGGGGCTATGCAGGGAGTTTCGTTAAATGAAGCTGAAATGATAATGTCTGAGGGGTATAAAATGTTTGCTTCGTTCAACTGGTTAAGAATAGGGCTTCTTTTTGTTGTTTATTTTCTGGGAGGTTATTTGCTGTATGCTTCTTTGTTTGCTGCTATAGGTTCAGCTGTGGATAATGAAACGGATGCCAGTCAGTTTACCATGCCGATTACTTTACCTATATTGCTTGCTATTTTTGCAGCATTGTACAGTGTACGTAGTCCGGATTCCTCATTTGCTTTTTGGTGTTCTATAATTCCTTTTACTTCCCCTGTGGTCATGATGGTACGTTTGCCTTTTGATGTTCCTACCTGGGAAATTGTTTTGTCCCTGGTTGTGTTGGTGCTGTCTTTTATCGGGACTACCTGGTTTGCCGGGAAAGTTTATCGAACAGGAATACTTATGTATGGTAAGAAAATAACCTGGCGTGAAATGTGGAAATGGGTGACTTATAAATAACTTTTTGATAATATGCTTTCAGTTGATGAAATTATAAAAAAATACTATCCGTACGGGAGCGAAATTTATGATATTCTGATAACACATAGTTGTCAGGTTCGTGATTGGGCTTTAGATATTATTGATAGACATCCGGAATATGTTATTGATAAAGAGTTTGTGGCGGAAGCGGCTATGCTTCATGATATAGGTATTTTTATGTGTAATGCTCCCGGGATTAAGTGTTTTGGAACACATGAGTATATAGAACATGGGTACTTGGGGGCGGATTTGTTGCGGGAAGAAGGCTTGCCCCGTCATGCTTTGGTTTGTGAGCGTCACACAGGAGTTGGTTTAAGTTTGGAGATGATACTTCGGAATAATTATCCGATACCTCATCGCGATATGCTTCCTGTTTCTATGGAAGAAAAATTAATTTGTTATGCGGATAAATTTTATTCTAAGTCCAGACTGGATGTTAAGTATTCCGTAGATCGTATCCGTGAAAAAATGCGGAGGTTCGGGGAGTCTGAAGTTATTAAATTTGATCAGTTACATGCTTTGTTTGCTTAAAGAAACCGGTATGAAAAACCGAGGGTAAGCATTTCCTTCATTTGAATCCGCGCTTTCTCTTCGTCTTTGTAAAGAGCTGTACTGTAATATCTTGGATTCAGGAACAAACGGGTGGAGAAAAAGCGGTTGAATGTCAGCTCTGCAGTTATTTCCCAGTCCACTTCTATTTTTTTATAGTTTGTATAAAAGTTGAGTTTGGAGTCCAGCTTAAGCGATGGTATCGGACGGTATGATTTAAGCTCAATGATTAGCTTACTACCTATCTCTTTTAATTGATTCTGTCCTTTTTCAATATCAAACAGACTTGGATCTACGTGAATAGTGTCATTCACGTAAGTATACTGGAATGCTAAAGGAGATAGAGCTATAGAAAGGATATCCTTGTACTTGTAGTCCATACCGATACCGATATTGAAACGTACAGGGGTAAATAATTTTGCTTTTAAAGTGGTATCGGTTGCAGATACCCGGTTGTTGAACAATTGGGTTTCTACTTCCAAAGATGTACTGTAGAAGAAATTACCTGTTGCTTTCAGCCCGTATTTACTGTTGAACTTTAATATATCATCATTTACCATAAGCTTTACGGAATCCGGAGCGGTTTCCGGATCTATTGAGTTAAATCCCGCGCGCCATTCTAGGTTGTTCTCCCATTGAACTTTCTTTCCGTTGTTATAGTTAAGGTTTCCTTTTATCACACCTAAAATAGCCATATAATTATTACCTCCCAAATGCCAGTTTTCGCTGATTGCTATTTGAGATAATTGCATAAGTACATGTAGTTTTTTATCCCACGGACTGTGTTCTTTCTTGCGTATGATATCCCGGTCAATTGTAGTTACAGGGATATGGCCTCCGTCTAGCTGTATTTGTAGTTTCTCTACCGGATCTGTTTCTATAAGAGAATAATTTTTGTTCCAGTCAAACTTAGGAAGTTGATCTATTGTTTTAACATAAAGTTCCGGAGCTGTCCGGGTAATATAGTTTCTAACGTCCTGCCGGATATCCCGTAGAATTGTTTCCGGGTGGGGCACCTCAATGATATCTATCGGATTTTTTAGTGAACGGGGTTTTTCTCCATAATGCAAATATGTGCTTACATCCCATTTATCCCATTTTAATTCAGCCGGAATTCCTGTAAATATCAGTTCATTAAATAGCGGATTATAGATATAATAAGTGGAGTCTAATAGAATAGTATCTTTCTGATATACGGGTAAATCCGGGAATATAAAATGAGAAAGTGCAAATTCTGCATTAGAAGTAGGATGAGTTACAATGATATCTTCGTAAACAATAGGGATTGTATCCATCATAAGAGAATCCGGTAAATGAGCGATGGAATCGTTTGTCAAAATACTGTCTGTGGGTAAGTCTTTATAATCGGTTGTGATGGAATCAACCGGAATACTGTCTGTGGGGATTGTGATAGATCTTGGATTTATACTTTCTGATATTTCCAATATGGGAACAATATTAACCGTGTCCGTTTCCTGCGTGAAAGCGGTAACTACATGAAAAATTAAAAATAGAATGAGTAAAATTCTTATTTTCATGTCGTTGCTTTTTGTAGACATTGTTGCAAAAATAGAAATAATATTTTGTTCACTATATTAAAAATCCTCAAAAGACGTGGGGAGTGACTTGTTGCCTGTCTTGGCTCCCAGTTCTTTAATCCTTTCTGCCGTACGGATAATATTGCCGTTCCCCGTTTTCATCTTTTTCAGGGCATCGTCATAAGAAACGGCAGCCCGATCTATATTGATCTTTATTTTAGACATGTCTTCGGCAAACCCTATAAACTTATCATATAGAGCACCGCTTAAACGGGCTATTTCCTGTGCGTTTTTGGTTTGATTCTCCTGTTTCCAAATGGAAGCTATGGTTCTTAAAGTAGCTAATAGGGTGGTGGGGCTTACGATTACTATTTTCCGTTCCCAGGCGTATGAAAATAAGTCCGTATCATTTTGTACGGAACAGGAAAAAGATGCTTCTATAGGTAGAAACATTAATACAAAGTCGGGAGTATTGATGTTTTGTGCGTTCTGGTAATTTTTTTCGCTTAATAACTTCACATGTGAACGAAGTGAAACCAAGTGTTCTTTTAAGTGTAGATTTCTTTCTTCGTCGCTTTCTGCGGATACCATTCGTTCATAGGCCACTAATGATACTTTAGAGTCTATGATGATATGTTTATTATCAGGCAGGTGTATGATAACATCCGGTCTTTGCACCTGGCTATTGGCACCTTCCACCACTTCTTCACGTTCGTATTCCTGCCCTTTTACAAGACCGGAGCGTTCCAAAACCCGTTCTAAAACTACTTCTCCCCAGTTCCCCTGTTTTTTTACATCTCCTTTCAGAGCTTTGGTAAGATTGTTAGCTTCTTCGCTAACACGTGTATTTAATTCGGTTAATTTCCTTACTTCTTCGCGTAGACTGATTTTGTCCCTCAATTCCTTGTCATAGGTTTCTTCTACCTTCTTTTCAAAGCTTTGGATTTTCTCCTTCAGAGGAGTAAGTATCTCACTGATATTTTTGTGGTTGGAAACGGAAAATTCTTCTGATCGCTCCTTTAATATCTTGGACGCGATATTCTCAAATTCGGTGGTAAGTCGTTTTTGTAACTCTTCAATTTCCGTTTTTTGGTTATTGAACTTTTCTGTTAGGTTCTCGTTTTGGGTCTTTAATGTTGCAGCTTCCAGAGCATAATGATTGGTTGTATTTATTTGTTCTGTAAGCTTTTGTTGTATGTTTTGTAATTCTTCCGTTTTTAATCTTAATGTTTCCTGAAAAACAGCAGCCTGTCGTTCAGCTTCCAGTTTCTCTGTCAGATACGAGCTTGTTTTTTCTTCAAACTCTTTGCGCAGGGCATTTTGTTTGCGTAAGGATAAAACCCACGAAATAAGTCCTCCTATGAGTAATGAGAGTATGATAAGGATATATTCCATAGCGATTGTTTTTTAGGATGTATGTGAAATTAAGAGGGAATTTTGTTTGTGAGTAAATGAATAGTAGGTTAATCAAAAAGAGTAGGGTGGTCTTCTTCCAATTTTTTGATAATACTTCTCATTAATGTTTCACGGATAAATTTAGATTTATTTTGGATGTTGTATTTATCTATGTAACGGTTTAAAGCACGTTCTTCTTCGTCATTTAACGTAAAAACACATTTGTGTGTACGTAAAGAATTCTTTTTTTTAGTTACCGGTACATTCTTTCTTTCCATAGATACGATCTTAAAAATGCAAAGATAATGTAATTCAGGCTAATTTCCTTGACTTTTATTATTCACGGAGTTGAAACAGGCGTTTTTAATGATCGTCTTCTTCACAAGGGATTATCGGATTTTTTTCGTTATTAAGGATAGAGATTCCTTTTTGTAAGAGTAAGTTGTTAGGATATACATAACGTTTGCAATTATCACCGCGTAAATAGGTGTAGAACGTTTTTATATCTTCCACTTCTGCTATTATAGGAAAGTCCTTGTCTAATATCTCGATTTTATCGCCTATTTTGATATGGAGAGAGAAGAAAAGGATAAAGCCTGCCGTTATGTTGCTTAATATAGACCATTGGGCGAAAAGGGCTACACCTATTACGGCAAAAATAGATGAAAGAGTGAGGAATATATTTTGTGGACGTACCCCCCAGAGTGTTATTAGTACGATAACCAGTATTAATCCCAGCAGGAAGTTCAGAGTCTTCTTTATCATCATACTACGTGTCCGGTTTAATTGGGTGAAATCGGAGTATTTACTTAGCAGGCGGTTTAATACATGGCGTATAACGGGATATGATGCCAGTAGGACTAATGTCGCAATAACCCGGTATAAATTAGATGATAAAAATTCTGTCATGATAAAAAATAATTGTTAATTACAAAAGTAATGATTTTTATTATTGGATGGTTTTATTTATCTTGCTTAACCTGTAATAACTAACAATGTAACGGTTAATATGTTTTTGTAAAACAAGATTAATTTTTTGTAGAGTATGTTGATTGAGTGTATCGGGTAATTAATCGAGTGACTGTTTTTGTTTTATGTAGTGAAATGACTCCTTTGCATTATATTCGGCGATTTTATGTATGTTTATTATCGAATAGAAAAATTTACAATCCTTGATGTATGAAAAACGTGTTTTGTCTATTTCTGATTTTATTTAGCAGTTCTTTGATTGTATTTCCGAGCGATATTGTTTGGCCTGATTCACTGGATACTGCTAAAAATGTAAGTTATTTAACGGAAGAAGAGAAAAATGTAATTTTGGAGATGAATAAAGTCCGGACTAATCCGAAAGCTTATGCTGAATATCTAAGACAGGAACGGACTCTGTTTGATGGTGATATAGTGAGAAGACCGGGTGAAATACCGTTGAAAACGTCCGAAGGAGTTGTTGCTTTGGATGAGTGTCTTGTTTACCTGGAGAATATGGAACCTATGGGCTGCTTGTACCCTGATCGGAATTTGTCCCGGGCTGCGGAACAACATGCCGGAGATCAGTCAAAAACCGGTGATACCGGACATCTGGGAAGTGATAAAAGCACGTTTGATAAACGTATTAAAAAGTACAGTAAAGCCCCTTATATTCGTGTAGCGGAGAATATAAGCTATGGATTCGGAACGGGCTATTCTGTCGTTTTACGTTTAATGATTGATGATGGTGTGAAGGACAGGGGGCATCGTGATAATATAATGACTCCGGGTTTTGATCTTTGTGGCGTTTCTATCAAGCCGCACCCGGTGTACAGGTATATATGTGTAATTACTTATATGCAATCCGGGAATCCGGAATAATGCTATTATTTAATTTTATGGCGCAGCATAACGATACAGGGAAAGCTGGTGAAGAACAGGCACAGGAGTATTTACGTTCTGAGGGCTATATAATTCGGCATGTTAACTGGCGTGTCGGAAAACTGGAACTTGATATTGTGGCTCAGAAAGGTAATATATTGGTTGTCGTTGAGGTAAAAACACGTACTACTGATATATTTGAATATCCTGAAGAAGCTGTAACTCCTCGTAAGATCAGAAATCTGGTTAATGCGGCTCATGAATATATTGTTCAGTATGACTGGAAGGGAGAAACCCGTTTTGATGTCATTTCCGTAGTTTATACTGGCGAATCATACCGTATTGATCATATTCAGGACGCTTTTCTGCCTCCAGTACGTTAATTGGGAAAGAGGTTCTGGTATGCTTTATCGGGGGAAATGCTTTAATTATATCCTGTTTCTTCGTTTCTGTTTTTATTCACAAAGTTTATCTATAAACAGGACACCTTGAAGATGGTCGAATTCATGTTGAAAGATTACGCCCGTAAAATCACTGTTTCTGGAATATCCGCTTAATTTTTCCTGTTTTTTTATGCCGTTTTCATCCAGGTATTCCACTTCAATCCAGGTGTATCGGGATGAAGAGCCAAAGATACCGGGAATTGATAAACAGCCATCTCCTTCAAAACAAAACGTATCAGGAGAGTGGTTAATAATACGGGGATTTATAGCGGCTTCTACCGGTTTCCCGGGTTTATCTATCCGTTGAAAAAGGAAAAGATTGCGAGCTATGCCTATTTGGATTGCTGCTATTCCTACCCCGTCTTCTGCGGCCAGTGTTGCTCTCATTCGCTTTATCAGGTGAGTAAGTTCTTTGTCATTTTTACGAATGTTGATGTCTTTACATTGTTTCCGCAGAAAAAGTGAATCTTTGCGGTTGGTTATTTGTAAAACCCTGAAAGGAGTATGGGTTTTTTCATGACAGATAACCTGTTTTTCTTCTTTGGTAAAACTTTGTTGACACGATGTTACTACCAGAGAAATAAGGACTATATAAATTATTTTGGTCATAATTACCACATTGTAATGAGGGCTTTGACATAATAGAATATGAGGAATCCGGCAACAATCAGTTTTACTACTGTTCCGGCCAGAAACCCGATGAAAGAGCCGAGTCCGGCTTTTAGTGCCTCTCCGCTTGCCCTGCCGTAAAGTAATTCTCCTATCACAGCTCCGGCGAATGGGCCTAGTATAATACCCCAGGGACCCAGAAATAACCCTATGATAACCCCTATGGCACTACCTATGCTTCCCCAACGACTCCCGCCAAACCGCTTAGTACCCCATACCGGGATATAATAGTCAAGTATTTGAACCACTATTACAACGACAGCCCAGAATATCAGAAATTCATTTGAAAAGGGAGCGTAAGAGGTGAAATGCAGCAACAGCACTCCTAAATAAGATAGCGGAGCGCCGGGCAGTACGGGTAGTATACAACCTAAAAATCCCAGAACAACCAGTATCCCTGCTGCGATGATTAAAAAGACGTCCATAATTAATTGAATTGAAGACAATAATATCAAAAGTATGATTATTCGTTGAAATATCAAAAGAAAACGATTTTTTCTCTGCTTTGTGAATAAAAATGAGTATATTATTGTTTTTCTATATCAGAAAAAATAACTTTGTGTAATAATCAAAAAAAGCTATGGAAAAAAAAGACGGTAAGTATAAAATAGGTTTGGCGCTTAGCGGAGGGGGTATCAAAGGATTGTGTCACGCAGGAGCGTTGAAGGCCTTGGAAGAATATGGTCTGAAACCTGATATTATTTCCGGTGTAAGCGCAGGGTCTATTGTAGGGGCTTTGTATGCCGATGGTTATAGTCCGGATGAAATAGGGGATTTCTTTAAAAATGTGTCTTTTCGTCAAATGACTTCTATCCGGGTTCACGACGGAGGATTTTTTCAGATAGAGGAGTTTGAAAAGTTTCTTTTTAAAACTCTGAGGGCTAAAACTTTTGAGGAATTATCTATTCCATTTAGAGTGGTGGCTACTGATCTGGATAAGGGGAAAAGTGTTACGTTTTCACAGGGAACCTTGATTGATAAAATCATCGCTTCTTCTACGGTACCGGTTTTGTTTACTCCTAAAGTGATAGATAAAGTTCGTTATGTGGATGGGGGAGTATTTAAAAACTTTCCGGCTTCCACTATCCGGCAGGATTGTGATACATTAATCGGGGTTATAGCAAGTCCGTTGGTGGCTCAGGAATATAAATTGAGCATAGTGAGTGTTGCTATGCGGTCTTATCATTTTATGGTGAAATCAAATATAATCCCAGACAAAGAATTATGTGATATTTTGATTGAGCCTATTGATATGGGCAATTATGATACTTTTTCTATTGATAAAAGTCAGGAGATATTTGAAGTAGGGTATAGTTCAACAAAAGCGATATTGAAAGAAAAAATAAAATTTTTGTAGCGTTTTTGCATGTTGAATTGCACAAAATGACAAAATAGTATGTAAAGATAAAAAAATTTGATTATTTTTGCACGAAATTTATAACAAAACAATAAAACAAATTATGCTTTCAGTATCAGAACGTTTGGCAGCCCTTTCTCCATCGGAGACTCTTGCCATGTCACAAAAGAGTAATGAGCTAAAGGCTCAAGGTATTGATGTAATAAACCTGAGTGTCGGTGAACCTGATTTCTATACTCCCGATCATATTAAAGCGGCGGCAGAAAAAGCAGTAAAAGATAATTTTTCTTTTTATTCACCTGTTCCGGGTTATCCTGCTTTGCGCAATGCGATCTGTGCAAAACTGAAAAATGAAAATAATCTTGATTATAAACCAGAACAGATCGTTTGTTCCAACGGAGCAAAACAGTCTGTTTGTAATGTGATATTATCTGTAATAGGTAAAGGTGATGAAGTGATTATTCCTGCTCCTTACTGGGTTAGTTATCCGGAAATGGTAAAACTGGCTGACGGTACATCTGTATTTATTTATGCAGGTATAGAACAGGACTTTAAAATTACGCCAGAACAGTTGGAAAAAGCTATCACTCCAAAAACGAAAGCGATTATTCTTTGTTCTCCATCTAATCCTACCGGAAGTGTTTATACAAAAGAAGAATTGAAAGGTCTGGCCGATGTGCTTGCAAAATATCCGGATATTGTTATTCTGGCTGATGAAATTTACGAGCATATCAACTATTTGGATAAACATGAAAGTATTGCACAATTTGAAAATGTGCGTGACCGTGTTGTGATTATCAACGGTGTGTCAAAAGGATATGCTATGACCGGATGGAGAATTGGTTGGATTGCAGCTCCGCAATGGATTGCTTCTGCATGTAACAAACTGCAGGGACAATATACTTCCGGACCTTGCTCTATCGCACAGAAAGCTGCTGAAGCAGCTTATACCGGCGATCAGACTTGTGTACAGGAAATGCGTAAAGCATTTGAGCGTCGTAAAAATCTGGTAGTCGAACTTGCTAGTCAGATACCAGGATTGAAGGTAAGTGATCCTAAAGGAGCTTTCTATATTTTCCCGGATTGCAGTGCTTATTATGGAAAGTCATTTAACGGAAAGAAAATTAATGACGCCGGAGAACTGGCCATGTATTTATTGGAAGAAGGACATGTTGCATGTGTAGGTGGTACTGCTTTTGGTGCTCCTAACTGTATCCGTATGTCGTATGCTACTTCCGACGAAAATTTGAAAGAGGCATTTGCACGTATTAAAGAAGCATTAGCTAAATTGAATTAATTATAATTCTTTATTATAGAAATGAGGCGTAGAACATTCTACGCCTCATTTTATTATGGGTAATTTAGGAAAGGTGACTTTATTTCGTCGGGTTTGTTTTGCTCCGTATAATTTATTGTTTGTGTGAATATTATAAATTTATACTTTAGGGGCGGTTTATTAAAATTACCCTTATCGGATTTTAATTGTGTTATTATTAAATTGGAATATGGTTACCTTTAAAATGATTGTGCTGTAAAAAAATAACCGAAAGATTTTCTTTCGGTTATTTTACTTGTTGATCTATTTTTATTATTTGTCTTATTTGTTGAAATTACGGAGTTTTATATTAGTCAGTACCTTTTTAGTGTGTAAAGAGAAATCTCCGTTTATTATCCATCCGTAGTAGCCTATGTCTTTGTTAAGTACGTCAGTTACTTTTTGTCCTT
This sequence comes from Bacteroidota bacterium, assembly GCA_023391625.1. Lineage (GTDB taxonomy): Bacteria > Bacteroidota > Bacteroidia > Bacteroidales > Paludibacteraceae > QVMH01. Next base: position 420,407 of record JAEWAN010000006.1, on the reverse strand, counting down.
TATACTTTCCAAAATTAAAGACTTCTTCTCCTCGTTCGTTATAAATAATGCGTCCGGCAAAATCAACATTATTTGTGTGCGCAGTGAATTTTGCCAGATATTCCACATCGTTTTCCAAAGCAGGATAACGGTCTAATTGAGCCTGCAATACTTCATAGGTGGCTAAGGTGTCAGCTTCGGCGCTATGAGCGTTCGTAAGATCCTTATTGCAGTAAAATTTGTAAGCAGCTTCCAGGGTACGTTGTTCCATCTTGTGGAATATAACCTGTACGTCCACAAATTTACGTTTCATCAGGTCCATATCTATTTCGGCACGGAGCAGTTCTTCTGCCAGCATTGGAATGTCAAAGCGGTTGGAGTTAAATCCGGCAAGATCGCAGCCTTCAATATCTTTTGCTATTTCCTTTGCCACTTCCTTAAAAGTAGGGCAATCGGCCACGTCTTCGTCACGGATGCCGTGAATTGCCGTAGAAGCCGGTGGAATAGGCATGCCCGGATTGATTCGCATTGTTTTGGTTTCTTCCTTTCCATTGGGATAAACTTTATGGTAGGATATTTCAACAATGCGGTCAGTTACAATATTGATACCTGTGGTCTCAAGATCAAAGAATATAATCGGATTCTTTAGGTTTAATTTCATTTTAAGTAGAATTATTGGGCATTATTTAGCAATTCTTTTTCTGCTTTATGTACGGCTTCAAAAGAAAATTCATGCATGATGCTCTCTTTGTAAGCAGAAATTTCCTGATTACATAAGTTGCCTATGCTGCCTTCGTGGGTATGATTGACCGTTTTATTAGGTTTAAAATCTCCTGCTTCTATGGCAAGTCCTACTTGCTTATAGGCGTCTCTGAATGGAGTACCGGATAATGTCAGGTTGTTTACCTCTTCTACGCTGAATATGTAGTCGTATCTGGAATCGTCCAGTATCTGGGTGTTAACTTTTACCTGCGCCATCATCATTGTGGCCATTTCCAAACAATCGTTGAGTTCCTGAAAAGCCGGAATAAACACTTCTTTAATTATTTGTAGATCACGGAAGTAACCTGACGGCAGGTTGTTTGTGATTAATGTAATCTGTTGCGGCAGTGATTGCAGTTTATTGCATTTTGCACGTGTAAGTTCAAACACATCCGGATTTTTTTTGTGAGGCATAATGCTTGATCCGGTGGTAAACTCGTCCGGTAAACGGATAAATCCGAAATTTTGTGAAGTAAACATGCAGGCATCAAATGCCAGTTTTGATATTGTTGCGGCAACACTGGCTAAGGCCGTGGAAACGATGCGTTCCATTTTACCTCGTCCCATTTGAGCATATACAACATTATAGTTCATCATGTCGAAGCCCAGTAGGTTTGTTGTCATCTGGCGATTTAACGGGAAAGATGAACCATAACCGGCTGCAGAACCAAGAGGGTTACGGTTTGTAATTTTCCAGGCTGCTAAGAGCATTTGAAGGTCATCGGCCAGACTTTCTGCATAGGCGCCGAACCATAGCCCGAAAGAAGAAGGCATGGCTATTTGTAAATGGGTATAACCAGGCATTAAAACATCTTTGTAACGGTTGCTCTGTTCTATCAACGTATGGAACAAATCATTGACATAATGTACGGTTTTTTCAATCTCCGCACGGGTATATAATTTTAAATCCACCAATACCTGGTCATTGCGTGAACGCCCGCTATGTATTTTTTTCCCGATATCACCCAGTTTGCGGGTTAACATCAACTCAACCTGAGAATGAACATCCTCTACGTCTTCTTCTATGATAAATTCTCCTTTCTCGGCAAGTTGATAGATGTTTTTAAGCTCTTTTAGTAACAGGTTAAGTTCTTCTTTTTGCAGTAATCCTACAGATTCCAACATAGTAATGTGAGCCATTGAGCCCAGGACATCGTATTTTGCCAAATAGATATCCATTTCTCTGTCTCGTCCTACTGTGAATTTTTCTATTTTTTTATCTACCTGTATATTTTTTTCCCAAAGTTTTGTTGCCATGGTGTACGTGTTTTGAATAAAATCAAATTTATTCGGTTTTTATTGAAGAGTTACTTAATGCCTGGGCAATGACGTCGGCAATTTTATTAATTCCTTCTTTCAGTTTTTTGTCTACCATCATTTTCACCATCGTCGGAATTTCAGCCTTGAGGGTGAGTTTCATTCGGGTATCGTTTTCGGCTACTTGTTTCAGTTGAATCCAGATATTTACCAGAAAAGGACTATTTTCCGATTCAAATTTTATTGTTTTATACGGTTCCCTTTCTATAATGCGAAACCCGGCTTGTCCCAATCCGTCGATTGTGAATTTACAACTATCTTTGTCAAACTGTGCATCTTTTAATTTATCAGATAGCTCATTGATTTGACGTAATTTCTCCAGATTGGTTAGATCACTTAGAACATTAAAAACCACTTCTTCGTTTGAAGAAATGGTTTTTATATCGCTTTCGTATTTTGTCATATTAAAATATGAATTGCAAGATTATGATATAAATAAACTTCTGACAAACAATGCCTTTTCAGACATTATTTTTTCCAGGTATCAGGACTTTTTCTCCATTCGTTTAGCGTATCTACGTCGCTTTCTGAAATATAGTTTGTTGCTACAGCTTCAGAGATAACAGCTTCGTAGTTGCATAGAGTTGTTAATTTTACTTTGGCTTTTTTGAAACGCTGTTCTGCTTCCGGGAATCCGTAAGTGAAGATTGCGATCATTCCCAATACTTCTGCTCCGTTATTGCGGATTGCTTCAACAGCTTTCAGGCTGCTGCCGCCGGTAGAGATCAGGTCTTCTACAACAACTACTTTTTGTTTGGGTTTTAAATCTCCTTCAATCATATTTTCCAGACCGTGGTCTTTAGGCGTAGGACGTACATAAATGAAAGGCATACCTAATTCGTCTGCCACAAGCGCACCTTGTGCTATGGCTCCGGTAGCTACCCCGGCAATTACTTCTACATCCGGATACATCTCCAGAATCAAGCGGCTTAGTTCTAATTTGATAAAAGAACGTATAAGTGGGTATGATAGAGTTTTTCTGTTGTCACAATAAAAAGGAGACTTCCAACCTGAGGCCCATGTGAAAGGGTTGTTGGGCTGTAATTTTACGGCTTTGATTTTCAATAGTTTCTCAGCGACGGTTTTTTCTAAAGGTTTCATGTGCTATAATTTTTGAAGGTTGTGTTTATTTATAGATAACTTATAAGAGATGCCCCCTTATTGTGTCTTCTTTTTTGAGTTTACAAAAGTACATAAACTAATCAAGACCATGAAATGAGGGAATTATATTTTACAACATTTTTTCAACCTAAATCGGTTTTATTTGTCTATTTTTTGGAAGATTTATTTTATTAGTCGGTAAAAAATGTTTTAATTTGTAGCCACTAAGTAAAATCATAATATAAATGTTATTGCAATGAAAAATATCATATTAAAATATCTGGGGGTATTTCTTATGTTAATTGGCGTGATTGTTTTCGCTGTTTATCATTTTGGAGGTTATGCGGGCAATGCTTTACTTGTTGTCGGTGGAGTGTTTGTTGTAGTGGGAACAATCAGTTACATTGTCTTGAATAAATATATTGATTAGTATAAAAGATTATATGAATTAATAAAAAAAGGATGTTCATACATCCTTTTTTTATTTAGTTTAGTTTATTGAATCAGCTTAAATTTTTATGATTGATTATTCAAAAATTCCTTCACCCTGTTATGTGCTGGATGAAACGGCGTTTCGTAAAAATCTGGAATTAATAAAATCAGTGAAGGAACGTTCCGGGGCTGAAATTATACTGGCGTTTAAAGCTTTTGCCATGTGGAGCGTTTTTCCTATTGTACGTGAATATATTCCGTATTCTACAGCCAGTTCTTTGGCAGAAGCCCGGCTTGCCTTTGAGGAGATGGGAAGTCCGGCCCATACTTATGCTCCTGTTTATACGGATAGAGAGTTCCCTGTTATAGCTTCGTGCAGCAGTCATATTACCTTCAATTCTTTAAGGCAATTTGAACATTTTTATCCGCAATGTAAGGTTAATAATGTGTCCTGCGGGTTGAGGGTAAATCCGGAATATTCGGTTGTAGATACTGATTTGTATAATCCGGCTGTCCCAGGTTCCCGTTTGGGTGTTGTTGCTGATTTGCTGGGGGATACTTTACCTGAAGGTATAGAAGGCCTTCATTTCCATGCTCTTTGTGAATCTTCTTCATATGAACTGGAGAAAATGCTGGAGGTTGTGGATGAAAAGTTCGGAAAATATTTTTCCCGGATTAAATGGTTGAATATGGGAGGTGGACATTTGATGACACGTCAGGATTATGATGTAGAACATCTGATTGTGGTATTGAGAAGATTTAAAGCAAAATATCCTCATTTGCAACTTATATTGGAGCCGGGAAGTGCTTTTGCATGGCAAACAGGTGTTCTTGTATCCACAGTGCAGGATATTGTGGAAAACAGAGGTATTAAAACGGCAATGCTTGATGTTTCTTTTGCCTGTCATATGCCGGATTGTCTTGAAATGCCGTATAAACCTAAAATAACCGGAGCTACGGACGAAGTGGAAGGCAAACCTACTTACCGTATGGGGGGAAATAGTTGTTTGGCTGGCGATTATTATGGCTCATGGTCATTTGAAAACGAACTTCAGGTGGGTGATAAGGTGATTTTTGAAGATATGATACATTATACGATGGTTAAAACAACGATGTTTAATGGCGTATCTCATCCTTCCATAGCTATTTGGACTAAGGATAATGAATTTAAGATGATTCGTGAGTTCGGTTATGAGGATTATAAAGGAAGAATGTCTTAGAAAGAAAAGATTGTCTAAAAAAAGAAAAGGTAGTCCTAAACAGACTACCAATCTTAATTAACCTTAAATCTAATACTATGAAAAAATCACAGTGCAAAGATAAAGTGTTTATTTTACACTCACAAGAAAAAGCTTATTCCAGAGTGTTAAAAAGCATGTTTTGTAACATCTTTTAATATTTCTTCAAAGAGTTAAAATCCTACTGATTTTAAATTCAGTCCTTCCCGTTCGTCCAGTCCGAATATTAAATTCATGTTTTGTACTGCTTGTCCGGAAGCTCCTTTTAGAAGGTTGTCAATCATAGATATGATGAATAATTTATCATCATGTTTTTCCAGATAAACAATTCCTTTATTGGTGTTTACCACTTGCTTCATATCCGGATTTTTATCAGTTACGATTGTGAAAGCGCTGTCTTTATAATATTGACGATAAAGTGTATAAGCATCTTCAATAGAAAGGTCACATTTTGTATAAGCAGTCACAAAAATACCTCGTGCGAAATTACCTCTTACCGGAATAAAGTTTACCGCTTTATTGAATCCCGATTGCAGTTGGCGGAGCGATTGTCCTATTTCTTGTAAATGTTGGTGTCCGAATGCTTTATATACAGATATATTGTTGTTTCTCCAGCTGAAATGTGAAGTTGCCGATGGTTTTACGCCCGCTCCGGTAGATCCGGTGATTGCATTGATATGTACTTCGTCTGTAAGCAGATTTGCAGAAGCCAGTGGCAATAATGCCAACTGAATAGCTGTGGCAAAGCAACCGGGATTGGCTATTCTGTTTGCTTTTTTGATATCGTCCCGATTTAACTCCGGTAATCCGTAAATAAAATCATGGTCATCGCTTTTAGCTCGGTAATCTGTGGATAAATCAATGATTTTGATGCGTGAAGGTATATCATTCGCTTCCATAAACTTGCGGCTGTCTCCATGTGCTGAACATAAAAAGAGTGCGTCTACTTTGTCAAATGGAAGTTCTGATGTGAAAACCAAATCAGTGTCACCCAATAATCCGCTATGTATATCGCTTATTTTGTTACCGGCATTACTGCTGCTATTTACAAATACTATTTCAACTTGTGGGTGATAAACTAAAATACGTAATAATTCTCCGGCGGTATATCCCGCTCCTCCTATAACTCCAACTTTTATTTTTGACATGTTTATAATACTAAAAATGAATTGATTTTATTAGAATGAGACTGCAAAGATACTTAATATTATTCTGAACTTCATCCTTTTACTATTCCCTTTTTCTTTGCTTCCATTTGTGCTTTGGACTTACTTGTCGTTACAAAGTAAACGCCAATAAATACGAGAATAGCAGAAACACCTTTATCCCAACTGAATACGTCCATGCTTAGTGCAATGGCTGCCAGTGCTGTAACGATGGGTTGAACGTAGTTGTACATACTGACTGTTGTCGGACGAAGTGCTTTTTGTCCTATGGGAATGAGGAAATAAGTAATGAAAGTGGCTGCCACTACAACGTAGGCAATACGTAAATATGCATCTGCCGGTAATCCGGTATAGTCCGTATTTATTAATGGCTTGTAACAAAAAGGAAAGCATAGTATAGAAGCGAATAAGAACATCCATTTCATTAAAGTAACGGGTGTATAGCGGGTTATTAGATTTTTGAACAAAGTCAGATACAACGAATATGAAAGTACGGCGGAGAGGACAAGCAGATTGCCCCAAAAATTACCGTTTCCTGTTCTTTGTTCCTGGTTGAGTATTAATATCAGTGCCCCGGAAGCTCCTATGATAACTCCCGTTACTTTTTTTAATGTGATGGGTTCTTTTATGAAAATAGCAGCTAAAAGCATGCTGATTACAGGTACTAATGTGACTATGATTGAGGCATCGATAGAAGATGTCATAGATAATCCTACGATAAAAGGCATCTGGTTTAGTACCAATGCAAAAGATGAAGCAAAAAACAGCAGTAGAATATCTTTGGAAGGAACATGTTCTTTTCGGGTGAATAAAGAAATGAACCAAAACAGGAACATCGCTCCTGCCATACGGAAGAAAGTCAAAGCCAATGGGCTTATAATCTCAGGAATCAATGATCTTGAAATCGGTGTGTTGATCCCGAAAATTATATTAGCCGTTAGCAAGGCTATATGCCCGGGCATTTTTGTATTTGTCATCTTTTGTCCGGTATTGTTTTATGGAAACAAAGATACAATAAGCAAGGAATGAATTGTTATTTTAAAGGAAAAATAAAAATGCTAGGGCTATTTGATTTATTGTATGGCTTTTAAGAGAGTTCTTTCCTGTAAGTCGTTGTACATGTAGCATTGTGTTATTTCTTCGTTTTCTATGATGAAAATAAGCGGCATGCTTTCTTTTGTGATGGTCAGGAATGTTATTGGGTCAATGAAAAGCGTTTTCTGATACTCCAGTCCTGTTGTCTCGACAAAATGTTCATATTTGTCTTCTTTTCCCCAAAAAACGCCTATAAAGTTAGTTTTAACCTCCGGATTATTTTTTTCAATGAGATGAAGTTTCTTAGCTGTCAATTCGCAGTACTTACATCCTATCCCGAAAAAGCAAGCTATGACAGGTTCTGTTTTGCTTATTTCTTTTATTTCAGGATGATTGTTTATAAATTCAATCGCTGCACTTTGGTTGTAATAAGTATCGCTGTCTTTTTTCAGGTTGTAATAGATATTTGAAAGCAGAGAAACAATAATGACTATTATAAGAATACTGGCCAAAATAATAGTAATTAATTTCTTATAACGGCATTGAAAGGGCTTTAATTGATAAGTAGGAATAAGCAACAGGATGAGAATAATATTTTTTATAAAAGAAGGGAGAGGATTTAGTTCTATAAGGTCTCCAAAACAATGGCAATTATCTTCATTTCCTAATGTGAAATAGACATAAACCAGGAATACAGAGAAACAGCAAAGTAGCAGTAGAGTGCACACTCTGAAGAACTTTGGATAGAAATTAAGCAGTAAACCTGTTCCCAAAAAAAATTCGATTCCAATGAACGATTTCGCTGCCAGCGACGATAAGCTTAAATTGAAAAAACCGAAACTATAAATGTATAATTCAAAGGAGTCCAGCGATATTAATTTCAGTATTGCCGAAAAAATAAAAACCAGACCTGTTATGGCATGGATTACATATAATAAAATATCTTTTCTGAGAAGATTCATTTATAGGGTAGGTTGTATAGTGATAAAATTAGTGCCCGATTTTATCGGGCACTAATTTTATTATTTACATTTTATTTCCATACCAAAGAGGTTCTCGCTCATATCAGAACATTCTCCTTGAATTTCGTCAGATTCCATAATTTTAGTAGCAGTTGCTATTCCTCCAATATATGTGGTACATTTACACTGTTTTTTACAAGAAGAAAATGCTGCAACAGAAACAACTAAAGCAAGTCCAATAAATACTTTTTTCATGAGGGTATAAATTTAAAAGTTAAACAAGATGTTATATTGTTGGACATTTTGTCCAATTTTTTTGTTAGTGTTTTTTAATAGAAATGTGAATTAAGATTAATTACGCGAAAATAATATAATATTCTACATGAAAAAAATATTATAGAATTAGTATAAAAATGATTGGAAGGTATGCTTTTTGATATGATTATAAATTTGCTGATTTTATTCCATTAAATCCGGTCTTAGTGCTTTTGTCCGTTCTACAGACTGTTCATGCAGCCAATCTTCTATTTTAGCCTGATGTCCGGACAAAAGAATGTCAGGAACTTTCCATCCTTTATATTCTGCCGGACGCGTGTAAACGGGAGGTGCAAGCAAATTATCCTGAAAGGAGTCTGATAGTGCTGAAGTTTCGTCACCGATAGCTCTGGGGATGAGGCGTACTATGGCATCAGTCATCATAGCTGCCGGTAATTCGCCGCCGGTAAGGACGAAGTCACCGATGGATATTTCTTTTGTGATGAGATGTTCACGTACACGGTGGTCTATTCCCTTGTAGTGGCCGCAAAGAATAATGATATTTTCGTAAAGAGATAGTCTGTTTGCCAGTTGTTGATTGAAAACTTCGCCGTCCGGTGAAGTATATATGATTTCATCGTAAATTCGTTCGCTTTTTAACTGGCTTATAACACGGTCTATCGGTTCTATCTGTAATACCATGCCGGCTCCGAACCCAAAAGCGTAATCATCAATATGTCGGTGTTTGTCTGTGGAGTAGTCTCTCAGGTTGTGAGTATGTATTTGAACAAGCCCTTTATCTTTGGCCCGTTTTATGATAGAATGATTTAAAGGACTGTCTAATAACTCCGGTACGGCAGAAATGATATCAATACGCATAGCTTATAAATTTTCCACAAAAGTAACAAAAGGCTATGATATTAGAGGTTACTGATCAGCCATTTCTTTATTTCTTCTTTTGATTTGCCTCTTCTTTGGGCATAATCATTTAACTGTTCCTCGTCTATTTTTCCTATCATAAAGTATTTAGCCTGTGGGTGTGCAAAATAGAGTCCGCAAACAGATGAATTAGGAAACATAGCTCCGTTTTCTGTCAGGCTGATTCCTGTTTTGTTGAGTTCCAGTATCGGTTCAATGTCAAATATAATAGATTGATCGGGAAGTGAAGGATAACCCACAGCCGGTCTTATTCCTTGATATTTATTTTTTAGTAGTGAAGCAATGTCCGGTTTTTCATCTGGTTGATATCCCCAGTATCGGGTGCGTATTTGGAAGTGCAGCCATTCTGCTGTGGCTTCGGCCAGTCTGTCGCCTATTGTTTTTATAAGTATGGCCCGGTATGTATCTTCTTTCGATTCAAAATGTTTAGCTAATTCCTCTATCCCTAAGACGGTAGTGGCAAAGAAACCTATGTAGTCATCTTTTGGGGCAAGGAAGTCTGCCAGAGAATAGCAGAAACCGTCATTAGACGGGTGTTGTTGGCGTAAGGTGGGGATGACTAATGCCTTTTCTCCTGTATTTACCACAATATTTTCATTTTCAGAGTAAGCCGGGTAAAATGCACAGACAGCATTAATCCGGATTGTTCTTTTTTCCAGAAAATTTTTGAGAATTTCCCGGGCATCTCGGTATAAAGTAAGCGCTTCCTTGGCTTTTTCTCTTTCTTCGTTGCTGAACTGCTGCAACCAGGCAGTTTGACAGGCTGTACATTCGCAAACGGATTCTATTCCTTCATAGTTCCCGTTTAAACGCCAGGCATGAAAAAAGAATTTCCATTGAATAAATGGGACGATTTCTTTGATATTAATATCTGAAAATCGGGTCAAGCCGAGATGAGCTGGAGGAAATGGTGTATAGTGCATAATTCTTATAATAACAATAAACTTAGTGCCATGACGGCCATACCGCCAACAAATCCGGCAATAGAGTAATGATGTTCACCATATTCTTCAGCAGCAGGAATAAGTTCGTCTACGGAAATGAAAACCATGATGCCTGCCACACCTGCCATTACAAGTCCGAGAGTAAAGGGAGTTAGGAAAGGCAGGAGTAGGAAGTAACCTACAAGTCCGCCTATCGGTTCGGCCATACCGGATAGTAAAGAGTACCAAAAGGCTTTTCTTCTGCTTCCGGTAGCATAGTATATCGGTACAGAAACGGCGATTCCTTCGGGTATATTATGAATAGCAATGGCTACGGCTATTGGGATAGCAATGGACGGATCTACGTAAGCAGTAGTAAATGTCGCGATTCCTTCGGGGAAATTATGTATTCCAATGGCCAGCGCCATTAGTACTCCTGTCCGTTTTAGTTGGGTGGCATTGGCAGCTTTTCTCTTTCCTCCTTGCATTTCTTCAACCTTATGGACTTCGTGTGGGTTTTCGGCAGAAGGTATGAGCATGTCGATAAGGAATATAAAAGCGATGCCGATAAAAAATGCCAGTACCACAAAAAATTCGGGATAAGAGCTGTCACTGTTACCGGTTAAAGTCAGAGCTTGTGGAAATATCTCTACGAAAGAGACATAAATCATAACACCTGCAGAGAACCCTAGGGCAATGGATAAAAATTTTGTATTTGTTCTTTTTGCAAAAAAAGCGATAGCACTTCCTATGCCGGTGCTAAGACCGGCAAACAAAGTCAGCATTAAGGCAAAAAGCAGATTGGATGATTCCATGTATTTGTAAAAAAATGAAATAGAGTTTTATAAAAACACAAAAATAACTCTATTTGTTTTAAGTTCAATCATAAAAACAAATGATTTTAATTACTTTTGATACCCGTAAATGATGAACTTTTAATTTAAACTAGAAAATATGAAACACTTTTTTTATGCTTTAACTCTTTCTTTGTTTGTTTTTACAGCATGTCAATCTTCAAAGACAGACTCTCAGGCTACATCTCAACCTAAAAAAACAAATCCTATGGAACTTACCGAATCCAAAACAATTCAATTAACAGAACCGGATACCGTCGGGGATATCGCTCTTTTACAAGCGATGAAAAATCGTAAAAGTGACCGTGAGTTTAAGTCTGATAATTTGTCATTGGAACATCTGTCCGGTATCTTATGGGCTGCTAATGGAGTAAATCGTCCGAATGGTAAACGTACAGTCCCTTCGGCGTTAGGACTTTACCCTTTGAAAACGTATGCTGTACTGTCCAATGGAATTTATTTGTATGATCCGGCAAAACATGAGCTGCAACCAGTGGTGGAAGGTGATTACCGTAACCTGGCTGGATTACAGCCCTTTGTGGAGACAGCTCCACTTAATTTAGTATTTGTCGCGGATTATAATGTTTATAAAGAACGTAATATTCCTGCTGAAAAATATTTGTATCTGGCTTCTTTGGATGCCGGACATTGTACTCAGAATGTGTATTTGTATTGTGCGTCAGAAAATATGAAAGCAGTGGTGCGTGCCGGTGCTAAAGAAAAAGAGTTGCTTGCTTTGCTAGGGCTGGATGATAATAATCAGTTTATAGTAGCGCAAACAATAGGATATTGATTTTTTAAGGATTGTTTATCTTTGTATTTCCCTGGTATAATTTAGTAAAACAATTATACCGGGGTATGCGTTGTTTAGGGACTATGGATGAAAATTGTTAATATGTGAAAAGTGTTTTTAAACCTTCCTGCTTTATGAAAGTCTAATAGGATTCACTGGTTTTATATAGATAAACAGGTTATTGATAGATTATTTTTCAGGTATGAGAAAGAGTGTTACGTTATTTTTGTTGTTATTTCTTTATTCTTCCCTTCAGGCTGCTTATAAAATCAGCGGTGTTGTGATAGATGCCGGTACCGGTGTTCCTGTGGATTTTGTAAATGCAACCGTTTCCATGTCAGATTCCGAAGTCCCCATTATGGGGATAGCTACGGATGAAAACGGTTATTTTGAATTTTCTTCCGTTCAAAACGGGAAATATACTTTGCGTTTGAGCTTTGTAGGTTATATACCGTATCAACGTAATTTTACGGTGAACGGTAAAGATGTAAGCTTCGGTACAATTAAGATTGAAGAAGACAGTAAAATGTTGTCTGAAATTGAAGTGGTGGCCTTAGGTTCGCAAATGAAGTTTGAGATAGACCGGAAGGTTTTTAGCGTGGATCAGAATATTGCTGCGGCAGGAGGATCGGCCACAGAAGTGTTGGAAAATATCCCTTCGGTAGAGGTGGACAATGAAGGAAATATCTCCCTCCGTAATAATGAAAGCGTTGAGGTGTGGATTAATGGGAAACCATCCGGGCTTACGGCAGATAACCGGGCACAGATTCTTGAACAAATGCCTGCTGAAAGTATAGAATCTATTGAGGTGATAACCAATCCGTCTGCAAAATTTGATCCGGAAGGAACAGCCGGAATCATTAATCTGGTTCTTAAAAAAGACAGAAAAGGCGGATATTACGGGAGTGTGTCCGGAGGACTTATGTATCCTCAGGGATCGCGCTTAGGTGGTAATGTTGGGGCTAATATAAATTATAATAGCTCTAAAATAGATGCTTATGCCAACATCGGTTACCGGAATATGGGACGAAAAGGAGGAAGTCTTACTGATCTTACTACTATCAACGATAATGATACGACTTTGCTTCATCAGAATAATGAGAATACATCATCTCATAACGGTTTGTTTTTTCGTGCAGGAGCGGATTATCATATCAATGATAAAAACACCATCGGGTTGTCTGGATTTGGAATGTTTGGAGGAGGTAGCGGAAACAGTTTCCTTAACTATGAATTGAATAACCTGACAACCAATGATGTTGAGCGCATATACAGGAAAAATAATACCAATGAATCTTCCCGGAGAAGTTTTAATATAAATCTTGATTATAAACATGAATTTGACAGGAAAGGGACTGAGTTGCTGGCCAGCTTATCCTATTCAAGGCACACAAGCCAGGGTGAAAATATATACCATCAGATAGATTCTTTCCCTTCATCAGAGCAGTCTAAAACGGGTCAGACCTCAAAAAATAGTAATTCTGGATTGCAGTTTAAGGTAGATTATACCAATAAACTTACGGAAACGGGACGTTTGGAAGTGGGATGGCAAAGCAATATACAAAATAGGTTTGATGAGTCTGACGGGCTGGATTTATTAAACGGAGGGGTACAGTTGCCTCAATATTATAATGTCTTTGATTATAAGGAACAAATACATGCTCTTTATGTGACTTATGGGGAAAGATTTTTTGAAAAATTCAGTGCTCAGGTAGGATTACGGGGAGAATATATGCTTAAAAATGCTGTTTCTCAGGATATAAATCTGACTGAAATGAAAGATGATAAATCTTATTTTCAGTTGTTCCCAAGTGTTTATCTTGGTTATTCCATTTCTGACCGGGATGAGATACAGTTAAATTATACCCGACGGGTAAATCGCCCTCGAGGATGGCAGATTAATCCGTTTCGCGATTATTCCGATTCCACCAATATATCTTTTGGTAATCAGGCCCTTTCGCCGGAGTTTTCATCTGCTTTTGAATTGAACTACATGAGAAACTGGGACTATCATTCTCTTTCGGCATCCGCCTTTTATCGTTTTACGGACGATGTTATACAGAGAGTGCGTTATAAAGTTCCTACAGGAACAGAATCAACTTTTATGAATATAACCCAGTCCAATTACGCCGGTTTGGAGCTTGTTGCAAAAAACAGCTTGTTCAAGATTCTTAATCTGACAAGTTCTGTCAACCTGTATTATAGTAAGATTGATGCAGCTACTTATCATAACCCTTACAATGATATTGAAGAAATTATAAAACAACAGTCCGGTTTTGCCTGGAATGCCCGTATAATGGCCAATGTTATGATTGCCCGTGATTTTACCGGGCAAATTACCGGAAGATATACTTCGCCCCGTGTTATTGCACAGGGTCGGCAGGAATCGGATTATTCCATTGATTTAGGGCTTAGAAAATCTTTTTTCAACCGGACATTGAATGTTAATCTTACTGTAAGGGATTTATTAAATTCACGACGTCGTAAGTCTTCTACTTCCGGTACAGGTTTCAGTCAATATTCCGAATCCTATTGGAGCGGACGTTCTGTTGGGATAAACCTGACATATAATTTTGGTAATATGAATCCAAAGAAAAATGAAAGACGGAGTGATGCTTCCGGAATAAGCGGTGATATGGAAATGGGAGGTGAAATGTAAAGTCGCTTTCCGTGGATAAGCGATAAAACTCCAGTTTAAAATTCAGTTTTTCTTTTTGTAATTGTGAACTGAAATCGTGGTGTATTTTATCTTATATTTAAAACTTAATTTTTTGGAAAACGGAGTCGGTTAATTTAGATACGGATAGAGTTTGTTTTGAAAAATGCAGGCTTTAATATCAACAAGCATTTATACGAATTAGAAACTTTTTATACGAAAATGATCCGGAAGCAGGCAAATTGTACCATGTTTCCGGATTACTTTTTATTTGATTTAATGGTGTGTCATGATTATGAAGTCGTAAAAATGGCAATTAATTATGTTCAGAATAAATGATTGATAGTTAAGTTAGATGAAAAATTATAATCTTTTTCGAAAAATAGTTATAATTCAGTCGGTTTGTTATTTTTGTGGTAGTTAATTTAAAATTATAAAGCCATGAAGAACATAATTTGTTTATTAGTTATTTGTTTTGTATCTCTTTTTGTTCAGTTAAATGCTCAAACTTACAAGCAGAACAAGTTGGTGTATAATCCTAAGTTATATGTTCCGGAGTATCCTGATCCTTATGATCCGGCATTGTGTGGTATTGCTTCATTGTTTATACCCGGTTTGGGGCAAATGCTTGCCGGGGAAGTGGGGCGTGGTTTCGCTTTTCTGGGAGGAAATGTAGCTTTTGGTGCGGTAGCTGTAGCCGGATCTATAATGATGTCTTTTGACTATACAAATAATTATGATTCAAAAATGTTTCCTTCAGGTTTAGGATTGGCTTTAGTCGGAACACTTGGTATGTTGTCAATCAATATTTGGTCCATTACGGATGCTGTCCGGGTAGCTAAAGTAAACAATATGTATATTCGAGATCTTCGTAAAACAACGGCAATGGAGGTCAGCTTATCTCCTTATGTAGGCACGGTAGCCATGCATAATGAGGTGACAAATCCCGTAGGGCTGGCATTGAAAATTTCTTTTTAGAGTCCAGATAAATATAAATTGTGTAGAAATAGCTGTTTTTTATAAAGCAGCTATTTCTATTTTATAAATAATTGATAGTTATTTTTATATTAGGATTTATAGTTGTTAGTCCAGATGAAAAGATTAATTTTGCACAATAAAAATTAATTTGTTTTTATTTATCCTAAATCGGGGTAAATAATGTTTTAATAAAAAATAAAAAAATGAAATTAAAATCTATTCTGTTTTTGGTATTGCCTCTTATTTGTGGCGGCCTTTTTATCTCGTGCGATCCGGAAAAGCCGGCTGTTAATCCGTATGATATTGATCCTATCGGTGTTTTAGGAGAAATAGAAGTGGCTTCAACAGATGTAAAAGCCGGAAGGTTTTTCTCTCTTGCTTGTCCTTATACTATAAGTGAAGGCATTGATGCCAGTCAGGTAAAAATGAAATGGGTTGTAGGGCTACAATCTTTTGATGTTGTGATTAAAGATGGAAAGGCTACACAGTCTTTAGCATTAAATAATGCGGGAAATCTTACTATAACGCTTCGGATGACTTTTGGAACTAAATCTGTGGAAAAAAGCATCCAAATGCATGCAGCTCCTTATGATGTACGTACTTCTTATTGGGGAGAAACCGTTGAAGAAACATTATACTATGTGAAAAATCTTAAGGTAGCGGAAGATGGTAAGAAATATATGACGGAGTCCGAACCTGAGATATATAAATCCATAAGCATAAGTGATGATCTTGGTGGTAGTGCGAGTATGACAATGGGTACACGTGTAGCGTATTATATTTTTGATAACACAAAATTAAGTGGAGTAGAGGAAGTCTGTACTTCTTCTAATTCAAAAAAAGACATATTGGTGTTGTTCTATCAAAGAATTAGCGGATTACGTACATATTTGCATTATAAGGAAAATCAAAATCTTGGACATAACTTGTTGGATGGATTTGCTCCGGATGCGGCAACAAAGGTTGTATTGGATAAGATTAGTATGAAAACGTCACTTGCCGATTATTCAAAAGAAGACAGAGAACTTATAGATCAGTTAGTCTTAGAAAAAAAGATAGAATTGCAATTTACGGCTGATAATGGCGGAAGCTCAGTTGTACTTAAATCAGAGATTTCTGATACGGGCGAATGCAATGCTCATATCGTTTATAAACCGCTTTAATTAGTTATTCTATAATGAAAATGCTTTCAAATGTCAGTTAAAAGACAAGCGTTTGGAAGCATTTTCATTATTTATATAATAGAACTATTTTTTTTAATCAATATTTAATATTACATGAAAATAATTAATTATTTAAGATTACCGGTTTTTCTGTTGCTGGTTTTCTGTGGGGTCTCTTTATCGGCACAGTGGAGGGTCGGTATACAAGGTGGATATACCCATAATACCCTTTCAGCTTCAACCGGATATTTTTATGACTGGAATTACGCTCCTCTTGGGGGTTTTACGGTAGGAGTGCCGGTTCAGTATGAATTTGCCGATTGGTTTGCATTACAGGCTGATTTGTCGTACATTGAAAAAGGTTATAATATTCATCGGTCTGGTTTTTTTAATGGTGTTTATACAAACATAAAGAACGGCTATTTGCAATTGCCTGTTTATACGCATTTTTCATTTGGAGGAAATAAATTAAGAGGTTTTCTTAATTTAGGTGCTTATGGGGGATATTGGCTCTCAAGTAAAAGGGAAGGTGTAATGCCCCAATTTATTGAAGGGACGATTTATAACTTTAATGAAAGAGTTCCATTTGATTCCCGCCGGGATAATCGTTTTGAAGGAGGTTTATTGATGGGTATCGGATTGCAATATCAGGTGGCTCCCCGGGTTCAGTTGGTAGCTGAAGGTCGGTATTATTATTCTCTGACGGATTTACAGAAGCATTATATGAAAAACCAAATGCCCCGTTATAGTAACACTTTAGTTTTTCAGATAGGTTGCTTGGTTACTTTGGGAAATTTACCGGATAAGGAAAAAAGCAGTATTGAGTTATATTAATGATTAATTTATAGAATATAAAGTAATGAAACAGCATAAAATTTTATTAATTGTATCCGTATTGTTTATATCTTTTTCTTGTCGGGATAAATCTCCGGAAATTTGGAAACCGGAAGATCAAAAATTTATTTCGACATGGTCTCAGGCTTTTGATTCTTTCTGGAATGGAATGAATTATAATTATGTTTTTTGGGATATTGATACTACAGATTGGGATCAGGTATATGAAAAATATAGTCCTCGTTTTGATGCATTAGGTGCTGATTTTAACGATGAGTCAGCTACTAATGAAGCTATTCGGTTGTTTACGGAAATTACCAGTACACTTGTTGATCATCATTTTGCAATAACGGTGAAAGATTCTATGATAAAGACACCGCTCAATGAGGTAAAAAAGCGGGACTATTATCATAAAGGTTTTGATTTTGCTGATTTTAATCATTTTTTGGAGGTAAATAAAGCTTCGGGAAGAATAAGTAACCTGGAAGGTGGTCGTAGTACTTCCCAGGAAGATTTATTTGTTTTTTCTTGTAAGATGGACGATATTGTTTATATCCATTTCAATCATTTTGCGCTTACAGAGTTACTTGCTGCTGGTGATGAGAATGATCCGGCATTCCAGGGATTAGACAATTTCTTTTATATGCTTAAGGAAGAAACCGGACTAAAAGGAGTTATTGTAGATATAAGACAGAATCCGGGTGGAAATGCTGCGGATATGAATACTTTTTTTGGAAATTTAATTGCTACTGACCATCGTTTTTTGGAACTAAAAACCAAAAATAATGTAGGACGTTTAGATTATTCTCCTTGGGCTCCCTGGACTATTCATCCTCAGGAAGAAAGTGTTAAGATTACAGCTCCTATCGTGTCTCTTGCAGATGTAGGTTCTGCAAGTATGGCTGAAATAACTACTTTGGCTATTAAGACACTTCCTAACGGGCATTTTGTGGGAGAGCGTACCATGGGAGCTACAGGTCCTTTAGCTACTCCGTTTGAATTATATTATACAGGTTCTTTTAGTAATTCCATTATTAAAGTAAGAACTTCAACGATGGCGTCTAGGGATCTTGAAGGGAATAGTTATGAAGGAATCGGTATAACTCCAGACATTGAAGTTCGGTTTGATGCAGAGCAATATGCTAATGGTGTAGATGTTCAGTTGGAACGGGCAATACAGTATATAAATACGGGAAAATAATTCGTATTTATCGAAGTTTATAGTAAAATAACCCGGATTTTTATCCGGGTTATTTTATTTCTATATAGATAGGTGTGTTATTTTGTTTAATATTCCACTGGCTATTGATAAGTTGTAGTTCCAGTGTATTGTCCTTTGTGCTGCGGTAGTGTTTTTCTGATGAGGGGATTGTCTTTTTTAGTATTTCATTGGACTTATTGTCCGGAAAAAATATCTCAGCTTTTGCGGAATCTGAGCTAAAAACAATAAAAGCATCATGAGAGCTGTTGTTAGAGGACTTTAGACGGATTCCTTTTTCAAATAGCCGGATGCAATCCTGCTGTACTTCACTCCATATGTATCCTGCGGAGCCAATGCAACCATGTTTGTCACGGTCGCTTCCCGGAATGTTGAGTCGGGGAGATAATACCAGTCTTTGCGCATCGATTCCCGGTTTATATCGCCCTTTGTAGAAAACTTCGATGGTATCGTTTAAAAGCAGACCGTGAGCTGCCTCTTTATCTGCATACATGGTGCTGAAAGAAAGGGTCTCTGTTTCGCGTGTAATAATCGTCACGGTATTCATGGTAGCGTCAGTTATGATCCCTTTTGAACTGTTTGTCTCAAAATAAGAGCAGCCACTTGTTATGCATAAAACGGCTAATAGTGATAAGATTGTTTTCATCTTTTCTACAATGATTGAATAGTATAGTGCAGTTCCGGTTCTTTTCGTTGGGAGTTGGCTTGAACAAATTTTTTGCTTGCCATTTTGTATAACAAACCTCCAAAATGACGGGCATTTGTATGACATATGACGATGCAACGTCCGCAGGAAATGCATTTGTTTTTGTCTGTTTTACGTGGAGCTTCTCTAGGAATGGCATGAACGGGGCATAGTTTCACACATCTGCCGCATTGATCGCAATTTTTGTTCCCTTCGGGTTTTAATGGGATATTTCCCGGAATTTTATACGGTTTATTGCCTTTGACTTCTATTGATGGTAATGAAGATAATTCCGATGTGTTTGCTATGATTTCAGCACTTTTCTTTCCAAATCCCCGGATAATGGAAATGTCGGTTTCATCAGGCCTTTGCGACCCTACTTGCGGAAAAATGGAGTGTTGAGCTATGAAGGCGCCGGCTGAAATAACTTTGAAGCCATTGCTCTCTACCAGGTCTTTTATTTCAAGCAACGCATCATCATAATCCCTGTTTCCGTAAACACAGAGTATGACAGCCGGTGTATTATTCCCTTTTATTTTTTCAAACTCCTGGCGGGCTTTTTCCGGAATACGTCCGGCATAAACCGGAGCACCGATTACCAATACGTCTTTTTCTGTGCAAAAAATCTCATTTTCCAGTGCTGTTTGTGTTATATCATATTCTGTTTTTTCTCCGTTAATTTGATCGGCAACGAGTTTTAATATGTTCTTTGTCGTATAAGTAGCGCTGAAATACACAAGCTTGATATTGGAAATTTCCATAATTTACTTTTTATATTTTGGATTATTTGTTTCTATCTCTCCATAATTGGTAGCTGTTAATTATATTTTGCCACAGGACATAAGCTCCGGGGCCGATGGATGAAACAGGATTCAGATAAGTTTGTGCCATCCAGATAGCCAATATAGTGTTTTTTTGACCTAATCCCTGTCCTCCCGCTATCGTGTTGTTATATTTACGGCCTATTTTCCTTCCTACGATAAATTGGCTTGCACAGATAATGAAAGAACAGCAGGCGATTAGAATTTCAATTTTGTAGTTTCC
The DNA here is from genome assembly GCA_023391625.1 of Bacteroidota bacterium. GTDB lineage: Bacteria > Bacteroidota > Bacteroidia > Bacteroidales > Paludibacteraceae > QVMH01. The sequence continues at coordinate 400,072 of JAEWAN010000006.1, read as the reverse complement.
TGTGCCTTGTTGCAGAATAAAGTCAATAATTTTTGACGTAACAACCATTAATGCAAAGCACCATAAGAAGAATGATATTGTAGAAAAAAGAGCACCTTTTTGTTCAACGGAAGGAAATATCTTCCGAAGGACAATAGCTAATATAAATGGGCCTAAAAGAATAACTCCTACTTGTTTTCCTATTATCATCAGAGATTCGCTAAAAGGCATTTCCTGATAGCTGCCAATATAGGAAAAGAGGATAGGTGCAACGATTGCCACAGTTAGGTTACATAACAGGCTATAGGCAATCAGGCTTTCTACATTCCCTTTTAGTATGCGGGTAATTACGGGTGCCGAGGTGGCTGTGGGCGCCAGTATGCAGATGAACGTACCTTGTGCTATGAGCAGGTTAATGGGTTTAAGAATAAAATATACGGTCAGGCTCCCTATTAACTGTATGCATATAAGCCAGAAATGCAGTTGTGAAAAACGAATCTTTTTTAAGGAAAGATTACAGTAAGTCAGTAACAGCATGGTGAAAATAAGATAGGGGGTAAGGAAAGACAAGTGTGAAAAAACATTATAAAATAATCCTCCTATCAGCATGGCGATAGGCATCATATATGGGCGTATCCGGTTTATCATTATTTCGGTTTTTATGTTGCAAAAGTACAAAGAAAAGATAAGTTGTTTCTTCTTTGTAAAAGAAATAATTATTTCTGCTTTTTTCATTGTACATGTTTGTTCAGGTAAAGCCCTTTTCTAATTTGTATTTATGCGGATATTTGCCGGGTAAGAGCTTCTGTTATAAGATAGTGACTAATAAAATGATGAAAAAACATCCAAAAAGGGTGATTGATTTTTCAATTTGTCATTGTTATAAATTCAAATTGTTTCTTATTTAATTAATTTGATTATTTTTGTTTTTCTGGATTTTAGTTGCTTTAGGAAGCGCTTGTTTTAGTCCTGTTTTTGTAAATTGATTAAATATAAATTCTCCAATAGGGGAATAAAAAAGATTATTGCAGACCATGAAAAAAAATCTATCTTTTAAAAGCGTTTTTACGCGTGCATTACTCTCAAATTATTTTTATAAAGTACTAGTTGTATTTTCCGTACTTTCCTTCTCCTTTATTTCTCCATATTCGGAAGCTCAGTCCCGTGATTATTTTGACGGGGTTATAGGTGATGTGTGGTTAGATACCGATGGCAAACATATACAGGCTCACGGAGGTCAGGTACAGAAAATAGGCGATAAGTGGTGGTGGATTGGAGAAAACCGGGACGGCGACCGCAGTATTTGCCTTTATTCTTCCGATGACCTTTATAACTGGAAAAATGAGGGAAAAGTCTTGCGGGTAGCTTCCAAGCGGAGTGATTTGGATGAAGATCCTTATTTCACCGCTTTGTATGGACACCTTACTGCAGAGGAAAAAGATTTGGTGTATGAAGGAATACGCTCTAACGCTGTGTTGGAACGTCCTAAGTTGATTTACAATGAAAAAACCGGAAAATACATTATCTGGTATCATGCCGACAGTTCCAATTATGGGGCTGCCGCCGCAGGTATTGCAGTGTCTGATGAAATAACAGGGCCTTACACCTATTTATGGCGTTCCCGTCTGCATCAGTTGCCGGACAATGAATATAGTCAGCCTAATCAGTGGTATGAGGAAACAAAAAACCGTGGTATGGCCCGTGACATGAATTTGTTTGTAGATGATGATAAAACAGCCTATATCATATATTCCAGTGAAGAGAACCGTACGATGTTTATTTCCCGTCTGAATGAAGAATATACGAATTTGGATGTATCTCAGACACCGGTGGGTCTGGCAAAAAACGGAGTTGATTTTATCCGCCTTTTCCCCGGAGCACAGCGTGAAGCTCCGGCCATGTTTAAATATAAAGGGAAGTATTATATGATAACTTCCGGTGCTACAGGATGGGACCCTAATAAATGTCAGTATTGGATGGCTGATAAAATATTCGGAGAATGGAAAAATATGGGCGATCCTTGTGTAAGTGAACCGGGCATTCCTCATCCGGCCAATCTGACTTTCCGTACCCAGAGTACGAATGTGATTCCGGTAGATCCGGAAAACGGGAAGTTTATATATATGGGCGACCGTTGGGTAAAAAATAATCTGAAAGATTCCCGTTATGTATGGTTACCTATATTCTTTACGGAAAAAGGAATTGAATTACGCAGTATGGAGCGGTGGACACTGGGTTTTTTTGATCTTAAATACGATGAGTCCCAGTTTGATGATTCTTATTTTAGTGTGGAAGAGCTTCCCGCTACATTGCAAGCCAGCGTATTCAACCAATCCACAGGACTTTGGGAAGACAAGGAACTTCCAATTAGCTGGAACGATTTGAATATCAGACTTCTTCCCTTGGCTTCTCCAACAAAAGTCAGTGGAATTGTTGACGTGAATGGGCAGAAGCAGGAAGTGTATGCACGTCTTACCAATGTTCCTCAGGGCTTGATTTATTTTATAGATTGCGGTGCTTCTTCCAGTTCTTTTGTGCATAATGCTATTGTGACAAAGAATTTGGCTCCCGATTTAATCAATAAGGAAAAATATGATCAGGCATTTGGTGAATCTGTGGAATGGGGTTATTCCACATTGGTGGGAAAAGATATGGATAGCAAGAATCCTGAAAGCGAAGATGCTTTTTCCAGCGGATGGTGGGCATACTCTTATAAATCAATTGAATATACACTGAAACTTTCGAACGGAAAGTATTATTTAACCGCAGGTTTTCAGGAGTGGTGGAATGCGAGCCGCAGTATGCAGATGTCTTTGACTTATACTAATGCTGCCGGGGAAGAAACTAAGATGGTACTTGGTAATTTTATCAATATATCGGAAAGTACACACGGGTTTTCTTTTTCGTTGGACGACCTTAGTACAGATGATCCTTATGTGAAAATTAAAATTGAAAAGACACAAGGTTCTGATCCGGTGATTAGCTGGTTGGCAGTAACTGCTTTGGATAAGAGCGATTTGACTCCTCTGGAGTTGGCGATATTGAGTGCAAACAATATAGATAACAGTAAGAACCGTTATACGGAAGATAGCTTTACGGTTTTTGAAACGGCATTGGCTGAGGCCGTGGCAGTGTTAAATAACAGTGATGCGACGGATGAAGAGGCTGAAAATGCCAGAACCACCCTCATCCAGGCTCAGGACCAGCTTAAACATGATATAACAAATGACTCTGTACTTTCTATCGATGAAATTCCAGATCAGATTTATACCGGGGATTCTATAAAACCGGAACTGAATATAGTGGACGCTGCCAATCCTTTTTTGAAAGATATTACTTTGCAGGAAGGAGTGCATTATACGCTGACTTATACTGAAAATGTGAGAATAACAAGCAGCATCAGAAAAGCCAAAGTTACTATTGAAGGTTTGGGAATGTATGTAGGTAAAAAGCAGGTTACTTTTGAGATTGTAAAGGGCGATGAACCTGATGCGTTGGAAAATATCCTGTCTGATAACTTGTTTAGTATTTATCCGAATCCGGTCACTTCAGGACAATCTGTATATGTAGAAATGGAATCAGATGATATCGCGGCAGAAAAAGATGTGTGCATATTTTCTGTTTCCGGTCAGTTAATAGCCCGACAGGCATTAACCGGTAAAGTAACGGAATTAAATGTGCCGGCAACGACTGGGGTTTATCTGGTTAAGATGGATGATTTTGTAACGAAACTGGTAATAAAGTAATAATTATTTTTATACTTAGACAATGAAAAAAAGAACTCTCTTTACTTGTTTTAAAGTAGTTAGTGTTTTTTTGCTGCTTGTTACGGCAGGTTCGCTGAAAGCACAACGTGATTATTTTGATGGGGTTATTGGTGATGTATGGTTAGATACTGACGGTAATCCGATACAGGCTCATGGTGGGCAAGTGCAGAAAATAGGTGATAAATGGTGGTGGATAGGTGAAGATAAAGAGGATGGATACCGTACTCAAAATGGTATAAGCATGTATTCATCGGATGATTTGTATAACTGGAAGTTTGAAGGTTATGTATTGCGGGCGTTAAAAAACCGGGCAGAATTGGACGATGATCCTTATTTCATTGAACTTTATGGTGATTTGTCAGCAGAGGAAAAGGATGAAGTTTATGCTGCTATTAATACAGAAACTTCTGTGATAGAGCGTCCTAAAATGCTGTATAATGAAAAAACCGGAAAATATCTTCTTTGGTTTCATGCCGACGGGCCTACCAGAGAAGGCGGGTCTAATTATGCAGTAGCTGCTGCAGGGGTGGCAATAGCAGATTCTCCCAAGGGGCCGTTTAAGTTTATAAAACGTTCCAGATTACACCAGTTACCTGCTGAAGATTATGGAGAAGAATGGTATGAGAGTGAGGACAGGCGTGGTATGGCCCGTGATATGAATCTTTTTAAAGACGACGATGGAACCGGATATATTATTTATTCCAGTGAGGAGAATATGACTATGTTTATTTCCCGTCTGAATGAAGAATATACAGATTTGGATGTAGCTCAAACTCCTGTGGGTTTAGCGAAAGAAGGCGTTGATTTTGTCCGTCTTTTCCCGGGAGCACAACGGGAAGCTCCGGCCATGTTCAAATACAATGGTAAATACTATATGATTACTTCCGGAGCTACGGGTTGGAGTCCTAACAAAGCACGTTATTGGGTGGCAGATGAGATATTCGGCGAATGGACAAATATGGGCGATCCTTGTGTAAGTGAACCGGGTATTCCTTATCCTGCAAACCTGACTTTCCGTACCCAGAGTACGAATGTGATTCCGGTAGACCCGGCAAATGGTAAATTTATTTATATGGGTGACCGTTGGATAGACTCTGATTTGGGCGATTCCCGCTATGTGTGGTTACCGATTTATTTCACGGAAGAAGGCATTGAATTGAGAAGTGTTGAATATTGGAATCTTGGTTCGTTCGGGATGAAGTATGACAGGTCGCAATTTGAAGAAATGTATATTAATAATACCGACTTGCCTGCGAAAATCACAGTTCAGATGGAGGATGCCGAAGGATGGAAAGATCAGTCCTTTGACTTGTCATGGGATGATGTTTCCCTGTTGCCACCGGGAGCACTGTTATATATGCAAGGACGTTACACTGTAAATAATAGTGTACAGCGTGTGAGAGTAAAAGCCGTAAATATGCCAAGAGGTCTTTTGTATTTTATTGACTGTGCGGCAGTAAGTGGTTCTGACTTGTATAGTGCTTTAGAAGAGAAGCAAGTGACTCCTTACCTTATCAATACCGACACATATGATCAGAAATATGAAGATGGTGTTACATGGGGATTTTTGGGCTCTCCCAGAACCGATTTGCTCCGCTATGAGTCCGGAAGTAAAGATGCAGCAACCAGTTCCTGGCTTGGCTTGGATAATAAACCGATACAGTATAAGTTGAAATTGTCAAATGGGGATTACCGTTTCACTGCCGGATTTAAAGAATGGCAGGGTCTGGTGCGTAATATTAAAATATCAGTGAGTTATAAAAATACCGAGGGAGCTGAAACTGCCGTTGATTTAGGAACATTTTCCAATGAGGGAGAATCAACGCAGGATTATAAGTTTTCGGTGGAAAATCTGGATGAAAACGATCCTTATATTACGGTTTCTTTCACTAAAGCATCAGGAGATGCTGAACCTATCGTATCGTGGTTTGCTATAACAGACAATAATATTTCAGATACGTCTAATTCAGAAATCAGTTCTGATAATAATTTGTTTTCAGTTTATCCTACTTTGATTTCCAGAGGAGAAACTGTTTGTATTCAAGTAGAGAACGGAGGATTGAATGAAGTGAAAGTATATGATATACAAGGAAAGCTGATGATGACTCAGAAAATTTCAGGTGAAGTAGCTACTTTGAACCTGAACTTCTCTTCCGGTATTTATTTTATCAATATTGCGGATAGAGTAGAAAAGATAGTTATTAATTAATTCAAAAAATGTTTATAACCGTGTATGAGCATTAACCTATTTTCGTAGGTTAATGCTCATTGTGGTGATATTAATATATTACGTTATATTCCAATAAATTAAAAATTTTATGTTGAGTAAAAGATTTTCGGGAAAGTTATTGTTTGTTTTTAGCTTCCTGCTTTTCTCTTTTTATTCACTTGCCCAGTCTCGTAGTTCTTTTGACGGAGTTAGGGGCGATCTGTGGTTAGATACCGATGGCAATCATATACAGGCCCACGGAGGTCAGGTACAGAAAATAGGCGATAAATGGTGGTGGATTGGAGAAAACCGGGATGATGACCGTAGTATTTGCCTTTATTCTTCTGATGACCTTTATAACTGGAAAAATGAAGGAAAAGTCTTGCGGGTAGCTTCCAAACGGAGTGATTTGGATGAAGATCCTTATTTTATAGCCCTTTACGGACATTTGACTTCGGAAGAAAAAGATCTTGTTTTTGAAGGTATTCAGTCTACTGCCGTATTGGAACGTCCTAAATTAATATATAATGAAAAAACCGGTAAATACATTATCTGGTATCATGCCGACAGTTCCAATTATGGGGCTGCTGCCGCAGGTATTGCAGTATCTGATGAAATAACAGGGCCTTACACCTATTTATGGCGTTCCCGTCTGCATCAGTTGCCGGACAATGAATATAGCCAACCTAATCAGTGGTATGAAGAGCCGGGAAACCGTGGTATGGCCCGGGACATGAATTTATTTGTAGATGATGATAAAACGGCCTATATCATATATTCCAGTGAAGAGAACCGTACGATGTTTATCTCCCGTCTGAATGAAGAATATACGGATTTGGACGTGTCCCAAACACCGGTAGGACTTGCAAAAAACGGAGTTGATTTTATCCGTCTTTTTCCTGGAGCACAACGCGAAGCTCCGGCCATGTTTAAATACGCAGGGAAGTACTATATGATAACTTCCGGTGCTACGGGTTGGGATCCTAACAGATGTCAGTACTGGATGACTGATGAAATATTCGGAGAATGGGAAAATATGGGTGATCCTTGTGTGAATGAACCAGGTATCCCATATCCGGCCAATCTGACCTTCCGTACCCAGAGTACGAATGTGATTCCGGTAGATCCGGCAAATGGGAAGTTTATATATATGGGCGACCGTTGGGTAAAGGGGAACTTAAAAGATTCCCGCTATGTATGGTTACCCATATTCATAACTCCTACAGGCCTGATTGAACTTCGGAGTATGGAAGATTGGGATTTGAGCTATTTTGAAGAAATAAATAATGTGCGTGTTGATCCGTCTCAATTTAATTCGTTGTATTTTGCAGATGCCCAGTTACCTTCCTCTGTTTCTGCCCAGATGAGAACTAATGGCAACTGGACCGTGGAAAATATATCGTTGGAATGGGAGTCTGATATACGGTCGCTTTTACCTTTGTCCACGACTTGGCTGAATGGCTCTTTTGATATAAACGGAACGAAAGAAACAATAAAGGTACAAGCTGTAAATATACCTAAGGGCTTGTTATATTTTATTGATAGCGGAGCTTTAGAAGGTTCCGACCTATATAAAGTGATTCAGGAGAATAAGCAAGCTTTGACTCCGATGTTGGTTAATACGGACTCGTATGATCAGGCTTTTACCGATAGAAATGAGTGGGGATACGTTGGAATAATCGGTGAAGATATTGATTATAAGAATGAAACAAGTTCAGACGCATTTCAGTCCGGTTGGTGGGCATATGGAAATAAAACAATAGATTATAAGTTACGGATACCAGGGAACGGGAAATACCGTTTAACCATGGGTTTTCAGGAATGGTGGGATACCGGGCGGGGAATGTCTGTTAATCTGATATACCAGAATACCCAAGGGGAAAAAGTATCGGAAGAGTTAGGCAGATTTATCAATAGCGATACTTCTACACAGGATTATGTATTTACTTTGGAAGATTTGGATGAGAACAAGTCCTATATTACGGTAAGTGTTGCAAAAACAGGTGGAGCGGATGTTGTAATGAGCTGGTTGGCATTAGTGTCAATGGATCTTTCTGGCTTGGATGTTGCTATTGAGGCTGCAAGCGCTATAAATAATGATGAGGGACAATATACACCGGAACGTTTTAATGCTTTGATAAAGGCCTTGGAAGAAGCAATACAGGTGCGCGATAATAGTCTTTCTTCCGATAAAGAAAGAGATGAGGCCGAGGATAAGTTGACATTGGCTATGATGAATCTGGAAGTTCCGGATACTACAGCTCTGGAAACGCTTATTGAAACGGCAGAGGGGCTTCCGGATGATGAACGTTATACGGCAGTTAGTTTTGATAATTTACAGGTTGTTTTGGAACAATCAAAAGAGTTGATAACAGATCCCAATGTCTCTCAGCCGGAAATAGATAAGGCCGCAAATTTACTGTCTAATGCTATTTCAGGTTTAAAGTTTAATTTTGAAAATAGTAATTATGTGGAAATAGCTTCAGTGGCAGATCAGGAATATACAGGAAATGCTATTTTACCGGAGTTGAAAATAACAGATAATGCTAATTCTTCATTAGTGAACGGGGTGCTTGAGGAAGGGAAACAGTACTCAGTAAAATGCGTCAATAACATAGAAGTAGGGGAAGCTACAGCTATTATTACGGGTAAGGGTATGTATGAAGGAATGCGTACAATTTCTTTTAATATTGTACCCGTTTTGGGCTTAGAACAATATCGGCAGAACGGGTTGGATATTTATCCTAATCCGGTAGGGACAAAAGAGTGTTTATATATTGGTTTAGCTGAAAATGAAGTGCCTGGAGCTGACGAGGTAAATATATATACATTATCCGGTCAGTTGGTTCAGACACAAAAGCTAATCGGTAGGATTATGGAGATGAAAATTGATGTTGCTGCAGGAATGTATATAATCTCTGTAGGGCAGCAAAGGTCTGTATTGATTGTAAAATAGAATAGTAAAGCGTAAGCTATTGAGGAAATTTTAAGGAATCATACTTTTTGTGTAGTCAAAGGGTGAAGCCATTAAAATAAGTTGGTTCAGCTGTTCTTATTGTTTATATATAACTGAATCGGATAATATTTTAATCAGTTGTTGATTTAGGAAAAAGAAAAGGGTTGCCGTAATGGCAACCCTTCTTTGTATAAGAAATTTTGTTCTTACAATTTTGGACCAGCAGCAACCAATGCTTTTCCTTTTTCGTTTCCAGTGAACTTTTCGAAGTTTTTGATGAAACGTCCAGACAGGTCTTTTGCTTTTTCTTCCCATTGAGAAGCGTCAGCATAAGTGTCGCGAGGATCAAGGATGTTAGGATCTACTCCTGGCAATGCAGTAGGAACTTCAAAGTTGAAGTAAGGGATACGTTTTGTAGGAGCTTTGTCGATAGATCCGTCAAGGATAGCGTCGATAATACCACGAGTATCTTTAATAGAAATACGTTTTCCGCTTCCGTTCCATCCGGTGTTAACCAAATATGCTTTTGCTCCAGATTGTTTCATACGTTTTACCAATTCTTCTCCGTATTTTGTTGGGTGCAATGACAAGAATGCAGCACCGAAACATGCAGAGAAAGTAGGAGTTGGTTCAGTAATACCACGTTCTGTTCCAGCTAATTTAGCAGTAAATCCAGACAAGAAGTAATATTGAGTTTGTTCTGCGTCAAGGATAGATACTGGAGGCAATACTCCGAAAGCATCAGCAGAAAGGAAGATTACTTTTTCTGCAGGTCCTGCTTTAGAAACTGGTTTTACAATATTTTTGATGTGGTTGATAGGATAAGAAACACGAGTGTTTTCTGTAACTGATTTGTCGCTGAAATCGATTTTTCCGTTAGCGTCAACAGTTACGTTTTCTAACAATGCGTCACGAGTGATAGCGTTGTAGATGTCTGGTTCTGCTTCTTTGCTCAAGTTGATAACTTTTGCATAGCAACCACCTTCAAAGTTGAATACACCGTCATCATCCCATCCGTGTTCATCGTCACCGATTAACAAACGTTTTGGGTCGGTAGATAAAGTTGTTTTACCTGTACCTGACAATCCGAAGAAGATAGCAGTATTTTTACCTTCCATGTCTGTGTTTGCAGAACAGTGCATAGAAGCGATACCCTGAAGAGGTAATAAGTAGTTCATGTAAGAGAACATACCTTTTTTCATTTCACCACCGTACCATGTGTTCAGGATTACCTGGATTTTTTCAGTCAAGTTGAATACAACTGCAGTTTCAGAGTTTAATCCTAATTCTTTGTAGTTTTCAACTTTAGCTTTAGAAGCGTTCATGATAACGAAGTCTGGTTCACCGAAGTCAGCCAATTCTTCTGCTGTTGGGCGGATGAACATGTTAGTCACAAAGTGAGCTTGCCATGCTACTTCCATGATGAAACGAAGTTTCAAACGGGTGTTTTTGTTAGCACCGCAGAAAGCATCAACAACGTACAGTCTTTTGCCGGACAATTCGTTAGTAGCTAATTTTTTGATTTCTTTCCATGAAGCTTCGCTTACAGGTTTGTTGTCGTTTTTATATTCATCTGAAGTCCACCATACAGTATTTTTTGTAGTGTCGTCCATTACAAAAAATTTATCTTTAGGAGAACGTCCGGTGTAAACACCGGTCATAACGTTAACAGCACCAAGTTCTGTTTCCTGACCTTTTTCAAAACCTTCCAGGCCTGGTTTTGTTTCTTCTTGGAATAATTGGTCGTAAGAAGGATTGTGTACAATCTCAGTTACGCCTGTAATTCCGTACTTGCTTAAATCTAAATTTGCCATTTTAATTTAATTAAATGATTCTATTATTGTTTTTATTAACTCTTTTATACCTATTGAACCTAGTTTTCTGGGATGCAAAATTACTACTTTTTTCCATAGTACGAAACTTATTAAAGAAATTTTTCTTTAATTGTTTTTTCTCGTATAAATGTTAACTCTTTTAGAGAGTAAATTGTTCTCCGGAACTGAAATTTTTTACCTCGGTGAATAATTGTGAAACGATCATTTTTGTAAAAAATAAAAGTCGTACATTTGTGTTTATAAAGGCACTTTATTGGTTATGTCAAGAAAAATTTTTTATATCATCCTTTTTCCGGTTTCGCTTGTTTTTGGTTTGGTAACTTTGATTCGTAATTTTTTGTATGATAAAGGTTTGCTGAAATCAAAAACTTTTGACATACCCGTTATTAGCGTAGGCAACTTAAGTGTTGGAGGTACGGGAAAAACACCTCATACGGAATTTTTGCTTTCCCTTATTAGCGATGATTTTTGTACGGCAATGTTGAGCCGGGGTTATAAACGCAAAACAAAAGGGTTTTATCTGGCTGATAAAAAATCGGATGCCAATGTTCTGGGGGATGAGCCTTATCAGATATATAAAAAATTTCCGGGTATAATTGTGGCTGTGGATGAAAATCGTGTAGAAGGAATAGAAAATTTAAGGCGTTTGTATAATAATTTGGGAGTTATCATTCTGGATGATGCATATCAACACCGGAGAGTTGTTCCCGGATTCTCAATATTATTAACGGATTATAATCATCTTTACACGCGTGATTTCTTTCTGCCGTCGGGGCGTTTGCGTGAGTCTGCAGCAGGAAGCCGGCGTGCAGATATGGTTATAGTGACTAAATGTCCGGAGACGATTACGGAAGCCGAGATGCAGGCTATTAAAACAGAATTAAAGCTGGACGATAGACAGGATTTGTTTTTTTCCTCTTTTGAATATCAGGGTTTATCTCCTGTTTTTCCCGAATCTCTGATTACTGAGAATAAGGTGGGAGTAGCGGAAACTTCTGTTTTGTTAGTTGCCGGTATTGTTTCTCCCGGAGCGATGGAAAATTATTTAAAAAGTCTTTTCCCGGAGGTATCGCATTTATTTTTTCCCGATCATCATCATTTTACGAAAAGTGATTTTGACCTTTTAAGTAAAAAAATACAGGCAATGAATCCTCATAAAAGTATAATTGTGGTTACGGAAAAGGATGCCGCACGTTTATTGTCAGACCGTAATTATCCGGAAGAATTGAAGTCCAAAACATATGCGCTGCCGATAAAAGTGAAAATATTGGGTGGTAAAGAAAAAGTATTTACAGATAAAATAAAACAATATGTTGAAAAAAATCCAGGAAACCGCTGATTATCTGAAGTCAAAAATGCATTCCCAGCCTAAAGTAGGGATTATTTTGGGAACAGGGTTGGGAAATTTGGTTACGCAGATTGATGGGAAAGAGGAATTTCCTTATCAGACTATTCCCAACTTTCCTGTCTCTACGGTAGAAGGGCATAGTGGAAAGCTGATTGTTGGAAAATTGGGAAATGTTGATGTGCTGGCCATGCAGGGACGTTTTCATTTTTATGAAGGATATGATATGAAAACGGTAACTTTTCCTGTCCGTGTTATGAAGGCTTTAGGAATAGAAACCTTATTAGTTTCGAATGCTTCCGGGGGAGTAAATCCGGATTTTGAAATAGGTGACTTGATGATTATTACGGATCATATTAATCATTTTCCCGAACATCCGTTGAGGGGACGGAATGAACCGTCATTGGGGACGCGTTTTCCTGATATGAGCCGGGCTTATGATCCGGAGTTGATAAAGAAAGCGAAAGAAATTGCAGCGGAAAACAATATCCGTGTTACGGAAGGGGTGTATGTGGGTACCAGTGGACCTACGTTTGAAACTCCGGCAGAATACCGATATTTTAGGATAATTGGGGGAGATGCTGTGGGGATGAGTACTGTTCCGGAGATTATAGTGGCTAACCATGCCGGGATGCGTTGTTTTGGTATATCCATCATAACGGATTTGGGTGTTCCCGGAAAAATTGTGGAAGTGACGCATGAGGAAGTGCAGGAAATAGGAAATAACGTACAGCCTCTGATGACCCTGATTATGAAGGAACTTATACATCGTATCTGATTTACTTGCGCCTTTCGGGTGGAAGTTGATAAAACGATTCATATCGTTGAAATGGGATAAATTTTTATCTGGAGTTGTAATACAAAAGAGTGTGTTTACTGCCTGCGGAATGTTTATATTTCATTGTATGAAATGTAATTGAGGAAGGAGCGGATTTTATTTCATCTTTTGTCCATTTCCCGTTAAGAAAGAATGTATTATCTTTGTTCTCCTTTTAAAATTTTTAAATAAAGCAAGATTAACAGATGGAAACCACAAGACAACAAAAAATAGCCCGTTTATTGCAAAAGGATTTAGGTGAAATCTTTTTGCAGTATGCCCGTAAATTTCAGGGAATATTGATATCAGTCAGTAATGTAAGGATAAGCCCGGATTTGAGCATTTGCCATGTGAACCTTAGTATATTTCCAAGCGAGAAAGCGGCAGAGGTTTTAAATCAGGTACAGGAAGATAAAAAAGCCATTCGTTTCGAATTGGGCAACCGGGTACGTCACCAATTGCGTATTATACCGGAGTTGGTTTATCATATTGACGATTCGCTTGATTATATGGAAAATATTGATCGTCTTCTTAAAAGCGATCCTCCTTCTCCACAAACAGAAGAATAAAGCAATATTTTTTACGGTTTTACAGGAAAGCAATAGGTCATGGAAAATAATCAGTCTGCTAAAAAATCAAAACGCTCTTTTAAGTTGGATTTGCGTGGACTGTCTTTTTCTTTTTTCGTGGCTTTTCGTTATCTTTTTTCTAAAAAGTCCCATAATGTAGTAAACATTATTTCGGGTATATCTTCCGTGGGCATAGGCATAGGGGCTATGGCTATGGTATGTGTAATGTCTGTTTTCAACGGCATTGAAATGCTTATAACAGATATGTTTTCTGCTTTTGATCCGGACCTTAAAATTACAGCAGTTCACGGAAAAACGTTTCAGACAGATTCTGAAGAATTTGAAGCCTTGCGCCAAATGAAATCGGTAGTTCTTTTTACTGATGTAATCGAAGAAAATGCTTTGCTCTCATTTCGGGATAAACAAATGCCAGCTACGATAAAAGGGGTCAGCAGTAACTTTCGTCAGATGACTCATATTGACAGTATTATGTTTGATGGCGAATTTATTCTGAATGACGGTGCTTTTGAGCGTATTGTCCCGGGTATAGGAGTTGCCAGTACTTTAGGCCTGGGAGCGCATTTCATTGACCCGGTTTTTATTTATGCCCCGAAGCGTACTACAAAAGTGAATTTATTGCGTCCTGAAAATAATTTTATCCAGGTGCCTACTTTTGTTTCAGGTATTTTTATGGTACAGCAAGTGCAGTATGACGATAGTTACGCGATAGTGTCCATAGAACGTGCGCGTGATTTGTTTGAATATGATGATCATACCGTGTCTGCTATTGAACTGAAACTGGCTGAAAATGTTAAGCCGGATCAGGTGAAACGGGAAATTCAGCAACTTCTTGGAAATGATTATCAGGTAAAAGACCGTTACGAACAGCAGGAGAGTTTTTACAAAATAATGAAGATGGAGAAATGGATAACCTACCTGATTCTATGTTTTATTTTGTTGATTGCAAGTTTTAATATAATAGGATCGCTTTCCATGCTTATTATCGATAAACAGGACGATATTGATACTCTGCGTAATCTGGGTGCGAGCAATAGCCTGATAAAAAGAATTTTTCTTTTTGAAGGTTGGATGATTGCCGCAGTAGGTGCGTTGGGGGGAATTGTTTTCGGTACTGTGATTTGTGCCCTGCAACAGTACTTTGGACTGTTAAAGATGGGAGCGGGTTATATTGTAGAGGCTTATCCGGTAGTGATTAATTTTACTGATATTTTGTTAGTATTTGTCACTGTGTTGTGTATGGGCTTGATTGCTGCGTACTATCCGGTGAAATATATTGCCCGGAAAAAAGATTTGATTGTATAATAAATCTTTTTGTTTGAAGTTTATAAAGAAAAAATTTCCGTTGTCAGATGAGGTGTTATATCAGATTTGTTTTTGTGTTTTTTCTTTTGTTGCAAGTCGCTTGTAAGCCGAATACGGAGCCTCCTTATGTTTATGAGACGGATCCTCTGTTTACAACAGGACGGGTAATGTATTATGGGGCATATTATCCGGGCGTTGATAATCATGTGTTATCTCTAGAATTATATACGGAAGGAATGTTAGGGGAAGATGGCGAAGCGGAATTTCCGGGGCAATGCCTGTATTTTGAGGATGTATTTATTCCTGTAACAGAAAAGGATTTAGTACCTTCAAAATATCTTTGTTCCGATTCTATCGGGGAATTTATATTTATTTCCGGAGAAAAACGTAAGATTGATAATCTGGAAGCGACTTTTGGAGCCCGTATCAGATATATTGAAGAAAGCGAACGGCGGAATACTACAAAATTAATTACAGCAGGAAGTTTTGAAGTGTTTGATGACGGTTCTATCTTGTTCGATCTGGAAACCGCTGATGGAATGGCTCTAAAGGGACGGTTTGAGGGTAAGATGGAATATATTGATGGATATTATAATCCTAAGGATTCGTTGGAAAAGGTGAATATCCTTAGGATTAGGAATAAAATCAGACAGGCAAAGTAAGAGTACCTTTTTGGGTAATGATGTTAAAAACAGCATCTGAGAAAATAAGCATATTTCTATATTATAAATAGTTATATAATAATGGCAGTATGCCAAAATCAACCAATGTGTTGGAATCTTTCTTCAACATATCTGAAGACAAAATTTAAGACAACACAGAGGATTATCCAGAGAACATTTTAAAATTATATAAAGTGGTATTCATTCTTGAAAAATAATCGAGATAAATACAAAAAAGAGAGGTTGAAAACGAATTTTCAACCTCTAAAATAATTCTTTTCAAGTGTTACTTTGGCATCATTCCCTTCATTTTTCCAGGTGAAAAGTTAGTTACTTGAATTCAATATCGTTTCAATAGCTTTGTCAATAACCACATCCCTGTTGTTTTCTTTATCTTCCTCGCTAATAACTACATGAATATCCGGAGCGATGCCATTTTCTATATGGTTCATATTTGTATCATATACTAGCGATGTAGAAAGCCTGACTCTCCAACCATTAGGTAATTCGCTTGAAAAAGGAACCCCTCCTCCACCTCCGCTCCAACTACCTATAGTGACAGCTTGGGGCGCTTGTCGTATTTGTGATGTAAACGTATTAGTAGCACTGTATGAGGACCGGTTGGTAAGAACAGTTACAGGCTTATCCCAATGAATGCTGTCATGAGGAGAAACATATATTGGAGCTGCTTTAGAAAAATCAGAATGACCCGGTCCGTTTTTTAATTGCATATATCCTACCAAAGTTTTTTTTGTGATAAAGTATGAGACAAGTTGTTCAGCTTTATTTTCGTCCCCTCCTCCATTATTCCGTACATCTATGATTAGTCCCTTACAGTTTTTAAAATGGTTGAATATCTCTTTTATATGGGAATCATTGATTTCTTTTACAAAACTACCGTAATAAATATATCCTATTTCATCATTTTTTTTTAGTTTTTCGTAAATAAATCCTCCTGTCTTTTTATATTCACTGCCCAAATATTCATCAGAAGAGATTATTGAAGAATAATAATTGGCAGCGGAGTCTTTATAGAATTTGTCATAACTGCTGATGTTAAAGTCGGAGTATAAATTTACGTGCCCGTCTTTTAACTCAGCTAACATTTCAGCCAATAGGTCAAATAATTTATATTGGTCGTTTTCATCAATATCTTCTAATTGTTTGTGATATTCACGGTAAATTTGGTTCCAATCGATGTTTTTGTACTCAAAAAAGCAGTAATGGGTGTCAACAATGTCCCAAAGAGCATTAAAGTTGCCCTCTTTTGTATTGGAATGTTTTTGAGGTTCTTCTATACAGGAACTTGCAATGAATATTATTCCTATTAGATATAAAATTTTACGGCGAATCATATGTGTAATTTAATAAGTTTTATTAGTAGATTATGAAATTGGAGGGTGCTGGATGTTTTTGTGTGAAACGGAATAAATTTCTGGTATAGCTGAAAAATACGCTGAAATCGTTTTTCTTGAATATCATTGAATTTACTCCCCATTTTTTATTTTCCGCGCTTAAACCAAAACGCCATGTTGAATTTTTAAATGGTATTTCAATGGAATAATTTTGTCTAAGTGCAAGTTTGTTATGAAAGGAACTGAAATAAATATAATCTCCTAATGTTTTTAGAGCGGAGCGATGACGTATAAATCCTAGTCCCGGAACAAACATAACTCCTATCCCAGGACTGTCAAAAGCAGCTTGTAACCGCAGTGTCCGTTTAGGAGTGGGAATATCGTATATGACAATGGCTGAAAGATTAATATTCGTAGAAAAATCGAAATTTACTGGATTAGAACTGTCGCTTTCGGTCGTTGGATTTTTTTTATTCTGTGCGAAATCAATATTCCAGATCCCTCCGGTAAGAATTTGCAGGTTGCGGACAGGGCGGAAATGATAGTGCATTCCCCAGCCTATATCTACACCTACATGCCTTATTTCTGCGTTCTTGATTTGATTTTTTGCCCACCCTATTTCCACTTTTCCTCTGTTCATCATACTTAGATTAGGAGTATTCATTGAAAATATCCTTCTGTTTTCCGTGCTTAATTTAATTCCCTTTCCGCTATAAGGCAATGGAGAAAGGTAACTGTCTGTTAGATTCATGGAAGAAAAACTAAGTGCAATGTTATTTGTCCTTACCAGATACTCGCTCCCTGTAGATTGCCCTCGGGTGTATGTAAGGAGAACATTACAACATATTATACTTCCTAAAATAATAATTCTTTTCATTGTTGTTGATTATAGTATAATTTGTAAATTTGTAAGGGCAAGTATAATAAAAAAACAAAAATTAACAAAATTTTCATTAAAAAAATAGAGAAAAACAATCATCCTGTTGCAAGTTGCTTGTAAGCTGAATGTTGTAGTTTACTTATGTCTATGAGTCGGACACTTTGTTTACAACAGAACGGGTACATATTATGTGGTTCTATCCTGTTCGATCTGGAAACCGCTGATGGAATGGCTCTAAAGGGACGCTTTGAGGGTAATATGGAATATATTGATGGATATTATAATCCTAAGGATTCGTTGGAAAAGGTGAATATCCTTAGGATTAGGAATAAAATAAGACAGGCAAAGTAGAGGGGCTTATTTGAAATTTATCTTTCTGACCTTATAGCCCATTTCACATAGAAGATCCGAAATTTTAGACCGGAAGTCTCCCTGGATCAGTATTTCCCCTCCGCGTGCAGAACCTCCGGAACCACATTTTGTTTTAAGTGTTTTTGCAAGTTCTTTCAGTTCTTCATCGCTCCCTTCAAATTCAGTGATCAGAGTTGTTGGTTTTCCGTTTCTTTTATCCAGTTCCACCCGTAAGGTTTGTTTTTTAGGAGTTTCTTCTTTTTTTGCTTCCTCCTGATTGTTGTTTTCTTCCACTTGAGGCACTGAGTTATAAATAGAGGATAATTTGTCTTTCCAGTCCATGATGCAGATAACTTTAGTTGTTATTTAATAATTGAAAAAATTCCCAGATAATAATACCTCCTGTTACGCTGACATTCAGTGAATGTTTGGTTCCGAATTGGGGAATTTCAATGCAGCCGTGGCAACGGTCTATGATGCTTTGCTGTACGCCTTTTACCTCGTTTCCCAGAATAACAGCATATTTTTTGTCTTTTTTTAGTTGGAGGTCGGGTAGTGGTGTACTTCCCTTAGCCTGTTCTATGGCAAGTATGGTGTAGTTCTCGGCAAGCAATTTGTCTAAAGCAGTGTGTGTATCTTCAAAATATTCCCATTTTACCGAATTTTCTGCTCCGAGTGCAGTTTTATGAATCTCCGGATGGGGAGGAGTGCTGGTGATACCGCATAAAAAGACAGACTCTACTAGGAAGGCATCGGATGTTCTGAATACGGAACCTACATTATGTAGGCTACGTATATTATCCAGCACAACAATTAATGGAGTTTTGGTGTGTTGTTTAAATTCTTCCGGTGTCAACCGGTTCATTTCTGTTATTTTTAGTTTTTCCATGAATGAAGAAAAAAGTTAGTTATTTAACTTCAATATTGTTTCAATAGCTTTATCAATCACCACATCCCTGTTGTTCTCTTTGTCTTCCTCGCTAATAACTACATGAATATCCGGAGCGATACCATTTTCTATTTGGTTCATATGTATATCATATGTTGGAGCCGTGGAAAGCCGGACTTTCCAACCATTGGGCAATTCGCTTGAAATAGGATAACCTCCTCCACCTCCGCTCCAACTGCCTATGGTGACTGCCAAGGGAGCTTGTTGCATTTGTAATATAAAATCATTAGCAGCACTGTATGAGGACCGGTTGGTAAGAACGGTTACAGGCTTATCCCAATGAATGCTTTCATGAGGAAAAAGATACAATGGAATTGCTTCGGAAAAATCAGAATGACCCGGTCCGTTTTTGAATTGCATATATCCGATAAAAGTTTTTTCTGTCATAAAGTACGATGCTAACTGTTCTGCATAAGCTGTACTTCCTCCTCCATTATCCCGTACGTCTATGATTAGTCCCTTACAGTTTTTAAAATAGTTAAATATCTCTTTTATATAAGTATCTTTGATCTCACCAGTAAAACTACTATAATAAATATATCCTATTTTGTCGTTCTTTTTTAGCTTTTCGTAAGTAAGCCCTCCAACCCTTTTCCGTTCGCTGCCTACATATTCGTCGGAATAGATTATTGAAGAATAATAATTGTCTGCGGAGTCTTTATAGAAGTTATAACTGCTAGTATTAAAATCGGAGTATAAATTTACGTGCCCGTCTTTTAACTCAGCTAACATTTCAGCTAATAGATCAAATAATTTATATTGGTCGTTTTCATCAATATTTTCTAATCGTTTGTGATATTCACGGTAAACCTGATTCCAATCGATATCTTTGTAATTAAAATAGCAGTAACGGGTGTCAACTATGTCCCAAAGAGCATTAAAGTTACCTTCTTTCGTATTAGAATAGTTTTGAGGTTCTTCTATGCAAGAACTTGCAATGAATATTATTCCTATTAGATATAAAATTTTACAGCGAATCATATGGATAGTTTAATAGGTTATAAAATTGGAGGGTGCTGGATGTTTTTGTGTGAAACGGAATAAACTTCTGGTATAGCTGAAAAATACGCTGAAATCGTTTTTCTTGAATATCATTGGATTTACTCCCCATTTTTTATTTTCTGCGCTGAAGCCAAAACGCCATGTTGAATTTTTGAATGGTATTTCAATGGAGTAATTTTGCCTAAGTGCGAGTTTGTTATGAAAAGAGCTGAAATAGATATAATCTCCCAGCGTTTTTATAATGGAGGGCTGGTATAAAACCCCTGGTCCCGGAACAAACATAACACCTATTCCAGGACTGTCAAAAGCAGCTTGTAACCGCAGTGTCCGTTTAGGAGTGGGAATATCGTATATGACAATGGCCGAAAGATTAATATTCGTAGAAAAGTCTATGTTAGTTGGATTATTATCATTTCTAGAGCTTTTTTTATGTGCAAAATTAATATCCCAAATACCTCCGGTAAGAATTTGCAAGTTGCGGACTGGGTGGAAATGATAGTGCATTCCCCAGCCTATATCTATGCCTATGTATCTTATTGCTGCGCTTTTGGTTTGATTTTTTGTCCACCCCATTTCTACTTTTCCTCTGTTCATCATACTTAGATTAGGAGTATTTATAGAAAAAATTCTTCTGTTTTCCGTGCTTAATTTAATTCCCGTTCCGCTATAAGGTAATGGGGAAAGGTAACTGTCTGTCAGATGCATGGAAGAAAAACTAAGGGCAATATTATTTGTCCTTATCAGATACTCGCTCCCTGTAGATTGCCCTCGGGTGTATGTAAGGAGAACATTACAACATATTATACTCCCTAAAATAATAATTCTTTTCATTATTGTTGATTATAGTATAAATTGCAAAGTATGGAAGAACGAAGATAATCAATATGAGTGTTTAACTCATAAAAAAATTAACCCCGTATTCCCAGTTCGTTTAGAAAAATGATGATTATTGCAATCGGCGCAATGTATCTGACCAGAAACAGATAAACAGAGAAAAATTTTGTTTTGTATCTTCCATTACTGCTTAGCTCGGCTTGAACCTGATCTTTTTTCATTACCCATCCTACGAATAAAGTAACTAATATTCCTCCAAGCGGCATTAATATTTTGGATGTGATATAGTCAAACAAGTCAAAGAATGTCAGACCGAAGATACGGACATCATTCCATACTCCCATGGATAATGAAGCAAGCACTCCTAAAATAAATATACCGATCGAAGCGAAAATGGCGGCTTTGACACGTGTGGTTTTAAACTCTTCTACACAAAATGCCACAATGACTTCGAGTAAAGAGATGGAAGAAGTCAAAGCTGCAATAGCCAGAAGAACGAAAAACAAGATTGCCCAGATGTATCCTCCGGCCATACTTGCAAAGATATTAGGTAAGGTGATGAAAACCAATGTCGGGCCTTGTCCCGGACTGATGCCGAAAGAAAATACAGCAGGGAAAATAGCTATAGATGCCAGAACGGCTACCAGTGTATCCAGTATTGTTACTTCTGCTACTGTTTTGGATAAATTATTGTCTTTTCTGATGTAGGAACCGTAAGTTATCATACAGCCCATTCCGAGGCTGAGTGAGAAAAATGCTTGTCCCATGGCATTTAATATGACGGAAGAGTCTATTTTACTAAAATCAGGTTTGAACAGGAACTTGAGACCCTCTGTTCCTCCCGGCAGTGTAACGGCACGTATCCCTAAAATAATAATGATAATGAATAAAAGCGGCATAAGGAACTTGGAGCTTTTTTCTATTCCGTTTTTAACACCTCCGATAATGATCAGACATGTTATTGCAACAGATAAACCCATCCAAAGGATAGGACGCCAGGTTTGTGTACTGAAGTCAGTGAACACCTGTTCCAGGGCTGCAGAGTCTTTGTGTGCGAAATTGTTGCCGATGGCTTGGGCTATATATTCAAAAGTCCATCCGGATACAACGCTGTAAAAACCCATGATAAGAAAAGCTGCGACTACTCCCATGGCTCCGACCAACCACCATTTGCTGCCTTTAGGCTGCAATTTGCGGAAAGAACCGGCTGCATTCGCTTCGCCCATTCGTCCGATTAAGAATTCGGAAGTCATGATGGGAATACCCAGTAATGAAATGCAAATGATGTATATTAATAAAAACGCTCCGCCTCCGGATAGTCCTAACTCGTATGGAAAACGCCAGATATTGCCTAATCCGACTGCTGATCCCGCAGCTGCAGCTACTACTCCTAGTTTACTGCCAAAGCTAGCTCTTTTCTTTTCATTCATGATTGTTACAGTATGTTTTTACCTTTTTTAATGATGTAAAAGGAAAGGGTTAATTTGAAGTGACTCAGTTTTTTTAATGGGTTGCAAAAATATAAAATTAATTTATATTCAACAGCATACCCGCTTGTTTTGTTTTTTAGGAGCTTTCAAAAGGTAATTTTCTGGCTAAAATCTATATCTTTGCCTTAAAATGCATAAGATATGATGGATAGATTGGTTTTTGTAACGAATAATGAACATAAGCTTGAAGAAGTAAGGGCTATTTTAGGAAGCAGTTTTGACATTTTAAGTCTGAAAGATATCGGTTGCTTTGAGGATATTCCTGAAACGGCAGATACTTTGGAAGGGAATGCGCTTTTGAAAGCTAAGTACGTGGCAGAAAAATATCATATCGATTGTTTTGCCGATGACACCGGATTGGAAATAGATGCTTTAGATGGTGCGCCGGGAGTTTATTCTGCCCGTTTTGCCGGTGAGGGACATAATGCGGAGAAAAATATGCAAAAAGTTTTGCGGTTGATGGAAAATGAGTCCGATCGGAATGCTTGTTTTCGTACGGTGATAGCTCTTATAAGGGCAGGGGAAGTGCTTTATTTTGAGGGAAAAATATGTGGACGGATATTGAGACAACCGACAGGAAACGGAGGATTTGGATATGATCCTATTTTTGTGCCAGAAGGGTATGATAAAAGTTTTGCTGAATTGCCGGCAGAGAAAAAAAATTCTATCAGCCATCGGGGATTAGCCGTGAAAAAGTTGATAAATTATTTACAGGGAAAATAGGTGTCGCTTAAAATAAAACGGAAAATATACAGTTTATATTAAGTTGGAAAAGATTAGATTAGCATATGAAAAATAAAATATTCTTTTTGTTCACAATATTGTCATTGTGTTTACCATACAGGCTTTACAGTCAGGCTGCAATGGGTAACTGGAAAATGCATTTTGCCTATAATGATATTTCAGACCTGGTTCAGTCGTCTAATAAAGTTTATGCACTGACCTCGGGCGCTTTGTTTTCGGTAGACAAGGAGGACAATACCCTGGAACTTTATAGTAAAATTACAGGGTTAAATGGGGGAGTTATTGCCGGGATTGAATTTGACAAGGTGAATAATCAGCTTATTATATGCTATAACAATGGTAATATAGATTTAATGACCTCTTCCGGAATTGTCAATATACCGGATTTCTATAATAAAGTGATAAATAGCAGTAAGGTGGTTAATTATATAGAGATATATGATAACAAGGCCTATCTTTCTTTTAGTTTTGGAATAATAGTACTTAATCTGGAGCGGAAGGAAATTGCTGAAACCTATTATATAGGGCCTAATGCTTCGGAATTGAATGTCTTGAATACCACAGTTTATGACAATTTTTTATATGCCTTGACTTCTGATGCAAATTCTCAGTATGCAATATATCGTGGATCATTAAAAAGTCAGAATTTGATTAATTATCAGAATTGGGAAGAAGTGGAGTTGATACCGGCAGGCGTCACTACAATACAAAGACTTTTATCTTTTTCCGGTTCTCTTTTTATCCTTGCGGATAATGTTTTGTACCAAAGGGAAAATAATAATTGGAAAAAACTGGTGGATCAGGAGATTTCTGCAATAAATGTCTCTGGCGACAAGCTTTTTGCCGCTACAGAAGAGGGAGCAATGGTGATTGATAAAGATTTGAATATGACCTCCGTTGAGTTGGGTTATCCTACTTATGCCGGTGAATACGACAGAGCTGACAATATGTATTGGCTGGCGGGAGGAACACGAGGCTTAATATCATATAATCTGAGAAATGAAGTTATTTCTGCCTACAGACCCGACGGACCTGCTGCGAATTATGGTTGGAGTATGTTGTTTGCCGGGGAAAGATTGATGGTAGTGCCCGGTGGAAGAATGGATTCTGAATTTGGGCGTGTGGGGAATGTGATGATATGGGAAGATGGTGATTGGGATAATATTTATGGAGTCCCTATCTCTTCACAATTAGGGAATAAACCGGTACAGGATTTTGTGAATATAGCGGTAGATCCGCTTGATAATACCCGTTTTTTTGTTACTTCTTATGGAACGGGATTATATGAATTCAGAAATGATGCTTTTTATAAACGTTATGATACCTCAAATAGTCCGTTAACATCGGTTGTTCCGGAAAATCCGGATGCTTATACCAGGTTAGACGGAGCTGTTTTTGATAAAGACGGGAATTTGTATTTTAATAATATGCAGGCAGAGGACGGACCGGTTCGTATTCTGACGAAAGATGGGACTTGGAAGTCGCTTTCTTATCCTAAAGGAAATTTGTTGCCAACTTTGGGAAAAATATTTATTCCGAAACAATATCCGAATCAGAAATGGGTCTTATCCGTCCGGTATGAACCGGGTATAGGAATTTTTGATGATGGAGGAACTTTTGATGATTTGCGTGATGATCAGGATATTTTTGTTACAAGCTTTGATAATCCCGATAAACCCGGAGAAAAAATAATTCCAATGCTTTACTATGATATAGCGGAAGATAAAAATGGAGTTATATGGGTAGGTACGGATAAAGGGCCTTTATTGTTTAATAATATATCAAAAGTGTTTGAAACAGGTCTTGTTTGTTCCCGTGTAAAAATTCCCCGGAATGACGGCTCGGGACAGGCTGATTTATTGTTAAGTGAAGAACGGGTCAAAGCCATTGCCATAGATGGAACAAACCGTAAATGGTTGGGGACAGAGGGATCAGGAGTTTATCTTGTTTCTGAAAATGGGCAGGAAACAATTCATCATTTTACAACGGAAAACAGCCCGTTGATTTCGGATAATATTTTCTCTATAGCCATTCACCCTAAAACAGGGGAAGTCTTCTTTGGTACAGGTGAGGGCATAATGTCTTATAAGAGTGATGCTGCGGAAGGAGAGGCTAATTTTGATAATGTGTATGTGTATCCTAATCCGGTAAGAGAAACTTTTGATGGTCTTATTACGATTGCCGGTCTGATAGAAGATACTCAGGTGAAGATAACCGATTTGAATGGGAATCTTATTTGCGAAACTGTTTCCAACGGAGGTATTGCTACCTGGGACGGGAAAGGAGCTAATGGCCGGAAAGTAAATACGGGTGTTTATTTAGCCCTTTGTGTAAGTCCGGATAAAAAGCATAGTACGGTAGCAAAAATCCTTGTGATAAATTGATGCAGGTTTTTAAATAGAATAAAGAAAAGAGCTTTTATTTATAAAAGCTCTTTTTAAATGCGTCAAACTCGCCTTCTTTCAGAATAATCCGTTTCCATACGGCAGATAAGAAACCGCAACCGTATCCGATTAGTTGTATAAAAGCTGCAAAGATGGAATAAAATCCGATTTTTATATTTCTATTTTGAATGGAGGAATCTATGAAGATGAGTAAGCAATAGACTGGTAAAGGCAGGATAAACCACCATTTAAAAAAACTGCCGATAATCAGGAATAAAACCCCTAAGGAAAATACAGCCGGAAGTAAATGGACGGCTTTTAATGATTGTGGATGTCTCTTATATAAATTGATCCGTGCAATTCCGGAGTTATAAACCTGGCGGAAAAATTTCTTCCAGTCCGTACGCCGTTTATGATATACCCATGCACTGGGGAAAAGAAATACCTTGTAACCAGCTTCGTATATCCGGATGCTGAAGTCAATGTCTTCGCCGAATCGCATGGTCGAGAATCCGTTTAATTTATCATAAACTTCTTTTTTTATTCCCATGTTAAAGCTGCGGGGATAAAATTTGTCCATTTTCTTTTTCCCTCCACGTATTCCTCCGGTAGTGAAAAAAGAAGTCATGGAATAATTTATGGCTTTTTGTATGGTTGTGAAGTTGTCGGCAGCCTTGTCCGGTCCTCCGAATGCATCGGCTTTTGTCTGTTCAATTTCTTTTGTTACATTTTTGGTGTAGCCGGGAGGAAGAATGCAATCGGAATCAAGAATGATCAGGTATTTTCCGGAAGCTTTTTGAGCTCCGTAATTTCGGGCTTGTCCCGGTCCTCCGTTAGGAATTACAAAATAAGAGATTGGCAGGTCTTCCATAAAGGATTTTACAACCTCTTCAGATGAAATATCCGATCCGTCCTCCACAATAATAATTTCAAAATTTTTCAGGAGTTGGACCTTTAAACTGTCAAGAAGTTCCTTGACTTCAGTAGGACGGTTATATACAGGTATTATAAACGATAAGTCGGGCATTGTATTTAATATATTCTTGGTACACAAAGATACGAAAAAGAACCGCTTATTATACGTTCCTTTGTATTTTTGGAAACAGATGTTTAGTTCATTTGTTTATATTTGCATAATAAAATATGCTATGAAAAAGATAGGATTACTTTCTGATACACACGCTTATCTGGATCCCCGCGTTTTTGAATATTTTGCTTCTTGTGATGAAATTTGGCATGCCGGTGATTGGGGATCTACGGCTGTGGTTGACCAGTTGTGCAGTTTTAAACCGGTGAGAGGTGTCTGGGGAAATATTGACAGCCATGAAATACGGCAGATTTTCCCTCAGCATAATCGGTTTATGTGTGAAGATGTAAAAGTATGGATTACTCACATCGGTGGATATCCCGGGAAATATGACCAGTTAGTGCGTCCGGACATTTTTTTGCATCCTCCCAAATTATTTATCACAGGACATTCCCATATTTTGAAAGTGAAATACGATAGGAAGCTGGATTTATTGCATATTAATCCGGGGGCTGCGGGAAAATACGGATTTCACCTGGTACAGACATTAGTCCGTTTTCAGATAGACGGAGATAAAATACAGGAATTGGAAGTTATTGAGCTGAAATAAATATGATTATGGTGTATGATAATAAAAGCGCTACTGATATTTCAGTAGCGCTTTTATGTTCTTCTATCTATTATGATGTTATAACCATTTTTTTCGTTTAAAATAAATCAATACTACGGCAACAGAGATTATCATGGCTGCAATAGAAAAGACGTACCCCCACTGCCAGTCTAATTCCGGCATATGCCGGAAGTTCATGCCATATATGGAAGCTATTAAGGTAGGAGGCATGAATATGACAGATACCACCGTAAAGATTTTGATTATTTTACTTTGTTGCAGGTTTACCAACCCCAGGAATGTATCTTGTAAATAATCCAGACGGTCAAATCCGAAACGGGTATATTCGAATAACGAATTAATGTCTTTTATAATCATGCTTAACCGTGGACGGAGATCCTGGTAAAAGAAGTCACCTTTCAACATGTTGGAAACAACCCGTTGTTTGTCCATAATATTCTGACGGATAATCATCACCTTTTCCTGTAAATCTTTGATCTCAATCAGTATGTCTTCGCCAAGCGGTTTGTCATCGCTGGTAGTACTCATGGACTTACTTAAAACGGTGATTTGGTCGGTGATATCTTCAATAGTATCCGCGTCATATTCCACACGGGTTTCCAACAATGAAACTAAAACATGTTGCCCTGTTGGAAAACTTTTAGTGTTGGCATATATTTTTTTGATTGTTTCGTTGAATGATTTCAATTCCGCGTCGCGGACAGAAATCAGGATGTTGTTTTTAAGGATGAAAGAGATCGGTTCAAGCGTGTAATTATCCAATAAGAAATTGGAGTTTGCTACCAGACTGTCGTCTGTCTGTATGTATCGGGAACTCATCTCAATTTCTTCCATTTCTTCATCTTCCTGTATGTATATTTTCAGGAATTGTTCCAGTTCAGTTTCTATTTCGTCCGAAACGTCATTCAGGTCAATCCAGATAATATCTTTCAGATCTGTTTTTTTCAATGTTTCGATACTCTTTGATATTTTTAATCTGCCGTTTTCGTGGTAGAAAATTCTTAATTCAGACATGACTCTGTACTTTTATAAATGAGTTTCGTACGATGAAACTTAACACGTCTTTGTGTTAATGTAAAGGAACACTCACTTATGATTAAAATTAATGTTATTTTCTGGCCTCTTCCACCATGTTGGTCAGTCGGACGAAAGTATCAACATCCAGTTGCTCCGGTCGTTTGTCGAAAAGAGAATCCTGATACATTATGTTGTCTTTATTGACCAGTGGTTTCAGAGAATTACGCAAAGTTTTGCGTCGCTGGTTGAAGGCTGTTTTCACCACAGTTTTAAAAAGCTGTTCGTCGCAGTCAAGTTTTGACACTTCATTGCGCGTTAGGCGAATAACAGCCGATTTGACCTTAGGCGGAGGGTCGAAAACGTGTTCTTGTACAGTAAAGAGGTAGTCTATGGAATAAAAAGCCTGTAACAGAACGCTTAATATGCCATACGCTTTTTTGCCTGCCGGAGATGCAATACGTTCTGCAACTTCTTTTTGTATCATTCCTACCAGGCAGGGTATCTGATCTTTATTGTCAAGCAGTTTAAAAAAAATCTGGCTGGATATATTGTAAGGAAAATTCCCTATGATATAGAATTTTTCAGGGAAAATATTTTTTAGGTCAAGTTTTAGAAAATCGCCTTCAATAACTTCTAGTTCAGGATAGTGTGCGTGTAAATAAGAAACTGATTCCTGGTCAAGTTCAATGGCAGTCAGGTCGATTTGGGAGTTTTGTAAAAGGAAGCGGGTAAGTACGCCCATACCTGGGCCTATTTCGAGCACAGAAGTTTTATCGTTGACAGGCAAGCTGTCTACGATACGCCGAGCGATTTCCATGTCCTTTAGGAAATGCTGTCCCAAATGTTTTTTGGCTCTTACTTCGCTCATATTTCTGATGGTCGTCAGGCATAATAGTTACTAACCCTATGAATTTGTATGTTTGGAAACGGCTTTTATTCGTAAAAATTAATTGTATCTTTGCACAATTACGTTAACTACCTGCAAAAGTAGTTATTATTGTTGAATATCCAAAACGCCCGTTATTAAGTTAGCTTATTACTACCAGTAAAAACAATGCGAAAATTATTTGTTGTCATAGGAGACCGGATAAGAAAACTGATCGATTTCTTTTATCCGCCTTTTCGTTCGTTTATGTCTCAGCAGTTATTCCGGTATGGCGTTTGCGGGGTGGGCAATATGTTGTTTGACTGGGTGCTTTATTATTTGATTTATAATTATGTTTTGTTTCAGCAACCGCTTGATCTGGGTTTTATAATGGTGCGTTCAGACATAGCTGCTTTTACGATTAAATTTCCAATCACTTTATTGACGGGTTTTTTGTTGCAGAAATATGTTACATTCTCATTGGCAAAGGCTTCGCGAGGGAGGGTTCAGTTATTCCGTTATTTTTTGGTTGTATTAATCAATCTTGCTGTGAATTATGCCGGATTTCATCTTTTTGTGGATATTTTCCGTTTTTATCCATCCATTACGAACGCTGTGATATCTGTCATTACCAGTATATTTAGTTACTTCGCTCAGAAAAAGTTTACATTTATCATAAAAAAAGAACCCAATTAGTTTTTTAATGCCGGTGCCGAAAAGGGAGACCATATATTTAGTTATCAAATGGATATTTGTAATAGTAGCCCTTTTGTTTTTGATTTATAAGCTTGTTACTTTTGAACATTATGATGAGTTTTTAAATCAATGGAAGCAAATGCTATTGGTTCGTCTAGGCTGGTTGTTTGTAGCATGTCTGCTTTTGCCTCTTAATTTTGCGATAGAGTCCTTCAAGTGGAAAAAAATGATGCATAATGTGCAGCATTTACGTTTTACGCAAGCATTGAAAGGGGTGTTGTCCGGAGTTGTTACAGGTTTCTTCTCTCCTAACCGTCTTGGCGATATGGTTGGCAGAAGCATTAATCTTACCCCGGGAAATAGAATTCCAGGAGCTACTTTGTCCTTACTGAACGGGCTTACACAGACCATTGTTATTGTTTCATGCGGAATCCCAGCCTGTATCCTGTTTTTTTTATATCGAGGAAATGTTGCGATTGATGTTGGACTGTATGTTTTGTGCAGTTTCTTTTTGCTTGCAGTGTTATGCGCTATATATTTTCTGCTTCCTTCCATTGGAAAGTTGGATTATGTGACACGCAGGAAAAAATTGAATGATTTTGTTGATTTTATTTCCCGCTATTCAAAAAAGGAACTTCTTTCATTTGTATTTTATGCTTTTTGCCGTTATTTGGTATTTTCTTTTCAGTTCTATTGTATGCTTTGCTTCTTTGATGTTTGCATACCATTGCCTCAGGTTTTATTTATCATTCCTACCTATTATCTGTTTGTAACCCTGACTCCTTCCATCGCTTTTTCTGACGTAGTTATACGTGCCTCTTATGCTATGCTTTTTATTGGAAGTGTTTCCGATAATTCGGTCGCAGTTGCTCTGGCCGCCATGACTATTTGGATTGTAAATTGGGCTATTCCTTTATTGATTGGTGTGGTGGTGCTCTTAAGGTCAGGCCGAGAATGAGTTGCTGGTATTCGTGGGATGAAAGTGCAGATATTTCCGGATTTATGAAAGTAATATTCTCTTTTTAAGGCAATGCTTAAAATTACTTTTTGTCTGAAATGTAAGGGAGAAAAGAGTGTTTTGTTTTTAAATTGATAAAAAAGAATTAGAATTTGATATTTTCTTTCTTTGAATAATAAAAAAAATGTACTTTTGCACTCTCTTAATCAGGAAAATAAACTTCAACTATTTATACCATATTCATATGAAGAAACATAATTTTAATGCGGGACCTTCAATTTTACCCCGTGAGGTGATTGAAAAAACAGCGCAAGCAGTATTGGATTTTAACGGAAGTGGTTTGTCTCTTCTTGAAATCAGCCACCGTACCAAGGATTTTCAGGCAGTAATGGACGAAGCTGTAGCTTTGTTTAAAGAATTATTAAATATACCCGAAGGATATTCGGTTATTTTCTTAGGAGGAGGTGCAAGCCTTGAATTTGCTATGGTTCCTTTCAATTTGCTTGAAAAGAAAGCTGCTTACCTGAATACAGGAACATGGGCTAATAAGGCAATGAAAGAAGCGAAAGCATTTGGCGAAACTGTTGAAGTAGCTTCATCAAAAGATAAAAATTACACTTACATTCCTAAAAATTATACTATTCCAGCTGATGCCGATTATTTCCACATCACTACCAATAATACAATTTTCGGAACAGAAATATTGACAGACATAGATTCTCCGGTTCCTTTGGTTGCCGATATGTCTTCAGACATCTTTTCTCGTCCTATAGACGTATCTAAATATGGCTTGATTTATGGTGGAGCTCAGAAGAACCTTGCTCCCGCAGGTGTTACTTTCATTATCGTGAAAGATGAATTGTTGGGAAAAGTTTCACGTCATATTCCTACCATGTTAGATTATAGAACCCATATCGAAAACGGTTCTATGTTTAACACACCTCCTGTATTGCCGGTATACTCAGCATTGGAAACATTGCGTTGGTTGAAAGTAAACGGTGGTTTGGAAGCAATGGAAAAGAAAAACATTGCTAAAGCAGAATTGTTGTACAATGAAATAGACAGAAATAAACTGTTTGTAGGTACTGCAGTAAAAGAAGACCGTTCACGTATGAATATCTGTTTTGTTATGAATCCTGAATATCAGGAATTAGAAGCAGAATTCTTGAAATTTGCGACAGAACGCGGTATGGTGGGTATTAAAGGTCACCGTTCAGTAGGTGGTTTCCGTGCTTCTACATATAACGCATTGCCTATCGAAAGCGTACAGGCTTTGGTTGACTGCATGCAGGAATTTGAAAAATTACATTCATAAACATAAAGTCATTACATTATGAAAGTACTTATTGCTACCGATAAGCCATTTGCTAAAGTGGCTGTAGATGGTATTCGGAAAGAAATAGAAGCAGCCGGTTTTGAATTGGCTTTGCTTGAAAAATATGCAGCGAAACAACAATTGTTGGATGCTGTGGCTGATGTAGATGCAATCATTATACGAAGTGATATTGTGGATGCAGAAGTTATTGCTGCTGCCAAAAATTTGAAAATAGTAGTACGTGCTGGTGCCGGATACGATAATGTGGATCTGGAAGCAGCAAAGAAAGCTGGAGTTTGCGTTATGAATACTCCGGGACAAAATTCTAACGCTGTAGCAGAGTTAGTTTTTGGATTGCTGGTTTACACTGTGCGTAATTTCTATAATGGAACTTCCGGTACTGAGTTAAAAGGTAAAAAACTGGGTATACATGCTTACGGTAACGTAGGACGGAATGTTGCACGTATCGCTAAAGGTTTCGGAATGGAATTGTATGCTTTTGATGCTTTTGCTCCGGCTGAAATGATAAAGAGCGAAGGGGTGACTCCGGTAAGCTCAGCTGAGGAATTATATGCTACATGTGATGTGGTGTCACTGCATATTCCGGCTACGGCAGAAACAAAACAGTCTATTAACTATGCTTTATTGGACAAAATGCCTAAAGGTGCTGTGTTGGTAAATACAGCCCGTAAGGAGGTTATCAACGAACCGGAATTGGTGCGTTTGATGGAAGCACGTCCTGATTTCAAATATGTAACAGATATATTGCCGGGTAATCATGCAGAAATGCAGGAAAAATTTGCCGGACGTTATTTCTCTACTCCAAAGAAAATGGGAGCGCAAACAGCGGAAGCAAATATTAATGCAGGTATTGCTGCTGCAAAACAAATTGTTGATTTCATTGTCAACGGTAATGAAAAATTCAGAGTAAACTAATCAGTTACGAATTTTATAAAAGAGAAAAAGGAAACGAATATTCGTTTCCTTTTTCTCTTTTATAATGTCTAACTTTTATCAATTTTGGTAAAAAAAGCAGATTTTTATTCTTTTATATTCTTTTTATCGTTAAATTTGTCTTTCTCACTTGTTGATAAAAAGAATCTTAAGTCTAATTTTAAATTAAAATCAAGCAATGAATGTTCCTTCGGATTTGAAGTATACTAATGAACACGAATGGATTCGTGTGGAAGGTGATACCGCTTATGTCGGTATAACGGATTATGCACAGAATGAATTGGGTGAGATTGTGTTTGTAGAAGTGGAAACGGTAGGAGATTCATTGAATGCAGGAGATGTTTTCGGTACGGTAGAAGCTGTGAAAACCGTTTCAGATTTGTTCTTGCCTGTTGATGCGGAGATCCTGGAATTTAATACTGCTTTGGAAGATGCTCCGGAGTTGGTGAATGATTCGCCTTATGAAGAAGGCTGGATTATAAAAATCAGTTTGTCGAATCCGGCACAGGCGGAAGCCTTGCTTTCTGCTGCAGATTATCAGGCCTTAATCGGACAATAATTTTAGATTTATATATGAAACCGAAAGTAAGTATTATTATGGGCAGCACTTCAGACTTGCCCGTGATGGAAAAGGCGGCAGCCTTGTTAGATGAGTTTGAAATACCTTTTGAGATGAATGCTTTATCAGCACACCGTACTCCCCGTGAAGTAGAGCAATTTGCCGTTAATGCGAGGGATAATGGTATTCAGGTAATTATTGCGGCAGCGGGAATGGCTGCTCATTTGCCAGGTGTAATAGCGGCTATGACTACAGTACCAGTGATAGGTGTCCCCATTAAATCTACTTTGGAGGGGATGGATGCGTTGCTGGCCATCGTTCAGATGCCTCCGGGAATTCCTGTTGCTACTGTCGGTATCAACGCTTCGCTGAACGCAGCAATTTTGGCTGTTCAGATGCTTTCTGTGGGAGATAAAGAACTTCAGGATAAACTGGCAGCCTATAAAGAAGGGCTTAAGAAAAAAATTGTTCAGGCAAATGAAGATTTATCCAAAGTGAAATATAAAAATAAGGTAAATTAAAATTGCTTATAAGGATTTTTGATTCAAGAAAGAAATCTAATCCATATTGGCATTTTTTTCGTCCTGATTACTATAGCTTATAGTAATTTTATTATATATATCAATTTGTAGTATTCATTATTTGTTAAACAAAAATTTAGTATTATGAAAAAAATCTATTCTTTATTTACTTTGCTGGTTTGCCTGTTGTTTGCAGGGAATATTATGGCAGAGGATGTAATGCTGCCGGTTAATGGTCAGTATTACAAAATAAAAAATGTGGACCCTGCTGCCGGTTCAAAAGGAGCGGGTAAGTATATTACCAATAAGCCGATAACGCAGACTCAGGCTACTTTGCAGGAGACGGGAGATGTTTTTCTTGCTACAGTAACTACAACAACAGAAGGTGAAGGAGAAGCGCAGGTTACAAAAACTTTTGCTGTTTTTCAGAACATACTGAGCGGTAAGTATTTATCATATACGGGTCATAATCCTAACTATGGGATGGCTTGGGTAGATGATAATACCATTGAAGGTGTTAGATATGAGATACGGGATGGCGGTGACCATGCGAGAATTGTTTGCGACAATAACAAAGGGTGGCTTTTCTGGGATCCTTATGATCCTGAGGTTGGTGTTTTCAACAATCAAACTTCAGCTAGAGATAATCCGGGAAAATGGGCTTTTGAAGTTGCAGTGAATGCAGATGTACAGGTTAAAATTACTGAAAAGATAGCAGAGGCAGAAGCTGTCCTTGCACAAGAGGGTATATTTGGAGATGCAGAGAAAGCAGCTTTGCAAACTGCTATTGCTGATGCAAAAGCGTTTGACACGGAAGGGGCAACGTTTGAAGCAATGGTAGCGGTTATCAATAATTTGCAAGCTGTAATTGTAGCGTATGAAGCGTCTCAAATTATTCCGGAGATTGGAATTGAAGAAGGAGTGGAATATCGTATTATATGTGCGGATCTGTCATTAGGATACATGTATGCTGATAGTAAAAAGAACTGTAGTTTTAAAACCGGACTTTCTGATGACCAGTTGTTTGTATTTGAAGAAGTAGAAGGAAAAGGATACAAAATTAAGCCATTGGCATATCCGGATAGTTCCGTATATGTGAGAGGAACTTCTGGTTATGATGCTGTTAGTTTTGGTAAGAAGGATGGAGATGGGGGAAGTGGTGAAAAGTGGTCCGAAGAAAACTCTACTTTTGCCGTGGAATATGCGGGAACAATTAACGGAGTCAATTACTTTTACTTTGTAGCTAAAGGAAATTACTATTTATATTATGGGCGTGAAAATACTGTCAGAACACAGGCAACACCTAATACTACACCACTGGGTAGATTTGCAATTATTCCAGCAGGTGAAGTAAGTAAAGTTATTTTGACATCAATAATTAACCAGGCTACTAATATGCTTAGCACGACAGAAGAAGGTTCTGCTACCGGTCAATATCTTCCGGCAGACCGGGAAGCGTTGACTGCAGCTATTGCAGCAGCTCAGGCTATTTGCGATGATGATGAAGTTACTCAGGAACAAGTAGATCAGGCTGTTGTTGATTTATCTGCGGCTATTGATATTTACAAATTGGCTGTGATGGCAGATAGGACAGCATTAACAGCCAAGATTGCTGAAGCTAATGATGTGTTAGCTACTACTGAAGAAGGTAAAAAGCCGGGACAATATTTACCGGAAACGCGTGCAGAATTAACAGCAGCTATTGCAGCGGCTCAGACTGCTTTAGAAGCAGAAACACTTACACAAGTCGCTGCAGACGAAGCTGTGGCTACTTTGCAGGAAGCTATAAATGTTTATTATAATTCTAAAGTTTCATGGGTTAAATCAAACCGGGTGTATTACATTGTTTCAAGGGGAGAAGGACGTTATGTAGGCCGTGCGGAAGAAAATACAGCAACTACATTGACTTTACGGGGAAGTGCGGATGCTACGGCTTATCCGGTAGTATTCGTTCCGACGGAAAGTGCTAATATTTACAATGTAAAACGCTATGAACAGGATGAATATCTGACTTTTAATGACTATAATACTTATTTTAAACCGTTGGAAGCTAATGCTGATATGAGATTAAGTGAAGTGGATGAAACTTATATCCAACTTCAATTTGTGAAGAATAAATATTTTGGATCAGATGGTCAGGGTGTAGGTGATGGTATTTGGGCAAATAAAGACGGTAAAAACCAGAATAATCATCAGTGGAAACCGGTTGAAAATAAAAAAATGTCTTTGGCATACTTCTTATCTCAGGTAGAAGGATATGTTGAAGCAGATTATACCGCTGCTACCTGGACTCCTTTCCAAACCGCATTAACTGCCGCTAAAGGTTTGGCGGAAGATGCTACTGATGAGCAAATTGAAACTGCCATAGTGGCTCTTGAAGAAGCTGTTGATGCACTTGTTAATATCTCCGGTCTGAAAACATTGATTGCTTTCGTAGGAGAAATGGTTGAGGCAGATTATACCGCTGCTACCTGGGGAGCTTTGCAAACAGAATTGACTGCCGCTAATGCTGCTTTGGAAACAGCTGATACTCAAACTGCAGTAGATGAGGCTTCAGCTGCATTGCAAGCTGCTATTGATGCTTTGGTGAATATTTCCGAATTAAATGCTCTTATAACATCAGCAGAAGCTTTTAATCAGGCAGATTATGCTGCTATTAGCTGGGACGCTTTACAGGCTGCTTTGCCTGAAGCTAAAAATGTACTTCAGTCTGCAACAACTCAGGACGAGGTAGATACGGCAATAGCTACTCTTAGTACAGTTATTACTGATATGATCAGTTTAAAAGAACTGAGAGAACAGATCGCCGATATTGAAGCTTCCGGATTTGTGGAATCAGATTATTCTGTTGCAAGTTGGAAAGCTCTGTCCGATGCTCTGGCAGCAGCAGAAGCTGTAATGACTACTGCTGAAACCAAACAGGATGTGGATAATGCGAGAAGCACTTTGATGGCGGCAGTGACCGGTTTGGTTAATGTAAAAGATTTGAAGACTACCATTGAGTCAGGTAAGGATTTTGTAGAGTCAGATTATACAACAACAAGCTGGACTGCTTATACTACTGCTTTGGGAACAGCCAATGCCGCAGTAGAAACAGCCGTTTCCGAATCAACGGTAGTAAGTGCTAAATCAGCATTAGATACCGCTATCAAAGGATTGGTTAATGTGAAAGATCTGCGAGCTTTGGTAACGACAGCTAAAGAAAAGAAAGAAGCTGATTATACGGCCGAAAGCTGGTCAGCATTCAAGAGTGCGTTAAATGCGGCAGAATCAGCGTTGGAAACAGCCGCTAATCAGGCTGCAGTTGATGTAGCAAAAGTTGCCCTTCAGAAAGCAATGGATGATTTGGCACTTAAGACCGGTATTGAAGCATTGCAGAGTGCAGGGATAGATATGTATGTATCAGGTCAGACTTTATATGTCACTGGCTTAAGTAACCAGGTAGTAATTTCCGGTTATGATGTAAGCGGTCGCATGATCTTTACCGAACAGGTATCAGAAGCTACTTTCACTCGTGAATTGCCTGCCGGAAATTATGTAATTGCCATAAAAGGTTATGTAAACGGAAGCGCTTTAGTTATCAGCAAATAAGAATCAGGTGGTAATCAGACTTTTATAGAGAAAGTTGATTAATAATAAAACAGGGAGAAAAGACATCGTTTCTCCCTGTTTTTTATGTATATACTACTGTTGAAAAGGTTTAACATGGACTTTTCTGTTAGTATTAGCGAATTTTTTCGGTAAAAAATCAACCTTTTCATTGATTAGTGTTATTATATTTGTAAAATAAAATAGTAACATTATAATACAATAAGACCATGAGAAAATTTTATTCTTTTTTTTCAATTCTTTTTTGTTTGATCATTTGCGGCAACTCTGTGGCAGCTGATGTAACTATGCCTGTGGATGGCAAGTATTATAAAATCAGGAATGTTGATCCTACTGCCGATTCAAAAGGAGCGGGCAAGTATATGACCAACCAGCTGACTACCGGGGGAAATGTAACTGCAGTCTCTCTGAAAGAAGAAGGCGATATCCTTTTGTCAATACAAGATGACAAGTATTTTAAGTTTCAACATGTGGCAACTAATAAGTACATGTCATACATCGGTTATTCCGATGCTTACACGATGAGTTGGCAGGATGACGCAACCCTTGATGGTGTAAAGTTTACAGTTACGGTGGAAAATGATTATAGCCGGATAGCCCGGAGTAGTAATTCCCGCCAGATTCTTTTCTGGGACAGGGACGTTGTCGGGGTTTATAATGATACTTGGAATGATAACAGAGGCCGGTGGGTTTTTGAAGAAGTAGATGAAGAGGTAGTAAAGGAAACGTTGGTAAATGTAACCTTGCCTTCATTGATTACTGAAGCGGAAGCAGCATTGTTACTTGAAGGTAAATATGGTATTCTTGAAAAAAGAAACCTTCAGTCTTCTTTGGAATTGGCTAAAGCTTTTAATGCGGAAGGATTGACTGTTGCCGATATAAGATCTTTTATCGCGAATTTTTCTGAAACGATTAGTTTGTATCTTGCTTCAAAAGCTTCCTCTATTGATACCAATATGGTATATTATCTTGAACTAAAAGTAGGTAATGTATATATGGGGCGCGCGGATGAAAAACAGACTACTGTTTTAAGTCTTCGTGGAAACTTGGACGATGAAACGGCATATCCGGTTGTTTTTGTTCCGGTAGGAACTGATGTTTATAATATAAAAAGATTTGCAGACTTGGAGGAAGATGAATATTTGACTTTTAATAGCTGGAATTCTTATTTTAAACCGAAAGATAATAATGTTGATATTGAAGTAAAAGCGGTAGATGATGAATTTTATTTGTTGAAATTCGTGAAAAACGCTTACATTGGTCCTGATAATGAAGCAGAAGGTTCTGAAATATATACAAATAAAGGAGCAAATGATGGGGATAATAAACGTCACTGGAGATTGGTGCCTTACAATTACTTTTCTTTGCCTAATTTGATTGCTGCTGCTGAAGCTCTTTCTGGAGAAGGTTATACTGCCAGTACATGGGCGGCTTTGCAGGAAGAATTGACTAAGGCAAAAGCAGTGAATGATGATATTGATAATGCTACGGAAGAAGAATTGGCGGGAGCTGTTTCCGGATTAAAATCAGCAATGGATAATTTGGTAGAACGTGATTTACAGTTATTGGTTTACATGGCGGAAGATTTGAAAGCTGAAGATTATACCTCTACGAGTTGGACTGCTTTACAAACTGCATTGACTTCTGCGAAATCTGCATTGGAACCGAATACACCTCAGGAAACCGTCGATGCTGCAATGAATGAGCTTGATAAGGCAATGGCAGCTTTAATAAATATCTCAGCACTAAAAGAATCCATCGCATTGACTACCGAACTGGTTGAAGCAGATTATTCTAAAGTAAGCTGGACTGCTATGAAAGCAGCGTTGGAAACAGCTAATACAGCATTGGAAACTGCCGAAACACAGGAAACTGCTGATTTGGCAGCCGAAACTCTTAAGACTGCTGTTGAAGCCCTTGTTAATGTAGTGGATTTGAGAACTCTTATTGAGTCTGTGGCGGAAATGGATGAAAATAATTATACTACCGGTAGTTGGGCTGCATTGCAGACAGCGTTGACAACAGCAAATGCTGCGTTGGAAACATTAGACTCTCAGGAAGCTTCCGTTGCGGCAGTTTCTGATTTAAAGACTGCTATTGACGCTTTAATTGATATTACAGCACTAAAAGCCAATTTAGCTGATATTGAGGCTTCTGAGTTAAAAGAAGGTGATTACTCCGTAGCCAGCTGGAAAGCATTGGCTGATGCTTTGGCTACAGCAGAAGCTGTGCAGGAAACGGCTGAAACACAAATGGATGTAAATAACGCTTTGAATGCATTAACTACTGCACTTAATGGTTTGATTAATGTAACAGATCTGAAAACTGTTATTGAATCAGGAAAAGATTTTGTAGAATCAGATTATACAACAACAAGCTGGACTGCTTATAATACTGCATTGGGAACAGCTAATGCCGCTGTAGAAACAGCTGTTTCCGAATCAACAGTAGCAAATGCTAAATCGGCATTAGATGCCGCTATCAAAGGTTTGGTTAATGTAAAAGATCTGCGTGCCTTGGTAACAACAGCTAAAGAAAAGAAAGAAGCTGATTATACCGCAGAAAGCTGGTCTGCATTCAAGAGCGCGTTAAACGCTGCAGAATCAGCGTTGGAAACAGCTGCAGATCAGACCGTAGCAGACAGTGCGAAAGATGCTCTTCAGAAAGCAATAGATAACTTGGCACTTAAGACCGGTATTGAAGCATTGCAGAGTGCAGGTATAGATATGTATGTATCAGGTCGGACTTTATATGTAACCGGTTTGAATGATCAGGTGGTAATTTCCGGTTATGATGTAAGCGGCCGTATGATCTTTACTGAACAGGCAGTAGAAGCTACTTTCACTCATGAATTGCCTGCCGGAAATTATGTAATCACTATAAAAGGTTATGTAAACGGAAGTGCTTTAGTTATCAGTAAATAAAAATCAGATTTTCCTGTTTTAAGGAGAAAATCTTAAAGCCGGAGGGAAGTAAAGTCAGGACGGGGAGAAAAATTTTTCTCCCCGTCTTTTTTTGTTTTGTCTTTTATTGAAAGTTTTTCTGCTCAATATCTGTATTTTTTCACTCTTGTTTTATTTGTCTTTTTTGATTTTGTCCTTCATATTGATGAAAAGAATAGAAAATAGGTAATTATTGAAGAATATTTGAACTTGCATCATTTAATTTAAAATTAAACTTGCAAAGATAAATAATGTGTTTTGGTGAGAAATATAGATATAAATAGCAATTATATACTTTAAATTTTGATATTATGAGAAAAATTAATCTTTCATTTTTAGTGTTATCCTGTATCTTCCTATTGGGGAGTTTGGGATTGAAGGCGCAAGATCCTGTTTTTAATCCGGATGCGGGGAAGTTGTACCGAATTTTTTGTGCAGATCCGGAAGCAGTGGGATTTGCGTTTAAAGGTTCAAGTTATGTCTCTTATAAAGAAGGTATTTCTGAAGATCAGTTAATTCAGTTTGAACAAGTTGGAGAAGAGGGAGAATATTTGATTTATATTAAAAATTCAAATGTTTATTTCCATAATAGGTCAGGTGCTTTGAATTCTCAATCAGATAAAGCTTCTGCACAGAAATATAAAATGCAATATGCAGAAACTATTGATGGTATAGTTTACTATAATTTTAATCTTAGTGGAGGAAGTCGATATTTACGATTTAGTGGGGGAAATGTACGTAATGAAAAATCGTTGGGAACAACTCTTGAGTATAAATTGGCAATTCTTGAAGATGGGCAGATATTTAAAAAGGGTTTGATTGATATAATTAATGTAGCGGTAGAATTGCAGAACACGACAGAAGTTGGAACTGAAACCGGGAAATATCCAGAAGCTGCTCGGCTGGCTTTTGATGCCGCAGTTTCTACCGCTCAATCGGAATTGGAATTGTCTTCTGCTACACAAGAGTCGATAGATGCCGCAGCGAGTGCATTGGAAACAGCTATTAT
The DNA here is from genome assembly GCA_023391625.1 of Bacteroidota bacterium. Taxonomy (GTDB): domain Bacteria; phylum Bacteroidota; class Bacteroidia; order Bacteroidales; family Paludibacteraceae; genus QVMH01. The sequence goes on along the minus strand of JAEWAN010000006.1, from coordinate 358,518 downwards.
ATTGTATCAGAATGAACTGATTGTTCCGGAAGATCCAAATGTTTTTAATCCGGATCCGGAGAAAAGATATGTAATGTATTGTGCTGTAGAAGGGAAAGATGATTGGTATGCTTATTTGTCAGATTATGTAAGACATAAAGAAGGATTGTCCGAAGATAATTTTATTAAGTTTGAGAAAGATATAACCAGAGGTCAATGGCACATCTACTTGGAAAAGAATGATTGTTATTTTGGTGATCGTGATAAATGCTTGGATACTCAGAAATCCAAAAGTAGTAAAACTACTTATATTATGGAGTATGTGGAAACGATTGACGGAGTAAAATTTTATAATTATAAACAGATGGATTCTGGTCGTTATCTTCGTTTTGATTCGGCAGATGATGCTAAATCTACAGGAAGTTGTGTCAGAGGAGATGGAAAAACATTAACAAACGCTGATTGTAAAATCGCTATTCGTGAAATAACCGATGCTGATTTATTGGAGATGGATAAAGCAAAATTGAGTGTTGTTGTAGAAAGTGCGGAAGCTTTTTTAGGTTCTGACGTGAATATCCCTCCTGTGGTTAAAACAATTTTTGTTGAAAAAATAAATACAGGAAAAACGTTGCTTGAAAGTACAGATCCAGCTCAAATAGAGTCAGTGAAAACATTGACTTCTGAGTTGGAAACATTGAGTTCTCAGTTAAAAGAATTAAATGAAGCTGTAGCTGCAGCAAAGGCTCTTTCTGAGAAAGAAACTTTGCCTGTAGCTTTGAAAGAAGCTTTAAAAACAACAATAACGAATGCTTTGGCAATTACGACTGTAGAACAAATTGCTGATACAACTAAAAATTTGAAAAATGCAGTGGCAAATGCAGAAGGACTTGAAAGTGTTATTAGTGAAGCTTCAGCTTTGAAAGAGAAAGATAATGTCCCTGCTGCGATTAAAACTCTGCTTGATGAAGCAATACAGGCAGCTCTTCAAGTAGAACCGGGTGAGCCGGGTGTTGAAGATCCTGTTGTTACAGAGTTAAAAGAATTGGTTGTTTTAGCTGCAGGTTTGGAAAGTGGCATAACTACAGCATCTGGCTTAGTGTATCCGGAAGGATATCCAACGGTTGTAAATGGGAAATTGAGTTCTTCTGTAACAGAAGCTTTGGCTGTATCAGGGGTAGAACAGGCAAAAACTGTTTTAACTGGTTTGGATGAGGTGCTGAATATAAATCAAAATCTGATAAAGGCGATTGTTGATGCACGGGAAGCTTTGAGTAAGCAGTCAGCCGGGGGCTTTGGTGAAGCAGAAAAAACTAATTTAAATAACGCATTAACTGCAGTATTGGGTATTAGTTCGTATGATGCAACAGTAATATCAGCAGCTATTGAAACATTAAATAATGCAACAAAAACTTATTTGGATTCTGAAAAAGAACCGTCATTCACTCCTCTGGAAGGTGTTAAATACCGAATTGTTGCGACATCCGATGTTACCGGAATAGATGGAGTGATGGTATATAATGGTTCTAATGTGCGTTTGTCTGTAGCGGCTGTACCTACGGGAGATCAGGTGGGAGATTTTGAATTTGAAGCGATAGAAGGTACAAATCCTGTGGCATATTATATAAAAGTTTCCGGAACTGAAGATTATATTATTCAAGATGGGGCGGCTTCTTCTGATAATATGAAAGCGAAACCTAAAATGGAAACTAATCCAGAACGTAGCCGTTGGAATGTAACATATGCTCCTCAGACAATAAATGGTAATGCTTATTTCACTATTTTTAATTTGCAGTCACGTGGGTTAAAATGCCCTACAGAGCTTAATGCGAATATTGTTCGTTCCAGTTCAATTAATAATAGGGACAAGTGGCGTATTATAAAATCTTCTGAATATGTAGGAGGGGAATTAGCTGCCATGATTAGTGAAGCAGAGGAACTGTTAGCTTCAACTACAGCCGGTACGGAAGCGGGCCAGTATCTGAAAGCAGACCGCGATGCTCTGGAAGCAGCAAAAGCAACTGCTGAAAAAGTGTTGGAAGAAGGCGATAGTGATGCAATAGCCGCATCGGTTTCAGAGTTGCATGAAGCCATGGAAACATATAAATTGGCTAAATTGGCTGATAGAACTGTATTGCAGAACTTGATTGAGGCAGCCCAGGCACGTTTGAACGAAACTACCGAAGGTACGAAGCCGGGAGAGTTCCTGCCGGATACACGTGCTGAACTGCAGGGGTCTATTAACCTTGCAAAGAATGTTTTGGCTGCAGAAGTGCTGACTCAGGTAGAAGCTGATGCTGCTGTTGCTGACTTACAGACAGCGTTAGATACTTATAATAGTTTAGAAAACTTGTCTATTGATACATCCCGGGTTTATTATCTTCAGGGTAAAGGCGGCAATTATCTAGGACGTGAAAATGAAGGTGAAGGCACTCGTGTAACAACTCGTGGAAATAATTCTTCAGCAACAGATGTATATCCTATTACTCTTACAAGAGTGGTCGGAAAAGCAAACGTGTATAATATCCGCCGTTATCCGTCCGGAGAATATCTGGCTAATCCAAGTAGTTATGCTGTATACTTTCAGTCAGGAGATTTAGGCGATACGGAGGCTACCAATGTACAATTGTTTGAAATAGCAGATGGTTATTTGTTGATTAAGTTCTTACGTAATGCCTATTTCGGAGCTAATAATACAGATGCGAACCAGAATACGGCTTCTAATAAGGATGATGGGAATGCCAGCCAGTGGAAATTGGTGGAAAATAAGAAACTGTCATTGGCTTATATGATTTCTTTGGCAGAAGCCTTGGTGGCTGAAGATTATACTAGTTTAACATGGGCTTCTTTTGAACCGGCATTGGCTGCTGCAAAAGCTTTATCAGAGGAAGCAACCGATGACGAAATAGAAGCAGTCATGGGTGCTTTGCAGAATGCGATGGATGGTCTTGTCAATATATCAGCACTAAGAGCCTTGGTAGCTACAGCAGAAGCTCTTGTTGAAACAGATTATATAGGTTCTACCTGGTCTGCTTTGCAGGAAGTATTGGCTCAAGCTCAATCGTTGTTAGAATCAGCTGCTAATCAGGCAGAAGTAAATAATGCAGTAAATCAATTGCAGGCAGCAGTAGATAGTTTGATCAATATCGCCGATTTACAACGTTTGGTAGATTCATCAAAAGCATTGAAAGCTGAAGACTATGCTCCTGTTAGCTGGGAGGCTTTACAAACCGGTATTGCCGATGCGGAAGCTATTCTTCTGTCTGCTACCAGTCAGGATGAAGTAGATAGTGCAATATCTGCTTTGCAAACGATTGTGAATAACCTGGTAAGTTTGGTGAATTTGAAAGATCGTATTGCTGATGTAGAAGCCTCTGAATTAAACGAGTCCGATTATTCCGTGGCTAGCTGGAAAGTATTGTCCGATGCGTTGACAGTTGCAGAAGGGGTGATGATTAATGCCGAAACACAAAATGAAGTTAATAATGCGTTAAGCACATTGACGGCATCTATCAATGGATTGATTGATGTGATAAGCTTGAAAGAAACGATAGCTTCAGGAAAAGACTTTGTAGAATCCGACTATACCACAGTGAGCTGGACTGCTTATACTACAGCTTTGGGAACAGCCAATACTGCTATAGAAACAGCCGTTTCCGAATCAACGGTAGTAAATGCCAAATCAGCATTAGATGCCGCTATCAAAGGTTTGGTTAATGTGAAAGATCTGCGTGCTTTGGTAACGACAGCCAAAGAAAAGAAAGAAGCTGATTATACGGCCGAAAGCTGGTCAGCATTCAAGAGTGCATTGAATGCAGCAGAATCAGCATTGGAAACAGCTGCTAATCAGGCTGCAGTTGATGTAGCAAAAGTTGCTCTTCAAAAAGCAATGGATGATTTGGCGCTTAAGACAGGTATTGATGAATTACAGAGTGCAGGTGTGGATATGTATGTATCCGGTCAGACTTTATATGTAACCGGTTTGAGTGATCAGGTAGTAATTTCCGGTTATGATGTAAGCGGCCGTATGATCTTTACCGAACAGGTATCGGAAGCTACTTTCACTCGAGAATTGCCAGTCGGAAATTATGTAATCACTATAAAAGGTTATGTAAACGGAAGTAGAGTAATTATCAGCAGATAAAAGTATTGAAATTACCCGATAAAAAGGGGAAAAAGGGACAGACAGAAATGAAATTAATTTCATTTCTGTCTGTCCCTTTTTTAATTAAGTAGGAAAAGGATGTTTTTGTTTTTAATAAAATGAAGAGAAAATATCCAAATATTGATTCTTTTTTTAACCCGGAAGTCGTAATCATATGTTTTATTTGTATGTTTGTTATGTTTTAGGCTAATGGATAATTATTTACTTTAATTTTTATAGTATTATGAAAAAAATCAATCTTTCTTTTCTACTGGTCTTTTGTTCCATCCTTTTGGGAAATCTGGGAGCAAAAGCCTTTGATTTTGTCCCAGACGGGAACACGACTTATTATATTCAAAACAAAGGAACATCGTTGGTGCTAACAAGGCCTGCAGATTATTCAGCAGGGGCTTATGTGGTTACTGCCGATAATGCGAAAGGAGAATATCAGCAATTTAAATTTGTAGCGATGGAAGAAGTTGACGGGCAGAAAAGATATAAAATTCAGTCTGTTTCCGGTTCTGATTTTGTTGCTTCAACGGGTTCTTGGAATTCTGAATTTAACACTGCCGGCACGGAATATTGGCTTGATTATATTGCCGATGGATACGTTGCTATACGTAATGTTGGAAAGACTGACGGTTTAGGAGTTGATGGTGGCAATGATAAAAATGTTTATTCAAATAAGGGAGGTAATGGTAATAACAATCAATGGTTAATTTATCCTATTGATAAAGAACCAGGTGCTTATTTAATTGAGTTCAAAATTAAAGAAGCCAATGAATTGGCGAAGAATGATAATGTACCGGCTACAATAAAAACTTTGTTGGAGACAGCCATTCAGGCAGCTTCAGAAGTTGTGTCCGAAGAAGATCCTGCGTATATTGAATTAAAGAATTGGGTCAGTGTCGCTATCAGTTATGAAAGCGCTATCTCAGGAGCAAAAACTTTGGATTTGGCAGAGGGCTTTTCTGATGCAGTTAAAACAGCTTTAAATGATTCGATTGATGCTGCATTAAACGTGACAGAAGAACAAGTGAAGGATACGGAAGCTTCAAATCAGATTTTAACAACGTTGAAAGGGGCTACTAAAAATACAGATAACTTAAATAAGGCAATTGTAGAAGCGAAAAATACTCTGATTAAGGAATCAAGCTGGGGATTTGGCGATGCGGAAAAGGCAGCCTTGGAAGCAGCTATAACAAAGGCTACTACCGGACTTACTGTTTATGATCCGGAAGTCATGGCAAATGAAATCATAGCATTGAATGAGGCTATAGCGACATATCTTGCTTCTGAAAAACTTCCGCAATTGAATCCGACTCCGGGACAATGGTATCGTGTTGTTATGGCAGATCCTACTATGGGGTATTGGGTTGCGGGTTCGGATAGACAAATTCAGTTTAAAACCGAGTTGTCTGAAGACCAGTTATTCCGTTTTGAAGAAGTGGAAGATGGACAGAAAGGTGAATACCGTATTGTTCCCAAAAAATATGAATATGAAACTAATAAGTCTGGAGGAAATACAACTAGTTATCTGTTTGCGCGTTATACTACTGGTGATGGCGGACGTAATACAGTTGCAATTGATACCATTGGGGGGAAAGGAACAGGTAGTGGTAATAAACCAACGGAAGTGACTACTGTTTTTATTCCTACTTATGAAAAAACGGTAAACGGAGTTCAATATTTTACGATCAAAACACAGGAGGCCGGACGTTTTATGCGTTTTGAAGGTACTACTTCTGGTAAAGTATTAAGAACTTATGCTACTTTGTCTAATGTGAATTGGGAACTGTTTGCTATTGTTCCTGATGGTGAAGTAAATAAACTTGGTTTAAAAGGTATTTTGACTGAAGCTAGTTCATTATATGATGAAACTGAAGAGGGAACAGGTGCAGGACAGTATCAGAAAGCTGACCGTGATGCATTTAAAGCTGCAATAGATGCAGCCCAAGCTATTTATGACAGTGCAGAGGCAACTCAGGAACAGGTTGATGTTTCTGTTGTGGATTTGACAGCGGCTATGGATGGTTATAAATTGGCTAAATTGGCGGATAGAACTGCATTGCAAGAGTTGGTTGCTGCTGCAGAAGCACGTCTGAGTGAGACGGTTGAAGGTTCTGATCCTGGAGAATTCTTGCCGGAAACACGTGCAGAACTACAAGGTTCTATTAATATCGCAAAAAATATTTTAGAAACGGAAGTTCTTACTCAGGTTGAGGCTGATGCTGCCGTTGTAGAACTGCAGGCAGCAATAGATACTTATAACAACTCTCAGATACTTTCATTTAATACATCGAAAGTATATTATCTTCAGGGTAAAGGAGGTAATTATCTAGGACGTGAAAATGACAGCGAAGGTACTCGCGTATCGGTTCGTGGTAGCGATTCTTCTGCTTCAGATGTATATCCTATTACGCTTACAAGAGTGGACGGAAAAGCAAATGTGTATAATATCCGCCGTTATCCGTCAGGAGAATATCTGGCTAATCCAAGTAGTTATGCTGTATATTTTCAGTCTGGTGATTTAGCTGATACGGAGGCTACCAATGTTCAGCTGTTTGAACTGGAAAATGGTTATTTATTGATCAAGTTTTTACGTAATAAATATTTTGGTGCCAATAATACCGGAGCTAATCAAAATACAGCTTCAGACAAAAATGATGGCGATGCCAGCCAGTGGAAATTAGTAGAAAATAAAAAATTGTCATTGGCTTATATGATTTCTTTGGCAGAAGCTTTGGTTGCTGAAGATTATACTAGTTTAACATGGGCTTCTTTTGAGCCAGCGTTAGCTGCTGCCAAAGCTTTAACAGCAGAAGCAACCGATGAAGAAATAGAAGCAGCCATGACTGCTTTACAAAGTGCGATGGATGCTCTTGTTAATATCTCTGTTTTAAAGAATCTGATAGCTTCTACAGAAGAGTTAGTTGAAACAGATTATACCGGTTCTACCTGGTCTGTTTTGCAGGATGAATTGATTGATGCCAAATCTATATTGGATTCAGCTACAGATCAGGCAGAAGTGAATGGGGCGGTAAGTCGGTTACAGGCAGCAATAGATGGCTTGATTAATATAGCCGATTTACAAAGTTTGGTGGATTCCTCAAAAGCATTGAAAGTCGAAGATTATGCTCCTGCTAGCTGGGATGCTTTACAAGCCGGTATTGTCGATGCAGAAACTGTTCTTCAATCAGCTACCAGTCAGGATGAAGTAGATAGCGCTATTGCCACTTTGCAAACGATAGTGAATAACCTGGTAAGTTTGGTAAATCTGAAAGAAAGCATTGCAGACGTAGAGGCTTCAAATCTGAAAGAAGACGATTACTCTGTAGCTAGCTGGAAAGTATTATCTGATGCATTGACAGCTGCAGAAGGAATTCTGGTTAATGCCACAACACAAAGTGAAGTAAATAATGCAGCAAGTGCATTGACCGCTGCCGCTAACGGATTGATTAGCGTTGTAGAGCTGAAAGAAGCAATAGCTTCAGGAAAAGACTTTGTAGAATCCGACTATACTACAGTAAGCTGGACTGCTTATACTACAGCTTTGGGAACAGCCAATGCAGCTATAGAAACAGCTCTTTCAACTTCTACTGTAGCAAATGCACAAGGCGCTTTACTCAATGCTATATCCGGATTGGTTAATGTAAAAGATTTGCGTGCTTTGGTAGCGACAGCCAAAGAAAAGAAAGAAGCTGATTATACGGCCGAAAGCTGGTCAGCATTCAAGAGTGCATTAAACGCCGCAGAATCAGCATTGGAAACAGCTGCTAATCAGGCTGCAGTTGATGTAGCAAAAGTTGCCCTTCAGAAAGCAATGGATGATTTGGCGCTTAAGACCGGTATTGATGAATTACAGAGTGCAGGTGTGGATATGTATGTATCCGGTCAGACTTTATATGTAACCGGCTTGAGTGATCAGGTAGTAATTTCCGGTTATGATGTAAGCGGCCGTATGATCTTTACCGAACAGGTATCGGAAGCTACTTTCACTCGAGAATTGCCAGTCGGAAATTATGTAATCACTATAAAGGGTTATGTAAACGGAAGTAAAGTTATTATTAGTAAATAGTTGATTTATATGTTGTAAAAAAAGCTATCAGGAAATGTCCTGATAGCTTTTTTTATTTCTTTACGGAAATATACTTTTTATTAGCAGGCTTAACAGAAATAGGATATTCCGTCTGAAATATTTTTTATACCTTTGCTTGCCTATTGAAATCAATATAATCATTAAACGATTAAAAATAATAACATTATGCAAACTATTGACAATTTTAATTTTGCAGGTAAAAAAGCTTTTGTCCGTGTAGACTTTAATGTGCCTCTGGATGAAAACTTTAATATTACCGATGACACCCGTATCCGTGGTGCTTTACCTACGTTGAAGAAAATTCTGGCAGACGGTGGAAGCCCTATCATTGCTTCTCACATGGGACGTCCTAAAAAAAATCCGGATCCTAAATATTCTTTAAAATCAATTTTGTCACATGTATCTGAGTTATTAGGTGTTGAAGTTAAATTTGCTCCTGATTGTGCCAGCGACGAAGCTGCTCAGATGGCTGCAGCTTTGAAACCGGGTGAAGCTTTATTGCTTGAAAATCTTCGTTTTTATGAAGAAGAAGAAGGTAAACCTCGTTTGCCGGAAACTGCAACTGACGAAGAAAAAGCAGCTGCTAAGAAAGAAGTGAAAGAAAAACAGAAAGCATTTACTAAAAAATTAGCTTCTTATGCTGATTGTTATGTAAACGATGCTTTCGGTACAGCTCACCGTGCACACGCTTCTACTGCTTTGATTGCAGATTATTTTGACGCAGATAACAAAATGTTTGGTTATCTGATGGAAAAAGAAGTAATTGCAGTTCAGAAAGTAATGTCTGATATTAACCGTCCGTTTACTGCAATTATGGGTGGTTCTAAAGTATCTTCAAAAATAGAAATCATAGAAAACCTGTTGACTAAAGTTAATAACCTGATTATCGCTGGTGGTATGACTTATACCTTTACCAAGGCTTTAGGCGGAAAAATAGGTGATTCTATTTGTGAAGACGATAAACTGGATTTAGCTCTTGAACTGATAGAAAAAGCAAAGAAAAACGGTGTAAACCTTGTATTGGCTGTTGATACTAAGATTGCAGATAGCTTTAGTAATGATGCTAATACTAAATTTGTTCCGGTTAATGAAATACCTGACGGATGGCAGGGATTGGACATAGGTCCTGAAACTGAAAAGATTTTTGCAGACGTTATCAAATCTTCTAAAACTATTCTTTGGAATGGTCCTACCGGAGTTTTTGAATTTGAAAACTTTACTCATGGAACAAAATCTGTAGGTGAAGCTATTGTTGAAGCTACCAAAAACGGAGCTTTCTCTTTAGTTGGAGGTGGTGACTCTGTAGCTGCCGTAAATAAATTCGGTATTGCAGATAAAGTATCCTACGTATCAACAGGTGGTGGTGCTTTGCTTGAAGCAATTGAAGGACGTACATTACCTGGAATCGCTGCTATTAGAGGTTACTAATACATGAGGATTTTATCATAAAATAAAAGGAGGCTTTTGCCTCCTTTTATTTTTATATTCTGTGAAATTCTTATTGTTTCTTTTCTTTTATTATTTCTTTCATTATTTCAGCTTCTTCCGGTGAGTGTGTCTGAACTTCATTCGCATTTACGAATTCAAAGGGAATATATGTAACTACTTGTGAGTAGCAGGCTTTCCCGTCATTAGTCAGGGCTATGCGTAGTTTCAGTGCATCATGTCCGGATGATTTCAAATCTTTTATCGCTTGTAAATTTCTTTCGGAGATTAACCTGATTAGTTTATCACGTTCTTTTATATCGAATAAAAGTTCGGAGAATGAAATTTTTTGGTTGTTTTCTCTGAATACATAATGCGTTTTACGAAAGAATATGGATATGATTCCCCATACAAGCAAGGCTACTCCCAGGATGAAAAGCAGAGGAGTTAATACTCCGGAATCTTCAGAAAGATTTTTACTTAGGATTAGGACAAAAGGTATTATTCCTAAAATGATAAGTATAATACTATATGTGATTGGTTGTTTCTTTTTATAAACGATATTATTTTCAGAATTGTCAAGAACTTGTTCTATTGATATTTTGTTTTCCATAATAGAATTGTATAAATAAATATATGCATACCTGTGTTTTGAAGTATGCTGATGAAATATATATGTAAGATGATGAATAGTATGAAATGACAAATATCTTCCATTTCAGTTGTATGAACTAAATGAAAGATGTATTGTCATAATTATATAGTAATGAAACTATATAGGTTGGTTTTTAAATCAATAGTTTACAAAGGGCATATATATAATATCCCCTTAGTTGCTTTTCAGCATAGAATGAAACATATATTGACTTAGTGGTGTGCAAATGTTGTTGTGCCAAAAGAGAATCGAAAAAAGTCTTGATAAGGCCGTTTCCTTGATTCGCTTTTGTTGCAGTTATTTGTGCTCCGGAAGGCTGACTCCTTAATACGACATTCTGAATACAGGAAGTATCAAAGGCTGTAAAATGATGGTCGTTTGTTGTTGGCGACTCATTTGATTCCGTCACAGTTACTTTATTCAGGAAATTATCGGAATTCTTTTCCCATAAGAATACGTTCAGCATCGCAATACTTATAATCAGTGCGATACCCAGTAAATGATATGAGAGAATTCTTTTCTTCATGAAAAATTGTAACTTTTTTGCAAAATACTACATTATTTTGTTAATAACAAGCTGATAATTTTATTGTTATGATCTTGTTATCTTTGCTTATATAACATTAGACACCCAAGTCTTGGAAAAGGATGATACAAATTTTGATTTTTCTTCTATTCTAACAAAAAAAGATTAAGTTTTTTTATCATGGTATTCAAATAAAAAGGAATTAACTTTGTTGTATATAAATGTGATATAAGAAATGAAAAACTTTATTTATATCCTGACAATTTTGTTAGGATTTGTTTTTTTATCCTGTAAAGATACGAAAAAAGAATCAAATGCTGAAATACAACCCGTAGAAGAAGATAATCGGGTTTATATGTTTGATATTTGTATTGATTCTTTGGATGTTCAGGAATATAAAATAAAGTCCGGGGATAATTTATCTGCTATTTATTCTGCTTTAGGTTTTTCCGGGGTAGAAATAGACCGTATTGTAAAGTCATCGTCAGATATTATCAATCCTAAGAGTCTTCGTCCGGGGATGGCCTATTATGTATTTACCTCCCGGGATACTCTTCCTTGTGTTAATCATATTGTTTTTGCAAAGTCCAGAACTGATTTTGCCATCGTTAATATCGGCGACAGCATTGTTACTACCGAAACTTACGTGAAACCTATTACTACCAAACGTCAGTATGCAGAAGGTGTGGTGGAAAGTAACTTATGGAATGCTGTAACTGAAAGTGGCGTAAGCCCTATGCTGGCGTTGGAGTTGTCAGATATTTTTGCTTGGCAGATTGATTTCTTTGGAATACAGAAGGGAGATGGCTTTAAGGTGATCTATGAAGAAGCTTTTGTGGATGATACTATTCCTTTGGCAATATCGTCCATTGAAGGGGTTATTTTTACTCATAATAAAAAAGATTATGTGGCTATTCCTTTTGTACAGGATGATGTCAGGACTTTCTTCGATGAAAACGGAAATAGTACCCGGAAAGCTTTTTTGAAAGCTCCGCTGGATTTTTTCAGAATCACTTCCCGTTTCACAAATTCCCGTTTTCATCCGGTATTGAAAAGATATCGTTCACATCATGGGGTAGATTATGCAGCTCCTGTTGGGACTCCGGTTAAGTCAATAGGCGATGGGGTGGTTATAGCAAAAGGTTATCAGAAAAATGGAGGTGGAAACTATATTAAAGTGAAACATAATGCCACTTATACCACCACATATATGCATCTGAGTAAATTTGCTGCAGGAATGGCTCAAGGAACGCGTGTGCAGCAGGGGCAGGTAATTGGTTACGTTGGTTCTACAGGCCTTTCTACCGGGCCTCATCTGGACTTTAGGGTATATAAAAATGGCACTCCTATTGATCCTTTAAAGATGGAAGCCCCTCCGGCAACTCCGGTGAAACCGGAATTGGTAGATAGCTTTTTTGTTGTAAAGCAGGAAATTTTATCCGAGATAGATAGTTTTAGTCAGTCCGCTGTTGAAGAACCGGAATTGGCTCAGGCTTTTTAAAGGGAAATGGTTTGTTTCGGACTAATGTGGTTCGTTTGGATAGATCGGGTTTGTCAAGATAAAAACAAAGAATAAAAAATAGAGAGAGTTGACTTTTCAGTCAACTCTCTCTATTTTTTATTTTATAAGTAAGGGTGTTTATTATGCTTTGTTTGCACTTCCCAATACTTCAATGTTTTTACGCATGTACATTTTTTTCAACTCGTCACGAGCAGGACCTAAGTATTTACGTGGGTCGAATTCTGCTGGTTTAGTAGCAAATACTTCACGTACTTTAGCAGTCATAGCCAAACGTCCGTCAGAGTCGATATTGATTTTACATACAGCAGAAGAAGCTGCTTTACGTAATTGAGATTCAGGAATACCGATAGAATCTTTCAATGCACCGCCGTATTCGTTGATCATTTTTACATATTCTTGTGGAACAGAAGAAGCTCCGTGTAATACGATAGGGAATCCAGGGATTTTCTTTTCAATTTCTTCCAGAATGTCAAAACGCAATGGAGGTGGAATTAAGATACCGTTTTCATCGCGAGTACATTGTGCAGGAGTAAATTTGTTTGCTCCGTGAGAAGTACCTATAGAAATAGCTAATGAGTCTACACCGGTACGAGTTACAAAGTCGATAACTTCTTCAGGACGAGTATAAGTGTGGTGTTCTGCAACAACATCATCTTCAACTCCGGCCAATACGCCAAGTTCTCCTTCTACGGTTACATCGTGAGCGTGAGCGTATTCTACTACTTTTTTAGTTAAAGCGATATTGTCTTCGTATGAATGGTGAGAACCGTCGATCATAACAGAAGAGAATCCCATGTCGATACAGCTTTTGCAAAGTTCAAAAGTATCTCCGTGGTCTAAGTGAAGAACGATAGGAATTTCGTATCCTAATTCTTTTGCATATTCTACAGCTCCCTGAGCCATGTAACGAAGTAAAGTCTGGTTTGCATATTTACGCGCACCGCTTGAAACCTGAAGAATAACAGGAGATTTTGTTTCAACACAAGCAGAGATAATAGCCTGCATTTGTTCCATGTTATTGAAGTTGTAGGCAGGAATTGCATACTTGCCTTCCATTGCTTTTCTGAAGATTTCTTTGGTATTAACCAATCCCAGTTCTTTGTAACTTACCATAATGTTTATATTTTTTAGTTTGAGAATTCTGGTCACAAAATTAGTGTTTTTTTATTGATAATGAAATAACAAATAAATTATAGTTGTTATAAAATGCCTTACATTTGTTATTATTTGACAATCGGATTGATTTATTTCCTACATATATCAATAAATTATAATAATTCAGAACAAAAGTTACTTTAAAGTCGTTATTTCTTATAAAAGAAAAAAATGTGAATTATTAATTAAATTATTTTTGATATGGGATTCTTTAAAGAATTTAAGGATTTTGCCATGCGTGGCAATGTCGTTGATATGGCAGTCGGTGTCATCATCGGGGGAGCATTTGGTAAGATAGTATCTTCTTTGGTCGCAGATATTATAATGCCGCCTATTGGATTGCTTGTAGGAGGAGTAAATTTTACAGACTTGAAACTGGTGCTTCGTCCGGCACGGGTTGTGGAAGGGGTACAGGAAGTTGCCGTAACTCTGAATTATGGTAATTTTTTACAGGTAACTTTTGATTTTCTTATTATTGCGTTCTCTATTTTTATGATGATTCGTCTGATTAATAAGTTGACTACCCATAAAGAGAAAGAGGAAGAAGTTAAACCCGCTGCGCCTCCTGCTCCTACAAAAGAAGAAGTGTTGCTTACAGAGATACGTGATATCCTGAAGGAGAAAAAATAAACCGTTTTTTTATTGACTAAGAGTTTGTTTTGATATATATTTGTATCAGAACAAACTTTTTTTGTTTTATAAATTAAGTACCGCAATCTATGTATGATCTTGGAATTATAGGAGGAGGCCCGGCTGGTTATACAGCTGCGGAACATGCTGCAAAATTAGGGATGAAAGTGATTCTTTTTGAGAAAAATGAACTTGGAGGAGTCTGTCTGAATGAAGGTTGCATACCCACTAAAACTTTGCTTTATAGTACAAAATTACTGGAAAATATCCGGTCTGCATCTAAATATGGAATTCTTACGGAAACTCCGGGTTTTGATTATTCTAAGATTGTAGCCCGTAAAAATAAAGTTGTTCGTAAGCTGAATGCAGGTATTCGAGCCAAATTAAATCATCCTGATATTTTGGTCGTTACAGGGGAAGCTTGTATCAGTGGGCGAGATGAAAAAGGTTTTGCGCTTTCTTCCGATGGAGAGGAATATGTATGTCGTAACGTTTTAGTGTGTAGCGGTTCTCAGAATATTATGCCTCCTATCATAGGCTTGCTGCCGGACGAAGTGTGGACTAATCGGGAGGCTTTATTGTCAAAAGAACTGCCTTCCCGAATTGCTGTTATAGGAGGTGGGGTTATCGGAGTGGAATTTGCCGGATTATATAATAGTCTGGGGGTTGAAGTCACTGTTTTTGAAATGCAGAATGAAATCTTATTTAATACAGCAGATGCAGAAGTGGCTAAAGCGCTGAGGGAAGAGTTGACAAAAAAAGGAGTTACATTCTGTTTATCTGCAGTGGTAACGGAAGTAAAAGATAAAAAATTGTATTTTGAGCAGGAGGGTACTGTTCATGAATTCCCGGTAGAAAGAATTTTCGTTTCGGTAGGGCGGAGACCCAATGTCTCTGGAATCGGACTGGAAAATTTTTCTTTGGAATATACACCGAATAAAGGCATTGTGGTTGATGAACATATGCAAAGCGCTTGTCCGGGTATTTTTGCGGCGGGAGATGTAACCGGTCATTCCATGTTAGCCCATACAGCGGTAAGAGAAGCTGAAGTTGCCGTAAACTATATGTTTGGTGAATATGACATGATGAGCTATAAAGCGATACCGTCAGTTATTTATACAAATCCGGAAGCGGCTGGTGTAGGTGAAACGGAAGAAACTTTGCTGCAAAAAAATATTCCTTATGAGGTACTGAAATTGCCTATGACTTATTCCGGCCGTTTTGTAGCTGAGAATGAAGGAGGAAACGGCCTTTGTAAAATTCTTGTCGGAACAAATGACCAGATTCTTGGAGTACATTTACTCGGAAATTCCTCGTCGGAAATTATTTCTTCTGCGGTATTGGCTATTGAGCAAAACCTTACCGTAGAACAGTGGCAGAAACAGGTGTTTCCCCATCCCAGTGTAAGTGAAATCATGAAAGAAACATTGAATACTTTTGATCTTGATAAAATAGTTTGATATAAAATGAATAAACGTATAAAGAGTTTTGGGTATGCTTTCCATGGTATCGGTCAGACCTTGAAATCAGAACCTAATATGAGAATTCACTTGGTTATTGCTGTTTTGGTAGTGATTTGTGGATTTTTATTTAAAATTAGTACGATGGAATGGTTGTTTTGCCTGTTTTGTTTCGGATTGGTTTTTGGTGCGGAATTGTTTAATTCGGCAATTGAGAGCCTTGTAGATTTGGTTTCTCCGGAATATCACCCATTGGCAGGCAGAGCCAAAGATATTGCCGCAGGAGCTGTGTTGGTATGTGCTGTTTTTTCGGCTATAGGAGGACTGATTATTTTTGTACCTAAAGGGTGGGCGCTCCTTTTTAGTTAACCTATGAAATGGAATCCCGTCACAGCCTTGCTTGATATCATCTTTCCGGATATTTGTCCTGTTTGTGGCAATTGTTTGGTTGGACAGGAAAAGTGCATTTGTTTGTCTTGTCTTTATAATTTGCCTAAAACAAATTATCATTTATTAAACTCTAATCCTGTTGAGCAACGGTTTTGGGGCAAGGTGGATGTGTTTCGTGCAAGTTCTTTTTTCTTTTATCATAAAGGATCTGATTTTCAGAAAATACTTGTGCAAATTAAATATAAGGGGAATAAAAAATTAGCTTTTGAATTAGGAAAGTATGCTGGTGTGGCACTGATGGAATCGGAGGATTTTAACTCGGTTGATGTAATAGTACCGGTTCCCTTACATCCGGAGAAACGGAAGGAGAGGGGATATAATCAGAGTGAATGGATTGTCCGGGGAATTGCTTCCGTAATGGGGAAGCCTGTAGATAACGAATCTTTGATAAGGATTAAGGATAATGTTTCACAAACCAGTAAAACCGTTTATGAACGTTATGAAAATACTTTTGGAATTTTTTATTTGTTAGATACCGGTGTGTTTGAAAATAAGCATGTTTTGCTGGTGGATGACGTTCTGACAACAGGTTCTACTGTAGAGGCGTGTGTCCATGCGCTACAAAGAACAAAAAACATAAAAACAAGCGTTTTTACTTTGGCTGTTGCCTGATTGTTTTCATCTGGTGAACAATCTTTATTCAGAACAGTTACATTTGTATATATAAAATCATATGAAAAAATATTTTAAACTAATTATTCTGGCGATAGCCGTTGTATCAGTTATGAGTTGTGAGAATAAAAAAGAAGAGGCAGTTATTATCGGTAAGCAAAACCCAGTGATCTCAGACAGTTTGCTGTCACCGGAAGTTTTATGGTCTTTAGGACGGGTTGGAGGTATAGATATTTCACCTGATGGAAAGAAGTTTCTATATACAGTTACTTATTACAGTGTGCCGGAAGATAAGGGGAATACCGAACTGTTTGTGATGAATGTGGATGGCTCCGGTAAGAAACAGTTAACCTGGAATGGAAATAAAAAATCCGGATTTAAGTGGATGAATGATGGTGAACATATCGCATTTCTTTCCGATGAATCCGGTAGTATGCAATTGTGGATGATGAAGGTTGACGGGACAGGGAAAAAACAATTGACTGATCGGGAGGGAGGTATAAATGCGTTCCGGTTTTCTCCGGATGAAACAAAATTATTGTTTATCGCAGATGTGAAACAAGGAGAACGTACAGTAGATAAATATCCGGATTTGCCGAAAGCAGGTGGTATTATTGTAACGGATTTGATGTATAAGCACTGGGATGAATGGAAACAAACCGTACCTCATCCGTTTATTGCAGATTTCAAAGGAAATAGAGTTTCCGGAGAGAAAGATTTGTTGGATGGAGAACCTTATGAAAGTCCGATGAAACCTTTTGGGGGAATAGAGCAGTTGGCGTGGAGTCCAGATGGAAGTCTTATAGCTTATACTTGCCGTAAAAAAACAGGAAAGGAATATGCCGTTTCCACAAACTCCGATATTTATTTTTATGAAGTAAAAACAGGAGTAACCCGGAATGTTACCGAAGGGATGATGGGCTATGACGTGAATCCTGTGTTTTCTCCGGATGGACAATGGCTGGCTTGGGAAAGCATGGAACGTGACGGTTATGAGTCTGATAAGAACAGGCTTTTTATTATGAATGTGAATTCGGGAGAAAAGCGGGATTTATCGGTTGGTTTTGATCAGAATGTAGGAAGCCTGGTTTGGGCAGATGATAATAAAACCATTTATTTTGTAAGTAACTGGCAGGCTAAAACGCAAATATATAAGGCCGATATTGTCACAGGTGAAATCAATTCAGTAACTCAGGGTACACATGATTATCAGGTGGCTTATCCGGTCGGTGGCAGGTTGATTGCTTTAAGGCAATCAATGAGTGCCCCAAGTGAAATTTATTCTGTCGATGTAGCTACCGGGGAAGCTATTGAATTGTCTTATGAGAATAAGGATATTATGGCACAGTTGAAAATGGGACAAGTGGAAGAACGGTGGATTAAAACGATAGATAATAAACAAATGCTGGCCTGGGTCATTTTTCCACCGGATTTTGATTCTTCTAAAAAATATCCTATATTGCTTTATTGTCAGGGCGGACCTCAATCCGGTGTGAGCCAGTTTTGGTCTTACCGATGGAATTTTCAGTTGATGGCTGCTAATGGCTACATTATTGTAGCTCCTAACCGCCGTGGAGTCCTTGGCTTTGGAGAAGAGTGGAAAGAACAGATTAGTGGGGATTATGGTGGGCAGAATATGAAAGATTACTTGTCCGCTATTGATGAAGTGGCTAAAGAAGCTTATGTTGATAAGGAGCACTTGGGCTGTGTGGGCGCCAGTTACGGCGGCTTTTCCGTATTTTGGCTGGCCGGGCATCATGAAAAGCGTTTTAAAGCTTTTATTGCCCATGACGGATTTTTTAATATGGAACAACAGTATCTTGAAACTGAAGAAATGTGGTTTGCTAACTGGGATTTAGGTGGTCCTTACTGGGATAAGGAAAATAAAACGGTTAAAAAATCTTATGCTAACTCACCTCACTTATTTGTGGATAAATGGGACACTCCTATTTTAGTTATACATGGTGAGAAAGATTATCGTATTTTAGCTTCTCAGGGAATGGCAGCATTTAATGCTGCTGTTTTAAGGGGAGTACCGGCGGAATTATTGGTATTCCCGGATGAAAACCATTGGGTTACCAAACCTCAGAATAGCATTTTATGGCAACGCACATTTTTTGATTGGCTGGATAAATGGCTGAAATAGTTTAATTATAATCCATATAAAATAATAAAATCGGATAAGTAAAATGCTTATCCGATTTTATTATTTTATAACAGATTGTTTATCTTATTGCAAACTCTGATCCCAGTCTTTCCACACAACTTCGTATCCTTGGCTTTTTACTGCACTTAGAACTTCGTCGGGAGTACGGTCATCATTTACAACAAATTGTTCCAGTTCCTGTTTATAGACAGCATAACCTCCCGGGTCTGTTTTAGAACCGGCACTTAGGGAAGTAACGCCCAAGGTGGTCATGTTGTCGCGGAAAGAATTGTTTTCACGGGTGGAAAGGGCTATTTCTATATCATGATCAAATATGCGGTATGCAAAAATGATTTGTGCCAATTCCTTGTCAGACATGATAACATTCGGTTGGAACTCTTTGCCTTCGTGCGGACGCATACGTGGAAACGAAACAGAATATTTTGTTTTCCAATATGTCTTTTGCAAGTAGCGCAGGTGGAGCGCCATAAAAGTAGCGTCGGTACGCCAGTCTTCCAGACCTATCAGTACACCTAATCCTATTTTGTGGATACCAGCTTTTCCCATCCGGTCAAAAGCGTCCAGGCGCCAGTCGAATTTTGATTTCATCCCTTTCGGGTGGTATACTTTATAACGGGATTTGTTGTATGTTTCCTGATAGCAATATACAGCATTTACACCGGCATCGCTTAAACATTTATATTCATCTTCTTTTAAAGGTTGAACTTCAATGGAGATAGAAGAGAAATAAGGTTTTACCAGGTTAACGGCATTTTCAATGTAGTCGCAACCGGCATCCCTCGGATTTTCTCCTGTAACCAGTAGGATATGCCGGAAATCGCCTATTTCTTTGATAGCCTCTACTTCCCGCATAATCTGTTCGTCAGTCAGGATGATTCGTTTAATATCGTTATTGTGGTTGAATCCACAGTACACACAGTGATTGGTGCATGAATTGGTCAGGTATAACGGAATGTAGAACTGTATGGTTTTTCCGAACCGTTGCTGTGTATATTTACGGCTTAATGCAGCCATTGGTTCCAGGTATGCCTGGGCGGCGGGTGAAATCAATGCCATAAAATCATCTACATTCAGGCTGCCGCTTTTGCCTAATGCAAGTTCCACATCTTTTGCCGTTTTGGAATAGATGCGTGATTTAATGTCTTCCCAATCGTATTGGTTTATTAATTCAGTAAATAATTCCATATTATTCTGTTACTTTAGCACAATCGTGCATTTGTTTCGTTAGTTTCATTGCGCAGAAATGCGGCCCGCACATAGTGCAATGGTCACTATCTTGGTCTAATCTGCCGCTTTGATAATATTCAAGAGCCTTTTCCGGGTCAAGAGACAAGTTGAACTGGTCTTTCCAACGGAAGTCATAGCGGGCTTTACTTAATGCATTGTCCCTTACCTGAACTCCGGGGTGTCCCTTGGCCAGATCGGCTGCATGTGCAGCTATTTTGTAAGCCACCACACCAGCCCGTACGTCTTCTTTATCCGGTAGGCTAAGGTGTTCTTTCGGAGTTACATAGCATATCATGGCCGTACCGTACCACGCTATCTGTGCCGCTCCGATTGCAGAAGTGATGTGATCGTATCCCGGAGCGATGTCAGTGGTCAATGGGCCTAATGTATAGAACGGAGCACCATGGCAATGTTGAATTTGTTCGTCCATATTAGCACGTATCTTATTCATAGGAACGTGTCCAGGACCTTCTATCAGAACTTGTACATGATGTTTCCAGGCAATTTCGGTAAGTTCTCCCAGCACATTCAATTCGGCAAATTGTGCCTGGTCATTGGCATCGGCAATGGAACCAGGACGGAGTCCGTCTCCCAAAGATACTGCGACATCATATTGTTCCAGAATCTCACAAATTTCTTCAAAATGAGAGTAAAATAAGTTTTCCTGATTATGAACAGTCATCCAGTTTGCAACGATAGATCCTCCCCGTGATACAATGCCAGTTGTTCTGCTTTTAGTTAAAGGCAAATGTGCACGTAATAATCCGGCATGGATGGTAAAGTAATCCACTCCTTGTTCGCATTGTTCGATTAATGTATCCCGGTAAATTTCCCAGGTCAGTGCCGTAATGTCGCCGTTCACTTTTTCCAATGCCTGGTATAACGGAACTGTTCCTACCGGAACCGGAGTGTTGCGGATAATCCATTCTCTGGTTTCGTGGATATTGTCTCCCGTGGATAAATCCATAAGGGTATCACCACCCCATTTGCAACTCCATATCGCTTTTTCCACTTCTTCACCTATGCTTGATGAAAGTGCGGAATTACCGATGTTGGTGTTTATCTTTACCAGAAAGTTTGTGCCTATAATCATAGGTTCTGCTTCCGGATGGTTTATATTTGCCGGTATGACGGCACGTCCGGCAGCAACTTCGTTTCTTACAAATTCAGGAGTAATATGTGTTTCAATTCCTAATTTGTCGTTTTGTAAGTTTTCACGAATGGCTACATATTCCATTTCTGGTGTGATAATCCCCTGTTGCGCATAATACATTTGTGTAATAGGTTTGCCTTTTTGAGCTTTACGGGGATAATGGATGATAGGGAAACGGATTGCATCCAGATTTTTATTGGATAACCGTTCGTTGCAATATTCCGAAGAAAAAGCTTCTAATTTTTCTGTATCGTTCCGTTCCTCAATCCATTTTTCACGGATTCGTTTCAGACCGTTACGAATATCTATTTCGGCGTTGGAATCGGAATATGGGCCGCTTGTATCATAGATAACAACAGGAGCATTCGGTTCGGCGATTTTTTGCCCGTTCTCTATGGTAATTGTATCTAACAAGGTGACTTCACGCATGGCTACCTGGATGTCATGGAGTTTTCCCTGCACATATATCTTCCTGGAGGAAGGGTAGTGAATCCTGAACTTATTTTTTTCCATTATTATTTGTTGTTTTTTGTGTTACATTAAAAAAGAAGTTAACGGACTGCTGGCTTCTGCAGTGTCCAGTTGTCCTGCAAGTTTAGCTTCAAAAGCCATCCGTCCGCTTTCAACGGCCAGCTTAAATGCTTTTGCCATATTTACGGGATCACCGGCTACTGCAATAGCTGTATTTACCAGTACTGCGTCTGCTCCTATTTCCATCGCTTCTGCTGCGTGTGAAGGGGCGCCGATTCCTGCGTCTACTACTACGGGAACCTTACTTTGTTCTATAATGATTTCAAGTAAATCGCGGGTGCGTAATCCTTTGTTTGTGCCGATAGGGGCGCCTAAAGGCATAACAGCGGAAGTCCCTGCATCCTCCAGCAATTTACACAATACCGGGTCTGCCTGAATGTAAGGTAGAACAATAAATCCCAGTTTGGCCAGTTCTTCCGTTGCTTTCAGCGTTTCTATAGGGTCTGGCAACAGATAACGCGGATCCGGGTGTATTTCCAGTTTCAGCCAGTTTGTTTCAAAAGCTTCACGTGCAAGTTGTGCCGCAAATACAGCTTCTTTGGCATTACGCACTCCTGAAGTATTCGGTAATAGCTGAATAGATGGATTCTGGATATGCTGCAACATATCGTCTTCTTTATTGCCGATATCAAGCCGTTTCATGGCAACGGTTACCATCTCACTTCCGGAAGCCGCAATTGCTTTTCCCATTAATTCGTTGGAACTGAATTTTCCGGTTCCCAGAAAAAGGCGTGAGTTAAATTCTTTTCCTGCAATGATTAGTTTATTCATTTGTATAGTGATTAATGTTTAATATATTCCAAAATAAGGTTGGGGAGTATAATCTACTGTTACTGCAATCAATTACCTTTGCTTTGTTGTTCTAAAAATATGCGTTTTATTTATCGGGATTCATGGACTATTTTATTTGTAATCAGCATTATTTTTTTTGTCTCTTCCACTGGATCTTCAGCTTGTAAAATGGTGGAGGATAAAGCAATGCCGGAAACTCCGGTTTCCATGATTTCTGGGATATCGCTGACTGTAATTCCTCCTATTGCCAATACAGGTAAGTGGATATGAGCTTCTTTGCATTGGTTAATGATTCTTTGATAACCGTCCAATCCTAATACGGGGCTTAGATTCTTTTTTGTAGTAGTGAAACGGAATGGTCCGAGTCCGATGTAATCTACTCCAGCTTCATATAAACGTTTTATGTCTTTAAATGTATTTGCAGTTCCGCCTATTATAAAGTCATTTCCAAGTATATGGCGTGCTTCGGCAGGCGACATGTCCATTTTCCCCAGATGTACTCCTGTTGCTCCTATGTTTTTGCAAACGCTTACATGGTCGTCTATGTACAAATCAGCTCCATTTTCATCGCACATTTTTTTTATAATTAATCCGGTTTCTTCTACTTCTGCAGGCGAAGCATCTTTCATTCGTAACTGGATTTGTTTACATCCCCCGGCAAGCGCTATTTCTACAGACTGGATATAACTGTATTTATCAGTCTGGTGTGTTATGAATAGAAGACCTTTCATTTCATTCATTACTTATAAATTGTATTTTCTTAAATCTTTCCAATAGATTATTTTCGTTTTTATCGAGAATAATGTCTTCCCATAAGCTTCCTAAAACAGCAATACCTCCAAATCCATAGCTTTTTATCTGGGGAATATTTTCGGCAGTAATACCTCCTAGGGCAATGATTTTCTCATTAATAATGTTCTTTTCTTTGGCTTGTTGCAACTCTTCCTCTGTAAAAGCTCCCTGGTATCCTGTCTTGGAAATACTATTAAAAATCGGGCTTAGAAAAGCATAACTAATGCGATCATTCCAATTTTTTATTTCTTCCAGGCTGTGGCATGATTTGCTGATGGTTATGCCTTGTTTTTTTATTGGAACCGGATTTCTCCTGTTCAGGTGGATACCTTTCAGGTCGAACTTTGTTAATAAAGAGAAATGATCATGTATCACAATATTCCGGTGAAAACAGGGAGAAATATCATTTAATAGTGCTGAAATTTCTTCTTTTGTATAGCCGGGTTTGCGAAGATGAAGCAGCTCCAGCCCGTTTTCGAATAGCAAGTTAATGCAATGTGCTTCATTCTTCCAGCTTTGTTCCTGTGTTATGACAATTAATTTCATGTTATCCTCCTGATACAGCATGAATCAGCATAAGTTCAATGCCGTCTGATAAAATGGTTGCGCTCCATTTATTTTTAGGTATGACATTGTAGTTTACGGCAACAGCAATTCCTTGCGGTTTTATGCCGAGGCTTTCCAGAAAGACTTCTAATGAAGTTCCTTCCGCAATTTCATACGTTTTCTCATTTAATTTTACTTTCATATGTCTATGGTTTTTAAAGGAACAGGATTGAAAAAATGGTTTACAGGTCCGCTGCCTTTCCCGGTTTTTATTTCTTTCCCTGCCAGGATAGCATTATATATAAAATCTTTTGCCTGACGTACGGCATCTTCCAGATTATATCCGGATGCCATATAGGCAGTTATAGCAGAAGACAGGGTACAGCCGGTTCCGTGTACATTCTGAGTGTTGAGCAAAATGTTGGAAAAACGGGCTGGCTCGTGGTTCTGTTGGAACAAGATATCCGTAGCATTTTTACCTTTCATGTGTCCCCCTTTAATGAGTACTCCTTTGCAACCTTTTCCCATTAATATTTCTGCTGCTTTTATCATATCTTTTTCTTCGGAAATTTTTATTCCTGATAAAGCTTCAGCTTCCGGGATATTGGGAGTGATAAGAGTCGCCCGTGGAAATAGTTTTTCTTTGATTGCACTTACCGTAGGAGCAGAAGATAATGATGCCCCCGTGGTGGCTACCATAACGGGGTCTACAATCACTGTGTTTAATTTGTACTGATCTATGATTTCAGCAACGATATGTACGACATCGGGAGTTGGAAGCATACCTGTTTTCACGGCATCTATGGTAATATCGTCCAATACGGTTTCCAGTTGTTGGCGGATGATTTTGTCAGATAAGACTTCGAATGTCCGCACTTCAGTGGTATTTTGAGCGGTAACAGCTGTAATGGCGGATGTTCCAAATACACCTAATGCGGAAAATGTTTTTAAATCGGCCTGGATACCTGCTCCGCCTCCACTATCGGAACCTGCTATGGTTAATGCTGTAGGATATCTCTTTTGCATAAAAATAATTGTTTATGAATAATAAACAACCAAGAGATATCTTTGATTAAAAGAAGAGTTTATTTTCTATCATCCCTTCGTCGGTATTACCCGCATCAGGTTAGAGGGTATAATCTCAGCCCTAATAAATTGGCACCCCTTGATTGTGTCTGCAAATATACAGTTTTTATTTATTGGGTGTACAAAATTAAATATCTTTATTAATCATCTTTTTATTTGTTAGGAGATTATATCGTTGTTTATATTTAATCCCATGTTGCTGGTAACGGGAAGTTTTTCCTATTTTTGCATGAAAATAAAAATCGGCGTGTATGAAAAAATTGTTTCCTTTCCGGAAAAGCAATGAAGTTCATTTGTGTTTAAGTGGGGGTGGAGCTTTAGGTTTTGCTCATATCGGTGCAATACAGGCATTGGAAGAAAATGGAATATTCCCGACTCATATTTCAGGCACAAGTATGGGGGCTGTGATCGGTGTGTTTTATGCGAGCGGGCATACCCCGGAATTTATGCTTGACCTGATTAAGCAGGATAAACTGTATAGGGTAAGTAAACTGCTTACTTTCCATACGGACTTCTGGAAGCGTGGTTTGTCTGATCATACTACTTTACGGAAACTGATACGTGAACTTATTCCTCATAATAGTTTTGAAGGTTTGGAAAAGAAACTTTATGTCTGTGTGTCAAACATGAATAAGGCTGAATATGAGATAATAAGTAGAGGAGGAAATCTGGATGAGTGGATTGCTGCTTCTGCTAGTATTCCAAGTATATTCGAGGCGATGAATATTAACGGAACTCTTTATCTGGACGGTGGAGTAATGAATAATATGCCGGCGCAATGCTTTGAAAGCAAATTTAAAACAACAATTGGCGTTGATGTGATACCTTATCCTAAACTAAACCTATCATCAGGAATGAATGCCCGCGATATAGCTATGAGTTCTATTCGTGCGATGCAGTATCAAAATTCGCGGGAAGGACGCGATATTTGCCATTTTTTAGTTGAACCTCTTGTCCTGAATAAATATCATGAATTCAGTTTTGAAGATTATCAGGAAATTTATCGGATAGGGTATGATACGACGAAAGAATATATAGCGAAGAATAGAGATATCCTTTCTCTCCGGAATAAGTAAAAGGTTACATTCTTTCACTTATTAATTTTTCTCCTGCAGAGAGCGATTCTACCGGGCAATTTTTAATTTGTGCTATCTTTAGATAAATTTCTTCAACAGCTATATTGCTTTCATCAGTTTCTATAAACAGACTTTCTATTGGTGTTATTTTTACGCTTTCTGCATTGAAGTGTTCGCCAAAAGAGAGGGCTATTCCTGCTTTTAGTGCCTGTTCTGCCAGTTGAGGTTTCCCTCTGAATCCGTGTATGATCCATTGCTGGGCGGGATTCCATCGTTTTTTTAAATCAATGAGCTCATTAAAACGTCCTACGCAATGGATAATCAACGGTTTTCTGATGCTTTCGGACATTCTAACCTGTTTTTCAAAAATGTCTGTTTGTTTATCCAAGCTAACCTGGCTGTGTTTGTCCAGTCCACATTCCCCTATAGCTATAACTCTCTTGTCCTGTATCCAATGACTCATTTTTTCTTGTAGCTCTGCGGAAAAAATATCGGTTGACCAGGGATGAAACCCAATGGAAAAAAATCCTTTTATGTCGGAGGAAAACACAACTTCTGCCTGTGATATGGGCACGTTATATATGACAATGCTATTATTGTCGGTCGGATGTTTATGTGAATGTATATCTACAAACATGAAGTTTACTAAGCTAAGCAGAAACGGGAAAATACCCTTATCAACAAAGATAGGAAAAACTCATTATTATTTCTTACTTTTGCACTTTATTAAGAATCAGATTAAATAAATAGAATATGAGTGCTGAAATATTTAGTAAGCTGCCTTATAAAGTGGCAGATATGTCACTGGTTGATTTCGGAAGAAAAGAAATCGAATTAGCAGAAAAAGAAATGCCGGGTTTAATGGCTTTACGTGCTAAGTATGGTAAAGAAAAGCCTTTGAAAGGTGCACGTATTATGGGTTCTTTGCACATGACTATACAAACTGCCGTGCTTATTGAAACTTTGGTTGAATTGGGTGCGGAAGTGCGTTGGTGCAGTTGCAATATCTATTCAACCCAGGACCATGCAGCAGCTGCTATTGCCGCCGCAGGAGTTCCTGTTTTTGCCTGGAAAGGTGAAACCTTGGAGGAATATTGGTGGTGTACTTTACAGGCCTTGACTTTTGACGGACATAAAGGACCTAATGTCATTGTGGACGATGGTGGTGATGCTACTTTGATGATTCATATAGGCGCTTCTGCTGAAAAGGATGCTTCGGTACTTGATAAAGAAGCAGACGGTGAGGATGAACGGGAATTGTATGCTATACTTAAAAAAGTATTGAAAGAAGACAGCGATATCTGGACACGTATGGTGCCTGAAATCCGTGGTGTTTCTGAGGAAACGACAACCGGAGTACACCGTCTATATCAGATGATGGAGCAGGGCAGCCTTTTGTTCCCGGCTTTTAATGTAAACGATTCTGTTACCAAATCTAAGTTTGATAATTTATATGGTTGTCGGGAATCGCTGGCAGACGGCATTAAGCGTGCTACGGATATTATGTTGGCCGGGAAAGTGGTTGTGGTTTGCGGTTATGGGGATGTGGGAAAAGGTTGCGCACGCTCAATGCGGGCATATGGAGCACGTGTTTTGGTGACGGAAGTGGATCCTATCTGTGCTTTGCAGGCTGCAATGGAAGGTTTTGAAGTCTGTACGGTAGAGGATGCTCTGCCTGAGGGAAATGTGTATGTGACAACAACCGGAAATCGCGATATTATCCGTATAGATCATATGGCGGGTATGAAAGACGGAGCTATTGTTTGTAATATCGGTCATTTTGATAATGAAATACAGGTTGATAAATTGAAAAAATATCCGGGTATTCAGCACGTGAACATTAAACCTCAGGTTGATAAGTATATTTTTCCGGAAGGACATAGTATTTTGTTATTGGCAGACGGGCGTCTGGTGAATTTAGGTTGTGCTACGGGACACCCTTCTTTTGTAATGAGTAATTCTTTTACTAACCAGACTTTGGCTCAGATAGAATTGTATACGAAAAAATATGAAGTTGGGGTGTACCGCCTGCCGAAACATTTGGATGAGGAAGTAGCTCGTTTGCATTTGGAACAGTTGGGTGTGAAACTTACAACTTTAACTCCGGAACAGGCTGCTTATATTGGAGTGGAAGTGGACGGACCATATAAACCGGAACATTATCGCTATTGATTTAACGGAAAATTAAGTATAAAAAGCAGAACATCGATTGTTCTGCTTTTCTTGTTTTGTCGGATTATACTATTTGTTTTCTTTGTAAAAGATATCTATCTCTTTTGGATATTATTTTTTGCAGCTAATTGATTGCGAATTTGTTTCTGTTAAAGACACAGCAGTCTTGTATTCGGCCTGTAGCAGCTCTGTAAAGAGTATTATTATGTGTTCAAGAATTTTTTATCAAAAGAAACATCCGTTGAAAACGGATGTTTCTTTGACTTTTTTTGTTTAGTATCCGAATATTTCCTCTTGAGTAAGCATGATGATATTGCCTATTTCTTTGAGTGAATCGATATCCAGATCTTCTACGTTTCCTAAAATACAGTAAGAGTAATTCCGGTCTTTTATAAAATCTTCCTGAAATACTTTCACATTTTCCAATGTCATCGTCGGGATGTTTTTATATAACTCAATACGTGAGTCTTCCGTATACCCGAATTTTTCATCATAAAGATAATTCCATAATATCCCTTCACGTAAAATCCGGCTTGTGCGTAAGTTGGTCAGGATACTTTCTTTGGCCAGGTCAAAAGATTTTTGGGATTCCGGCATATTATTTAGTATGTCTTGAAAAGTTTCAATTGCTTCTATGGTTTTATCATTTTGAGTTCCGATAAATGCGGTTACGTAATAAGATAAATCGGGACGTGACGGTTTTTCGTAACCTCCCCAGGCTGAATAGGCCAATCCCCGGGCTTCACGCATTTCCTGAAATACGATGCTGTTCATGCCCCCACCGAAATATTCGTTATACATTGTCCGAATGGGTTCCAGATTTTTATTGAACGGAATATCCTTACTTATCATACTCATAAGAATCTGATTGGCATCGTAGTGAGCCAATAATATTTTATTATCATCCGTGTCCTGTTCTTTAAAAGTAATAGGAGCAATTACCGGTTTTAATGTTTCGCCGGTTTGATGCTTGGCATTGATTGTTTCAATAAATTCAGATTTTGTCAGTGGGCCGTAGTATAGAATTTTATGTTTATAATCCTTTAAACTTTTGATAACCTGAATCAGTTCTTCAGGATTTATTGACTTCAATTCTTCCTCTGTGGCGATATTCGTTGCAGGTGAATTTTTACCCCATACGGCATATGATCTTAACCGGGAAAAATTAGCATATTGGTCCAGTTTGGCATCTGTACGTGCTTTTAAAATGTCATTAATCAGATTCTGATAAGCAGCAATATCGGCTGTCACGTCGTTCAGCCGTTCTTCCAGTAAATCCAGTGCAGCAATAAAATTGTCGCTTAACCCGTTTATAGAAACATAGACCTGCTCCTGTGTGGCAGACACATTGAAAGAACAGGCTAATTTATACAGTTCACTTTTTATTTCTTCCGCTGTCTTTTCAGAAGTCCCCAGATAATTAAGATATTGAAATGCGATTCCCAGTATTTTATCGCTGTTTGTCCCCATATCAAAAACATAGTTCATAGAAAATAGGGGATTGGTTGTATTTTGCCTGTAAAGGACAGGAATCTCCTGCTTCGCAGTAAGGAAATTAATGTCTTTGGAATAATCCAGGAAAACCGGTTCTATAGGTTTGACCTCCCGAAGTTTTATTTCTGCAAGAAAATCGCTTTCTGTATCCCTGTTGGCAGAAATAGGGGTTATCTGAGGTTTCTCTATCTTTTTGTCATTCGGTTTCCCTTGTCTTTTATAAACAACTACGTAATTGTCCTTGAAATATTTATTACAGAAATCAACAATGTCTTGTTTGGTCAGGGAGGATTGGTAGTTGATTTTATTTACTTGATCTTTCCATTTTACGTTATTAATAAAGGAGTATAATAATATCTGGGCAGCATATCCGGGCTCTTGTTGTTGGTAATATTCGTTTAATCTGAAATTATTTATTACGGCAGCTAATAGCTCTTCGTCAAAATCACCTCTTTTCAGTAATTCGATTTGCTCCAGAAGCAGGTTTTTGACATCGTCCAGAGTTTGCCCTTCCTTGGGCGTTCCAAATAGTTCCAAAGCTCCATAGTCTGCCATCATCATGGTGTAACTTCCGGCATTCAGTACTTTTTGTTGCTGTACCAGATTAAGGTCTATTAGTCCGGCTTTTCCGTTTGTCAGCAGATAGTCAACCAATTCCAGTACAGCAGCCTCCTGGGTATTGGCAGCCGGCATTCGGTAAGCTATTGCAATGTTCTCTGCTTCCAATCCTATAACTTCTTTAACTATCGGTTGGGTAATAGCAGGCTCCGGTTCGGTTATCAATTCCGGAACATCTTTCGGTTCCATGGAGCCAAAATATTGATCAATAATCCGGATTGCCTCGTTAGGGTTAAAATCGCCTACCATAACTACAGCCATATTATTGGGTACATAATACGTGTCAAAGTACTTTTTGATATTGCTAATGGATGGATTTTTTAAATGCTCCTGTGTGCCTATGACGGTTTGTGTACCGTAAGGGTGATGAGGAAATAGGCCGTTTAATACAGCCTCATATATTTTCCTTCCATCATAGGTAAGGTACATATTATATTCTTCATATACAGTTTCAAGTTCTGTGTGGAAAAGGCGGATAACCGGATTCGTAAATCGTTCAGACTGTATCATCGCCCAGTTTTCTATTTCGTTGGAAGGAATGTTTTCTACATAAGCAGTAACGTCATAAGATGTAAAAGCATTTGTTCCTTGTGACCCGATGGCCGTCATAAGTTTGTCGTATTCATTCGGGATGGCTATTTTGGATGCTTCCTGCGATATGCTGTCTATCCGGGTATAAATGTTTTTTCTTTCTTCATCATCTGTAGTATATCTGTAAACTTCATAAAGCTGTTCTATTTCATCAAGCATAGGCTCTTCCAGCTCATAATTGCTTGTCCCGAATTTTGTAGTGCCTTTAAACATCAGGTGTTCAAAATAGTGGGCCAGACCTGTGGTCTCTGCCGGATCATTCTTCCCTCCCACTTTCACGCCGATGTAAGTCTGGATACGGGGTTTGTCTTTATTAACAGACAGGTATACTTTTAATCCGTTGTCAAGTGTGTAAATACGTGTATTAAGCGGGTCGTTAGGCACACTTTCATACGTATATTTTTTTCCACAGGAGGACAGCAATGATAATGCCGCAATGGTAATACATAAAAGGATTTTCTTCATAAAAATCAGAGTTAAGTTAATTGTTTGATTTAAGGGAAAGTAAAACCAATAAAATAAGCGAAAAAAAGTGTATAATCTTATTAATAAATATTAATTTTGCATGTTTTTATATATAAATTCTAATTTTAAAGATTAATATATTGAATATCAGTGTGTAAGCATTGATTGGTAAATTTTTCAGATCATGATTTTTCAACCTAAATTATTTTCGACATTCCGAAATTATTCCAAACAGCAGTTGTCTGCTGACTTGATGTCCGGTATCATTGTAGGTATTGTTGCATTGCCGTTGGCCATCGCTTTTGGTATTGCTTCCGGTGTAACGCCGGAGAAAGGTCTTTATACTGCTATCATAGCCGGTTTTATTGTATCATTTTTCGGAGGAAGTAAAGTTCAGATTGGAGGTCCTACCGGAGCTTTTATTGTGATAGTGTATGGTATCGTGCAGCAGTTCGGAATCAGTGGATTGGCTATTGCTACTATTATGGCGGGGATTATGCTTATCGCAATGGGATTTCTTAAATTAGGTACGATTATAAAATTTATTCCTTATCCGGTAATTGTCGGATTTACCAGCGGGATTGCACTGACTATTTTTGCTACTCAGATAAAAGACCTTTTAGGCTTACAAATAGAAAATGTCCCGGCTGATTTTATTCAGAAATGGGGTGTATATGCTGCCAATATCTCTACGGTAAACTTCTGGGCTTTAGGAGTAGGTGTCGTTTCAATCGTGATTATAGCTCTGACTCCAAAAATATCGAAAAAGATTCCGGGTTCACTGGTTGCAATTATTGTGATGACAGTGGCAGTATATTTTCTACGTGAGAAAATGAATATCTCCATTGAAACTATTGGAGACCGTTTTTCTATTAATTCTTCTCTTCCCGGATTTGAAGTTCCGGTTGTAAATTTTGAATTGATTCAGCAGTTACTGCCGTCTGCATTTACTATTGCCATACTGGGAGCGATAGAGTCTTTGCTTTCAGCAACAGTAGCCGATGGGGTTATTGGCGATAAGCATGATTCTAACACGGAGTTGATAGCACAGGGTATGGCGAATGTGGTAACTCCTTTTTTCGGTGGTATCCCTGCAACAGGAGCTATTGCCCGTACGATGACTAATATTAATAACGGAGGCCGTACTCCGGTAGCCGGAATTATTCATGCCGTGGTTCTTCTGCTTATCGTATTGTTTTTAGGTAATTTGACAAAGCATATCCCG
The DNA here is from genome assembly GCA_023391625.1 of Bacteroidota bacterium. Classification (GTDB taxonomy): domain Bacteria; phylum Bacteroidota; class Bacteroidia; order Bacteroidales; family Paludibacteraceae; genus QVMH01. The sequence goes on along the minus strand of JAEWAN010000006.1, from coordinate 325,929 downwards.
ATGGCATGCCTGGCCGGGGTGTTGATAGTCGTTTCCTATAACATGAGTGAATGGCGTAATTTCCGTGCTTTATTCCGGAATTCAAAAGCGGATGTGGCTGTGTTGCTGACTACTTTTGTGCTGACTGTTATCTTTGACTTGACGATTGCTATCGAAATAGGATTGCTTCTTGCCGTGGTATTGTTTATTAAACGTATATCCGAAACTTCTACCATTTCGGTGTTTAAAAATGAGGTGAAAGGTGCTGAGTATGTAGAAGGAAATGTAGATTCTGAAAAGCTGTCATTGCCAAAAGGTATTGAGGTTTATGAAATAGAAGGCCCGTTTTTCTTTGGTATAGCCAATAAGTTTGAAGAAGTAATGAAGCGGGTAGGAGATAAGCCGAATGTACGTATTATCCGGATGCGCAAAGTTCCTTTTATTGATTCTACCGGAACGCATAACCTGGAAAATCTGATAAAATCATCGCAAAAAGAAGATATCCGGATTCTGTTATCCGGGGTGAATGACGATGTACGTACCGTATTGAAGAAAACAGGTATTGAAAATATCGTAGGAGCCGATAATGTATGTTCAAATATTAATGAGGCGGTAGTGAAGGCTGTACGTATAAATGAAGAACTTAATTAATTTTTTTGGTTGATTTTATTGAGAGAAAGGTGATATTTATATAGGTAAATTGGTAAAAAAGCACAATATATTTTATTTTCTGAATACAAAAATGTATTTTTGTATAGTTTTTATGTAAAAAATGACGAATCAATATGACGAATTAATTCAGGCTTTTGAGACTAAATTGCAGAGTCTTATTGCGGAATATGAGTCATTAAAGTCACAAAATACCTTGTTGAAGCAGGAACTGGAGCGTAAGCAAAGCGAGCTTATGCATGCGCACAAGGATATTCTGGAAATTCAGAAAAACTACGACCAGTTACGTATTGCAAGAAATCTGACTGTGCCTTTAAAGGAACGGAAAATAACGAAACAATACATTAACAGGCTGGTGCGGGAAATTGACAAGTGTTTAGCTCTTTTAGATGAATAGAGCTTCTATGAAAGATGATAATTTTATTATAAACGTAAAGATTGGTGGTTTCCGCCTGCCTTTAAATATCCTTCGTAAAGACGAGGAACTGTATCGGAATGCAGAAAAGAAGGTAAACAAATTATTGTTGGAGTATCAGCAAAAATATAATCAACGTTCGTCAGAGGAAATCCTGTCTATTGTGGCTTACCAGTTGGCAGTGGCATTGAGTAAAAGGGATTTTGTTCAGGATACAACTCCGGTTGTTGAAAAAATACAGCAATTGGATAAAGAATTAGAGCGCATATTGTCTGGCGAAAAATAAAAAATATCATTTTCATTCGTTTCCCGCATTTTCATTGTCAGGATTTTCCTGCAATGTGAGTGCGTTTTTTTATGTCCTGTTATAGGGTGAAAGAACGGAGTGTAAAGTGAAAAATCGAATAACTAACTATATATTAACCACAAAAAAAGTATTATGACTTTGACGATAATTATTGGTATTATTGCCTTTCTGCTGGGAGCGGGGGGGTGTTTTATTATATTTAAACTCAATCAGAAAAAAGCAATGAAAGAAGCAAAAGCCGAGGTTGAGCTTCTGAAACAGAAAAAAATGATTGAGGCAAAGGAGCGTTTCATAGCTTTGAAGGCCGAGCATGAACAGCAGGTTCAGCAGAGAAATGCTAAGATACAAAGTGCGGAAGTGAAACTCCAGCAACGTGAAATGCAGATCAACCAGAAACAAAGTGATTTGCAGCGTAAAATAAATGAAAATGATTCTATCCGGGAAAATCTGGAACAGCAGTTGGGTATTGTAGAGAACAAGAAGAAGGAACTGGAACATGCACAACGTTTGGCTCAGGAACAGTTGGAAACGGTTTCCGGATTATCTGCGGAACAGGCCAAGGAACAGTTAATCGAAAGCCTTAAAGAAGAAGCGAAAACAAATGCAATGTCCTATATTAATGACATTATGGAAGAGGCTAAGATGACTGCTAATAAAGAAGCTAAAAAAATTGTGGTGCAGAGCATCCAGCGTGTTGCTACTGAAACGGCAATTGAAAATTCTGTGACTGTGTTCCATATAGAATCAGATGAAATTAAAGGACGTATCATTGGTCGTGAGGGGCGTAATATCCGTGCATTGGAAGCTGCGACTGGTGTTGAAATAATTGTAGACGATACTCCGGAAGCTATTGTACTTTCAGCATTTGATCCGGTGCGCCGTGAAATTGCCCGCTTGTCATTACATCAGTTGGTAACAGACGGACGTATTCACCCGGCACGTATTGAGGAAGTTGTAAATAAAGTCCGCAAACAGGTAGAAGAAGAAATTATAGAAGTTGGAAAACGTACAACGATAGACCTTGGTATACATGGTTTACATCCGGAGCTAATCCGTTTGGTAGGAAAGATGAAATACCGTTCTTCATACGGACAGAATTTGTTACAGCATGCCCGTGAAACAGCTAACCTTTGTGCTACAATGGCGTCTGAATTAGGATTGAACGCGAAAAAGGCTAAACGTGCCGGTTTGCTTCACGATATAGGGAAGGTGCCTGATGATGAGCCGGAATTGCCACACGCAATTTTAGGTATGCGTCTTGCTGAGAAATACAAAGAAAAACCGGATATCTGTAATGCTATCGGAGCCCACCATGATGAGGTGGAAATGGAAACAATGATAGCCCCGATTGTACAGGTATGTGATGCAATATCCGGTGCACGTCCTGGTGCACGCCGTGAGATTGTGGAAGCGTATATCAAGCGTTTGAACGATTTGGAAAATCTGGCTTTGTCCTATCCGGGCGTATTGAAAACGTATGCTATCCAGGCAGGACGTGAGCTGCGTGTTATTGTAGGCGCGGATAAGATAGACGATAAAGAAACAGAATTATTGTCCTTTGATATTGCTAAAAAGATACAGGATGAAATGACTTATCCGGGACAGGTTAAGATAACGGTGATCCGTGAAACCCGTGCAGTAAGTTACGCAAAGTAAAAAAATAATAAATCTCTAAAATGATACAGCCCTCAATATTTAATTGAGGGCTGTATCATTTTAGAACTACTTGATTGAATTCTGAGAGAAGAGAATTATATTAATAATAAAAATAATGATAATCTTCTGTTCCTCGTTTATAGTAGAGAGATAAAAATTCATATACATACTCATAATTATCATTTAATATGTAGGTCTTGTCTGTATACGAAAACCCAAATGAAGATAAACATGTGTTTATTTTTTCCTTGTTTGGATGAGGGCTGCTTCTTTTGATTTTAGCAAGTAGGATTATAAAAACAAACATAGAGTCTTCAATAGACTCTATGTTTGTTTTCGTTGTTTTGTTTAATAATTAGATATTGAGGTGTTTAATAATAAAGTTTATATACAGTTGAGCCACTATGTGATGCTCGGCCGCTATTATATATAAATTCATATATGTAGTCATAATTATCATTTAATATATACTTATGGTCACAGGAAAAGCTCATACAAACTCCTCCTTTTGTTTTAACAACGAATGTTTTTTCTGTAAATTTTACAGGAAGAATGTTATTGAGATAGTTATTTAATATACTAAGGTCATTTTTTTCTTCCTCAATGGCCTGCAGTACCTCTTCTTTGCTTTTAAAGTAACGATAACCAAAATGTTCGCTACTGTATAATTCTATATATTTACCTTTGGATTCATCGTTACAAAGTTCCATTTGGGTTTTTGAATAAAATCCTTCCTCACCATATCTGAATGTTCCATCTTCACTTGGATTGTTTGATAATTTTTCAAATTCTTCTATGGTTGCTTCTATTAGTTTAACTCTTGCTTGGAGGTATGGGTAAATGCCGTCTTCTTCGAGAGGTATCAGTTGTCTGGTTGCTTCAACTTTAATAGTTTTTTGTTCGTAAGAGCTATATCTATTAAAGATGGTTTCTTCCGCTTTTTTTATGTCCTCGTCAATGGGAGGTTCTTCGTTACAACTAATAAAAATAAAAGTTAGTAATAAAAAAGGTAATAGTTGTTTTTTCATGATATGTCAGTTTTAGATAAGGTAAGGCAAGTATAGCAAAAATCTTTTAGCTAATGTTGTTTCAAATAGATTTTTCGTTTTGTTTCAACTTTTATTATAAAATTATGGCTTCCGCTTATTGATTCTCTGTACTTGGGAGTATTTCCTGATATAAAGAAAAATTCTTATCTTTGTATAATGAAAGGAGTAATGTAGTGTTATTTCTTTTCAGAATATAGATATGACCCTTTAGGGGCTGTTTGGTTTCGACAGCAGGTAGAGAGGGTAAGTAAGCATGTCGAGCGCTGTGATAACGGCTCGTTAATCCCGAATCTCACTAATTTTAACTGGCGAAGAAAATTACGCTCTTGCTGCTTAATCGAATCATAGTAGATCGAGCTTAATTCCGGCACAAGGTGCTGGAACGAGACATTTCCCAAGAGCCCTCTCCTCGAGGCGTCTTGAATCGGAAGTGCAGCTAAATCGGGGATAGTCTCCTTTAGCCTTGTAAGGGAGATGAAAACTAAAGAGGATAAGGTACAGGTTGGTGGCTTCGGTCTTGTCTGTACACGAAAACCCAGGCGAAGATAAACATGTAGAAAGCTTATTTTTTCCTTGTTTGGACGAGGGTTCGACTCCCTCCAGCTCCACTTATAACAAGCAGGATTTTTAAATTAAAAATCCTGCTTATGTTTTTAAGAAGAGTTGTTTTAATAAAAAGATATCCTCGGAAAAATCATTTTCCGAGGATATCTTTTCTGGTAGGTATTTGTTTATAAAGGCATATTACCGTGTTTTTTAGGAGGATTGCTTTGGTTTTTGTTATGACACATATCCAATGCCTGTATTAATTTATACCGTGTATCACGAGGCATAATTACTTCATCAATCAGACCGCGTTCTGCTGCACGGTATGGGTTAGAGAATTTATTTTCATACTCTTTGATGATTTCCGCTTTTTCATCGGGAGTGGAGTTTCTGTACAGAATGTTCACTGCCCCTTCTGCTCCCATAACTGCAATTTCTGCCTGTGGATAAGCCAGGTTTACATCTGCTCCTGTAGGCTTACTGGACATGACAATATATGCACCTCCATAAGCTTTACGGGTGATTAACGTTACTTTAGGAACTGTGGCTTCAGCATAAGCATAAACTATTTTTGCTCCGTGACGGATAATTCCGTTGTGTTCCTGTACTGTTCCGGGAAGGAAACCCGGTACATCTTCAAATGTGATCAATGGGATGTTGAAGCAATCGCAGAAACGGATAAAACGAGCGGCTTTATCAGAAGCATCGATGTCCAAAACTCCTGCCAAATAAGCGGGTTGGTTGGCTACAATACCAACGGAACGTCCGTTCAGGCGTCCGAATCCGATCACCACATTTTTTGCAAAATGCGGCATAACTTCAAAGAAGTATTGATTATCCAGTACAGGTTCAATAATGTCTTTGATGTCATAAGGCATATTAGGATCTTCAGGAATTACTGTTTGAAGATCTTCCACTTTACGATGCATATCATCATTACATACGCTAACCGGGGCATCTTCCATATTGTTGGAAGGCAGGAAGCTTAGTAATTCGCGAATGCTCATTAATGTTTCTTCCTCGTTATTGCACATAAAGTGGGTAACTCCACTTTTGCTGCTATGAGTATGTGCACCACCCAGTTCTTCTTTACCTACTTCTTCGTTCGTAACAGTTTTTACCACATCAGGTCCGGTAATGAACATGTGGCTTTGTTCCTTTACCATAAAGATAAAGTCTGTTAGAGCAGGAGAATAACAAGCACCTCCGGCACAAGGACCTAAAATTGCTGATATTTGAGGGATAACCCCAGAAGATATCGTATTCTGGTAGAAGATAGATGCATAACCGGCAAGGCTGCTTACGCCTTCCTGAATGCGTGCGCCTCCTGAATCATTCAGTGCGATGACCGGAGCTCCGTTTTTCAGGGCAAGTTGCTGTACCTTTACTATTTTGGCAGCATTTGTTTCGCTTAAAGAGCCGCCATGAGCTGTAAAATCATAGGCATAAACAAAAACCAGACGTCCGTCTATTTTTCCGTAACCAGTCACCATTCCATCTCCGGCAATTTGTTTCTTTTCCATGCCAAAGTTAGTGCAACGGTGAGTTACCAGCTTGTCCAGTTCATTGAACGTACCTTTATCCAGCAGCATGTCAATGCGTTCACGGGCAGTCATGCGGCCGGAAGCATGTTGTTTTTCTATTTTATCCACGCCGCCACCCAGTGAGGCGCGTTTATCAAGTTCCTCAAATTGTTCGTATATTTTTTCTCTTTCCATAATCAATCTTCTTTTATGATATCTAATGTAATTAATACCTGGTTGGCATTTACGGAGTCGCCTTCGTTAACCAGGATATCTTTCACAATGCAGTCTGAAGTAACTTTATAGTTACTTTGCATTTTCATAGCCTCAAGTACCACTACAATGTCGTCGGCAGCCAGGCGATCCCCTTTCTGTACCGGAATCTTCACTACCTTACCCGGCATTGGCGCTATAATTTTATCGTCCTGTTTTTCTTCGTTACCCTTTTTCATGCGCAAGTATTTAGTTTGGGTATCGACAATATCCACATGGTATGAACGGTAAAACATGCTTACATCGTAACTTTTACTGCCTTCATTGCGAATCATTTCCACATTGAATGAGTTCCCGTCATGCAGGATGGAACAACTTCCGTTTTCTGCCATTACAATATCCACGTCGCAGGGTTTGCCGTCAATTAGGAATTGTACTTTATTACCATCTTTGCTGACCAGTGTAACATCAGCCACACGGTCTCCGATATGTATTTCCATTTTAGTCAGTTTAAAAAATTAGATTCTCAGTACACCCTTTTGCAAACCAAATTCACGCCAGCGGCTGATAGGACGTGCGTCGGGCAACAGATTACTTTTATTTTCTTCCAGATTCATCAGATAGTCAATGTAGGCTGCAATCATGGCAATATTTTCCAGCTCTTCATTGCTGCCGTTACTGCGTAGCAGCATACGGGAGTTTTTCTCTATGAATAGGGTATTATATTCTCCTTTCACGAAGTCGGGAGTGTGCATGATACGTTTCAGATAGCTCAGGTTGGTTTTTAACCCGGTAATTTTGTATTCGTATAGTACCCGGCGCATGCGTTCGATGGCATATTGACGGGTAGTAGCCCAGACAATCAGTTTACCGATCATCGGGTCATAGTAAATAGGAATTTCATATCCTTCATATACATAACTGTCTATACGTACCCCGATGCCGTTTGGTTCCATCAGTTGTTTAATGATACCGGGTGAAGGCATAAAATTATTTTCCGTATCTTCTGCGCAGATACGGCACTCAATAGCGTGTCCGCGTTGATAAAGATCTTCTTGTTTTAGGTGTAATACCTCATCGTTAGCTATGCGTAACTGTTCTTTTACCAGGTCCACTCCTACCACTTCTTCTGTTATGGGGTGTTCTACTTGTAAGCGGGTATTCATTTCAAGAAAATAGAAATTACGGTTTTTGTCTACCAAAAATTCTATGGTGCCGGCACCGGAGTAGTTTACCGCTTTTGCAGCATCAACCGCTTTCTGTCCCATCTCTTTACGGAGTTCAGGAGTAAGGAAAGGAGAAGGGCTTTCTTCTACTATTTTTTGGTTGCGGCGTTGAACGGAACATTCACGGTCAAACAAATGTACAACGTTGCCGTGGTTATCTCCTAATATCTGGAATTCAATGTGATGAGGTTCTTCTACGAATTTTTCCAGATAAACAGTATCATCTCCGAAAGATGACATTGATTCGGAGCGGGCGGTATTATAAGCTTCTATTACTTCTTCTTCACTATGGATCAGGCGCATACCTTTTCCTCCACCACCCATTGATGCTTTCAGCATTACCGGGTAGCCTATTTCATTACAGATGCGTACAGCTTCTTCTGCGCTTTGGAGGGGTTGTTCCGTTCCGGGAACAACAGGCACTCCGGCTGCAATCATCCGTTTGCGTGCCGCAATTTTATCGCCCATGGCTTCCATTACTTCGGCTGCCGGACCGATAAAAATAATACCTTCCTCTTTACAACGACGGGCGAATTCTGCATTTTCAGATAGAAAGCCATAACCCGGATGAATGGCGTCGGCATGATGTTTTTTGGCTGCATTGATGACTACTTCAATGTTCAGATAGCTTTCTTTTGCTATTGCCGGTCCTATTAGGCATGCTTCATCTGCATACATAACATGACGTGAAGCCCGGTCGGCTTCAGAGTAAACTGCCACGGTGCGGATTCCCATCTCACGGCAGGAACGCATTACGCGCAATGCAATTTCTCCTCTATTGGCAATTAATACTTTTTTTATCATTTTTATTCTGTTTAAATAGCAAATTTATTGTAATGAGCGTTTTCTCACAGTTCTTATTTGTGAGAAAGAGTTGCTTTCAAGGCCGGTGCAGATACATGTAGGGGATATATGGAAGAAAACGGGGTATCCGTTATTTGGAATTTTGCATAGTAGTGACTATACGAAGCAAGTTCGTTTTTTTGATAAGATAATCTTATTGCGCCTATGTCTTCTATACCCTTTAAAACGTCTGACAATAGAACTTTTCATAAACTTGTTAGTTGTTATAAAAAAAGTTTTGTCCGGCTTTTATTTTATTACTAATACCTTAAATTGGATTGCTCCGGCTCGCTTGCAGGAACTCTGTTTGTCATTTGTTAGATTGTATCGGTTTTAAAAGCGCCCTGGAATAATTTGTTCGTTACTTCTTGTCGGAAGTTGCTTTCGTTTTATCTCAGGGTTGACATCACATGCATAAAAAAATTCTTTGACTTCAAGTAAGCAGCTATGACATAGACATGAATGATAGTTTTCTTTTAAATAATGTCTTTGCATGCTGTCTAATTCTATGCCTGCACAATGACAATTAGCTATATCATCGTGCATACACTGGAATGTCTTGCTACAGCGTGGACACACCTTTTCCATAGGTATACCTTCTTTTTAATCCCGTAGATTGTGAAACACTTTTTCGTACTGTTTCCCTAACCCACGAGTAAAAACAGCCTTTGATGAATGGCAGGTCTTCTGACTGACTCCCGTTCTGATACCTTCCCGGCTTTCTGTATCAATTGTATCAGCCAGTGGTTAAAGTATTTTATCAGAACGTTGAATAGAGCTTCACAGCAGCGGGACTGTTCAGGAGTTTCACCCGATTCCCTTTTAATCTGAATGACAGAAATGTCCATCCAAAACCAATTCGGGGACAAAGATAATGCAATTTATAGTTAATTTAATAATAAAACGAAGAAAAAAGCAAGGAGCGCTGTTCTTTCCTTTATATGAATCTTCTTTATAACTCCGTTATAATAAGAGTTTTCTGTTCTATATATCCGTGTGATATGGAGTTGTGATCCATAGAAAAAGCTCTACGGATTTTTGTTCTCTCAAGTTATGTGGGTTAAAACTATTGCTTGAGGCTGGTATTTGCAGGTTTCCTTATTTTTTAGTAAATTTGTTTTGTGTGTAAGTGGAATTATCTCAACAAAATCTTTTTGACTTTTATTATTTTTGGGCGGAAACAGAAAAGTGAAATTTGTTTTTACTTTACGGAATGTTTGATATGTGTTTCGGTTTCTGAGGGTGGACTAAACTTTCCTGTTTTTTGATAAATAGAGTGTGTGTGCATTGTTGTTCATGGTCATTGTTTGTTGAGTTATCCTGTTGTGAAGAAGATTTGTTTCAAGTCTTGACGGAAGCGTTTGTTTACGGATATATTAGGAGATTTGTTTATATTACGATGAGGTTTGCTAAGTCCGTTTTTCTGCATCTTTTAAGCTTCAAATAGTTGTTTTATTTTTCTCGACAGAAGGCAAGTTGCCTTCATATTAAAAAATTAAGAATATGATTATAGGTTATTTAAGAGTTAGCACAGGAAAACAAAATTTAGCTAATCAACAAGATGAAATAAGGCGTTTTGCCGATAGTAAAAATATGGTTATTGATCGCTGGGTCACGGAAGTGGTAAGCGGACAGAAAACCGAGCGGGACAGGAAACTGGGCGGAGTTCTTAAACGGATGAAACCGGGAGATACGCTTATTGTTACTGAAATATCACGTTTAAGCCGTACATTGACTGATATTATGTCGATTATGGGAAAATGTTTGAGCCGGGAAATCAATCTTTATACAACAAAAGAAGGTTATTCTTTTGATAATACGATAAATAGCAAGGTGCTGTGTTTTGCCTTTGGTCTGGTTGCGGAGATTGAACGTAATCTCATGTCTATGCGTACCAAGGAGGCTTTGGCTCTACGTAGGGCAGAGGGAGTGATTCTCGGACGCAGGAAAGGGAGTTGTACCAAAATGAATGTATTGGTTGATAACAGGCATACGGTTATCCGTATGCTGAATCAGGGACAGTCTGTTAATGATATTTGTAAACATTTTAATTTATCTCGTGATACCTTTACTAAATTTCGGTTACAATATCCATCGGTTCAGGAAGCTTTGGATAAGAAAGAGGAAAAACGGCTTGCCCTTATGGGTAAGAGGAAGTTATGATGGTTTGAATAAATTTTTATAAAGGCCTTATTCTTATTGTAAAATGAGATTTTAGCCAGGAATAGATAAATAGATTTAGAATGCTGTTTCAAAATAGAAAAATAAGGCAGTTTTGAGGTAAAGCATAAAATCCTTCTGTTTTAGCCTTAATTTCATTATTAATATAAAGCTAAAACAGGGGGATTCCCTTTTGAAGTTTTAATCTAATAAGATTTCTAACCTTCAATTTCTGTTTTGAGATAACTTTTTTGGGTGAACTTATCAATTGTTTTTGAAAATTATTCCAACTTTTGTCTCGGTTGCTCCCAGATATATTCGTTCTCTGATACTGATATAGCTTTTGAAGATTTATAATATAGTTTTAGTCGTATTAAACACTGTTTTTCAAGTTGGTGTTTGCATATAATAATCAGAAAAATTATCTAAAATTGTCGTATCTGTTGTAACAATAGTTTTGATGTTTACTGCTATAAAGTAATCGGATAAATCAATTGAATGGATTTAGAAAATATACTGTATGCCGACCTGATAGCCTATATATACTTGTTGTAACTGTGTGCCGCTGTTCTGTTCCCACAAAGCGTGGTTGGTAAATAGGGTATTGTTGTTTATATCAGAAGTAGTCATGTAGTTGATGTTTACTCCACCGAACAACTCAACGTGTTTTCCTATTTTAAAGCCAGGTAGCAATGAGTAACCCGCATTCAGCACCGGTTTTTGGGAAGAAGTTCCTATTGTTGCAATTTTTAATTCGTTATTGATTCTGAACCAGGAACAGCAAGGTATGTGTGCCCCGATACCACATTCAGCCAGAATAGGATTATTACTAACCTTGTGGTTATAACCCACGCCTATGATTCCGTATGTGTATTTTCCTCCGGAACGGAAGGTCAATACCGCGCTTCCCGTCATGTCATAACTTAAAGAGAGCCCTTTCTCTCCGTTTTTTATAATATTGACAAGTCCGATGGGGCTGTTATTGTTTTCCGCAACGTTTACTATTGCCAACTGCACTCCTTTTACGTCCTTTGCCACATTATACAGTCCTGCCACTTGCAGACCGTCTATATCTTTGGCATGGTTCGCCCCCGCAGCAATCTGTACTCCTTCCACATTCTTGGCAGCGTTGTATAGCCCTGCTATTTGTACTCCCGATGTGTTTTGAGCATGACTGGCTCCACCTGTAATTTGTAGCCCATTATAATTGTTGCCGACAATGTTTACCAGTCCGGATAAAAGCACCCCATTGCCCTCATTACCCACATAATTGGTCGCTCCTGCTATTTGTAGTCCTTGAGCATTATTTCTTATGATGTTGGCAAGCCCGGCACAAGAAAAAGCGTTTTCATTGTTAGAAACTCCTACCGTTAAATTGATAGAGATTGTATTGGTATATTCTTTTTCCAGAGGTCCGTTAGTCCCTAATCGGGGAAAAAGACTGAACTGGAATAAAGACTCGGTGTTTCCTCTCTGTTGAGAATAACCGTAACAAACCGATGAAATACTTAATAAGGCGGCGAATAGTACTTTGTTTAGTTTCATAGCTTTTGTATTGTTGAATAGTCCGTGTCATTAAATTTTGAGCAAAGGTATGGTGATGCATATAATTGTGAAATTTTTTTTGACGAAACCGCTTTTTCTTTTGATTAATATGCCGGATGTACTTTTACCTGTTTGCAATATAATTTATATTTGCTGTATGAAAAGATTTTATGTGAGCCATTATCGCCAGGTTGTTGTCATCATCTGGATAGTCATTATATTTCTATTTTGGTTGCAGCGTGTCCATTTGTCCGCTTTGCCGGAAGCGACTTTATTTCTGGTTATTTTTATACCTGCAATATTGGGGGCTCATCTTTTAAGTAATGTATTGCTGCCTAAAGCAATCCGGGAGAGAAAGATGAGACTGTTTTCAGTCCAGTTTATCATTGGAACGCTGTTTGTTTCTTTGACTTGGGCGTTCATCTTCCATTTATTTAAATACCTGGAGACTTTGGACTGTTTCTCCGGTTGGGATTTGGTAGATAGTGATGATTCGTTGTTGCTTGATTTTTTGTTTGCCATACCTTCTGTCGGAGTTTTTAATCTTGGTTTTTGCGGTTTACGGTTTTATTATGAGCATATAAAATTGCAGAAAGTCCATCTGGAAACTCAATTGCAGGCTCTCCAGGCTCAGATAAATCCGCATTTTATGTTTAACATACTGAACCATATCCATATTCTCATGCAGACAAATGTAGAGTTGGCTTCGTCTTTACTTATACAATATTCGGATATGCTTCGTTATCAGTTGTATAGAGGAAAATTAGAAAAAGTGAAATTAAAAGAAGAAATAGAGTTTCTTCAGAATTATATCAACATAGAGAAAGTGCGGTGGGGGTCTAAAATAGATGTATCTACCACTTGGATTGTTACTGACGGGAATATGGAAATAGTGCCCCTCCTGTTAATCTCTTTTGTAGAAAATGCTTTTAAGTATGCTTCGCGTATTTTATCCGGGCAGGGTTTTGTAAAAATAGTATTTTTGCAGAAAGGAAATTCGCTTTGCTTTGAAGTGGAGAATTCCAGACCGGACGTAATGCCCGGCGAATCTTCTGTGGATAAGCCTTCCGGAATCGGGTTGAAAAACACAAGACAGCGGCTGGATTTGCTTTATGGAACGAATTATCAACTGGGTATACAGGAAACAGCAACAACTTATTATTCAAAGCTCGAGATATGGAAAATCTGAATATCAACCATCCGGAGCCTACGGTTTTAAATTGCCTGATTGTGGACGATGAGCCGCTGGCCATTGACGGGCTGGTTTATTATATCGGGAAAGTGGATTTCCTGAAAGTCTCGCAAACTTGTTTCTCTGCTATTGAAGCCCGGGAAATATTAAGGACTAGTAAAATAGATTTGATGTTTCTGGATATTAATTTGCCTCATTTGTCTGGAATTGATTTTTTGGAAGAATTAGATAATCCTCCTCTAACCATTCTTACTACGGCTTATTCGGAATATGCTCTGGAGGGTTACCGGCTTAACGTGATAGACTACTTGTTGAAGCCGATCCGTTTTCAACGATTTAATCAGGCAGTCTTAAAGGCAAAAGACAGTTTTGAATCCCGCTTGTTGTTGCAGCAGAATAATGACTCGCAACAAAGCGATATGTTTGTAAAGCAGGGGAATAAATATACCCGTGTATTGAAACAGGATATTTTGTACGTAGAAGGAATGCAGAATTATGTGAAGATACACTGTGTTGATAAAGTTATAGTGGTTCATCAGACGATGACTGCCCTGGAGCAGATGTTGCCAGTTGTTAGTTTCTTCCGTATTCATCGGTCTTTTATTGTTAATACCTCCTGTATCAGTGCTGTTTTTGGCAATAAAGTGGATGTCCGTGGCAATGAATTGCCGCTTTCACCCGCCAGAAAAGAAGAGTTACTCCGGAGGCTGATAGATAAGAATTTACTTTCCAAGTAGGCGGAAATAGTTATAGTAAGCGCATGGGTATGTTAAAAGGATTGAGAAGAGTTATTTTTATTCTTAGTTTTGTTTTGCCGGGTTTGTTTTCCTGTGTAGAAAAAGAGGTGGATTTTCCCGATACGGAACAAACTGTTTTTATGTATATGCCTTGGTCCGGCGATTTAAAGTCTTTCTTCGAAGTGAATATAAAAGACTTTGAACAAGCAATAGCCGGCGGTATTCTGGAAAAAGAGCGGATCTTAGTTTTTTTGTCTTCTTCACCGTCACAGGCCTCCCTGTTTGAATTGAAGTATGATCATGGCTCGTGTACCCGTAATATATTGAAAACATATGTTGATCCTTCGTTGAATACTTCTGATTGGATCACTTCCATCCTGAACGATGTCAAGGCTTTTGCCCCGGCCGGCCGTTATGCTATGATTATTGGAGGGCATGGCATGGGGTGGCTGCCCGTTACCGCTTCCAGACAATTTGTTTTGGAAAATCGGCAAAACGATAGGGGAGTTCCTGTGACCCGTTATTTCGGGGGACTGTCTCCGGACTATCAGACTGATATCACGACTCTTGCCCGGGGAATAGCCGGGGCAGGTATAATGATGGATTATATTTTGTTTGATGATTGCTATATGTCCACCATAGAAGTGGCGTATGAGTTGAGGAACGTGACAAAACACCTTATTGCATCTCCTACCGAGATGATGGCTTATGGCTTCCCTTATGCAGAGATAGGGGAGTATCTGTTAGGAGATGTTGACTTTTATAGTTTATGTGAGGGATTTCATGATTTTTACAGGGATTATATAGTTCCCAGCGGAACAATAGCTGTGACAGACTGTTCGGAACTGGATAGTCTGGCTGTTTTGATGAAAGAAATAAATCAGCGGTTTACTCTCGATTCATTGAAGTTGGGTTCTATTCAGCCTATGGATGGATATAATCCGGTTATCTTTTTTGATTATGGTGATTATATGGAAAAGTTGTGTTCGGATAAAACGTTGTTGGACGCATTTAAAGTTCGTTTGACCCGTGCAGTTCCGTATGCATTTCATACCCCGAGTTATTTCTCTATGAATCGTGGTATGATAAAAATAAATGGCTTTTCAGGAATTACCATTTCCGATCCAAGTGTAAATTCTAAAACTTCGCAAAAAGTAGGAACAGCATGGTATAAAGCTACTCATTGATTGAGCTTGATTTATCCTTTGTTGAGCTTGGATGAAATTGTTAACCGGAGTGGAATTGAAGATGAGCATCGAGGATTGGGGATATGGCGATGTTTATTTATAAAAGCTTAACTAAGAATAAATTAGTTCCTTTTAATTTAAGTTTTTAAGTTGTAACTATTTATAATATAGTAATATACTAACTTTATCAGATTTACTTTTAGCATCATTTCCTACTTTTAGCATTATTACCACGTAAAAAAAAGAGGAAACCTGAAGGTTTCCTCTTTTCTGATTTTATAATCAATAAACAAATTATGCTTTTTCTTTGTCTTTATCTTCACGTGGAGGACGTGGAAGCAAAGCTTTACGTGAAAGTTTGAATTTTCCGGTTTTTTCGTCGATATCCAGTAGTTTTACTTCCACGATATCGCCTTCTTTCAGTCCGGATTGTTCCATGGTTTCCACGCGTTTCCAGTCTATTTCGGAAATGTGAAGCAATCCTTCTTTTCCCGGCATAAATTCTACGAATGCTCCGTATGGCATGATTGATTTTACTTTAGCCTGGTAAGATTCGCCTACTTCCGGAATAGCTACGATTCCTCTTACTTTGGCAATGGCTGCGTCAATAGCTTGCTTATTGTTAGCTGCTATTTCAACACGTCCCTGATCGCCTATTTCTTCAATAGAAATGGTAGCTCCGGTTTCTGCCTGCATGTTTTGGATTATTTTTCCACCCGGGCCTATTACCGCACCGATCATTTCTTTCGGAATAAACATTACGACAATACGCGGAGCGTGTGGTTTCAGGTCAGGCCGTGGTGCAGCCAGTGTTTCCTGAATTCTGTCAAGGATGTACATACGGCCTGCTTTGGCTTGTTTCAAGGCTGTCTCAAGGATTTCATAGGAAAGTCCGTCCACCTTGATGTCCATTTGGGTAGCTGTAATACCGTCACGTGTTCCGGTAACTTTGAAGTCCATATCTCCCAGGTGGTCTTCATCTCCCAGGATGTCTGACAGGACAGCGAATTTTTTACCTTTGTTTTCAGAAATTAATCCCATGGCGATACCTGATACCGGTTTCTTTATCTGTACTCCGGCATCCATCAAAGCCAGTGTTCCCGCACATACGGTAGCCATAGAAGATGAACCGTTTGATTCCAGAATATCAGAAACTACACGTACTACGTATGGATAATCTTCCGGGATCATAGGTTTCAAGGCACGGAATGCCAGGTTGCCATGTCCTATTTCACGACGGCCTACACCGCGTGAGGCGCGTGCTTCGCCCGTAGAGAAAGGAGGAAAGTTATAATGCAGTAAGAAACGTTCTTTTCCTTGGATTAAAGATTCGTCTACGATTTTTTCATCCAGTTTCGTTCCGAGGGTAACAGTACTTAACGATTGGGTTTCACCGCGGGTAAAGATAGCTGACCCGTGAGGTCCGGGAAGATAACCAACTTCAGACCAGATAGGACGGATTTCAGTCGTTTTACGACCGTCAAGGCGTTTGCCTTCGTCCAGAATGGAACGGCGCATAGCTTCTTTTTCTACCGCATGGTAATAACGGTCTATCATTCCTTTCTTTTCTTCTGCTACTTCCGGATCAAGGCCGGTAATGTATTCGGCTTTTACCGCAGCGAAGTTGTCGGAACGGGAATGTTTGTCAGCATTACATGCTGTTGCCAGCGCATATACTTTGTCATAAGTTTTATCCCAGATATCTTTTTTCAGCTCTTCATCGTTTTCTTCGTGGCAATATTCACGTTTTACTGTTTTTCCAACAGCTTTCATCAGTTCCAACTGAGCCTGGCAATGTACTTTAATGGCTTCGTGAGCTACTTTCATAGCTTCCAGCAAATCATCTTCACTCACTTCTTTCATCTCTCCTTCCACCATCATGATGTTGTCCATGGTAGCAGCCACCATAATGTCCATATCGGCGTTTTCCAACTGTTCAAAAGTAGGGTTGATTACGAACTGTCCGTTGATACGTGCTACACGTACTTCAGAAATAGGTCCGTTGAAAGGTATATCTGATACTGCCAAAGCTGCTGAAGCTGCCAGTCCGGCCAAGGCGTCGGGCATATCAACTCCGTCGGCAGAGTAAAGTGTTACGTTAACGAAAGTTTCAGCGTGGAAATCGTCCGGAAATAGCGGGCGCAATGCGCGGTCTACCAGACGAGATACAAGAATTTCATAATCGGAAGAGCGTCCTTCACGGCGTGTGAAACCTCCGGGGAAGCGTCCGTTTGAAGCAAATTTTTCTTTATAATCAACTGATAACGGCATAAAGTCTGTTCCCGGAACAGCATCTTTAGCTGCAACTACGGTTGCAAGCAGCATGGTGTTTCCCATGCGAACCATTACTGAACCGTCAGCTTGTTTAGCCAGTTTACCGGTTTCAAGGGTAATGGTACGGCCATCGCCCAGTGCGATGGTGTTTGTAACTACATTCATAAAATTACATTTTTCTTTTTAAACTTCTATATTTTCGATCGCAAAGATACAATTAAATTTGCTATAATTGGTCATGCGAACTTTAATTTCCTCTTATTTAATTGATTGCCTGAATGAAAGACAAGTCGTTGCTGTTCATTGGACAGAGGGGCGGAAAAGGCTGTCTGTCCGGTTTTTATAATGGATGTTTTTCTGTGACGTCACTTTCAAAATAGCCGTCGGCAAGGTATGTTTTTATTTTATCTGTTTTATGTATTTCTGTAATTGTACTAAGCCGTTTCCCGTTCACGGTGGTGATGGTATATCCTCTTTCCAGCATAAAAGAAGGGGAGTGGGTTTCTATGTTTTTCTCGATAAGAGCCAGTTTGTTTTTTTGTTTTAGTAGCAAGGTGCGTATATCTGACTGCAGGCGGTATTTCTGTTGCTCCAGAAAAGAACGTTTGTTGGCGGTGGCATACAGAATCGTGTGCCCGACTTCGGACATGATGTTATCTATTTTCCTAAGCTCTTGATGAAGGCGGTTTTTGACAAGGTCCTCTATTCCTGACATGATTTGCAGGGCCTGATTTTCTGCCTGGTATAAGTTTGCTATCAGAAATTCTGCGGCGGCGGTAGGCGTCTTAACACTGGAATGTGCCACCATGTCCAGTATGGATGTGTCCCGTTGATGTCCTATTCCGGCAATGATAGGGAGCGGAAATTGAGCGCAGTTTAATGCCAGTTGGTAGGAATCGAATGATGCCAGGTCCGTCGTAGCTCCTCCTCCTCGTATAATGACAACCACATCGTACAATTCATGGTGTTCAAAGATTTGTTCTAAAGCACTGATGACAGATGATTCTGTTTTCTCCCCCTGCATGATGGCCGGGAAAAGCCTGGTATAGAATACGTATCCGTAGGGATTATTTTTTAGTTGGTTGTTGAAGTCTCCATAGCCGGCTGCGGTAGGGGAGGATATGATGGCAATCCGTTGGGCGGGAACAGGTATAGACAGTTGTTTATTCATGTCGGCAATACCGTCTGCCTCAAGTTGTCTTATTATTTGCAGGCGGCGTGCAGCCATCTCGCCTACGGTAAAGACGGGATCAATGTCGCGCACGTTCAGGTTAAAGCCGTATACTCCGTGGAATTCCACTGTGACGGCGATTAGTACTTGCAGTCCGGCTCTGATGTTTTGTCCTGTTGTTGTTTCAAAGTAAGGTTTGAGCATACGGTAGGTGGAAGCCCAGCAGGTAGCTTTACATTTGGCCAGTATCGTGTCGGAATTGTCGGATTTTTCAATCAACTCCATGTAACAGTGTCCGGAATGTTCCCGGAATTCATGTATTTCCGCACGAATCCATACCGGTTTCTGAAAGTTCAGACGAATGGTTGCTTCTATACGGTTGGTAAGTTCCAGTAGTGATATGGAGTTCATGTGTGTTTACGGAATTGGATGATTGAATATTGTATCGTATTGATTCCTGTGTGTTCCGGTATTATCGCATTCCCCGGAGCAGTTCTCCTATTTCCATCCTTTTTTTCCCGGGAGCTTGTACGGATTTCAGGGAAATATACCCGTCTTTTAAAGCTATCTTGGCGAATTTTTTCCCGTCGCTTATTATTGTGCCGACTGGCTGACCGTGAGTTTCGTATTCTCTCTCTGCCTCGAATATTTTCAGTGGGATAGCTTCTTCCTGGTTAGGGAAAACTAGTTCTGCCCAGGCTGCGGGATAGGGACTTAATCCCCGTATAAAGTTGTAGACTGCATCTACCGATTTGCTGAAATCAATTTTGCAGGTATCTTTAAATATCTTGGGTGCAGGTTTTAGCTCTGTTTCGTCAGAGAAAAATTGAGACTGGTCTATGGCGTCTACCTGGTTAGCCATTAGTAAATCAACGGTTTCCTTTACCATTCCGGCTCCCATGGTCATTAATTGGTCATGGATTGTTCCGGCATTGTCTGCCTCGGTAATGGGGATTTTTTTCTGTAAAATAATTTTTCCGGTATCTATTTCATGGGTTAGGAAAAAGGTAGTGGCTCCCGTTTCTTTCTCTCCGTTAATGATAGCCCAGTTGATAGGGGCTGCTCCCCGGTATTGGGGCAGTAAAGAGGCATGAAGGTTGAATGTACCGTAAGGAGGCATATTCCATACTACTTCCGGAAGCATACGGAACGCTACAACAATTTGTAGATCTGCTTTTAATGCTCTTAGCTGTTCCAGGAAGGTTTCGTCTTTGAGCTTTTCCGGCTGTAGTAACGGAAGGTTGTTTTCCAGCGCATATTTTTTGACAGGTGAAAATTGTATTTTGTGTCCGCGTCCGGCAGGCTTGTCGGGCATGGTGACAACGCCTACCACTTCGTAATTATTTTCTACCAGGATTTTCAAACTTTCTACTGCAAAATCGGGTGTCCCCATGAAAACAATGCGCATAATCTGACCTTTTGATGATTTTAATTTGTATGCAAATTTACAAAAAAATATGTCTGTGGAATAGCAATTGGGATGATATAAAAAGAAGATACCCGGATATCCGGGCATCTTCTTTAAAAAACACGACATTATTAACTGTATGTTATTTTTTGTTGAGTATTTCTTTTTCTATCGTTTCTTTAGGCAGTTTCTTTGTACAGAAAAACCAGTCATAACATGTCATGCCGTCCTCTATCTGTTCCATCCGTTTATTAGCATCTTTCATGGAACCCGGGGCTGGAACTACCACTTCGTCGCCCGGACGCCAGTCTGCCGGAAGGGCAACTTTAAATTTATCGGCTGTTTGCAGTCCTATTAAAGCCCGTTTTATTTCGTCAAAGTTACGTCCCAGGTTTAACGGATAATATACTACCGCCCGGATTATACCGTTAGGGTCAATGTAAAATACGGCTCTTACCGCTTTTGTGTCGCTTTGCCCCGGTTGGATCATGCCGTATTTGTTGGCTACATCCATTTTTATATCTTCAATCAGAGGAAATTGGATGTCAATGTTTTTCATTCCATTGTATTGGATCCGTTCTTTGATGGTGCGTAACCACGCTATGTGGCTGGATAGTCCGTCTATTGAAAGGCCTACTAACTGGCAGTTCAAAGCTTCAAATTCATCCTGCATTTTTCCAAAAGTCATAAACTCGGAAGTACAGATAGGGGTGAAATCTGCCGGATGGCTGAAAAGTATAACCCACTTGCCTTTATAGTCTGCCGGAAAATTTATTTTTCCTTGGGTTGTTTCTGCTGTAAATTCAGGAGCTTTTTCTCCAATGCGCGGCATGGAGTATGTTTTTTCGTTTGTTGTTTCCATAATTTTGTTTTTTATATTGTGTGATAGGTAAAATGTTTTTTCTGTAAAAGAGTCCTGTTATTTTTTCAGAACGTCCTGATAAGATTGTTCACGGGTAAATACACCGCGTGCAAAAGGGCATAAGGGCAAAATAGTGACATTATTTTTACGGGCAAATTCTACTGCTTTTTCTACCATTGCCTTACCTAATCCTTTTCCTTGATAGGTGGGGTTTACTTCGGTGTGGTCAATGATAAAATTGTCATCGCCGCTCCATACATATGTCATTTCAGCTACTATTTTATCTTCGTCTTTTACTGCGAAGAGACCTTTTCTGTCGCCGTTTTTATGTATAACTTCCATTTATTTTAATTTAATGTTTAGATATTTATTGTTATTATTTTTCGAAAGGGTTTTCCATGTGCGACCCGTCGCAGAACGGTTGGTTCCGTGACTTCCCGCATCGACAGAAAGCGGCTCCATCCGGTTTATGCTCATCGGCCTTCCCTTCAGCTTTCAGGAGGAAAGGTACTTTTATTACCAATGGGCCGTTATGAACGACTTCTACCTCCATCTCACTGTTTATATTTTGTTTCTTTTCTTGTGATTCGTTATTCATAAAATATCCCAGTGCCCCGGACGGACATCTTTTTATCTGTTGAATGATTCTCTCGGTACTTGCTCCTGCCGGATTGATCCAGGGACGGCTTTCAGGATTAAAAACTTCAGGTAATTCCATGAAGCAATGTTTTGCATGAGTACATAGTGCCGGTTTCCAGACGATGGTGACTTCACCATTCGTGTAATTTTTTACTATTTCTTCCATAGACTTGTGTAAAAGGGATAAATTGAAATGTTTGTTTTGTTAATTTATAACAAAGGAGGATGTAAAATGTTTATAATTAAAGGGGGGGATAATAATGAATTATTTGATCTGGTACATCGTTATGCTTCTTAAATCCATAAATTTACGTATTTTTGCAATCCGATAAAAAACATTCGAAAAAATGAATAAAATTGTAAGTAAGGAATATTTTTCTCCTAATGTGGTGAAATTTGAAGTAGAAGCTCCTTTGATAGCTAAGTCTCGTAAGGCCGGACATTTCGTAATTGTCCGTGTTGGCTCAAAAGGAGAACGGATCCCTTTGACTATTGCGGATGCGGATGTTGAAAAAGGTACTATTACACTGGTGGTGCAACGGATGGGGGTGTCTTCTACCCGGCTTTGTGCTCTGAATGAGGGTGATTATATTACAGACCTGGTAGGACCTCTGGGAAAAGCCACCCATATTGAAAACTTCGGTACGGTGGTGTGTGCCTGCGGTGGAGTGGGAACTGCTCCGATGTTGCCTATCGTTAAGGCAATGAAAGCTGCCGGAAATAAAGTGATTACAGTACTTGCTGCCCGGACTAAGGAGCTTATTATTCTGGAAAAACAGATGCGTGAATATTCCGATGAGGTGATTATTATGACGGATGATGGTTCTTACGGAAACAAAGGCTTGGTTACCGAAGGTATTGAAATGGTTATTAACCGGGAAAAAGTTGATATGTGTGTGACCATAGGACCTGCTATCATGATGAAGTTTGTCAGCTTGCTTACTAAGAAATATAATATCCCTACGATTGCTTCTTTGAATACGATTATGGTGGATGGTACGGGAATGTGTGGGGCTTGCCGCGTGACGGTAGGAGGAAAAACCAAATTCGTATGTATTGACGGGCCTGAGTTTGACGCTCATGAGGTTAATTTCGATGAGATGATGATGAGGCTTGGAGGCTACAAGGATATGGAACAGGAAGATATGGCTAAAATTAATAAAGCTTAAAGGCTGTTAGTTTAACTGATTAACATCAACACAACAATGGAAAGAGATGAAGCATGGCGCGTAGAGTTGCGTAACGCAATGAAAGCGAAAGAAAGAACAAATATACCCCGGGTTCATATGCCCGAGCTGGATCCTAATTACCGGAATAAGAATAATGAGGAAGTAAACTTAGGATTGACACCGGAAATGGCAATGAAGGAAGCTCAGCGTTGCCTTGATTGTGCTAAACCTACTTGTATGACTGGTTGTCCGGTTAGCATTGATATTCCTCGTTTCATCAAGAATATAGAACGTGGAGAATTTCTTGAGGCTGCTAAAACATTAAAAGAAACTTCGGCTCTTCCTGCTGTGTGCGGACGGGTGTGTCCTCAGGAGAAACAGTGTGAGTCGCAGTGTATCCACCTGAAGATGGGTAAAGAAGCGGTGGCTATTGGTAATCTTGAACGTTTTGCTGCTGATTATGAACGTGAGAGTGGCAATATATCTGTTCCGGAAACAGCTCCTGCCAATGGCATGAAAATAGCTGTAGTAGGTTCAGGGCCCGCCGGATTGTCTTTTGCTGGGGATATGGCTAAATATGGTTATGATGTTACGGTTTTTGAAGCTCTGCATGAAATAGGGGGCGTTTTGAAATATGGTATTCCTGAATTCCGTCTGCCTAATAGCATTGTGGATGTTGAAATAGACAACTTGCGTGCTATGGGAGTAAAATTCTTCAATAATACGATTGTTGGTAAAACCATCAGTATAGCCGACTTGAAAGAGGAAGGTTTCCAGGGTATTTTTGTGGGAAGTGGTGCCGGATTGCCTCGTTTTATGAATTGCAAAGGAGAGAATCTGGTAGGTATTATGTCGTCAAACGAATACCTGACCCGTGTAAACCTGATGGACGCTGCTGCTTATGATTCCGATACCCCGGTTTTCAAGGGAAAACATGTGGCTGTAATCGGTGGTGGTAATACGGCAATGGACTCTGTCCGCACGGCTAAACGTCTTGGTGCGGAACGGGCTATGATTGTGTATCGCCGTTCAGAAGAAGAAATGCCGGCTCGTCTGGAAGAAGTGAAACATGCGAAAGAAGAAGGTATTGAATTTCTTACATTGCATAACCCGATTGAGTATATAGGTAACGATAAAGGGCGGGTTACGCAGATGTTGTTGCAGGTGATGGAGCTTGGTGAGCCTGATGCTTCCGGACGTCGTTCTCCTGTCCCAGTGGAAGGAAAAACAGTGCTGGTTGATGTGGATGAAGTTATCGTAAGTGTGGGAGTGTCTCCTAATCCGTTGATTCCACAGTCTGTTGAGGGATTGAATGTTACAAAGTGGGGCACTATTGAAGTGAATGGTGATACCATGCAGTCTGACATCCCGATGATATTTGCCGGTGGAGACATCGTGCGTGGAGGAGCTACCGTGATATTGGCTATGGGTGACGGACGCCGTGCTGCCAAGTCAATGGATGAATGGCTTAAAAGTAAATAACGGGAGTAAAATATAAAGTAAAAAACAGACTTGTACAGTTTTTGTACAGGTCTGTTTTTTTATTTCTTTTTTGGATTTTTGGGAAACCAGCCTTTTTCTACCCGATGTTTCTGGTGAAACACTTCTAAAATGCTCCAGAAAGAAGAAAATGCGAAAACCCCGGCGAGTGACGATAATAAAACATTCGATAGTGATAGTGAAAGAATAATGCCGATTATTCCTCCGATAAGAAACAGCCACCAGGATTTTACGCCGATATAATATTCTGCTTTTACAACTAACGGATGAAAGAGTCCGATGATGAGAAAAGTAGATATTCCGATAATAAGACCTAATAAATTGTGCGTAGAGAGAAATTCCATGACTTTTTCTTGCAAAAGTAAAAAATGATTTGAATATCTGTGGCTCTTTTTAGTCACCATTTATAGGTAAATAATTTTTGAACTGACTTTTAACGTTCTTCGAGTCTGTTTTTGCCCTTGTTTTATTCCGGAGCTAAAGATTCTCCGTAATAATGATTCTAATGGGTTTAATCGTTTTTATAGCTGGTAATGTTTGGTTTGATGTCGGGTTACGTGTTGAAACAAAAGGTTGTTTCAAAATAGAAATTGAAAATTGAGGTTGATTCTATTGAAGAAAGTAAATCCCCTTGTTCAGGCCTTAAGACTTAGGGCTAAAACAAGGGGATTGATATGGACTGGATGATGATTGTTGTGTTGAATCCGGTTTAATACCTGAAACTGCTTCCTCCTACAAATTCTCTTAATAAAGAAGTGGGTGGAATTTCTCTGTCCGGAATGGATACAAAGTAACTGAGGAATTTTAGCAATCTGTGTGCTTCGGTGTATTCATCGCAGTATTTAGGCACTTCCAGCAGAATGGGTTCAGCGTGTCTCTTTAATACGGCCAATTCAAACAAGAGGGCGGAGTTAAACATTACGTCCGCATTTTCCTGGTAAGGGAATATCCATTTTTCTTCTCCTTTACGTACGCTGTCCCAACGGGAAATAGTCTCTTGTGCGGAATAATTCCGGTAACGGTAGTCCCGGATGATTCTTCGTAATAAACGGGTGTCTGTAGTTGGTATCCAGTTATGATTGTCTATTGAAATGGTGGTTAGTGCAGACACGTAGATTTTAAAGGTCGTTTCTATCGGGATATCTTTTATTAATACAGGGTTTAAGGCATGAATCCCTTCTATAATAAGGATACTGTCCTTGTCTAATTTCAGTTTATCGCCCCGGTATGTCCGTCTTCCTTCCGTGAAATTGAAGTATGGAAGTTCCACTTCTTCTCCTGCAAGCAGCTGCTGCAAATGCTTGTTGAATAGTTCTAAATCCAGTGCATTTACATGTTCAAAGTCCCAGTTGCCGTTTTCGTCTTTTGGCGTATGTTCCCTGTCTACAAAATAGTTGTCCAGCGACAAAGGAACAGGTTTTAGTTTGCATACTGTTAGTTGTACGGACAACCTTTTGCTAAAGGTTGTTTTTCCGGAGGAAGAAGGGCCTGATATCAGGACAAAACGTACTTTCTCGTCATGCTGGGCAATCATATCGGCAATAGAGGCAATCTTTTTCTCTTGAAGCGCTTCGGTCACTTTAATCAGGTTAAATGATTGCTGGTTACGGCATAACGCATTAAAGTCGGCCACTGTATTGATCTTCATGATTTTGTTCCAACCTACGTATTCATTGAAGATGTCGTACATCTTAGGTTGGGGGGTAACTTCTTCTAAACGTACGGGGTGCGACCGGTCCGGAACCCGCAATAAAAATCCGTCATAATACAGTAATAGATCATAAATATCTAAATAATCAGTGGAAGGCATTAATACCCCGGTATAATAGTCGATATAGTCATCTATACGGAAGTAACGGATATAAGGGTGTCCCAGTGTTTCAAAAAGAGCCGCCTGGTGGTCTTGTCCGGCATCTTTGAAAAGTTTGATAACTTCCCTGGCTTGTTTTTCTTCACAATGTATTTGTTTCTTTTGCGAAATGATTTTTGCAATGCGAGCCTTGATTTTTTCAATGACTTTCAGTGTCAGAGGCTCGTTCAGGTTTTCTATGGTACAATAGTAACCTTTGGAAATGGGATGTTCTATGTGAAGAACAGCCTGTGGATAGAGCTCTTTTATGGCTTTAGCCAACACCATGCTCAATGTACGTACATATACCCGCATTCCGGAAGGAATACTTATATCTATAAATTCAATATCCTTCGGTTTGAATATGAGAAATTTCAGATCTTCTACTTTGTAGTTTACCCGTGCTGCCACGAGTTGGTATTTCAGCTCAATTTTGAGATCCTGGTATATTTCTAGGAGTGATGTCCCAAGTGGGTAATCGTGGTAAGACTGGGTGTTCTTACAATATATTCTTACTGTTTTTTCCTGTGGCATAAATTATAAAAGTTTGTTTGGAAGTTATGTGTATTTTGCTGCTTCCACAAAGTTACATTATTTTTTTGTCGGGCAAGTTCATGCTGGAAGAAAGAGCCCTTATATAAGAATAACGCTTGTCCGCTTATTTGGTTCTGAAATGTATAAATTTTATTTGTTTTTATTCGGTTGATTATAAGCTGCTTATTTTTTATTTCGGAAAAGTTTTCCTGAACTTGTAGTTAACTGGAAGTGAATTAACTAATTATACGCTTGTTTTATTTATTTTTTCGATTAAATTTGCAGGTAATTTTTAAATAACTATAAATAATGGATTATTCTTTTTGGGATTTTTTAACGTTGATTGGTGCTCTTGCTCTCTTCCTGTATGGGATGAAAATTATGAGTGAAGGGCTCCAGAAAATGGCAGGTAATAAACTTCGTTCCATTCTTACGGCAATGACTAAAAACCGTGTAATGGGTGTTTTTACCGGTTTGCTTGTCACAGCCCTGATACAATCTTCTTCGGCTACAACGGTGATGGTTGTGAGTTTCGTGAATGCCGGGTTGCTCTCTTTGGTCCAGGCTATTACGGTGATAATGGGTGCGAACATCGGGACTACGGTTACAGCGTGGATTATATCCCTTTTAGGATTCAAGGTTAGTATTGCAGCTTACGCCTTGCCCTTAATGGCGGTTGCCATACCATTTATCTTTTCGGCAAAAAGTAAACGCAAATCCATCGGAGAATTTATCATGGGATTTGCGTTTTTGTTTATGGGTCTTGAACTGCTAAAGAATTCGGTTCCGGATTTGCAGTCAAATCCGGAGATGCTTTCGTTCCTTCAACGATATACGGATTTGGGTTTTGGTTCAGTTTTGATTTTCCTTTTGGTAGGTACGATATTGACGGTTGTTGTTCAGTCCTCCAGTGCAACGATGGCCATTACGTTGATTATGTGTGCTAAAGGGTGGATACCTTATGAACTCGGAGCGGCTATGGTTTTGGGAGAAAATATAGGTACAACAGTAACGGCTAATATCGCAGCTTTGCCTGCTAATATCTCGGCTAAGAGAGCGGCGTTGGCGCACCTCGTTTTTAATGTGTTCGGTGTTATCTGGATGTTGATTTTCTTCTACCCGTTTATCCGGATGATCAGTTGGATGGTGGATTCGTTGATTGATTTGGAAAGTACTGATCCGCAAGTTGTTACATCTTATTCTCTTTCTCTTTTCCATACGATGTTTAACCTGATCAATACGTTTATCATGATCTGGTTTGTGAAAGTGATAGCGCGGGTGGTTACCTATTTGATTCCTCAAAAGGAAACTGATGAAGAGTTCCAGCTGAAATATATATCAACAGGTATGTTGTCTACTTCCGAATTGTCTTTGTTGCAGGCTAAAAAAGAAATTATAGTTTATAGCGAACGTACAGAACGTATGTTTAAGCTGGTTCGCGACTTGTATGTGGAACAAAATGAGAATGATTTTGTGAAAATGTTCAGCCGCATCCAGAAATACGAAAATATCAGCGACCGGATGGAGGTGGAAATTGCCGATTATTTGACACATGTTGCGGAAGGTCGTTTGAGTGAAAACGGAAAACATGAATTGCAATCTATGCTGAGGGTTGTTTCCGAAATTGAAAGTGTGGGTGACAGTTGTTATAATTTGGCACGTACCATTATGCGTAAGCGGGATGACAATTCCGTATATACCACAGAGATGGACGCCAATATTCAGTTGATGTGGAATCTTGTGATAGAAGCATTGGTACAGATGAAAAAGGTACTGGTGGCAGATCAAGGGGTAAGCGATGATGATTACAATCGTTCTGAAAACCTGGAAAATGAAATAAACAATTTCAGAAATCAGTTGAAACTCCAGAATGTTGCGGATGTTAAAGAACAAAAGTATGATTATCAGGCAAGTATAACCTATATGGATATCATTGGAGAGTGTGAAAAAATGGGTGATTATATTATCAATGTAGTACAGGCACTGAACGAAGGAGAATATAATTAATTGAATTTGACATAAACAAAAAAGAGCCAAACTTGATTATATATATGCTAATTGAGTTTGGATCTTTTTTTATATAAATATACAAGATGGACTATTTATTGATTGTAATAGGTTTCTTTTTGCTTATAGTTGGTGCTAATTTTCTGGTGGATGGCTCTGTAGGCCTGGCCAGGAGGTTTAAGGTTTCAGACCTTGTCATAGGACTTACTATTGTGGCTTTTGGAACTTCTGCTCCGGAGCTTGTGGTAAACCTGGTTGCGGCTCTGTCCGGACAAACAGATATTGCTTTGACCAATATAATTGGGAGTAATATGATTAATACCTATGTTATCTTGGGGGCAACAGCTTTGTTTTATCCGGTTAAGTCGCAGCTAAGTTCCAGACGTTTCGATATTCCGCTTAATATATTGGGTCCGCTTCTGCTATTTGCTTTGGCCTGGTTCGACAGCTCACTTTCACGAATTGACGGTCTTGTTCTTCTGGCGTTTTTTATATTGTTTATGTATAGGACTGTACGTAAGACGAAAACAATTAAAGAAGTTCCGGATGTGGATGTTGCAGAACAACCGCAAAAAGCTAAAAGTATCTGGGGAGCTGTTTCTCTGATTCTTGGAGGGCTTGTAATGTTGGTTCTCGGAGGACAGCTGATTGTGAAGAGTGCCACGAATATAGCTGAAAGTTTAGGAATCAGTCAGGCTATCATCGGGTTGACAATCGTGGCCTTAGGCACTTCTTTGCCGGAATTAGCGACGTCGGTAGTTGCAGCAATCAAAAAAAATTCCGACATTGCGCTCGGAAATGTTGTAGGTTCCAACATCTTCAATATTTTCTTTGTTCTGGCTTGTAGCGCAACAATACGCCCATTGCCTGCTTATAATAATATGGGGCCGGATTTACTGATTACTGCTTTAGGCAGCCTGTTGGTACTTTTATTTGTTCTGACGAATAAAAGGCATGAAATAAAACGATGGGAGGGGTTGTTGTTGCTGCTTATATATGCAGCATATTTAACTTGGATGATTAGGAATGTCATCGGTTAAATGTTTATTTGTTTATTAAATTTGTCTATTTAAATTATATATTACGGAAATGAAACTTTTTGATGTATATCCTTTGTTCGATATTGAAATCGTGCGGGGAGAGGGTTGTAAGATATATGATACTAATAATACGGAGTATCTTGATTTGTATGGAGGTCATGCTGTTATCTCTATAGGACATTCGCAGCCTTATTATGTGCAGAAGGTTGAAGGACAACTTCATAACCTGGTTTTTTATTCAAATTCAGTGATAAATAATCTTCAGGTTGAAGTGGCTGAGAAACTGGGTGAGATATCCGGCTATGATGATTATTCTTTGTTTATGATTAATTCCGGTGCGGAAGCTAATGAGAATGCCTTGAAACTGGCTTCTTTTCACACGGGAAGAAAAAAAGTAGTGGCTTTTGGTAAAAGTTTCCACGGACGTACTTCTGCTGCGGTAAGGGTAACGGATAATGAAAAGATTGTAGCTCCTGTGAACCAGGGACTTGATGTGGAGTTTATTCCTTTGAATGATATTGAGAAGGTAAAGAAATCATTGAAAAACGAAGATGTATGCGCTGTAATTATAGAAGGTATCCAGGGAGTGGGAGGCATTCAGATTCCCCAAGTAGAGTTTCTTCAGGAATTGAGCAAGGTTTGTAAAGAAACCGGCACTGTTTTGATTTTGGATGAAATACAGTCTGGATATGGACGTAGCGGTAAATTCTTTGCTCACCAATATGCCGATATACGGCCTGATATAATAACTGTAGCTAAAGGGATGGGTAACGGGTTCCCTGTTGCAGGAGTCCTGATCAGTCCGATGTTTAAACCTGTTTATGGTATGTTGGGTACTACGTTCGGTGGTAATCATCTTGCCTGCGCCGCTTCTGCTGCAGTACTGGATATTATCAAAGTAGAACGTTTGGTTGAAAATGCAGCAACCATAGGTGATTATTTGATGAAAGAACTGAAACAAATTCCTCAGATTAAAGATGTGAGAGGGTTGGGGCTGATGATAGGTCTTGAGTTTGAAAAGCCGGTAAAAGAATTACGTAGTAAACTGTTGTTTGAAAAACATATCTTTACCGGAGTGAGTGGGACAAATGTTATTCGTTTGTTGCCTCCGTTATGTCTTTCTAAAGCAGATGCTGACTGTTTCCTTGAGGCTCTAAAAGATTTATTATAGTGATTTATTCTTAATTACCAGATAAAAAAGACGTAACTAATTAATTAGTTGCGTCTTTTATTTTTATTCAGTAAAAAAGAAAATGTATTTTTGTATTCGTTATGAGTAAGTCGTTTCAATCCGTTTGTGTGTATTGCGGTTCCAGCAGCCAGGCAGCATCGGATTTTTTCCGTGCAGCCGATAAATTGGGACAAATTTTGGCTTCAGAGCATGTCAGCCTGGTTTATGGTGCGGGTGCTGTGGGGCTTATGGGACAGTTGGCTGACAGTACCCTCAGATATGGAGGTACGGTGTTGGGAATCATTCCCCGTTTTATGTATGATGAGAACTGGTTTCATCCGAATCTTTCGGAACTTTTAGTTGTGGAATCCATGCATGAACGAAAGGAAAAAATGTCTGCAATGGCCGATGCGCTTATTGCCTTGCCCGGTGGAGTAGGAACTATGGAAGAGCTGCTTGAGGTTATTACCTGGAAACAGTTGGGATTGATAAATAAACCTATCGTCATAGTGAATGTGAATAATTATTATACTCCTTTGCTTGATATGATGAAGAAAACTGTGGATAATAAATTTATGCGCAGTAAACACTTGGATATGTGGATGGTTGTGGATGATGTGAATGATGTGATTCCTGCTTTGAGAAATTCTTTGGAATGGGATGAGAATTGTCGCAAATTTGCAGCGATGTAAAAACTATGTTTGTCAATGTATAGCGATTCTGTTCTTTTTTTAGGAAATGCCGTGGTACAGCCTGCAGTTACCGATTCTTTGCCGGATTGTGCAGACTCGTTGGCTGTGGTTTTGCCTGCTTTTTTCTCTGGATACGACGGTTTAGCACCTGTATTGTACCCCCAGAATCAGAACTGGGTGTTTATTCTGCTTGCAGGTTTATTTTTGTTGTTTGTTTTTGCTGTGCGTATGACTCCCGGTTTTTTTAGTGAAGATATTAAGACATTATTCCGTGTGAAGGAGCGTTCCAGTATTTTTAGCAATTCTACGGCTAACGATTCCCGTTTTTATATTTTATTTATAATCTTCTCTTTTTGCGTAATCAGTCTTTATGCCTATTTCATATTATATGACCCTGCACCGGATAATCCTTTTGTTTTTAAGAAGTTTCTGTATTTTTTACTGGCCACAGTTTCTTTTTTCCTGTTTAAGTTTCTGTCCATAAGTCTTTTGGGTTATGTGTTTTTTGACCCGAAGGTCATGGTGGTTGCTAAAAAGAATTTTATGTACCTGGTTGTTTTGACTGGAATTGTTCTTTTCGGCCTATTGGTGATGAATATTTATGCTATCCCTTCTGTGGTAAAAATCGTGGAAATAGTGCTTTTGGGTGTCCTGATTTCTCTATGTATCTTCGTCGTTTTTAAGTTATTTCAGATATTTTTATCAAAATTGTTAGATAGTTTTTACATATTGTTGTATCTTTGCACGCTTGAAATTTTGCCTGTCGTGGCATTGTTTCGGGTTTATCAATTGATATTATAAATTGTTTCATTCAAAAAAATTATCAAGTTGAAAATTAAGAAGATATTGGTTTCTCAACCAAAACCGTCAACTGAAAAATCGCCTTATTTTGATATTAGCGAAAAGTACAACGTAAAGATTGATTTCCGTCCTTTCATCAAAGTAGATCCTATTGGGGCAAAGGAATTCCGGACTCAACGTATTTCTATTTTGGATTACACGGCAATCATTTTTAATTCACGTCACGGTATTGATCATTTTTTCCGTTTATGTGAAGAACTGCGGGTTACAGTTCCGGAAACAATGAAATATTTTTGTATTTCAGAAACAGTCGCTTTGTACTTGCAGCGTTATATTCAGTATCGGAAAAGAAAAGTGTTTTTCTCGCCAACAGGTAAATTGCCCGATTTGGTGACAGTGCTTAATAAGCATGCTGATGAAAAGTTCTTGTTTGTAACATCGGAAGTACAGAACGAAGAGACAACAAAAGCCTTGGAAGGTTCAAAGATTAAGTTTGATAAGGCTATTATGTATCGTACTGTAAGTAATGATTTCGGACCGGATGAAAAGTTTGATTATGATATGCTTATATTCTTTAGTCCAGTAGGAATCAGTTCTTTGCTGAAAA
Organism: Bacteroidota bacterium; assembly: GCA_023391625.1. Taxonomy (GTDB): domain Bacteria; phylum Bacteroidota; class Bacteroidia; order Bacteroidales; family Paludibacteraceae; genus QVMH01. The sequence goes on along the minus strand of JAEWAN010000006.1, from coordinate 292,958 downwards.
ATTTCCCGAATTTTGAACAGGGAGATATTCAGATTGGAACTTTTGGACCTACTACAGCGCAGGCTGTTCGCGATGCCGGTTTACGTCTTGATTTGGAAGCTCCGAAACCGGGTGTTCCTTCCATGACTATGGCATTGGATACTTTCCTGAAGGAAATTAATAAAAAGGCTAAGAAATAATTGTTTTTTGACAATCGGTTTTATCCCAAAAGTATTGGATATTTTCCTTACTTTTGGGATTATTTTTTTCTTGTGAAAAATGAAAAGTTACTCGTTCCCCAAATCAGAACATTTATACGGTGAAAAGAAGATAGGACGTCTTTTTGCCGAGGGTAGCTCTTTCGTTGTATATCCTTTGCGGGTCGTTTTTTTGCAGGTTGGCGGGGAAGACGGTGTCCCGGTGAAAGTAATGGTCAGTGTGCCTAAAAAACGCTTTAAACGAGCTGTAAAACGTAACCGCCTGAAGCGTTTGATGCGTGAGTCATACCGTCTGAATAAACATCTTCTTACCGAGCATTGTGTCCAGAGTGGAATGCAATTAAATATTTCGTTCCAATATATATCGGATGAAGAGCTGGACTTTGACTATATTGAAAAACGTATGAAAAAAGCGCTGGGGATTTTGATAGAGAAAAATAACACCGATGTATGAAAAAAATACTTGAATACATTGTTTTGTTACCGGTATATATTTATCGGATCTGTATCTCTCCTTTTATACCTCCTCGATGCAGGTATACTCCTACCTGTTCCCAATATGCCATTGATGCTGTAAAAAAGCATGGGCCTTTTAAAGGAAGCTGGCTGGCTTTAAAGCGTATTTTGCGTTGTCACCCGTGGGGAGGCAGCGGTTACGACCCAGTACCTTGATTTTTGCTACAGGCAGATTAATATTTAATATCCGGTAACTAATGTTATCGGATATTTTTTTGAAGTTATTTTTATGTTATTCGTAAATATTGACCTAAATATTTGTTTTCTAAAATATTTCAAATATATTTGTGATATCAAAATAATATTATTTTAAATTAAATATTATGAAAACAAAAGAAGAAAATTTCAGTAAAATGAAGGTGAATGGTATATTGATGCTGGTTTTTAATATACTGTTTCTGGCCTTGATTGTATTTGTTTTTGTATGGGCTTTGAATAGTAAGGTCTTGTCTAATTCCGTTCAGACGGCTATTTTATGTGTAGACACATTCCTGTTTTTGATTAATTGTTTGTTTTGGAATGGTTTTATGATGACAGAACCTAATGAAGCCCGTGTTATGATTTTCTTTGGAAAATATGTAGGTACGCTGAAAGACAACGGTTATTTCTGGGTGAATCCTTTTTATGTGAAGAAAAAGCTTACCTTGCGGGCAAGGAACCTGGATGCCGAACCCATTAAGGTAAATGATAAGACCGGGAATCCTATTATGATTGGGCAGGTTCTTGTATGGCGTGTAAAGGATACTTATAAGGCTTCTTTTGATATTGATAATGCATCGAAGTCAGTTAGTATTCACTCTAAACAGATTGATAATGTGAATGAAAAAATGAAAGCGTATGAGAACTTTGTGAAAGTTCAGAGTGATGCAGCTCTCCGTAATGTTGCCGGTATGTATGCGTATGATCAAGGAGAGGATCCGAAGGAAAAACTGACATTGCGTTCAGGAGGAGAAGAAATAAATGACATTTTGGAAAGGCAGTTGAATGAACGTTTATCCATTGCCGGAATCGAAGTTCTGGAAGCCAGAATCAATTACCTGGCTTATGCTCCGGAAATTGCAGCCGTTATGCTTCGTCGCCAACAGGCTGCTGCCATTATTGCAGCCCGGGAAAAAATAGTGGATGGAGCTGTAGGAATGGTTAAAATGGCTTTGGATAAATTGTCCGGTGAAGAAATAATTGAACTGGATGATGATAAAAAAGCGGCTATGGTCACTAACCTGATGGTTGTGTTGTGTAGTGAAGAATCTGTTCAGCCGGTAGTGAATTCCGGAACTTTATATCATTGATAAAAATTATAACTTAAACTAAAACAAAAACGGATGAAAAAAACTTTGCCTTTTATTATAATCACTTGCCTTGTAAGTTGGCTATGTGCTTGTGTACTGTATCTGTTTGATTGGAAAGTAATGTCATTGCAATACAATCTTTTTGGCATGTTTTATATGCTAATTCCTGCAGCGGTGGCTATTTTGCTTCAAAAAGTCAAATATAAAGAGGAGTTGCGATCTTCATTATCCATTTCTTTTCGTATAAACCGCTGGTTTTTCGTGGCCGTATTGACACCATTGGTAATGGTGGTGCTGGCTATAGTAGTAGGTGCGTTGTTACCGGAAGTTACTTTTTCTGCTTCAGGGGATGGAATGTTGTCCAGCTATACTTCAATGCTTTTTCCTGAGGCTGCAGGAGTTCAGACAGGTATTATGAATGTGGCGGTTATTCTGTTGGTTATTTTATCCGGTTTGTTAGCTGCATGCACGGTGAATGCTCTTTTTGCTTTGGGTGAAGAACTCGGATGGAGAGGATATATGCTTCGTCATTTATCCGATTGGTCATGTTTGAAAGTTGCCGTTTTTACCGGTGTAATTTGGGGGATCTGGCATTTTCCTTTGATTTTAAAGGGACATAATTATCCAACTCATCCGGTTATAGGTGTTTTTATGATGATTGGCTTTTGCGTGTTGTTATCTCCTGTAATGACCTATTTGGTTATTAAATCCAAATCAGTGATTTCTGCTGCCGTTTTTCATGGAAGCATAAATGCTTTTGCCGCTTCTCCTTTGCTTTTCCTAACAGGAGGAAGTGATCTTACGGTGGGTTTAACAGGATATTCCGGGTTTATTGCTATTGCTGTCATTAACCTGTTGTTTTTCTTGTTTGACAGGTATATAACTAAAGAACGTATTTTCACCCGTCCGGTGTTGGATTTTGTAAAATATGATTTGAAAAAATAAGAATTGGTTTCGGTGTAAGATTGATTCCCTTTGCTTAATTTTGGGCTGTATTTATTGTTATGGCGAAAGAAACTAAAAATAAAAGTTTTGTACTGAGGATTGATGCCGACGTAATGGACGCTATTGAAAAATGGGCTGCAGATGAGTTTCGTAGTACCAATGGGCAGATTTTGTTTCTTTTGGATCAGGCTTTGAAGAAAAGCGGGAGGTTGCCGAAAAAAAAGAAAGATCCTGAAAAGTGATTTTTGATTTAGATAATCTTTAGTTATAAAAAATACGTCGTGCTGTAATCAACTGATTAGCACGACGTATTTATATTTATGGGCAAGTCTTTTATTTTACAATCACCACTTGGGTTGTATTGGTATTACCTGCTATTTTTACGATGTATGCTCCTGCCGGCAAGGTTTTGGTGAAGGAAGCAGACTCAACGTCACCATTGTATATTGATACTCCTAATGTAGTGTAGATAGAAATGTTTTCCCCGGATTCCAGCCCTTCGATAAACAATGTATTGTTTGATGTGTACATTATTATATTATTGTTTTCTATATTTTCATTATTCGTATCTGGGTCTTCCGGTTCCGGCATATCTTCTTTGTTTACACTCGCTTTGAATATCTCAATGGCTTCTTTCAATGCTTCAACGCCTTCATTGAAGTCAGGTTGATATGAGTTGGTGCTATTCAAGGTTTGCCGTGCTATATTAAGGCTTCTTTCAAAAGCTGTTTTTGCTGCAGCCGGATATTGACCTTCAAGATAACCGACAACGGCACTGTTGTTAAGTTCTTCCGCTTCATCAACGAGTTCGCTTAATTCGCTCTTTAGTGCGTTGACAAATGTATTGATAGCTTCTGTCAGTATTTCTGTCTGTGCAGTAATGTCAGCTTCATTCATTTGTGAACGATCCAGGTTTTTGGCCGTGGTTATTTTATTCGATAAAGCATTATATTCGGCTTGAGAAACTTCTCCTTCTTTATCTCCGATAAACAGGGTTAAGCCTTTGTATAATTCAGCTTTTATGATCGCCATGTCTAAGGCAGAAAAGTCAAGTGCTCCCATTACTCTTATAGACCAGAAATGCTTTTCGTCGTTGCCGTCTTTATCGGCATAAACGGTAGAATTGTCTTCCATAGAGTCAGTGCCTATGTATTTGTTTGTATCGGTGTATTTGATTTTTACAGTATTACCGCTTCCGATATTCAATTGGAACTTGCTTGACGGAGAATCGCTCCAGGTTGTATTGTATGAGTTTTTGCTCAGGTATTTATTGCTTGCAACATGCAGTATATAGTAGGTGTTGCTTTCTCCGTTTACAGGAATAAATTTGAATTGTTGTTCATTGTTTCCGGCAGCTTTGGCAATTCCAGCATTTTCTCCTTTTACCCCAAGGTAGTATCCGCTTTTGTGAATAATGTTATAAATAACTTCCGGATCAGAAGATATCATGTTTATGCTTTCTTGGCAGGCAGACAGAGCTTCTTTCAATTCAGCTGTTTTAGTATCAACTTCCTCTTGAGTTGCATTATCCTGATTGTTCATTGTTTCTGCCTCAATTAGTTTTGTCATAAGAGCATCCACCTTATCAGACGGATATTGTCCCGGTTCATCGCCTCGAACTGCAGTATTTAAGAAAACTTTTGCAGCATCGATTTCGTCCATTAAAGCTATTTTACCGACTTCAGAAGTTACTTGTAAGAGTTCCCAAAATGCAGAGCGTTGTTTCTCTTTGCTAATGTTCCGGACAATACGTGAGCCGGCTTCATATTCAATATCCGTACCGATGTATTTATCATTGACTTTTAAGACAATGTATTTTTCATCTTCTATCGGGGTGATAACGGAGAACATAGCACTTCCTTTATCCCGGATACTGTTGGGATCTTCGGTAAAATCCAGGAAGCTTCCGTTACCATACAAATATAGTCCGGATGATACCTGTTGCAGGTAGAATTTATCTTTTTCGCCTTCAACACTGATGAATTTGAACTGCTGGTCTGCTTTACCTGTAGGTTCGGTTAAAGTAGTAATGTTGGTTTCGTCTTCCTTTTCTTCACCCAGGAAGTAATTGCTGATATGTTTGATGAAGTATTTGCTTCCGTTTACAGGAGTTTGGGTAGGACGCTCATAGCTGATTATTTTTTGATAAATTCTGGCATAGTCCACCTCGTATATAAGAGGGAACTTACTTCTGTCCGGAGTACCCCCGTTTCCTCCTAATGCCAGGTTTAGTAATAAATATTGAGGCTGGTGGAATGGGTTGAAACCATCCGGGTTGATGGTTTGGCTCAAATCTATTTCGTTTAGCAGACGTCCGTCAAGGTATATTCTGATAAAGTCCCTGTCCCAGTCCATTCTCCAGAGGTGGAATTCGTTGTCCCAGTTTGGGTTGCCGGCAGAAATTTCAGAGTATTTATGCTGTGAACCGTCCCATTTAGCTACCCAGCGATCGTTGGTTCCCCATGCTGCGTTTGCCATAATGTTGGGAGCACCTCCTACCAGATAAAATTCCATGATATCTATTTCTCCGTTTGACGGCCATTCTTTGTTGATTCCTAAAAGCCATATAGCTGGCCAGGAACCTGTTGCCGTAGGTATTTTAGCGCTTACTTCTACGCGTCCGTATAACCAGCTCTTACTACTTCCGGTAGTAATACTGGAAGATGTGTATTCTGCGTATTCCCGGTTCTTTTTCCAGTCGCTGCTTCCTGCTACGTAATTAGGGTTTTTTACTCTTTCTATACGGCCTTCGATTTTTAATTTACCGTCTTCGCATGTAGTATTTTTAAATCCGTTGTACCATTGGGCTTCTTCGTTTCGTTGAAATCCGGTTTCAGCATCCCAGATGTTTGTGTTAGGCTTTCCATCGATGTTAAATTCGTCGCTCCAGATCAGTTCCCACCCGTCATACTGCGTAGGTTGTTCAGAGTCATTTGCGCGCAATGTGAAGGTTGTAAATGTGACTATGGCACATAAACAAAGGAATGTAAGTTTTAATAAATAGCTTTTTGTCATAGTTGTTTATTAAATTAAATCTTCTTGAAAAAGAAAATAGTTTATTATTGTTCTACAAATATAGTTTGATGCGTTTATTTTTAGGTAGAAAAAACGTTCAAATGTGACTTTATTTAAGAAAAAGGTTTTTGATAAATAAAATTTTATGAAAAAAATCTCCTTTTTCCCTATATTTGCAGGGTATGGATAGATATAATCGTAACATATTGATAGATGGTTTTGGCGTGGAAGGCCAGGAAAAATTAAAAAAATCCAGGGTGCTGGTAGTTGGTGCCGGAGGCTTGGGTGCTCCTGTGTTGTACTACCTTGTTGCGGCAGGTGTGGGAGAGATTGCTATTGTTGATTATGACGTGGTGGACGAAACTAATCTTCAGCGTCAGATATTGCATTTTACACAGGATACCGGACGTTTTAAAGTGATATCTGCTAAGGAAAAACTGGAGGCTCTTAATCCGGAGGTGAAAATAGAGGCATTGCAGGTGAAGCTATCTGCTGAAAATGCGAAAGGAATCATAGAACAGTATGATTTTATAGTGAGTTGTACTGATAACTATGAAACGAAGTTTCTGGTTAATGATGTCTGTGTGAGTTTACATAAAGCTTATTCACATGGCGCAGTACTGGCTTTGAAAGGGGAAGTGATGACTTTTTTACCGGGGCATAGTTGCTATCGATGCGTGTTTGGAGATATGCCGGAAGAGGGAACGATGCCTACTTCCGCACAGGCAGGAATATTAGGTGCTGTTGCCGGAATTGTAGGAAGTATTCAAGCTACCGAAGCAATTAAGTATTTAGTCGGGGTCGGAACTTTAATTCTGGACCGTATTCTTATTGTAGATGCTCAATCTATGAATTTTTATTCTTTAGGCGTGGAAAAGAACAAGGACTGTTTGTGTTCACACGTTTCAGAGTGAATGATTGTTTAGTAGTGAAGAGTTGATTTACTATTGTTTTTATGTGGTTATTGAAAAAATGGAATTTATTGATAGTTGGGTTTCAATATAACGTTGTACAATGATGTGATAGAAAGCAGGTAAAAACAAACGGAAGTGAATTTAATATTCACTTCCGTTTGTTTTATAACGTTTCCCCTTTATTAGAATAAAGTCATTTGACCTCCTTCATCTAATTTCGGTTTATCATTTTCATCGTTTTCATCGCTGGATTGGGTCTCGTTTCCCTGCTTCGATTTTTCTGTCGGTTCTGTTTCGCTTTCCGTGTTTTGAGACTTTATTGTGTTCGTTTCATTAATCGGATTTTCCATCGGTCCTTCCGGATTTTCATCGCTATCCTCAGGCATTTCGGGTTCCTGCTTTTCTGCAAAGCGTAAAGGCTCCAGTTCTTTAATGGTCTTGACTTCAAATGTCGTCAGCCTTTTACCTTTTGCTTTATAGCTTTTTACTCCGATGAACGATTCGGCATCTATTTCCATACTGCCCCTGTGTTGGTCGTTCCCTCCGAAAACCACTTCGAAACGAGGAAAATCAGCATCGGAAATAGAGGCTATACTTGAACGAGGATTTTCTCCGATGAAACTGGTCGGTTTCTGGCTGGCTTCCAGCTGGAAGCGTTTCAGGTAATAATATTTCTGGTCGGCATCATATAGCGCGACAGACCATACTTTATGTGGATCGAATTTTTCTATCGTCAGTATGTCTTTTTCAAAATGATTGGAAAGGTCGAAACTGGTTGTATGATAAGTTCCGTTCATATTGATCACTAATATGCAATCGTCGCTTTGGAACTCTCCGAGATAATCTCCACGTCCGTCATAGTTCAGGCGCAGCACGTCAGGGTCAAACCATACTTTTCGTCCTCCCAATGTGGAGCCTCCTTTTTGTTTCAGGGATATTTTTTGCACATCATTTTTAGTCAGTATATTTCCCATAGACTGCCGTCCTTTGATGGCTATATCACTGAAATCTTTTTCCAGATTTAGTTTAATCAGGCGGGGTTTAGGTTTCAGTACAATGCGTATAACTTCTGCTTCTCCGTTCGGATTGGCACTGAAGTACATGATCTTGGTTCCCGCCTTACCCTGGCTGATGTCATATTCCTTATCGCGGGTTACTCCGGTTACTGCAAAACGTTTGATGTAGTAAGGCCCGGTTTTACCATCCCTGTAAACCACATTGTAGATGGTGCGTTTATCGTTCTTTTTGAAAACATCTACATACAGTATGTTTTTACCTACAAAGACTTTGTCCGAAACTTTTACTACTTTAAATTTTCCGTCTTTGAAGAAAACAATGATATCGTCAATGTCTGAACAGTTACATACAAATTCGTCTTTTTTCAGTCCGGTGCCGATAAAACCTTCTTCGAAGTTTACATACAGCTTTTCAGTTGCTTCCACTACTTTGGTCGCTTCTATCGATTCAAAGTTGCGTATCTCAGTTCTGCGCGGGAAGTTTTTGCCATATTTTGTTTTCAGGTTTTTAAACCAGGAAATAGTATATTCAACGAGGTGTGCCAGGTTATGATTTATTTCCGCGATTTTTTCCTGTATTGCAGTCAGTGTGTCATTCGCTTTGTCCGAATCGAATTTTGTGATTCGCTTCATTCGGATTTCAAGCAGTTTTAAAATATCTTCTTGAGTTACTTCCCGGATAAAATCTTTTTTGAAAGGTTCCAGGCGTTTGTCTATGTGTTTGATGACAAGGTCTTGTGAATCGCTTTCTTCAAATTCTTTATCTTTATAGATCCGGTTTTCAATAAATATTTTTTCCAGTGAAATGAAGAAAAATTGTTCTTCCAATTCACCTTTTTGTATTCTTAATTCCTGTTCCAGCAGCCCTTTGGTGTGGTCGGTGCTGATACGCAGCATTTCGCTTACTCCCAAAAAGCGTGGCTTCTTGTCATGTATAACGCAACAGTTGGGAGAAATGCTGATTTCACAATCTGTGAATGCAAATAATGCGTCGATTGTTTTATCGGAAGACGACCCCGGAGTCAGGTGAACCAGAATTTCCACTTCTGCTGCGGTGTTGTCATCTACTTTTCGGATTTTAATTTTTCCTTTTTCATTGGCACGGATAATGGACTCAATCAGTTTGCTGGTGTTTGTGCCATAAGGTATTTCACTTATGACAAGGGTTTTATTATCCAGCTTGCTTATTTTTGCCCGTATCTTTACAGAACCTCCTCTTTCTCCGTCGTTGTATTTGCTTACGTCAATGGATCCTCCGGTCTGGAAGTCCGGGTATAATTCAAACTCTTCGTCTTGCAGATATGCAATACATGCGTCTATTATTTCATTGAAATTATGAGGAAGTATTTTGGAGTTCAACCCTACGGCAATACCTTCTACTCCCTGTGCCAGTAGGAGAGGAAACTTGATAGGCAGTGTAATAGGTTCTTTATTACGCCCGTCATAGGAAAGTTTCCATTCCGTTGTTTTAGGATTAAAAACAGTTTCGAGAGCAAATTTGGTCAGTCTGGCTTCAATGTAACGGGGTGCTGCAGCACCGTCGCCGGTAAGTACGTTTCCCCAGTTTCCTTGTGTGTCAATCAACAGGTCTTTTTGCCCCAGTTGCACTAAAGCATCTCCGATGGAAGCATCTCCATGCGGGTGGTATTGCATGGTATGACCTACCAGATTGGCCACCTTGTTGTAACGTCCGTCTTCTTTTTCCTTCATGGAGTGGAGAATACGTCTTTGTACCGGTTTTAACCCATCGTAAATATCAGGAACGGCACGTTCAAGGATAACGTATGAAGCATAGTCCAGAAACCAGTTCTGATACATGCCTGATAAGTGGTGAGTTATATTGTCGTCTTTTTCCGGAACTTTGTAGTTGGAATGTATTTCCTCGGCAGACTCCATTCCTTCTTCAAACTCAGCTTTCTCCTTTTTGGATTCATCATCCGGATTTAACAATTCATCTTTACTCATGACTATATTCTCGTGTGTTATATGATTACGGAGTGATTGCTTCTCATCCAATTTGTCTCTGATTGGCTGAAAAAGGCTTATTTACAAAATATAAGCATACAAAATTACGAAAAAAACGAAAAAAAGAAGTACCTTTGCACGTCTTTTTTATGAATACTTCTCATCCGGTGAGTGGATGGGCATTAAATGCGGCTGATTAAATATTTATTTCTTTTTCAGCCAGATATAAAATCTGTTTAATATATAATTCAATAAAAATATGGCCTCACAAGAAGATGTTTTTAAAAAATTGATTGCTCACTGTAAAGAGTATGGTTTTGTATTCCCCTCAAGTGAAATATATGACGGTTTGAGCGCAGTGTATGATTATGGACAGAACGGGGTAGAATTAAAAAATAATATCAAACGTTACTGGTGGGATTCCATGGTGTTGCTGAATGAAAATGTAGTAGGTATCGATGCTGCTATTTTTATGCATCCTACTACATGGAAAGCTTCAGGACACGTTGACGCATTTAATGATCCTTTGATTGATAACAAGGATAGTAAAAAACGTTACCGCGCGGATGTCTTGATCGAAGATCTCCTTGCCAAGTATGACGAAAAAATACAGAAAGAAATAGATAAAGCTGCAAAACGTTTTGGCGATAGCTTTGACGAAGCGCAGTTCCGTCAGACAAATGCCCGTGTTCTGGAACATCAGGCAAAACGGGATGAAATACATGCTCGTTTTGTAAAGGCCTTGAATGATTCGGACCTGGATGAATTGAAAGCAATTATTATAGATTATGATATTGTTGATCCTATTAGCGGAACGAAAAACTGGACGGACGTCCGCCAGTTTAACCTGATGTTCTCTACTGAAATGGGATCTACATCTGAAGGTTCAATGAAAATCTATCTGCGTCCGGAAACAGCTCAGGGTATTTTTGTAAACTACCTGAATGTGCAGAAAACAGGACGTATGAAGATTCCTTTTGGTATTGCCCAGATAGGAAAAGCTTTCCGTAATGAAATTGTAGCCAGACAGTTTATTTTCCGTATGCGCGAATTTGAACAGATGGAAATGCAGTTCTTTGTTCGTCCGGGTGACGAAATGAAATGGTTTGAACATTGGAAACAAATGCGTCTTCGCTGGCACAAGGCCCTTGGATTGGGCGATCATAAATATCGTTTCCATGATCATGATAAACTGGCTCACTATGCTAATGCGGCAACAGATATAGAATTTGAAATGCCTTTCGGTTTTAAAGAAGTGGAAGGTATTCACTCACGTACTGATTTTGACTTGGGAAGCCATGAAAAATATTCAGGAAAAAATATTAAATATTTTGATCCGGAACTGAATCAGTCTTATACTCCGTATGTTATTGAAACTTCTATTGGGGTAGACCGTACATTCTTATCAATTATGGCCGCTTCGTATTGTGAAGAACAATTGGAAGGCGGTGAAAGCCGTGTAGTACTGAAATTACCTCCAGTGTTGGCTCCTGTGAAAGCTGCCATTTTCCCGTTAGTGAAGAAAGACGGCCTTCCGGAAAAAGCTCGTGAAATTATGGACAGTTTGAAATTTGATTTCAAATGTGTATATGATGAAAAAGATTCTATCGGTAAACGTTATCGCCGTCAGGATGCTATTGGTACTCCTTTCTGTATTACTGTGGATCACCAGACATTGGAAGATAATTGTGTAACTGTTCGTTACCGTGATACGATGGAACAGGAACGTGTAAAAATAGAAGATATTCACGGAATCATTGATAAACAGGTAAATATGAAAAACCTGTTTAAAAAGATATTGGAATAAGAAAATGTGAAATATAATCTAAAGGGCTGCAAATAAATGATTTGCAGCCCTTTGCTTTTATTTAATTCTGTTTCTGTTTTAATAGAATCCGGGGTGTTATGAGGTAGTCGAATTGCTGTTAAGTTTCGTTTGTGCTGTTTTTGTTGCTTTAGGAAGAAAATTTGAACTATTACCATTAGAATATAGAAAAAAGAGCAGGACTATTACATTTTGAGTTTTTATCTTTGCCCCCGTTTATTTAATGGGAGTTGTATGATTTTAATTTAGTTTGTAATGAAGAGTTATTTAATTTTATTGTTGGCGATTTTTTGTGAAACGGTAGCCACTTCTTTTATGAAACAGAGTGAACAGTTTACCCGTTTAGTTCCGTCTATTATTACAATTGCGGGATATGCTGCCGCTTTTTATTGTCTGAGTATTGTTATAAAAACCATTCCGGTGGGTATTGCCTATGCCATTTGGTCCGGGGTTGGTATTATTCTTATTACTTTAATCGGATTTTTTGTTTTTAAACAACATCTTGACTTGCCTGCTATCATTGGTTTGGGTTTTATTATAGCCGGAGTAATTATTATCAATCTTTTTTCCCATTCGGTTTCTCATTGATATTTTCAGAATGATTTTTGGGGGAGTAATTTGCTGTGAAACCGATACAATCCGTTTTTAGAACGTTTTAATCGGTTGGATTGAAGTTGCTTAAAAAGAAAACAGTGTATGCTGATATGGCATACACTGTTTTCTTTTATTTTGGTTGAAAAATTATTTATTTTCTTCTACCCATTTTCTGGCGTTAACAAATGCTTCCACCCATGGAGTAATCTGATCGGAATTCTTTCTGTCAGCAGGGTAGTATGCCCATTGCCAAGGGAACATAGCCCGTTCGAGGTGAGGCATCATTGCCAGGTGGCGGCCGTTGGCAGAACAGATACCGGCAACGTTATAATCAGAACCGTTAGGGTTAGCAGGGTAACCTTCGTAATTATATTTAGCTACGATATTGTAATCTTTTTCTGCTTTAGGTAGGTAGAATTTTCCTTCTCCGTGAGCAACCCAGATTCCCAGTTTGCTGCCGGATAATGATCCGAACATAACAGAGTTATTTTCCGGAATGGTCAATCCTACAAAGTTTGATTCAAATTTATGAGAATCGTTATGCAACATTTTGGTGCGTTGGTCATGTTCCGGATTGATCAGGTTAAGTTCTACCATTAATTGGCAACCGTTACATATACCAAGGCTCAAGGTGTCTTTACGTTGGTAGAATTTATCCAGAGCCTTTTTCGCTTTTTCATTGTACAGGAATCCTCCCGCCCAACCTTTTGCAGAGCCAAGAACGTCGGAGTTGGAGAATCCTCCACAGAACACAATCATGTTGATGTCTTCCAGTGTTTCGCGTCCGGAGGCCAGGTCGGTCATGTGAATATCTTTCACGTCGAATCCGGCAAGATAAAGCATATATGCCATTTCACGTTCACCGTTGGTTCCTTTATCTCTTATGATACCTGCTTTAATTCCACTTGGCTTCCGGTCTTGTGACAATCCGAATTGAGATAATTTTCCGGTAAACGAGTCTGTAAATTTAAATTCCAGTGCTTGGTTTTTGTAGTTTTTATACCGGTCTTCTGCGCATTTTTCTCCACTTTGTTTGCGGTCTAACAAGTAAGATGAGCGATACCACAAGTCACGAAGTTCATTGATAGAAAAAGCATAAGCCGCTTTCTTTTTGTGAACTTCCAGACGGCGTTCTTCAATAGGTTGTGCGATACGTGCGAATCCTACACCGTTTTCAATCAGTATCTTTTCTACAGCCTTATTGTCTTTTACCTGAATTAAAACTCCCGGATTTTCTGCAAACAGGATGTTGATGATAGAATTTTCGGCGATAGCATCCAAATTTACGTTTAAGCCGCCTTTTGTATTGGCGAAACACATTTCAAGAAGTGCGGTAAGCATACCTCCTTCGGAAATGTCATGTCCTGCTAGAATCAGGTTTTTATTGATTAATTCCTGAATGGAATCAAAAGCAGACTTGAAGTATTCTGCATCTTTTACTGTAGGAACTTCGTCTCCGATTTTGTTTAATACCTGTGCCAGTACAGAACCGCCAAGTTTATGTTTGTCAAATGAGAAATCAATGTAATAAACGAATGTGTCAGGATCGTTAACCAAAACAGGAGTGATTATTTTCTTAACATCAGACACTTCTGCTCCGGCAGAAATAATCACAGTACCTGGAGAAAATACTTTATCCTTTCCGTATTTCTGAGTCATGGATAAACTGTCTTTTCCTGTCGGAATATTGATGCCCAATTCGCAGGCGAAATCGCTACATGCTTCCACTGCTTTGTACAGGCGGGCATCTTCTCCCGGGTTTTTAGACGGCCACATCCAGTTGGCGCTTAATAACACGCTATCCAGCCCCTCTGATAGTGGAGCCCATACGATGTTAGTCAGCGCTTCTGCTATTGCCATAACAGAACCTGCTGCAGGATCGGCTAAAGCTACTAACGGAGCATGTCCGATAGAAGTAGCTATACCGGATTGTCCCCGGTAATCAAGGGCAACAGCTCCCAGGTTGCTTAGTGGCAGTTGTATCTCACCAACGCATTGCTGACGTGCTATTTTACCAGTTACAGAACGGTCTACTTTATTGGTCAACCAGTCTTTGCAGGCAACCGATTCTACTTGCAGTACATTTTGAATGTATTCCTGTATCTTTTCTTCTTCTGTTTCTACGGCAGAGAATTTTTCTTCAATTGTATTGTCGGTAATGACGGTGCGGGGCGGTTTGCCGAACATATAGTCCAAAGGCATGTTGATAGGCTTCTGTCCGTCTTTTTGTTCGAAAACGAAATCCATTTTACCGGTAGTCTCACCTACTACGTACATTGGTGCGCGTTCGCGGTCTGCCAGACGTTTCACTCTTTCAACGTCTTTTTCTTTTATCAGGAATCCCATGCGTTCCTGGCTTTCGTTTCCGATGATTTCTTTTGCACTTAAAGTAGGATCTCCCACAGGAAGTTTGTCCATATCTATTTTACCTCCGGTAGATTCTACTAATTCGGACAGGCAGTTCAAGTGTCCACCAGCACCGTGGTCGTGGATAGATATGATCGGATTGTCTTCCGATTCAGCCAGGGTGCGGATAACATTGGCAACTCTTTTCTGCATTTCGGGGTTGGCGCGCTGTACGGCATTCAATTCAATGGCATTGTCATATTGTCCTGTTTCTACGGAAGATACGGCACCTCCACCCATACCAATGCGGTAGTTGTCACCTCCCATTACTACTACTTTTTCTCCTTTTTCAGGGAATCCTTTTAAAGCATCCCGTTGAGTTCCGAATCCTACCCCTCCGGCAAGCATGATTACTTTGTCATATCCGTAGGTTTTGTCGTTTTCTTCGTGTTCGAAAGTAAGTAATGAACCGCAGATCAGAGGTTGTCCGAATTTATTACCAAAATCGGATGCCCCGTTAGACGCTTTGATCAGAATTTGTTCCGGAGTTTGGTACAACCATTTGCGAGGATTGAGGTATTGTTCCCACGGACGGTTTTCCGGACGTGGATAACTGGTCATGTAAACGGCAGTTCCGGCAATAGGTAAACTGGCTTTACCTCCGCCCAGACGGTCGCGGATTTCTCCTCCGGTTCCGGTAGCAGCACCGTTGAACGGTTCTACGGTAGTCGGGAAGTTGTGAGTCTCAGCTTTCAGAGAAATGACTGATTCTATTTCTTTGGTTTCAAAATAGTCTGAAGTATCGCCGGTTTTAGGTGCGAATTGCTCTATTTTAGGGCCAGCGTTAAATGCGACATTGTCCTTATAGGCTGACACCAATTTATTCGGGTTTTCCGTTGAAGTTTTTTTGATTAACTGAAATAACGTAGATTCTTTGGTTTCACCATCAATAACGAAAGTACCGTTGAATATTTTATGACGGCAGTGTTCTGAATTGACCTGTGAGAATCCGAAAACTTCACTGTCGGTCAGCTTCCGTCCCAACTTTTTGCTTACCTCGTTGAGGTAGTCGATTTCATCGGCATTTAAAGCAAGACCTTCCTGTTCGTTGTAGGAAGCAATATCTTCTATGTATATAATCGGATCCGGCTGTTTGTTGATAGTAAAAATATCTTGTCCTAATCCATTGTAAAGTCGTTGGAGCATAGGGTCATGATCTCCGTTTTCCGGAGCAGGGTAAAATTCTTCTATACGTATAATACCCTGAAGACCCATATTTTGGGTTATTTCAACGGCATTGGTACTCCAGGGAGTGATCATTTCGCGGCGTGGACCGACAAATGTCCCTTCAACATTTACCGTTACTAACTGTTCTGCTTCGTTGAAAAGCCACACTAATTTTTGAATGTCATCTTGGGATAGATTCTTTTCTGATTGAACCGCATATATGCGCTGTTCGGGAGTACGAAAAAAATGGATCATTTTGTTTTGGTTTGAATCAAAGGCCTGAAGCCGGAAGTCATAACTTATTGTTAAATATCCAACCTCAAAGCTATGTTTTTACTATTTGATTTTATCTTTAAAAGATCTCTGAAATTGCAAGCGTTGAAAAACAATGCAAAGATAATATTTAAATATGGGTTGAGAAAGAGAATATTAGATTTGTTTTGATGTTTAAAAAGGGGATTCTTCTTTGTTATAGAGAGCGTGATATGCTTTGATAGCATGGCTTTTGTGAGTTTGATTCATGCTTATTCGGAAGATTAAGGGTGTTTGCGGAATCTTTTGTTTTTCTGTTTGGGAGAGGCGTGGCTGATCGGAAGATTTTTAGCTGGGGTCGGATTACTGTACCTTACTTTTTTATTCATATTTCAGTAATTTTTGTTTTTGGTGTTGTTGATGATAAATTAATTTGGGTAAAACATTGAAAAAATTATCTTTGCAAAAGGAAAAGTTTATTTTTAACTGTCGTAGTATCAGAATGATAAGAAAATATATTATAGCTTATTGGAAATCTTTGCTTGTAATGCTGGTTATCCTGTACCTGACTTTTGCTCCTTCTTCTACATTTGATGGAGTACCGAGATTCCGACACGCAGACAAAGTGGTTCATTTTGTTATGTTTTTGGGTTGGTCGGCGGTACTGGTTTATGATTTCCTGAAACAGAACCAATCCATTGGCTTTAGAAAATTAGAATTTATTTTGGTGGTCTTTGTGTTCCCTGTTTTAATGGGAGGATTGATAGAGATTATGCAAGGATTGTTTTTTGCCCGCTCTGCGGATTGGTTGGATTGGCTGGCGGATGTTTGCGGTGTGTTGGCAGGAAGTTTGCTGAGCTGTTTCGTGTTTAAGGTGAGGTTGAGAACGGAGGAATAAGGCAAGATACGTTGTTTTCGGGTATTGTTGTACTCAGGAAACGGGTCGGAAAAATCATTGGTTAATTCAAGATGATTTCAATAAAAATCGTCGGAAGGCATGAAAGATTCGTTAAAATATGAGATAGCTGTAACGCTTGTTAAAGGGTTTGGCAATAAACTGGTTAAAAACCTGATAGCTTATGTCGGATCTCCGGAAGCGATATTCCGGGAAAGTGAACGGGGATTGTCGAGGATTCCCGGTATAGGGCAGGTGCTTTCTTCCGGTTTTATGGCTCAGCGTGAAGAGGTATTGGCTCGTGCTGAAAAAGAAATTGAGTTTATAAACAAGAATGGAATAAGCTGTTATTACTATCTGGACGATGATTATCCCTATCGTTTGAAGGAGTGTGCAGATGCTCCGGTCGTGTTTTTCAGTAAGGGAACGCTCGATTTGAATGAAGGTAAGTTTATCGGGGTGGTAGGTACTCGGAAACCCACTGATACGGGGCGGGAGAATGTGCGGATGATGATAGAGGATATTGCCCGTAGCTTGCCGGATGTTATGGTGGTCAGTGGACTGGCATATGGCATTGATATCTGCGCTCATCGCGCGTCGTTGGATTTCGGGTTGCCTACGGTAGGAGTACTTGGTCATGGGCTGGATCGCATTTATCCGGGTGTACATCGTCAGGATGCCCGGCGGATGTGTTGTGAGGCAGGTGGATTGGTGACTGAGTTTTTGAGTGGCACCAATCCGGATAAACCTAATTTTGTGAAGCGTAACCGGATTATTGCCGGATTGTGTGATGCGCTGGTTGTCGTAGAGTCCAGTAGTAAGGGTGGAGCTTTGATTACGGCCGATATGGCTAATGATTATAATCGGGATGTGTTTGCTTTTCCGGGTAGGGTGAAAGACGAGTTTTCGGTTGGGTGCAATAGGCTGATAAAACAAAATAAAGCTATGCTGATAGAAAGTGCGGATGATGTATTGCATGCTATGAATTGGACGGTACGGGAAGAAAAACCTCGGGAAGCCACTTCGGGAAACCTTTTTGAAGATTTGTCGGAGGAAGAAAATGTTGTGCTGACGGAACTTTGTAAATATACGGATGGTATTCATGTGAATGAACTGGCCGCATTATTGTCTATGCCCTTTAGCCGGGTGTCTTCGCTTTTATTGGCAATGGAATTTAGAAATATAGTAAAATGTTATCCGGGTAATGTGTACCGTGCTGTTCGGTAGTTTCGGGTAATAATATGGAGGAAGAATGTATACAAAAGATGAATTAAGACAGCTGAAAAAAGAGTTTTGGGAAGGGTATGGCAGTTTTTGCAGGGAACATCCGGAGATGAAGCACCGGAAAGACCAGTTTATTCTCAATACGAAGATGAAAGGGGTGGAGTTTAAGTATGATGCTACCCGGGAAGGTGCATATGTTATTCTTGAAATAAACCTGCGCGATGAAAATGAACGGTTCCGGAAATATGAACAGTTTGAAAAATACAAAGCTATTCTGGAGGCGGAGTTTCCTGACGGTTTGGTTTGGGATTTTGCTTATGTAAGAGAGGCCGGAAATGAAGTGTGCCGTATTTATTCCTATAAACCGGGTCTGGATATTCACCGGCGAAGTGACTGGATGGAATTTTTCCGTTTTATGTCTTCCGATATGCTGAAACTGGAAGAGGCTTTTCTTGAAATAAAGGATGCAATCCGGTGACTTTTTGTGTTATTTCTGAGTGTATTAAGGCTCTGTATAAGATAAAATGATTTTATATTTTGCTTCCTACTTTCTTAAAAAATAAATTCCGAATAAAAAAGCTTACAAAAAGACATTAAACTTCTGTATTTTATGCTGCTGAAATAAATGTTTTTTATAAATTTGCAAATCTCAAAAAACATGGAACATTATGGAAAAAAGACAAATTAAAAAAGCATTGGTATCGGTTTATCATAAAGAAAACCTGGATGAGATTATAACGAAGTTACACGCTTTAGGTGTTGAATTTATTTCTACTGGAGGAACAAAGTCATTTATTGAATCGTTGAATGTTCCATGTGAAGCTGTTGAGGATTTGACCGGTTATCCGTCTATTTTGGGCGGACGTGTAAAAACATTACACCCTAAAGTTTTCGGAGGTATTCTTAACCGTCGTGAAAATGCGAAAGACCAGGATCAGGTTGCAGAATATGAAATTCCGGGAATTGACCTTGTTATTGTAGATTTGTATCCGTTTGAAGCTACGGTAGCTTCCGGAGCAAGCGATGCAGATATTATTGAAAAAATAGATATAGGCGGTATCTCTTTGATTCGTGCGGCTGCTAAAAATTATAAGGATGTGATTATCGTGGCTTCTCAGGCACAATATGAACCTCTTTATAAACTGATATCAGAAAAAGGAGCTGAATCAACCATTGAAGAACGCCGTTGGTTCGCAAAAGAAGCTTTTGCCGTATCATCACACTATGATTCCGCTATTTTCAATTATTTTGATGAAGGCGATTTGACCGCTTTCCGTTATAGCGAAAACAATGCTAAAGTGCTTCGTTATGGTGAAAATCCTCATCAGAAAGGAATGTACTTCGGAAAATTTGATGATATGTTTGAACAGGTTCAGGGAAAAGAAATTTCTTATAATAACCTGCTTGACATCGATGCTGCTGTAAATCTGATCAATGATTTTGACGATCTTACTTTTGCAATTCTTAAACATAATAACGCTTGTGGTATCGCATCCCGTCCTCGTTTGGTTGATGCCTGGGAAGCGGCTTTTGCCGGTGACCCTGTGTCTGCTTTCGGTGGCGTTTTGGTGACTAATGGCGTGATTGATAAAGATACGGCGGAAGAAATTAATAAAATATTCTTTGAAGTTATTATAGCTCCTGATTATGATTTGGATGCTCTAGAAATATTGACTCAGAAGAAAAACAGGATTATTCTTATTTTAAAAGATAATAAAGTAAAAACAAAACAATTCCGTTCTTTGTTGAATGGGGTATTGGTACAGGATAAAGATATGCATACCGAAACTCCGGAAGACTTGAAGGTTGTTACTGAAAAATCACCTGCTGAACGGGAAATCGAAGATTTGTTGTTTGCCAATAAAATTGTAAAACATACTAAATCCAACGCAATTGTTTTAGCCAAAAACAAACAAATGTGTTCAAGTGGTGTAGGTCAGACTTCCCGTGTTGATGCATTGGAACAGGCTGTTCAGAAAGCGAAAACATTTAATTTTGACCTATCAGGTGCGGTGATGGCTTCAGATGCATTTTTCCCATTCCCTGATTGTGTTCAGATAGCCAGCCAGGCAGGTGTGACAGCTGTTATCCAACCGGGTGGATCTATTAATGACCAGAAATCAATTGATGCTTGTAATGAAAACGGAATGTCTATGGTAGTTACCGGATTCCGTCATTTTAAACATTAATTATTTATGATACAGATTAAGTAAGGTGGCTCCCGGGCTTCCTTACTTATGTTTTTAATTGATTTATAATTTGTGCTCGTTAATTTATAATAAAAATATATATGGGATTATTTTCATTCACACAAGAAATCGCTATTGACCTGGGGACGGCCAATACTATTATTATCCATAATGATAAGATAGTGGTGGATGAACCTTCGGTTGTGGCTTTGGATAAGCGTACGGATAAGTTGCTGGCTATCGGAGAAAAGGCGCGTCAGATGCAGGGAAAGGAAAATGAGGGTATTCGTACTGTCCGTCCTTTAAGGGATGGTGTAATTGCCGATTTCTACGCAGCGGAGCTGATGATACGTGGAATGATCAAGATGATTCCTTCTAAAAATCGTCTTTTCATGCCCAGCCTGAAAATGGTGGTATGTATTCCTTCCGGAAGTACGGAAGTTGAAATCAGGGCGGTGCGCGACTCTTCCGAACATGCGGGAGGACGTGAAGTTTATATGATTTATGAACCTATGGCTGCTGCAATAGGTATTGGTATTGACGTGGAAGCTCCAACCGGATGTATGATTGTGGATATAGGGGGAGGTACTACGGAAATTGCCGTTATATCTTTGGGTGGAATTGTGTCAAATAAATCAATTCGTATAGCGGGTGACGATCTGACTACTGATATTATGGAATATATGGGACATATGCATAATATCAAAGTGGGAGAGAGAACTGCGGAAATGATTAAAATAAATGTAGGTGCTGCTCTGACCGATTTGGAAGACGAAGCTCCGGAGGATTATGTGGTACGTGGTCCTAACCGGATGACTGCTCTGCCTATGGAAGTGCCGGTATCTTATCAGGAAATAGCTCACTGTCTTGAAAAGTCTATTTCAAAAATAGAAACAGCTATTTTGAGCGCATTGGAACAGACACCTCCGGAATTATACAGCGATATTGTACAACGCGGGGTTTATCTGGCCGGTGGTGGCGCTTTGCTTCGTGGATTGGACAAACGTTTGAGCAATAAGCTGAATATTAAATTCCATATTGCGGACGATCCGTTGCACGCAGTAGCACGGGGTACCGGAATTGCATTGAAAAATGCGGATCGCTTCTCATTCCTGATTCGGTAAGAAGTTATATCCGTCGTTTTTATCGGACAAACAAGGATTTCATTTATATAGCAATGACATCTTGCCACATGACTTTATACAAGACAAGGATTATGACCTTGTCTTTGTGGTTTTTACGAACTCTGGTTGCTAATGGTAATCTCTTTTTCTTACATGGTTAAAGTTGCATGAGAAAACTGATTCTTTTTTTGATTCGTTATAGCATAGTGTTTTTATTTCTTATCCTGGAAATAATCTCATTTGCCATTTATGTGAATAACGAGAGATTTGCCAAGAGCGTATTTTTTTCTTCAAGCAATACGGTGGTAGCAGCGTTGTACTCGGCAAGTAATTCAGTGGTTGAGTTTTTTAAACTGAAAGCCACTAACCAGGAACTTTCCAGGGAAAATGCAGAGTTGAAGAATAATCTTTTTGAGCTGGAAAATAAATTGATGGCTTTGCAGAATGAGGATACGGTTATGGTTTTTCCGTCGTCCATATCGTTTAGACCTGAATATGAATACCGTTTTATCCCGGCCAAGATTATAAATAATTCGACGAATAAAAGTCTTAATTTTATTACCCTGAATAAAGGAAGCCAGGATGGAATACGCCCGGATATGGGAGTTGTTGCTCCGGATGGCGTTGTGGGAATTGTGAAAACGGTATCCGACCGTTTCTCTGTGGTTGTTTCAGTGCTTAATTCCATGATCCACATAAATACCAAGATTGTACGAAATAATTATGCCGGACCTTTGGTCTGGGACGGAGAGGACTACCGTTATGCCGACTTGAAAGATATTCCGAGACATGTGGATTTAAGGGTGGGGGATACGCTGGTTACAAGCGGTTTAACTACTACTTTCCCGGAAGGTATTCCGGTTGGGGTAATTGAAAGTTTTACTTTGAATGAAGGAGATGCCTATTATGATATCAGGGTAGAGTTGGCCGTGAATTTCAGGGTTATTTCCCAGGTGCATGTGGTGGATTATCTGAATTATGAAGAACAAAAGGAAATTGAAAAAACAATAGAATAAATGGCACAGGTTCTGTTACAAAATATATTCCGCTTTATAATATTAGTACTTGTACAGGTATTGGTGCTGAATAATATACAATTCATGGGCTACATAAGTCCTTGTATTTATATTTTGTTTCTTCTTTCTCTGCCGATACGTACGCCTCGTTGGCTGGAGCTCATTTTAGCTTTTGTTTTAGGTATCGTTATAGATATATTCTTCAATACTTTAGGGCTTCATGCTTTTGCCTCCGTTCTGGTGGCTTTTCTCCGGGTGCCTTTCCTGAAACGTATAACTACGTTGGAGGAGAATGTTAATATAGAGCCTTCAATTCAGACTCTTGGTGCAGGTGCTTATGCAAAGTATATGGTTGTTCTGGTGTTGATTCATCACATCACTTTGTTTTATTTGGAGGCTTTTACTTTTACTCACTTTTGGGTAACACTGTACCGGGCTTTACTGAGTTCGGTTGTTACCATATTATTGATCTTTGGTGTCCAGTTATTAAAAAGGAAATAACGAATGATCAATGATGCTTATCAAAACAGGAAGTATGTGCTGGCCGCTATTATGTTGGTTGTCATACTGATTTATGTATTTCGTTTGTTCTCCCTCCAGATTTTAGAATCTAAGTACAAGGAAGGCGCCGAGAGTAATGCTTTGTTGAAACAGACGCTGTATGCTCCGCGCGGGCTTATTTTTGACCGCAACGGAAAACTGATGGTATATAATAAATCCGCATATGACATTATGGTGATTATGCGTGAGGTACAGCAGCTTGACACGTTGGGCTTTTGCGAGATATTGGGCATTGATAAAGAGTACTTTGATACCCGTATGTCCGAGATAAAAGATAGGCGTAAAAATTTGGGTTATTCTTCTTATACTCCCCAGCTGTTTATGAGCCAGCTTGATACCAGAGAGATTGCTGCATTTCAACAGATACTATATCGGTATCCCGGTTTTTATATTCAGAACAGGACTTTACGTGAATATGCTTATCCTAATGCAGCTCATGTCTTGGGCAGTATAGGGGAGGTGCCCCGTCAGCAAGTAGAAGCAGATGATTATTACAGGCCGGGCGATTATGCCGGACGGGAAGGGATAGAATATGTCTATGAAAAAGAATTGAGAGGTGAGAAAGGAGTAGAAGTGTTGCTTCGCGATGCGAGAGGGCGTATTAAGGGCCGTTATGAGGAGGGGAAACAGGATGTGGCGCCCAAAGCCGGTACGGATTTGAATTTAACCATTGATATTGATCTTCAACAGTTCGGGGAACGTGTTATGTCCGGCAAGATAGGTAGTATTGTGGCGATAGAGCCGGCCACCGGGGAAATACTGGCTATGGTTTCCAACCCGACTTTTGATCCTTCTATTCTGATAGGCCGTGAACGTTCAAACAATTATGCAAAGCTGGCTCATGACCAGAGCAAACCTTTGCTTAACAGGGCAACCCATGCTCAGTATTCTCCCGGTTCTACGTTTAAGATTATACAGGCTCTGATTTGTCAGGATATGGGTGGTATAACACCTCATTCCACTTTTACGTGTTACGGACCGGAGTCACAGCCGATACGCTGTACGCACCATCATAAGACACCTACCAACTTGTATGTGGGGATAGAGCAGAGTTGTAATCCGTATTTCTGGTATGCTTTCCGAGCTACTCTGGAGAAAGACGGATATGGAGAGAGGAATGAGATATTTAAGGAAAAGTATCGGATATGGGAAGATAAGGTTCGTAGTTTCGGATTAGGAAGTAAAATTCCGGATACGGATATTTATGATCAGTTGGGAGGCTTCATTCCCGGAGCAGATTATTATACGCGGTATTATGGGGAAACAGGTTGGAAAGCAATGACCATACGTTCGTTGTCTATCGGACAGGGAGAAATTTTGGTTACTCCTTTGCAGTTAGCCAATTTTGCCGCAGCGGTAGCCAATGAAGGTTATTACGTTACTCCTCATCTCAGAAAGACAGATTCTCTTGCCCGTCGGCTACATTATACGGAGGTAGACAACCGTTATTTTGAAGATGTAAAAATAGGCATGAAAAGGATGATGACCAATACTTACGGCGGTATGCGTAATCTTATTCCGGGGGTAGAGGTTGGAGGAAAGACGGGAACGGTACAAAATCCTCACGGTGAGGATCATGCGTTGTACATTGGTTTCGCTCCATTGGATGATCCGAAAATAGCCATTGCCGTAGTAGTGGAAAATGCTGGGTTCGGTGCATCGTATGCACTTCCTATTGCCAGCCTGATGATAGAGCAATACCTGTTTGGAAAGGTGGAGAGAAAAGAGTTATTGGAAAGAATGGAAAAATTAGTTCTGAACCCAGATGTCAAGAGATATTAGTATAAAAAAAGGATTAGACTGGATTACGGTATTTATGTACCTATTCTTTGTCATTTTTGGCTGGCTGAATATCTATGGAGCCAGCTATGACTTTGACCAGTCGTCTATTTTTAGTTTTGATAACCGGGCAGGAAAACAGTTTGTCTGGATATTGACTGCTTTCGTGCTGATAGGTGTTATTTTGCTGATTGACTATAAAATATATAATAGCATTATAACCAATTTTATATATATAGCGGTTCTCGGACTGCTTGTACTTACCATTTTTATAGCTCCTGATGTAAAAGGGTCTCATTCCTGGCTGGTTTTAGGGCCTATCAGCATTCAGCCTGCGGAGTTTGCCAAGGTTGCCACGGCTTTAGCTTTGGCGCGCTATGTGGATATGCACAATAAAAATAAAACTCTGAGAGAGTATTTTTTTATGTGTGTCATAACTTTTACTCCCTGCCTGTTGATTATTCTCCAGAAAGAAACCGGTTCTGCATTGGTATTTCTTTCTCTGTTGTTAGTCTTTTACCGGGAGGGGATGAATGGTATTATTTTATTGTTGGGGGCTCTTGCGGTAGTACTGTTTATTGTGGTTATTCGCTTTAGTGAGTTTACCTTGCCTTTTGGAGCCGGAACACTCGGTATTATATTATCCATAGGTATAATCCTGGTTGTACAGATGGGGTATCTCTATTTTCGGAAAAAAAGGAAAAAGGAGGCTCTCATTTTACTGGGAATCCTTGTCTTCCTGTCTTTGGCATCGTATGTGCTGGGAATGTTTTTTAAGTTGAATTACAACTATGTGGCGTTAATCCTGGCAGGGGTAAGTTGTGTATACTGGGTGGTGATTGCTTTGATGAACAGGCAGCTGAGGCTTGGAGGACTTATCATATTTACGGTTACAGCTGTTGTTTTTTGTTTCGCGTCCAATTATATTTTTGATTCTATATTAAAACCCCATCAGCAGATACGTATAAAAGTAGTGTTGAATATGGAAGATGATCCGACAGGGGCCGGTTACAATGTAAATCAGTCTAAAATAGCTATTGGTTCAGGAGGCGTATTAGGAAAAGGATTCCTTAACGGAACGCAAACCAAACTGAAGTATGTTCCGGAGCAGGATACGGATTTTATCTTTTGTACGGTCGGTGAAGAATTCGGGTTTATTGGTTCGGCGGGAACTTTGTTGTTGTTCCTGCTCTTTTTATACCGATTGTTGATTATAGCAGAAAGGCAGCGTGAAACCTTTAACCGTGTGTACGGTTATTGTGTAGCTTCTATCTTCTTTTTCCATATTATGGTGAATATCGGTATGGTGCTTGGGGTAATGCCTGTAATAGGTATTCCTTTGCCTTTTTTCAGTTATGGAGGGTCTTCGTTGTGGAGTTTTACGATATTATTGTTTATTCTGCTTCGTTTGGATGCCTCCCGTAAGGAACAGTTAAGATAAATCTATAAATGATAAATATGAAAGTTATAATAAATGATAAATATGAATATTTAAAATCTTTTATAGAGGCGGTTCCTTCCCTCTTTAAAGAACAGGGAGAGCTGGTTTATCAGGCACGGAATCAGTTGAAAACCTATCAGGTAGATGGGGTTGACGTGATAGTAAAGAGTTTTAAAAAACCTCATTGGTTTAACCGGGTCGTTTATACCTTTTTCCGTCCTTCCAAAGCAAAACGTTCTTATGAATATGCGCTCCGTCTTTTGGACGCAGGAGTGCGTACTCCGGAACCGATAGCTTATATGGAAGAAAAGGAGAGCGGGTTTCTTTGCCATTCTTATTTTGTGTCCATATATGAAAAGGACTATACTCATTTGAGGGATTATATGACCGGAGAGATAATGGATGAGTCTTTGCTCCGGGAAATAGCCCGTTTCATCGCAGATTTCCACAATAAAGGTTTTTATCATTTGGATATGTCGCCGGGCAATATCCTTCATAAAAAAGAAGGAGATCGTCATTTGTTTTCGTTGGTTGACAATAACCGAATGTTGTTTAAAAAGAATCTGTCTAAAAAGGACCGCTATAAAAGTTTTCAGCGTTTATCTTACCAACCGGAAGTGATTGCTGTTTTTGCTACGGAGTATGCCAGTATTTGCGGGCTGGATCCGGAAGAGGCAGTGAAGATGATAAAAAAGTATTCTTCCGAATTTTTCCATAAGGAAATAAAGTAATTCCTATTCCGTTTATTGAATGTAACAGGGATGAAACCTGCTTTTTCCTGTTTTATGACAATAATAAATGCTCTTTAAAGCAGATTGAAACTTACCTGGTTTATTGATTTTACGGTTTACCGGACTCTGATTGTTTGGCCTGCACGTATAATGCTTTTGGATGTAATCTTATTTAGTCGGCATAGCGTACTCACTGTTGTCCCGTAGCGGGAAGCAATGTGGCTCAAAGTGTCACCCCTGCGCACTGTTATGTATTTGGCCGCTTGCAAAGCTTTTAGTTCCTGATTGTAGCTAAAAGTCTGGTTCTTGGTAATCAGGTATTCGTTTGTACGTAGAGTTCCGGTGTTGAAATCAATGATATTGGTTGGGTTAATGGCATTGCCGAGGTATCTGATCTCAAAATGCAGATGAGGTCCGGTAGAACGTCCTGTATTGCCGCCTAATGCAATGGTATCGCCAGCGTTTACAATCTGGTCATGTTCCACCAGTACTTTGGAAAGATGGGCATATACGGTTTCGAAACCATTATTATGGCGTACCACAACGTAATGTCCGTAACCTTTCCGTTCGTAGTCAATGATGCGTACTTTCCCTGAGAAAGCTACTTTTACCGGGTCACCTGTGGCCAGTCTTAAATCAGTCCCGAAGTGATACCGTGTACGCCTTGCTCCGAATTTAGAAGTGATGGCTCCGGGTACGGGCAGTACAAACTCCGAACAGTCTATCCGTACGGAATCGCAAATGCTGTCAATGGGAATTTTATATGGATTTAACCGTTCAGCAGTCCAGATATTCCGATAGAGGTCATTGGCCGGATGGTCTTCTACCATATCATCCTCCATATACATATCCAGTATTTCTGCATAACGGGTTAAGGAATCTTGTGTATTTTTATACTCATAGTATTCCTGAAGAAGCTGATTGACGTTTAGATATGTCTGGGATGAAATATAAAAAACGGATGAAAAAACTAATACAACAACAATAAAACTTTTTTTGAACATAAATTAGAAAAGGAAAAACAAGTTAGAAAACTTCATCATTTGCATATAGAAAGTCAAAGCAACTTTTCTGGTAATCGAATAGCTCTTTTTCATTGAAAAAACGGTTAAGTTCTATTCGGGCATTTTCCACAGAGTCGGAAGTGTGTACAATGTTTTCCTGTGAACTGATACTGTAATCGCCTCTTATAGTTCCGGGTATGGCTGTACGTCCGTTAGTTGTGCCGCAAATGTTACGTACCACTTGTACTGCATCGATACCTTCCCAGCAAGACACGATCACAGGAGAAGCCATCATTGCTGCTTTTAGCCGGTTGAAAAAAGGCTTGTCGGCCAAGTGAGCATAATGCTGCGATAAAATGGCGTCGTCTAACTGTATCATCTTGATACCGCATAAGCGCAATCCTTTCCGTTCAAAGCGCCGGATTACTTCACCTACCAGTTCGCGCTGTATGGCGCTGGGCTTTAAAATAACAAGTGTCTTTTCCATACGGCAATATTATTATATATACACACAAAGCTACGAAAAAAGGATAAATATAACAATAGGATTATAGCTTTAGTTAATAGCATTTTAATTGTTCCGGAAATTGGTAGGTAATAGTGTCTTTCCCTGATAAATGGGAAATGCGGGAGGTGGATTTCTGTTTTAACTGATTAGACTCCAGTTATAGGTGTTTGACTTCATTTTCCGGAGCTGCAGGGACAGAATCTGGTTTTCCGGACTGGTTAGCGACGGATCTTTTTCAAGTATTTCCATAGCAGCATTTCTTGCTATTTCCAGCATTTGTCCGTCCTGTGCTAAGTTCGCAATTTTCAGTTCAAAAGGAATTCCGCTTTGTTGTGTGCCTTCCATATCCCCGGGGCCTCGTAATTGGAGGTCGGCTTCCGCTATTTCAAAACCATCGTTTGTGCGTACCATAATCTCCATCCTTTTTCTTGTTTCGGTGGCCAGTTTAAATCCGGTTAATAGGATGCAGTAGGATTGGTCGGCTCCCCGGCCTACGCGCCCTCTTAACTGGTGGAGCTGGGAAAGTCCGAAGCGTTCGGCATTTTCAATAATCATGACTGAGGCATTAGGCACATTAACCCCGACTTCTATAACGGTGGTTGCAACCATAATCTGAGCTTCTCCCGAGGCAAACAATTGCATTTGGTAATCTTTCTCCGCAGGCTTTAGTTTACCGTGCACCATGCTGATTTTGTATTGGGGAAAAATTTCACGCATGTATTCGAAACCTTCTTCCAGATTTCTTAAATCCATTTTTTCCGATTCCTGGATAAGAGGATAAACAACGTATATTTGCCGCCCTGCTTCTATTTGTTTGGCTATGAACCCGTTCAGAGCATTTCTTTTATTTTCGAAATAGTGGTATGTCTGGATGGGTTTCCTGCCGGGAGGCAATTCATCAATCACGGAAACGCTCAGATCGCCGTATAATGTCATGGCCAGTGTACGTGGTATGGGGGTGGCTGTCATGACCAGTATATGGGGTGGTTGTGAATTTTTTTTCCATAACCTGGCACGTTGCTCTACTCCGAAACGATGCTGCTCGTCTATAATGACCAAACCCAGATTCCTGAATTGGACGGTATCTTCTATCAGGGCGTGTGTGCCTATTAATAATTGCAATTCTCCGTTTTGCAACTGTTCATGCAGGATAGCCCGTTCCTTCGGTTTAGTGGAGCCGGTGAGCAGCGCAATGTTAATTCCGATATCTCCCAACATTTCTTTTAGAGAAGTGAAATGCTGGGTTGCCAGAATTTCCGTGGGCGCCATCATGGCTGCCTGGTAACCGTTATCTATAGCCATTAGCATGCTCATAAGCGCCACCAAAGTTTTACCGCTTCCCACGTCTCCCTGCAAGAGTCGGTTCATCTGTTTGCCGGAACCAAGATCCTGGCGTATTTCCCTTAATACTTTTTTCTGGGCATTCGTGAGTTGGAAAGGTAAATAATCTTTGTAGAAAGTGTTGAAATAGTGTCCTATTTCAGGAAAAACAAACCCGTTGACATTTTGCCTGCGCCACGCAGTTTGTTTCAGAATACTTAACTGTATATAAAACAGTTCTTCAAATTTCAGTCTTTGGCGGGCTTCGTTTAGTATCTTTGCGTTTTGTGGAAAATGGATGTTGATAAGGGAACTTTTTATATCCAGCAGCGCATATTTTTGCCTGATGGATTGGGGTAAAGTTTCCGGTATATTACTGTTTTTTATGCTTTGTGCTATGGAAAAGATAATTTTCTGGATTGCTTTGGAATTCAGGTAATTATTTTTCATTTTTTCCGTCGTGTTGTAAAACGGCTGTAACCCCATTTTTTCTGCAGAGGGTGTTTGTGAGGCCGGTTCTACTTCCGGATGTACGATATTGTAATGCCCGTTGAATACGGAGGGTTTCCCGAATATAACGTATTCGGTGTTTACTTTGTATTTATCCAGTATATATTTAACGCCTTTGAACCAGACAAGCTCTATTGTTTGGTGACCGTCGCTGAATGTAGCGCTCAGGCGTTGGTTACGTCCTTCTCCTATTTTCTCAAAACGGATTATTTTGCCCTTTACCTGGATAAAGGGCATATCTTCCGAAATTTCATGTAGATAGTAAAACCTGCTTCTATCCACGTATTTGTAAGGATAGTGATGAAGCAGATCTTCTACGGTGTGTATGCCTAACTCTTTATTGAGTAGTTCTGCCCGTTTAGGGCCTACACCGGGAAGAAATTTTATATCCTGAGATGAAAAGTCCATACTTGTGTACAAAAATAAGAATTTTTATGGAAACCGGATTTTATCGTTTATAAATCCGGATATTTTCATTTTTGCCGGATTTTTAAAGTTAAAAGTTTATTTTATATGTCTGTTTTATTAAAATGTCAGCTTTTTATGTTTTAAAGCTATAAATCGAAATATCCGACAATGGAAAGAATGATTACATTTGTTTTTTGAATTTTCTTTTTAGTTAAATGTTTAAAAGTTTAATCTTGGGTTTCATTTTTACTGACCTCATTTATAATTTTTACACCTAAAATTTAGTTTGTTATCCGAAAAATATCATGAAAAAATCCTATTTGCTTTTTTTAGCAGCATCCTGCTTGTCACTGTTCTCTTGTGTTAATGGTGAAGGAGAAGGAGGTAAAGCTGTGGTAGACGGTTATGTATATAAGGTTTTGCATCCGGATGGAGAGTATAATTTTAAAACAGACACTGTGCCGGCTGCCAGAGCGGACGTTTATATTAAATACGGAGAGGAAAGACCTTACGGAGATAAAATGGATGCCGGAGCGGACGGCTATTTTAAATTTGAGTATTTAACAAAAGGTACGTATACGGTTTTTGCTTATAATAAATACCCTGACGGTTTTGAAGAAGCTGTTTATGACACGGTAACAGTGGGTAATGGTGGTGTAGGTACGACAAAGGATATTTATATTCATGAAGGTAAAATGTTCGGCAAGTCTCAGATAAAGGGACAGTTATTGGCTAAATATTTTAAGAACGGCGCTTTGGTGAAAGAGGAAACTCCGGTGATAGGTGAACGTGTGTATATACGTAAAAAAGGTTCGGAACAGTTTTTTAATGATGTGAGGACCAGTGTTGACGGAATGTTTATTCTGGAAAAAATTCCTGTGGGTGAGTATGAAATTTATGCTGTGAGCGAAGATTCTTCTGATCGTCATAGTATGATTGACGAAAGCGGACTTATAGAGATAAAAGTAGAATCTGAGGGAACAATCGTTGAATTGCCTCAACCGCTGGTTATAAGGCTAAGATCCTAATATAATAGTTTTTAGTATAAATAGTTTAAATCATGAAAGCACGTTTGTTTTTTTTGTTGGGAGTATTGTTTTTTTGCTGTTCAGTATCATTTGCTCAGGAGGATGCAAAGAGGATGATCCGTAAAAATCTGGTGATAAAGGAATATAAAACCAATGGAAAGGGGAAAGATCGGACATTGGAGCATGAAACCAGATATAACGAAAAAGGCTATAAGGTGGAGGAAATAGAGTATGCCACTTATGGGGTGAAAGAACGCAAAACATTTGAATATGATCAGAATGATCGTTGTATCAAAGAAGTATCATATGATGACCGTGATAAAGTGACCCGGGTACAAAAAATAGAATACAACGAGAACGGAACAAAAAAAGCGCATTATAATTATTTGCCGAATGGTAGGTTATACTCCTCTAAACAATACGAATATTCGTACGAATAGTAATCCGGGCGAACGTAGGATAACGTCTACCCAGACCGTTATGTCTTCAAAAGACGATTCATGTCAGTCTCTTGAAGATATATTTGTGGCGTTTGATCCCATTTCTTTGGAGGAGATGGACAAAGTGAAGCTAATGAACCGGGTTGATACCAAATTCCTGGTGGGCTTTGATATGGTTCCTGTTTTATTGCGGAAAGCGGTAGAACACTACCGTATTGTTGAGATAGACGGATTGCGTGCTTCCCCTTATTCCAGCATTTATTTTGATACGGAAGATGTTCAGATGTACACCATGCATCATAACGGGAAATTAAATCGTTATAAAGTCCGTATGCGGAGTTATGTCAGTTCCGGGGATTCTTTTCTCGAAATAAAGCGTAAAAGCAACAAAGGGCGTACTTCAAAGAAAAGGGTAAAAATCACACCGGAACAATTTCTGAATATATCGCTGGATGAGACCTCACGTGTTTTTATCCGGGAAACGTGTCCTTATGAGTATACGGAATTGAGGCCTGTGTTACAGAATTATTTTTACCGGATAACTTTGGTGGATAAAAATGAAACGGAAAGGATCACCATGGATATCGGACTTAAATTCCGGAGCATAGGAGAAGAAAAATATACCGATGTGGGTGGTTTGGTGATTGTGGAAATGAAACAGGACGGCGCTGCCCGTTCCCATTTTCGCCGGTATTTGAATGAAATGTCGGTTTTGCCGATAGGCATGAGCAAATATTGCCTGGGTATGATATTGACGAATCCCGGACTGAAAAATAATCGTTTTAAGAAAAAGATAAGATATATAAATAAGATAGCAAAAAGTAACCTTGTTATAAATAGTTGATTAATTTTTAATACCTAAAAAACACAAATAATATGGCTGAAATGGATTTCCCTGAGTTTGATCCTACGATTGCAGAAGAGTATAGTTCGCAGGGTTTTGGCGGTTCTGATTTTTGGGGCTTGCCTTTGTTTGAAGCAAGTTCTTTCCTTGAGTTGATAATACGTTTTTGTTTTAATCTGCTGGTTTGCTGGATTATAATTAAGTATTTTTATTACAGAAAAAGCGGTAGGAGAGACTTCTATTTCACGTTTGTGCTGTTTTCCGTTTCTGTTTTTTTACTGATCTTTTTGTTGGATACAGTAAAATTGCAGGTTGGAATGGCATTGGGACTCTTCGCTATTTTCGGTATTATCCGTTACCGTACAGAACAGGTTTCCATCCGTGAGATGACCTATCTTTTTGTCGTGATTGCCATATCCGTGATTAATGGTCTGGCAAAAGCTCTTTCCATATCCGAACTTTTGGCGGCTAATGCCATGTTCTTGATAGCCATTGCTGTTATGGAGAGTTCACGGATTGTAAAACACGTATCTACAAAGGTGATTCTATATGAAAAAATCGATTTGATTGTTCCGGAGAAAGCGGCAGAACTGAAA
The DNA here is from genome assembly GCA_023391625.1 of Bacteroidota bacterium. Taxonomy (GTDB): domain Bacteria; phylum Bacteroidota; class Bacteroidia; order Bacteroidales; family Paludibacteraceae; genus QVMH01. The sequence goes on along the minus strand of JAEWAN010000006.1, from coordinate 259,239 downwards.
GCCGATATAGAAAAAAGAATCGGGTTGAAGATCATAAAAATGGAAATAGGGCATGTTGATTTTTTAAGAGATGTGGCTTATATCAAGGTGTTTTACTATCCGGAACGGAATGAACCCAATTCCATTGATACCATTACTAAATTTAATGATCTTACTTGATGGAACATTTTTTAAGAAAAATTGTCGTTATAGTCCTTGGGCTGATTCCTTTTGTTGCTGTTGCCCAATTGCAGCAGACGGGAGGAATAGCCTCTTTTTCATTGTCCAAAGAGTTCGGAAAAAGATTTGAAATCAGTGCGGAGCAAGAGCTTCGTTTAGACCGTAATTTTACTTCCATCAACCGTTCTTCCACTTCCGTTGGGGCAGAATATGTTGTGGTAAAGGGTCTATTAAGGGTTCAGGCTGCCTATGATTTGCATTACAGGCGTAATAATGATGAATATTATGAATTTCGCCATCGGGCTTCTGCCGGTTTGGTATTACAACAGGATGCGGGGAGATTTAGTTTTCGCTGGCGTACGCGGGGGCAATTGACATACCGGGATGAAAAGCGGGGAGATTACTCTTATAATCCGAAATACGTATGGCGTAACAGGCTGCAATGTAATTATGATATTCCCAGGTCTGCCTTTCGTCCCTATGTCTCGGTTGAAGTATTTTGTCCCATTAACAGTAAGAACGGTTTCTTTATGGATAGCTACCGCCTTATAGCAGGAACACGTTATCGTGTGTCCAGGCAGCATTCGTTGGATTTCCAGCTCCGGTTTGATCAGGACATACAACAAAAGAACCCGGTTAATATTCTTTATTTGGGTGTTGGATGGAGTTATGCCCTTCGATGACTAAGAAGGTGTTCAGAGGCCTTTTAGACACTGTTCAATGATGTTGTATTCAAATCCCCGGCTTTGGGCAAATCTGATGAGTTTTCCGTTCCTTTCATACTCATCGTTGCTTTTAATGGATTTCCGTTTCGCTTGAAGCAGTAGGATTAAACTTTCTTTATATTCTTCCTCATTAATGTTATCAAGCGATTGCTGTATCAGGCCTTGACTTATCCCTTTATTTCTTAGAGCCAAAGCTATTTTTATTTTTCCCCATTTGTTGAAACGAAATTTATCCGTGACAAAAGCTCTGGCAAATCGCTCTTCATTGATGAATCCCTCGTCAATGAGTCTTTGGATTATTTTTTGTATGTCAGTAGATGTAGCGCCCCATGTTTCCAGTTTACCTGTGACTTCCGAAATACAATGTTCTGCCGGAGAACAGTAAGCAGCCGCTTTATGAAGCAGCTCTTCCGGGGTATAATCTTTTTTCATGTGGGGACGTTCTTTATTCTATAGCTTTTTCAAGTCTTCCCAGAAACGGGGATAGGATTTGCTCACAACTTCCGGATGTTCTATGGTTATTTCACGTGTTAATGCCACCGGGGCAAATGCCATGGCCATACGATGGTCTTCGTAGGTAGCGATGGATACCTGTCCGGTTGTTTCTTTTCGGTCTCCTTGCCAGGCCAATCCTCCCTCCTGAGGTTCATGGAGAATATATCCTAATTTGCCTAATTCTGTGATTAAAGCCGCTATCCGGTCAGTTTCTTTTATTTTGAGGCTTTCCAGTCCGGTAAAATAGAATGGTATGTTTTTGATACAACAGGTTACCGCGAAAGTCTGAGCGAGGTCGGGCTGGTCGGTGAAGTCGTATGCCATTTTATCGGTGTATTTCCCTGTTCCTGTCAGCAGGACTCCCTCTTCTTCGTATGTAGAGCAAACTCCTAATTGTTCAAACAGTTGAGCCACTTTGCTGTCCCCCTGATAACTGTTTTCCCGTAATCCTTTTAGGAAAATTTTTCCGTCACCGGCAATGGACAGGATTTCATACCAGTAGGAGGCTCCCGACCAGTCGGATTCTACGGTGAACGGGATCGGATTGTATGTTTGAGGTTTTATATCAATGATGTTGTCGGTGAAATCAGCTGTTACACCATATTCCTTCATCATTCCCAATGTCATGTATATATAAGGTCTGGAGATAATCTTGCCCTCTAGAATGATACGTAATCCGTTTTGCATATAAGGAGCTACCATCATGAGTGCGGATATGTACTGACTGCTCACTCCTCCGTTTAGTTTTATTTTCCCCCCCATGAGTGCACTTCCGAATATCCTAAGAGGTGGAAATCCCTCTTTTTCCATGTATTCTATTTTTGCTCCCAAATTATTCAGAGCCTCTACCAGTATTTTAATGGGGCGTTGTTTCATGCGCTCGCTTCCTGTGATAGTCCATTCTCCCAGAGTTTTAGACAGAAATGCAGTCAGAAAGCGCATAGAAGTGCCTGCCGCCCCTATATCAAAGTGGTTGTCATTAGATTCCAGGGCTTTTAGTAATACACGCGTGTCGTCACTGTCTGACAAATTGTTTATGTCATAAGGACTGTAAGCAAGAGCGTTAAGTATCAACGCCCGGTTGCTTATGCTTTTAGAAGCCGGCAGGTTTATCTGGATGTCCGGATTTTTTACAGGAATATACATGTTATTAAAAAATCAATAGAAATTCAAGTTGTTTTTACTGTGATCGTATCAGCCGTGTTTTATTTTTGCAGGACCTTTTCGATTTCTGCTATGTATAAAATATGGAAATCTTTGTCTTTATACCATTTGTCGATGATATCTTTTTCTATGAAACAGTTTTCTTCCATAGGTTGTGCATATAGCTTTTTTACTGTAATAACCGTTTCTGCTTCGGTAAAGTAGGGAGTTGCCCCTTCATATGCAACGGTGAGTCCGGCCTTTTCTATTTTATTCTCATCACGTCCGGAAGTGCTGCCAAGGTAACTGAGTTGCTTTTTGAAGCTGTCATTGAAAAATGATAATGAAAAACTCTCAGAATTGTCAACAAATTCTTTGGTGTATCGTTGCGGGCGAATAACGACGAAAGCCACTTCCTTGTTCCACATAATGCCGAAACCTCCCCAGCTTGCAGTCATGGTATTGACCTGGTCTCCTTTTGAAGCGGTAACCAGCATCCATTTATTTTTTAATTCAAATACGGAAAAAGGTATTTCCGTAACTTTTATTTCTTTAAACATGAAAGTTATAAGTATGATTGTTAAAGTAATAATCTGTTTTTTATACTGCTAATGTATATATCTTTTTAGCGTCTTCCTCTGTCAGTTTTACGAATCCGCCTAATGTTCCTCCATTCAGTTTAAGGTTTTTAGCCAGTAGCGGAATGTCTTCTGCTTTAGCTCCTAATTCTCCGAAGCGTATGGGCATGCCTATGGATACCAGGAATTGTTCAAATCGTTGTATTCCGGACATGGCTGTTATTTCCGGCTGCTGGAAGTTCATCTCACAACCCCATATTCTTGTGGCGAATTGAGCAAAACGCATGATATCGTGTTTCATTACGTACTTCATCCAGGCGGGGAATATCACAGCTAATCCGGCACCGTGAGCAACGTCGTACAGCCCGGATAATTCATGTTCAAGGTCATGTGAAGCCCAGTCTTGTTCACGTCCTACTCCGCAAATATCGTTATGTGCCACCATGCCCGCCCACATAATGTTGGCTCTGGCTTCGTAATTCATCGGGTCGGCTATTGCTTTAGGAGCTTCGCTGATGATGGCAAGCAGGATAGCTTCGCAAAGACGGTCGGTTATTTCTACATCTTTCGTGTTGGTGAAATATCTTTCCATTACGTGTGCCATCATATCGGTGATACCGCATGCCGTTTGGTAGGGGGGCAGAGTGCAGGTTAACGCCGGATTTAGTATTGAAAAGACCGGACGTAATTTTTCGCCTCCGGCCCCTCGTTTAACGTTTCCGTCTTCATGCGTAATGACTGTATTCGGTGAGCCTTCACTGCCTGCGGCAGATATGGTCAGAATAGTGCCTACGGGAAGAGCATTTTCAATATGTGCTGTTTTAGAGTCTCTTTTACCTTCAAAAAAATCCCAAAAATCGCCGTCATATAATGAACCTGCGGCGATTGCTTTGGCTGAGTCGATAACACTACCTCCTCCTACGGCCAGAATAAAATCTACTTTTTCTTTTTTACAAATGTCTATCCCCTTGTACACAAGCCCGCTTCGTGGGTTCGGTTGTACACCTCCCAATTCCACGTAGCTGATTCCACTTTCGGAAAGAGATTTTTTTACTCTGTCCAATAATCCGCTTTTTATGGCGGAATGCCCTCCGAAATGGATCAGTACTTTTGTCCCTCCGAAACGTTTTACATATTTACCAGTGTCACTTTCGCGGTCTTTACCAAAGACAAAATAAGTGGGGCTGTAAAAATTAAAGTTATTCATAATTATGGGAGTTATTTGGTTATTTCATTTTTAAATGAGAAATCGTGTCATTTCCCAATTTTGTTTTTTTCTCTATATGGTTCAGTACTTCCATTACGAACGGGTTGCTTTCAAAACTTCCCCGTACCGATTTGAAGTCCATGTTTTTTTGCTGTTCATCTCCGTCTATTCCAAATCCGGTTTTTGAATTCAGGTCAAACTCTTTTTTTGCGTCATCATAAATCATTTTATCCAGCTTAACAACACATTCTTTCCAGAGTTCAATCATGCCTACTATTTCTTCTTTTGTTACTTCGGTAATTGGTTTGCCCCAGTGTTTTTCCAGTTTGTCCTTGGCCCAGGTCCATTCGTAGACGTAATACTGTGAGTGTATGTATTCCAACTGTTGTTGGATTCCTTCTAAATTGATTTCCCCTTTTTCAATGCTGTCAAGCAGTTTTTCTATTTCCCCTTTTGGAGCCAGTAGTCCGGAAAGATCGGTCCATTCTCCTAATCCGATTTGCGTATCAGGGATTAACTGTTTGTGTACTTCTTCCATTGTGTTATAGTCCTTGTCTCCTAACCGGGAAATTAAGGAGTTCCCTAAAAACTTATAGATAGCAATGTTATATAAGTCAATGCCTTTTACGAGAGAGGAACGCTTGATATGGCAATTTTGATAGGCGTAAACGTCGGTTGCTGCTCCGGACACAGATTGTACTTGTTTAAGCACTTCTATTCCTTTTATCATTTTCTGGATGGTGTAGGGGCTGAGTAGGTTGAAGTTAATAGGATCCAGCTTGTGACTGTCTTTTCTGGCATCACGTTTCGGCCATTTCTGTGCGTCACGTATGGTGCCGACACTGCGTAAGTTTAGTGCAGGGACGAGGTAACTTTCTGTTCCGTTTTCAATCAGGTAAGAAAAAGGCAGGTCTGATGTGTCGGAATGTTTGGTATGGCGTCCCATTACCAGAGTGAAAGCGCCTATCTTTGCCGGCCATAGCAGGTATGAATCGCTGGTTGTTTTAGCTCCGCGTTCTGCTATACCCTGGTGAATAGGTCCCAGTTTGTACATATGGTTGCTTTGGTTTGAACCGCTGCCTGCGTTCAGGAAAGAGAACATTCCCGCTATTAACAGGGTTGACTTATGGTGTGTTACAGTGTAAGGGCCTGCAAATATAGCGGTTGCCTCACCGTGCATTCCCTGGCAATTGGAAAAGAACAGGGAGTCTACAGCTGAATAATGTTTTCCGAGGATACATCCCTGTCCGATAAAACATTTGGATACCAGCGTAGAGTCTGTTACCGAAACACCGGAACTTAATATGAAATCATTGCATTTTACTCCGGCGCCGATTTCTATGGGCGCTTCGATGTTACTGTTGATAGAGCCGTTTTCCAGAATGGAAGCTCCCCGCAGGGTTGCGTAGTCACCTACCCGCACGTTTTTAATCGTGCTGCAATTAACAATAGTAACATGTTTTCCTATATATCCTCTTTCTGACGATTGTTTTTCCGTATATTCGTCTATCATTTTTTGCAACTGATTTATAAGTTGCGGTCTGTATCTGTATAAAGTGAGGATATAAGCCACAGGGGCAGAGAGATAATCAAAAATAGGAATTTCCCGTCCTCCCCCTTCGTTCATGACCGGGACTAATACTCCGTTTCCGAAAGATGTTTTGCCGTCTACAAGGATGAGGTTGACGTTCTCAATGTATGTATCGTCGCAAATGTCATAATTAGCAATATAGTTGTGTATCTTTTCGATGAATACGTCGTTTCCTATGGTACAGTTGTGTATACAGCAATCATAAATTCCCGCATGTTTTTTTACACCGCCGGGCAGTTCGTAAACTTTTTCGTAATAACCTAATTTTACTTCTCCTGAGAAGTGGACGTTGGAAATATGGCTGGGATTAAATTTTTCATCTACGGTAACGTTTCCCCAGTCTTCTGCGGTACAACCGTATACGGTTAATGTTGCAATTTCTTTTTCGGTTAGATTCCGGTAGTTTTTCATATAGAAATAATTTGATGTTAACATTTAATTGTAGCTTGGCAGTGCAGGCGGTGGTTAAATGTGGCTTTTATGGGTTTATTCTTCAAATTTCTGAAAAAGGAAATCGTTGTACGGATAACGTTCTATATGGATTTCTTTTACTTTCAGATAAAGTAGTTCTTTTAGTTCTTCTGTATTCGTTTTGTCTTTGGCAGAGATGAATATGCAATTGTCATTCATTTTAGCCATCCAGGTTTTTTTCAATTCTTCCAGGCTAATGTTCTCCCGGCGTACAGGCGAGAGGTCGTCTTCATCTTTAGGAACATAGCTGAATGCATCTATTTTATTAAATACCAGGATGGTGGGTTTCTCCTGCGGATCAATTTCTTTTAAAGTTTCTGATACGATTTCAAGCTGTTCCTCAAAATTGGGATGCGAGATGTCCACTACGTGTACCAGAAGGTCTGCTTCTCTCACTTCGTCTAATGTCGATTTAAATGACTCGATGAGGTGATGCGGCAATTTGCGGATAAATCCGACAGTGTCTGACAGAAGAAACGGCAGGTTGTCAATAATAACTTTGCGTACGGTGGTGTCCAAAGTCGCAAACAGTTTGTTCTCTGCAAAAACGTCGGATTTACTCAACAGGTTCATCAAGGTAGATTTTCCTACGTTGGTGTAACCCACCAGAGCAACACGCACCATTTTACCCCTGTTTTTCCGTTGCGTAGCCATTTGTTTGTCAATGGCTTTGAGGTTCTCTTTTAATAATGCTATCTTTTTAGTGATAATACGGCGGTCTGTTTCTATTTGTGTTTCCCCCGGGCCACGCATTCCGATGATACCTCCCTGTTGCCTTTCCAGGTGAGTCCATAAACGGGTAAGACGAGGCAGGAGGTACTGATATTGCGCCAGTTCCACTTGTGTTTTTGCATTGGCTGTTTGTGCCCGTTTTGCAAAAATATCAAGAATAAGATTGGTCCGGTCGAGTATCTTTACATTTAGTTCCCGTTCTATATTGCGTAATTGTGCCGGCGATAGTTCATCATCAAAAATGACCAGTCCGATTTCATGCTCTATAATAAAGTCTTTGATTTCCGTCAATTTTCCCGGGCCTACATAGGTTCTTGGGTTGGAGTAGTCCAGACGTTGCATGAAGATTTTTTCAGGACTTGCCCCTGCCGTCTCTGCAAGAAACGCCAGTTCGTCCAGATATTCCTTAGCTTTCTCTTCGTTTTGTTCCGGAGTGATTAATCCGACCAGAACTGCTTTCTCTTCGTAAATTTCAGTAACTTCTATTTTCATATATAATTTTCAGCAAGATAAGAAACAAAACAACCGGATGTAGCTGCAACGGCCTTTTTTGTGGTTGGGTCTGCATGCAGTATGCATAACTTGTTGAATTTCTTAAATGAATGCAATAAGATGTTTTATGCAGCGACAGCTTGCAATATGTGCTTTATATCCTTATGAAAAGCCAATCGGGGCTTTCCTGTTTTTTGCTTTGTCCGGAAACAAAAGTAATAATTTTCAGGTAGTCCTGCAAGAATGATCATTTTATGATAATAATACTTTATTTCATCCTTTCGTATGGTACATTTACCTGTTTCTTATGCTGTTTTGTCCGTGATATTTTCTGTAAAGAGACAAATATAGAATTGTGTAGGGTGTGTTCCTGGGAGAATAATAATTTTACGTTGAAGAACGATATCGGGCATTTCGGGCAAATAACAAATGGCAAATCCTCCTTTTATGTAAGTTTTCATTATAAAGTTTGTTTATTTGTTTTATAATTAGATTTAGGGTTGTTTATCCCGGTTTTTAAGGCTGATTTATAACAGTTTTACTGTGTCAAAACTCATAAATGGGGTGTAGAAGGTTGTAAATATTTAATTTCATTTTTTTTTTCGAAAGTATTCTTTAATTTTGCACTTCAATTTATTTAATGAAGAATATGAAACCTACATTATTTGTATTAGCAGCAGGCATGGGAAGCCGTTATGGTGGCTTGAAACAGTTGGACGGACTAGGTCCTAATGGCGAAACTATTATGGACTATTCTATTTATGATGCGATAAAAGCCGGTTTTGGAAAAATAGTTTTTGTTATTCGTAAAAGCTTTGAGCAGGATTTCCGTTCAATCGTTGTAGAAAAATTCAAAAATTTAATTGACGTAGAAGTTGTTTTCCAGGATATCACTGATGTTCCCGAAGGTTCTACTTATAATCCGGAACGTGAAAAACCATGGGGTACTAACCATGCTCTTTTGATGGGTAAAGACGTAATTAAAGAACCGTTTGCTGTAATTAATGCAGATGATTTTTACGGACAAGAATCTTTTGCTATTCTGGCAGATTTCTTAAGAAACGTAGAAGGTAAAAAGAATAATTACTGTATGGTTGGTTACCGGGTAGGTAATACTCTTTCAGAAAGTGGTTCTGTAAGCCGTGGAGTTTGCGTAGTTGACGAAAATGATTACCTTCAAAATGTGGTAGAACGTACTCATATCGAAGAAAAAGGTGGTACTATCATTTATTTGGATGAAAAAGGAGAAGAAGTAGCTATTCCGGCTAATACTCCGGTTTCTATGAATATGTGGGGATTCACTCCTGATTATTTCGAATATTCTTATGAAGCTTTCAAAGAGTTCCTTGCAAAAGATGGAGATAAACTGAAATCAGAATTTTATATTCCATTGGTTGTAAACGATTTGATCGTTAGTGGTACTGCTACTTGTAAAGTATTGGATACTCCATCTAAATGGTTCGGTGTAACATATGCAGAAGACCGTCCTCAGGTTGTATTGAAAATCAATGAACTGATACGTAAAGGTGTTTATCCTGAAAAGTTATTCAAATAATACAAAATCATGGCTAAAATTCTTGTAACAGGAGGAACTGGTTATATTGGTTCTCATACGGTAGTTGAACTACAGAAAGAAGGTTATGAAGTTGTTATTGTTGATAACCTTTCTAATTCAAATATTGACGTATTGAATGGTATTGAAAAGATAACCGGTATTCGCCCTATCTTTGAAAATATTGATTGCGTTGATTATGTTAGCTTGGATCGCATGTTTGAAAAACATACCGGCATTGAAGCAATCATTCATTTTGCGGCAAGCAAGGCTGTGGGCGAATCAGTGGAAAAACCATTGATGTATTATCGCAACAATCTTGTGTCTTTAATCAACTTAATGCAGTTGATGCCTATACACAAAGTGAAAAATATAGTATTCTCTTCTTCTTGTACGGTTTACGGACAGCCGGACGAACTTCCGGTGACAGAAAAAGCTCCTATCAAACCGGCTTTGTCTCCTTACGGAAATACCAAGCAAATATGTGAAGAAATAATTCAGGATACTATCCATTCAAACGATTCATATAAAAGCATTATATTGCGTTATTTCAATCCGATAGGTGCACATCCAAGTGCCGAAATCGGTGAACTTCCTAACGGTGTGCCTAACAACTTGTTGCCATTTGTTACCCAGACTGCTATCGGTTTGCGTAAGGAACTGAAAGTGTTTGGCGACGATTACAACACTCCTGACGGAACTTGTATCCGCGACTATATCAATGTTGTGGACTTGGCAAAAGCTCACGTGATTTCAGTGAAACGTTTGTTGGAAAATACTGCAGAAAGCCCGGTGGAAATATTTAACCTTGGTACGGGAACAGGTTTGTCTGTACTTGATATTATTAATACTTTTGAAAAAGTTAATGGTGTTAAGGTGCCTCATCAGATCGTAGGCAGACGTGAAGGTGATATTGAAAAAGTTTGGGCAGATCCTACTTATGCAAATGAAGTATTGGGATGGAAAGCTGTTGAATCAGTGGAAGATACTTTGAAAAGTGCATGGGTTTGGGAAAAAAAGTTAGCCCAGCTTAGAGCTGAAAAGGAAAATCAATCAGCAGAAGAATAATAGCTTTTAGTAAAATATACGATAAAAATAGGAAAAATTCTTATGTTTTTCCTATTTTTGTTTTTCATGGAAAAAAGACCGATAATGAATGCCATGAAGTAATTCTAAGAGAAGGATATATGTTATACCCGCTAAAATTTCAGCCCATTTTGAAGGAAAAAATATGGGGTGGAACTAAATTAAAAACTTTATATAATAAAATACTAGCCTCCGATCAGACCGGTGAATCCTGGGAACTCTCAGGAATGGACGGGAGTGAATCTGTTGTTATAAATGGTTCTCTTAAAGGGAATACTATAACAGAATTAATTGAAATGTATAAGGGGAGCCTGGTGGGTGATAAGGTATATCGTCAATTCGGGTTGACTTTTCCGCTTTTATTTAAATTTATTGATGCGAATTATGACCTTTCCATCCAGGTGCATCCGAATGATGAAATAGCTTCACAAAAGCATAAGTCATACGGTAAAACCGAACTTTGGTATGTTGTAGATGCTGATCCGGGTACGGAAATGATACTGGGTTTTTCCAAGAATTTCTCCCGGGAAGATTATCAGAAAGCAATAGTACGGGGCGAGGTGGAAAAAGTTCATCAGAAAATCCCTGTGAAGAAAGGGGATGTGCTTTATATTCCGGCCGGGACTGTTCACGGAATAGGGGGAGGAACGTTGCTTGTGGAAATTCAGCAGACAAGCGATGTCACTTACCGGATTTATGATTACAAACGGCTTGATGAACATGGAAGAGAGCGTGATTTGCATATAGATCAGGCACTGGATGCTATCAATTTTGGCGCATTGCATGATCCGAAAATATTTTATGACGATATTAAAAATACGGTGAACTTATTGGTTTCCAATAAGTATTTTACAACCAATTTTCTTCATTTGGACTCGCCTATACGTCGTTCTTACACTCATTTAGATAGTTTTGTGGTATTTATTTGTGTGGACGGAAGCGTGCATATTGAGTCCGCTTTAGGAACCGTCACTCTTGAAAAGGGGGAAACATTGCTTATTCCTGCGGTTGCGGATGAAATTTCCCTTATTCCCGATTCCGAAAGTATCCTGTTAGAAACTTATATCTTATTATAATATTATAAATTATAAACAGCTAATATCGTTTTGTAAACTTAGGACTTGACCTTCAAAATACCTATTTATGGTGATTGTGGGTATTGGATTTTTAGCCGACCTTTGCGTTACAAAATTGTAGATTTAGTTTGTTTGTATTAATTAGTATTCACTTCTGCTCCGAATGTGTGCCGCATTTGGGCAGAAGTTCTATTTATCTATAAATTTTCACTACATGTTAGAACAAAAATATCCAGCAACATTGAAAATGAGTGAACTGATTAACGTCGATTCTACCATGCTTTTGGTCGTTTCTCGTTTCGGCTTGCCACTGGGATTTGAAAATAAAACAGTAAAAGAAGTCTGTGAGTCAAATAATATTGACACATATACTTTTCTTACGGTAGTGAATTTTTTATCGGAAGATAATTTTGAGATGGATAATGATTATGATAAAGTATCCATTGAAACGTTGATTGAATTCTTAAAAAACGGACATCAATATTTTCTGGGTTTTAAATTGCCGGCTATCCGTGCCAAGCTGCTTTCAGCGACGGAGTCGGTTGAACTGAACAGTGTGTACAGGGATATTTTGCTGCATTTCTTTGATGAATATATGGAAGAAGTTGACAGCCATATGCGTTATGAGGACGAAGTGGTTTTTCCGTATGTACTTAAATTATTGCAAGGGACGGTGGATGATGAATATAATATACGGATGTTTGAGGAGCGCCATAATCAGATAGACCAGAAGTTGATAGAACTTAAAAATATACTGATTAAATACTTCCCTGTGGAGAAGGCTAATGTTAATTTGTTAACGGATGTTCTGCTTGATATTTTTTCTTGTGGAACGGATTTGTCTTTGCATAATAAAGTGGAGGATTATATGTTCGTTCCTGCTATTGAGGCGATTGAAAATAAAATGAAGACAAAACATGTATAATGAAGATAACTCTTTAAAAATTCTTATTGCTGAGCCGTCCAGTATTATACGTAGCGGATTGTCTGTTACGTTAAAGCGTTTGCCGGGATATGTCATACAGCCGATTGAAATTAGTTCGATAGAGAATCTGGAGCATGTATTGGATTTGAATAAACCCGATATCCTGATTATAAACCCTGTTTTTTGGGGGTATGTGGATATGGGAAAAGTCCGTAGCTTTTCTGCAGCGGGAGAGCTGAAAATAGTGGCTTTGTCATCCAACACTTACAGCGATGTTTTGCTGAATAAGTATGACGGTGTGATTGATATATATGATAGTGCTGCTCAGATTAAGGAAAAAATAGATCGTTTACTGGAAAATATGCGGGATAAACAGGAGGACGATCTTAGCGGCAATGAAACATTGAGTCTTCGTGAAAAAGAAATACTGGTTTTAGTTGTTAAAGGATTGACTAATAAGGAAATTGCACAAGAACTTTTTCTTTCAACGCATACTATTATAACACATCGCCGTAATATAGCCCGGAAACTTGAGATACACAGCACCGCCGGATTAACTGTATATGCTATCGTGAATAAACTGGTGGAACTTGATGATATAAAAAATAATTTTACTCTTTAATCTCACTATTGTCCTTTCTCTGTCAGGTTTTCTTAGTGATAAAATGAAGAAAAACCTGTTTTTTTCTTTTCCTTCGCTTTCATTTAATTGTTAATATTTGTACCTTTGTGTCTATATGGCATATTAACCCGTCGCATACTAACTTTTCATGAAGAATAAACATACCAAGACATGGTGTTTTTATGGGTTGCTTATCATTCTATTCGTGGCTCTTACTTATGTTTTGTTTGAAAAAGCAGAACGGTTTGACGAAAAAGCTGCGGCCTATGTTATGGAAAGTAATAACGAGCCTACTTCTTTTGATTTATTTATAGATTCATTGACGCATAATCTGGCAGAGCCGGGTGCTATGCTGCTTCTTCAGATTATTGCCATATTGCTGGTTTCCCGTTTCTTCGGTTTCCTTTTTGCTAAAATAGGTCAGCCTACGGTTATTGGTGAAATTCTGGCGGGTATTGTGTTAGGCCCTTCCTTGTTAGGGAAAGTGTCGCCGGAGGTATTTAGTTTTCTTTTTGCTCCGGAATCGTTGGATAATTTGTATATCCTGAGTCAGGTAGGTCTTGTTCTGTTTATGTTTATTATCGGTCTTGAGTTAGACCTGACTTCTTTGAAAAATAAGCTTGGCGAAACGTTTGTTATAAGCCATGCAAGTATTATTATACCGTTTTTCGGGGGAATGTTGCTGGCTTATTTTATTTATGAGGAATTTGCTGCCCAACAGACTGCCTTTCTTCCTTTTGCCCTGTTTATTGGTATATCCATGAGTATAACGGCTTTTCCTGTGCTGGCACGTATTGTTCAGGAGAAAGGGCTGACACGTTCGCATTTGGGAACCATGTCCATAGCCAGTGCTGCTAATGGCGATGTTACTGCGTGGTGTCTTCTTGCTGCTATTATTGCCATTGCTAAGACGGGTAGTTTTGTGAGCTCTTTGTATACTATCGGTGTTTCCATCGTGTATGTAGTGTTTATGCTGGCAGTAGTAAAACCGTTCCTAAAAAGGGTAGGGGGGATTTACTCCACTATGGAGGTGATGAATAAGAGTATTTTTGCTTTCTTTATTTTAATAATCATAGCTTCCGCTTTTGTTACTCAATATATCGGAATTCACGCTTTGTTCGGTGCTTTTCTGGCTGGAGTTATTATGCCTCCTTTCCCTAAGTTCCGTAAGATGATAATTGAGCGTGTTGAGGATCTTTCCGTCACCTTGTTTTTACCCTTGTTTTTTGTTTATACAGGTCTGAATACGGAGATAGGTCTGCTGAATACTCCTCATCTGTGGAAAATCTGTGGATTGATCACTTTGATAGCTGTATTAGGAAAATTTATAGGAACCGCAATCCCTGCTAAAGTGGTAGGTGAGTCGACACAGGATAGTCTGTCTATGGGTGTACTTATGAATACGCGTGGACTGATGGAACTGATCGTGCTGAATATCGGTTTTGAAATGGGAATTTTACCTCCTACTATTTTTGTGATGTTGGTCATTATGGCGGTAGTTACAACATTCATGACTACTCCGGCTTTGTCCTTGATAGAAAAGATTTATTCTCATAAACAACAGGAAGAAGAGTTTCAGCAAACGAAGGCATTGGGCATTTTCAAGGTGCTTATATCGATGGGTAATCCTGTAAATGGAAAGCCGATGTTGCGTGTCGCAAAATCCGTGTTGGATGGTGTGAAAAAGAGTTTGGATGTGACGGTACTGCATATTACTCCCGGTACGGATACCAACCCTATTCATGGCGAACAATATGCTGATGAGAATTTGGAAAATATAAAAGAAGCGGCTTCCGGACTGAATATACCGGTACACTTTCAATATAAAGTGACGGATAATATACAAGGCGGTATTGTAAAAATGGCTAATTATTACCGGTTTGATTTCTTGTTGGTGGGAGCCGGTATTTCTTTACCTGGAAAAGAAAAAAGGTATTTTATCGGAAACATCCATTGGCTTAACCGTTTGATATACCGTTTTCAGAAACGGGCGCTTTTTTATCCAGGTAGCCTTATAAAAGATAAGACACGTTATTTTATAGAAAATTCCCATTGTAGCGTAGGTGTATTTGTGAACAGAGATTTTAAAGATATCTCTACAACAGTATTATTCTTATACAACGAAGATGATGTCTTTTTGTTACGTTATGCTCGCTATCTTTTAAAGAACAGCAACGATGTTTCCATTGTCGTATTGGATGTAAATAAAGTGCTTAAAGACAAAGCTTTGTCGGCAAGTTACGATGACTTGAAGAAGAAATATTCCAGCCGTATAACTAAGAGCAGTCGTGTAAGTGCGGGAGTGCTGCTGAAATATAGTTTTATGTTAATAGGTTACCGGACATGGAACACCCTGTCCGAGACCGGAAATAAGATACTTGAAGAAATTCCTTCAACGTTGATAATAAATAAAAAATCGAGCAAGGACAGACCCGGCTTTGAAGATGAAGAGCTGGATAGCCCTGTTTCTGTGGAAATATGACCCCACTTTTTTGAACTAATTTATTTTTAAATATGTTATAACATAAAAAAATAGTGGATTGTATTAAATCTTTTGTTTATATTAGCGCTTCATTATTGTAATATATGGAACCACCTGCCGGTAATTAAAATATCTTCACATCATCCTTTTTATTATAAAAAGGATATTCCCTTTTTTATCTTTTTTTACACGTATGTTTTATCTCTGGATGGGATAATCTGCGTCTGTTTACTCATTATATTTATTAATCTTTATATAACAGAATGGATTTTTTTATCGTATTAGCATTAATATTATTGAACGGTATATTCTCGATGTCGGAAATAGCAATTATTTCCGTCCGTAAATCAAAACTGAAAGTCGATGCAATGCAGGGCAACAAGTCTGCGGAATCTGCTTTAAAATTATCTGAGAATCCGGACGTTTTCCTCTCTACTATACAAATTGGCATAACGTTAATCGGGATTGTGACCGGGGTGTTCTCCGGCGACGTGCTTGCAGCATATTTGGCTCCTGTCTTTGAAGCGCTTGGACTTAGTGTTACGTTTTCTTATAGTCTGGCTCGGGTCATAATTGTTATTGTAGTTACTTATCTGACACTAATTATCGGCGAGTTGGTTCCTAAAAGGGTAGGTATGAGCTCTCCTGAGAAGATTGCAAAAATAGTGGCCCGTCCTATGAATATCTTATCCAAGATTACATATCCTTTTGTCTGGGTACTTTCTAAAAGTACAAGCTTTCTGGTGAAAATATTGGGTATAAAATCGAATGACAATAAAGTTACCGAAGAGGAAATTAAGTCAATGGTTCAGGAAGGAACAGAAGGCGGGGAAGTACAGGTAATAGAACAGGATATCGTGGGTAGGGTATTTACTTTGGGCGACCGTAAGGTAGAGTCTATCATGACTCACCGTAACGACATTATCTGGGTTGATGTAAGTATGTCCAAAGAAGAAATAAAACAGATTGTCTTGCAAGACCTGTATGAGTCATATCCTGTTGTTGACGGAAGTCTGGATGAAGTTGTAGGTGTTGTCCTTTTAAAGGATTTTCTGGCTATGGAGTCAGCCGAAGATTTTGATATTCGGAATATAATTGTGCCTGCTACCTGTTTCCCTGAAAATATGGATGTGTATAAGGCTTTTGAGCAGATGAAAGAGAAACATGTAAAACAAGCCCTTGTTTTTGATGAATTTGGCAGCATACAGGGTATTATCACTTTTATGGATATCCTGGAAGCACTGGTTGGAGAACTTCCGGACGAAGCGGATGAACCGCAGATTGTGGAACGGAAAGAAGGGGGCTGGCTGGTTGACGGACAGTGGTCTTTCTATGATTTTCTTGATTATTTTGAGTTGGAAAACCTTTATGCTGAAAATGATTATAATACAGTCAGCGGTTTGCTGCTGGATTTGCTTGAACATGTTCCGGCTACGGGCGAAAGTGTAAAGTGGAACTCATTTACTTTTGAAGTTGTGGATATGGACGGAGCCCGGATTGATAAGATATTGGTAACAAGGAATGAGTAGATACTGTTTCCCCTGAATAAGGAAACATAGTGCAATAGAATAACCTTTGGAAACAAACATTTTTCTTAAATCAAAAATCTAAGTCTTTGCTTGGGGATAATTAAAGCAGGACTTACGTTTCAAGAAGGCTAGGTATAATGATACAAAAATGGCGATTCATTTTTTATGAACCGCCATTTTTAGTTTTAGAGGGAAGTTAATTTATTCAACTGTGTACATAGGTACTTCCATAATCAATAGTTTGGTCGGAGACGTTGCTTTTATGCTGATTTCATTTACATCACTTATACCGATTCCATCGCGTTTTCCTAATTCTTCTCCGGCCGTTTCTATACTTCCTTCGATGACAAACAGGTAAACTCCGGAGTTGTTCCCTTTTAAAGTATATGTTCCTTCCCAGTCGGAGGAAAGATTGCCCATATAAAACCAGGTTTGTTGGTGTACCCATACTCCCTGATCTGCAGGATCCGGTGATACAATCTGATATAATTCATCTTTTTTTTCCACGTCGTGCAGCGATATCTGGTCGTATCTGGGAGTGACATTTTCCGTGTCGGGAAATACCCATATTTGCAGAAACTGCACTGTTTTATCACGGTTTCGGTTATATTCGCTATGATATACGCCGGTTCCTGCACTCATCACCTGTATTTCTCCTTCTTTTATTACGGCAGTGTTACCCATGCTGTCTTTATGTTCAAGGTCGCCATACAGAGGAATGCTCACGATTTCCATATTATCATGGGGGTGCATTCCAAATCCTTCGCCTCCTGCCACAGTATCATCATTTAGTACACGTAAAGCTCCGAAATGGATACGTTTGGGGTCGTAATAATTGGCAAAGCTGAATGTATGGTACGTATCCAACCAACCGTGGTTGGCATGTCCCCGGGTGTTAGCCCTGTGAACAACTTTTTTCATAAATAATCCTTTCTTCTTAGTTGTTATTTTACTTTATTATAAAACAATTATTTTACTACCTTTGTTCACTCGTTTTATAAAGTGTTTTTAAGATGAATAAAGTAAAATTCTGGTTTAATAATGCCCGCCCTACGGCACTTCCGCAGAGCCTGCTTCCTGCTATTCTTGCTTTTTGTTTATCAGTGTCGACAGAGGGTTTTACCTGGTGGTTGGGGCTTCTTGGAATATTGGGAGTGGTATGCGCTCACCTGGGTTTAAATTTGTTTGATGATTATTTCGATTACCGGAAAAAACAGTCCGGATATCGTGAAGAACTTGTACACGAAGGTTTCCGGGCCAGGATAGGAAAATGTCCTTATCTTACCTCCGGGCAAGCTACTCTGAATCAGTTATTACAGGCTTGTATCGTATTTTGCAGCATTGCAGTGGTTTTGGGAGCTGTTATATTGTATTTTCGTGGAGTCATGATTATATATATTGCCGCAATTACGGCAATATTAGGGTTATTTTATTCCGCTCCTCCCTTACGTTTGAGCTATCATGGGTTTGGAGAATTGCTTATAGGGTTGATTTTCGGTCCTCTGAATATGCTGGGCGTATATTATGCTTCTTGTGGGGAATTGAATGAAACTATTTTGTTGATTTCTGTCCCGGTGGGATTACTGGTTATGAATATCGTGTATATTCATTCTATCCTTGATTTTATTCCGGATAAAAAAATAGGGAAAAAAACATTGGCAGTGTTGATGAATAATACAACGGCTATGTTGGTGGTATTATTCTTTATCTTATTCGTGCCCTATGCTATTATAGCATATGGTGTTATAGCCGGTTATTTATCTCCTTTGTTTTGGTTTGTGTTTCTTACTTTTCCTATTGCGGTTTCCCTGTATTACCTGATGGTGGAATATGTACGGAATCCGGATCGGAAATTTACTCCCCGCTTCTGGATGGGACCGATGAATAACTGGAAAAGGATTAAAGAAGCCGGATTGGACTGGTTTATGATTCGTTGGCTGTCTGCCCGGAATCTATTGTCGTTTTTTTGTCTGGTAATTGTGATTGTAAGTTTTTTCATTTAACTCTGTACAGCTATGAAATCTTTTTTTTATTTACCATATTGGTTTGTTAAAGCCAGAATATTTGGAAAGAAAAGCCCGTTGCAAACAGTTCTTTTTGTGTCAGACAGGTGTAATTTGCAATGTAAGCATTGTTGTGTGTTTGCCCAGAAAGTTGTGACTACAAAGAGTTATGAACAGATTCGTCAGGAGTTGGAATATTCATATAAATTGGGCTCCCGTTTTGTTGATTTTGAGGGAGGAGAACCAACTATGTGGAGAGAAGGCGACCGTGACCTGAATAGCCTGATCAGGCTGGCTAAGGAAATTGGTTTCTTTTCCACAACCATAACAACGAATGCTGTGATGCCTTTTAACGGAAGCGAGGCTGATTCCATATGGGTTAGTATGGATGGATACGGTGAATATCATGATCGGGTGAGAGGAAAGGGTGTTTTTGAAAAACTGGTGAAAAATATTGAAGCTTCCGGCCATCCGAATGTCAGTGTAAATATGGTAATCAGTAAACTGAATTATGAGTCAGTGGATCAGAGTATTGAATTTGTAAAGAACAATCTGTATATAAAATCGATTTCCCTTAATTTCCTCACACCTTATCCGGGTACAGAAGAGCATATGCTTGATTGGGACACACGGCGTGCAATTATCGATAAGATTATAGCCTATAAGAAAAAAGGTTATCCGATAATGAACTCTGTGTCAGGGTTGAAAAAGATGAAAGACAACAACTTTAAAAAATACTGCTGGGTATCTAATTTCATTACAGTTGACGGCACCAAATCTCCTGATTGCGGGGGTACGGCTTTAGGATTGTGTGACCGCTGCGGTTATTGTATGGCGGGAGAAATGAATAGCGTTATGTCTTTGAAACCGGATACTATCTTTGCAGGGTTAAAGCTAAGAATGTAATATGAAACTTCTGATTACCAGTGCTCTATCTGGAAAAACTTAATTGAATTGTAGCTCTACCGGTTTTCCCTCCTAATGGAGGAGCTACTTTGGATAAGCTCAAATGAAAAGTATTCACTTGCGGAAATTTTTCTGCAAGTGAATTTAATATCCGTTGGGATACATGTTCTATCAGGTTGGAAGGGATCTCCATTTGAGCTTTAATAACGTCATATACTTCCTTGTAGTTTAAAGTATCGTTTAAATTGTCACTTTTGCCGGCCTTTGCCGTATCTAGTTCCATGCTTACTGTGACAAAGTAAGTGTTTCCTATTTGCCTTTCATGTTCCATGCAACCGTGGTATGCGTAGAACTCCATATCTTCTAGTATAATTGTACTCATTCGGTTATTTCTCCTTCCGTATTTTCAGTTTCATCCTTCTTTTCTACCACTTGTTTAGCCAGTTGCTGACGTACCAGTTGCATAAATTCTTTTTGTTTATTAGCGATGACATTTTGTGAAACAGGGCGGTATACATCAATATATCTTCCTTTTTTAAGTTTGAAATGCATATCGTCCATATCTCCGGTAATTCCTAAGGTGGCCCGGAAAGGTAAAGGGCTCTCATATATGGTAATGTCATATTCCATGGACATGTCAAGGTTGTGTCTTCCTCCTACGATCACTTTATATTTATCCATCACCAACATAAACGGATAAACGTCTATTTCGTCCTGGAATAGCGTGAATTCAACGGATAAACTATCTACCTTGTTTTCTGTCTTTTTGTTAAAACGAAGCATTTTAGCTATTTTGGAGAATACTTCTCCATCCATCAGTACCAGGTCTTCACCTCGTATGTATACACCAGCTTTGGATTGTGACATCTTAAGGTTGTAAAGCGAATCCATATTGGTTTCTGCTACAATATGGAATTCTCCTTTTCCATCGAAAGAACGTAACATTGGAACGATTGAATCCAAATCAGGAATCATGCTTAACAATTCGCTTATTTCCAGATTCAGCAAATGGAAGTCTATGCCGGCGAACAGATGGTTTTTACGTGGTGTCCGGTACATGGCAGAAAGTTGCATATCAGCTCCTTTCGTTTCGAAAGTCAGGTGATCTAAATACAACAGTCCGTCCCGAATCAAGACGTTACCATCAATATTATTGATATAGTTTTGGTTGGGCAGCCCTGCCTGTTTTATGTTGGTATGAAGCAGTATGTCCATGCCGCGGGGAACCATATATGGGCCGGAATATGTCGTTTCTTCCTGGGAATTGCTTTCTGCTGCAACAGTTTCTGTTACATTGGTAGAATCTTCTTCCTCATAGCCTATGCCGCTTGTGAGTGCCATAATCTGGGCTATATCCGTGTAGTTGGATACAAAGTCAAACTCTCCCGTCAGGTATTCCGTGTCCCGGAAATATCCGATGATATTTTCCAGTTTTCCAGACAGCTTGAAGTCTGAGGCACCTAACTTAACGCTGGTTTCTTCCATAGAGAATTCCCGGGGATTAAAGTCCATTTTAACGGCAGGTATTTCAACGGGGTATTCCAGCGCTGTTGTTGAAATGTTTATATTTTGAATATCCACATGTCCCCGTGGCACCCATTGTTCAAAGAAGTCTTCTTTGTCTTTGTTATATACCACATTAGCATTCAAATCCATTTTTTCAATGATGGCTTTGAGCTCTTCTCCCATATTTCCGGAAAACTCATTGCTGGTTAAAGATACCTTGAAGTGTGGATTTTCTGCATTCCTCCGTTGGGGTGTTACCGAAACGGTGATGGTTGGGTTATTGATATCGACAAACAAAGTGTCTATGCCGGCATTTATTTTTTCAGCTCCTATTTTTAATAAAATTCCCGGTATACGCGTGGTGTCAATTACATTGGATGTTTCCAATCCAATCAGGACGTTTTCCAGAGAAGCGTCGAATCCATCGGTCATGTTTGTATTCAACTTATTGGAGCTGATACTTGCAGACAGGAAGTTTGTGTTTTTAGTAGCCGGATGTTGATTCGGTAAGGCAAAAGAGATGTTGGTACGTTCTGTATTCAGGTTGATATTGTCATACTGGACGTTGATATCAGAAAGAGCCAGGTGACCGGATACGTTTATTTTTTCCAGTTCCATTTTCTCTATGTTTGCCAGTGAGAGGTCTGAATGTATGTTCCCTTTGAGGCCGCCTTGCATATCCACCTTCATATCTTCAGGGAGCATTCCGTTAAACTCATTCAGGGTAATGTCTGCTTTTGTTTCTAAATTAACATGCAGATCGGAAAAGAGTTTGTCTATACTACCATATGTGGAAACGGATGATTTCGGTGTCTGGGCTCTGAACTGATTGATTTGCACCTTGGATAGAATATCATCTTTTAAATCAGTGCTTGCAGTAATATCAGCATAGATATTATTAAGCGGAAACGGAAGTAAATCCGGATAATTGACTTCTCCGTCTTCCAGGGTTAACCGTATATCCATCCAGGGCATGATGGAGTCGTTGTACGTACCGTTGATTTTTCCTTCGGAAGATAGAATCCCATCTATTTGTATTCCGTCCAAATAAGAAGAAAATGCAGGGGGTATTAAGTTTAATATTTTGTTTATAGTCCAGGATTTTATCTGATATGACATGTCGGTATTGATATCTCCTGAAAGGGTATCCATTTGTGCAGAACCAGCGATGTTTAAAGGCAGGTCGTTGATACTTAGCAGAAAATTATTTAGATTGATATTCATATCAGATAAGTTAACATCTGCATGAATACCGGATTCTATTTTTACATTTTGCAGGTAAGGTTCGTTTTGGTATTCAAAAGAAACGTAGAAAGGAGGAAGTGTTCCTTTTAACTGTACGTCCTGCTGATTTAATGTAGCATTGATTTCTCCGGATAAATTATGTATAGAGGCGTTTATTCCGGAGGTCAGGTCACTGAATGCGATATTAAACGGGGCTATGCTGAGGTCGGCGGTAATAACATCCGGCATTTTCAGAGAACCGGTAATTTCGGCTGATAATTTGTCTATGGAAGCATCCATTCCCGACTGCCGGTCATTATACCTTATATCTATATTTTCTAATTCAATGCTATTGATGTCTATAAAACCGAAAGGGAAACTTGTCTGGGTAGTGTCCGTATCCGTGGTATCTGTAGGAAAAATATCGAAATTGCTTTTTCCGTCTTGGTTAATGCAGGCATATACTTTACCGTTGATTAACTTTATATTGCTTAGCAACAGTTCGTTTCGCTTCCACAATGCGTTGATGTCTACAGAAGCCCGGACATTATCCGTATGTAATAATGTGTCATTGCTGCAACTGTCTGTCGGGTTGATTAGCGTAACCTGCTGTATGTCCAGCCCGAAACGGGGAAAGGAGCTGAAAAAAGTCAGCTCCACGTTTCCTATTTCAGATTGGCAGGTTATAAATTTGTCTGCCTGGGTACGTACAATCGGGGTTAAACGTTCCGGAGTAAATACTATCCATAACGCTATGCAGATAATGATTGCTATTAATACGATAAGCGATCCCAGGGAAATAAAAAAGACCTTAAAAGATTTCTTCATGGTTTCTTTACTTAAGAACAAATTTATAATTACGCCGTAAATGCCACATTAATAAATAATAGCCTAATCCTCTACTTTTTTGTAAGAGAATGTTTTTCCAAAATCATCCTTATATTTTAGTGATGTGGAAGTTAGTTCTGTAACCTTGTAGTATTTGGGAACCAGCTCTTCTCCGGTCATAAATGAGATGTAAATGTGGGTAAGGTCGGATTTTTCTAATGACCAGTTAAATTTGGTTACATCTTCGTCGGTTTCATGTACATCTTCATCTTCATTCCACATTCTGCCTGTATAGTTTGACAGGTAGCGGTAGTATTCATTTTTTGTAGTGGATTTCCACTTTCCTAATAATAGCCCTTCATCAAAAGTAGGCTCTTCCGGGCTACATGAAATAAACGTTAGTGTGATAATGGTGAGTGCAACGAAATAACCGATTATTTTTCTCATGATTTTTTATGTTTTAATAAGTAAAAATTTATTAACAGGCAAATTTACAATATTTTCTTACAAAGTAGTCTGTTCGGCATATTGTTATTTGTTAAACGAGGGTTTATTCTTTGTGGAAAAGCGATTCCGAATATACGAAATCGCCGGTATTGTTTTTATGGATATAAAAATCGGGTGCTATAATATGTACGGAAAAGAATCTTCTTGTAGGAAGACTGCCTGAATGTGTAATTAAAAGCTTGTTTACAGGATATTTTTTGCTTTTATAGGCGTATAAACAAACCTGCGTTGAATATGCCTCTGTAACCAAATCCGATTTCAAGGAATCCTCCGAAAGTATCACCGAACTTCAATCCTATGGGCGTGAGTTGGAACGTGAAATGCAGAGATGTGTTGTCATCGTCTTTATTACTGTTTACGCCGTCCATGTAATCCATGTCATATAAAGTACCTCCGATTCCAGCGAGAGCATACATTTTGAAATATTTAAAATTCAGGTATGTATAATCAGCTTCGGCAGCCAATGTGTAATGAGTCATGTTGAAGCTTCCGATTGGGTAGTGATTCAATACGGCATTGGCGGAAGAGTAGTCGTAAGCAAAAGTTCCTCCTGCGCTGATTCGCTCGTGCAGCCTGTATTTATAATTCACATGAATTGATCCGAAAGATTTGCCTCCTTCCATCATCGTTCCGGTTGGTACAGATGGTACTGTAATGGTAGAAGCTATATTGGTTACTTCGTTCAGATTCCAGATACCAATTCCTATCTCAATTTCATGTTTCTTATACTGGGCATTTGCTGCAGCAAAATATAAGAAAGTGCAGAGTAAAAGCAGATATCCTTTTTTCATACTCGTTTTGTGTATTTGTTTGTATTTAGGTAACACTTTTCCGGTATATAAAGTTTAGTCTTTTTTTGTGAAAATATTGTTTTTTTTCGTTTTTTCTCCTGAATCATCTTTTCTGATTTTGGAATTTCCCCAGATATATTTTGTTTTTTCCCATTGCTATATCATCGTAAAGTCTGTCGAAAAATCAGGTCTGTTTGTCGAAAAGAATTGCTCCCCGTTTGTAGGGCGCATATATTTGTGCCATTATTCATTATGAGATAGAGTATGAAATGTAAAACAGTTATACTGGCAACTTTGATAACAGGAGGTTTTATGGGAGTTGCAGCACAAGAAAAACCTGATAAATGGGACTTGGCTACCTGTATTGATTATGCGCTTGATAACAATATTCAGATACAGAAAAGTAAGATAACCCAGGAGCAAAACAGTGTAAATACTTTGCAAGCCAAGGCTCAGTTATTTCCTAATTTCTCTGCCTCAGTCGGACAGAATTTTACTAACCGTCCTTTCCTTCCGGCAGGTAGCCAGAACACGACAAATGCTTATAATGGAAGTTACGGAATTAATGCCTCGATGACTTTATTTAATGGCGGGAAGCTGTTGAAAAGTATAGAGCAGAGCAAGTTGCAGGAGGAATCCGGTCGTTATGATATATTGGAAGTTGAAAAAGACATCCAGATGTCCATTCTTCAGTATTATATGCAGATATTATATGCGGAAGAAGCTGTTCAGGTTTATGAAGATGTTGTTGAAGTGTCTAAGTATCAACGTGACAGGGGAGAGGCCTTGCTCCTTGCCGGAACAATATCCAAGGTTGATCTGGCGCAACTTGAAGCTCAGTTAAGTTCGGATACATACCAGCTGATTACAGCCAGGAATACCCTGGACTATGCACGACTTCAATTGAAGCAGCTTTTGGAGTTGGACGTGGATGATGAAATGAATATAACTATACCGGAAATTAATGATGATGATGTCTTAGCGCCTATCCCTGCTCTTAATGACATTTATTATACTTCGTTGGAAGTTATGCCCCAAATGCAAAGCTCGAAACTGAATATCGATATTGCAGCTTTGGAAACGGCTAAGGCTCGTGCCGGATATTATCCCCGTGTCAGTCTTACAGCTTCGGTCGGTTCTTCCAATCTTTCCGGAACGGGGCTTACTTTTGAGGAGCAACTCCGGGATAACTTCAGTGACGGTGTCGGAGTGACGGTAAGTATTCCTATTTATTCTAACCGGGACAATAAATCGGCTGTGGAAAAAGCTAAGCTGAATGAGCAGATAGCCCGGCTGGATTATCAGGATGTCCAAAAAAACTTGTTACGCGAAGTGGAGCTTGCCTACCAGGATGCTGTTGCTGCCCAGAATCAGTATATCGCGGCCAATGAGAATGTTAAAGCATTGCAAACCAGTTATGACCTGATACAGCAACAGTACAACCTGGGTATGAAAAATACGCTGGAATTACTGACGGAAAAAAATAATTTGCTTTCGGCAGAGCAAAGCCTATTGCAGGCTAAATATACAAGTATAATGAATAGCCAGATATTAAATTTATATCAGGATTTGCCTTTGGAAATAAAATAAAGATATCATATGAAAAAGAAAAATGTTATTATCATTGTGGTGGTTGCCCTGTTGCTTGTAGGGGTAATTTGTTTCTTTACCTTGAGAGGTTCAGGAAAAACCAATTACCGGTTGGATACAACTTCCCTCGCGGTAAATGATATCAGTGTTATGGTTACGGCAACCGGTACAGTAGAACCTATTACGCAGGTTGAAGTGGGTACACAGGTTTCCGGTATTATTGATAAGATTTATGTTGACTATAACTCTGAGATAGAAAAGGGTCAGATACTGGCAGAGTTGGATAAAACGACCCTGGAAGCGGATTTGCGCTCCAAGGAACTGGAAGTTCTGTCTGCACGTACCGAATACGAATACCAGCAGACAAACTTTAACCGTTTGAAAAACCTTCATAATCAGGATTTAATCAGTCAAACCGATTATGAAACGGCTTTGTATAATTATCAGCGCGCAGAGGCTTCGTATAATAAATTGCTTTCTGATCTTACAAAGGTGCGGACTAACCTCGGTTACGCTACCATTACTTCTCCTATTGATGGGGTTGTATTGTCCAGGGCCGTAGAAGAAGGGCAGACGGTGGCTGCCAGCTTTAATACTCCGACATTGTTTACGATAGCAAATGACCTGACTAAAATGCAGGTGGTGGCTGATGTGGATGAGGCGGATATAGGTGAAGTCCGTGATGGGCAACGGGTTACTTTTACAGTGGATGCTTATCCGTCAGATGTATTTGAAGGCACTGTAATGCAGGTGCGTTTGGAACCGACAGAAGAGTCGAATGTAGTGACTTACGAAGTGTTGGTTAATGCCCCGAATCCGGATCTGAAACTAAAGCCCGGTTTAACGGCTAATATTACCATTTATACTTTGGAAGAAAAAGGGGTGAATACTTTGCCTAACAAGGCTTTGAGTTTTAGACCAAGTGAAGAAATTATTCAGAACATGGGTTATATTCTGGACAGGAATGGAGAAGTGGAAACAAAAGGCAATAACCGTGTTGTTTGGGTGCAGAAAGGACAGTATATCCAACCGAGAAATATTACGATAGGACAGACTGATGGGGTTAATACTCATGTGCTTAGCGGAATTGATTCTTCAGACCTGGTTGTGACCGGAGTTAGCCTGGCATTGAAAGGGGCTGCAAATAGCAACGGCTCGTCTGGGGAACAGAGTCCTTTTATGCCGCCCAGACCGGGAGGACGCCGTTAATTTAGGTTTATGATAAAAGAAAAGGTAGTAATATGGCTAAAACAATTATTCAGGTAGAAGATATAAAACGGGATTTCATCGTGGGGGATGAGACTGTTCATGCTTTGCGTGGCGTGTCTTTTGCCATAGAAGAAGGTGAATTCGTAACGATAATGGGAGCCAGTGGCTCCGGAAAATCTACCTTGTTGAATTTGTTGGGTTGTCTGGACACTCCCACACAGGGTAAATATTATCTGGACGGTATTGACGTCAGTACGATGAATAAAGATGCACGTGCTACGATACGTAACCGGAAAATCGGGTTTATTTTTCAGTCTTATAATCTGCTGCCTAAAACTACGGCTATTGAAAATGTAGAGCTGCCTTTATTGTATAATCCGGCTTTTGACGCTAAACAACGTCATGAAAAAGCGGAGAAGGCGTTGGTAGCGGTAGGACTGGAAAACAGAATGTTGCATAAATCCAATCAGATGTCCGGAGGGCAGCAGCAACGTGTGGCTATAGCCCGGGCATTGGTGAATGATCCGGTTATTATTCTGGCGGATGAGGCTACCGGTAATCTTGACAGCAGGACTTCATATGAGATTATCGTTTTGTTTCAGGAGCTGTATGCGAAAGGGCGTACTATTATATTTGTAACGCATAACCCGGAACTATCCCAGTATGCGAGCCGGAATATTGTGTTAAAAGACGGGAAAGTGGTGAAAGATGAATATAATTCACAAATAAAACCCGCTAAAGAGGTATTGGATAGTTTACCAAAACAGGAAGATTAAAAAAAGAGGAATTATTATGAACATAGGAAATTCCGTAAAAATATCGCTCAGGGCTATCGCTCAAAATAAAATGCGGTCATTTCTGACCATGCTTGGGATCATCATCGGGGTAGGGTCGGTTATCACCATGCTGGCGATAGGCGAGGGCTCTAAAATCAGTATTCAAGAACAGATTTCGGAAATGGGGTCAAATATGATTATGATTCATCCGGGTACCGAAAACAGGGGAGGAATTCGACGTAGTGCGGACGATATGCAGACTTTGAAACTGGAAGATTATTACGATATCCGTGATAATGCACAGTATATTTCGGCTATCTCGCCAACAGTGAGCAGTGCAGGACAGTTTATTTATGGGGCTAACAACTATCCGGGTTCTATAACCGGAATTAATGCCGATTACCTTGATATTCGTAAACTGTCTATTGATAAGGGAACTATCTTTACGGATAACCAGATTGTTACGGCTGCTAAGGTTTGTGTGATAGGAAAAACAATTATAGATAATCTTTTTCCTAATGGTGAAGATCCGATAGGGAAAGTCATCCGGTTTAACAGTATTCCGTTGACTGTTATCGGAACTTTGCAGGAAAAAGGATATAACAGTATGGGGATGGATCAGGATGAAATTATACTGGCTCCTTATTCTACTGTTCAGAAGAGGATTCTGGCTATAACGTATATTCAGGGTATTTATGCTTCGGCAGTGTCAGAGGAACTGACGGATATGGCTATTAGCGAAATAGAACAGACATTACGGGCTAACCATAAGTTAAAGGTGAGTGATGACGATGATTTCACCGTTCGTTCCCAGCAGGAAATGAGTGAAATGATGACTTCTACCACCAATCTGCTTACGGTATTGTTGGCTTGTATTGCCGGAATTTCCTTATTGGTAGGTGGTATCGGTGTAATGAACATTATGTATGTGTCGGTAACGGAACGTACGCGGGAAATCGGACTTAGAATGTCTATTGGCGCTAAAGGGCGCGATATTCTGACCCAGTTCCTGATTGAAGCAATACTTATCAGTTTTGTGGGAGGGCTGATTGGTGTGATTTTGGGTATCGGTGCAGCTTTTATTGTAAAGTTTGTTTTTGCCTGGCCTATTTATATTCAGTCCTATTCCATTGTTTTATCATTTACAGTATGTACTTTTACGGGAGTATTCTTCGGTTGGTATCCTGCTAAAAAAGCGGCGGGGCTTGATCCGATAGAGGCTATCCGCTATGAATAAAAATATGAAAGTAAAAAAAGCAAATACACTTCAGATTATTATTAACATCGGGGTATGGATTTTTGTGTTTGCGCTGCCTTTCCTGATGCTTTCCAGAAATACTGAGATTGACTATATGCGGATTGTGCGTAATCACGGCGCTTCTGTAATTGCTTCGGCATTCGTCTTCTATCTGAATTATTTTTATTTGACGGAAAAATATCTTTTCCCAAGAAAGATAGGTAAATTTATAATTCTGAACCTTATCCTGGTTGTGGGTATCGGTTTGTTGCTTTATGTCCTGAAAGAGTCCTGGCCTCACGAACCGCCTCCACCTCATGACCCGCGTCCTGAAGCTGTCCGCCGTTTTTGGTTTATCATGCGTGAAGTGTTTACTATGATTATGATGAGCGGGTTCAGCATTATGGTGAAAGTGTTAAGTAAATGGTATATTATTGATGCACAGCGGCAGGAGGAAGAAAACAGGCGAAAAGAAGCTGAATTGCTAAACCTGAGACAGCAGATAAATCCTCATTTCTTTTTTAATACGTTGAATAATATTTATGCTTTGATTGCTATCAGTCCGGAAAAAGCACAAAATACGGTTCTGGAATTAAGTAAATTGATGCGTTATGTGCTGTATGATAACAGCCATAATTTTGTGGAGATACGTAAGGAACTGGATTTTATCCGTAATTACATTGAGCTTATGCGTATCAGGCTGACGGAGAATGTGGAGGTGAAGACGGACATACAGGAGGTACAGTCGCCGGAAAGATTGATAGCTCCCATGATTTTTATAACCTTGATAGAAAATGCGTTTAAACATGGCGTGAGCCACACCAGCCATTCCTTTATTCACATAGATATTCATCAGGTGGAGGAACGGATTGTGTGTGTGATCAGTAATAGTTACTTTCCGAAAGATGAAAGTGATAAAAGCGGTTCCGGCATCGGTTTGGAGAATTTGCATCGTCGGTTGGACATCCTTTATCCTCACCAGCATATTTTCCGTACGGAGGAAAAAGATCATGTTTATACGTGTGAGCTGGTAGTACCCTTGAAATGAGTAGATGTAAAAGAAAGCGGGTCATTTGTTGGATTTAATGAATTTGTTTTGTAGAATTGTACCCTTAAATACTTTAGTAATATGATACTTACTTGTTTCATTATTGATGATGAGCCGTTAGCATTAGGCCTGATAGAAGGGTATGTTAATAAAACTCCGTTTCTGGAACTTACAGGCAAGTTCCATTCAGCTATAGAAGCTACTCAGGCGGTGCGTGAATCGTCGCCGGATGTTCTTTTTCTGGATATTCAGATGGCGGAACTGAATGGGATGGATTTCGCCAAGTTTGTCCCGGAACAGACGCGTATTATATTTACAACCGCTTTTCAGCAGTATGCGCTGGAGAGTTATAAAGTAAATGCTTTGGACTATCTGCTGAAACCTTTCGGGTACAGCGATTTTCTGCAAGCTGCACATAAGGCATTGCAGTGGTTTGAAATGAATAAACGGGTCGTTTCTTCCTCCTCCTCCTCTGCAACAGCCCAGCAAGATAGCATTTTCGTGAAGTCGGATTATAAAATAATTCAGATTGAAGTTAAAAATATCTTGTATGTAGAAGGCTTAAAAGATTATGTGAGGATATTTATGGATGATGAAGCAAAATCTATCATATCCCACATTACGATGAAGGCGATGGAAGATATGCTTTCTAAATCACATTTTATGCGGGTTCACCGTTCTTACATTGTGAATACGGATAAAATCAAGGAGATTGAACATAACCGCATTGTGTTCGGAAAAACCAGGATACCGATATCCGAGAGTTATAAGGATGCTTTTCAGCAGTTTCTTGACCGCAAAATGATAAATTAATATCACCGGATATTAAAAATCCAGGGAAATATTTATCCATTCGGAATCAAAGCGGGCATTGTATTTTTTATAAAAATTCAGGGCGGGTTTATTCCATTCCAGAGCTTGCCATACCATTCCGTTTAGTTTTTTTTCTTTAGCTTCGGTTATAAGTTGTTCAAATAACAGTTTTCCTAATCCTTTTCCTCTCATTTCGGGTTCAATGTAAATGTCTTCCAGATACATACGTTGCCCTTTCCATGTACTAAAACGGATATAATATAAGGCGAATCCTTGTATCATCCCGTTTACCTCAACTACATAAGCCCACCATACTGGTTGTTCGCCAAATCCGCTCTCTTCCAAGTGAGACAGGCTAATGGTAACTTCTTCCGGAGCTTGTTCATATTCCGCTAATCCCTTTATTAATTCCAGTAAGCGGGGACAATCTTGTTTTACGGCTTTACGAATAACAGGAGCTGACATGTTTTTTGTTTTGAGGAACGAAAATAATAAATCTTTGTGGATTCTGACTCTTGTTGAATCGGCTTATTATAAAGCAAACAACCCGGAAATAGAAGTCCGGGCTGTTTTATTGGGTTTGTTAAAACGAGATAGCTTATTTAAGTGCTTCCAGCGCTTTTTCAATCGCTTTCTGGATTCCGGCAGCATTTTTACCTCCGGCAGCAGCAAAGAACGGCTGGCCTCCTCCTCCTCCCTGAATTTCTTTAGCAGCTTCACGGGCTATGTTTACGGCATTCAGCCCTTTAGCTACCAGGTCGTCAGAAAGCAGTACGGTAAGTGACGGTTTGCCATCCTGTATAGCTCCGGCTACAAAGAACAGATTTTCTTTTACGATGTTCCTGATTTGGAATGCAAGGCTCTTAATCATTTCCGGAGCAGCATTCATATCGAGTCTGATTACTTTTATTCCGTTAACGGTTTCTGCGTTTTCAATCACTTTATCACGCAAGGCAATGATTTTTTCCCGCATGAAGTCATCCATCTGCTTTTTCAGTTCGCTGTTTTCATCAATTGTTTTTTTGATCGCTCCCAATAATTGAGGCGTATTGTTGAATAAGTCGCGTACAGAATTGAGCATATCTTGTTGTGCATCGAGCATTTGTTCCAGCTTACCGGCAGTTACCGCTTCAATACGTCTGATTCCGGCGGCGATGGATGTTTCGGATAGAATGCGGAACATTCCGATTTGTCCCGTGTATTGCACATGGGTTCCGCCGCAAAGTTCAATAGAGTCTCCGAACTTTACAACACGGACGGTTTCACCGTATTTCTCACCGAAAAGTGCCATTGCTCCCATTCCCTGTGCTTCCGCAATCGGAACTTCGCGCATATCGCAAAGAGCGTAATTGGTTCGGATACGTTTGTTTACCAGATGTTCCACTGTTCTGATTTCTTCCGGGCTCATTTTCTGAAAATGAGAGAAGTCAAAACGGAGTCCGTCCGGGCTTACATATGAACCTTTTTGTTCTACATGGTTGCCTAACACTTCACGCAGGGCTTCGTGCAGCAAGTGGGTGGCAGAGTGGTTGCATGAAGTTGCTATCCGATTGTCCACGTTGATGGAAGCGGTAAAAGTATCCGTGATATTTTCAATAATCTTATCTGTGATGTGAACGGATAAGTTATTTTCTTTTTTTGTATCCAGAATACGGATTGTTCCGTTCTCTGATTTTAATATTCCACTGTCGCCTACCTGTCCTCCCATTTCAGCATAAAAAGGAGTGGCGGAGAGTACCAGTTGATAAAATTCTTTATTTTTTTGTTTAACCTTACGGTAGCGCAATACTTGTGTCTCTGTTTCGGTTTTGTCATAACCCACAAATACGCTGTCACCTTCTCTAAGAACAACCCAGTCGCCGGTTTCAATTGAAGCAGCGTTACGGGCGCGTTCTTTTTGTTTCTCCATTTCGGAGTTGAACTCATCGATATTAACAGTGAATTTGTTTTCACGGAGAATAAGCTCGGTTAAATCCAATGGGAATCCGAAAGTGTCATATAATGTAAATGCGTCTTTTCCGGAAATGATGGATTTGTTTTCTTTGCGGGCTTCGTCCATAACTTTGTCCAGCAAACGTATACCTGTTTCCAAAGTGCGGAGGAATGATTCTTCTTCTTCCTTGGTTACTTTCTCTATCAGGGTCTGTTGGGATATTAGTTCCGGATAGGCTTTGCCCATAACGTCAATCAGTACTGGAATAAGTTTATACATAAATGCGCTACGCTGATTCAGGAAAGTATATCCGTAACGTACGGCACGACGTAAAATACGGCGGATTACGTAGCCAGCTTTAGCATTGGAAGGCAGCTGCCCGTCAGTGATAGAGAATGCGATAGTCCGGATATGGTCTGCTATAACCCGCATAGCAACATCAGTCTTTTCATTCTCACCGTATTTTAATCCGGCGATTTTGCCGATTTCCTGTATGATCGGTTGGAAAACGTCAGTATCGTAATTGGATGTTTTGCCTTGTAAGGCCATGCAAAGACGTTCAAAACCCATACCGGTGTCGATAACTTTAGCCGGAAGTTCTTCAAGCGAACCGTCGGCTTTCCGGTTGTACTGCATGAATACATTATTCCAGATTTCGATAACCTGTGGATGGTCGTTATTGACCAAAGTCAGACCGTCTATTTCTTTTCTTTCCGCATCGCTCCGCAAGTCTATATGTATTTCGGAACAAGGGCCGCAAGGACCGGTATCGCCCATTTCCCAAAAATTGTCTTTTTTGCTGCCGTTTAAAATTCTTTCTTCCGGCAGGAATTTAGCCCAGATAGCTGCAGCTTCGTTGTCGCGTTCCAAGCCTTCGGCAGGAGAACCTTCGAATACGGTAACGTATAAACGTTCTGGATCTATTTTCAGGATATTTACCAGATATTCCCAGGCCCATTCTATGGCTTCTTTTTTAAAGTAATCGCCGAAAGACCAGTTGCCTAACATTTCAAACATTGTATGATGGTAGGTGTCGTGTCCCACTTCTTCCAAGTCGTTGTGTTTACCGCTTACACGTAAACATTTCTGAGAATCGGCTACACGGGGATATTTGATAGGGTCGTTTCCTAATATGATATTTTTAAACTGATTCATTCCTGCGTTGGTGAACATCAGAGTTGGGTCATCTTTAATCACCATAGGTGCGGAAGGTACGATTTTATGATTTTTTCCAGCAAAAAAATCTAAAAATGATTGACGAATTTCTTGTGAAGTCATATGCTTATTTCAATACAATTTACAATACACTGAAACCAGTAATTAAAATAATTATACTATTAATTATCGTAAATAAGTCTGCAAAAGTACACTAATTTTATTATTTTTGCGGTAATTTTAGTTAGAAATGTTGAGTTTCAGGTCTTTTTTGCTAAGGACAGGCAGCACTTTTTTAAGTAGTAACTAACCTTTATTATCGTTATCCTTTTATTTATCGGGAGGAGAAAAAACTAATGGGTAAAAAGAAAAAATTTTACTTTAATCCGGAAACGCTCAATTATGAACAGATAGAATATACGTGGGCCTATAAGGTGAAGCGGTTCTTTTATCATATTTTGTCGGGAGCATTTGCAGGAGTACTTTTCTTTTTCCTCTTTTTGTATGTGGTGGAATCGCCCCGCGAAAAACAGCTGTCCCGTGAAAATAAAAAGATACAGGCTCAGTATAAGTTTCTGGACAAACAGTTGGATGATGTCCAGCTTGTCCTGTCGGATATGCAAATGCGTGATGATAATCTGTATCGGGCTATTTTGCAGGCAGACCCTATACCGTTATCCGTTAGGAAATCAATTACTCCAAATACGGAGTATTATGATAACCTGATGAAGGAAACGAATTCGGAAATTATTGTGGCTACAACGAAAAAACTGAACGGAATAAAGAAACAGCTTTATGTTCAGTCTAAATCGTTTGACGAGATATTAGACCTGGCGAAGGAAAATGAATCTAAATTAGTGCATATTCCGGCAATCATGCCCGTTTTAAATAAGGATTTGCGTCGTACGGCTTCCGGTTATGGCTGGCGTATAGACCCGGTGTATAATGTGCGGCGTTTCCATAAAGGTATGGATTTCTCTGCTCCTATAGGTACTGATATTTTTGCAACGGGTAATGGAACGATAAAATTTACAGGTTGGCAACAGGGATATGGTAATGCGGTGATTATAGATCATGGATTCGGCTATGAAACATTGTATGGGCATATGAGTAAGATCCTTGTGAAAAGAGGACAGAAAATAAAGCGGGGTGATGTTATCGGGCTAGTGGGTAACACTGGAAAATCAACCGGACCGCATTTGCATTATGAAGTGCATTATAAAGGTACGGTACAGAATCCTCAAAATTACTACTTCCTTGACTTGTCTCCGGAAGAATATGATTTGATGGTGCAGTTAAGTAATAACACCGGGCAAATGCTGGATTAACTTGTCTGATTTACGTATCGATTTGCAATAAACATGTCAAACTCCGTCATATTACCACAGAACCCGGGCCCGATAGGAATTTTTGATTCCGGTTATGGCGGGTTGACTATATTGGAAAAAATCCGGGAGGCCCTTCCTCAATATGATTATATATATCTTGGGGATAACGCCCGTACACCATATGGTACCAGGTCATTTGATGTTGTTTATAAATATACGTTAGAATGTGTTACTAAGCTTTTTGAACTGGGTTGCCATTTGGTTATCCTGGCTTGTAATACGGCTTCGGCAAAAGCACTGCGCACTATTCAGCAAAACGATTTGCCTCATCTTGACCCATCCCGGAGGGTGCTGGGAGTGATAAGGCCTACCGTGGAAATTATAAACCGGCTGACCTGTAGCAACCATGTAGGGTTACTGGCAACGGCTGGAACTGTACAATCGGACTCTTATCCGCTTGAAATAGCCAAGTTGAACAGCAATATCGTTGTAACGTCGGAGGCCTGCCCTATGTGGGTTCCTTTGATTGAAAATAATGAGTATGAGTCTGAAGGCGCTGCCTATTTTATACAAAAGAATCTGAATCGTCTGTTGGCTGCGGATGCTGACATAGATACAATTATATTGGGCTGTACGCACTATCCTTTGTTACAAGATATAATAAAGAGTTATATTCCGGAACGTATGAAGGTGGTTTCACAGGGCGAAATTGTGGCAGCCAGCTTGCAGGATTATTTGTTACGCCATCCGGAGTTAGAGATACGTTGTACCAAAAACGGGGTCTGTCGTTATTTTACAACGGAATCAGTGGAAAAATTTATTTCATCAGCGTCGGTTTTTCTTAAAAAAGAAATAGTTGCGGAACATATTGATCTTTTATAGGTGTTTTCTATGTTTTGTGGCGTTTGAAAATGTTTATTCCGGATTTTAAAATATAAGGATAAATTATAAATAAACAATAAAAAAGAATAAAATAAACATTTTTTTGTATCTTCGTGCCCTCGGAAAGATTGCGTGTTCATTAATTAGTTAATAAACACGTTCTTTTTTAGAGTGGATTGAATACTCAATAATTTTGAAAAATTAATTTTACATAAGCAAATGGCAACATTAGAAAAGATTAGAAGTAAAGGAGGCTTACTTGTATTAGTAATTGGTCTTGCGTTATTGGCCTTTATTGTGGGCGATCTTCTAAATTCGGGAGCAACCTATTTTAACAGTTCACGTGACAATGTGGCGGAAATCGCAGGTGAAGACATTAATATCCGTGATTATCAGGCCTTGGTAGACCAGACCATGGAAATTTATAAAATAGAGTTTAACCAGGCTAATTTGAATGATGAATTCCAGTCTCAGATTCGTGCAATGGTTTGGGAAAATCTGGTAAATGAAAAATTGTTACAGGCAGAAGCTGAAAAAATAGGATTAACTGTAAGCAAGGAAGAATTATCTGACCGCATGATAGGAAATAATATCCATCCGGTTATCATGCAACGTCCGGTTTTCAGGGGTGAAAATGGTCAGTTTGACCGGAATATCGTTCTTGAATTTTACGGAATGATGGATCAGGATCCGGAAATTTACGGTCAGCAGGTACTTACTATCAGAAACTATATGTTGTATTGGGAAAAAGTAGTGAAGAACAGCATTTTGCAGGAAAAATTCAATGCACTTATCTCCCAATCGGTAACAGCTAATAATATTGACGCTAAAAATGCTTTTGATAACCGTTTGTTAGTTGCTGATGTACAATATATTACAGAACCTTACTATACTGTTCCTGACTCTGCAGTATCTGTAAGCAGCAATGAAATAAAAGACCTTTATAATAAAAAGAAAGAACAGTATAAACAAGAAGATTCCCGTTCTATCAATTATGTTTCTTTTGAAGTAAAACCATTAGAAGCTGATTATACCCAGATTCAGGAATGGATGGACAAAGTGAGCGAAGAATTCAAAACAACGAATGATGTTGTTGGTTTTATTCGTGCTAACTCCGACGTGTTGTATGACGGAACTTATTATTCAGAAAGAACAGTACCAGCTTTATTAAAAGAATTTGCATTTAATGGAAAGAAAGGCGATTTCTTCGGTCCTGTTTTTCATGATGATATACACACGATGGCTAAACTCATGGAAACAGGAATTATGCGTCCTGATTCAGTAAAATTGCGCCACATCGTTTTAGATCCGAGAGATGAAGCCCGGGCTGACAGTATTGTTAAAGTATTGCGTACCGACAAAAATGCTGACTTTGCAGCGTTGGCACGTCAATTCTCTGGAGTGAACACCAAAGAAAACGGAGGAGATTTAGGATGGCTTACTGACGGTGTTAAAGGAGTAGATAGAGACTTCTTCCAGGCCTTTGATAAAAAAGCGGGTGATGTCTTTGTCGTTAAAAAACCTCAGGGTATCCAAATTATACAAGTTGTAGAAAAAACTCGTGATATAGCAAAAGTTAAACTGGCTATTCTTGAAAGAAAAGTAACAGCAAGCAGCCGTTCACAGGCACAGATATTTAATGAAGCTAAACAATTTGCTGCAGCAGTTAAAACTCCGGAAGATTTTGAACGTCTGGCCGCAGAACAAGGT
The DNA here is from genome assembly GCA_023391625.1 of Bacteroidota bacterium. Classification (GTDB taxonomy): domain Bacteria; phylum Bacteroidota; class Bacteroidia; order Bacteroidales; family Paludibacteraceae; genus QVMH01. The sequence goes on along the minus strand of JAEWAN010000006.1, from coordinate 220,928 downwards.
GTTACGGTTCAGTCTGCTTCAAAAATGGATATTAATATGGAAAAAATCGGAGCAGTGCCTCAATCTCGTCAAATTGTAAAATGGGCTTATGGAGCTGATTTGAATGAAATTTCTGATGTGTTTGACTCTGGTGAAGAATTTGTTGTTGCCGTATTGACGGAAATAAACAAAAAAGGATATATGCCTCTTGAAAATATATCTTCTGTACTTAAAGCCGAATTGGTAAAAGAAAAGAAAGCCGATTATATTGTTAAAAACCTGAATGAAAAAATAGCTTCCGGTCTTTCTCTTGAACAATTGGCTCAGCAGATAGGAACTGATGTGAAAGAAGTGGATAACCTTACTTTTTCATCTGCTTCTTTTGATGGTTCCAGAGAACCTTTTGTTATAGCTAAGGCTATGAATCAGGAACTTAATACTATGTCACAGGCTATTAAAGGTAATTCCGGCGTATATGTGGTATATCCGGTAAATAAAGTGGAAAATACTACAGAACCGTTTGATGCAGAAAATGAAATTCGTCAATTAAACACTTATTATCAGTATTCACTGCCATATGGTGTACAGGAGGATATTAACGCCAATGGAGATGTGGTAGATAATCGTTCTAATTTCTATTAATAGACAGAATTTACCGTAATCCGGTTTTCAATATACGAGGAAGCGGCTCAATTTTTTGAGCCGTTTCTTTTTTATTTATTCTTTGCTGGTTGGTGGAGGATGTTTTCAAATATCCGCGTCTAAAGAAGAAAAGTTCCCTTTTAAGGCATCCTTTTTTATCTTTTAGTTCTATTAGATAATAGGGGCGGAATATAAGAACGGTTTGGGGGCTTTTTAGGCCTTTTATTTAAGCTATGAGATATAATAGTCAAGGTTAATTTGGAGCTCCTGAATTGTGTTTAAAACAATTTCTTTACCGTTTAGAAACGTGTGGTGTTATTCCGGAGGGGGATTGAGTAAAGGGGTCTTGTATTCGGTCTTTTAGGTTTTCTAATATAGATTGATGCATTGGCTGTTTATTGTAGTTGAAATATAGTAATAGTGGCGATGTTTCTGTTTCCTTGCATTGATGCAGACCAGTTTTTTATTGAAAAAACGAGAGGGTTAAAATGATGGGTGAGGAAAATTGTCGGACTAATTGAAAAAGAACGCTTTTATAAGAACGGTTTCAAATGTATAGCGCTTATTGGGTGTTGTTTATAATATTTGGCAAAGGAAAGCCGGTTTACGGTTACAAGAGCAAAGAACAGTCTTTATGTTTGTATATAAGTTTTTACGGAATCAATTTTATTTCAGGATAATGGAAGATGTTTGTCTGATGTGAGTGGATTTTATGTCGGGTGATTCAGAACAGTATAATTATCCCTATGTTTTTTTTAATTGTCTATATATAAATTAGAAGAGCTGCCCGATATTACTCGGGCAACTCTTTGGTTTATTAATGATGTCGGTTTACTGTTTTATTTTATTATAACGGTACGGTTGCCGTTAACATAACCTTTCATTGCTATAACATAGATACCGCTCTCCATATTCCGGATATATTCTCCGGCAGGAGCTTGTTCCGTAAATATCATACGTCCGTTCATATCGTAAGCACTGATATTTATTGCTTGGCTCAAACCGGTGATATATAATTTGCCGTTGGCTGTAATTACAGAGATATTGTTTGCATCAAGTTCATCTATGCCATCACCTCCTTTGATAATTTTTGTTTTGTAAGTTTCCAGAGCGTCTTTTAGAGTGTTGAAAGCCTCTTGATAGTAAGTAGCAAAGTCTTCCGTAGCGCCTTCCAACTTACTTTCTGCTGTGGTCACGGCAGCTTCTAAAGCTGCTTTGCTGCCAACTTCGTATTGACCTGGTTTTGTCCCTTCTACAGTCTTGGTTAAAGTATCTTTAGCTACTTTTATCAATGAGTTAAGACCGTTAGACAAGAAAGTATTGATAGCATTTGCCAGATTGCTTTCCTCATTTTTGATTTCATCGTAATACGGCATGGAAACATTCAGTTTGCTTTCTGCTGCTGTGATGGCTGTTTGCAATGCTGCTTTCTGAGCTTCAGTATATTGTCCCGGTTCTGTACCTATCTGAGCGGATTCGTGGATCGCTTTAGCTTCATCAACTAATCCGGAAAGGTTTTCAGATATAAGTTTAACCAGTTCTTTTATTTTAGCACTCAGTTCTTCTATAATTCCTTTCAATGCAGCTTGTGTTACAACGTCCATGTCGGTACTGTTATTCAGTTCTTCTCCTTCTGCTATCAGGGCATTCAGTTCACCTAACAGGGTGGTCAGTTCCGGAACATCGGTTGGAGTGTTTTCTATGTAGTTGATGGCTTCATTGATAGCAGCATTCAGTCCTTCTGCTTGTTTTAACCGGACAATGAATTCTACAATTGCATCATTTAAAGTGGAAATTTGTTCATCTACTTCAATCTGGGTAACTTCATTGCTGTTGGATACATCTTCTGCACTGTTGGTAACATCTTTTAATGTATTCAGATAAGTTTCCAGATTAGAACCGGCTACTGCATTAATGGATGCGATATACGTTTTCGCTTTGGCAACTAATGATTGTAATGCGGAATAATCTATCACTATTTCCTGGCTTTCAAAAGTAACGATAGCTGCCTTTAATTCTTCGTTCATTGCATCGATAGCAGTTTGCTCTGCAGGAGGATAAGCTACAATAGATTCAGCTTTGGTAATAATTTCCTGGAATGTATTGATAGCTCCTTCCGGATATTGTCCGTTATAGATTCCGGTAACTTTTCCGTCTATAGCTTCTTTAGCCAACAAGATTGTGGCTTTCAGTTCTTCCAGGTTCATCGGTATTTTACCTTGTGCAAAAGTTTTCCTTGCTTCGGTTAACGCATTTAGTGCATTCCGGTCTTTACTGCTTGACGAGGCTGTATTAATGGCGGTTTGGAATGCTGTTGCTGCTGCCTGTGAATATTCTCCCGGCTGATCGCCTATTTTGGCTCCGTCCAAAAATGCTTGTGCGGAAACGATTGCATCTGTCATTACATCCAGAATGTTTTCGGCAGATTGATTGGCAGCCGTTGTAAAAGTAGTAAGGCTTTCTTCCAATGCTGTTTTATCTGCTTGAGTAGCATATCCACGTGCTATGGCTATTTGAGCCGTTTCTATTGCCTTTTCTAATTCATCTATTTTACTTTGGTAGTATTCTCCTACTTTTTCACCTACTACTGCACTTTCCATTTTTGTGGTGGCAGTGGTGATTAACGTAGCAAGTTCTTCTTTGTTGATATTGATATTGCTTTCAAATGTGCTGATTTCAGCGGTTAAGATGTTTGCAGCTTCGTCCATTTCCTGTTGTGTTACGGCTGGATTGTAGAAGACTGCTTCTGCTGTATTAATCGCATTTGTGAAAGTTTCCATTGTTGCCTTGGAGTATTGTCCTTCTTCTATACCTTCTATTCCGTTAACCAATAGATTTTTTGCATTGGTTAATAGTTCCTCTAATGCGGAATTGTTTATGTCGTTAGGATAATAAGCAACACTGATGTCCATCGGGTGTGCTACGTCGTCCAGTTTGTAGCCCTGTCGTCTTAATCGTTCCCCTTTGTATATCATAATTACCCCAGGAGAGTCGGATGTACTTATCACGTATCCGGTATATTCTTTGTCTCCGTTGACGAATGATGTGAATTCCAGTTTTATTTGTTGCTGTATATTGGTAGGATCTGCTTCTTTCATGGAGAATCCGGTGGTAGCATTATTGGCCGTCGGGTATTCAAGAGCCAGGTCTCCGTCTTTATTCATCATGAAATAGTATCCTTCAGCTCCTTCTACAGCTTTAAACTGCCATAGCTGATTCAGGGATTGTTCTCCGGTCTTTTTCTCTTCCGAAGGCATTTCATTATTGCCATTCTCCTGAGTAGCCATGTATTTCGTTGGATAATACAGGGATCTGATGCGATATAAAGCTCCCGGATATGGAGTAAATTCAGGAATAATCTGAGAGTCTTTATAGATAGATAAAGCTGTTTCCAGTTCTGTTGTGGCTGTACCTAATTCAGATATCTCTTCATAAGCATTTAGTTTTTCTTTAGCTGTGTTGATTGCCGTTATTAATGCGTTGCGTGAAGCCACAGGATATTGGTAGGCGCCGTTTCCTTCTTCCGTGTTGTCATAAAAATCCTGGCTTTCATCAATGGCATTAAGTAAGCCGGAGATTAGATCAATGATTCCGTTTAACTCAATTCCGGCCTGATCGATTTCGTTTTGATCTTCCGAACTGTCTAAAACACCTTGTGCTTTGATGATGGCAGTATTTAATTCTTCCTGTATTTTAGCGTATTCGCTTGTTTCGTTTTTGAGCTGTTGTGCCTTGTTAAGGGCTCCGGTCAGTTCAATGGTATTTAAAGCTCCTACTTCAAGGATAGCTAATTTGAAGCAATCAATGGTTTCATCTGCACGTAATTGTCCCCATGCCGGAGTTTTCATATCACTACTATTTTCACCGAAGCACAGGTAGTTGTCTCCCCGTAAAGATTTGAAAGAAAAATAATCTATTCCGTTAATGGTTTCCACATATTTAATTTCCCATTTACGGTAGGTCTCGTTTTTATTATCTCCTGAGTTGATCTGTGCTGCTCTTACTTGCATACCGCTACCTCCATCTCCACGTGAGTATACATACCGTCTTTCTGCTTCACCCAGTTCTGCATCCATGGTAGGGATAATGTAGTAGATGTTTTCTGTGTCTTCTACTTTTTCAAAGATAAAGTGTTGTGAGTCATCTGTGTCATTGTCGAAAACTTTGTGTCTAAGTCCACTGTTATTATTGTTCTTATCAAGTAAATACATGAATTGTCCTGTACGTACAGTATTGTCGGCACAGAAAATGCGGTAGGAAATACCTTCTTCTGCAGTGAATGAAGGTAGTATTTCGGATTCCAGATATTCTGATATTTTTGTAATCAGGGTAGTTTTAGTTGTTATGACTTCGATGCGGTCTGTAGAATTACTTAAGACCTGGTTTGCATTATTGATAGCCGTAGATAAGGCTTCTTTGGCTTCGGCAGGAAACTCTCCCGGGTTGTTAAGGGCTTCATTCGCTTCTTTTATTGTGCTTTCTAAAGCATCTTTTGCTCTTTGTAAAAGAGCTTCGGCACTCACGGGTACAGCTTCACAGAACTCCCATTTTATGGTATAATCATTAGATCCTTTGTTGGTGTAGACAAGAACTTTGTCCTCATCTAATCCTAATCCCACAGAATTCCCTTTACGTTTTATGTAGAATACCGTGTTTTCAGGAGTATCTTCTACCGGGTCAATAACCCATTCAGCTGCAGTTGTTCCTATATTGGAATCCCAGCCGTTTGCAGCAGTAAAAAGGTATTCGCCGTTTGACTTAATCTGGAGGTGATAAACGGCCTTTCCCTGATTGTATTCCCCCGTAGGAACTAATCTGAATTGTTCTGCGTCAAGAGGGGGATCGGAAACCTCTTTTACGGAAAGTAAGGTCTCGTTCAGGTCTGTGTGTAACCCGATAACGTTTCCGGCTTTATTGCCTTCAGCAGAGCGGATGCAGTAATAAACGTTTTCTTCCACATAAGTGGTTGGTTCTCCTATCGCAGCATTTAATTTTATATTGCCGACTATAAAAATGAAAAGGAGTGTAAGAAAAAAGGAGTTTGTTTTTCTCATATGTGTATTAATTTAAAGATTATAATAATAGTAATGTGTTGAGAACAAACAAAATTGGTGATTTTTTATAATCCTAAGAAGTTAACAAGAAAATAGTTATTTGATAAAATGATTGAAATACTTTGATTTTTGATAGAATTTCTCGTATCAAGAGAATAAAAAAACCGGTTAAGCATTCGCTTAACCGGTTTTTATTAATTTAAAATCTGTTTTATTTTATCATAACAACCGTATTGCCGTTAACGTAACCCTGGATAGAAATGATGTAATTTCCTTGAGTTAAGTCGCGACTGTAATCGCCGGTTGCCTGTTCTGTAAATACAGAGCGTCCGCTCATGTCATAACCTGTGATATTTACTTCTTCCGTCAAGCCGGTTACATATAATTTTCCATTGCTGGAGTAAATGTAGATACCATTCTGAGAGAATACGTCTATACCGGTTTCTGTTACTACTTTAGATAAGAACAGTTCATGAGCTGCTTTTAAAGTGTTGTAAGCATCCTGATAGAATTTAGAGAAGTCTTTTTCAGTACCTTCTTCCAAAGCTTCTTTAGCTGCAGCAAGAGCATCCTCTAATGGTTTCTTGCTTCCTACTTCATATTGGCCTACTTTATCGCCCTCAACAGCTGTGCTAAGATCTTTTTCTACACTTGCGATTCTTTCTTTCAAATCTTTGGAAGCAAATGTGATAACTTCAGGTAGCAGGTTATTGTAAGCTAAGTTGAAATGGTCATAATATGAATTTTGAGAATTCAGAACACCTTCAGCTGTAGTGATGGCAGCATTAAATGCTGTAATTTCTGCAGCGGTGTGTTTTCCTTCACCAGTGCCTTCTGTTGCAGCAGCAGCCATTGCTTTGGCTTCTGTTACTAAATCAGAAAGCTTCTTACTCATTGCTGTGATTAAAGCATTTGTTTTTTCAGTTAGACTTTGAATTGTTGCATTTACTTTTTCTTGAGTTACAACGCTCATTTGATCACTTTCCATCAGAGCCTGACCTTCTTCGATAACTGTAACTAATGCTGCTTGTGCTTCTTTGATTGCAGTTTCATCTTCTGCCGGTTCAAACTGGCTGTAAGCAGTTGCTTTCTTCAATGCGTTTTCAAGATCCGGTTTTTTCAATGCATCAAGAATCTTAAGAACAGCGTTGTTCAGTTTAATTACTTCTTCATCTACTCCGTCTTGAGAAATGTCTGGAGCATCAATAAATCCTTTAGCTGTAACAACAGCGCTTTCAAAAGTAGCAAGGCTTGATTCAAGATTGCTTCCCGGAACAGCAACGATAGTTGCCATATATGCTTCTGCTTCTGCTACCAAAGCGCTTAATGCGCTGAAATCAATAACAATTTTGCTCGCTTCGAAAGTGGTAATAGAGTTACGCAGATAAGCTGTAGTGTCGTTGATTTCTTCCTGGTTTGAAGCAGGTAATCCAAGGAAATAATTTACTACATCAATAGCATTTTGTAATTCATCATAAGCGCTTGTCGGATATTTGCCGTTAAATTCGCCTTCATTTTCAGCTCTGGCAGCCATAATAGTATTTGCATCTTCTACCGCCAGATAAGCTTGTGTGTAATCCCAGTCTCCGAATCCGTCTTCAAATGTTTTTCTTGCTTCGTTAAGAGCTTTTAATGCATTTGATAATTCATCTTCTGTCGCATCAGGTTTTTCTGCTACAGTTGTAGCTGTATTGATGGCTGTTTGGAATATCGCTTTACTTCCTGCTGCCGGTTGTCCGTATCCGGTTCCTTCTTCTCCTGTATTAGTCAGGAATGTTTGGTCTGCGGTGATGGCATCATTCAGTACGGCCAATACTTCTTGTTGTGTCGCATTTTTAGCTGCAGTGAAAGCTGCTGCTGCTGCATCCAGTTCTTCTTTTTCAGTTTTGGTTACATAACCTCTTTGGTAGATAGTCAGAGCTTTGTCTACAGCGGTTCTCAATGCGTCGATAGCGCTTTGGTAATAGTCTCCTATTGCCGGGCTGACTTCAGCTTCTTTATACAACTGAATACGTGTTGTGATTACATTACGATATGTTTCGATATCTACGATTATCTGGTTTTGGAATGCAGCTTTAGCTTCAGCCAATGGAGCTATGGCATCGTCCACAGCAGTTTGGTCGGCAGCAGTGTTATAAACATTTTGTGCATTGTCGATAGCCTGTTGCAACGCTTCTTTTGCAGATTCCGGATATTCACCTGTAGATGTTCCTATAGACTGACCATCCAGGAATGCCTGTGTTTCCCTGATTGCTTTTTCAAGTGCGAATTTATTCAGGTCAGGATTTTCCACTTTAACAAAGATAACCGGTTGGTTGGTCGTGTTAGTTGCATCAAGGTCTTTAACCTGTAAGTAACTGCTTGCGCTGGTGTTGTTTCTGGCAATAGTACGTTTTTCGCCTTCGTATGTGGTAATGAAGAAGTGATTTCTTCCGTTGTCAAAATAAGCATATTCTATTTTCACATACTGGGTTGTTGATTCAGTACCATCAGCTTTCAGGTCTTCAAATGTAAATCCTTTACTATCATCTTTTTTATTTGTATAGGTAAGAACTTTACCTGCAGGATTTTTAATGATATATGCACCGTCCGTATCTGCTACTTTTTCAATAGTCCATTGCTGGTTGCTTTCCACTCCGGTTGCTTTCACGGTGAAAGCCTGAGTACGAACACGTTCACTGGCGATGCTGTCAGAGAAGAATATCGTAGCGGTAGGATCGCCGATACGGTATGAAGCGCCGGCTTCCGGTTCGAATACAGGAATTACTACAGATGCTTTGTAAGCGGCAATAGCTGCATTAAGTGTTTCTACACCATCTTTTATGATTTGTCCGTCTGTAATTTGTTCGTTCAGAGACAGAGCCTGAGCCGTCTTGATGGCATTGTTGAACTCTTCCCGTTTGTCAGCCGGATATTGACCGCCTTCAGTTCCTTCTTCTGTTGTGTTATAAAGTAGTGCTGCCTGATTGATTACCGGAGCTAACAATTCACGTTTTAATGTAACTACATCTTCTTCAAAAGACCAGAAGTATTTTTCTTCAGTAGGATAAGAAGATATGGTTGACATATCGCTAATGTATGCATCCATGGCTGTAGGATTGGTAGAACCGAAACCTAAGTATTTACCGTTTACAGTCATTTGGAGTGTGTAGTAATCGACTCCGTTTTTCGTTTTAGCATACTGAATAAGGAATGGAGTTTCTTGTACTCCCGGATCTGTATGTCCGTTTGTTCTTATCGCTTTCTGAGATTTGGTACTTTTTATCAAATATGAATTAGGCTGATCTTCAGATTCAACGAATGTATAAAGCTGAACTTGATTGTCCACAAATTCAAAAGCCAATACTTTTGCTCCACAGTTCCAGTCATTGTGGCTACCAAAATAGATACGTTGTCCTGTTCCATTTGCATCATTTACAGCATACAGACGGTACTGTACATCTGCTTTGGGTTTAAACACAGGAACTATTTTAGAATCAATATATTCTTGTGTTTTAGTTTTAAGATTTTCAATGATTGCTTTGATATCAGCTTCAGTAGAAGAAGAGTTGCTTTCTGCTGCCGAAATAGCTGCTTCCAATGCTAATTTATTTTCTTTTGGAAAATCACCGGATAATCCGATTGCATTTTTTGCTTCAGTTAATGCCTGGGCATAATTTGTAAAGACATCTTTTTGTGCTAACAGGGTTTCTGTTGCAGATAAGATTATTTCTTCGTTACCATCTTGTACTGCTTTTGCTGTTGTGATGGCGTTATTCATATAGGTTTTAACTGCAGCAGGATTGGTTGATTCAGCAACAATATCTTCACACTCTTCGATTAAGATTTGTAGTTTTTGAAACGTGCTGAAGTCTTCCTCAACTCTAAATAATCTGGCATTGTTTATGTTGCTTTTGCCGGTCCACATATTAGGAATAGCATCCGGCCATATTCCGCCGTTGTCATCGGCACACCAGAAGTCGCTCGCTTTTCCATCTCTATTGAATCTGAAATATGGTTCTCCATTTACGTACTTGTTGTATACTGGTACCCAGTATGACTCTTTTGTAGAGCTTAAATTACCGGCAGGTCCGGAAGTCGCATATTGATCGCTACTTACGTTCTTAATGTAATATTCATTTGTACTTCCTTCTTTTAGTTCAAAATAGAATAACTGTAAATCCGGGTTTTCATACAAATCTTTTTGTTTAGGAATAACCTGATTGCTTGTTTCTGATTTTCTTGATATGTATCGGATGTACTGTCCGTTTTCATCGGTAATAGCGATACGGTATTTCTTAGTTGGATTTACTGTAAATACCGGTTGGGTTTCGGTGGCTAAATATGCGTCTTTTTTAGCCTTCAGATCAGCAATAACAGCATTTATAGCGGTATCAGAAGGATCGGAGATTGCTTTTGCTGTTTCTATGGATTGAGCAAGTGCTGCTTTTGCTTCCGGATCAAACTGACCGTCTTGGTTGTAAACTTTTTCAGCTTCGGCAATGGCGCCTACCAGTGAATTGAAAAGGGTATTTTTAGCTCTCAATGACGTGTTGTGAGTATTTATGGTTTCCAAAGTAGGATCAGTGAGTGCTAATATCGTATTTATATCGTTTTGAAGAGATTGTTTTAAACCATTAGGAATGGTTAATAAAAGTCCGTTTGCTGTAGTTAAAGCACTTGCTATATTGGTGTATCCGGTATTTAATGGTGTTAACTCAGTCCGGGCAGCATTAATTATTTCATTACTTGCCCCTTTGTCAATAGCTTTAGCTTCTTCTATTTTTGTGCTGAGTGGGCGGTAGAATGCTTCTGGATATTCAGCTAAAGATGAAAGTGTATTTTGTGCTGCAAGAATTTGCATTTGGAGCAACGCATACTCATAGCTGATATCAACAGAATAGATTAGCCATTCGAATCTTGCTGCCCCGGCTTTGTCGCTATAGACTTTTGCTCCGTTTGTGGCATTATCGACCCCTAGTCCATTGTTGGCCCCGGCATTGTAAATACCTACATTCCCATTTGCCAGAGTTTTTAGCCAAAACTCAGTTCCGGTAGAGCTGAATTCAGTGTCATAATTGCCTTTTTTCCCTGCGTAGGGTTTGTCGCCAGATTGGACTTGTATTTTATAGCGAACTTGTCCATCAACGGTTTGGGCTTCAATAAATTTAAAATGTTGAGTTGTTGCATCTTCTCCTGAAGCAAGTGATTGGATAGTTATATTTCCACTACCTGTTCCTGTTTTAGGACCAGTTAAGTAGAAATCTCCGGCCATATTGCGTATGTAATATACGCCATCTGCTGTAGGTGGAATTACTCCTACCTGTGCGTTTATTTGTACCTCTGTGAAGAGTGTAATAAACAACAGCATAAAAAATGATAAAGAAAATTTTCTCATACGTGTTATTTTTATAGTTATTAAGTTGATATATAATTGTAATCATACAAATATAAGCAGATTTGCTTTAAGGAGCATTTGTTTTTCTTTCAAACAAGAGCTATTTTTCTTTCAAACAGGGTGTAATTTTCGTTCATCAATATTGTTTTAAGGTTTGTGCAGACGGATGTTTTTATTTCTCTATACGGTGTCTGCCAGTGGAGCGAATGATTTAAAATGAAAAAACCACCGATAAAATCGGTGGTTTTTTCATTTTAAATGTCTGTCTATTTCTTATTCTACGATTATAATCTGGCTTCCGTTAACGTAGCCTTGTAAAGATATAATGTAGCTTCCTGCAGGTAATTCACGTGCATATTCATTGGCAGAGCTTGATTCGCTGAAAATAGTTTTACCGCTTAAGTCATATCCTGAAATGGTAACAGTATCGGTAAGACCGGTAATGTATAATTTGCCTTTGAATGTATACAAATTAATACCGTTGTTTTCAAATGTATCTAAGCCTGTTTTTGTAATAACTGTAGCCTTAAATGCTGTGAATGCAGCTTCCAATTTCGTTTTTTCTCCAGCGAAATCTCCTGTACGGTCAGCACTTTTCAGGAACGCTTCTGCTGCATCAATAGCGGTTTGGATATCTGTTTTGCTTGGATATTGTCCGTTTTCGTTACCTTCTACAGCTTTGTCAACAAATGCTTGAACCTCACTGATTAATCCGGTCAGGTCAGCACCTAAGAAAGTAACGTAATCTGTTTCTAAGGCGGCTATAGCTTCTTCCATTGCTGCAACTTTTGCATCTATTGCTGTTTGAATTACTTCTTCCGGATCTGTGCTTTCATTTAATGTTTTGGCTTCTCCAATTAAGCTAACCAAAGATTTTTTAGCAGCGAGTAATTCTATTTCAGATTCAGGAATGTTCAGACTTTCCACGTATTTTTCTGCATTTTCAATAGCTTTCGCCAATTTTGCTTTTACGGCAATGATAAAATTATCAAATGCAGCTTGCAATGTTTCTGCAGCTTCAGTAACTCCTTCTTGGTTTACGGCTGTGCGGTCTATTTCTTTTGCTGTGGCGATGGCTCCTTCGAAAGTGGCTTTTGCTGTTGTTAGATCTTCGTCTTCCACCGGTGTAACTCCAGCTGCATAAGTAGATGTAGCTGATATCAATGCGTCTAAGGCTTCAAAGTCTATTACAACGATGGTCATTTCATATGCGGCAATAGCTTCTGTCAATGCGGTTATTGCATTGTCAATATCGGCTTGGATGATGTCCGGATTGTCAAATACGGTTTGAGCTGTTCCTACTGCTTCTTCAAATGCAGCTCTGCCTTCCGGTGTGTATGAACCGTCGGTGTCTCCGGCGCTGGTAGTAGCAAGCAAATTATTCGCTTCTGTTAGTATTGCTTCTAAAGCAGATCTGTCTACAACTATTTTGGCTGCTTTATATGTCTCCAATGCGCTGGTAAGTTTAAGCGTTGCTGCATCTACAGCAACCTGGCTTTGTGAGGTTAATACAGTCTTGGCTTCTGCGATAGAGTCTGTAAAAGCGGTACGTGCTTCCTGTGGGTATTTTTTGTCAGTTGTACCGATAGAATCAGCTGTTTGTGTAGCGAAAGCTTCGGCTTCATTAATGATTGTATTTAATGCAGTGGTTGTAGGAGCCACGTATTCTGTTGTAAAGTGGGTGACTTTATTTTTGTTGTGCCACATATTACTTACAGCATCAGGCCATGTTCCGTTGTCGGTGCACCAGTAGCGGGTCATGTTTGATCCCCAGAATTTGAAGTAAGGAACTTCATTGTAGTCGGTATCATATACAGCTGCCCAACTTGCTGTCTTTTCAGCTATTGTATTTTCACCGTCAGCATCCATATATTGGTTGTTTGAGGCTATTTTGATGTAATATTCATCTAAGTTGCCATCTTCTTTAGCTTCAAAATAGAATAACTGGCTTTTGTCATTGCCTTCTTTTAATGCCCGAGGTACTAAATTATTGCCTTCTAATGTCATATAACGTACATCTGTACCGTCGGAAATGAGAATGCGATAGGTAGCTCCGTCAATTGCTTTAATCCATGGTTTCAGTTCTGAGTATTGGTATGCTTTTGTTGCGACTTTAAGGGTGTCAAGGCCTTCTTGAATGCCTGCTGCATCGGTTGCTTCAATAGCTTTTGCTGCGTTAATAGCCGCTTCAAAAGTTGCTTTTGCGTCAGCTGGGAATCCAGCTCCTTCGTAGGCCAGTGCAGCGTCTGCCGCGTTTAGAGTGCTTTCATATTCTTTGAAAAGGTCAATTGCTGTTTGCATATCTACCACTCCTTGCAGGATTGCTTCTTCTCCGGCTGTTTCTTCTATTGCGTTTGCTGTTGCAATAGCATTAGTCAGGTATGTTTTTACGGCTGCCGGGTTGGCAGAAGTTTCGTTTATCGTTGTTGCTTCGCTGATTAATGCTTGTAAATTGTCAAAGGCGGTTGGATTTTTTTCTATTGTAAACAAATAGTCACCTCTGTCATTGTACATATGAGTTACGGCGTCAGGCCATGTTCCTCCATCTACGCCCCAGCGATAGCCGGTTTCACTGTTTGCACGAAAACGGAAGAACGGTTTTCCATTAACCACCTTTTCGTAAACAGCTACCCATGTATTGTCATCTTTGGCCGCGTTTGCTCTTTGTCCTACGTAGTTTATATATTTTTCGGTGTATACACTTTTAATGCTGTATTCATCTATGACTCCACCTTCTTTTTGTTCGAATGTAAATAATTGCCATTCCGGATTTACTGCAATATCTATTTTTTTCGGGATAAGTTGGTCGTTGTCTGCACTGTATCTTCCCATATAACGGATGATTTCCGTATTTCCTTCTACAATATCGCTTTCTTTAATAATTACGATTCGGTAAGCTGTTTCCGGCTCAGGGCTTAATCTTGGAATTTTTTCTGATTCCAGGAATGCTCTTGTGGCGGCTTGTATCGCAGTTATCTCCTTGTTTAAATCTTCAAGGGAAATGGTGCCGGGATCGATTGCTTCTGCTTTGGCTATGGCTTCTTTAAAGGCAGTAATGGCTTCTTCCGGATAACCGAACTGGCTAGTGGATATATTTTCTAAAGTTGTTTTAGCTTTTTCTATTAGCGCTGGTAATGTAATGGTAGCTAATAGATTGAGTACAGTTTCATTGTCTACTGTTTCAAACTCCCATTTGATGAACCCTTTGCCAGAGGTGTTACCATCAAAATAAATGGTAGCATTATCGTCTTTTGCCTGTGGTGCTACATAGTTGTCTGCTGCACTTCGTCCAAGAGTTCTTAGCTGAAATATGTCATCAGCATCAACATATACAAGCTGGTATTGGGAATTTGCATTTTCTCCATCAGTAGAAAAGCTGGATGTCCAGGCGTCAGAGCCTTTTCTGGCTGCATATTCTCCAGAGGAAAGTTGTTTTAATGTGGCAGATTCTGTGTCACCTCCAAAAAGGAAAATTTGACTTGTACTATTTTCATCTAAAGTACGAATGGCCATAGTGCTACTGCCGTCAGCTTTCCTATCCATATATTTCCCGGAATCTACATTCTTTAGGCGGTAATATTTCCCGTTTTCAGGAGTGTCGGTTGCTGCATACGTTTGCCCTATCACTGTACACAGTGCTAGAGCAGATAGAAGTAATTTGTAAATTTTCTTCATGGTATTAAAATTATGGTTAGTTATAAAAAATGAATATTTTTAAACCTGTATTTAGGCTACAACAAATATAATGTATAAAAAAATAAAAATGATGATAAATCTTTCAAAAAGGACAATTATTCCTTCAGAAAAGAAGTTATTTCTCTCTTTTATTTAAAGGAAAAGTAGTGATATTGTTGATTATCTGTGTTATAAGGTATTTTTTGCTAATGGCATCTTATTTATGGCAAGGGGATATGTTGTTTTATTTTGCATTCCGATTTTTTAGGTTAGATTTTCACTAACAAAAAGATTTATATATCTTTGCAAAACGAAAATGTGGAAAGATTTGGACTGCTTGCAACCACAGAAAAAAATGCTAAATTGTAACTTCTTTTCTGCTTTCATAAGTCCTCCCAAATACTTTCCTATTCTAATTCACAAATTTATTTATCTTAAATTGAATTGATATGGGATATTTTTTTTCATCTGAATCGGTATCAGAAGGACATCCTGATAAGGTGGCCGATCAAATTTCTGATGCTTTGCTGGACAATTTTCTGGCACTTGACCGGAATTCAAAAGTGGCCTGTGAAACTTTGGTAACGACAGGACAGGTGGTACTGGCCGGGGAAGTGAAAACTTCCGCTTATGTGGATGTGCAATCTGTGGCACGTCGTGTGATAAACCGTATTGGTTATACTAAAAGCGAATATATGTTTGATGGTAGCTCTTGCGGTGTTTTTTCTGCTATTCACGAGCAGTCTAATGATATAAACCGGGGGGTAGAACGTGAAGAAGCGCTGAATCAGGGTGCAGGTGACCAGGGAATGATGTTTGGTTACGCATGTAATGAAACGGATAATTATATGCCGGTGGCGTTGGACCTGTCACACGCATTGGTTAAAGAACTGGCTGTTATTCGTAGGGAAGGTAAGGAAATGACATATTTACGTCCGGACTCAAAGTCTCAGGTAACAGTGGAATATAATGACCAGAATCAACCCGTAAAGGTACATACGATTGTTATTTCTACTCAACATGATGATTTTGTAGCTTCTTCTGGTTCTAAAACTCAGGAAGAGGCAGACCGCGAAATGCTGGCTAAAATAAAAACGGATGTAGAGAATATTTTAATCCCGAGGGTTAAAGCTCTGGATCCTCAGTTTGCCCAGTTGATTAAAGATGACTACACCTTACTGGTTAATCCTACGGGTAAGTTTGTGATAGGGGGACCTCATGGAGATACCGGTTTGACGGGACGTAAAATTATTGTAGATACTTACGGAGGTAAAGGTGCGCACGGGGGTGGGGCTTTCTCTGGAAAAGACCCTTCCAAGGTCGATCGTTCTGCTGCTTATGCTGCCCGTCATATTGCTAAAAATATGGTCGCTGCAGGATTGGCCGATGAAGTGTTGGTACAGGTGGCTTATGCGATAGGAGTGGCCCGTCCGATGAATATATATGTTAATACTTATGGCACTGCGAAAGTAAACTTATCGGACGGAGAAATTGCTGAAAAGATAGAGAAGTTGTTTGACATGCGTCCTAAAGCAATAGAAGAACGATTGAAATTGCGCAATCCTATTTATGAAGAAACAGCTTCTTATGGACATATGGGGCGTACGCCGGTATCTGTAACAAAACAGTTTAAGGACGGTAATGGACATGTGTTTACGGAAGTAGTGGAATTATTTACCTGGGAGAAATTGGATATGGCGGAAGCTATAAAGAAGGAATTCAATTTGTAAAAGATGTATAGTTCATAAAAAAGGTTCCGGTAAAGCCGGAACCTTTTTTATGGTTGTTGAAATAGATTATTTTACAATTACTTTGTAGCTTTGTCCGTTTGCAGTAACAATGTATAAACCGGAGTTTAATTTTTTGTTTTTAGCTACAGGGTGGCCCCATATTGTGATTATGGAATAATCTTGCGTTCCTTCTACGATAATCATTCCGTTTTCGCTATAAATGTTAACTTTATCAGCTTTGTTTGATTCGATGGAAGTAGCTCCGTCTGCTTCATACAATGACATACGGTCTAAATGGATAATAGACCATTTTTCATTGTATTTTTCAGGGTATGTCTCCTGGTTAGCAATCGTGAAGTAAGCTGCAGATCCGACAGAAGCCGGTGTTGTAAAAGTTCCGGTAACGTTTGCTTTTTCTCCGTTTGCCAGTGAGTTGAATTGTTGGGAAAAATATTCGTCACCGTTTTTTGTAGAACCTACTTTTACGTAATAAATGGCGTTAGTTCTGTTTTGGTCATGTGCCATGGTAAGAAATGCTACTTTATAGGTAGTGTTGGCTTTTAATCCACTTACTTCCTGATATAAATAAGCGCCGGCAGAACCGTTGCTGTCGTCACGCCATAATAAGGCTGCTTTACCTTCTTTGTTACCTTGAGTAGCGCCCCATGCCTGGTTTGCTCCAGCACGTACACCTTGGTTTGCATCGAATGAAACTCCTTCTATCGACCAGTCTGCAGGAGCATATTGGTTATTGCCGAAATCTTTGCCTACTGTTTCAAAACCTGGATTTTTCAATAAGTTACGGGCATCATATATACCTGTTTTATTGGCTTCACTGTCCGGGGCATTGAAAATGTCCTGTGCATAAGAATAGCAGCTTCCGCTGATAATGGCTCCTAAAGCCATAATAAGAGTAATTTTTTTCATCATATTAAAAATTTAAAAATTATAAAAAGATTTATAAATACAAAGAAATCATATTTATTGACTAAACATGTTTAATTATCGTTCAAAACTTATTTATTTTAGTTCAAATACTCTATGTGTTGAGTTGATGTAATTATATATTCAATAAGAAAAGCCAGTTACATTTTATTGTAACTGGCTTTTCTTATTATATATGATTTTACTTTTTATTTTTTCTCATTTTCTTCTTTTAAAACTTTTTCCCTTTCTTTTCTTGCAGTGAAGTCATAAGCTAATGGGGTTGCTACGAATATAGAAGAGAAAGTACCTATGGCGATACCAAACATCATAGCGAAGATAAATCCGCGAATTGTTTCTCCACCGAAGATAAAGATTGCAATTAATACAACCAATGTACTCATAGAGGTACTGAATGTACGGCTTAAAGTTGCATTGATAGATTCGTTGAAAACTGCCAAACGGTCACGTTTAGGATGTAGGTTTATGTTTTCACGAACACGGTCGAAAATTACCACTTTATCGTTTACAGAGTAACCGACTACAGTCAGAACTGCTGCGATAAATGACAGGTCTATTTCCATTGAGAATGGCATAATACCATAGAACAGTGAGTATAGTCCTAATGTAATCAATGCGTCTTGTGTTAATCCTACAATAACACCTAAAGAGTATCCTAAGCCACGGAAGCGGATGAAGATGTATAATCCGATTGCAAGGATCGCGATAACCACTGCCAATATAGCGTCGCGTTTAATGTCATCTGCAATTGTAGGACCTACTTTCTGAGAACTTTGAATATATTCCTGAACGAAAGTATCTTTTGTTACGTTATCGCCGATCAGTGGTTTCAGGTTTTCATACAGGATTGTTTCTATCTGATTGTCGATTTCCTGTGAGTTATCTTCAATTTTATATTTGGTAGAAATACGTACCTGATTGTCTGAACCGATGGTAATAACCTGAGCTGATGTTCCGTCAAAAGCGTCTTCCAGTAAAGAACGGACATCTTCCGTATTAACTGCTTCATCAAAACGTACTACGTAATTACGTCCTCCGCTGAAGTCAATACCCAGGCTTAATCCTCTGAATGCAAGTGAAGCCAGGCAGATAACAACAGCTGCGATTGAAATAGCATATCCTACTTTACGTTTGCCGATAAAGTTAAAGTGTACGTTCTGGAACCAGTTTTTGGTTATTTTAGAAGTAAATGGAAGTTCTTTCGCATTTTCTCTGTTTGCATAAGCCTGTAACATTGTACGAGTCAAGAACACAGATGTGATAAATGACGTGATAACACCAATTACCAAAGTATTGGCAAAACCTTTTACTGGGCCTGTACCGAATATCATCAATATAATACCGGTGATTAATGTGGTAACGTTGGCGTCGATAATGGCTGAAATTGCGTTTCCAAAACCGTCCTGAACAGCACGTTTCATGTTCTTTCCAGCCCTCATTTCTTCCCGGATACGTTCGTATATAAGTACGTTACCGTCTACCGCCATACCGAGTGTAAGTACGATACCCGCTATACCAGGCAAAGTCAGTACGGCTGAGAAAGAAGCCAGAATACCTAACAGGAAGAATACGTTGGCAAACAATGCGATGTCTGCAATCAATCCCGGGATAGCTCCGTAATAGAATACCATGTAAAGCAGAATCAGGACGAAAGCAATGGCAAATGAAATGAAACCGCTTTGAATAGCTTGTTGACCTAATGACGGTCCAACGATGTCTTCCTGGATAATGCGTGCAGGTGCCGGCATTTTTCCTGATTTCAGCGTGTTGGCAAGGTCTTTAGCTTCTTCTATTGTAAAACGGCCTGTTATTTGTGATTGTCCTCCTGTGATTTCCGTGTTTACAGTAGGGTATGAATATACGTATCCGTCCAAAACAATGGCAATACTTTTACCAATGTTCTGTTTGGTCATGATAGCCCATTTTTTTGAACCTTCTGCATTCATGCTCATGCTTACGTTAGCATAGGCAGAACCTTGACCGAAGTCAGCACGTGCGTCGGTAATTACGTCACCTGCAAGCGGAGCTTGTCCGTCGCGGTTAGTTGTTTTTATAGCTATCAATTCATAAGTATCTTGTTTTGCGTCTGTCGGTTTTACGCTCCAGCGGAATGATAAGTCGCGTGGTAATACTTCTGTAGCTTGTCTTGATGTCAGATATGCGTTTACTTGAGCAGTGTCACGGCTGGAAACGATACCTGCCAGAGGACCGCTGTATCCCATCAGTTCGTTGGTATGTGTCAGAGAGAATAGAGGATTCGCTTTACGGTAATCTTCTATAAGTTTAGCGGTGTCGTTAGCTACAGCTTCATTTTGACTTAACATTAATAAGCTGTCAACAGCACTTACCGGAGTTTGGTTTTCAACTTCTGCATTTGCTTTTGATTCCTGTTGAGCTTCTGCAGCGGTGGCCATTTCTACTTCGCCTAAACTTTGGTTCAGCATAGCCAATTCGTTGTAGATTTCATTCAGGTCATAAGTTTCCCAGAATTCCAGATTAGCAGAACCTTGTAGCAGTTTACGCACACGTTCCGGTTCTTTGATACCTGGAAGTTCTATTAAAATACGTCCGGTATTTCCTAATTTCTGGATATTGGGTTGAACTACACCGAAGCGGTCGATACGGGTACGCAATACATTGAAAGAGTTGCTTACCGCACCGTCAATTTCTTCCCGTAATACTTTAACAACTTCGTCATTCGGAGTTGTCAGGGATATTTTATCTTTTAAATCGAATGTGCTGAATATTGCCGCTAATTGTCCGTTGGGGTCTAATTTCATGTAAGCTTCAACAAACAAATCCAGATATTGCATTTGGCTGTTCGTTTTTTGTCTTTCGCTGGCGATATTTAAGGCCTGATTGAAATTTTCAGTTGTGTTATTGCCTGATAAAGAACGGATAATGTCCGGAATAGAAACTTCCAGAGTTACGTTCATACCGCCTTTTAAGTCCAGACCTAAATTGATTTCTCTTTCCCGACATTCTTTCAGCGTATATCCTAACCATACTTTTTCGTATCCTAACGAATCCAGGTATTGGTATTCTTTCATTTTATCGCCGTCGGCATATTCACGTGCCTTTTTCCCATAGAAACTTGTTACAGCAGTGAACGAGAGATAAAACAAACATACAATGGTAAGTGCTGCCGTAAAAAGTTTGACAAGTCCTTTGTTTAGCATGAAATTATTATTTTAAAATAAGACAATTATATTATTTATTTTTAGTGAAGTGCAAAGATAAGTTTTTTTATTAAAAACAAACAAAAAAGCGTTATTAATTTCTCGTACACAGATTTTTCGGTAGTTGCCTAATAGAAACTGAATTGTAAATTTATGGGAAACGTATTTCTATATTGTAAATTATTCTGTACTTTTGCAAAAAATTTAAAACAAACATCCTAAGTCCCATGTTACAAACTTGTAGTAAGCCGTATAAGATTTTTTCGGGAACTAATACCCGTTCACTGGCTGAGAAAATATGTGAAAGTTTAGGCTGTCCGCTAGGAAAGATGATCATTGAGCATTTTTCAGATGGCGAATTTGCCGTTTCGTATGAAGAATCTATTCGGGGTCAATACATTTATTTGATCCAGTCTACGTTCCCGAATTCCGATAATCTGATGGAGTTATTGCTTATGATCGATGCTGCTAAACGGGCTTCGGCATATAAAATCATTGCAGTGATCCCTTATTTTGGTTGGGCACGTCAGGATAGAAAGGATAAACCACGTGTATCTATCGGAGCTAAACTGATTGCAGATATGCTGAGTGTTGCAGGAGTAGACCGTGTTATTACAATGGATTTGCATGCAGACCAGATACAGGGTTTCTTTAATGTGCCGGTAGATCATCTTTATGGATCTACTATATTTGCTCCTTATATCAAAAGTTTAAATCTGGAAAATCTTGTTATTGCTTCTCCTGATGTAGGCGGATCAAAACGTGCAAGCTCTTATTCAAAACATCTGGCTGTGCCTATGGTGCTTTGTCATAAAACAAGAGAAAAAGCGAATGTGATCGGAGAAATGCGGATCATTGGTGATGTGGTAGGTAAGGATGTTATCATTGTGGATGATATGGTAGATACTGCAGGAACTTTGTGTAAGGCTGCAGATTTGATGATGGAACAGGGAGCCAACAGCGTGCGCGCTATTGTGACTCATGGAATGATGTCCGGAAATGCAGTGGATAATATCAATAAATCGGCTATTTCAGAGTTGATCTTTACCGATTCTATACCGTTTGACACAGCTCGTTGTTCAAAAGTGAAAATTTTATCTATTGCCGATATGTTTGCTGATACCATCTATCGTGTGTTGGAACACAAATCAATCAGTGAACAGTATCTTATGTAAAAAAGAGGAATGCTATATAGAAAATGGCCTGAATTTATTTTCAGGCCATTTTTTTATAAACTTTTTTGGTATCATTATCGTTTTTTCAGTTTCGTTTTAGACTAATCCCGACTTCATGCGGTGGAGTTATTGATACAAAACCTCGTCAATCATTAAGGGTATTTCCCCGGAATCTACACCGTTTGCGTTCAGGTAGGGGATGTCTTCCTGGAAAGTATCGGAAAATAATTCCCAGTTGTTTTTCTGTAGGTTATAACTCTTTTTATAAAGATCCAAAGCTTCTTTACGTTT
This sequence comes from Bacteroidota bacterium, assembly GCA_023391625.1. Taxonomy (GTDB): domain Bacteria; phylum Bacteroidota; class Bacteroidia; order Bacteroidales; family Paludibacteraceae; genus QVMH01. The sequence goes on along the minus strand of JAEWAN010000006.1, from coordinate 198,881 downwards.
TTTACGGCAGAATGCTATGTGTGCAGCATTTAAGTAATCTTGTGCCGTGGGTGCATCGGCCAGTACCTTCTTGATATAGTTGTCGGCTTTGGCTAAATTGCCGGATATGAATAATGTCCAGGCAATAGCTCTTAATAGCTTCAGATTGTCCGTATGTTCCTCTTCCAGCATATAATAGATATTGAGCGCTTCTTTATGCTGGCCGTCATGTAAATGACAATTTGCTATCTGCATTAATATGCTTGCCTGGTGAGGTTTTAGAAAATCGGCATGCTTATAAAATTCCAGCGCTTTGTTGAAATCGCCGGTAAGTCTGTAACACAAAGCTATTTTTTTTATCGTCCAGAAATCATCCGGTTGGATTATATCTGCTTTGATGTATGCATTGATGGCATTAGTCAATTGGGACGTTTTCTGGTAAGCGTACCCAATCTTTTGATAAAGAGCTGCTGTAGGTTCTTCTTCATTCAGCAAATCTTCAAAAAGCTCCAAGGCTTCTACATATAATTTTTTAGAAAAATAATATTCCGCTACTTGTTTTTTTATCTCGCTGTTTGTGGCTAAGATATTAAACAAAAATGTTTTATGTATTAATAACGAGAATTTGAAAACATCTTCAAAATCTTTTCGTTGGGGATAGAGTTTGAAAAAGCGGAACAAGTCCTGAATGTATTGTTTGGATATATTTTTTGAAACGAGGTCTGGAGTCAACAGAGCCTCTTCCTTTTTCATTTCCTCCAGTTGTTCCGATTCCATTTTGAAAGAATGTTTCATCATGTCCCGTTGCGGTTCGGGCATTTGTAGTATGCTTAGGCAAAATGAATATAAATCGGAATCACACATGGCCTGTGTGTTCGCAAATGCAGATAACACAGTGTTTCCTTCGTCTTTAAATAGAGGCTGTACTGCGGTGTGCTCTGGACTGAATGGAATGAACCAGTTGGTGATTTCGGAAAAGAAAGGGAAACTTTTCAACATGGCGAACGTGCTCATGTACACGTCTGCCCCTTCCAGTTGTAGCTCGCTGAGTTCTTTTAATTTATCGGAAACTCCACTATCTTCGATCATTTCCTGCCATTGAGGATTTTTTTCTTCCCAGTCTTCAGAATTTATCAGATTTTCCATGTCTGCCTGGTTTTTTATCTGAGGACTTATTTTCATTATTTCCGGTAAAATTTCTTCCTGAAGTTTTTTTGAAATTTTTTCAGTTTCAGTCGTACCTATGATTTGTGTAATGATATTGCGAAAGTTTTCCAGCAAGTGTTCATTGTCTGCCATTAATACCAGACGGTTTCTTATAATTGGAAAATAAACCAGAAACTGGTTGTATTTTGCCAGGACAAAACAAAGTCCCACCAGCGCACGTTGTTGTACCTGGGGTTCACTGGACTCGCAACAGTCAAACAGTAACATCAGTTTTTCCTCGTCAAAAACACGGCACAAACTTAACGTAAGGGCGGATACTACTATGGCTTTTTCTATTTTTCCGCTGAAATCCGGATGTTGTATTTGTTGGAATAAGTTCTTCTCTTCAGCATGAATATCTGAAGCCAGCCAGAATAATCCGAATAATTCCGGGTAAATTTCTTCCAGTGTGGTATATAGCTTTTTCAGTTCAGCCTCATGTAATTTTTTATCTGTTGATAGCAGCGCTATCTGGGCGTGTAACTGGTTTAAGGTGTTGAATAGCTCCTGAAGGTTCCAGTATTTGCGGGTATGAGGAAAATATCTTTTTTTACTGTATTCCAGTTTTGTAGAGTTCTGTGACAAAAGAGTTTCATGAATTTCCTCATTTAGCATAAAAAGTTTAGCTATCAGCTTGTTGTATATAGTCAGCCGTTGAGGATCATCTACCCCCTCAATGTAATATTGCAACATGTACCGGTAGTTTTGTTGCAAAGTGTCATACCTGTCGTTGAAATCGCCGTTTGGAGATTCGTTAATAAGCAGTTGTATCTTGTCAAAAGCATGTTTCAAACGACCGGCCGATAATGACCGCATTATTGACAGGTAGGTATTTTGTATCTGTGTTGTATCCATAATTATGTAACTGACAAAAAGGGTATAGCTTTATTATCCCTGCATAAAATATGCCAATTAAATAGGAGTGACATTTTGGCAATAATGGAGGGTTTTGTAAAGTCTGGTGCTTTATTAGGACTATCCGGTGAAGAAAAGGAGGAGGGCGGGGATAATGGAAAAATATGGCTTATCCCATTTTGCTTATTTTAAGTAATTTTTCCTCGTCTATGATTTTTAGCTTTCTTCCGTCCATTGCAATGATACGTTCATTAACGAAGCTGGATAATGTACGGATAGCATTGGATGTTGTCATGTTGGAGAGATTGGCCAGATCTTCCCTGGATAAATAAATATTGATGGTCGCTTCATCCTCTTCCAGTCCGTAATTTTTCTTTAGAAACAAAAGGGCTTCAGCCAGTCTGCCCCGGATGTGCTTTTGGGTCAGATTTACGGTTCTGGAGTCGGAAGCAGCCAGGTCGGTAGCCAGTTCTTCCAGAAAGCGGAAACAAAATGCGTTATTATGGCGGAGAATAGATAAAAATACATCTCCTTTCAGATGATACACGGCGGTAGGTTCAAAAGCGGCAACATTTGTGTTGTACGTACCGTTCGCTATCATGGCGCGGTAGCCGAAGGGTTCCCCTTCTTTTAACATGCGGATGATTTGGGTACGGCTTCCCACTCCTTCCTTGAATACTTTGGCTTTGCCGCTGGCCAGTACCATCATGTGTGTGGGAATGTCACCTTCGCTGTGTATAATTTCATTCTTCTTGTAATAATGAATTGTCGAATTGCTTTTTACAAATCGTTTCTCATCAGGAGTAAGTGTTTCCCATCCGGTAAACACTTCTTCAACTGGTTTTATATCTGCGAATAACTTTTTTGCCATGTAACAGAAAATACTTTACAAATATGTTATAGAACACAAAATTACTAATTTTTTTTTAATGTGTTGTAAAAATAATAAAAATATAACTTTTTGATAATGAAAGCTTATGCAATATACAAGTATATCTTATTGCCTTGATATTCATGAATTTTGTGTTTCTGAATATGGTTATTGCAGAATAATGCTGTTGTAATGCCGGATTCAGTAACGTCGTTGTTGTATGAATCATTACACTTATAGGAATTTTTGAAGATTTTCAGAAAAAATAGAAATATTCTGTTGTTATAAAGTGATAGTAATAAACCAAGGAACTGTTTCTTTTTTTTGTAGGATTGGAAAGATTCTGGGCAGTTTGTTTACCTTGCTTTTTATAGGAATGCTTTAATGTTGATAGATAAACTCCGAAGGAATTATTTTCGGTTTGTGTAAATAAGGGTTGGGAGGGTATTAAAATAATATAGGAAAGAATTATGTTTACCGGAATGATTATGTGGAGATTTTGATTTGTTTCGATATCGTTTTAGAATACGAAAACCGCATTGCCTTGTTGAGAAAACTCCTGAAAACAGGATTTGAGGAGTTGGTTCCCTTTGTAATCTGCTGTGTCTAAGACATACCCGAAGGTTGCAGCCCGCCATTGAAAACCAGACAGATCTCGGTGTTTTTTAAGTGTTGAGTTTTCCAATCTCTGACCATGCGGTTCGTATCACAAATATAGGGAATTTATTATTCTCAACAAATTAAAAAAGGAAAAACTTTCTACATTTAAGGAATATTCTGATATACCTGATAAATGTTGAAAAAATATTACAAAATAAAATATTCTTTGATATTTATTAGTTCATAGGTATTCCTCGGAAGAGGAAACCGGCTTTTGTCTCTCTTTTAATTCCTCTGGGGTTATAATATGGAAGCATTATAATAATGGAAAACAGGGGAATATAGATTGTCTTTTTAAGAAAGTTGATCCATCCTTGAAAAAATATCCATTGCAGATTGTATGTCCCTGACTCCGGAGAATACTATAGAGCGCTTTCCGTTTTGTTCTCTTAGTTTGCTGCGCGCCGGATTTTGGGTGGCGTACAATAACAGCCGTCCGAATGTATCGGATTGATAATATGATGATTGCAGGTTGGAAACTAAATAAGCTGTCATCCGTTCGTTTTTCAGAACAAGTCTTTCTATTCCGTATCTAATGGCATACCAACGTACTTTCACAATTAACATCAGGTTGTATACTTCCGGAGGAATTTTTCCGAAACGGTCTTCCAGACGTTTTTCAAAATCCTGTAATTCGTCTTCTCTTTCTATACTGTCAAGTTCACGGTACAGGCTCATCCGTTCGGAAACATTTTCAATATAATCCGGAGGAAACATTAGTTCCATGTCTGTTTCTATCTGGCTGTCTGTAACGTAGGCCGAAGAGTCTTCTTTCCTTTCATCCGCATATAAATCGGAGAATTCCTCATCTTTTAATTCTTGTACGGCTTCGTTGAGAATTTTCTGATAAGTTTCATATCCCAGGTCTGTTATGAAGCCGCTTTGTTCTGCTCCCAGCATATTGCCTGCTCCACGGATATCCAGATCCTGCATAGCTATGTTGAATCCGCTACCCAGTTCGGCGAATGTTTCGATAGCCTGTAACCGCCGTTTAGCATCGGGAGTCAATAGGCTTAAATCAGGGGAAATAAGGTAACAATAGGCTTTTCGGTTGCTTCTTCCCACGCGTCCACGCAATTGGTGCAGGTCACTCAGCCCGAAGTAATGGGCATTGTTTATTATAATGGTATTAACATTGGATATGTCTATGCCGGCTTCAATAATTGTTGTTGCTATCAGAACGTCATAATCATAATTTATAAAGTCTACAATGACTTCTTCCAGCTTTTCAGGGGGCATCTGTCCATGTCCTATAGCAGCCCGGCAGCCTGGAATAAGGCGTTCTATCATGTTTTTTATCCCCTCAATGTTCTGTACCCGGTTATGTACGAAAAATACCTGTCCGTTACGGCTCATTTCCAGCTGAATAGCTTCCCTGATGACGTCTTCGTCAAAAGTATGAAGCTCCGTCTGAACCGGATAACGGTTCGGAGGGGGAGTATTGATGATGGATAGGTCACGTGCTCCCATTAATGAGAATTGCAGTGTCCGTGGAATAGGGGTAGCCGTCATGGTAAGGGTATCTACATTCACTTTAAGCTGACGCAGTTTTTCTTTTACCGATACTCCGAACTTCTGCTCTTCGTCAATGATAAGTAGTCCCAGGTCATGAAATTTTGTTGTTTTACTTACCAGTTTATGAGTGCCTATAATGATGTCTATCTTTCCTTCTTCCAGGTCTTTTAATATTTCTTTGGTCTGCTTGGCTGTGCGTGCACGGCTTAGGTACTCTATCCGGCAAGGAAAATTTTTCAACCGTTCGCTGAACGTCTGGTAATGTTGCAGGGCCAGTACGGTGGTAGGTATCAGCACTGCCACTTGCTTATTGTCCGCCACTGCTTTAAATGCCGCCCGAATGGCTACTTCCGTTTTGCCAAAACCTACATCTCCACAGATTAGACGATCCATAGGAATGTCTGATTCCATGTCTTTTTTTACATCGGCAGTGGCCTTTATCTGATCGGGGGTGTCTTCATATATAAAAGACGCTTCCAGCTCATGTTGCAGATAAGTGTCCGGAGTATAAGCGAATCCTTTTTCTGCCTTTCGTGCCGCGTATAGCTTGATGAGTTCCCTGGCTATGTCTTTTACTTTGGATTTAGTCCGCTCTTTCAGGCGTTCCCAGGCTCCGCTGCCTAATTTGTTGATCCGTGGTTTCTCACCTTCTTTCCCTTTGTATTTGGAAATGCGGTGTAAAGCATGGATGCTTACAAAAATGATGTCGTCATCTTTATAGATAAGTTTCACCATTTCCTGCATTTTGCCGTTAACGGGAGTTCTGACTAATCCTCCGAAGGTTCCGACACCATGATCCACGTGTACGAGGTAATCTCCTACTTTAAATTGGTTTAATTCTTTTAAAGTAAGCACTACTTTTCCCGCTCTTGTGCGGTCTGTCCTTAACTGAAACTTATGGAAACGTTCAAATATCTGGTGGTCGGTATAACATGCCAGTTTTATATCATGGTCTATAAAACCTTCATGTAATGTGGTTTTAACCGGTTGAAAACTTATCTCGTCACCACGGTCGGCAAAAATGGCAGCAATCCTGTCTGTCTGCTTAGTGCTGTCGCTAAGTATATATATGTTATAGGACTTATTTTGTAATTCCCTGAAGTTTTCAGCAACAAGATCGAAGTTTTTATGAAAAACGGGTTGTGGTGAAGTTGAAAACTTTAAAGTCTGGGCGCTGTTTAATGTTTTGCTTTCCCTTCTCAGGATGTTTCTGAATCTTCCGGTTTGCTTGATGAAACTTTCCTTCGTAAGGTTAGCCCGGATAGCTGCAGTAATATGTTCTTTTTCATCCCCGGCTTTTTCAAGCAGGTCGGTAAAGAGAATCTGTATTCTTTCTGCGATAAAATCATAATTAGAATAGCTTATCCATGACGTAGGGTCGATGAAATCAAAGAATGACACTAAAGCAGCCGATTTGTTGCTATTCAGGTCTGGTATAATAGCTACTTCATTCAGAGATTCTTTGGATAGCTGTGATTCTATGTCGAATACCCGGATGGATTCTATTTCGTCTCCAAAAAAGTCGCACCGGAAAGGCAGTTCATATGCGTAGGAAAATATATCTACTATTCCGCCTCTTACAGAGAATTGTCCCGGCTCGTAAACAAAATCCACTCTGATAAATCCGAAATCTACGAGTGTTTTGGTTATCTGGTCTATTTCTATGGTTTCTCCTGTTTGGAGCCGCAGCATTTGTTCCTGCATTTCAGTGGCAGAAACCACTTTCTGGACAAGTGCTTCCGGCGAGGTCACAACAATACAGGGTTGGTTATTGTTGGCAATGCGGTTTAGCACTTCTGTCCGTAGAATCTCGTTGGCAGAGTCCAGTTGAGATAATTTGATGGCTCTTTTATAGGATGATGGAAAATAAAATACTTCTTCTGTCGGAAAAAAGTGTTTTAAATCATTGTATAAATAAGCCGCCTGCTCACTGTCGTCTTCAATGATAATCAGTGTGTTGGGGCATGTTTTATATAGGGACGCGGTTACCAGGGCAAATGAAGAACCGCTCAAACCGGAAATATTAATGGTCGGTTCGAGTGATTTAGCCCAGTCGTACAAACTTTTTAAGGATGGATGCCGGGCGTATAATTGCTGAAAGTCGGAAAGATCCAAAGCTTTTTTATTTTGAGCACACAAAGATAATATAAAAGTTTAAATATCGGTTTGGGAATGGCTAAAGGACGTTTTTTATAACAGAAAGAGTATATTTAAAATCAGGGGAAATGATGCGAAGTTTCTTCTGGGGCTATCCGGAAATAAAAGCAGATTATTTTATTATAAAACATTACCTTTGTGTCTTATGGATATTGAAACAATAAGAGTGTCATGTTATCAATTTTAATTCCTGTTTACAATTATAATATAACGAAGCTTGTGTCAGACCTGCATGAGCAAGGAGTAAATTCATTGGTGGATTTTGAAATCCTGGTGATGGAAGATGGTTCTACGGATTTTCTTGAAGAAAATATGAAGGTAGGAGAGCTGCCTTATTGTCGTTATCTGATTTCAGCAAAAAATATGGGGCGCTCTGGGATAAGAAACAAGTTGGCGGATGAAGCCCGATATCGGCAATTGTTGTTTATTGATTGTGATGCGGAGGTTTGTAATCCGCATTTTGTGGAGAATTACCTGGCTTTCAGAAATGAGGATTGTATCGTGATAGGAGGTACTGCGTATGATCCGGAGGAAAAGAACCCGGATTATAGCCTGCGTCTTGCTTATGGGAGAGAAAGAGAGGCTTGTCCGGCCAAGGATAGGGAGAAACGGAAGTATAATAATCTGGCGACATTTAATTTTTTGATATCGAAATCAATATTTGAACAAGTCCGTTTTGATGAAACGATACGGGGCTATGGTCATGAGGATACTTTATTCGGACATCAGTTGCATAAGTTGGGATATGAATTTATACAGATAGAGAATCCGCTTATTCATAGAGGATTGGATGATAATGAAACCTTCCTGCGTAAAACAAAGGAGGCCGTCAGAAGTTTGTATCTTCTGTATGAAACAGGACGGTATCCTTTTTTGGCGGAAGAGTCCAGATTACTTTATAATTATTTGCGTTTGCGGAAGATGAAGTTGTGCGGTTTGATGAGTTGGGTGTATAAAAGAAGCAAAAAAAGACTGGAAGAAAAACTGTTTTCAGCTTCTCCTTCTTTGTTTGATTATGATTTGTATAAATTACTCTATTTATGCAATGTCACCCGATAATGACAAGTTGTCATTGGTAGTGATTCAAAATATTTCAGATTGTGCAATGTAAAACTGTCACTTCTGTCATAAAATGATATTGGCACGGATTATGCAAATAACCAGAATCAGAAATTAAAATATAAATAATCAATCATAATTAAAAAAGTAATAGTAATATGAACATTAAACCATTAGCTGATCGTGTGTTGGTAAAACCGGCACCGGTAGAAGAAAAGACAGTAGGCGGAATCATTATTCCTGATTCAGCAAAGGAAAAACCTCTACAAGGAGAAGTCATTGCAGTTGGAAAAGGAACAAAAGATGAAGAAATGGTTGTTGCCGTAGGTAACAAAGTGTTATATGGTAAATATTCCGGTACTGAACTGGAATGGGAAGGTGAAAAATACCTGATCATGCGTCAGTCTGATATTTTGGCTATTATTTAATTTCCATCTTTATTTTAAAACTAAAAAAATAACATATCATGGCAAAAGAAATTCTATTTAATATTGATGCCCGTGACCAACTGAAAAAAGGGGTTGACGAACTGGCTAATGCTGTTAAGGTAACACTTGGACCTAAAGGACGTAACGTTATCATTGAAAAAAAATTCGGAGCTCCTCATATCACCAAAGACGGTGTGAGTGTAGCTAAAGAAATAGAATTGGAAGATCCGTTTCAAAATTTGGGCGCTCAATTAGTAAAAGAAGTTGCTTCTAAAACAGGTGACGATGCCGGTGACGGAACTACTACTGCTACCGTATTGGCTCAGTCTATCGTTAGCGTAGGTTTGAAAAACGTTACAGCCGGTGCTAATCCTATGGATTTGAAACGTGGTATTGACAAAGCTGTTGCCACTGTGGTAAAAAGCATTGCAAGTCAATCACAGGCTGTAGGCGACAATTATGATAAGATAGAACAGGTTGCTACCATCTCAGCAAACAATGATGCAAGCATAGGTAAATTTATTGCTGACGCAATGCGCAAAGTATCAAAAGATGGTGTTATCACCATTGAAGAAGCTAAAGGTACGGACACTACTATTGAAGTGGTGGAAGGTATGCAGTTTGACCGTGGTTATATTTCCGCTTATTTCGTAACTAATACGGAAAAAATGGAAGTAGAAATGGATAAACCATACATCCTGATTTATGACAAGAAAATTTCCAACCTGAAAGAATTTCTTCCTATTCTTGAGGCTTCCGTACAGACCGGACGTCCTTTGTTAATCATTGCAGAAGATGTGGATAGCGAAGCTTTGACAACTTTGGTTGTTAACCGCTTGCGTTCTCAGCTGAAAATATGTGCGGTAAAAGCTCCGGGATTCGGTGACCGTCGTAAAGAAATGCTGGAAGATATTGCAGTATTGACAGGCGGTACTGTAATTTCAGAAGAAAAGGGTATCCAACTGGAAAATGCAACTCTGGAAATGCTGGGTACTGCTGATAAAGTTACAGTGGACAAAGACAATACTACTATCGTAAACGGTGCAGGTGCTAAAGATGCTATTCAGGCTCGTGTTAACCAGATTAAAGCTCAGATTGCTTCTACTACATCTGATTATGACCGTGAAAAGTTACAGGAACGTCTGGCTAAATTGGCTGGTGGTGTAGCTGTATTGTATGTAGGTGCTGCTTCAGAAGTTGAAATGAAAGAAAAGAAAGATCGTGTGGATGATGCGTTAAGCGCTACCCGTGCTGCTATCGAAGAAGGTACTGTTCCTGGTGGTGGTGTGACTTACATCCGTGCTATTGACTCATTGGAAGGCTTGAAAGCTGATAATGACGATGAAGCTACCGGTATCGAAATTGTGAAACGTGCTATTGAAGAACCTTTGCGCCAGATAGTGGCTAACGCCGGAAAAGAAGGTGCTGTTGTTGTACAGAAAGTACGTGAAGGAAAAGGTGATTTCGGTTACAACGCACGTACTGATAAATATGAAAACTTCTTTGAAGCAGGAGTTATTGACCCAGCTAAGGTAACTCGTGTAGCTTTGGAAAATGCTGCTTCTATAGCAGGTATGTTCTTGACTACAGAATGCGTGATTACTGAAAAGAAAGAAGAAAATCCTGCTCCAGCCATGCCTATGGGCGGAGGAATGGGCGGTATGATGTAATTCCTTTTTCAAAATTATAGATAGAAAGCTCTTGATGATTTTCATCAGGAGCTTTCTCTTTTTTTATTGCATTTTATGAAAATGTTATAATGTGTGGGTAAATTCATGAATTGTTTTCATTTTGTCTTTATAACTTTCTAAAAGTGACGGCCATGAAAATAATTAAAGGTACTGATTGCTATTTGTCTGGTATGAATAATAAAAAGGAAAGCATTGGAGAATCTTCTCCAATGCTTTCCTTTTTATCAATTTCCTTTTCTATTTGTTTGGGTTAGGATCGTTGTTAGGTTGATTATCGGTTGTAGCGGTTTTATCAGTCTTCGTTTCCACTTTCCGGATATCTGTTCCGGCTTCCAGTTCAAATATTTCCAGATCAAAATAGTCTACTGCTGCAATCAAGTGGTCGAAGATATCGGACATGATATGTTCATAGGCTATCCATTTGGTTGTGTTGGTAAACGCATAAATTTCCAAAGGTATCCCGCTGGGGGTAGGAGCCAGTTGGCGCACCATCATGGTGTATCCTTTGTGGGTATCCGGATGGTTCTGGAGATACCATTCTGCGTATTGCCGGAAGAGTCCGCCGTTGGTTAAGTTTCGCCCGTTCACGGCTATGCTGCGGTCTGCGCCTATCCGTTCATTGTATTCATGTATCTCTTTTTGTCGTTCATCAATGTAATTACGTATTCCCTGTATTTTTCGAAACCGTTCTATTTCATCATCAGCAATGTATCGGATGCTGTTCTGTTTTAGTATAATGGCTCGCTTTATCCGTCGTCCTCCCGCATTTACCATACCTCTCCAGTTTTGGAAGGAGTCGGATATCAGTGCGTAAGTGGGAATGGTAGTTATCGTTTTGTCAAAGTTCTGCACTTTTACGGTTGTCAGGTTTACTTCTATAACATCGCCGTCTGCTCCGTATTTCGGCATGGTAATCCAGTCGCCTATGCGTACCATATCGTTGGATGTAACCAGCACACTGGCTACAAATCCTTTAATAGAGTCCTGGAAAATCAGCATAATAATGGCAGAGAAGGCGGCAATTCCCGTAAAGAAAGCTACCGGCGATTTTCCTGTTATGATGGAATAAGTTACTACTACTCCGAAAATGGTTAATACAATCATTATGACCTGGAGGTAACTCTTGATCGGCTTATCCTGGAATGCCGGCTTATGAGATAGAATGTCAAACGCGGCTTTGACGATCGACATAATTATCTGAATGAAAATGTAAACCACCCAAATGTCTACGATTTTATCCAAAGGGGTGTTCCAGGTAGAAAAATGCCTGAAAATTAACGGAATGAAATTTTTTAGACCTATATAGGGAACAAATAGGGAAATGTATTTTGGAAATTTATTTTTTTGCAAATAAGTGAGGAAGGAAACCTCCTTTATCCGGGTAGAACGGTGAATAAAAAAGTCGATCAGTTTTTTTATTAACTGAGTGGTTATAATGAGTAACAGAGCTACGATAAGCAGATTCAGAAGTAGGTCTATATAGCTGGCCCAACGTTCGGAAAGTCCCCATTTCATCAGGTTATTATATAGAAAATCAAGGTATGGTTTATAGTCTTTGTCCATAGTAAAAGGGAGTTATTGGTTTTGTAAACTGACACATTGATAATTTGCTTTTAACAGTCTGACATTTGATCAATGAATTACAAATTTAGCTAAAAGTGCCAATTAAAAGAAATGTTATTTTAATCTGTATGGTTGATAAATAAAAACAGGCTTCTTTTGAAGCCTGTTTTTATTTAAATTGACCGTTTATTATTTTTTTATGAATAATAGGCTGGCATTATCAATTTTAAGAATGTATGTACCAGCTTCCAATTTATCTACGGTAATAGCGCCATCTTTGTAGATGCCTTGCTGTACCATGCTTCCTTGTGAACTGATGATCATATATTCTTTTCCGGATTCGATACCGTTTATGAATAACTGGTCTTCTGCCGGATTCGGATATACGTTTACAGAGCCGGTAGTGTATTCTTCTACACCATCGCCTTCTGTCGGCATGGTGAGTACTTCTATTTCATTAGACGGTAGTGATGTGATTTTATTCACTATTACTTCTACGGTATATGAGTAGTCACGCAGTTTGAACAGGTCGGAAATAGGGGCAGATAGTGCTGTGCCTACATCCTGATGGTCGTATCCTTTGATTGCAGTTCCTTTGTTGTCTTTTACTGTCAACAGGTATTTTTCTGCTCCTTCCACAGCTTCCCATCTTGCTGTGAACGAAGTGAATGTTACATCCTGTGCCGGTAATGCAACCGGAGCTTGAGGACGGGCTGTTCCGTAAACTTTAAATTCTACTCCATCGGCATATTCCGCGTTCAGGCTAACTGTAACGGAATCTGCTCCGGCAGTTTGAGGTTGGAAAGTAATGGTTACTTCTTCGCCGTTGGATACAGAAGATTTATCTACAGAGAATTGTTCGGAGCCAATCAGTGAAATAGTGATTTTTCCTTCTCCGAGCAGGTTTGTTCCCGTTACGGTGATTTTATCGGAATCAGAGCTTCCTGTATCGGCCAGAAATTCTTTTACTTCAAAATCATTGGCGATAGAAGGTTTTTCTACAGTTGTTACTGTTTTTTGTTCTGACGCATTAGAGCTTATATCCTGAGCAACGGATTTAACAAAGTAGTTGTATGTTGTTACAGGAGTCAGACCGGAGATAACTAAAGATGTTGCTCCTTCTGTGTTGATATCGCCATAGCCATCTAGAATATTACCGTTTTCATCAGATACTGTCAGTAAGTAGGATTCTGCATTTTCTGCAGCTTCCCATTGGGCTTCGAAAGAAAAAGGAGTGACGTTTTTAGCATCCAGTAAATTCGGTACAGCCGGGCTGCAAAGACCTTCGAGCTGTATAACAAGGTCGTCAGCAAGCATAGAGCGCAAAGTTAAGGTAGCTGAATGTTTACCTAATTCCACTGGCGAATACTCTATCACTATTTCACCACCAGATATACCCAGGTCGCTGGATTTTATAGTGAATAATTCAGAGCCTTCCAGCAAACTTCCGATAGCCTGGAATAATCCGGTTCCGGTGATTTGCAGGGTTGTTTCTGCCGGTTTGTTAGCGCTGGTGGTGATGGTGGTTTCTCCTTCAAAACTGATAAGACCTCCGTCGGTTGTTCTTACATCTACGCTATTTGACGGTTCAGACACAAGTTCGTCTCTTGTCGCTTGTACGGTGTAAACGTATTTTGTTTCTGAATTAAGTCCTTTAATTTCATACGAGCTGGCTTTACCGTCGTTTACTATAGTACTTTTTCCGTTGACCGTAATAATATATCCGGTTGCGTCAGGCACTACGCTCCAGTTGGCGACGAATGAAGCCGGAGATACATTTGTTGCTGCAAAAGCTTCCGGTGCTGCAGGCACTTCACGTATTTCTATTGCAGACTCGTAAGGAGCGGATGTCATAGCATAGTTTGTAGTGCGTACACGTATTCTGTAATTGTTTCCTAAAGGCAGATCGTCCGGAATGATAGCCGTAAGTACACCACTTTGGTCGGTTACGATACTGGTTAATGTGGTAGTGCTGTTGAAAGATCCGGTTTCGTCGGAAATTTCCAGTGAAACTACGTTAGGTTCTGCGTTTATATTACTAACAGACATAGAACCTGTCAATGTATAAGGTACGGAAATATAGTCTCCCGGTATAAATTTAGTTTTTGACAGTTTGTCTATTTTTAATGTAGGAGTGTATATCATTAACATATCGTCCACATACACAGAATCATTTTCTGAACCGCCTCCGGCGCTCTTATTGGTGGTGAAACTAATAAGAATATATTCCGGAGAAAGTTTCTTCTCTGTTTTAACGAATGGAATAGATAAACGTTGCCATCCGTTGTCCGAAGTTGGAGAATAGTTTCTTTCTGCTTTGGCTATTAGATGATTAACAGCTTCCGGATCGCTTCCGGATGGGTCAAGGTAGTCATATTTATCATGAACGGCCGCTGAAATTCGGGCTTCGCTTCCGTTTGATTTTGGTACATATTTTACCCATACGCTTAATGTATCAGGTAGGGAACCTAATTTTGCACTGAAGTCCTCCGTTTCTGTTAAACTGATATTGTAGTTTGTTTCATCAGCTGCATTAGAGCTATTAGCCATAATTTTACCGGTAGTCATATTTCCGTTAGCTATGGCAAAGCCCATGGCATCGCGTGACCATATTACAGCACTGCTGCTACCCGTAGACCCCGGACGTTTGTTCCCGGACTTGTTTACTTGTTGGTCTTTAGCAAAACCGGAGACACTACCTTCGGCATTCATAAATGAATTCCATCCTCTCGGTTCAATGGATTTAGAACCTTCATTATCCCATAATTCAAAATCGGAATTTTTAACCTGGTCTCCATAGTCGCCAATGGTGGTTGCTTCTATTTTATCGGAAATGTATGTTGTGCTTCCGAATAAGGAGGCAACCTGATAAGAATAAGTTGTATTCTTTTTCAATCCGGTAAATGAATAACCGGTTTCTGTGGTTTTTACCTGATTATACTCAGGCAAAGCTTCAGTTCCGGTTCCTTCGTATAATGAAATCCAATAAGAGTCGGCGTTTACTACTGCCGGCCAATCCACCCGTATGGATTGTGAGTTTTCTGCTGTTGTAACAGGTTGTGGAGCAGCATGTGTAGTTACTGTTATCTTATTGGAAGCATTGGAAGCTTGTTCGTTGGCTACGGTGTAGACCACATAGTTATAAGTAGTTCCCGGAGTCAGGTTTTCTGCAAGATAACTTGTTGTAGTGGAGGCAAAATCCTGTTCTTTTACAGTGCTGTTTCCATCGCTGATTACGAGTCTGTAAGTTAAAGAAGCATCGTTAACTTCCCAATTGGCGATGAAAGAAGTATTGGTGATTTCCGTAGCTTCTTTAGCTGTTGTTGCTGCCGGTAAGCTCTTACCGCTTAGTTCTACGACAACATCCTGTGCAGGTGCAGATTTTAATGTCAGTTGAGCTGTATGGTTACCAGCTTCCAGCGGATGGTAGGTTACTTTTATACTGCCCCCTTCGGCACTGATCTCAGTCGCATCGATTGTGAAGTATTCGCTGCCTGTTTTTTCAACTGTAATTTTGTCTGTTAGTTTTGTACCGACTACCCGTAAATTTTTAGTATCGATGGTATTAACTCCCTGAATAAATTCACTTACATTACTGTAATTGATGATAGAACCTTCCAGGGTGGTTGCTTCTGCTATGTCTGAAGCAGCAGAAGATATGCCGTCCACTACGGTTTTAACGGAATAAGTGTATTTACTGGCAGGTTGCAGTCCGGTAACAAGGAATGACTGTACATCGCCCACGTTAAAATCTTCATATTCACCGATAACCAGATTGGTGATATCCTTTACAGTAAGCAAATAGGATTCGGCAGATTCTACGGCTTTCCAGTTTGCAACAAAAGAAGTCATTTCCACCTCCGTAGCTTCAGCAACTTCCGGAGCGGCAGTTGCACACTGTCCGTTTATTGCTATTGACTGATCCTCAGCATAGGCTGATGTCAGTTTCAATGTAACGGAGTGCTTACCCGCTTGGGACGGATTATAGTTTATTTCAATTTTGTTGTTCCCTTGTTCTATGTCTTCCGGAGTGAAAGATGCTTTATCCAGTGTGAAGAAATTGTTTTCATCTCCTTCAATGGCTATTTCTATGATATCATATATGTTTTCCCCGCCAATGGACGCCTGTGTAGATACGGATTGGCCGATAACGGTGTTTAAAGTCCCGATTTCCGGTTTTATGATTACGGGAGTGATGGTTTTGCTTGTTATCGTGTTGGACGGCTGAATAGAGGCAACTTCGTTCGTATATGATTTAACATAATAAGAATAAGTAGTTGCCGGCTTTAATTCCTCAAGATGCAATGACGTACCCTCTACCAGAGAGTCTGTAAACAGAGCATCTTCCCCTTCAAACAAGGATAAAAGATATTGGTCGGCAGTGGTTTCGGTCAGCCAGTTGGCAGTAAATTCAGTCAGTTTCACATCTGAAGCTTCAACAGCCTGTGGTGTGAGTGGGCAGAAACATACCACAGTGTCTTCTGCATTGGTATTCCCGTTCTTTCCTGTTGTAACGCTGAGCGGGAAAGTGTAACGTCCCGGAATATCGGTGGTATATTTCCCAATCGTGTGGACGGCCTGGTCGTCCGCACCTATCCATTCTCCTGACTTTGTTTCTCCTCCGTCGGGAGTCATTTCCAAAGGAATCTGTATGGTATACACGCATTTTCCCTTGTTGTTTTCATCTTTGTCTTTAATTCCTTCTACGGCAACCGATAAAGTTACCTGTTCATTAATAGAAAGCTGTGTTTTGTCTAACTTCGTGGTTGCTGTTCCGTTGGTTGCACCTCCTAATGCAAATGCCGAAGAACAATAAACGAAACTACAGACCAAAAATAATAATACTTTCAGTGGTAAAAATTTACTCATAGTGTTATAGTTAATTGATTTCTTTCCTCACAAATTAGCCGCAAAGATATTTAAAATCAATGAAATAATAATAAAAATATATATTTAATTAACTATTTGGCTTTGTTTTTTTATTGGGAGGTCGGTCTTGTATTTATCACATAATACTTTAATTTTGTAGCGATTAAAAGAATTTTTTATGAAAAAAATATTGCCTTTCCTTTTGGCCGCCTTGAGCGGGGTTGTTTTAGCTTTGCCTCAAATAAGCTCTTTGCCGGGAATCATCGTTTTAGTGGCTTATATTCCGTTGCTTTGGGCTGAAGCATCTCTGACCCGGGAAGATGTTCGGAAACCGGGGCTAAAGGTTTTCGGAGCGGCTTTCTTGTGTTTCTTTTTTCTGAATGCACTGCCGTTATTTTCTTTTTATAAACTGTTGTCTTACTGGATTTTTTTATATATCCTGTATGTCTCAGTTTTGTATTCTTTCATTTTCCTTCTGTTTTCTATTGTTAAAAGGAAAACGGCTCCGGGAATAGGTTATGCTTCCTGGATATTTTTTACAATAGCGCTTGAATTTTTTATATTAAATGCCAATTTTGCTTTTTCTGCTTTACTGAACGGCGCTTTGCTTTTTGATTCGGATAATGCTTATCTGATACAATGGTATGAATATACGGGCATGTTAGGTGGTTCTGTGTGGGTATTGTTATGTAACCTGATGATATTTACTCTTATTGGCAAATGGCTGCAAAGTAAGAATAAGAAACAGAATTGGATTTTTACAGCCCTTACGGCTGTGTGCATATTCCTTCCTGTCTTTTGTTCCGTATTCCGTTATCACACTTATGAGGAAAAAGAAGATCCGATGGAAGTTGTAGTAGTGCAGCCTAATATAGATCCTTATACGGAAAAATTTACGATAGGATATGATGTACAGCTTGATACTATGTTGGCGTTAAGCAGGAGAGCGGCCAGCCCGCAGACTGAGTATATTTTGTTTCCGGAAACAGCTTTGGATAGCAATATCTGGTTGAATAATATCCGGGAGAATTATATGGTATTGAAAATAAAGGATTCTTTGTTGGCCGATTATCCTCGTGCTAAAGTAATAACCGGTGTGGATATGATGCAATATTACGTTGTGTCTGACGGTAAGGCTCCTACTGCTACGGCAAGGAAAGCCGATGAAAGGATTTATTATGATTTCTTTAATGCGGCCATACAAATTGATGCCACCGGAGATGTTCAGGCTTACAAGAAATCAAAATTGGTATTGGGAACGGAATATGTTCCTTTTGTGAAAACATTTCCTCGATTGCAGGAATGGTCTATGAAGTTAGGGGGTAGTGCCCAGAGCCGGGGCAGGCAGGATAAACCTTCGCTCATGTTGAGCGAACAGGCTAAGGTGGCTTCTGTAATATGTTATGAATCTTTGTTTGGGGAATATGTGGCGGATTTTGTGAAATTAGGTGCTGAGGCTATTTTTATCATAACGAACGATGGCTGGTGGGATCGGTATCCTATTCCGGAGGTTCATTTGCGCTTTGCTCAAATCCGTGCTATTGAAAACAGGCGTTCTGTGGTTCGGTGTGCCAATACCGGTATATCTGCTTATGTTAACCAACGGGGAGATATTTTAACGGAATCGGACTGGTGGGTAAGGGAGGCTTTCAAAGAGGATGTGAATAAGAATAAGGAGCTGACTTTTTATACTGTGTCCGGGGATTATATCGGTCGTATTTGTGTAGCAGCATCTTTGCTGGTTTTATTATCCTTCGTCCTTAAGTTGTGGAAAGATTCACGGAAAAGAAAACTTTCTGATTAAGTGGTTCTTACGATAAAAAGAGAGCTCCGGTAAATAATACCGGAGCTCTCTTTTTATATCGGATCAAAATCTTATTTTGCAAATTTGATTGCATTTCCATTAACAGAAAGAATATAGATTCCTGTAGGAAGGTTACTGATGTTGATGTTTGAGTTTTCTATAACGCCAGTTTGTACTCCAGTTCCGGAAGCACTGTAAATAGTGTATTCTGCGTTATCAGCCTGAGTGATGGTAAGAGTTCCGCCATAAACAGCTATGTTCATAGGTTCAGCATCGGTAGTGCTTAATCCTGTTGTAGGTTTGGAACCTTTGAATGTTACGTCAGTGATAGGTTTTTCCATTCCTTCGCCGTTTACAGTCAGGTCTAATTCAAGCTCGCCGTCGGCAATAGTTGCGGCGTTGAAAGAGATAAGCGTTTTTAAAGAAACTCCGTTTAAGTCAACAGTAGGACCATTGGATGCTTCTTCTTTTGATAAAACGATAATACCAGCTTTTTCACTTTTTGAAATACCGGTAACAACAAGGTCGCCGATAACTTCGCCCATGAATTCAAAATCTTTTACGCTTAAGTTGTAGGTTTCACCTTCTCCTTTTTCCAGGAAGATGTTTGTATTTTCCATATCAGTATCGGTAAGCGATACGTTCAAAGTTCCGGTGTATGTACCGGCAATGTTACTTTCCTGAGCAAAAGCAGAGAAAGAAACGGTTAATAATGCTACTAAGCAAGTAAGTAATTTTTTTTTCATACTAGTTTTGTTTAATTAATAATTATCTAATTTGTGTTCAATAAAAAATCTTTTTTAGAAAGCGTAACCGAAAGTGAGGCTTAAAAATACGGGATACATGTCAAATGTAATTACTTCAAAATCTTTTTTAAAGATAGAATTTAATCCCCATGTTAGGTCAAGACCTACCAATAAGTGTGGAAAAGCCCTCCATTCCGTACCTAATTGCACTCCCCAGTTTGTTTTGCGTAGGTCTTTGGAGAAATCGTACATAGCACGGTCTATCTCAATTTTTTCCCCGATAGGTGATCCTTCACGTAAATACCCATCATAAGCAGAACCGGAAAAATGTCCGTTATATAAATAAGAGAAATATGGACCTAATTTAAAATTCCACCGTTCTGTCGGTTTCCATACAGCTAATAGCGGAATGGTCAGGTAGGAGTTGCTTACTGTCGTTTCAACAGAACCATACCAAACACCGGAAACAGCTCCATCCGCAGAAATCATACTCATGCTGTAATTTTTAACTTCCGCATCGGTTTTCATCCCTTTGGTATCCAATTTAATCCCGAAACTCATTCCCCATTGCTTAGAAAATGATTTCAGAATTTCAGCTTCGAGAGAGATATTGAGTAACGGGTTGAATCCTTTAATACTTTGTATTTCCGGCGGTGGGGGTAGGGGTGTTGTTCCTCCGATTGCGATACCTGCTTTTACACGGTATTCCACTCCGGCTGCTGCCGATTGCAGGATACCTTTTGTGTAATCCTTAATTTCTTGCCAACGTTTTCCGGATTCTTTTTTCTTATTTTCAGCAGCCTGTGTAGCCGGAGAAAATAGAAAAAGGCATGCTAATATAATAATAATGGAACGTATTTTCATTGTTGATGTTTTAATGGTTATTTTTTATTCGGTAATGAACTTTATTTCATCAACCAATAACGTACTGCCTATGGCTCCTTCAAACAAGTTCCCTTTTGCACTGGAAGAAAAGACGAGAGCTATGTAATAGTCTCCGTTTTCTTGTTTTTCCGGATCAAATTGCAACCTGTCTTCAAAGGGTAATTCTACTGATACATAAGGGTCTTTCTCCAGGTTATTAACCCTGATTTTTTCTACTTGTTCTTCGCTTAATGCAGCTATCGATATGATGTTGTCTGCAGTACGGATATTGTGTCCGTTCAGTTTAATAGGATTTCCAGATTCATCTTTTTTGGCTTCGTACAATACAGAGTAGATTTCCGGACGGTCTTTGATGTCGAGAACGTTGCCGTCTTTGTCTTTATACTCCGGACCTTCTTTGTATTTGCACCACATCGTGACTTTTGTCGGTTTTTTCATTGTCGTCTGAATACCGAATTCAGTTGCTTCCAGTGGACGCTTGGTTGCTATGTTCACATTAAAATAGCCGAGGAACAGATTCCCTGCCGCTATCGGCATACCGAATGTTGTGCCTAATTCTCCGGTGGAGCAGGTCATCAGTTTAGCTCCTGTTCCTTTTTGACCGAAAGGAGTTACAGAGGTAGGATAGTCTTCTGCCGGAGCGCCTTTTTTAGTTATGGCATATCCTGCGTTACCGGAATCCCATACATATAGTTTAGCCCCTATACTGTCTGTTTCGTAAAATTTCTGGTACTTGTATTTGGGATCGGCTTCGTAATGGTCAAAAGACAACTCCGTTTTTTTGAAAGTAGCATTGAAGAAAGAAATTTCATAGTTCTTTTTCCATTTACCATCTTCAGAGGTTACTGTAAAAATTTGGTTCTCAGTGAAATCACGTGCTGTGTTTTCATTGGATATTGAAGCGCCTGGGGTAAGAACAAACTGTAATGTCAATTCTTTCAGTTGTTTGTCTAACGTGCTTTTTTCCTGTGGAGTGATGGCTAGTTTAGGAATCCGTACAGTTGTGTTTGTAATTATTGGTTCTCCTACTTTCAGGCCTTCCGGCAGTATCACTTCCAAAATATCTGCTTCAGAGTTTAATAGTTCTCCGCTATTGCAAGAGAAAAACGTAATGGATAATAATATAGCCGTTGCTATATGTGTGATTATCTTCTTCATATGATTAGTGTCTCTCGATGAAAGCCCAATACAGGCATGTTATTTTTTTCGTTGCAAACTTAGATAAAAATATGTTATAGTGTTAACTAAATATTGATTTTTTTTTGATTTTTAATAGTCGGGCTGGATTTTCTTTGTTGTTTTTCTATAGAAAAGGAATCCAATTCTTTTGACTATTAGCAGAGTTGTTTTTATGTTATCTTTCAGGGAAAGTAGATATTACTTCTTACATTTTTAGACGTTAATCTTCGTTCACAGTATCCAATTTTTATAAAAACAAGTGTGCTGATGCGGTTTCAACTTTTAGGCCTAAAAGGATTTGAAAGGGATTTGTTGAATGAGGCGGGGAATACTTTATTATTGATAAGATACATGCTTATAATCCTATTGTTTTTGCTCGGCTAATGGCGTTGGTCGAATTTATTCGACATTTAATATTGAATAAATATGTATATGGGTGGACCCCATTTTTTAGAATCGGATAAAGAAAGTAAATTAGAGTGATACATATATATATTATCTAATAAATCGGAAATATGATGAGGAACTGAAATTATTACTAAAGGAAAGTTCTATACATGCCGGAGAAAATACAGACAATAGGATTTCTTTATAATGACCGGATTTTTTTTATATGATTCACTACTGTAAATAGATTTTGTGGTTTTGCTGATTTTTGTTTTGTGTAAAAAAGTTTGTTGGGTTTCCTCTTTTGGGATAAGGTGTGTTTGATAACTCCTTGGCGCTTTGTAAAAAAGAAAACTATTTCTTTGGTAATAAAAAAAAATGATATATCTTTGCAGTCCGTTTATTATCCATATAATAATGTCTGGATTCTTCATGGTAAGTATCTTGATTTTGTGCCGATTAGCCTCATTCAAAATCATGATTGACCGGAGGATGAAAGATAAATTTTAAACAAAAAAATAAAATAACAGTGGATACATTAAGTTATAAAACCATTTCTGTCAACAGTGCAACAGCAAAAAAAGAATGGGTGTTGATAGATGCAACCGATTTAGTATTGGGACGTATGGGTTCGGAAGTAGCTAAGTTATTGCGTGGAAAGTATAAACCAAGTTTTACTCCGCACGTAGACTGTGGCGATAATGTGATTATTATCAATGCAGAAAAAGTGAAACTGACCGGTAAAAAATGGACAGACCGTGTTTATTTGCGTCACACCGGATATCCGGGAGGACAACGTGAAATGTCTCCTGAACAAATGATGGCAAAAAGTCCGGAAAGACTGATTAAAAAAGTAGTAAAAGGTATGTTGCCTAAAAACCGTCTGGGAGATAAACTTATCGGCAACTTATACGTTTTTGCCGGAGCTGAACATAATATGCAGGCTCAACAACCAAAACAAATCGATATAAATAAACTTAAATAAACAATATGGAAGTAATAAATGCTTTAGGACGAAGAAAAGCGGCTGTTGCTCGTGTTTACGTTAGCGAAGGAAGCGGAAAAATTACCATTAATAAACGTGATCTTGCAGATTACTTTCCTTCACCTATTTTGCAGTATGTGGTAAAACAACCACTGAACACTTTAGGTGTTGTAGAAAAATATGATATCAAGGTTAACCTGAATGGAGGTGGCTACAAAGGACAATCAGAAGCATTGCGTCTGGCTGTGGCACGTGCATTGGTTAAAATTAATCCGGAAGACAAGTCTGCATTGAAAGCAGAAGGATTTATGACTCGTGATCCTCGTGAAGTTGAACGTAAGAAAGCGGGACAACCAAAAGCGCGCAAAAGATTCCAATTCTCGAAACGTTAATACGATTCATTTTTTACAATATGTTCCGCAGAGAGCTGTCTTTCTTCGGGCATAATTGTAAATAATATATAATTGGTTTAGTATCTAAATTTTCAAGACTCTTTCTTTTGAAGCCGGAAGGAATAAAAAGACTACTTGAAAATTGATTTTCAAAGAATGTAAACAACTTTAAAAACAAAAAAATGTCCAGAACTAATTTTGAACAACTTTTAGAAGCAGGTAGCCACTTCGGTCACCTGAAACGTAAATGGAATCCGGCTATGGCTCCTTATATTTTCATGGAGCGTAACGATATCCACATCATCGACTTGCACAAAACTGTTGTTAAGATAGACGAAGCTGCTGCAGCGATGAAACAAATAGCTAAATCAGGCCGTAAAATCTTGTTTGTTGCTACTAAGAAACAAGCAAAAGATGTAGTCGCAGATAAAGCAAAAGCAGTAGGTATGCCTTATATTACTGAACGCTGGGCTGGTGGTATGTTGACTAACTTCCCTACTATCCGCAAAGCTATCAAGAAAATGGCTACTATTGACAAAATGACTACAGACGGTACTTTTGACAATATCTCTAAACGCGAAAAACTTCAGATTACCCGTCAGCGTGAAAAGCTGGAAAAGAACTTAGGTAGCATTGTAGACCTTACCCGTCTTCCTTCAGCTCTTTTTGTTGTGGACGTAATGAAAGAACATATCGCTGTTCGTGAAGCTCAACGCCTGGGTATTCCAGTGTTCGCTATTGTTGATACAAACTCTAATCCTAACGGAATTGATTTTGTAATCCCAGCTAATGACGACGCTACAAAATCAGTAGAAGTTATTTTAGGTGCATTGTGCGAAGCTATTCAGGAAGGTTTGGATGAACGTAAAGTTGAAAAAGCTGACGCAGAAGCCTCTGAAGCTCCAGCAGTGAAAGAACGTAAAAATCGTGTAAGCAAAAAAGCTAAAGCGAAAAAAGAAGATGAAGAAGGTGATGATGAAGCTCTCACTGCAGTAGTAGAAGAAACTGTTTCAACAGAAGAATAAGAGAAACATTTTTTTCAATCATATAACGAGTTACAAGGTGTGAGAAATGACCTGTCAAGTCTTCTTAGTAACCGGTAACTCGTTTTTTTTAATAAATACTATCAAGCTTATTATCCCTTAATCAAGCAATATATTAATAAAATAAATAAAGGAGACTTAGAATTATGGCAGTAACAATGGCAGATATCTCAAAATTGCGTAGCATGACCGGCGCGGGTATGATGGATTGTAAAAACGCGTTGAACGAAGCTAACGGCGATTTTGAAAAAGCAATTGAAATTATACGTAAAAAAGGACAAGCTGTTGCAGCAAAACGTAGTGATCGTGACGCTGCAGAAGGTTGCGTATTAGCTGCAGCAGAAGGCGGTTATGCAGCTGTGTTGGCTTTGAAGTGCGAAACAGACTTCGTTGCTAAAAATGAAGATTTTATCGCTTTGACTAAATCTATCCTTGACGCAGCTATGGCTCAGAAACCTGCTAATCTGGATGCGTTGAAAAATCTTCAGATTGATGGTCGTTCTATTGCAGACTTGGTTGTTGACCGTTCTGGTGTAACCGGTGAAAAAATGGAATTAGACTATTTCGAATTTGTAGAAGGTGGTTCAACTGTAGCTTATATTCACCCGGGAAATAAATTAGCTACTGTGGTTGCATTTGCAGAAGCTAATATTGAAAATCAGGTAATGCGTGATGTAGCTATGCAGGTAGCAGCTATGAATCCGGTTTCTTTGGACCGTACTTCAGTTCCGGAAAAAGTAATTAATACTGAACTTGAAATCGGTCGTGAAAAAGCACGTGAAGAAGGAAAACCTGAAAACATGCTTGATAAAATTGCTCAAGGTCGTTTGAACAAATTCTTCCAGGAATCTACATTGCTTGAACAGGCTTTCATTAAAGACGGTAAAATGTCTGTAGGTAATTACCTGAAAGCTAATAACGCTACAGCTACTGCGTTTAAACGTGTAACATTGAATCAGGAATAATCCTGTTTTTCATATAATATTAAAAGCATCTGCCTCAAGCAGGTGCTTTTTTGTTTTCGTATTATTATGTTACATTTGTTGGAACCTTAGTAAACAGATTATTATGAAAAAAATCCTGGGTTTGGCCTGCTTATGCCTTTTTACGTTAAGCGTTTTTGCAGAGTATGAGAGATATGAAGTGACTTTTCTGGTTCGCTTGAATGACGGTACGGAGCTGATAACTTATTATACGGATTATGGATCTTTTATAGGCGATTATAATCAAGGAGACACTATTTCCGGGTGGAATTATCCTCAATATGAAGAAAGTGATTCTATATTGGCATATACATGCCGTATTGAGGCTGTGCATGACAAAACATGGGAGGTGGCAGACTCTGTTTACCTACCGGTGGAACAGAGAGTGTTGTCCCGGAAGGATATTAAGAATGTAGTTGTGGTAGACGTAAAAGACGTGTATTTGTGGCTTAGTATATTGAAGGATATGTATACTTGTGAAGACAAAGAGTGGATAGGAAATAGTGAGCCTTTGGAGCATAAGTTTTATTATTATGAGGCTGTTATGGATTTTGGTTTTCATGTGTATATTTATGAATATTCTCCCAAAGTAAAACAGGTTATTAAAGAACTGGATCAGTTTCAGGAAAAGATTAAAAGAGGAGATATGCCGGAACCATATAGCGATTCTTTTTTTAGGAATGAAGAAATCTTTGTAAGTATTTTGCATAAGTTGAAAGGTGAAAAAGTGCTCATTATTAGAATATCATCGGACTAAATAATGAGAAAGTTTTTTTATTGGGCTTACGGGGTCTGGGCATAAAAATTCTGTAAAACTGTAACCGCTCTTTGGTAACTGTTGAAAACTTTTGTCTTAAAAGTTGTTTCTGTGAATGTTTGTTTTGTATTTTTGTCACATAATGTCAAAAGTATGTGGCAATGTATGCGATAGGAAAAATATTAAAGACAATAAGAGAAGAAAAAGGAATGCAGCTCCAGCAGGTTGCAACAGAAGCGGACATTGATTTTACGTTGCTGAGTCGGATAGAAAATGGTAAGAGAGTGCCTACGGACGGACATCTTATTAAACTGGCGCATACGTATGGTCTTGACAGTGAGAAACTGATTGTGCAGTTGGCCAGTGACCGCATAGTGGAAACGTTGTCACAACAATATCCGGATCTTATGATGGAAGCTCTTCGAGTGGCGGAAGAAAAGGTGAAGTACGGGCAACGTTATCTTTCAATTTTCATGAATGCTTTTGTTCCCAAACCCATAGGCTTGGAAAGCCGCCGTTACATTGGCAATAAAGCTAAACTGACTGATTGGATTCTGGAGATTATTCAACGGGAATGTCCGGATGCTTATTCTTTTTGCGATATCTTTGCCGGTACGGGTGCGGTTGCTCATAAGGCAATCCCTTTATATGACCGGGTTATCATGAATGACTTGCTTTGTACCAATAATGTGATTTACAAAGGCTTCTTTGCCGACGGACATTGGGATAAGGAAAAACTGCATACTATCCTGAATGAATATAATTGTATCGATGTCAACACTCTTGAGGATAATTATTTCTCTGAAAATTTCGGAGGTAAATATTTTGATTACGGAGTTTCAAAGTTAATAGGTTATGTACGTCAGGATATAGAAGACAGGCGTGCGGAATTGACGGAAAAAGAATATTATATTCTTCTTGCTACTCTGATTTATAATATTGACCGCATAGCAAATACTGTGGGACATTTTGATGCTTATATCCAGGGAAAAGAAATAGAGAAGAAATTTCTTACTTTCCGGTTGATTGATGCGCAGAGTTGTGAAAATGTGGAAATATACCAGGATAATAGCAATAATTTGGCTCGCTATATTTTTGCAGACATAGTGTATATGGATCCTCCGTATAATTCCAGGCAGTATTGTGATGCTTATCACCTTTATGAAAATCTTGTCCGTTGGGAAAAACCGGAAGTTAAGGGCGTGGCCGGCAAATTTGCCCAGAAGGATAAGAAAAGTGATTTCTGTACAATGAAGGCTGCTGATGCTTTTGCCGATCTTGTTGAGAATCTGCATACGAGATATATTGTACTGTCTTATAATAATATGGCTAAAAAGGGGAATGGACGTTCAAATGCCAAGATGGATGATACGGATATTATGAGGGTGCTGGAGGCCAAAGGACGGGTAAGTGTCTTCTCGCGTTCGCATAAAGCCTTTACAACAGGTAAATCTAAAATAGAAGACAACCAGGAACGTTTATTTGTATGTGTCTGCAACGATTAAAAAACAGTCCGGATTGGGTGCAGTCGCCGCTTAATTATACAGGGGGAAAGTTTAAGCTGCTTTCGCAGATTATGCCATTATTCCCTGGGAATATAGATGTGCTGGTCGATTTGTTTTGCGGGGGAGGAAATGTCGGGGTCAATGCTTTGGCGGGCAGGGTGGTGCTGAATGATTTTGACTCTAATATTATCCATATCTTTGATTTGTTTCGCCGTTATGCGGCTGCGGATGTAATTGCTTCGATAGAAGATATCATATCTGATTATGGTTTGTCGGATAGCAAAATAAACGGGTATTCGTTTTATCATTGTGAGAGTAACAGGGGATTGGGTGCTTTTAATCGTGAGAAGTACAATCATTTGCGGACAGATATGAATAATCGTGTGGAGCGGGACGATCGTTATTATTTTATGCTCTTTACCCTGATAATATTTGCTTTCAATAATCAAATCCGTTTTAACAACAAAGGAGAATTTAATCTTCCTGTAGGGAAAAGAGATTTTAATAACAGGATGAAAACAAAAGTTCAGCGTTTCTCCGATAAACTAAAAGACCGGAGATTTGAATTCTCTTCGGTCGATTTTCGGGATGTTCGCCTTGATGGGCTTACCGAGCAAAGCTTGATTTATGCCGATCCGCCGTATTTGGTAACTTGTGCCACTTATAATGAGAGTAACGGATGGAATGCAGAGCTTGAAAGGCATTTGCTTGATTATCTTGACGAAGCAAATGCACGTGGCATAAAATTTGCATTGTCTAATGTGTTGAAGAGCGGGGATAAGGAGAATGAAATCCTTCGGGAGTGGGCTGAACGTGCTCCGGATTATGTGATTCATCATCTTGATTATCATTATGGTAATTCGAATTATCATAAAAAAGACAGGAGTAAAGCTTCTAATGAAGTGTTAATTACAAATTTCGGTTAAGGTATGTACACTTACAAGAGTTATTGCTGGTCACTTGGAACTACCAGTTTCCGGACTGCCGATTTCAATGTGAAAATTGAAAAGCAGTTGGAGTTGCTTGCCTCATTTTGGAAAGAACATTCGGGCGAGGTCTGGTCGGGGAACGATGTCTTGCAGGCTGCTTATTATGATTTTATGCATGATAACGGGTTCCTCACCGGAGCAGCTAACAATAAACCGAAAGATGCCCGTGAAAAGACTTCCGGACTTATTGACTTAGGGTTAATTTCAGAAAACCGATTGCTGACGGAAGTAGGGGAAGCATTGCGTAAAATTGCAGTCACCGGGAATTTTGCTCCCGATAATCTGCTTCAGGTACCTTCGGATAGTTATATTTATTTCAAACAGTTGTTGAAAACAAGCAACAATATTGACGGAGATATTGTAAGACCTTTTATTGTGCTTATTCTGGTTCTGGAAGAGTTGGAATATCTGACTAAAGATGAGTTTACTTATTTATTGCCTCTGATTACGTCTGAAGAAAAGTTCCGTTTTATTGTGGATGAAATCAAGCGTTTGCGGAAGGGACAGACTTCTGTGGATGAAGTCATAGTCAATACATTAATGACTATGGATAACTATCAGGAGGCATATCGGGAATTGATGGCTAATCCTGTTACGGAAGACCTGATTTGTAAGGTCGGTATGAATCGTAAAAGCCGTAAACCCGGAGCGAAGCAATATGATAAACCTTATTATTCTTTATATGTAGCTTTAAAAAATCTGGATAAGAATTCCGGTGAGTCGTTGATTGACCTATTGAATGCGTGTAGCATGATAACCATTGGCGTGCACTGGAAGAAGCTGTTTTTTAAGACGACAAGCATTTTGAAGATAAGGCGGTTACGGGCCGCTGCTCTTAACCGGGTGCCTGTGTTAGGCTGTGAGACGGAGACGGAACTTAAAGAGCAGTTCTTTAAGTTGATGCATCTTTTTAAGGCAAAGGCTACCCTTGCTGATTATTATGACCTTAATAAACGCTATTTCGGAATAACGGATACGGTTTCTTTTAAAGACGGTCGGGTGGAATTGACATTGGTTCCAAAATGTTTTTTCAACTTGTGTATGGGCAATTTAAAAGAGATTGCTTTTAGAAAGTCAGATGCATTGCCTTTTGATTGCGGACTTGAGCATATCATCCCGAATTATCGTATGACCGATTCTGATTTGTATCGTAAGTTGGAGACGGATTATGGTATTGCAGTGAAGTCGTTGGCTGATGTTCAGGAATTTGTGGATGATGAACGCCATCGGCGGTTTAATGAGCTGATCGATTCGCGGTTTAGCGATAAAGTACTTCTGGAACTGTTGAGCGATTTTGAAGCCCGTAATGATAGTAATATTCGTGCCCTTGTGACGAATAACGCTGATATCCCTACGATTTTTGAGTATATAGTCGGTATCATTTGGTATAAGGTAAGCAACCGGGAAGGGCGCATTTTAGATTTCCTGAATTTGTCTTTAGATGCGGATTTGCTTCCGAAAACGCATGCTGCCGGAGGAAGTGAAGACATTACATACCAGTATGAGGCTACTTCCGTTTATCCTAAACATTCCTTGTTGATTGAACTGACACTTGCAGACCGTGTGAGTCAGCGTCGTATGGAAATGGAACCGGTATCCCGGCATTTGGGGGATTATTTGTTGTCCCATGAAGAACAAAAAGCTTATGCTTTATTTGTAACCACGTTTTTGCACGTTAATGTGGTGTCGGATTTCCGGGGGCGGAAGAATATGCAATATTATTCGAGCGACGGTGAGAAGTGTGTCGAAGGAATGAAAATAATTCCATTCCAAACTTCGGAGCTTAAAACGATAATAAGGAGAGGAATCAGGTATGAAGCTTTATATCCTCTTTTTGAAAATGCCTACCAGTCTGTGACCGCTCCGAATAAATGGTATACTGACGATTTAGCTGCTAAACTCTGACAGAGATGTTTGTTTGAGGAAATCTGTCCGGTAAGTAACCGGATTGTCTCCTGTATTCAATCCGTATCGGACAGGTGTGGAGTATAGAAGCTGGGGCAGGCTCATAGTTTCAGCATTTTGTTGCCGGAAATATGATATTTGTTCCGGTTTTTAACCGGTTCATGTTGCTTTGCAAAAAAGTTATCCCGTGTAAAAAGAATAATCAATCCGATTCAGTAATCCTTGTCGCATGATTGTTGATTCAAAATTGAACCTTTTTAGTCTATATACGTCACTATTTTCTATTTGTATTTAAATAAAAAGGAGTATTTTTGTCCAAACGATACCCTTCGGTATACCTGCTTTGATTTTAATAACTATCAATGAATAATTTAATTTAACCCCATGAAGAAAGAAACATTGAAGACCATTTCATTATTGTCAATGGCTTTTATCCTTTTTTTCACGGCTT
The DNA here is from genome assembly GCA_023391625.1 of Bacteroidota bacterium. Classification (GTDB taxonomy): domain Bacteria; phylum Bacteroidota; class Bacteroidia; order Bacteroidales; family Paludibacteraceae; genus QVMH01. Next base: position 168,017 of record JAEWAN010000006.1, on the reverse strand, counting down.
CGTGTGCAAAGGAAACCAAGAAAGAAAAGAAACTCCCCAAAAATGTATTTGTAGTTCAGCAACCGGATTATCAGCAAAGTCCTTTGACCGGTGTTACCCGTCAGCACTGGGTTGATGCGGCAGAATACCTGCTGAGCGGAGCATTTAGTTATATTCACAACCTGGATGATCCGATGCAGTTCCCGAAACAACCGGGGAAAAGTTATCCCCGTAATGAAGGACAGGTTCCTACCGAAAAGCTGGAAGGTCTTTGCCGTACGTTGTTTGTGGCAGCTCCTCTATTAAGAGAAAAGCCGGATTTAGTATTGAATAACATCAAAGTAGCAGAGTATTACCAACATCAGCTTTTAAACCTGATTAATCCGGAAAGCCCAAGTTATATTAAACACCGTTCTCCTAATGGTGGACCTCACCAGAATTTGGTGGAATTCGGTGCTTTGGCCATTTCACTGTCTGTTATCCCTGAAATTTTATGGGAGCCGATGACGCAAGAACAAAAAGATGCTTTGGCTGCCGTAATGCTTAGCTATGGCGACGGACCTACTGTTGACTCTAACTGGAAATTCTTCAATATCTTTGTTTTGAGTTTCTTTAAAGATCAGGGTTATGAAGTGAACGAAACTTTACTGGTAAAATATCTGGAAGAATCGCTGGCTTTTTATCGCGGACAGGGCTGGTATAATGATAATCCTGCTTTCGACTATTATAGTATGTGGGCATTCCAGATGTATGGCCCGGTATGGTCGGAATTATACGGTAAGAAATTTTATCCGGAATATGCGGAACAATTTATGGCCAACCTAAAGGATCTTGCTGGTAATTATCCGTATGCGTTTAATAAGAACGGACAGATGGTTATGTGGGGACGCAGTATTTGTTACCGTTTCGGAGCTATTGTTCCATTCCCAATGTTAGGATTCCTGAATGATTCTTCTATCAATTACGGTTGGATGCGTTATATCGCTTCAAGCACTATCCTGCAATTCCTTCAGAATCCTCATTTCCTTCAGGACCGTGTGCCTACTTTAGGTTTTTATGGCGCATTTGAACCGGCTGTACAGATATACAGCTGTCGTGGTAGCGTATATTGGTGTGGTAAAGCATTCCTGGGTCTGCTCCTTCCGGAAGATAACATTTTCTGGACTGCAATAGAAAATCGTGGAGCATGGGATAATGAGTTGAAAAAAGGAGATGTCTATAATAAATTCCAGGAAGGATCCAATATCTTGATTACAGATTATCCGAATAGCGGTGCTTCTGAAATTCGTGCATGGTGTCATGAAACTGTGGCTGCAGACTGGCAGTTATTCCGCAGTAGTGAGAATTATAACAAACTTTCATATAACAGCCAGTTCCCTTGGATGGCAGATGGCAAAAACGGCGAAGTTTCTATGAACTATGCTGTGAAAAACGGTAAAAACGAATGGGAAGTTTTACGCCTTTATACATTTAAAGGCTTTGAAGATGGGGTTTACCGTCGTGATGCAATACTGGAAACAAATCATGATATTAAGTTCCAGTTGGCAGACATACCATTGCCTAACGGTATTTTGAGAGTGGATAAAGTAACTACACCGGTAGCTACGGACATTCGTTTAGGTCATTATTCTTTGCCTCAGTTGGAACGTCCGTTGGGACAGACTATACGTCAGTTCGGTGACGAGAATGTTTACATCCTGGAAAATGGAGAGTATCGTCTGGCCATGGCTTCTTTGGCAGGATGGGGTGGTATGGAGTTTGTCCGTGCGGAAGGCTTGCATCCGGTAAGTGAAGTTTGTGAAGTGATAAATGCTACTGACCGAGTAGAAAACGAAAAGATTTATGTAACGCTTGAGTTGTGGAAACAAGGAGATAAGGCTTTCAATCGTAATGAATTAACTCCGGTAAAATCCGTAAATATCTCAGATGACAATAAGACGGTAAAGATTGTATTGACAGATCAATCTGAAAAGGTTATAACCTTCAATTAATTCCGTATTTTAGTTTTAATGGCAAACCATCCGGGTTTTCCGGATGGTTTGCTGTTTTTGTCTAAATGTTTGTTATAAGATAAAATCAGGTTTGGGAAAAATCACTATTTTTGCAGAATAAAAATTTAATGATTAGAAATGGAAAAAGTTAGAGTGCGCTTTGCACCCAGTCCTACCGGACCGCTTCATATAGGCGGTGTACGTACGGCATTATATAATTATTTATTTGCGAAACAGCATAACGGCGATTTTTTATTACGTATTGAAGATACAGATTCCACCCGTTTTGTACCCGGTGCGGAAGATTATATCCTGGAAGCCCTCGACTGGTTGGGGATAAAGGTAGATGAAGGTGTTGGGGTGGACGGCCCTTACGGCCCTTACCGGCAGAGTGAACGTAAAGCGATTTACCGTCAGTATGTGGATCAGCTGCTTAAAGCCGGGTTGGCTTATATTGCATTTGATACTCCTGTTGAACTGGAAGCTAAACGTTCTGAGATAGCTAATTTCCAATACGACGCTTCTACTCGTATGGGTATGAAAAACTCATTAACTTTGTCAGAAGCAGAGGTAAAAGAGAGAATTGAAAATGGAGAAAATTATGTTGTCCGTATCAAGATAGAACCCAATGAACAGGTTAAAGTAAATGACCTGATTCGTGGAGAAGTGGTTATAAATTCTTCCGTACTGGATGATAAGGTACTTTATAAGTCATCAGACGATCTTCCTACTTACCATTTGGCAAATGTGGTGGATGATTATTTGATGAAGATTACGCATGTTATCCGTGGAGAGGAATGGTTGCCTTCCGCTCCGTTGCATGTTTTGTTATATCGTTATCTGGGTTGGGAGTCAGTGATGCCTCGTTTTGCTCATTTACCTTTGTTGCTGAAACCGGATGGCAATGGAAAATTGAGCAAACGTGATGGTGACCGTTTAGGATTTCCTGTATTCCCGCTGGATTGGCATAGCGCTCATGGCGAAACTTATTCGGGTTACCGGGAAACCGGATATTTTCCTGAAGCGGTTGTAAACTTCCTAGCCTTGTTGGGATGGAATCCGGGAACAGATCAGGAAATTTTCTCTATGCAGGAACTGATTAACTTGTTCTCTCTTGAAAGAGTGAGCAAGAGTGGCGCTAAATTTGATTATGAAAAAGGTAAGTGGTTTAACCACCAGTACCTGATGATGAAATCTGATGAAGAAATAGCAGATCTTTACCAGCACATCCTTGTGGAAAAAGATATTGTTGAGGATTCTCAAAAGCTTGTCAAAATAGTATCTCTTGTAAAGGAAAGGGTGAGCTTTGTTCACGAATTATGGGATCAGACTTATTTCTTCTTTGAAGCTCCGGCGGAGTATGATGCTAAAACGGTGCAGAAGCGCTGGAAAGAAGAAACTCCGGAGCAGATGCAACAGTTAATCGGAGTGCTTGATGGGATAGACGATTTCTCGGCAGAACGTACGGAATATGAAGTGAAGAAGTGGATTGAAGAAAAAGGTTATAACCTTGGCGGGGTGATGAATGCTTTTCGTCTTTCTGTGGTTGGTGCAGCTAAAGGACCTCATATGTTTGATATTATTGCAATTATCGGGAAAGAAGAAACGATTGCACGCCTACGGAAGGCTATTAAAACAATAAAGAAATAATAATTTAAATTAATTGCGGGGAAGAATTATGGAATCAATGGAACGTTATGAGACGATAGACGAGAAGAATGCTATCGATGCAATGGTTACCGGTTTTATGACCAAGGTTTACGGACGTATGTGTCTGGCTTTGTTCATTACGGCTCTGACGGCATGGGTGGTTGCCCGTTCAGATAGTATGATGTCTTTTATATTTGGCAGCAAGGGAGTGTTCTTCGGTATGCTGATAGCAGAATTGGGATTGGTATTTGTCGTTTCTTCCATGATAAATAAAATATCGTCTCAGACAGCCATGTTGCTGTTTGTTATTTATTCTTTGCTGACAGGCGCTACAATGGCTTCTATTTTCTATGTCTTTGAGTTCGATTCCATAGCCACTACTTTCGGGGTAACCGGAATTACTTTTGGAGGAATGAGCATATATGGTATGGTGACTAAAAAAGATCTTTCCGGATGGGGTAATATATTAATGATGGGCTTGTTCGGGTTAATTATTGCCTCTGTGGTTAATTTGATATGGGCGCAAGGATCGGTTTTTTATTGGATTACTACGTATGCCGGAGTTATTATTTTTGTCGGCTTAACTGCTTTTGATACCCAAAAACTGAAAAGACTCAGTCTGGAAGCCGGTGAAGGGGAAGCTGCTTCTAAGTTGGCTATCTTAGGAGCTTTGGAGTTATACCTGGACTTTATTAACTTGTTTCTTTACTTGTTGCGTATTTTCGGAAGAAGAAATAATTAAGTATATTGGCTTTTTGCCACATAGAACATAAAAAACAATGCTTTCATCTATAATATGAAAGCATTGTTTTTTTTATACGGTTCAGAAAGTTCTGATTACTTTACAGGGCGATCCTACAGCTAAAGAATTGGGTGGAATAGAATGTGTCACTACGCTGCCGGCTCCGATCGTTGTATTGTCGCCTATGGTTACTCCGGGCAAAAGAATGGAACCACCTCCTATCCATACATTTTTTCCTATGGTAACGGGAGCTGTGACTGATTTCCAGAAAGGAAAAGAATTATCCTGCCTGTAATTAAGCCTTTCCTGTGGATTCACCGGATGACCTACCGCGTATATTTGCACGTTAGGGCCAATTCCGGAATTATCCCCTATCGTTATTGTGTTACAGTCAAGGAATACACAGTTCATGTTGATTTCACAATTATTACCTATATATATGTTCTCTCCATAGTCCACATGGAACGGAGGAGCTATCCATACATTTTTACCTTTGGAACCCAGAAGCTTGGATAATATGTTGTCCAGCAATTCACGGTTTGAAGTGTCTGTCTGGTTGTACTCCTGAGTCAGTTTCTTTGCAAAATGCCAACGTGTGATAAGCTGCGGGTCACCGGGATCGTAAGTTTCTCCAGCCAGCATTTTATCTTTTTCAGTTTTCATTGTTGTATTGTGCAGAAATGATTGGGTTATAATCCTTTTTCCTGAAGCCAGGAGAAAATAATCATATAAACGGTTTCCCGTACTTCCGGTGAGGAAAGAACTAAGTCATGAACCCCGTCTTCAATGGTGGCTATTGTTACTTGCTCTCCGAGCATAAGGCCGTATTCATGTATATCTGCTACATCAAGTACGGCATCTCCTTTCATAAAATCTTCAGAGAAATTGTCTCCGTAAACAGATTTGTCAGAGTGTAAAACGAGTATAGGGCATGGAATATCCATTCCTTTTTGTACTTTCTTATGCCCTTTGTGGATGGCACGTGTCCAGCCGAAGCTTACCGGAATAGATACAGCCGGTTTCCATTCCAGGTTATAGTCCCATTCCCCATTATAATCCTGATGAATACTTTGTGCATAAAAATCGTCTTCGCCGGAACTTATTTCTACGTTTGGCATGATGCCTCCCAAAGCAGATACAATCGGAACACCGATCGCTTCTTTAAATCCAGAAAAATTCATATCGAGGAAAGGGCTGTTTAGCACTATGCCTTTTACCGGTAGATTTTGTCGGTGATCTTGTGCATATACGCTGGCTATTAATCCTCCGGTGGAGTGTGCTGCAAGAATGATTTCCGGATAATCTTTTTTTATGATGCTGAGACAAGTGTCTATATCGGCATAATACTCGTCAAGACTTCGGATGTTTCCCCTTTTCTGGTGGGGCAGGTAAGCCCGTCCGTATTTACGCAGGTCTACTGCGAAAAAGTCATATCCGTGATTGTTATATTCCTGTGCCTGTTCTGCCTGGAAGAAATAATCATTAAATCCGTGGATATATAGTACGGCCTTTGTTGTAGGTTGTTCAGACAGAGAACGTACCAAAGCACAGTTTACTTTGCCTTCGTAATCATCAGGCATTTCAATGATGAGCTGTTCAAACCCTTCTCCCAACACATCCGGCTTCCATTGAGCCAATAAACAGGAAGTGAAAGAAAAGATAAGGAGTAAAGCGGAAATGTATAAACGTTTCATAAGTTGATATTTTGATAAATAATTATAGACGGATAAATAATATATATAAAGACCTTTTAGAAGAACAAAAAAGTCTTCTAAAAGGTTCAGTATGTAAGTTATAAATCAGGGATGTTTAGAGAATCTGTCAGCCGAAAATCTGGAATACGGCGAAAGCCACGAGCCAGGCAAGGAGCAAAGTATATCCGGCTGCGAAAAGTGCCCATTTCCAACTTCCTGTTTCATTTTTGATAGCCGCTATTGTGGCTATACAAGGGAAGTAAATCAGGACAAAGAGCATAAGACAGAGTGCGACGACAGGGGTAAATACTAATGTACCGTCCGGCCTTTTATCTGCTTTTATCCGTTCGCCGAGTGAGGTGAAGTCTTCGTCCGGATCACCGGTGTATAATACGCCGAGTGTACTGACAACAATTTCTTTAGCGGCTACTCCGGACAGCAGAGCAACGCTGATTTTCCAGTCGAATCCCAAAGGGCGCATAACCGGTTCGATGAAATGTCCAATTTGTCCGATATATGAATTTTCCTGTTGTTCCGTTGTTTCAGCAGCAGTTAATTCTTCTTTTTCCGGACGTGGATAATATCCTAAAAACCAGATGACAATAGAAGCCAGCAGAATGACTGTTCCCATTTTTTTCAGGTATTGTTTCCCTTTTTCCCACGTATGTATCAATGTGGAGCGTGCTGTCGGAGCCCGGTAAGGAGGTAATTCCATAACAAAAGGGGTTTCATCTTTTGGAAACAGGAACCGTTTGAAAAGACGTGCAAAAATGACGGCCAGCACAATTCCGGTAAAATAAATGCCGAAAAGAACCAATCCTGCATGTTGTGGGAAAAAAGCCCCGGCAAGTAATAGATATACGGGCAGACGGGCGCTGCAGGACATGAATGGGTTGACCAGGATAGTGATCATCCGGCTGTTCCTGTTTTCTATTGTCCGTGTTGACATGATAGCGGGAACGTTGCAGCCGAAGCCCATGATTAACGGAATAAACGATTTCCCGTGCAGTCCCATTTTGTGCATAATTTTATCCATGATAAAGGCTGCGCGAGCCATGTATCCGGTATCCTCCATCAAAGATATGAAGAAGTATAAAATAAGGATGTTAGGAAGGAAAACGATGACTCCTCCCACTCCTCCTATTATCCCGTTAACCAGCAGGTCGCGTAGAGGACCGGGTGACATCAGGTCGTGTATCTTGTCGCCAAGCCATCCTACACCGCTTTCAATCCAGTCCATAGGATATTGTCCCAGCCAGAACGTACATTGGAACATGATGAACATAAAAAGGATAAAAATGGGATATCCCAGGTACTTATTGGTGACCAGTGCATCAATCCTTGAAGTGCGTTTGTATTTATCTTCCTTTTTAGTTTCAGTATAAGTTTCTTTTAAAGCTCCGGAAATGAATCCGTACTTCGCATCGGTGATGAAAGATTCTATGTCTTCATTTAAATCGGAAGTCAGTTGTTTTATTTCTTTATCCCGTGCTTCCAGTATTTCTGCAGCATTGGATACGTTGTCAATGTATCTTTCAATCGTTTGGTCTTTTTCCAGTAATTTAATAGCCCAAAAGCGGGGTGGAAAAATAGCGCATAAGTCCGGATCTGCCGTCAGCGGCTTTTTTAAAGCCTGGATGCTGCGTTCTATTTCTGCTCCGTAATAAATGTGAATGTGACGGACGGTTTCATGGATTCGATGTTCCCCCTCCAAATCGGACTGATGAGCCTTTTCTCCGTGCTGATGGTGGATGTTGATGTCATGGTGGTATTCGTCTAACAGACGGTCATGCCGGACGGACGGGATCAGAATCCCTTCTTCTGTCAGTACATCGCCACCTTCATATAATTTGATGGCGGTTGTAAATAACTCGTCAAATCCTTTTTTCTTACGTGCAACTGTGGGTACGAAAGGAATGCCTAACAGTTTCCCCAGTTTGATGTAATCCAGTTTATCCCCGCTGGCTTCTAACTCGTCGTACATGTTAAGAGCCACAACTGTCCGGACATTCATGTCGATTAGTTGTGTTGTCAGGTACAGGTTACGTTCCAGATTGGAAGCTGCTACTACGTTGATAATAATATCAGGCATTTCTTCCGTAATGAATTCCTGCACGTAACGTTCTTCCGGGGAATAAGCCGAAAGGGAGTAAGTACCCGGGAGGTCAACCAATTTGATTTTGTACCCGTTAAATTCGAAGTTTCCTTCTTTGGCATCTACGGTTACACCGCTGTAGTTACCCACATGTTCATGGCTGCCGGAAGCGTAGTTGAATAACGTTGTTTTTCCGCAATTAGGATTTCCTACCAGGGCTATGGTTATTTTTTTACGTTCGTCCAATGCTATGCGGCGAACTTCTTCTTCAATAAGGGTGTTAAATCCGTTTCCTGCGTTCAGTTGCTGGGAAACTTCTTCTTCGCTGACAACTTCTATTAAAGCCGCTTCGCTTCGGCGTAAAGAAACTTCATATCCCATCACTTTGTATTTGATAGGATCGTTTAACGGAGCATTAAGTACTGCTTCTACCACTTTGCCTTTTACAAAACCCATTTCCACAATTCGTTTGCGGAAACCTCCGTGTCCTGAAACTTTTACAATTGAGGCTTTTTCGCCGGTTTTCAGTTCTGATAATTTCACCGTTACAATAATTTTATAATGATTTGCGGCGCAAAGATACTTATTTAGATTGATTCTAAAGAAGATGAAAAGGAATAATTTATTATAAAATCCTATTTGTTGGGGCAGTCGGCTGAATTTAATTTATATATCCCCGTATATTTGGAAAAAACAATTATTTTTGCAAAAGTGTTATCATAATAAATCTGCAGTAAGAGACTGTACTCAGATTCTTTTTATTTACTACATAATTAACATTTTAATTTCTTGTTTGAAAATGGGAAAAGTTTTGATTATTGGAGCCGGAGGCGTAGGCACGGTGGTAGTGCATAAAGTGGCGCAAAATGCTGATGTTTTTACAGATATCGTGTTGGCCAGCCGTACCAAAAGCAAGTGCGATGTTATCGCGGATGAAGTAAAGAAACGTTATGGTGTTACAGTCCGGACTGCACAGGTTGATGCCGACAGTGTACCAGAACTTGTAAAATTGTTTAAGGAACACAAACCGGAACTGGTAATCAATGTAGCCCTGCCTTACCAGGATTTAACTATAATGGATGCTTGTCTGGAATGTGGTGTTAATTACCTGGATACAGCTAATTATGAGCCGAAAGATGAAGCTAAGTTCGAGTACAAATGGCAGTGGGCATATCAGGATAAATTTAAAGAGGCCGGTTTAACTGCTATTCTGGGTTGTGGATTTGACCCCGGAGTGACCAGTGTGTTTACGGCTTATGCGGCTAAACATCATTTTGATGAAATAAATTTCCTGGATATTGTTGATTGTAATGCCGGAGATCATGGGAAAGCTTTTGCCACTAACTTCAATCCGGAAATTAATATCCGTGAAGTTACCCAAAAAGGTAAATACTGGGAAAACGGAAAATGGGTTGAGACAGAACCTCATGAAATACATAAACCGTTGAATTATCCGGAAATAGGCCCTCGTGAATCTTATGTGATATATCATGAAGAATTGGAATCTTTGGTAAAAAATTATCCTACTTTGAAACGTGCACGTTTCTGGATGACTTTCGGACAGGAATATCTTACACATTTACGTGTGATACAGAATATCGGTATGGCGCGTATTGACGAAGTGGAATACAACGGGCAAAAGATTGTTCCTATTCAATTCCTGAAAGCAGTGTTGCCGAATCCGGGAGATTTGGGTGAAAATTATACCGGATGGACTTCCATCGGTTGCCGTATTCGTGGTAAAAAAGACGGAAAAGAAAGAACTTATTATATTTATAATAATTGCAGCCATGAAAAGGCATTTGAAGAAACCGGAACCCAGGGAGTAAGTTATACAACCGGAGTGCCCGCAATGATAGGTGCTATGATGTTCATGAAAGGTGAATGGCGTAAACCGGGTGTCTTTAATGTGGAAGAGTTTAATCCGGATCCGTTTATGGAGCAGTTGAACAAGCAAGGTTTACCTTGGCATGAACAATTTGATGTAGATCTGGAAGTAAATTAAAAAATACAATCCTATTTTATATGTTATCCGTCTGTCGGTTATTCCGGCAGACGGATTTTTTTGTCCTCATTTTTTAATTTGATTTTAATCTTAGCTTAATGTTTTTCTAATCTCTTTCAAAAAAACGTTTAATGTCTGCTCTATACATTTGTGACGTTAAACAGGTAGAAATGAAAAGGTATTTTTTAGGGTTATTGATAGGTATTGGTTTTTTTACTCTTCTTCATGCGCAGGATGTCCCTGTGATTCGGCTAAATCATTGGCAAATAGAAAAATTGTTTCTGGAACAGAACCTTCAGCTTATAGCCGAACAGTATAATATCGAGCTGGTCGATGCTGCCATTATTCAGGCCAAAGTATGGGAAAATCCGTCATTGTCGGTAAGCCAGTTGAATTTATGGAGTACGGAAGGGCAGCGTGAAGGTGTGAGAGAAGTTATTCCGCCTTTATTTGGGGAGTTCGGGCGCAATATGGAGTTTAGTGTAGAACTGTCGCAACTGATTTATACGGCAGGTAAGCGTTCCAAGCTAATAAAACGGGAAAATGTGTCAAAAGAAATTGCGGAGCAGGAATTTGCCGAGGTATTGCGTGGGTTGAAGAGCGAATTGAGTAAAACGATTTATGAAACTTATTATTCACAGTCCTACCTGCAAATCCTCACTGTATGGGAAGAATCTTTATCCGGATTGATTGAATCTTACAGGAAACAACTTGTGTCCGGTAATATAGCTCGTACGGAACTTCTGAGGCTGGAATCTTCTTTGTTGGAATTGGAAAATGAAAAAAATGAGGTTCAGGTGATGTTTAACGGACAGCAGCGTACGCTGAAGGTTCTCTTGAATTTGGATTCTTATAACCGTTTAGAAATAGACAGGGAGGAAGAAGGGTACCCGCTTCCGGAAAACATTGTGTTTTCTGATTTGCTTCAATTGGCTTATGAACACCGGCCGGATATAAAAATGGCTCGTTTACAGGAACAGTATTTTGAAAAATCAATTAGGTATGAACGTTCCATGCGTGTACCGGATGTCACTGTAGGTATGAATTACGATCGTTACGGAGGTGTGTGGAGAGATTTTATTGGATTTGGAGTTTCTGTTGATTTGCCGTTTTTCAACCGGAATCAAGGGAATATTAAAGCTTCCGAGGTAGGAAAGGAACAGAGCCGGATGCAGGCGGTATTGTTGCGGAATGTGATAGAAAATGAGGTTGCAGAGGCTTTCCTGAATTATAAAGCGGCCTATGATTTTAACCGGAAAATCAGTTCCAATCCTTTATTGTCAGAACTTGACCGGATGATGGATGTTTATACCCGTAATTTTCAGACTAAAAATATAAGCGCTTTGGAATATGTGGATTTTATTGAAGCTTATAAAAGCAATATGCATACCATACTGACCGTCAGGAAAAATTTGGATATATATTGGTCTGAATTGCAATATGTTATTAATGCATCTTTGACTGCCTTTGAAAGTGAAAACAGTGTTGAATAATTAAAAATAAACCGATATATGAATATCAGGACAAATATTGTTTTTTTCGGACTCGTTCTTTTGGTTTTTACTGCTTGTCAGAAAACCACAGTGCGGCCTGAGGAAAAAAATCCGTTGACAGAACCTACATTTATCCAGTCTGTCAAAACAGAAAAAGCGTTTCTCAAAAATAGAAAGGAAGAGCTTACATTGACCGGTAAAGTGGAATACGACCGGGATAAGGTGATAAATTATGTGCCGTTGGTGAATGGTGTTGTGGATCGTGTGTATGTGTTGTTGGGTGATTACGTAAACAAAGGACAAAATTTATTTGAATTGCGTAGTTCGGAGTTAAGTGCTCTGCAAGCGGAGTTGGTTGCTTCACTATCTGAAAAGAAAATAGCGGAAAGGCAGTGGAAAACGGCACAGCTAATGTCTCAGGACGAAATGCTTTCTGAAAAAGAATTGTTTGAAGCTGAAGCTCGTTTACAGCAGGCTACAGCTGTTTTAAAAAGACTGGAAGCAGATCTTTCGTTGTATGGTTATAACGCAGAATCCGGAACTTTCTCCGTTAAAGCGCCTATGGACGGATATGTTGTTTATAAAAGCCTTTCTTCCGGGACTACGGTTGCTGCAGGAGGTGAGGTTTTGTTTACTATTGCAGATCTTAGTTCTGTTTGGGTTACGGTAAACGTATATGCAGGAAACCTGACAGCGGTTAAAGAAGGAATGGAGGCTGAGATTCAGCTGCTTTCATATCCAAACCAGTTGTTTTACGGAAATATAAATCAGTTGTCGCAAGTATTTGATCCGGAAGAAAATGTCCTGAAAGCTCGTATTTATGTTTCCAATAAAGATTTGAAGTTCAAACCGGAAATGTCGGTGGTTGTAAAGCTGACTGCTGTAAGTGATTCTCTGGAAATAGCAGTTCCTACAAGTGCATTAGTGTTTGACGACAATCGTTATTTTGTGATTGTTCAGCGTGATCGTGACGGTTTTGAGGTGCGTGAAGTAACACCGGATGGCCAGGTAGATGAAATGATTTATATCCAATCCGGATTATCCGGAGGTGAGAGTGTGGTCATAGAAAACCAATTGTTGATATACTCCCAGCTGAAATAATCGGATTTTGTATGTGAAATAGCTGTTTCCGGATTCTCCTTTTAACTTTAGTTTTTAGCGTGTTATGCATAAATTTATAGAAAATATAATTGCTTTTTCATTACGGAATCATATTTTGATTCTTTTTTTAACGGTTATTTTGTTGGTTGCCGGGATTCTGTGTTTCAAAAGTACCCCTATTGAGGCTTATCCGGATGTTACCAACACGCGTGTGAAGATTATAGCCCAATGGCCCGGACGTAGTGCGGAAGAGGTTGAAAAATTTGTTACTCTTCCCATTATGCAACAGTTAAATACGATCCCCAGAAAAACGGATGTCCGTTCCACATCTTTATTTGGTCTGTCGGTTGTAACGGTTTTGTTTGAAGATGGGGTAGACGATTTTTATGCTCAGCAATATGCCTCGAACAGGGTACAGGACATTGACTTACCAGAAGGAGCAGAACTTTCTATAGAACCTCCTTCCGGAGCAACGGGCGAGATATTCAGATATGTGCTACGGAGCGATTTGCCTGTACGTGAGGTTACGGCTATTAATGAATGGGTGGTACAGCGGGAGATACTTTCCGTGCCGGGTGTTGCCACTGTGGCCAGTTTCGGAGGGGAAGAGAAAATGTATGAAATAAAAGTAAATCCGGCAGAATTGCAAAATTACGGTTTATCTCCTTTGCAAGTTTATGAGGCTGTGGGCAACAGTAATATAAATGTAGGAGGCGATATGATACAGAAGGGTAGTCAGGCTTATGTAGTGCGCGGAATCGGGCTGCTTGAAAGTGTTGAAGATATTGAAAATATCTTGATAGAAGTGAAAGGTTCTACCCCTGTCCGGGTAAAACAGGTGGCAGAAGTCAGTGTATCTTCCAAACCTCGTTTGGGGCAAGTGGGCTTAAATAGTGAAGATGATGTGATTCAGGGAATCGTCATTATGCTTAGGGGGCAGAATCCCAGTGAGGTAATTGCAAACTTAAAACTTAAAATAAATGAGCTTAATGAACAGATACTTCCTGAAACGGTCAGAGTAGAACCTTTTATGGACAGGGAGAAGCTGGTTAATAATACTCTGAATACCGTAATGAAAAACATGCTGGAAGGTATTTTGTTGGTTTCTCTGGTTGTTTTTATTTTCCTGTTTGACTGGCGTACCACCCTGATTGTAGCTACGGTAATTCCTCTTTCTTTCCTTTTTGCTGTTATAATGCTCCGTATACAAGGGCTTCCGGCTAATCTTATTTCTATGGGGGCACTTGACTTCGGATTGCTCCTGGAAGGTACGCTTGTTATTGTGGAATCAGTGTATGTCGCTATGGAACAGCGTTCCATGCAGTTGGGCGACCGTTATCTCCGTACAAGCAAAAGCGGGCTTATCCGAACAAGCGCCGGAAGTGTGGCATCTCATATCTTTTTCGCCCAGATTATTCTGATTGTAGCATTAATACCTATCTTTTCTTTTGAGAAAGTGGAAGGTAAAATGTTTAAGCCATTGGCTTTTACTTTGGCTTATGCCTTGTCAGGATCGCTCATCCTTTCTTTGACTTACGTTCCGGTTATGTGTAAGGTCCTGCTAAATAGGCCGGTAAGGAAAAAGAAAAATGTTGTTGCCGATTTTCTGATTCGTTTGGTTTTTAAGCTTTATAGCGTAGCTTCCCGTTACCGTAGGGCTGTGGTGATAGGTTTTGTGTGTCTGCTGGCTGTTTGTGCTGTGCGGTTTATGTTCTGGGGAACAGAATTTATTCCGAATATGAACGAAGGAGCTATTTATATACGTGCAACCTTGCCAAACAGCGTAAACCTGGATGAATCTGTCCGGCTGACAAAAGAAATGAAACAAAAACTGCAGGAATTTGATGAGATTGATTTTATCCTTACGCAAACCGGACGGCCGAATGATGGAACGGATGCTACCGGTTTTTTCAATATCGAATTTCACGTGGAGTTAAAGCCGGAGAAAGAGTGGACACGTAAAATCTCCAAAGAAGATATGATAGAGGAAATGCAGAATGTTTTTAGTGTGTATCCCGGTATTGTATTTGCTTTTAGTCAGCCGATACAGGATAATGTAGAGGAGTATGTTGCAGGAGTGAAAAGTTCATTGGTTATCAAAATATTTGGCAATGATTTGTATGAGTTGGAAAAACTTGCCGATCAGACTGCCGGTATTATTGAAGATGTGAAAGGAGTGGAAGATGTTAATGTGTTCAGGAGTATAGGGTTGCCGGAACTGCAAATTAAGCTTTTGGAATATAAAATGGCTCGTTATGCAGTGTCTATGCAGGATGCGCAGGCTGTGGTTGAGATGGCCATCGGTGGCAAGTCTGCTACTACTTTTTATGAAAATGAGCGTTTGTTTGATGTGGTACTCCGTTTTCAGAAAGAATTTCGGGATGATGAGGAGAAAATAGGCAATATACTTATTCCTACGATGGACGGAAAACAGGTACCTTTGAAAGAAATCGCAGATATAAACTTTATTACGGGTCCGGCTTTTATATACAGGGAAGGAAGCAGTCGTTATGTAAGTGTAGGATTTAGCATTCGTGACCGGGATTTAGGATCTACCATTGCAGAAGCTCAGCAGAAAGTGGACGAACAGGTTGAATTGGGCACAGGCAACCGTATTGTGTGGGCAGGAGAATTTGAAAGTCAGCAACGTGCGTCGAAAAGGCTTGTGACGGTAATTCCTGCGGTATTGGCTTTGATCCTATTCTTGTTATATCTGAACTTCCGGACGGTGCAAGATACTTTGGTGGCTGCCAGTGGTATATTATATGCTTTTATCGGAGGTTTTGTGTCCTTATGGGTTACCGGAACGGTTTTTGGTATTTCTGCCGGAGTAGGCTTTATTGTTTTGCTGGGAATATCGGCAATTAATAGTATTCTTCTTGTTACCTTAATGAAAAAACGGATGCAGCAATATCATAATTTGCGTATAGGTATTGATGAAGCTGTGAAAGAGAGAATACGCCCTATTCTGATGATAGCTTTAATGGGTTCTTTCGGATTATTGCCTGCTGCACTATCGTCGGGTATGGGGTCTGAAGTACAGAAATCTTTTGCTATTATGATTGTAGGAGGAGTGATTATTTGTATGATTCTTTCGTTCACGGTTTTGCCCCAGGTATTTTATTTTTCTTATCGTAGAGATAAACGTTTATCGGAGTAGCTTTTCTGTGATTTTCGGATTTTTGTTGTCGGTTGAATTTGCTATCTTTATACACGTAAAAAGAACGAATATGGAAATTCTGTTGGTCGAAGATAACAGGCGTATCAGTGAATTTGTAGTTAAAGGATTGGAAGAAAGCGGGTTCTTTGTCGTGCTTGCAGAAAGCGGAGCGGAGGCTCGTACGCTTCTGTTGCAGAAAAGATGGGATGTCGTTTTGTTGGACATCATGCTGCCGGATATTGACGGTATGGAGGTGCTTCAATATGCACGTTATAAAAAGATTAATTCCCCGATTTTAGTAATCAGTGCTTTGAGCGAGCCGGATGATAAAATAAAAGCTCTTGATTATGGCGCGGACGATTATCTGTCCAAACCTTTTCATTTTAAGGAGTTGATAGCTCGTATCAATGCTTTGGCACGCCGTTCAAGATTGAGCTATGATAATGCTCCGGAGGTGCTGGTCTGCGGTAACTTAAAACTCTATACCGATCAGCACAAGGTAGAACGTGATGGACAGGAAGTGAAATTGACCTTACAGGAATTCAAGTTACTTCAACTATTAATGGAAAATAAAAATAAGGTTATGTCCCGTACTCAGATATTGGATGCCGTCTGGGGTGTAAACTATGATACGAATACCAATGTAGTGGATGTTTATATTTCGTATTTACGGAATAAAATTGATGCTAAGGAAGAAAAACTGATAGAAACAATAAAAGGGAGAGGATATATTATCAAGGGGGAATGATTCCTTTTGGGTGCATTCTTTTCCGTTTGGCTATGAAAGTTCAGACAAGGTTAAGCATATATAGTTCGTTGATTTTCGGTGTAATATTCATTATTATATCGGTTCTTATTTATACTTTTTATTATAAAAGTGCGGAAAAGTCTATTTACCAGAATCTTGAAAATACGGCTAATATAGCGGCCTGGTTTTATTTGGAGGAAGATGAATTGGAAAAAGAGGATTTTGACCGAATAAAAAAACAATTTAAGGAGCAGATGCTGAATCCGTTTTATCAGTTGTATAATGAGGAGAATGAAATAAAATACGGAGAATACTCTGATTCTATCCCAGCTAACTTACTGAATGAAGTGAGGGAGAAAGGAAAACTGTCTTTCGCAACAAATGATTTCTTGTGTTACGGTATTTTTTATGAGGACAACCAGGGTGATTTTGTGGTTGTAACAAAAGAGAAAAAATCCGTGCTAAACGAGCAGATGGCAACTTTATTCTGGATATTGCTGATTGCTTTGTTGCTGGGAATGGTTGCTATTGTCGGATTGAGCCGATGGATTGCTTTTCTTGCTTACAAGCCGTTTACGCATGTGATTAATCAGGTGAAAAGTATTTCTGCCGATAATTTGGATGTGAAGATAGAATCATCGGGCACCAAGGATGAATTGCAGGATTTGATTGATACTTTTAATGACCTTTTGAGGCGTATTTCCGAAACATTTATTATTCAGAAGAATTTTGTGAATTATGTTTCTCATGAATTTAAAACCCCTTTAGCTTCCATATTAGGTAATTTGGAGGTTTTTTCATTAAAAAAACGTTCGTCCGAGGAATATGAGGCCTTGGCTGAGAAATTAATCCGTCAGATTCACCTGTTGGAAGAAACTCTCCACACTTTACTTGTTATCTCCGATTTGGTGAAAAGTACGGAGGTGCATTTGCAGGCACGTATCGATGAATTGTTATGGGAAATTATACCTAAGGTTTCGGAAAATTATCCGGTTGCTAAAATTAAGGTGGATATACAAGTACAACCGGAAGAGCTGGAGCTGCTCTCCGTGCATTGCGATACGGCTCAACTGATTATTGCGTTCTATAATCTGATAGAGAATGCAGTTAAATATTCGCAGGAAAAGACGGTAGATGTTTGTATGTATGTTGAAGACGGAAAGCTGAATTTATCTATAACCGATAAGGGCATTGGTATTCCTCCCGAGCAGTTGGCAGATATTACAAAACCGTTTTACAGGGCGGATAATACCCGGCATATAGCAGGAAGCGGTATCGGATTGTCTATTGCATTGCGTATTTTTGAGAAAAATAATATTAATTTTACAATCCATTCCCAATTGAATGTAGGAACCTGTGTGCAATTAATATTTCCTGGCTAATTTTTATTGTATGAATAAAGAAGACTTACGTGAGTACTGTATCGGTTTGAAAGGAGTAACAGAGCATTTCCCTTTTGATGACGTATCATTGGTATTTAAAGTGCAGGGTAAAATGTTTGCTTTGCTTCCTTTGGATGAAGCGGATACTTGTATTTCCCTGAAGTGTGATCCGGAAAAGGCTATTGAACTTCGTGAGGAGTTTAATGATGTACGTCCGGCTTATCATTTTAATAAAAAACACTGGAATACGGTATATACGGAAACGGGTATCCCAATAACACTGATTAAAGCATGGATTAAACATTCATATGATCTTGTTGTAGCCAAATTGTCTAAAAAATTACGGGAAGATTTAAATGTTTAATAAAAATATATCTTATTGTTTTTTAGTGCATTATTAAATTGTGAGAATATTTTTTCAAAAAAATACGCAAAATATTCGTTATTTAAACAAAAAAATGTATCTTTGCACCCACAAAACATCGCGGAATGGAGCAGTGGTAGCTCGCCAGGCTCATAACCTGGAGGTCATCGGTTCGAATCCGGTTTCCGCAACTAAACAGAGAGAATCAGCAAAATGCTGGTTCTCTTTTTTGTTTTCAGAGTTGTAACTATCTGATATGTTACGAAATAATACCAATGCTTTATTCTCTTGATGAGTTCGAAAAATGCCTTCTTGCTTATTAAAGAAAACACCTTCTGGAAACATCAAATTTTGCATTCTTTGACGGATTTTAAAATCTGAAATACGCCATAACTCACCTAATTTTGAGGCAATTAATAAAGCCTTCTCTATGAATTTTTCAAGGTTTGATAAATTTTCTTTTGCTTTTTCCAATTCGATTTCTATCCTGTATTTGTTTTCTTTTAAAACTGAAATTGTAGCTTCATAAACCTCTGAATTAATCTCACCTAAGCCGTACTTTACATTGGTTAATTTAATCTTGTTTTCACATTCAGTTAATTGCTTTGAATAACTTTTATGCAACTCTTTTTGCCCTTGATTCCGTTCATAGAAAACCTTAGTTAAAACAAGTTTTAAAAATGGTATTATACTTTCAGGAATGGTATAATTACAAACAAACTCAGTATAACTTTCATGTACTTTTTCAGCGTTGATGTTACAACAGCAACCTTTTTTACTACATTTATAGTAATGGTATTGTTTGCCATTTTTTTTGAGTTTCGTATAGCCAGACATTAATTCTCCACAGCATGAACAAAACAAATGCTTTTTTAAAGGTGTATCTGGAGTTTCATCTGCATGAACATAATCAACATCACGACATAACCCATTTACCTTATTAAAAGTTGCTTCATCAATTAAAACCTCTTGTTTGCCCTCAATGACCTTATAATCTAATAGTCCATGTTTTATTTTTCCACAATAGAATGGATTGCGGAATATCTCACTTAATTTTTGCTTTGAAATATGTAAATCAAACATTTTTAATCTTTTTACTATTTCTTCATTTGTAAGTTCTTCTGTTGCCTTCCATTTGAATGCTTTTCTAATCAATTTACCAGTATTGTTTACAGTTATAATATGTTCATCTCCCTTTTTCTCTTTATCAAACCCCATTGGAGGACGGGAAAACCAGTAGCCTCTTTCTAAACATTCTTTCATACCTGCTTCACATTTACCTTTTCTAAGATTATTCTCAAATTGGTTAAACAGGAATAACATGTTTTCCATAAATTCACCAGCTGCAGAATCAGGGTCTGTTTGCTGAGTTACAGAAACAACATAAATACCTTTTGTTTTTAAATACTTCTTTGTGATAATGCCTTCTTCGCCTGCCCTTGAAAAATGGTCAAAGCTATAAACTAATATCATATTTACGTCTTTATTTTTAGAAACTTCTGTTATCATTTGCCGATACAACCGGCCCTCATTTTTTGCACTTTCATGTGTACCACCATAGTGCTTAACTATTTTTATCCCATGCTTTTCAGCATACGATTTGCATTCTTTCTTTTGTACGTCTAAGCTATGGTTATTTTCAGCTTGTTCTTTTGTACTTACTCTCGTCCATACAACAGCTACCTTGTCCTTTAAATCCTGATAGCTAATTATCTCTTTTTTTATATTATTTTTTTTCTTCGTCATTTTCTATAAAATTATATTTATTATCATTTAAAAAATCATATACTATATTACTGAATGAATATAGGTAATCAAGAATTTCTTTAGCTTCTTCTTGATTGAGTTTGAAATTATTTGTTAAAATGGTTACATTTTCTTTAGATTCTGTTAATGCAATTTTATTATTATTCATTTGAATAAGATTATCAGTGGTGCAAACGCACCTTATTCGAAACAACGCCTCTTATGGCTCACATTGTAGCAAGACCTCAAATTACTATTCCTCAATGTTGTAATGAAATTTCCCGATTAGTGGTAGGTCAAACTTGTTAAGACAAAACAACATTATCAGGAAAAGATGTTTTGCCCCTTTTAATAACAAGTTCTTATTTTTTAAATCATAATTGTTAGTTTATCATGCTGCAAGAAGCAGCTTATCAAGGTATTAAGCCCCTATCTACGGCTGATAATACAAAGTTATAAATTTAATATTTTAAAACCAAATGACTTTAAGGAATCAAATAGATAAATTTAACATTTTGAAAATATATGACTGAATATCAGTAAAATATTTTTAAAAAATTTTCTACGATTCATTGATATAACCGTTGAGTACTTCCTTGACCTTTTTTAAAATTTTCTTTTTCAGGTGCAAGGATACGCCATATAGGGTAAGGGGCTACCCACCCCCTAAATTAATTGTTTTACTTTTTGGATGGTATTAATTGCCGTACCAGTAATCTTTGATATATTGCGGACGGAATACCCTTTGCGTAATAGTTTAATTTCTTCTGCATACTGCTCTTTCATTACTTCGTCAGTCTTTTTGTAACCTTCTTTCCGTCCCACCTTACCGCCATTATTGCGATAATTGTCATAACCCGAAGCAACACGCTCTCTGATAGTTTTTCGTTCCATACGTGCCACTTCTGCAAGTATAGTGATTAAAAACTGGCTCATAGGGTTAATCTCTTTTAATGGTGTTAAAGTTTCGATGTTATAGTTTTGTATGTACAAGGATATTTTATTTTGATTCAATATTTCAATAGCCTGTAATACCTGTAACGTATCACGACCCAAACGGCTTAATTCTGTTACCAGCACTTTATCAATGCCATTCTGATTAACATATTCAATCATTTTAAGTAACTCTGCACGGTCAGTGTTTTTCTTAGCCCCACTGACCATTTCTGCGAAAGTGGTTTTTACATTATAATTGTGAGCATTAGCAAACACAGTTAAATCATTTATCTGTCGTTGATAGTCTTGTGAACCGTTGGTTGAACTTACCCTTGCATATATTACTACTGATTGTTGTTGCATAATTCTTAATCTTAATGATGTTGAAGAAAAGCGGGAACGCAACCTATAGCTACATTTATAAACTTACCAGAGTTCGAGGTTGATAGGCATTGTTCCCGCCGTTGTTATTAACAATACAAAAATATGATATATTTGCGATATAACAACTATTTGATGAGTTAATAATAATTAATATTATGTGATATGTGCGATATATGTCATTTAATTTGTAGTTTTGTTTGTTATAATAAAAAATAGTTTGATGTTGATTCAAGTTGAAATATCAGAAATATATAATATTCTTAATTATAATGAATAAAAAACCAATAACACTATATCATATTCATTTCTTTGATGTGCCATTAAATGAAGAAAGAAGTAATAGGGATTTTTACTTCGGTTCTATAAGTGCCATTTATGACCATTTTGAGAAAGAGCAAATAGGCATTCAGGCATCGAGCCTGTATAACTTAAAATTAGATGAAGTTTCTAATCCTGTGTATGAAAACAAGCGGTGTCGCATACGGAAAAGCACATTAATAACAAAAACACAAACCAAATAAACTATATAAAAAAATATATGTATTTTTGCGGTGAGTTAGAAATGTAAAGCGTTACAATCTATCTCATTCTACATTTGAAAAAGAAACATTTAGATATTACCCCAATCTCGGAATCTGGTAAATTCAACATGCAGTGGGTGATAGGCAAGGTGTTCTATGTCTTATATGGAGACATAGGACCGTGTCTGTCTACTGCATACGCTTACCAGGGCGTCGAGGTTGGATAGTTCTACGGTTCCTGTGTCTCTTTTTTATATTATAATCGTTCATTTGGGGAATTGGTGAGCATAAAATTAATTCATTTATGAAAAAGAGTATTTTATTTTTTAGTGTGTTTTTATTTTTTGGAATGTTATTAACATCATGTAAAAAAAATGATGAACCAAAGGAAGATGATGGTGGTAAAAGCAAGTCTGAATTAATTGTTGGGACATGGGAAAGAACTTATAAAGAAGATGGTTTTACAAATATTGAGAATATAGTATTTGAAAAAGATAATTCTTATACTAATACTATTCGTTATGAAGGTTATGATGAACCATATATGACTCAAAAATGCATTTGGAATATTGCTAAAGACAATTTAATTCTTACAATAAAAAACACAACAATTGTAATGACTTATCCTATAAAACAGGTGGATGGGAAAACGTTAATTATTGAAGAATGGGATTTTGATTATAATGAATGTACTTTTACGAAAGTAAAATAAAAGGTCAATTTAATCATTTAAATTAATTTGACACAAAAATAAATGTATCAATTTGTCTATAACAAGATTAAATTGATACATTTTTATTTTAATACATACAACCGTCTTTCGGCTATGATTTTATAATAATTGTGTCATTAATTAGGTACCGCTTTTTATAGTAAAAGTCTTAAATAAATAACATATACCAACCGACAAGATACACAACTACCGATATTGCAACTTTGTTGCCGGATTGCAAGAATTAAATAGATTGCCATAAAATACAAATCAAGCTATCAACTTTCTTATATCAACCTGTCGAGATGGTGTTTGTAATCTATGATATAATTCAACATACGGTTTCATTGTTTTAGTGATAGAAGTATTTTTTGAAACTATGTTTCTCATGTTCATTTCTACCTTTATCAAGTCATAATCACATATTTCTAACATTGCCTTTCTTTCGGAATCTCTCCAACTAAAGTTCTGTACCTTATTGTTACAACTGATTTTAACAGCTTCATCAAACACATTCAAAATAGCTGAATGTTCAGTATTAAGAACTGTATTTAGATTATTATTTGGAATCATCAATAACTCTTTAATTTGTTTAATGGTGTTAATGTTGAGTTCTACATGAATTTTATCATTATAATGCCGTAAAACTTCTGATTTGTTCTTTAATGAATTTAGAAATGTTGAGTTTTCTGATTTCAACAATTCTTTTGATTTATCATAGAAACTAAGCCTCTTTTTATATCGGGCAGTACTGGCAATATTTTCGATTACAATACCACCGTTTTTATAAGGCTTTGTTATCCATTTCCTATGATTGGTTATGTTTGTGGATATTATACCAACAATTTCTTTAATGCTATCATGTCCAATCACTTTGGTTTCATCACACTTTACAACAGAGGAATCAATTAAAATACTATCCACATCCAGACTACATATATATAAATCATTGATATTATTAAGACATTGTTTAATATTGTTCTTGTTTATCAATTCAACAAATCTCTCTTTTAATATCTTTGATGTAAATTCAATCACTAATTCATTATGAATATAGTTAATCATTATCAACAATGAATATGGAGATTTTTGTTGATATTTATAATAGAGTAATTCATTGTCTTTATAATGTGATATAAATTCGTTATTATTAATGTTGTCAATATAATTTATTTTGGTTATTATTTTCAGTTTATCATAACAATTCATTTAGAATATAAGGTTTACTTTCTTATTTTATCTTGCCGTTGGGCAAGTTTTGTTACCTTGATAAGTGATTACTTAGAATCATTTTCAGGTAGTGGTGGAATTGAATTCCAGTAACATCTCATAGCTTCCGAAATAGCCTTTTTATGGCTATCAGATTTAGGTTTGTTTTTTAGTTTTTTGCTAATTAGTTTTTTGGTTTCTTCTCTTAATTTTCTTTGTGTTCTCTTACTCATAATAATGCTTTTATTAATAAATAGTAAGTTTAGTAAGAAAAGTAAATAGATAAACCATTTTTTTGCATTAAGCAAACTCATTATTTACAAATTTGTTTATAATTGTGTTATAATAAAAGATAAGTTCTACTGTTTATACTTTAACATTTAAAAAAAATTTATATTTTTACAGCGTAAAGAAAAAATTATGGAAGAAAAAATTTGTGAAATCCAACAGCAAGCGGAAGAAATTTTTAATTTGATTGATAAAAATGATTCCTATCCTTTTTCGGAAGAGTTGTTGAATAAACATGATGAAAGCTTTTCGGAAGAAGTAATAACTCTTTCTATAACATTATCTAATACTACAAATTCAATAATTAATAATTTTAGGTATGCCGAATTGGAATGACATAATGATGGAAATTGGAAGTGAATCGAATATCTTCGATAGAAAAAGAAGAGGATTTATTTCAAAGTTAAGTGAAAAAACTGGAAGGAATACAATTATTTATTATTCAGGATTTCTTCAGAAACCTACTCTGTCCCAACAAGGTGTTGATTTTGGTATAAATGACGCTGATAAGAATGGCTTCATGAGTGCTATAAATAAACTTGATAAAGGAAAAGGTTTGGACCTTTTTTTACATACACCAGGAGGTCATATATCAGCAACTGAATCTATTGTTCACTATTTAAAGTCAATATTTGGGAATGATATAAGGGCAATAATTCCTCAAATAGCAATGTCTGCTGGCACAATGATAGCTTGTGCATGTAAGGAGATAGTTATGGGCAAACAATCCAATCTTGGACCTATTGACCCTCAATTTGGAAATTTACCTGCGCATGGCATTATTGAAGAATTCGAAACTGCTCGCACTGAGATATTGTCAGATAATAAAAATATGCTTTTATGGCAACATGTATTAAGTAAATATTCTCCTACTCTTATTGGTGAATGCCAGAAAGCTATAACATGGTCAGAAACTATGGTTTCTGAATGGTTAAAATCGAATATGTTTGAAAATGACCCCGATAAAGATGTTGTGGTAGAAAAAATTATACGTGAGATAGGAAGCCATGCAACAACCTTTTCTCATAGTAGACATATTCATGCTGATATGCTTAAGAATCTTGGGCTTAAAATAATATATATGGAAAGTGACCCTGAATTACAAGATTTAATTTTAAGTGTTCATCATTGCTCAATAATCAGCCTTACTCAAACACCATGTATCAAAATAATAGAAAATCAATTGGGAAATTCATATATCCAAATTGCGGGTAATCAAGTCATGCCACCCCATATACCAATCAAGTAAATTCTTTTACTTATATTTTCTGGTAACACATAACTTCTAAGTAATCTATAATTGAAATGATTTTTTTAAAATCTTCGATAAAATCGTTCGATAATTCGATACTGTAGTCAACAAGTAAAAAGGACTTATGGTTTTCATGAGTCCTTTTTTTATTTTTAGCGAATTTTCGGAATGTTGTAGAAAAAAGGAAAGTTTTACTTTATTGAAATTCATGTATCTTTGTCCGGATATAAATATAATCCCTGTACTTGGCTTTTGTCAGATTAATTGTGTCAATTCAGGATTGTTTGAGAAAAATAGATGAGTCAGGGAGGAGAATACGAAATTTCATGTAGAAAAGCTCCCGATTAAATTTCTATTTGTGCGAATGATTCATTTGTGAATTAATAATATACTATTCGTGTTTTGTATTTATTTGTTTATTAGCTGATTATGCTTTTGTTGGATTAGTGGTTTTATTTGCTAATATTTTTTTAATATCCGATACAATAGTATATCAGGAGCGCAATATATTTTACTAAAAAGCGGAGAGAGAATCTGAGAAAACGAGAAATTTAGTAATACGCAATTTGTATATTTTGTAATAGATTTATGTTGTATTTTGTGCGAATGTATTTTTTTTGATTGCTGTACTATTTGTTCGTATTATTCTTGCTTTTAATTTGATATTTTTGAAAAATGATTTTGATTCGGGAGTGGATAAAGGCTAATATGGTTTAGTAAATCCCGGGTATATATAAATATTATGATAAGTTATCTTCAAGTTGAAAATCTAACAAAATCGTTCGGCGATAATTTGTTGTTTGAACGAATTTCTTTTGGAATATCCGACAATCAGCGGGTCGCTCTAATAGCGAAAAACGGAACGGGTAAAACAACTTTGCTTAATATTATAGCAGGAAAGGAAGATTATGACGAGGGTACGATCTCTTTTCGTCGTGATTTGCGTGTGGGTTATCTGGAACAGGCGCCTGTGTTTCCCAGTGAGTTGTCCGTATTGGATGCTTGCTTGCGTTCGGAAAATGAAGTGGTGCGTACGATAGCGGATTATGAACGCTGTATGTTATCGCCGGAGCAGGAAGGGTTGGATGAGGTTTTGAACCGAATGGATTTGCATAAGGCCTGGGATTATGAAACCAGGGTGAAGCAAATTCTGGGAAAACTGAAAATAACGAATTTTAATCAACGTATAGGAGAACTCTCCGGAGGCCAGTTGAAGCGGGTAGCTTTGGCTAATGTACTGATTAGCGAGCCGGACTTGCTGATTTTGGATGAACCTACCAACCACCTTGACCTGGAAATGGTGGAATGGCTGGAGGATTTTCTAAGGCGTTCGTCCATGGCTCTTCTGATGGTGACACATGACCGTTATTTTTTAGATAGAGTATGTTCTGATATTTTGGAAATAGATCATCAGGCTTTGTTTCAATATAGCGGTAATTACAGTTATTACCTGGAGAAACGTCAGGAGAGAATGGAGGCTTTTAATGCAGAAACGGAACGGGCTAATAATTTGTATCGTAAGGAATTGGATTGGATGCGCAGGCAGCCGCAGGCACGTGCTACAAAAGCCCGGTCAAGGATAGACCGCTTTTATGAAATAGAGCAGCGGGCTAAGCAGCGTCGTAATAACGATACGGTGCAGTTGGATGTTAAGGCCAGCTATCTCGGTTCAAAGATATTTGAAGCGAAATATGTTTCTAAGTCATACGGGGAGCTGAAAATACTGGATAATTTTTATTATAATTTTGCCCGTTATGAAAAGATGGGTATCGTAGGTAAGAACGGTACCGGAAAATCAACTTTCCTGAAAATGTTGTTGGGTGAGGTAAAGCCGGATAGTGGCGCTTTTGACGTTGGAGAAACAGTGGTATTCGGTTATTATAGCCAGGACGGACTTGCTTTTGACGACCAGATGAAGGTTATTGATGTTGTCCGCGATATTGCAGAGGAGGTGCATTTAGGTAATGGACGGAAAATGTCGGCTTCTCAGTTTTTACAGCATTTCCTTTTTACTCCGGAAACGCAATATAACTATGTGTATAAGTTGAGCGGGGGAGAAAAAAGACGTCTGCATCTTTGTACAGTATTGATGCGTAATCCTAATTTTCTGGTGCTCGATGAACCTACCAATGACCTGGATATCGTTACCTTAAATATACTGGAGGAATATTTGCAATCTTTTAAGGGTTGTGTCATTGTGGTTAGCCATGACCGCTATTTTATGGATAAAGTGGTGGATCATCTATTGGTGTTCAAGGGAAATGCGGAGATAAAGGATTTCCCTGGTAATTACACCGACTACCGTGAGTGGAATGAGCTGAAGGAAGAAGAGGAACGGGAGAATAAAAAAACAGTTCAGCAGAAAGAGCCGGCTAAACCTGCTCAGCCGGTAAAAGAAAAAGTCCGGAAAATGAGTTTTAAGGAAAAGCAGGAGTTTGAAGCTTTGGAGAAGGAAATTCCGGAACTGGAAGCGGAAAAGGCAGCGATTGAAGCTCAATTGTCTTCGGGGATGTTGGATAATGATGGTATTCTTAAAGCCTCAGAGCGTTTTGCCGAGTTAAATGACCTGATTGATGAGAAGAGTATGCGCTGGCTGGAATTAAGCGAAATATAATATATTTTCTTATTATTGGAAGCTTGTATGCTTGTTTTGTGTAGAGGTAAAAGAGGCAGAAACCTTGGCTAAAAAACGGATTTGTTTTTATTTAATAAGTGTTTTTATGAGGGTTAATTCTTTGTGAGATTAACCTTTGGTTTTGCATATATATGTCTTTTTCATGTTAAATAAATGGAAAACAATATATAAATTGTTATCTTTGTCACCCTTTTGATACGAAAAATATGTACGAGTCACTGCTGGAATTAGATCCGATAAAAATAAATTTTTCCAATTCGGGAAGTTTCATTCTTAATATAGTATTAGCTTTTGTCATGTTCGGGGTGGCTTTAGGAATCCGTCCGGGACAATTTAAGGCATTGATTTTATCTCCTAAACCTGTTGTTGTAGGTTTGTTGTCACAGTTTATCGCTTTGCCTTTGATCACTTTCCTTCTTGTGTTCCTGTTGGGAGATTTTATAACTCCTACGGTTGCCATGGGCATGATACTGGTCGCTTCCTGTCCGGGAGGGAATATCTCTAATTTTATGTCTTCCTTATCAAAAGCGAACACGGAGTTATCGGTTACTCTGACTGCTTTTTCCACCGGGTTGGCTGTATTTATGACTCCTTTTAATTTTTCTTTCTGGGGAGGATTGTATGTGAAATACGTTAATAACCGGGAAACAGCCCGTGCCATGTTACAACCCCTTGAAATTGAATTTGGGCAGATGTTTGAAACCATCTTCATTATATTAGGTATTCCTTTGGTTTTAGGTATTTTGTGTTCCCGCTATTTACCTAAAATTGCAGATCGCCTGAAAAAACCTTTGCAATATCTGTCGATTCTATTTTTTATTGCGATGGTAGTGGTTATGTTTGCCAATAACTGGAATCTTTTTATCCGGTATATCCATTATATCTTTATTATTGTGCTGGTTCATAACCTGATTGCTTTATTTACGGGTTATGGTTTAGCTACTTTGTTTAAACAGCCGGATAGGAACCGTCGTACCATTACGATAGAAACCGGTATTCAGAATTCAGGTCTGGGCCTTGTCCTTTTGTTTAACCCGAAGATATTTCCTCCGGAACTGGCCATAGGAGGTATGCTTTTTATCACAGCATGGTGGGGAATATGGCATATCGTTTCAGGTTTGTCTATTTCAGCATACTGGGCAAGAAAACCGGTGAAAGAATAAAAAAATATTTTGTAAGTGAATTTAGTAAAACCATCAGGAATAATCTTGATGGTTTTTTATTTCAGGAATTTATCGTTGAATAATAAGCAGCCGATATTAATTCCGAAATTCCATTGGCTGGGCGCTTTTGAATAGTAGTTTACAAAAACGGAAACGGAGGCTACTTTCAAAATATCCAGTACGACGGACAGCTCAGACATGTATTGGAGCGAAGTGAAAGGTTCAGAGTATGCTGCTGTGTTGTCCGGTCTGCGGTAGATACTTTGATAAGGTAAAAACAAATAGGTTTCATTACGTATCTGGAGCATGTTTGTGAACTGATAGATAGGTTTGATTCCTAACCCTACGTATTTGTTTGCACAGAAAGCATCGTTGAACACTGTACGGCTGTGGATAGTCGGTTCAAAAGTAGGGGCCTGTATAATGGTGGCAGTGTAGTTTTGGGAAAATTTTCGGGTAGAAAACGCTACTTCTGTATAAGCTCCCAGAATAAAACGGTTTCCTACGATGGGGAAGTATTGTTCATATTTTCCCTTGAACTGAAGCCATAAGTCTTTAAGCCCTTTTGTATCACGGTTGGGAAAGTTGACCGATTTGAAAGACTCAATTCCGTATAATCCTTGTAATGTTGCGGATATGTGGTAACCGGCGGTAGGATACATGATTTTGTTTAATGTGTAACTTTCTACCTGGGAAAAAAGGCTTGTAATAGAATAAGTGCTTTTATCAAGCCCTTGGTTATCGGACGTTAATTCAAGGTTTTGGAGATACCGGTCAGTTAATTTTCCATAGCCTACTCCGAATTCCACTCTTCCTTTTAATGTCAAGGGCATTCCTAATCTTAATTTTCCGAATATCTCATTCTGGCTAAAAGAGGATACCCTGTCATCGTCATAAAAGAAATGCTTCCCTTCATAATATTCATATTTGTGATATAAAAAATCAGTTTTTAAATAAATGCTGTGTTTGGTGGGGATATCAAAGCGGGCGCCTAAACGCACTCCGTTATATACTTTACCGAATTGTGCATCCAAATATGCGGTTTGTCCGAAATGTCCGATGTTTTGAAATTGCAATCCTACGTAAGCCTGGTTGGATGTGCTTGAAGAAATGTTTCCTCCTATCATTGCTTTTAGATGATCTTCCAGATGTACGTCCAAGTAGAGATCGTAATTTTCATTGGCTGGGTTATATTTGGCATGAGGAATGATTTCCGATATCTTTTCGTCAGAAATCAGCTCAAAATAACGGTCTTTAAATTCCCGTAGGCTTATGGTGTTTTTGTCAGTTTGAAAAATTCTCTTGATGTATTTTTGTTGAACGGAGTCAACTCCCGTAATATAGATATTCTGGAATTCCAATTCATGGAAGCGAGAACAGAATGTTTCTCTCCGTTCGTTAACCTGATCGGGTGTAACTTCCTGTTTGACCCACTTTTTTATTTCATCCATTTGTTGCATTGTGCCTTCGTAGCCTAACTTTACAAATTGGTCTACTTTAGAAAAATCGAAAGTACTTTCATCTTTTAAATCAAATTCCAATACCATACCTTCATCTTCAGGGATGGAATAGTTGGTATGATTCATAATCATCATTTGCAGCTGGAGATACACATTGTCTACTGTTGGCTTTTCCGGCTCGGAGGCAACAACACTTCCCAAAATAAAATCCGGGTTGAAGTCTTTTTGCATTACATCCACGGGGAAATTGTTGAAAATTCCTCCGTCAAATAACAGGCGGTCATCAATTACAATGGGTTTGTACACAAAAGGATAAGTCATGGAGGCCCGTATGGCATCTCCCAGGTTGCCGTCTTTAAAGACAACGGCTTCTTTATAATAGATATCTGATGCCACGCAACGAAAGGGAACAAATAGGTTGTCAAAATTACCTTTCGCTATGGTATTGGCTTGTGTGAATAACTCCAGAAAGGCATAGTTCATTTGAACCGGAGAAATCATGTTGGTCGGAAAAATAGGTTTGATGTTTAATGAGTCCAACCCTTTGGAAATGTCTATGCGGAAACGAAGGTCAAAAAATGCGGGAACAGGATCTGCATTTTTATAGTAATAAACGTATTTTTGTTCGATTTCACCCGTTGACCAGTGTTTGAAATCGTCTGATTTTAAAAGTTTTATCATCTCATCGGTAGTCATCCCCATGGCATACATTCCTCCGATAATTGCTCCCATAGAAGTGCCTGTGATATAATCTATGGGGATGTTGTTCTCTTCCAGCGCTTTAATTACTCCTATATGAGTCATGCCTTTAGCTCCTCCTCCGCTTAATACCAGTCCAACTCTCTGAGCATGAGTGGAAAATGTGCCAATGAGCAAGCATATTAAAATGATAATATTCCGGAGTTTTTTTCGCATGGACACACGTTGTTTAAAAGAACAGTGTAAATTTAGACAATTATTTTATAATTAATACTTCGGAAGTCTTGAAAAAAGCAATATTTTATAATTTTTGGAACAGGATTTTGTATTATCCGGTATTTAATGAAAACAAATACCGGAAATATGAACGGTGAATGACAAAATTATATTTTTAAACGTTTTTTTTAATTGCTATTCTTTTTTAAGGGTGGCTTTTATAAGAAAATACTATATTTGTGGCACAAAACGAAGATATGATATTTGGTGACCTTAAATTTGGTTTTACCAATTACCGTGAAATAATTAACAGAAAAAAAACAATCATGCAAGAAATTAAATTTTATAACGGTGAAAATATTCCGTTGGAGTTGCATAAAGTGCGTATTGTGCAGAAACTGCATTTAGTTCCTATTGAAAGAAGGTTAGAAGCTTTGTATGAAGGAGGATTTAATACTTTCCGGTTAAGTACAAAAGATGTTTTCCTTGATATGTTGACAGATAGTGGAACAAATGCGATGAGTGACAATCAGTTGGCTGCAATGATGCAGGCTGACGACGCTTATGCAGGTTCTCAAAGTTTTACCCGTTTACAGAAAGCTGTTGAAGATGTATTGGGTAAGAAGTATTTGCTTCCGGCTCACCAGGGACGTGCGGCTGAAAATATCCTGGCTAATGCTTATGTAAAAAAAGGTAGTCTGATTCCGATGAACTATCACTTTACCACAACTCTGGCACATATTACTCAATATGGAGGTAAGATTGTGGAATTACTATATGACAGGGCTTATGAGCTGAATAGCGACCATCCTTTCAAGGGTAACATGAACATTGAAATGCTGGAAGAAAATATTAAGTCTCATGGAGCTGAAAACATTCCTTTCATCCGTATGGAGGCTTCTACCAACTTGATTGGAGGACAGCCTTTCTCTGTACAAAACCTTCGGGATGTGCGTGCGATAGCTGATAAATATGGTATCCGTTTGGTTTTGGATGCCAGCTTGCTTGGAGAAAATGCTTATTTGGTAATGCAGCGTGAAGAAGAATTTAAAAATGCATCTTTGGGCGATATTATCAAAACCATGACAGGCATGGCTGATATTGTTTATTTCTCTGCCCGTAAATTAAGTTCTTCTCGTGGTGGCGGTATCTGTACAAACGAATTGTCTGTTTACCGTGAACTGGAAGCTTTAATTCCTTTATTTGAAGGATTCCTTACTTACGGAGGTATATCTGTTCGTGAAATAGAAGCAATGGCGGTAGGTCTGTATGAAACTTTGGACGAAACGGTAATTTGCCAGAGCCCGAATTATATTCAGTATCTGGTTAATGCTTTGGATAAAAACAATGTTCCGGTGGTAAAACCTGCCGGGGTATTAGGAGCTCATGTTGATGCTATGCAAATGTGTTCACATATTCCTCAGACACAATATCCTGCCGGTGCATTGGCGGCTGCGTTCTACCTGATTTCTGGTATACGTGGTATGGAACGTGGTTCTGTTTCTAACCAGCGTGATGAAGACGGTAATGAAACTTATGCAGATATGGAATTGCTTCGTTTGGCTGTTCCACGTAGGGTATTTACTCTGTCTCAGATAAAATATGTGGCAGACCGTATGACCTGGTTATATGATAACCGTCATTTAATCGGTGGGTTACGTTTTGTGTATGAACCGCCGGTATTGCGTTTCTTCATGGGAGGTTTGGAACCGGTAAGCGACTGGCCTCAGAAACTGGTGGAAAAATTCAAACAGGATTTTGGCGAAAGTTTATAATTCATTTATATAGACAAAAAGGAAAGGCGATCAGGTTATCTGGTCGCTTTTTTTGTGTTTTATGTATGGCTTTATGTTTTTTTTATTTACATTTGAACTCCTTTCCTTGTGTGTGTTAATTTGTTAGACGTTTATTAATTGGTGTGTATGAGAAATAATATTACAGTATTCATTATGCTTTTTTGTGTTTTTTCTGCTTTTGGGCAGAAAAAGTTGTTATGGGAAGAACTTCCGGTGGATATCCCTTTTTCTACGGAAAAACAAGAAGCTTTGGTTGTGCTTGTTCATCCGGAGAATATGAAATTAATATTTGAGACAGGACGTTCAGAGCCTATTGATGTGTTCAAACGGGAGAAAGTGGATACTGATAGTGTTATTTACATAGGTGTACCGGTGGGAGACCGTTGGGAAAACCGGAAGTTGAATATTACTGTGCCTAACTATGTGACATTGGGCATTCCGGTTCGTTTACTCGAAAAAGGAGATGTAAGAAAATTCAGGATTAATAATTTTACCGAACCGCATATGGGAGAATGCTGGTCGGGCAGGGAAGCGCAAGGAGATAGTTTATTTATGGCAGGAAATTATCTTGATGCTGCGATGAAATATAAGGCTGTGAGAGTATGTCCGGAGTATAGGGAGAGTGCTGCATTAACCGGTAAGATTGCTTTGACAGATTCCTTGCTTTATCTGAAAAATCAGGGAGATGCTTATTTTCGTGCAGCTAATTACGATGCTGCTATTGCTGCTTATCAGCAAATTGTCAATAAAAATGAATTTGACTCTGAAGTAATGAATAAACTGGCGGATGCTCAAGTTAAAAAGCAGGAAAAGGATTGTAATTCTTATTTTGCTGCGGCAGAAAATTTTTATAATCAGAAAGATTTTGTAAATGCTAAAACCCTTTATAAACAAGTGGCTGATTTGTCTTGCGACCATTCTGTGGAAGCCAAACTGAAGTTGCGCAGCATGAATCAAAACAGCTTTTTTACCCGTAAGGGAGAACGTCCTTTTGTTTTGCTCTATGAGTATAAAGGGAATAATCCTATTGGATTGACTTATGGAACTTATTATACCAGGCGTGGGGGAGCTTATATTTCATTGAATACGAATCCGGCTTTTTTTGAAGCTTTGCGTTCTAACTACCGGGAACAGGATAAACCGGAAATCAATGCGTCTGTCGGGGGAACCTTTAAGATTGTTTTGCCTGTATGGATGTTTGTCGGGGCCGGATATACCGGAGTAGGGAAATATTATCGGGAGGCAGAAAGTAACGGTTTAAAAATGGATTTTTATAATGCCATTTCGCCGGAAGTGGGTCTTCTGTGCAAAATAGGGCCAGTGGCTTTGCGGTATACTTTCCAGTATCGTTTTGCATTCAATCATGAACATGCCGGCTGGATAGGGCGGATAAAGCATGCTGCCGGGTTAGGTATTTGTTTTTAAAACAGGTTGTCTTTTTTAAGTATATCCAGGAGAGCTTTCATGGTGTGGACGGTAGTCGTTTTATGTTTCTGGTCTTGTATTTCCCAGGCATCCTCTTTGATGAATATATGAATGGGGGCGTTCTCTACGACTTCGCAGCCTATCCTGGCTAAGGCGCGCAGTGTCCAGTACATCCGTGTTTTTTCTCCGGAAACGGCTACTCTCTTTTGCATGGGGTAATTCATTGAGAAATTCCCGTTTGATTCATTGAAAAAATAGTTTTCACTTTGAAAAGCCTGTTTAAAAATTCCGTTGAAAATCAGGTCTTCAGGAACTCCGCATTCCACTCCGTTTTGTTTGTTCATCAACCAGATTTCGTCTCCGGCCTGCAGGGCCAGATCCAGCTCATGTGTGGATATAAGTATTCCTTTGGATGTTTGTTGTGCCAGGCGGTGTAACAGCAGCATGATTTCCACCCGGTTGGGTAAATCCAGATGTGCCGTAGGTTCGTCTAATAATATAATGGGTGTATCTTGTGCCAATGCCTTGGCTATCATAGCCCGTTGGCGTTCGCCATCGGACAGTTCATTCAAGAAACTTTCAGCTTTGTCTTCCAACCGTACCATAGCGATGGCGTTTTCAATGATTGCCTTGTCTGTCTTGGACGAACCTCCCCACCAGTGAGTGTAGGGATGACGTCCTAGGGACACGATGTCATATACAGTAGCGTTTTCTACCTCCACTCTGTCTGTTAGAACCATTGAGATAAGTAAAGCTTTTTTCTGGGCGGAAAGATTGTTTATATTTTTACCTGCAATATGTACGTGCCCGGATAGAGGTTTTTGTAGGCCGGAAAGAGTTCTCATCAACGTAGATTTTCCACTGCCGTTTGGTCCTATCAGGCATACTAGCTCTTTAGCCCTTAGTTCAAGGTTTAGCTCAGACTGGACCATGTAACTCCCGTTCTTTTTGGGATAGCCTATGGACAGGTTATGGGCTGACAACAGGTTACTCATGATTTCCGTTTTAAAATGATCCATATAATAATGGGTGCTCCAAACAGGGCGCTGACCGTATTGATGGGCAGAGAATGAGCGGGTATTTGTGAAACCAAATCACATGCCAGCAGCAGGGAAGCTCCGGACAAAATACAGGCAGGCAGTAATGTGCCGTGACTGGCAGTTTTAAAGATTCCTCTTGCAATATGAGGAATGGCGATTCCCACAAATGCTATAGGTCCTACGAATGCGGTGACT
The DNA here is from genome assembly GCA_023391625.1 of Bacteroidota bacterium. GTDB lineage: Bacteria > Bacteroidota > Bacteroidia > Bacteroidales > Paludibacteraceae > QVMH01. The sequence continues at coordinate 131,936 of JAEWAN010000006.1, read as the reverse complement.
CCTCCGGCAAGCAATCCTGTGGCAATAACAATCAGTACACGGGTTGCAGTAATAGGAATGCCCAGGGAGCGTGCATAGTTCTCGCCTAACAACAGTCCGTCCAGCCTTTTGTGAATGGCGAAGGCAATGGTTATGCCTATGAATACAACCGGAAACAATACTTTCATGTATTCCCAGGTTACGGCGCTGAGACTGCCGAATGTCCACATGACAAAAAGTTTTATGGAATCGGGGTTGCTGAAGTTTTGTAGTACATTCACCAATGAAGAGGCTATCATTCCGAACATTATACCTACAATTAATAGCGAAACGGCATTCCGTACTTTAAATGAAACGCCTATGACCAACATTAGGACAAGGGTTGCCCCTACGGTGGCGGATAGGATCAATGTCCATCCGTTGGTCGTGGATACGAGGGGCAGAAAAGAGGAGGTCATAATTGTTAAAGCAACTCCCAGGCTGGCTCCGGAACTCACTCCCAATATATAGGGGTCGGCCAAAGGATTTCGGAAAAGCGTCTGCATCATTAATCCGGAAACAGCCAGGGCTGCTCCAGTCAGTACTGCGGTAATTGCCTTAGGCAGACGGAAGTTAAGCAGTATTTCGGATGTAATAAATGAAGAGTGGTCTCCTGTGAAAGTGTTGATAATATCCCGTAAGGGAATGTGTACATTCCCGATTGTCATATCAGCAATAAAAAAGACGAAAGTCAGTATGGATAATGCAATAAATAATATAGTTTGCTTATACCTCATTGTTCGGATTATGTCTGAAAACAAAGGTACGTAAACCTGCTGGAAAATTAAAATCCGAAACGTAATCCTGCGCTAATGCCCCAGGGCTGTTGTCCTTCTGAAAGGTTTGTGAAACGCCAGTTCAGTTGCACTGTAATTATGCGGAGGATGTTGGTTATACCGATACTGGCTTCCACATAAGGATATTTCATTTGTCTCAGATATAGGGGATATTGGGCTGGGTCTGGATAGTCAAGAACTTCACGGTGTCTGTCGGATAGAGAACCGAATGAAGCCCTTACTGCTATCATTTCCCTTAAATTCAGGCGTTTGATTAAAGGAATGTGGTTGAATAAAATTCCATTGAATACAAACTCATTGTATATATTGATGTATTTGTCTGATGCAAATTCCATGTATTTCATCTTGTTAAACTGTGAAAATGCAATCCCGCCGGGTTCGTTTCCAGGAGGAATTTCAAGAAGCGGATACGGAACTTTACCGATAATAAACCCGGCATCAACCAGATAATTCCATTCACCGATATCCAGTCTGACATTTTGTTTTACGGCTCCTGAAATTTTTCCGTAAAAACCGTTTTTGTCTCCTGTTTCATAATGTCCTGCTTCAAGTGTGGCATAAATTACCGGTTTTCGATTCCCTACATATATCCGTTGCAAATGGTCTTCGTATTTCACTTCGTCAAAGGAGAAGCGAGTGGATGTAGCGAGGGCGTATTGTGTGAAAAATTTCAGGGGTTGATCGTTTTGTGCCATAGGCATGGCATTATTTCCGTACAGTCTGTTGGCACGTAAGTAAGTCATTGATTCTATATTCCGGTTCCAGTCATTGAGGTATGAAAAAGTCCATTCCCTCCGAGGACTTATTTTGGGGCCGGAGGTAAGTGAAAATAGAGTATTGACTATGTCGTCGTCAGTAATATTCCAGGGACTTTCACGTACTATCAGGTTATTGTAGTCATAATCTACACGACGATAGTCATCGGTATAGCTGAGGCCGAAGATATGTCTTTTCTCTGTGGGCAGGCGGAACTGACCGAAAGCAGAATATTTGACTTCCTTGTTACGGAATCCGTAGCCTACATATCCTCCTATGCTGATGTTTTTCCAAAGCCGTTCGTTGGTTCTTAGCGGGAGGTTAAGACGAACTCCCTCCAGATTAGTGAGCCGTATTGTTTGCTGTAACCGCCCGAAATCAATAAATCCTGCTCTGGCATAACTTGTCAGAGCAGCGTCGGCTATCCATTTGGCCGTTTTCATCAATGGCGTGTTATCTAAAACATTTAGTTTTTCTTCCAGGGTGATGGTGCTGTAATTGCTTTGAGCAAAGTTCTGAGCTGAAAACAGGGTGTCAGAGGCATTAAACTCACTGCTTTTTTTTATGAATATTTCGGAACTACGGTTTAAACTGTCCGGAACCAGGTTGTAAGTCATATCCAGATTAACCTCCTCAGTTTGTGGAAACCACATATTGTCAGGAGCAGGTTTAAACGTTTGTTTGATATTCAGGTTATGGATGTAGTTTATATTTGCATGGTTGGGTAAGGTTGCCTCCATATGGGTGATTGCCAGGGAAGTGGAGTCGAAACGGAATTTCCCGTTAAAAGCCAGATTTTTGGGATTTTTACTTACGTATGTTATTTCATATTCTTTCTGTTCTCCGGTGGAGATACTGTCTGTCAGGTAATAGTTATAATAAGAATTCCCGATTGAGGCTAATGGGCTGACTATGCTTTTTCCGAATATAGCAACGGAATTATTGTAAAAATTCATGTTGTCATTCAGTCCGTTTAGTAGTTGAATGACTAATCTGTTTGTTACCTCGGGAGATGTAAAGGTGTTTTTAGATATTTCTTCTTTGGATTTAGGGGTGACGTGCAGTTTGCTTTCTGCCATGTATAGCGGTAATAGAAGGGTGGAGTCATTTTCGGATAATGAGCCCTCGCGGAGTTGGTTGAGTAAACGTTTGTTCTTGTCCGGTTCAGTCGCTTTGCTGAGTAAAATCAAATCCTGTTCGGTTATTTCGGCTTGATAGCCGGGATGGATTGCAACATTATTTTCTTTCCGCATTAACCTGATTTTTTTCATCCATTCCAATGCGGGATTGACTCCCGGTAGAATGAATACGTCTTCAAGCCATGTATTACTTTCTTCCAACTCTATATCGAGGTATTTTATATCTCCGGGTTTTATTTTTAATTCTTTGGTCTTATAACCGACACTTGAAAACACCAGAACTTTGTCACGTTCATAGGTACGTAGAATAAAGTAACCTTCTTCGTTGGTAGTAGTTCCCGTCTGGCTGTTTTTGAAATATACATTCACGGAGGGAATCGTACTTTTATCGTATTTATCAAAGACTTGTCCTACAATAACAGTTTCCACCTGAGCGTACAATGAAACTGGAATAAGCCATAAGAAGAGGAAGAAGAATTTTTTCTTCAGAATATTGTGGCTTATTTTACAGAGATATGTATAGTGTCTGTTTTTATTCGTCATTTATAAGTACTCAGTGGTTGGCTTAAAAAAAGTTTTATCCCTTATGTTTATTGTTCATTGGATGGTATTCAAGAATGGTTTTTCTCAGATAATTAACATCAATATGCGTATATAGTTCGGTCGTGGTGATAGATTCATGTCCCAGTAACTGTTGTATTACACGTAAATTAGCCCCATTCTCTAATAGATGGGTGGCAAAAGAATGACGGAACGTGTGCGGACTTACGTTTTTTTGAATACCGGCAAGAGCGGTCAGGTCTTTTACTATAGTAAAAATCATGGCCCGCGTAAGCTTGGAACCCCTACGGTTCAGAAATAATATATCTTCGTTTCCTTTTTTTATGTCCATGTGGTTGCGGTCTATCTTCCACAATTCTATTTGCTTGATAGACTGAGGAGACAGCGGAACCAGTCTTTGCTTGCTGCCTTTCCCTTCTACCAGCATATAGCCTTCTTCCATGTAGATGTTGGATAATTGCAGTCCGGTTAATTCAGATACCCGTAATCCGGAACCATATAAAACCTCCAGCATGGCTTTATTCCGTTGTCCTTCCGGTTTTGATAGGTCAATGGCCGCTATAATGCGGTCTATCTCGTCAACAGATAAAACTTCCGGTAAGTGCAGCCCTATTTTGGGCGTTTCCAGTAATTCTGTCGGATCATTATCTATAACGTTTCTATAAATGAGAAAACGGTAAAATGCTTTGACACTTGATAATATACGGGCTTGTGAACGGGGATGGATCCCTAAGGAACTGATCTCAATAATGTAGTCTCGTAAATGCTGTGTCGTGGCTTCTTCCGGTTGGATATGCGCTTCGGATAGGTATTCGCAGAGTTTTGTTAAGTCACGTTCGTAAGCCTCAACGGTGTTGGGTGAAAGTGATTTCTCTAACGTCAGGTATAAATGGTAATCATCTAAAACAGGAAGCATATATCCGGAAGATTAATGAAAAACACTGCAAAGATAGTTAATAATGTTTCTTGTAGATATTTATCAATGAGGGTAATGTGTTTTTTAGGCAATTTTATGGTTTTATTTGGGCGGATAAATGTCAGGAAGCTGAGGCCGGAATCGTTTTGTATGTGTCTGTTTCCCAAATGTTGCAATAAGTATTTAATATTCTTTACTTATCCCGAAAAAAAAACTAATTTTGTAACCGCAAAAAACAATGTATCATAATTATCAAACAATTAAGAAGATATGGAATTAATGACTAAAAGTCCTTTGCAAATTGCACGAAGCAGTTATCAGCCTAAGATGCCCGTTGCATTAAAAGGTAATGTAGTATTGAAAGAAGGTAACGCAACCCAGTCTGTAGCAGACCAGGAAGATATTAAAAAGTTGTTCCCTAATACATACGGAATGCCTTTGATTACTTTTGAACCGGGAGAAGCAAAAAAATATCCTGTAGTAAATGCAGGTGTAATTTTATCAGGAGGTCAGGCTCCGGGAGGGCACAATGTGATATCTGGTTTGTATGATGGATTGAAAGCATTGAATCCAGAAAATAAATTATATGGTTTCCTGGGAGGTCCTAGCGGATTGGTGGATCATAAATATATTGAACTGACAAGCGATATCATTGACGAATATCGTAATACAGGAGGTTTCGACATCATAGGTTCAGGCCGTACTAAACTGGAAGAAGTAGAACAATATGAAAAAGGTGCTGAAATTTGTAAAGAATTAGGTATTAAAGCTATTGTTATAATTGGTGGTGACGACTCTAATACAAACGCTTGTGTATTGGCGGAATATTATCTGAATAAAAATTATGGTATTCAGGTGATCGGCTGTCCTAAGACGATTGACGGTGACTTGAAGAATGAAATGATTGAAACTTCTTTTGGTTTCGACACAGCATGTAAAGTATATTCAGAATTAATCGGTAACATACAGCGTGATGCTAATTCTGCTAAAAAATACTGGCACTTTATCCGTTTGATGGGACGTTCTGCTTCACATATCGCATTGGAATGTGCTTTGCAGAGCCAACCTAACATCTGTATTATTTCAGAAGAAGTGGAAGCTAAAAACCTTACTTTGAATGATGTTGTTGAAAATATTGTCGAAGTAATCGTTAACCGTGCGAACTCAGGTTTAAATTTCGGTACGGTTTTAATTCCGGAAGGATTGATCGAATTTATTCCTGCAATGAAAAAACTGATTGCGGAATTAAATGACTTGCTTGCTGATAACGAAGATTTCAACGCTTTACAGACAGATGATGAAAAACGTCAGTATGTAAAAGGTATGTTGACTCCAGATAGCAGCAAAGTATATCGTGATCTTCCTAAAGGTATTGCACGTCAGTTGACATTAGATCGTGACCCGCACGGTAATGTACAGGTGTCATTGATTGAGACAGAAAAACTATTGATTGAAATGGTTGCAAAACGTTTGGCTCAACTGAAGGCAGAAGGCACCTATAAAGGTAAATTCTCTGCTATCAATCACTTCTTCGGATATGAAGGACGTTGTGCTATCCCATCTAATTTTGACGCTGATTATACTTATTCTTTAGGATACACTGCTTCTATTCTGATTGCTGAAGGTAAAACAGGATATATGTCATCAGTACGTAACCTGACAGCTCCGGCTGATCAGTGGATTGCCGGTGGTGTGCCTATCACTATGATGATGAATATGGAACGCCGTCATGGTAAAATGAAACCGGTTATTCAGAAAGCTTTGGTTCGTTTGGATGGAGCTCCTTTCAAATATTTTGAAAAATACCGTAAAGAATGGGCTGGCGAAACATTCAGCTACATTTATCCGGGTCCAATTCAATATTACGGTCCTAGTGAAGTTTGCGATCAACCAAGCAAAACTTTATTACTGGAACAGGGTAAATAATAGTTTTACTAAAAATAATATAGGAAACGTCCGGCAAATAGTCGGACGTTTTTTGTTTGTTTTTTCTCATAAAACATATCTTTGTCTATTCTTGTTATATAGTAAGTTTTATATATAATGATTATTGATTATGTTGATTATTTTATCTCCGGCTAAAATACAGAATTTCCAGTTTCAGGATACAATACAGGACTATACCTTGCCTCAATATGTAAAAGAGGCAGAGTACTTGGCAAATATATTGAAATCCTTTTCTGCAGATGACCTGAGAAACTTGTTAAAAGTGAACAGGGATATTGCCCGTCATACTGCGGATAGTTATTATAACTGGAGTCCGCTTCATACCTTGGAAAATGCGAAGCAAGCCCTTTTAGTATATAATGGTGAAGTATTTCATGGGTTGAATGCCCAAAACTTGTCTGTAGTAGATATGGAATATGCGCAGAATCATTTGCGGATTATTTCGGGTTTGTATGGTGTTTTACGTCCTTTGGACCTTATTCAGTCATATCGTTTGGAAATGAATACTAAATTAAAGAATCAGAGAGGGAACGATTTGTATTCTTTTTGGAAGGAAGATATTCCGGTAACGGTATTGGAGGCAGTTAAGAAGTCCGGAGAACCCGAAGCTCTGCTTAACCTCGCTTCAAATGAATATTCTAAGTCGGTTACGCTGAAATCCTTAGGTGTCAGGGTGATTGACTTTGATTTTCTGGAAGGCCGTGATGATGGATATAAACCGATTACTATTTATACAAAAAAAGCAAGGGGATTAATGGCTCGTTATGTGATTAAAAACAGGATAGAAAATGTGGAAGATTTAAAAGGTTTTGATTTAGAGGGCTATTGGTTTAACAGCGGTTTGTCTTCTCAAAATAAATTGGTATTTACGAGAGGGTAAAGATTTTTTTATAATTGTAGTTGAATAAATAATTGTTAGGGAACAAAAAAGTAATTATTTCTTTTTTTTAGTAATTATTTTAAAAAATAAAATTATATATTTGAGAAAAATATTATTAACCTAATAAAATATATCATTATGAAACAAAATTTTTACTCTTGTTTTAAATCGTTAAAAAATAGCTTTTGTTTAAAGACATCAGCATTTTTGGTCGCTGCATTAACTTTTTCTGCAGGAAGTCTGGCGGCGGATAATTTGATTGTGAATGGTGATTTTGAGGATAAAAGTTATACAACCTTTGAGTTTGAGGGAGCACAGTGCCCTGTTAAAATATTAGGTTGGGATGCGCGTGAAGAGGCAGTGGAAAATGATTTTAATAATTTGGGACTTGAAAAGTGGAATATATTTGGTCAGTTTATGAATCATGTAACTTCCGGTCCTTTAGTTACAGAAGGAAATACCCAGTATTTGCGAATCCAGCGTTATGCCTGGGGTGGCTGGGGAGATGGAGGTGTCCAGACTACAATTGAGGTTACAGGTGGGGAAACTTATGAATTGTCGTGCATTTATTCCGGTGAAACTGTTGAAAGAAGAAGAAATTGGAATGATTGGTATGGTCCAGATATTGCACGATTTATCCGTGTTTATGAAAATGAAGTAAGTGTGGATAATCTGCTTTTGGAAGAGATTATTCCTGATGCCCGTACAATTGACTGGACTGCCTTTAAGAAGAATGTTCAGACTAAAGAAAGTACAACAAAAATAGTGATTGCTTTCGGTCTGAACGGCTTTTGTCAAGATGAAGGAGAAGATAAAAAAGGAAAAGGAAAAAATGATGTGTGGTTCGGTATTGATAATGTTCAGTTGACTTCCGTGCAGCAGGAAACTGTTGAAATCAGTTCCTTAGAGGTAGACAAAGCATCTTTGGACATCCCGGCTGATGCGACAAAAGAATCCATTACTCCTCTATTGGCAGAATTGCTGATTACCGGAAAAACAGCAGATAATAATACGATTGGTGTAGAAAATGACATTGACAAATGGACTATCTCCGATGATTTGACGGAAGCTGTATTTAAACCAACGGTTCCTCCTAGCGGTTATTCTTTTGCTTCCGGTTTGTCAGTTTCTGTAAAACTGAATCATTCAAAATTGATTACTTCGTTGAAAGCAAGTGTGGAAAAACTTAATTTTGAAGGAGCTCCAACGGAAGAAGTTATTTTGGATGAGTTGGTAAAGCTGGTTATTACCGGTACAGATGCACAAGGACAGGAATATACTATTTCTAATGTGAAAGAAGGTTGGAAGTTGAAATCAGAAGGAGTTTATTCATATGCTCCGTCAGGGTTGGTGTCAGACTATGAATTTGCAGAAGGAGTAGAAGCCTTGGTTTCTATAGAAATAACAACAGGGATAGATGATTTCTCAGGAGATATACAGAAAGTTTATTCCTTCGATGGAAATCTTTATTTGCAGGGTTTTGAAGCCGGTCAAAGTTATCAGGTATATAGTGTAGGTGGCGGTCTGGTGGCACAAGGAATAATTTCCGGAGCGGAAGAACAAGTGGTAATCCCAGGACAAGGTGCATATCTGGTTGTTGTGAATAATGTATCTTATAAAATTGTAATAGGTTGATTTCTAGTTTGAAATAATTTATATAAGAGGCGGCTTGTGCTGCCTCTTATTTTTTATACGAATATACTGTTATTGTTGTTGCAAATAAAATCTTAGAAAAAACAGGAGTTTGTGTATGTTAAAGTTAGTAATTACATTTGTATAATGTTTTATATCGTTTAATTTAATACTAAAGAATGAAAAAGTACTCCGTTTTATTTTCTCTTATCTTTTCCGGATTTTTTGTTTGTAATTCCTTGTTTTCGCAACAAGTGAAATATCATGTGGATCCTCAGACAGGAGCGTTAAATTTATTGCAAATCCAAAACGACAGTCGTAATATGAATTGGATTCTGGAAGCCAATGGGAAACAGTATCCTTGGGTTACGGATAAATATGGCTGGGGATTGGGTTATTTTACTGAAACCAAAGACGGAAAAACTGTTCAGAGGGAATGGAAACAACCTTTTTCTATAAAGGGTGAGGGGGCAAAAGTTTCTTATTGGGCAGGAAATATACAAATTGATGTAGAAAGAAGTATTTCCGGCGATGATTTAGTAGAGAAATACACTTTGATAAATAAAGGGAAACAGTCGGTCTCATTATCAAATATCGGTATTTATACACCCTTTAATGATAATTACCCTAATTCTCAAGTTTGTATTGCGGCTCGTACTCATGCCCATATTTGGGACGGTGGGCATGCTGCTTATATCAATGCTATGCAGATGGGAGCCCAACCTCCTCATCTGGGACTTGTGATGATGCAAGGATGTATGGAAAGTTATGAAATCTGGGAACGGGGACGTGATAAAGAAAATTCACAAACAAGGGGAGTCATTGCTGTAAATGTGCCGGATGTAGATTTAAAACCGGGAAAGAAAACCAGTTTTAGCTGGTGTATATTCAGTCATACAGGTTGGAGTGATTTTCGGAATAAGGTATTGGAAAAAGGGAATATCTGGGTAGAATGTAATCAATATACATTTCAGAAAGGAGATACTGCTCGGTTGGTAATTGCAGGTGATGAGAAGTTGTTGAAAAACTGTAGTGTAAGTAAAAACGGAGTGGATATTCCTGTTGTGAAAAACGGGGACAGATGGACTCTTGAGACAATTATGGATGAAACGGGAGAGAATCGGTTTGAAATCCATTATGGGAAAGGGAAGAAAACTCATGTGAATTGTCTTGTTTTCAAGAATTATGATGAATTGATAAATAACAGGGTGAACTTTATCATAGACCGTCAGCAGATGAACGATACGGCAGACCTTCGTTATGGAGCTTATATGGTTTATGACAATGAAAAGGATGAAATTTATTTGAATGATACGCCTAATGCAAATCCAGTGGACCGTGATGAAGGAGCAGAACGTATGGGGATGGGGGTGTTGTTGATAAAACAATATCAGCTTACTAAGGATGAAAAAATAAAAGAATCGTTGTTGAAGTATGCTAAATTTATTCGTGAAGGATTGCAGGATGAAAATTATAAGACCTGGTCTTCGGTGGATAAGCAAGGACGAAATCGTGCTTATAATTATGCGTGGGTTGCAGATTTTTATTTCCGTATGTATCAAATTACAGGCGAAAAGCAATATATCATTGACGGGTATAAAACATTGAGGTCAATGTATAGTCAGTTTGGGCACGATTTTTATGCTATTGGCACTCCTGTTCGTTTAGGATTGTCTATACTGAAAGAGGCCGGAATGGATAAAGAATATGAAATACTGAAATCAGATTTTATACAAATTGGAGATACTTATGTAAGGAACGGACTTAATTATCCTACTTCGGAAGTGAATTACGAACAAAGTATTGTAGCTCCGGGTATTCAGTTTTTGGCAGAGTTGTATCAAGTGACAGGTATTCAGAAATATCTGGATGAAGCGAAGAGACAGTTGCCTGTCCTTGAGGCTTTTGGAGGATTTCAGCCAAGTTATCATATGAATGAAATTGCAATTCGTCACTGGGATGGTTATTGGTTTGGTAAAAAAGAATTTTTTGGCGATAATTATCCGCATTACTGGAGTACTTTAACCGGGGCTGTTTATTATAACTATTTTCTATGTACAAACGATATTTCTTATAAAGAACGTGCGGAAAATATAGTTCGGAATAATTTATGCCTTTTCAGTGAAGATGGGCGTGGATACTGCGCTTATGTTTATCCATATCGGGTAAATGGGGAAAAAGCAGAATTTTATGACCCTTATGCAAATGACCAGGATTGGGCTTTGGTTTATTATTTACTGGTAAATAACGGCTTTTAGTCAGACTGTTTTGTAGTAAATTAATTTGTAAATATATCCGGTTATTGGATCAAAGATTTGCTTTGATTTGATAACCGGATTTTTATATTAATAAGTAGGCTCTGTAAACGAATTATTTTATTAAATAAATTAAGTTTTTGTATGTATATCATTGAAAAACAGAGTAAAAGTTATGTAAGTGTACTCCAGCTGAATGTTATTGTTCTTTTCGGATTTTTTATACCTCAACAATCTTTCTAAGGCTTATGTAACAGATATATCCCTTACACTGATATCCCATTTCCGTTATGAGTTTCATGTATCGTAGTACCTGCCGGATGTGATGTTCTTCTTCTTTTTCACCGAATTTATAGTCAATAACGGTAGCTTCTTCTCCTTTTAATATCACCCTGTCCGGCCGGTAAATATCGCCTTGGGGAGTTAAAATAGAAGCTTCGTTCAGTACGTTCACATCTTTGGCAAACCATTCTTCCGTGCCGGGCATTGACCAGAAAGCTGCTAATTCTTTTTGGATAAAAAGACTTTCGTCCTCTGTTATGTAACCATTGCGTACGAAGTCAGCAAGAACCCTTCCCTGGTCAGACTTTAATGTGATTTCCTGAAGAACTTTATGCATAATTGTACCATAGTTCACCGGATTTGCAGTGAGTTCTGTATCCTCAAGTAGAAATTCCAGGCTTTTATGGCGAATTTTAAGACGGTCGTTAGAGTTTACAACAGGATAGTCAGTTAAGTGTTCGCTGGTTTCGTCTTCTTTTTTTTGAGTCGTTTCGTATAATAAAGAGGATTTTCCCAATTCGAATTTTTGTTCTTCCGTGTTATAGTGGTCAGCTAATTCGATTGTATTTCCCGCGTGATTATTTAGTTGAAAACAGATATTGAGCAAGGTGGAGATTGAATTGACCTTTTCCGTTTCGTTAACCGGCTTTTGAGGAGCAGGTGTCATACAAATAAGTTCATGTTTGGCACGGGTAAAAGCTACGTAAGCTATATTCAGGCTATCAATATACAAGTGCATTTGTTCGTCAAAATATTCTTCCGCAAAAATAGATTGGCCTAATTTAGAACTATACTCTACCGGGAGTAATCCGAACTGGTCAAAAGGAGCTTCTTTCGGCTCACACCATAAAATGTTACGCATTCTGCTGTCCAGATCCCATTCACAGAATGGGAGGATTACGACAGGAAAATCCAACCCTTTGGACTTATGAATAGTCATAATCCGGATTGTGTCCTGACTGTCCGGTGAAGATACACATTGTTTCTCCCCGTTTTTTTGCCACCATTTCAAAAAACTGTTGAGGTCTGGAGCTTTGTTGGTGGAGAATTTCAGTATGATGTCCTGGAAAGCCTGTACAAATACCGCTTCATTATGCCAGGAACCAATGTCGAAAAGAGCAATAATTTGTTCGGTCATGTTGTACAGAGGGTAGTTGCGTATTTTGTTGAGTAGTTCCTGCTCTTCATCGGAAAACAGGTTGAATGCGCTTCCCGTTTCATTACGGTTTGTAATGAATGTTTCGTTTAGAGCCTCCTGTTCTGTTTTGCCTTTTTTGCCACGGAGGTATTCATAACTTACAATAGACTGTTGTATAGTATCTTCCGGATTGATAAAAAGTTGAAGAACTCCGATGATAAACCGGACTGATGAGGCGGAGGCTACCAGTAAACCTTCATTGCCTAATACGTCATAACTATATTGGGGTTTTGCTTGGCCGGTTGTTTTATAGTTCAGCAGGTGATGTATTACTTTCTGTTCTTCATCGTTTTTTCTGACCAGTATTGCGATATCATTCGGTTTATAGCCTTTATCCTGTAAGTTTTCCAGTAAGGCCGGTAACCTTTTCAGACTTTCTTCTTTCCAGCCTTCTTCGTTTTCATCTTGGTTAATAAATTCCACTCGCACATAACCTTCGCCGGATTTAGGAGAATATTGTTGGAACAGATTGTTATAGGCATGAATAATTTTATGCTGAAGCGGTTTGAGATTTTCATATACGGAAATAACCGGGGATATGTTATCGTTCAGTTTAGCCTGAAGTAGTTCCGCTGCTTTTTTGAAGAAAGCGTTGTTGAAATCGATAATATTCTTATCGCTGCGCCAGTTCGTGTCAAGGTTTTCTTCCAGTATCTCATCTCTGCGGAAGTCATCCATGATCTGTTCATCCAGTAATTTCCAGTCGGAATTACGCCAACGGTAAATACTTTGCTTTACGTCTCCTACGACCAGATTTGTTTGTCCGGCAGCCATGCTGTTGCTTAGCAGCGGTTTGAAATTTTTCCATTGCAGTACGGAGGTGTCCTGGAACTCATCCATCATATAATGGTCTATGTAAATACCGGTACGTTCATAAACAAACGGTGTATCACTATTGTCTATGATTTTGTTTAGCAACATATTCGTATCGGATATAAGCATAATATTCTGTTCATCCGTGAGTTCTTTTATCTGGACTGCCAGGTCAGACAAAATTCCGAGTGTGTTCAGGTGCTTTAAAACAATATTGACGGAATTATAAAGAATGATATCCTTTGTGAAATAAGTATTTAACTGTTCCAGACAGCTCTGTAAACCTTCACTATAAGCAGATAAGATAGAGTCTATTATATTTTGAGGGGTGGTTTTGGCATAACAAAGTGAAGCCTCTTCGTGGAGGCTCAAAAAGGTATTGCTGGCTTTTATTTCACCGTTTTCCAACTTTTCCAGTGTCTTCATGGCAGAACGTTTCCCTCCCTTGAAACTTTCGGTTGTAAGTCCGTGTATGGAAATAATGGCTAATGCTTTTTTTGCCGTGTCCTTTACCTTTTGTTCAAAATCTGTTTTTATCTGTCTCAGGTCTTTGCGAAAGTCGTTCAGAAATTCCCGGTCATGTAATTTACGTTTGGTATCTTCTGCTTTATATTGGAAACTTTCTTTGAAAATTTCCTTTCCCAGGTCAGCGATATTTTTTCGGATATTCCAATATTCCGACTGTTCTATACGTTCTTCTACCAACTGGGTGAGCCAGCTAAGCAACTGCTTATTTTCTTTTCGGGAAAGTCCAAGGAACAAGTTATCCACGGCCTGTTCCAGGGTTTGGGATATATCAAGTTCCAACGTATAAGCTCCGTTTACACCGATATCCCGGGCGAAAGAGCGGATGACCTGCTGAAAAAAGCGGTCTATAGTACTGATAGAAAACAGAGAGTAGTCATGCAGAATATTTATCAATACTTTCCGGGCGCGCATGTTAACTTCGTCTTCATCCATTTTATACTTCGTCATCAGATTTTTTCTGTAACCGGAGGGTTGCCCTTGCGATAGTAAATGCAACTCTTTCAATATACGGGATTTCATCTCGTCCGTAGCCTTGTTGGTGAAGGTTACAGCCAGAATACGACGATGATTCCGTTCTTTTTTCGGATCAAAAAGCAATTCTATGTAGTCCTGTGTCAGCCGGTAGGTTTTGCCGGAGCCGGCTGATGCCCGGTAGATATTAAGCATGGATTTTACCTGTAAGGTATTTTTTGTGTAGATTATGATTTCTACTACAAATATAAGTTTTTTATCATTAGGGTTGGCCTTTAGGGGAGCAATAAAAAAGCGGAGTTTTTGAAGTTCCGCTTTTACATGTATTTATTTCACAACAAACACATCAGATTTATAGAGAGAAGAATATTCTAATTATCAAAATTAATAACGTTGGCAGAATAAAAAATGTTCATTTCTATTTGTAATTATTTGTGTCGGAGGACTGTTTCAAGCAGATACCCCGTTTTGTAAGACAGGTTTTGAATACCGTAGAGGCATTTGCTGAACGTGAGCTTTGATTTTTTGAAAAGATATTTTTTGTGTCGGGAAGAGGCTTAATAAAGAAAAAATATTTAAATCCGGTTTCCTTAGTATTTTTTGTTAATATTAGCTTTATTTTGGCGTATGTTATTGTGAATATGTTTATTTTTGCAACTTTACAAGCTATACGCTTTATTTTATGCGGTTAGAATCTATCTCACAACTTTATACTATATTTCAGCAACATCCGGTTGTTACTACGGATAGCCGGAACGTGGTTGCCGGGTCTATTTTCTTTGCATTGAAAGGTGACCGTTTTAATGCGAATGCTTATGCGCTTTCCGCCTTGGAACAAGGGTGTGCATATGCTGTGATTGACGAGCAGTGTTACGAACAGGATGATCGTTTTCTGTTGGTGGACGATGTGTTGCTTACTTTGCAGAAGCTGGCTAATTTTCATCGCCGGCACTTAGGTACGCCTGTTATCGGGATAACGGGGACAAATGGGAAAACGACAACGAAAGAGTTGATTGCTTCTGTATTGAAACAAAAATACCGGATTTTGTACACGCAGGGCAATTTGAACAATCATATTGGAGTCCCTTTGACTTTGTTGAAACTGAATGCAACGCATGAAATGGCTGTTGTTGAAATGGGAGCAAGCCATCCGGGAGAAATCGCCCTTTTATGTGATATTGCGGCTCCTGATTATGGTATTATAACAAATGTGGGAAAAGCTCATTTGGAGGGTTTCGGTTCTTTTGAAGGAGTAAAAAATACGAAGGCGGAGTTGTACCGTTATATTGCGGAAAACGGGAAGTGCATTTTTCTGAATGAAAAGAATGATTACCTGTGCGATATGGCCAGGAAAGCAGGTGTTGCTGACCGTGCTGTGGCTTATACGAAAGGGCAGATGGTCAGTTCTTCTCCTTTTCTTGAATTGAACTGTGAGGTTGATGGTCAGGAGATTTTTGTAAAGACGAATCTGATAGGATCGTATAATACGGAAAATGTATTGGCTGCAGTGACTATAGGTAATTATTTTGGTATTCCGGTAGAGCAAATTAAATCCGGTTTGGAAGGATATGTACCTCAGAATAACCGTTCGCAGTTTGTGGAAACAGGTAAGAACCGTTTGATAGTCGATGCGTATAATGCCAATCCTACCAGTATGGCAATGGCTGTTAAGAATTTTTCTCAGATAGAGGCTGCTAAAAAACTTCTGATTTTAGGGGATATGCTGGAACTGGGTGATCAGAGTGAGGGTGAACATCAAAAAATAGTGGATTTATTGGCGTCGGAAGGGCTTGATGAAGCTTTGTTTGTAGGTTCACAATTTATGAAAAGTAATCATAAAAATCAGGCCTTTAAAGATATCGACTCATTAGCAGCGTATTTGCAGGAAAAAAATTATAAAGGTTATTATATCCTGATTAAAGGATCAAGGGGAATCAGGTTAGAAAAAGTTATTGAACTGTTATGAATAAAAAGGTTTTTATTATCGTATTGTCTGCAGTCACTTTAGTTTTTATTGGCATTGTGATTTATTTTGTAAATCAGTCGAACAAAACGAAAAAGGAAATGAATGAGATTGTGGAGATGATGAGTTTTGAAAAGGAACAACTGGAACAGGAATTTTATGATTTCAGCCTGGAGTTTAATAACTATCCTGTTACGATTCAAAATGATTCGTTGGTAAAATTACTTGAAGATGAAAAAATAAAAGTTCAGCAGCTTTTGGAAGAACTTCGTATTACTAAAGCGACGAATGCCCGGAAAATAGCGGAACTGAAAAGGGAACTTGAATCGGTGCGGGGAGTGATGGTACATTATGTGGCTCAGATCGATTCGTTAAACCGGATAAACACAAAGTTACAGAGAGAAAATACTGAAGTCCGTCAGAAATATCAAGCGGCCACTAAAACGGTGCAGCAGCTATCATTGGAAAAAGAAACTTTGAATGAAACGGTGGCTCGTGCTTCCAAACTGGATATAACCGATTTTGAAATAAAAACACTGAATGCAAAAGACCGTCAGACTCGTCGGTTCTCACAAATAGCTACATTACAGTTTGATTATTCGATTTCAAAAAACATAACGACACAGCCGGGAATCAAGACTCTGTATTTACGTATAACCCGTCCGGACGGGGAAGTACTCACAAAAGATCCGGATAATTTGTTTAAATTTGAAGATAAAGAAATAGCCTATTCTTCTAAAAAAGAATTTGAATATGAGGGAGAAGCTATTGACGACGTGATTTATTGGAAAGTAGAGGAAATTTTGCAGGCGGGTGATTATCGGGCTGACTTTTTTGTTGATGCTAACCTGATAGGCAGTTTTGATTTTGTCTTGAAAAAATAGGTCGGTTATTTCGGATGTAAGGCCGGTAGTTTTACAATAGACAGGGGAATTTTGAGCGGTGTGTGAATAAATAAAACAGAATATGGACTATATTAAATATATGAAACGGGTAATACAAATTTTATCACTGTTTGTTTTTATTGCGGTATTTTATTCCTGTAAAGAAGATAAATACTTGGATTGGAAATATGTAAATGAGCGGTGGCTCATTGAACATCAAGATTCTACCTGGAAAACAACGGCTAGCGGTCTTCAGTATCGTGTTATTTATTCCGGGATAGGCAATAGCAGACCAAGTACGAAAAGTCTTGTGAATGTGAACTATACAGGCAGTTATATATCAGGAAAGCTGTTTCGTAATTATCCTACCGGGGCTTCGTTGTACGTAGGGGAACAGGTTGCCGGTTTGCAGGAGGGTTTGATGATGATGACCAGAAATGCTATCTATGAGTTTAGAGTTCCTCAGAAATTGGGATATGGCAAAGATGGTGGTAACGATGGAGCTATTCCTCCTTATTCCACATTGATTTACCGGGTTCAGTTGAAAGATTTTACTACAATAGGACAGCAGTGAAAAAGATTATTTTATTTCTGGGAGTTTTATTCTCCTGCTTTTCTTACGCAGCGACTTATTCGGTAGAAACTATTCCGAATCCTAAAAAATACGATGCTAATAATTTTGTTAGTAATCCGGATGGAATTTTAAGCGCTCAGACCGTTTCTAAACTGAACGGGATGTTTCGTGCGCTGGAGGCGGAAACTCAGGCTGAAGTAGCTGTGGTTGCCGTGAATTCTATAGGAGGTAACGATATAAAAGATTATTCAGTCCGTCTTTTTGAAAAATGGGGTGTGGGTAAGGGCGGGGTTGATAATGGATTATTAGTCCTTTTTGTATTGGATCAGCGTAAAATAGCATTTGAAACCGGATATGGTCTGGAAGGTGTTTTAACTGATGCTTTGGGGAGTCGTATCCAGCAACAATATATGTTTCCGGAGTTTCGGAAAGGTAATTATGATGCCGGTTTTATAGTCGGTATGGAACGGGTCGTGTCGGTTTTGCGTGAAGAACCGATACCTGTACCGGAAGATAAATCCATTGATTGGGGAGTGGCGCTTCCTGTGGCGACTGCCGTTTATTTGGTATTGATACTTACTGCTTTTTTATGGGTAAATAATATTGCAGGCAGAATAAAGAAAGACCCTAAGTATCCGAATAATGTAGCCCGTTATAATGCATTTAAAAGTCAGAAATCCGGAATTATAAGTATGATGGCTTTTATATTGCCGTTTGTGCTGCTGTTGATCGCTCTTTTCGTGCTGCCGCCGGAATATCTGTTATTTATTATACCAGTTCCTTTTATGGCTTTACCTGCAAATTTGTACGGGAAAATGCAACTGAAGAAGATACGTAAACAACCGTTGCCTTGTGATGTGTGTGGGGGTACTATGCATTTGTTGTCAGAGAAAGAAGAAGATAAATACCTTACCATGGCACAACAATTTGAGGAACAGTTGAGTGCGGTTGATTACGATGTGTTTTTGTGTGATGATTGTCAGAATAAAGTGATTTATACCTTGGATAAACCAAGTGAATATTCCGTTTGTCCGCGTTGTGGAACTAAAGCCTTTATTCGGGCGGAAAAGAAGGTGACAGTTCCTCCTACTTATGTCAGTACAGGAGTAGAACGGGTTACGTACCGTTGTAAATTTTGTGGATATGAAGAACATAAGAATACTAAATTACCCCGTTTGAACCGTAATACGGATGTCGTGGTAGGAGGTATGATTGCCGGAAGTATCTTGCGTGGAGGAGGCGGATTTGGCGGCGGTGGAAGTTTCGGTGGTGGCGGAAGCTTCGGTGGCGGACGTTCCGGTGGTGGGGGAGCTGTTGGTGGATGGTAATGCCGCAAGCATATTTTAGAAAAATAGAAAACAAACTTATAAATAGAAATAAAATGAAGAAAAGTTCAGTAGTTCTTATTGTCGTTTTAGCTGTATTAGCAGTTATCGTATTATGGGGTGTCGGTACTTATAATGGCTTGGTATCTGCCGAGGAAGCTGTCTCTGCTCAGTGGGCTAATGTAGAGAGCCAGTATCAACGTCGTGCGGATTTGATTCCTAATTTGGTTGCAACGGTCAAAGGGTATGCTGACCACGAGAGTGAAACGCTGGAAGGTGTTGTTGCTGCTCGGGCTCGTGCCACACAGGTTACCGTGAATCCGGATCAGTTGACTCCGGAAGCATTACAGGAATATCAGGCTGCACAAGGAGATTTAAGCTCTGCTTTGGGGCGCTTGCTGATGATTACGGAAAACTATCCGGACTTGAAGGCCAACCAGAATTTCCGTGAGTTGCAGTCTCAACTGGAAGGTACGGAAAACCGCATTGCTGTGGAACGTGGACGTTTCAATGAAATGGCAAAAGGATATAATGCAAGTATTCGCCGTTTCCCACGTAGTATTATAGCTTCTATGTTCGGATTTGAAAAGAAACCTTATTTTGAAGCAGCAGCAGGTGCGGCTCAGGCTCCACAGGTACAGTTCTAATAAAAATAATATAGTTTTAATCTAAGAATAGCTAAGCCATGGTCTCTTATATTCCTTCTGAAAATCGTTATAATCAGTCTGTAGGTTATCGTTTTTGCGGTAAAAGCGGTCTTAAACTGCCTCAGGTTTCTCTCGGCTTGTGGCATAATTTCGGAGATGTGGATGATGCACAGGAAGCTTTGAATATGCTTACTTATGCCTTTGATCATGGTATTACCCATTTTGACCTTGCTAATAATTACGGGACTCCTTACGGTAGTGCTGAACGTAATTTCGGTAAAATACTGAAAACTCATTTTGCTTCATATCGGGATGAACTGATTATCAGTACTAAAGCCGGACATGATATGTGGATGGGACCTTATGGTAATGGCGGATCACGTAAATATTTGATTAGCAGCTTAAATCAGAGCCTTAGCCGGATGGGGTTGGATTATGTGGATATTTTCTATTCGCATCGTTATGACCCGGAAACTCCATTGGAAGAAACTATGGGGGCATTGTCTGATGCGGTGAAACAAGGAAAAGCCCTTTATGTGGGTATATCAAAGTATCCGGAAGATAAAGCTAAAGAAGCTTATGAAATTTTGCGCCGTAATGGGACTCCTTGTCTTATTAACCAGTACCGTTATAATATTCTAACCCGGCAGATAGAAGATGATATTTTACCTTTGGCTAAGAAAGAAGGGGTAGGGGTGATTGCCTTTTCTCCTTTGGCACAAGGTCTGTTAAGCGACAAATATCTCCATGGTATACCGGAAAATTCCAGGGCAGCCCACAGTTACGGTTTCCTGAAAAGAGAGCAGGTTACTCCGGAAGTGGTTGCCAAGATAAAACGTTTGAACGAGATAGCGGCCGGACGTGGGCAAACACTGGCTCAGATGGCTTTGTCATGGTGTTTGCGAACGGATGATATTTGTTCGGTTATTATAGGAACGAGCTCGGTAAAACAGTTGAAAGATAATATCGAGGCTTTAAATAATCTTTCTTTTAGTCAGGAAGAACTGGAGCTTATCAATACGTTAGGCTGAATAAATGCCTGATAATTTTATATATTGCAGATGAAACGTAAGCACTTGCTTTATGTATGTTTGTTTTTCTTGCCGATATTGGGATTTCAGGCATGTAACAGGGAATATGAACCTTTCCCCGATGCTCCGGTAAGCCTTGCTCTGAACCTGACCTCCCACTATATTGACTTTAAAGCTCCATTACAGTACCGAACTTTTGAAAAGATCGATGAATATGCAGGAGCTTACCGTATCGGTTACGGAGGAATACTTGTCAATATCAGTATTGAGTCTGAGTATTGTGCATATGATATGACGTGCACTTATGAGAAAGATCCAAGCGTGAAAGTATATCCGGATTCATTAGGACTTCATGCTGTCTGCGAGAAATGCGGTTCTTCTTTTGATCTTGCCTATGGTTTTGGGATGTTGGAAAAAGGACCGGCTACCCAGCATTTGAAGCGTTATCATACTTCGCTGATTACCGGGCAAGGGGCAGATATACTGCGTGTTTTCAACTGATTATTTCCATTTTTTCGGTTTAAATAAAAGGGCGGATATTCCTGTAAGTGCGATATAAAACGGATAAATCGCCGATAACAGGAAAGAATAGACCGGAACGGAAGGTAAGGAAAAAAAATCTGAAACTTCACTTAAAAATCTTAGGTCTGTCCAGTATTTAATTAAAAAGAAAAACAGGTACAGGTAGAGGTATAAGATGTTGAAACATCCGCCGATTAGCAGAGCTAATTGCGTCAAGCTGATGCCCAGTACCGTACAGGCTGTGAAAATAAGTTGTGGGTCGCTATATGCCGTTGATTTCCCAGCCCATCGGCGACGCTGTCTGAAAAACGCTTTCAGGTTAGGAGCTGGTTCAGTTACTGTAAAAGCCTGTGTCGATTTTAGAAAGCGGATAATGCCTTTTCGTTTTTTTATACTTTGTAGTAAAAAAATATCATCTCCGGATTGTTCCTCATTCTTTAAATCTTTTATACTTTCTATCCAGGCTTTTTTTGTGAATGCCAGATTCGCCGCATTGCATAGGATGGGAAAGTGAGCTCCTGCTGCCCCTGCTCCGGAAGCTACCAGGCTTGTGAATTCAAATTGTTGTAAGATAGAGAATACCTTCTTTTCTCCCTTTAATTTAACCGGACAGATAATAAGGTCTGACGGGCTTTCAGTCTGAAATTTAATGATTGTTTCAATCCATCTCTTAGGGGGTTGGCAGTCAGCATCAGTGATGATTATCAGGTTGCCGGAACAGGCGTTTATGCCTTCTGCAAGTGCTTTCTTTTTTCCTTGTGCTTTTGCTTCTACGTAGATGAATGAAGAAAATAAAGCCGAAGCTTGTTGCATAATGGCGACAGTCCGATCCTCAGAGTGGTCGTTTACTAAAACCAATTCAAATTTTTGATAGCTCTGTGCCTGTAATTTTTTGATAAGTTCCGGAAGGTGTTGTTCCTCATTTTTACAGGTGACGATAACGGATACCTGTATCTCTTCATAATCCATATCGCTTAGTCGTGGTTGGAAGTAGTCCATGCCTTTCCAACCGGTGCGGAATATCCGGATAAGCATGATGTAGAAAGCAACCAGAATTGTAGCAGGTATGGTTAACCACATGGTTTTAATTATAAAGTTTATTTGTTTTGCGGTAAAGATAATTTGGAAACCTGACAGACGCAGGGCTTAGAATAAGTAATTCAGCCCAATGTAAAATCCTATGTTGCCGTCCTGTTTGTTCAGCGCTTTACCTACATCAGCCGATATGACGAAGTTTTCATTCCATCCTATTTTCAGCCCCGCACCTAAGGTAGAGTGAAATTTACCTTTTTCATATGTGTTGAAATATTTTTCACGATCTTCTTCAGGTACATTTGATAGGTCCGTTTTGATAGGTTTTAATATAATGCCCGTGTCAAAAAATACGTTTGTTCCAATATAGAAATTTTGTTTCCACAAGGTAAAGCGGACAAATTTCCAGCGCCATTCAAAGTTACCGAAGGCAAATGCATCGCCTACAACCCGGTTGCGCAGTACACCCCGTAATGATGTTTTACCTCCCAGTCCCTGGGAGTAAGCTGCGGTAAGAAAGCTCGTGATAACCAGCGGTTGGGCATAATAAGGAACGTGGTCGTTGCCTAACGTCATTTGGTAGTCTATGCGGTAAGCAATGGACATGTCACGTGGAATGAGCGTAAAGTACTGGCGGTGTATTACTGCGAATTTGGTATGAGGATAAGTTTTATTCATGAATTTAGGAGCAGACTGTACTACGATTTCCGTCCAGATCCCCTTCATGGGAGAGGCTAACTGGTCACGTGAATCGTACTTAGCACCTACTTTCAGGTAATTAATGCTTCCTCCACGTGCTTCGCCCGGTTGTATCAATCCCCAATCCTGGTACAATTCATATAAAGTCTTTTCCTGATGATCCACTCCCAGGCGTTTGTAATCAAGGCTGTTCATATCAAAATGATAGAAACTGTATCCGGCCACCCAACCGAAGTTGCTTTTCCCGAATTTCCCTTGGAAATCGGCTTTGGCGCGGAACATATTCCTGTCATTTTTATAAAAAAAGCGGGTTGCTTTATCATTTAATAAATCAGCATTATATACACTTTGATAACCGTTAAATCCATAGAAGTCCATGGCTCTGTCCGTCAGGTAACTGACGTCTGCCGTGATCCTTACATTAGGAATCAGTTTGTCAGAGTCATACATAATACGGGCTATTCCGCTTCCTTTGGTATAGCGGGAATATTCCAGGTATAAAGAATGGTTATATTGCGGATATCGGCTTCCGTCCCCATAGTGGTAGAGGTTTACAATGGCGCCGTATTGAAAGCCGAGGTCGGAATCGTAGGAAACAGCAGGTATAGCTCCAAATCCGAATCCTTTTTTTATTTTTTCCTGAGCCGTAACAGTTAATGAGAAAGAGAGAACTAATAGCCCTACAAATATTTTTTTCATCATAATGTAATTATATCCGCTATCCGAAAATAATTGATTCTTAGTTTATTAAATGCAAAAATAAGAAAAAAGTACACTATAAGTGTACTTTTTTCTTATTTCATAATGATTATAGCTTAATTCAGTGATTGGCAATTCTCGCAAACGCCTGTATATGATATCTCTACAGTGTCGATTGTAAAGTTGGGCTTTTCCGGTAGCTGGAATGCTTCTGGTCTGAGATTGAAAATATCATGTACTTTACCGCATTTCCGGCATATAAAGTGGGCATGAGCAGAAAGGTCTATGTCGTAACGGGTGTTTTTTTCGTCAATTGTCAACATACGTACTGCACCTTTCTCCACAAACAGGCTAAGCGTGTTATATACGGTTGTTTTTGATAATGTAGGCATTTCCGGGCTTAGAGCCATGTAGATTTCATCTACAGAAGGATGAATTTTATTTTTCAGCATAAAATCCATAATAGCCGTACGTTGTACTGATGGCTTAATGGAATGTTGTACAAGGTATTGGTGGGTTTGGGTAAAATTATACATAAACATCTGATAAATTATAATACAAATTTGTAATCTCTACAAAAGTAAGAATTTTTTTTCAAATAAAGTGTATATTTTGAAATATTTGTAAAGATAAGGTTTTTTTATGAAAAAGAGCGGATTAGTTTAATAATCCGCTCTTTCTTATTTGTTATTGTAACAGTTTAATTACAAAACATTGATTTCTTTTAGGATATCGTTAGTTTTGCGAACTGCAGCGGCGCTCTTTTCAAACAATGCTTTTTCTTCGGCATTTAATTTATAATCAACGATTTCTTCGATACCGTTTTTGCCGATAACAGCAGGAACACCTATACAGATATCGTTCTGTCCGTATTCTCCTTCAAGGTAAGCACAGCTAGGAATGATTTTCTTTTGGTTGTGAATAATAGATTCAACAACATAAGCTGCAGCTGCTCCCGGAGCATACCATGCAGAAGTTCCAAGTAAGCCGGTTAATGTAGCACCACCTACCATAGTGTCTGCAACAACTTTGTCTAAAGTTTCTTTGTCTAACAATTCGCTTACCGGACGTCCTTTGTAAGTAGCGAAGCGAGTTAAAGGAATCATAGTTGTATCACCGTGGCCACCGATAACAAGTCCTTCCAATTCGCAAGTGTTTGCATTTAAAGCTTTGCTTAAATAGCATTTGAAACGAGAGCTGTCCAATGCTCCACCCATACCGATAACTCTGTTTTTAGGAAGTCCGGTAGCTTTCAATGCCAAGTAAGTCATAGTATCCATAGGGTTACTTACGATAAGCAAGATTGCGTTTGGAGAATATTTAAGAATGTTTTCAGCAACGCTTTTTACGATACCAGCATTAACACCGATCAATTCTTCACGGGTCATACCTGGTTTACGTGGAATACCTGAAGTAATTACAACAACGTCAGAATTGGCTGTTTGGCTGTAATCATTAGTGCAACCAATGATTTTAGAGTCAAAACCTAACAGTCCGGCAGTTTGGAACATATCCAATGCTTTGCCTTCTGATACACCTTCTTTTACATCTAACATTACTACTTCGTCTGCTACTTCATTGAAAGCAAGAACGTTTGCACATGTGGCACCTACGTTTCCGGCGCCTACTACGGTTACTTTTGACATATTACTTTTATTTTTAATAGATTGAAATTCTACTTTTTTTAAGACGTGCAAAGATACGAATAATACAAATAGGGAAAAATTTCTTCAATTTATTTTTATGAATAATTAGTGTTCTGCCCTTCACTTCTTTTCATTCGCTAACGCACCATTTGTGATTTTAAAAGAAAATCGTTATTTTTGTGCCTCTTAATAAAAATCATTAAAACAGAATATATTATATGGCTACTACAGCAGATATTAAAAATGGGATGTGTATTGAGCTTGATGGTCAATATTATTTCGTTACAGAATTTCTTCATGTAAAACCTGGTAAGGGAGCTGCGTTTGTCCGCACAAAACTGAAAAATGTTGTAACCGGACGTACGTTGGATAAAACTTTCAATGCCGGTGTAAAAATTGATGAAGTTCGTATTGAACGTCGTGAATACCAATATCTGTATCAGGATGATATGGGATATAATTTTATGAACAACGAAACATTTGAACAAATTCCTATTGCTAAAGAACAAATCAACGGAGTTGATTTTCTTAAAGAAGGAATGAATGTGGAAGTTGTTGTACATGCCGGATCTGAAACAGTATTATATGTTGACCTTCCTGTTCAGGTAGCTTTGTTGGTTACATATACCGAACCGGGATTGAAAGGTGATACTGCTACTAATGCCACAAAACCTGCTACTGTTGAAACTGGCGCTACAGTACGTGTTCCTTTGTTTATTAATGAAGGCGAGATGATAAAAGTAGATACGCGGGATGGTTCATATGTAGAACGTGTAAAAGCATAACTCAAGATTACTTTTAAAATAAAAGTGTCGGACCCGGTGAGCATTTTGTTTACCGGGTTTTTTTATATATTTGAAAAATAAATCTCTTCGTGTGTGTGAACCGGGTCTTATTTGTCGGGAAATATAATACATTCATCGATTTCATGTTGCATGGCGTGCCGTTGTTGTCTTATTTTTGTTTCATGAAATTGAATCTATTTTAATGTTTATTGTAAATGTAAATAACGTAATTATGAAAAAAGAAGATAAAGTAATGCGGCATCGCACTTCACGGAAACCCGGGTTCATTTTTGGTATACTCCTTATTATTGCCGGAGTACTGTTTCTGGCATTTAATTCAGGGCTTATGGAGGGAGGTTTAAAGCATGTGTTGTTCTCCTGGCAGATGGTGCTGGTCGTGCTCGGTCTTTGCAGTATGTTTCACCGGCATATTTTTAATGGCTTGGCTTTAATTTCCATCGGAGTATTTTTTCTTTTTCCTCGTTTGGCAAATTCATATCCGGATATGTTCTTTTGGGTTGAAAGTGATTTTACACGGACTTACTGGCCGGTTTTATTGATTGTAGGAGGCATACTTATATTGATTTATGTCCTGGTTCGTCCTAAACAACAGCTTATTGGTTATGTTTCAGAAACTTCTTCGAATCCTAACCGGCATAAGGAATATCACAGGAATAAGGATGCGCATCGTTCCGGGCTGGATAAGAACAGTGTTTTTGCGAATGTCGAGGAAATTGTTTTGGATCCTGAATTTCATGGTGGGGAAGTGAATGCCGTTTTTGGAAATATTGTGCTGGATCTTAGAAAAACAAATTTGCCGGAGGGAGTGACGGAGTTGGAAGTGAATGCCGTGTTTGGGGGAATTACTATTTATATTCCGGAAACCTGGAATGTGGAATTACATTTAAGTAATGTTTTTGGTGGGTTTAACGACGGACGTAACCGGGTGCTTACTGAAAACGTAGATTATACACGTAAGTTTGTGATTGTGGGTTCTTGTGTGTTCGGGGGAGGAGAAATCCGTAATTAGAGTGTACCGGATTTCTTTTGTACAGATACCAGTCTATTTGTCTTACGTACTTATTATGAAATAAATATGTCTTTCCCTATTGAAAATAAAACAGAATGGTTGCAATACTCATTTATATGGTTGTTGTACGCCTTTGTACATGCTTTAAGCCTTCTGTGGATTATACCTCTTGATTTCATGTCATTGCTGCTGGACGGGATTATCCATGCGTTACTTTATGGTGCAATCGGTATGTTTCTGTGGAATGTTATTTTATATGGTAACTATGAAAAAATGCCTGTACTTCAGCGTGTCATTAATTACGGAGCTTTGTTGCTGCTTATTCTTGTCTTGTGGATAGGGCTGGGTTACGGTATAGATTGTTTATTCCTGGGTACGGAGTTAAGCCGTAATTTTATTCCGGCTATTCCCGTATATATATTGGTAGGGATATTGCTCTTTGCTGTGATTGTTTTGTTTTACAGGAATAAAATAGCATTGTCAAAAGAGGAGGAAGAGACGTTTGTATCGGGAGGAAGGTTGGAACCGGAACAGTCTGTAAAGCGGGAGGCTGTTGTAGCTTCGGATCAGGAATATCTTGAAAGGATTGCCGTGAAGTCCGGTCAGAAAATACATGTGGTTATGGTGCCTGATATTATCTATTTACAGGCGGATGGTGATTATGTGCATATATTTACTTCTACCGGAAAATACCTGAAAGAACAGACAATGAAATATTTTGAAGAGAATCTTCCGGAAAATCAATTTGTCAGGGTGCACCGTTCCTATATTGTCAATGTTGAAGCTATCTCCAGAATTGAACTTTATGAGAAGCAAAGCCAGATGTTGACGTTGAAAAACGGAGAACGTATCAAAACCAGTGTGAGCGGTTATAAACTATTAAGAAATAAATTAGGCTTATGAAAATCATAAGCCTAATTTATTTCAGTTATATATGTTAATTGAAAGGAAATATCAGTGGTAATACGATGATCATTACTACTCCTATAATGACTTGAAGGGGTAATCCTACTTTAACGTAATCCATAAAGGTGTAACGTCCGGCGGACATAACCAGTGCATTAGGAGGCGTAGAGAACGGACTGGCGAAACACATGCTGGCAGCCACTGTAACGGCGAATAAGAACGGATAGGGACTTACTCCCAGTGCCTGGGCAGACTGTAAAGCTATCGGAGCAAATAATACGGCGGTAGCTGTGTTGCTTATAAACATAGTCAGGAAAGAGGTCGCCAGGTAAATGCCTGCCAATACCACGATAGGGCCGTAAGAACCTAAGCCTGAAACAATGCCGTTGGATATTAATCCGGAAGCTCCGGTCTTTTCCATAGCAATGGCCAGTGGGAACATCCCCGCAAAAAGGAAGATACTTTCCCAGTTTATGGTTTTGTATGCAGCTTCCACATTGCGGAAACAGCCGGTAAGTATCATTAGTATGGCGGCTATCATAGTGGCCGTAACCGGCGGCAGCAGGTTGAAAACCATTGCTATGATCATCAGCACCATGATAACGGCTGCTACCGGGGCTTTATGATCCAATGGAATTTTAGCGGCAGCTTCCATAGGCTTGCCTACTACTACCCAATCTGTATTCTCTTCATTCAGTTTATCAATGTCACTCCATTTCCCCTGAACCAGTAGGACGTCTCCCGCCTGCATTTTTATGTCTTTTACATCCTGTAATATGTATTCGTCCTGTCGCTGAATACCTAATATGTTGATGTTGTAAAGTTGCCGGAATCCGGATTCCTTTACCGGTTTATTCACGATTTTTGAAGTTGACATCAATACCACTTCCGCAATGCCTATTTCATTGAAATCAAGGCTTTGGTGGCTGTTTCCCTCTATTTGATGCGAGTCAATCAGCTCCAGATTATTTTCCTGTGCCAGTAGGGATACGTTTTCAAATTTACCGAAGATATATAAAATATCATTTTCAATGAGCAGGCTGGCAGGCCCGGCCATTTTCTGGTCTACCGTTTTATGAAAGCGTTTTTGCGATGGGGATTGTCTTCTTATTTCCAGTACGCTGACATTGTATTTTTGTGTGATGGCAAGGTCCTGTAATCTTTGGTTTACAAAAGAGGACTCTTTGTTTACTTTTACACGATATAAGTTATCCGATAATTTATATTCGTTAGCCAGTTGGGTTAATGTCTTTTCGTGTCTTTTGCCCGCTTTGTCGCCTTTATCTTTTTTAGAAAGGAGCAGTTTGCTGAGAGGCCATAGGCAGATGATACCTAAAGCAAGGGTTATTAATCCTACGGGCAGGAATGAGAAAAAGGATAATCCCTCAAATCCTGCGCTGATAAGTGCGTCGTTAATAATCAAGTTCGGCGGTGTACCGATGAGGGTCATCATACCGCCCATGCTGCTCGCAAACGCCAAAGGCATGAGGAAGCGTCGAGGGTCGGCGTTTGCTCCGGCTGCCAGGCTGATAATGATAGGCAGCATAAGGGCTACCGTTCCGGTGTTGCTGACAAAGGAACCGATAAATCCGGTTACCAGCATTATGAGTATAAATAGTTTCAGTTGGCTGTTGCCTGCAAACGTAAGGATTCGCGTACTGATCATTTTGGCAAGTCCGGTCTGGAAAATACCTCCTCCTACGATGAACAGGCAGGCCATCATGATGACAACGGAATTAGAAAATCCAGACAAGCCTTCTTCCGGGGTAAGTATACCGAAAAGCATGAGAAGTATCAGGGCACATAAAGCCACGATGTCCGACCGTATTTTCCCCCATACAAAAAAGAAAGCGGCGGTAATGATGATGAGAAAAACAATGAGTATCTCTGTTGACATATTTAAAGTATATTGATTACAATTAATTTGAATAACAAGTTTAAGGCTGATAATGTTGTAAAATACTTTCCTTACGTGTAAACGTAATCACACACGGATGTCGTTATCCAAATGCAAAATTAGTATTTTTTGCTCATTAAGTTTTGATTTGAAAGTAAATAAAACCTTTTTATCGCATGAAAATATTAAAGAACTGTAATTAGGAGCTTGTTTTTTATCGTATTCCTGCCGGATTGGTTATACTTAAAAATAATTTCTATAAATTGCAATGTAGAGATTGCAATTCGCTATAAATATTGTAACTTTGCGATGTTTTACAGATTGATATCAATCTGTTTATACTATCTCAGATATTTTTCAATCTAATGCAATAGGATAATGGATTTATTAAACAAAATTATGGAACGTGCCAAAGCGAATGTGCAACGTATTGTGTTGCCGGAAGGCACGGAAATTCGTACATTGAAAGCTGCGGATTTTATTTTGAAAGAAAAAGCTGCTAAACTTATTTTGATCGGTAATGAGGATGAAATCAAGCGGCTGGCTTCAGAAAATCAATTAAACTATATTTCGGAAGCTACAATTGTTGATCCCGAAACTCATCCGATGATGGACACTTATGCTAACTTGCTTTTTGAAATACGTAAGAACAAGGGTATGACTCTTGAAGAAGCAATCAAGTTGGCTAAAAATCCTCTGTATTTAGGTTGTTTGATGATTAAAAACGGTGATGCGGACGGAGAACTTGCCGGCGCTCAAAATACTACGGGAAATGTATTGCGTCCTGCTTTTCAGATAATAAAAACATTGCCGGGTGTCAAGGTGGTTTCCGGAGCATTGTTAATGTTTACTCCTACACCTCAGTATGGTGAAAACGGATTGATGTTGTTTGCCGATTGTGCCGTGAATCCGAACCCTACCGCAGAAGAACTGGCACAGATTGCTGTATGTTCCGGCTTGACAGCACGTGCTGTAGGTGGTTTTGAACCTCGTATCGCCATGTTGAGCTTTTCTACCAAAGGAAGCGCAAAACATGAATTAGTGGATAAAGTGGTTGAAGCAACCCGCATGGCTAAGGAAATGGCTCCGGATATGCAAATAGACGGTGAAATGCAGGCAGATGCTGCTTTGGTGCCTCATGTAGGTGAAAGCAAAGCTCCAGGAAGCAAAATTGCCGGACATGCCAATGTATTGGTATTCCCAGATTTGCAGGCTGGTAATATCGGTTATAAACTGGTGGAACGCATTTCCGGAACACAGGCTGTAGGTCCTATCCTGCAGGGTATGGCTGCTCCGGTTAATGATTTGTCACGCGGATGTTCTACTGATGACATTATCCGTATGATAACTATTACTGCCAACCAGGCTATGAATAAATAGTATTGATAATTTTATACATAAATAATCCAGAAGAATGGCAGAACCAATTGTTGAACCTATTGAAAAATACGGTTTAAGTAAAAGAAACCAGAAGCGCACGTTATTTTCACGGATAGGTGTTGTAGGTGCGGGGAAAGAAGGTAGCGTAATTGCCACTACGGCTGCTTTGAACGGAATCGAAGTTGTGTTTTTGGAACCGACTCCGGAGAAAATTGAAAATGCATATAACCGCATTGAAGCGAAATTAGATAAAAAAATCGCAAACTGGGGTTTGACTCAGAACGAGAAACGTGCTGTAATGGGACGTATCGAGGGAACGACGAAATACGAGGATTTCAAAGGGTGCGATTTCGTTATCGAAGCGGTGCGTTATGATGACCATACCGGGATACGGGAAGTGAATCAACGGAAAGAAGTTTTTTTGCGTTTGGAAGAAGTGCTTGATCCTACTGCGATCATAGCATCCAATCTTTCTACGGTGGTTGTGACTGACCTGGCTTCCGAACTTGTGCATAAAGACCGTTGTATCGGATTGCATTTCTTGTCTAATGTACCCGGATCGCAAATTATTGAGATTGTAAGAAGCCTTTACACTTCGGACGAAACTTTTGATAAGGTTTGTCAGTTTGCGAAACTGATTAACCACCAGTATATTTCTGTGGAAGAGTCGGCCGGACTGGTTAGCTTGCGTTTGTTCCTGATACAGTTAAACGAAGCTTGTGGTATCCTGATGGAAGGTATTTCTAATGTAGAAGATATCGACCGTGTGCTGACCGTCGGTTTTGGACATCACCAGGGCGTGTTCCGTACGGCAGACCAGATGGGTATTGAAAAAATAGTCACTCTGCTGAATAATATGCACGAAGAATACGGACATCTTAAATACAAGCCGTCACCTGTCCTTCTGCGTTTATTCCGTGCGAAACATTTTGGAATCAGCCGTAAAAAAGGTTTTTACGTGTATGATGATTTAGGTAATATAGTTTCCTCCAATTTATAAAAGAAGAAAATTCAGATATGAAAATATTAGTGCTAAACTGCGGAAGCTCCTCTGTTAAATATAAGTTGTTGGATATGGCAACTAACGAGGTGTTAGGTTCCGGTGGAGTGGAAAAAATAGGAATGAAAGGTTCTTTCCTGAAACATAACTATGGAGAGGGAAAGAAAGCGATCCTGGAAGGTGAAATCCTGGAACATCAGACTGCTATTGAATATATCCTGGGCGTTTTGACAAGCAAAGAATATGGAGCAGTTAAATCTTTGAATGAAATTAATGCGGTAGGCCATCGTGTGGTGCACGGAGGAGAACAGTTTAATTCCAGCGTATTGATTACAGATGAAGTTATACGTAAAATAGAAGATTGTATAGAGCTTGCGCCTCTTCATAATCCGCCTAACCTGGCAGGTATCCGTGCTATCAGCGAATTGCTTCCGGAAGTTCCTCAGGTGGCTGTTTTTGATACGGCTTTCCATCAGACTATGCCGGAACATGCTTATATGTATGGTATCCCTTATTCTCTGTACACTAAATATGCCATCCGTCGTTACGGATTCCATGGAACGAGCCATCGTTATGTGTCACGCCGTGCTTGTGAGTTTCTGGGAATGGATTATGAAAATACAAAAATCATAACCGCCCATATCGGGAACGGTGCATCTATCACTGCCATTGAAAATGGAAAATCGATAGATACCTCTATGGGATTCACCCCGATAGAAGGTTTGCTTATGGGTACCCGTTCCGGTGATGTGGATTTAGGTATTGTTACATTCCTGATGGAGAAGGAACAATTGGGAGCATCTGCGGTATCAGCCTTGTTTAACAAACATAGCGGGGTGTTGGGATTGTCCGGTTTGTCTTCTGATATGCGTGACATTGAAAACGCAGTGGCCGAAGGAAATGAACGTGCTAAACTTGCTTTGGACGTATACGAATACCGCATTAAAAAGTATATAGCATCTTATGTCGGAGCGCTTAATGGGGTGGATGTGATTGTATTTACCGGAGGTGTCGGTGAAAATCAGGCTTGTACACGTCAGGCTGTTTGTGACGGATTGAGCTATCTGGGACTTCAGATTGATCCGGAAATAAACGCCCGTACACATGGTAAGGAAACCGTACTTTCTACTCCGGATTCAAAAGTGAAAGTGGTGGTTATTCCTACGGACGAAGAGTATATGATTGCTTCAGACACAATGGAAATCGTAGAAAATAAATAATTTAGTTATATTTGATTCTATAAAAGTAAGGGGGTAAATTTTTATTTACTCCCTTGCTTTTGTTTTTTTGAAAGATTTGATTGTTATCCCCATATCACTCTTGCAGAACTGATCAGCGCATCGTCGCTTCTCATTTCCAGAATATAGGAATTTTCCGTGTCTTCTTCTTTTTTGTAGAGCTTTAACCTGCTTCCAAAGTAAGCCTCGTTGGTATAATTAATTTCAAAACGGCGGATATCTTTTGTCCTGAACATTTCTATATCAAACATGTCTGTGAAGTGTTCAATATATTTCATGCTGTTCAAGTGTCCGTTTATATCAATATCACTGTATCTTACTGTGAATTTTCCCACAGGATCAAGGTCTTTTATAGCCGGGATTTTCCGTGTTCCGCTGATGGGAAGTTCCTGGCTTATTTTATAGTCGCTAAGTCCTTCCAGTTCCAGAACATTGGTAGGGCGTCTGGTTTCCATGTCAATAGCAGCCCAGATGGTTCTGGCGAATCCTATCTGTTTACCGTCCTGTGATTCAAAAGAAACACACCGTTCCGTAAATAGTTTATTGACATCGGCAACCCAGGTCCTGACGTTTATTTCATCATCATTGCTGGGGTAGTCAAACATTTCGATAACGAGCCTGGAAAGTACCCATGCTCTTTTTCTTTCGGTCATGGCAGAGTAACCGAATCCTCGTTCCTCTGCGTGTTTGGTAGCTACCTGTAAAATAAAGCTGCTCATCAGTGGAAGGGTTGCTTTTCCTCTGAAGTCAGTCAGGTAAGCGTCTATTGTGAAGTGGTATTTACCTATAAGTGATGATGCCATAGTGTTGTCTTGTTTTTTATTAGGTGGTAAGTTCGGATAATCAAAAACATCTGCGAAGATAGACATTTTTCCGCATACGTGCTTTCTGCTTTTATGCTTCGTTAAGATTATAAAATAGCTCGCCGGATAATTTACAAATTATCCGGCGAGTATATAATATTGATTATAAGATATTTTTTACATATCCCATTGTTCCAGTGAATCTACCAGATCATCGAATTTTTTGATACGTGCAGTAGCTTGTACTTCTTTGATTTGGTTTTCCACAGCTTCTTCATAAGTTTCTACATCTACATCGCGGATAACTCCCATTGCTATCGGCATATCCGGGCCTTCCATCATAGCCAGTTTCATATGTAAAGTAGGATCTTCTGTTTTTGCATCGTGAACTAGGATATCGTCTTTTGTGATACCGTTTTCGCCGATAGTAACAACTTTCAGGTTGAAGCCGTCTAATACTAACCCTTTGTTTTGTTCGCTACCGAATATCATTGGTTTGCCATGTTCTAAAACGATGGTTCTGTCTGGACGGTATTGTTTTTCAGAAATCCATCCGTGAGCACCGTTGTTGAAGATGACACAATTCACCAGACATTCAACAACAGAAGTACCTTTGTGTTTTGCAGCTGCAATCATAACCATTTGAGCTGTTTTCAGGTCTACATCCAGCGTACGCGCAAAGAATGTACCACGCGCTCCGAAAGTCAGTTCTGCCGGACGGAAAGGACGTTCTATCGTACCGAAAGGAGATGATTTGGTAATCGTTCCTTTTTTGGTAGTAGGTGAGTACTGGCCTTTTGTTAAACCGTATATCTGGTTGTTGAATAAAAGAACGTTCAAGTCTACGTTACGGCGTACACTATGGATGAAATGATTCCCTCCGATAGCCATACAGTCGCCGTCACCGGCTATTTGCCATACGGTCAGTTTAGGATTAGCCACTTTTACACCGGTTGCGATGGCTGCCCCACGTCCGTGGATTGTGTGGAATCCGTAACTGTTGATGTAATAAGGCAAACGGGAAGAACAGCCAATCCCGGAAATTACGGCAATTTCATGGGTTGGAACACCTATTTCTGCCATTGACTTTTGCAGTACATTCAATACGGCATGGTCACCACATCCCGGGCACCAACGAACGTACTGGTCGCTTTTAAAATCTTTTGCTGTATATTGTTTTGTAGTCGCTTCCATAAAATAACTTTATTTGTAGGTTGATAATAAATTAGTTGAGTAAAGTTGTGAAATGTTCTACAAGTTCGCTTACAGTAAATGGCTGACCTTGTATTTTGTTGTATTGTAAATACTCAACTCCCGGAACTTTAGAACGTAGGAAACTAGCAAATTGTCCGTTATTCAATTCACAAACTACAACCTTTTTGTATTTTCTGATCACTTCTTCAGTGTTCTTAGGAAGTGGGTTTATGTAGTTGAATTGTGCCAGAGCTACTTTGTTTCCGTTCTGGTTCATTGTTTCTACAGCGCTGGTAAGGTGTCCCTGAGTACTTCCCCAACCTATGACAAGCAAGTCTGCGTCTGGATTGCCTACTACCTCTACGTCCGGAATGAAGTTGGCTACGTAATCTATTTTTTCTGCACGTGTTTTAACCATTTTTTCATGGTTGGCAGCATCAGTAGAAATACTTCCTCTGTCGTAATCTTTTTCCAGACCTCCGTTACGGTGTTCAAATCCTTCCATTCCCGGGAAGCTCCAGTAACGTGCTTTGGATACTTCATCCCTATAAGTTACTTTGCAACCTTGCATACCGTCTTTTACGTAGTTAGGTTTGATTTCCGGCAATTCAGCCAGTTTAGGAAGTTTCCACAATGAAGTACCGTTTCCAATGAAAGCATCTGTCATCAAAATAACCGGAGTCATGTGTTCAAGAGCTATTTTACATGCCATATATGCGTAGTGGAAGCAGTTGGCTGGAGTACTTGCCGCCAGAACAACAACCGGGCTTTCTCCGTTACGTCCGTAAAGAGCCTGCAATAGGTCGGTTTGTTCTGTTTTTGTAGGCATACCGGTGGACGGACCGCTACGTTGTACGTCTATGATAACAAGAGGCAATTCTGCCATAACAGCAAGTCCTATGGCTTCTGATTTTAGTGCCAATCCAGGACCTGATGTGCTTGTGGCTGCCAAGCTTCCTGCAAATGCAGCACCAATGGCTGTTGTAATACCGGCAATTTCGTCTTCTGCCTGTACCACTTTAATTCCTAAGTCTTTGCGGTGAGCAAGTTCGTGCATGATTTCAGAAGCCGGGGTAATAGGGTAACTACCCAGGAATAACTGTAATCCGGCTTTTTCCGCAGCTGCGATTAATCCGTAAGAAGCAGATGTATTACCGGCTATACTGGTATATTTACCTTTTTGTACATCGTGTGATTTATCGATAACAAAAGTTGATATTGATAAATGCAGGTTGTTACCATAGTTGAAACCGTCGGTCAGAACTTTGATATTAGCTTCCAGTACAGATGGTTTTTTCTTGAATTTATTTTCCAGGAAGTGTATTGCCTGATCCATCGGACGATTGAATAACCAGCAAATAACTCCTAATGCGAACATATTTTTGCTTCGCAATATGGATTTGTTATCTAATCCTGAATCTTTCAGGCTTTCTTGAGTCAATGTTGAAAGTTGCAGAGGTACAAGCTGAATAGTTTCAGAAAGATTTAGCTCTACAAACGGGTTGTCTGTTGTAAATCCGGCTTTATCAAGGTCGGACTGTTCGAAAGAGTCTACATCATATAAAATAACTCCTCCTTTTTTTACTCCTTTCGCATTTACTTTCAATGCTGCCGGATTCATCGCCACTAATACGTCTGCAGAATCTCCAGGGGTATAAATTCTACCTGAACCTAAATGTACCTGGAATCCTGATACACCTCCTACTGTTCCTTGCGGTGCACGTATTTCTGCCGGATAGTCGGGGAAAGTAGAGATTTCATTTCCTAATATGGCGGATATATTAGAAAATAATGTACCTGTCAGCTGCATTCCATCACCGGAATCTCCTGAGAAACGAATCACTACTTGTTCTAATTCTGTTGATTTTTGTTTGTCCATATTTGATTGGATTTTATGATATATTTCTGGTGAAATGAGATTTCGAAGTGCAAAAATACAAAAAGAATATAATTTATGCAATTTTTTGTTGTTTTTTATTGAATAACTGAAAATATATGCAGAAATAAATATATAAATTGCATAAATATTCTTATTTGCTTTTCCGGATATAAAAAACGGCTTCACATTGTTGTGAAGCCGCGATATCGGATGTTAAAATTCTGCGTTATTCGGGGTGCGGGGGAACGGTATTACGTCTCTGATGTTAGACATTCCGGTAACAAATAAAAGCAGTCGTTCAAATCCCAGTCCGAAACCGGAGTGAGGCGCCGTACCGAAACGGCGGGTGTCAAGATACCACCAGATGTCTTTGTTAGGTACTCCCATTTCAGTAGCACGTTTCAACAGTTTGTCGTAATCTTCCTCTCTTTGAGAACCACCGATGATTTCACCGATTTTAGGGAACAATACGTCCATAGCACGCACTGTTTTGCCATCGTCGTTTTGTTTCATGTAGAAAGATTTTATTTCTTTCGGATAATCGGTCAGTATTACCGGTTTCTTGAAATATTGTTCTACAAGATAACGTTCGTGTTCAGATTGCAGGTCAGTGCCCCATCCTACAGGGAATTCAAATTTTTGTCCTTTGGCTACGGCTTCTTCCAGGATTTTTATCCCTTCTGTATAAGTAAGGCGTACGAAGTCATTTTCCGTAACGAATTTTAAACGTTCTATCAATTCTTTGTCAAACATGTTGCATAAGAAATCGATATCGTCTTTACAGTTTTCCAATGCCCAGCGAACACAATATTGGATAAAATCCTGTGCCAACTGCATGTTTTCTTCTATTTCGTTGAATGCCACTTCCGGTTCTATCATCCAGAACTCAGCCAGGTGGCGTGGGGTATTGGAATTTTCAGCACGGAATGTCGGCCCGAAAGTATATACTGATCCTAATGCCATGGCAGCAAGTTCTGCTTCAAGCTGTCCGGATACGGTCAGGCTTGTTTCTTTTCCAAAGAAGTCTTCTGCATAGTCGATAGAACCAAGCTCGTTCTTAGGCAGATTTTTTAGGTCCAAAGTTGTTACCTGGAACATTTGTCCCGCTCCCTCGCAGTCTGAACCGGTGATAACGGGAGTGTGTACATAGAAAAATCCTCTTTCATGGAAAAAGGTGTGTATAGCTATAGCCATGTGGTGGCGAATGCGGTACACAGCTCCGAAGGTATTGGTACGTGGACGCAAGTGTGCTATCTCACGAAGGAATTCCATACTGTGTCCTTTTTTCTGCAAAGGATAAGTTTCCGGATCAGCCGTACCGTATATTTCTATTTGTTCCGCCTGGATTTCTACATTCTGTCCTTTACCTAAAGACTCTACCAATTTTCCGGTAACACTGATACATGCTCCGGTAGTGATAGGTTTCAGGTAATCTTCGCCGAACTTCTCATTATCTACTACGATTTGAATATTATTAATGGTAGAGCCATCATTTAATGCAATAAAACTAACGTTTTTATTTCCTCTGCGGGTACGTACCCAACCTTTAATATTCACATCGGCGCCAAAGTCCTTACGCTTCAGGGCATCGATAATAATTGTTCTTTTCATACTGAATTAATCTTTTATTTTAGGAATTGCAAAATTACTAATTTTACATGAGATATGCATACTAAAGTGAAAAGCACTTGATTCTTTTTTGAACAAGTGCTTTTCATCTTTTATTTTAGGATAAACTATATCTTATTTTCTCGGTGTTTCTGTTCCTCCGATAGGACTCATAGCACAACGGAAACCGATGTCGTTTGCAGATTTGTCTTGTTCTAAAAATCTTCTTGCAGATGGATTCAACCAATATGCACGGTCTTTCCATGAACCTCCTTTATAAACACGAGCCTTGTCTGTAATTCTTGGAGCTAAAACATCAGTGATATCGATTTTCTGATCTTCTGTGCTTTGAAGATGTTGGATACCTTCAAAGTAGTTGTTCAGAGCGTATTCGGTTTGTATCTGTGATGCAGCATCACCGTCTTTGTAGTTTCTCATATCTGCTACAACTTGTGTTTTCAGGCGTCCCAATGAATCTATAGCATAGATAGGTCTTCCGTATTCGTCGTAGTTTTCAATTACAAGTTCAGTGTAAACGTTACCACGGAAAGAATTGTATTCTGCTACATCTTCAAAAGAAGTAGATCTGTATACATCCAATACCCATTCGTTTACGTTACCAGCCATATTATACAGACCGAATTCGTTTGGCCAGAAGCTGTCAACTGGTTTTGTGATGGTTCCACCATCGTCCAGGCTTCCTGCAGTTCCCATCATGTCACCTCGTCCTCTTACGAAGTTAGCCTGCATTTTACCCATGTTTTTCTTTTGTTTGCTTCTTACTTGAGAACCGGCCCAAGGATAAATTTTACCTTCGCTAACCAAGCCTGTTTTTTTGTCGGCCATGATTCCGTATGCAGCATATTCCCATTCTGCTTCTGTCGGTAAACGGAATTCAGAAGAAAGGATAATACCATCGCTCATTTCCACTTTACGTTCTTCGCCATTCAAATTAGTTTTTGTTTTCTTGCCTGGCATTGGTTGGTAAGTATCTTGGTACAAGTATTTTTTAGTATTGAAAACGTAGTCGTTTGCAATCACTTCATAGTCTTCGCCTTCAAACAAAGTAAAGTCCGGAGCTTCAATGATTCCGGCACGGATCAGTGCGTTTTCGTTTACACGGTCTGTACGCCAGGTGCAATAATCCATAGCTTGTTCCCATGTAACCCCTACAACCGGATATTGATCATAAGCCGGGTGAGTAAAATAAAATTCAATGTACGGTTCGTTGTAAGCTAACGGTTCATTCCATGTACTTTTATCGGGTTCAGCTCTTTTAACCAATTCCGGAGCTGCATAACCGAACACAAGGTTCATCCAGTGGGTGTATTCACGCCAGTCAAGGTTACGGATTTCATATTGATCCATGTAAAAAGAACTGGCTGTAATTCTACGACGCTGGTTATTGCGTGGAGCTGTAACGAATTCTGTTTTTTCACCAATGGTATAAGTTCCCCCCTCAATAAATACCATGCTTTCTGGTATTCCGTTCTGGTAGTTGTCTTTTACTTCGAAACCGGTTCCTTTCTTGTCATTGTATTTCCAACCGGTAGTCCGTGAATAGTTACTTTTATTATTACACCCTACAAAGAGCAGCATTAATAGGGAGAATAATGCGATTTTGTTCAAAATACTTATTTTCATAAAATACTTCTAATTATAATGTCGATGTTTTCTCTTGGTATTTCTATATCATTTTTCGAAAGTTCTGCAAAAATACACTTTTTTCTGAATAACCATTTATTTTTCATGTAATAATAACTCAATTTTTTGAAAAAAATTATGCAGGGCTTCAATTCTTTTCAAAAATCTCATATTCATATACTTCTCTCATGTTATTTTTTTTACTTTTGCAAATATCTATGACGTTCAGACGTTTTGATCGAAAGGATATTGCTTTATGCTGTTAAATTTAAAAGGTGCCTTATTGGATTTAACAACTCCTGTTGTCATGGGAATTGTTAATGTGACTCCGGACTCTTTCTATTCAGAAAGTAGAAACGTGACTTCCGGGAAGATATTATGCGCTGTTGAAAAAATATTGAATGACGGAGGTAAAATAATAGATCTGGGAGCTTATTCTTCCCGTCCTTCGGCAGATCATGTTGAAACTGATGAAGAGTTGCGCCGTCTTTCATATGCTCTGGATATTATCCGGAAAAATTTTCCGGACATAATTATTTCGGTTGATACATTCCGTGCTGATGTGGCCCGTTTCGTCGTAGAGAATTATGGAGTTGCCATGATCAATGATATTAGCGGAGGTACTTTGGATGAACGTATGTTTGAAACTGTTGCCGATTTGCAGGTAGCATATGTGTTAATGCATATGCGGGGAGTGCCTGCCACGATGCAGCAGCATACGGAGTATAGTAATGTCACGGCAGAGGTACTCCATTTTCTTGAAACCCGTTTGAATGCATTACGCAGGTTGGGGGTGAATGATGTTGTGATTGACCCGGGCTTTGGCTTCGCCAAAACATTGGAACAGAATTATATGTTATTGAAAGACCTGGCTTGTTTTTCCGAATTGAATGCCCCGTTGCTGGTTGGTGTGTCCCGTAAGTCAATGATTTATAATTTGCTCGGAACCGATCCGCAGCATGCGTTGAACGGTACAACTGCGGTGAATATGCTGGCTTTGACGGGAGGGGCTTCTATTTTACGTGTGCATGATGTGAAAGAAGCTGTGGAGACTGTGCGTATATTTGAACAATACCGAAGTTAGATTTAGAGTTATATACAAAAGAGAGTGCGGGCGTCAGTTTGATTTCCGGCATCTTAAATCATAAATAAAGATATGGGATTTAGTATCGGGTTAAAGGATATTATAGACATACTGCTGGTCGCTTTTTTATTGTATCAGGCATATAAACTGCTGAAAAAAAGCGGAGCATTGAATGTCTTTATAGGAATAATGACATTTGTTATTCTATGGTTTCTTATTTCCTATGTTTTTAAAATGGAATTGCTCGGCAGCATTCTGAACCGTTTGGTTAGTGTGGGTGCTTTCGGTTTGATTGTGATTTTTCAGGATGAAATCAGACGCTTTTTTTCTCGTCTTGGTTCTCACAGGCGTTGGGGGTTTGTTAACCTGTTTAAACGTTTGTTCGGGCTGGATAAGTCGGAACAAAATAACCAGGATGCTGATTTTACACAAATCGTTTTGGCATGTAAGGGATTGTCAAAAAGCGGGATGGGGGCTTTGATTGTGATGAAAAGAGAATCTGACCTGAATTTATATGTCCGTTCCGGTGAAATTATAGATGCAAATATTAATTCCCGATTGATAGAAAATATCTTTTT
The DNA here is from genome assembly GCA_023391625.1 of Bacteroidota bacterium. Taxonomy (GTDB): domain Bacteria; phylum Bacteroidota; class Bacteroidia; order Bacteroidales; family Paludibacteraceae; genus QVMH01. The sequence goes on along the minus strand of JAEWAN010000006.1, from coordinate 89,695 downwards.
TAAAAATAGTCCGTTGCATGACGGGGCTATGATTATTTACGGCCATGAAATAAAGGCTGCCGGTTGTATTTTGCCGGTATCGAAAAATCAATCCATTCCGAAACGTCTTGGATTGCGACACAGAGCAGCGCTTGGTATAACGGAAAATACGGATGCAATCGCTATTGTGGTATCAGAAGAAACCGGTAAAATTTCCTGGGCTGTAAATGGTGAAATTTCTGTGAATGTAAAGCCGGAACAGCTTGAACAGTTCCTTTCACTCGCATTGGCCAAAAAGTAAGGTTATCAGAATGTGTAACCTAACGATACGAACAGCTGGTCTCTTTTTAGTTTGTTGATTGCCCCGTTGATGTTTCTGACGGTTTGTCCGGTGTAGGTGTTGAGTATACCAAAGTCATAACCTACCTGAAGACGGTATCTTTTGTAGTGTACGCCTCCGCCTACTCCTATTTGCATATCAAAACGGGATAATTCTTTTTTATAGGCGTCGTAAATATCATACCCTTTGATTATTTGTTCTGTATTGCCTCCAATGGAATATTCGCCGATTATTTTTGCTTCGTTCATTTTGGCGGATAGTCCGTATGTGAAGTTAGGTCCTGCGAAAAAGAAAATTCTCAGATTATTGTCCACTACTAACGAATAAGCTACGCGCAAAGGAACATTAAGATATTGATAGGTAGTATTGCTTGTCAGGGTACCATAAATATTGCCAACTTTCTTTGATTGTTCTTTCGTGTTTCCGGCGTATATGGAATAAATGACTCCGGTTTGTATAGCAAAATTGGTTTTAGCAAAATTAAAATCGTAAGTCAGCCCTGCCTGGAATCCGCTGTTGGTGAGGTTCCCGCTGAAGTGGTTCTGTTGTCCTAAGGTTAGATTGCCCTTATTCATCGTGTAGGCGTAGCCTGCCTGTATTCCTAATTGGGCATGTGCGTAGGATGTTGCAAAAATGATAAATGATAAAGCAATTAAAAATGAAGAATACTTTTTCATGGGTGTCTTTATTTTTTTAGTGCAGGATTTTTATTACGATTTTGACTCTGAATCAGGGAAACGTTTTAAAAACAATTCGGTAATAAGTTTCTTTCCTTTAGAATTAAAATTCATAGCCGGCGGTGACATACCACCCGCTTTGGTGTAATTTATTGTCGGAATTTTTTCTATTCAGGTTATTTATACCAAAGGTATAACCTCCTTTCACCAGAAAATGTCTCCACTGTATACCACCTCCGGCTTCCAGCTGGAAGTTAAATCGTTGGATGTCGTTTTTGAATAAATCGGAATAACCGGGTTCAACTCCCATTACCGATTCATAATTGGCGGAGGTTGTGACGTTTTGGGGTTGTGACAGACCTATGTTGAAGTTCGGACCGGCAAATGCAAATAATTTTACTTGTTTTTTTAATATCCAGTGTGAAGCAGTTAAGTGTAGGGGCACGTCAATGTAATGTCCCTGGGTTTTGTATATGGCAGAATCTCCCGCAAGCGCTTTTTGAGTGCTTGTAGAGAAAGCATAAGTATATAAAAGTCCGGTATGAATGGTCAGAAACTCAGCAGGAAGGTTGAAATCCACAGTTCCCCCTAATCTTATTCCATTGAAAAGACGGTTGCTCATAACTGACGAATAACGGGTAGGCTGGATATATCCGGCTTCAATGCGATAGGTCTGTGCTTTAAGTTGGCTTCCGGAAATGATAAGGACTAATATGAGTATTGTTTTAAGTATATTTTTCATCCTGTTATATAGCTTTATTAGGGAACAAAGATATAGTTTTTTTGTGAATTAATTTTTCGGGCTTTGAAACAATTAGAATAAAAAACGGTTTCTAACATATTTTATTAGTTTATATCATGTTATAGCTATTTTCCGAAAGTGTTTTTTCGGAATCATTTATCGTAACAGACCTTCTCTCACGAGAAAGTCTGTCCAAAACAATAAAACTAAAAAATGCACGATTTAGTGATAAGCGTTTTCTTGTGCTTGTATTTATATTAAAAATAAGGAGTCTTAATATGAATTGTCCCAAATCGCATTGGACGCATGTACTCGGTTTGGCTTTGAAGACAATCTTTTTATACCTTGTCTTTCTGTTTATATGCCTGAATTCTTGTGATGTTTAAAAACTGATACCGAATATCAGGTTTACGTCTTTTTTGTCGGGGTTTAATGTAACCTGTGCAAATATGGGAATGGCATACTTTTCTGTGATTTCTATGGCTTTACTGCCGGTAATAGCTATCTGAGTAATTGACGTGTCATCGGCGTATATGCCTCCCCAGGGAGTGACCCCTACTGCAAAATCCAGTGTCAGGTATTTTAACGAGAGTGAATAGGCTATTTCTGCATAGCTGGAAAAGCGTGCTTTATTGTCGGTATCTTTGTCATTCCCGGCAAACATTGTATTCCAAGCGAAAGACAGCGGTAGTTTCTCGCTGACGGTGTAACTTAGGTTCGCCTCAAATTGATGGGTTTTATAATCGAAATAGTTTCCGACAGGGAAAAAATAGTCTGTTATGCCGATGGAAAATCCGGCTATTTCATAGTTTAATAGTAAATCAAACTCTTTATTTGTTCCCTGTAGGCTTGTAGACCCCCATGCACTTAGTGAAAATCCTGCGTAGGAAATGCTTATCTCAGGTTGAAAGGCCGCTGGCCCACAGTCTTGTCCGCGCCAGATATATGCACTGACAAAGTCCGCTCCTACTGAAATTTTTACCTGGGCTTTTATTCCCATTGTACTAAACGTTATTAGGCTAATGATAGCCAGCACTCTTATTTTCTTCATATCTTTATTTTTATTAGACTGGTTGAAAATTCATATAATTACCGTTTGTCGAGAGTCCTTTCTTTCCTGTGCCTTTTGCTTGCTTGTAAAAATGTGCTATTATCGGCCTGAACAGTTTTGTGTTTATTGTTCCAGCCGTTTTATGGCTTCTTTGGTTTTTTCATGTGTTCCAAAAGCCGAAAACCTAACGAAACCTTCACCACAAGTCCCGAATCCGATTCCCGGAGTAACGACAATGTTTTTTTCTTTTAACAAATAGTCAAAGTATTCCCAGCTGTTCATACCGGAAGGGGTTTTTACCCAGATATAGGGAGCGTTTATACCGCCGTAAACTTTATAACCTTTGGATAAAAGTGTTTCTCTTATCATTTGCGCATTGATCATATAATAATGGATCATTTGTTTTACTTCTTTTTGCCCTTCCGGTGTAAGGGTGGCTTCTGCTGCTCGTTGTATGATATAAGGCACTCCATTGAATTTAGTACACTGCCTACGGTTCCATAACAGATTTAAAGTGATAGCTTCCCCGCTTTTTTTATATGCCATTACTGTTTTGGGTATGATAGTGTAGCCGCAACGTGTCCCGGTAAATCCTGCGGTTTTGGAAAAACTGCGAAATTCTATTGCCACCTCTTTGGCTCCTTCTATTTCATAAATGCTGTGAGGAACGTTGTCTTCTGTAATAAAGGCTTCATAGGCAGCATCGAATAATATGATTGACCGGTTGGCTTTTGCATATTCTACCCATATTTTTAGTTGCTCTTTGGTTAGGGTAGTTCCTGTGGGGTTGTTCGGGTAACACAGATAAATCATATCCACAGGTTTTTCAGGTAACTGAGGAATAAAATTATTGGTTTCAGTACATGGTAGATATACCAGTTTGTCCCATTGTCCGTTGTTTTGTGGTTTTCCTGCCCTGCCGGACATGGCATTGGTATCAACATATACCGGATAACTTGGGTCTGTGACGGCCACCCGGTTGTCTGGACCAAAAATATCAACAATGTTGCCGGTGTCGCTTTTTGCTCCGTCGCTAATAAAAATTTCATCAATGCATAGCTCAATTCCTCTGGTTGAGTAGTCGTTCTTTATAATGGCTTGCCGCAAAAAATCATATCCTTGCTCAGGTCCGTATCCTTTGAATGTCTGGTAGTTTAACTGCTCGTCGGCTGCTTTTTTTATTGCTTCTACTACAATTTTTGACAGGGGCAGGCTTACATCTCCTATTCCCATCTTTATGATGTTTGCTTCCGGATGGTAACTTAAATGTCCGGCTACCCGTTTGGCTATTTCAGAAAACAAGTAGGTGGGCGGGATATTCAGAAAGTTTTCATTTACTGTAACCATATTGTTATTCGTGTATTTTATTTTTTATTTTTTATTTAATGAGATTAAACTGGTAGAGGGGTGATTTTGGAAAGATATTCTTCATTTATTTCACCATCGTACACCATAACTGCTTCTCCCGTAAGATAAATATGATTGTCGAAGGCGTTCCATTCTATTTGTAGTTCTCCTCCCGATAGTTCTGCAGTTATGCTTCTGCCGGTTAGTCCATTGAGTACTCCGGCTACGGCAGCAGCACAGGCTCCGGTTCCACAGGCCATAGTTTCTCCGGACCCTCGTTCCCATACTCGCATTTTCATCCTGTTCTTGTCTGTTATTTCAATGAATTCCACATTTGTTCTTTTTGGGAAAAATGTAGAGTTCTCTATCTGGGAACCTATTTCCGGCAATTTTAATTTATCAATGTTTTTTGTAAAGATGACTGTATGAGGATTGCCCATAGATACGCAGGTGATTTCATAGTTTGTTGTATCTCCAAAATGTACGGTTTCTCTTATTATTCTTGGTTTTTTAATCGTAGTAGGAATGCGAGATGATTCAAGTATAGGTTCTCCCATATCCACTGTTACTTTTTCAACCAGTCCGTTTTTTCCTAAGAATAACCTAAGGACTTTTATGCCAGCTAAGGTTTCTAATGTGATTTCCGTTTTACTGGTTAGTCCCTTGTCGTAAACATATTTTCCGATACATCGTGAGGCGTTTCCACACATTTCCGCTTCACTCCCGTCGGCATTAAACATTTGCATTCGGAAATCGCAGTGTTTTGAGGGTAAAATCAGAACCAGTCCATCTGCACCTATACCTTTGTGTCGTTCGCTAAGGCTAATAGCCAAGTTTTTCGGATTATCAATATGTTCTTTAAATCCGTTGATGTATATATAATCGTTGCCTATTCCATGCATTTTTGTGAATTTCATCTTTTAAAAGTTGATTTTTTGTGTTATTGTGATTTGTTTGTATTGCAAAATTAATCACTATGTCAAAGCAGACCTCTTTGTTTGATCTTTTGTTTTGTTATATTTATTAATAGTGTTATTTTGTTTTTATTTTATATGTTTTTGTGTTAAAATATAATTTTAAATCACGTTTTAGTTTTGAATAGAAATTTGTTGGACAGGGGATGTTACGGATCAATTGTCCCGATTAATGTTATGAGGTATGTTGGGGGCTTTGGGGAATAAAACAATCCCTCTACTTTTACAAAGTAGAGGGATTGTGGAAATGTATATAATGCAGTGTCTTATTCTATGTTTTTTCTTACTTTATTTAGGAAAGCCTGCATACGTTCTGTGTCTTTATGTTCTATGATATCCAGAAGGTTGGCTAATTCCTGACGGATATTTTCCACCTGTTTGGGTGTGTAGGGGTTGAACAAAATTTCACATAACAGGTAATCGTCTTCAGACAGCAACCCTTTGGCAATGTCCATATGGCGTTTAAACGTGGTACCCGGTGCCTCAATAGGTTTCATTACAGAAGCAAAGGTAAGAGTGGACGCAAATGGAATGGATAGGGAGTAAGCAATGGTTTCGTCATGTTCTTCAAAAGTATATTCAAAGATGCTGAGTTTAAGAGACAAGTATAAGTCTTTAAAGAATGCTTTTCCCATGTGATCGGATTCGGATATGATAATCGCACTTTGGTTGCTTAAGTTATCCAGGGTAGCGAAAGTCGGTCCGAACATCGGGTGGGTAGAGACATAACGCATTCCTGTTTTATTATAGTAATCCTGTAATCCGGTTTTTACGGATGCTATGTCTGATATGATACAGTTCTTCGGTAAATAGGGAAGTACTTTTTCAAAAGCGTCAATGGTATATTTTAATGTAACGCAGTTGATTAACAATTCCGGTTCAAATTCTTTGATTTCTTCGTATTTTGTCATACGCAGTGTATTGAACACAAAACGCAGACGGGTAGGGTCGGTGTCAAACAGGGCGACTTCATGTTGTATGCATAGTACATCGGTGAGGAATGTACCCATTTTCCCTGCGCCCATAATTAATATTTTCATCTTTTTATACCTTTTTATTTTGGGTGCAAAGGTAGCTATTTAGAATAAAGAATCAAGTTGTTGCGACTTTTTTTATAGCATTATGAGATATGTTTTTATTGCTTAAATATAACTTTCTGCTTCTAGTACGGTGTTTCTATCGAAATGCATATTGACCTTCCCCCGGTTTTACTTTTCTTCCGCCTTTTTTCCAAATCCTTTATTTATTTTCAGGAATGGGATAACAGCTAATGTAGGGATGGCGCAGAGCACTACCAGTATGAAAAAATTTCCGTAACCCAACATTTCCTGCAGCCAGCCGGCTATCATGCCGGGGAACATCATCCCCATGGCCATAAGCCCTGTACAGAAGGCATAATGTGCGGTTTTATGTTCGCCGTCAGAAAAATAAATGAGGTATAGCATGTATGCGGTAAACCCGAATCCGTATCCGAATTGTTCTATTGCTACAGCGATATTCACCAGTAACAGGTTGTCCGGTTGTGCCCATGCCAGATATAGGTAGGCCAGGTTGGGTAAGGTAATGGAAAGCGCCATAGGCCATATCCAGTATTTCAATCCTTTTCGGGAAGCTGCTATCCCTCCGATGATTCCTCCTATGGTGAGGGCGATGACTCCCACAGTTCCGTAAGCCAACCCTACTTCGCCCGTTGTAAGTCCCAATCCTCCGGCTTCCCTTGTGTCAATCAGAAACAACGAAGCCATTTTTACAAGCAGGGCTTCGCCTAACCGGTAGAGCAGCATAAATGCAATGGCGGTAACAATATGTTTTTTTCGGAAGAAGGAGATAAATGTTTCTCCGAATTCCTGTATAATTTCTTTTCCGCTGCGGCTTGAGGACGGTTGGTCGGAAGTTGGTCTTGGCAGTACGAAACGATGGTAAATAAATAGCAACAGGAATATGCCGGCCAATATAAAGAAAGTGATGCTCCATGCCAGTTTTATATTGCCGGATGTCCCTTTGAACTGGCTTTGGACTTCGTCCGTTAATTTTTTATCCAGTTGTACTACCATATAGGCTGGGGTATCCCAGTTCTCTGATGTAAATACCAACCGTTCTCCGCTTACCAGTGAAATGCTTTTATCGCCCTTGGAAAATCCGGTATTGAGTATCACTTCCTGTCCGGGTTCCGGAGGTCTGGAAAGCCTTATTGATATGATACCTGCGTTTCCGGTTAATTCGTAGCCCGGATTGTTGGGTGGTGTCGGTTTTTCTTTCGTAAAACCATTCCGAAAATTGGCGTTGCCGGCAAACTCTTTTATTTTGCTTAGGGAGTCGGTTGTAATATTATTGGTGTTGAGTATCAGGTTGTCCGGGAAGGCGATAAATGTTATTTCGTCTGCCTGACAATTTTCCTGAGGCAATGCGGAGGCTGTCTGAATGGTGTTTGATGATTGCACTTTCAGTTCTAAAGGTTCAAATCCGGTAAAAGTTTCCAGGCTTCCGGCCAGTATGATGAGCAGCCCTTGTCCGGCTATCATGGAAAGACGGTAGAAAGTGCTCCGTATGCCTACAAAAAAGGATTGCTGGGAGCTGTCCAACGCAAGCATGTAGAAACCGTCTGCTGCAATATCATGTGTGGCGGAACTGAAAGCCATGAGCCAGAATACAGCCAAAGTAGCCTGGAAAAAGAACGGGACGGGGATGAGAAAAGCTACTCCTGCCAGCCCGGCTCCTATCAGGAGCTGCATGCTCACTATCCACCAACGTTTGGTTTTGAGTAAATCAACGAAAGGGCTCCAGAAGGGTTTGATAACCCACGGGAGATATAGCCAGCTGGTGTACAGGGCAATATCGGTGTTGGAAATCCCCAGCCGTTTATACATGATTCCGGCCACGGTCATCACTACGACGTAGGGCAATCCTTCAGCAAAGTAAAGCGAAGGAATCCATGTCCAGGGAGAACGTGTCCGGGAAGGCTGATTTGATTGGTTTCTTTTCATTCACTGCTGGTTTACCGGGATAATTTCTTTTATAGCCCTGAGGGCTGTTTTCCCGGAAAAGTCTGATTTTTTTATTCAGAATCAAAGATATTTAAAAAACATCAATTATGTCCGGTAAATTTTAGAATTTCATTTATTGTTTCGTCTATGGTGTCATTTAATGACAGAATAAGATTCTTATATTTCCCTTTTTCCTGTAATGTCTCTAATAAAGTATAAACCGGATATTCCTCAGTCCAGTATTGTTTGTTGTAAAATGCCATGGGACTTGAAATGCCGAATGTGAGGTAATGGTTCTGCGCGGCTTCCTGAAATATCTCCTGCAAAGTGCCCGCACTTCCGGGAGTGAATATGATACCTCCTTGGGCAATGGTTAGTATGCCGTCTTCACGAATACTGTTTGCAAAGTATTTGGCAATGTGCGAAGCAAACGGGGTGGTAGGCTCATGTCCATAGTGCCAGGTGGGTATGCCCAAACTTTGATATTGGCTGTCCGGATATTTCTTTATGACTTCCAAAGCCTTGTCCAGCCAATGAGTATCGGTATATGCCGGTGCTTGTGAAAGAATGGATATCGCTTCGGTCAGGCATTGGTCTGTTTTTCCGGCAAGCCATGCTCCCAGATGGGTGGCTTCCATAGCTCCCGGTCCTCCGCCGGATACCATTAGGTAACCTTTCTCTGTCAGCGTTTTGCTTATTTCGGCGACTTCCCTAAAAAGTTTGTCGTTCCTTTTTATGCCATGCCCTCCCATTATCCCGACGACTTTTCGGGTGTCCCAATGACTGAGGAATTCGTTCAAGGAATCGGATATGGAGTGGTCGTGCAGGCTTCGGGCTAAGGTTTCGCCAATGTCTTCTGGAATAATGCCTTTTTGTACAAAGCGTTTGTAAACTTGCTGGTCAAAGGTAGAATCATAGGTTTCCGGATGCCCCGGACGATATTCTCCGAACAATGTTTTGTAATTATATAGTTCATTTGTGAATACATTGTAAGGTACATTCAGGGATGGAAAAATCAGGCAGTTTTTAAAGTTATCCGGAAAATAATCGTGCAGTCTGCACCCCAGAAAAAGACAATCGATAAATTGTGTGTTGCGGAAAGATTTTTCATCGACAGGAAAATCCAGGTCCAGAAAGGCATATCTTTCTATTATGTCATGGGTGTTTAGTAGCGTTATTAGTTTATCTGCTGATTTGACTGACTTGTAATTCATCGTTTGGCTGCTTGGTGTGTTCTTTCCTGTTTCTAATAAATTTTTTCTATCTGGGTATTATGGAAATAGTGGCTGAGTATTTCTCTGTATGTATATCCCTTTTCAGCCATGACGGCGGCTCCTATTTGGCATAGGCCTACTCCGTGCCCCCAGCCGGCTCCTGTAAATCGGAATCTCTGCGGAATACCGTCTTTTATTTCCAGTTTGTCTACAATAAAAGCAGAGCTGTACAGGTGCGATTCGGATAACCATTTTCGGATTTCCAACTCTTTCCCGACCGTTAAGGTTTTCCGGGTACCTGTTATTTTTAATTTGATGATTCGTCCGGAAATTCCTCTTTGTACAGAGGTGAGGTCTATAATTTCTCCAAAGTCAAATCCGGATTTTTTCCGGATCAGGTCGGCTAATTCTTTTTGAGTGTATTCTATCTGCCACCGATAGAAATCGGTAGTTTCCTGATCGTAATTGTTTAAAACCTGCGATAATATTTTTTTGTCCCGGGTATTGCAGAAAGCCGGAGGGCTTTGTCTTACCCATGCTTCGGCGTTTTTTTCGACAGTGAGATCGGTGTTGAATCCGTCCGGAGTCCGGGGATTGTCCACAACCTTAGTCAGGTATGGGTGAGGAATGTTGTCCCATGCGTTTTCAAAGGTTTCAGAAATGCCTCCGCAGGATTTTGAGAAACGTGCATCGCAAATTTGGTTATTAAAAACCAGCACTTCGCCCCGGGTTAGGGTTATGGCTTTTTCTACTGTGGGGGTAGAAGCTCGGGTTATACCTTGATAGCGTTGGCAATGGTCATCGGCACAAACATGGAAATTTTTATGTGCATCCCGTTCGTACCATTTAATGAACTCCTCCTCTGTTTGGTGTGTGACGTTGTTCTGGTTGCCGGTATGATGCAGGTTGGCCAAGAGCCAGCTTCGTGATATGATGGCATGGGCTTTCAGCAACTCCTCGGAAGCAGTGGCGCTCATCTCACTGGATATGACACTGGTAAGATAGTCCTCTACTTTAATTTCATTGATAGCAGTTATTTTTCCGTTTTCTGTAATGAATTTTAAATTGCCTTTAAATCGTTGGTTCTCTTTGCGTTCCCAGTGAAAGTCAATGCCTATCACAACATCTTGCAGGTCAAAAGCTGCATCTTCTGTTAAGGGCTGGAATGAAATCGTTTGATAAGTTTTGTCCTCAAACACGATATTGTTTTGTTTGTGGCAAATTGTGTAACGGCCTGAATAGTGTTTACCGTCCGGGCCGGAAAAATCTCCGTTCAATATAAAATCGATGCCGGTCTGGTACATAATACCTACTTGTATAACCGGTTCTTCCGGAAATTCCAATGATTGTATCGTAAGGCTGGCTTGCTTTAGAATGTCAGCGATATCGGTTGGGGATATTTTTTCAAAATGTTCCTGAACGGGAGTGATGAAAATGCCGCTCATCTCTACGGTAGCAGGGCTGACGAGTAATTGTTTTTCTGCTTCTTTCGTATAATATTGCCAGGGGCGGAATTCTTTCCTGGGGAACAGGAAGGTGTACCAAATGCCGTTTTCGTAGTTGCATACGATATTCATCATAGGCTCTTCTGTGTCCGTTGTCTGCCATTGGCTGTAAAGTCCATTAAAAGCCTGGCAGGCAGACTGCATGTCTGATGATTCAATGCATATGACTGTTCGTAGATAACCGCTTAATCCATATATCCGGTAGTTTTGCGTCTCTTGCATTAGTTTACCTCGTGTAGGCTTCAGCCGCTTGTAATCTTCAATCAATGGAAGAAATTTTTTACTTCCGGCCTGGAAATGCATGTGATCCGGTGCGGAAGCTCCGCATTGAGGACCATTATAAAAAACGATGTATTGATCCATGTCCCGGGCAAATTTCAGCATGTCTTTGAAAAACGGTTTGATTTGTTGTGCTGTGTGTCCTTTTCGGGGAATGGTGAAGTGTTCCGGGAAAATGGGGTAAGGATTTACCAATATATAATATTCCCCGGCATCAAGGCGCAGCTGTTCGGAGGGCAAATTTGCGTCACATAAAAAACAGGGACGTTTTGCAAGTGTCTGCGCGTCCAGTTTGGCTCTGGAAGAACGGATTCTCTCCGGATTGAACTGCACGGTTATATTGAGATCATTGAATGTTGCAATTTTTGTTTTTGTAGAAGAAAGAGCCTGGTAATTATTCCGGGCTAATTCCCACTGTTTTATTTGTTTGTTCAGAAGGTCTGATACCTGTTTATTCAGATTCATGCGGTGATATTCAAATGGTAGTTAATAGCGGATTCAAATATAATTATTTATTTTTTCTCCCTCGTGTTTGGATAGGATAAATCCTTTTTTGTCTGTTGTTCTTCATTGTGAATTAATTATCTTTGCAAATACTCATATTTTTATGTACAGATAGATTTTTTATTGCAGGATGAATGTATTGGATTTAATTATTTTCATACCGATTTTGATCGGTTTTGTCTTTGGCCTGTTTAAAGGACTGGTTAAGGAGTTGACTTCGCTGGCAGCCATTATTTTAGGAATATTGGGTGCCAAACTGTTTGAACCTCAAGTGTCAGCACTGCTTCTGTCTGCTTTTGACATGCAGCCGGCTACGGCAAAACCGGTGTCATACCTGATATTGTTTGTTGTGATTGCCATCCTTTTGCTATTGGTCGCCAATATGATAGATAAGTTATTTTCTGCCATAGCTTTGGGCGGGCTGAATAAATTACTGGGTGGTATTTTCGGCGGTTTGAAGCTGGCGTTGATTGTAAGCGTTTTGCTAAACGTGTTTGCTGTATTGGATGCCCGTTTTTCTTTTGTAAAAAAAGAAACAAAAGAAAATTCCATTGCGTATGAACCTATGATGAAGCTAAGTCCTACTCTGTGGGAAGAAGCTAAGGTGTTTTTTATAGAGGATGAAAATGAAAAAGACTGACAGGATTCCTTTGTTAAATAAATACTCTTCTTTTGCTTTGGAGTGTGGATGCGATGAGGCGGGCAGGGGATGTCTGGCCGGTCCGGTGGTTGCGGCGGCAGTTATTCTGCCAGATGATTTTATATGCCCTCAATTGAATGATTCCAAGCAATTGACGGAAAAAGAGCGTGATTTGCTGCGTCCGGTAATAGAAACCCAGGCATTGTGCTGGGGGGTGGCTATGGTTGATAACCGGGAAATTGATGAAATAAATATACTGAATGCTTCTATTCTGGCTATGCACAGGGCCTTGGACATGCTTGCCTTACGGCCAGAGTTTATTATAGTGGATGGGAATAAATTTAAACCCTATCATGATATTCCCCATGCTACGGTGGTGAAAGGAGATAGTAAGTATTTATCTATCGCTGCCGCTTCTGTACTGGCTAAAACTCACCGGGATGAGTTGATGCAAAAGCTACATGAGGAATATCCTGTTTATGACTGGGGCAAAAACAAAGCTTATCCTACCCGGAAACACCGGGAAGCCATCCGTCAATTCGGAACGACTCCTTACCACCGGATGAGTTACCGGTTGATATAGACCTTATTGTTTATTACCGGATAGTAGTTTCAGACAATGGATGAGGCTTTCTTCCCAATGGGGTATGTTGATGCCGTATGTGGATTTAATTTTAGCCTTGTTTAGCACGCTGTAATACGGGCGTGGCGTTTTGGCTGGATAATCTTTTGTCTCTATGGGTTTTACATCGCATTGTATGCCGGCCAGTTTATGGATGGTTTTAGTAAAGTCGTACCAGCTGCATACACCTTCGTCAGAAAAATGATAAATGCCGGATTCCCATTTTCCACCATCTATAATGGACATGATGGCTGTAGCCAAATCTGCTGCATAAGTAGGAGTACCCACCTGGTCGAAAACGACGTTCAGGGAATCGCGTTCGTTTCCTAACCGGAGCATTGTTTTCACAAAGTTGTTGCCAAAAGAAGAATACAGCCAAGAAGTACGTATGATGATAGAAGTAGGGTTGGCTTTTAACAGTTCTTCTTCACCTGCCCGTTTTGATTTTCCGTATATGCTTGTTGGTGATACAGGCATATCTTCTGTATAAGGAAGGTAACTTTTTCCGTTAAAAACGTAGTCGGTAGATACGTGGATGACCTGAATATTGTGCTGTGCCGTAACTTCCCCGATGTTTTTTACTGCATCCCGATTAATCAGGTAACATAAGTCCACCTGTTCTTCCGCTGCATCTACCGATGTGTATGCAGCACAGTTAATCAGGTAATTTATTTTATTTCCGGAGATGAATTTCTCCAGGCTTTCCTTATTGGTTATATCTAACTCGTCCACATCAGTGAAGATGAATTGATAGCCCGGATACTGGCGTGCAATGGTTTGCATTTCATTGCCTAACTGTCCCTGGCTTCCTGTGACCAGAATTGTTTGCATGATATCTTGTGTTTATACGGAATGTTTTTTAAGACGCAGTTTGTTTAAAAATTCATTTCAGCATTCTGAAAAAGCGGATGTTTTATATCCTTGTCGGAAATGATAGCCTGGTCTGCCGGAATTTTCCAGTCGATATTCAAGGCCGGATCATTGAACAGGATACCGCGTTCTGCTGCGGGATTGTAATAATCATCGCATTTGTAGGAAAAGATAGCTGTTTCGCTCAAAACGGAAAATCCGTGTGCAAATCCTTTCGGTATGAGAAATTGCAGGTGGTTGTCCAGCGACAGTTCTACGCCGTACCACTGTCCGTAAGTAGGGGAGTCTTTCCGTAAGTCCACTGCTACGTCCAGTACCTTGCCTTGTATAACGGAAACCAGTTTAGCCTGGCTGTACGGAGCTAACTGGTAGTGCAGTCCACGGATAACTCCGTAGGAAGATTTGGATTGATTGTCCTGGCAAAAAGTATTGCTTATGCCGGCAGCTTTGTATGCTTTTTCGTTGTAAGTTTCACAGAAGAATCCCCTTTTGTCTTCAAATATGCGGGGTTTAATTATTACTAAATCCTTAATGGGTGTTTCTATTATTTCCATAATTATTTTTCGTTCGCTATCTTAACCAGATAATCTCCGTAATGACTTTTCTTTAAAGGTTCTGCCAGTTTCAGCAGTTGTGCCTTGTTTATATAACCGTTTCTGTAGGCTATTTCTTCCAGGCAGGCAACTTTCAGACCCTGACGGTTTTCTATGGTGGATATGAAATTAGAGGCTTCCAGTAAACTGTCATGCGTACCGGTGTCCAGCCATGCCATGCCCCGACCCATGATTTTCAGATTCAACCGTCCTTCTTCCAGATACAAGCGGTTCAGGTCGGTGATTTCCAGTTCTCCACGTTTAGACGGTTTTAGGCCTTTGGCCTTGCTTATTACGTCGTTTCCGTAGAAGTACAGGCCGGTGACAGCATAATTGGATTTCGGTTGCATAGGTTTTTCCTCTAAGGAAATGACTTTTCCTGTGTTGTCAAACTCTGCAACTCCATAGCGTTCAGGATCATTTACATAATAACCGAACACTAATGCTCCTTCCTGTAGCCGGGCTGCTTCCCGAAGACTGCGTGAGAAGTCGAATCCGTAAAAAATATTGTCTCCCAGGATCATGCACACGCTGTCATTGCCGATGAATTTTTCTCCGATGATAAAAGCTTGCGCCAGCCCGTCCGGGGATGGTTGAATGGCATATTCTATGTTAATACCTAAGTCAGACCCTTTGCCCAGTAAGTTCTCATAAAGATGAATATCCTGTGGAGTGGAAATAATCAATATATCCCTTATACCGGCTAACATCAAAACGGATAGCGGATAGTAAATCATCGGTTTGTCGTACACAGGGATGATTTGTTTGGATATACTTTTTGTTATGGGATATAAACGTGTTCCGGAGCCTCCGGCAAGGATAATACCTTTCATAAGATTACTTTTTTAATGGCAAAATGCCTATTTCTTTGTCAAAAGTATAAAATTTATTCTTTATTCAAAGGATAATTCTCCTGATTTGTACAATTGATAATTTTTGGCAAGTAATATCATGAATTTGCTGATCTCTTCCTGCGCTTGTGCTGTTTGCTGTGTGATTTCCTTTCTCTGGATACGTAATAACAAAATGCCGTACAGGAAGTTAAAGCATATTTCAATATCACTGATGGATGTGTCGTTTTGCTGTTGCCTTAACTGGGTAATATAGGGTAATACATGATAAAATTTGGCGGAATAACCGGGATCTTTTCCGGAACGTAAAAGGTTCTGGTGAAGTTCGTTCAACTCAAGAATAATGTTTTTATTCAACTGTATGTGCCCGTGCTCCTGAACTCCTTCAAGCTTCATCATTTCAATGATACTTTCATACCATTCGTAAATGGCATGACGTTCATCCTCCGGCAGATCTTTGTATTTTGCTATAATCTGTTCATTAATCAGATCAATGTTGAATTTGCAGGCACGGATGAGGTCTTCTATCTGCCACATATAGAGCAGATATTCTATGATGTTCTGTTTTTTTAGTTTTTGAGCAATAATCATTGTCGTTGATTTTCAGAAATTAATCTTCTTCGGTATCATCCTCGTCCCAGTCAAAGTCATCGTCAATATAATACGGCGTGATGAAACTGTCCAGTTCCCGGCGTTCTTTTTTAGTAGGTCGTCCGGTTCCCCGGGCACGTCCCATCTGTCCGGCAAGTTTTCCTAATTCGATTAGTTCCAGTTGATCCGGTGTCGTGACGTCTTTCATAAATTCGGGAACCAGTTTGGCGTTCATCCGGTTTTCACTAAGAGCAAGAACCTTGAATGAAAACAATACGGGATTGCGTTTTATGGATATGACATCGCCTGTTTTTATATTGCGTGAAGGTTTTACCGGCACACCTCCCATTAACACCCGTCCTTTTTTACAAGCCTCGGCAGCCAGTGAACGGGTTTTGAAAAGCCGTACGGCCCATAGCCATTTGTCAATTCTTACTTCTGTTTTCATAGCTTCTGTTCTTTAAAACGTATGAACCCGGCTATTTGTTGTTATACTGGTTCATGGTTGTCTGTATTCCGGCAAGGCAGAAACTTTTAATCATTTCAACAGCCAAATCGACTCTTAGGGGTAACTGTTGGTTCTCTTCTTCCGTCCATTTGCCCAGCACATAGTTTATTTGTTGGCCTTTAGGAAAATTGTTGCCTATGCCAAAACGTAACCGGCAATAATTGCTGTGCCCCAGAATGTCCTGTATGTTGCGTAATCCGTTATGACCGGCGTGTGAACCTTGCGGCTTTAGCCTGAGCGTACCAAACGGGAGTGCCAGGTCGTCCACCACAATCAACATATTTTCCAGTTCTATTTTTTCTTTATTCATCCAGTAGCGCACAGCCATGCCGCTTAGATTCATAAAAGTAGATGGTTTTAACAGGATCAGTGTGTGCCCTTTTACTTTCACCTCGCAGGTTGCCCCGTAACGGTTGTCTGTAAAAAAAGCATTGGACGCTTTAGCTAAAGCGTCCAACACTGTAAATCCTATATTGTGGCGGGTATCCTGGTATTCTGGTCCGATATTACCCAAACCGACAATCAAGTATTTCATAAGATCGTTTATTATTTTCCGGCAGCGGCAGCAGCAGCGGCTCCACGAGCAGCTCTTGTTAATTTAACCTGTGCTACAACAGCGTTTTTAGCATTTAGTATTTCCAAGTTTTCAACAGAAACCTGACCTACCTGAATAGATTTACCTAAACCTAGTGGAGTTACATCGATAACGATGTTTTCCGGAATCTGGCTGTAGATACCTTTTACTTTCAGTTTACGCATTTCCAGGCTTAATTTACCCCCGGCTTTAACACCTTCTGCCAAACCTGAAAGTTTTACTGGGATTTCAACTGCAACTGGTTTCTTGTCGTTTACTTCAAGAAAGTCAATGTGCATTATTCTATCGTTAACCGGATGGAACTGGATGTCTTTTACGATAGCTTTGCATGCTTTTCCGTCAACGCTAAGTTCTACCAGGTGTACATCCGGAGTATAAATCAATTTACGCAAATCAGAGTTAGTTGCAGTAAAGTTGATGTTAGCTTCGCCTCCGTATAATACGCAAGGTACTGCATCTTCTGTTCTGATAGCTTTAGCTGCTTTCTTTCCTAAATCAGTTCTGATTTTTCCGCTTAATTCAAATGTTTTCATTGTTTAATTTTTTTGTGTTACTCAAAATTTAAGCATTTGTTGTTTAAGTGATTAGTTGCTTAATTTCCCATCACACTTTCTTTTTCAAAAAGCGGGGCAAAGATAGATTTTTTTTTTCGTATATGCAATACCTCGTGTCCGGGAGGATTCATGTAAAGTTCTTAAACTTCCTGTTGTATTCAGAAATTATGTCGGGTTATTTTTGTAAATTTGCGAGGTAAATCTATCCTTGGAATTTATGGATTCATCAAATAACATACATAAAAAGTATCTTCATCTGTTGCGTTCTCACGGAAATGTTCTTTCTGCAAAAGAGCGGAAAGAATTGAAATCGCTTTTGAAGGAATCCTATCGGAATAAAAAAGAGGACTGTCCGCAGCCTGGACGTTCTATTCCGGATAGGATAGAAATTGTCGGCATAGTGCTGGACGAAATAGGGTTGGGAAAACCTGCCGTGCTGAGTATTATGTTGCAGGGGCTTATCGAAGCGGGAGAAATAACAATCGGGGAAGTAAACAAACGTTTTAATACTTCGGTAGATTCTATTATTAACGGGTTGTCGCATGTGGAAAACCTGTATAAACGTAATGCTTCTATTGAAACGGAGAATTTCCGTAAGTTGTTGCTGACTTTTGCCGAGGATGTGAGGGTTATTCTTATCATGGTTGCCGAAAGGCTTCATGTGATGCGCACCCTGGAGTCTTATCCGGAAGATGTATGGCAAAGTATAGCTCGGGAGTGCTCGTTCTTGTATGCTCCGTTGGCTCACAGGATGGGGTTGTATGCAATAAAAAGCGAGCTGGAAGATTTGTCGTTGAAGTATATCAACCGTAATATATACAAGGAGATAGCCCATAAACTAAACGAAACAAAACGTTCACGCGACCGTTATATCTCGGAGTTTATAGCTCCTTTGAAAGAAAAACTGAAAGTGCTGGGTGTGCCTTTTGAAATAAAAGGCCGTACAAAATCCATTCATTCTATTTATTCTAAAATAAAAAAACAGAATACTACTTTTGAAAATATATACGACCTGTTTGCCATACGTATCATTATAGATTCCCCTCTCAAAAAGGAGAAAGCCCTCTGCTGGCAGGCATATTCCATTATTACGGATATGTACCAGCCTAACCCGAAACGTTTGCGCGACTGGCTGTCCATCCCTAAATCCAATGGATATGAGAGTTTACATACCACAGTGTTGGGACCGGAAGGCAAATGGGTGGAAGTTCAGATCCGGACGGTACGGATGGACGAAGTGGCGGAAAAAGGTCTGGCTGCCCACTGGAAATATAAGGGAATTAAGAGTGAATCCGGCATGGATGAATGGTTGAAAAACATTCGTGAAATTCTTGAAAATCCGGAATTGAATGCGGTAGATTTCATGGATGAGTTTAAACTTAACCTCTATGATAAAGAGGTGTTTGTTTTTACGCCTAACGGGGATTTACATAAACTGCCTAAAGGAGCCACTGTGCTTGATTTCGCTTTTTCCATTCACTCGGAACTTGGCAGTAAATGCGTGGGAGCGAAAGTGAACGGGAAAAATGTCCCGATAAAATACGTGCTGAGTAATGGTGATCAGGTGGAGGTGCTTACCTCGCCCACCCAGAAGCCCAACCGGGGTTGGTTGAATATCGTATCTACGTCAAAGGCTAAGAATAAAATTCGCCAGGCGTTGAAGGATATTGAGTATAAGGATGCAGAAGCCGGACGTGAGATGTTGATGCGTCGGTTTAAAAACTGGAAGATTGATCTGGACGACGGAAATATATCAAGGCTGGCAAAGAAGAAGGGTTATAAAACGGTTAGCGACCTTTATCAGGATGTGGTTAATGAAAAACTGGATATCCATTCTTTACGTGAGGCTTATCTGAATATAGATAAACGTGATCCTAACCTGGAACCTGAACCTAAAAGTGCGGAGGCTTTCTCAAGAGAACCGGAGCAGCTTGACCCGAAAGAAGATGTGCTGGTGATAGGGGAGAATCTGAAGAATGTGGATTTTAAACTGGCTAAGTGTTGTAATCCTATTTATGGCGATGATGTGTTTGGGTTTATATCAGTGACCGGAGGTATAAAAATTCACCGGGCGGATTGTCCCAATGCTCCGCAGATGATTTCCCGTTTCGGTTATCGTATTGTAAAGGCTCGCTGGTCGGGAAAATCGGTAGGCTCGCTTTATCCGATAACTTTGCGTATTGTAGGGCATGATGATATTGGAATCGTAGCAAACGTGACGTCGCTTATTTCTAAAGAAAAAAATATGCAGTTGCGTTCCATTTCTATTGATTCCAACGCAGGATTGTTTCAGGGAAACATCACATTGATGGTCAATGATAATAAAGACCTGGAAAGTATAATAAAGAAAATAAAGCTGGTAAAAGGAGTGAAAAGTATTTCTCGGGCATAGCGCCTGCGTATTATGTGCTTCTGTTATCAAAACGAAAAATAAATCAGTAATTAAATAATAAATATATTTTATGTTCTCAGGAATTATAGAAGAAGCAGCCCAGGTGGTTGCATTGGAGAAAGATCAGGATAATTTGAATATTACCATCGCATGTCCTTTTGTTAATGAATTGACAATAGATCAAAGTGTTGCCCACAACGGAGTGTGTTTGACGGTGGTTTCGAAAAATGATAAAACATATACGGTAACAGCAATCAAAGAAACGTTGGAGCGGTCTAATCTGGGACTACTGAAAGTCGGAAGCAAAGTGAATCTGGAGCGTAGTATGCGGATGAACGGACGTCTGGACGGACACATTGTGCAGGGGCACGTTGATCAGACAGCTATTTGTAAGGAGGTAAAAACACTGGATGGCAGCTGGATGTACACGTTTGAATATAAACTGGATAAAGAAATGGCTAAACGTGGGTACATGACGGTTGATAAAGGTTCTGTTACGGTGAATGGAGTAAGCCTTACTGTATGTAATCCTACGGATAATACTTTTCAGGTTGCAATAATACCATATACCCATGAATATACTAACTTTCATCAAATAGAAGTAGGAACTGTTGTTAATATTGAGTTTGATATAATTGGCAAATATATTAGCCGCATCATGTCTTTTGAAAAATAAGCCTTCCTTGTTGTAAACAATTGCTGGGTTGTATTTGTTTTTTTGTTGAATAAGGAGGGGTAATTTATGGGAAAATTGAAAAAAGAAATAAGGGAATCATATTTTAATTCCCTTATTTTGTTGTTTCCAGCTTTAGTATTTGTTGTTATTGACCGTATTTTTGAGCAGGGCTACTGTCTCGGCATTACGTGTGCCGTGACAGTAGGTGTTGCTATTTATGTATACAGGAACTATGAAGATCTCTTCAGATGGTATCTGTCTTTGACTTCCGTTTTTCTTGGTGCAGTCTGCCTTATGGGCCTCGGAACTCTTTTGGTAGATGTTCCGGTACTTTCCCAAGTAATTGATAAACTGATATTCCTGATATTTTTAACTGTTTTTTATTTCTTCCGGAAACCTGTAGAGAGGATGTCTGATAAATTGGTGGGCCCTTTTCTGCCAATGAGTAATAATATAGCGGAATTATTTCGGATAGTCAGGGATTTTATGATTTTGGCTGCAGGTTACCTGTTATTATATATTGTATTTACTCTGGTCGATAATTCCCGTACGGAATTGTATATACATATATTGAATTATGTGTATGTAGGTATTCTTATTGTAATATGTGTGTTTTGTACTGTTCGGGTGAGGATTGTGCGTTTGCAGTTGCTGAAAGAACGTTGGCTGCCTATCATTACAAGAGAAGGTAAGGTCGTGGGGACGGTGCAGCGTGTCAGTAGTTTATCGGATAAAAAGAAATATATGCATCCGGTGGTTCGCGGGATCTTGGTTAATGAGGGGCGGGTGTTGTTGCAGAGGCCAGTGTCGGATGATTTGTTTTATAATCCGGAATGGGAGATATTTTTGACGGATCATGTTAACTTGGGCGAAAAAGCGGATGATAGTTTGAAACGTATTGCCCGTGATTGGTATGGCATTGAGGATTTGAAATCCATGCTTTTGACAAAGTATATTGTTGAAACTCCTTTTGAAAAGCAATATGTGATTGTTTTTGCAATTGGAGGTTTTTCAGGAGAGTTACAGCCGAATGCCAAGTTGATTCATCAGGTAAAATGGTGGACAACTTCCCAAATAGAACAAAACTTGAACGCAGGCATTTTCAGTGCCAATTTTTTGAAGGAATATGAATTGTTGAAACGTTCCGGTTTGCTGGATTCTGATGATTATGATTGTAGTTGCGATCCGGATGTGGATATGGAAAGTTTGAATGATGAAGTGTGATGGGTGAGGAAAAATAAAATTTTGATTTATTGCAGATAAGTTTTAACTTAGGATATTATTTAAGAATGTTTAAGTTGTGGTTGAAAAATTGGTTTGTTTAGTGCGGTGAAAAGTAAAATAATTATTAAATCTAATACACATTAAAATCATATGGATTCATATCGCTCTATTGTTATGGGTTCCGTTTTTACCTGGTTGAAAATTGGTATTACCAAAATTATTTTTTCTTTGGTTTGCATTGTCGTTGGAGTAGGACGTTTATTTACGGGTATTTCGGGTGACTTGAAATTTTCTCAATATATGGAAATGAAGTCCTGGGCAATAGCATTGGTGCTGCTTTCTGTGGGTGCTATTGTTTTGTATGTTTTATTTGCGAATAGAGCCTTCCGAAAAAGGTTGGTTGGTCAAATGTGGAGTCAAAAAGTAAGTAATTTTCTTGTACCAAAGATTCATTCTTATTTTGCTGAACTGCCTAAAAAATGTCCTGGTTGGGTAGAGGGATTGACTTCTTCAAAGTTTGCAAAAATGCTTGTTGATGTTGTAACAGAGGATGGGGCTTTAAATAAAATTCAACGTCTTGTGGTTGTGTATGGTATCAAACGCATAAAAATAGGAAAGTCAGATTTGGAAGTCGGTGAAGAAAATGAGCAAAATTTACTCCAGTTGCTAGTTGTGAAATTTGACAAGGGAATTAGTGAAACATTAGAATATCCTTCGGGTAAAAATTTTGGAATTTTATTTGGAATACAGTTTACTCTTTTTGTATTGGCTGTGATATTAGCTTAGTTATTATTTGCTAATAGGAGGGGTTGATAAAATAGATTGCCGTTAAGATACGGAGTTGATTTACTGTGTTTCCTGCTGTTTTATATGCTGCGGATTTGACGAAGGATATTTACTGTTTTGAAGATGACGATTTTTGTGCATATAAAATGCATTTTGGCGGGGAATAAATGTAGGAGGTATGGGTTCTTTTTTCTGTATTTGAAGCATTGTGTTATGGTGATCCGGTGCAGGATTTTCGTCGATACTTCGTTGTTATATAGCAGTGGTAATTTCTTTTATAAGAATGACGAATAGGATAAATAGTGTGATTATTGGTCTTATACGTTGAAAGAATCAGGTGTAATTTCTTTTTTTAATATTCTGAATATTTTTTATATAGACTTTGTTTGTGTTTTTTTATCTCAATTTTAAATTGGGAGTTATTTAAAATCAAAAAATGCAGGGGCTATGTCCTGTGGATGGAATAAAGGATTTTGTTATTGACAGGGTGATTTTCTGTTTGTAGCTTATGTCTTTCGTAGTTTATGGTATTTGGTATGGATTTTTGTTGGAGTAATAGCAACATTACTTGTTGTGTTCTGTAGAAGTTCCTGTCTTAACTTTTAATTTGATTTTGCCGGATAATATTAACTTCAAAAAGAATTAATATAAAAAAAAGAAAAAGCACTTAAAAATTATCTTTAAGTGCTTTATTTTGCTCTTCCTCTTGGACTTGAACCAAGGACCCTCTGATTAACAGTCAGATGCTCTAACCAACTGAGCTAAGGAAGAATTTTTTTTGTTTTTGAGTGCATTTCCTTTCGAATTGCGTTGCAAAAGTAATAGGTTTTATTGAATTATGCAATATCTTTGCAAAAAAAATAACAACTTTTTTATGAAAAAAATATTAGGATTTGGTAATGCATTGACAGACATTTTGTTACAAATAGAGGACGATGTAGTGCTTCAGCAGATGAATTTGCCTAAGGGTTCTATGCAATTGGTAAATGAAGAAAAACAACGTCAAATCTCTGTATGTGCACAACATTTTAATAAAGAATTAGTGGCTGGAGGTTCGGCGGCGAATACAGTGAATGGAATAAAAATGTTGGGAGGTGAGGCAGGTTTTATTGGCAAGCTGGGTCACGATGAAATAGGGCAGTTTTATTTGGATGATACGGTTGAGAGTGGGGCAGCGTCCCATATGTTGTTTTCCGATACTCCTTCCGGACGTTGCCTGGTGCTTATTTCTAAAGATAGTGAACGTACAATGTGCACTTATTTGGGAGCTTCGGCAGAACTGGATGAGACTGATTTGGACGCCTGTGTTTTTCGTGAGTATGATTATTTTCATATTGAGGGCTATCTGGTTCAGAATAAAAAAATGATCCGCAGAGCGTTGGAAATGGCAAAAGAAAACGGCCTTATTGTTTCCATAGATATGGCAAGTTATAATGTGGTGGAAGAAAACCTGGACTTTCTTCTGGAAGTTGTTCCGAAATATGTTGATATTGTTTTTGCCAATGAGGAAGAAGCTCTTGTGCTTACAGGAGCTAAAACTCCGCAGGAAGCTTTGGACATTATTGCGGAAAAGGTATCGATTGCAGTGGTGAAAGTGGGAAAACAGGGCTCATACATCAAGTCGGAAGGGAAGACTTATTTTATAGAGGCAGGCGAAGCGAAGTGTGTAGATACAACCGGAGCCGGTGATACGTATGCTGCCGGATTCTTATATGGACTTTCTCTTGATTATCCCCTTGAGATATGTGGAAAAATTGCTTCTTTTGTAGCAGGAAATGTGGTTGAAGTGATTGGCCCCCGGTTGAAGAAGGAAATGATTGGAAAAATCCGGCAGGGAGTAGAAGATATTGTCCGGAATGGTAAATAAAATTGATTAAGAACAGCAATATGAAACGAAAATTAAATCCCTTTTTTCTTGCTTACGAATACCTGATTGTTATACCTATCTGGGCTGTAATAACGATATTGGCGGCATTGTTTACCATGCTTTTATCTCCCATCTGGCCGAATAATAAAATATCTTACTTGCCAGCCCGCTTCTGGTCACGTTCCGTATGTGCTTTAAATTTTGTATCGGTAAAAGTGGTTGGTATGGATAAACTGGATCCTAAAAAGTCCTATATATTTATGATGAACCACCAGAGCTGGTTTGATATTTTTACGGTATATGGTTGGCTGCCTTTTTTCTTTAAATGGGTAATGAAATCGGATTTGCGTAAAATACCGCTTGTGGGGGCGGCATGTGAGTCGGCCGGACATATTTTTATCAATAGAGAAAGCCCTAAAGCCGCTCAAAAAAGTCTTGAAAAGGCCAAAGCAGCGTTGCAGAATGGGGTTTCTGTGGTTATTTTTCCAGAAGGTACGCGTACCTGGGACGGTAAAATGGGAAGTTTTAAGCGGGGCGGTTTTAAAATAGCCACGGATTTAGGATTGCCTATTGTTCCGGTGACATTGAAGGGTTGTTTTGAACGTATGCCGCGTAATACGATGAATATCAGTCCCGGACCCATTGAAATGATTGTGCATGATCCGATTGAAGTACAGGGAAAGTCTTTGCAGGATATTCCGGATTTGATGAAAGAAACCTGGGATACCATTCATTCTGCATTGTGATGAGTTGAACTGTTTTGTTTGTTTTTTGTTGATATAATGAAAGCAGGCATTTTTTCTAAATTATGTGCCTGCGTTATATTATAATGTAAATCGGTTTATGCTTAACTTCAACTCCATACAACTTTCTGATAAAAAAGAAATAGATGCCTGTCTGGCAGGAAATACATACAGAGCCTGTGATTTTTGTTTTACAAATTTATATACCTGGCAGGAAAAATTTAATACATCTTTTGCCATAGAACATCAAACTTTATTTCTACGTTACATAGATGCGGAAGGAGTTTGTTGTTATATGATGCCGATAGGCAGTTTGCCTTTGGATAAAGCGCTTCTGCTTATTCTGGAAGATGTGAAGGAGCGTCGGATTCCTTTTGTGATGAAAGGGATAACGGAACGGATGTGGAATGATATTCAGCAGGCTATGCCGGATTTTTTTACTCGCATTCATGACCGTGACAATGATGAATATATCTACCTTTCGGAGAAGTTGATTCACCTGAAAGGAAATAAGCTGCAAAGTAAAAGGAATCATATAAACCGTTTCAAGAGGGATAACCCGGACTGGGAGTATTTTACACTGAGTTCCCCGGAAGAACTGAAAGAGTGCGCGGACATGCTTGACGAGTGGGAGGGAATGAATATTTCGAAAGCCGAAAAATCTCTTCGGTATGATTATCTGGCAACGCATTTAATGCTCGAGCATTTTGATACCCTGGGTTTATGCGGGGGAGCGGTGCGTGTAAATGGAAAAATAGTGGCGTTCACTATCGGTGAGGCTCTTACAAAAGATACTTATGTTATTCATGTAGAAAAAGCTTTTGCCGGAATGAACGGGGCTTACTCTATCATAAACCAGCAATTTGCAGAACATGAGGCTGCTGCGTACCTGTATATAAACAGAGAGGAAGATATGGGACTGGAATATTTGAGGCAGGCTAAAATGTCCTATTATCCGGATATTTTGTTGCAGGAGAATATACTGTACCTCAAGGAATAAACAGGATGTTTTTAAGTAAACGTTTTTTATCGTTTCCTGTCGTTTCTTGTTCTACGTGCTGTAATTAATTCCGCCGGATGACGGAATTATTGTTGCCTTCTTCTGAATTCTCCGCATACTAAGGCTGTGGCTATGCCGACATTCAGCGATTCGGATGTAGGTTCTCCTTCCGGGTAATTGGGAATAAACAAGCGTTTGTTTATCAGCTTTCCTATTTCTTCGGAGATTCCGTTACCTTCGTTTCCCATAACGATGATGCCATTAGCGCTTAAAGTCTGTTGATATATGTTGGTTCCGTCCAGAAAAGTGCCGTACACAGGAATACCTTCCTGTGCCTGTTGTTTCAGAAAATCCGAAAGATTTACGTAATGCACGTGTACACGTGCCAACGCTCCCATTGAGGCCTGTACTGTTTTATTGCCGTAAACGTCGGCTGTCTGATGAGAACAAAATATATGCCGTATTCCAAACCAGTCGGCCAATCGGATGATTGTACCCAGATTCCCCGGATCCTGAATTCCGTCAAGAGCCAGAACGAGATTGTTTTTCAGCTCCTCGGCCGGAATGTCGGCAGTGTTTTTTCTGAACACGGCCAGCACTCCCTGAGGGGATTTTTGGTTGGATACTTTATGCAATTCTTCGTCAGTAACTTCTATTGTCTCGTCTGCTTGTATAGTCGGGTTGCTTTTTAACCATCCGGCGGTGGCCAAAAGAGTCACGCAGTGGAATGCCGGAGCCAAATCTAAAACCAATTTGGTACTTTCAGCCACAAACAGGTTCAGTTCGTCACGAAATTTTTTTACCGACAGGCTTTTTATTGTTTTTATCTTGTTCTTTGACAACATTTTGAAAGCGAAATTAGAAGTAGTTTGCTGTTCTGTTACGTGGAAAAACGGGAAATATTTTATGTACTTATTATGTTATCATAAAATTAGTTACAAAACTAATCAAAGAAAATGATAAAAGTTTATCTTTGCATAACAATTCATGCGCAACTTTGCATAAAATGAGAATACGATTATTTCTTTTTTTTATCGTATTTCTTTTTTTTCTGACTTCATGTAGTGTAACGAAATTTGTTCCCGAAAATAATTATTTGCTGGATAACGTAGAAATAAGGTCGGATAACAAAAATATAAATAAGGAAGAATTTAAGAAATATGTGCATCAGCAGCCGAATACGAAAGTGTTTGGCTTTTGGCGTATGCAGTTGAGAATATACAGTACGGCGGGGCGGGATACTTCAAGATGGCATAACCGTGTTTTTATGAGAGCGGGTGAAGCTCCGGTGATTTATGATAAGAACCAGACTTATCTTTCGGAAAGGTCGCTTGAAAGGGCATTGCAGAATAAAGGTTATATGCATGCGGAGGTGAGCAGTCTGACCATGTTCAGTAATAAGAAGAAAGCAAAAGTTGTCTATTATATCGATGAAAATGAACCCTACTCTCTGGGTGATTATGAGGTGGAAGTACCGGATGCCAGATTGGAAGGGGTGGCATCCGATTCAACAAATTCACTGGTTAAAAAGGGGATGTTGTTTGATGTGGATGTGCTGGATGCCGAACGGGACAGGGTGACTAAAACTTTGAGGCAGGAAGGATATTACCGTTTTAACAAGGAACTGCTGCATTATGAGGCGGACAGCGCTTTGAATACGAAACGTGTAGATGTAAAGATGACCTTGCGTGATTTTGATGAGAATTTGGCCGATTCCATTGAGGATGTAATATTCACCCGCTATGTTATACGGAATGTTGCGTATATGACAAGCCGCAATCTGAGTACGGTGGGTAGCCTTGCCACAGCAGCGAGAGATAGTTTTGAAATAGATCAGTACGGAAATTATTACCTGATTTATGACGAGGATGACAAGTTCCTTAAAATGAATCTGTTGTTGGATAATACATTTATTGAACCGCATACTTACTATAATGATGCGGCCGTTGAGAAAACGTACAATTCATTGAATGTGCTGTCTCCGGTAAAATATGTAAATATCAGCTTTAAAGAAGTGGAGGGCGATTCTCTTGATTGCCTTATATCCATTGCGCCCTCTAAATTGTTTTCATTAAATGCCGACTTGGAAGGAACGCGTACCGGCGAATTCTGGGGAGTTGCAGCCGGTTTGGGAGTTACGCAGCGGAATGTATTTAAAGGGGCGGAATCACTTTCACTGCAAGGACGGCTGGCTTATGAATGGCAGAAAGGCGCTATTGCAAGGGAGTGGGGATTGCAGGCAGACCTGCTTTTCCCTAAATTTATGATGCCTTTTACTACCACGGAGTTAAGACGCCGGATGCGTGCCAACACTCAGTTTACGGTTAATATGAATCATCAGAACCGTCCGAAAGAGTTTACGGTAAGCAATGCCGGTATCGCAATGAAATATAACTGGATACATACTAAATACCGGCATACCCTGGAACTTATTGATTTGAGCTTTGTGGATTTTACGGTGGATTCGACTTTCTGGAATGATTATATAGAAACCGGACGGTTTAATAAATACAGTTATGAAGATCACCTGATAATGCAGATAGGGTATTCCGGGTCGTTTTCCACATACAATTCCGCACAGCCTATGAAGAATTATTTTTCTATGCGTTATGGCATTGAAACGGCGGGTAACCTGCTGTACGGGATAAACAGTCTTTTTGGGGGCGTAAAGGATGCGGACGGTCTTTATACTATTTTTAAAGTCCCGTATTCACAGTATGTAAGAGCCGATTATAATGTATCATTTCATCATATCATAGACCAGAATAACCGTTTCGTATATCATTTCGGGTTAGGTGTAGGGCTACCTTACGGTAATGCGGATATTATCCCTTACTTACGGCGTTATTACAGTGGAGGGGCCAATAGTGTGCGCGGTTGGAGTGAGGGTACGTTAGGCCCCGGTTCTTATCAGCGTGTGGAAGAGTTCCGCAACCGAAGGGATTATAACCAGGTAGGGGACATAAAGCTGGATATAAATGCGGAGTACCGCTATAAAATGTTCCGTTCGCTGGATGGAGCGGTGTTTATAGATGCCGGAAATATTTGGACTGTAAAACCTTATGAAACCCAGAAAAACGGAGAATTCCGTTTTGATACTTTCTACAAGCAGATAGCCTTGGCTTATGGATTGGGATTACGGTTGGATTTGTCCTTTGTGGTAATACGTTTGGACTTAGGAGTACGTTTGTATGATCCGGCTTTGTCAGAAAACCGCTGGAGATTAAAATGGACATCCAACGATTTTGCCCTTCACTTTGCGGTGGGATATCCTTTCTAAAAAAAGTTGTGTAAAAAATAAAACAGGATTATTTCCGCCCGAAATCTGCCGGGATTTCTCCCCATACGGTCGTTTCCCATTTGATTATTTGCGTTGTGTAGCTGTTGTTTTGCAGCCATTTTTCCGCCCGTTCTATCAAGTCGAAAAGAACAGCGTTTTTGTCATTCCTTTCAAGTTCCGTTTTTGCTTTTTTGTTTCTTACCCATGCCAGGGCGGTTCTGCTGTCTGTGTAAATAGGCATCGGGCTTTTTTGCTGTTTTAAGAATGCTAATCCGTGTACCAGTGCCAGAAATTCTCCGATATTATTTGTCCCGCACTCAAACGGGCCCTGGTGAAATATCTGTTCTCCGGTTTTGGTGTAAACACCCTGATATTCCATTAGTCCGGGATTTCCGCTACAAGCGGCATCAACAGCCAGGCTTTCCTGTATGGGAAGTCCGTATTTTGAAATGTCCTGGGCTGTTGGTTTGGGAGTGCTTACGGCATTTTTACCAATGTAATTCCAGTAAGGTGAAACCATTGCTTCTTTAGCTTCCTCGTGGGTAGGAAATCCTTTGTATATAGCTCCGTTATATCCGTGTATTTGCTCCTTACAAGCCTCCCAGGATGAGTAGATTCCCGGTGTTTTGCCTTCCCAGACAACAAAATATTTGTTTTTGCTTTTGCCCATTTGAAAAAATTGTTTGGTGCCCTCTGCTTATATCACTAAAAAAATGTATTTTTGTGTCGCTAAAAAATGGTCCTGTAGTTCAATGGATAGAATAGCGGTTTCCTAAACCGTAGATTCGGGTTCGATTCCCGACGGGACTACCATTTTTAAATTCCTTTTAGAACCACTGCTTTTGCCTGCAAACTTACGTATTTTTGTTCTATACAGGCAGTCTGATTTCATATTTTATTTTAGAGAGTTAAATTTTTTCTGTCTGTCTTGTGCTAAACAGAAAGTTCTCTGTCTTTGCAGAGCCTTTAGAATGGTTTGTTATATGCCTATGTGCATATCTCTTGTGGAGAAGGTGTGTAAATCAGAATGAAGCGTATCTGTAAATGTAGATTGATGTTTTTTATTGGATTGAGTGCTGGAGAACGGAGTAGTGAAGGATAAATTTGCGTTCCTGAAATATGGTTTCTTAAATTAGCCAGGTTACGTGATAGTGTAAATACCTTGATAAGAAATCCCGGATTAATTATAATTCGGATATAAAACAAAGAGGAGTTGATTTAAGAATCAACTCCTCTTTGTTTTGTATTTTCTTTTTTAGTCATCCGTGCCGGTATCTTCTACAACTGAAGTTTTGAGAGGATTGGCATTGATTTCTTTGTTCCAGTTCCGTTTCAGGAAAATGTCATAAGCCATGTATAGGGCTTCTCTGAATGAGTCTTCGGAAGCTTTGTTTTTTCCGGCCAGGTCATAAGCTGTTCCATGAGCCGGAGAAGTCCGGATAATGGATAGTCCCAAAGTTACGTTTACTCCGTTTTTCATAGCCAGGGTTTTGAATGGGATAAGCCCCTGGTCATGATACATTGCCAGAATGGCATCAAATTTACCGAAGCTGTCAGAACCGAAAAATCCATCAGCCGGATATGGGCCTGCGGAAATAACGCCCAGTTCTTCAGCCCGTTTCATGGCCGGGATAATGATTTTCTGTTCTTCATCGCCTATTACGCCATTGTCTCCGGCATGAGGGTTCAGTCCTAATACGGCAATGCGTGGTTTTACGATAGCGAAATCTTGTTTTAATGCATCATTAAGAACCGTTAGTTTTTCAACAATCAGTTCTTCGGTAAGCGCACCCGGTACGTCCTTGATTGGAATATGTCCGGTAACAACGGCAACCCGTACTACGTCGTTTGCCAACATCATGACCGCTTTCTTCTCTGTTCCGAATTTCTCTTCAAGGTATTCCGTGTGGCCTGGGAAGTGGAAGTTTTCAGACTGTATATTGTCTTTATTGATCGGGGCGGTTACCAGCGCACTAATAAAACCGTTTTTTAAATCTTCTGTGGCTTGTTCCAGAGCCCTGTAAGCTGCTCCTCCCGCTTCTTTGGTTGATTTCCCGAACTCTACTTTGATATCATCATCAATACAATTAATAATGTTTATCCGTTTGTAATTTATTTCGCTGATTGAATTAATGATGTTCAGGTTGATATTTTGTATATCCAGGTGTTTCCTGTAATATGCGGCAACTTTGGATGAACCGTATATAACAGGAGTAAAAGATTCATACACCCGGTTATCGCTTAATGCTTTAAGTATAACTTCGTAACCTATTCCGTTTAGGTCGCCGTGTGTGATACCAATAATTATTTTATCTTTCTCCATAATGTTATTAATTGTCAAACGCTTTAGTATGATCTTCGCAAATGCGGCATCGTATTATTTTTCATTCGTGCTTTCAGCCTGGCTGGTATTTATTACAACCTCTTCCAGTACATTCAGGTCTTGCGGTAAGCGGGTGGAATAAACCACAGCTTCCAATGCACGGATAGGATTCCTTTTGGTCGTTGCAGGAGCAAAAACAAATCCTTCTACCGTAATAATGCGTTGGTTTACTTCATCCAGTCTTGTGAGGCTTACAAAAGGACCGCCCATGCCGCCGCCGTTCAGTACCTTCCACAGACCTCTCATTTCTACCGCATATTCTCCGTTTACGTTAACCTCTTTCATATTCGGTTGTGCATAACGGTATTCCGTACCCATGTAAGAACCTTCAAATTCACCGGGGATATTGTATTTCATTACGGAATCACGTTTTGCGGTGAGATATTCGTAGGTGAATGTATTAGGATCGGTATAAGGATAAGAATATATAACCAAATCCTGACGGATGTATCCGTTGTCATTGGTAATCCAGTAAAAATCATCTCCTTTGGTTGCCCGTTTCAGGTCTACCGGAATGTCTATTTCTATATTGAATTGGTCTTTGACTTCCTGTACTGCTCTCTGGTTCAGGTCTTTTTTGTTGAAAGTCATAGTGCGTTCCCGTTCGGCAAGGACAAAGAAATTGCGGATATTATTTCCGTATTTCTCAATGGTTTCCTTGAAAATGGAATCGTTCGGGGCTACCACGCGTACAAATGCTTGCGGATAAGAATAATAATCTTTTGAGTAAGTAATTTTAGGTTGCACGTATTTGTCCGAAATTTCTGTATAAAGAATATTCCGTGAAGGTTTCAGTATATCAGAAAAATTAGCGTGGTTTACCTGTTTTATGTTCATGATAGGTTCCGGTTGAGGCAATCCTTCCATATCTTCGTCAAACAGGTTGAATACCGCTTTTCCCGCAGGACTCTGCCATTGACTGTTTCCCATTACAACCAATAGTTCAAAACGTGCTCCTGTGGCAGAAGGTAATACTCTGCCTGTGTTTTGACAGGAGATAAACAGTATTCCCAGAAAAAGCGCGGTTATTATTTTTGCCTTCATAATATAAAAAAGATAATTTAAATATTTAACATTTTATTTTGTCGCTGCTGATAAAAATAACAAGATCGAGTTCATTAGCTTGTACTGTTCTTTTTCTTCCTGTATGGTTTCAAATGGAAAAGCCAGTGCACAAACCCTGTACAGGCTATTGTCAGATATAACGCCTGCACTCAAATTATTTTCTTCATAACGGCAAAAAGTGTGCCCTTTTTTATCCGTCGGTTCAATAGCATCCGGGGATTCTATATAGTACGATACGGAATTGGGAAGATTATAGTAGGCAAAGGAGCTGTTATCAATTGTAATCAATGGGTTTTTTACCGTTCTTACCTGACTGTTGAGAACAGCTTTTGCCGTAAGCAGTTTACATCTTAATGTCTTTTCCAGAAACTGTTTCCCGTTTTGGGTACTGTCAACAGACTGCTCAAGGTCGGAAGCAAAGTATGCCCCGCTAACTAACAAATTCCCTCCGTTACGTGTATATGCTTCTATAGCTTTTTGCAAAGCTAACGGAAAAGTTTGAAATTCAGTTGATATTTCTCCTTTTCCTGTTAAAGTTTTTCGTTGCTTACCTAATATCAAATCAATAATACGGTAGTTGTTTAGGCTTATATCTCCGTTCAGTACCGCTTCTTTGCTGCATGACGTAAAAGAGAATCCGGCTTCTCTGATTGCTTTTCCATGTATGTAAGGATAGTTAAACGTATTGCCCGTGACGATGGTTTTTTCATATTGTCCGTAACTGGCGCCTACTCCGGGCGCATCGTTGCTGAGAAAAGGAGCATCCCGTTTAAACTCATGCTGGTTTCCTACGAAAGAAACATCCGACATATAAGGAACTCCGGCATCTTCGTCGTTCATAAATCCGGCACGTACAGTATCCTGCATGAAGCTGGAAGGTGCGCTTATCCGGTCAAATCCGTTTATAATCAGTACTTCCCCTTTGTTTGCAGGGGAACGACATACAGATAGTTCTTCCGATGGGAAACTGATTCCCCCCGCATTCTGGGCTACGACCTTAAAACTGTATATCTTATCCGGTTCTATGTTTACCGTATGTTTGTTTGTGTGCACAAGTGTACCGTTGTCAAATCCCTCGTCGTCTGTTTTCATATAGACGATATAATTCTCGGCAACGGCTTCCGGTTCCAGTGTATCTGCTGTTGGCAGCCATTGCAGGTTTACTTGGTTGTTGTCCGTCAATACAGCGCTGAACTGATGTACCGGTAAGGGCTGGATGATGTAGTCCTGATCATAAACGGATTCGAAATATTTGAGAATCCCTTTATATACTGCCCGGCATACGTTAAAACGAAAACGGGGGTCCAGTCCGAACCGCATATCTGCGAAATTCTGGTGAGACAGCAGCTCAAGCAACATGGTTGGAACTTCGGGAACGCGTGATTCGCTGAATGATTTGTCCCAAATCCCCCGGCTACTCCATTCTGCGTTATATAGTGTCCGGATATCTTCTACAATCTGACTTTGTACGAGGTCGGCCAGGTCACGGGAACTCATACGTGACGTTCCGTTCATGTATTGGTATTTCTTGTCGTTGTTCCGGGTGGTAAAAATAGCCAAAGTACCTATGGTGGAGTCGTTGGGGGTTACTCCGGCATCGGTGTGAAACCCTAAAGCCATATCCACCGGGACACGGAGTCCTCCTTCGTCGGGTGCAACCACAGAGCCACCTGCTATGTAGTTAACCCAGAATCCTCGTGACTGGAAGTCATCTGAATAGTCGTTTTCTCCCCGTGTGCGGCTGTAAACAGAGTCTGGCGCACCGGCCCATTGCAACCAGTAACGTGATCCTTCCATAAACCGTGGGTATCCGCTGGTTTCCTGTGTGTAGTAGGGCGAGGGCTGGCGTATGATGGAGTCTATATGCAAGTCTTTTTTGTTTAAAGTACCGCGCATGAGCATGGCAACAGAATCTACAACATAAGGTTGCCTGGCGATATTGCCCATACCTCCACCGAATCTTACGGCATCGGCCGTAATGACTTTCCCTTCTTCTTCACTGTAGTTGCTCAGGGTAACTTTGCCCTGATTGCTACAACCTTGTTTGAAGTCAAAGTTTCCTAAATATAGCCATGTGCTTCCATACATGGTTTGGTTTACCTGGAAGGATGTTTCCCCGCCTGCATGATAAACGGTATAAATGGCATCGGAAGCACTGTTATCCAATGTTTTATAGGATACATAAACTGCGTAGCTACCGTTGGAGGGGAATTTAGGTAACCATTCTATGGTACTGATTTTGTCACAGTTGTTTATGCTGTTGCAATAGCGGTAAGTTCCGGTTTTAAAAGGATTTTCGCCGTGAATGTAAAATTCTCTGGCATGTGCGAATCCGGGTTCATCCCCGGTTTTCCAATGGAACTTGTTGTCGGATTCTACGTAAAAGGAACCGGATGGGAAATAATCATTGTCGATAATGATTTCTTGTGTTTGCATGTCCCTTTCTCTTGGGACAATAACCGTTCCTCCGGCATTCTCTAACATAGGGATAAGAAACGGCAGTACGAAACTCTCGGTAAACAAATCTTCCACAGTTTGGTATAATCTGGGGCGTTGCCACTCCCAGCGTGCCGTTTCCTGGTTGTAGTAGTACCCGTGGCTGGGCCATAGTGCTATGTGCTTGTTGTTCAATCCTCTTGTTATTTCATAGGGTAATGACAAGTTTTTAATCAAAGGATTCGTTTCCTGGATGATACGGTATTGGCGGCTGTAATCCTTATTCTCTTTACGAAAATAGTTCGGAATGAGGTTTTCTATCCTATTGCGGTCTACCAGGCAATGTAACTGGTAATTTTTATATTCGGCGGGTAATACGGCTCTGATAGCTCCGTATATCTGTTTTACGTTTTCTTCCCGGAAAGGGAGGTAGCCCAAGGGCTCGTTTGTGGTAACGGTTATTTGTTTCCGTTTGGAGTTTATATAAAGGTTTCTTACCGTCACTTTTCCTACCCACATGTCTTTATTGGCATAGCTTGTCAGCGTATCGCCTATTTGTTTTTTCAGATTGCTCTGTGCGAACGTTATCTGAAAAGAAAAAAACAGGAACAGAAAAAGAATAAATTTATATTTCATTGGTAGCTTTTACTCCTTCCGGGCTTTGGAAATCTTAATAAAAACAAAGATACGAAGTTTTTCAGGAAGGATTATTTCAAGAAAAACGAAAAATACTTTATAAATATAAATAGAATAGGTGTTTTACTTTTTGTTTTGTTCTCGGTTATTTCGCAATGCTGCCCGGAACGCTATTATAATTATTCCTGTTTTTTGTTGTTGGACGATAGCATACCGCACGCCGCAAGGATATCTTCTCCTCTTGATCTCCGGATGGTGCAGATAATCCCTTTGTTTATCAGGTAGTCCCGGAAAGCCACCATTTTATCTTCATTGGACGTTTTTAAGTCTACATCCGGTATGGCATGGAAGCGGATCAGGTTTACACGGCATGGTATGCCTTTTAGTAATCTGGCTAATTCCGAAGCGTGTTTTATGGAATCGTTGTATCCCTCGAACATAATATATTCAAAAGAAACTCTGCGTTGTTTGCTGAAATCATATTCTTTGATCAGGGCTAAAACGTCTGTTTCCGGATAGGCCTTTTCTATGGGCATGAGTGTGATCCGTTCTTTAGGAAAAGGGGAGTGCAGGCTGACGGCCAGGTGACAGGACGATTCGTCTAAAAAGCGTTTCATTCCGGGAATAAGCCCGATAGTCGATACGGTGATGCGTTTGGGACTCCATGCGTACCCATAATCGGAAGTCAGGATTTCCAGCGCCTTGAGTACTTCATCTACATTGTCGAAAGGTTCGCCCATCCCCATGAAAACAATGTTGGTCAGAGTGGCGGCTTCCGGGATAGACATGATTTGGTTCATGATATCGGTCACAGACAATTGTCCGTTAAAGCCTTGTTTCCCTGTCATGCAGAATTTGCATCCCATTTTGCATCCTACCTGCGATGAAACGCAAAGCGTAGCGCGGTCGTCGTCCGGAATGTAAACCGTTTCTATGT
This sequence comes from Bacteroidota bacterium, assembly GCA_023391625.1. Lineage (GTDB taxonomy): Bacteria > Bacteroidota > Bacteroidia > Bacteroidales > Paludibacteraceae > QVMH01. Next base: position 52,850 of record JAEWAN010000006.1, on the reverse strand, counting down.
ATTGTCCGCTTTCCGTCTGGAATAGATATTTTCTTGTCCCGTCAGAAGACGTCTGTGTGTAAACAGGTTCGTGTTTTCCCGTTTGAAAATTATCGTTTAGTAATGTCCTGTTTTTTAATGCTATATTAGTCATCTCATCAATAGATGAAATGTTCTTTTTATAAAGCCAGTCCAATATCTGCTTGGCTGTGAAAGCAGGCATTCCTAATTCTGTTACAGCTTTTTTTAGTTCGTTGGGACGAAGTCCTATGAGGGATTTCTTTTTAGTTTGTTCCATAGAGTATTCTTGTAGCTGCAAAGTTAACTATTCTGCTGTGTATAATAAGAAAAAACGGGATAATTTAAATTATCCCGTTTTTTATCGTTTTTATGGTCAGGTTGTCTTAATAAAAATAGACATCCCATATTGCCACTTCGGTATCTCCCTCTTTGTCAAAAGACATTCTGATATATGACGTTTCTGCTCCTACAGGTATGATAACCGGCGATCCGCTTACTCCTTCACATAAATAATCGATTACCGTATTCCATTGTTCGCCGTCTGCGGAAGTTTCAATTTTTGTATAGTAATTTTTCCAAGGATATTCAAATCGCACTTCCATGGTGTCTATCCGGGTATCGGGTGCAAATTGTGCGATAACCCACGGATTTTCTTCATCGGCGGAAGCTTTCCATAGAGTGGCAAAATTGTTATCCTGCATATTGGCAGCTTTGTAGTTTTCAGTTTCAGAGCTGGCTTTTACGCTGACAGGTTGTATGTATGTTTTTGGATTTTTATTGATAGCGGGGAATGACTGCGTATGAACAGGGGTAATATTGTTTATTTGTTTTTTCGCATCGTCAAATTTTAGTTCGCTGATACATACTTGACGGTAAGCCGATCCTTCCTGGAATGGCAGGCGGTGGCGGTGGTACAATATATAGTCTTTTCCCTGAAGTGAAAATACGGTATGATGACCAGGACCGTATACCTGCAGTTCTTCGTCTGTTTTAAGGATAGGACTGTTTTCGGCTTCGGTGAATGGACCGAAAGGATTGTCGCCTACGGCATAACGTACTTCATATGTTTTATCAATTGTTTTACCTTCAGAGTAAGTTAAGTAGTACACAGAATCCCTTTTTATCATTAACGGACCTTCGAAGTAACGGGTAGGGGTAACTTCTACGATTTCAGATTTGAATGTGCACATGTCATCATTCAGTTCAGCTGCAAAACAGTGTCCGTTAATCCATTCCCATCCGGAGCCCCAGTACAGGTAAGCTTTTCCGTCTTCATCAACAAAAGCTTCAGCATCAATTACGTGATAATAATAAGTTGTGTCAAAGGCAACCATCGGTTTATCGCCCAGCATATTTTCCCATGGACCTAACGGGTGTTCCGCTTTTCCACACCAAACTTCAGAGCCTACGGAAATGTACATGTAAAAAGAGTCTCCTTTTTTTACAACGGAAGGAGCCCATACCATGTTCCCATTAGACAGGGACGAAGTACATGCTTCTTTGGTCGGCCAGTTCAGCTTATGAAATGTCCAGTTTTGAAAATCGTCGGATTCCCAGCATGCAAGGAAATTGCCTCCCCATGGGTCGGCTGTGACATACATGTAAAATTTGCCTTCATATTCCACGATCGACGGGTCTGCGAAGTATCCGGGTAGAATCGGGTTTTGAAGAGTTATTTCTTTTTGTTCCTGGGCTTGTTTGCCGCATGAAACTAGAAGGAGGATAATTGAGAATAGAAAGATTTTTGTTTTCATATTTGCATGGTGTTAGTTTTTTCCAGAAGCAAAAGTAAGAAATATTTTTTATTACTACATGTACTCCTTGTTTTTACTGAAAAACCGAACGGACACCCTTTCGTAAAAGAGTGTCCGTTCTTATTAATAAACTAAAAACAAAAATTAATCAATCGCAATTAAACGTTTTGGTTTCGGTTTTGCTTCTTCCTTTTTAGGAATGCAAATGTTCAAGATACCGTTTTTATATTCGGCTTTTATTTTTTCTCCGTCGGCAGTTTCTGGTAAGGTGAATGACCTTTTGAATGATTCGTAGCGGTATTCGCGACGGGTGTATTGTTCTTCACCTTTAGATTCGCTTTCGGCTTTCTTTTCAGAAGAAATAGTCAGTATGTCGTGGTCTAACTCAACATTGAAATCTTCTTTTTCAAAACCTGGAGCTGCAACTTCCACATTGAAGCTGTCTTTCGTTTCTTTGATGTTTACTGACGGAACAGTGAAGTTTCCGTTTTCTCCTGTCCATCCCATTAAATTGCCATCGAAAAATCTATCGAAAACTGAAGGCATTTGATTTGTAAAACGTGCTAGTGTCATAATTAAGTCCTCCTAAATATTTTTAATGTTATACTTTTTGTTGTTCTTTTTATTTTTTGTTTTCGTAAGAGGTATTGCAAATAGAATACCAAAACAAAAAACAGGACAAAATGTGTCGTTTTGTCCTGTTTTTTTCTCCTTTTCCAAAAAGAGAAATGAGTGTGTTTGTGTAATATTTTGTTTTATAGAATATTGTCGCTTTTGTTGAAACTGAAATTTTGTCATGATTGTCCGATTGTGCTTAAACTATAATCGGGATTAGATAGCGGTTATTTGTCGTTTATAAATAACTTAAAAGCGTATCCTGCTCTGTTACTTTTAGTTGGACGTCAGCTCCGCAAATGAGGGGGAGATTTTCTTCTACATGTCCTACGGGAAAATTAAAACATACCGGGAATTTGTAGTCTTTCACGGCTTCATAGATTAATTCATGGATAGTGCCGTGCATGAAAGGATCTTCTTCGCAATCGCTGAATTGCCCCAGGATTAAACCGGATATTTTTTCAAAAGCCCCGCTTAAACGTAAATTTTGTATCATGCGGTCAATGTGGTATGGTTTTTCCGCTATATCTTCGATGAAAAGAATTGTATTTTCAAAATCCAGGTCAAATTTGCTGCCTCTTAATCCAGATAGAACGGATAAATTGCCTCCGGTTAGTTTACCCCGTACTATTCCCGGTCTGTTGAGCGGATGCACTGGAGAACTGTAAGCCGGAAGATTGCCGAACAGGGTTTGGCGTAGTTGTATGACCGGTTGAGAATCTGGAGCCAATACCGTCAGGTGTTTAGCCATAATGCTGTGTAGGGAGTTGACGCCCTGTAAACTGATAGCATTGTGCAATACGGTGATATCGCTAAATCCGATGAGCCATTTGGGGTTTTTCTTGAAAGCTGTGAAGTCCAGTCGGTCGATGATTCTGGCCAGTCCGTAACCTCCACGGCTGCAAAGTATGGCTTTTATGTCCGGATGGTTGAGCGCTTCTTGCAGATCCTCCGTTCTCTGTTCGTCCGTGCCGGCAAAGCGTCCGTATTTTTCCTGGGCATGTTTCCCTTCGTCGGGTCTGAGTCCCCATTCGGTGAATATACGTTTGGCCCCGTCAATATAGACCGGGTCAATGTGTCCGGAAGGGGATACAATCCTGACCCGATCGTTGGTTTGCAAAAAAGGAGGCTGTATCATGACGTATTTATTTACAGATGACGCATCCGTCGCATTTGGAATGGTCGCCACGTAAACGTTTTTCCACGAGCATTTTGATGCGTTCCTGCAAACTGTGAATGCGTATGTTGTCTGTGATGTCTGCGGTGAAAGCCGACATTAACAGCAATCTGGCTTCGTGAGCGGATATTCCCCGTGAACGCAGGTAGAACATCGCGTTTTCATCCAGTTGTCCTATTGTAGCTCCGTGTGAACACTTCACATCGTCTGCATAGATTTCCAGCTGAGGTTTGGTGCGTATTCTGGCCTCGTTGCTTAACAGCAAGTTTTTGTTTGTCTGGTATGCCGCTGTTTTCTGGGCATCCTGGGCTACCACCAACCGGCCTGTAAATCCGCATAGGGAAGCATCGTTCAGAATATATTTGAATAGTTCGTTACTATGGCAGTTCGGTTTGTTATGCAATACGGAGGTAAAATTATCTACTTGTTGTTTTTTGTCGCTTACCACCATACCGCAAAGCAGCGCTTCGCAATACTCCCCGTTGAGCGCAATTTCGATGTTGTTTCTTGTAACGCCGTTGTGCAGTGTAATGACATTAGCCAGTACATTAGAGGAGTTTTGCTGTTCTATCAGAAGTGTGGCAAGGTTGGTGTTGTTATTATTGGTGCTTTCCAGTTTGTAATGTTCGTAAGAGGCTCTTTCTCCTACAAATACTTCTGTTACGCGGTTAGCCAGAAAATGGACGTTGTCCATCGTGTGGTCGCACACCAGTAAGCTGGCTTTAGCGCCTTCCTCAAGGATGACGAGGTTATGGCTGTTTGCCATAAAATCAACATCTGCGCGCATAATGTTTACTATCTGGACTGGTTTGTCAAGAACGACGTTTTTAGGCACGTACATGAAAAAACCGTCCTGGGCAAAGGCTCCGTTGAAAGCTATTAATCCGTCTTCTTTCTGGCCGGAAAGTTTTGCGTAGTATTTTTCCACCAGTTCCGGATGTTTTTCTGCAATTTCTTTCAGACTGCCCACTATTACGCCTTCCGGCAGTGAAACGGCTGATTTGTTAGCTGGGAAAAAAACATCGTTTACTACGAAGTATAAATAAGGACTGATTCCTGGAACGTCACATTTAAATGCGCTGTACGGATCTACCGGAATAGAAAGACGGTTTATATTCAGTCCATAATCAAAAGCCAAAGGCTCTTTCAGGTCTGTGTATTTATATGCTTCCAAGTTCGGGGTAGGAAATCCCAGTTTTTCAAAGCGGGCAAATGAAGTGTCCCTATGACGGTTCATTACTTCTGCCGAATGCTTTTTTATACTTTCGTGATATTGCTTGTATATGTCAATATATTGTTTTTCCATATTGATTTAGACCGTTTGTGTACGGAATATTCACAAAGATTTTATAAGTGTTTTTATTCTTCACGGTGTTTTACAATAATAAAACCATCCGGGAATAAAATGCTGATAATCATAATGGGCGTGATGCCCGGTATGAATTAGTTATTTTCCGATTTCAACCAATCGTATCCTTTTTCTTCCAGTTCCAGAGCCAGTTCTTTTCCTCCGGTTTTAACTATGCGCCCGTTATAGAGAACGTGTACGAAATCCGGTACGATGTAATCCAACAAGCGTTGGTAGTGTGTAATAACAATTGTAGCATTGTCCGGACGTTTTAACTTATTAACCCCGTTTGCCACAATACGCAGTGCGTCGATGTCCAGACCGGAGTCTGTTTCGTCCAGGATAGCCAGTTTGGGTTCAAGCATGGCCATTTGGAATATCTCATTCCGTTTCTTTTCACCACCGGAAAACCCTTCGTTTACAGAGCGGTTGGTTAATTTATTGTCCATTTCCACCAATTCTTTTTTCTCGCGCATCATACGCAGGAAATCGGAAGCAGAGATAGGCTCCAGGTTTTTGTATTTACGGTGTTCGTTTACTGCCGCACGCATAAAGTTCACCATGCTGACTCCGGGTATTTCAACCGGATACTGAAAGCTTAAAAAAATACCTTCACGGGCACGGTCTTCTGGAGCAAGTTCCAGCAGATTTTTGTTATAGAAAGATATTTGTCCGGCTGTAACGTCAAAATCTTCTCTTCCGGTAAGGACAGAGGCTAATGTTGATTTTCCCGCACCGTTAGGGCCCATAATAGCATGAACTTCGCCTTCGTTTACAGTAAGGTTCAGTCCTTTTAATATCTCTTTTCCGTTGATATTGGCATGGAGATCTTTTATTTCAAGCATTTTCATATTTATTCTCTTTGAAATACAAAACGTCCGTGTTTGTATTTGTGTATAAGATTATTTTTTTATTTCACTGGCACGGTTTGTTTTTTATGTCTTTTGCTAAACCTGTGCTCTTTTGGTTGTAATGATATTGTCCTTATCCCACAGATCCTTCCAGTGTGATTTGCAATAGCTTTTGGGCTTCTACGGCAAATTCCATCGGGAGTTTATTGATAACTTCCTTGGCATAACCGTTGACAATCAGCCCCACGGCATCTTCCGTTGAGATTCCGCGCTGGTTGCAATAGAATATCTGGTCTTCACTGATCTTGGAAGTGGTTGCTTCATGTTCCACTACGGCAGAATCGTTGTGTACATCCATATAAGGGAATGTATGGGCTCCGCAACGGTCGCCTAACAACAAACTGTCGCATTGGGAGAAGTTCCGGGCATTTTCAGCTCCTTTGTTCACACGTACCAGACCCCGGTAGCTGTTTTGGCTCACCCCTGCTGAAATTCCTTTGGAAAGGATATGACTGCGGGTGTTTTTTCCGATATGGATCATTTTGGTTCCGGTGTCGGCTTGCTGATGGTTATTGGTTACTGCCACAGAATAAAATTCCGAAGAGGAATTGTCGCCCAGTAAAATGCAGCTGGGGTATTTCCAGGTAATTGCAGAACCCGTTTCTACCTGTGTCCAGGAAAGTTTGGAATTTTCTCCTTTACAGATACCCCGTTTTGTTACGAAGTTGTAGATACCGCCTTTCCCTTCTTTATCTCCCGGATACCAGTTTTGAACGGTAGAGTATTTTACTTCCGCATTTTTCATAACCACAATTTCCACAATGGCGGCATGCAGTTGGTTCTCATCGCGCATGGGGGCTGTACAGCCTTCCAGATAAGAAACATAACTTTCATCATCGGCCACAATCAGGGTACGTTCAAACTGACCTGTGTTCATGGCGTTTATACGGAAGTAGGTAGATAGCTCCATCGGGCAACGAACGCCTTTGGGTATATATACGAATGAACCGTCACTGAATACGGCTGAGTTTAACGCTGCAAAAAAGTTGTCAGTATATGGTACTACGGATCCCAGGTATTTTTTTACTAAATCCGGGTGGTGTTCCACAGCTTCACTGAATGATGAAAAGATGATCCCAAGTTCTGCCAGGGTTTCTTTGAAGGTTGTTTTCACGGAAACGCTGTCCATTACCGCATCTACGGCCATACCGGACAATGCTTTCTGCTCTTCCAGGGGAATCCCTAACTTATCAAAGGTTTTTAATAATTCGGGGTCAACTTCGTCCAGGCTTTTAGGCGCATTTTTACGCGGGGCGGCATAATAGATAATGTCCTGATAATTAATTTCAGGGATATTCAGATGTGCCCAGGTCGGCATTTCCAGAGTCAGCCAGTGGCGGTAAGCTTTAAGCCTGTATTCCAACAGCCATTCGGGTTCATTCTTTTTGGTTGAAATAAGACGGATCACATCTTCGTTCAATCCTTTGGGAATGATGTCCGTTTCAATGTCAGTGGTAAATCCGTATTTATATTCCTCGTTTGTGACTTTATGTAATATATCTTCAGACATGATAATTGCTTAAATGGTTTTTATCGCAAATTACTGGGGCAAAAGTACAAAAAAAGACAGATAATTCGATAACCCTTTATTAGGTATAATATAACTAACAGGTATAATCGTGGAATTGTTTACCGGGAAAGGGTTGATTACCGGTTGTTTTTCTTATCCCGTAGCAGAGACAGGCTTCTGCTGATTTCCTGTGCAATACTGCTGTTCTTTTCTGCTTGCAGTAACTGGGTCAGGGTGTTGTAGCTTTCTGTGAAAGCACTCATGGCACGGACTATTTTCCACCGGATAAGGTCGTTTGTATTGTGGGTGTTATAGCATTCCCGAAGCTTGTCCAATACCTGCGGATGATCGTTGTAGAAACAGATATATCCTGTGGCATCAATGGCTTCGCTTAACAATGCCGTATCGTGGGTACTTAGGGCTTCTGTCAGTTCGGGAAGTGCGGTGTCGCCCATATGTGCCAGGGTACGTGCTGCTATATCGCGGGGCAGGGGATAGCTTTTCTTCCTGAATTGTTTTTCAGGCAGGTCTTTGTGTTGATTTGTGCCAATTTTTCCAAGCAGGTCAATCAGTGGCTTCACGGCCGGTTTACCCAGACGGGATAAGGTGTTGCAAATCTCTATTTTAGGATATAGCTTTTTTTCTGTTAGCAGGGCTGTTATTAAGAAAGGGACACTTTGCTTCCCTTCCTTAATGAGCAACCTCGCTCCTAAAGTCCGTTCAAAAGGAACTTTGCTTTTGAGCAGCATTATTTTTTCATGAAAACCCAGCCCGGCACAGAAAAATTCCATCCCGGTTTCGCAGAAACCTCTTGCTTTTAATATTTCATTGCTGCTTTTCATGATAGGCCGGGAAAGTGTAGGTCTTATTTAATTTCCACCACCTTGTAGCCTGCAAATTCGATTCGTTTTTTCAGGTCTTCATCACTTATTGCTGATTCAGACTCAACGACTGCCGTATTATTGGCTAAATCTACTTTTGCTGAAACTTCGTCTGTGTTCAGTACCTGTTCTACCCGGTTGGCACAATGTTGGCAGCTCATGCCTTCTATTTTTATTGTTTTGCGTGTCATAGCTGTAATGATTATGAATTATGGTTATATAAATATATTATTTCTTTTTTGAATCTTTATTTGATTTGAAGTTTCTAAGTCGCAGGGCGTTAGTTACTACGGTAACGGAACTGAAACTCATGGCCAGTGCCGCGAACATAGGGCTTAGCTTCCAGCCTAACAGTGTATAGAACACTCCGGCAGCCAATGGAATACCTATGATGTTATAGAAGAACGCCCAGAAAAGGTTTTGTTTAATATTAGCCATTACCTTTTTGCTTAATCGGAATGCCGTTACGGCATCCAATAAGTCGTTGCGCATAAGCACAATGTCCGCCGATTCTATGGCTATATCCGTACCGTTGCCAATGGCTATACCCAGGTCGGAACGCATAAGGGCAGGGGCATCGTTGATTCCGTCCCCGATCATGGCAACAGATTTCCCTTCTTTTTGGAGTTGTATGATTTGGCGGTCTTTGTCTTGTGGCAGCACTTCTGCCACAACTTTAATGTTACCCAGTTGATTCTGGATAGCATGTGCCGTCCGTTTATTATCTCCGGTCAGCATGATGACTTCCATGTTTAAAGCGGCCAATTCTTCTATTGCTTGTTTACTGGATGGTTTCAGCACGTCGGCAACAGCTATCACGCCTAAGGCATCCTGTTCATTGGCAAGGAAAAGCGGTGTTTTTCCTTCGTTGGCCAGTTGCTCGGCTTTCGGCAGTAGAACGCTTAAATCAATATTTCTCTGTGTCAGTAATTTGGCGTTTCCGGCACAGTAATAGCGGTCGTTTAACGTACCTTCTATTCCTAATCCCGGTATGACGTTGAAGTTTTCAATTTCCAGTAAAGGCACGTTTTGGCTCTGCGCTTCCAAAATAACGGCTTCGGCCAACGGATGTTCGGAATATTTTTCCAGGGAAGCCATGACGGATAGGAGTTCTTTTTCCGTAATGTGCTGTGTTATAATATCCGTTACCTGCGGTTTGCCTTCTGTGATTGTGCCCGTTTTATCCAGTACGACCGTGTTTATTTTTACTGCTTTTTCAAAAGATTCAGCCGATTTAGTCAGGATGCCGTATTCTGCTCCTTTTCCTGTGCCTACCATAATGGCTACCGGGGTTGCAAGGCCTAAGGCGCATGGACATGAAATAACCAATACGGCTATCCCTATGGAGAGGGCAAAGTCAAAGTAATAACCGGCAAGCAGCCAGACTACTGTAGAAACAATGGCTATGCAAATGACAATGGGCACAAATATGCTGCTTATCTTGTCTGCCAGTTTGGATATAGGCGCTTTGGATGAGGAGGCTTCCTCTACCAGAGCTATGATTTGCGACAGGGTTGTATCATTGCCTACTTTCGTAGCTCGGAATGTGAAAGAGCCCGTTTTATTGATAGAGGCAGCCATTACATTGTCCCCTTTCTGCCGGAAGACCGGAATGCTTTCACCTGTCAGGGCAGATTCGTCAATAGAGGCGTTTCCTTTTTCTATGATTCCATCCACCGGAATGCGTTGTCCCGGTTTTACTACTACTAAGTCTCCTACCTCCACTTCTTCTATCGGGATTTCTTTTTCCAGATTATATCGTATTACTACGGCTGTTTTAGGGGCTAAGTCCATTAGTTTGGTAATGGCTTCGGAGGTTTTTCCTTTGGACCGGCTTTCAAAATATTTTCCCAGTGTTACCAGGGTGAGGATCGTTCCTCCCGATTCAAAATATAAATCATGGGAAAAACGATGCACGATGTCCATATCGCTGATGCTTAAACCATGTGCTATTCTGAAGATAGCGTATATGCCATATAGGATAGCTGCTGCCGAACCTAATCCGACCAGTGAATCCATATTGGGATTGCCTTTTATCAGGGCCGTGAACCCACGGGTAAAATATCTTTGGTTGATGATGGCGATAGGCAATACTAATATTAATTGTAAAATGGCAAAGTTTAACGCATTTTCATAACCTAACAGGAAGCCGGGTAGAGGGAAAGAAAACATATGCCCCATGGCGACGTATAACAATGGTAGCAGGAAGACCAGCGACCACCACCAGTGTCTTCGCATTTTTTTCTGTTCAGCCTGTGTGGCATCGATGGCTGTGGTTTTACTTTTGCTTTTGGTCTCGTGCAGATGGGCTTCATACCCGGCATCAGATACCGTTTTTTCTATATTGGCTTCATCTGTCTTTTTTTCGTTGTATTCTACAACCATACTATTAGTCAGTAAATTGACACTGACTTTTTGTACTCCATCCAGCTTAGCGACACATTTTTCTACGCGGCTGGAACATGCCGAGCAACTCATTCCTGTGATGTCAAACTGTTTCTTTTCCATTATAGCCGGGATTAAAATACCGGATCACCCCCATTGTAGAACAGGGGATGATCCATGTTTTATAAACTGTAATTTTTGAATAGAATGTTCTTGATAATTATTTATTTTATTAATGGAATTCCATTAAATAAGCTTTGATGAAAGCATCTATATCTCCGTCCATTACCTTCTGTACATCCGAAGTTTGGTAATTGGTGCGGTGGTCTTTCACCCTGCGGTCGTCAAATACATAACTTCGTATCTGCGAGCCCCATTCTATTTTTTTCTTTCCTGCTTCCACTTCTGCCGTTGCCGCTCTTCGTTTTTCCAGCTCTATTTCGTAGAGTTGTGATTTCAGCAGGCGTAAGGCATTGTCTTTGTTGCCGAACTGTGAACGGCTTTCGGTATTTTCAATGACGATTTCCTCCATCTTTCCGGTGGTTTCGTCTTTATATTTATAATGCAGGCGGACACCGGTTTCCACTTTGTTTACGTTCTGTCCTCCAGCTCCTGACGAACGGAAAGTGTCCCACGTAAGGTTAGCCGGGTTAATTTCTATTTCAATAGTGTCGTCCACCAAGGGAACTACGAAAACAGAAGTGAATGAAGTCATTCGTTTTCCTTGCGCATTAAATGGCGAAACTCGTACCAAACGGTGTACACCGTTTTCGCTTTTCAGGTAACCGTAAGCCATGTCGCCCTCTATTTGCATGGTGACAGTTTTAATACCGGCTTCGTCACCTTCCTGGTAGTTGGTTATTTCGCATTTATAGCCCTGCCGCTCGCACCAACGCTGGTACATGCGGAACAGCATGTCTGCCCAGTCCTGGGCTTCCGTACCTCCGGCTCCGGCCACAATTTTTATAACAGCTCCCAACTGGTCTTCTTCTTTTGAAAGCATATTTTTTAGCTCCAGGGCTTCCACCAGCGAAACGGCGTGTAAATAGGCGTCGTCCACCTCCTCTTCGGTCACGGCTTCCTCTTTGAAAAAGTCATAGGCCAACTGCAACTCTTCTGTGGCTGTTTTTATTTCTTCATAGCCTTCCACCCATTTTTTCAGGTCTTTTACCTTTTTCATTTGGGCTTCTGCCGTTTTCGGGTCATCCCAGAAGTCAGGAGCTTGTGTACGTAATTCTTCTTCTTCTATCTGTATTAGTTTTGTATCGACGTCAAAGATACCTCCTCAACGCTTTCTCGCGTTCCAACACATCTTTTAGTTGGTCTAATGTAATCATATTACAATAATTTATATAGTTATAATTGTTGTTTATCAGTGTTTTATAGGTGAATAAGTCCGCCTGGATTATCCTCGGTTTTATTTTAAACGTGTTCTCCCTTGGTTATAGATACAAGGTGCATAGCAGTACAGACAGGAAGCCTACGATGAAACCTGCTAATGTCTGTAGGGGCGTGTGTGCTTTTAGCTCAATACGCGCCAGGGCTACTAATAAAGAAAGGAATATCACTACAATGAAAAGCCATGTAGGATTGAGCCCCAGCGTGAGGCATACTCCGAAAATTCCTCCGGCAATTCCCCCCATGCCAGCCAGATGAGCGCTTATTTTCCAGCGAAGGTTTACTATGAGTATGATAAAAAGTGCTATTGCGGAACCTATGCCTAATCCCGAAACGTAACCTGGCATTCCTAATGTACGGTACAGGAAGAAAGCCCAGAATACAAATCCTAAGAAAGAGAAAAGGTAAGGGGCTACTCTTTCCTCCCGTTTGGAGATGGAGAAATCGCTGATTATTCCTTTTTTACGCATAATGAGTATCGGGATAATCGGTAACACCAGTGTGAACAGGATGGTTCCGGCAATAGTAATCAGTTTGAATGTACTGTTTAAATATGCGAAATCTTCAGTTTGAAACAGGAGTAGGGAACCGTATGTCGGTAAGAGCAACGGCATAAAAAGAATCGATACGATTTTGTAGAATGTTTTCATAATTGGTTTTTCCATGTGTTTGGTTGATGAATTAAATTTCTTTGCGTAAGCGGGCTACCGGTATGTTTAACTGCTCCCTGTACTTCGCTACAGTGCGTCGGGCAATGTTATAGCCTTGGGAACGTAACATATCAGCCAGTTTATCATCATTCAGAGGTTTGCGTTTATCCTCATGGTCAACACACTCTTGCAATATTTTTTTTATTTCCCGGGTTGATACTTCTTCTCCGGAATCATTGGTCATGGATTCGGAAAAGAAAAATTTTAACGGGAATATGCCGAATTCGGTTTGTACATATTTGCTGTTGCTGACCCTTGATATGGTAGAGATGTCGAATCCGGTCAGATCGGCTATATCCTTTAATATCATGGGTCGCAGGTAACTTTCATCTCCTTCAAGGAAGAATTTATACTGAAAATCAACAATGGCTTCCATTGTGATAAGCAGGGTTTGTTGCCTTTGCTTAATAGCATCAATGAACCAACGTGCAGAGTCTATTTTTTGTTTTACAAACATAACCGCATCTTTCATCTCTTTGGTTTGGTTCTGCTTGTTGGCGCTGTAATCCTGCATCATCTCGTTGTATGTGCTGTTTACTCTTAATTCCGGAATATTGCTGTTATTCATCTGGACGGTCAGTTTCCCTTCATCGTTTTCAACAATAAAATCAGGGACGATGGTTGCAGAGGATTTGTCAAGCACATTTCCGCTCCAGGCGCTTCCGGGTTTAGGATTCAGCTTGATAATTTCATTGATTACTTTTTTCAGCTGTATGTCGTCTATGGACAGTGATTTTATAATCTTGTCGTAATGTTTTTTTGAGAATTCCTCAAAATAGTTACGGAGTATTTTTTTTGCCAGTTCCGTTTCTTCCGTGTTACTTTTCCTGTCCAGTTGTAAAAGCAAACATTCCTGTAAGTCCAGTGCACATACACCTGCCGGATCCAGTTGCTGGATCATATGGATGGTGTGGTACATTTCTTCGTCGGTTACCTGGAGTCCAGTTTGGAAAACAATATCATCGACCATTGCTTCCGGTTCCCTGCGGAGATAACCTTCATCGTCAATATTACCGATAACATATTCGGCTATGGCATATTCTTGTTCGTTTAAATCCTGTAATCTGAGCTGGTCCAACAGAAATTCATGAAAAGTTATACCGATGGAAAACGGGATATTTTCGTGTTTGTCGTCTTTGGACGAATTATTGGCTTTTAATTTATAGTCGGGAATGTCATCGTCTGGCATATATTCATCCAAATCCATATCCTCATTGTTCCCTCCATCTTCGGCATTAAAATCCTCCTCAAATTTTTCGTCCTGGGAATCAATATTCTCTGCGCCTTCTTCCAGTGCCGGATTTTCTTCCAATTCCTGCCTGATGCGTTCTTCCAGCTCCAGAGTAGGAACTTCCAGCAGTTTGATTACCTGTATCTGGGCAGGAGACAATTTTTGCTGCAGCTTCTGTTGTAACTGTTGTTTGAGCATAGATAAAAATAGAAAAACATGTTTACTAATCCCGTGACGTATTTGTTGAGTGCAAATATGCACAAAGATACGGGTTTTTAGTATAACCAATGAAAATCAAAGATTGTTTTTCTGTTTTTTTCAGTAAATACTTTTGAACAAAACAGTTTTCAACAGGAGTTTTGAGGCTTTTAAATATCTTTTAATTTTAGCGGGTTGTAGGATATTCCGGTGTCGTAAACATCGGTATTTTCTTTTTTCTTCACCCATTTCACCAAAACGTTGGTAAGGGGCAGCGCTATTACTTCATAAGCCGTTTTCATGGCGGTTTGGGTAAGTATCAGCAATACAATGTCCCGCACGGATAAAATGCCGGAAAAGGCAATGAAGAAAAAGACAAGCGAGTCTGCACCCTCGCCTACTATGGTTGAAAGGATAGCCCGCAGGGAGAAGCCCCTTCCATGTTGCAGTATCTTCATTTTGCTCATGACGTAAGCATTGAGGAAAGAGCCGCAAAGGAAAGCGATAAAGCTTGCTATGGTAATGCGCAGGGTGTTGCCCAACACCAGGTTGTAGGCTTCCGAATGGGTGAAGTTTTCTGATCCCGGCACCAGTATGCTAAGCTGAAAAATGCCGACTGCCAGAAAATTCATCAGGAATCCGTACCAGATTATCAGTCTTACTTTACGGTAGCCCCACACTTCGGCTATCAGGTCATTTACAATATATGAAACAGGGAAAATAAGTAATCCGGCGGTAGCTTGTATCGGGCCGATTGCAATTAATTTTTGTTCTACGATGTTGGCGATGATCAGGCAGGTTGTGAACAGCAACCCGCACACCATAAAGGCTACGGAAACTTGTTTTTTCATTTTCTTGTTTTTTTAACGTGGTTACCAAGCACACGTGTTGTTAGTAAATTGAGTTGTTTTCTTTTCTTTAAAAGGTTTGCAAAAGTATAATATTCCCCTGAATTTACCAAGCGGGTTTTAGCTTTCTTGTGACGGTTTGCCGGGCTGTACAGACCCGCTTATCAACATACTTTCCTCCAGGAAGGCCTGAGGATATATATGCCGTTAATTTTCATCAGGTTGTCAGTTCCCTTGTTTCAGGCAGATGGACGGAATTAGAGACGGTGTTTTTACATTAGAATAAATCTAAATAAAGGAGAAAGAATCTACTTTTATTGCCTGTTATTAACTTTATCAATAATTTTACGGCCGGATAGAACTGAAATCATTTTAATACTGTATAAAAAATAATAGTGTTTTGCATATTATGTATGCTGTGCTCTATATAGTTATTGCTGTTATTATTCAATTACTTGCGGGTAATTTTCCTATAACGTTGATGAGGTTTCCCGTTAACCTGATCCTTTCCCTGATTTGGTTTTTTATATTGTTCTGGCTTTACCGGAAGGAAAATTTGAAAATAATCCGGTGGCTGCTCTCCCTGAAAACGTCAATATTATCACTTGTATTGTTTATTGCGGGTTGTCTGGTAATCGGTCTTTTTCCGCAATTATCCCAGGCAGATATGGCTGCCCGCAACGGTGTGCTTGCAGCGTTGGGCTGTTATGACTTTGCTACTTCCTGGATTTTTGTCGCTATCCTCTGGCTTTTGTTAAGTAACCTTGCTTTGGTTATTTTCCGGGCCTGTGTCCATTATAGGAAAGGACGTTGGCGCTTTCTGTTAAATCATATCGGATTGTGGCTGGCGTTGTTTGGCGGATTTGCGGGAAGTTGTGATACTTATGTCTGGAATGTCCCTGTGTATCAAGGTGTACCTACCAACAGGGCTTATGACGGGGAAGGACTGGAACATCGTCTGAATTACAATTTGGAACTGCATTCTTTTTCCGTGGAGCGTTACCCCAATGGAATGCCGTCTTCTTTTGAGGCGGTTGTTTATGTAGGTGAGGGGCGTAAACGGGCGGAACTGACGGTGAATCATCCTTTTCATCATAAATTGGGTGAAGATATATACCTTTCCGGTTATGATACAACTGGAAAAATGGCAGAAAATTATTGTGTTTTGCAAATAGTGAAACAACCGTGGAGATATGTTACGGCAACCGGTATCTGTATGATGCTACTTGGTGCCGTATTGTTATTTATGAGAGGGCCGGAGTATGCAGGTAAATTGGGATAATTTCTATTGGTTTGCTTCCATTGCAGTCTGCTTATGGCTGGCTGGGGCTGTGTTTGCTTTTTGTTCTTCCGGACGGAACAAAATGGCGGTATGGCTTACGGTGGGCGGAACATTGGTGTTCGGTCTGTTTATAACCGGGTTGTGGATTTATCTGGAACGTCCTCCTTTACGTACTATGGGGGAAACACGCTTATGGTATTCCTTTTTTATGGTCCTAGCGGGGTTGCTTACCTACCTGCGGTGGAAGTACCGCTGGATATTAGGTTTTTCTGCCTTACTGGCTACCGTTTTTGTGCTTATTAATTTGTTGAAGCCCGAGATACATGACCAGACTTTGATGCCGGCTTTGCAGAGTGTCTGGTTTATTCCGCATGTTACGGTTTATATGTTTTCCTATTCTTTGCTGGGATGTTCCTTTATCCTGGCGATTGCCGGATTATTCGGAAAAGGCGATGAGTACATGAAAGCTGCCGATAGCCTGGTGTATCAGGGAGTCGCTTTTCTGACTATTGGTATGCTGCTGGGTGCATTATGGGCTAAGGAAGCATGGGGAAACTATTGGAACTGGGATCCGAAAGAAACCTGGGCTGCCATAACCTGGGGGTGTTACCTGCTTTATATTCACTTGCGTTTGTCCGGGCGGGTTCATAAAAAGATATTATTCGTTTTGCTGATATTCTCGTTTTTATCGCTGCAAATGTGCTGGTATGGCATCAACTACCTGCCGTCGGCTCAGGAAAGCATTCATTTATATAATCGAAATACCAATATTTAAAATATATAGTTATGAAGAAAAGTTCAAAGTTACTTGTTGCAGTGGTAGTGCTGATAGCTATATTGACTGTGACTTACCGTTTGGTAAACCGGGTTCCGTCTTCTGACCTTCCGGTCAATGAACAATTGCAACAGATTGTTACAGAGGCTGGTTGCCTGAGCTGCCATAGTGCAGAACCGGATTTGCCGTTTTATGCCAGCTGGCCGATAGCCGGAAAAATAGTGCAAAAAGACATGGAGGAGGCTTATCGGGTGTATGATGCTTCGCAAATGATGGTTGATCTGGAAAATAGAACAATCCTGAACCAGGTGGATTTAGCTAAGCTGGAACAGGCTGTTAATAAAGGTAATATGCCTCCTGCAAAATATTATCTGGTACATTGGGGCTCTTCTATAACTGATGCCAAAGGGAAAGTGGTTATGGATGGCGTGAAGTATTATCGTGCTCAATTGGCTGAAAATTCGGGTGTTGCTCCGGAATTTGTAAACGAACCTATCCGTCCTATTGCAGATTCCATACCGGTAGATCCGCGTAAGGTGGCATTGGGAGAACAGCTTTATTTTGACACTCGTCTTTCTGCCGATAATACGATATCCTGTTCTTCTTGTCACGGATTGAATACCGGAGGGGTGGATAATGAACCTTTCTCTGATGGTGTAGGCGGACAATTGGGTGGTGTAAATGCTCCGACAGTTTATAATGCTTATTATAATTTCGTACAATTCTGGGACGGACGTGCATTGACACTGGCTGAACAGGCTGCTGGCCCTCCTTTGAATCCGGTGGAAATGGCTTGTGAGTCATTCGATGAAATTATAGCTAAGCTGGCAGAAGACAAAGCGTTTACTAAGGCTTTCAAGGAAGTGTATCCTGACGGATGGACGGAAAAGAATATTACTGAGGCTATTGAGGAGTTTGAAAAAACCTTGCTGACTCCGGATTCCCGTTTTGATTTGTATTTGAAAGGAGATAAGTCTGCTATCACTGAAGAGGAGCTGGAAGGGTATAAGTTATTTAAAAAATATGACTGTGCTACTTGTCATGCCGGTGAAAATCTGGGAGGATTGACTTACGAGTTGATGGGTATTAAAAAAGATTATTTTGCTGACCGCAATATGCCTTTAACCATTGAAGATAACGGGCGTTTCAAAGAAACTAAAAACGAACGTGACCGTCATCGCTTTAAAGTTCCAGGTTTGAGGAATATCGCTCTTACTTATCCTTATTATCATGATGCAACCAAAGCTACTTTGGAAGAAGCGGTTGATAATATGGCAGAGTATGAAGTTGGTGTAAAATTATCTTCGGAAGAAGTAACTAAAATGGTGGCTTTCCTTAACACACTGACTGGGAAATATAAGGGTGTAACCTTGGTGAATGATAATGATAAAAATTAAGTTTCAATATTTTTTCTCTTTTTAAAGCAAAAGCCCTCCATGAAATTTTCAATTCATGGAGGGCTTTTACTTTAAGTGTGTTGTTTTTATGGCATAACCGGATGGTTGCCTTATCCGGATACTTATTTACGTTTCCGGTTGCTTACTACCTAATTCGGTGAATATTAATTTGTATTCGGGCAGTAGGAGTTTGCCGGTTTCCGGATATTTTAGAGTTATCCTAGGGGTTAAAAAGAGATTATAAAAACAGAGCATAACAAACTGGCTATATCGCCTTTTGTCATGCTCTGTTTTTTTATTCCCTGTTCAGGGAGGATAAGCTTTGCTTTATAGGCTTGGAATCACTTTTTTAATGCTTCCGTCTGCATTAAATTCTATTTTATCAATGCATACTTCCCTGTTATATCCGGCTGCCTGTCCCATTTTTATGCCGTCCGGGCGGCTGAAGCGGTGGTATACGATGTACCATTCATCTGTACCCGGTATTTGCAGTATGGAGTTATGTCCGGTGCCGTAAATGCCGGCTTCCGGAACTTTAGAAAGGATCAGATTGTCTTCAGGAATGTTCAGAGGTCCCATTGGCGAGGTTGAAGTAGCGTAACGCACCCGGTAATCTTCGTCGCGGGTATCATTTTCAGACCACAGAAAGTAATACAATCCGTTACGGTAGAAGACGGTGATTGCTTCGCGGAACGTATTGTCCGGTGTCATCACTTTCATTGTTTCTTTTTTAATAGAAACCATATCCTTGTTCAGTTCCGCTCCTGCCAGGTAACCGTTGCCCCAATATAAGTAATATTTTTTGCTTACGGGATCCTGGAAAACTTCCGGGTCTATTTCCTGACCGTTGGTAATTCCGTCCGGGCGGAAATCTATCAGCGCTTTTCCTGAATCAGTGAATGGTCCGGTCGGATTGTCGGCCACTGCTACACCAATCTTTTGGGCTGCTGTGAAATAGTAGTAATATTTATATTTGTTCCTTTCGGTTTTCTTTTCTATTATGCAGGGAGCCCAGGCATTGCGGTCTGCCCAAGAAACATCTTTTTTAAGGTCAAGTATAATGCCTTCATCCGTCCAGTCTCTCAGATTGTCAGAAGAAAAAACTTTGAAATAATATCCTCCCCAGTTTGTAAATCCGTCGCTGGTGGGGTAAATGTAGTATTTCCCTGTTTTTTCGGAGTACAGAACATCCGGGTCGGCATAATATCCTTCCAATACCGGATTGTTAGGTATGGCAGGAAATCCTTCCGGCATACCCCATTTGTCAGTGATCCGTTTGAGTTCTTTTTTAGTGATTGGAATTACCGAACCATGACGTGGGTGGAAGTTCATGGTAACATCGTGGTCTATGACTTTGAACTGATCCAAGTCATAACTTTCGCAGAACTGGTATTTCCCTTGTATATATACGTCATACATCAGGATATATTTATCTTCATTGGTCAGTTTGAATACGCTGGAACCTTCCACTGCTTCTTTGGTTTGCTGTTTATAGCCCGGTTGTTCTATCCAGCAACCGCCGGTCAGATTATCAGTCAAGGCTTTACGAATGCCGTTGCCATCTCCTTCCGTTTTATAAAACATGTGGAAGATGCCGTTTTTGTAGATAATGTCCCCGTCGATACAGGATTTTTTATCCTTCGGTATAAACAGAACTTCCGGTTTACCTTCCAGGTCTGTAAAGTCTGCGTTCGCATAAGCATAGTAAATAATGTCCGGTCCGTTACCGTATTTCATAGACCAGTAAACCATATATTTTCCTGCTAACGGGTCGTAAATAGTTTGTGGGGCCCATACGCGTTTAAGGTCTTCCTGACCTTCGTATTTCTGCTGTATGTTGATAATACTTGATGTCCAGTTCACAAGGTCGTCAGATTTCATCAGTATCATGGCGCGGTTGGAGTCCCAACCTTTGGATGAAGTCATGTCGGTAACTACCATGTAAAAAGACTTTCCGTCTTCTGTGCGTATAATATGTGGGTCGCGCACACCGCCGGTAGAGCTAATGTCTTTTGAGTTGATAACAGGTTGGTTGTTGTTGAGCGCAAAGTAGTTGTATCCATTGGCGCTGATAGCAAAATGAATTTGTTCTTCTTCTACATTATTTCCCGTGAAATAGGGGAAAAGGTAGGCCACAAAATCTTTTTCCGCAATGCCTGGCTTTCCGTCTTTCTGGGCAAATGCAGTTGAAATTCCTGTTACAGCCAGCAGTAGGCAGAGTGATAATGTTAATTTGTTTTTCTTCATAGGTGTGTTTTATAATCTTTAGTTATTTATTTAATATTCTCAATTCTGCGATTCTCGGGATAATAAAGTCAGGTTTTGCCACAAACTTAACAGTCAGTACAGCCTGTTCTTTTTCACTGTCCGGAATTGGAAAAACAGATGTAAGTATTTCTTCATCGCTTCCTTGTCCCACTTCCAAAGAAGTTACTTTTTTGTCGTTGATGTAAACCTCCGCTTTTCCTTCCCAATACCGGTTAAAGTATTTGATGTATAATTGCTGTGCATTTTTATCTGCATTTTTTAGTTCGTAGCTGAACCATCCACGCCCTTCACGCCAGTGGATATCTTCCGTAAATCCGGTTTCGGAGTTTTCAAATTTAACGAAATGGTCGGATTCCGGTTGCTGTTCTCCACATATTACTTTGTCTATTGTTTTTTCATCCAACAGAATTTTTTCCCGTTCTTCCTGTTCTATTTGTTGTTGCATAGCTTTTACTTCGGCTGTGCTGGCTTGCGGCCAGTAAAGGATATAACGTGCTTCATGCAGGCGGAAGAACGGAATGAGTTCAAATCCGTTTTTATACTGGTCGGGGTACAGGCTGGTTAGTCTGAATGTTAACGGTTTGCCTGTTACGGGAGTAAGTAGCGACGGCAGTTGTTCAGGATCGCTTACTATGATAGGCATATCCTTTAATGGAAGCTGCTTTCCGTGAGCTATGTGCCCACCACGGCTGTCGTCCGCATATAGGCCTTTCATATCTTCCGTACCTATTTTTGCAGCCAGGGCTATCGGGCCGTAGAAAAAAGTATAATAATTAGAGTGGTCAGGCAGTTGTTCTACTGTTATGTGCATAGGCATTTCCATACTTACCTGATCTCCTTTTTTCCATTTCCGGTTTATGGTGACGTAACCGTCAGTCACATCGGATACGGGGAAACTTTCTCCATTTATCAGGATTTTCAGGGAGCCTTCCGCCACCCAGGAAGGATAGCGGAGTTTCAATGTAAAACGGGTCGCTTTTTTCGGATTAATGGTTATCCGGGTTTGGGCTTCGTCAGGAAATTTATTTTCCTGTATGATTTGGGTGTTTTTTTCTTTCCAGTTTACTTCAGACGGAATAAACAGGTTCACATATAATGTATTGTCTGTGTGAGCATAAATCATTTCACCGTATTTGGCGTGGTTTTCCATTCCTGAGCCTACGCAGCACCACATGCTTGTGTGAGGTTGGGAATATACACGGTAATGTCCCGGACGCATTTGGGTAAAGTACACAAAACCTCCTTGTTCCGGGTTTTGTGTGGAAAGGATATGGTTGTACAACGCCTTTTCATAATAATCTATGTATGGTTTGTCCAGTGAGGTTTGATACAGCATACGTGTAAGACGGAGCATATTGTAAGTGTTGCAGGTTTCCGGGCCTTCAAAGCTACTTATCATTCGGGAAAAGTCATCGGTAGGGTTGAAGTGTTCGCTGACACTGTTTCCGCCAATGCTGATGGAACGGTCTTTTATAACAGTTTCCCAGAAAAAGCGCGAGGCTTCCGACCATTCTTCATTTTCCGTAATATCTGCTATGCGTTTAAATCCTAATACTTTGGGTATTTGGGTGTTTGCGTGCATGCCTGTGAGTTTGTCTTCTTGTTTTGTTAAGGGTTCGAGGAGCTGTTTGTGTGAAAACTTGTATGCCAGATCAATGTATTTTTTATCTCCTGTAATAGCTGCAACATCTGCAAAAGTTTCATTTAATCCTCCATGTTCGCTTCGCAACATGTCCTGCATTTGTTCTTCGGATAAATTGTTGGTAATTTCAATCATCCAGTCGGTCATGTTTACCAACATATCCCGGGCTTGTTCGCTATGTGCGTATAAATAAGCATCCCGTAACCCGGCATAGGTTTTATGGATATTGTATAAGGGAACCCATTTGCCGTTCAAGTCAAATCCTCCGGCTCTGATGTTTCCTTGTTTTATTTCGTTCCACATTTGTTTTCCTCCCGGTACGCCTCCTATATATCCATTGCCGTTTGCATCCTGAACCCGTTTTAATTCATTCAGCATATAATCCAGTCTTTGTTTTATCTGTTCATCTCCGGTAGAAGCATACATCAGTGACAAGGCGGAAAGGTAGTGTCCCCCTATGTGTCCGTCCAGTCCGGTATTTTCCCAGTTGGTATAGCTTTCGGCCTTTGGGTCTAAGCCTGCTTCCCGGAGGAAAGGGGCAAGTAACCGGTCCGGATTCATTTCCAGTAAATATTTTTTATCAAGATCCTGTGCGTGTTTAAAAGGGCTATCCAGCAATCGGATATCTTCCAATGGAAAATATTCTACTTTAGGTTGTGTTTGTGCTGAGAAAAGATGGTTTGAAGAAATACAGATGATAAACGAGAGAAGTAAAAATTTTAAGTTTGTCTTTTTCATGTCTTCGTATTATAGGGATAACTTACTTATCGGCTGTTTTGTGTAATTTCCGTATTCAGGCATGTTGTATTATTTACTCTTGTAGTGGACGTGCCGGAAACAACTGCTGCCGCTTTTATGTATTATTTTATTGCTTTTGTAAAATTAATCAACGCAAATATAATGATTTTATGCGAAAATCACAGGCCTTTCGGAGTTTCTGAAAGATCAGGAAACACTTATGTTTTTTGGGGAAACAGGTTAGGCTACCGAAGGTATTGGCACACGTTTTCTGTGAAAAATGAAAAAGGGAAGGTTGTGAGACCCTCCCTTTCGGTTAATGCGTTTTCTGTGATTTTGTTTTACTGAACAATCAGTTTTTCTATGATAGCCTGATTGGTTTCATTCGTGGCGCGGATTAAATATATTCCGGTAGTTGCAGGGCTTTTTACAGTGATAGGGGATGATGTGAACCGGTAGTTCTGTATCATTTGACCTTTAGTGTCAAATACTTCTATTTCCACTCCGTTGTCATTGTAGCTGAAAGGGTATTCTATTTGTACCGTTGTGTTTGGCGCTACCGGGTTAGGGAAAATGGAAATTGATGATTGTGTTTTATAGTTTTCGTTAGAAGTTATCGGAGGTAGTTTGGGTTGCAGTTTTTTTATTTCGTCTGCAGTCAGGGCAATGTTGAACAGGTAGAAATTATCTATTTCCCCACAAAAATCGGCATTGTCGCTGGTTTGCCATTGTGTCCGTCCGATATAATTCCGGTTGCTTTCGGCGATTTCGCTCAGTTGATACGGCTCGTTAGTTATTGTAGTACCACTGGCAGCTTCTTCGCCGTCTACAAAGATTTTAGATGTTTTTGTTTTGGCATCGAAAGTATAAGCTAATTGTACCGGTTGTATAGGGTCTAATGTCTTGGAAGCATCAATCATGACTGTGCTGCCTCCATTGTATTTGAAACCGATGGTAAGTTTAGATAAGCGTCCGAACATGCTGTTTCCTGTTCCTGATCCGAAGTCGTAAATACGTGGTTGCTGTTTCAGGTTTTTAGGATATACGGACACCAGAACACTGTAACTGCGTACATCGTCAATAATTCCGTTTGGGGCCATAGCATAACCGTTGCTTGCATTACTGCCTACGTTTTCCGTCAGGTTCAGTTTCCCATTGACTACAGCTTTTCCATAAAGGGTACCGTTGTTCCCGTTTCCCGATTTGTCTGCTATATATCGTACGCTTCCTTCAGTGCTTTCATCTGCAGTTTCAAATTCATAAAGCAATACTTTGTTCTTTTCAATATCACGCGGCATTACTTTCACGTCAAATGTTTTGGTCAGCCCGCCCAATGTAGCGGTCAGTTTAACAGGGGTTTCCGCTTCCCCCTGATAAACCAATCCACTGTTGGAAATAACATCTTTATTACTTGATTCCCAGGTAATCGCTGTACCTGCAGATGATTTTGATTTTAGAACGATATCGGTATAAACATATTCCGGAAGAGTTATCCTGTTGAATTCTATTTCTTCCAGTTTGTCGTTGTAGTTACTGATAATGGCTTTTATTTCGCCTTGTGAAATAGCCCGTGAATATACGCGGCAGTCTTCAACTTCGCCTTCGAACCCGCCGATTTTTACATCGCCTAATGTTAAGCCCTGGGCTACAATAACCTGGTCTATCAAGCCGTCAATATAGGTGGTCAGTGTATCGTTTTTGTAAGTTACAGTAAGATTGAAAAATTGCAGTTTGGTAGGTTCGTACCATTTACCGCCGGTTCCTCTACCGTAATTCTGCCAGGAGTCAGCAGTTCCAAGCACGTTGGTACTTTTGTATTTGTCGCTGCCTATCAGAACGTTCGGGAATGGACACTGCATGTTTTCAGTTCCCCTTCCTGTGTTCAGCAGGGCATTTTCTACCTGGTATGAAATTGTTCCGGCCTGGAATATCTTGCCGCTGTAAGCACTTTCAGAAATTTTAGGAGTAAGTGAAACTGAAAACTCCGTAGAACTGTTGCCGGTAACAATAGTAGCTTCGGTATTTGTTTTTGTAATTAATAAACCTCCTTCTACTGTAGCTGTACCTTCAACTGCAGCATCAAAATTTTCATATTTTATAAGGCCGTTTTCAAGGTCTACTTCCGGTTGAGGAAATGCAAAATCAGCGTTTATTCCGGTAGCATATCCTAAAGGTCTTTCCTGGCTGACGATCCAGTCGTAATATTCTCCATGCATCCATATCAGGCGAAGCTCATTGTCTGCAGCCGTATTTGTAATGATATAAGGACGTATGTTGTTCAGACGTGAGTTTTTTGTAATTTGTTCGCTTGCCACTACCCCGTCGGTAACCGTATATTTTACGATTTCATACACTTTTCCGTTTTCTCCGTCCACAGGTACTGAACAGTACATAATGTTCGGATTCTCATCGTCAATGGCCATACCGCCGCTGTAACATTTTTCCAAACCCGGAGTCTGGTGGAAATGGCCGCCTCCGTATGCCAGGTGGACTTGTTCCCAGCTGCTTCCGTTCCAGCGTACATGGTAATAGTCGTGATTATCTTTTGCATTATCAATACGTACCATGGCTATAACCGGATTGCCATTGCTTTCCTTAGATACCTGCCATACCCAGTTGCGGTAGTTTTCTTTATTTACAACAGCATCCGGGTTGCTGGTTGCATATTCGTCTTTCTTATTAACCTGGTGGGGGCCGTTGTTAATCAGTGATAACTGTTTCCCTTTTACATCGGTTAATTTATTTTTTGTTGCGTCGGCATTAATCTCAATATAGTTAAAATACACCCAGTTAGGATTTTCGTTGTCCGGATGTCCGGTGGTGTAAGTCAGGTAAATTTTATCTGTTCCGTTGGAATAGTATTTAGCATAAGGACGTGCTCCGGTAGATTGTACTATCTGTTTAGGTCCCCAGTCAAAACTTACATTGTCGTTTTCATCGGGCATGGTTAAGCGTCCGATGGTAGGATGCCAGTTGATACCCCTCCAGCACAGGTAGATATGATCCGGGTCGTTAGATAGTATGAACGGTGAAGGGTAAGTAGTGTTTGCATCAGTTTTCAGTACTTTTTCTTCTCCTAAGGTGGTGATGTCTCCCGGTTTTTGGGAAATTCGGTAGTAGAAACAAGGTTCGTCCGTATGGCGCGAATAGAATATCATGATGCGTCCGTCAGGCAAAGCCAGGAACGTAGGGTTGTCATGGTCATCCGGCTGGAAATAAGAACGTATTAAAACTTCACTGCTTTTGTTGGCTATGTGGTCATATTGAGTAGCTTTAATAGCTCCGTGTGCATCAATGTAACCAATGTAGGTGTTTTTTATGGAACCGTCAGTGTTCTCATAATAAGTGGCGCGCGGGTCGGCAAACCAGCACCAGGCACCTTTGTTGGTTATAACGTGTCCTTCATAGCTTTGGGCATTCAGTGTTTGCACTGTTCCCAGATTTAAAAGGCAAAATACCCCAAGTAAGAGAGTAATTATTTTCCTGTTCATAGCTTTTTATATAAATAGTTTTCCTATAAAATTAATAGATTAACAAAAGTAAAAAACATATGGACTAATAAGGTTAAATTATGGTTCAATAAAGTCTAAAAAATGGCTCATAGAGCTAAGCTGTTAAGCTTCATTTCCTTAATAGGGGTATTTGATAGGATAAAAATATTTTAGGTACATTTGAAAGGAGGCTTTTTATTAAAATATAAAATCCGCAGAACGGATGGAAATTTTATTGGGAAGCCTTGTTTTTATGTCGGAGAATATTGTTTAATGTCGGATAACTTCTTGGCTAAAGATTTTTTATCTTTGCAGGGTATTTTAGTAACTATAATAAACGGAGGCAAATATGAAAAATTTGTTATTAAGTAGTGTCTTTGTCTTCCTGGTGTGCGGTATCGCTATAGCTGCTTCACAGGATCGTGAGAAAGTAGTGTGCTGTTGTGAAAATTGTGCGTGTGAAGATTGCAAGTGCGAGGAAGACTGTGTAAATTGTAATGGGTGTAAGGAACGGGATGAGTGTCATGCCTGTGAATATTGTTCGCCAAAAGGGGATGATTGTTGTAATTATCACCGTCATTTCAATCACAATGATAAACACGGACATAGGAGAGGCGGTTGCCATCGTGGCGGAAGGTGCTGTTAAATAAGAATTCTGTAATCACGGAAATAAGAGTTTTTTATTACCCATAAGAAACAGACCTTTATATTAAGGTCTGAACGGGAAACAAACAGGCAATCTATTTATTTTAGATTGCCTGTTTGTTTGATTTCTGAATTGTACCTCGGTTTATTTTCCGGCTTTTATTTTTAATACAGTGAATGAGTAGGCTGGAAGTCGCAGGTCTTTTATGTCGGAAACAGTTATCAATGTTTCTTCCGGTTTTGCATCTTTATCTTCCGGCTGTCCGGTCAATACGGTTTTTATCACTTTTTCTCCGGTGATGTTTAACGGATTTATGTCCAGTGCGGGTTTGACTTCAACCGGAAGTAAATTAATCAGTTTGATGATGATGTCGTTGGTTTTGCTGTCGCGGACAACAGAACATGCAATCCGTTTTTTTACTTTTTCATCGTGACTGGAAATGTCCATGTAACTTGCCAGATATTCATCGCCGGCATTTTCGCCGTACAATTTTTGCACATAGTAGCCAACAGTAGGTTTTACTTCGGTATTGTTGAAATAAATCAGATCCGGATTCCAGTTTGTTTTTCCTTCTTTGGCTAATAACGGAGCATAGGAAGTCATGTGCACAATGTCGCCGTTTCGTTCGCAGGCTGTCAGGTACAAAGCTTCTGCTAATGCCGTTTCTATGTTGTTATGTCTGTCCGGAACATGAGCTGCGTATTCTCCCAGATATACCTGGGCTTTTGTCCGGTCGTAACGGTCGTAATAATCCTGATTGTAAATGAACCATGCCGGCGGAACGTAATAATGTTCGTCTATCATAGGAACATTTAATTTAGTAGCAATATCCCATCCTTCCACATAGTCCGTGCCTTCATAAAACGGACCGGCTGTTCCTATCACTGTAATATCCGGATATTTTTCTTTTACGGCTTCGTATATCATCGTGAAGCGTTCTTCAAATAAATCCGTAATTAGGTCTTCATTGCCTACTCCGACATATTTCAGGTTAAAAGGTTTCGGATGTCCGGCGTCGGCACGCATTTTAGCCCATTGGCTTTTTTTCGGATCGCCATTAGCCCATTCTATCAGGTTTAGCACGTCCTGTACATAATCGTGCATTTCGCACATCGGTATGCCTCCCTGTTGCCCGGCTCCTCCGGTGGCTGAATTCTGGCAGCATACCCCGGCAGCTACTACGGGCACGGGTTCTGCACCTATGTCTTCACAGAACTGAAAGTATTCATAATAACCTAATCCGGCAGTTTGGTGGTAACCCCAGATGTTCCGTTGAGGTTTCCTGCTTTCCAATGGACCGATTGTGTTCTCCCAGCGGTAGATGTTTTCCAGTCCGTCACCGTGTGCTACGCAGCCTCCGGGGAAACGTACGAAACGAGGCTGGATGTCTGCAATGGTTTGCGCCAGGTCTGCCCGTAAGCCGTTTTTACGTCCTTTGAATGTATTACGCGGGAAAAGTGAAATCATGTCCAAAGCTATTTTTCCTTCGGTTTGCGGTATTATTTCCAGGTGAGCATCGTTTACCGTTTCTCTGGCCATCATTGTACAGGTATATTTTTTCCATTCGGAAGAGAGCGGTTTGGTGTATGCTTCTCCGTATATTTCCCCATCCTGACCTGTAAGCCGGATAAGCAGCTTTTTATTATTTCCTTCTAACGTTCGGGCGAAAAGGGAAAAGTCGTATTTTTCACCTTGTTTCAGGGCTATGCCGTCGAATCCGCTATTGGTAAGTCCCGTTCCGGATTGTTTAACATCCAGTACGGCGTAATGCTTGTTGTTCGGATGGATAGGAGCAAGGGTGTCTATAAGGAAAGTGAGGTCTTCGCCGTTCACATGCCACGCTTTATAATTGTTCCACTCCTTGTCATTGTATTCTCGGTCTGCCGGAGAATATTCAAAATCCCGGTTTTGCACCAGTTCTGCATATAGTCCGCCGTCGGCAGCATAACTTATGTCTTCAAAGAAAATACCAATCAACATATTGCTGATGGCTTTGCTGTCCTCCGGTTGGATGGTGACGGTTGCCTCCACCGGTTTTAACCCGGCAAAACGGACTTTATCGTCTTTCATCTGTTCGTTCCACAGGGACTGTCTGTAAACACTTACCTGATTGGCTTGTATTAAATCATTGATAGTTTGCCAGGGTACTTTATGTATGGTTCCGGATTCTTCTTTACCGGAAATCCGTTGATTTCCCCGGTTGTTCTTACGTAGCGTTTCGGATGCCCCCTGAACCGGAGTGTAGGTTTTAAAGTCCTTTGTGGTAGTGGAGTAAACTTTATTATCCGAGCTCAACCAGGTAATCAGATACTCATTACCGGAGAGGGCGGATATTTCTGGCTGCAGGCAATTCCCGTTTGGCATAAGTATGGGGTATGACTGGCGTTCCCAGTATATCAGGTTGTCGGAAGCGACGTGGGCTACCACTCCGTCTTGTTCGTTTACGCTGAAGACACATTGGAATTTGCCGTTGTTGTCCAGAAACAGGTAGGGGCTTAACATTCGTTTCTGATTGTCCCAGCGACCGTAATCGCTGCTTACATAGCGGTGTTCCGGCCCGATAGGGTGCCAGTTTTTCCTGTCTGTGCTCCATGCAAAATGAAGTCCGTTTTTATTCCGGTTTTTGTTTGTACCGTATGCGAATATATAAGCGGAATCCGGTTCATTGGCAAAAGCAATAGAAAAGGGCTGCATTGCCAAAAAAGTAAGAAGTAAGAAAGCAAGTGTTTTTTTCATATCATTTAATGCATTTTTATCAGTGTGAAAAATGAAGTCTTTTTTATAAAGAGTGAATGAGCAGACTGGCGGTTTCCCACTCGGTTATGTAATCTGCTATGGTTCTGGCTATAATTTCTGCTCCCTGTTCATTCGGGTGAATGCCGTCCGGAAAATTTTCAGCCATGTCAGATGTTATCTTGTAAAGGTCTATAAGCCGGCATTTCTTATCTTTAGCCACCTGTTTTATCTGAGGAATGATTTCATTAAAAATGACTTCATCCCGGATATTAAAATTGAATCGGTAGGCTTTGGCCGGCAGGCAAAGGAAAATTTCCGGATGTGCCGGTAATGCCCGAAAGCTGTCTATCAGTGCTGTGAGATCAGCCTTAAAATCCTCCTTATTCACGTCCCAGTTGTAGGACTTACTGTCGTTCGTGCCTAATTTTATAACAACAATGTCGGGGTTAAAAGCCAGTGCATCTTTATAAGCCTGTAAAGTTACATAAGGCTTGTCTCCCTTATGCAGGTTGGTTGCTCCGCTAACTCCGAAGTTCCGTACATCGTATTTGCTGCCCAACAAATTGTTGAGGACTGCAGGATAGGTTTTATCCCTGTTTTCTATCCCAGAGCCATAAGTAATACTGTCGCCAACACAAGCTACCCGGATAGGCTCTTTTTGGCAACTGGAGAATAGGGTGAAAAACAGCAGGAAGCTGAAGGTTAAAAAAAGGTTTCTTTTCATTTGAATCTGTATTTTCTGAGAATTTTATTTTTTTATACTGGTTAATATCACTCTTTTTCCCGGTTGTATGGTTAATGTAATCTCCCCGTTTTTCTTTCCGTCAGCTTCTTCCATTTGAGGAGTGCGGTCTTTTTCGTCGCTGTGTTTTAATACCTTTAGTTCCGGCAAGCAGAGGAAGCGTTACTTTTATTTTTTAGGATTCTTTTCTGCATTTATTCCGGTAACGTACCAGTCGGTTCCATGTCTTCTCGTCAATATGCATTATTTTTCGGGAACCTGGTAGTTTGCTTATCCCAGGCTCCCGGATATTATATTCATTTTCTTACAAATTAGAAATTAGAATAGAAACAACCGAATACTATATCATTTCATGTTATTATACATTGAAAATAATATGATGGTTCTATTCTGATTTTATGTTATGTCGGGTATATTTTAGAATTTAATAGTTTGTGATTTCCCGTTATATGATATTGTTTTTGTAAATTGTGTAGACTGTTTACTTCCTTTTCCGTTATTCATATCAACAATAACGATGTTAAATTTCCGGGATTTCAGCATTCCTGGAAATTTACCTTTTCGTTTGCCTATGGTAAGCATTTGGTTCTCATTATCCCATTTGAATGAAATGGTAGAGTATAATCCCTTCTCGTAATTGTAATTGTCATTTTCATCTTCGTATAGTGTAAATTCACCATCTGCTCCCGGGTATATCCGAATTTCTAAATTATCCCATTTTTTCTCTGTTGAATATTGTACTTTAGGACCGAAAGGAATAATGGAGCCGGTCCGTACATATAAGGGTATAATGTCAATAGGAACTTCTTTTTCTATGGTTTGGCCTCCGTTCAAAGTTTCTCCTGTCCAGAAATCTATCCATTTACTTCCTTCGGGCAAATAAACTTTTTTTGTCTTTATTGTGCTGAAATCTTCATATGGACTTTCCCATTTTTCTTTTTCAGAGAAAACGTACATCGGTTCAGTTACAGGTGCTACAAGAAATGCTTTACCGAACATATATTGGTCGCTTATTTCAGGTACATTTTTGTCGTTATTAAAATCCATAAAAAGGGCACGCAAGAAAGAACCGGATTGGTTGGTAACTTCCCATGCTGTGGAATATATATAAGGTAATAAGGCATAGCGTAAGTTGATATATTGTTCTTCCGTGTCATATACCCAGTCGCCTTTTTTCCCTAAATTATAGATTTCTTTTTTAACTCCGCTGCCGTGTGAGCGCAGCATAGGGGTGAATGTGCTGTATTGAAACCAGCGTGTGTATAATTCGTGATAAGCTTTATTATTAGATCCGTTATGATAAGGCCAGTTAAAGAAACCGCCGATATCGGTGTTCCAATAGGGAATACCTGTTAATGAAAAATTTAATCCGGTAGGGATTTGTTTCCGGAAAGATTCCCAGTTTGAATTAAGGTCTCCAGACCAGGTGTTTGTAGCATAACGTTGTTGCCCGGCAAAGGCGCAACGGGTTAGCAGGTATACTCGTTTATTATTGTTTGTAGCACGTTGGTGGTCGTATATGCCACCGTTAGTCATTAAGGGGAATGCGTTTACAACACTTCTGTAAGTGCCTTTTGCGGTGGGAATATCAAAGTCTTTTTCTTCTACATCAAGATGGTCTGGTTCTGTAGAATCAGTCCACCATGCATCTATTCCTTTAGAGAATAATCCTTTGTTTAGGTTGTTCCAATAAATATCCCGTGCTTGTGGGTTATAGGCATCATATACTTTTACTCCTGAAGGGTTGGTCATGTCGGGTGGCCATGTGTCTGTAGCTGATGCAGGCCATGTTATGAAGTTGAATAGGGCATTGATGGAATCCAACTCTTTGTATATCTGTGAATCTGGCCCGAATGATGCCCATATTGAGATCATGATTTTTGCATTTTGCTTGTGTATATGATCAATCATTTCTTGTGGTTTTGGAAATTCCGGATTGTCGAAATTCATGGAATTCCAATTAGTGTTTGGTCCCCAGTATTGCCAGTCTTGTATAATACCGTCCAAGGGAACTTCCAATTCTCTGTATTTATCAACTACTTCCATTGTTTCCCATTGGCTTTTATAACGTTCACGTGATTGCCAAAATCCAAATGTCCATAATGGGTACATGGGCGCTTGTCCGGTTAGGTCGCGAATTTCTGCTATAACACCATCGGCGTTCACTCCGTACATAAAATAGTAGTCAGAACAGTTGCCTACCTGAGATTCAAAAGACATTTCCTGTGGATTATCTGTATAAGTAGTAGGAGAGTAATTGTCCCAAAACAAACCGTATCCTTTGGTGGATTGTATAATGGGAACGCTGGCATATAAAGCACGTTGACGCATGAAATGTTTGTGATTGCGTTGGTTCAGTTTATCTACTTGTTGTTGTCCTAACCCGTAGATGGCTTCGTCTTTATCTAGTAGAAATGCTTGACGAACCGTGAAAGTACTGTTTCCTGCATC
The DNA here is from genome assembly GCA_023391625.1 of Bacteroidota bacterium. Taxonomy (GTDB): domain Bacteria; phylum Bacteroidota; class Bacteroidia; order Bacteroidales; family Paludibacteraceae; genus QVMH01. The sequence goes on along the minus strand of JAEWAN010000006.1, from coordinate 19,716 downwards.
GTTGAATGGAGTAAATTGTGTCCCGTAATCTTTTTCCGTAAATAGAAGTTTTCCTGATAAATCAAAAAAGGAAACACGTCCTGTGCGAGTATTAAAGTCGACCCATAATGCATCACTTTTCATATGAATGATGTCTTCTTTTACGTTAATGTCTATATCTACTTTTTCCGGATTTTTGATGACGGATAAGCTTTGCTTGGTGAAAAGACTGCCTTCAGGTGATTTTATTATTCGCACAATTGAAGGACTAAAAAATTGGATTTCAATGTCAAGGGATTGTGTATTGCTTTTTATTCCAGATGGTGTTTTCTGGTAGTTTTGAGCAAATAATGATTGCCCTATTATGAAACATAATAATAGTAAATAGTTTTTTTTCATATTCTTAATTGGTTAATATTATTCCTCCTTCCGGTTGTATGGTTAATGTAATCTCTCCGTTTTTCTTTACGCTTGTTTCTTCCATTTGAGGAGTACGGTCTTTCTTGTCGCTGTATTTTGTCACTTTAGTTCCGGCAAGCATAGGAAGGGTTACTTTTATTTTTTTAGGATTCTTTTCTGCATTTATTCCGGTAACGTACCAGTCAGTCCCGTGCCTTCTTGCCAATATGCAGTATTTCCCGGGATAGCCGTCTATAAATACGGTTTCGTCCCAAGTGGTGGGTATGGCTTTCATAAAATCGATGACGAAGTCTGGACAGTCGGTCAGATTGTTCGGGGCAATGGCGAACATTTGTACCGGATTCTGGAATAATATTCCGGTAGCCAGTTGAAAAATATCCGTTGTTTTACGTACCTGTCCTCCGTCGTTTGTCCGGTTATGGCGTTTGTTCAGCAGCACAGGGCCGAATTCCATGCTTCCCACGGAGTTACGTATAAACGGGTGCAGACAGGCATTGTATGCTTCGTTGTCATTGGCATGTTGTGTAAAGATCAGGTTTTCCGAGGCTAATACGGCTTCGCTGCCTATGTAGTTGGGGTACATGCGTTCCCATCCCCGGGGCAGGGTACAGCCGTGGAAAATAACCATGATACCATATTCATTGGCATCGGAAAGTATGTCTTCATAAAGTTTCATGGTTTCCTGTTTGTCTCCACCGAAAAAATCAACTTTAATACCTTTGATACCGTTTTCTTTCATCCATTGCATTTCTTTTTTACGTGCAACGGAAGTATTCATTCGTTGTTTCGGGCCTTGTGGCGCATCGTTCCAGTATCCGTTGGAGTTGTACCAAAGGAAAACGTCCACTCCTTTGGATTGGGCATAACGGAAAAGGGAAGGCATGCGTTCATATCCTATTTGTTTGTCCCATAAGCCGTCAATCAATACGTACTCGTAACCCAATGATGCAGCCAGGTCTATGTATTTTATCTGGTCATCGTAACTTACACTGTTGTCCTGCCACATAATCCAGCTCCAGGTAGAACGTCCGAACTGGTAATCCGTGGATGGTTCGTATAGGGGTTCTACTACATCAAAAGGAATAGTGGTTTCTACAATCGGTTTCAGGTTGTCGCTTATGGTTAATGTTCTCCAAGGTGTTTTTCCGGGCAGGCTGACGGAGGGCGAAGCATTGCCTATCCCGTTATTTTCACCGGGTTCCGGGAATGCGATTGTGTAAAGTCCGTCTTTTGTCCCTTCGCTAAGTTTTGACCCGCAATACAAGCTGCTTACTCCTGTTTCCGAAACCAGAATCCACCCATCGTTACCGATATGAAACAGACAGGGGAATGTATAACCGACTCCATATTTGGAGGGAGTGCCTATCGGTTCATCCGGAACATATTCTTCTTCATAACTTGGCTTGGTACGTTTCCATCCTATCATGGGCGTTGCCTGCGGAGTGATGAAAGTAGTGGTTTGTTGTGGAAAATTAAATCCCGTGATTTCTTTTTTTATGGTGCAGCAGGCGGTTTCTCCCAACTGGGGCAGTATGTAACGGAAAGCGATGTCATTGTTGCTGACACGGAATACTACCTGCATGATTTCGTTTTTAGCGTTTTCGTATATGCAGGTTACTTCGTTAGCCTGATAGTGGATCTGGGATGTTTTTATACGGTCTTGTGTATATGTTTTATCAATAAAAGATTCTTCTGTTCCTTTGAGGGTTAGTCCTTCACTGAAGTCGCTAACATTTGTTATCAGCCCCAGGGGTGAATTTTCCAGTAATTCTTTGTCTTTATAAATAGCTTTGTAATAGGCTTTTCCGTCTTGCAATGAAATCTCTACAACTAATTGCTGATCCGGGCTTTTTATGGTTATATGTCCGGCCTGGCTTATAGAAAAGATACATAATGACAAAAGGCATAAAAACAGTTTTTTCATTTTGCAGTTTTTTATTAATTACATTTTGAAAGTTTAGGGACAAGCGGTTAAAAATACTGTTCTAACCGCTTGTCTCTTAGAGAGTTTTTTATTTAATTTCCAGCACGACAATGGATTTTGCAGGAAGACGCACTTCCAGTATTCCGTCGTTTATTTCAGCATCTTTAAATTCAGACGGTTGCACCAATGCCGGTTCTTCAAAAGTATTGTGGTCGGTAATATGAGCAGAGCTAAGAATGCGTCCGCTTACTTTCCTCGCTTTTAAATCGGAAAGGTTTATTTCAATATTACGTTCGGAGTTCAAATCTATATTGGCTAAAGAAATGTAGGTAATTTCGTTTTTTCGGGCTGCGGAAGCATTGACCAGATTTATGTTCCTGCCACGGATATTTTTTGAGTCGGAAGTGATTTCCAATGGTAAATGAATCGCATCCTGAAAAACTTTATACATTTCAAACAGGTGGTAAGTAGGTGTCAGTACCATTTTGTCTTCTTTCGTCAGTATCATAGACTGGAGTACATTAGCTATTTGGGCGATATTGGCCATTCGTATTCGATCTGTGTATTTATGGAATGTGTTCAAGGTTACTGCTGCGACAAAGGCATCGCGGAGCGTGTTTTGCTGATACAGATGTCCTTTTACGGTTCCGGGCTCCTCGTTGAACCAAGTTCCCCATTCATCTACCATCAGGCCTATTTTTTTGTCTTTGTCATACTTGTCCATGATAGCCATATGTTTGAGAAGTACTTCTTCGATTTCAAGGGCTTTGCCTATTGTCCAATAATATTCGTCATCGGTGAATTGGGTGGCAGAGCCTTTTTTGCCGTCTCCCCAATCTTTTACAGTATAATAGTGTAATGAAAGTCCGTGCATTCTTCCGCCGATATTTTTCATCAGTACCTCTGTCCAGTTGTAGTCATAATCAGAAGCTCCGCTGGCAATTTTATATAATTTATTTCCGTCGTAATCCCGGCAATAAGTAGCATAACGACGGTATAAATCAGCATAATATTCCGGGCGCATATTGCCTCCGCAACCCCAGCTTTCATTTCCTACACCGAAAAATTTCACGTTCCAGGGTTTCTCACGTCCGTTTTGCCTCCGCAGGTTAGCCATTGGGCTGTCACTGTCTGAATTTATATATTCCACCCATTTGGCAAGTTCTTCCACAGTACCGCTGCCCACGTTTCCACTGATATAAGGTTCTGTTTCCAGCAGTTCGCACAGGTTCAGGAATTCGTGCGTACCGAAACTGTTATCCTCCACTGTTCCTCCCCAGTTGGTGTTTACCATCTTGGGGCGGTTTTCACGAGGACCAATGCCGTCCATCCAGTGATATTCATCGGCAAAACATCCTCCCGGCCAGCGTAGGTTCGGTATCTGAAGATTTTTTAGCGCTCCCAGTACGTCCAGACGGTATCCGTTTACGTTGGTGATCGGGGAGTCTTCCCCTACCCATAGCCCGCCGTAAATGCAGGTTCCCAAATGTTCGGCAAACTGACCGTAAATATGTTTACTGATAAGGTTTTTCCCTTGTTCCGGGTGAACGGTTATTTTTACGTCCTTTGATTGTGCGGAAACAGAAAAAATGCTACATAATGCCAGTGCGGTGATGAAAAATTTTTTCTTCATAGATTAATCGGATTAATGAGCCTTTGTTGTAGGGCTGTTTTCGGGTTCTTATTTTTAATGTCTTTTTCCTATTCCGGTTGATTTATGAGCCTTTCGTCTTAGGATAATAGAAGGCTTTAGTCCGGAATGAGTTGTAATTTTGCAAGTGGAAAAGGCAGATTGATGGGTTTCTTTTAATAAAATTGTATCAGATGAATTATATGACCCGTTAGGGGTAGGGAGCTGATTCAGTTCCTTATTGAACTGCTTCTGTAACTTTTCATGGTAATGGTGACTGATAAAAGAGAATCAGGAGATTTCTCTATTCCGTGCCTTTTGTCTCTTTTGTAATAAATAAAGGATATGGATAAAGATTATCCATATCCTTTATGGTGTTTCCGGATTACCAGAAATAAACATAGAATGCTATTGTAATGCTAAGGATAATCACCGTGTGGATAATATCCCATTTGTTCCAGCTTGCACGTGTAATCGCTTTTTGTTCAGGAGTCGCAGTGCCGTATACCAAGCCTTGAATCTGTGCAGCAGAAGGTGCTTTGGTACATAAACTTACTATTACCACAATTACGATACATACCAGGAACATCCATCCGCAGAAGAACAGCCAGTTTACATCGTAGAAAATGTATTTAAACAGGTTTTGTGCTGCATCTGCCACATTACTGTAATATACTTTAGCTCCTAAACGGGTTAATCCGATAACCATTCCCGCGATAAGTCCCCACATACCGCCTTGTGCGCTGGTACGTTTCCAGGTAATCCCCAGCAGGAAGGCTGCGGCAATACCCGGAGCAAGAACGGATTGTACGTCCTGAAGGTAAGCGTATAATACATCGCCTACACTGCGCATGATCGGAATCCACAGGATACCTAAAATTACAATCACGACGGTTGCTACTTGTCCTATCACCACTAATTTCTTTTCAGGAGTTTTAGGGCGCAAGCGTTTGTAAAAGTCAATGGTAAACAACATGGATGAAGAGTTAAACAATGATGCCAGCGAACTCATCAGGGCAGCCAGGATACCGCAGACTACCAGACCTTTTACTCCGGCAGGAAGCAGTTTGGCTACCAGTGTAGGGAAAGCTGCGTCAGCGTTGTGGGTAACTCCGTCGGCCATCATTGGCAGGAAGCCTCCTGTTTCAATGTTCTTCTGATGGAGTGCGAAAGCAATCATTCCCGGAATAAGGAACAGGAATACGGGCAACAGTTTCAGGTAAGCACCGAAAATTGTACCCCGTCGTGCTTCCGTTTGGTTTTTACCGGACAGTACACGCTGTACGATAAACTGGTCTGTACACCAGTACCAGAATCCGATGATAGCGGAACCGATAAGCGCTCCCAACCATGGGAAGTTCGGATCGCGGTTGTCCCGTATCAAGTTAGTCATTGTGTCGCCGTAATCATTTACCGGAGTAGCACCGGCTATGCGTATCATTTCGTCCCATCCTCCGAGTTCTTTCAGTCCCAGAACCAGTATGATAACAGATCCTAATAAAAGGATAGGGGTTTGCAGTACGGATGTATAAAGTACGGATTTCATTCCTCCGAAGATGGTGTAGATAGCCGTCAGCAATACCAATCCTATGGCTGCGATCCAGAAAAAGTCGATACCCCAAAGTTCTTCTATCCCGAAAACCTGTTGGAATACAAGACCTCCAGCGTACACCGTTACGGCTACTTTTGTAAGTACGTAACTTACCAGGGAGATAACAGAAAGAATGGTTCTTGATTGTTTATTGTAGCGTCTTTCCAGGAATTCGGGCATGGTGTAAACCATGCTTCGTGAGTAAAACGGTACGAAAACCCAACCCAGTATCAGAATCATCCATCCCTGTATTTCCCAGTGAGCCATGGCCATACCACTGGAAGCTCCGGCTCCGGCAAGTCCTATCAAATGTTCCGAACCAATGTTTGAAGCAAAGATGGAAGCTCCGATGGCAATCCAGGTGGCATCGCGTCCTCCCAGGAAATAATCGTCAGAGTTATCTTGCTTTTGTTTCATAACCCATACGATAATTCCGATCAGGGCAAGGAAAAATACTCCAATTACAATCCAGTCTAATAATTCCATATTATTTATTTAAAGTTAATTAATTTGAATAAAATTCATTTTCGGTAAATTTACCGAGTTTCTGGTATTTTTTATACAATTCCATATAAATTTTATGGTTTTCCATATTTGGATTGTACGTGCAGGAGAAACCTTGTCCCATTGCTTTTTGGGCTGCATAGATGTCTGGGTGTACTCCTGATACTACGGAGGCAAACATGGCTGCCCCGAAAGCACAGGCTTGTTCTGAACGCGCCACTTTGATAGGCATTCCCAGTACATCGGCCAGGGTTTGCATAACCAACGGTGATTTTTGGGAAATACCGCCGATACCGATTACGTTGTCTATTTCAATACCGTTTTCAAGGAAACGGTCTATTATTGCTTTTGATCCGAAGGCTGTGGCTTCTACCAGGGCTTTGAAGATAAGCGGTGCTGAACTGCCGAGGTTTAGTCCGGTGATTGTGCCTTTTACCAGTTGGTTGGCATCCGGAGTACGGCGTCCGTTCATCCAGTCTATGGCAAGGATAGAACTTTCAGAGGCCGGTATGCGGGCTGCTTCTTCAGAAAGTGCCGGAATCATTTTGTCTAGCGTTTCGTCTATTAACCGGGCTTTGGTAGTTTCATCTATTAATGCGGAGTTTTTCAGGATGTTTTCAATCGGCCATGCCAATACCTTTTTAAACCATGCGTAAATGTCGCCGAAACCGGATTGTCCGGCTTCCAGCCCAATCATTCCCGGAACAACAGAACCGTCTACTTGTCCGCAAATGCCAGGTATCAGTTTATGCTTCATATCTTCGTAAGAAGCTATCATAATGTCGCAGGTGGAAGTTCCGATTACACGGACGAATGTCTTCGGGCCTATTTCCGCACCTACCGCACCCATGTGGCAGTCAAAAGCTCCTACTCCTACTGCGACCTGTGTAGTCAGTCCTAATTTTTCCGCCCATTCGGGAGATAGGTTGCCTACTGCATGGTCGCTGGTATAAGTGTCGCGGAACAGGTGTTCACGGAATCCTTTCAGAAGCGGGCTGATTTGCATCAAAAAATCTTCAGAAGGCAGTCCTCCCCATTCTTCGAGCCACATAGCTTTGTGACCGGATGAGCAACGTCCACGGACGATTTCTTCCGGTTTTATTTTATTGGTAATCAAAGCCGGCATCCAGTCGCAGTGTTCCACCCAACTGTAGGCTTCTTTGCGCACGGCTTCGTCCTCACCCAGTACGTGAGCTACTTTAGCCCACACCCATTCACTGGAGTAAATGCCTCCTTCGTAAGCTGTATAGTCTATGTCCCATGTCTTAGCCACTTCATTAATCCGTGCTGCTTCTTTTACAGCCGTATGATCCTTCCAAAGGATGAACATGGCATTGGGGTTTTCTGCAAATTCCGGACGTAATGCCAGAGGAATACCGTTTTTATCTATTAGTACGGGAGTTGATCCGGTGGTGTCGAAGGACATGCCTACCACGTTTTCCGCAGTTCCGGCAGGAGAGTTGGCCAATGCTTCTTTCACGGAATCAACCAGCACTTCCATATAATCAAGAGGGTGCTGGCGGTATTGGTTGTTTGCCGGATCACAGTATTTACCTTCCATCCAGCGGGGGTAGTATTTTACGGACGAAGCAATTTCCTTTCCGGTGTTTGCTTCTACAATTACGGCACGACATGAATCTGAGCCATAATCCAGACCTATTACATATTTCATGATATCGGACAGTATTAACGATTGTAAACCGGGAAACAGAATTTTTATTTTCTGAATCCCGGTTTGTAAACCCTGATAATTATTAATTTAATGCTTTGTTCAACATGTAGTACACTTCGTTCACTTTCAATTCAAATTTGAATTTGCTGATTGTCGTGTCGTTGTCAATGGTAACCAGTTCTATTCCGGCAATGTCGGCATAGTCTTCCAGGTACTCGTTGGTCAATGCGAAAGAAAATGCTGTGTGGTGTGTACCTCCTGCCAGAATCCAGGCTGCTGCTCCGGTTTCAAGATTAGGTTGTGGAATCCACAAAGCACTTGCTACCGGTAATTTAGGCAGTGCGGCTTCCGGTTCAATGACATCTACATTGTTTACAATCATGCGGAAACGGTTGCCCATATCTACAATGGTTGCAGCTACTCCGGCTCCCGGGTGTGCGGTAAATACCAGACGTGCCGGGTCGGCCTTGCCTCCGATTCCCAACGGATGTACTTCCAAACGTGGTTTTTTTGCAGCTATTTCCGGACAAACTTCCAACATGTGTGATTGAAGTATAGCGCTCTTTTCTCCTTTGAAGTGGTATGTGTAGTCTTCAAGGAAAGAAGTCCCTCCGGGCAGTCCTTGTGCCATTACCCACATGGTGCGTAATAATGCAGCGGTTTTCCAGTCGCCTTCGGCTCCGAATCCGTATCCTTCGGCCATCAGGCGTTGAGAAGCCAGTCCGGGAAGTTGGTTCATGCCGTGTAAAGCGTCGAAATTGGTCGTGAATGCTTTTGCTTTTTTATCTTTCAGGAAACGGCGGATTGCTATTTCTTCGCGGGCAGCTTCACGTACCTGATTATAGTTTTTCTGTCCTTTCTTGCAATCATCTGCAAATTCGTATGCTTTTTCATATTCGGCAACCATTGCATCGATGTCGGCATCGGTTACTTTGTCCTGATATGCCACCAGGTCGCCGATAGGATAATAATCTACGTGGTAACCCAAACGCATTTCTGCTTCTACTTTATCTCCGTCGGTCACGGCTACATTGTTCATATTGTCACCGAAACGAACGATAACCATATCCTGAGCATCAGCCCATGCAGCGGCTACACGCATCCATACGGAAATGTGTCCCTGGACTTTAGGATCGCTCCAATGCCCTACTACTACTTTCCGGTTTTTGCGCATACGGCTAACAATGTGTCCGAACTCACGGTCACCGTGTGCTGACTGGTTCAGGTTCATGAAATCCATGTCTATTTCGCTCCATGGAATTTCTTTGTTAAACTGTGTGTGTAAGTGCAATAAAGGTTTTTTATAGTCTTTCAGTCCGTGTATCCACATTTTTGCCGGAGAGAATGTGTGCATCCAAGTAATTACACCGATACATTTTTCATCATTATTGGCTTCGGCAAAGGCTTTGGATACTTCTGCCGATGAGTTTACAGTTCCTTTATATACTATTTTTACCGGAAGGTTGCCTGTTTCGTTCAGTCCTTTTACTATTTCGTTAGAGTGAGCATCTACTGCAATCACAGCATCACCTCCGTACAGCAATTGTGCACCGGTGATAAACCATACTTCTAAATTTTTGAAATCCATAATGTTTTTGAGTCATGAACCGGGAGCCTGTGACGGAAGGTGTTTCTGATACAGGCTCCGTAATTCTATTAATAATTTATTGTTATTTTTTTGTGTAGTGTTATTTCTGTCCGTAATATGCGTTAGGTCCGTGTTTTCTGAAAAAATGTTTTTTTATCAGTTCCGGATTCATTTGCAGCTGAGGATTGATGTTGTATGAAATGAAAGCCATTTTGGCAACCTGTTCCATAACTACTGCGTTGTGTACCGCATCGTGCGCATCTTTTCCCCATGAAAACGGCCCGTGATTTTTTACCAGTACCCCCGGAGTGTAGTCTGGGTTGAGGTGGGCAAAACGTTCTACAATGACATTGCCTGTTTCCAGTTCGTAATGTCCTCCTATTTCTTCCGGAGTCATGGAACGTGTGCAGGGAATGTCGTCTTTGAAATAATCGGCATGGGTAGTTCCTATGTTAGGAATGTCACATCCGGACTGAGCCCAGGCTGTGGCGTAGGTAGAGTGGGTGTGAACCACACCGCCGATGTTTGGAAATGCTTTGTAGAGAGCCAGGTGAGTGGCAGTGTCTGATGATGGTTTTAATTTTCCTTCCACTATGTTACCGTCCATGTCCAGGACTACCATATCGTCTGCTTTCATCTCTTCGTATGAAACGCCGGAAGGTTTTATGATAACCAGATTTTCCTTGCGGTCAATGGCACTGACATTTCCCCATGTAAAAATGACTAATCCATGTTTTACCAGTTCCAGATTAGCCTCAAAAACTATTTTTTTTAATTCTTGCAGCATTATTAGGCTTTTTTAAGAACATTTTTTATGTTTTTGCAATAAGTGTAGCGAACTACACTTATTGCTTCGTTGCAATATTACAAAAATCCATGTATATACAATAGATTGCTTTTTATGTTATAGAACATGTATTGTGATGTTTTTTTGTGTCATATCATTAATTAAGAAGATGTTATTTTTTTATTGAAAAAGCGGCTACGGATTTTGTGACCGTTGTTTTACTCCGAAAATGTTTGGTAGGAAACGAACCTGAGGATGATGTAGGGGAGCTCCTTTTATAATCAGACCCGGTAAAAACTTATTTTTTACCGGGTCTGACTTAGTGAAGGTTATAATTTGATTTTATATACTCCGAAAGAGTATTTTTCCGCCTGTACCGTAAGGACGCCGGCATTGAGTTGAGCGGTTGTTTCCTCTGGAACAAGCACGTCCGGATTTTGCAGAGAATTTACTGCATCCAGATTATTATTCTGCATCTTGACACATGTACCCAATGTATAGGTCTGGTTCTTTTTTGTTCCGGTCAGTGTTATTCTAATTTCTTTGTTTTCAGCACTTGTGTTTGCTATTTTTATGATATAACCATTTTCTTCTTTATCATATACGGCCGAAGCATAGAGCCCGTCTTGTCCGGTCAGTGGCTTTTTGTCAAGTGTCAGGCGCATAACCTGAGTTCCTTTGTTCCGGGCATATAGCTGCTGTATGTAGTAATTGGGGGTTTTCATTGAACTTAGGTTGTCAAACCAGATCATGTCCGGACGCCATTGCCAGGCATCTACGTGTGCAAAAAGAGGGGCATAAGTACACATGTGTACAATGTCCGCATTGCGTTCCAATCCAGTCATAAATGCGGCTTCATACAGGGCAGACTGGAAATTATTGGCCCGGCTGGGAACGTGGCAGGCATACTCTCCGGCAAAAACGGCAGGCCCTTTTCGGTCGTAATGGTCGTAGCGGGCGGCGTTGTTAAGAAACCACTGAGGATCTTTATAATAATGTTCATCTACCAAGTCTACTTTCAAACGTTTCATTTCCGGCCACAGGTAGTTGAATTCTTTTCCTTCTGCTGAAGGACCGGAACTTCCGATAATTTTTATTTCCGGATATTTAGCCCTGATTGCTTTTACAAACGATTCCAGGCGTTCGGGATATTCTTTTCCCCATTGTTCGTTGCCTATACCAATGAATTTAAGATTAAAGGGTTCGGGATGTCCCATTTCCGCCCGTACTTTTCCCCATGTGGTGGTACTGTCGCCATTGGCGAATTCAATCAGGTCCAACGCATCTTGTATGTAGTTCTGCAATTCCCCTACAGGTACATGGCAGTGTGTGCCGTCATTCTGATACTGGCAGGCTAATCCGCAGTTTAACACCGGTAGGGGCTCTGCTCCTATGTCTTCAGAAAGAAGAAAATATTCGTAAAACCCGAGTCCGTAACTTTGGTAGTAGTCTGGGAAAAAGCGGTTTGTGAAAGTGTAATGCCATCTGTTTTCATTGAGTGGTCTGTTTTCTACCGGGCCAATGCTCTTTTTCCAGTCGTAACGGGATTCCAGGTCTGTGCCTTCTACTATGCAACCGCCGGGGAAACGGAATACTCCCGGTTTAATATCTTCCAATGCCTGTGCCAGGTCTTTACGTAATCCGTTTTCACGACCTTTATAGGCATCGACGGGAAACAGGGATACGTGTTCCAGGGCTATGCTTCCTTTTGAAATCAGGAATATGCGGAGACGTCCTTTCGCTTCTGTTTCCCAAGAGGTAATGTTAATCTGGTATTTTTTCCAATCGGTTGTGTTGATGGTAAGTTCCTGTTTGCCTATAATATCGTTTCGGCTGTTAATCAGCTCAATACGAATTTTGCCTTGCTGATCCGGATTGAGGGCTTTGGCCCAAACGGAGAAGCGGTAGCTTTCGTCTTGTTTGAATCCCATACCCCGGAATCCTTCGTTTTCTATTCCGGTATGCTTGTGGGCATGCCCCGGATCGGATAGGATCAGATAGTTGGGGTTGCGTTCAAAAGGGGAATTTTCACTGCTTATTTTTACATTTCCGAATGTGTTCCATCCCATCAGGTTTTGCGGAAAATCAAAAGAACGGTTTTTTACCAGTTCGGCATACAGTCCTCCGTCTGCCCCGAAATTAATGTCTTCAAAGAACAAGCCGTACATGGTCGGTTGTATGCGGGCTCCGGGCTTTTTTGTATCTAACTGCAGGTCACATGTTTTTTGAGCGTAACCTGCTGATGTTGCAAGAGCTATTAAACCTGCAGCGAAAAGTGTTTTCTTTAATTTCATAGTACGTTATTTATGTTTACCCCGCTTATCTTTGCTGGGTGTTATTTCCCGTTTTCTGCGTGTTTAGAGATTTTACGTGTCCGGATGTAATATCGCATTGCTCCCTCCAGCTTTTAGTATATTGCTTTCTGCGAATGCAGCCCTTTAGGGCGTTGTTTTTATTTAATCTCCCCAGGCTAAAAAGAGCGTACTTTTATAAGGAAAAGTAATAACCGTCGGCCAGTAGCTGGTCATATTTTTCTTTATTGAATTTATAAAAGAAAGCTCCCCGCTTTGACATGGTTTTATCTTTCGTCTCCTGTTTTTCTAGAATACCCATTTCCAATATCTTTTTCCGGAAATTACGTTTATCCAGTGACTTGTTATATATGGCTTCGTATAAAAGTTGCAGTTGGGGGAGGGTAAACATTTCCGGCAACAGATTAAATCCGATGGGTTGTGTTGAAGCCCGTCGGCGAAGGAGTTTCAGCGTGTCATCCAACATCTTGTTATGGTCGAACACCAATTCGCCTACCTGGTTTATATCCACCCACTCAGCGTCCAGTTTTTTACATAAATCTTCGTCAAACAGTTTCATATCTATCAGGGCGTAGTAGGCGATGGAGATTACTCGTTCTCCGGTGTCACGCCTCAGGTCGCCGTAAGTTCCTACTTGTTCCATGTACACGCCTTTGAGGCCTGTATATTCATATAACGACCTGTTCACTGTGTCGTCCAGACTTTCATCAGCTCTCATGAAACCGCCCATCAGGGAGCGTTTGCCCTTGAACGGATTGAATTTACGTTTAATGATTAATACGTGCAGCCTGTTTTCCTTAAATCCTAAGGTTATGCAGTCAACAGAAACATAGAACCGGTTTTCTCCTTGATAGTACAGAGTCATATACGGAAAAGAAAAAGGGTGTGATATCCTATTTTATTTTATTGATAGTTCAGCGATCCAAATCGACCCGTTGAATGTTAGCTCCAAGCGCGTTCAGACGGAGGTCTATATTCTGATAGCCTCTGTCTATCTGGTCTATGTTGTGGATGGTGCTGACTCCTTCGGCAGACATGGCTGCTATGAGTAACGCAATACCAGCCCTAATGTCCGGGGAACTCATGGTTGCCGCGCGCAGGTTCAGCTGGCTTCCCATGCCTATGACTGTAGCCCGGTGCGGATCGCAAAGAATAATTTTTGCTCCCATGTCTATTAGTTTGTCAACGAAAAACAAACGGCTTTCGAACATTTTCTGGTGAATCAACACACTGCCTTTGGCTTTGGCGGCAACGACCAGAAAAACGCTGAGCAAGTCCGGCGTAAGTCCAGGCCAGGGTGCATCGGCTATGGTCATGATCGATCCGTCTATAAACGATTCGATTTCATAATATTCCTGTGCCGGTATAAGTATATCATCGTCTTTCTGTATGATTTCTATTCCAAGGCGGCGGAAACTGTTGGGTATGATTCCAAGTTCTTTGTATCCGGTGTTCTTTATTGTGATTTCAGAAGCCGTCATGGCAGCCATACCGATGAAACTTCCTACTTCTATCATGTCTGGAAGCAGACGGTGCGAACATCCTTTCAGAGCTTTGCAGCCTATGATGGTAAGCAGGTTGGAACCTATTCCTTCTATGTGGGCTCCCATGGCGTTCAGCATTTTGCAAAGTTGCTGGATATAAGGTTCGCAGGCTGCGTTATAAATGGTTGTTTTTCCTTCGGCCAGGACAGCAGCCATGATGATATTGGCTGTTCCGGTAACGGAAGCTTCGTCCAGTAGCATGTCACAGCCCTTTAATTCTTTGGCTGTTATTTCAAAAAGGCATTCGTCCGGTTTGTATTTGAATTCCGCACCCAATTGCTGAATACCGATAAAGTGGGTGTCCAGCCTGCGGCGTCCTATCTTGTCGCCTCCCGGTTTGGGTGTGATTGCTTGTCCAAAGCGGGCTACCAGTGGGCCTACCAGCATGATGGAACCTCTTAGGGAAGCACTTTTTTTATAAAAGTCCGGCGTGTGCAGGTAGTCCAGGTTTATATCATCCGCTTTAAACGTATATGTGTCTTCGTTTACCCGTTTTACCTTTACTCCTAAAGCCTGGAGCAGATTAATCAGGTTGTTTACATCTAAAATATTGGGTATGTTGCTGATAGTGACTTCTTCCGGTGTCAGCAGCACGGCGCAGATTACTTGTAATGCCTCATTTTTTGCTCCTTGCGGAACGATTTCGCCGGAGAGTTTGCGTCCGCCTTCTATAATAAATGATGCCATGGTATTTTGTGGGTTTTGCGGTTTTTCTGTTTATTTTTTCTTTTGGGATTTGTTTTTCTTGGCGTGGAGCACGTCTTTTGATTCCACCAGTTTGAAAAATTCTTCGGATATATCTATTTTCCCGTTGGATAATTCCCGGAGGTCGTCAAATATCTTCTTGTCGTCCACTACTTCCTTGTTCCAGGTCAGGAAACATTTTTTCATCTGGTTGGCGATAAGGCGTATTAACTCGTCCCGCTCTTCGCCTGCCGGATAATTGCCTACCTTTTCTATCATTTCTTCCAATGTGCGTCCGTAGTGCATATAGTGGATATTGGAATTTTTATATGGTATGGTATCCGGGTGAGAGTGGAGATTTTCTTTTTTTACGATTTCATAAGGGTAGTCAATGTCCAGCTTGAAGTCAGACATGATTGCGACATGATCCCACAGTTTGTGCTTGAAGTCGTTTACATCGCGCAGGTAAGGAAACAGGTTTCCCATGATGTGTACAATTGTGTGTACGCAGCGTGTGCGCTCTTCACGGTCTTCTATTGTTAAAGCAAAATCAATCATTTGCTGGATATTGCGTCCGTATTCGGGCATTATAAGTTTGCCCTTTAGTGTACTGTATTCCATATTTTATATTCTAATTCCTTACAAAGGTAAAAGATTTTTTTAATTCGTTCATATAACCTTTGCCGGTAAGCCGGGTTTAGTGGGTTAAATATAAAAGAATAGTCCCCAATAAATGTTAAATAATTTACCAGGGACTTGTTACAGGCAGATTTGCTTGTTTTTTACTTCACAGCGATAGTTTCTATTTCTACTAAAGCTCCCATAGGCAATGCTTTTACTGCAAAAGCAGAGCGTGCCGGGCAGTCGGAGGTGTAGATTGTTTTATAAATTTCATTCATGGCTGCGAAATGTTCCATATCAGACAGGAATACAGTCATTTTTACTACATTCTGAAAACTGCATCCGGCTTCTTCCAGTATGGCCTGTATGTTCCGGAATACTTGCTGAGTTTGTCCCGTAATGTCTGTCGCTTCTATTTTTCCGCTTTCCGGATTGATGGGAATTTGTCCGGAAATATAGATTGTTCCGTTAGCTTCCACTGCCTGGCTGTATGGACCTATGGCAGCCGGAGCTTTCGGGGTACTTATAATTTTTTTCATACTGTTTATTTATTGTCTTGTTTCATGATTTCCATCTGGTGACGTACAGATTCTTCGTGAATGGCAACAAGTATTGTTTTCATGAATTCTTCGTTCATACCCATACCGCGTGCTTGTGAAATACGTTTTTCCAGGATTTCGTCATAACGCTGAGGTTGAAGAATAGTCATGTTGTGTTCTTTCTTGTATTGTCCTATTTCGTCGGAAATACGCATACGGCGTGCAAGCAGTTCCAGTAAGCTGTCGTCCAGTTCGTCTATCTGGTGTCGTAAGTTCGTCAGGTTTTCCGTAGTCTGGTTCATGTCACGGATTACAAGGTTGCTCAGAATCAGGTCTAAAGCATCGGGTGTAACCTGTTGTGAAGCATCGCTCCAGGCCTTGTCCGGGTCACAGTGTGACTCAATGATAAGTCCATCGAAGTTCAAGTCCATAGCCTGTTGCGATATAGGTGCTATCAATTCCCTTTTTCCTCCGATGTGGCTTGGGTCGCAGATAATAGGCAGATTAGGAATACGACGGTGCAACTCGATAGGAATATGCCATAACGGAAGGTTACGGTATATTTTTTTATCGTAGGTACTGAATCCTCGGTGTATTGCTCCGATTTTTTTGATTCCGGCATTATAAATACGTTGTATTGCTCCGATCCATAAATCCAGGTCTGGGTTTACCGGGTTCTTGATTAATACCGGTATATCCACTCCAGACAATGCATCAGCTATTTCCTGCATGGCGAAAGGATTGGCAGACGTACGGGCACCGATCCATAACATGTCAATGTCATATTTTAATGCTTCGTACACATGTTTTGCTGTCGCTACTTCTGTGGTGACGTACATGCCGGTTTCCTGTTTCACTCTTTTCATCCATTTCAGTCCTTCGGTTCCTATGCCTTCGAACCCTCCCGGTTTGGTACGTGGTTTCCATATTCCTGCACGGAAAATTTTTATACCATTATGTGATAAACATTGTGCTGCAGCCATTACCTGTTCTTCTGTTTCAGCGCTGCAAGGTCCTGCGATAACCATGGGGCGTTTAGCTTCTATCCCCGGTAGTAAGATTGATTCTAATTCCATATTTAAGTCTATTATTATTTTCTTTTATATCAATATATTGTATTATTGTTGTATTCTTCTGAGAGTTTCTTCTAATGATGCTTCTTTGCAGCAGAGGGAAATGCGTACATAACGTTTTCCTTTGTCTCCGAAAATGAATCCCGGTGTGATAAACACGTTTTTGCTATATAGAACTTTGTCTGCCAGTTCTCCGGCATCTTTGTAACTGTCGGGAATTTTAGCCCAGATGAACATGCCCACCTGATTGGTGTCATATTTGCATTCAAGTGCATCCATTATTTTATAGGCCAGTTCCCTGCGGCGGGCATATACTTTGTTCATGTTTTTGTGCCATTCTTCTGTGTTTTTCAGTGCCTGGGCCGCTGCTACCATCATAGGACGGTACATACCGGAGTCAACGTTTGATTTGACTTTAAGTATCCATTGTATGAATTGTGCATTGGAAGCCAGCATTGCCATACGCCATCCGGCCATGTTGTGCGACTTACTCATGGAGTTCAGCTCTATACAGATATCTTTTGCTCCTTCCACAGAAAGGATACTGAGTTTTTCTTCATTCAGAATAAAACTGTATGGATTGTCGTTGCAGATGACAATATTATGTTTCTTACCGAATGCAACCAGTTTTTCAAAGAGTTCTTTGGTGGCTCTCCCTCCGGTAGGCATGTTGGGGTAGTTTACCCACATCAACTTAACTTGGCTTAAATCCTTTTTTTCAAGGGCGTCAAAGTCCGGCTGCCAACCGTTGTTTTCGTCCAGATCATATGCTATTATATTAGCTTCGCATAATTTGCTGGCCGATGTGTAAGTGGGGTATCCCGGATTTGGCACGAGCACGCTATCGCCCGGATTGACAAAAGCCAGTGTCGTATGCAAAACGCCTTCTTTTGACCCGATGAGCGGTTGTATTTCTGTTTCCGGATTTAAATCTACGTGATACCATTTTTTATACCAGTCAGCAAATCCTTTCCTCAGTTCCGGTAGCCCGACGTAACTTTGGTAACCGTGTGCATCCGGTTTGTGTGCGTCGGCGCACAATGCCTCAATAGTTTCATCGGAAGGCGGCAAATCCGGGTTACCAATACCTAAATTGATTACGTTTTTGCCTTCTGCATTCATCTGGGCTATTTCACGCAGTTTCATGGAGAAATAGTATTCTGATACGGAGTTCAGACGGTTGGCTGGTTTTATCTGCATATCTTTATATATATTAATGTCTGTGTGTTTATTTGTTTGCTATTAACTGTGAATCGTGTGTAACCGGTGTCTGGCAGGCTTTGTATTCGCCCATATTCTGAAAATCCTTGGTCAGTGGACGGATGGCGTCCAGTGACTGGCGGTAACGGGTGTAATCGTCGAAAGTCAGGTTGATGTAGAACTGGTACTCCCATTCTTTGCCGATGATAGGCAATGACTGGATTTTAGTCAGGTTGTTTTTGTAGAAAGACAGGATTGTCAGCACTTTGGACAAGCTTCCTTCTTCGTGCGGAAGGGTGAATACCAGTGTCGATTTATCTACTTTTGTTTCGGCTATCATCTGGGCAGCCATTTCCGGATGTGCCACAATTAAAAAACGGGTGAAATTTCGCTTGTTGGTTTCTATTCCGGTGGCGATCATTTCTAACCCGTATTTTTCTGCTGCGAATGCACTACAAATGGCTCCGCGTCCAGCTATTTTGTTTTCCGCTATTCTTTGGGCGGAAATTGCGGTGTCTTCGCATTCCACAGCTTTGATATGACGGTGTTTGTCCAGGAACTCTTCGCACTGCATTAAAGCGATAGGGTGGGAGTGGACTTCCTTGATATCTTCTATTTTTTGTCCGGGAAGGACGGCCAGATTGTGTTCTATGCGCAGCTTGTGTTCGCCCACAATCAGACAACCGCTCTCACGCAGCAGGTTGTGGTTCTGCAGCAAACTTCCGGCTATTGTGTTTTCTATTGCTACAATACCCAATAATTCTTTATCTTGTTCTAAAGCCTCGAATACTTCCTTAAAAGTGTCGCAAGGCACTAACTCTATTTCTTCTCCCTGGAAATATTGTCTGGCGGCAATTTCGTGAAATGCCCCGCTTACTCCTTGCATTGCTACTCTTTTCATATCTGTTGTTTTTATAAATAAAAAATCCTGCTCTTTCATGGAGCAGGATTCATTTATGTGTTTTGTGTTTATTTCGGTTTTCATTTATTACATAAGTTTATCCTGCTCTCACTTCATAAAGTAAAAGTAAAAATAAAAGTATGTAAAAAATCGATTCATCATTTTATGTCGA
This sequence comes from Bacteroidota bacterium, assembly GCA_023391625.1. GTDB lineage: Bacteria > Bacteroidota > Bacteroidia > Bacteroidales > Paludibacteraceae > QVMH01. The sequence continues at coordinate 575 of JAEWAN010000006.1, read as the reverse complement.
ATTGTGTTCGTTTTCGATGGTGCAAAAATACAAATAATTTTGAAATCCTATATAATATTTTAAAAAAAATCGCATTCTTGTTTTAAAATAATAGTTGGGGCCGTGAAACACTATTATATTATAATGTGTGATGTGTTTTTTGAAGATTTATTTTTCCTATATGGTTCTTCTGATTTTATATTGTTTCTTTTTTGTTTTAATAGATGTAATATAATAGATGTAATATGTGTTTTTATGGTATTTTCCGGGTGGCTGTTTTTTGATGGGAATAAAATTGAATTTTTTTTGATTTTTTTAGTGCTTGATTTTTCAATACTTACGTTTTCCGGAATAAATATTTGTGAAAATATTATGAAATTTTTTTTGCACATATTTTGTCAATTCAAAAAACTGCCGTATATTTGCACCCGCAATCGAGAAAGCAAGATTGCTTAACAAAAAAGACATGTTGGCCCATTCGTCTATCGGTTAGGACGCAAGATTTTCATTCTTGAAAGAGGGGTTCGATTCCCCTATGGGCTACTAAAGGTAAAAAGATTTAAATTTTAATTTTGAGATGGCAAATCATAAATCAT
>JAEWAN010000032.1 GCA_023391625.1 Bacteroidota bacterium | reverse complement strand
TTCGGCACCTCGATGTCGGCTCGTCACATCCTGGGGCTGGAGAAGGTCCCAAGGGTTGGGCTGTTCGCCCATTAAAGTGGCACGCGAGCTGGGTTCAGAACGTCGTGAGACAGTTCGGTCTCTATCTGTTGTGGGCGCAGGATATTTGCGGAGGTCTGACACTAGTACGAGAGGACCGTGTTGGACGAACCTCTGGTCAATGGGTTGTTTCGCCAGGAGCACTGCCCAGTAGCTACGTTCGGTTAGGATAAGTGCTGAAAGCATCTAAGCACGAAGCCATCTTCAAGATAAGATATCCCCATAGGGTCGTGGGAGACTACCACGTTGATAGGTCACAGGTGTACAACAGAGATGTAAAGCCGAGTGATACTAATAGCCCGAAAGCGCTTCTTTGAGGTTTTATTGTGATTGATATGGAGCGTGTATATGTAGTTTTTTCTCTTTTTGCCGATAGTCATATAACTTATTAAGGTGGTTATAGCGACAGGGTTCCACCTCTTCCCATTCCGAACAGAGAAGTTAAGCCTGTCCACGTCGATGGTACTGCATAACTGTGGGAGAGTAGATAGCCGCCGTTTTAAAGCGAAGAGTCCTGAATGTAATGAAGAGTTACACTCAGGACTCTTTTTTTATACCTGTGTTTGGAGGGGAAGGAAGGAGATAGGTACTTTTCTTTATCTTGTTTCCTCACTCACTTTGACAGCTTCGCTTCCTTTATACCCTTTACTTCCTTATATATCCTTTGCTTTTCTTACTTACTTCCGTAAAGGCAGGTAAAGGCAATTATATTGCAGCGTTAATCAACTGCCCCTTGCCCTTGCCCTTATTTTATCGGATCTTACCCCTTCCGGAATCAGAAAGTAGGAAACAGAAAGCGGAAAGCTTATATTCCCGGTCATTCGGGTCATATAAAGCTGCCCTTAATCCACTACTCCCCTTGGACAGAATTTATTGGTAGCCGTATTCTTTACCGATCTTTTTCCTTAGTTTGTTTAATGAATGATTGATTTAGCCGCTTGAATGGCTGACTGGTTTTGTATTTTTGGGGAAGGTATTGTCCGCCTTTGATTAGGTAAGTAAATATAAAGGGCAGCTATCATCAATATAGTTGCCCTTTATAGTATTTTTAGGTGAGAATGCTTATTTATTCTTGGATTAGCTCTTTTCTTAGATTTTTACTTTTATAATCAGTATGGCTATTCTAAAAACTTATTTTTAAAACAAACGCTATAACTTAGATCGATTTTATATCCGGATTATTGAATTTATAAATTATATTTTCTGAAAATTTCTTTGGCTTGTTCCAATTTATCGGAAGAGAGTGGCTCCGTATCTTTTAGTTGATAATCTATACCTAACTCTTGATATTTGTGTACACCCATAACATGATAGGGGAGAAGTTCTACCTTTTCCACTACTTTGTATTGTGATATAAATTGTGCCAGTGCAGTGAGGTCGCTTTCGTTATCCGTTAATCCTGGAACGATGACATGACGTATCCATGTAGGTATGTTTTTTTCCTGAAGATAATTTAGGAATTTTAATGTGTTATCTTGTTTTATTCCTGTAAGGGTTTGGTGAAGGCTTGGGTCATAAGCTTTTATATCCAATAAAACAAGGTCTGTATATTCCAGTACTTTTAATGAAGCCGGAGTGTAAATAGCTCCGGAGGTATCTAAAGCTGTGTGTATATTGTTTTCTTTACAGAGAATGAAAAATTCTTTTATGAATTCGGATTGTACAAGAGGTTCTCCTCCTGTTACCGTAACTCCTCCTGTGGCAATGTAATTCTTGTATTTCAGAACTTCATTCATTAGTTCGGAAGGAGTCATTGTATATTTTACTTCTCTGTTTATTTCCCAAGTATCGGGATTATGGCAGTATAAACAGCGTAGCGGACAACCTTGCATAAATATGACAAAACGTATGCCTGGACCATCCACGGTTCCAAAACTTTCTAATGAGTGAATTCTACCTTTTATATTATTCATTGCTTTATTTGTTTTCATTGCAAAAATACGAAAAACCTTCTATATGGGAGATGGTCCTATTTCCTTTTTAGAGGTAAACAATATCTTGTCTGAGTTTCTAATGTTTGATAGATATATAGGCGAGAGGAAAACTTTGATTACATTCTTTTTTATTTTTCTTGGGATAAATCTTATAATCAGAATTAATTATTGTAGAGAAAAGTATTTGCTTTTGAGAAAATTCTGATGTTTTTGAATTTAGATTTAAAAATTGAAATGTTTCTGGATTTTAGTTAAGTTACAAAAAGTGGGTTACAATATTGGATTGTGCACTGTTTGTCTGGCAATATTTAGGACGGTTTTTAAACGGAATTAGAATAAGCAGACAAATATATTTAAGAAGGAGGGTGACTCAAAGGAAGTTTTCTCTTTATGAGAATTGAATATTTAGAAACGTTCTTCATTTGTGGTACGAAAAAAACGGAGGTGACTCAAAAGTTTGGGTCACCTCCGTTTTTTTCGTATACCTTTTTCTCTTTTACAAAGATTGGTTGATAGTACGTGATATTACGTCTAATTGTTGCTCTTTTGTCAATTTTACAAAATTTACTGCATAACCGGAAACACGGATCGTTAATTGTGGATAATTTTCCGGATGTTCCATAGCGTCAAGCAATAATTGTTTGTCAAATACATTCACATTCAGGTGTTGTCCTCCATTAGGAGTGAAGTAACCATCCAGCAAGCCAACAAGATTGTTTACCTTACTGTTTTCTTCCTTTCCTAATGTAGCCGGAGAAATGGCAAATGTATAGGAAATACCATCATGAGAATGTTGGAACGGTAATTTAGCTACAGAAGCAAGTGCTGCAACTGCACCTTTTTTATCCCGCCCGTTCATTGGGTTTGCTCCCGGTGCAAATGGCGCTCCGGCAGGACGTCCGTCAGGAGTTGTTCCTGTTTTCTTTCCATATACAACGTTTGAAGTAATGGTAAGAATAGATTGCGTAGGTATTGCATTCCGGTAAGTCTGGTGTTGACGAAGGTATTCCATGAATTTTTTAGTGATATCTACTGCTATCTGGTCAGTGCTGTCCTCATTGTTTCCGAATGGGATGTATTCTCCTTCTCTTTCAAAATCAACAGCCAGCCCTCTTTCATCACGGATTACTTTTACTTTGGTATCCCGGATTGCTGCCAGTGAGTCGGCAACGATGGATAATCCGGCTATACCTGTGGCGCGGATACGTTCTACATCACCATCATGCAATGCCATTTCAAAGGCTTCGTAAGCATATTTATCGTGCATGTAATGAATAATCTTCAATGCGTTTACATATACTTTAGCAAGCCAGCGCATCATTTGTTCGAATTTAACCATTACTTCATCGTAATCCAGATATTCACTGGTGATCGGTTCGAACTTAGGGGAAACCTGTACGCCTGATTTTTCGTCACGTCCGCCGTTTATGGCATATAGCAAACATTTAGCCAGGTTGGCGCGGGCTCCGAATAATTGCATTTGTTTACCGATTTTCATTGGAGATACACAGCAGGCAATACCGTAATCGTCGCCGTAATCCGGGCGCATCAAGTCGTCATTTTCATATTGTATGGCTGATGTATCGATGGATACTTTAGCACAGAATTTTTTCCAGTTTTCCGGTGAGTTTTTAGACCAAAGCACTGTCAGGTTAGGCTCCGGAGCCGGGCCTAAATTATATAATGTATGCAGGTAACGGAATGAAGTTTTGGTTACCAGTGTACGTCCGTCTACGCTTTGTCCTCCCAGTGATTCAGTAACCCATACCGGATCGCCGGAGAACAGGTCGTTATATTCAGGAGTACGCAGGAAGCGTACGATACGTAATTTAATGATAAATTGGTCTATTAATTCTTGAGCTTCTTCTTCCGTGAGGACACCGTTTTTGATGTCTTTTTCAATATAGATGTCAAGGAAGGTAGAAGTACGTCCAAGCGACATGGCTGCTCCATCCTGATCTTTTACTGCTGCAAGGTATGCAAAATACAGGAATTGCACAGCTTCGCGTGCATTTTGAGCCGGACGTGTTACATCGAATCCATAGCCGGCACACATTCTTTCGAACGCTTTCATAGCGTTGATTTGTTCTGCTATTTCTTCTCTGTGTTGTATGATTTCCACGGTTATTTCCTGTATATCCAACCGTTTCATGAATTGTTTCTTTTCTTCGATCAGATTGCTTGTACCATACAGGGGAACACGGCGGTAGTCACCGATGATACGGCCACGTCCGTAAGCATCAGGCAGACCTGTGATAATTGCGGAACGACGTGCAGCCAGCATTTCTTCCGTGTAAACAGAGAATACTCCTTCATTGTGAGTTTTTCTGTATTTAGTATAAATTTCTTTTGTAGCCGGATCCAGTTCATATCCATAAGATGTCAAACTGTTTTCTACCATACGGATACCGCCTTTAGGGAATATACCCCTTTTTAAAGGAGCGTCGGTTTGTAACCCAACGATCACTTCATTATCTTTGTCAATATATCCAGGTCCGTAAGTGTCAATGCCTTGTGGTTTTTTTGTTTCAGCATCGTACACTCCTTTGGCTTTTTCTTCTTTGAACATCTCGGATAATTTATCCCAGATCTTTTTGGTACGTTCTGTAGCCGGTTTTAAGAACTGACCATCTCCTTCATAAGGAGTATAGTTACTTTGGATAAAATCTCTTACGTTAATTTCTTTTTTCCACACTTCTCCGTTGAAGTGGTTCCAGTAATCGTTTTGATACTTCATAATGTATTATAAATAAGCAATGTTTTTATTATTTTATTTATTGAGAGGCAAGATTGATTTTTTTATGTGTTTATTTCTTTTTGTTTATCTGTATAAAGGTACCAGTATACGCAACCTACAAAAATCATACCTCCCAGAATATTTCCTAAGGTTGCAGGTAGCAGATTGCCGGTAATGAAAGCGCCCCATGCAATTTCTGCTCCGGAGTAAATAGCTGCCGGTATAAAAAACATGTTGGCTATCGAGTGTTCGTATCCTAACGTGACGAACAGCATAACGGGAATCCATATTCCGATACATTTTCCGGTTATGTCTTTTGCTGAATATCCCATGAACATACCAAGACATACCAGCCAGTTGGCTCCGATACCTTTGACCAGTACTTTCAGAAAATCCTGGTTTACTTTGTTGCCTGCGTAGGTATGAAGGTAATTTTGCCAGGGGTCTTTGTCAAAGAACCCGAGATTGGCTGAAAATACATATGCGATAAGTTGAGTGCCTATGAAATTAAACAGATAGGATAAAAGTATGAAACGGATAAATTTGGAGAATGATATTCGTTTTTCTAATAGGGGAATGGTGAATGCGGTGCAATCACTTGTAAACAGATCGGCTCCGGTGATAGAAACCATGATTAACCCTATGGGGAAAAGAGAGCCTGCAATAAATTTGACAAGTCCGGGATTGGCCGCTCCTATACCGGGTATTCCTCCGGCAACCATAATAGACAACAATCCGCCGAAAGCAATAAATGCTCCTCCCAGAACAGATATAATACTAAATTTAGCAAGGTGAAGGTTACTTTTGTAAACGCCAGAAATGGCGAACTCCATCGTCGTTTCCTTCGGAGTGTTATAATTCATTTGAGTTTTGATATAGCCAGTTAAAACGCACAGGTTAAATTCAAAATGTATTATTACCTCTCGGGTACTTTGTCTGTTATGAATTCGGGTACAAAGGTAAGTAATATTATTCATTAAAGAAATATTTCTTTAATGAATAATAGGTATGATGCTTCTGTGGAGGCCTACTGTTTTTAATAACTATTTGGTATATAGCTATAAAGTGAGTTATTTTAATTATATCAAATTTTTATGATACTGAAAATTGAAATAAAAACAGTTGTTAATCCAATAATCCATAAAGGCAGGTAATATTCCTGTTTTTTCCAAAAGGAGTTACCCTGAATTGTATTTTCAGAACTTTCGGAAAGCAGATACGGGCGGAATTTTTTTAGCAGCCAGTAACAGAACAGGGCGGATGAAATGCCAACGATGATGCCCCCTAGTATATCGAAAGGATAGTGTACTCCAAGGTATATTCTTGAATAAGCGGTCACGGTTGCCCATATGAACAGACACCAGGTGTACGCTTTTTTTCTAAAAAGCAGTGAAGATAATAGTGCCAGGCCGAAAGAGTTGGCAGCGTGAGAAGATACAAAACCGAATCTCCCGCCTGTATATCCGTTGACTATATGTACAAGCCCTTCCAGTTCTTCTGCTCTTGACGGACGGGGGCGTTCTACCAGTCTTTTTATGATACCGGAGGAAATTTGGTCAGCTAAAACGATGCATAATATTATAGCTAATATGATCCAGATTGATTCTTTTTTCCAGCGGCGAATGAATATGTATAACAGAGAGGCGTAGAATGGAATCCAAATCCATTTTCCACTGAAAGCATACATAAAATTGTCAAAGAATGTATTGTGTAATCCATTCAGGAATAAAAAGATTTGCGTGTCAAAAGAGTTTAAAGCCTCAAACATTAAAAAAGTAGTTATATAGTGTTATGCCCGCTTGATAAAGTCTGGGCTCATTCTTCAAAAAGAAATTCTGTTATCTGTATCAGAAATAGAGTTTTATATTTCTTCTATCTGTTTGGTTTGTATCCAGCCTATCCGTCCGTCGCCTATCATGATTTCGCACCAATCCCCCAGTTTATTGCTGACAGATACCTTTGTTCCTTCGTGCAGTTCAAAAAGGTCGGTACCATTGCGGTCAGGGGAACTCTTCACCGGAATTATGCCGGGCATAACGATGGCTTCTTTTTTATTGGTGAGTTGGTTTTTTCTGGATATAGAGAAAGAAAAAGAAAAAACACATAGGATAAACAGTACTAATGAAATGGAGAACGAAGTCTTACGAAGATTTTTAGATGTACCGAAAACAAAAAACAGACCTCCTGCAAGGCTTATGATAAACAATCCCCAGCTAAGGTACAACCACTGATTGGATGTCAGTGCAGCAGTCAATACCTGAAACCAGCGTTTTACGAAAAAAGGCTGTTCCTGGGTAATGTTGTCAATCACTTTGGCCTCTGCCAATTGCAGGTTGTATATGGCATCGCTGTATTTGTGGTCCAGTTGGAGGGCGCGTTCATAATTCAGGATGGCCCGTCCCAGCTCATTAGATTTGAAATAGGCATTTCCTAAATTGTAGTACAGTTCCGGAGATATACCTTCTTCGTTTAATATCTGTTCGTAAAGGTGTGCTGCCTGCATGTATTCTCCTTCGGAATAAAGGGCATTGGCTCTTTCGAAATTACTGGATAGGGGAGTGGTTTCTTCTGCCGTGAGCGTGAAAATACATCCTAAAATAATGACAGGTATTATGCTGAGAAATCGTTTCATATTATTGTGTTCGCTTATTTTTTTATTTTTTCTTCCAATTCACTGATAACGTTGATTGTTTCTTCATAAAGGTTACCCATTTCCTGTGTCCCTGAATTTGGAGCATAACGGGCAAATTCTCCGGTGTTAAGTATGTCTGTAAGGCGTGAAATAAGCCCTTCATCTATACCTCGTGCCGTAAGTTCAGACATAACTTTGTCTTTTGTTAAAGTAGCCATAGGAATGGATAGCTTATCACTTAGGTAAGTCCAAACGGCTTTTAGTACTTCATCGTAGAACTGATCTTTTTTACCGTCTTTTAATAGCTTGTTTGCCAGTTTAAGGCGTTTTTGAGCTATTTTATTAGCCTTTTTGTTTTTTACCATATGGATATTGGCGTTTTCTTTGGCTTGCTTGCTTAGATAGATGAATATGATTAATGCTATTAATAATGGTATCAGGAACATTAACCAGGAGGTGACTGTTCCGACCAGCATCGGTTTTTGTTCTGACAGTTCTATATTGCCGGTATGGATATAGCGTATGTCACTGCCTAACTGTTTTACAACTTCTTTTCCCGTGTAGTTTTCAATAACGGTAGGAGCGGTTGCTGTGCCGTCCTCTGCTTTTAGTACATTCAAATGATAGTTGGGGGTACGGAGTGTTTTGTATGATTTTGATTGGGTGTCAAAGTAGCAGAACTCAACCGGGGGAATATCAAACTCTCCGGAATGACGTGGAATAAACAGATATTCTATTGTTTTGCTTCCATTGACTCCGGAAGTTGTAGCATTAAAATTGTTATTCACTTTAGGATCGTATGTTTCAAAGCTATCTGGCAGTTTAAGAACCGGTGTTTTCACCATACGCATGTTTCCGGAACCTTCAATGTCTATTTTTATGGTTACAGCCTCGTTAGCCTTGATTTCTTCGGCTGAGATTGAGGAGGTCATTTTAAATGTTCCTACAGTTCCGTTAAAAGCCATCGGTTTATTAGAGCTTGGCAGTTCATTGACTTTTATTTTCACAGCAGGGGCGCTGATGTTTCTGGAAACATTAGTATAAGAGTCGAAAAAGCTATCAAATAAGCTACGTCCCACATTCGGGTTTTGTATCCGTAAAATAAATTCAAAATCAGCTTTGTCAATAGAAAGTTCACCTGTATGTTGTGGAAACAGAATTGTTTGGTATAAGTCCACGACCGTATAATTCCGTCCTTTGTAATTTTCAAGATTCATTTGTGGTTGCCTGTTTTCAAGGTCGTTTTTCATGAATCCTTTGAAGTCGGGGAATTGTTTTACGCTGTAATTCACTACGTCCAGGTTGTAAGAGTATAGCCTGTACGTGAGTAATATCGCTTCTTGTTCATAAACATTTATTTTTGAAACCAGGGTTCTCATGAACAGGTTTTCATTGGATATGCTGCCGTCAGATGCATTTCCGTTGTTTTGGGTGTTGCCTCTGCTATCGTCAGGTGTAACAGGTGCATCAGGAGGAAGCACTTCTATGGTGAGTCCGTTGGATGTATGTTTTTCTCTTTTTATGGTGATAGTGGCAGACGGAATGGTGAATGTCCCCGTACGTTTTGGCAAAAAAGTATAAGTATAGGTGTAGGAGGTGGAAGATGTTCTTTCTCCGTTAATAATACGTGTGCTTGACGAACGTGATGTAAACGGGCCGGCCAGCAGGTCAAAGTCTGTAATTTCTGGTAACCGGAAATCTTTTCCGGAGGCATTAAGACTGTACACAATCTGGAATGGCTGATCTAATATTACTTGTGTAGGGGCTGAAGCTTCAAATTTTATAGGTTCATCAGCTTTGGTTATAAAAATCGTTGAGAAAAATAAGATTAAAAAGAAAATATGCTTTTTCATATTAGAATACATTGTTTTTCGGTAGCAGTGTTTTAGTAATTTCGTTCTTAAATCATCCGGTACATATATATACTACCAGTCTTTATCCGCTTTTTTTGTATTTTTCTTATTTTGTTTTTTTACTTTTTCTTGTGTGTCTTTTTCATCTTCGAGCAAAGCATCCAGAATTTGTTGTGCATTTTCCTGAGACATTTGTGGCGAATCTTGCTGTTGTCCCTGTTGATTTTGGTTTTGTTCTTCTTGCTCTTGTTCCTGTTGTTCTTTTTCCTGCTCGTTTTCTTGTTGCTGCTGTTCGTTTTGTTGCTGTTGCTCTTGTTGTTCCTTTTCCTGCTGTTGTTGCTGGTTCTGGTCTTGCTGATTCTGCTGGTTTTGTTGCTGTTCTTTTAACCGTTGCTGTGCAAAAGCCAGGTTATAGCGGGTGTCATTGTCGGACGGATTATTTTTTAATGCCGTTTTATAAGCTTCAATACTTCCTTCCACCTGGTCATTTAGCAGTAGTGAATTACCAAGGTTGTGATAAGCAGCAGCCAGTTTTTCTTTGTCTTTACGTTTTTGCGGAATGGCATTATTATAAAAAGTGGCGGCTTCCTGATATTTCTCCTGACGAACCAAAGCATTCCCCAGATTGAAGTTAGCCTCAAAAGATTGAGGGTCTTTTAATAAAGCTTTACGGTATTCAACTTCCGCTTCTGAATATTTCTGATCGTTATAATATTTATTGCCGGAGCGCACATAACCTTCCCCTCCCTGTGAATACAGGGAAATGCTAAGTAGCGTGAGCAGTGATATTAAGCTTGTTTTTCTTATCATGAATGTATAAAGTTCAAATAAATAAAATCCTGTTGCAGAAACAAATTTACTCGGTAATTTTATCTTTCAGGTCAAATAATTTGATTTTAGACAAACGTTTGTTCTTACGATAAAAGATATAGAAATCTGCCATTAATAGGAATAGCGCGAAAAAAGCAAATGACTGGTATTGTTCGTTGTGTTCCGTATATACCACCGATTCAATTTCAGATGTAGCTAATTTATCCAATTCATTAACAATGGCTTTGGAAGCTGTGTTTGAATTGTCAGCCCGCACGTATATGCCGTTTCCGGCTTGGGCTATTTCACGGCACATGGTCTCATTCAGTTTTGTAACGACTACCTGACCGTTTTTGTCTTTACGGAAACTCATTGTACCTGGTATGGGAATAGGTGCTCCTTCCGGACGTCCCATCCCGATAACATTTACCGTGATTCCGTTTTCTACAGCCAGCTTGGCTGCTCCTACGGCATCGTCTTCATGGTTTTCACCGTCTGTAATTACTATGATAGACCGTCCTGACTCATTTTTTAGCCCGAACGATTTGATGGCTACGTCTATGGCCGTACCTATGGCTGTACCCTGACGGGGAACTAATTGCGGATTGATGGACGACAGAAACATCTTTGCCGAAACGTAGTCCACGGTAATAGGCAGCTGTATGAATGCATCTCCTGCAAATACAATTAAACCGATTTTGTCGTTTTCCATATTGTCTACCAACTGTGATACTATCTGTTTGGCTTTTTCCAGCCGGTTGGGTTTGATATCTTCCGCGAGCATTGAGTTGGATACGTCAAGGGCTATCATCACTTCAATTCCCTTTCGGGTTATTTTTTCTTCTTTAGATCCGAACTGCGGCTGTGCCAGTACTATGACAATGAGGATGAACGCCGTAAGCTGGATATAGAATTTTACATGGGGGCGTATCTTGGAAACATTGGGCATTAGTCCTTCTAACAAGGCCGGATCACCAAATTTCTTTATGTTCCGTTTTCTCTTTTGTACAGAGTATATAAATACGCCTACCAGTACGGGTACCAGTAGTAGTAAAAATAAATATTTGGGTTCTGCAAATAGAAACATAGTTCGTTAATTTTGTTTTACGGGTTTGATTTGAATACCGTATTTCGTAATAATATTTCAAGACCTATACATATAAGCGACAGGAGTGCAAAGATATGATATGCTTCCTGTTTATTGCTGAATTCCCTGACACGGATTTTTGTTTTTTCTAACTGGTCTATCTCCTGATATATGCTGCGCAGGGAAGTATTGTCTGTTGCTCGGAAATAGCTTCCTCCTGTTAATTCGGCTATTTCTTTTAAAGGTTTCTCGTCAAAATTGTTCTCTACCGTGTGGTAACGGACTCCTAACGGCGTTTGATAAGGTATTTTCAGCTCTCCATAGGAACCCACTCCAATGGTATAGACCCGTATTCCGAAAGTCTGGGCTATTTCTCCCGCAGTAATGGGGGTGATGTCGCCTCGGTTGTTTGTTCCATCGGTCAGTAATATAATGACTTTGGATTTGGCAGGGCCGTCTTTTATGCGGGCTACTGCATTAGCCAGTCCTAACCCGATGGCAGTACCGTCCTCTATCATATTAAAAGTGACTCCGTTAAGCATGTTGATGAGTACGGCGTGGTCGGTGGTAAGAGGGCATTGGGTAAAACTTTCTCCTGCAAAGACTACCAGGCCGATATTATCATTGGGTCTGGATTTTATAAATTCGGTACTTAATGCTTTGGCTGCTTCCAGACGGTTAGGCTTAAAATCAGTCAGTTCCATGGAGGTGGAAGTATCTAAAGCTATCATTATGTCTATCCCTTCTGTATTTTCCGTTTTCCACTTGTCTGATTTCTGCGGTCTTGCTATTGCTATAATTAAGAAAACAAGCCCTATGATTCTTAATATGAAAGGCAAGTGGCGCATCCGTACTTTGAGAGTTTTGGTATATAGCTTCAAGTCCTGATGCGAGGATATTTGTAAACTGGCATCGGACTTTTGCATTTCCCATATATACCAAACTATCATTGGGATAAGCAATAGTAAAAATAATAAATATTCCGGATTATGAAATGTCATCATTTATATATTGTAAATACTATCTTTTGAGTTATTAAATGTCTTTATTCTCTTTTTCTTCAATGAAGACAACTTTTTCTTCTTCCTGCTCTTCTACTTTTGTCGATTCTATAAAATAGAATGCATTATTCAGGCAGGTTTCATTTTCAGTAGGCAATGGTTTCCATTTGGCAAATTTTACCAGGTCTGCTGTTTTCAGGATCATGCTTAATTTTTCATATACCTCTTTTTGTTCCTTACGCATAGACGATAGGGAATTGAGCAATTCGTCAGAGGTCATTTCCCGGGCATTGATATTGAACATCCGTCCGGTATATGTGCGGATTACATCCGTCAAATCAGTGTAATACTCTTTGATCCGTTCTTGCTGCCATAGTTTCTGCTCACGTATCCGGTTAAGCTCTCTTAATGCAATGATATGAGCCGGTTCATCCGGAATGAGCGGTAACGGTTCTTCTACCGGCTTTTTCTGTATGTATTTTTTTATCAGGATATATAATCCGGCGATAAGAGCCAGCAGCAGTATAACCAGCAGGGCTATTTTGATAATTCCTTTCCAGTTTACAGGAGGGGTGTATACGGTTTTGATATCGGTAATGGAATTTTCTTCCATGTCAATGGCAAAAGGCTGCACAACTTTCAGCGATGCAGATTTGGACCATACGGTATCACTGTCTGCCACTACCGGAAACGGAGGAATGTATAGTAAAGAATCTTCAAATGCGGTAACACGATAGTTGTGTCTTACTATGATATTGTTATCGCTTCCCTGTATAGTGTCTATTTTTAAAGGTTCTACAATTTCAAGTCCTCCCGGAATGATATCTGAAAATAGTGGGAATGTAATGTTTTGTCCCGGTTGTTGGGTAACTTCGAGTGAAAAATTGGTTTGTTCCCCAATCCATATGGACGTAGAATCAATGCGTGTTTCTACTGTGATTTTCTGGGCTTGCGCCTGGAAGATACCACAGAATAATAAAATAAAAAAGAAACTGTATGCGAATATTTTTTTCATCATGATCATCTTCTGAATTCTGTTTTATGCCCGTTGCCTGAATAGCTTCATCAGAGCACGGACATAATCCTCAGAGGTAGACATGGTGACCCAGTCGATCCCTGATTTTAAGAATGTCTTTTGTAATGCCAGTTGTTTTTCTCCCCAGTTGTTTCTGTATGCGGTACGCAGGCGGCGGTCTGAAGTATCTACCCAGATACGTTCGTTTGTTTCTGCGTCTTTTAATTTTATAAGTCCTACATTAGGCATTTCTGCTTCGCGTATGTCATATACCTGCAATGCAACAACATCATGTTTCCGGTTTGCTATCTGCAGTTCCTTTTCAAAATTGTCGTCTATGAAGTCGGAAATAATAAAAGCCGTTGATTTTTTCCTTATTACATTGGTCAGGTAACGTAGCGCTCCTGCAATATCGGTTTTATTACTGTCCGGTTTAAAATCTATCAGTTCACGAATGATATGAAGAACATGTTTTCTCCCTTTTTTAGGGGGAATGAATTTTTCTATTTTGTCGGAAAAGAAGATAACGCCTATTTTGTCGTTATTTTGGATAGTGGAAAATGCCAGAGTTGCAGCCACTTCGGTAAAAATATCTTTTTTCATTTTGGATATCGTACCGAAATCCCGGCTGCCGGAAACGTCAATAAGCAGCATGACCGTTAATTCACGTTCTTCTTCGAATACTTTTACGTAAGGATGTCCCAGACGTGCCGTTACGTTCCAGTCTATGGAACGCACATCGTCTCCATACTGGTACTCCCGTACTTCGGCAAATGTCATTCCTAAGCCTTTGAAGGCAGAATGGTATTCTCCGGCAAAGATATTTTGAGACAAACCTTTGGTTTTTATCTCAATCTTTCGTACTTGTTTTAATAATTCACTGGTTTCCACAACTTCTATTTCAAGGTTCCACAATACAAAACGTCAAAAATATTATTTTCCACAACTTGACAGTGAAAGGGAAGATATGTGCGGCCTCTTCATTAAGGCACTTCGACTGCATTTAATATTTCTGTAATAATTTCATCTGAAGTCATGTTGTTGGCTTCTGCTTCGTAGCTTAAACCTATACGGTGGCGTAGAACATCGTAGCATACGGCACGGATATCTTCCGGAATAACATATCCACGGCGTTTGATAAATGCGTATGCACGGGCTGCCAGTGCGAGGTTTATAGAAGCACGGGGTGAGGCTCCGTATGATATCATTTCTTTCAGAAAATCCAGTCCGTATTCTTCCGGAAAACGGGTTGCAAAAACGATGTCTACAATGTAACGTTCTATTTTTTCGTCTATGTACACTTCTTTCACCACGTCGCGTGCAGCTATAATATCTTCAGGCGATAAAATAGGGGATACGGAAGGTTTGATTTTGCTGATGTTCTGACGAATGATTATTTTTTCTTCTTCTTTCTTCGGGTAGTTAATCACAACCTTTAGCATGAAACGGTCTAACTGTGCTTCAGGAAGCGGATAAGTACCTTCTTGTTCCAAAGGGTTCTGAGTGGCAAGCACCAAAAAAGGTTCTTCAAGTTTATAAGTGCTTTCACCGATTGTAACCTGGCGTTCCTGCATGGCCTCCAGTAATGCACTTTGTACTTTGGCCGGAGCACGGTTTATTTCATCGGCCAGAATAAAGTTTGCGAATATCGGTCCTTTCTTTATGTCAAAACTTTCTTTTTTCTGACTGTATATCATTGTACCGGTAACGTCGGCAGGCAGAAGGTCTGGTGTAAACTGTATACGACTGAAGTCTGCTTTTATCAGATCAGAAAGAGTTTTGATGGCCAGTGTTTTAGCCAACCCCGGAACACCTTCCAGCAAAATGTGCCCGTCAGATAATAAGCCTATCAATAGTGAATCAACTAAATGTTTCTGCCCTACGATAACCTTGTCCATTCCCATAACTAAAGCGTCAATGAATGAGCTTTGTTTTTCTATACGTTCATTAAGTTCCCGAATATCAACTGTTTGATTCATATTGTGTGTATGTATGTGTAATTTGTTATTATTTTTTCAAACAAGTGCAAATATAACTCTTATTTAGTGCTATAAAATAGCTGTTTAATATCTATTAACCTGATTTTAGATTATTAAGTATAGGTTTTGTGTTTTATTGTTTTGGTTTTCAGTCTCTTTATGGCTATTGATATTTTCTAATCGCTTTTTGATAATATGTAGATTTTGAGAATACAAGAACTAAATATCTTCATAAAAAAGAATAGTTCCTGAAATATTTATTAAAATTACATTATTTTAAACGAGTTTTTAGATACTCATATGGTTTTATAGAGAATTTCAGCCTTATGTTTTAATGGTACGGGTGGTCTTGAGGGCAGAATTTTTTGTAGGATAGATGAATGTCATACCTGTATTTTTTTATTCGATCAAAAAAATGTATTATTGCATAGAAAGATGAAGCTTGTTGTGCGTATATAGGAAGGATTGTCAATTAATGGATTAAAATGGAATAGTTATGAGAACCGGAGATTTGCGTATCGGGAATTATGTATATGTAAGGATGGAGAAATATCCTCCGGACAGGCCTTACCGTATTGAGGCAATTTATTCGTATATGGTGATGTTGCGTGATATGGAAAAAGATGAAACGATAGAGTGTAGTACCCCGAACCTTATGGGTATTCCTATGACAGAGTCGCTTTTGCTGCAGATAGGTATAAATAAACATTTGACCAAAAATCACCTTTTGCTTGGCGATATGCTGGTTGCAGGGATGGAGAACCATAAGCTGACTTTATTTGCTTATGATGAGGACGATCATGAATATCTTAAATTGATGGAGATTAAGTACCTCCACCAATTGCAGAATATATATTCAGCTTGTACCGGAATGGAACTGTCCGTTAAGTTATAGCTTCTGATCTGGATTGTGAACTATTTCTTCGTTATAGTCGTCTATAGACCGTAATATAACATCCTTGGCCGTCTCAGCTCCGTAGATCTGTGTCAATACCATGCGTGGTTCGCTGTCGGAGGGCAGGTCTTTGTAAGTAGTGAAATAGTGTACCAGACGGTTTACTATTTGTTCCGGTAAATCCTTGATGTCATTGTATTCACTATATATCATATCATCTTTCAGTACGGCTATGATTTTATCATCCGCCTGATTCTGGTCCAGTAATCTGAACCCGCCGATAGGGCGTGCTACGGCAATAATATCTCCGTGGGTTACGTCTTTTTCTGTTAGTACGCAAATATCCAGCGGGTCGCGGTCGCCTTCAATATCAGTTCTTCCCAGTTGCAGGTTAGTTAGTTCCGCCACTTTCCGGGAACAATATGTTTTAGGTATGAAGCCATATAGAGCCGGCACTATGTTGGAATATTTTTGCGGCCTGTCTATGGACAAATAACCGGATTCTTTATCCACTTCATATTTAACGGTGTCAGTAGGTACTATTTCTATAAAAGTAGTTACTTCGTCCGGCAGGTTGTCCCCAGGATTGATTCCATGCCAGGGATGTGCCTTATGGTTGCGTATGGTGTTCATTATTTCTTCGCGATATATAATTGATTCGTTTTTAGCGGCTGCAAAAGTACGACAAATCAAATTAGGATACAAAACTATTCGTATGTAGTGAGGCTTGTTGTGTATGTACGGATAGTTTTATAAAGGGAGAATAAAATATTTTTTAAAATAAAATCGCATCTTTTTTTTTTAAGTTCCTAACCTGTGGCCCTTTCACCCGTCTTTTTCTGTACTTATTGTTTTTATTTCAGGGTTCTTTGGAGTTTTATTTTTGTGAATAAAGGTAAAAAAAGTTGATTATCAAATAAATTGCATTACCTTTGCACAGAATTGAGTTAGAATCTTATAGAATAGTTCTTCTTTTTATACTTCATTTTAAGTAGTCTCTCCTTAATTTTTCCTCCTCAATTTTATTATTTACATTAAAATTTTTTAAATGAACATTTACATTTCAGGTTTAAGTTATGGCGTTAATGATGCCGACTTAAGAGGATTATTGGAAGAATACGGAGAAGTATCTTCAGCGAAAATTATTACAGACAGAGAATCTGGAAGATCCAGAGGATTCGGTTTTGTAGAAATGCCTAACGAAACAGAGGGCGAAACAGCTATTAAAGAATTGAATCAGGCTGAATTTGACGGCAAAGTAATTTCTGTCAGTGTGGCCAGACCAAGGACAGAAAAAACTTCTTTCGGTGGAAACCGTGGAGGCGGATACAATAATTCAAGACGTTATTGATTACATCTTATTTAAGAATGGAAATTGTAGATTTCCATTCTTAAAATTTTAAAACAAGAACTCAAGGTGTGGTGACAACCAAGTGTCTGCAAATAGCAACTCATCATATTTTGAATATATTGTAACAATCAGGATTTTCATATCCTGAGTTTTCTATTTTGAAATCATTTTATCTCTTGTGCATTATCTCTATAATGTGCCAATTACGTTAAAATTATTATAAGGGCGGTTATTTTTGTTCTGTATGTGAATGTTTATCAGAACTAATCCGGAAATGTCCGCTTAAAGCAAGACCTTATGAGGCCCTATAATGTTTTAATTTCGTAATCCGGATTTTACATTCCTTATTTTTTCAACACTTACCTATAGAGAGGACTGTCAGTAACAGTGCAAACGCTGAATTGATACTGCGTCCGGTTAAATGAAAAAGCTGTTCAGAATGTTTTTCTGAATATGATTTTTCTCATGCTTATTGTTAGCAATAAAAACAATGAATATTACTATTGGCAGACAACAATAATGTTTGTTTATATAAAAGTGATTATCGGGCTTATATGCGCAGTGTATATGTCTGTGCCCAGGATACTTTTTGATAAGTAAACATTTTATACTATATAATTTATAACAAAAGCCGGCTTGGCTGGCAACACTAATTTATGACATTTAAAGAACTGAATATTATAGAGCCCATTTTAAGGGCAATCGCAGAGGAAGGATATGTAACTCCTACTCCTATACAAGAAAAAGCTATTCCTGCCGCGCTTGCAAGGCGTGATGTCTTAGGATGTGCGCAAACCGGAACAGGAAAAACGGCATCTTTTGCTATTCCTGTCATACAGAATCTGTTGGAAACAAAAGACCGTAATAAACAACGTAAAATAAAAGCCTTGATACTTACTCCTACCCGTGAGTTGGCTATCCAGATTAATGACTGTGTCACTACTTACGCCAAATATACATCGTTGAGGCACTGCGTTATATTCGGAGGGGTAAACCAACGTCCGCAAACAGAAAAACTGCGTCAGGGGGTTGATATCTTAATTGCTACTCCGGGACGTTTAATAGACCTGATGAACCAGCATTACATAAATCTTGATTCTATAGAACACTTTGTCCTGGATGAAGCGGATCGGATGCTTGATATGGGATTTATTCATGATATAAAGAGGATTTTACCCAAACTGCCGGAAAAGAAACAGACATTGTTCTTTTCTGCTACAATGCCTCCTTCTATTGTGTCTCTAACCAAATCATTGCTTAATAATCCTGTTAAGATAGATTTGATACCTAAAGTGGCGACTGTTGATGCTATAGAGCAATATATTTATTTTGTGGAGAAAAAAGAGAAAAACGACTTGTTGGTTTCTCTTTTAAAAAGGGCTGGCAATCAGTCTGTACTGGTTTTTTCCCGCACAAAATTTAGTGCAGATAAAATTGTACGTATGCTGAAAAAGGCAGGAATTGGTAGTGAAGCTATTCACGGTAATAAAAGCCAGTCGGCAAGGCAATCGGCGCTCGCCAATTTTAAATCGGGACATACCCGGGTAATGGTGGCTACGGATATAGCTTCTCGGGGAATAGATGTGAGTGAGTTGCCTCTGGTTATTAATTACGATCTTCCTAATGTTCCGGAAACGTATGTACACCGTATCGGACGTACCGGGCGTGCCGGAAATAAAGGTAAAGCTTTGAGCTTTTGTTCTAATGAGGAGCTACCTTTGGTTAGGGGAATACAAAAATTGACCGGAAAGAAAATCAATACGGCCGTTCTGGCTGAATAATGGATTTTCCCATTCATAGTAACATCAGAAAGATATATTGATTGTGGAAGATGTGATTTAAAAATATAAAACAGAATTTAATTAAAAAGGATAATACATGGCAAGACCAGCAACATTTAGTAAACGTGATAATGAAAAAAAGAAACAGACAAAGCGTGAAGAAAAACAAAAAAGAAAAGAGGACCGCAAGTTAAATGGAAAATCCAGCTCGTTGGATGATATGATAGCTTATGTCGACGAAAACGGCATGCTTACAAGTACTCCTCCGGATACATCCAAGAAAAAGGAAAAGATTAATCAGGATGATATCGTAATTTCCGTACCAAAGAAAGAAAAAGAAGAACCTGTTATTTACAAAGGCAGGGTTGAGCATTTCAATGAATCTAAAGGTTATGGTTTTATTAAAGATCTTGCCGGGACGGATAAATATTTTTTTCATATCAGTAATGCTCCGGCGGAAGTAGAGGAGGGGAATATTGTATTCTTTGACTTAGAGCGGGGTAAGCGGGGACTGAATGCCGTGAACATAACGTTTGAAAACTAATTTAAATAGGATGATGTGATTGTTTAAGCTTCTTTACTTTCAGGTGTTTACATTGCTAAGGTTGGCGATAAATCAATAAAATTCGTGAAATAAAGCTATTTGTACTGCAATTTTAGATAATTGTAAGTTAGAACATAATTTTATTAATCAATCCATAATAAGTTTTTATGCTTATTATGGATTGATTGTTTTTATAGGTGCGGTTTTTGTGGATAAATGATATTAGTTGTTTTATCGATTGTGTAATATAAAAAGAATAAAATATAGGGGAAGTGTGATTGTTGCTATTTGTTTTACAGACTGTTCTACAATCGGGTATACGAAATTTTTTATTTAGGTCTGCATCCGAATTGTTTAGTTTTACGTTTTAAAAGATGATTTTGTTTCAAAGTACTTATTGTGTGATAATTCTTTTTTAGTATGTTTTTAATATTTTTGCAGGCAAAAAAAATATGCGTGAGATATTGTTGGTCATAGGAAGAGGAATCGGGCAGGTGATGTTCCAGAATAATGCTTTTTCCGGCTTGTTGATGTTGGTGGGTATTGCGTTAAATTCATGGATTTTAGCATTGTTGGCTTTTGGCGGTAATATAGTAAGTACTTTGGCTGCCTGGCTTTCCGGTTATTCCCATGACGATATTCGTAACGGCTTGTATGGATTTAACGGTACGTTAGTAGGAATTGCCGTAGGGGTGTTTTTAGAGTTGAATTTGATGTCTGTGTTGTTATTAGTTATAACAGCCTGGCTTTCCACATGGATTACTTACATACTGAAAAAACAGGATAAACTACCCGGCTTTACAGCCCCGTTTATAATCTCGGTTTGGATTTTACTGGCAGTTTGCCGTTACTTTTTATCCTCCTTGTTGTTACAGGAACCGACAGCAGATGAAGTGCAAAATTCGTTTGATTTGTTTCGCGCTTTTAGCTTTCATATAGGTCAGGTAATGTTTCAGGGGGATAACCTGTTTACTGGTTTGTTTTTTCTTTTGGGTATTTTAGTGAATTCCCCTCTTAATGCAGTGTATGCAGTTTTAGGAGCGTTGTTGCCTTTGGGCATGTATTGGTTTACCGGAGAAGATTATTCGGTATTAAATGCCGGAATTTTTGGATATAATGCAGTGTTGTGTGCTATTGCATTGGGCGATTGTTCCTGGCGTGGATTTCTTTGGAGTGTACTTTCCGTATTACTTTCAGTGGTTTTGCAGATAGCTGGAATGAGGGTAGGCATTACTACCTTAACAGCCCCTTTTGTGCTTTCTGTATGGATAGTCATGGGAATGCGGCAATTAATAAAAAGTCCGAAGTGATTTGTTTCTGTGGTATTTTAGGATAGAGAGTTTTTCAAGATTCATATTTGTATTTCCCTCCATTTTTGCAGTCTAAAGCCCGAAATCAGTCGCATAGAAAGTTGTGCAAGTATTCATCAAAAGAAGTTTATTCCTTAAAAAACTATAACGGGAGAACATTCCGGCTGTCTGCTGTTGTTATATGCAATATCTTGAATAATTAAATCATTGAAAACTATGAAATTAAAATTAATGTTTCCTTCCTTTGTTGTGATGTTGATAGCCGTAGGTTTTATATCAGCAGAAGCGTGTACCGGTATTTCCCTTACGGCTAAAGATGGCAGTTATATTCAGGCCCGTACCATAGAGTGGGGAGGTAGTGAATTAGTAAGTGAATATGTGATTGTGCCCCGGGGAGAAAAATTCACGTCTTATACTCCGACCGGAATAAATGGAATGACTTTTCAGGCCAGGTATGGGATGGTTGGTTTGTCTGTTGTTCAGAAAGAATTTATTGTAGATGGTGTGAATGAAGCCGGATTGTCAGCCGGGTTGTTCTATTTTCCGGGATATGGAAAATATCCGGAGTATGAAGCAGGGAAAAGTGATTTGTATTTGTCTGATTTACAATTTGTATCATGGGTATTGTCACAGTTTGCTACAGTGGAAGAGGTCAAGGCTGCTGTGCCTTCAGTACGTATAGTAGCTTTGGAGGGCAGTTCTACGGTACATTGGCGTGTAGGAGATGCTTCCGGTAAACAGATTGTCGTGGAAATAGTAGATGGAGTCCCGCAGATATATGATAATAAGGCGGGCGTGTTGACCAATTCTCCGGGTTTCCCTTGGCATGTAACGAATTTAAATAATTATATCAATCTCTATGCCGGTTCAGCCCCATCTAAAGAAATGGGTAATGTGCAGCTTAATCCGTTTGGCGCCGGTACCGGTTTTTTAGGTATGCCGGGCGATGTTACTCCCCCTTCACGTTTTATCCGTGCTTTCTTTTACCAGACAACAGCGCCTCAGCTTGAAACTGGAGAAAATACGGTTATACAGAGTTTCCACATATTGAATAATTTTGATATTCCTATTGGAGTGGAGTTTGAAAAAGGAAAGGTTACCGATATACCCAGTGCAACCCAATGGACTTCGGTGGTAGATTTGACCCATCGGAAGTTGTATTACAGGACAATGTACAATAGCAGTATTCGTTGTATCGATTTGAACGATATTGATTTTACGAAAACTAAATTAGTTCATTATCCTTTGGATGAAAAGCAGGAGCAGCCCATTGTGAAGGTAAAGTTAAGGTAAGTTTATTATAAAGACTTCAAAATACAGGAGGCCGGATTATTTAAGATAGTCCGGCTTTATTGTAAATTGGAACTTTGTTTTTTTACGGTCTGTCTGCTTGTGTGTAACGGAAGTTAAAATATGTTCATTGTCCGGTGAGGTTTTCCGTTTTTTATCGTATCCGGTTCCGGAAAATAGGGCTATCAGCTGTTTTTGTGGATTAAAATTGTTGTTTTAACAAGTGATTTTTGGTCTGTTTTATAGGGTAAATAGGGCTTGTTACGATTTAAAAAAACGCTTTTTAAGGTACTGAATCTTAGTTTTGGAATTTTTTTTGAATAAATATTGATTTTTATTACCTGTTTTTATTAAAAAAAATTATATTTGTGAGGAGACTTGGTTGTTATGTGTGCGCGTAGTGATGATGCTACTATAGACCAATAATTATAAATTAATAGCCATGAGATTACCGATTGATTATGAAGCCTTGTTTTATAGTTATGCCGTTAAAAAAGTGCAAAGTGTAAAAGACCGGAAAGTGATATTTCCCTATATCGCGATTAAAGAGTTAGAGCATTTAGATCAATCCAAACTCTCGATGTCTCCCATCATCAAGAAAAACGTGAAGAAAGACATTGGCTATTTTGTTTATGAAGAAGACGAACTCCTGTATGAAGTTTATTTTGTAAATGGAGCATATTAACCGGTGAGAGATAACTTATTCCTTTATTTATATTTTTCTTTAGCTATTGTTGTTATCTTTCTGATAAAATCGCCTTTTGCTTCCGTATAACCATCCCTGTTGTAACGATATTGTTTCAGCAGGCTCATCTTTAACATACCGTATTCTTTGGCAATGTCCGGGTGTTCTATCAAGTAGTCCCGGAAATAAAGTTCATCCCAGTTGCCGGAATAGCGGATGTGGATATGATATACTTTATCCGCAAATCCATTCGGAGTATATCCTTTCATAAACATCATGTGTGGAGCCGGTTTGTCCGGTTGAGGACTGAAAATGTACCCTCCCGCTTCCAGTTGGGATTTCAGTGTTTCCGGAACCGTGCCCAATGTGATTTCCAGTAATATGTCAATGGTAGGTTTTGTTATCAATCCCGGCACGGCGGTACTGCCGATATGGTTTATTCTGCTAATTTGTTTTTCTCCCAGTATTTTTTCTAAAAGACTTTTTTCCTGTAGGTAATCTTTTTTCCACTCCGGGTTGTGTCCTGTGAGGATGATGGGAAATAATTTCCATAATTCCTCATTGCTCATGTCCGATAGATTTTTTGTCATAATGATATGCTTTCCTCTGTTCCGTTACTACAAAAATACAATAAATAATGAACTATAATTGCCTGGTACTGTTATAAATATGAATAGCTGTAACAGGCATCTCTGTAACCTGAATTATTAACAATAAAAAGAAAAATTTATGTATCACAGTAATGGAAATTATGAGGCTTTTGCAAAGCCTAAAAAGCCGGAGAATGTAGACCGGAAAACTGCTTATCTGGTAGGATCGGGATTAGCTTCTCTGTCGGCTGCCGTTTTTTTGATTCGTGACGGTCAGATGAAAGGCGACAAAATCAGAATTTTTGAAGAGTTACCGCTTCCCGGTGGAAGTCTGGACGGTATACATCAGCCGGACAGAGGTTTCATTATCCGGGGAGGGCGTGAAATGGAAAACCATTTCGAATGTCTTTGGGATTTGTTTCGTTCTGTACCCTCTCTTGAGGTGAAAGACGCTTCCGTATTGGATGAATTTTATTGGCTGAATAAGGAAGACCCTAATTATTCGCATATGCGTGCGACGATGAACCGGGGAAAAAGTGCTCAAACAGACGGAAAGTTTACCTTATCGGAGAAAGCTTCGGAGGAAATTGTAAAGTTGTTTATGACTTCGGAGGAAGAATTGAATGATAAGCGGATCAGTGACGTTTTTTCAAAAGAATTTTTTGATTCAAATTTCTGGTTGTACTGGCGTACTATGTTTGCTTTTGAAGAGTGGCACAGCGCTATGGAAATGAGGCGTTATATAGCTCGTTTTATACATCATATCGGTGGGCTTCCAGATCTCTCGGCATTGAAATTTACCAAATATAACCAGTATGAATCTTTGGTCATGCCTTTGGTTAAGTTTTTGGAGGGAGAGGGTGTGCATTTTATGTACGACACTCAGGTCAGGAACATTGTGATGGAAAAACAAGATGGAAAAAAGATTGCCCGTAGAATTATTTATATACAGGATGGAAAAGAGAAAGAAATCAACCTGACGGAAAATGATCTTGTGTTTGTAACCAATGGAAGTATCACAGAAAGTTCTACGTATGGGGATCAACATCATAAAGCGGAATTAAACCCTTCTTCGGGCGGAAGTTGGAGTCTTTGGAAGAATATGGCTGTACAGGATGACTCTTTCGGAAAACCCGTGAAGTTTTGCGGTAACATAGAGGAAAGCTGTTTCATTTCGGCTACGGCTACTACTCTGGACATGAAAGTGCCTGCTTATATCGAGAAGATATGTGGGCGCGATCCTTTTGCAGGGAAAGTTGTGACAGGGGGAATTGTGTCGGTAAAAGATTCCAGTTGGCTGATGAGCTGGACGCTGAATCGTCAGCCTCATTTTAAAAAGCAGCCGGAGGGGCAGTTGGTGGTGTGGATTTACGGTTTGTTTTCCGATAAACCGGGAGATTATGTGAAGAAACCGATGAAAGATTGTTCCGGAGTAGAGATAGCCGAAGAATGGTTGTTTCATATGGGAGTGCCGGAACATGAAATTCATGATTTGGCTATGAATTCAGTGAATACCATTCCGTGTTTAATGCCTTATGTGATGTCCTATTTTATGCCTCGCTCATTAGGGGACAGGCCGCTTGTTGTTCCTAAAGGCTCTGTGAACCTCGCTTTTATAGGAAACTTTGCCGAAACGGAGAGGGACACGGTTTTTACCACGGAATATTCCGTACGTACGGCAATGGAAGCTGTTTACACATTGCTGAACATAGACCGGGGAGTGCCGGAAGTATTTGCGTCCTGTTATGATGTCCGTACTTTGCTCAATTCTTCGGCACGTTTGCTGGACGGAAAAAAGATACATGATCTTAAATTACCGTTTATCCTTAAATTCTTGGAGAAAAAGGGAGTGGAAAGAAGCAAGGGGACTATTATTTATGATCTGTTGAAGGAGGCAGGATTGATTTAATCCGGATGTGTAGTTCTTAAAAAAACAAGAAGGAAATTATTAATAATTTCCTTCTTGTTTTTTTATTATTCCTGTTTTATGTCCCATTGTATTTTGCTTTTTAGCGTGTTTGTGTTATATTTGTAGATATTGATTATTAACTAATAATTATTTTATATAGCATGAAGAAACACATACTTTTCATCTTGTTTGCAGGTTTATGTTTAAGTCTGCATGCCGATCCTGTGCCTCTTATAACTACCGATCCGTTTTTTGTCCGTGGAGCTACAACGGCATTCTGTAAAGTGTATCCGGATGAAAGCCGGATTGCTGATATCACAGAGTATGGCATTTGTTGGGCTACGGAAACTGAGCCAACAGTAGATGGCTTGAAAAAACCGACTACGTCAGACGACCTGTTTATCACAATAACAGATCTTACGCCGGAAACGGATTATTATTTGCGCGGTTATGCAGTGGACCGGGAGGATAATGTAATATATGGGAATGAAATTGTACTCAGAACCATAGAGAAAGGGGAAGTAACCTATTCTATCGCCAGGGACAATAATCCTGACCATGCGGCTATTTTCGATAATCTTGAAAATTCCGTGAAACAGGCTATTGAGTATTACAATAATTTCACTTCCATTAAAAACAAACATTTGTATGTACAGTATAATACAGGCGTACAGACGGCCGATGCCAATTATGCCGGCAGTGTAAGGTTTGGAAAAAATCAGTCCTACCATAAAGTAGGCACGGTGTTGCATGAAATGGCGCATGTAATGGGTGGCGGTCAGCATAGTTCATGGTATGAATATATGGTGAATGGTAAGTGGACCGGGGAAATGGCGAATAAAAATCTTCAGTTTATGACCGGCGATCCGGAAGAATATGTAAAGGGGGATCGGATGCATTTCTGGCCTTATGGTATAAATGGGGCTCACGAAGATACGGGAGAAGAAATGCTTTATCTTATTAATGTCCTGATAGTACAAGGTATGGTTGAGGACGGATTAGTGCCTTATGAACCGCCTGCACCTCCTGTGCCTGACCGTATTTTTGAACCGGTAGAAGGAGCGAAATATTATCTGAAAAACCTGAATGTAAGGAGAGGACACCGTACTTCCTACCTGATGGCGGATGCGGAAGGGTTTATTGTATCAGAAAAAATACTGAATAAGGATGTACTGGAAAATGACAGTGCGGCGTGGTATGTTTTTCCGGGCAAAGATTCCGTTAACTTTATGATTCAGAATGTGGCAACCGGGGATTATTTTTATTATAACGGTACGTATGACAGCGAAACGGGTCATCGGGGCGACCATATGGTGACTCTCAAGGAAAAGACGGCGGACAGTGATGCGTTGCGTTATCAGTTTCATCTGAAAGATTCCCGGGTAGAAGATGAAGGGGATGATCCGTATTATACAAGGGAAACGTATGGTATTTTGATTGACGGTACAAACGGTGACCAGGCTCTTTTTCTTAATACGGATGAAGTTAGTGGAACGGAGAATTATGATATTGGTGTTACAACTTTTCAATGGGCTTTCCTGACAGCGGATGAAGTGAAAAAAGTTCCGGATGAGACACCGGATACCGGATGTGACGAATTGACTTATAAGAATGCGGTGTATGTGACTTCCGGGAAAGTACATATCGTTTCGGAATATCCGGTGATAAGTGCTGTTTATTCACCGGAAGGAAACTTGATTCTCCAGACGGAAGAGCAGGTTATAGACCTTTCACCGGGAATGTATATAATAAAAGTACAGGATGAAGTGTTTAAAGTGCTGATTTGATAGGAATATAGGTATTTACCGGATTTCGGTTTCTGAAATCGGGTGATGGTTTTATCGCTTTTAGAATCATAAAAATAAGGTTAGGATTTTTAATCCTGACCTTATTTTTATGTCTGTTGCCATTAATGGGCTGGCAAGTAACCGCTTACGGATTTTAATTTTTGTTGCTTTCTGGGGTGGTTACGGTCGATTCATAACCCAATTCTTTTAAAGCGGATTGTAGATGCCCTGTATCGGTTTTCCGTTTATCGTATGTTATTTCTACCGTATTGTTTTCCATGTTTACGCTCATGTCTTTCACCCCTTTTTCGAAGGCAATATTTTTTTCTATTTTGGCTTTGCAGCTATGGCAATCCATCGGTACATGAAGTACTACGGTTTCTTTATTACTTTCCTTTTTTGTTTGTGCGGAAATCCCGGTAAATGAAGCTAACGCAATCAGCGTTAACAATAAACTTTTTATTTTCATAATCATTGTTTTTATTTTACGTCATTTCAGTAATGCCGTATCTGTTTAATTAATAATATTATTTTTTATTCTCTTTCCAGTGACCAGCGAACCCCGATGTAAATTTTTCGTCCATGTGTAGGGCCCCACACCATTGTTGCGTCAAAGTCGTTCCCGAACGGGTTGTTTACATCTACAATCGGATTCTTTTGAACGAATCCGGTTAAATCTTCAGATCCCAGGTAAATGGACCAGGTGCGGAAATATTTGGTGATTTGTGCGTTCATGACCACATAGGGTTTGAATTCTTTTTCCCATAAGGGATTGACGGGATCCGGGTCGGGCAACCGTCCTCCTCCGTTCAGTTGTGTAGTGAAGTCGAATTGCCACTTTTTTAATGGAGTTTGGTAGGAAGCCGTGAATAAACTTTTGTATCGGTTGGTCAGAGGTTTCTCCCTTAATTCTCCGTTGATGGTGGTTTTCACATCGGTGATCCGGTGTGCCAGCGTTACCGTGAGCCCCCTTACTATTTCCATATTCGCTTCAAACTGGATATTGTTTGCATACGATTTTCCTTTGTCCAGATTGGAAAACGTGACGGCATGCGGGTCGCTATCCATATCCGTTACGACTTGCTGGATAAAGTCCGTGTAGTACCATTCTCCTGATAAGGTTAATTCCCTGCCGAAGAGGGGAATATACGCCTGTATGCTGGCGCCGTAGTTCCAGGCTTCTTCCATGTTCAGGTTGCCGGAATAGTTCACTTTTCTGTTGCTGGCCAGCAAGTAGTTGTTTTCAGCCCAGATGTTTGGGGAACGATAACCTTTCCCCGCAGATGCCCGGAAGTGTACATAATCGGAAGCATTGAATTTCAGGTGCAGCCGGGGAGTTATCAGGACACGTTTATAAAAAGAGTTGTAGTCGCCTCGCAATCCGGCCAGGACTATGAATTTGTCATTTAGGTTAAAGGTATATTCGGCAAAAGCTCCGGGAACATACTCCTGTTTCAGCATCGGGTTGAAATGTTCGCTGGGTATATGTAATGTTTCGTTGTAATTGTCCATATTAAAACTAAGTCCGGTGGACAGTTTGTGAGCATCGGTAAAATTAGTCTGGAAAATCAGGTTGGCATAAATGTTGGCTTGTCTGCCACTGTACTTTTTCAGTAAGTCTATATTGTCCGGTGTTCCGTATCCGGCATTTTGGCTATGCCACGACCCGCTTAAAATAAAGCCAATGCTCGTACCTTTCTCCTGGTCAAAAACATACCCGTTTTTAGTGAAAAATTCATAGCGTTGAGTTTCTATTCCTATTTTGTAAGGGCCTTCAATTTGTCCTCCGGTACGGTCTTCAGCCAGAGCGCGAAGGAAGAGCTGTGAAGTATATCCCCCTTTCTGGTAATACCAGCGGTTGATGGCATTGTATTGCCGTATTTTAGGCATGTCCAGAAAATCGTCCCCGTTATGGTCGTTATTCCGGAATTCGTCAGAAGCATGCAGTAAAACACCGGTTGATAGATGTTCATTCAATAGGGCAGAGGCATTGACGTTGGCCTCCACACGACCGGCATCACTGCCGAATACGTTAGCTGCCACAATTTCGCTGTCTTTCGGTTTTTTATACTCCACATTTATCTGTCCTGTTATAGCTTCATAACCGTTAATGACAGAAGCCGTCCCTTTGGACACCTGAATGCTTTCCATCCATGGGCCGGGGATAAACCCTAATCCGTAAGAAGATGAAATGCCCCGTAGGTTGGGAATATTTTCCGTAAGCATTTGCACGTACGAACCGGATAACCCCAACATCCTGATTTGTTTCGCACCGGTTGCCGCATCGCTGTATGCCACATCAACGGAAGGATTGGTTTCAAAACTCTCAGACAGGTTGCAGCAAGCGGCTTTGCACAGTTCATCGCTTGTTATTTTTTCTGTCTGGAACACCGTGGTGCGGGGTTTTAATACGCTCATCTTCCGTTGGCTGATAGTGACTTCAGCCAGTTCTATCCCTTCTTTTAATGTTATATGCAGAGGATTGTCCGGATGGGTCACCTGAATGGTGTCCGGAGCAAATGACACCCCACTGAATATGAGTTTATGGTTATGTTCTATCCGGGGAATAGAAAAAAATCCGTTATAGTCGGTTGTTACTCCCACATTAGTATCTTCCCAGTACACATTAATCCCGATCAGGGCCTCTCCGTTATTGTCTGTAACAGTTCCTTCCACATTTGCCAGAAGTGAAACAGGGCAAAGGAGAGATAAAATAAAAAATAACTGTTTCATTTGATTTCCTTTGTTTTAAATACGTGAAAAAATAATTGCTATGATTGATAGTCGATTATTATCCGAATTGATAAGCCGGTAAGCAGCCTCAATTCTTTTTCCAGTATTTAAAAATCAAATCCTAAGGATGGTGTGCAGAGATAAGATATCCCGTCCGGAGGCAGGCAGTCGCAAATCTTCCGGCAGTTCCGATGATGGGGTAGCCTCGGACGGAGGATTGCTGGTGAAAAGGCAGGCTATCGCCGGAAAATGGATTATTCCGGTGATGTCTGAGTGTGAAGCATTATACTTTGTAATGTCTATCGAGGGTATGTCTGTCTGTATACGCAGCAGGGAACAACCTTCGATAAAGTCTATTTCCGGACATACCGCTTCTTCTGTGTGCAGTGGCTGATTAGGCTTGCAGCAGCCGGAAGCTTCTTGTGTATGGTTGTATTGGTGTATGCTTACGCAGGATTGGGTGGTTACCTGTTCAATACCCTCCTGTTCGCAACCCTGGCAGCAGTACTGCACAATGTTGAATCCTGTGCCTGCCAGCAGGAAGTACAAGACACAAAACAAGGCAACGGTATGTGTGACAAAATTTTTCATTTTCCAACGCGTATGCAAAAATAGGATTATTTTTAAACTAATGAAAATAAAATCTATTTTATTTAGAATGTTTCTTAATAAAAAAGTATGGAATCCGAAGAAAAAGTACTTATTCAGTATCACGGGACAATGGTTGGAGGAATGGAGAAAACATCCCTGGGGATTTTTTCTCCGTATAGCCTGATTTCAATTTTAAAATTGTAATTTTGTTCCGTTATAGCTAAAACCCCCATAGAATGAAAAAGATATTGTTTTTAGTTCTTGTAGCGGCGATACTGGCCGGATGTAATCCAGGAAAAGTAAGGAACAAGACTCTTTCTGCGGAAGAAAAGTATTCTTTGCCGGAAAAGTCGTTTCACGGTACTTTCCAGGCAGACCTGAGCATGGATATTCCGGTTAAATATGACGAGGAGGCGGTACTTGAAAAATTGCGTAACAGCATTGTAGAGAACGTTTTGGGAGAAGAGTATGTCCAGGTTGACGATGAGGATTTATTACCTGGCTTTATAGAAAATATGCGGTCTGCCTATATAGCTGATAACGTATCTAATGTGAACAACATGTATGAGGATGACATGAGTTATAATTTGGAATATATTTTGAAAGCCTCTAATATCCGTAATGACGGGACAATATATTCCTATGAAACGAATTCCTATGTTTATATGGGAGGGGCCCACGGAATGCTTACCCTGACTTATTATAATTATGACCTGAATAATGGGGATATAATTACGGAAGAAGATATTTTCGTCGCAGGCAGTGAAGAGTTCCTGGCCGGGCATATACGAAAAAATCTGGTAAGCCTATCTTCCGGAGAACTGATTCCGGAAGATGAACATGGTACGATTTATTGCGTGACCGCTCCTAACGGAAATTTTTATGTGGAAGACGATGGTATTGTATATGTATATAATCCTTATGAAATAGCTCCGTATGCCTATGGACATACAAAGGCAAAATTGCTGTTTAGTGATATCAAGGAGGTGTTGACGGAACATTCTCCTTTGAGCTATTTGATAGATAAACCGATGTAATTATATTAAAACAAGAAGATATGAAAGATTTTTATGAATTATTGAAGACCCGGCGCAGTATCCGTAAATATCAGTCTAAATCGGTAGAACCGGAAAAAATAAAGCAAATCACTACGGCGGCTTTAATGTCGCCGGCCTCCAAACGTAGTAATCCCTGGGATTTTGTGGTTGTGGAAGACCGGGAAATGTTGCAGAAACTGGCGGATTGCCGTCCTGTCGGCTCAAAACTGCTGGAAAACAGTCCGCTTGGTATTGTTGTAATAGCCGATACGACTAAAAGCGATGTGTGGATTGAAGATGCTTCTATCGCTGCGCTTATCATACAGCTTCAAGCACAGGATTTAGGGTTGGGTAGCTGCTGGGTGCAGGTTTATAACCGTGAAAAGGAAGAAGGGCTAACGGCCGCCGACTATATTCGCGACTTATTGAACATCCCGGCTCATTATGCCGTGCTGAATGTAGTTTCGATCGGTTATCCGGACGAAGACCGCAAGCCTTATGACGAAGAAAAGCTACCTTATGATAAGGTGCATATGGAAAAATTTTAATATGTTTTTTTGAGTACTTGTAGAAATGAGAAAAGATAGTCGTCTGGCATGGGGTATAACCTTGCTGTTTTTCGGAATCCTTTTTTTGCTGAAACATTTGAATATTGTTCCGGCCAACGTTGGCAATATTCTATTCAGTCCCTGGAATTATCCTATATTTGCGGGTATAATTTTCCTTATTTGTTACCGTAATAAGAGTGTGGGTGGTGTCTTATTGCTTTTTGGCGTGTTGTTCCGTATTCCGGATATCATCCGTATCACGTCTCAGTGGTCAGCTTACATTTGGCCTGCTTTGCTTATTATAGCTGGTTGTATACTTGTGTTCGGAGTAAAGAAAGGGAAAAGTTAGTCAGGTCAATACCGGATTTAAAAGAGAGAAGTATTATATGAAGGTTGTTTTTATCGGAGCAGGCAATGTGGCTACTCACCTGGCTCAAGCCTTGCAAGGGCAGGGTTATGACATCTGTCAGGTGTATAGCCGTACGGACACCAGTGCCAAGACATTAGCTGCTTTGCTGCATACGGCTTATACGTCGGATATTGCAGCAATAGACCGTGAGGCGGATATTTATATCTATTCCGTCAGCGACTCCGTTTTACCGGAAATCGCCGGGAAGCTGGGCGTGCCGGGAGCATTGCATATCCACACTTCCGGAAGTACGGATATGAATGTATTTCAGGGATATGCAGATAATTACGGGGTTTTGTATCCGTTGCAGACGTTTTCAAAAAACAAGCCGGTTGATTTTAGCGTGATACCCTTGCTCTGCGAGGCGAATAATGATTTCGCAAAAGAGCGGCTTTTGACCATGGCTTCCTGCCTGTCGGAGAGCATATATCCTTGTGATTCCGAATCCAGACGGAAACTGCATCTTTCAGCCGTGTTTGTTTGTAATTTTGTGAATCATTTGTATGAGGTCGGAGCTGAGTTGGCGGGAGATTCCGGTCTTCCGGTGGAAGTTCTGTATCCTTTGATACAGGAAACAGCCGATAAAATAAAATCCCTGTCGCCATATGAAGCACAAACCGGGCCGGCAGTACGTAATGACCGTAATATAATTGACAAACATCTGGCTATGCTGGAGGGAAAACGCAATTTGTCCGGGCTTTATGAAATGCTGAGCGAAGATATTTTTTCCGTTCATCGTATAACTTCTAACAATAAAAAATAAATCATGCAGATACTGTCTTCGTATTTAAAGTTAATCCGTATTCCTAACCTGCTGTTTATCGTGTTGGTGCAGTTCTGTATGCAGGAGGCTGTTATTAGCCCCATATTACAGCAATATGGATTTGAACCGCTTGGGCTTTCGCTTCCTTTTTTCCTTCTTGTAGCAGCCACTGTACTGATTGCTGCGGGCGGATATGTACAGAACGATTATTTCGATATGAAAATCGATATGATTAATAAGCCGGAGAAGCGCATTGTTGGAAATACGGTAAGCAAACAGGCTGCGATGCGATATTATCAAGTGCTCACCGTTTTAGGGGTAATCTGCGGTTTGTTCCTTTCCTATTGGGCCGGGAGTTTTACCCTGGCATTGATTTTTATATTAGTGCCCGGGCTATTGTGGTTTTATTCTTCCAACTATAAACGCCAGTTTATGATTGGCAATATCGTGGTTTCTTTTGCTACTTCGTTGTCGGTGCTGATCGTAGCCGTTACGGAAATGGCTTTTCTTGTGAATGAATACCATGATTTATTGTTCACTACACCGATTCCTAAAAATATATACGGATGGGTGACCGGATTTTCCTTGTTTGCTTTTGTGCTTACATGGATCAGGGAAATAATTAAAGACATAGAGGATGAAAAAGGAGACCGTGAGATGGAATGCCGTACTATGCCTATAAAATGGGGAATTAAAAAGACCAAAACCTTTATATATGTGCTTATCGTGTTTACGATTGTCGCCTTGCTTTGGGTGAATAAGGCTTATATTCATTTTGAAGGTTCCCTGACTTTCCGTTATATTTCGTTTGGGTTGATAATTCCGCTGATCGTGCTGATTTATCTGATAGCTAAGGCCCGTAGGAGAATAGATTATCATCAGGCAGCCACTTTATCAAAAGTCATTATGCTGATAGGTGTTCTCTATGCGTTTATCTTTTATTATTTGCAGGCGAAGACCTTTGGTTTCCCTTTATTCGGTTTGTTTATCATTAATGCTTAAGGATAAAACATAATCATTAATATGATTGTTTTTACGAGGGCGGCTCAAAATTAGAGTCGCCTTTTTTATTCGTATTACTGAGGAAAGTTGTTTTCAGATATTTGATTCTTAGGAAAGGGAATTTTCTTTAAGGATATCTCTATATTTTTGTTTATAATATGTTTGCCCTTCTTATACTTACTCCATATTATAGAGTTTCCTCCCGTGTCTTATAGTTGTTTTTTCAAAGCTGTTTAGTGGCTTTCGCTGCCGTGTCAATATTTCTTTTTCGTTTTATTTTCTTCATCGTATTGCAACAAATACGTAACATTTACTCCTTTCTTTTGCAGCGTAAAAAGAAGTGATTTTTGATTGGTTTAATCAGAGTAAAACAAAATGAAACGTATATTATTTTTATGGTTGGTATTGCTCTTTCCTTTGTATGGTATCTCCGGTACAAAGCAAGAGCATTTTTCATTAAGTTCGGATAAAATACCGGTGAGGGCTTATGTGGAAAACGGGAAACTTAATTTTTCAACTTCGGACGGGGCTTTTAAATGGTGGTTTGATAACCGTATTTATTTGGATGCCGCAGCCTATTTTCCCTCTGTAAACATAGACGGACTTCGCTCCAAACCAAATAAAGACCTGGAAACAGACGATGGGGAGTTCCGTTTTAATAACGGCGTACAGGTACGTAGGGCGCGTTTTGCTATAAAAGCTACTTTATATGACAAGTGGTTTGCGGAATTTGACCTGGATTTTGCTTATAACGAGGTGAGTATTAAAGATATGTATGTCGGTTATAAGTTTAATGATTTCTGGCAGATAAAGGCAGGTAATTTTAAAGAACCGATGAGCATGGAACGTACTACAAGTTCTAAGTACCTTCTCGCCAATGAGCGCCCCATGGCGGTGGATATGTTTGCTGCCGGACGCCGTTTAGGTGTTGCTGCCACAGGGTGGGGCAACCACTGGTGGGCGGCAGGAGGAGTGTTCGGGCCTAAGGTTGATATCCTCCAGAAAGAGAAAAACCGGGGTAGCGATGGCTACGGATTTACCGGGCGTGCGGCCGTATCGCCTGTAGCCGGAGAGTCAATGACTGTACATATCGGAGGATATGCCACTTACCGTACTCCTGACCCTTCCGGAACGAAAGATCGTCTTGTTGAGTTCCGTACTTTTCCGGAAAGTGAAGTAGATCGTCGCCGGTTCGTGCGTGCCGAAATATCCAATGTGAATCATTATTATACTTTGGGCTATGAACTCGGGTTCCGTTACCGTAAGTTCCTTGTGTATGGAGAGTATTTATTTACCAGTGTAAACCGTTACCAATATGTTGATAATATGAAATCATCGTTGAAAAATGCGGTTTTTAATGGATGGTATGTTTCAGGTTCTTACATGATTTTGGGACAAAACAGGCAGTATTCGCCGGATGAGGCGGAGTTCGGGCCGATGAACGTCAGCCGTAAAGGAGGAAACCTGGAATTGGCAGCCCGTTTCAGTAGGGTGAATCTGAACGATTTTCATGATTCCCGTGCATACATAACCGGAGGTAAGGCAGACTCTTATTCGGTGTCGCTGAACTGGTATCCAAGGCGGGGTTTGCTAGTGGGATTAAATTACTTGTATCTTAATCAGGATAAGTATGCGGATGATAAAGGGCATATTACATATCTGGGAAAACCGTTGAGTGAGTCTTTTCAATCGGGGGTAGATTTCAGTGTATTGCAATTGCGGATAATGGCATCTTTTTAAGTAAACGGAAATAATTAATTTTTTTATCAAAATAGTACGAATATGAATTTAAGAAAATTTTTTAGTTGCCTGTTGGTGGCAGCTGTGGTTTGTCTGTCTTCTTGTAAAAATGATGAAGAGCCTGTAAAACCTTCTGACGGTGATTATACAGGGGTGGTTCTGAATGAAATTTGCGGAGAGAATACAGAGCAGAAGGACTGGATAGAATTGTATAATAATTCTTCTGTCAATGTGGATTTGAATGGTGTTACTGTGGTGAAAACGGATGAGGAAGGACTTGACGAGGTCATAGCCAATCTTCCGGAAGGGTTGGTTATAGAAGCCGGAAAATATGCCTTGATTGTTCAGGGCGACTTGATGACAGGAAAAATATCCAACAGTAAGCAAGTGGGTATTGCCTTGATGAGCCCGAGCGGAAATAAAACGATTGATAAGTTTGACCGTGATGCAAATGTGGGCAAGGACAAAGGACATCCTGCTAATGGCAGTTATGCACGGGTTCCCAACGGAACGGGTTCCTGGATGGTAGTTAATACCTGTACTAAGGGGATTGAGAATGTGCAAGATACTGTTAGCGTGGATCCTCCAGTAGTTCCTCCTGTAACGGATGAGGTGGATTATACTCAGTTGGTACTGAATGAGCTTAATGGCAATGATCCTAAATATATCGAATTGTATAATAAAGGAACGGAGGAAATAGATATTACCGGGGTACAGATAAAAAAAGATGATGAGGATATTGTGTATGTAGCGCCGGAAGGTACTCGTATTGCAGCAGGAGCTTTCTTGAGGTTGTTAAGCGACCAGCCGGATTATAGCACCGGATTTTCTTCCGGTTTATCCGCTAAAAAGTCTGTGATGATAGAGCTGCTGGAGCCGGACGGAACTACACGGATTGATGTGTTTAAAAATCTGAAAGGTGACGGTTCTGAGTCATGGGGCGAAAAATCTCCTAAATATAATGGGGAAGAAAACGGTCAGTCTTTCGGGCGTTATCCGGATGGAACAGGTAGATGGATGATGATGTCGCCTACCGAAGGCATTGCCAATACACAGGGTGATACATTGATTGAATGGTAATTAAATAAACAAGATACAAATGAAGAGAAGCATAAAAACAAGGTTGGCTTTGTTCCTGTTGCCTCTCTTCGTGGGTATAATATGTATATTTTGTGCCCATGAAGTAGAGCCCAGGTACATACAGTTTATCTATAGTTCTGATGCTCATTATGGACTTTTCCGCGAATTTGACGGCCGGGAAAACGTGTCTTCATCGGAGGTAAACCGTGTGATGATAGAAAAAATGAATCTTTTGCCCCAGCTCCTTTTGCCTCAGGACGGAGGTGTAAAGCAAGGAAAACCGATTCGTTATATTGATTTTGTGATAAATACCGGAGATATTGCTAACCGGATGGAAGATGGGGTTCAGTCAGCAGCATCTTCATGGAACGAATTTTCATCAGACTGGTTGAGCGGGCTGGATGTGAAAGATAAAAAGGGGGAGAAAGCGCCTCTTTACCTTTTACCAGGGAATCATGATGTGTCTAATGCTATTGGGCATTACCGTTTTGCAGACCGAAAAAAGGATGCCACCTCCTTAACTGAAATTTATAACCGGATGATGTTGCCCGGAACTTTTTTAAATGAAGAAACGTATGATTACAGTCGGAATAAAGTGAATTATTCTTTCTCTATGGATGGAATCCATTTTGCTTTTGTCGGTATGTGGCCGGATTCGAAAGCCAGAAAATGGTTAGACAAAGACTTGCGCCAGCTAAACGGAGCTTACCCTTGCTTACTGTTTACTCATGACGAGCCGGATGTGGAAGCCAAGCATTTGATAAATCCTTTGGGCGACCATAGTATTAATGCGACGGATAAGTTTGAAAACCTGCTTTGTGATACAAGCAGCGTCACTGATCCGCAAGCAGCTCCGGTGAAGGAGCGGCAGCAACTGGCTGATTTCATGGAAGCTCATCCGGTTATCAAGGCATATTTCCATGGAAATACTAATTACAATGAATACTATGTGTGGAGAGGGCCGGAAAATAATATAAGCCTGGATGTTTTTAGGGTAGACTCTCCAATGAAGGGCGAATTCTCATCGCAGGATGACTCCTTGTTGTCTTTTCAGTTAGTGGTAATAGACGTGGTCGCTAAAAAAATGACTGTTCGTGAGTGTTTTTGGAATACAGGCTCAGCAGAAAGACCGGTAATATGGGGAGAAGCTAAAACCATATCTTTGTAAGTACCTGGTTCCAGATAAGCAGTCTTAAGTTATTTACAGGAGAAATAATAGATACAGGATATTAAATCTTGTTCTGTTTTTCTCCTTTTTTTTCTTTGTATATAATAAGCAGGATATATACCATAGAAAAAAGCAGAAGAATGTATATAGCATTGCCTAATGGCATGTCTCCGGTTATCATGCCGCCGTTTTGGGTGTTGGGATCGTCCGGGTCTGTATATAGCGGGCTATATCCTTCGTCATTATAAGTAATGATAACCGGATTGCTCGAACGGGTATTAAAAAATAGAACAGGTATTGAAGTCAATGAGATATTATTTTCTTGGTTATTGCTAATGATATTCTCGTTGTTATATTCCATGAGGATATTTTGCTGTTTCAATATCTGTTTGTTTTTTTTGTTTCTGTCTGGAGTATAAATAATAATTTTTTGTCCGGAAGTTTCGTCCTCATTTATGAACAGATTCCGGTATTGATTTCCTGTGTTGTATGAATTGAAAAGCGAGAGCCTGGGCAGGCTTATTGTCGGTTGTTTTTCAAAAGGAATAGTTCTATCTTGCGTGTTCACTCTTTCATATAAATTATTACCGTATGTTATTTGCGTTGAAATACATATGATGAACAGACATGAAAGAAAAATGTATATATGTTTATTAATTTTTATCATTGGTAAACCTCATGCTTATATTGGTGTTATTTATACACTGATTATTTTATGATTTAGGTATTCTGCATATCTTATTTAGTGATTAATTTGATGTTTTTTACTCCTTTCTCAGTCGTAATTTTTATGATTATTATTTGCGGAAACTGATTTTTATCTCTGATTGTGTGGTAGGAGGTTTGTATTCCTTCTTTGACATAACATATTCTTCCCTGTGAATCATAAACAGCCAGATTTATGATAGGATTGTTTGAGGTGGATAATATATGAATGCCACTGTGGTTTACATATGCATTGATGTTTGCTAAATCATCATCATTTTCAATAAAAGTTTTGGGCGAGAAGCGGATGTAAAATCGGTCTTCCACCGGAGAAACTTCGTCATTTATTAATTGGGGTGTGAAATCAAAATCGTATGTAAATGACTCCATTCCGGAAATGTGTTTTTCATAGTCCTCATAGTTGTCAATAAAAGTAATGTCTGCTTCATACTGATCCATTCCACTTAAATGGAAAACAGTCGTTCCTTTTGATACGCTGGCTAAGGCCAGAGGAATTGTTATATCATTGCTGGCTATTATGTTACTGCCTACTCCTGTTTTGTCTAAATGGTTACTTTTTAGGGTATAGACCTCCGGCAGTTGCCGGATACCGGAGATTATTTTTCTGGAATCCTTGTTGGTGATAACAGAGCCAGACCCTTCTGTATCTCTTACAATATTGGTTACTGTTGTTCCGTAATCATTTATCGCTTGTATTCTTAATACATTAGTTGGTGTGTTTTTAGAATGTACCCGGAGCTTGGAATTAGAGTCCGTTGGCCGTGCTACTGATATGTTGGCTATATTAAAGTGAACAAGAAAATCGGTTGTAATATTTTCTTTTATCTCTATTAAAAAAGCCTGCATGGGTGCTATATATTGGTCTAATTCCAGCCCTTCCGGGGTGTAAGTTGAAAATTTATCTCCCGTCCATATCTGAAAATTCGGTTTTATATATTGGTTGTTATCACTGTAAAATTTATTGAAGTCTATCGTAGACATGTACGGATTGCCTACTAATGCCACTTTAACCCCATTTGTTACTTTTATCGGGTAAGTATAATTTTCATTATGCAAAGTGTAGGCTTTGCTGCTTCTTATATAACTTTCATTTTTTTCCAGAACGTCCATATAGTTGGGATAATTCTCATTTTCCATAACATAATGAAAGGTACTTGTATTTCCGTTGGATTTGTGAATCCTGTGTGCGGTACTCATTTCTTCATTTTCATAGTATGGAAATTCAAGTATTCCGTTTATTTGTTTTAATCCGTATTCCCTGTAAATGCCTGCTGCAACATGTTCATCTATGCCGTTGCCATATTCCATGTATTTAGGGCGTGCGTCATATTTGTTCATCCACAGGATGAACCCTTCTCCTGGGCTGAGCCCGATGATAGGACTGGTATAGAATTGAGTCCAGTTGCCCACTAATACACTTCCAGATTCAGGTTGGGTGGCATCGAATTTTCTCATGTAGCTGGCCGGATAACCTCCCAGTGAAAAATCACCGGACACCATATCGTGTAGAGGAGCTGAAAGCATATGCCATTTGTTCCGACTTAAAGGAGTTCCTGACTTTTGAGCAGAGAAAGCCAAATGATCAGTTGTATCATCACTGATTTGTTGGGTCGAGTTATCAAGCCCGAAATTCAGCTGGATAAATGCTTTTTTATATTCCAGGTTTTGTAGTTGCCCTATTTCAGCT
This sequence comes from Bacteroidota bacterium, assembly GCA_023391625.1. Lineage (GTDB taxonomy): Bacteria > Bacteroidota > Bacteroidia > Bacteroidales > Paludibacteraceae > QVMH01. Next base: position 72,464 of record JAEWAN010000032.1, on the reverse strand, counting down.
CCATGCATAAAGTAAATGTTATTGCATTTGGCAAGTCCTGTCAGGTAAGGAAAATGAGTTACATTTCCCGGAATATATACGTTACTGTATTCTAATGGTACAATTTTTTCATTCCAGTTGGAAGGATCATACCAGTTTGTTTTATCACTGTCCTGTGAACTTGGATTATTTTCCGGAGTCCAGATGGCGCTTAAAAGTATTTTTATTTCAATAGCCTTAATTTCGCTCAGACAACCGGATGTATTATGTTGAGAGCGGGCATAATATATCGTAGTGACAGAGGGGGAAACGGATGAATTGATTATTTGCACTGCCTCCGGATCACTGAAAAAAGATACGGTGGTATTTTCAGTCAGGTTACTGACCAGTGTTTCCAGATTAATGGCAGCTCCCGGGGACGATACAGTTGAATTTGTATTAATGACCGGCTGAGGATTTATTATGACCCATAGGGTGTCCTGCTCCGTACATCCGTTTTCTCTGGTAATGCTTAATGTATATTTTATGGAATCAGTTTCAGCTATTGCGTTAGAGAAAGAAAATTCCGGTTGTGCCTTTGTAGGGTCAGAAAGGTATAGAGGAGGAGTCCAGGAGTAGTTGTAGCCGTTGATTGCCGGGTCTCCCAATTTAGTACTGATATCCTGACAGATAGTTGTTCTGTTTTGACTGAATTGGTAGTCCACAAAAATGATGGGGGTGGTATTACTGCATACATACGGATTTTTTTCAGGTCTTAGGGTTAAAACCAGATTGCAGACTTCATCCGATTTGATATCAAATGTAGCTGTAAAGTCGGTTGTTCCGTTGTTTGCCGGGATATTGTTTATCGTAAACTCCATATTGTTGCCGGAGGCCGGTGTATATACACCGTTTTTATAAACAAATACTTCTACCATTGCAGAGGGCAATAATACATCAGAACCATTTATTATGCTTCCTGTAAATGTTACTTTTTCCGAATCGAAATTGTTGAATTGGCTGGTGGCCTTAATATCGGATAATACCAGAGGAATCTTTTCCATACGTATTTTTGCATTTCCGGCAGCGGTGACACTGTATGTCTCACATAATTGCTCGTGGCACATGATGCTCGAAGTAATAGCAGACCATATGTATATGGAGTGATCACTACAATCCCATTGAGTAGGGTTTTGTGCTTGTAGCTTTAATTCTGCGTAATAAGGTTGTCCGGAAGCCTCGAAGTTTTGAGGTTTGTTCATTTTTGCCTTGTAGCGTGTAATGGTAGCTCCGGTTTGCCCATCTAATTCCGGCGTAAATGAAACATCGCTCAAACCATCAGGTTGTCCTAATTTGGAACTGATAACTTTGATATTGTTTGGAATATCTACGTAGGCGAACAGAATGTCAGAATCCAAATAGTTCCAGTGATAGTCCATAGTTAATGTGAAATTCCCTTCAGAAGCATTTTTATAAGGTACGGATACTACATTGTTTGTCGCATTTGTTCCGTTTATTTTTACATCCTGTATATTAAGGGAAGGGATGGTTGTTTCTCCTACCCGTATCGGACGGCTGTTTGCCGGTTTGGAAATGATGTCTCCACACAAATTTTGTCCGGATAGCTCGGTTTGTACCAGGCTGGATATATAACCGCATTCGGGCTCAAGATAAAATTTTACACTGATTTTGCTTCCGGTACTGCCATTGCTTTTTAACTCCAAATCCGGTGGTAGAACCAGCTCTGCGTATCCAGCTCCCTGATTTATTGTCCCATTAAAATCGTAATATGTTCCTTCATCAATTTTTATTTTTGGGGTGTATCCTTCTTCCTGATAAAAGTTCATATGATTTTGTAATTTTATTTTTACCTTAAGATTGTCAATAATAGCTTGATTACCATTGTGGAAAGAGGTTTCTATAGCTATTGGTTCGCATAGGGTATATACACCGTTTTCCTGTATACTTTCATCATCTTTCATGGAAACTGAAAAATCAGAAATAGGAGATACTATGATAAAGTTGATACTTTTGGTATTATAAACGAAAGGAGTGTTATATTGAGTCGCGTAGCCGCTCCACGGATCATCCGGATAAGTAACGTTACTCATGCCATAAGTTAATTTTATCGGATCGCTTTCTCCGCCACATGATTTGTATTTTACCCGTAGGTAAAAAGTTTTAGAACTGTTAATATTTAATTCCTCATTTAGAACATCCGCGAATTTTAGCCAGTATTTATCATCACTGATTTTGATAAATTCTCCTAATTGTAGATTATTGTCTGCGTTATATAACCAGGCTTGTTCTATTATATTTCCGGATCCTTCTAATGAAACCCAGCTATGGGGTAGAACTCCGTCTTCCGTAGCCCAGGAACTGTTGTTTGTAATGGTGAAATCCCAATGGGCTATATTCGTTGTAGGCATATATGAATAAGAAGATGTTGAAAGATCTCTGATTGAATAGTCATACCAGGATACAACAATATTAGCCGTATTATTTCTATAAACTTTGTTTTCTATTTTATTTTCGGATGTAGGGTAGTCTGTAGCTATAATAGTTTGTTTTAACAGTTGTGGTTGGTTGGAATTTGTTCCTATGGCTGTGAAATTGATCCGGTAGTTGGTTCCGCCGCCATAACTGCCCCAATATTCAGCTGTTTTTATGCGCGATGACGTTGTATTGTTAAATTTAATCGTCGTTTTTCCCATTCCGTAACTTACCGTATAGTCATCACCTTCTATCAGGTAATTTCCATTATATACGGTAGCATTAGAGGCACTCGTGTTGGCGTTGTTTGCATTATGCCGTACTTCAATATTGTTGATGACAAATAATCCGTCAAGTTCAAAAGTACCTTCTTGGTAAATGGAGTTCGGACGAAACTCATTGGTGAAAATTTCGCTTCCGCCTATAGACCCATTGCCCAGATACCAGCGAAAAATGCAGCCGTCAGTCAGTTCACTTTTATTGGCATAGTAGGTGTCGCCTCCTCCGCTTGCGGCATTTAAAGCGGCCAGTTTATAATTGAATAGTGTAAATGTAGTGCTGTATGGGTCGCATTGTATGATTTCGTGATTTTCTTTTTCGATGTATATCTCCATTTTAAATTGGGAGATATCTGTCGGTTCGACCGGGATCAACTCGGTAGTTTGTGTAAAAAGTTCTACCTGTATGGAGTCGCCGTGCAGCAGAGATAATGTACCATTATTTACATAATCTGTCAGGTAGATAAAAGCTTCATGATTCGGATCGGTAACATTAATCTGGAGTTCATTGAATGGAATCGAAAGAACTTTCTCGTAATTATTACTTCCGAATTTTTTTCGGCGTATAACAGCAGTTTCCGTTTTGTCAGGAAAATCGAAGTAATCTTGATTTGCAGGATATTGGTAGCTTATTTTTGCAACCAGCTGGTCGGTAGCCGAAAGATTGATGTCCTCCTGTATATAAATTAATCCCTGCATGGTGACATTGTCATAGGGGCCTGCTGCATGTAGATTAATACCGGGAGTATTTCTGTTTGCCCGTCCGGTCATGGTGTTATCAGTGTATCCGAATGTAGTTCGTTCTGCTTTAAAATCAATCATCTCCAGTCCGGATGAGCAAGGTAAAATCTGGTTAAATTCGATGTATTTTTTGTATCCCTGATAAATAACGGGGTCTTCTCCTTCGCAATTAAAAGAGAATTTATAATCTACTATGTGGTCATTTAAAAGACTTCCAGTCGCTTTGGTCCCTATTTTCACTTCTACATTGTTGGCAAAACTTATTTTGTTTCGGAAGATGATTTCCCGTGTAAGATCATTGTATCTTATGTCTGCACCGTTTACGGGAGTGTTAGCTATTGTGATTCCTATGTTACTGTCGTATTCAAATCCTTCGGGTAAGGTGACGTGTACTGTGTGGTTATAAATGGTTTGTATCAGTTCTTTATCTATCAGGTAACGTGTTCTGGATAATCCGGAGCGTTGAGGAGGTATGCTGAATTTTAAAGTCAGATTATCTCCGGTACTGATGTTTATGATGCCGTCAAAATCAGTAGGAGGCTCTCCTACACATACTTCCGTATCGGGGTGGCAACTGGTATTGTTAATGGTTCCGTAGGGACGGCTGTATCCGAAATAATCGTTACATTCATTCTGAAAAAATAAAATTCCGTATACCCGATGGAACAAGGCAAATCCCGTTTGGTTAACATCTGTAATGTAATTGCCTTGGCTATCAAGATATTTTACATGATTATATGCATTATAATATTCCACGGCAAAGTAGAACGATTCTCCGGGAGGTAAGTCATCGTATATATTATTTCCGTCTATGCTAATGAGAGGAACATTATTGATTGCACCTTCAGGAAGAGAATCAAAGCTAACGACATATATATGTGGGTTTGCTGTATATTCCTTTAAGCGGGAAGTACCGGTGCTTCCAGGTTCTTGAAAGATGCCGTCGGTCGTATTTAAGTCATATAATGGGCGTCCATCCTGATTTTTCAGTGGAACATTGTTGCTGAGTGGAATGTCTGGTGTATTGGCCAGTCTGTTTCCATCGGCATCGCAAAAGTAAGCTTTGGCAATAACAGTGTGTACACGGTTATTATGGAAGTAAGAGCGTTGAGTGTAAATCAAAAAACGTAGGTTACGTAGTGTTGAGGCTATATCGCTGGAATTTAGCGTATTCATTACATGAAACACTCTTTTCCCATTACCAGTTCCGTCTGATTTTGTAGGATATTGGTTGTTTCTTTGTAAATACATATCCGGGTTATAGGCTCTGGATTTCAGAAATACATTTCTGGTTATATTATTGTGATGACACCATTCTTCACCATTGCCATAAGATATTTTGTAGACAATTTCTCCGGATTTGTAGCAATCTTGGTAAGATATGGTTTCTCTGAAAATAAGCGCTTCGTTTTCCCTTAAATATGTATCCCGGTTTCCTAAAGACGATATTACATTTTCATCAAAATAAAATGTATATCCGTCAATATGTTTCTCAAAATTGGCGGACATGTCAATCGGGTAATAATTGTCATCATCTCTCAGATATTCTATATTATGAATTTTGATAGTAGACGTGTCGCAGGTAACATCTATTTTTATTTGTTTAATATAACTTCCTACACCTGTTTGACGTATGGTGTCGTTTATTGTCGTGGGAGAATTGAGCCAGTCAACAAGCATGCCTAATGGAAAACGCGGATCAAGTGTAACTGATTTTACATTGCCGCTGGTTTGGAGTTTAGCTTCAGCAAGTAATTCATTCTCTTTGGAATAGAATTTGTATTTTAACGTGTCTGTAGCTGAGGGTGCACATAAAGGTTGCAATTTAAAGTTAACGTCTATGTTCTCTTGTAGTTGCAGTTGAGGAATTTCCACCCGATAGGTATTTTTATCACTTTGTTGTATTGCCGTAAGTCCGGCACTTACAATTTCTATAAATTTCCAGTTATCAGGAATTGTTATGTCCAGATAGGGAGTATCATAATTTTCACCGGTATTCGGTTCATTATATATGTTTACACCAAATATAACAGGATCTCCCACACTGACAATTTCTTTATCGTCGCTGCCTGTGGAAGTCAGGTATATGTTAGAGCTTTCTTGTGCGGTAGTGTTTATACAGCTGGATATTATGACTGTAGTTATGATTAAAAATGAATGTAATTTATTTAAGCTCATGTTAGATCAGATGTAAATAGTTAGTTTTTTTATATGTTGTTATATATAAAATACAGTTTTGTTAGTGAAATTATATTGTTTGTATTTTGATAAAAGCAAAGCGTGAATAAGATAGATGAAAATATATTTGATCTTGTGTTGAGGTGAAACCTAGTGTTGTAATGGCAGTATTGGTTGCTTTGTGGTAGCGTAGAGGGATGGAGGGGATCACTGGGCGTTTGATAGGCAAGGGATTGACTTTCAAAAATATGGTTTTATCTTTTTTATTTCCTATACATTGAACTAAAAAGGGGAAGACTTTGTTAAAATAAGACTTGATCCTTTGGGTAAAGGATTGAATTACAGTATACACCACGGGTGTATAAAATAGTATAAATTCTTTAATAATAAGCATATGCACACACATTAAATGGAGGAATGGGATTCCTCTGGGGAGTATAATTATTCTATAAATTATGTATTACAGATAATTATAAGATACAAATATACGAAATTTTTGTTATAAATACAAAAGTGTTCAAGTTGTATTCGCAGGAATGATGGTTTGTATGACATGCACAGTGTCTTTTCTTATGTCAATGGTAGCTTGTATCCATATTATGATGGGTACATTTCCTTAGTGTATTTTCTGTCATTTTGTCTTAATTTGTCTTGCTTTTTCTACTGTTTTTTGATTAAATGCGACATTTTTACTTGTTTTTGACTTTGGCTGATGATTTGCTATAGGAGTTTACACACAAGTTTGAACAATGTGTTATAATAGATATTAAAACGATAACTCAATAGAACTAAATATATAAAACTATGAATTTTAATAATTTTACAATTAAGTCACAGGAAGCCGTCCAAAGCGCAATTGATTTGGTAAAGGCAAAAGGACAGCAGGCCATTGAGCCCCCTCATCTGTTGAAAGGAATTATGCAGGTGGGTGAGGACGTGATTCAGTTCCTTTTTGGAAAATTAGGAGTGAATATGGCTGCGTTGAATAGCGTGACGGATAGCATGATTGAAAGCTGTCCGCGTGTGTCCGGTGCAGAGCCTTATTTAAGCCGTGAATCCAATGATGTATTGCAAAAGGCGGTTGGTTTATCTTCCAAGGCAGGCGATCAGTTTGTTTCACTTGAATACATCTTGCTGGCACTTGTTGCTGAAAAAAATATGCTGACCAGGGCATTGCAGGATGCCGGAGTGACGGAAAAAGGTTTGGAATCATCTATCGCCGAACTGAGAAAAGGTTCAAAAGCCACTTCAGCTTCAGCGGAAGACAATTATAACTCTCTGGAAAAATATGCCATAAATCTGAATGAACGTGCCCGTTCCGGTAAACTGGACCCCGTAATAGGGCGTGATGAAGAAATAAGGCGTGTGTTGCAGATATTAAGCCGTCGTACTAAAAACAATCCGATTCTTATCGGTGAACCGGGTACCGGTAAAACAGCTATTGCCGAAGGGCTGGCTCACCGTATCGTAAGGGGTGACGTTCCGGAAAATCTGAAATCCAAACAGATTTTTTCTTTGGATATGGGAGCGTTGGTTGCCGGTGCAAAATATAAAGGTGAGTTTGAGGAACGTCTGAAGTCAGTGGTTAACGAAGTTATTAAGTCAGAAGGAGAAGTAATTCTTTTCATTGATGAAATACATACCTTGGTCGGAGCCGGAAAGGGTGAGGGGGCAATGGATGCCGCCAATATACTGAAACCAGCCTTGGCACGTGGCGAACTTCGTTCTATCGGTGCCACTACTTTAGATGAATACCAGAAATATTTTGAAAAAGACAAAGCGCTGGAACGTCGTTTCCAGATAGTAATGGTGGAAGAACCGGATGAAGCGAGTACAATTTCTATTTTACGAGGATTGAAAGAACGCTATGAAAACCATCATAAAGTACGTATTAAAGACAGTGCTATTATAGCTGCGGTAGAACTTTCCAGCCGTTATATTACGGATCGTTTCCTACCGGATAAGGCCATCGATTTGATGGACGAGGCTGCTGCCCGTTTACGTCTGGAAGTGGATTCCGAGCCGGAAGAACTGGATCGTCTGGAACGTAATATCAAACAATTGGAAATTGAAAGGGAAGCAATAAAACGTGAAAAAGATGATAATAAATTGGCTTCACTGAATGAAGAAATAGCTAACCTGAAGGAAGAAGCTAAAGAACTGCGTGCAAAATGGAGTTCGGAAAAAACACTGATCGACCAGATTCAGCAGGCTAAAATAGATATTGAAAACTATAAGTATGAGGCAGACCGTGCCGAAAGAGAAGGCGATTACGGTAAGGTAGCGGAAATACGATACGGTAAAATAAAAGAATCTGAGGACATTATTGCTAAACTTCAGGCAGAACTGGGAACGATTCAGGGACATGATGCAATGATTAAGGAAGAAGTGGATAGTGAAGACATTGCAGATATCGTGAGCCGTTGGACAGGTATTCCGGTGAGTAAAATGCTCCAAAGTGAAAAGGAAAAGCTGCTTCATTTGGAAGATGAACTTCACAAACGTGTGATAGGACAGGATGAAGCGATCAGTGCGGTGGCCGATGCCGTGCGTCGTAGCCGTGCTGGATTACAGGATCCGAAACGTCCTATCGGTTCATTCATCTTTCTGGGTACTACCGGAGTCGGTAAAACAGAGTTGGCCAAAGCGTTGGCAGAATATCTGTTTGACGATGAAAATATGATGACGAGGATTGATATGAGCGAATATCAGGAAAAATTCTCCGTGACCCGTTTAATCGGTTCTCCTCCGGGATATGTAGGGTATGATGAAGGAGGTCAGCTGACCGAGGCTATCCGCCGTAAACCCTATTCCGTGGTTCTGTTTGATGAAATAGAAAAAGCCCATCCGGATGTGTTTAATATCTTGTTACAGGTGTTGGACGATGGAAGGTTGACCGACAATAAGGGACGTACCGTAAACTTTAAGAATACAATTATCATTATGACATCTAATATGGGGTCTAACCTGATTCGGGAGAATTTTGCCAAAATAACGCCGGAAAATCATGATGAAGTTGTAGAGAAAACAAAAGGTGAGGTGTTTGAACTGTTGAAACAAACCATACGTCCGGAATTTCTGAACCGTATTGACGAACTTATTATGTTCTCACCATTGAACCAGCATGAAATTGAAAACATAGTTCGTCTGCAGATAAACGGTGTTCAACGTTCGTTGAAGCAGAATGGCATTGACCTGGATATTACAGACCGGGCTATAAAATTCCTGTCGCAGGAAGGGTTTGATCCGCAGTTTGGCGCACGTCCGGTTAAAAGGGCTATACAGCGTTATATGCTGAACGACTTGTCTAAACAGATTATAGCCGGTACGGTGGACAACTCAAAAACAATCGTAGTGGATATGAAAAACGACCAATTGGTTTTTGAAAATAAATAGTGGAAGTTAATGTTAAAGAGCAAGGGGCTATCCGATTTTTCGGATAGCCCCTTTTGTCAACACATTATAAAAAGAATTTTAATTACCGGACACGGTCTGTCGGTTTAATAAGATGGATACGGTTGGTTGGACGACCAGTCATACCTTCCCCAGAAACCATCTCCGGCGCTGTTTATTTGGATAAAAACGTTTTCTTCATCTCCGGGAGGAACTTGATGTCCTCTTGGAGGTATTTGGCCTGACACCACGCCTATACTGTAATTATCAGTATATACAATGGTATAGGAAGCGCTTTTGTTAAATATGGCCCGGTAACCTGAAGCACGAATTTCGGCTGCTGCGTCAGGAGCTATTTCAATGACCCAGTTAGGCCCTTGCTGATAGGTACGATATTGAACTTCAAATTCAGGTTCTACTATATTTTGAGCAAATAATGCCAATGGCAGAAGCATAACTACAGATAATAATAATTTTTTCATTTGATAAAAATTAGAGGGTTAGATTTTAAATAAAAAACAGTTTAGGTCATGTAATGAAAAATTCCCCATATAATGTATTGGCTTGGTTTTTAAATGATTTGATGAAATTATTTTTTCATGCTTCACAAATTTGAGAAATAAAGGAGGATAAATACATCTAAAAAGGTAATTGAAAAGTAACTTTAAGTATGGTTGTTTTTTACCTTCAAAAAAAGCAGATAGGATTTTTATAGCAGGAAAATTTGCTTTGGTTGTATAGAAAAGGAGATACAGGATTATCCTTTTTGTATTTTAGCTTCTGTAGTTTATATGTGCAATACTTTTTGAATATAATACTATGAATATTAATGATATAATAAATAGCGCTTATAAATATCTTGATATGTTACCATTTCTCTGGTAAACAAAAAACCGGTCGTAAAATTTTTACGACCGGTTTCTTTATTGATAGTTGTAGCGGTTTATAAAACGTATTCCTGCCAGCTTTTGATTGAAATATCGCTTTCTTTCATACTGCAGAATGCTTCGATGAATGCGCCTGCCAGACGGGCATTGGTAATCAATGGAATGTTATGGTCAATAGCGCCGCGGCGTATTTTATAACCGTTAGTCAGTTCCCTGTGAGTTAAATTCTTAGGTATGTTTACTACAAGGTCAAACGTATGGTTTGCCATCAGGTCAAGCACGTTGTTTGCTTTGCCTTCATCCGGCCAGCTTACTATTTCAGCCTGTATGCCGTTTTCTGCCAGGAATTTTTGAGTTCCGGAAGTTGCGTAAATCTGGTAGTTGCTTTTCTGTAACATTTTGCATGCTTCCAGCATATCTACTTTTGATTTGCTGTCGCCGGATGAAACCATGACTGTTTTCTTCGGAATTCTGTATCCTACAGAAATCATGGCTGTTAATAAAGCTTCGCTAAAGTCATCGCCTATACAACCTACTTCCCCGGTAGACGACATATCTACGCTTAATACAGGGTCTGCGTTATGCAGACGGGAGAATGAGAATTGTGATGCTTTAACGCCAATCCAGTCAATATCGAATGCTGAAGTGTCCGGTTTGTCGTAAGGCGCATCCAGCATAATGCGGGTTGCGGTTTCAATGAAGTTGCGTTTCAGTGTTTTAGATACGAATGGGAAACTACGTGAAGCACGCAAGTTACATTCGATAACTTTCACGTCATTGTTTTTAGCCAGATACTGGATATTGAAAGGACCGCTGATATTTAATTCCTTGGCAATTTTTTTACTGATGCGTTTGATACGACGTGCAGTTTCGAAATAAATTTTCTGTGCAGGGAATACCAGGGTAGCGTCTCCGGAGTGTACTCCGGCGAATTCTACGTGTTCTGAAATTGCATATTCCACAATTTCCCCGTTGTGGGCAACAGCGTCGAATTCAATTTCTTTCGCATACTGGATAAATTGTGAAACAACTACCGGATATTCTTTAGATACGTTAGTAGCGAGTTTCAGGAATGTTTTCAGGTCTTCCGCATTGTAGCATACGTTCATTGCGGCACCGGATAAAACGTATGACGGACGTACCAATACCGGATAACCTACCTTATCAACAAATTCGTAAATTTCGTCCATTGTTGATAATTCTTTCCATGCCGGTTGGTCTATGCCAAGCTGATCCAACATGCTTGAGAATTTATGACGGTTTTCAGCGCGGTCTATAGATAGCGGGGAAGTACCCAAAATAGGAATATCCTGACGGTGCAGACGGATAGCCAGGTTGTTTGGTATCTGTCCACCCATAGAAAGGATAACTCCTTTCGGAATTTCCAGGTCAAGAACATCCATTACACGTTCAAATGACAATTCATCAAAGTACAGGCGGTCGCACATATCGTAGTCGGTAGATACGGTTTCCGGGTTATAGTTAATCATGATTGATTTATAACCCAGTTTACGTGCTGTCTGTACTGCATTTACAGAACACCAGTCAAACTCTACGGAGCTACCGATACGGTAAGCGCCCGAACCAAGAACAACAACTGATTTTTCATTTTTGAAGTATGGAACTTCGTTTTCAGAACCGTCGTATGTCATGTACAGGTAGTTGGTCAGATCCGGTTTGTCAGACGCAATCGTGTTGATACGTTTAACAGAAGGTAAGATGTTTTCTTTTTTACGTAGAGCACGTACACGCAGTGAATCTTTTTCCAGGTTGCCTTCTCCGTTTTCTACGAAACGTGCAATCTGGAAGTCGGAAAATCCTAAACGTTTAGCTTCTTTCAGTACGTCAGCAGGAATTTCTTCTATTTTGTTGTAGCCTTTCAGTTTGTTAGAATAATCTACAATATTTTTCAACCCGTTCAGGAACCAAGGGTCTATTTTAGTCAGTTCGTTGATACGTTCAATGGTATATCCTTTTTCAAAAGCCTGTGCAATGGCAAATATACGTAAATCGGTAGGGTTGGCCAGTTCTTCATCAAGATTGTCGAATGTAAGATCGTTGTTTCCTACAAATCCGTGCATTCCCTGTCCGATCATACGAAGCCCTTTTTGGATAATTTCTTCGAAAGATTTTCCGATAGACATGATTTCACCTACTGATTTCATGCTTGAACCGATACGACGTGAAACTCCTGCGAATTTGGTAAGGTCCCAACGTGGTATTTTTACAATCATGTAGTCAACAGATGGAGCTACGTAAGCAGAATTAGGAGTACCCATTTCACCGATTTGATCCAATGAGTAACCTAAAGCCAGTTTAGCGGCAACGAAAGCCAGTGGATAACCGCTTGCTTTAGAAGCCAAAGCGGAAGAACGGCTTAGACGTGCGTTGATTTCAATAACGCGGTAGTCATTTGTTTCTGCGTTAAAAGCATACTGTATGTTACATTCTCCTACGATACCGATGTGGCGTACCACCTTTTTCGCTATGTCTTCAAGCAATGCGATCTGGTCTTTGCGAAGAGTGCAGATAGGAGCAACCACAATACTTTCGCCGGTATGCACACCCAGTGGGTCTACGTTTTCCATTGGAACTACGGTGAAGCAATGGTCGTTTTTATCGCGTATGACTTCAAATTCAATTTCTTTCCAGCCTTTTAACGATTCTTCTACCAATATCTGTTTGGAATAAGCAAAAGAACTTTCGCATAAGACTTTGAACTCTTCCGGAGTCTGGCTGATACCACTTCCAAGGCCTCCCAAAGCGTAAGCCGAACGTACCATTACCGGGAACCCGATTTTATTAGCTGCAGCCATTGCGTCGTCCATGCTTTCCACAGCCTGACTGACCGGAGTTTTTACATCTATTTCATCCAGTTTCTTAACAAAAAGGTCGCGGTCTTCAGTAGCCATGATAGCTTCTACTGATGTACCCAGTACTTCAACATTGTATTTTTGCAATGTTCCGTTCAGATACATTTCAGTACCGCAGTTCAGTGCGGTTTGTCCGCCAAAAGCAAGCAATATACCGTCAGGTTTTTCTTTTTTGATTATTTCTTCTACAAAATACGGGGTAACAGGTAAGAAATAAACCTTGTCAGCAATACCTTCCGATGTTTGTATGGTGGCAATATTCGGATTGATCAACACGGTAGAAATACCTTCTTCACGTAATGCCTTTAATGCTTGTGACCCGGAATAATCAAATTCTCCGGCTTGTCCGATTTTTAACGCACCGGAACCAAGCACAATCGCTTTCTTGATTTTTTTGTTAATAGACATAATCTGTTTTTTTATTTTATTTATTGTATTCTTCTATTCGCAGGCAAAAAAAATGCGTCAGTATAAAAAAATTATAACTAACGCATTAATGAATAAACGGAAATAATGAGTTCATTATGAGCTGTTTGGATATTTCCTGTTTTTATAAAATTCATTCTCGTTGCTTATTGAAATATAGTAGGCAAAATAAATGCTTTTTTCTGGATTTTCAAAATATAAATACAGGTATCTGAAAGGAAATAATTGCTTCTGATTGTACAGTGTGGCACTTTGTACGGTTTCTTTTGTAAAAATGCTTGTACGGGAGCCGGTTTTTATGCGGATTCCGTGTTTAGGCAGAACGTATGGCAGCTTATAAATGTGTTCCTTCATGTATCTTAACTTCTTTTATTCAGGATAAAAAGTTATTTTTGTATGCTGAATTCTGTTGTTAATGTCAGGACATATATAAAACATGAAAAAGAAAGTATTATTTATTGATCGTGATGGTACCATCATTGTAGAACCGGAAAAGACTTACCAGGTCGATACGTTGGAACAACTGGAGTTTCTGCCCCAGGTTATCCGCAACTTGTATTTTATTCGTCATAAACTTGATTTTGAATGGGCGTTGGTTACCAATCAGGACGGACTGGGAACAGACGTCTATCCGCAGGAAAATTTTGATAATGTACAGCATAAATTTTTGCAGGTGCTGGAAAATGAGGATATTTATTTTGATAAGATTTTTATAGATAAATCGTTTCCGGAGGACAATCTTCCTACCCGTAAGCCGGGTACAGGTATGCTGACCGGGTATTTTACAGACCAGTATGATTTGGCCGGATCGTTTGTAATAGGCGACCGTTATACGGATGTGGAGCTGGCTAAAAACCTGGGCTGTAAAGCTATTTTTATAAGCGATAATACTGCCGTGCTGAAAGAAAAAGGTTTGGAGGAATTTTGTGCATTGCAAACAACGGATTGGAATAAAATAACCGAATTCCTTTTTGCCGGAGAGCGTAAAGCCGTGATACAACGTATAACCAAAGAAACCGATATTTATATAGAGTTAAATCTGGATGGCTCAGGAAAATGCAATATTGATACCGGACTGAAATTTTTTGACCATATGCTGGAACAGATCGGCAAACACTCCGGTAGTAATTTGACCGTAAAAGTAAAGGGCGATTTGGAAGTAGATGAACATCATACGGTGGAGGATACTGCCATTGCTTTGGGCGAGGCTTTCCTGAAAACGCTGGGCGATAAGCGGGGAATAGAGCGTTACGGTTTTTACTTACCGATGGACGATTGCCTGTGTTCGGTGGCGCTTGATTTCGGAGGACGTCCGTGGCTGGTTTATGATGTTGCTTTTAAACGTGAATATACCGGTGATGTGCCTACGGAAATGTGGCTACACTTTTTTAAGTCTTTTAGTGATGCTGCTAAAATGAACCTGAATATTAAAGCGGAAGGTGATAATGAACACCATAAGATAGAAGGTATTTTTAAAGGTTTGGCTAAAGCTATAAAAATGGCTGTGAAGCGCGATATTTACCAGTATGAACTGCCAAGTACGAAAGGAGTGTTGTAAATGAAAGTCCGTTTCTCTTCCGTTCATACCCGATGGGTGTTTGGCGCATTTCTTTTCTTTTTTACTATTCTTCCCGGACTCCTCTTTTCACAGGAAAAAGCGGATAAGCCGCGCCTTATTGTAGGGATAATGGTAGATGGGCTTCAGCAGGAACACATAGATTTGTTTTGGAGTTATCTGGATCCGGAAGGATTCCGGATGTTGGTAGATCAGGGTGTGTCTTTTCGGCAGATGCAATATAACATTGTTTCGGCTGGAAATGCGGCGGATGTGGCTACGGTAATGACCGGAACTACTCCCAATTATCACGGGGTAGCCGGCAATAATTATTATGACCGTAAAACCCGGACGGAAAAGTCGATACTGGCTGATAATAATCAGGTAGGTATCGGCACGGAAAACCGTTATTCTGCTTCGAAACTTCTTTCCAGTACGTTGGTGGATGAGCTGAAATTAGCCAGCCCGGTGAATTCTAAATGTTATACTATTGCTATAGACCCGGAGGTGGCTGTTATGATGGGAGGTCATACGGCTAATGGGGTGACGTGGATGGATGACGTTTACCTGAAATGGGTAACAACGGGTTATTATAGTGACGGTTTGATGTCTTATGCGGACGATATGAATATGACGGGAAGTTTTGCGGCTGCCGCAGATGAAAAATGGCAACCCCTTTTCCCTGTAAATTCTTATGTATGGAATCTTTCCAATATCCGGAAAGCGTTTGAATATGTGCCGTCTTCCCGAAAAGGCAATGGCGATGCAGAGACTCTTTTGCGCACTACGCCGGCAGCTAACAAACTGGTAACCGATCTAGCTGTCCGTTTAATGGAGTCGGAAGAATTGGGCCGGGATATGTATCCGGATATACTGATGTTGCAATATACGGTACGTACGCCTTATGAACAGTTTTCTACCGTTCAGTCTATAGAGAAAGAAGATATGTATTTGAGGCTGGATCAGGAGCTGAAACGCCTGCTTGCAGCAATTAAAGATTTGGTGGGTACGGAAGAAACGTTACTGTTTCTTTTTTCCAACCGTACCGGAGCTCATTCGCCCCTGGAGTTGGGCGATAATAAAGTTCCTGCCGGTTATTTCAATGCGAATCGTTCGCTGGCTTTGCTGAACACTTATCTGATGGCTCTTTATGGGCAGGGACAGTGGGTGGAAGGTTATTCCGCCAAAAATATATTCCTGAACCGCCGGTTAATTGAGGAAAGTAAGTTTAATTTGTATGAAATGCAGCAGGTATGTGCTGATTTTATGGTTGAGTTTGAAGGGGTGCGCTCTGCTTACACAGCCGGACAGATATTGAATCAGCCTATATCCGGTGATGAACAAATTACCAATATCCGTAATTCTTATCATAAAAATAGTGGGGGAGATGTGGTCTTTTCGCTTTTACCCGGGTGGCTTGAAGTAGATAATAACAATCATCCGGTAGGTGAGACTTTTAGTACTGTTTCTAATATCCCGGTGTATTTCTGGGGATGGAAAACCCTGCCGCAGAAAATAAGAAAGCCTTATTATATCACGGATATTGCACCTACTTTAGCGTACCTGCTGGATGTGCCTTATCCTAATGCCAGTGTGGGAAAACTGATAGAAGAAATTGTGGAGTAGCCGTTCATCTTCGGGTGAATCGGGCTGTTTCGCTTCGGCGTTTAGGTATGTGGATAATTGATGATATTTAAATAAGAATTCTATGATATATAATTTTGATGAAATAATAGACCGCCGCCATACAAACTGTTATAAATATGACCGTTCGTTGGAAATATTCGGCACGGAAGATGTGTTGCCGATGTGGGTGGCTGATATGGATTTTAGAACTCCGGATTTTATTTTTGAAGCTATTCGCTCACGTTCCGAGCATCCGATCCTGGGTTATACCATGCTTCCTGAAAATTATTTTACGGTAGTTGCAGACTGGGTTTATAGCCTTCATCAGTGGAAGGTTGAGGAAAACTGGATGGGCTTCCTGCCGGGTATTGTGCCGGGACTTTCATTTGCCGTTCAGTCCTTTACTGCCGAGGGAGATGAGGTGATAATACAACCTCCGGTTTATCATCCTTTCATACACGTAGTTGAAAAAAATAACCGGACGTTGGTTTATAATCCGTTGAAAGAGCTTGACGGAAGGTTTGAAATGGACTTTGAAGACCTGGAACGTAAAATAACTCCTAAAACAAAGTTGCTTATATTATGTAATCCGCATAATCCGGGCGGAAGGGTGTGGAGCCGTGAGACTTTAATACGCCTAGCTGATATTTGTGCTGCTCATAACATCACAGTAATATCGGATGAGATACATTCAGATATGGCTTTGAGGAATTGTAAACATGTACCGTTTGCTTCCGTTTCGGATAAGGCGGCGGAAATCAGTGTCACCTTTATGGCTCCGAGCAAAACATTTAATATGCCGGCTCTCATAACCTCGTATTACATCGCTCCTAATGCCGGGTTACGGAAAAAGTTTGCGGGTTTCTTATTCAAGAATGAGTTGACTGCCGGAAATATTTTTGCATATCAGGCTACTATGGCTGTGTATCGTCATGGGGATGAATGGAGAAGGCAAATGCTTGATTATGTGCAGGGAAATATAGATTATGTGGTGGACTACCTGAAAAATAATATTCCGCAGATAAAACCTATGATTCCGGAAGCTTCTTTTTTGGTTTTTCTTGATTGCAAGAACCTCGGATTAGCACCGGAAGATGTTCCTGCGTTTTTTATAAAAAAAGCGGGGTTAGGGTTAAATGACGGACGGATGTTTGGTCCTGGAGGAGAACAGCATATGAGGATGAATGTCGGTTGTCCTCGCAGCATTGTGGTAAATGCCATGGAAAACCTGAAAAAAGCTGTTGGCGAATTGTGATTTATTTTTTTTGAATGATATATTGAATACAAATCCTCGGTTTCATTCTGGTAGCCGGGGATTTTTGTTTGTTTCCATGCCGGTGATTTTGTAAGCCAGGAATGCTAATTGTTTTTTTATTGTAAGTAAAAAAATGTGGAAAAGGCTGGGGAATGGGGAAAGAAAAAAGTATATTTGTTGTATTTATAAAAAATAAAAGCAATAGTCTAAAGTATTTTTAGTTATCAATGATAACTTTCCAGTTAAAGGAAATGGTGTGTGTGTATGTGTGTGTGCGTAGGAAAGTATTAACTGGATGAGAAATTATTTTTTCAGACTATTGCTTTTAAATCGTTTTAATTTATTTATATGATAAACTATTGAATATCAATGTTTGTTTTAATATTTTATAACAGTAACTTTGTATCGTTACAATAAAGAGAACTCTTTCTCTTTGGTTATATTGTTCTGCAAAGATAAATGTTTTTTATATTAATTGTTCACGACCTGTGAATACGGAAAAAAGGTACGTTTAATCGTATTTTTCTGATTTTTAGGTTTTTATTGTGAAATGATGAATTTGTTTGAAATAAAAAAGGCAAATATTGTATAGATAAAGGCAATTTGAGTGAAATGAATTGGTGCTAATTCTGGATACTTTTGCCCGTATTGGTGATGTGTCCGGTGTGTACTGTGGCAGGAGTTTTTTTGATAGTTTTTATTATATAGCCCTTCTATAGGCATTTTGTGTTATAGTAAATGCCGGGTGGAGAGTATGTGATGATGCTTATAGTTGAAAATCTTTTATAGTTATTTAATGACAAAGACACATAGTTCGGATCAACATTTAGTTTGCTTTAACCAGGAGGATAGATTGCCGTTA
The DNA here is from genome assembly GCA_023391625.1 of Bacteroidota bacterium. Lineage (GTDB taxonomy): Bacteria > Bacteroidota > Bacteroidia > Bacteroidales > Paludibacteraceae > QVMH01. The sequence continues at coordinate 53,939 of JAEWAN010000032.1, read as the reverse complement.
ATAAGGGTTATTCAAAGGAAAAAAGGGGAGGTATATGATATTTCTCCGTTAAAAAACGGGATTCTTTTTGTTCAGGAAGGTAAAATTAAGTTGTCTATCGGTCTGATTAACAGTAAAGTTATGAAGGCAAATGAAATGTTTGCTTACATATCACGATTGAAAGGCACTATTGAGGTACTGGAAGACTGTAAATACATTATTATGCGCCTGGATGTGGATGCCGCCCTTTGTGAATGTCTGCCTTTGAACAAATTAAATATCCCGGATAAAAAGACCAATTTGGATATAGGGGATTTTTTACCTATAAACAGTATCATAAAGGAATTTTTGGTGACTTTGGAGCGGTATTTTAAAGACCGTATCTGTTGTGTGTATTTTCAGGAATTGAAAGTAAAAGAATTTTTATATCTCCTTAGGGCTTATTACTCTGTGGAAGAACTGCAATGTTTCTTTTTGCCTATATTGAATAACGATTTTGATTTTGCTTCCAAAGTGTCTCAGAACAAAGACAAGGTAAAGACGGTAAAAGAGCTTGCTGAAGCTTTGAATTACAGTTTATCCGGATTTGAAAAGCGTTTTAAAAAAGTATACGGTATCTCAGCAAGGCAATGGCTGGAACAGAGCAAAGCCAGGGAAATTTATCATGAGATAACATGCAGTTCAAAAACAATCACGGAGATAGCTTATGACTTCGGCTTTTCTCCTTCCCATTTTAATAACTACTGTAAACGCGTTTTTAAAAAATCACCTACAAAAATAAGGCAAGGCTCGGAGGAATAAAGGCGGGTTTCCTGTATTTGTTCCCGGTAACAGGACAAGGGGGGCCGTTCCGGTATGTCCCTCTTGGGAGGTTTGTGTTTGTCATTCGGATTTTTAGTCGCATTTCCTTTAGGGGTGGCAATTATTCTCCGGATGATGTCTTTTTATTTGGATTATATATTGTACTTTTGTGTGTATTTTATACACATTAAAATGGACTATCAGACTTGTATTTTAGCGAATGGGCTTCGGGTTATTTATCAGCCGGATCGTTCCGACGTGGCCTACTGTGGTATGGTAGTGAATGCCGGGTCGCGTGATGAATCGGAAACTGAAGAAGGTATGGCCCATTTCGTGGAACATATGCTTTTTAAGGGAACAAGCAAACGTCGTTCTACCCATATAATAAATCGTTTGGAGAATGTGGGAGGCGAGATGAATGCCTTTACTTCCAAAGAAGAAACGGTGATATATGCGGTGATTTTGAAAGACTATCTGGAGCGTGCTGTTGATCTGATAGCGGATGTGACTTTTCATTCTGTTTTTCCTCAGAAAGAAATAGAAAAAGAGGTGGAGGTGATATTGGATGAAATTGATTCTTACCGTGACAGTCCTTCGGAGTTGATTTATGATGATTTTGAGGATTTGTTGTTTTCTGAACATTCTTTAGGACATCATATTCTGGGTAAACCGGAGTTACTGGAAAAATATACGACACAGGATGCCCTGAATTTTACCCGCCGGTTGTATTATCCGGAAAATATGGTGTTTTTCGTTTCCGGAAATATCCCTTTTAAAAAAGTGGTTTACTGGGCGGAAAAATATTTTTGTTTTGACCGTCAAAGCGAATTCCGGGCAGAACGGACTGTTCCGGGTAGCTATACCCCGATTCGTAAGAATGTGACGAAAGGGACACATCAGGTACATGTGGCTGTCGGTAACAGGGCATATGATTATTACCATCCGGACAGAATGGCCATGCACTTGTTGAATAATATATTGGGAGGCCCGGGGATGAGCAGTTTATTGAACTTGTCGCTTCGTGAAAAGCGGGGGCTTGTATATAGTGTCGATTCCAGTTATCAGCCTTTTAGCGACACAGGGCAATGGTGCGTCTATTTCGGTAGTGATGAGGAAAGTGCAGAGAAGTGTGAGAAACTGATATATGCGGAACTGGAAAAAATGAGGAAACAACGTATTTCGGATACTTTGCTGAAAAAATACAAACTTCAGTTTCAGGGACAAATGGCCATAGCTTCGGAAAATAAAGAAAACCTTGCATTAAGCCTTGGTAAGAGCTTTTTGCGTTATGGTAAGTTTGATGACCTGAAAACAGTTCAGAAGAAAATAGAAGCCATCACTTCCGAGCAGATTTACCGTGTAGCCAATGATATTTTTGTTCCGGAACAACTAACGGTGCTAAGGTATAACTAATGTTATTTTACAGTGAAGGTTTATGACTATTGATGAGTATATAGAGTTGCATTCGGAAGCCGAACCGGATTATCTGGCAAAAATAAACAGGAAAACTCATTTGCGCTTGATTAATCCCCGGATGATGTCCGGACATTTGCAAGGACGTGTGTTGTCCTTGTTATGTCATATGCTGGCTCCCCGGAGAATTTTGGAACTGGGAACGTACGCCGGGTATTCGGCATTGTGCATGGCCGAAGGCTTGTCTGACGATGGTTTGCTGTATACGATTGAGCATGACGACGAGCTGGAAGATTTTATCTTGGAAAATTTGTCGGAGTCTCCTTATGCTGGAAAAATAAAGCTGATTATCGGTGATGCCTTAGAGGAAATAAATAAACTGGACGAAGTCTTTGACCTTGTGTTCATGGACGCGGATAAAAGGCAGTATCGGGCTTATTATGAAGCAGTTTTGCCTAAACTCCGTACCGGCGGTTTTATTTTGGCAGATAATACGCTGTGGGACGGCAAGTTACTGAAAGAAATACACCCTAATGATAAGCAAACCATTGAAATCATGAATTTTAATGATATGGTGGCGCATGATGAACGGGTTGAAAAAGTAATATTACCTTTGCGCGACGGTTTAACCGTGATTAGAAAAAAATAAATAACGATATAACTAATAATGAGTCAGAAATATACTTACGAACTGGATTTTAAAGTCCGTGATTATGAGTGTGATTTACAGGGAATTGTCAATAATTCTGTTTATCAGAATTACCTTGAGCATACACGGCATGAGTTTTTACTGGAAAAAAATGTCAGTTTCTCCGATTTGCATGAAAAGGGTGTGGATGCCGTAGTGGCGAGAGTTGAAATAGCTTATAAAAACTCTCTGCGTTCCAAAGATTCTTTTGTGTCAAAATTGTATGTCAAAAAAGACGGAGTGAAATATGTGTTTCATCAGGATATATTCCGTAAGCCGGATAACAAACTTTGCATCCGGGCAAAAGTAGAATCTGTGGTGATAGTGGACGGTAAGCTGGCTTCCGGTTATCCTGCTTTGGATGAACTGGTGGTAGACTAAGGACTTATTAGGATGAATAAACTAAACCAACGATAATTTTTATTTATGAGTGAATTTTTAGAAAAGGAAGTACAAATCGTCCGTATGCTGAAAACGGTATTTGATCCGGAAATACCCATCAATATATACGATTTGGGACTTATATATAAAATAGACTTGTCTGACGATGGACATTTGACCATTGACATGACCTTGACAGCACCTAATTGTCCGGCTGCCGATTTCATTGTGGAAGATGTTCGTATGAAAATGGAGGGCATTGAAGGTATTAAGGACGTGGATGTGAACATAGTGTTTGATCCGCCCTGGGACAAGGATATGATGAGTGAAGAAGCTAAGCTGGAACTTGGTTTCTTGTAATCCGGGGTTGTATGGAGAATAAGATGGATAAAAAAATATATTTTATTTCTGATGCGCATTTGGGTTCCCGTCTCGAAAAAAATCCTCGTGCGCATGAGAAAAAAGTGGTCGATTGGCTTGATATGGTAAAGGCAGATGCTTCTGCCATATATATGTTAGGCGATATGTTTGATTTCTGGTACGAGTACCGCACAGTTGTGCCTAAGGGTTATGTTCGTTTTTTAGGAAAAATGGCGGAGCTTGTGGATGCCGGTATTGAAATTCATTTTTTTACGGGAAATCATGATATCTGGACTTTTGGTTACCTGGAGCAGGAAGTTGGGCTTATCGTACACCGTACGCCGGAAGAGTTCCGTTTCGGCTCGAAAAATTTTTACCTGGCTCATGGTGATGGTTTGTCTACGGAAGATCACGCGTTTAAATTTATACGAAATATTTTTCACAACCGTACTTGTCAGAAATTATTCCGCTACATTCCTCCGCAGATAGGACAGAATTTCGGCTTTACCTGGTCAAGAAAAAACAGAGAAAAGTTAACTCCGGAAGATCATAAATTCAAAGGAGAAGATAAGGAGCAGCTGGTTCTGTATGCCAAGAAATATTTCGAATCTCATCCGGAGTTGGATTTCATAATATTCGGTCATCGTCATATAGAGCTGGATTTACAGTTGAAAGACCGGAAAAGAGTGGTGATTCTGGGAGATTTTGTCCGCTTATTTACATACGGTATATGGGATGGTGAAGACTTCCGGCTGGAAACATTCAATGGATAAGGAGGGGTGCCTGTGACGAAACGGATTGAACGGCAGGGTAGGAGAGCTTTTCTCTCCGGACACCAATAATCCGGATAACCCCTGAAATAAAATCCATACTTTCCCGTTAAAATAAGGTTTATTGCCCGCGACGATTTTTTATGAGACTAAAATATCTTTATACCCTATTTTTCTTGTTTTATGTAGCTTTTTTGGCCGCGCAAACGCCGGTCAAAATATACGGTTATGTTATCGGGGAAGATAATCGGGGTATCGATTTTGTAAATGTAAATATAGCCGAAACGGGCGAAGGTACTACTACCGATATTAACGGTAGGTATAGTTTTACTGCTGAGATTGGCGATTCTGCCACGCTTGTTTATTCTTTTGTGGGGTATGAAACTTTGTATTACACCATTCATCCGGCTAATAAAGATTATTCTATTACCGTGCAGATGAAACAACTGTCCACGGAGTTGGAAGGGGTGAATGTGGAGGGGCATCGTGTGCAGACTTCAACGAAAGAAACACTGGATTTGTCTCAAACCCGCCTTTTATCCACCACTACGGGAGGAATAGAATCTCTGTTTATTACTTTCAGCGGGGTAAGTTCCAATAATGAATTAAGTTCCCAATACAATGTCCGGGGAGGAAATTTCGATGAAAATAGCGTTTATGTAAACGGGATAGAAGTGTATCGTCCTCTCCTTATTCGTTCGGGTGAACAGGAGGGATTGAGCTTTATTAATCCGGATATGGTACAGCGGGTTGATTTCTCTTCCGGAGGATTTGATGCAGAATATGGTGATAAAATGTCCTCTGTCCTGGATATTCAATATAAAAAACCGCGCAGTTTTGAATCTACTATTTCGTTGGGTTTATTGGGAGCTACCGGTTATGTGGGTACGGGAAACGATAAGTTTACCCAAATGCACGGAATCCGTTATAAAACTTCAGCTTATTTACTGGGTACGCTGGATACAAAAGCGGAATATAAACCGAATTTCCTTGATTACCAGACTTACCTTACATATCGTTTTAATCCGAAATGGGAATTGACTTTCCTCGGCAACTTTTCACAAAATACGTATAAGTTTGTACCGACGTACCGTGAAACAAGGTTCGGTACAAGTCAAAACGCCATGAACTTGAAGATTTATTTTGACGGGCAGGAAGAAGACCTTTTTCGTACGCTTTTCGGAGCGTTTACGTTGAATTACAAACCGTTGGAGTATGTGCGTCTTAGTATTCTGGCTTCGGCTTTCCATTCCAATGAAAACGAAACTTATGATATTTCCGGAGAGTATGAATTTAATGATCCTCAGTCCGCCGGTGATACCGGAGAGTCGGAAACAGGCAAAGTGTCCGGAATCGGCAGCTATCATGAGCATGCCCGCAACCGTTTAAAATCGACAATTGCTATGTTAGGGCATCAGGGAGAAGCTTTTCTGGGCGACCATAAATTAAAGTGGGGTATTAACGGGCAGTTTGAGCAGATAGCGGATAAAATAAGCGAGTGGGAGTGGAGGGACTCTGTGGGTTATTCTCTTCCTTATTATCCGGGCATGAGTGGTTCTACACCGGGCAATGGCGCTTTGACGCTGAAGTATAACCTGAAGTCGGATAATAGTATGGCGAGCCTCCGTTTGCAGGCTTATGTGCAGGATACTTACAGATGGGAAACAAGTTCCGGCCGTTTTACTTTAACCGGTGGCTTACGTGCTAATTACTGGAGTTTGAATAATGAGTTTTTAGTTAGCCCAAGGGTGTCAATGGCATACGTTCCTTATTGGGAGCGGGATTTTAGCTTCCGTTTTGCAACGGGTGTTTATTATCAGTCGCCGTTTTATAAAGAGTTGAGAAGAGAACAAGTAGATGAGTTTGGAAACGGCTCTATTGAGTTGAATAAGGATATAAAATCCCCGCGTTCTTTACATTTCCTTTTGGGGGGTGACCATTATTTCCGCCTTTGGGGACGCCCTTTCAAGTTTACGACGGAAGCTTACATGAAACTGGCAGACCGCATGATATCATATAGCATAGACAATGTGAATGTGCGTTATTCCGGGATAAATGATTCTAAAGCATATACAGCGGGATTAGACCTTAAATTGTTCGGAGAGTTGGTTCCGGGAGCCGATTCATGGATTAACTTTTCATTGATGAGTTCCAAGGAAAAAATAGATGGTTCGGACAAATGGACTCCAAGGCCCAGTGAGCAGCGTTATTCGTTCTCGCTTTTATTTCAGGACTATTGGCCTACTAATCCGAGATATAAAATGAACCTCCGTTTTATTTGGAATGATGGGCTGCCTTACGCTTCTGCACGTGATGAGGATTACCGGGTGGCTTTTCGCTCTTCTCCTTATCGAAGGGTAGATATAGGGGCTTCCCGCGGATTGGTAAGCGGACTGGATAAGTTTATGAACAAACCGTTTTTTAAACATTTCAAAAGTATTTGGTTTAACTTTGAAATATTTAATTTGTTGAACTTTCATAATGAAGGCTCTTTTTATTGGATCACGGATGCCAATAACGACGAATGGGCTGCTCCCAATTACTTAACGGGGCGTCAGTATAACTTTAAAATTATTCTTGATTTTAAATGATCTGATTAGTCAAATCTTCTTTTCCTGTATTTGTTGTTAGAACCCCGTAGGGCATGAGCCGTGGTTAGGCCATACCAGTCTGTCGGTATTATAGCCTATGCTTCTGGCTTGTTGCAGGTATGACTCCTTGATATCTTCCGGTATTGTAGTTTCTCTGGATAGTATCCATAAATAATTTAGATTTCTGCCGGCAACCAGAGCATATCTGTATTTCCTGTCTATGGCAATGATATTGTAACCGGCGTAAAAAGGTCCGAAAAAACTCACTTTCAGCATACCTTCGTTTGGAAGATTAACAAACCTGGCTATTCCTCTAGCAGTTGTGAATTTTTGTTTTTTATAATTATATCCGCTGTTCACGACAGTTATACTTCCATTCTTATTTAGGGAGTATTCAGCAGTTGTATTATCCATATTTCTTTCATAACGAAAGTCTATGCGGGCAATTTCATACCATTTTCCGGTATATTTTTCCGGTCTGAAATTTTTAATTGTTATGGCTTTTGGGGGAATGTTTTGTCGGTTTCTGAAATAAAGTAAAGTTCCGGCTGCAGCTAAAACAGCACCTCCTATTATTTTGTTTTTTGTTTTCATTGGTTAAGTGTTTATGTGGTGCAAACATTAGTTATAATATCTTTAACAAATAATAGGGTGTATAGGTTCTTTGTCTGTTACAGTTTTTGTGAAAATGAATTATAATTTATGGGTTACAGGTTGTTTTTTTGATATTAGTCCGTTTTTCGGGAGAATGTCAGTTCGGGTTGGAGTAGTATTTAAAAAGCAAAAAGCGAACCCAACAGGAGTTCGCTTTTTGCTGCATAGAAACATGTTTTTATTAATATTCATCCCAGCTCTTTATCAGGATGTCTTTTTCTGTTTTGTTACAGAATGCCGTGATAAAGGCGCTTGCCAACCTTGCGTTAGTCAGTAATGGAATGTTGAAGTCAATAGCTCCCCTACGTATCAGGTAGCCGTTTGTAAGCTCTCTGCGTGAAGTGTTCTTAGGAATGTTGATAACCAAATCAAACTCTTTGTTGGCAATCATTTCTTTTACATTGTATTCGCCACCTTCGTCCGGCCAGCATACCTGCTTGGCTTCTATTCCGTTTTCAACAAGGAATCGTTGCGAGCCGGCCGTTGCATATAATTCAAAACCTTTGTCCTGTAATAATTTGCAGGCATCCAGTAAGTCTACTTTTGATTTGGTGGTTCCGGATGAAATCATAATCCGCTTTTTAGGTATTCTGTACCCTACGGAAAGTAGTGATTTTAATATCGCTTCGGAAAAATCATCGCCTATGCATCCTACTTCTCCCGTTGAGGTCATGTCCACGCTCAATACCGGGTCTGCCTGTTGCAGGCGTGAGAAGGAGAACTGCGACGCTTTGATACCTACATAATCCAGGTCAAATGCCGATTTTTCCGGTTTTTCCACCTTCTGACCAAGCATAACCCTGGTTGCTAGTTCAATAAAGTTTATTTTCAAAACTTTGGATACAAATGGAAAACTGCGTGAAGCACGTAGGTTACATTCAATTACTTTAATATAGTTGTCCTTGGCAAGGAACTGTATATTGAACGGGCCGGATATTTTCAGCGATTTTGCAATTTGACGGGCTATGTTCTTAATTCTGCGTATTGTTTCCACATATATTTTTTGCGGAGGAAACTGTGTGGTAGCATCTCCGGAGTGTACGCCGGCAAATTCTACGTGTTCGGAAATGGCATATACCACAATTTCTCCATTCTGGGCTACGGCGTCGATTTCTATTTCTTTGCAGCGTTCCATGAATTCGGAAATGACAACCGGATGTTTTTTAGATACCTCAGTTGCAAGATTCAGGAAATTTTCCAATTGTGAAGCGTCATAACATACGTTCATGGCTGCACCGGACAGTACATATGACGGACGTACCAGAACCGGGAAACCTACTTCAGAAACAAAGTCCTTAACATCGTCAAAGGTGGTCAGTTCTTTCCATCTGGGTTGGTCTATGCCGAGGTCGTCAAGCATGGACGAGAATTTGTGACGGTCTTCCGCACGGTCTATGTCCTCCGCCTGCGTACCGAGTATTTTTACATTCGCATCATCCAGTTTTACGGCCAGGTTGTTCGGTATTTGTCCTCCGGTGGATACAATAACTCCCATCGGATTTTCCAGTTCATGTATATCCATTACCCGTTCGAAGCTGAGCTCGTCAAAATACAGGCGGTCACACATATCATAATCGGTGGAGACTGTTTCCGGGTTATAGTTTATCATAACGGAACGTAATCCCTCCTTACGGATGGTTTGAAGAGCGTTTACACCGCACCAGTCAAATTCTACGGATGAACCTATCCGGTAAGCGCCAGATCCTAATACGATGACGGAACGATGGTCACCCAGGTAGTTTACATCGCTGCTTACACCGCTATATGTTAAATACAGGTAGTTGGTTTGTGCCGGATATTCGGCTGCCAGCGTGTCAATTTGTTTTACAACCGGTGTAATACCTCTTTCCTTACGATATGCCCGGGTTTGTTTTATCATTTCGTCCACATCGTCATTGCTGCATTTTGTTACCAGACGGGTAATTTGAAAGTCGGAGAATCCGGCTTCTTTTACAGTTCTAAGCAGTTCGTCCGGTAATTCAGGAAGAGAGTTGTATTCCTTTAATTGATTGCTTAGAGCCATGATACGCTGCAATTTATAAAGGAACCAACGGTCTATATGGGTAAGGTCATGCAGTTTGTCCACACTGTAACCTTCATTTAAAGCTTGTGCAAGATAGAATATCCGTTTATCGGTCGGTTTGGACAGAGCGCCGTCCAGATCTTCAACAAAAAGATCTTTGTTGGCAACAAAACCGTGCATTCCCAGTCCCGTCATACGTAGTCCTTTCTGAATGACTTCTTCAAACGTACGTCCGATGGCCATGATTTCGCCTACCGACTTCATACTGCTGCCTAATAGGCGTGACACGCCGTGGAATTTACCCAAATCCCAGCGAGGTATCTTACATACGATGTAGTCTAATGCAGGCTCAAAGAAAGCGGAGGTTTCTTTGGTAACGGAGTTTTTCAGTTCCGGCAGTCCGTATCCCAGGCCTAATTTGGCTGCTACAAAAGCAAGGGGATAACCGGTCGCTTTGGAGGCCAGGGCAGAAGAACGGCTGAGGCGTGCGTTCACTTCGATAACCCGATAATCTTCGGATACAGGATCAAAAGCATATTGTACGTTGCATTCGCCTACTACTCCGATGTGGCGGATTATACGGATAGCCAGCTCACGCAATTTATGGTACTCGTAATTGGTCAGGGTTTGCGATGGGGCGACTACGATACTTTCACCCGTATGAATTCCGAGCGGGTCGAAGTTTTCCATATTACAAACGGTGATACAATTGTCATACTTATCGCGCACAACTTCGTATTCAATTTCTTTCCATCCCTTTAACGATTTTTCCACCAATACCTGAGGGGAGTAGGAAAAGGCTTTTTCCACTAATGTTTTTAATTCTTCGTCATTGTCGCAGAATCCGCTGCCCAGTCCTCCCAGTGCATATGCAGCGCGTACTATTACTGGGTAGCCCAGTTCGTTGGCGGCTTTGACGGCATCCTGCAGATTGGTTACAGCCTCACTCTTGATGTAGTTGACACCGATTTCAGAAAGTTTCTGGTTGAATATCTCACGGTCCTCCGTATCAATGACAGATTGAATCGGGGTACCAAGTACTTTTACATTGTATTTCTCAAATACTCCGGCTTTATATAAGGCAACACCGCAGTTCAAGGCTGTTTGTCCGCCAAACGACAGGAAAACACCGTTCGGGCGTTCTTTTTCAATTACACGTTCCACAAACTCAGGCGTTACCGGCAGGAAATATATTTTGTCGGCAATACCTTCGGAGGTTTGTATGGTAGCTATGTTTGGATTGATCAATACCGTTTGAATACCTTCCTCTTTCAGAGCTTTTAAAGCCTGGGATCCGGAATAATCAAATTCTCCTGCTTCACCGATTTTCAAGGCTCCGGAACCGAGTACCAGTACTTTTTTTATTTCTCCTTTATCATCGGCCTGGTAGGAATGTTTGGTTTTCAGACGGGAATCCAGTTCTTCTTCTATTAATTCCGGTATTGATTTCTGCTGTTTTTCCAATACCCGAATGTACACGTCAAAGAGAAATTCCGTATCGGTAGGGCCGGAAGCCGCTTCCGGGTGGAATTGTGCGGAAAACCAGGGTTTGGTTTTGTGGCGTATTCCTTCGTTTGTGCCGTCATTCATATTGACGAATAACGGAGTCCATTCGTCGCTAAGGGTTGCGTTGTCCACCGCGAAACCATGATTCTGTGAGGTAATGAATGCCCGGTTGGTTCCGGCAAGCAAAACAGGTTGGTTATGGCTGCGGTGACCGTATTTTAATTTGTATGTTTTAGCACCTCCTGCCAGTGAAAGCAGTTGGTTACCCATGCAGATACCAAAAATAGGCTTTCCGGTTTCCATCGTTTTCCGTATGTTATTTACGGTAACTTCACAATAGGCCGGGTCGCCGGGTCCGTTGGAAATGAACAGGCCGTCGAAGTCCAGTTGGTTGAAGTTATAGTCCCAGGGAACACGGACAACGGTGGTATCTCTTTTCAATAAGCAGCGGATGATATTGTCTTTCGTGCCGCAGTCCACCAGTACGATCCGGTGTTTACCGTTGCCGTAAGTAATTATTTCTTTACAGCTGGCTTTTGCAACCTGATTTTCATCGTCCGGATTGACAAACGGTATATCCTCTCCGTCAGGAAAAACGAGTTTTCCTTTCATTGTTCCTTTTTCGCGTACCATTTTGGTCAGTTCGCGCGTGTCTATTCCGAATATACCGGGAACCTTGTTCTCTTTTAGCCAATCGCTCAAACTTTTTCGGGCATTCCAGTGACTGTATTCAAAAGAAAAATCGGAAATAATCAAGCCGCTTGCCTGAATTTTTTCCGATTCGTAAAAAGTGGAAAGACCGTTTTTTTCAGTCCTGTCTTCCGGGACTCCATAGTTTCCGACTAATGGAAAGGTGAGGGCTAAAATCTGACCGCAGTAGGAAGGGTCGGTTAAACTTTCCGGATATCCTACCATGGCAGTGTTAAAAACTACCTCTCCGGCAACGGGCTTTTCATATCCAAATGATTTCCCTTTAAAAATTGTTCCGTCTTCTAAAACGAGGTGGAGTGTTTTGTAATTTTGCATATAAATATGTAGTAAAAGTATACTTCCGGACCTAAAGTCCAAATTGGTGCAAAATTACTACTTTTTATTTCTTTATGCAATTAATTGAGTAGTTAATTTGGAATTTTTCTAATTATTTTGATTGTTGGTAGACAAAATGCTTCTCCGTAGGTGAATTGGGCTTTTTTTTTGATAGTTATGTCGTGACTGAATATTGTTGTTCTTAGGGCGGGAATGTTTTTAAAGAAAGAGTTTAGTCGGGTAGGGGGAAAACAAAAACGGGTTGACCTGTATTCAGATCAACCCGTTTTTGTATTTTTTTGTTATTGTACTGTAAGTTCCAACTCTTCAATCATCTTGTTTGCTAAATCCAGAATTTGTGTATCGTCAAGCATAACTAAGCCTCCGTCAGGCCCCGGTTCTATATGTACACCTGCACTTTGTCCGGCCCGGTAGTTAGAACCTCCAAAATAATTGCGAACGGTATCAATTTCCAGACCAAGTTCATTGGCTATTTTAGCCATACTGCCACTTGGAAGCGCATCTTTGATTTTGCGCAATTCGTTAAATGTGATTGTTCTAGTCATGATTTTATTGATTAGATGGTTAATACTGTTATGGTTCTTTTTTTATGTGCTATAAACTTAGAACTTTATTTCCGAACAACCAAACTTTTTTATTATTTTTTACATGACTAACTTAACGCTTGTATGATTCCTCTTTAGTAGTAGGGATTTGGCGTTATTTTCTTAAATCTTTTAACGAAAGAGTTTCTTTTATAAGGCAAAGCATTTCTTTTTTCTCCGGAATTTTAGTTAAAAGAAATGCTTTGAAGTGAGGGTTGGCTATTCTCCGGTTTTAGTCTTTCTTTTCCGGAGCGGGAATCCTTTTTTCACCGGATTTTGCGGTCTTGTTATTCCCTTTATTTCTGAATGGTTTTTTACCATGCGGTCTTTTGTTTTTAAATCCGTGGTTTTTTTCCGGTTCGTAAAGCGGAGCTTCGCCTATTTCGCTTGGCATTGGAATTTTATAAATATCTTTTTCCAGAAATTTTTCTATTTGCCTGAACCGGTGCTGTTCATCCACACCAACAAAAGTAATGGCCATTCCTTCATCGCCGGCACGTGCCGTACGTCCTATCCGGTGGACGTAATCTTCTACTTCGTAAGGAACATCATAATTAATAACAAGTGTGATGTCGTCTATATCAATCCCGCGTGATACGATGTCTGTGGCTACCAGTATGTTTATCCTGTTGTTCCGGAATTCATGCATTACGTGGTCTCGTTGAGCCTGGTCCAGGTCTGAGTGCATTTCTCCGACGGAGAAATTCATGCTTTTTAGTATTTTGGCTATTTCTTTGACCTTTAATTTGGAACCGGAGAACAAGATCACTTTATGAGGTTCCTGGGCGGAAAAAAGATGTTTGACTAATGCCGGTTTCTGTGGTTCATAGCAGATAAAAGCCGTTTGCATAATCGTTTCGGGAGGTCTGGATATGGCTATCCGGATTTCTTCCGGATCTTGTAAGATTGATTTGGCCAGTTGCCTGATTTTAGGCGGCATGGTGGCTGAAAACAAAATGGTTTGTCTTTCTTTTGGAAGGGATTTGGCTATCTGCATAATGTCTTCGTAGAATCCCATATCCAACATGCGGTCGGCTTCGTCCAGAATAAAGTATTGTACTTGTGAAAAATCAATGTCATATAAGTTAATGTGCGACAGCAAACGTCCCGGAGTTGCTATCACTACATCTGCTCCTTTCTGCAATCCGCGTTTTTGTACGTCCCATGCCTGGGAATCGTTGCCTCCATATACAGCAACAGATGAAAAGGGTAAAAAATAAGAAAATCCTTCCATTTGTTGGTCTATCTGTTGTGCCAGTTCCCGTGTAGGGGACATGATGATTGCTTTGATACCATCAGATTGTTGGGATGAGGTTTGCAAGTTATGCAGTAGAGGTAAGATAAATGCAGCTGTTTTACCTGTTCCTGTTTGAGCGCAGGCGATAACGTCCTTTTTGTCTAGAATGACCGGAATGGCCTGTTGTTGTACTGGAGTTGCTTCTGTAAAGTTCATCGCCCGGAGGCCTTCCATCACATCATCGCAAAGTCCTAATTCTTCGAATTTCATATAATTGTAATATTGCTTGTAAGCAGAGGATTGGAAAGGAATAAGAAATAATTGTTTTATAAAAAAATACTAACCGGATTTTATTTCAGGAAGTTTGTATGACCTGCTTTTTATCCGGTTGGTATTATGTGGTAGTTATAAGCTTACGAAATTATTTTTCCCGTGTCGCTTTGATAATCCGTATGTCTTTCACCGGTCGGTCCATTTGTCCGGTTTTGGTTTCGGAAATTTTTTCTACGATATCCATTCCGTTTACAACTTCTCCGAAAACGGTATATTGGTTGTCCAGGTGAGGAGTTCCGCCTAACGTTGTATAGCATTCACGTTGTTCCGGAGTGAATTTAAAAATGTTGTCTCCGATTTCTTTTCTTACTTCCACTAAAATAGAATCACGCATTTTATCCAGTCCGTCTTTGTTGCCTTCGGCCTGTAGTTTTCTAATTTCATCCCGTTTGGTTTGTACTATTTGTTGGAATAGAACTGCTTCTTCGTTATGCTGTATGTTTTTTTCCATACCGTCCAGTTGTTCTTTAGCAAACGGTTGTCCTACTACAATATAGAACTGGCAACCGGATGAGGCTCTCTCCGGATTTACCTGGTCGCCTTGACGAGCTGCCGCCAAAGCTCCTTTTTTATGGAAGTATTTCGGATATACAAATTCTGCCGGTACGGTGTACCCCACATCTCCACTGCCTAATGACTGGTTGGGTTTGGCATTTTTAGAATTGGGGTCGCCGGCTTGTATCATGAAGTCTGCAATAACCCTGTGAAATAACGTTCCGTCGTAAAAACCTTCGTCAACCAACTTTAGAAAATTGTCCCGATGTAACGGAGTTTCGTTATATAATTTTACAGTAATATCACCTTCTGTAGTCTGGAATTTTACTTTTACTTCTGCTTCTTTTTTAGCGTTGCATGATTCGCACATAATAATTGATCCTATAAAAAATATTAGACTGATAATAACTTGTTTTTTCATGTTCAAAAATAACCTGTGAATAAATTAGACACAAAAATAGTTATTTTACTTGTATTTCAATAGATAAAGTTATGAACTTATTGTTTTGCCGTCAAAAAACTTTTGGATTAACAAGAAAAAATATTGAAATCCCTAAAAATTGGGCTGAGAATGTGTTCCGAATAATTAAATGATTGTTATTTAGTTAAATATGATATTTTTAGTTTTACTTTGATGAGGTTACATTTCTCTTTTCGGTGAAAGCTGTTTCTTTGCTCTTTAAGGTTGGGTATCAGTGTTGATATATTTTTATATTTTTGCACAGAATTTTAGTAATGATTTAAAATGATGATATTATGTCTAAAATATACGATTTAACCCGTTCCTACCGTATGGGACGTTTGTATGTGACTTGGTCTTTCCGGCATTTTTATAGCAAATTTATTGTTTTAGGCAAAAAAAACATACCTTCGGAAGGTCCGGTGGTCTTTGGACCGAATCATTTGAATGCGTTGATGGATGCTTTGGTTATTCTTACAGCGACTCCTAAGAAACTTTCCAATGTATTCCTGGCACGTTCTGATATATTTAAAAATAAGACGGCTGCAAAAATATTACGTTTTCTTAAAATACTTCCGGCTTTCCGTATGCGTGACGGGATAGAAAACCTGGGAAAAAATAATGAAACTTTTGCTGCTGCTCAGGAGGTGTTGGACGAGAAGAATGCTTTATGTATTATGCCGGAAGGCAGCCAGGGAGATCAGCGCAAGTTACGGCCGATGATGAAAGGTTTGTTTCGTGTCGCTTTTTCTGCACAGGAGAAATATGGTAATGCTCCCGGTGTTAATATTATTCCGGTAGGTCTTGACTATTCAGACCGGGTAAAATTTGGGGCTAACGTGATTGTGGAATTTGGAAATCCTATTCCGGTATCGGAATACATGGACCTGTATAAAGAAAATCCGGCTGTTGCTATCAATGAATTAAGAGCCCGTTTTAAGAAAGAATTGCATAATATCACGGTGGACCTGGCAACGGAAACCCGGTATGATTGTTTTGAAAAAGTGATGGAAGTTTCAAATACGGATGCTGTCCGGCAGCTCGGTTTGAAGAATACGGAGGGAGACCGCTTGATAGCCCGTCGCAAAATAGGAGAATATCTGGTGCGGATGGAAAATGAAGAGCCGGATAAAATGGAAATTTTGGATAAGGTATATGCCGAATATCATCGGGAAGATGCCGCGTTGCATATTCCTGTGTCTGTACAGGAAAAACCATGGGGAGCATTTAAAATAATTTTTGGTTTCTTATTGCTGTTGCTTACTTTGCCTGTTTTTGTTACGGGTTTTATTTTAAATATGTTTCCTTTCTTTTTGCCTCCTTTCATTCGTAAAAAGATGGGAGTTAAATATGACGGTTTCTTTAGCTCGTTTGACTATGTGTTGGGAGGAGTTATTTTATTCCCGTTGTTTTATTTTATCCAAACGATATTATTTGCTATTTTCTCTCCGACTCCGTGGTGGGCCGTACCGATATTTGCTGTGGCTCAGTTCTTTTTAGGAAAATTGAGTTATATCTGGTATACTTGTGCAGGAAAATTTGTTCAGAATGTCAGATACTGTCTGTTGAGGTTAAGTAAGAAAAAACAAATTGCTAATTTGCAGAAAGCAAGAAAAGATATAATTGCATTGGTACAACTATAAATAGTGGACAAAACAAAAATAAAGCTCTAAAATGATTCGTTTTAGAGCTTTATTTTTTATATGGTTTTTCTTTATTTTTCAAAATAAATTTCCCCAAAAAATTCCGGACGATGGAAATCCGGTTTCGGGGTTTTTACCGGAGTCCAGCTTAGGTAGTGAGGCGATCCGGTAGCGTCGGCACACTTGTAAAAATTACCCAATAGTTTTTCCGGTAAATTGTCTTTATCTATTTGCAGGATGTGAAAAGGTATCTTTATAATCAGATCCCATGTAAACATGCCTTCAATTTCTTTAAATGCCCGGCGTCCTAACGCAGAGAATCTTTCTATATCGGCCAATTCTTCCGGTGTAAGAGGGGTGACTTCTTCGTGCCGTCCTTTTCTTTTTTTTGCAAGGCAGGTACCTATACAGTTGAATTCAAAATTCATATAATAATCGTCCCCCGGTTTTTTACAGAAAAATTCAACACTGCTGTCTTGATACACAGGATCCTGATCGTTTACATATATGGCTCTCAGCATACTTCCGTGTACATCATATTTGATATAAAGCGCATCTTTACTATATCCAATGTTAAATGTAGTTATAGGGCGATAGGGAAAGTCTTTAGCCCAGTTCAGCTCGTCCAGAGCTTCCCGTTTGCCTTTTTCTTCCAGTATGTCGCCGGTACGCTCTATTCCGATGTCGTTTAATGATTCTATATAGGGAACAATAAGTTTTTTCATTGGAAAATAGTTAGATGTGTTTATATATCATTGCAATATTAATTAATTTATTTGGAATATGGTTGGCCGGAAATGACAAATTTATTTAAAACATTTATGTTGTAAAACCTCTTTACTGCGCTGATTCAGGTTTCGTATTCCCGTTTTTTCAATTGCATTTTAATAAGTATCTTTGTAATCATTATTTTAACCTTTCTTCTTATGGGACGTTTAGTCCCTGACGGAATTATTGAGAATATATTTGTTTGATAATGGGAAAATATAAATTAATAATACTTATGACTACTATATTATCATCTGTTGCAGCATCAAATCCTTTTTTGGCTTCTTATAGCACTCCTCATGGCACAGTACCTTTTAATGAAATAAAAATGGAGCATTACCTGCCTGCTTTTGAAGAGGGAATGAAGGTACATAAAGAGGAAATAGACGCTATAATCAGTAATAAGGAAAAACCCGATTTTGAAAATACGATCGTGGCGTTGGAGCGTGCCGGAGATTTGCTGGAAAAGGTAAGTAGCCCATTTTATAACCTGATGAGTGCCGAAACTACGGATGAAATGCAGGAGTTGGCGGAGAAAATATCTCCTTTGCTTACCGAACATTCTAATTCTATTCGCCTGAATGAAGCTTTGTTCAAAAGAATAAAAGCTGTGTATGATGAAAAAGAATCTTTGGGTTTGACTACGGAACAGGCTACCCTTTTACAAAAAACGTACGATGGTTTTGCCCGGAACGGTGCGAACTTGCCTGAAGCTGATAAGGAAATATACCGGGAGTTGTCCAAAGAGCTTAGTTTGCTTACATTGCAGTTTTCTCAAAATGCTTTGAAAGAAACCAATGCTTATAGTCTTTTAATAACAGACACTGATATGCTTGCCGGACTGCCAGACTTCGTTTTGGAAATGTTGTCTGAAAATGCCCGAAAAGAAGGAAAAGAGGGATGGTTGCTGAATTTGAAAGCAACGACTTATGTCCCTGTGATGAAATATGCTGCTAACCGTGATTTGCGGGAAAAATTATACATGGCTAATGCAACCAAATGTATGCAGGGTAATGAATATGACAACAGGGAAATTATCAGAAAAATAG
This sequence comes from Bacteroidota bacterium, assembly GCA_023391625.1. GTDB lineage: Bacteria > Bacteroidota > Bacteroidia > Bacteroidales > Paludibacteraceae > QVMH01. The sequence goes on along the minus strand of JAEWAN010000032.1, from coordinate 35,157 downwards.
TCAATACCCGTTTGAAGATGGTTAATCTCCTCGGGTATAAAACCTATGCGGATTATGTGTTGGAAAAACGGATGGCGGAAAAGACAGAGAATGTGTATAATTTACTGGATCAGCTGTTGGAAGCATACCGTCCGTCTGCTATGAAAGAATTGGAGGAAGTTCAGGCTTATGCTAAGAGAAATGGTGCGGATTTTGATTTACAGCCGTGGGATTGGTCATATTATTCTGAAAAATTAAAGGCAGAAAAGTTTGATTTGAATGATGAAGTTTTGAAACCATATTTTGAACTGGAAAATGTAAAGAAAGCTGTTTTTGGTTTAGCTACTCGCTTATACGGAATCACTTTTGAAAAGAATCCGGATATTCCGGTGTATCATCCGGAAGTGGAAGCTTTTGATGTCTTGGATGAACAGGGTGCTTATCTTGCGGTTCTTTATACGGATTTTCACCCACGGGAAGGTAAACGTTCCGGTGCATGGATGAGTGAGTTTAAAGGGCAGTGGATGGAAAAAGGGGAGGATAGCCGTCCGCATATAACCATAGTGATGAATTTTACCCGTCCTACGGAAACCAAACCGGCTCTGCTTACTTATGACGAGTTGACCACTTTTCTGCATGAATTTGGGCACGCGTTGCATGGCATGCTGACGAAATGCACTTATGAATCTTTGTCCGGAACCAATGTGTATCGGGATTTTGTGGAATTGCCTTCGCAGATTATGGAAAATTGGGCGCCGCAGAAAGAGTTTTTGGATGGATTTGCCGTACATTATGAAACCGGAGAAAAAATTCCGGTAGAACTGGTACATCGTATTCGGGAAGCTGAAAATTTCAATACAGGGTATTTTTGTTTGCGTCAGTTGAGTTTCGGTTATCTGGACATGGCCTGGCATACTTTGGAACAAGATTTTGACGGGGATGTGGTAGCGTTTGAACATCAGGCAATGGAGCGTACCAAGGTGCTTCCTGTTGTTGCTAATACGGCTATGGGGCCTACCTTTGGTCATATATTTTCCGGGGGATATGCCGCCGGGTATTACGGTTATAAATGGGCGGAGGTGTTGGAGGCAGATGCTTTTTCCGTATTTGCGAAGAATGGTATTTTTGATAAGAATACGGCTGCTTCGTTCCGTGATAATATATTGAAGAAAGGCAGTACCGAACCTCCTATGGTACTGTATAAACATTTCCGGGGACAGGAACCGACAATTGATGCCTTGTTGAAAAAGAATGGAGTAATGTAAATTATGTTATCATTGTTTTTTACTTTTTCTAAAACTTCTTTTAAGTACACATATAAATAAATGATTGATAATACGATATTTCAACATAAAAAAGTTTTATATCATACATTAGGGTGTAAGCTGAATTTTGCAGAAACTTCTGCGATAGGGAAACAGTTAAGTGAAGAGGGATTTGTGAAAGTCCGTCCGGGTGAACAGGCGGATGTATGTATTATTAATACCTGCTCTGTTACGGATACGGCAGATCATAAGTGCCGTCAGGCAATCGGCCGTCTTCATCGTCAGCATCCGGGAGCTGTTATGGTAGTGACAGGATGTTACGCGCAGCTTAAACCGGAAGAAATAGCTTCTATTGAAGGTGTTGATTTGGTGTTAGGGGCAAATGAAAAATTTGATTTGGTAGATTATCTTCATTCCTTGAATCAGTCTGAAGGAAAAATAAAACATTCGGACATCCTTAAGAACAAAGTGTTCAAACCTGCCTGTTCCCGTGACGGGCGTACCCGCTTTTTCCTTAAAGTGCAGGACGGTTGTGATTATTACTGTTCATATTGTACCATTCCTTTTGCCAGGGGACATAGCCGTAACGGTTCCATTGCCGATACGGTGGAAGCTGCCCGACAGGCCATCCGTGAAGGCGCAAAGGAAATTGTGCTTACCGGTGTGAATACGGGTGACTTTGGTAAGTCTACTTCGGAAACATTTATAGATTTGGTGAAAGAGTTGGAGGCTTTGCCGGATGAAATTCGTTTCCGGATATCATCTATAGAGCCGAATTTGCTGACTGATGAGTTGATTGGTTTTATTGCAGGAAGTACGCATTTTATGCCTCATTTTCATATTCCCTTACAGGCTGGCAGTGATGAAGTGCTGTCTGTAATGAAACGGCGTTATACCATAGAGTTATTTGCCAGGAAAATAGACACGATACGTAATCTGATACCGGATGCTTTTATCGGGGTAGATGTTATTGTGGGAGTACATGGTGAAACAAATGAATGCTTTGAAAAATCAGTGGAGTTTATCCGTTCTCTGGATATTTCCCAACTGCATGTTTTTACTTATTCGGAACGAGCAGGGACTAAAATGCTGGAGTTAGGCGAGGTGGTTCCGAAGGCGGAAAGAAAGCGAAGGAGCGATATGCTTCACCGGGTTTCGGAAGAAAAGGTGAATGCTTTTTATGAAAAGCAAATGGGTAAAACCGGAACAGTGTTGTGGGAGAGCAGGCAGAATGGGGATAAAATGCTTGGGTTTACGGAGAATTATATCCGTGTGGAACATCCTTTTGTTAAAGAATGGATTAATACACTTCAAAAAGTAACTTTGGGTGGATGGAATGACGATCACTCAGCCTTGAGAGCGCAGTAGAGAAGAGAATAGTGAAAAATAATGAATCATAGCATATTTGAGGGAAGCGTTTGTATATAACTGATAAAATTTTGGTTGGATAAACATAACCTGAGAATAAAATAATGGAGGGTGTAAATTATGCAGGCAAGAATGAAAAATCATCAGCTCACAGAGTCTCAGATAGAGGAATTGCTTCGAACGGAGAAAGTGGGACGTCTTGCTACGATAAATCCGGACGGCACTCCTTATGTAGTGCCAGTGCATTTTGTTTACAGTAACGGACGGATATATATTCATGGCTTGTCTAAAGGACAGAAGATAGATAATATCCTGTTAAATGGTGCTGTCTGTTTTGAGGTGGATTTTATGCGCGGTTTGGTAATGCATGAAAAACCTTGTAATGTGAATACGTCATATCAGAGTGTGGTTGTGAATGGCGTAGCAACGTTGGTTGATGATGTGGAGGTAAAGAGAGCTGCTTTATATAAAATTGTGAAAAAATATGCTTCGGTGCTTTTGGAGAAGGAACTTCCTGAGAGATCGGTAACTCAAACCTGTGTTATTGAAATTCGCATAACGGCTTGTACCGGAAAGTATTATGAAGAATAATTTTGTGAAGAACTAAGTTGATTTAATATATTTCATTAAGGATAAGGTGGAAATAATAAACCCTGTTTGATAGCTCAAACAGGGTTTATGTTTATCCTTTTTTCAGGAAACAGGTTTTCAATACGATGGCAGACCCCTCTACTTTACAATCAACTTCTTCCGGATTTTCGGTCAACCGTATGCTTTTGACTTTAGTCCCCTGTTTAATGACCATGGATGAACCTTTTACTTTCAGGTCTTTGATTACCGTAACAGCATCTCCGTCTGTCAGTTCGTTGCCATTGCAATCTTTGGGAACATTTGTTTTTGTGTGTTCTGCGTTGCCCTCGTCTTCCTGGTTAAACTCATGCATGCAATCAGGGCATACGTACATAGTTCCGTCAAAATAGGTGTTTTCACTGGTACAGCTCGGACATGCCGGGTAATTTTCCATACTCTTAAAATTTTTTTTTGTTTATATTGAATTAATTGTCTTCTTTCTTTGCTTCTTCCCATATCCGATCCATTTCCTGCAATGTCATTTCTTTCAGGTTTCTGCCTTTTGCAATAGTTTGAGATTCCAGATAGTTGAATCGTTTTATGAATTTCCGGTTAGTACGTTCCAGTGCATTTTCCGGATTGATGTTATATAACCGGGCTGCATTTACAAGGCTGAAAAACAAATCACCGAATTCCGCCTCCATTTTATCCTGATTCATTTGGGCTATTTCTTCTTTCACTTCCAGTGTTTCTTCCTGTACTTTCTCCCAGACTTGTTCCGGTTTTTCCCAGTCAAAGCCGATACTGCTTACTTTTTCCTGAATGCGCTGAGCTTTGATTAAGGCAGGTAGGGATAAGGGTACGCCGGATAGCACAGACTTGTTGCCGCCTTTTTCTTTTAATTTCAGGCTTTCCCAGTTTTGCATTACCTGTTCGCTTGTATCTGCCTGGGTTTGGGAAAAGATATGAGGGTGACGGTAAATCAGTTTCTCATTTAAAGATTTGCAAACATCATATATGTCAAAATCATTGGTTTCGCTTCCTATTTTTGAATAGAAAACGATGTGTAATAATAAGTCGCCAAGTTCTTTCTTTATGTTATTCAGATCGTTTGCAATGATTGCGTCGGTCAATTCATAAGTCTCTTCTATGGATAAGGTTCGTAAACTTTCAAATGTTTGTTCTTTATCCCACGGGCATTTGGCCCGCAATTCGTCCATAATATCCAGTAGCCGTTCAAATTCTTTTATTTTTTCTTCTTTCGTATGCATATCATAACCATTGTTTAGCGTTTATATCACCACAAAGTTACTTTATTTTATGCTTTATTAGCATAACAGGGAATATTTTTTAGTAAAAAGGTACTTGTATACACGCTTAAAAAACTGTACTTTAGCATTCTATAATTATATTGATAGAGTTATATCCGGAAGTATAATTTTAATATCCGGATGTAAAAACAACCGGTTTTATTTCAATGAAAAAGATTGTAGAATGTGTTCCTAATTTCAGTGAGGGACGTGATTTAGCTAAAGTAGAAAAGATAGTAAATGCTTTTCGCGCAAAAGAAGGAGTAAAATTACTGGATTATAGTAATGATAAAGACCATAACCGTATGGTTGTGACAGCTGTGGGCGAACCGGAAGCCCTGAAAAATGCAGTGATAGAAGCCATTGGTGTTGCAGTGGAAATAATAGACCTGACACAGCATGAGGGGGAACATCCGCGCATGGGAGCTGCAGATGTAGTGCCGTTTATTCCGATTAAGAATATGAGTATGGACGAAGCTGTGGCGCTCTCCAAAGAAGTGGGTGAGGTTGTAGCCCGGAAGTACAATTTACCGGTTTATCTGTATGAACGCTCAGCTTCTGCTCCGCATCGGGAAAACCTGGCCACTGTTCGTAAGGGACAGTTTGAAGGTTTGGCACAGAAAATGCTTAGTCCGGACTGGCAGCCGGATTTTGGCCCAGCACAGCCGCATCCTACAGCCGGGGCAGCAATAATAGGTGCACGTATGCCGCTGATAGCATATAATGTGAATTTACATTCTACTGATATTGAAATAGCCAATAAAATTGCCCGGAAAATACGTTTCTCCAACGGGGGATTGCGATATTGCAAGGCAATGGGTGTTGACCTGAAGGAAAAAGGAGTGGTTCAGGTATCTATGAATCTGACAGATTATACACAGACTTCTTTGTATCAGGTCTTTGAAATGATACGGATGGAAGCTCAAAGGTATGGAGTGTCCATAGCCGGCAGTGAATTGATCGGTATGCTGCCTATGCAGGCTCTGGTTGATGTTTCTGCCTATTATCTGGGATTTGACCAACTTTCTGTTAATCAGGTGCTCGAAACCGGTATATGGGAGTGAGGTAAAATAGTTTGCTGGAACTTGTCATTTTGCAGAAACAGTTTGACTGCCAAAAAAATGGCATGATTATTGTTGATTTATTTCTAAAAAAACTCTGATAGCATAATATCTAAAAGATAGGAGGGCTTATACTATGAAACGTTTTGTTTATTTAATAATTTCCATCTTGCTGATACCTTTCAGCGGGTATGGACAAGCATATCTGGATGATATTTATTATTCTCCGGATGATGCCGCTAAAGCTGAGATAAAAGCTAAACAGGAAAAGGCCAATTATAAAAATGGTGCAAAAGAAATCGTTTTCCAGGATGACAACAGTGTCATTGAGGTGGATGATTTTTCTGATAATGGAATGTTGCTGGCGGAAATGAATGATTCTGCTGATTATTCTGAAGACGACTATCCTCTGGCCGGGGAATCGGATTACGAATATACTGAACGTATCCGCCGTTTTCATAATCCAAGTTATACCCTTGAAATAGAAGATGATTACGTTTCTGATCCGACAGTGGTTAATGTCTATGTAGATAACTGGGCCACTCCGTATTGGTGGAATTATTATTATAATCCGGGATGGACCTGGTCTTACTCCTGGGGATGGCCTTACGGTGGTTTCTACGGATACTATGATCCTTGGTATGGATGGAATTGGGGATGGAACGTAGGCTGGGGCTGGGGATATCCTTATTATGGCGGTTGGGGATATCCGTACTGGCATCATCACCATCATCATTGGTATGACGGTTATTATCGTTATGACGATTACAGGTATAATGCCAGCCGGAGCAACCGAAATTCTTCCGGGTTGGTAGGCACGGGAAGTGTGGCTTCTACCCGTAGAAGTTCTTCTTCATCGACTTCCGGCTCATCTGTACGCAGATCGTCCAGCGCATCCTCTACACGGAATAGTAATTATACCCGGGTTAGCGGTAGTTCCGGAACAAGACAGAGTTCCACGGCTTCCCGCGCTTCTTCATCAAGCGTAAGAAGTACAGGTACAAGGACGTCTTCTTCTGCTTCTACAGTACGTCCGGTAAGACAAAGTGACGGAACACGTCAAAATGTTCAGAGCCTTTCTTCCGGAACACGTCGTTCTTCTTCTGGATCAGCTACGTCTAATAGCGGAACAGTAAATACAACACGTCGTACTACCAGCAATTCAGCTGTACGTTCCGGCAATAGTTCTGTGTCACGTCCTTCGTATAATACCAACAGCGGTTCTACATATCGCCGGAGTGCCGGAACTTCAAGCAGTACAAACAGTTATTCTGCACCAAGTACACGAAGTAGCAGTTCCAGAACATCTTCTTACGGTACTCCGAATACAAGAACTTCCCGCAGTTCATCTTATTCATCGTCACCGAGCCGCAGCAGTTCTTACTCCTCCGGCAGCAGGAGTTCCTATTCTTCCGGAGGCTCTGTTCGCAGCAGCTCTTCTTACTCCGGAGGAGGTTCTACCAGAAGTTCCGGTGGGGGACGTAGATGATAAGTCTCAGGTAGGGAAAACATCTCGTGTGTTTAAAATGTTATTGTAGTAATTACGTAAAAATTATAAGGAATGAAAAAGATAATATTGCCTATTATACTGTGCCTGGGAATAGTTCCCCTGATGGCTCAACCTACGGATTTTGATGCTTTGAAAATGGCTCAGACGGATATTGTCGGTACTGCCCGTTATATGGGTATGGCCGGGGCTTTTGGAGCTTTGGGAGGCGATGTTTCTGCTGTGAAAGACAATCCGGCGGGCTTAGGGGTGTACCGTAGTTCCGAAATAACGACAACGTTTAATATAAAAAACCAGCGTAGTGTTTCTACCTGGAATCAGCAGACGGCAACAGCCGATATGTTTAATTTTACGTTTTCTAATTTTTCATACGTACTGTCTCTTCCTACGGTAGCGGAATCCAGAGGGCATTCTTCCGGATTGTTACGTTCCAATTTCGGATTTTCGTATAACAGGTTGAAAAATTTTCATAGAAACAGTAATATCCGTGGAAACTCTATGCCGGCTTCTTATACGGATTATCTGGCCAATATGACTAATGTGGCAGGGATTAGGGATACGGATTTTGATGAATACGATTATGGTAAAACCGGATATGACGATATCCCCTGGTTATCCGTTCTTGCATATGATACCTGGTTGACATCTCCGGAAGGAGAAAACGGTGACGACTGGAAGTCTTTGTTAAGGGATGGTGAAACGGTAAGTCCTTCTTATTTTATTTCGGAAACAGGGTATGTGGATGAATATTCTTTTAGCTGGGGTGGAAATGTTTCAAATATGTTTTATTTTGGGGCATCTGTCAATATACAGACGTTGGTTTATAATAAAAACAGCCGCTACGGAGAAGATTTCGGAAATAGTGAGTTTTTTAAATTGAACAGTTTGTTAAGTTCTTCCGGTTGGGGAGTAAATATGAATATCGGTGTTATATATCGTCCTATAGACCTTATACGTATTGGGGTATCTTACCGCACTCCTACGGTCTATTCTATGCATGACAGCAGCAAAGGTTATATGGATTCGGGAGTTGATATGAACGCACGTTATAATATGAATGAAGGTTTTGTGAATTATTCCACAGATACTTACTTGTTTGCAGATGCATGGTACAGATTACGTGTCCCCGGTCAATGGACGGGTAGTTTAGGGTTTATACTTGGACGAAGGGCTATTGTTAGTGCCGATTTTGTATATACGGATTACAGGAATACGCGATTGGCTGGTGATAACGGAGACTTCGGTTTATATGACCTGGAAAATGAGAGAATGAGAAATACGGCAAAAGGAGGTATCACGATGAAATTTGGTGCGGAATACCGTGTGACAGATCACTTGTCCGTACGTGCCGGATTCGCGGCTGCAACGGCTATCAGCAATCCGGAATCTTATAAGGATGTCCGGACTAACACTAAACGGACGGATTCGGAATATTTCCATCATAAAGGGACAAATTACTTTACGGCAGGTTTAGGATACCGGGGAAATTTCTGGTATGTTGATGCAACGTTTGTTAATAAGAATGTGACGGAAAATTTTTATCCGTATGATTTCGAGAACGTGATTCCGGCTACTGTTAAGACTCATAATTTTGATGTTGTGGCAACAATCGGATTTAAGTTCTAAAAGCAACAGATATTTTCTTAATATATAGCAACGAAAAAGCCTATCTCATTCGAGATAGGCTTTTTCGTTGAAAAAAATCTTTTATTAGAAAGCGTCGATGATAGCTTTGAAATCTCCGGCTTTCAATGATGCGCCTCCGATTAATCCTCCATCTACATCAGGGTTAGAGAATAATTCTTTTGCGTTACCTGGGTTTGCGCTACCTCCATAAAGAATAGAAGTATTGTCTGCAACTTCCTGACCGTATTTTTCAGCGATAGTTTTACGGATGAAAGAGTGCATTTCCTGAGCTTGTGCAGGAGTAGCTGTCTTTCCAGTACCGATAGCCCAAACTGGTTCGTAAGCCAATACGATTTTAGAAAAATCTTCAGCAGAAAGTTCAAATAATGATTCTTCTATTTGAGATTTTACAACTTCAAAATAGATGTTGTTTTCACGTTCTTCCAAAACTTCTCCGATACAGAAAATAGGTTTCAGGTCATTTTTCAATGCCAATTCTACTTTTGTTTTCAGGATTTCCGGAGTTTCGCCGTAGTAAGCACGACGTTCAGAGTGTCCTAAAATAACATAAGATGCACCGGTTGATTTAACCATGGCTGCACTAACTTCGCCAGTGAATGCTCCGGCTTCTTTGTTTGCACAGTTTTGAGCTGCGATAGCAATTTTGCTTCCGTCTACCAATTTAGCAACAGATGCCAGGTGGATAAACGGAGTTCCTATGATGACGTCGCAATTAGGGCTTACACCTTGCAATGAATCGTTCACTGCTTTTGCCAATTCAATCCCTTCTTCTAGGGTTTTGTTCATTTTCCAGTTTCCTGCTACAATGTTTTTTCTCATTTTTACGTTTGTTCGTTAATGGTTTTTATATTCAGTTTTAATTAATCTTTTACTTCGTCAAAATTACGCCAGGGCCATTTGGCTTCTATAGTCCCGTTTTTTATCAGCAACAATCCGGGATTGGAACGTATGATTGTTTTCAGTGTAATCGGGTCTGTTTGATAAAACGTATAACTCAGGTTCAAATCCAGCTTAACCTGTTCTATTTCTTCCTGTGAAGATGCGGACAAGGCATAGAAATTTTTTCCGGAAAGAACAGCCCGGTTATATATCTTTTGTGCATTAATAAGCCCTTTTTTTGAGGCTTTATTGATGTCATACGCGATAAGCAGGTATGTGTCCTCGGGTTGAGATAATATGTCCTCTGTTACATCGTACATATATTCATCAACCATTGAAAAGTCATGGATAGGGGGTTCATAGCCCTTGGATACCAATACGGATTTCTGGTCTACGAAAACCCATGTAGAATCGTTTTTGGGATAATTCTGAAGTGAAAATTCTTTTCTTACTCCGTCTTTCTCATAGATGAAAGTAGTTTCATATTCGTCCTGTGGATAGCCTTCCGGGGTTTGCATTGCTTCCGGTATATTAACTCCCACTTTATACGGGCGGAAATCAAACATCGGGAGATAACGGTAACTGTGTACAGACAGGCCTATACCCACGGCAAAGAACAAAATACAGATAGTCCAGTCCAGAGCCGGTGTTAATACGGGAAATGAATTTTTACGGGTGATAAACAGAAAAATGATAATCGCCAGTAAAAAGATATTTTTTATAAAAGTAGCTGTATTGCTGATGATTATCGCGTCGCCGAAACATCCGCAGTCGCTGACGGGATTGGCTATTGCTGTATAGAGAGTTAGTCCGGTCATAAATACCATTACCAGCAAAGCTACCATAGTGGTTAGCTGGTACCGGACTTTGAATACCATGTTGAGACCGATAACAAATTCCAGTGTGGAAAGTAACATAGAAGCGGGCAGAGCCAAAGGAATAAAATAAGTGAAAAATCCTCCGAAAGCTGTAAGATAATCTTCTATTTTATAAGTAAATCCTAACGGGTCAATTAGTTTTACAAAACCGGAAAAAATGAAAACGCATCCAAAAATAATCCGTAAAACGGTTAGCACAATGTTTAGTATATTGCTTTGGGCAGAACGATTGCTTCTGTGTTTTACTCTATATGAATTGGTACGCATAGTGTAATCTTGCTTTTTATTTCTTATTTCCGGAAGCTTCTTCTATTTTTATTAATCCGAAAACGGCGTAATTAATCATATCGAAATAGTTCGCATCAATACCTTCGGAAATAAGCGTTTTCCCCTGATGTTCTTCTATCTGTTTGGTCCGGTATATTTTCATCAGAATCATGTCAGTGTATGACTCCATACGCATAGAGCGCCAAGCTTCGTCATAGTCGTGATTTTTATTCATCATAAGGGCCTTGGCTTCTTTTGCATACCGGTTGTACAACTCGAGCGCTTCCTCCGGATTTAGGTCTGCTGTTTCTGCTGTGCCCAGTTCCAACTGGATTAACCCGATGATACCATAATTGACTATGGCGATTAACTCGGAACGTATACCTTCGTTTACTTTGGCCACCCCTTTTACTTCAATAGAGCGAATACGGTTCGCTTTGATAAATATCTGGTCTGTGACAGATTGGGGACGCATGATGCGCCATGACGCACCGTAATCCAGCAGTTTTTTGGAATATATACTCCTGCAAATCTCGATTACCTGATCGAATTGTTCCGATGTCTGGTTCATAAAACTTCAATTTGATTGCAAATGTACAATTTTTATCAGAATTTTTATAATTAAAAATACTTATCATTTTATAACCGTGTTTTGTTTAGCTGCTCCGTTTGTTTTTTTCGTACCCGTTATTCAAGTGGAATGCTTCCTGTTTTTTGAAAAGGTTCTTTAATCTTTTGCATAAAAAAACTATCTTTGCATGATTAGATAACCATCCGGATTTACTATTTTATAATCTAAAGTCAGTGTATTTAAGATGATCAAGGAACAGATAGAAGCGCTTCGCCGGGAACTGGAACAGCATAACTACAATTATTATGTATTGTCCAGTCCCACTATATCCGATTTTGATTTTGATATGAAGCTGAAGCAATTGCAGGAACTGGAAGAACAGTATCCTGAATATGCTGACCCTTCTTCGCCTACCCAGCGGGTGGGGAGCGACATTGTAAGTGCTTTTAAACAGATAAGGCATAAGTATCCGATGTTGTCGCTTGCCAATACGTATTCCCGTGAAGAAGTGACTGATTTTTATGGCCGTGTGAAGCGTGGTTTGAATGAAGATTTTGAGTTGGTCTGTGAGTTGAAGTACGATGGTACGTCAATATCTCTTACTTATGAGGATGGAAAGCTTATACAGGCTGTGACACGCGGAGATGGTGAAAAGGGAGACGAGGTGACTGCCAATGTAAAAACCATACGGAGTATTCCGTTGCGTTTACAGGGTAATTATCCGCCTTTATTTGAAATCAGGGGGGAGATATTGATGCCATGGATGGTTTTTGAAGAACTGAATAAGGAACGTGAGGAACAGGAAGAACCGTTATTCGCAAATCCTCGGAATGCGGCTTCCGGGACGATGAAATTGCAGAATCCGGCTATTGTGGCTTCCCGAAAATTAGATGCATACCTGTATTATATGCTGGGCGATAACCTGCCTACGGATACTCATTACGGTAATTTGCAGGCAGCCCGTTCATGGGGTTTTAAAGTGTCGGATGCGGTGCGTTTATGCAAAACCCTGGAGGATGTGTTTGAGTTTATTGATTACTGGGATATAGAGCGGAAAAACCTGCCTGTGGCAACTGACGGAATAGTGTTAAAAGTTAATTCATTGCTTCAGCAAAAGGCTTTGGGCTTTACGGCCAAATCACCTCGCTGGGCGATAGCATATAAGTTTCAGGCAGAAAAAGCATTAACCCGTCTGAATTCAGTGTCGTATCAGGTGGGAAGAACCGGAGCGGTAACCCCAGTGGCAAATCTGGATCCGGTGCAGCTTTCCGGTACTACCGTGAAGCGTGCGTCTTTACATAATGCTGATATTATTGAAGCGTTGGATTTGCATATCGGGGATATGGTGTATGTGGAAAAAGGCGGGGAGATTATTCCCAAGATAACCGGTGTGGATACGGAAGCGCGCATACTGATTGGGGATAAAGTGAGATTTATTAAGAATTGTCCTGAATGTGGTACTCCTTTGGTCAGGATAGCCGGTGAGGCTGCTCATTATTGTCCGAACCAGAACGGATGTCCTCCACAGATAAAAGGACGGATTGAACATTTTGTAAGCCGCCGGGCTATGGATATTGAAGGATTGGGCAGTGAAACCGTCAATCTTTTATATAACAATGGCCTGTTGGGCAATATCGCAGATATTTATGAGTTGAAAGTGCCGGATCTGGCAAGGCTGGAACGTTTGGGAGACAAGTCGGCGCGGAATATCCGGCAAGCTGTTGAAAATTCTAAACAGATACCGTTTGAAAGGGTCCTCTTTGCTTTGGGTATCCGCTTTGTGGGTGAAACCATAGCAAAAAAGCTGGCTTATGCTTTTAAAAATATGGATAGTTTTGCACAGGCTGCTTATGACGATCTGATTGCAGTAGATGAAATAGGAGGGCGGATAGCCCAAAGTGTGGTCGATTATTTTGCAGACAACCGTAATCGTGAAATTGTGGAACGGCTGAAAAACTATGGGTTGCAAATGAGTTTATCCGAAGAAAAACTGAATGCCCAGAGTGATATACTGAAAGGCCTTACAGTGGTGATAAGCGGTAAATTCATCCATCATTCCAGGGATGAATATAAGGCTATGATTGAGCAACACGGAGGGAAAAATGTGGGTAGCGTTTCTGCTAAAACGTCCTTGATTCTCGCCGGTGAAAACATGGGGCCGGAAAAACTGAAGAAAGCGGAAAAACTGGGAATTGAAATTATAGATGAAGATACTTTCCTGAGTCGAATAGGGGAGGCTAATGCCCGATAGGGGGCTTTGGGGCGTTTTATGTGAAATATAATTAGCGGTTGGTTTGTCTGATCTGAAGGAGGATTTATTAACCGTAAGGGTTGAAATGCCGGGCGGATTGAATTTTTTATTTAGTTTTACAATGATATGAGCGGAACAAATTCTTTTGTATTTAGAAAGGTAGCAAAGAAATATTTAAAAAAAAATCAGCGTAAGTCCGGTTTTGTGAATTATGCCAAGGCTCGTAATATTATTTTGTTGTTTGACTATGCCGACGGGAGCGTTGAACTTATAAACCGTATCGTGAAAAGCCTGAAAGAGGATCAGAAACAGGTTGTGGCTTACGGATTTCTATCAGGAAAAGAAATGCATGTGGCTAACAATCCGGATATTGTATTATTGAATAAGAAAAACATTGGCTTGTGGAAAAAACCGGAAAAATCAATTCTGGAAAAGTTGAAAAATAATCATTATGATATCCTGATCGATTTGTCTCTCAATCAGTCTTTACCTTTGTTATATCTTGCCTTGTATGCGGAGGCTTCCTTAAAAATAAGTTCAAAAATGGCGGATGTTCCTCTTTTTGATTTTATTCTGGATATTCACAGACAAAGGGAACAGGGACAGATGTCCGGAGACGCTCTCAGACAATTTTTATTTGAAGAAATAATTTTTTATTTGAAAAGCATACAAACAAACGATTAAAACCTTATTTTTGTACGAAATTTGAATTACTTATTTATAAAATGATAAATAATAAGTTGACCGGAATGGGTGTTGCGTTGATAACGCCCTTTAAAGAAGATGAATCCGTTGATTTTGACGCTTTAGCCCGTTTAGTGGAACATCAGTTGAAAAACGGAACTGATTATTTAGTTGTTTGTGGTACAACGGCGGAAACGCCTACTCTTACCGAAGAAGAAAAATGTACCGTGACACAGTTTATTATAAATACCGTAGCCGGCAGATGTCCTATCGTATTAGGTGTAGGTGGAAATAATACCCGCGCGGTGGTGGAAAAACTGAAAAACGATGATTTTACCGGTGTTGATGCCATCCTGTCTGTTACTCCTTATTACAACAAACCTTCTCAGGAAGGTATTTATCAGCACTATAAAGCCATAGCAGAAGCTTCGCCGCTACCGGTTGTCCTGTATAATGTTCCGGGACGTACCGGAGTAAATATGATGGCAGAAACTACTCTTCGTCTGGCAAATGAATTTTCCAATATTTGTGCTATAAAGGAAGCTTCCGGTAATTTTACCCAGATTGATGATATTATAAAAAATAAGCCTGCTGATTTTATGGTTATTTCCGGGGACGATGGTATCACTTTCCCTCTGATTACCTTAGGAGCAGTGGGAGTTATTTCTGTGATAGGTAATGCTTTCCCGCGTGAATTCAGCCGTATGGTACGTTTGGCTTTACAGGGAGATTATAATAGCGCCCGTCAAACTCACCAGCTTTTTAACGAATTGTTCCAGCTTTTATTTGTAGAAGGTAATCCTGCAGGCGTTAAGAGCATGCTTGCTGCTATGGGATTGATTGAGAATAAATTGCGTTTACCTTTAGTACCCAACACTATTAAGACTTATGAAAAAATTAAACGGGTGCTGGACGAATTGAATGTAACGATAAAGTAATACACTTTCAATAATAAGAGAAGGGCTTTTCCGAATTTCGGAAAAGCCCTTCTCTTATATTATACTTTCAGTATATAAATAACCAACCTTTTAAAAAGATAACAGATGTTATGTGCAGATTATGAAAGTGTGGTTTGCCTTTCTATTGATTACTTTTCTCTATTTGTTGTTGTAACTGTCTATCCTTTGTTTAATGTTCTTTTTTAGGTAAGGTTGGTAAAAAGTCAGTTCCTGAAGATGATAGTTTCCTGTTTTAAATATATCCTGTAATGCCGGGAGGAAAAAATTATTTGGATTAAATCCATTGACAATTAGTACCTGGTGTTTGGTATCTATCGTTACAGTGACAGAATCGTTTAATTGTGCAGGAGCATTGGTGGTAGACCAATTTATCGGATTTATACATATAGCGCTGGGAGATAGAACCGGACATATGGCTTCGGTAGTGGCTACCGAATTGTAACAAACGGTTACTCTCGTATCAGAAGAGTCTTGTGCTGCTTTCAGAAAAGGGTATTTGTCCAATTCTTCCTGGGTGACACGATAACCGATGACATAAGCTGCTACCAATCGGGAGTAAGTTTCTTCGGACATGCTTTTTAATAATTCAACTACTCCTTTGGCCCCCTGGCTGAATCCCGCCAAGATAAATGGGCGGCCGTTATTTTTATGGTTAATATAATAGTTGAATGCTTTCTGAATATCTTGCATGGCATAAGGGAAACGTTCTGCTATGCAGGATTCACCTTCAATCCAGGAGTTTAATGTGATCTGTCGGTAATATGGAGCGTACATCCTGCATTCTTCTGCAAAAATATCATGGGCCAGTTCCAGTGATGGTTGCAGAGCCTTGCGTTGTTCCGGATTATATATGTCTTCAAAATGGTATATTGTTCCTGCGCTATCTTGCCAATCCCATACACAAGTGGGAGCAATATAAAAAACATCTGCTTGTGCGGTAAGTGAGTCAGGGATAGTTATATACCAGGCTTTGGCTTGTGTATAGTCCGGTTCCTGGGGAAGATTAATGTCACTGTTTTCACTTGGGTTATTTATACAGCCTGCTAATATTAGGCAAAAAGAGCTAAAGAAAAGAATGTGCTGTAGTTTCATTCGTAATGTATTTTGTTTGTGATAAAATAATTTCAGGTATAAATCATATTTATCAAATCCAATAATTGTTTTGAAAAGACATTACAAAATTAGGGAAAATGTTTCTTTTGATTTTTTATTTAGATGTTAATTTGACGTGTCGTCGTTTTTTGTTTTGATAATTGCTATTCTATTTAACCGGTCTTTGTATTTGTTAAAAACAGAGTCTTTTTCTAACTCAGGCGAGTCTTTGGATATGATATTTACATAGGCTATTTTTTCAGGATCTACAATATGAATAATAGGATATTGCTGATCGTGAAAAAAGTAAGTCTCATCTACTTTGGATAGACATAGTCGGGATTGTGTGGAATCACATAAAAAAACGATATTGGATTGATTGTCCTGTGAAAAAGAGTGATGGATACTGCTACCCAAACACAAAATAAGTAATACGGACTTGAGATAATTTTTTATATACATACTTTTCATTATAAATATTTAAAATCATTTTTAAGATCTAATATGTGGAGGCTGTAGTCATCTGTTGCACTTTCGTCGTTTGTTGTGAGCAAATAGACCAGTCTCTCCTGGGCATTAACTGCGAACATACTGTATCTAAGTGGTAGGTAAATTGCTTTTACGGGATTTCCGTCCCAATCAAAAATCAATAACTTGTTTCCTGTGTGCCAAGCCCCTTTTTCTTTAGAAGCTTCTAGGGCTGTTAGTCCGGAATACAACAAAAAACAATAATTTTCCGTACTTTTAATACTAATGAAAGAGTTCAAATTATTTTCAGAAAAAACGACAGATTTTATTTTTTCCGTACTGTTTTCTTTGAAGCGGGGATATTCATAAATCAGTTCTTTGTTTCTTGTCAGGTAACCTGATTCTTCTATTGAACAAAATCTGAGAATTATTCCGTTACTATAGGTATACATTGCTTTTGTTTGACTGGGATTGGTGGTAAAAGTACCTTGATAGGCCATGGCAATATCATCATCTGTCAAAAGCCCCGGAAAATGTGGATCAACGGGGTAGGAATCAAATTTTTTTGTCATATTTCCGGTAGAATCTATAATTGCCCAATGGGCATCTTTTATAATGCCGGAAGCGATATGTTTATTTTTTGTTAGGAGAAAAACCTTAAATGCAGTGATAAATTCAGGTGAGGTTTGAATGTAGGTTTCTTTTTTACAGGGTAGTATTGAATCTTCAGACATTTCAAAATAGTTAATTCTTTTTAGGTTCCCATCGTATGTCATGAAGCGTTCATGATCTGTTCCTACTGATGTAATCCATAGAAATTCATTCGGACCTTGTCCTAACGGAGCCATATTTTGTTCCCATTTACCGGTTGTGGCATTGAATATGTTCATTAAATACTCTGTTCCATATTCAATAAAAACCAATTTATTTTTATAAAAATCCATCAGGTAGGGACGTCCCAGTTTGTCGGATTCGAAAGCTTTCGGCTTAGCTTCCATAAGCTGGATATTATCAAAGTTTTCTAAAAATTTTTCATTGTTTGTTTTATTGGAACAAGCAATGAAAAATAAACTAATTAAATAAATTTGTGCTATAAAATAATTATATTTCATGATTAATTTGTTGTGTTATATATATAATGGAAAGTCTAAAATTTATTAAATGTAGTATTTTAATTATCTTAGACTTTCCTCGCTTTTGTTATCCGCAGTTGATTACTACTATTGATTGTAGGCGCCCTGGGATAGGGTCTCCAGAATAACCACAAGTCTCGTCCCATGGAGCACAACATTGGCCCTGATAAACGCCATTTTCATCTAGAGGGTAGGCTAGAGCTTCTAAATTCTTTAAAGTAAATGTGTCAGAAAAATCATTCTCTTGTTGTATATTAAAGCGTAGATTTGTTATGCTACAGATTGTTACAGATAATATGAATATACAGGATATAATTTTTTTCATAAAATATTATTGTTTGTTAGTAGTATTTGATGAATAAATGTTTGTATTATAAATTAAAATGGATTTTTTTCTTTTATGTGTTCATTATTTCCTCCTTTCTTTTAGTTAAAAAATGTATTATTAGTTGTTTTATAAGGTGATGTAGTTGTTGATTTGTAATATTTTTTGTTTTTTGTTAAATTGCTGCAAATATATAACAAATATTTATTATTTTATGTTGTTTGTATGTGCTTTTTTATGTTTGATTAATTCTGATGTATTGTTTGTTTAAAGTTGGTGAATTTTAGTGAGATTTGTATTTGCTTGATTATTAGTGATAAGATTGGAGTGATGTGATAAGGTTATTTTTTTTAAAATTACTTTAGGAACTTTCTTTAGTGTTTGCAAAATAATTAAAAATTTTATTGTTGTGTTTGATATGAGAATGTATGTTGTTATATGCTGACTACGCTCTATATTGAGGATTGTTTTGATTTTCTAATTATATAAAATTAACTGTCTGATGTGATTGATAATTTGTTTGTGTTCTTTTGATTTTTAGCTATAATAATTAGTAAATGTTGTTATAAAGCTTAATTATTTATGAAAAAGTGTTATAGAATTGTCCTATAATAGGAAAATCTACAGGAATAGGGATTTGCGAATGTGATGATTTTATTATTATTTATTTTTAGAGGATGTGAAATATATTGTATTCTTGATTTATGTGGCTCTAAAGTAGTTTGAAATAATGTGGCATTTTGTTGAATGTCAAAGAAATTTAATAACTGTCCATTTTTCTGTTGTGCATCCGCTCATTCTGATATCCTTGAACTTATTGTGACACTTATCAGATGTTTTGATAAAGTTCTCCTTGTTTATTTTTTATCGTCCTGTTAATAGACATAACTTGACAGGATAGAACTTGAGGATTTTGGTAAGTCTGCGAAATCTGTTTATGATAACACAGAATATCTTGAATTTATTTTCTTAGAGTATGCTGATGCCTTCTTATGTTTTGCCTTATATACAGCGTTTTTGTCCTGTTGTGTCCTTTATCATTATAAGACCAAAGTTTTGACTTTAGTAGCCAATAATATTATTTGTATGACGATTTGCCTGTTTTTGGATGTTTTCTGTGTGTGCTTTGTTGTCCAGAGATTGTAGTTATTCTCTGGCTTCTAGGTAAATAAATTGTACTTGAAGGTAACGTGTTTGTGAGTCTGTTTGCTTTTAGCATTATAGTTGGTTATCACCAATGATTTCTTGTGGTGGATACCGCTAACAGGGTTGATGGCTTAGTGTTTGTTTGTCTAAAGATGTTTTTATTATCTTAGACCATTTCGGGGAAATTACGAGAAAAGAGTTTTTGTCATATTAATAGAAAATTTTACAGATATAAAAAAATCTGTTTGTAGAGATTGCGTTTTACTCTTTGTTTACGAGGACGAAATCCCTTAAAATCATGTCTGTCGAAAACAAAAAAGTCAGATAGCTATTTTACAACTATCTGACTCTTACAAGTGATCCCGGCGGGATTCGAACCCACGACCCACAGCTTAGAAGGCTGTTGCTCTATCCAGCTGAGCTACGAGACCATGCTTATAAAGCGGTGCAAAAGTAAAATTTTTTTTGGAAAGTCACAACACTTTTCGTTTAAAAACGAAAAGTAAAGCGGATAATTGCTAAAAAATAGCTAATATTGCAAGCTGAAAAAAGAAACTAACGAAAATTAAATTTAGTCAGAATGAAAGTATTGAAATTTGGCGGAACATCCGTAGGTTCCGTTGAGGCAATTTTGAACGTAAAAAAAATAGTTGAAGGTCAAAAAGAACCTGTAGTAGTTGTCGTTTCCGCATTTTCCGGAATAACAGATCAACTATACACCTTGTCTAAATTGGCGTCAGCAGGTGATGAAAGTTACCTGATTAAATATGAGCAAATGCACGCTCGTCATTTGTCTGTAATAGACCAGGTAGTAGCCACCGAAAAGAAGGCGGAAGTGATTTCGTTGGTTGAAGCGGAATTTAATGACCTGTTAAATATATTCAAGGGTATTTACCTGATAAAAGATATGTCAACCCGTATCGCCGATACAATTGTAAGTTATGGCGAAGTGATTTCATCTATTGTTATAGCTAATACGATAGAAGGGGCTGTTCACGTGGATTCAAAGAAGATGGTTATGACCAATGAGCAGTTTGGTAAACATGTGGTTGATTTTGAAAAAACAGAAAAACTTATCAAAGAGCAGTTTAAAAAACAACCGTCTGTTGTAGTATGCGGAGGATTTATTTCAACTGACTCAGAAACAGGTAATATCACCAATTTGGGACGTGGAGGATCTGATTATACGGCTGCTATTATTGCTGCTACTTTGAAGGCAGATGTGCTTGAAATCTGGACGGATGTCGATGGTTTTATGACTGCTGATCCACGCATTATTAATAACACTTATGTTATTGAAAAGCTAAGCTTCAGTGAAGCTATGGAACTGAGTAATTTCGGGGCAAAAGTAATTTATCCGCCTACTATTTTCCCAGTGTTCCATCAGAACATTCCGGTACGTATAAAGAACACTTTTAATCCGGAAGCTGAGGGTACTCTTATTTGCAATGCAAAGGGCAGTGAAGCGGAAAAAGCGATTAAAGGTATATCTTCCATTAATGATACTTCTTTAATAACCGTACAAGGATTAGGTATGGTGGGAGTAATCGGAGTGAACTACCGTATATTCCGTGCTTTGGCTAAAAACGGTATCAGTGTGTTCCTCGTATCACAGGCTTCTTCTGAAAATACAACTTCTATTGGTGTACGTAATGCAGACAGCCAGTTGGCTGTGGATGTATTGCGTCAGGAATTTGCAAATGAAATAGCTCAGGGTGAAATAAATGATATTTTTGCAGAGGATGATTTGGCTACGATTGCTATTGTTGGTGACAACATGAAACGTACGCCGGGGATTGCCGGAAAACTGTTTGGTACGTTGGGACGTAACGGTATTAATGTTATAGCTTGTGCTCAGGGTGCTTCTGAAACCAATATCTCTTTTGTTACCGACCGTAAGGATTTGCGTAAGGCTTTGAATGTAATCCATGATTCGTTTTTCCTGTCGGAGTATCAGGTGCTGAACTTGTTCCTTGTCGGAATTGGTACAGTGGGGGGAAGTTTGCTGGATCAGATAAAAATGCAGCAGCCTAAATTGATGGCGCAGAACGGACTGAAACTGAATGTGGTCGGTATTGCCAGTATAGATAAAATGATATTCAGCCGTGAGGGTATTAATCTGGAAACTTATGATCAGGAGCTGAAATCCAACGGTATGGAGGCTACACCGGCCGGCATATTGAAAGAAGTTGTGGGCATGAATATCTTTAATTCGGTATTTGTGGACTGTACGGCAAGTCCGGATATTGCTGCTTTATATCAGACTTTGTTGGATAACAATATCTCGGTGGTTGCAGCAAATAAAATTGCTACTTCATCAGATTATGATGCTTACAAAAAACTGAAAGATACTTCACGGCAACGTGGAATTAAATATTTGTTTGAAACGAACGTGGGAGCCGGTCTGCCTATCATCAATACAATCAATAACCTGATTAACAGCGGTGATAAAATACTGAAAATGCAGGCAGTGCTTTCCGGTACGTTGAACTTTATTTTTAATACAATTAGTGAGGATATACCTTTAAGTAAGGCAATACTTATGGCTAAGGAAGCACGCTTTTCTGAGCCGGATCCTCGTATTGACCTGAGTGGTAAGGACGTGATTCGTAAACTGGTGATTCTGGCCCGTGAAGCCGGTTATAAGGTGGAACAGGATGATGTGGTTAAAAACCTGTTTGTCCCGGATAAATTCTTTGAAGGTACTTTGGATGATTTCTGGAAAAGTATTCCGGAACTGGATGGAGAATTTGAAGAAAAACGGAAAAAACTGGCTGCGGAAAATAAACGCTGGCGTTTTGTGGCAACCATGGACAACGGTCAGTGCAGTGTTGGTTTGGAAGCTGTGGATAGTATGCATCCGTTCTATGACTTGCAGGGAAGTAATAATATAATTTTAATTACAACAGAACGTTATAATGAATATCCGATGATGATTAAAGGGTATGGTGCCGGAGCCAGCGTAACAGCGGCAGGCGTGTTCTCTGACATTATCAGTATTGCCAACATCCGTTAATTGACTTAGTAACTATCGTATGAAGTCACGTTATTTCTTTTTGTTCATTGTACTGGCGGTTATTGTAATGTTGGGTGTTTCTTGTAAAAGGAAAACCAATCCGCAGCTTCCTTCTAATAAGGAAGCTGTGAGCGATAAGCGCGAACTGGATTTAAGGAAAGTGAATCAGGAAATTGTGCAGAATGAAGTTGAGTTTCTACAACAATATGTGGCTGAACAGGATAGTGCATATCAGAAAAGTGATTTAGGATTTTGGTATAGAGTGGTTGCCCCTTCACAGTCACCTCAGTTATTCAAGGGCGACGTTTGTGTGGTTTCTTATAAATTATGTTCATTGGATGGAGAGGTGTTGGAGGAAGTGAATGAACTGCCGGTAACGATAGGGCGAAAAGAAGTGATTCTCGGGTTGGATCTCGGGTTGGAATTGATGAAGAGAGGTGAAAAAGCTGTTTTCATATTTCCCTGGAATCTGGCATACGGATTGAAAGGTTATCAAGGCTTGGTTCCTCCCTATACGTCGGTTAAGTATGAAGTAGAAGTTGCAAAGTAAAATGCCAATTAAGGATTTAAAAAACAATATTTATTTTGTTAACTTGTTGGGCTCACATTTAAATCGGATATTTGCAAGTCGTAAATGATGGAATAAATTGAATATGAGAAATAAAATAATAGCCGGAGTCTGTATCGCTGTTTTATCTTTTTCTTTTTTCGCCTGTAAAAAAAATACTTATGGGGAAGATTTAAAGGCGGAAAAAATCTTAATAGATGATTTTATTCAGAGAGAAGGGATTAAAGTTCTGGATGAATTTCCTCCGGATACTATCTTTGCTGAGAATGAATATGTAAAGACATCCAGCGGATTGTATTTTCGTTTGGAGAAGCGAAGTTCTGATACGAATAAAGTTGAGGTAGGAGATGTTGTTTCAGTAAAATATCTGGAATATACTCTAACTACCGCTCCGGATACGGCCAATTTCTGGGATACGCAGGAATCTCCATATTTGCAGGAGTTTGTGTATGATGGTACTTCGACCGTATTTTCTCAGGCCTTTCAGGAAGCTGTGTCCTATATGAAATATAGTGGGACGGAAGCTAAATTGATCGTGCCGGATAAGATCGGTTTTTATTCCACTGATATGCTTGTTGTTCCTTATGGTTATCATTTAAAGATATTGTTTAGGAAGAATGTGATTCCGGGAAATGATACTTCAAAGCAACAATAAATTCTAAAAAATATAGAGTCCTCTTAGTAATGTATAGTTGTTAAGAGGATTATTTTTTGTAATAAACAACGTATTTTAATATGACATTAATTAAATCAATTTCAGGTATCCGGGGTACAATCGGAGGAAATGTAGGTGAAGGCCTGAATCCGGTAGATATTGCCCGTTTTACTGCTGCTTATGCAACTTTTATCCGTGAAAATAAGAAAAATTCGTCCAATAAAATAGTCGTAGGCCGTGATGCCCGCATCTCGGGTGAAATGGTTAGCCATTTAGTTATCGGAACTTTATTGGGGATGGGTTTTGATGTTGTGAATATAGGATTGGCAACTACGCCTACCACCGAGCTGGCTGTGGTTATGGAAAAGGCAGCTGGAGGTATTATTCTTACTGCAAGTCATAACCCGAAACAATGGAACGCTTTGAAGTTATTGAATGAGCGGGGTGAATTCCTGAATGCTAAAGAGGGGGAAAAAGTGTTGGCCGTTGCTGAGGATGAGTCCTTCGTCTTTTCAGAAGTGGATCAGTTAGGTAAATTGACTGAGGATTTCTCATATACTCAGAAGCATATTGACAGCGTTTTGGCATTAGACCTGGTTGATGTGGAGGCTATTAAAAAAGCCGATTTCTCTGTGGCAGTAGACTGCGTTAACTCTGTGGGAGGTATTGCTATTCCTGCTCTACTGGAAGCGTTGGGAGTGACAAAAATAAATAAATTGTATTGTGAGCCAAACGGACAGTTTCCTCATAACCCGGAACCGCTTCCGGAACACCTGACAGAAATCTCCGGCCTGATGAAAAAAGGGGGAGTTGATGTGGGTTTTGTTGTCGATCCGGATGTAGATCGTCTTGCGATTATCAGTGAGGACGGCAGCATGTTCGGCGAAGAATATACATTGGTTGCGGTAGCTGATTATGTGTTGCAGCATACACCGGGCAATACGGTGTCTAATATGAGTTCTACCCGTGCATTGCGCGATGTGACACAGAAATATGGTGCTCAGTATACGGCATCAGCAGTAGGAGAAGTGAATGTGGTCACAGCCATGAAAGCGACTAACGCTGTAATTGGTGGCGAAGGCAATGGCGGGGTGATTTATCCTGCAAGCCATTACGGACGTGATGCTTTGGTGGGTATCGCTTTGTTTCTGACTTATTTAGCTAAGTCCGGTAAAAAAGTATCGGAACTACGTAAAACTTATCCGGAATATTATATTTCAAAGAATAAGATAGAACTGACTCCGGAAATAAATGTTGACGGCATATTGCTGGTTGTGAAAAAAAGTTATCAGCAATATGAAGTAAATGATATCGATGGGGTGAAAATTGATTTCCCGAACGGGTGGGTACATTTGCGTAAATCAAATACAGAACCGATTATCCGTATTTATTCCGAAGCGGGAACAATGGAACAGGCTGATAAATTTGCCAAGGCTATGATTGATGAAATAAAAAGAATAGCTGGTATAAATTAATTGTATTATATGTGAAAATGGCTGTCTTTTCTTTTCAGACAGCCATTTTTATATATGCGCTACGTTGATAATATCATTGGGAAAAGTTTCATGTTTTGCTAATATTTTAACCTGTAAGTTAAATAAAGCAGGTGATTTAAAAGGAGATTCTCCTTCTAGAAAACCGAATATCTAAAACATCTTTTATCAGCAAGTAGGACGAATAAGCAGGAGGTGACTCAAAAATCTGAGTCACCTCCTGCTTATATATAGAAATCCTTTTTTGGTATTATAATTTATATCCCTTATATTTTTTCTTATTATTGGCTGGTTGATAATATTTGTAGAATATAATGTACAACCTTGTGCGGTTGATTTTACTTACCGGATATATGTAAGAACAGTTCCAATTTTTATATTGATGATTTCTTTTTTATAGATTAGTTGTCTGTCGTTTATTCATCCGGAGCGTTAATAGAGCATAGGGATTATTTAAATAAATGTTCTATTTCTGCTTTATATCGTTCAGCTATTACTTTCCGTTTTACTTTTAAAGTAGGGGATAAGGCGCTGTTTTGTTGTGTCCATTCATCAGGCAGCAATGTATATCGTTTTACCTGCTCAAAATCTCCAAAGAATTTATTGTATTTATCTACTTCTTCTTTATAAAGTTTTATGATGTCTGCTTGTTCAATCATGTCGGCAGGATTGGTATAACGTTTACCGTTAGATTTACACCATTCTTTCAGGTATGCATAATCCGGTACGATTAATGCAGCGGCAAATTTTTGATTTTCGCCTACTACCATCATATTCTCTATCAAAGGGGATTCTGTAAATTTATTCTCAATCAGTTGCGGATTCACATACTTGCCAAAAGAGGTCTTGAAAATGCTTTTTAATCGTCCAGTGATAATAAGCAGGCCTTCTGGAGTGAATTTTCCGGTGTCGCCGGTGTGAAACCATCCTTCGCTATCAATAACTTCGGCAGTTAATTCAGGGTCTTTATAGTACCCTTTCATTACGTTATGTCCACGACAAAGAATTTCGTCGCGTTCTCCCAGTTTTATTTCAACTCCGGGAAGTGCCGGCCCTACGGTTCCAAACTTGCGTCCGTTCCTCCCTCGTTGGCTGACTGCTATTACGGGAGATGTTTCACTTAGTCCGTAACCCTCAAACACAGGCATTCCTATGGCAGAGAAAAAGGAGGCTATGTGCGATTGTATGGCAGATCCGCCGGAAACAATAATATCAAAGTTGCCTCCTAATGCTTTTCTCCATTTTGAGTAAATTAGTTTATCCGCAATGGCCAATTTGTACATATAGCTGCGGCTCATTCCTTCCAGCTGATATTTCTTGGCAAGTTCAAAAGACCAGAAGTATAACTTTTTCTTAAATCCTTTTTGTTGATTTCCTGCAGCATATAACTTGTCGTAAATCTTTTCAAGTAAACGTGGAACGCAGGTCATCATGGTAGGATTGACCTCCTTCATGTTTTCTGCTATGTTTGCCAAACTGCTGTAGTAGATGGACATTCCTAAATAGTGATATAGATAGACCAACATACGTTCGTAGGCATGGCAGACAGGAAGGAAACTCAGTGCTTTCTTATTCCATTTGGCCGGAGTGTGTGCTACCCCTTTAAAATTGCAGACAATGTTGCTGTGTGTCAGCATAACTCCTTTAGGATTCCCGGTAGTGCCTGAAGTATAGATCATGGTAGCAACATCGCTTTCCTTGATTGAGCTTTTAAGTTTTGCCAGTTCTTCCGGTTGCGGATGTTGTTTCCCTAGTTCTATTAGTTGGTCCAGATAATTGTATTTATTATCGTCAATGGGAGAAAAAGTGTAGATTTCCGTTAATGTTTTTACTTCCGGGAGAATGGGCTCCAGTTTTCGGTGCAGATCCTTTCCTTCGATGAAAATAACCTTCATTTCCGCATGGTTCAGTATATAACGGTAGTCATCCTGGCTGATGGTTGGGTAAATCGGGGTTGAAACAGCACCTATCTGCATAGCTCCGAAATCGATCATGTTCCATTCCGGACGATTGCCGCTGACAATGCCGATACGGTCTCCCGGTTTCACGCCAAGCTTAAGCAGCCCATAACTGACATAATTAGTTAACTCTATATATTCTTGTATACTGAACGTACGCCATTTACCTTCTACTTTGTGAGCTAAAGCCACTTCCTGTTGCGGGTACTGCTCCATATAGTTATCCAGTAAATCAAATAATCTTGTTACTTCCATAAAGGATTTTTTCTGTTTGTTATTCTATTTTCCCAAAAGTATAAAAAACCTTATTGAAAAACAACAGTTCTGTTTTTATATGTCAATATTTTACGTTCAATATGTTTTTCTACGGCATGGGATAAAACTATTTTTTCAAGGTCTCGTCCTTTCTTTATAAGTTCATCCACAGTATCCCGATGTGAAATATAAGTTACATCCTGTTCAATGATTGGACCTGCATCCAAGTCGCTTGTCACATAGTGGCTTGTAGCCCCGATTAATTTTACTCCTCGTGCGTGGGCTGCGTGATATGGCTTGGAACCGACAAAGGCAGGGAGGAAAGAATGGTGTATGTTGATAATTTTATCCGGATATTGCTCTATGAACTCAGGGGATATGATCTGCATATACCGTGCAAGTACACAGAATGTAATATCGTATTTTTTTAATAATTCCAGTTCTTTGGCTTCTTGTTCAGCCTTGTTATCTTTATTAATAGGAAAGACATGGTATTCTATTCCGAAATTTTTGGCTACATTGGCTAAGTCCGGGTGATTACTGATGATGATAGGTATTTCCACGTTCCAGTCGCCGGCAGCATAACGAGCTAACAAGTCATATAAACAATGTGACATTTTGGAAACGAAAATGGCCATGCGGGGTTTGGTGTCAGAGAAGTATAACTTAAAGTCCATATTATAACGGGTTGCCATTAAAGTCTGGAAATATTCCTGGATTTTCATCTTAGGAATTTCAAATTCATTCAACTCCCATTCCACACGCATGAAAAATATTCCTTCTTCGCGGTTTACATATTGGTCCAGATAAATAATATTTCCCTTATGCTGATTGATAAATTCTGTTACTGCAGCTAATATTCCCGGTTTGTCTGGACAGTGAATTAATAATATCGCTGTATTTTTACTTGTATTCATAATTATTTTTACTTGTTTTCAAGTGCAAATATAACATTTTTCATCCGTAGAATGTAGTATTGATGGGCTTTTGTGTAAAGTGATGAAATTTTTTTTATTATTTGTATGTCTGTGTTTCAGAAAGATAGAATTTTTTGCCGAAAAAAATGCAATTTTTTTTTCTGAAAGGGCTTGCAGGAAACAAAAAATGCTCTTATCTTTGCAACGCAATTGAGAAACAAACCAGCTCTCAAATGCGAAACCAAAAACGGTGTGGTAGTTCAGCTGGTTAGAATACCTGCCTGTCACGCAGGGGGTCGCGGGTTCGAGTCCCGTCCATACCGCTAAATAAGCAAGTAATTATGAGTAGACCTCAGAAAATCAAACGATTTCTGAGGTTTTTCTTTTGTCTTAAAATATAGTTTTAAGCAGAATAAAGCACCTTTTCTGGAAATTAAAAGGTGGAGCAAAATTAAAATTATAAACTCCACCGGAAAGTCCACCTATTCGTTTCTTTATTTTTGATTTTCAGTATTTTGCGTGGCTCTTGAGAAGAGCATAGTAAATAACTTTGTAAACAAAAAAGCTATGTGTAAATCTTTATCAAACATTAAGCTGGATGTTCTTTTCTTTATTAAGAAAACAAAACTGTTGAAAAACGGAGAAGCGCCGATTTGCATGCGTATCACTGTTAACGCCCAAAGAACGGAAATTATGATTATGCGTTCCATCCTACCAGGTAAATGGAACCAGACAAAAGAGTGTGCAGTTGGCAATGAATCCGCCTTACGCGAACTCAACAATTTTATTGAACTGAACCGTAATAAAGTTTTTTAAATTTTCAGGCAATTGAAAGTGGATGAACGACCCATCACAGCGAAAATAATAGTCGATATCTTACAGGGACATGAAGATACTGAAAAATTTAAAACTCTTATGGAGGTCTTTTCCGAACATAACAAGCAAGTGTATTTGTTGGGCGGAGTAGATTATGTAGAGGTTACAGCCAAAAAATTCTACACTTTCCTACTTCGTTTAAAAGAATACTTATCTTATCAATATAAAACAAAAGATATTAAGATAGCAGATGTAGATAACCAATTCGTCAGGAATTACGATTTATTTTTTAAAACACAATTAACTACCATCACAATTTGGTTCTAAAACATTTGAAGAACTTTAAAAAGATATTCCGTATTACCATGGCTAACGGCTAGGTATAGAAAGATCCTTTTTTCGGAATTAAGTTCACTGAGCAGGAAACTCACATAGCATTTCTTACAAAAGAGGAATTAAATATATTAATAAATACGGATTTTAAACTTCCACAGCATAACCGAGTACGGGATATCTTTGTTTTTTGTTACTATACGGAACTTGCTTTCGCTGATGTAAAGACTTTGAAACCCGAACATATTAAATCAGATAATATGACGGTCAGTTGTGGATATGTAAACTGAATGTCAGAACAAGTCTTGACTATTACATTCGGTAAGTTTCTATAGTGATCTTACGATCTTCCATTCGTCTGTCTTACCTTATTATCTTTGCTTTTATATCTAAACAAGATATTGATTTGCCCACACAATACGCACAATCTTATTTCCCTCAATTAAAAACCTTACCCACCTGAGTTGTTCTCTTCTTTCGGCTTCATCCTTGTCAGTTGGAAAATATTTCAATCCAATAATAATTGTCGACAATTTAATATCCCACGATGACCTGATTTTAAAGTCCATTCCGCATAAATCTTGGCTTGGAGAATCTAAGTATTCTTTAAATTCTTCTAAACCTTCCGTTTTAACATCCATCTGCCTATCAACTAACTTCTCAAAGCTAATATGGGGAGAGAGTTTTTTTAGAATTCCTTCTTTATCACTTTTATTGCATGCGTTGATAAACTCTCGAACTATTTTACGTGGAAGCTTCTGAACGTCTTTTAGTTTTTTCTTTTTCCTTTGGGCATACTCATTAAAATCATTGTTTACCAGTTTTTGGATTTTTTGATATCCTGAATTAAAGGCATCATGTGGTGTTTTATAAAGAACATCTGTAAAAAATTCGGTTTCATTGGTGACATTATTCTTAAATTCTTTTAGCAGTAGAAATCCCTTTTCCCCGGTTGCTTTATTTATTCCATCAATTATATGTATATGGTAATTCTGTTCATTATCTTCGAAAAGAATCTTTATTTCTGGATTGAACCATAAATCTGATTTTCTATTAGACTTTTTAACCAGATATTTAGTCTCATCCAAAGGGTTTCTTATCGGTCTTCCCCAATCATCGGTAGATAGTAAGGATTGATATCTGGATAGTTCAAGCCTTATTTCCTTCCGTCCTTTTCCCAGGTCAGAAGTAAATTCATATTCAGGGAAAGATTCGAGTATCGCAGAATCTAACTCCCATTCCTCGTACTCACTCGTAATATTAATTTGGTAATGATTTTCATATTCGCGGATATAAACAGGAGATTGAATCCTTTGATCTATGATTACCTGTTTAATTAATTCGAAATCTGTTTTTCTATTTACCAATAATACAATGTCAGTTTCTATCATAAAGCATTAATTTTGACTTTTAAATCCATAAGTTATTATTCCTCAAGCAAATCTTTATTTATAAAACCTTCATTTTTTTTCCTCCACCGGTGTCTTACATAATTTTCAAATGAGTCCTCTTTCAATTTGAGGTTATCTGCATGGTCTGATATTATAATCTGGGGTTTGAAATCATATTCCTTATTCATATTATTTATAAAAATAATAATCTGTTCAAAAAGATTTGTAACTGCTTGTAAGTCAATGTCGACCTTATCAGCTTTTCCTTCTAAACTTTTTAACTTTGAGGCATCAAAAGTTTCTTCACTTATATCAATTACAGATGGAAAATATACCTGGCTTGGCTGATCTAAAAATAAAACTGTAGGTACTAAAGCTTTATCTCCCAGGGAAGAGAAATATTTTAAAATACCTAAAAACAAGCATATATGTGAATAAGGCCAATTTGCCCCACTA
Organism: Bacteroidota bacterium; assembly: GCA_023391625.1. Taxonomy (GTDB): domain Bacteria; phylum Bacteroidota; class Bacteroidia; order Bacteroidales; family Paludibacteraceae; genus QVMH01. The sequence continues at coordinate 3,939 of JAEWAN010000032.1, read as the reverse complement.
CCCATTGACCTTAAATAAATCTTTTTGTCTGTTTTTCCAGAAGTTTTTAAATAGTATAATTCAAACGTTTTAATATCAAAATGTAATTTGAAAGGTTTGTATGACTCTTCAAAATCCAGATATTGACCTATTTCTTTCATTGAATCATTTATAAACTTTTCTGCTTCTAAAAGCTTATTTTCTACATTGTATTTATTTTCAAGCTTTTCTTCTAATTCTTCTATTTCTTTAGCTATTTGTTGGATATTTAAGTCTATTATATTGTTCTTCTTATTAATAGACCAGTCTAACTCATTTTCAATTGATAACAAGACTTTCAAAGATTGCTCTTCTAATGATTTATTGTGCTCTAATTTTTCATTAACTTCTAATATCTTACTGATTTCCTTATGTATTTGCTTTAACTTGATATTTAATTCTTTTATTTTTTGTTCTAATTTTCTCTTTTCGGGTAAAAAGGAACTGAGCATTTGTGGGGCCTTTCTCAATTCAGTATTCAACCAATCGATAGCGTCTGAGAGTTTATTTATTTCATTTTTAGTATCTGTATTTTCTTGTTTGCAAAAAGGACAATGTGATTCATCATGAATGGCTTCCGAAACAGGTTTTAAATTATCAATCGTTCTTGCATAGCGTTCTACATAATTAATGGATGAATTTATTTCTTCCAATTTTAAGGATAACTTTCTGCGTTGTGCTAAAAGTTGATTTTTCTCTAATTCTAATTTTTTATATTGAATCTTATATTGTTCAGAAGACTCATCAATATCTATATTACGATTTTTAAGCTGGTCTTGATATATTTTAGGTGCATTTAAGAGGTTTATACCGGATATTCCTTCAAATAAACGAGAGCCGCTTATCATGAAATATTCATCTAAAAGTCCATCCCGCTCTTTCGCTTTATTTTGTTTATCAATTTCAAACTGATTCATTTGCCGTATAGCTTTCTCATGCTGCAGTTTTTTTTCTTCGAGTTCTTGCTTGATTATAAAATATTCCTGATCGACAAATCCTGCAAAAATTTTAAATTCGTCAATGGTTCTTTCACGCTTTTCTTTTTCATCAAATCTATAAAATAACGAATGCTTATTCGCTATAAGATTTTGATGTTGGAGCATGAATGATATCATATTTCTAAAAGACGGGTGCCCTCTCTTCGGTTTATAAAATGAGTTTTCGTCTTTTTCGTCCATAGAGGAGATATCAATACCCCAGAAATGACTCAATGTTTCTTTGAATGTTTTTAAAGGCAAAAAATAATCTTTACTGAAATAGTTAATATTGATATCTTTAATTTCTGGAAATTTCGGGTCTACTTTATAGAAAGCTGTAGTACTTTTATCTTCTTGGTTACGAGCTAATACTAAACTGGTATTATTTGTCTCGAATACAACAAAATAAAGTATAGCATTGTCAGTAATAATACCTTCAGGAATTGTATTATCAGAATTACCGGTACAGTAATCAAATATCTCAATAATTGCACTCTTTCCTGTTGACGATCGCCCTGTTATGATATTTAAGCCTTCAGTCAATTCAATACAATGACAATTATTAAACTTGTCTATTATGCCAATATGTTTTATGTATGTTTTCATAAATGCTTTATTCCAAATGCAAGATATGTATTAAGTACATCCAAAGTAAATATATTATGTAATTGGGATGCAAGTCGTAAGCTATCCGTTAATGAAGGGTCTGTATATAAAGAAGTTTCAGAATCGGCAACTACGCTTAAATCCTCCTCTATTTTTATATATTTACAGTCGATGGCGTACTGTAAACAGCTATTTGTTATATCTTTATAATATTCAAACCTTTCTGCGAACCCAGCCATACATTTTTTATTTAATGCAATTCTGCTTAATCGTGAGTTTGATCTTACTTTAATCAAATCCTTTAAGCATTCTTGATTAAACACTATAGGAAATACAAAATAAGCCAATAAAATATTCCTTTCCTGTCTCTTGAGATTCTTATAAAAAGAAACTAAAATAGGCGTTAAAGAAAAAATATTATTGTGTATGACTGCTATGTTATCAATAAACTTACTCATAAATCATGTATTATTAAGTAACCAGGTAATATCGTCATTTTCATCTGCTAAAATATGCATCATTCCATTGTAAAAATAAGGAGGTATTGAGTTGTATATATAAAAAGTTCCACTATTTGAATCCATAATATCATCATAAAAATCTTGAGACAGCGGGATTCTTTTGTTTACTACACAATTACGGCATGACTTTCTATATTTAATATTATATTTGTGCCTAACATTTTCTTCGTATTCTTTTAATGAAGAATGAATTGTTGGTGAAAAGCGAAATTCTTGTAAGATCATTTCACGTGTTTGAACAAAGTTAGTTATAGCTTCTGTTATAACATCATGGTATTCAATTTCTTTAATCTTCTCCACAAAAGGATTCTGGATATAACTTGTACAATCTATAGTCGATAGCTTAATTTTAGGTGGAAATTCTGTAGTTGTATCCACAAGTCGCTTAGTGATATTTACTGATTCGGCACTAAAACCCTCATAGGAAATTTCCCATTTGTTCTCAATTATTTTAGGACTTAAAATATACCCAAACATAGTTCTCATATACTGATCTGCTCGTATAGCAGGTATATTTTTCGAGTACTGACCTTTTATTCTTTGGTAGTACTGTTCATCATCTATAGAATTATGTTCAATAAAGAACTTATTGAGTATTTTTATGGAATTTATTTTTTGGGGAATCCTCAAAAATAAATTCCATAAAGTCTTTAGTTTCTTTAGATTTCTTTTTTTGCTTTAAAAATTTATCTTTGATACTTAATAAAATTTTATATTTTTCAGTTTGATTTTTATTATTCCAATCATACCAAGGGGAGTTAATCTTAACTTTTTGAGTAGTTAATAAAATCAACGACTTAAAGCTATCTAAAGGAAATTCATCTTTCATCCAATTATTTAGAGTTTTCCATATGTTCTGGTTTAATTCTGTCAAATAACTATTATAGTATTTAGACTCTATCTGAACTGAATTATCTCCTAATATTGAAATATCACCAAAAGTTTCAATATAGACACACTCTCCTTTTTGCAATTCAAAACATTTTTCAAGAGCAATTAAAAATTGATAGATTATTCCTTTAACAGTTTTTGTTGAATCATTACTTTGTTTGGCCATATTTATCAGTTTTCAATCCTGTATAATACAGTAAAACACAAATATAATACTTTTTAACAAATATTGGTTCTAATTTTAAGATAAACCAATATTTTAGTATTTCAGCAATGAAAAATATAAAGTCTAAATAGCATATAAATAATTGCATTTTTCAGGAAAATAACTATCTTCATAATTTAATAATCGTACTTTGAAATAATAGCTAAATGCATGAAAATCAATACTTTTATTGAAAGGTGGGTTCCGAGGCGGATTTGATTTTCTGAGTTAGTTAATTGTTTGAATATAAGGTGTTTGAGCGGAGACTATTTGTCCCGTCCATACCGCAAAAAACTCCGAATTGTTGTTATGATATGCACCCCGAAAGTTAGACACAAAACTTTCGGGGTTTTATTATGTCAAAAAAGTATAAGCACCACGGTTATTCAGAACTATTGAAGTATATGCATATACTTGAAGATGGGCATAGCATAAACTATGTCCGAGAAAAATTTGGAATAGACGGCCGCCGTCTGACTTTCATGTGGGAACAATATCAGTCTATAGGCCCTTTGGCATTAAAAAAGAGAGCTTACATCCATGCCGATTTATCCTATAAGCTTCAGGCAATAAAAGATTTTGAGGAAAAAGGACTATCTTTGGTTGAAATAATGTCAAAGTATAATATCAGCCAGTCTGCATTCTATCAGTGGAGAAAAACCTTTCATTCTGGAGGAGAAGCAGCTCTGGCTATTGCAAAGCCACCAGGCAGACCACCAGG
>JAEWAN010000012.1 GCA_023391625.1 Bacteroidota bacterium | reverse complement strand
GCCTGGCTGGATACCTTCATCGCTGACTTCAATCGTCGCTTCGCAAGACCAGAAAAATACCCCAAAGATCTGCACCGCCCCGTGGCTGAAAGCAACGATGAGCTGGATGATATTTTTGCCTGGCAGGAACAGCGTAAGCTGCCTAAAACGCTGACGTTCCGCTATGACAAAATGATATATCTGGTTGAACCTACAGAAGAAAATACTCGCATCGCTGGCGAAAAAATAAAAGTCTACGACTATCCAGATGGCACGCTGGCATTCAAATACGGTTACCATTCACTCAAATATCAGGTGTTCGACAAACTGGAATGTGTCGACCAGGGACAAATTGTTGATAACAAACGTCTTGGTGCTGTTCTGAAGTTGGCGCAAAGCAAAATGGATGAACTCGAACGCGATGGTAAGCGTGATCGGAGCAAAAAGATGCCTAAACGACGCGCACAAGCCAGGGTTCAGGAGCAACTCAGGGCAATTAACCCGGTTTTGGCAAATCCCGAGGAGTTCAGGGCCAGCCTAAAACGCTGACCCCTGCTCTTTTTTATTCAACTACACAAAAGAGTCAGGACATTGCTTGCTAATTGTTTCAGAAATTTCTCGGCTCAGTTCAGCAAACGACCGTGGCGGTCGCTAACAAAAACGCGAGAATAATCTGGTCAATGCTGAGAAATGAGACCGAGTATCAGGTAGTGTGAAATTAATCCTCTGCCAGCAAAAGTTGCAGCGTACTGAGAAGTGGTGACAGGTTACACCTGCTCAATCGGAACCTGACTATTATATTGGCCTCAGAGGCCGTCCAGTTGTTGAGGCGATTGTGTGCGGATTACCCATTTGGGCACAGATTTTCCTGATGCCGGATAGAGGTAAGCAACAACTCAAAACCAGATTCAGTACTTGCAAAACGGAGGTAGTCCATAGATCTAGTAGGTGGGTATCAGAGATACCAGCCCCCCGGCAGATATCTTTAACGGTTCGTCCGGCTTCAACTGACTTAATCACAGTGACGATCTGATTCTCAGTAAAACGGGCTTTACGCATAGCGCTCTCCTTCGTTGGCAGATTGATTATGCCGGATGATCTCTAAATATGAATGGCACGATTATGCGGGATACTTACAATTAAAAGTTACCAACGATCTGCAATTCTCTGAACTCCTTGGCTAATTCTTATAGAAACAATATTTATCTCCCCGATATCAAAAAGGATAAATGCCCAATGATGTGTTATCATCGGGCACTTTCAGACTGGATGTACCTAATTAAATTTATCCAGATAATTAGATATGACCTTACAGGGTGTTCGCTAAATCATCATCATACCTAATCAAACCTTCCTCGCATGCAGTTTCAAGTAATGGGCTTATTTTCTGGGTTTTCTCAGTCACAAAAGCAACCTGATATTTAGCCCTTGTAATCGCAACATAAAGTTTATTGAATGATGAATAGTTAATAAAGTGTAGTGATTCACCATCATAATTCCTTTTCTCTGGAAACTTATCAGCATCTGCACCGATTATTATGACAGCAGAAAATTCAAGCCCTCCAATATACTCCATACCACCAATGATGTATAAGTTATCTTCTGCTGCTTTTGATACAGCAATGTTATCCCCTCGTTTTTCGATACTAATGTATTCTTTAGATGCTTTTAATGCATATTCTTTTAGCTCCATCAATATTTTATCTGTACATGGAACTATTAAAACATCGCTTCTTTGAATGCCTATATTTTCAGACATATAGTCAGCTAGAGCAAATGTGGCTTTATATACCTCATGTGAATTTTGCTTGCTGATAATAAATGGTACATTGCATCTTTCTTCAACGATAGATGTATGACCACTCATTGATTCAGCTAAAGGATTTTCAAGCCCTTGAAAAAGAGCAGCCCCCGATGCTAATACACAACTAGCGAGATTTATAATGTGTTCAGATGAGCGGAATATAGCATTCAAACCGTGTTCATGAGCCAAGGTTGCATCTAATTCTTTAGCGACATCATCTTTGGTTATTGTGTTGTCACCAGGTGCTTGACTGCGATCCATTGTAAATATAATGTGATTTGAGTTTGGTTTTAGTAAATTATGAAACAAGCTAAGTTCATTAATGTTAAATAAATGTGTTTCATCTATGTACATTATATCAAATCCATTACTCATTCGCCTCCTTTTCCATATTGGCGTTGAGGTTTCTTTGAGTGCAGATAAAGTGATATCATCACTATCAAAGAGGTTTAATGAAATTAATTTGTCTTGGTATTTATTGAAAATGGAAAATATAGTCTTATAATCATCTTCTGTCTTCAAAGGTAATACGTTTTTACTTCTTGGGAGTGACATATATATATTCATGTCCTCTCCAGCCCGCCCTTTAATGTAGGTCGATATTTCTTCTTGAAGTAATATAGATATTTCCCAGCGATCATTGTTGAAAAACTTCTTTAACTCCGGGGAGATAAATTCTACTGCACCAGCATAATCATTTATAAAAAAGTCATCAATCGCCTCATCTATATACAAAAGCTGAAGTTGTTTTGATTCGAAAGCATCATTGTCAAGATATTCAGTTGTTTCAATCCTGTTACCAAGATTTTTAATACACCATTCCTGTAGGGTTGTAACTTCAACTGACTGTTGGCCTTCACTATTAATATATTCAGCTCCACCATTTGAGGCTATTAGATTTTCTATATTATCCTTTGTTGCAATACTGTGCGTTATGAAAATAGCTTTGAGTTTTTTATCTTCTTCTTGGGCTTTATTTAATTGTACTACGCATCTTAATATTAGGCTTAGAGTTTTACCTGAACCTGCTGCACCTTTGAGAATATCAGGACCAAAGCTATTACTAAAAACGAATTTTTTTTGGCTTTCGGTCAGTTTTTTAATCCAGTTAGACAGTCCCATGTGTGGGTTAGAAGATTTTTCAAATACATCGGTTTCATTTACTCTAAGATATGATGATTTTTCTTCATCTTTTTTAGGACTGGTAAATAGATTTTCTGTATCAATACTATTTATTGCGTCTTTAGCCTTGCGGAAGTTAGATAATACCGGAGTGTTATTAGTGGTTTCATAACCATCAGAAAAAATTAAGAAACTACTCTCATTTCTTTTTTCCTGACGTTCTTTATCTGGCGCTTTGTCGAGAATGACCTTATACGATTTTCCTGTCGTAAACGAAAAGGGCAATAAGGCAATGAGCGATGACCCGCTGATTATTTTTTCGCAGGGACTATGACCAATCTTATCCCATAATTTAATAGCTAGCCTACATGATTTTTGAAGAATGGTAATGACCTCATTGCTGTTTCTTTTAAAACCATTGAAATTAGATGTGTCAAAAACAAGCATTCTTTTTTTATCTGGCTCTTTAGTCAGTAAATAAATTCCAGATGCTGTAGTTACTACTTTCACATCTATACTGAAATCACCTTTCTTCTGCTCCTTTAATACATCAGCAAGTATTTGACCTTTTTCATAATCAGCTGATTGCAGCATTCTTTCTGACACAATCTTACGTACAGCATTACTTTCAATAGCGATAAAACCCATGTCACTTCTCCATAATATTAGTTAAGAGTTTATGGTCGTGATTATCTACACCAATGCGAACAAAATTATTTGAAAATCGCTGCATTAAAAGTTCTATGAATGGAGATCTCAAATGACCAACGATACTGCAGAATTGATTTTCTATTGATGTATTCAATCCAGGATAAGTTTTTTCTATATTAAGCTCTATACCATCAGGGATTTTTAAGGCTGTGGATATATTTAGTTCGTAAATTTCTCTAAGATTGACAATTGCAGGACCGTAACCTGAAATATAGTCAATAAAAAAATAATCTGCATTTTTATTTTCAATAATATCAGTCAAGCACTTTTCGATCTCTTTATTGAAATAACTAAGTAGTTTGGCATATGGTTGTTTTTTTTCGAAACATTCGATTTTTTCATGTTGGGTCTGTAAAGATTTTAGTTTGCATTTTGGCAAAGATGCTTTATTTTTGATGATGTCAATAATTCTTTCATATCCATATGTTTTAAGGTTGCTTTCGGAAAAACCTCCTTCACGAAGCAAGGTTAAATACTTACTTCTTAGATCCTTATATATTTTTTTCTTTAAGACTGGCAATAGTTCTTTTTCTTTCCAAATATTAAAAGGGATGGCTGGTATATAATTATAAAAACTCACCTTGTCTTTGTTGGAAATATCACACCGGGCAGTAATAATTAACCCTAACGTCTCATCATCGGGATACGAAGAATTGTAGGCGCAGTTAAAGATCGTCCCTTGGGTCAAAAGCTTATCATTAGTAACATCTATCATGTCGCGGAACACTATCCCCCCCTTTTTTTCTGTTAATTATCTTCTCTGAGTAGTGGTTTGGTTATATTCATTCAACTTTCAGATTAACAGGAAAGAACGTTACGCGTTCTCTCTCCCAGAGCCACATGAAAATTAAAATAATGCATTTCATTGTATACATATTGTTCAACAAAGGGCATTTCAAGGATTTATTTTTCTCTCCGGCTATTGACACATAAAAAACTCATCATCACACAATAACGAAATACTGCATTATATGGTGTGATTACATTTACTTCAACCTGAGTCTAGCCCACTTTTACGCCTGTGTACTCAATAGGTGAAAGATGTTTTATTGTTACTTGTGGAAACCTGATCTCATAATACATATCTACACCTTGATGTGATGTTATAATATTGCATTGATTATAATCCTTAAAGTTAGGAATGTTATCAACATTACGTATCATAATTTTCAATAAAAATATGTTCTTGAATTTGTGCTGTAATAGAATGAATTATTTACCGCTTTAATTTTAAACTATTCGGGATAATGCTTACTGATTATGGGCACCTCAGAGCCATTTTTAATGTCCCGGAGGTGTCTGTTAAACCTGTGGCGATTCATGATTCTCTATCTGGGTAGCCAGTTTACAGATCGTAATTAAAAGTTAGATGCAAATGTCAGATCGTATGCGCCCGCTAGGGTACGGCTGGGAAGAGAGCCTTACCTACTCATTTGAAAAAACTCCCGCTATGCCGACAATGCCGTTCACTTAAGCGGAGCGGTGCTGCGTTTCACCGGATAATATTTTTTTGATATCTTAACTGCCTTCGGCCTTGATGGTCGGGGCGTTTCGTTATGAACACTGCTTCCAGAGTACCCGCAGATGCACCAGTCGTTTCGGGATGGTCCCCGGTGATGCCGTATTTCCCAGCACTATCATTTCTGTCGCGATAAACTGGAATGCGAACTTAAAGCTGATTTCTGACGCCGCTTTGGTTGCCTCACGTCGTATCAGCTTATAAGCCAGCAACATGCCCCACACCTCCTGCTCCAGCACCTCAACCCTACGGCTTCTCAGCACCAGGGCATTGTTCAGCTGGCTGCTTTTGAGGTTTCTGGACCCGACTTCGATTTCCCATCGTGAATAGTAAAGTTCTGCCACCTCTTTTGCTTTGTAGCGGTCTGCCGGGAGTGATGTCAGCACCGTTTTCTCCACACAGTTCACCTCATAAGTTACCGCTCGGGCGTACCAGAGCTCTGGCAGTGCAGAATTCCTTTCCTGGCCGGCAGTGACATCTTCAGTTTCAGAAGCCTGTATCTGGGACCGTAACTTTCTTCTGTTTCTGATGCGATATAATTCCACGCAGGTAGTAGCCAGTGGCGGTTACCACCCTGCAGGCTCAGCGTCAGCAGCTGGTCTGCATTGTAAAAGTGCTTGTCAAACAGCCTAATAGAGTTATCCGGGATGGCGGCGAGCATGGAGTGAGCCAGCACGGTTTCGCTCCGCCGGTAAGGTATGGTCACAACATTCAGCAAAATGTGGCTTCCCAGATTCATCAATGTTACCAGACGCATAATCGGGTAGGCGCTCTGCCGCTCAGTGGATGTGTTGGCAAAGCCATAATATTCACGCACCTAGGTTCATCAGATGTCCTTAACTGCGCGCCATCAATAGCAAAAAGCTGGAGACCGTGCCAGTTATCCTTCAGGTAACGTTCCGCGCCCCATATCTGTGTAGCCTGGCTGAAGAGTCATTCCACCGGGGCGGCCCCCACGCGCTGGCGCGCCTGGGTGACCACGCTGCGGGTCAGGAGGTTTATCCCCGCTTCGCCATCCGCCCTCAGCTTCAGACGGCGAACAACATCGGTAAT
>JAEWAN010000014.1 GCA_023391625.1 Bacteroidota bacterium | reverse complement strand
CGGTTGTCCATCACGAGCACCTTCACCGGCACGCCGTGGATGCCCGCCGTGGCCATCTCCTGGCTGTTCATCTGGAACGACCCGTCGCCGGCCACGCACACCACCGTCTTGTCGGGGCACCCGATGGCGGCCCCGATGGCGGCCGGGAAGCCGAAGCCCATCGTTCCCAAGCCGCCCGACGAGATGAACGAGCGCGGGCGCTCGCGCGCGATGTGCTGCGCGGCCCACATCTGGTGCTGCCCCACCTCGGTCACGACGATGCTCTTCTCGGGATCGAGCGCGTCGGAGAGCTTCTCCATGACCACCTCGGGCACGATCTCCTCGGGCGCGTCGCCCACGTTCGGATGGTAGAACGGGTGGCGGCGGCGCCACTCGGCGATCTGCCCGAGCCACGCCTCCGTCTCGGGGCTCGCGCCCTCCTTGGAAAGCTGGGCCACGATGCCCCCGAGCACGCCCTTCAGGTCGCCCACGATGGGGATCTGCGCCTCGCGCACCTTGCCGATCTCGGCGGGGTCGATGTCGATGTGGATGACCTCGGCGTGAGGCGCGAACTCGTCGAGCCGGCCCGTGACGCGGTCGGAGAAGCGCGCGCCCGCCGCGATGATGAGGTCGCTCTCCGTCATGGCCAGGTTCGCGTACTTCGAGCCGTGCATCCCCACGGGCCCCAGGTTCAGCGGGTGGGACGCGGGGAACGCGCCCTTGCCCATGAGCGTGGTGACCACCGGCACCTGCATGAGCTCGGCCAGCGCGCGCAGCTCCTCGGACGCGCCGGAGGACACCACGCCGCCGCCCACGTAGAGCACGGGCCGCTCGGCGCGGCGGATGCGGGCCACCGCCTGCTTGACCTGCTTGGCGTTGCCGCGGTAGGTGGGCTTATACGACGGCAGGTTCACCTCGTCGGGGTACGCGAACACCAGCTCCTCGCTGGCGAGGTCGCTCGGCACGTCGATGAGCACGGGGCCGGGGCGCCCGGTCTTGGCGATGTGGAACGCCTCGCGGAACGTAGTCGTCAGCTCGTCGGTGGATTGCAGCAGGTAGCTGTGCTTGACCACCGGCATGGTGATGCCCACGATGTCGGACTCCTGGAACGAGTCGGTGCCGATGACGCCGCGCGGCACCTGCCCCGTGATCACCACGAGCGGCACGCTGTCCATGTAGGCCGTCGCGATGCCGGTGACCGTGTTCGTGGCGCCCGGGCCGCTCGTGACGATGGCCACGCCCACGTTGCCCGTGGCGCGCGCGTAGCCGTCGGCCTCGTGCACGGCTCCCTGCTCGTGGCGCGAGAGCACGTGCTTGATCTGCGTGGAGTCGTAGAGCGCGTCGTAGATCTTGATGGCCTGGCCGCCCGGATAGCCGAACACGAGATCGACGCCCTCGGCCTCGAGCGAGGCGACGACCGCCTGCGCGCCCGTCATGGTGCGGCCCTGCTTCTCCGTGCGGCTGCCGAGACCGCGCGGCGCGCCCTTGACGGCCGCCGTCGCGCCGGGACGCGGCTGCTGCTGGTTCTGGTTCGCCTCGGTCATGAAACATACGCCCCCTTGTCTGCGGATGAGACGAGCTTCGCGTACTTCGCGAGCACGCCATGGTCGTGCTTCGGCGACGGCGGCGTCCAGGCCGCGCGGCGGCGTTCGAGCTCGGCATCGTCCACGCCCAGCGTGAGCGCGCCGCCCTCGATGTTCACCGTCACCTGGTCGCCCTCCTCGATGAGCGCGATGGGGCCGCCAGCTGCCGCTTCGGGGCTCACGTGCCCCACGGCCGGACCCTTCGTCGCGCCCGAGAAGCGCCCGTCGGTGATGAGCGCCACGCTCGTGGACAGGCCCATCCCCACGATGGAGGACGTGGGCGTCAGCATCTCGCGCATGCCCGGGCCGCCCTTCGGCCCCTCGTAGCGGATGACCACCACGTCGCCCGCCACAATCTTCCCGGCGTTGATGGCGGCGCAGGCCTCCTCCTCGCTGTCGAAGCAGCGCGCGGGGCCGGTATGCGTCATCATCGAGGGATCGACGGCCGACTTCTTCACGATGGCGCCGTCGGGAGCGATGTTGCCGTGCAGCACCTTGAGCGCGCCCGACGGGCTGAACGGGTTGTCGTGCGTGCGGCATACCTCGCCGTCCGCGCCGGCGCAGGCCGCGTGCATGTAGTCGAGGTAGTCCCCCATCGGGCCCATGCAGGTGAGCGCGCTGCGGTCGATGAGCCCTAAGCGGTCGAGCTCCGCCATGACCACGGGCACGCCTCCCACCTCGTACAGGTCGGTGAGCGGGCGCGGGCCCGAGGGCGCGAGCTTCACGAGGTGCGGCGTGCGCGCGCTCGCCGCGTCCCAGTCGTCCATCGTGATGGGATGGTCCGCCTCGCGGGCGACGGCCGTGAGGTGCAGCACCGTGTTCGTGGAGCCGCCGAAGGCCATGTCGCACTCCATGGCGTTGTGGATGGCGGCCTCGCTCACGATGTCGCGCGCGCAGATCCCCTGCTCCAAGAGCTCCATCACCTTCATGCCCGCATGCTTCGCCAGGCGGATGCGCTCGGAGTACACCGCGGGAATGGTGCCGTTGCCAGGAAGCGCGATGCCGAGGGCCTCGGTGAGGCAGTTCATGGAGTTCGCCGTGAACATGCC
>JAEWAN010000005.1 GCA_023391625.1 Bacteroidota bacterium | reverse complement strand
TACTGCGGCACCACCGGCATCTTCAAGAACACGCACGAGGTGCGCGCGAAGCTGGACGAGGCCATCGCCGCCGGCAAGGGCCATGAGAGCGACCCGGCCTTCGTGGGCGAGCTGATGGGCTGGATGTTCGCCCGCTGCGAGGAGGGCGCCTCCCTCGGCAACGAGTGGATCTGCCACGACCCCTCCGTGCAGAAGGACCACGCCGAGGACCCCTTCGACGCGTTCACGCATCCCACGCACAACGTGAGCCTGCGCGACTTCATCGACATGATGCTTTGCATCGAAGGCACCGAGTGGGCGGCGAAGGTGCCCGCCGACCTGCCCGTCCTCTGTGTCGCCGGCGACCAGGACCCCGTGGGCAACTACGGCGAGGGCGTCTACCAGTGCGCCAACTGGCTGGCCGACACGGGGCATGAGGTGACCACGAAGCTCTACACCGGCTACCGCCACGAGATCCACAACTACGACGACCTCAAGTTCGAGGTCGAGGAGGACCTCATCAGCTGGCTGATGATGCACCTGTAGACGCGAAGGTGTGACAAGGGCGTGACAGGGGGACGGGGATAATGTCACGCTCCGCGACGCGCCACAGCCGAGAGAAGCGAAAGGGAGCGTGACATTATCCCCGTCCCCCTGTCACGCCCCCTAGACGCGCTCGGCGTAAATGTCGGCGTTCACGTGCCAGGAGCCATCGTCGCGCACGTTGACGTTCTGCCAATGGAAGCGGTCGTCCTCGATGGACGCGAACACCCATTTATGCCGTCTGTCGCCAAGGTTCGTGAGGACGACCATGTCGCCTTCACGCCGCGCCTCGAGCCGGAAGATCTTCCCCGCGTAAGCGTAGGCGACGTCCCATGCATGCGTGCCCGGGTTGTAGACGCGCAGTGAGGTGCCGTACTCGGCGAGGGGATGCGGCGTCTCCGTCCGCACGTCGCGCGCCGGCAGGATGATCACGTCCTGGATGCCCATGCCCTCGAGCACCCGAGCGAAGATCCACTCTCCTTCGACCGAAGAGGACAGGTTGCGATCGAGGTAGTCCAACCTCCAAGAACCGACAAGCTTCCCGAACCAGTCGTGCTCCTCCGGAAGCTCCGGGCTCCTGCCGTCGCTCACCAGCGCCTTGACGAACTCGTCCATACGCGCGCCCTCCCATCTCGTCCCAGCCCGCCCGCACACGATCAAGTATACCCGAGCAGCCGGTGCGGGAACCGCTCGTTCGAGGCAACGCCTCCTGATGACCTCCCGCAAACGGCACGTCATCAGCTCGGTACGCCTCCCTCGCCCACGAGCACCCCGCATCACAATGGGGCCGTACCTTCACCTTGAGAGATTGGAGAGCCCGTGTACTATTCCAGCGGAAACTACGAAGCGTTCGCCCATCCGGCAAAACCAGAGGGCATCGAGGACAAATCGGCCTACATCGTCGGCACCGGGTTGGCCGGCTTGACGGCCGCCTGCTACCTTATTCGGGACGCTCAGATGGACGGCTCGCGCGTACATATATTCGAACGCGACGCCGTGCCGGGCGGAGCCTGCGACGGATGGGAATATCCCCAGATCGGCTTCACCATGCGCGGCGGGCGCGAGATGGACAACCACTTCGAGGTGATGTGGGACCTGTTCCGCTCCATACCCTCCATCGAGGACGAGAGCATGAGCATCCTCGATTACTACTACCGGCTGAACAAGCAAGACCCCAACTACTCCTTGTGCCGCGCGACGGTCAACCGGGGCGAAGACGCCGGTCTCGACAACACGTTCGGCCTGTCCGACAAGGCGTGCAGGGAGATCATGAACCTGTTCTTCACTCCCGAAGAGCAGCTCGACGACAAGGCCATCACCGACTACTTCTCCGACGACGTGCTCGATTCCAACTTCTGGCTGTATTGGCGCACCATGTTCGGGTTCGAGAACTGGCACAGCGCGCTCGAGATGAAGCGCTACATCCAACGTTTCGTGCACCACGTCGGCGGCCTGCCCGACTTCAGCGCGCTGCGCTTCACCCGGTACAACCAGTTCGAATCCCTCATCTTGCCCACGGTGAACTACCTGAAGGGCCACGGCGTGCAGTTCCATTTGAACACCGAAGTCGTCGACGTCACGTTCTCCAGCACTGAGGAGCGCAAAGTGGCCACCGAGGTGCAGACGATATGCGAGGGAGCGCCCAAGGCCTTCCACCTCTCCGAGAACGATCTCCTGTTCATCACCAACGGCAGCTGCGTGGCCAACTCGTCCTTCGGGTCGCAAGACGAGCCGGCGCAGTTCAACACCGTGCTCGAACCGGGAACCGGGTTCGACCTGTGGCGGCGCATCGCCCGGCAGGACCCGTCGTTCGGACGCCCCGAAAAGTTCATCGGCGATCCGGAGAAGTCCAACTGGATGAGCGCCACCGTCACGACGCTCGACGAGAAGATCGTCCTCTACATTGAGAAGATATGCCGTCGCGATCCGTTCTCGGGAGGCGTCGTAACCGGCGGCATCGTCACCGCCAAAGACTCGAACTGGCTTCTAAGCTGGACGTTCAACCGGCAGCCCCAGTTCCGCGCCCAACCCGGCAACGAGCTGTGCGGCTGGATATACGGTCTGTTCACCGACGTGCCCGGCAACTACGTGAAAAAGGCCCTGCGCGCATGCACCGGCAAGGAGGTCTGCATGGAATGGCTGTACCACCTGGGCGTTCCCGAATCGCAGATCGAGGAGCTCGCCGAGAACAGCGCCAACACGGTTCCGTGCATGATGCCCTACATCACGGCGTTCTTCATGCCCCGCGCCGCCGGCGACCGCCCCGACGTCGTGCCTGAAGGCGCGGTGAACTTCGCGTTCATCGGCCAGTTCGCCGAAACGCCGCGCGACACCATCTTCACCACCGAGTACTCCATGCGCACCGGCATGGAGGCGGTCTACACGCTGTGCGGCGTCGACCGCGGCGTGCCCGAAGTGTGGGGCAGCGCGTTCGACATCCGCGACCTGCTGAACGCCACGACGCTCATCAGGGACGGCAAGCCCGTCACCGACATGGAGATGAACCCCCTCGAGAAGCTCGCCCTGCATGAAGGTATCGAGAAGCTCAAGGGCACCGACCTCTACGGGCTGCTGGCCGAGTTCGGCGTGATCCCGTCCGACGGCGCCAACGCATCCGCGCCCGCCACCGGAGCGGTGTACCCCGGCATGCACTAAACGTTTCAAAGCCGCATGCCCCTGCTGAAGAGGGGCATGCGGCCAAGCAGGACGCCGGCAGGCGCCTCTACACGTTGAACTTGAAGTGCATCACATCCCCGTCTTGCACCACGTACTCCTTGCCCTCCTGGCGGAGCTTGCCGGCGTCGCTTATTTTCGCAGGTTAACCAAGGAATTTGTTCTTACGCTCTTCATCCCAATATAGCGGCAGAGTCCTATGCCGATCAGCATTTCCAATCTCGTTTACAACAAAATTACAACAAAACAGGCAAAGCTAGATGCAAATTGCAGTTGCTTGCGTTTGTCTTGGCTACAGGTTTCGACCTGAAATAACGTGAAATCGAGCCCATTTGCGGATCATTTGCGGATGGACAAGACCCAGAAAGAGGCTGATGAAATGACGAAAAACAAGGCGAAGAAAAACTCGTTTGCGGATGAGGGCGTGCCCCTCTACGTGAAAGACGGCATGGTTGACATAGCTTTCGAGGTGCGGTGCCTGTCCGAATCGATAGAGTGCGTGGGTATCGCGGTGAGTTCCGGTCTAGCCGACAGCAACGACTTCATAGAAGGAGCGCTTCATTCCCTGCTGCAAGCGACCGAAGCCGCCTACGAGGTGGTTTCCAAGCTGAGCGATAGAGTCGGAGTGGATCAATAGGACAGGCGATAGAGGGGTGCTGACGGTGTTGAGGCTATCATGCCGCATCGTTCAGCGCCCCTTTTCTTTTGGATGAGCAAGCGTTTCCCATCCCTTTAGCCCCTGCTTCGCCCCAGAACGACCAAACACCTATCCGAGAATATCCGAGTCTTATTTATCCGTATACTACCCAAAAAACATAGGCTATTTGAGCAAGCTATCCAGTCTTGGAATTGTAGGCGGGTGGTTAAAACTTCCAAAGCAATTTGATTTCTCGGACGATACCGTATGGGGTTCATCTGTTCGCACCATAGCAACGGCTAGTTAATGCAAACCAGCCGAATGCTCAAGACAGCCTCAAAACCGAGCAAGCTGAAAACGCACCTGTAAACCTTGGGCATCGTTCCTATCTTCATCAAGCAGCGTAAAATACACCTGAATACTATCCGACACGCAAAAGATAAAATCCCTTGGTATCCAAGTCCTTTGAGATAATTGAATGCAACTTAGGGTGCGTCCCCTTATCGCAAAGCCTTGAGAGTTCATTCCCAAACGGGGTTAGTATGCAATTTCCAACGGTTAGCAGCTTCGCCTCCCCGTCCATTGGGGCAGCGATGTACGGTGTTCCCGATATGCAAAATATCGGCTGCGACCCTGCTTGAAACCTAGTATTAGAATCCTTCAGAACAAGGCCGAGCGAATCAAGCCTTGCAATATCGGCATACGCTAATTCATGGTCGTTGTACCCTCCACCATCGTCATCAAGAATAATGTAAGGCTGCGTCCAATACTCAATGCCAGTCGAGATGCTTCTGCCCCCGCAACACATCGAGCAGAATCCCTTGAACGCTTCTGCATCGCTTTTACTCATGTCTGACAAGATGGACATGGTTCGCTTCGAGTACGTTCCAGGCTGATTCACTTCACCAGAAAGAACAGCAGCCCATAGGCGCTGAGTTTCCTCATCGCTGACCTTTTCAACGTGATCTACGAAATTTTCCACCCATTCGTCGCCCAACTCATCCATGCTAGAATTGTCGTGTATCCTTCCAGATTGAATAGCGATATCTACAGTCGCGTTTACATTTTCGCGATGGGAGTATTCCACTGATAAGCTAGCGAGCATTATCCGCTTCGTCTCTTCGTCTAGATTGCTGTCTTGAATTCTCTGCGCGCTTTTTAAAACGGAATCCGTCCTCACGCCAAGCGCTTTACCGTCCCTTTTGGCGTAGAACGTCGGAAGCATCCTGCGTGCCGCCCTGCTTGAACAATCACTAAAGTACCCAAGGGCGTTGGCAGTTTTTTCGACAATACCATCCGGCATGCCGCTTTCATCAACCATTTTCATGCTTCCTTTGATTACGCAATGCTTGATTACGACAAGTAGCCAACCTTTTTCTAGACAACTCGCTCAATAGAAGCCCCTTGCCTTCCCCATTCTTCCTTAATAATATCAAGAAAGCCCTCCGATGTTCCAAACTCAAACAACTTAGATAATTGCTCGCCTACCGTAGTCAGCAACGCCGTCTTAAACCTTATATTTTCGAAATCATGTCCAACTATCCTGTACTCCTCCCCATGGACGCAGAACTGAAAAACCCCATCGGCAGCACTAATCGTAGAAGACATTTCGTTTTTAATTATTCCAAGAGACTCGAGATCGCGTAATTCATAATTCGTTATGGCTCCACTTTGCTTGTCGGTACCTTTGTCTCCCCCAATCAGGATCGGCAATGGAAGTACCCAGCCCGACCCTGAATGACCACCGGTCGATACCGAGCATAACTTTTCAATAAGTTCGACCTCAAGTTTAGAGAATTGGGAGAGCTTGCTCAAAGCCAAACGAGAGAACGACCCCTCCGCTTCCATTTCCCCAGCAAGTATCTTGCCGAAGAGTCGCTGGATCTTTTCATCCGTCACATCTTCAACAAAAGGAATGTAATCATCCATAAACGAAGCCCTCGGAAGAGCATACGTCGCATCTTCCCTCAATTCATCCTCGGCATAACTCATGACTGCATCAATATTAGTGAGATGATCAGCTCCTCGTTTGATCTCATACGCTTGACAAGCTGCGAGACGAGGAGGTATGCCAGCCTCGACAAGCTCAGCCGCCATCTCTTTCAAGCTTCTCACAAAGATACGGTCTTTTTCCGCATAGACCATTTCGGCCGCCCCGGGATCTATAGACTCCCTCAGCTTCCGCATCAAGCCCTTATTTTCGGAAGAACCTTTCCCAGCATGATAATGTCCTTCTAGCTTAATTGCGGCAGCATCTACATCGAGCATTTGGCATCCGATCCATCGAAATGAAGTCTAGGGGATATTTTATCATCGCTCGATAAGAATCGCTGCTTATCTGTCCATTTTCAAGAGGCGTATGCGGTTCACTTGTTCAAATTGCGTGGGAAGAGAACAGAGGAAGACCGCATCAAAGCCTCGATTCATGATACATCGAATTTCGGAATACCCCAGTTTATAATTCTATATGTTAGTATTGGGATCATCTTATCTCATAATGTTCATTATGCAAATGCAAGGAGAAACGATGCCCGAGCCGAAAGACATCCTGATGATAGCAGCAACCTTTCTCGCATGCTTACTCGGCTCCGGGTTTGGCGCGTGGCTAACCAACAGGCACGATAGAAAAACCGAAAGCAAGCGAAGGAATTCCGAGAGGATCAGAACAGTCGGCAACGTGCTTTCAGAATACGAAGACATACTATCCCAGAAAAAGGTTAGTCAGCTGATTGAAGCTGCATATCTGCTTGATGCGAAGGATCGAGACGAAGCACTGCTTGAGATGAAAATCGAGTCTTTTTGCGAAAGGGAGCGCCGAATAACGAGCAAGCTTAACGGATGCTTCGATTACGGGGACAAGAAGGGCACGCTGTCTTACACCATCGAAAACTTCGTTAGCGATATGGCTCTTTTCAGAACCTTGCTTTTGCATCCAGACCGTTTCATACCTGTCGCAGCGTCAAAAATAGCACAGAAAGGCGCGATGCGATTCAAGCGGAGCTAAAAAGATTAGGCGACCGCATCATTGTCCAGTATTTCAATCTCTCAAACGAGATATCTATGTTTGGCTTCACCGGAAAATACAGTTCGATAAAGTGAAAGCCATCCTAGCTTGACGCCAATCTCTGGAGCATGAACGTACTTGGGAGCATACCGAAATGAAAGCACCGAAAACGAATTGCCTCATGCATTCCACCTGTTTTAAGCTTGGTCGGCTTCATTGACCAAGAAAATAAAGAAAACCCTCTTGCCTTAAGGCGCAAGCAAGCGAGAGGCTGCGAGGACGTTTCAGATAGCCCCGTCTTTGCGTCAAGCGACCCTTAAGCGCCGCGAAGCGACCTTATTGGTCGAGCAGCATGCAAAGAAAGGGGCTGGATGATGCGTAATCGTAGTTTCGCAGCGTTTGCGCCTTTTGCCTTGCATGGGCAAAATATGAAGTATTCATATATGGTTCATCCATGTTTTGTCCCAATTGCTCCCACAAACCTGTTAACAGCTCAAGTTCCGAACGCCTCTTCTCAATCCCTTCGTTTAATTGTTTAGTCTTCTGAACACCGTTAACCAGAAAATGAAAATATAATACGCCAGCGCGGCGAAGCCGTGCGGATGAGCGAAGCGAATGGCGGAACAATCGAGCGAAGCGAGTGCGGTAGGCAAGCGAAGCGCGCAGTGCGAAGCGCGAAGGCAAGGCGAAGCCGCGCAGTGCTGCGAAGCGGCACGAAGAAAGAACCGCAGGGCTGCCCCTCGGGGAGAGGTGAGACTTCGCCGCTTCGCGGCTGCGCGCTTCGCTTGCGCTGCCCGCCCGCTTCGCTCGGCGCGGCAGCTCAATAAAGTAAAATGAATAATATGTGGTATAATAATCTCTATAATATACCAGACATCATTCAAATAATAGTCGAGCGTCAGAGCAAGCAGAACCATTACAGTATAGGACAACGGCACGGAGCGAGCAAAGGGGACTCAATGGATCTATCGAAGGTCAAACTAGAACTGGAATCCTGCTCCGAGCTACTCGTGAAAAACTACCCCGCCATGTGCGACCTGCTGGACGAGCCGAAGCTTGCGGGCGATTCGAAAATCTCGCAAATCGACAGGTGGGCACGCTTCATAAGGTTCGAGAGAAGCGGGCACAAGTACATAGTCACAGAGGTGCTCGAAACCCCGGAGCCTGAGAAGACGCACGGGAACGATATCTACAGCGACCTCGTGAGGGGCGCGCTGTCGAGCCATCTTGCGAAAGACGTTCTTCACAGCAAGTTCAGGTTGGAATGGCTGAGCCTGTGCGGGTTCGTCAACGAAAGATTCGTGAACGCCAGAAGGGAACGATGGGACTACTTCAGGGAGTTCTCCGAAACCCATGACTGCACCGTCGAGCAGGCCAGGTTCTTCTATTCGCAGCTTTCCGACAACGTAGACCGGTATTGCAGCAGGGTTTTCGATAGGTGCCTAGGCAGGCTCGCCAAAAGAGGCATTTTGAGCTGGAGGAAGAGGCTGTGCGTCCAAAAGGAGGCTAAAGGCGAGATCGTCGCCGCCACCGACAGTGAAATCGAGATGCAAGAGGAGGCGAAGAGAATCCTTGCCGAGGAGAACGGCATCACGTGGGTCAACGAGTACACGCGCGACGAGTACTACTACGAGCTGAACAAGAAGCTGAAGGAGATGTACGGCTGGACTGGAACCTATATCAAGTACGAAATCACGCTTCACTCGGCACTGCTCGGCAAAGACACCGATGAAGACGCGTACAGGGAGGCGAGAGGGCGGATCAACGAGCTTTCCGTGGCGCAAGCCCGCAAATGCGTCGAGAGCGACATCGACAAAGGGGCACAGCGAGATTTCGACGAGCTGAGGGATACGATGTCCGAGGAGGATTTCGAGACAATCGAGCTATTCTTCGACTACATCGACTACGCACGGAAGCTGTACGGGGAGAAAAGCATGGACAGGGCTGCGGAGCTAAAGGGCGCGCTGCTTGAGGACATAGTCTTGATCCCGGGAAATTGTTACAATGAGGTTTGCGATGCGTCCAATGAAAAGATCGACGCTTTGAGCGGTAGCCCGGAAGCAGACAGCGAGCAAACCGAAACAAACAACAACGAGGGCGAGCGGGCGTTTGAAACACTTCAACCTCTAGATCCGATTGCCCCCGTTCGGGTTCGCGAAGAGGTCGGACACGATCGGGAACTCGACGACCTCACCCATGAAGAGCAAGCTGAAGCCATCGAGATGTACCATAACCCGCCGAGCTACAACAGGATTCGGGACAGGTTCCGCTTGAGGTACGGCTCCGTGGACAAGCAGTCGATGGAAGCCCTAGAAAAGGCATGGCTGGACGAAGAGCATAAACTATTGGGATTGAAGCTGTCGGAAAGGCTGAGGGAAGACAAAAGGCTCCTCGCCCTAATCGTCGAGCATACGCGCTGCTCGGAAGAGGATTGGCTTGAGCATGCAGCAGAGGTGGGGGTGGAGGTGGATTCGCTGCTCGGCCTCTGCCTGTTCGACGAATCATACGAGATGACCCCGATATGGGTGTACGAGGAGAAACGCATCCCGCACGTCGAAGGACATGAGACGTATTGGTCTTACATCGCGGCGATGACGAGATATTACGAGCAATTCCTTGAATTGGAGGAGCAACGGGCAAGAAGCGGCTCCCGATGACGAACGCCCATCCTCAATAAAGCTACTGGGATGGGTTTTGGGCTGTTCCAGGGGTTGCAAGTCTTGATGGTTTCGCTGCGGACATAAGCCCTCGCTTCGTTTTAGAGAGCTCATGGATAGCTCCCTTTCGTTCGCTCATACGCAGAATGTCAAAAAGGCGACAGAATATGTGTATGGCAGAAAATATCCGTTTGCCTCGTCTCAAAAGCGAAAATCCTTGCGTTCCTCAAAGCGAAGGAAATGCTGGCGATCCTGTTGCCATAGGTTGCTTTCTACGCTCTCCTCGGTGCTGCTTGACCATCGATTCTTTGGAAGAAGCTCAACGCGGATGCCGCTGCGAAGCTCTGCGCGCTCTATTTGCTCTCACCCTGCTATGCGTTTAGGTTTTCGGGTAGTTTAGAGCGCTGTTTCCTACGTCTTGTTCGATATGGGGTATTTGCCCTAGGAGGTGGTTTGCTCGCCTCCTGGCATCCTGTTCCCCTCGTTTAGTCAAGGGAAAGGGGTATTCGAGCCACCTTCATGATAGGTGCCGATCCAAGGAGTGGCGAGCTGTTTTCATTTCGACTTGGATACCCTGGAAGCAACCGACGTTTTTATTGGCGGGCTGAACGATACGATTGATGCGGTCATGCGGAAGCTCTCTCTATGCCTATGGCTTTTAGGGCGTTTGGAGGGGTTGTTTCCTTTGTTTTTCTCTTTGTGGGGTATTTGTCCATGGAAGAGGCTTGCGCGTCTTAGAGAACCAGCAGCTTCCGTTTTCCCTTGGCAAAGAGGGTAAAGAGCATCGGTTGTCATGCCTCCAAAATAGCATTTCGATGCCAAGTTTGAGCGGATAGTTTCTAGGAGCATCCGAGGCTCGAAGACCTTGCACGTATACTGTTGGTTTCTAGGCATCTTAAACGGGCTGATTTCTTTGTTTTGCCGCAAGATGAAGTATTTGTCCTGCGAGGTCGCTATCTCGTCTTAGAGGGTCTTCAGCGTGCGTTTCCATGAACAGAGTCGGGTATCAAAGAGGTTCTTCTGTAGATCGCGGATGGATTTCACCGAGAGGTTGGATTCCGTAGGCAACGCAGGATGAGAGATGATGATTTGCACGATCCTCGCTGGGAAAGAAAGGGTCTTCACCCTTTCGAGCAAAGACCCCGATAAAGCTGCAAGCGGCATCCTAAGCCACCCTCTCACGAAGAAATGCAGCGCTTTATCTAAAATGAGAGCGAATCACGAAACTGAGGTCTATCAATACACCGTGCTCATCGGAGCTGTTTTGAGCAACGCCCCGATTTGGGAAGGATTTACGCTTGAGCGTATCTGCGTCCATACCGAAGGGTTTTCTACCGAGACGTATTCAAACCCAAGAAGCTGCTTGCCATCCTTGTAGACTTTCGAGATATTCCCGTCCGCGTATTCATAAGTATATTCTACAACCTCATCGGTACGGAGTCCCACAGTTGTTTTAATGCACGTCGAAACTTCCCCAGAGGCGTCTTTCTCGTAAGTGTAATAGTAGGAAAAGCCTCCTGCTGATTCTCCCGTCGCCCCGGATGTACAGGCATACGTCATTTCGGTCAAATTGCCTTCATCGTTATAAGCAAAGAGGTAAACATAAGTGTCATTGTGCGTGTTTACCGTTTCTTCGACCACTGTTTTGACCTTGCCGTCTTCATAATATTCGATTTTTACTGTTCCAGGGTTGAACACCCCATCGAATTCTTGGGAAAACTCCGTAGGGCGGCCCGATTCGTCTTTGGAGAGGATTTTCTGAATGCAGCTCTCATCATATTCATTGGAAGTATCGACAGATACCGGAAACCCTACCGCAAGGTCATCGAGCGTGTATTCGATTTCATAGTTCATTGATTCTTTGCCGGTATTGCTGCAAATCAATTCAAGGATATTACCGTTGGTATCGAGCAAGAAGCTATCTGTGCGATCTGGCTTTTCGCTGTCTCCGTAGGTTATTCTGGAAACAACGGATACGGCAAGGGGCTTGGTGGCAAGGGCGTAAATCGACACCGCGCAAACCAGCAATACCGCAACCGCCCCTCCGATCAGCCCCCATCTCTTGAAGCTCCTTTTTAGCTTCGAATTGCGCTCGGCTTTCGCTTCTTCAGCATCTTTGGTCTTTTGAGCACGCTCCAAAGCGGCTTCTTCCAGGAAATCCCCGTTTTCGATAGTGGTATCATTGCCGAATCGAAGCCCGCAGGAAGGGCAGACCCTGCACCCGATGCTGATCTGACCGCACGGGCATTGCGACCATCCGTCATGCTCTACATAGGAATACGGAGCAGCTTCACAAGGCTTATTGCAGCCTCGCTCTCGCAATTGAGAGATGCGTTCGTTCAAAGCATCTGCCGACAATGCAAGCGGGCTTCTTCTTGGCAACGGGCAAGCAGTAGCCGTGCTCGTCCAATTGCCATCAGACGTATCAACCGAGAGCACGAGCGCTTCCGCATGGGCAGCATCGCCCCTTGAAAGCGCTATCGGCTTTAGCGCGTACTCCCCACATGGCGCTATGTCGGCATCTAGAGGCTCCGTCTCGAATTCTTCGGTGCTGCCGTCTTTGTAATGGCACGTCAGTCTCGCTTTGAATGATGATGCGATAGCGCCGCTCAGGTTCCTTACTTTGGTTTGCAAGAACGCCTTGCCCGATTCCGTCTCTCTTGAAATCTGGATCGCCTCGAACATCAAGGGACAGCCTTGCTCCCATGTGATTACGTGCTGGTCGTACGGATGGTCGGTGTCCGCTCTAAAAATGACTTTGTACTCAGCCATGAGGATTCCTTTGCTGTAACGGTTGCGATATGGACGCTTTTCCACGCATGATGAGAAATGCCTATATTGCCGGAAGATCTTCCGCTTTCTCCGTCACAGGGTTTCTTCTGTTGCCCAAGAGACAGTACAGCGCGCCCATGCCCGTCATGGTCGATATGACGAGGAATCCCATGCCTTGAACCATATACCCGGTGAAATGGGTGCCGTTGATGATGTAGTTGTACGCGTCCCCTCCGACGTAGGCGTTCTCGTTCAGCGACGTGAGCGACTCGCTGTTGTAGTAGCGATCCTTCTTGTCATACGCAGTGACGAGACTGAACAGCCCCAGAAGCAAAGAGGCGACAAAAACAATTGATAAAGCGATTCCCACAGTCTTCTTGTTTTTCGATTCCACGATCCAATCCCCTTCCGATTTACCTCCCAGAAACAAGCGATTATCAAAATAATATCCCAAATTGGGATATTTTATACTATCACCTATTGTTGGCAAAATGAACATCGAAGCCAACAAGACGATAGGCAGATGCCTCCAACGGCTGCGGATCGATGCTGGCACCACTCAGTCTCAACTTGCAAACGAACTGCACAAGCCACAGTCTTACGTGTCGAAAATCGAAATGGGAGAACGAAGCCTACAGGTATACGAACTATTCGATTACTCCCAAGCCCTCAATCTTTCCCCTCAGGAACTGATAAACGCTTTAGAGATCGCACTATCCAGTTAACAACAAGCCAGCTGAACGACAAAAGGAGCGCAGATCGCACTCCTTTTGATTGCTTGGTGGTTGGTGGTTGATTGGACTACTTCCCAGGTTGAGCTGATCGCAACGCGAGACGAATTTTCCAGGGGGATTTTCCAAGTTTGCAACAGGGGAAGACTCTCGATTTTTCTTGGCTCGGATAGCCTGAAACCGATGATTCCAGCTTGGTCGAAATCGGCTCAAAACTCGTCGGATGAATTAGCAATAATGCATGTTGTACTGGCCTTATGCTGATTTTCGTATGGTATAATCAGTCCTGTCTTGAAGATGCTTTCATCGGTTCCCATCGTCTTCAACAGCTGCAACCAAAAACGATGCTAAGCGACTTTTTTGCCAAAGCTGCGAAGCAGTTAGCAGGGCGCAACGCTACCATCAGTTTCAGCATCTAGTTTTGCCGGGAAGGTATCCCATGGCGAAACTTACCAGAAGGAAAGATAAGAACGGACTCGTTTTAGAGAAAGGAGAAGGCCAAAGAAAAGACGGGCGTTATTACTACGAATGGTCTGATGAGCTTGGAAAACGTCATTTCGTCTACGCAACCACCCTCGCAGAACTCCGGAACAAGGAAAAAACCGTTGTATTCGACGTTCTCACAGGAATAAGCCAAGACGGCGCGAACCTCACGCTTAACGAAGCGATTGAGTACTGGATCAAAGTTCGCCAGGATGACGTAGCCATCGGAGCGCTGAAGCCAACCACTCTCAGCCAATACCTCCGTACGTACGATAATCACGTTCGCGATTCGCTCGGCACCTTGAAAATCAAAGACATTACCAAGACCAAGCTCTCGGCTTTCTACAAACGCAAGATGGCAGACGGTTTTTGGGATTGTCCCAAATCACCAATATCGCCAAACCCATTAACCAGACCCTCGCTATCGCAGAAGAAGAGCACTGGACACGACGCAGCCCCACCCATGGAGCGCTCAAGGCGGTAACGTCAGCCTCCAAGAAGCTACAGAGCGAAGATGAAACGCAGATCAAGGCGCTCACCGAAGAACAGCAGGTTTCCTTCCTGCAATGGCTCGGCGAAGATCCTGCCCGTCTGCCGCTGAAATGCATCGTTGAAACCTTCCTCTATTCGGGAATGAGGATCGGCGAGCTATCGGGATTGCAAGCGCCCGATGTTTCCGACAAGTTCATCAAAGTTCGGCATTCGTTTGCGTACTTCCCTCTGACCGAAAACGGACGCAGCAGGATGAGAAGGGTGATGCAAGCCCCGAAATCGGCAGCGGGAAAGCGCACTCTCCCCCTGTTGGAACCAACCGCCAACGCTATCGCCCAATACCGGGGATGGATCGAGGACAACGGCTTCGTCCTCAAAGAACCCGTGAATGGCTTCGATAGCTTCGTCTTCATGACGCGGAAAGGTTGGCCCCTCACATCTGCCGGAGTGAATTCTTCGTTGAAACGCGCAGTGGAGGCATTCAACAAAGACCAAGCGGTTAAAGGGAGCGAACTGCGCCTACCGTGCATATCTTGTCACTGGCTTCGCAGGACGTTCGCAACCCGCTTGTGCGAGGCGGGAGTGTCGTTGAGGGTAGCCCAATACCTCATGGGACACGAGGACATCAACATGACCGCGAACGTTTACACCGCGGTGCAGGGAAATCTAACCACTTCTGAAATGCTGAAGCTCGTCGGAAGAGGCGGCGAGTCCCGTACAACATTTTTACAACAAACATACGGGAAATTCAGCCGAAATCCGGTTTTGGACGAGATAGCGAGAAATAGAAGGAAAGCCGCATAACCCCTGATGAAACGAGGTTATGCAACTTCCGCAGCAAACCTGAAAACTATCAAACGTTGAACTTGAAGTGCATGACGTCGCCGTCCTGCACCACGTACTCCTTGCCTTCCTGGCGGAGCTTGCCGGCGTCGCGGCAGCCTTTCTCGCCGCCGAGGCCCACGTAGTCCTCGAAGGCGGCCGTCTCGGCCTTGATGAAGCCGCGCTCGAAGTCGGTGTGGATGACGCCGGCGGCCTGGGGGGCCTTGGCTCCTATGGGGACGGTCCAGGCGCGCGTCTCGGTCTCGCCGCTCGTGAAGTAACTCTGCAGCCCCAGCAGCTTGTACGCCTCGCGCACGAGGCGAGCCAGGCCGCTCTCCTCGAGGCCCATGGCCTCCAGGTACTCGCGCGCCTCGGCCGGGTCGAGCTCGGCCAGGTCGGCCTCCACCTTCGCGGAAATGGGCACGGGCGCGCAGCCGTCGATCTCGGGCAGGTCGGCGTCCAGCTGGTCCTCGTCGACGTTGGCGATGTAGAGCATCGGCTTCATCGTGAGCAGGTGCAAATCGTGCAGCGCGGCGCGCTCGTCATCGGTGAGGTCGAGCGTGCGGGCGCGATGCCCCTCGTTCAGGCCCGCGAACACCTTCTGCGCGGCGGCCACCTTGGCCGCACCCGCCTTGTCGCGCTTGGCCTCCTTCTCCAGACGCGGCAGCGCCTTCTCGAGCGTTGCCATGTCGGCGAGTATCAGCTCGGTCTTGATGGTGTCCACGTCGGAGAGCGGGTCCACCTTGCCCGCCACGTGCACGACGTCCGGGTCGCCGAAGAAGCGCACGACCTCGCAGATGGCGTCCGTCTCGCGGATGTTCGCGAGAAACTGGTTGCCCAGGCCCTCGCCCTGGCTCGCCCCCGCCACGAGGCCCGCGATGTCCACGAACTCCACAGTGGCCGGCACGATGCGCGCCGGATGGTCGATCTCGGCCAGCGCGTCGAGGCGCGCGTCGGGCACCGGCACGATGCCGACGTTGGGCTCGATGGTGGCGAACGGGTAGTTGGCCGCGAGGCCGCCCTTGTTCGTGAGGGCCGTGAACAGCGGGGACTTGCCGACGTTCGGCAGGCCGACGATACCGATGGAAAGCGACATGGGACTTCCTTTGACGATCGATGCAAACGTATCGTCCCATGATAGCAAATGAAGAGAGGCTGTGCAGGTACGCGCGGCTATCCCTCTGACCTCTTGCGGCACTCCTCCAGCGTGGAATCGATGATCAGCAGGGCCGACTGGGCCGCATCGAGGAGAAGCGCGCCCTCGTCGGTCAGCTCGTTGTCGCGCGAGCGATCGAACAGCTCGAAGCCGAGCTCTTGCTCGAGCGCTTTGATATGGTTGCTCAACGTGGGTTGGGAGACGAACAGCTTCTCGGATGCCGCCCGGAAGCTGCCGTAGTGGGCAAGCGCCACGAACTCCCTCAAAAGCTCGATTTTCATCGAAGCCCCTCCCTTCCGAACCTCGAACGCCCGCTGCGCACGTCCCGCGCCCGCCTCATAGCCCGCCCCGGGAAAGGTGCTCGCGAAACGCCTCGAGGACCGGCACTATGCAAGGTCGCTCGGAGATTGGCCGGTACACCAGGCTTCGAGGCATCAGCAAAGGAGCATCGTCGACCAGGTCCCTGATCACGTAGCCTTCCCGACGGGCGAAATACTGCGAGAGCATCGATTTGATGGAGATGAAGATCGAATCCCCCAAGTCGACGGTCCAGAAGCTCAGGAGGTTGTCCATGGGGATGAGATGGAACCTCAAGTCCATGCCATCGCCCAGCATATGAACGATGATGCGCTTCCAGCTCTCCGACTCTATGACGTCGAGCTGGGCCACCTCTACGCCGCGCAGGCGTTCGCGCGTCAGGGGGCCCTGCGCGAGCGGGTGGTCCTTCCTCATCGCGATGGCACATGGCTCGTGCCCGTACCGTTCGTAGCGCAAACCCATGCCCGCGGCCTCCGCCCGCAAAGACGGCAGCAGGTCAAGATCGTACATGACCATGACATCGGCGCCCTCTTGCGTGAACGGGTACAGCATCGGCCTCTTGTTGTCGTAGCTCGCAAAGGCGTAACGACACGGACAGCTCTTCTCAAGCATAGCGCGCAGTTCGAAGACCGAGCAGCGCAGCGATATGTTCACCACCGGGTCCTGCTCCTCACGCAGGTCCGCAAGCGCATGGCACCGCTCCAAGCCCGAGTCGATTACCTCCAGCGCCCGTTCCATGCCGTCAAGGAACACCGTCCCCGTCTCGGTGAGCTCGTTGCTGTCGGAGCGATCGAACAGGGCGAACCCCAGCTCCTGCTCAAGACCCCTCATATGGTTGCTCAACGTCGGACGCGCGACGTACAGCCCGTCTGCGGCCTCTTGGAAGCTGTCGCATCGAGCCGATGCGACGAACTCCCTGATATGCTCCAGCTTCACGGCGTCCCTCCCCCGACCATCCCGATCCGAGCATTCGCCTTGATGATACCGGGTGTCCCCCTTCCCGGCAACAGCTTCACGCACCTCTTCGCAGGCAAAGCATCCCACCTGCGAAGCCAAATCGAATCGGCGTATAAAAAATGCGAACGCTCGCCCCTGTCGCATCCTCGTTAAGATACTCACGCCCGTTAACGAGGAGCAAGGCGCAGGACAGCTTGAGGGGAGTCCGCGAAGCTCACGCGCGAAGCTTTGCGCATCTCTGCAACCTCCAGCAAGTTCTCGCCGCGAAAAACCGCGACTTCAAGAAAGAAGGAGAAGCATACGCATGAAGCATGCCGAAGGAACCATCCTGGGCGCTGCCATTGGGAGAAGGAGCTTTCTGAAGGGCTCTGCCGCGGCAGTCATCGCGGCCGGCCTGGGATCGAGCTTGTGCGAAAGCCAGCCCGCCGTTGCCGACGAGAAGAAGACCGGTGCGAGCGAGGACATCGTCAAGCCTGGCACCTGCCGAGGGGGCTGCGGCGCCGGCTGCCAGATGAACGTGCACGTCCGAGGCGGGAAAATCGTCAAGACGTCCCGGAGGAAGCAAAGCGACCCCGACGTAACCCGCGTTTGCAACAAGGGGCTGACCCATGCGCTGCGCGTCTATGCTGAAGACCGCCTGAAATATCCCATGAAGCGCGTTGGCGAGCGTGGCGAGGGCAAATGGGAGCAGATCAGCTGGGACGAGGCCATCACCACCATTTCCGACAAATGGAAAGAGGTCGCCGAGAAGCACGGCCCTCGAGCCAACGGCTTCCTGTGCGGCTCCGGAAACATCACCCCCGACTCCCAACATGGAAAGCGCCTGTGCTCCGCCATGGGCGCAACGCTGCTCGATGCCGCCCAAGACCGCGTCTTCTACGCATCGTTTCCCCCGATCGTAGGCTCGTACAAGGGGGCCGGCGGAGGCGGTCGCAACGACCTCAAAAACGCCAAGCATATATTCATCTGGGGATTCAACCCTTCCGAAGGAGATAGCCAGACGTTTCATTACTTCCTGCGCGCAAAGGTCGAGCATGGCGCCAAGATGATCGTCATCGATCCGACGTTCACCATCGCAGCCTCGAAAGCCGACCTGTTCGTCCCCATCCACCCCGGCACCGATGGCGCCCTTGCCTTGGCCATGGCCAATGTCTTGGTAAGCGAAGGCCTTGCCAAGGAAGACTTCCTGAAGTCGGACACCGTAGCTCCGTGCCTGGTCAAGGAGACGGACGGCAAATACCTCCGCCTGAGCGATATAGGCAAGGCCACGGTCGGCGCACCCGAGGACAAATGCGTCGTACGCGCCGAGGACGGATCCCTGGGCGCGCTGGGCGAAGTTGCCAACCCGGTGATCCGCGGCACGTTAGCCATCGAGGGCATCGAGGTGAGAACGGCATACGATCTGCTGCTTGAGCGCGTGTCCGAGTGGACCCCCGAGAAGGCTTCCGAGATCTGCGACGTTCCCGTCGAAACCATCAGGGAACTCGCCCACCTGGTCCAAGACGGCCACAACTCCGTCAACATAGGCCTTGGCCTCGACCACGTCACCAACGGCATGGCAACGTTCTCGTCCATCCTCTCCATGTGCATGATCGCCGGCCAGTACGGCCACCCCGGCAACACGGCGAAGGGCATGTTCCGCGGCGAGATATCCATCGGATGGATGCCTTACGGCCTCGCGAACCCCAAGGGAGCGCCCGGCAGCCAGGTGTTCTACTCGCCCGCCCTGCTCAACTGCATGGAATCCAAGAAATACGGCGACAAGGACATCAACATCAAGACCCTCTACATCTGGGACCACAACCTGTTCGGCACCCAGGTGGGAGGCGTGCGCTGGCGCAAGTTCCTGGAAGACGTCGAGCTTTTGGTGGTGGCCGACGTGGTCTCCACCAGCACCACGAACTACGCCGACATCGTCTTGCCGGCCTGCCATTACTTCGAAACGGAAACCGCCTCGGGCGACGACACGCGCTACGTGTTCCATAACGCGAAGTCCGCAGAGCCTCTGTACGAGTCGAAGAGCGACTTCGACATCTTCAAGATGCTGTTCGAGAAGATGGATTTGCAGGAGTACGACTTCAAGGACATCGACGAGCTCATGAACGCCGTATTCGACAACCCCACGGCAAAGAAGATCAATCTCACCTGGGATCGCGTGAAGGAAGAGGGATCGGTCCTGACCTTCGAACCCGACGATCGCGTCATGGGCCAGGAGGGCACGTACGGCACGCCGACGGGGCGCCTGCAGTTCTACCAGGAATCCATCCCGCTCGACACCGACTACGGCCAGACGATCGACTTCATGAAAGAGCGCCTGCCCTACTGGGAGCCGCCCATGGAGGCCTGGAAGGAAAACCCCCTGGCAGAGAAGTACCCGTTGGTGTTCACGTCCGAGCGAAGCAAGTACAAGGTCCATACGCAGTACACGCGCGTGCCCTGGCTGCTCGAGTTCGAAGACGAGCCCTACGTTGCCGTCAACCCCGTAGACTGCGAAGCGCGCGGCATCGCCGACGGCGACTACATCCGCATGTTCAACGATCGAGGCACCTGCACGCTGCGCGTGCGGTTCAACAACGGCATACGCCCCGGCATGGTCGTGATCGACCACGGCTGGGATCTTGACCAGTTCGTCGACGGGTTCTACTGCGACCTGCTGGGATACAACGTAACCCCCGTGGTGGCGAACAGCTATTACTTCGACACGCTCATCGAAATCGAGAAGGCAACGGTCTAGAAAGGAGGAGCCTGCATGCATTACGGAATGGCAATCGACCTGCAGCTGTGCTTCGGCTGCACGGAATGCGCGGTAGCCTGCAAATCGAACAACAACCTGCCCAACAACATGTGGTGGAACCGCGTGCTGACCGACGGAGGTGACTACCCCGACACCGCAAAAGGCACGTATCCCCAGGTAAGCATGGCTCACTACCCCGTCGGGTGCCAGCATTGCGCAAACCCGGCCTGCGCGAAGGTCTGCCCGGTCGGGGCAACCTGGCGCGACGAGAAGACGGGCATCGTGGTGCAGGACGTCGACAAGTGCATCGGCTGCCGCATGTGCATGGGCGCCTGCCCCTACAGCGCCCGCACGTTCAACTGGGAAGAGCCGGCCTACGCCGTTGACTTCCCCCTGGGCGACTTCGATGCCCCCAAGCACGTTGCCGGCGTGGTGGAGAAGTGCACCTTCTGCGCCAACCGCCTTGCACGCGGCGAAGAGCCCGCCTGCATGGAGCACTGCCCCGGACGAGCGCGGTACTGGGGCGATCTGGACGATCCTGACAGCGACGTGTCTCGCGCGATCGCAGGACGTCCCACCGTTCGCTTGCTGGAAGACAAAGGCACGGAGCCTTCCGTGTACTACTTGGCGTAAAGGAGTGCCTCAATGACTGAATCGACCACGATCAAACGCTCCTCGACCGCCGTCCTGCTTGGGATATTCGCCGCCTTCGCCTTTGCAGGAACCGCCTGCTTCGTCTTCCAGACCATGCAGGGCCTGCACGTGGCAAACCTGGGCAACGACGTCACCTGGGGCCTCTACATCGTCGGCTTCCTGCTGTTCACCGGCGTTGCCGCAGGATGCTTGCTGTTCGCCTCGGCACCGTTCGTCTTCTCCGGCCTGGAAGCTTACCGCCCCTATGCGCGCGTGGCCTCCTTCGTCGCCGTAGCATGCGGATGCTTGTGCGCGGGCCTGTTCATCTTGGTGGATACGGGAAATCCGCTTCGCGCGTTCTCCATCCTGACCAGCTTCCAGATCATGTCGCCGCTATTCTGGGACACCGTGATCCTGATCGCCTACGTGGTGCTGGGCTGCGCGTTCACCTTCGCGCTCGTCAAGGCGCACGAGGGCGCGAAAACCGAGGCCTCGGTGCGGCCCCTGGCCAGCGCGGTGTTCGTTGCCGCTTTGCTGGTCGCCGTCACCTCGCTGGCGTTCGCGCTCCAGGTAGCGCGTCCCACCTGGAACAACCCCGGCCTGATGCTCTCGTTCTTCATCGCAGCTGTTGTTGCCGGCGGGTCGGTGCTCGTCATCGTGTGCGCCATGCTCGACCGCAGCGGCTATCTGCCCATGGGCGAGAAGGCGGCCCGCGGCCTCTCGCGCACCGTCGCCCTGTTCCTTGTCGCCGAGCTCGCCTTCTCGCTGACCGAGGCGTTCAGCGGCCTGTACATCGCCGTGGGCGAAGAGGCCGCCGTTGCCGCCTGGCTGACAAGCGGACCGGGAGCGCCCTTCTTCTGTATCGAGGTAGCGTGTTCCGTAGCCGGCATCGCGCTGCTGCTTCAGAAGTCCCAGACCCTGCACGTCGCAGGAGCCGCCCTGGCCTTCGCATCCATCTTTCTGGTGAAGTACAACATGCTGCAAGCGCAGCTGCACAACCCGCTGATCGGCTTCGCGGGCCCCGTTGCCGCGCCGGGAGCCCCGGCGGGCGCGTACTTCCCCGCAATGATCGAGTGGGGCGTGGCGCTCGGCATCATCGGCATCGGACTGCTCGCCTTCACGTTGGGCATCTCCAAGCTCAAACTGGGAAAGTAGTCCCGCCCCCCGGGTGCGGATGCCCGCCGCGCGCGCGGCAACCCGCACCCCAGCCAACCCCTCCTCGGGCGGGAAGGCCCTCCCCTCACCCTCCTCCGGCCCTCCCGCCCTTTCCCTTCGTACGAGCAAAGGAGCACCCTCGATGAGCAACGCTGCGACCGGCAACCCGATACACCCGGACCTTCTGCGGTTCCAAGGATACGCTGATTTCTTCAGGCTGGCGTCGATGTTTTTCCTAAGCCCCTCCGAGGAGCTTGCACAGGGAGTCATCGACGGCAGCGTCTTCGACGACATGCGCGCCATCTTCGAAGACGCCGGCCTCGACCCCTCATGCGCGGCTTTCGCGCACGAGAGCGCGCTCCGTCGGGAAAACCCCACGGCAAGCGAAATGAGAACGGAGCTCCGACGCGACTACACCGCGTTGTTCACCCATCCCGAACGCCCTCTCGTGGCAATCTGCGAGATGAGGTTTCGGGATGGGCGCGACCGTGCCGAGGCGCCCTCCACGCCCTTCCTCAACGAGGCGGCCCTGCATGCCGAGAGCTGCTACCGCGCGGCAGGCCTCTCCCTGGACGGCAGCCGGTCGCGCGAGCCGGGAGACCACCTCGCCATCGAGCTTGAGTTCATGGCCTACCTGAACGCCCGCCTGGCCGAGGCACTCGAGCGCAACGACCTCGACGCGCACCGGCGCTGGGAGGAGGCGCTCTCCGAATTCGAGCCGCACCTGACCAGCTGGGTTCCCGACTTCTTCAGCGCATGCGAGCACTCGGGGTGCGGCACGGTGTACCCCTGGCTCGGCCGGATAGGGGCGGTCTTCATGGAACGGTATCTCGAGGACCGCGCATAGCGGCAGGGCCCGCCCTGCCTCTGCGCCCCCCGCCAAGGAGGCGCAGAGGCTCCTTAACGGGGGAACCGCACCTCCGGGTAGTAGCATGACAGGCCGTCCGCGCAGGCGGCGGCGCGCTCGGGCGGCACGTCCATGCGCTCGAGGTACTCCTGCTCGTCGGCGCACGCGCGCGCGATCTCCACGTTGCGCACGACGGCCTCGATGTCGCGCAGGATGCAGGCGGAGTCGTCCGAGCGGCCCACGATCTTCGCCGCGGCCACGCCGGCGCGCTCCAGACGGTACACGGCGCACAGGCCGCAGGCGGTGCGGTGGAACCGCCCGTAGGCCTCGTTGTTCTCGCGTGCGGCGCGCGAAAGGCCGCTGCCGCGCCCCACGGTGTAGAACTCCCGATCGGCGTGGCGCACGTCCCAGCAGAGCGCATTGCGGTCCTGGAAGTGGCGGCCCAGGCAGTAGCCGTCCGCGAAGATGCAGCCGTTGCGCATGAGGAACGCCTCCAGCTCCAGGTCGGGTACGGCTTCCGCCAGCGCCTCGATCTCGGCCAGGCCCATGTCGCGCGGCACGATGACGCGCGTGCAGCCGAGCTCGCGGTAGAAGCGGGCGATGTCGGCGTTGTACACGCCGCACATGGTCGACGCCACCACCGCCAGGCCGCTGTCGGCCGCCGGCTCCACGGCCTCCGGCACCGACACGATGACCCCCGCCGCGCCGGCCGCGTGCAGCCGCTCGAAGTATCCGTACAGGAAATCCAGCTGCTCCTTGGTGTAGGCGTTCGCGTTGAAGGTGACGTAGAGCCTCTTGCCAAGGCCGCGCACCTCGCCCACGATGTCGAGCACCTCGTCGAAGCCGTAGGGGTTCGCCTGGCGCTGGAAGCCCGTCATGCGGTTGAGGTCCGCCACGTCGCCGAAGCGCTCGTGCCAGGCCGCATCGTGGAAGCCCACGTAGAACTCCTCGCCGCCCGCCTCGGCATAGCGCCCGAGGTACGCCCGGTCGTTCACCGGCACGAGCGGGTTCATCGCGCGCTCCCGGCAGCCGCGAGGGGCATGCAGGCCGCCGCCCCGCCCTGATCGAGCGCTGCCGCCGGACCTTTGCC
>JAEWAN010000031.1 GCA_023391625.1 Bacteroidota bacterium | reverse complement strand
AAAATTGCAATACGAATACACCATACTGACTATACTCATTGGTGGAATTAAATAATTGAACACTATATGTCACTGCCAATAAACATAGAAGACCTGCTGCATCGTAATAAAGTGGAAAGTAATCGGGTGGAGTTCAAAAAAGGTTGGAATCCTGCGAGTATATACCGTACTATTTGTGCTTTTGCCAATGATTTGGATAATCTTGGGGGAGGTTATATTGTTGTAGGTGTAGAAGAAGAAAACGGTATGCCTAAACGTCCTGTTGCCGGTGTGCCGACTGAACAGTTGGATAAGATACAGCTGCAGATGGTGGGTTTCAATAATCTGTTTGCCCCATATTATCTGCCACGCATTTCTGTTGAAGAAGTGGATGGAAGAAACCTTGTAGTAATATGGGCACCTACTGGTGTCAATCGTCCGTATTCAATCCGTATGGATGTGACGAATGGCAATGATAAGCGAGAAGCTTTTTATATACGTTCTGGTACGAGTAGTATTGTTGCTAAAGGTGAGGTACTCGATGAATTGCGGGATATGGCAAGCCGTGTGCCTTTTGATGGGCGTGGCAATCCTGATATCAAAGAAGAGGATATTGATTATGTATTGATTCGTGAGTATCTGCAAGAGGTAAGAAGTCGGATGGTGGGTGAATTGAAACACCTTGACACAATGGATCTGCTTGAACGGCTGGATTTGCTGATTGGACCTACAGAGAATCGGATGATAAAGAACGTGGCTGCCATGATGTTTAGTAACCACCCCGAAAAGTTCTTTCCATATACCCAAATATCCATTGTGGTTTTCCCTGAAGGTAAGATACAGAACCCCAACCGCTTTTCAGAAAAGACGTTCAAAGGCTCTGTTCCAACAATCATCAGAGGGGCGATGCAGTATTTAAAAGACGTTGTCATAACAGAATATGTCTCGAAACCGAAAGATAGGATGCAGTCGGAACGGTGGTTCAATTATCCGTATCAGGCACTTGAGGAGAGTGTTGTCAATGCGATGTATCATCGCGATTATCAGGAACAGCAAGAAGTGGAGATAACCATAGAACCGGAAGGGATAAGAATATTAAGCCTTTCAGGACCGGACCGCTCTATATCAAACGAAGCTTTGCGAGAATGTAAAAGTCTTCATTCACGTCGATATAAGAATAACCGCCTGGGCGATTTCTTGAAAGAACTGGACTTGACAGAAGGTCGCTGCACCGGAATTCCTACAATCCAAGATGAGCTGGCTAAAAACGGTTCACCACGCGCTTCTATCGAAACCGATGAGGAACGCAGTTACTTCCTCATGTTCATACCCGTACATGAAGGATGCGGTAATGTAGTCAGAATGAAGGACAATACCGGAACATCACTGAGCAATATGGGGCAGGATGAAGCTAATGTTGCCCAAAGATTGCCCAAAGATTGCCCAAAGATTGCCCAAAGTACACTGGAAGCAATTATACAAGATCCATATATAACCATTGGACAGTTGAGTGAAGTGCTAAAACTTTCTGAGAGAACAATAAAAAATAGAATAGCGTTGCTTAAACGGGAGGGACTGATAACTCGGATTGGCAGTAGAACATCGGGGTACTGGGAAGTTGTTTAATAACGTGTAATAATCAAGACTTGTTCTGACAGTTGGTTTATTATCGGACAAAAAAACTGTCAGCTGTTTGTTGCGAAGTTACGCAACTTTTTTCACTCTCACAACCGAATGAAGTTTTATCAGCCTCATTCGGTTTCATTGTTTCCTGATTTTGGAGTAAGTATCGATGACGGTCTGCTGATAAATGTGTCCGACACCTTTGATGTATCCGACATAATAAGTATCTTGGGCGGCAAGAAAACCGGGATGACAGGTTTCTATTGGCTTGGAATTACAGAAAAGAGATACCTTTTGAATTCCTTTTGACGAAGAATTCCGAAACAAGCGCTATATATTACTCTAATGCGCAATTGACAGCTGTGGACCTCGTGCAGTATGAACAGCATATCGGTGGTTTATCACGTGCTGCAACTATATTGGAAGAAGTGTCTGAGTTGATACACTTTTCAGACACTTCGGATTCTTTGTTCTCATATACCTCCTTAGCGGTAATTCAACGGCTTGGGTTTATTCTGGATGTGGTACTGCAGGAAGGGAAGCAAGCTGATGATTTATATGACCTATTGTGCAAATATAATATAACATTCAAATATGTATTTCTCAGTACGTGTCATGGTACGGGTATTCGGGAGAAAAATACGCGCTGGAAAATAAAAGCAAATACAAATATAGATATTGATGACATATGATTAACAGAGCTTCTTTTATATCCTCAGCTACGCTACAGTGAAGACATTGATTTAGTACAAATTAATCCAGGAGCAATCAAAACCCCATTATGTTTAGATTGGGAAAAGTGTTAAGCTTTTTGCCGGACCGCGTTACCAAACAGAAACGCTACAATAATACGATGCTGTTCAGAATGGAATCTGAGTTTCCGCCTGTCATCCAAATACGATTGAAAATTGAAATAAACTGCTTTGAGCATTTCAATGAACTCGGACTGGTGAAAATTCCATTCGTCGTTGAAAACAGCAGGTTTACGGGAAGATGTGGAATCACGACCTATCAGCTTAATGAACTCTTGGGCACTAAATTGAGAGCTTTGTATCAACGCAAGAAAGGACGTGATTTATTTGATCTATATGTGGCGCTGACAAAAGCAGAGGTTGATGTGGATGAACTTATGCGATGTTATCATCGCTAATATGGAGGAAAAAATGGCAGACCCGGATTTTCGGGGAGACCCCAACTGCTCCTTCATCCCAATGAGTCTTTTAATCCGCTTGCGGGTTATGAAATTGTCAAAGAGAAACTGATAGATATGATATAAGTAAGTGCTATGCTAGTATAGTATTGGTAAATAAAGAAGAGTGGATAAAAAAGTAGGGAAAGAACTTTCTCTTTTTAAAGAGAGGTCTTTCCCTACTTAAAAGTTATACTATTATATTAATAGTGATTCTATTATTCATCAACAGTTATCTGAACAGGAACTGTATTGGCTTTTGTACGGTTCCAAATATCTTTTACTGTAATTTCAATGTTAGTATCAACTGTACTAGCAACTTGCTGGCCTTCCAAAGTGAAGTAACCTTCTGCTTTACTTGTAGCAGGAGATGGTGTATCTGATTGAAGCTTGAAGTAAAGTTCGTTACCAGACTTGGCTGTTACAGTTTGGATGTCATTACGTGTCCATGCAAGGTTAGTACCGTCAACCTTATCAGGCAATACCTTATAAGAAACACCGGTATTGTAAGTGTAACCAGTCACAACGGCATTTCCAAGTTTGTAGCCATTCAAGTCGGTAGCTTTGATAACAATCTTGCTGCCACTCTTTGGAGTAACCTTACCTTGTTCAATCGGGCTCATAATCTTAGCCTTGAATGTGAATGCTTCAGTTGCAGGATACTCCCAAGCATTAGCAAACTTACCAGAAATGCTATAGTTCAATGTTTGGTTGTAACCCTTTTCTTGTCCTAAGCCACCGATTAATGTTACATAAGTGTTGTCAGTGAACTTGCCACTATTAGCAACATCAGCCAATTCATTAGATTTCTTATTGTCAGTTACAACGGCTTTGTCGTCCAATGTAACAACAAATCCTGTCTTCTGGTATTTCTTGAAGATGCGGTTCAAATCAAATGTAGCAGCACCAGCAGTAGTATTTACTTTCTTGAAGTCGTCTGCATACAGATAGCAGTTAGCAATACCTTCTTTCACGAATCCCGGATCAATTTCAAATAATGAAGTGATAGCAGGAATAGTAAATGTGAAATTAACGTTAATCGTATTCAATACATCGCCAGTGCTATTCATGAATGTAATGGCTGCATTATACTGTGTATTAACTTCGAACTGCGTACCGGCAGTAGCATTGTTAATTTGGAATGCCACGAATTTTGCATCCTTATCGGTAGTTACAGCTGTGGCATTATCCTTAACTTCTGTAGTGAATACGGGATTGATACCATAAGTCGAATTTAAAGCAGTAAGAGTAGTTCCGGCGGGAACAATAGTCTTGTCACCTGCTTTAACTACAATTGTAGTATTGTTCAATTTAACGCTTGTATTCCACAATGCAGTACCTTGTTCGCCCAATTTATTTCTCATTTCAGCCAGGTCGATTGAGAAATAGTTTTTGGTGGCCGTTTCAGCCTTCAACAGATAATTAACATTGTAAGTAACCTCAGCAGAGATTGTGCTGCTTTGACCTAACCATACTGTAGTAGTTTTCTTGGCACCTGTGTTATCAATTGTTTCAATCGACAATGCAAAACCGGCCTTGGTAATGTTGTCAGGAGTCTTAGTCGATCTGAATTTATATTCACCGGCTACTTCTTCGATTTCAATACCGAACAGAGTTTTAGCATCATTGTCTACAGAAAGATGCATATCATATAATGCAGCTTCTTCGATGCCGCTAACATAATACCATTCGTTAGCATTGATTTTACCGGCTGGAGTACCTGCATTTGAGCCATAAGTTCTACCAATATTAAAATTGTCACTATTGCTTATTTTCACTTTGGCTTTTGCCGCATCCGCGATAGCAAGCTTAGTCAATTCAATAGCGTCAGTATGCTCTGCAACTTTCAATTGATATTCAGAACGTGCATTGCCTGAAACCACGGCGTAGCCTTTATACGCGTCGTTTTCGTCTTTGAATTGTGCTAAGAACGCATTAACAGCATTTGCTGATACAAAAGTTTCATTCATTGATAATTCATACAATCCATTGGTATTTGCAGCTCTTGTCAACGTAATCAGCTCTTTGTAATCTGTAGCAGTCAATTCCACTTGGCTGGGAACGTTATTCTTACTATCAATCAATGAGTAAGTCAACTCCTTACCATCAATGTTTGTCGGATTGAGCTGAATAACCGGAGTTGCTACAGAAGCAATAATATTTACTGTCTCGGTCTTGTCTGCAGGTAGAGTGCGAGGACCTTTCCAATCTTTGATAGCAACTTCACCCGTATATGTGAATTTCTTGAAAGTCAAATCCTGCTTACCATCAATCAAAATCAAATCGCTCAGCAATGAAGCAGCAGTCGGCAATTTGATTTCTTGATATTTCTGCGTAGCAGAATCCCATACTTTCAAGGTCCAAACTTCAGTGGTCGGGTCTTGAACTGCGCTGATCGGGGATGCCAGATACGGAGTTTTCTCCAGCTTACCTTCTTTGTTTACTACATACCAGAAACCGTCTTCGCCAATTTCAGGAACTGCAAACTTGCCGGTTTCGGCATTCTTTGCAGCATAGAATCCTGTAGGTTCATCATTGATAGTAATAGCGCCCGTAGTCTTGTCGATTACAACTTTATCACCAGCTACACCCGGTTCGCCCTGAGCGCCATTCTGACCGTCCTTACCGTTAGTTACTTTGTGGGTACTACCGTCATTCATGGTAATAACCAGACCATCCGCAGACGATGTTACACTGGTGATCCATTTACCATTGTCCACAGCATTCTGTAAGGCAGCTACTTGAGACTTGATGTCGGTCAGTTCCTTATTGATCTGATCGATGTCGTCATCGTAGTCCTTACAAGACGTAAACGTTCCTGCAGTACCAACCATTAAGGCACTGAACAGGATTACACTTAGAAACTTCTTGTTCATAATTGAAAACTTTAAATTTATAAATTTAAAAAATAAAAAAGTGAATAATCTCTCATTTTCATCCCCTTTCACATAGCTGTTGATTATATGATTTTTTCCGTTACTTCGCAGGTAATGAAATCCTGTTAATTTCGTTAATAACCAAGGAATAAGGAGAAAATAGGTGGGGTTTGTTCAGAATAGTAAAAATCAACCCGTTGGGATATTGGAAAGATAATATATAGTCTTAATCTCCAACATCATAGAAAAGCTGCAATAGAAATTATGAAGTGAAAAAGTCTCTAATTTTCAATATAAGATTCTATCTCTCAGTTTATTGCTTACGTTGGGAAACTTTTTGTAAAGCCAATATCAATCCGCTCCTCAAAACTTTGTTTGAAGACTATAAAAAAGAAACAACAAGTTTGCTCTACTTCCTCAAAAGAAGTAATCTCTTTTATACTGGATATCCTTCGTTTTTTACAAAAGAAATTACCTTCTGATTGGCTTCGTCAATCTTTCTGTTGCTGAAAGGCTTCAGATAGGTTTCCGTCACCGTGATGGAGGAGTGCCCCATGGCTTCCGATATGATTCCGGGGTGTATCTCGCAATGGTAGGCCATTGTGGCCCAGGTGTGTCTGGCTGCATAACTACTGAGTGCCGACTGCATTCCTAGGCACTGCCTGAGCACTGCCAGACGTTGGTTGAATGCCCTGAGCGCCGCCTGGTATTCCCGGTATGCCGCTTCCGTGCCTTCCTCACTTTGTAATATGGGGAATAAATAAGGAGAGTCCTTGTCCTTGTTCGCTATCATTCTCACCATTTGCATAGCTTCCGGCGTCAATGACACGGTCAGTGCCCGTCCCGTCTTCCTGCGTCTATAAGACAAGGTGTTTCCTTGTAAATCCCTCTTATGCAAATAGGCCAGGTCCACAAAAGGAATCCCTCTTAGCATAAACATCAGTACAAAGAAAATTTTTGTTTTCTGTCGGGTGTTGGGAGATTGGCCGTCCTGCAGGCTCATCTCTGTCTCCCGTACCAAGCAGCCTATGTCGGAAGCTTCGAGCGCCTTTTTCCTATCTGTCCGTGTACCGGTATACACATGCTCAAACAGCCTGGGTACATATCGCACCATCTTTCTGTCCACTGCCCGGTTGTAAACCGAACGTATCGCTTTGATATAAGTGGACACCGTATTCCAACTACAATTCCTCTGTCTGAGGAAGTTTTCGAATCTCTTCAGTACGGTCGGGCTCAGCTTGCGCATGGGCATCGGTTGCCATTTGGTGAATACCGAGAATGCATTCACCGCTGACTGGTAGATGTGTGCCGTTCCCCACCTGCCGCCTTCCCGGAGTTCCCCGATGACTGAGGAGAACATCTCTTGTAAGGTAATTTCATTTCTGCTCATTTCCAAATTATTTATAAAAAGGTTTATCCTGCAATTATAAATAAATTGAGAGCAAGTGCAAAGGCATCATTCTGAAATCTGCGAA
>JAEWAN010000015.1 GCA_023391625.1 Bacteroidota bacterium | reverse complement strand
TAACTCAACTGTATCCGTATTTCTTACCGTAGCCGTAATACTTTCCGTATTTACCATAGCCGTAGTAATAACCGTATTTTTTCTTCTTCATATCGATTCCGTTGACTACTGTGCATAAGTTGGGGAGACGATGATGCTCCTGAAGCTCGTTGATGAGCTGGTAATCGGTCTTATGCGTATAATCTGCACGACAGACGTAGATGCTGGCGTCCGCTACGCGCGAAAGGATGAGCGT
This sequence comes from Bacteroidota bacterium, assembly GCA_023391625.1. GTDB lineage: Bacteria > Bacteroidota > Bacteroidia > Bacteroidales > Paludibacteraceae > QVMH01. The sequence goes on along the minus strand of JAEWAN010000015.1, from coordinate 4,585 downwards.
GTCGGTCACCATGCCGATAGGGGCTGTATCCAGTACGATATAGTCATATTCTTTGCGTAATGTACTGATGGTGTCTTCCAGTGACTGGCGTGCCAGTAGTTCCGTAGGATTGGGTGGGATGGGACCGCCCAATAGCAGGTCGAGGTTGGAAGTTATGCCGGAAGGCTGTATCAGCGCATGAAGGTCTGTGGATTTGGGGGCGACAAGGTATTGGGTGATTCCTTTTTCTTTGTGTGAAAGATGGAACAACTTGTTCAATCCCGGTTTGCGTATATCCAATCCTACCAGAATGACCTTTTTGCCGAGCAGCGCCAGACTGAGGGCGAGGTTGGAAGCTATGAAAGTCTTGCCTTCACCGCTTATGGTGGAGGTAACCAGGACGACTTTCTTATCCGGATCGCCCATCATGAAGAGCAGGTTGGTGCGCAGGCTGCGGAAGGTTTCCGTCATGATGTCGTTGTCGTTTTCGCGTACGGCAATGGCAGACTCTTCATGCTTGTTTGAACCGGTAAGGGGGATGTCACCGATAATGGGAACCTTTGTGAGCTTTTCCACATCGGTATGCCCTTCAATGCGGAAACGGAGCAGGTTCAATAGGAAAATGATGCCCAAGGGAATGCCGATGCCGATGACAAAGGTAATCATATAGATTTTTTTGCCTTGGGGAGAAACGATGCCGGCAGGCATGGGTTCTTCGATAATGCGTCCATTGTTAGCGGTTGCAGCCAGTGTGATGGCGTTTTCCTCGCGTTTCTGCAGCAGCATGATGTAGAGGGTGGCCTTGATTTCCTGCTGGCGTGCGATACTCATGAACTCCTGCTCCTGCTTGGGGGCGTTGCTGATGCGGCTTTCGTACTTGCGCGACTGTCGGTCGATGTTGCTCCGGGTGATTTGCAGGCCTTTCAAAACACTGTTTACGGTGGTTTTCACATTGTGGCGCATGGCCTCGATCCCCGTGTTCAGATTGATGATGGCGGGATTGCTTTCGGAGGAGGTACGTAGCAGGCGCTTACGCTCCACGATGAGATTGTTGTACTTGTCTATGGCGGAGGTCAGGTTCATGTCGCTCAGTCCTACGTTGGCAGGGATGATCTCGTCGTTGTTTGCAGGATTGTTGATGTAGTCGCGCAGATAGTTCACGAGGTTGATTTGGGTGGCGTTCTCTGCATATTGCTGTTCATACTTGGAACTTTCCTGAAGGGCAAGCTGCGCGTCGCTGCTGATGTCGGTCAGTCCGGCGCGTTGCTTGAATTCCGCCAGTTCGGTTTCTGTGGTGCCCAGTTCGTGGTTGATGATGCTGATACGTTCCTCGATGAAGTCGGCGCTTTTCTGGGCCACTTCATTCTTTTCGGTGTTGGTGTCCTGATTATAGAGTATTATCAGTTCTTGGGTGAAATCGGAGGCTCGTTGTATATGGGTGTTTTGTACACTGATGGTGGCAATGGTACTGGTATTGGATATAGGGGCTACGGTCAGACCTGCCCTATAGCCTGCTGCTGCGGCAGTGGGGGTACTGATGATAGCCTTCAGATTGACGGGCTCTTGCGGAGCAGGCGATGAATCATTGTGCGAAATGGTGATGACACCTACCGGGAGTGGTAGAATGGCAGGTAGTTCGTCGAAAGATTTGGTCGTTTCTTGCTTGTCTCCGTTTTGTATATAAAAGGCTGTGACAATCAGTTGGCCGGTAGGGGAGTATATCAGTTCCAGCCGAATGTTCCCTTCCAGTTTGTCAGCTTCCTCGGCGGTCATGAACACATCAAGAGGGGAGTTTTTGTAAAGTGGAACATCGTAGCCGAAAGATTGTTCGATGGCGATGTTAGTATAAAGGTTCAGACGTGACACGACTTTCTTGATGAGTGTCCTTGATTTCAGAATTTCCAGCTCATTGTCAAAGTTGCTGGTCATGGAAAGCATACCAAAATCCTGCATGGCAGACAGTGCATTGTTGGTACTTTTCTTGTCGTCTTCTTTAATTAGGATAGAAGATGACACTTCGTAGACGGGTATTTGGTAACGGAGATAAGCAAAGGCCAGGCTAGTGCATATCAATACGCTTGCCACAAACCAGGGCCAATGAATGATGTATTTGAAAAAGAGGGCTTGGAAATCTGTTTTTTCCTCTTTTTCGTTTAAAAGGTCATCGTATAAATCTTCTTTCATTTTTTGAGGATTAAAATTATCTTACAATGTTGACAATCAGACTTGCGAGTGAAACAAGGGAAGTAATCACAGAAACCCAGATAGTGGTACTGTTACTGACGCTTGCACTCTTTGCCTTGGTTTTATTTGGAGCTATATAAAGGATATCATTCTGCTGCATGTAGTAGTAGGGAGAATGAAGAATATTCTGCTCGTTCAAGTTTAGGCTGATGACATTTCGCTGGCCGTTACAGTCTTCGCGGATGAGCTTGACGTTGTTTCGTATACCGTAAATGGTCATGTCGCCTGCCATGGCAAGCGCCTCGAAAATATTCACTTTCTCATTATTGATAGTGAAAGTTCCGGGACTGTTCACTTCACCGAGGACAGAAATTTTGTAGTTGGACATACGTACAGTGACAATAGGTATTTCTTTGAGATAAGGACGAAGCTGTTCACGGATAAGGTTCTCGGCTGCATTTTTAGTTAAGCCGCCTACTTGCAGTCTGCCTATCACGGGGAAGTCTATCTCACCTGCATTGTCTACGAGATATTGTTGCAGAGCTGGTTGCGATGTAGTGCTGGCATTGGATTGTGCTATGTTATTATAGGTCTGCATGGTCAGGTTGAACGGTGCGGCAGCTTGCGGATCAGTGGTGTTTATGGTGATATTCAGCAAGTCTTTAGGTTGGATACGCGCATCGTAGAGGGTATCCTGCTGGTTGACTTCATTGATGACGATTTCCTTATAACTCTTATCTGTAAGTGATTCGTAACTTTGTAGATAAGGTACTTTTTTGTAAGATTGGCAGCTTGCCAATGTAATTGCCGCCATCAAGATGGCTATACTTTTCTTGTTTTTCATTACTGCTCCTTTTAATTTTTGATTTTCAATTTTAATTCTCAATACGCTTCTTTCTCGCCTTGAATGGCGTTTCTGATTGTCTTGTATATAATGTATAAATCCAATAGAAAAGTCCAGTGTTCCAGATACCATACATCGCGCTGTACACGTCCTTCCATTTGCCAGAGTTCTTTGGTCTCACCACGGTAGCCGGTGACTTGGGCCCAACCGGTGATGCCGGGCTTTACCAGATGTCTGACCATATATTTGTCGATAAGGCGTGAATATTCTTCAGTGTGTTTCAGCATATGGGGGCGTGGCCCTACAACGGACATTTGCCCTAGTAACACATTGATAAATTGGGGAAGTTCGTCAATGCTGGCTTTACGGATGAAATCTCCGATTTTTGTTTTGCGCGGGTCATTGGCGGTGGCTTGTAGTTCGTCACTGTCTATGTTGACACGCATCGAACGGAATTTGTAACACCAGAATTCATTTCCATTCTCTCCGCTTCGTTTTTGTTTGAAGAAGATAGGACCGGGGGAGGATAGCTTGATAGCGGTACCTATGATGATGTAGACGAAGGGGAATACTGTACACAGAAAAACGAGGGAGAAAAAGAGGTCGAAGGCTCTTTTCAGCAGGCGATTTTCCATTTGTGCCAAAGGTTCCTCGCGGATAGTGAGTACGGGGATATTGCCAAACATCTCGAAGTGCATGCGACGATGCAGGTAATTGCGAATATTAGGTACACTATAGAAACGAATCAAGTGATTTTCGCAATAATTGATGATTGGAAGTATTTCATGGCTACGTGCAGAAGGCAAGCAGCAATAGACTTGTTCTATATGGTGTTGCTGTAAATAAGTGACAACTTCTTTAGGCTGCCCTAAATAGGGGACATCTTCGGGAAAATCATCAGAAGGTACATCACAGAAATAGCCGGTAATGCGGAAGCCCGTGGTGGGATCTCCGGTCATTTCTTGATAGAGTTCTGTCATGTTTTTGTTACTGCCGATTAAAATGACGGTACGTGAGTTACCTCCATGTTCTCGATATTTTTTCAGTAAATACCGGAAAAGAAGACGATATATAGCGAGGCAGATAAAGAAAATACTATAAAAGCATGTAAAAAAACGGAGTGAACTGGTACCGATATCTGCTAAAGTAGCCAAGCTGATGAACAGCGTGGCGTGAAAAGTTGTATTACGGAGAGCCCGACGTACAATGCGTTCCGGACGTACAATACGTTCATGCAGTACGACGCCATTGGAGTAATTGCAAAGTAGATAGACTAGATTCAATAATACCAATAGCTGGGACAATGAATGTGTAAATTCATTGCCCAGTGTTTGGTAGTCAAAAATGTGATATAGCGAGATGAAAATGATGTTCAGTAAGCATAAGTCACCAAAGATAATGACGAACTTAATCACTTTATTGAAATGGAGAACTTGTTTCATAATTCACACTAATTCAATAGCTTTTTTCTTTCTCAATGGTATTGAAAGAGAAAAAACTGTTCATTCTTGTTTGTTTAATAATTCTCTTACTTACAAGGTAATGGATACCAATACTCTCTTACTTACAAGGTAAGAG
>JAEWAN010000004.1 GCA_023391625.1 Bacteroidota bacterium | reverse complement strand
CGTATATCCGTGATATGAACGGCGGTTTAATCACAGTACAATCTTACACGGGCGACTCACCGGAGATCACAGCCCCTTCACAACAAGGAGTCTATGTATTGGAGATGGTATCGGATAAAGATTACAGAAAATATAAGATTGTTGTAAAATAACACATATATTTGTGTGTTAATATATTATTTAATAATTCAGAGGAATTATTATTGGATTAAATAACTTAGTTTGAAAGGTATTGATGAAAACATACATTTTAGTTCTTTTGAGTATAGCTAAAACGTATGTTTTTATCTATTTCCTTTCGGGTTTTATTAAAGCCTGTTTTGACTTTCAATAAGGCCTTTCCCTTTTTTTTGTTTTATTATGTGATTCTTGTTCTTTGATACTTTGTAATGAGTTGAATTATAAATAGATATTGATGCGTTTGTGTGAGTGATAAGGTGATTTAATATTGATTTTACATTTTATTCATAAAAAGAGAATTAGCTTAATGAAAAGGAGAATTCTTTTTAGGAGAGGTTTTATTTGGATTTTGTTTTGATGACGCTGTTTCTGTAAGTAAAAAGTCTCATTAAAGAAAGGATGGATGTTTGTATTTCCTTTTTAAACATAGGTACAATATCTATTTTTACTTTAAAGAAATGATGAAGCAGGTACTGTTTTAAGAAAAAAAAGTCTGTTTTTTTAACTATATTCTTTGATTATAATGAAAAAATTTATTGTTAGATTGACTTAGAGTTATTATTTTTGCAGGGATCAATGAAGGCAATTTGATTTAACTTTAAAAATCTTTCAATAGCGCATAATGTAATCTGTTATTATTTCTTATGGCGGATACATGATGTGAAAATAAAAATCTGAATTATTTTGAATGGACTTTTTGAAGGTGTTTTGTATAATACTTTCAAGGAGTACTTTTTTGATGATAAAAATAAAATTTTTCTTAGATATACTAACTTTGTTAAATTTCGGTTTAAGTAAGAGAACCTTTTGTCCCTTAATTTCTGAAATATAGAAAGACTTAAATAATACATAATATCATGACCAAAGCTAAAATAACTGTAACAATAACTCTTTTATTATTATTTACTACTACTTTACATGTTACAGCGCAGTATAAAAATAATTTACTTGTATGGGGATCAGGCGGGTATAGTTCTTTGCTGACAGATGCAGGAAAAATAGATTCAAAAGGAAATGTTGGTGTAGGAGTTGGTGGCGGATATGAACTTCATTATAAATGGTTTCGTTTACAAGTTGGTGCGGAATTTACTTTTTTGAATGCAGGACTGCAAATTCATGATTTTGTTCACGATGTTTATTTAAGGGATAATGAAGGTGATTATTATACAGGTCATCATTATTTTACAGATAATAAGGACATGTACCGGATGGGGAATATAAATATTCCGTTGATGCTTGGTGCGCAGTTTGGCGGTTTTTATTTCTTGGTTGGGGGAAAAGCAGGATTAAATCTTTTCACTAACGCCACAATGTCGCCAACCCTTAATATAACCGGTACGTATGATAAGTATATCGGAGATTTTGCAAATATACCGGATCATAATTTCGGTGAGTCTACCGATCAAGTAAAAAATCCGGTGACTCTTGGATTTAATGCAGCTCTTTCTGCTGAAGTAGGTTTTTATCTGCCTATAGGAGAATCAAAAAACATAAAATACCGTTTGTCTTTTTTCGGGGATTATGGTTTGTTGAATGTGCATGATAATTCTCAGTCGCAAAGCCTTATGCTTAATATAGCAGAGAGCCCTTATTACAAACCTGCATTGAATAACTTAATGCTGACGGAAAATATGAAAGGCAGTGTTGTGAATCCGTTGTATGTAGGGGTTAAATTTACCGTATTGTTCGGATTGATAGATCGTGGTGACTGTATGTGCGAACCTTATACCAGAGCAAGATCAACAAGTACGAAAGGAAGCCGGGCCGCATCATTCTTCAGGCCTAAAGCTAACAGTACCAAACAGGCTCGTATAAGTAAATAATGTGAATAATAGATTTATTTGGAATATAAAAATGTTACGTAAATAATATTATGAAAGGACAACACACGTTTTTGGGCATATGGATAACCGTTATATTATGCCTGTTCAGCTTTCACTTAACTTCACAAAATCGTCAATACATTGATGTTTGGGGAGGTTTAGGTTATAGCTCTTTATATCACGGAATAGAAGGAGCCAAGGTGCCGGGAGGCTTTGGTTATGAACTGGGAGTCGGTTATGAATTTGACTTAAACCAGGTTATGTTTATAGGAGGTTTGGAATTTATGCATTTGAATTCGAAAACATCTCTTCTTAATTTTTCAGAATCTGCTACTTATACATATAAACCGGAAAATGTGCAGTTAGATTATTTATATCAATTTGATAGATATAACGAAAAGCATAGTATCGGTTATTTGAATGTACCTTTGCAAGTAGGGTATCGTTTTAATGACCGTTTCTTTTTACTGGCAGGGGCTAAAGTCGGTTTGAATTTATTTGGTTCTTACAAACAAGATGCCACATTGGATGTTAAAATAGCAGATCCCCAGTTGGCTGGTATTTTGGAAAATGTAGGGCATGGAACAGGAAGTCTGCCTGTTGATGGAAAAGAAAAATTGAGTTTGGGACTGAATGTCGCTCCTACTGTGGAATTTGGTATGTATTTGGACGAGTGGATCGGTGGACGTATGGTACGGGGAAGAAGGGTAGGTCCTTCTTATCGTGTCAGTGTTTTTGCTGATTATGGTTTGATGAATCTTAATAAGTCTGCTACGGAGAATGCGTTTGTTCCGAAACCATCTAATCCTGAAACTTCAATAGACCAAATGACTGTTAATGGCTTGCTGGCTTCTGATAAAGCTGCTGGTAAACGTTTCGGCAATTTGTTTGTGGGATTGAAGTTTGCAGTGTTATTCCAGTTGCCTCAGAAAACTCCTCCACCACCATCTAAATCAGATTTCTATGCACGTGTAATCAATGCGGAAACCAAAGAAAGTATAGTGGATGCAGAAGTTACTATGAATATGACTGTTGGAAAAAAAGAACAGGTGTTCAAGGAAAGAACAGATATGAATGGGGTAGTGGGTCATCCGGAATTAAGACATACGAGATACCAAATCAGTTCTGTGGCCGATGGTTATGCTAATTATAAGAAGTTTATCAGACACAGTAAGCTGGATACTATTTTGATTCCGATGAATCCTATTCCGGTTATTACGATACATGTAGTGGATGCTGAAACAAATCAGAATTTAGGCGCGGAAGTAGCGATGAGTTCTACGGCTATTGGCAGCACTCCTATATTTAAAGACAGAACAGATCCTGCAACTGGTATGTACAGTTACCAAACGAAGGGTGGCAGGTATCAGATTTCAGCTAATGCCGAAGGTTATTTCTTCAAACAAGATACAATTAGTTATACGAAGACAGATACTTTCAAACTGGCATTACAACCAATACCGAAGAAACAACCTATTGTATTACATAATTTGTTCTTTGAATTTGGTACAGCTAATATGTTGCCTGAATCAGAACCGGCAATGGATGAATTGGCTACCTTGTTGATGAATAATCCGGAATTGAACATTGTGATAACAGGACATACCGATAACGTGGGTGCTCATGATTATAACATGAAATTGTCTAAACAACGTGCACAGGCTGTTTATGATAAGTTGATTGAAAAAGGAATTGATCCTGCCCGATTGAGTTACACCGGTAAGGGTGATACAGATCCTGTTGATACAAACGAAACCGATGAAGGTCGTCAGAATAACCGTAGGGTTGATTTTACAATCCTTGGTGAAGACGCCGAAGAAGAATAATACTTGAATAAGTAAATATAAAATGAGCGGAAGGTGATAGACTTTCCGCTCATTTTTTTATCAGATCAATGGGAGGGAATAGGGCTGATAAATATATTTAGATATGAGGATCGTTGTTGTTTTGTTTGTGATAGGATGAGTTGATTATAATTTTTCTTTGATGGAGGTCTAAATCAAAGACCGGAAGTTTGATAGAAAATTTTTTGTCCTATTTGCATGGGCGAGTAAAGTCTGTTTTTACTAAGCCTCGGATATTTCATTGATTCTTTGTTTTATTTAAATCTTAGATATTATATAGACATTCTTACCATTCGTAGATTTACGTGCTTACTAAGAAAAGTGTAATCGTATCTTTTGAAATATGATTTATTGTAGAGTTATTGATATTTAATTGTAAGTAGTACGGGGGATGGATGGACTTGATGAGCCTATGTCTGAACCAATATGGTTCAGAGCAATATAGTAAAGTAGAGCTGTTTCTAAATTCGGATGTTATTTAGTTCGGCTATGAACGGAATCTTAGAAAAATATAGAGGTAAATAGAGGTGTAATATATGCTTGTAAATGAATGTTTATTGCCTGTTCTATTTTTAATAAAAGCCATTGTATTAGGTACAGTTATAAGTACCAGATACAATGGCCTTTCAAAACTGATATTTTAATTGGCATTAATGACTTTGGAGCCTCCGGATGTGTTGGCTTTAATCTCGGGATTCCCTTTGTATTTTAACTTAGATCCTCCGGAAAGATCGGCAGAAATATGGTTTGTAACGCTACTGTTGATTTCCGATCCTCCGCTTAATTGGGCATATAAACTGCCACATGCCAGATAAAATCCATTCATTACTCCTCCTCCGGAAATGTTTATATCTGCTCTTTCTGTTACTCCTTCCAGGTCGAAAACACTCCCTCCGGATGAATTTCCTTTCAAGGAAGCACAATTTATGGATAGTTCAGCTTCGCCTCCTCCCCCTAATTCTATCTCAAGGTTGTTGCATTCTATAGCTCCTTCAATATGTGAGCCTCCGGAACCTATTAATGAGAGTTGTTCCGAGATGATTTTTTGAGAAATTACGACGTGAGAACCACCGGAAGCTTCAATTTTTTGTATTATGTCATTTGTTACGTAAGCTTTTATTCTGGTTTTTCCTCCGAAAGATATATGTCCGGAAGGTTTGATGTACAGGCAGTTATTTCTTACATATACGTCTATATACCTGTGTATGTTTTCATATGTTTCGATTTGTACTTCTTGTTGTCCGTTAGATACAATGAGTTCTATGCCTGCACTGACATCTATTCTTTGGAATTGATCCACGTATTTGTTTTCTGTTGTAATATTTCCGGAAGGAAATATTGTATTGACAGTGATGCATGATACAAAAGCAAAGACTGTACTGAGAATTAATAGTATTTTTTTCATGTTTTGAGACTGTTTTGTGTTTATTGATTTTTGATATTTTGGAATAATTTTACCTGTTCGTTTAGCTTGTTATAGTAGAACCCCATTTTTATATTTAGTTTTTCTGACAGATTGTTTTAGTGTTTTTGTTCTGTATATCAGTGCTGTTTATAATGAATTTGAGTGTGTTTTACTTTATTTGTACATAGTGTTATAAGAGCAGTATGATATAAAATAAGATTTTGTAAATGTGTCAATATGGGAGTATAGGTTTTATGGGGTATAAAGTGTTTGGGTGTACAATGTCTTGGTCTTTTCTTCTCCTTGGTCACGTGGTTTGTTAAGTTACAAAAGAAAGTGTGCCGTTCGTCAGGAAATCGTTTTATGCCCTATCGTGCTGTTTTAGTTCTGTTATATTAATATTGTGATTTAAATAGGAGAATATTTACGGCTCAAAGGTATGACATTCTTGCTATTAAGACAAATTTATGTGAAAATACCAGTATATGGAATGAATGTTCGGCATAAAGGGAACTTTAAATAGTGAAGTTTCTGTAAAACATTTTATGATATTGGAACAAGGGTACTATTATGGAGAAAGGCTCTAAAAAATGAATTGAAAAATTTCATAATGTAAAAGAAAATTTCTACTTTTGCGAGCTATATGAACTAAACGATTAATTATAATAGAATTAACACACATACCATTATGTCGAAGAAGGAAACTAAAAAAAAGGATGAATTTGAAAACGTAGAAAATGCACTGACTACATCTGAAATGTTTATTGAAAAGTATCAAAAACAGATTCTGATTGTTTTGGGAGCTATTGTTCTGATAGTTTTGGTCGTCCTTGCTGTTCGCAATTTTTATATCGCTCCTCGTGAAATAACAGCTGAAAATGAAATTTACAAAGCTCAGGCTTATTTTGATAACGGAGCTTTTGAGGAAGCTTTAAATGGCGACGGTGCCGAAACAATGGGATTTAAAGAAATAGTTTCGGAATATGGAATTACTCCTTCAGGTAATTTGGCTGCTGCTTATGCTGGTATTTGTTATTATAAAACAGGCGATTATCAGAATGCAATAAAATACCTTAACCAGTTTGACGGTAAGGATGCCTATCTTTCAGCTTCTGTAACCGGCTTGATTGGCGACAGTTATGTGGAATTGGGAGAAACGGATAAAGCGGTAGGATTTTTTGAAAAAGTGGGAGAAGCAAAGAATGCTGTTATGAGTCCTATCTATTTGAAAAAAGCAGGTCTTGCTTATGAAGTTTTGGGAGAAAATTCCAAAGCAGAAAAATGTTATCTGAAAATAAAAGATTCTTATCCTCAAAGCTATGAAGCACAGGATATAGATAAATATATTGCCAGAGTTCAGAAATAAATATCTTTAATAGGCAAATAAAGAAATAAATGGCAACTCAAAATCTTTCAGATCACAATACTTCAGGAATTCCAGCCAAAGAAGTGCTTGCTGAGCAGAAATATGCCATTGCTGTGGCAGATTGGAATCCGAATATAACTCATGCTTTACTTGACGGAGCAAAGGAAACCTTGATGGAGTATGGAGTAAAAGAATCTAATATAAGGGAAGTGCATGTTCCCGGAACATTTGAGTTGATATATGCTTCAACTCAGTTGCTGGGTTCCGAAGAAGAATATGCAGCTGTTATAGCCATAGGTTGTGTGATAAAAGGGGAGACTCCTCATTTTGATTACATTTGCCAGGGAGTGACTGAAGGTATTGCCCATTTAAATATGGATGGTGTAGCCCCTGTAATCTTTGGTGTATTGACTACCAATGATTTAGAACAAGCCTTGAACCGTGCAGGCGGAAAGCTTGGAAATAAAGGGGTAGAAGCTGCTGTAACTGCAATAAAAATGGCAAATATTATTTGGTAGAAATCAAATTATTTCATATCTTTGCACTGCTTTTGAAAAAGAGCACTAGGGCAGTTACCAGAGTGGACAAATGGGGCTGACTGTAACTCAGCTGGCTACGCCTTCGGTGGTTCGAATCCATCACTGCCCACAAGTATTGAACTTATAATTGATTTTAATCAATTCATTAAAATGCGGAAGTAGCTCAGTTGATAGAGCATTAGCCTTCCAAGCTGAGGGTCGCGGGTTTGAGCCCCGTCTTCCGCTCTTAAGAGTAGCTAATCTGAATAAGGTTAGCTACTTTTGTTTTGAGTGTTTTCTTACTTTATTAAAAGAATCGTTGTGTCTAAAGATATTGATCATACTTTACTCCCGTTTATGGCTTCTAAGGTGGAAAGCGAATGGAAACGTTATTTCGCCAGGAATAAAAAGAAATTGGTAAAAATGGACCCTGTTGTTCATGCTTTACACGATCATTATTCAGAGAAGATAGATTGCTTGAGTTGTGCTAATTGTTGCAGAACGCTTGGTCCTCGTTTAACCGATAAAGATGTGGAGCGTATGGCTAAGGAAACAAGGATGAAAGTCCGGGATTTTACTCTGCGTTATTTAAAAACTGATGAGGATGGGGATTTGGTATTTCAGTCGATGCCTTGTCCTTTTTTGGGCGATGACAATTATTGTTCCATTTATGAAGGGCGTCCTAAAGCTTGTCGGGAATATCCGCATACAGACCGGAAACGGTTTTATCAGATTTATAATCTTTCGGTGAAGAATGCGTATACTTGTCCGATTGTTTTTCATGTACTGGAAACCTTAAAAAAGGAACAATAACCGGTTTTATGAATTATATTTCCATTTCAATATTTTCTATTGGAAAATAAAGTTTGTCATCCAGATCTATCATCGCATTTATTAAGTATACGTTGGAATATAAAGAAATATCTTTTAGTGATATTCTTTTTTCTTTAATGATTCCTTTTTCTAACAAATAATCCCTTTTTGTCCCTTTTAAAAGATAAGTGGATGGGGTAAATAGTCCCTCTTCGTTTTCAAAAACCAAATTGGATGATGATGCGTCTGTTACAAGTCCGTTTTTTACAATTATTATTTCATCGTATCCGGAAGCTGCTAATAAAGCGTTTATTTGATTTCTGTCTGCATATTTGAATGAATAATCAATCGTGTCGTCTTTGACTATTCCTATGCTTTTAATTGTGCGGAATGTATAGGGAATGTATTCTACGGATATAATTTTTGTACTGTAAACGATTCTGAACTTGTATAGCCCTTTTTTGTATATGTCAGGGATATTGTGAAATAATGCGGATAAATCAATTTCCCGATTATAAAAATTTTGGGTAGTTCTGTTTATGCGTGCTATATGTAAAGGCAGGTTATAAAAGATTCCGTCATTTAATTTAATGGCTTCTGAAAAGAGAATGTTTGATGATTTCATGCGGGTAAGTATATTTTGTTGATGACTTCCTGGTATTCCTCTTCACATTTGCTGTGCGTGGTGATACCGCCTCCACTTCTGAAATAAAGCTCTTCGGATTGTTTCTCTATAAAGCGTATCATTACAGCACTATCCAGATTCTTTCCGTCATAATATCCGAATACACCGCTGTAATATCCTCTGTCTTCTTGTTCCGCTTCTCTGATTATACGTGTTGTAGACTGTTTGGGAGCTCCGGATACAGATCCTGCAGGAAGCATACTGAAAATAATATCTCCGAGTTTCGTGTGAAAGTCGGGTGGTAGTATCCCCCTGATTTCCGAACTGACTTGCAGAATGTCTTTTTTGTTGGTTTTAATCCGGTCTATATATCTGAATTTTTCTACCGATACATGATGTGCGTTGATACTTAAATCATTTCTTAGAAGGTCTACTACCGTAGCATGTTCAGATAATTCTTTAAAATCAGATAATATTTTCTCCTTGGCATGAGGAATGGAAGCATCAATGGTTCCCTTCATCGGGAAAGTCATGATAGAGCTATCTTCAATTTTAATAAACCTTTCCGGAGAAAAACATACGAATTTTTCCGGTATATATAATTGGAAATCTGTATTGCTTCTGTAAAAGATGTCTTCCAGTGTGAGCGGGGTTCGGACAGGAGTTTTTATAGTGAGGTTTACCACGAATGAATTGCCTCGCTGGAGTCCTTGTTGTACGATATCAAATTTTGTTTTGTACTCCTTTGGGTCTATGGGGAAAGCAGTGAGTACGTTGTTTTGAGACGTATTTGATTGCAGCGGTTTGTTGGACCAATGGTTTACTTTAAATAATATTTCCTTTTGTTCTAAAGGATTTTCTATAAAGTATCCTTCGGTTAGCTCAAAATTCAAAATGAATAAAAATGGCTGATGTAGCTTTCCTGCTTTATTCATTTTGTTTTGTATTATTTTGATATCTTGATAGAGCATTGGTATATGTTGGAAACTGTCGGTTAGTTTGGATACAAAGATATATAGTTCTGGCGGGACAAATAGTCAAGACATAAAAAAACACCGTAGAAAAATTTTTCTACGGTGTTTTTTTATGTCTTTATTTCATTATGCTTTTTTCAGGACCAGTGTAATCACTAATTTTTCAATAGAAAGATCAGTAAGATCGCCCATGTCTATGCCGCCGTCTAAAGCAGGTGCTTGCTGGAAGAATGAAGTATTGCCTTCTTCGCCTCCAGTACTAATGCTTGGATCTTCACTGCCGAATCCGCCTTCTTCGAAGATATCCTTAATGTCTAGACTTAACTTAAGCTCTTTTTTACTTACGTTGCAAGTCATAGTCATTTCACCGTCCAAAGTAATTACATTGTTGACCAATGTGTATTTACCATTGTTAGTTTCTATTTTGCCGTCTTCATCTTTAGATGTTGTGTTATATGTTCCATCTTCATTGAATGTGATTGTAGCTTCGTTAGTCATGCTACCATATTGACTGGCAACAGCAGTTTTTATTAACTCATCAAAAAAGGTGTTGTTTGTTTTAACATCTACCTCCATACTGCTGAAATTCCATGTTCCAACAATCAGATCGGCTTCTTCTTTTTTACAAGAACTGAAACTAATAATAAAGCCTAATAAGGCTACTGCTAATAATGATTTTGTTACTTTCATGATTTGAATAATTGTTCTGATTTTAAAAATTGTTATGCTTGCAAATATATAAATATATTTTAATAAATATTTATAAGAGTGAAAGTTTATTTGGTATTTTCACAGAATAAAAGATTTATGTGAATACCTTCATTGTGCTTTTTGATTCTGTAGATTTTAGTAGAGCGATGCCGCTTGTTTGAAAATATGATTATCAGATATTAAAAAATATAAGAGACTGGAAAAATCATTTTTCCAGTCTCTTATATTTTTTATTGTATTGTTTTAGGCTATTTTCAAGCGGTTTATATTTGTTTTTTCTAATTTGCTTTGGGCATAGCTTAAAGTGATTGTTACTTCTTTGATATTATTTGATGGGGTTTCATACATTTTGTCCATCATGATTGTTTCCGTGATGGAACGCAGTCCTCTTGCTCCCAGTTTAAATTCAACAGCTTTATCAACGATATAGTCTAATACATCTTCATTGAAGGTTAAGTCTATATCGTCCATTTTGAATAGTTTGATATACTGTTTGATAATAGAATTTTTAGGTTCAGTCAGGATTTCTCGTAAAGCTTTTCTATCCAAAGGTTCCAAATAAGTGAGAACCGGAAGACGTCCTACGATTTCGGGTATCAGTCCGAAAGATTTTAAATCCTGTGGAGCTATGTATTGCAACAGATTGTTTTTATCTATTTCTTCCGTATTTTTTACGGAGTTATAACCGACAACCCGTGTATTGAGGCGTGCTGCGATTTTCTTCTCAATACCGTCAAAAGCTCCTCCACAAATGAACAGAATGTTTTGTGTGTTAACCGCAATCATTTTTTGTTCAGGGTGCTTACGTCCTCCTTGTGGCGGAACGTTAACAACAGAACCTTCCAGCAGTTTTAGAAGTCCTTGCTGCACACCCTCGCCGCTTACGTCACGCGTAATGCTTGGGTTGTCGCTTTTGCGTGCTATTTTGTCTATTTCGTCAATGAACACAATGCCACGTTCTGCTTCTTTTACGTTGTAATCGGCAACTTGGAGCAGGCGGGTGAGAATACTTTCTATGTCTTCCCCTACATATCCGGCTTCTGTCAGTACGGTAGCGTCTACAATGGTGAAAGGAACATGCAGTTTCTTGGCAATGGTACGTGCAAGCAATGTTTTTCCAGTACCGGTATAACCTACCATGATGATATTGGATTTTTCAATTTCCACGTCATCTTCGGTAGGAACTTGCATTAATCGTTTGTAGTGATTATATACAGCTACGGATAAGTTCTTTTTTGCTTCATCCTGACCGATGACATACTGGTCAAGGTATTCTTTTATTTCTGCAGGTTTGGGTATTTCCTGTTTATTGATTTCCGGTTGTTTGTGTAAACGGATTGTATTTTCTTTTACTATGTCAGCGGCTTGTATGGCACATTCGTTACATATCTGTACGCCTTCCATTCCCGTTATGAGGAAATCCACTTGTGATTCGGGGCGTCCGCAAAAGCTGCAGGTATTTATTTTTTTAGGCATATACGAGTTATAAAATTATAGGCTGCAAAGTTACGAAATATTAATGATTTTTCCGTGATGTAAAACAAAAGCCAGTAGCGTATATAAGCTATTGGCTTTTAGTATTTTATGGATAATGTTCAAATTTATTTCTTGTCACGTACCAGTACCTGGTCTATCATGCCGTATTCCAAAGCTTCCTGTGAAGTCATCCAGTAATCACGATCGGAATCTTTTTCAATCTGTTCGTATGTTTTTCCGGAATGATCGGAAATAATGGTGTATAGTTCTTTTTTCATTTTCATTATTTCACGGGCTGTGATTTCGATATCAGAAGCCTGTCCCTGCACACCTCCCATTGGTTGGTGAATCATGACACGTGAGTGTTTAAGAGCAGAACGTTTCCCTTTCTGTCCGGCTACCAGTAATACAGCCGCCATTGAAGCTGCCATACCCGTGCAGATGGTAGCAACGTCGGATGAAATGAATTGCATGGTATCATAGATGCCCAAACCGGCATATACGGAACCACCTGGGGAATTCAGGTAAATGGAAATGTCTTTTCCCGGATCGGAAGAGTCTAAAAATAATAGTTGGGCTTGTATTACATTGGCTGTATAATCGTTAATTTGTGTGCCGAGAAAAATAATACGATCCATCATTAAACGGGAGAAAACATCCATTTGTGTTACGTTTAGTTGGCGTTCTTCCAAGATGGAGGGGGAGATATAATCGTTTGTTATTTGAGCATATTTATCCAGAGCCAATCCATTCATGCCAAGATGCTTCGTGGCATATTTACGAAATTCATTGTTGTTATTCATATTGATTTTCTTATATAATTAATAACTTGTTTTGTCAGTTGCAGTAAACTCTTTTATATTTTACAAAACCTATACCAAAGTTTGGGAATGTCTGTAAGATTAATGTTTTTTTAACTGACATCTTTGATGTGTGTACCGGATTTACTTAAACCTGAAAAGGCTTCCAACCGGCGGTTAAAGAACAGCAGAAGTGATTCTTTTGTTCAGTTTTCCGGTCGAAAGCCTTTTCAAACAAGAACGGTGTTCTTATTTTGTTTCGAACATTTTGTTAAAATCTTCGATGGATATTTCTTTTTCGTTTAATTTAACGGCTTTTTTGACAGCTTCCAGAATTTTGTCTTCTGCCACTTTGTCCACAATATTTTTGATTGTTTCTTCTTTCTTCAACATGTCTTGTGCATAGTTGTTCAGAATATCGTCTTCGATACCAATCATTCCATATTGGGCAAATTGAGCGCGTGCTATCTTTTTAGCATATTCTTCTACATCAGCAGATTCAACTTTTACTTCATTAGCCTGAGCCAGTTTGTCTTTTAATAGATGCCATTTCAGGTCTTCTATCATTTTTGGATAATCTTCTTCCAGTTTTTCTGCGGTCAGGTCTTTGTTTGTTGCTAATACCCAACGTTTCAGGAATGCGTCCGGGAAAGTCAAATCACTTAATTTGCTTACCAGTGTTTCTCTTGCGTCCAGTGCAAACTTGTAGTCGCTATCGGCTTTTAATGTTTCCTGAATATTTTCTTTGATTTTGTTACGGAATTCTTCTTCGCTTTTTACGTTGCCTTCTCCGTACACTTTGTCAAATAACTCTTGGTTAATTTCAGCTTCGTAGTAGCGGGTAATTCCTTCAATTGTTATCTGGCAGTCAGAATCGAAGTTCTCAGCTTGTTCTTTGGTAATTTTAAGCAAAGATGAAATTTCAACCGGGTTTTCGAATGCTTTTTTCGGGTTGAAAACGATAACGTCTCCTTTTTTAGCTCCCACAAAAAGTTTCTTTTGATCTTCATCTTTCATATAAGCAGGAGTAAGTACTGCGTCCTGTACGTTTACGCCTCCTTCAGCAATCTTTCCGTCTTTTACTTCAAACAGGTTTCCTTTAACCATGTCTTTTTCTTCCACAGTTTCTTCCTGTACATACTTGCCGTAACGTCCGGTATAAGATTTTACCTGGTTGTCTATCATTTCATCACTTACAGTGATGTTGTAATATGGGATTTTATCTTTTTGAGTTAACTTAACTTCAAATTCAGGAGCAATAGCGATATCGAATACAAAATCAAAATCTTCCTGAGTATCGAAATCGATTTCCGGTTGTTCTGTTTCATTAGGTAGCGGTTCACCTAAAGTATTAAGCTTGTTTTCACGAATGTAATCATACAGCCCTTCTGAAACCAGTTTGTTAACTTCTTCAGCCAGAACTGATTTTCCGTACATTTTTTTCAGCAAACTCATTGGTACCATACCTGGACGGAATCCCGGCATATTTGCTTTTTTCCGATAATCACGTAGGGTCTTTTCTACTTTTTCAGCATAATCTGCTTTTTCTACGTGAACCGTTACAATTGCATTGTTTTGGTCGATTTCTTTTTTAGCAATGTTCATAATTATAATAATGTAGTTTTCTGTGTATTACGTTATACGTTTTTGAGCGTGCAAAGATAAGAAAAAAAGAGATAGCTTGTGCTTTTGATTGAAAATATATCGTTTATAAAAAGAATATTTCCTTCTGGAAAACCTTAGATAGAGTATTTGTGTAGATAACTTTTCTTTTAAAAAGTTTTTTTGAAAGTTTCTTTTATGTTGTGAACAAATATTCGGTTATTGTGGTTATAATAGATGAATAAGCGCAAAATTATTTTTAATAATTACGTAAATTCTTTTTGTAAAAGGGAGAATATTACGGTTTATATTTTATATTTGCAATTCAAAAGAAAAGATATTATATTTATTCACCAATTTTAAAAAGAGAAAAATGAAAAATTTAGTAGGAAAACTTCAATCAGATTTAGATGCTTTCTTCAAAGATGCAGAAGCACAAATTGAAAAAGGAAACAAAGCAGCAGGAACTCGTGCTCGTAAAGCTTCTTTGGAAATTGAAAAAGCATTAAAAGAATTCCGTAAAAAATCTTTGGAAGCTTCTAAAAACTAATAAGAGTTTCTTAAGAGAAAATTAAACCGCTTTCCTGCTAAGAAGCGGTTTTTTTATGCCTGTTAGTAAGGGGTAAGGCAGGATAGTATGCCTTTCAATTTTTCATATGGAGGATAAAAAGGAAGGGTATTTCTCCTTTCTGAAAAAAGTATAGAATATCTGGATACGTCCTCCATTAAGTCGTACAAATAAAAATGAGGTGAATCAAAAATTGATTCACCTCATTTTTTGAATAAGATAAGTTTTGCTTTTATTGTATGGTAACGCTTAGCGGTTCTTCTAAAGACGTGCTGAAGTCAAATAACGCGTTGAACCAGTCCAAATCATTAGGAAACTGCCATTCACTCCAACCGGAACCGAAATAGTATGTAAAATCGGAACCTACATTATAGCGGTCGTTTAATATAAGTAAATGATTTCCTTCCAGACGGGTGGTAACGCTGTCGCCCGGCATGTATATACCCACATAGTTTCTTCCGGCAGGCGTTCCTCTTTCGTCTGTCGCATCTTCGGCATACCCTATGATGCCGCCGTCTTTAGATTCCAGTCTGGCACCTTTGCCGTCGTGAGTGAAAATTCCGCCTGCCAGTTGCATAGGAATATTTTCTCCTTCATAACGTACTTCGGCTTTGTTCAGTATTCGCCCAGCATCGACAGTGATTGTCAATGTTTCTTTTAGGTATACGGAGTCCACTTTTACAGAATCGTATACCAAGGTGAATTTAGAGCGTAACGGACCGTTTTCCAGAACTTCATAATGATCAAAAGTCTTTCCTACCCATAGTTTGGAGGTGTAGGGGGCTATGGAACCTGCTCCTAAAGTGTTCCCTACAATGTAACAATCCAATCCCATTCCATGATCGATATGGTATGAATTGTTATTTACCAGATGTTCATGATAGAAATTATCGACCATTAAATCACCAGTACGTTTAAAGAAAAGATCCATTCCGTTGCTGGAATTCCATTTGGCAGATCCGGGTCCGTACAAACGATAGCACATGAAATCGTTTTCCCAGGCAAAGTCGTCGCTCCGTTCCGGAACGAAACGGGCAGATGTTTTTGCTTTTACCTCGGCAGGTTTTCCTTTTTTCAGGATATATTTCACACTGGAACCAGCAGGTACGCTGGCCTGAAAAATCAGTGATACCGGTGTGGAATTTTCCTTGATGATTTGGTATGGCACTTCCACACCTTTTTCATCTTTTAGGATGAATGAAGAATTGGTGAAATCAGATTTCAAATCAGTTATCTGTATTTCTACCATTTCATTGTTCCTGTCAAGTTCCGGATTACTGTTTGTAACAATGATGGTGTCTGTCGCTGTGTTACATGCAATAAAAAAGAAAGCAACAGAAATAAAGAAAAATATCTTTTTTATCATTTTTTTCTTATTGTAATCATTTTTTATTTCGGTTGTTTTCCGATGTATGCAAGAATACCTCCATCTACATACAGTACATGTCCGTTTACGAAGTCAGATGCTTCGGAAGCCAGGAATACGGCAGGACCTACTAAGTCTTCCGGAGTTCCCCAACGTGCAGCCGGAGTTTTGGCGATAATGAAAGAGTCGAACGGATGACGTGAACCGTCTGGTTGAGGTTCGCGTAAAGGTGCTGTTTGAGGAGTAGCAATATAACCCGGGCCTATACCGTTACATTGGATATTATATTCTCCGTACTCAGATGCGATGTTGCGGGTAAGCATTTTCAAACCTCCTTTTGCTGCAGCGTAAGCAGATACGGTTTCACGTCCAAGTTCACTCATCATAGAACAAATGTTGATGATTTTTCCTTGTCTTTTTTTCATCATACCGGGAAGTACGGCTTTAGACATGATGAAAGGACCGTTTAGGTCAATGTCAATTACCTGACGGAATTCAGCAGCAGACATTTCGTGCATTGGTATACGTTTGATGATACCTGCATTGTTTACCAGGATATCTATTGTCCCTACTTCTTTTTCTACTGTTGCGATGAATTCTTTAACCTGATCTTCGTTTGTTACGTCACAAACATATCCTTTAGCTGGAATGTTGATTTCTTTGTAGGCTGCTAATCCTTTGTCTACCAATTCTTGTTTAATATCGTTGAAAACAATGGTAGCTCCCGCTTTTGCCAATCCGGTTGCAATGGCAAAACCAATACCGTATGTAGCTCCTGTAACAAGGGCTACTTTTCCTGTAAGATCAAATTGTTTCATATTCATTTTGTTTTTTCTTTTATGCCGGTAGTATCCGGCAGGTTGATATAAAAAATTAATAATATTGATTATTCTGATTAATAAAGTCACCTTTATGTTATGAGACAAAATTACTTAAATCTGCTGAAAAGAGTGCTTAAATAATTTCAAAAAGAGTGTGTAAACTGACCAAAAAATTGAAAGAAATGATTATTTGAGTCGAATCATCCAGCCCAGGTTTAATGCAACATTCATATTATCCGAGAAAGAATAGTAGTCACTCAGGGTGTTGGAAAAGATAGTGCTGAAGCTGTAGTTGGCTCGGGCTTCCAGGTTTAGAGCCTGTTTCTTGATTTTGAATTCTACACCTATTCCGGCGGTAATACCGTAATCAAATGGCTTTTGAACCTTTTCCGAATGTTGAGGGTTGTTCTTTTGTTCCTGTTCGGTAAGGTTTTCCGTTCCGTCCATTAAAACCTTTTCTCCGATCAGGTAGCTTATTTTGGGACCGAGATTTATGATAAAACGTGTTTTATCGCCAAAATAAAAGTGGGCGAGGAACGGCAATTCCAGGTAATTAAGTTGGCGGGCATAATCAACGTTTTTTTCTTTCCAGCCTCTTTGTGAAAAGTTTAATTCTATCTGAAGCCCCTTGTGTTTTTCGTTTACATAACGGAACATGATTCCTCCGTTGTAACCCAAAAGTATATCCTGTTTTACTTGCGGCTGGAAAAGAATCATTGACGCGGTAGCTCCGTGAGACGTTCCAATGTAAATTTCGGCAGGATCCATCAATGTGGTCTGGGCTGAAACTTTCAGTGTAAGAAACAGTGATAAGATAATCAGGAGCTTAATCTTGTGCATAAAGTATTTAATACTTGTAGTTTTTATTTTATTTGGCTTTCTCCTATGTACAGCTGATAGTTGATGAATCCTTCGTTCGTAGAGTTCCGTTTAAAGTGAAACTGTGACTGTATCCCGTCGGTATACGGTTTCAATTCAAGCAAGGTTTCAATGTTCAGATTTTTATCAGATAACATATTGATGAAGAAACGGGTCAGGTCATATCCCCATATGTCATACCGGGGGTGATGTGAAGAAGACTCCCATCCGAACAGTGTTACAAAGTTGGTGTCATACTGCTCTAACTGTTTCATGTCACGTTCCATTTTAAATGGGGCTACATATACTCCTACCGGTCTGTATACTTCGTGTCCTTTCCAGCCATATCTTTCCAATATAACGACATCATGTTGCTGGTCGGTACGGTTGAGGCTTTCCAGATAAGGTTCAATATACTGAAACCTTTCCGTATTGAAAATAACCATATTCTTCTGACCGTACACCATTACAGAGTCAAACGGATTGACAAACGGGTCGGATAGTGTTACAGAAGTATGTTTTTTATTTTGCGAGTCAAGGATTTGTTTTACATGCTGGCTGATGATAAGTCCATCGTCTGTTGTCGGGACGTGGGCTATGTCTGCAAAAATATAGTTCATCTTGTCCCATTTGCTTGCAAAAGCTTTTTTCATAAAATCGTATTCTATTTCACTATTCACTGCATTAAACTGAAACACGTAAGGATTTGTCTCGATATTAGGAACTTTGGACGTGAAAGGAATCAAGGTTTTTATTTTATTTTGTTTAGCGAATAGTGTTGCAGCAGAAACCTGTGAACTGTATGCCGGGCCTATAATTAAATCCATGTTCTTCAGTCCCGGATTCTTGGCGAAAACATTTTGTATAGATTCCAGGGTTTTGCCTGTGTCATACGTATATAATTCAATAGAAATATCTTCGTCTTTAGTTTCGTAAATCGCTTTTAGCGCTCCGGCGTAAAATTCGACAAACCTTGGAACGTTAGGGTCTTGTTTGTTTTCAAGGACGAACGGCAGTAAAAAAGCTATTCGTACAGGAGTTGTTATTTTGGCAGTGTCCCGTGGTTGCAGTATTTTATCCCAATCAATATAGGTAGTGGCCTTCCCATTGATCGTATCGGTGGTCATTAACCCGGTATAATATGGTATTTTTAGTTCCTGCCCGATAGTCAGCATTTCTACTCCCGGATTTATTTTCCGTATATCAGCTACTTTGACATTGTATTTTTTACTGATGGAATAAAATGTTTCTTTGGGTTCTATTTCATGAATAAGGTATTTCACGGAAATGTCTTCCTGTAATTTTTTTTGTTTTTTGTCGGCATATATGTCTTCCGGTTTAGGTATTCGCAATACCTCTCCTTTACGTATGCCCCGTGCTGCATCCGGATTGTATTTTATAATGTCTTTTTGGTCTACACCGTATTTTTTACTAAGAGAATACAATGTTTGTTGTTTTTCCACTTTGTGATAGTAAAAATGGGGGTCGGTAGCAGCTGTTTGTGGTTCGCTATGATTAGCTCCCGGAGTATATGTTGCAGGTTGGCCAAAAGCGGCAGCTATAATGTCTACAGGAGGGGTGGAGCTTTCGGAAGTAGCTGGTTGGGAAGAGTGTGTTGCGTCTGCAGCTGTTTTTGGGTGCGCTTTTTTAGTCGGAATCAATAGCACCTGTCCAAGTTTAACCCCGGATTTGATTTCAGGATTAGCTTGTATTATTTCGTCTTGTGAAACATTAAAATTTTTGCTTATACGATATAACCCTTCCCTGGGTTGAACCGTATAAACATAATATTCCACTCCGTTTACGACTTTAGTCTGGTATGGTTTGTTTTCCTGTGAAAACAGTTGTATGGAAAACGAAAGTAAAATTACAACAATTATATAGTTGATTTGTTTTTTCATAATTTCATTGGATACAAATAAACATTTTTGTGAAAGTGCTTGATTATCAAATAATATATTTATTTGTTGAATGCAAATTTACAAAAAATCTAATGCATCTCTTTATAGGAGGGTAATAATTCAACGTTTTTTTTGTTTTTCATTATAAAGACGTACATTTGCTATATAAAATAAGAGTTATGATTAATAAATTGCAGTGTTTCCTCTAATAAAGAATGCTGTTAATTTTTTCGTGTTATGAAAAAACTGTTTTTGTTTTGTTTTTTATTAGGCATGGCGCCGTTTTTGTGGGCGGACAATCCTTTTACAATACATAATGTTTCAGCTTCTCTTGTACTGGACGATGAGTCCGGAGTAGATTACCTTATTATTATAAATGGAATAACGAATGATACCGAAATAGAATATAACGATAAAACGTACACCAGCATAAATTGGTATAAGTTTTCTAATCCTACTTTTTCTATTAGTAATCAGCCGGAACTTTTACCGGATAGTGAAACTGGATATATTCTGGAAGTGGATGGGGTAAGGAAGACCCTTTGGGTATTGGATTATGAAGATTATGTGTTGAATCCGGCGGTCGTTTCATTGAACCTGGCTTCACCGGCAGATTCTTTGTCTTGTGAACTGACAAGTTTTGAACTTTCCGGTTTTGATAATCTTGTTATTCGTTATCAGGACGCTTCAGGTAGTGAACATCGTTTGGATAGAGAGTTTACAATGGAATATACCACGCTTGTTTGGGGCGAGAACTCCTGGAATCAGGAGGTGGTAGAGGAAGTGGTTAACCTAACTTCCAATGTATTTGATGTCCCTACTTCTTTGGAAAGGACTTCTTTTAAGTTCTCTGGCGACCAGTATGCGCAACTGATGGGGATTCAGATTCCTTTTGTTGAATTTAATGATGAGGAAGTCCAGCCGGTGGGTATTGCCAGCCATATAACTCATGAAACGGTGACCCGTGATGCATTAAATGAAGTGGACGGCCCTAAGGATGCGGATCAGGTGGAAGGTTCTGGTGAACTGGAGATTAACTTTAACTGTAATTCCAGTGATCCCGATATGAATTTGTCCTTTCCGGTTTGGTCTATTTATAAAGATAACAGCACTACTCCTCTGATTACACGCTCTGTTCACGAGCATAGACACCGGTTTGTGGAAAGCGGGGTTTACAAGGTCGCTTTGCAGCTGAGTAATATGCAGGGATGTGTAGTGACGGATTCGGTTATTGTACGGGTCACAGAATCGCTTTTACGGGTTCCGAATGCTTTTTCTCCTAATGGTGATGGTATAAATGATGAATTCAGGGTAGCTTACCGTTCGCTGGAAACTTTTCAGTGTCGTGTGTATAACAATTGGGGTAAGCTTGTGTATGAATGGAGTGATCCTGCTCAGGGATGGGACGGAAGGATAAACGGTCGGGAGGCTGCTCCTGCTGCATACTTTTATGTTATTCGGGCCAGGGGAAGCGATGGAGTAAAGTATGAGCTGAAAGGGGATATTAATTTGTTCCGTTAGCTGGTTCAGATATGAAAAATGAAAATAAGTGAGTTGTAAAAACGGTTGCTCAGTCATGCAGTGACCGTTTTTTTGTTTTAGTTATTTTTTCAGAAATTAAGTGCTAAATTTATGCACGTTTTTTTTGTTTGTATGCAGAATATCTTTACATTTGTGGCAGATTGTAATGTCGAGTTTGCAAAATGGACCAAATAATCGAGCATACCGGAAAAATACTAAATATTGAAAAAGACCAGGTTCGTGTGTTGATAACTCAGCTTTCAGCATGCAGCGGGTGTCATGCAAAGTCTGCTTGCACTGCAGCAGATTCGGCTGAAAAAATCATAGAGGCTACTACGCATGATCTCTCATTAAAACCTGGTGATCCTGTGGTTGTTTACGGCCAACGTTCCTCCGGATTGAAAGCTGTTCTTCTGGCTTTCGTGCTCCCTTTTGTAATAATATTATTTCTATTATTTGTTCTTAGATATTTCATAGATAATGAGTCCCTGTCCGGAACAATAGCTCTGGCATCGCTTATTCCGTATTATTTGATATTGTCTTTATTTAAAAATAAACTAAAAACCCGTTTTCGGTTTTATGTGCGGAGACAGTAGGGGGTTGTTTGTTTATTGAATTGTAAAAATGCATATAACACAAATCGTATCATGAATATAATTATCGTATCTTTGATAACACTGGGATTGATTGGCGCTTTTGCTGCTGTTATCCTGTTTCTTGCGGCAAAAAAATTTTATGTATATGAAGATCCGCGTATTGATGAAGTAGAAGCTGTTTTACCCGGAGCTAACTGCGGTGGATGTGGGTTTCCGGGCTGCCGGGGTTTTGCCGATGCTTGTGTGAAGGCTAATGAGTTGGATGGGCTTTTATGTCCTGTGGGAGGAAGTGATACGATGGAAAAAGTGGCTGGTGTGTTGGGAAAAAATGCATCAGTGTCAGATCCTACCGTTGCCGTGGTCCGTTGTAACGGCTCTTGTGAAAATCGTTCTCATACCAATCAGTATGAAGGAGTGCAATCCTGTGCAATTGTTCATAATTTATATGGCGGAGAGACCGGATGTTCTTTTGGTTGCCTTGGTTTGGGCGATTGTGAAGTTTCATGCCAGTTTGATGCTTTGCATATAAATCCGGAAACTTTGCTTCCGGAAATTGACGAAGAAAAGTGTACATCCTGTGGCGCTTGCGTGAAGGCCTGTCCCAAACTGTTGATAGAATTGAGAAAGAAAGGGCCTAAATCGCGCCGCATTTATGTGAGCTGTATGAATAAAGATAAAGGCGCTGTTGCTAAAAAAGCTTGTCAGGTGGCTTGTATCGGTTGTTCAAAATGTTTTAAAGTGTGTCCTTTTGAAGCGATAACTATGGCTGATAACTTGGCTTATATAGATGATGAAAAATGCCGTTTATGCCGGAAATGTGTGTCCGAGTGTCCTACCGGGGCAATTTGGGAACTAAACTTTCCTCCAAAGAAAGTAGCTTCTGATGTAAAGGAAGAAGTGGTGAGCTTATAAATAAGAAAGTATAAACATAAATAATGATCGTGTCTCAATGCCTTAGTCGTTTTTTTTTGATATTTGAGAAGTTCTGATCGTAAGATATATGAAAACATTTAGAATCGGTGGTATTCATCCTAAAGAAAATAAATTTTCCGTAGGAAAAAGGATTGTTTCCGCAGCAATGCCGAAACAAATCATTGTCCCGTTGGCAGCTTATATCGGAGCACCCAGTGTGCCGGTGGTTCAAAAAGGAGATAAAGTCAAAGTCGGTCAGTTGATAGGCCGTGCTAATGGTTTTGTGTCTTCTAATGTGCATAGTTCGGTTTCCGGTACAGTTGTGAAGATAGAAAATGCCCTGGACGCTTCAGGTTATAAACGTTTGTCTGTTTTCATAGATGCGGAAGGGGATGAATGGCTGGAAACGATAGACAGGAGCACGGAGGTAATCCGGGAGTGTAAACTGTCAAAAGAAGAAATAATCCAAAAGATAACGGATGCCGGAATCGTGGGGTTGGGGGGAGCCACTTTCCCTGCTCATGTGAAGTTAACTCCTCCTCCGGGAAAAAAAGCGGAGGTCCTTATTGTAAATGCAGTGGAGTGTGAGCCTTATCTTACGTGTGACCACCAACTGATGATGGAGAAGTGTGAGGAAATTCTGGTTGGCGTGACCATTATTATGAAAGCGCTTCAGGTGTCTAAAGCCATTATAGGTATTGAAAACAATAAAAGAGATGCCATAGAGCTTTTTCAGAATCAAATATCTACCCGTTCTTTTGATGGTATAGAAGTAATGCCTTTGAAAGTTCAATATCCGCAGGGTGGGGAGAAACAATTAATCGATGCGGTTATAAGACGGCAGGTGCCGAGTGGTGCGCTTCCTATCGAAGTGGGAGCTGTAGTACAAAATGTAGGTACGGTATATGCTATATATGAAGCTGTGCAAAAGAATAAACCTTTGATTGAACGTATTATCACCATTACGGGAAAATCATTGGTTAACCCCGGAAATTATAGAGTACGTATCGGTACTCCGTTGATTAATGTGGTTGACCAGGCGGGAGGTATTCCGGAAGATACTGGTAAAATAATAGGAGGAGGACCTATGATGGGGAGGGCTTTGATGAGTCTGGATATTCCTACAGCCAAAGGGAGTGCCGGAGTGTTGTTTATGACGGAAGCGGAAGCTCATCGTAAGCAGGCGCAGAATTGTATTCGTTGTGCCCGTTGTGTTTCTGCGTGTCCTATGGGGCTGGAACCATATCTTTTAAATGTCCAGACAGACCGTAAACTGTGGAGTGATGTAGAAAAGAACAGGGTGTTGGATTGCATAGAATGTGGTAGTTGTAGCTATAGTTGTCCTGCGTGTATTCCTTTGTTGGATAATATACGTTATGGAAAAGTGACGGTAGCCAGTATTGTACGGAACCGAAAATAATTTTTAATTGAAAAGTAATTTTGATTGATATCCTTAAGGGTAATTCTGTAATATATGAATAAACTTGTTATTTCACCGGCTCCGCATATTCATGGAGGCAATTCTGTGTCAAAAGACATGCGGGATGTAATAATTGCATTGATTCCGGCGTATATCGTGGCCTTGTATTTTTTTGGAATAGGTGCGCTGGTTGTTAGTGTTACGGCAGTTCTTGCTTGTGTCATCTTCGAATATCTGATACAACGTTTCCTTTTGAAAGGAGTATCTACTATAAACAATGGTTCTGCTATTGTGACAGGCTTATTGTTGTCTTTTAACCTGCCGTCTAATTTGCCGGTATGGATTGTTGTTATAGGGGCTTTAGTCGCTATTGGCATTGGAAAAATGAGTTTTGGAGGATTGGGTAATAATCCTTTTAATCCGGCTTTGGTCGGTCGGGTCTTTTTGTTGATATCCTTTCCTGTGCAAATGACCAGTTGGCCGAGACCTATCCCATTTAATACACATTATCTGGATGCAGATACGGGGGCTACGGCGTTGGCTATGATCAAAGGACGTTCAAACGACATACCGGATATGGTTGATTTGCTTATAGGTAATATGGGCGGTTCTCTTGGTGAGATATCTGCAATAGCTTTGTTAATCGGATTTGCTTATTTATTGATAAGAAAAGTAATTACATGGCACATTCCGGTCAGTATCCTGGCAACAGTTTTCGTATTTACCGGAATTATGTATTGGGTTAATCCTGAAACGTATGCTTCACCTTTGGTTCATTTACTTACGGGAGGTTTGTTGCTGGGAGCAATTTTTATGGCAACAGATTATGTCACTTCACCAATGAGTAAGTGGGGAATGGTGATTTATGGTATAGGCATTGGTGTTATAACCGTTGTGATACGGCTATTCGGGGCTTATCCGGAAGGAATGTCATTCGCTATTCTGATTATGAATGCTTTTACTCCGTTGCTGAATACATATATTAAACCTAAAAGATTTGGGGAGGTAAGAAAATAATGGCAAAATTAGAATCGACTTTTAGAAATATGTTGTTGGTGCTTGTGTGTATCACAGTATTTTCAGCAACAATCCTGGCCTCTGTTTATGCTCTTACAAAAGAGCCTATAGAACAGGCAAAAACGGCAAAACAACAAAATGCAATTAATGAAGTTTTGCCTCCTTATCATCGTTTGGCGGATGCGGAAGTCGTTGAAGTAGAAGGTTCTGATATGGTTGTATATAGAGCCTATGACGAGCAGGGAAATGTAGTAGGTGGAGCTGTGGAAGCCGTGTCAAAAAATGGTTTTAGCGGTGAAATTAAAATAATGGTTGGTTTTGATGCAGATGCTAACATTGTTGATTATTCCGTACTCGAACAGAAAGAAACTCCGGGACTTGGTACAAAGATGACAGACTGGTTTAAAACAGACAAAGGTCAGCAAAGTATTAAAGGTAAGAATCCAGCTTCGGATGATCTGAGAGTAACAAAGGATGGCGGGGATATTGATGCCATTACTGCAGCGACAATTAGTTCCAGGGCTTTTCTGGAAGCCGTACGGTGCGCTTATGCTGCTTATGGAGGCACGGATATAAACCAGACTGACGCCAATAGCGGTGCAACTGATACTACCGATGCCGATAGTGGCGCTACTTATTAAATGAGCTTTTCCTGATTTAAATTAAACATCATAATTATGAGTAATAACTCTAATATCAAAGTCCTGACAAATG
Organism: Bacteroidota bacterium; assembly: GCA_023391625.1. Classification (GTDB taxonomy): domain Bacteria; phylum Bacteroidota; class Bacteroidia; order Bacteroidales; family Paludibacteraceae; genus QVMH01. The sequence continues at coordinate 4,880 of JAEWAN010000004.1, read as the reverse complement.
GGATACTAAAGGAGAATCCTATTTTCGTATTATTACTGGGAATGTGCCCTACGCTTGGTACTACTTCATCGGCTATAAACGGTTTGGGTATGGGACTTGCTACAACATTTGTGCTGATTTGCTCTAATATCGTGATTTCTTTACTAAAGAACGTTATCCCGGATAAGGTGCGGATTCCGGCTTTTATAGTGGTGATTGCTACGTTCGTAACTGTGGTGGAAATGGTTATGCAGGCATATATTCCGGCTTTGTTTGACAGCCTGGGATTGTTTATTCCCCTCATTGTGGTTAACTGCATCGTGCTGGGACGTGCGGAAGCGTTTGCCGCTAAAAATAATGTTTTCCGTTCTATGTTAGATGGTACAGGAATGGGGCTTGGTTTTACTTTCGCCTTAACTTTGCTGGGTGCAGTGAGAGAACTTTTGGGTACAGGAAAGGTATTTAGCTTAACCGTTTTTTCCGAAAGCTATGGTATGTTGATTTTTGTACTGGCTCCCGGTGCTTTTATAGCGTTAGGTTATTTAATTGCTATAATTAATAAGTTACGGAAAGCTTAAAGCTTATTGTTATTCGTTATATTATTCTATAAACAAGATATATATTATGACCTATATTTTGATTTTTATCAGCGCGGTTTTTGTTAATAATATCGTTTTAGCTCAGTTTCTGGGGATTTGTCCGTTTTTAGGCGTGTCCAAGAAAATTGATACCGCTTTGGGAATGAGTGGGGCAGTGGCATTTGTTATGACTATTGCTACTATTTTTACCTATATAATTCAGAAAACGGTGTTGGATGCTTTTGGCTTAGGATTTTTGCAAACGATTGTTTTTATTCTGATAATAGCCGCTCTTGTGCAGCTTGTGGAGATAATTCTGAAAAAGATTTCTCCAGCGTTGTATCAGGCTTTAGGAGTTTTCTTACCGTTAATAACAACCAATTGTACCATACTTGGAGTTGCCATTATGGTAATTCAGAAAGATTTTAATCTCTTGGAAAGTGTGGTGTTTGCTATTTCTACAGCCATTGGGTTTGGATTGGCATTGATTTTATTTGCCGGTATTCGTGAACAATTGTCTTTGGTGAAAGTTCCTAAAGGAATGGAAGGAACACCTATCGCTTTATTAACTGCCGGTTTGCTTGCCATGGCATTCATGGGATTTTCCGGAATCGTGTAAGCTTAAGTTTCTGTAGAATTACTACCATATTTTGTTTTAAACAAAATGTATAAATGATTTTATATAGTTAAGAGGTTGTTCAGAAAAGAGCAACCTCTTTTTGGTTTCTACTTTTTATTTTATTAGGTGACCGGAAATTAAGATTTGTATGTGAAAGAATGAATTGCAATAAAAAAGAATCTATACCTTTGTAGGAAAATTGAAATAATTTATCTAAAACTTTCTTGATTATGGACGTACGTATTGAACCCTCCTGGAAAAAAGTATTACAGCCGGAATTTGATAAACCTTATTTTGAACAATTGACTGAATTCGTCCGGTCTGAGTATAGGACCAAACGGATTTTTCCTCCGGCAAAGCTTATTTTTAATGCGTTTGATCAATGTCCGTTTGATGATGTAAAGGTGGTGATAATAGGGCAGGACCCGTATCATGGCGAAGGGCAGGCTCATGGCTTATGCTTTTCTGTAAATGACGGGATAGAGTTTCCTCCTTCACTGATAAATATATTTAAGGAAATAGAACGGGATTTGGGTAAACCTATGCCCCAGACCGGAAATTTGGAGCGGTGGGCTAAGCAAGGGGTTTTGCTTTTGAACGCTACGCTTACGGTACAGGCACATCGCGCCGGTTCTCATCAGGGTAGAGGATGGGAACAGTTTACCGACGCTGCAATTCGTATTTTGGCAGAGCAAAAAGATAACCTGGTGTTTCTTCTGTGGGGATCGTATGCTCAGCAGAAAGGATCGTTTATTGATACATCACGCCATTTGGTATTGAAATCGGTGCATCCGTCACCTCTTTCAGCCTATCGCGGCTTCTTTGGAAATAATCATTTTTCTTTGGCAAATGATTATTTAAAAGCTCATGGCAAAACGGAAATAGAATGGTAAGATTTATTTGTCCGGCGGTGATATAATTCTGTTGAGCCCGGTTATTTAGTCGGATAAATTCTTTATTTTTGCACTCACGATCTGTTAATTAAACACATATGAAATATATTATAATATTGGGTGATGGAATGGCTGATGAACCAATCGCTGCATTGGGGAATAAAACGCCGTTGCAGGCCGCTGATAAGCCGACAATTGATAAAATTGCAGCTTTGGGAAAGAATGGTATTCTGGATACGATTCCCAAAGGATTTGCTCCTGGAAGTGAAATTGCAAACCTGAGTGTTTTGGGCTATGATGTTCCTAAAGTTTTTGAGGGACGGGGATCATTGGAGGCCGCCAGTATGGGAATTGATATCGAGCCGGGTGAAATGGCGATGCGCTGTAACCTGATTTGTGTTGAGGATGGCAAAATAAAGAATCATTCGGCTGGACATATCAGTAATGAAGAAGCTGAAGAACTGATTCTTTTCTTAGAGAAAAAATTGGGCAATGATATTGTAAGTTTTTATCCGGGGGTTTCTTACCGTCATTTGTTGAAAATGAAAGGTGGAAACAAACATATAAAATGTACACCTCCGCATGATGTTCCGGGAACACCTTTCCGGGATGTGATGGTGAAGGCGGAAATGCCGGAAGCACAACCGACTGCGGATTTTTTGAATGATTTGATTTTACGTTCTCAGGCATTGCTGGAAAATCACCCTGTGAACTTGAAGCGTGCGGCCGAGGGCAAGGATAAGGCAAATAGTATCTGGGTGTGGTCTCCCGGTTATAAACCGGAAATGAAACCTTTGCGTGAGATATATGATATAAAAACCGGAGCTGTTATTTCGGCAGTGGATCTGATATATGGAATCGGTGTGTATGCCGGATTGACTCCTATTCATGTAGAAGGGGCTACGGGGTTGTATGATACTAATTATGAAGGAAAAGCTCAGGCTGCCATTGATGCTTTGCGTGAAAATGATTTTGTTTACTTACATATAGAAGCAAGTGATGAGGCTGGGCATGAGGGGAATGTTCCGCTGAAAGTAAAGACGATAGAATATCTGGATAAACGGGTTGTTAAACCGATTTTTGAAGAAGTGTCAACATGGAACGAACCGGTTTCTATCGCCATATTGCCGGATCATCCGACTCCTTGCGCTATTAAAACTCATACTAATTCTCCGATCCCTTTTATTATTTATCGTCCAGGGGAAAAACCAGACCAGGTGACTCATTATGACGAATTTGCGGCTAAAGATGGTGAGTATGGCATATTGAAAGGCGATGAGTTTATGAAAGAATTTGTAAAATAAATTCAGTTCTGTATATAAAAGAAAAGTATTGTTTATGAAATATTATAGTACGAATAAGAGTGTGTCCGGTGTAAGTCTGGAGGAAGCAGTAGTTAAAGGTTTGGCTGATGATAAGGGCTTGTTTATGCCGGATAAGATTAAGCAGTTGCCGCAATCGTTTTTTGATACAATTGAAACATTATCCTTTCAGGAAATTGCTTATACGGTAGCAAATGCTTTTTTCGGGGAAGATGTGGATGCTGATTCTTTGAAAAAGATTGTATATGATACCTTGAATTTTGATGTTCCTTTGGTGCCGGTGGAGGATAATATTTACAGTCTTGAATTGTTCCATGGACCGACATTGGCATTTAAAGATGTTGGCGGACGTTTTATGTCGCGTTTGCTTGCATATTTCATTGGTAAGCAGCAAAAACAACAGGTAAATGTATTGGTGGCGACATCGGGAGATACGGGAAGTGCGGTGGCTAATGGGTTCTTAGGAGTAGACGGAATACATGTGTATGTACTGTATCCTAAAGGTTTAGTCAGTGCTATACAGGAATGCCAGTTCACTACATTGGGAAAAAATATTACAGCCATAGAAGTTGATGGTACTTTTGACGATTGTCAACGTTTGGTTAAGTCGGCATTTATGGATGACGATTTGAATGCAAAGATGAAACTGACATCGGCAAATTCGATCAACGTGGCTCGTTTCCTTCCGCAGGCTTTTTATTATTTTTATGCTTATGCACAGTTGAAAAAGATATCTCCGGAAAAAGCGCGGAATATGATTATCTCTGTTCCCAGTGGAAATTTTGGAAATATTACTGCCGGATTGTTCGGTGCAAAAATGGGTTTGCCTGTAAAACATTTTATCGCTTCTAATAACCGGAATGATATATTCTTTGAATATTTAAAAACCGGGGAATATAAACCGCGTCCTTCCGTTGCAACTATAGCTAATGCTATGGATGTGGGGGACCCGAGCAATTTTGCCCGTATACTTGATTTGTATGGACATTCACATGATGCCATTGCAAATGAGATAAGCGGAGCCAGATATACGGATGAAGAAATAAAGGATACTGTAAGAAAGTGTTATAAGGATACCGGATATTTACTTGACCCACACGGAGCTTGTGGTTATCAGGCTTTGAAAGATTATATGAAAGCCGGTGATACCGGAGTATTTTTGGAAACAGCCCATCCGGCTAAATTTAAAGATACGGTTGAAGGCATTGTTGGTGAGTCTATTGAGATACCGGAAAAACTGCAGGAGTTTATGAAAGGAACTAAGCAAAGTGTTTCAATGACAAAAGATTTTGAGTCTTTTAAAGCTTTTTTGATGAACCGATAGAATCGTATGTCTTGATATGCACCCCAAAAGTTGGACGTTTTATCATAATAACGAGGCGGATTTAGCCAGGAATAAAGCTCGGTAGTGCACCGGGCTTTTTCCTTTTAGCCTCAGTTTGATTCTATCATTATTGTAATAGTATATGTACTTTATAAGTTCCTTTTT
>JAEWAN010000003.1 GCA_023391625.1 Bacteroidota bacterium | reverse complement strand
CGTATATCCGTGATATGAACGGCGGTTTAATCACAGTACAATCTTACACGGGCGACTCACCGGAGATCACAGCCCCTTCACAACAAGGAGTCTATGTATTGGAGATGGTATCGGATAAAGATTACAGGAAATATAAAATTGTTGTAAAATAGGAATGGTTAAATAAAAAGTTTGTTTTTGGATCTTTTATTCTTGAAATAAAAGGTGGGTAATCCATTGTCATTATTTGGTCTAAATTTGAACTTTTTTTCTTTTGAAAAACCGGATCTTTGATTTCAGATTAATCCAGAAACATTATAAAATGAGACCATGAAAAAGATATTTCCAATTTTATTTTCTTTGTTCTGTTCCGTTAATATCTTTTCGCAGATTGATACGGAATTTTGGTTTGCAGCACCAGATTTGGTGGGAGAGCATTGGCAGAATACTATCGCGCTTTGTTTGGTGACTTATGAAACCCCGGCTACGGTAACGATTTATGAACCGGCTAATATGAATCCGGAAGATTATGCTTTTTTCCCTCCTATTACGGTAGAGATTCCTGCCCGTTCAGCAAAAAAAGTTTTTCTCGGTGATTATTCCGGATCTTTGGAAACAATGACTTCTCCTCGTCCTTTTGGACTCCATATTGTTTCAACGAATCCTATTACAGCTTATTATTTTTGTTATGGAGCTAGTAGTGATTTGTATAGTTTGAAAGGGAGAAATGCTTTGGGAGTGGATTTTATTGTGCCCATGCAATTTAAGCAACCCAATACAAACCGGTATGATGCTTATGCTACGATAGAAGTTGTAGCCACGGAAGATGATACGGAGGTTGTTTTTGATTTGAAGCAGAAAACAACGGCAACCACCACTACAACTGCTGTTCTGACAGTTCCTTTGGAACATAGAGGATATACCTATGCTCTGAAAGCAAGTAACAAAGCGGGTAACAGACATCTGCACAATACGCGTATAACTGCGAATAAACCTATTGCCGTGAACTCAACTGATGATGCAGTGAAAGGAGGGGGTAATTATCCATGCGATTTAATAGGTGAACAAATAGTTCCTGTAAAGCTGGCTGGAAAAGAATATATTGCGGCACATAACGGCGGAGTGTTTGAATATGTGTTCGTATTTCCTACAGAAAATAATACAAAAGTAAAGATAGATGGAGCCGACTGGAAAACATTGAATGTGGGTGAGGCTGATAGTTGCGCGATTCCGGCAGCTAAAAAAGGTATTTATATTTCAGCGAATAAACCTATTATTGTGTTTCATATGACAAGTATTGGCGATGAAGTTGCCGGAACGGTACTGCCGCCTTTAGGCTGTACCGGTTCTATGGAAGCGGCATTTCTTTCGGTTTTACCGGATCAGTGTTATGTGACTTTACTGGCTAAAAAGGAATATATTAACGATTTTGAAGTAAATGGAGATCCGGATGTTTTTAAAGCTGCGGATTTTTCTATCATCGCGGGGAATGATGAAGATTGGGCTTATGCCAGAAAGCCGATAACACTAGGGGAAGGTAAAATAGTACGTGTGGTAAATAAGAAAGGTAACTTCCATATGGGTGTACTGAATGGTAAAGATGAAGAGAAATGTTCCTATGGTTATTTTTCCGATTATTTTAAATTGAATATGCAGCCTCAGTTATCGCAGGATTATGTTTTAACAGGTGATACATTACGTTTATATTTGACGGATGCGGGAAGTTATGATAATATTCAATGGGAGGGTCCGAATGGATACACTTTTATTGGATCTCCTGTTGTTATACCTAATGCTGATGAAACTTATTCCGGAGAATATAAAGTGACAGCAACTCCTAAGGACGGTTGCATGATGGAAAACAGTGAGGCCTATATTACTATTAGTATCTATTCTACTTTACATGAGTATGATTTATGTTTTTCTGATTCATTGGAGTTACAAGCTCCGGGACACGGCCCTTACCAGTGGAAAATACTTGATGGAAATGGTGCCGGAACAGAGCTTGATGCAGATACGTCTGTGTTGAAAGTTTCACCGGCAGAAGCCGCTGTATATACTGTACTTAACAATAGACCGGGGGGAAACCTGCTTGTCAATGGTAATTTCCAGAAAACAAAACTTAGTAATTTCGTTTCTTCGGATTATTTGGATGCTTCCGGGTCGCAACAAGGTTTAAGCAGGCCGGGTTATTTTGCGGTAGCAAAAACAGCCCAGTCGGTTAATCCTCTTTTTGATGAAGTGTATGATCATAGTCTTGCTTTGCCGAATTCCGGACGTCAGTTGGTGGTAAACTGTCTGGGACAAGCTAATACACGGGTGTGGTATGATACGATTGATGTAAAACCGAATACACGTTATACAATGTCCGCTTATTTCTTAACAGCTAAAGAGGGGGAAGTACCGGCTAAGCTTCGTTTTGCTGTGAATGGACAGAGTATTAGTGATGTTATTGTACCGCCTAATACTATTCCTGAAGGTAGTAAGAAAAAATATGGGCAGGATAAGAATCATTGGGAACAGTATTCTTCTGCTGTTTGGGAAAGTGGTTTGCAAAGTCAGGCAATTGTTAGTATCATGACAGCGGATGGAATAACGGAAGGTGCCGGAGTTTGTATAGATGATATAAATTTTGCCCCGTTATTTGAAATTGTAGATACGTTTAAGGTAAGTGTATTGCCTTCTCCTTCTCCTAAAATTACAGGAGACCAGTTTATTTGTTTTGGATCGGCAGATCTTTCATTAGAAAATCCTCATGACGGTGTTCCTTATACATCATATGCGTGGTATTTACTTCCGAATGATAGCGTTCCTCTGTTTAGTACACCGGAGGTAACGGTAAGTGAGGGAGGAACATGGGTTGTTGAGGTTTCTACAGCTAATGGTTGTACACAACGGGATAGTATTATTTTGCCTCCTGCCACAGAAATAGAGGCTACGCTTGATTCCGCGGTTTTGGTTTGTGATGATGCCCTGTCGTATAATTTAAGTTATCAATTAAAGAATGCAGAGTTGGCTTATTTTAATGTCTGGTATGATGAATCGGCTAAAGCTGCAGGTTTTAAAGATTTGGAAGAACAGCCGGGAGAAAAGGGGTATATTAATGTAAATATGCCTGGTGGTGACGTGATAGTTCCTGCAGGGGTATATCATGCGGAAGTAGAGCTGGTGAGTAAGTCGGAATGTGGAGATAGTAAAAAGCTACCGGTAGAAGTGACAGTGAGATTAGGAAATCGTAATTTAATGACCCAAAAATGGAATTCTGTATTGGCTTTATATAATGCCAGTTTGAATGGAGGTATGAATTATACAGCATACCAATGGTATAAAAACGGGAGTCCTATTCCGGGAGCAACGGCTCCTACTTTGAATTTGAATGGGGATTTAACCTCGGCTTACAGTGTCATGCTGACTTTAGAGGATGGTTCCACTATTTTAAGTTGTGATTATGTTCCTCAGGACAAGGGGGCGGAAGGGGGACTTCCGGTAGTGGTGACCGGTAATGAAATGATTCTGGATACAGGTTCTTTTATGTCGGGAACAGCTACTTTTGTAAATATGCAGGGAATTGTATGTGCTGCTCAGGTGCTGGATCCAAAGAATCCTGTTGTACAAATGCCTGAGAGACAAGGATTGTACGTTCTACAGGTAGAAACAGATAATAAACAAACAACTTATAAAATTTTTGTCAAATAAAAATATATCTTTGCATTTGTCTTTGAAAAGAAGATAGGTATTCATGCTTATCTTCTTTTATATGTTTTTTATTTGGAAATAATAATTAAGCATTAAAAACGTATATTTATATATAATTATTAGTTATTCAGACCCATGAAAAAATTGTTCTTTATCCTTTTTGTATTAACATGTTCTTGCCGGGTATTTGCTCAGATAGATACGGAATTTTGGTTCGCCATGCCTAAAATAGTAGATACACGTTCAGATAAGAATTATTTATCATTTGCTACTTATGATGAACCGGCAGAAATAACTATTTCCCAACCGGCTAACCCTTCGTTTGAACCCATTAAAATTAGTTTGGAGGCTCAGGGCTTTCAGGATTTGTTAATAGACAGTTACCGGGAGAAGTTCTATACTTATCCATATAATCAACCTTTAGATAAAGGTTTGTTGATCACATCTACTGCTCCTATCAGTGCTTATTATTCACTTAGAAACTCTAATAGTGAGTTGTATTCATTAAAAGGAACCAATGCTTTGGGGTATGAGTTTATTGTTCCTATGCAATATGATCATTTGAATGGAAATTTAAGTAACGGGCAAGCATATTCTTCTATTGAGATTGTAGCATCTGAGGATGATACGAATGTGAGGATAAAGGCTAAGTATCCTGTTTATAACAAATCTATTAATGATACTATACGGGTTACTTTAAATAAAGGGCAGTCTTATTCTATCCGTTCTAACGGGACAGCAGCAGGGTCTCAGTTGAGAAATACATACATTAAATCGGATAAACCTATTGCGGTGAATTCTACAGACGACTTGCTGAAATGCGGAACAAGTGACTATGACTTAGTTGGCGATCAGATAGTGCCAATTTCGTTGGCTGGAACTGAATATATCGTGACACGTAATCAGGGTAACTCGGAAAAATTGTATCTTTTCCCTGTAGAGTCAGGAGTTACAACTGTTTCAATTTATGCTAATTATATGGATTCTAATCCGACTAAAACGATTGCACTTGATGAAGGAAAGGAACAGATGGTTGATTTGTTGTATGAGATAGGAACGGAAGCTTGTTATATTCGATCTGACAAAAAACTGGTCGTTTTCCAGTTGACCAGTGGCGGAAATGAGTTGGGGGGAACTATGCTGCCTAATCTTGAGTGTACCGGTTCGCAAACGATAGCTTATAATCCATCTTTTGGTACGGAAGTGCAGGCTTTTCTTGTTACTAAAAGAGAAAATACGAGTGGGTTTAACAATTATATATTGGCTACTGATTTTATGGACGTACCTGGTACAAACGGTGAATGGCAGTTTACAAAAACTTTACTGAAGAAAGTGAATGTAAGGAAACCTATTCGTTTGACTAACTCTATGGGTGTTTTTCATCTAAGTGTTAAAGATGAAAAAGATGGTACGTTCTCTTACGGTTATTTTTCCAATTATAATTCAGTGCCATTGGGCAGTGAAACAGGAGTCAGCCATTATATCGTAGGCGATGAGATAACCATTGTAGTACCCGATGCCAATGACTATACCAATATCACGGTCACCCTTCCAGACGGTACCGTCCATCATTCCACTCCCCCTTTTGAGGACAATATCGTCTTACGTCTGCCTAATGTAGATAAGAGTTACGAAGGCGAATACCGGATTGATGCCCAGGGAGGAGTCTGCGACGTAGAACCCGACTATATCCAGGTCAGCGTCTATGAGTTACCCGTTCCCCAGGATCTTTCCATGTGTTTGGGCGATGCCCTCTCCATCAGCAGTCCCGGCTACGGTCCTTACCAATGGAAAGGCGACGGCGAGTTCGGCAATACCAAAACCATCGAATTCATTCCGACCAAAGGCGACACCACCTACCAGGTCACAGTAACCAGCCAGCAACCCGGTATCAATATCGTATCAGACGGCGACTTTGAGAACCGTGAGACCGATAAGATCAACAGCGATTACACCTATCTTGCAGTTGGCACCCTTTCGCCCGGTCAATACGCCATAGGCTCCAATCCCCAGAGTTATCACAGCGCCTATATCAAACACGGTGACCATACGAGCGGTTACGGCAACCAGATGATAGTCAATTCCTCCGGCAACGAATCCACGATCTGGCGTCAAACCC
>JAEWAN010000016.1 GCA_023391625.1 Bacteroidota bacterium | reverse complement strand
TGCCATTTGCCTGGGAATATTCGTTTGCTTTCAACGGATGGTCCACCAACGGCGGAGTTCCCCAAAGACTGATCAATTCGATGTAGGACATCGCACGGAAAACCTTTGCCTCTGCACGTGCACGAAGTTTAATTACCGAATCATCCCCTACATACTGCAAAACAATATTGGCGGCATAAATTACCTTATAAAGATTCGTATACAACGTTTTAATATGAGAAAAATCAGAGTCGAATGTATAAGTCGACAGCAATTGCGCACTAGCAGCTGTCCAACTCTCCCCTGCCGAATAGCAATCATCCGAAAGAAGATTCTTCAGCCAGAATGCAGGTGCATAAGTATCCTTCCAATTACTATAGCAGGCTATAATGGCTTCTTCCGCATCAGCATCCGTTTTATAGAAACTTTCAAAAGTGCTTACTCCATGCTGCGAGATATCCAGATTGTCTACACAAGAGGAAAAGAAAGTGCAGCTGGCAAGCAACAAACTTGATAAAATATATTTTGCTTTCATATTTCGTATTGAATTAAAGATTAAAATGCTACGTTAAGACCGAACACGACTTTCTTGCTGGACGGATAAGAACCCATATCCAACCCCATTGCACTACCTGTACTTGTAAATTCAGGATCAAATCCAGGATACTTGGTAAATGTAAAGAAGTCGTCTAAAGAACAATACAAACGAAGGTTACTCAAACCAATCTGCTTCAACAAATTCTTTGGTAAATTATAACCCAACTGTATCTGCTTGATTTTAAAGTAAGAACCGTCGAATACAAACTTGGAGCTTTTCAAGTACTTATCATAATTACTAGGATTGGAACGGGCATATTTTGCATTGTCTCCTGCAGTTGTCCAACGTCCATCGTAGAATTCCTTCAAGGTATTCGCTTTCATACGGGAAGTACGGTTATAACCGGCAAACACATCATTGCCATGAGAACCGGAACCAAATATCGTCAAATCGAAACCTTTCCATGCAGCAGTCAAAGTAATACCATAAGTAAAGTCGGGGATGGCTGAACCTATTTCCGTTTGGTCAGCATCTCCAATAATGCCATCGTCATTCATATCCTTAAATATCGGATCACCCGTTTGTGAATCAATGCCCGTACACTCATAACCACGCATGTACCAAATGGGGTGCCCTTCTTCAAAATAATTCATAACACCGATGCCTGCACTTGTCGTACTCTCAATGCGTTCCAAAGTTTCATGCAGATAAGTAACTTTATTCTTTAAAGTAGCAATATTTCCTTTTATGCTATAGTTGAAATCCTTAATATTATCACGCCATGAAAGTTCAAACTCAAATCCGCTGTTCTTGACATTTCCTGCATTCATAGGTGAAGTCGTGTTACCCACAATCAGCGAAGGAGTAATACCGGTTACAATTAAATCCTTAGTTTTTTTCTCATAATAGTCAAATCCGAAACTCAACCGGTCGTTCAGCATCCGAAGATCAATACCTAAATCAATTTGTTCAGAAGTTTCCCACTTCAAATCATAGTTGCCTGTTGCGGAAGGCAGTGAACCCGTTTCATAAGACACATCTCCGGACATTGGATAATTGATTTCAGACAGAATTGTAGCATCATACATATAGTCTGCCAAACCAGCAATACTACCATTCTGTCCCCAACTTGCACGTAATTTCAAATGAGAAATCGACTTGAGATTCTCCATAAACTTCTCATTGGAAAGTACCCAGCCAACAGATACAGCCGGAAAATAGCCCCAACGTTTCTGCAAAGGAAGAATAGACAAGTCGGCAGCATCCGCACGAAGAGTGAACTGAGCAAAATATTTACCCGCATAGTCATAAGAAGCCCGACCAAAGTAAGAAAGATTTACATATTTCCTTTTCTCTCCACCACTTACCGTACGGGTGGCAGTACCAGTTTGGAACGCAAAATAGGCATAGTTGGGATCCAACTTGGTAATACCTAAATCAACCTTGTCACCAGAACGGCTACCATTGATTCCTCCTGTCACTCCAAAAGAGGTATTGGAAGAATAAGACATACCAAGCATCACATTTACATTGTGCTTATCTGCAAATGTCTTAGTGTAGTTAGCAAAGTTTTCCCATTGCCAATACGTTGTATTAGAACTTGTAGCATTTACCGATACATAATCCTGATAAAGGTCAGAGCAGGTAATGTTAGGCATAACATAGCCGTAGGAATTACTGTAAGTATAACGGTATCCCAAACGTGAAGTGATGACCAGCTCTTTAATCGGAGTAAAATCCAGATAAGTGGAGCCGCTGAACACAAAACCATCTCTTTTCGTTGTACCGCGGTCACGCATGATATACGGATTGATATTATTGGAGTCACCATAAGGGGAAATAGAATAATAATCACCATTGGCATTCTGAAGCAAGGTATGCCCTTGGTTCATATAATTAATCATAGTGTCAGGCAGTTTATCCGGTGTATAGGTAACTGGAGTAAGAGGGTCAAGCTGAATGGCAGACAGCATCAAAGAACCGGTTGCTGAGCCTTCGCTTACAGACTGTACATGATAACGGGAAAATGAATTGTTTGTCGTGAACTTCAACCAATCCTTTACTTTATAATCTGCATTGACAGTGCCGGTAATGCGGTCAAAAACATCCTTATTGCCAACAATGGGACCATTATTACTTAAATAAGAGAGTGAGGCGAATAATGAGCCATTATCATTGGCACCTTGGAAATTGACATTGTGACGCTGCATCATGGATGATTCAAATGTCTCTTCTATCCAATCGGTATTTGTCTTTCCATCCCAATACCTATCTATTGTTTCTCTGGGAATAAGATTACCTTCAGTCATATAATTGACATATTCCTGAGCATTCAGAATATCAGGAGTACGACCTAAAGACTGGGAGGACAACTGGAAATCATAAGAAATACGACGAACTCCTTTTTTTGCCTTCCGGGTGGTAATCAAGACAACACCATTACCGGCCTGGGCACCATAGATAGCAGCAGAAGCAGCATCCTTCAACACCTCCATACTCTCAATATCATTCGGTTCGAGGTTACTGATGTCTTTCGTACGCAAACCATCGACCACATACAAAGGATCTGAACTGGCATTACTGCTATATCCACGGATACGAATGGCGGGATTCGAACCAGGAGCCGCAGATGCAGAAATAATTTGCACACCGGCTGTTTTACCCTGCAGGGCCTGCTCAGCATTGGTTATGGTACGATTCTCAAAATCTTCTGCTTTTACGGAAGAAATTGCCCCCGTTACAGAACTTTTCTTCTGTACACCATATCCTACAACAACCACTTCATCCAAAGTCTTGCTATCTTCCTTCAGTATAATATTCATAGTACCTGCAACGGCTTTCTTTTCCTGAGTCACATACCCGATATACGAAAAGACAATAGTGGAACCCTCATTCACTGACAAAGTATAATTGCCATCCAAATCAGTTATAACACCATTTGTCGTTCCTTTTTCCAATACACTTACACCAATCATCGGTTCATTAAGCTCATCAGTAATTCTGCCAGATACATTTACTTGTTTCTGTGCAAAAACAGATGTCATACCTACCAAAAGGAACAGCACTAAGGCCATTAACCTTTTCTGTCTAATTTGTGTTACAATCGTTTTCATTTAATATTATTTTGGGTTAACAATGAATTTAAAATATCAGTTTGAAAGAGTAATCAGTACCAGCCCCACAACAAAGAGCACAAACATGGTTGCAATCATAGGTACAGTCCCCTTTGGAGCGCCTTTGAACTCCTTCCATACAAAGAATCCCCAAATCATGGCTACCACCGGTGCGGCATTACTCAATGCATAGGCTATAGCCGGATTGGCAGAACCAGCTCCCATAAAGCTGACTACCATACCACTCATCCAAATAAAACCTCCCAACATACCAATCAGATGTGTACGGGTGTCACCTTTCAGATAATCCTTCATTGTCACCTTGTTTCCCTGAGCCGGATGACTCATAGCAAACGTATTAAAGACAGGAGTCGTGATAAGGACACCGGCAGCAAAACAAAATACACCGGTATAGGGAGTCAGTGTTCCCGTACCACCCGTTACATACTGAGGATCTAGTGATTTTACAACCAAGCCATAGAAGAACATAATGGCCAACCCCGCTACAATAGCCAATAAGATACCTTTTTTAGGAGTAGACGCCTGACTTGCCGACATTTTTCCATAAGCCTTGCCACAAATGCAGATGGCTATCACAATAACAGCTACTCCTATCCAAAGCAATGTCTGGTTTCCAGGGTATACTTCGCCGGCCAAAGATATCAGTAGATAATTAAAAATTATACCGCCTATCCAAGCTAAGCCTCCACCAATGGGAAAACCTATCGACATCCCGGCTACAGCAATGGCTGCTGTCAGAAAGATATTACCGAAATTCCATACAATACCGCCTAGGAGCGCATACTTCATACTATTCCAGTCCATTACTGCCAAATCCCCAAAGAAAGTACGGCCTTCACCTCCCAAGCTACCCAATGTCAGGGCACCTAACAGAGCTGTGAAAAATAAACCGAAAGTCAAATCCCAATAGAAAAGCTCAAAACTCCAGCTTTTCGATGTCACCATCTTCTGCGTATTCGCCCAAGAACCCCAACAGAGGCAACAATAGA
>JAEWAN010000011.1 GCA_023391625.1 Bacteroidota bacterium | reverse complement strand
CCCGTGCGCCGGTCGCCGGCGGTCTATTGCTAAACCCCGCTGCCCCTCGACTTGCATGTGTTAGGCCTGTCGCTAGCGTTCATCCTGAGCCAGGATCAAACTCTTCGTTGTAATCTTTATTTTTTTTAGCTCAGAATCTATCGGAATTGAACGGTATGTTTTTTACCTTTCCTTATACTACATTTTTGTTGTTCAAGTTTTTTCAAAGATCGCTCTTTTTCGTTCTCTATAAAAGTATCATCTCTTATAAAGTTTCTTTCATCGTTCTCCTCTCGCCTTCCTCGCCATTCTCTTAACGGCTCAGTTCGTATTGCGAATCGGGTTGCAAAGGTAATGCTTTTTTTTATTCTGACAAATCTTTTTGAACTTTTTTTTCGATTTTTTCAATCTCTATCGTCCCGCCAGATCCCGTCTTTTTATCAGTATTATCCTTCACTCTGACTCTCCTTCGAAAGCGGCTGCAAAGGTAAGCGTTTTTTTTATTCTAACAAAAAAAATCTGAACTTTTTTTGACCGTTTTTTTGAAACTTACTGCAACTATCTGCTCAAGTCTTTCTTCGTCACCGACTCTCCTTCGAAAGCGGTTGCAAAATTACGCCTTTTTTTATTATACACAAACTTTTTTATCACTATTTTTGACTTAAATAAGGAACTTATTCTCAACTCCACTTATTACCAACTACTTATCCATAGCTCTTTTTTTATCTTTCATGGAACCAAACACTGAAAGCAAAGCAATGCCTGCTGAATTAAGCTTATTTGATATACAAAAAAAGGAAAAACAAAAGCGAATATAAACGAAAATCAACCATCCCCTTTTATCCTATATCTTATTTATTGAACTAAAAAACTTATTATTGATAGAATAAAAAAACACAACCGAACAACAAATGTATATATAAAAGAAAAAATTCAACATGAAAAATAGGTAAATCCCCTATGCAACACGAATATTATATATCTAATTATACAAACAGGTTTCATACTATTATATATAATAGCTTAATTAATAACATCAATCAAATATTTTCTCATAAACCTAATATCTGTCAATAGTATTTTTTCTTGATAAGTCCATTCAGCTAAAGCGAAAAGACTTACATATATAAATAATGTAAACTTGCTTTTTCATTATTTAGAAATATAAATTGGTATTATTATAAGTATTAGTGCAAAAACATTCCAGAAAAACAAGTTTAAGAATAAACAAATGAGTATCAACACATTAAAAGCACCACATCAATACCACAACATTTATATTTATCTCATTATAAGCATTTTAAACAAATTATTAAAAAGTTGAATTATTACCGCAAAATCTCTTATTCAAAGTAGTTGAGAATTATTTCGGACTTTTTTCGACTATTATTATTAAATACCTACATATTTTTGTAATGTGCTTAAATGAAGGACCTATTTCTAAATTGCCTTATCTTGTTTACAGCGGTAAACAAACATGGTTCTTTGCAAAAGCACCTTACTTATATATCTTCATAATAATAAAATGAATTTAAAAGTAAGTTTAAATTGCATATTAAGTTATTGTGAAATAATTTATATGGATAGAGAGTTTTTTTCATAGTCTTAAAGAATCTTGAACGGCATAACCTGCGTTCAAGATTCTTTTGGAAATAAGCAAATCTGTTGTACGAGAATAAATAAAGAGAAAAGAGGATTAGATGTACTACAAACGATTGAAAAGAACCTAAAATAAGAGAATAATCCTCTTACAACCCCAAAAACTGGTTATGAGAAACGTTTTTATTATATTCATCGTATTACTGTTATCATACGGTTGTGAAAAACAAGCTTCTTCCTGTTTCTCACCCGGAACTTCCTGGTTCGACAACAATGGACAACTAATCAACGCACACGGAGGAAATATCATTTTTCATAATAACCGCTACTACTGGTATGGAGAGAACATAGAAGATTCTATACAGAATAATTCTTTTGGTATAAATTGTTATTCATCTACGGACTTATACAACTGGAAAAAAGAAGCTATAAGCTTTACCCCACCTAAGGAACAAGAAAACACATTGAAACAAGGTTCTGACATTTTATATCCTAAGGTTATATATAATGAACGGACTAAAAATTTTGTCATGTGGTTTCAGGTAGACTCCAGAAACAAGTCTTCCCGTACATCACGTACCGGAGTGGCTGTCAGTAAAACTGCAACCGGACCTTTTCAGTTTATCTATTCATACCGTCCTAATGCAGGAAGCCTACCTTTAAATTTACCGTATCCTCCAGACAGCATCTTAAAAGCCGAAGATTATGTTTTGAATAGTCCGGCATGGATGGAGGCCGTAAATAAGGGATTATATGCTTACAGGGATATGAAAAAAGGACAAACGTCCTATAATATGACTTTATTTGTGGATAACAATCTACAGGCTTATCATATTTACTCATCTGAAGATGAACTGGCCATTCACATTGCAGAACTGTATGACGATTATCTATCCCACACTGGCAAATATGTACGTATCCCTACCGACGGTTATAACGAAACTATTGCGTTCTTCAGAAGGAACGACAAGTACTTTTTAATCACATCGGTATCTAATATGGATGGAAAATACCAGCTAAAACTATATCATGCTGATAATATCATGGGTAAATGGAGTCTATATTCTGATTTTTACAATAAAGAAAACAGCAACGATTTTCTTAGCAACTTACAGAATAGTTTCGTTTTTCCTGTTAATGGAAAAAAAGATGCTTATATTTTCATCGGTGATTACTGGCAACAACAGAATCCGGATAAAAGTTATTACGTATGGTTACCTATCCTGTTCAAAAACGACGAGCCTTATACTCAATGGCAAGATAAATGGGATTTAAGTTTTTTCGATTAATCATAATAATATAAGGAGTCTCACAAAGCTCAACAGAGTTTTATATAAAAAAACAAACTCCTTAATAGTTTTAATTTAAATCAGCCCCAATTAGAATTCGTAATGATTTAAATAAGTAGTGCCATTTTATACCTGAAAGCATAGGTATAGAATGGCACTACCCTTAATCATTAATTCTTGCAACTTATAAATAGCAAAGCTATTTTTTATTTTCTAACTTTTAAAGTAATCTAGAATTTGGAAAAATAAAAAAAATTCAGGTTTACAGTAAGGAAAATACTTCTTTTTCTTCAATACTTAATGAAGAAAAAGAAGTATCGTTTTATTATATATCATTACTACCAACAGATTCCTGAGTTTTAGCCTGCTTTTCTTTCACATATTCCAAAGGAGATACTCCAAACTTTTTCTTAAAAAGCGTACTAAAATATTTCGAGTCATTGAATCCTACTGCAAAAGCGAGATCACTTACCCGTGTTTTTCCTTTTTCATCTAATATCCGGCAAGCTGCATTCAAACGTATGTTATTGATAAATGCTGACGGAGTAAGTCCTGTAAGACTTTTCAGTTTATCGGTCAGAGTTGTACGTGAGGTATTCATTTCTTTCACAAAAGTACCTTGATCAAAATCCGGATCATCAAGATGTTTGTTTACGCAATCAATTGCCTGACGAATAAACTTCTCATCCATAGAGGTATAATCCAAATCTTTAGCCTCAAAAACAAGCTGCTTACGGAAATCAACTCCAATGCGTTGCTGCTTTTTCAATAGATTTTTAATCTTGGCTTCAAGAATTTCCAAATTCAACGGCTTGGTTATGTAACTATCAGCATCCGATTCATAACCGGCAATAGCTGCCTCTGTCGCCTGATTGGCTGTTATTAGTATTACCGGAATATGACAATATTCAAATTTATTTTTCACATAAGAGCAGAACTCATATCCGTTCATCCCCGGCATCATAATATCCGAAACAATTAAACCGACTGATTCTTCCTTTTCAAGGACTTTCAACCCTTCTTCTGCACATGCCGCAGTAAGGACAATGTATTTCGTATGGAAATATTTTCTTAAAAGTTCACGCAAATCATCATTATCTTCTACTATAAGCAGCTTTATTTTTACTTCAATATCCTCCTGCGCTTCATCAGCCCTTACAATTTCGGTTTCTTCATCCTCAAACCGGAACAGATTTTCTGTAGTAACCTGTATTTCCGAGTCTATTTCTTCGGCAGAATAAAAACGTTCTTCTAACGGCAGCGTTATCACAAAACAAGTTCCTTCACCTAACTTACTTTTTACATCAACAGTTCCATGATGCATATCGATAAGGTTTTTCACCAATGACAAACCAATGCCGGTTCCAATGGTGTGATGTCTGCGGTAATCTCCTTCGTAAAAGCGCTTAAACAGATTCTTCAATTCATCTTCCGTCATACCCGCTCCGGTATCTTCCACACGTATTATAACATGTGAATGATCTGAATCTGTGCTCAGCGACACATATACTTCACCCTGCTCTTTATTATATTTTGCTGCATTAGACAGCAAATTATATATTATCTTATCACATTTATCTGGATCAAAGAAACCTGTAATGGATTCCGGATCCGATTGAAACACAAATTTTATCTTCTGCTTTTTAGCTAAAGGAGCAAATGCATTGACACAGTTTTCTACAAATAAGGACAAGTTACCTTTTGATACTTTGAGTTTAAGATTGCCACTTTCCGCTTTTCTAAATTCCAGAATTTGCTGAATCAAACGCATTAATCTGGTAGCATTATTTCCGATAAGCCCATACTCCGGTTGGTTAGGATTTGATAGTTTCAATTGATCTACAGCAGCCGTTATGATAGACAAAGGAGTTAAAAGCTCATGTGTTATATTAGTGAAGAACTGCAATTTAGCATGATTTACCTCTTCTATCTTCCGTCTGTTCATCTCCCCTACTTCCAGCGCTCTCTTCATCTTCATACGGTTATTTACAATCTGATATACCGTATAAACAGCAGCCAGCAACAAAACAAGGTAAATACAGTATGCCCACCATGTAAACCAAGGTGGCGGTAATATCTCAATCTGTAGGGTATGTTCTTTTGAGCTCCAAATATCGTTGGAATTTGCACCTCTTACTTTAAAAGTATATATTCCTGCCTTCAGGTTGTTATAATAAGCAAAATGACGTTTGGCATCTGTTTGCACCCAGTTGTCATTATAACCGACAAGCTTATATGAATATTTGTTTTTTGCCGTATTCGTATAATTCAAGAGGGAAAAATCTATATTAAAATTATTTTTATCATAAGGCAAAGTTATTTTTTTGGTAAATCCAATCGTAGACTTGGTCAGTTTATCACGTTCTTCCAGCTTTAAAGATTCAAGAGAACGGTTAAATATCTGAAAGTCCGTAATCACAATAGAGGAACTATCGCGTAATTCCGGTATATTTCCCGAAGGAATACTATTTATACCGTTATAACCTCCAAATAATATATTGCCTTCCCGGGTACGAAAATTGGAGTTTCCATTAAAATAGTTATCCAGCAGTCCATCATCTTTTGTATAACTGCGCGAGAAAACGATGTGATTATTCTCATCCATCAACAATTCTATAACATTACCATTGGTGGTTAGCCATAAATGATTATCCGCATCTTCCAGCAGGTTATTTACCACATTTCCGAAAAGGCGTATTTCATGTTCCAAAGTATAAAAGGTATCTTTGCTTTTATCATAAAGCACCAGTCCGTTTTCCGTTCCTGCCCAAACCCGGTTCAGGTGGTCAACATAAATACATAACACTCCTTCAATAGCCAGCTTCCCGTTTTCCGGAGAATAATTCTCAAGTACCTTCCCTGTCGGAGAATCCTTAATGCAATATATACCATTATTGTTTGTCGCAATCCAGATATTTCCGTCCTGATCTTCCGCTATCGAAAAAATATAACTTGACAAGAAACGAGGCTGACCCGGAGCTAACATATCATTCAAAGACATATACGTATCATCATCCAGCAATATGCCTATGCCACTACGTGTACCTACCCAAAAATTACCTTTGGAATCTTCGAGGAAAGCATAGACACAATCATCCTCTATTTTGGCGTTGGAACTGTAATTAAGCACACGAACTTTCTTTTTATGCTTATCATATATCCAAACTCCGTCGTCCCAGGTAGCAAAACAAATTTCATCTGTCTTTTTCCTGTACGTAATAGCATTTACAGTAGAAACATCTTTTAAATTTTCAAATCCTTCCAGATCATGATAACGACGGAAATTTCCGGTTCGAGAATCGTACAGCACCAATCCAAAACCGGATATACCCATCCAATATTTATCTTTCTCCTCGCTATAAATACATTTCACCGAGCTTGTTCCAAATTGTTTCCGAATGGAAGTCAAAGGATTATTCTTTAAAAATATCTTATTCGTATTAACAGAATAAACTCCGCCACCCAGCATACCGAGCCACATCATATTGTCCCGAGTACGATAAATGGAATTCACCTCATTAAACGGCAATTTATAAACTTTATCTTCGGTTGTATAATTGGTGAAAGAATTCGGATCATCCGGATTATTCAAAATGCTTAACCCTGAACGCGATCCTATCCACAAACGTCCTTCTGAATCTTCCGAAATAACATAAATAATATTATCAAGCAAAGAATGTTGGTTCCCTGCTACATGACGATAATTTACATAAGACACGAGCTCCTCATTGTAAGGATCTATCAGCTTCACAAGTCCGTTTCCCCAGGTTCCGACCCAAATATTATTTTTTTCATCCTGAAACAAAGTATGCGAGGAACTCAGCTCCTGAATATAGGAACAACGATGCGCTTCCCGTTTTTTAACATCATAGCGCAGCAAACTGCTGGACCAGGTTCCTATCCACAGGTAACCATACTGATCTTCCAACAAGGTTTTCATATCGGTAGGATCCAGATTCCACTCGTCACCCACACAGTACTGATATTCTCCGGTCGACTTTTCCCACACAAACAATCCCCGGTTCGTTGCAATCCACACATCTCCTGTCCGTGAAGGAAGTATAGCTTCCACACGGCTATTATTTAAAATAGGGAAATCATCTTTCCTCAAAATACCGGAAACCTTATCCAAAATATACAATCCATTTTGGGTAGCAATCCACAGATTGTGATTCATATCTTCCGTTACCATATTCACAAAGCTGCTCATCAACTGTTTCTGAGGGCAATCTATTGTCTTATACAAGACAAAGTTATAGCCATCATAACGGGTCAGACCACCAAATGTGGATATCCATAGATAGCCTTCTTTATCCTGATATATTTTTCGTATTTCATTACTGGGCAGACCGCCCTCGGGCTGGATAGGCTCAAAAGTAAAAATATTGGATTGGGAAAAGGTATTAATAATAAAATAAAAGCACCACCACAATATTATTGTAAAGCGTAAAATGTGTTTCATCAATTAAATTTTAGAACACAGTTTCCTGAAACTGTCCCTTAAAGGTTAACTATATATAATACAAACACTTAATCCGATTCTATATCTTTCTATCCTACTCCAAATACTATTTCTTCCGAAAAATGAAAGAATAATCTCAACTATTAAGATATAAACTATCACCTGATCAATTTTCTCTCACAAAATAAAGCAAATCTATCCTATTCCACAAAATAATTAACTTAAAAATAGAGGATTCCATATCCATATTTTATATATTTAAAAATTTCATATATAACACAGATATATACCACAAACAAAGCTCCGAAAACTCCAATTATTACCGAAAAAACTCTCTTTAATAAAAAAACAGAAGATTTTCGGCGTATTTTCAACCTTTATTACATAATGTAAGGGTATATTTGTGGATAAAGAAAACGTACAAATTATTATAACCTTTAATTTTAAATATTATGAAATGTAAACAACTCCTATTTTCATTGGTCTTTGCCATGTCTGCGGGAGCAGCATTTGCTGCTACGTATGATGAAGAGATTAATATTGATGACCTAAGCGAAAACATCGTACTGCCCATTGACGGTGGTAGTAATTTTCTTATTACCGGTAGTGGCATACA
Organism: Bacteroidota bacterium; assembly: GCA_023391625.1. GTDB lineage: Bacteria > Bacteroidota > Bacteroidia > Bacteroidales > Paludibacteraceae > QVMH01. The sequence goes on along the minus strand of JAEWAN010000011.1, from coordinate 7,290 downwards.
GTCTACTTATTCCATAACAATTACTGGAAATTCAGGAGATATCTCCCTTACATTAAAAGATGTAAACATAAACTCAACAGCAAGTACCATTCTTGTAAATACAGGCAGCACCCTTAATTTAACCATTGAAGGTGAAAACAAATTGGAAAGTTCCGGTGGTTGTGCCATTGAAACAAGAGGAGCTATTACTATAGATGGTTCCGGTTCTCTTGATGCAAAAGCCAGAGGTTGGGGAGATGCTGCCATTGGAACACTTAACGATGGTCCTGAGATGCCTGACATTACCATAAATGGTGGAACTATCACGGCACAAGCATATTCTGAAGCTCCTGCAATTGGTAGCCGTGCCAAATTAGTAGGTACCATTACCATAAACGGAGGTATCATCACTGCGACCCCGGCTCACTACTCATCAGCTATCGGTTCAGGTTATGCGTGTAGCGGTTCTTCCGAGCTTGTAATTAACGGAGGTACCATTGTCGCAAAAACAGGACCGGCATCATCTGGAGCTGCTATAGGTAAAGGTCATGGAAACTCAGGTATCAGTAAAGTAACCATTACCGGAGGTAGTATAAAGACTTTAAATAATGACGGCAGCCTTAATACAACAAACGGAGTACAACCTGCTCCCGTAAATGCTGCTGCAGAACCTGTCGCTGTTGTACTAAAGCAATGTCAAGTACCTGATGTTACTGAAGCTCAATATGTAGTTGAAGGTAAAATCGGTGATATCATATTAGGAACTAATTATGGTATAAAAGATACCAAAACTGACGAAACTGGTAAATTGTATTTTTATCTTCCTGAATCTTATGCTTCTACTCCAGCAGAAGATTTAGAAACCAGCATAGATAATCCTAACGATATGTTTGCTCCTATCGATATCAATGAATTCCGTGCTTTGATTGAAAGCGCACAAACAGCATTTAATGCAGCAGTAGTGGGAGAACAGATTGGAGAATATTACCAAAGTGCTCTGGATCAGATGGAAAAAGCTATCAACCAGGCAATCACAGCTTCTTCCGGAGGAAGTGCCGTAAAGAAAAACGAAGTTGAATTGCAAGAAGCAATAGCTGCTTTCGATGCTGCTAAAAACACAGAAGTTAAAGATATAGTTGAAGTATTGGCCGATGCTATTGCTTCTGCCGAAGCTATTTACACAGCAGCAGCACCCGGAGGTGATAAGCCAGGACAATATCCGGTAAACGATGTCAATACATTTAAGGCTGCTATTGATGCTGCTAAAGCCGGTAGTACCAGAAACGACCTGAATGCTTTAACTACCGCCCGTAAAAACTTCTTAGGTAAAATTATTCCTGTAAGCCTTACTGAATTACAGGCTACCATAACTGAAGCTAAAGCAACAATCAAAGATAAAGAAACCGGATATTTTAACGGTCAATATCCAGAAGGCGCCATTGAAACATTCCAGGCTGCAATTGATGCTGCTGAATCTATCGTAGCATTTCCTCCTACACAACAGGAACCTATCGATAAAATGAACGAAGAATTAAAGGCGGCTATGGAGTTATTCAAATCTTTAGAAATAAATGTCAACATTGACGATTTATTGGCTCTCATAACTAAAGCGAAAGCTTATACGGCAGCAATTACAGCTGAAGCAGGAAGCAATTTAGCCACAGCCCTTGAAACATTTAACAACGTGATCAATACTGCAGATGAAAAAGCCAACAGCGATGAAGTGTCACAAGAAGACATTAATCAGGAAATAGAAAATATCAACAACGCAACAGGTATATTCATCGAAACTTTGAAAGGACTTGAAGGCCTTAATAATCAGTTGCTCAATGCTGCCGGTAAATATGTAGCCGATTCTCCAAAAGAAATACCTGAAATCGCTGAACTTACATCTAAAATCGCTGAGTTTATAACACAAGCTGAGGCTATCATTGCCAGTGAAGACATGGAATTAGTAACCCAAGCTAAGATTAAAGAAGTGGTAAATGGCATTAATACTAACCTAACAGCGTTATTTGAGTTAATCAGCAAAGATCTGAAAGCTGTTGTAGAAGAAGCTGAAGTCATTCTGGCTAATATGAAAGATGCCGGAACGGATAAATATACTCAAGAAGAAATCACCGCATTTACTAAAGCTGTTAATACATGCAAGGCGATGTTAGATCCACAAAGTAATAAACAATATGACGAATTCAAAGTAGCGACTGAAAACATGATTGTTTCTGTAAATGCAGTTGCCTCTAAAGAATTAAACACCTTGGTTAAAGAAGTTACAGCTAAATTGGAAAAAGCCTCAGAAGGAACAGCAATAGGACAATTTGCAGCAGGTAGTATCAAAGAAATGAAAGCAGCTTTGGAACCTGCACAGAAAGTTCTTGAGGAACCTACTGATTCTGATTTTGCTGCTTATTATCAGGAAGCATATACTGCTCTAAAAGCAGCATATGACACATTCCTCTCAAAAGAAGTAACAAAAGTAGATCCAAAACCGGGTGACGGACTAAGTCAATTAGAAGCTCAAGGAGTTATCATATACAGTAATAATACAACACTTTATATCTCCGGATTAGAAGCAGACTGCACCATCAATATTTATGATATCAACGGAAAGCTAATAGCTTCTGACAATGCAAACGGAGACTACAACAAACCTTTGACTAAAGGTAATTACATCGTTTCATTACAAGGAACTATCCAAGGAAGTACAGTTGTCTTCATTAAATAACAAAAAAGATAACCAACTCCAAAATATGCGAAGGCGACTCTAATTTTGAGTCGCCTTCCTTTTATTTATACTACATACTAAGATAATGATACCAAAATAAAGACTGTTTTTCCTATACTTAATTTTCAGGAAAGAAAAATTCTTTTTGAACCAGTCGTTCCCGTTTCTAACTTATCCTTCCTACTGACAAAATTTATCTTTTCCTACACATCATTCCATATTCTCTCAATATAAATATACCTACATAAAAGAACGAGTTCTGAATCCGCTCTCCTTTTCCACTACCCACTTAAAAACAATAAGAAAACATAGAAAATCCATAATAATGATATAAAAATTCAAACATACATATTCAAGAATTCCTTTTTTGTATTAAACAGAAATAAAATATACTCTATTGTAAAAATCAACTCAATCTTATTTCATTTATGTTTATATGAAAAACTCCAGACTGAACAATGTAAACTGTTTATAAAATAAGAGCAAAATAATTCCCTAAACTCATATACTACTACAAACAATAGAACGCAATATAGAATATACAAATAATATAGGTTACAAATAAAACATTTAATCGCAAACTAAAACAGCAATAAACGGATCACTTTATCTGTCATAAAAACATCAAACTTCCCCATACTACAAATCTATTACAGTGCTATATCGCCCTATCTTCCAAGTCTTATTTCAATATCCAAATAATACATGTTTCTAGAAAAAAAATAGCGGAATTCTAATTAACGAAAGTAAATTTTCAGAATAAAAAAGAGTTTATCACTTCATATCTTAACCCCAATAATTACAAAATAAAAAGTTTTATAACATACGATATTAAGGACTGAAAAATTTCATAAAACAGCCAAAATTCATTTATAAGTGATATGGAATCCACGGGAATAACTTTCCCTTTAGAAACCTACCAGAAACATTTTTAAATAAATTCATACAAAAAGCCCCTTGTTTTTCTAACAAGGGGCTTTTCACGTAATAATTTTTAATTATGAAATTATCTTACAAATACTTTTTTATTCATATTACCTTCATTGGTAACTACTGTCAGTACATAAAATCCTGTACGGTCAGGAGTACGTACTACCGGATTTTCACCATTAATAGCCTGAACAGAATGTACTATACCACTAACATGGGTAAAGGTTGCTGTTCCAATGGCTGTTTCCGGAATATCAAAAGGTAAGGTGATAATCACATTTTGTTCCAATGAAGTAACCGGCAATTCCGAATTATCCTGTTTTGGTGTAGGAACAAAATCGCAAGTCATGAATTGTTCACCTTCATCATTAGTCAACAATACCGTATAATTATCTGTCGTTTCAAAAGTAGCCCCCCCTATATATAAGTAAGGTTTCGTTTCACCCGGAATAGCAACTCCATTCTTATACCATTTGTATGATACAAAGGTGTGTCCACCATTATAATTCTCATTCAAAATAGAAATAACATTATTCCATTTCTGTTCCAATACATTATCCGGAGCTAAACGTACTTCTATTTCAATTGGAATTGTTTTACTATCCGCGCATACCGTATTACTAATCAGTTTCAGGTCTGCCGAATAAAGACCTGGCGCAATTCCTGACGGCAATGGTAAATGTATGCTTGTACCTTGTACCGCCTGATCTTCCACATCTACAAAACCGGCTTGTTTAGCAGCCTCACTATAAGTTATTGAGCAGGCTACAATCTCGTGCTCTTTAATACTATAATCCACAACGAAATCCGGATCATTGCTACATGCTATAACTGTCGGATCCAATGTTATATCCAGATCAATAGCAGAAGGAATTTCTACGGTTGAACTTCCCACACAATCATTCAACGTTACCTGTATCAAGTAAGTTCCCCCTTCTGTTACGGTAATAGTTTGTTCCGTTCCGATAGGTTCTTCCGTATTAGGTAATAAATACCACGCATAAGAAGTATAAGGAGTACTCTCATCAATCATACCGGCATCCAAAGTAGCCTGTCCGTTACAAATTACAGTATCACCTCCAACTTCAGGATCCAGATTATCCAACACTCTTACCTTGAAAGTATCTGTCAACAAGAAAAGAGAAGTAAATTCAATATCATCAATACAAACTCCTGCACCTTCCGGGTTCGAACTGTCAGTAATAATACTCAAAACAGCTTTTGAGTTTGAAGGGCTTGTCCATACTCCTGAAGAAAACTGCTGCCAGTCTTCTGAAGTTCCTGTAGAAACCGTAGGAGGAGTAATTATATTACCTACAGGAGTACCATTTATAGCAAACTTTAATTTTGCAGCCTTTCCTGTCGGATCCGGATTCACAAACCATCCGGTCAATTCATACGTCGCGTCTTCATTAACAGAAATCGTATCCTGCCAAATAATATCATTTCCCTGACCTCTTGTATTTACAATCATCAAACGTCCCATATTCGGCAAACTCGGATAAGTATGGTCACGCAGTTCAGAATACAGCGGATTTACAGACTGTGCATTATTGGCAATTGCATATTTACCCGGTTGAGAAACTGCCTGAGATGAATTTCCGGCATTTATATAACTTGAATGTATTTTCTTAATTCTGTCTGCATCCTGGAAGTCACCTCCCGGTAATGCACTTTTACCTACCTTATAATTTTGTACAGTATAAACTGTATTTTCTGTCGGAGAAACCGTAATAGACGGTTCATTCGGGAAATTTAGATCAGGTTTCCAAACAAAAGGACCTGTACCATCCGAAGTTAATGTCACTTCACTTCCGTAACAAATAACTCTTTCTGTAGCCGACACATCAAAAACATTCACATCAATAAAAGAAGAAGAAGCAACCGTACACCCGTCTTTACTTTCAGCATTTACCTCATACAAACCTGAATGAGCCTCAGTTGCATTTGATATGACCAGTTCTGACCCATAATATTTAGAACCATCAGGCAAGGTCCAAACCACATTATCAAAAGATTCTGAGTCCAGCAACACTAAACGAATCTCATCTCCTGAAGCATAATATCCTTTTGACAGCTGCGGACGCAATTCAATAGGACGGTAATCAGAGAAATATCCATATGAACTTGAATCTCCAATATAATCATATGCACCCATATGGAAACTACCTAAACTGTTTTTTATACGAACAACTCCTGATCCACTTGCCACCGGGTAACGATAATAAGACCAGGTTCCTCCCGTATTAGGTACTTCTTTAAAATTAGAAGCAAACAATTTGCTCTCCACACCTCCCTGTATTACCGTAAATCCTTCTAAATATGCTGTTTTCACCACTAAATTCAGAATAGTGGTACCATTGGAAAAACCACTTTGGTAAGCTATTTCCGTAGAACCGGTACAAAGAGCGTGAGGCAATACCGCACCACAAGGCTCCGTTGTTCCTTTTCCGGAACTAACCTGTAAAACTATAATCGGCTTATCTGCTTCTACATAAACAGCTTCTTCCGTCATTTTATAAGAATACTGATCCTTGTCCTTCACACTCATTAAAGGTAAAGTCTGCCCGTTTATTGTCACAGTAGTATAATTTTCTGTAGGAAAAATATAAAGGTTCTCCCACAAGCCATCATTTTTTACCGCAACATAATGCCGTCCTGCCATAGTAATAGGTACCAACTGGTCCCCTAACAAGTCTTCTCCTCCATTTGGAAGAGTATCATCCGTATAATTAACAGCAATCGGTTTATTGGAAGTGATGCGGGTATTTTGCAAATGATCTTTTCCTTCCAACCCCTTAGCTCTTACGGCATAGGCCTGTCCTCTGTCCAATGACACTTCAATTTGCCCTTTTGCATTCATCAATTTGGTTTCCGTAACCGGAGCCGTAGGTTCAATTACAACCTTAGTGCCATCTTCTGTCGCTACAATCTGAATAGAATTACTTCCAGGCCCCCATCCTCTGGTACTATTAGCCATATCAAACTGCATTGGAACAATAAAGTCTGTACCTAACGCATTATGTCCTTTCAGTGTATATGCTTCCGTATTATCGGAGTTATTAGCATAAAAACAAACAATATCCTCCGTAGATGTAATATGAAGGCCATAATTTAATACTTGTCTGTCAACAATCTCCATTTGGCTTTTCCAACGCCCGATATATAACTTATCATAAGAGTTGGCTGGAATCATAACCATCTGATCTGAAAATCCGCCAGTACGATTATTAGCTGGTTGCGACACAGTAACAATAGCCGGATTATCAAAAGTAACAAAATGCAAATAAATCTTATCTGGACTATGATTCTCACTTAAATCCGGACAAGCGAACCAAAACTCCCTATCTCTTTGAGCATACATATTCAATGCAGCCAAAAACAATACAAGGATTAAGCATGTCTTTTTCATATTTAGTTTTATTTAAAGTTACAATTTTAATATCTATAAGACCTTTATTTTACAATAATTTTAGATTTTGTATTTGTCTCTCCATCTGTCAATTCCAATATATAAACCCCGGCCTCATCCGGAGCTTTCACTTCGGCCTGACCTTCATCCACCAACTGACTCGACATCAAACGACCGGTCATACTCCAGATACGCGCCGAACCCGCACTCTTTACATCTTCCAGTGAAAATACCTGCGAACGGG
>JAEWAN010000010.1 GCA_023391625.1 Bacteroidota bacterium | reverse complement strand
GGCGGACACCGCCGGGCGCGCCGCCGCAGCCACAAGGCCGGCGGCCCGCAGGAGGGCCAGGGCGGCGCCGCGGGCGGCAAGGCCGAGTAGCCGGGTGCTCGGGGAGGCGGCCCGCACCCTTGGCGGTGCCGCCGGGACGCTGCCGGCACCGGAACGCTGACGGAACCGCCGCATGCTTGAGGAGGATGCATTGAAGCTCGATTACGCGCTGCTCACGGACCTGTACCAGATCACCATGGCGCAGGGGTACTGGGAAAGCGGGAAGGGCGCCACGGAGGCGTGCTTCCATATGTACTTCCGCGATTACCCGTTCAAGGGCGGCTACGCCGTGGCCTGCGGCATGGCCCAGCTCGCCGAGCTGGTGGAGGGCTTCGCGTTTTCCGAGGAAGACCGCGCCTACCTGGCGTCGCTCGACGCGCCGGGTGGTGGAAGGCTCTTCAAGCAGGAGTTCCTGGACTACCTGGCCGGCTACCGCCTGTCCGTGGACATCGACGCGGTGCCCGAGGGCACGGTGGTGTTCCCGCACGAGCCGATCGTGCGCGTGTGCGGCCCCATCATGGACTGCCAGCTTATCGAGACGGCGCTTCTGAACTGCGTGAACTTCGAGACGCTCATCGCCACGAAGGCGGCGCGCGTGTGCCAGGCGGCCCAGGCGCCCGTGGCGGAGTTCGGCCTTCGCCGCGCCCAGGGTGCGGCAGGCGGCCTCTGGGCGAGCCGCGCCGCCGTGGTGGGCGGCTGCGCGTCCACCTCCAACGTGCTGGCCGGCAAGCTGTTCGGCATCCCCGTGTCGGGCACGCACGCGCACTCGTGGGTGATGTCGTTTCCCGACGAGCTCTCCGCCTTCCGCGCCTACGCCGAGGCGTTCCCGAAGAACTGCATCCTGCTCGTGGACACCTACGACGTGGCGCAGGGCGTGAAAAACGCCATCACCGTGGGGCTGGAGATGCGCGCGCGGGGCGAGCGCCTGGCCGGCATCCGCATCGACTCGGGCGACCTCGCATGGCTCGCGAAGATGGCGCGGCGCATGCTGGACGAGGCGGGGCTCTCCGATTGCGGCATCGTGCTGTCGAACGACCTGGACGAGTTCACCATCCAGTCCATACGCGACGAGGGGGCCCAGGTGATGTCGTGGGGCGTGGGCACGAAGCTGGCCTGCGCCTACGACCAGCCCACGCTGGGCGGCGTGTACAAGCTGTCGGCCACGCGCGAGCCGGGCGAGCGGGAGTGGACGGACCGCCTGAAGATCTCGGAGTCCGTGGGCAAGCTCACCACGCCCGGCGTGCTGGACGTGCGGCGCTACTTCTACTGCGACAACGGGCGGCTGGCCGGCGACATGGTGTTCGACGTGAACGCGCCGGGCGACCAGAGCCGCGAGGTGATCGTGGACCCCGCCGACGATCTTAGGCAGAAGAACCTTGCGGGGCTGTGCTCCAAGACGCTGCTCGAGCCGCTGGCGCGCGACGGCAGGACGGTGCTCGACGCCGCCGGGCGCGACGCGCAGGCGGCGCGCGCGCGGGCGCAGGAGGGGCTCGCGCTGCTCGACGAGAGCCAGAAGCGTATGCTGAACCCGCATACCTATCCCGTGGGCCTCGAATATGGTCTTTTTGAGCGCCGCCGCGAATTGGTTGCCCGCATGCGCGGCATCGCGTAGTTTAATGGGAGAACGATAACCTCGCGCCCCGTGCGCCCTAGCCCAAGGTAACGTGCCATGATCAAGATACTCACCGATTCGGTCGCCTCCATCCCCGCCGACGCTGCGCGGGAGGCGGGCATCGACGTCATAACGCTCTACGTGAACCGCGACGGCCGCGAGCTGGCCGATGCGGACATGGATTTGGACGCGTTCTACGCGGACATCTACGATATGGTCGACAACATCCCCACGTCGAGCCAGCCCTCGCAGGCTGCGTTGGAAGCGGTGTTCGAGGAGGCCGCGCAGGCAGGCGACGAGGTGCTGGGCGTGTTCATCTCCACGGGCCTCTCGGGCGCCTACGAGGGCGCGGTGCGCGCCGCGCGCGCCGTGGCCGCCCGCAACATCGGCTTCTCCTACGCGCTCGTGGACTCCAGCTCGTGCGGCTACGACGAGGCGTGGCCGGTGTTCGACGCCGTGGCCGCCCGCGCGGCCGGCGAGGACCTGGAGGGCTGCACGCGCGCCGTGCTGAAGGGCATCGAGTCCACGCGCTTCCTGTTCACGCCCGAGACGCTCACGTTCCTCCAGAAGGGCGGGCGCATCGGCAACGCGGCGGCGCTTCTGGGCAACCTCATACAGCTCTCGCCCGTGCTCACGGTGAGCGACGGCAAGGCCACAACCCTCGCGAAGGTGCGCACGCGCAAGAAGGCACTGGAGAAGATATTGGCCACGTTCAAGGACGACGTGGAGAAGCACGGGCTGAAGAACGTGGTGGTGCACTACATCGGCGACAAGACGCCGGCCGTGGCGTGGGCCCACGAGGTGGTGGAGCCGCTCTTGGGCCGCACGGTGCCGGTGCTGCCCGTGAGCCCCGTCATCGGCCTGCACGTGGGGCCGGCGGTGGGCATTGCCTACGAGTGCGCGAGCGCGCTGGCCGGCAAGCTCACGGCGCCGGTGCAGGCGCGCCTGTGCACGTCGTGAGCGCGCCGGCCCGCCCGATGGACGAAACCGTATTCGACAAGGAGGCCGACGCCCCTATGCCGCATTCCTGCAACCTCATCATCGACTCGTGCTGCGACCTGCCGTTCGAGGCAGTCGACCGCGACGGGGTGGAGCTCATCGAGTTCCCCTACGTCTTGAGCGACGGGGAGCATGCCGACGACCTGTACCGCGCATCGAGCGCCCACGACTTCTACCAGGCCATGCGCGA
>JAEWAN010000025.1 GCA_023391625.1 Bacteroidota bacterium | reverse complement strand
AAGATAAAACCTCCATTGCACTGGCCGGACGTACTACTTACTCCAACTGGATACTCAGACAACTGCCTGAAAGCAGCGGTTTTAACAACGGACAAGCCGGCTTTTACGACTTGAACGCCATTATCAGCCACAAAGTCAATGCTTCCAACAGCATGCGCGTGTCCGGATATTACAGCAGGGATAATTTCAGCTTCGATGCCAACGAAAAATACAACTACCAGAACGCCAACGCTTCTGTTAAATGGCTGCAACTGATTAATTCCAACCTCACAGGTACTTACACGGCCGGATATGACCATTATGACTTTAATACAAGGGACACTGAAAACCCGTCCCAGGCATACAATATGGGATTCGGCATAGACCAGGGATTCGGTAAAGCAGATTTTCGCTGGTCGGCAAACAGGAAACACACCCTTTCTTTCGGATTAAGCACCTTGTTCTACTCCCTGAATCCCGGGAAATACACTCCCGCCGGAGACGAGTCGCTCGTCACTCCGGATCAGATACAACAGGAACGGGCACTGGAATCAGCCTTATACATAGGAGACATTTGGGATATAACCTCTAAACTTTCATTAGACATGGGTATCCGTTTATCTATGTTCAACGTACTGGGACAACGTTCTTACGACTTGTACGACCCGGCATACCTTCCGTCTGAAAGTACTATCACAGAGCAGGTGACCGATGCCAAGGGAGTAATAAAAACCTATCTGGGCCCCGAATTCCGGGTTTCCGCACGTTATGCTTTTACTCCAGACTTTTCTATAAAAGCCGGGGTAAACACCATGCGTCAGTATATTCATAAAATATCCAACTCCACCGTCATGTCGCCCACAGACACATGGAAGCTGAGCGATGTAAACATCAAACCTCAAACCGGCCTGCAGGCATCCGTAGGTTTGTATAAAAACTTTGCAAACGGCATGATTGAAACATCCATAGAAGGTTATTACAAGAACATGAATAACTATCTGGACTACCGAAACGGAGCGGAACTGAGCATGAACCACCACCTTGAAAGGGATGTCCTCAGCACACAAGGACGGGCTTACGGTGTGGAACTTATGGTGAAAAAAACACAGGGGAAACTGAACGGGTGGATAAGTTATTCTTACTCCCGCACCGAACTGCGACAAAACGATCCGCGCATTGTATCCCCGGTGAACGGAGGTCAATGGTATGCTGCTGATTTTGACAAACCGCACGACATCAAATTAGTAGGAAACTACCGTTTCACACAACGGTACAGTTTCTCGCTGAACTGCGAATACAGCACCGGACGCCCCATTACCTTGCCCGTGGCCAAATATGAATACGGCGGAGGAGAATACGGGTATTATTCAGAACGAAACAAATACCGGATACCGGATTATTTCCGCACGGACATAGCATTTAACATAGAACCGGGTCATAACCTGAAACGGCTTACCCACAGCATGTTCTCCATCGGCGTTTACAATGTGACAGGCCGTAAAAACCCGTATTCCGTGTATTACATACAGGAAGAAGGCCAAATCAAAGGATATAAAATGTCTATTTTCGGGATACCTATCCCCTACATATCTTATAACATACGTTTTTAATGAATACGATGAAAAAAATATTAGTCATATTAAGCTTGTTCATGCCCCTGATGCTGTTCAGGGCATGCGTTACCCCCTACCAACCGGAAGGTGTAGAAGAAATGAAAGGTCTGCTGGTAGTTGACGGAATAATAACAGACAACCAGAGCGTTATCCGGCTCAGCAAAACAATGGGGCTGGAAGAACTGCCTACGGAGAGCAGGTTCGTGAACGATGCCACGGTTACCATTGAAACCAGTTCTGGAGAATCGTTCCGACCGGAAACCATTAAAAACGGAGAATATACCATCCCGACGGGCACTCTGGATACCGGCAAAGAATACCGTATCAACATAGAGTATAACGGAGACCAGTACCAGTCGCCATTTCAGACACCGCTCTCCACCCCGGCCATTGACAGCATATATTACCGGAAAGAGCCGGTCAACAGCCGAAGCAATGTACAGGTTCTTGTGGCTACACATGACAACCTGAATGATTATGCTTATTACCGCTGGTCTTATGTGGAAGAGTGGGAATACCGTGCTCCTATTTTCGCCGAAATAGACACCGTTCCAAGAGCTTCGGGAAAAGCTCCCCGTAAATACGTGGAATACGAATTAGGAACACCCAACAACCGTTATTACTGCTGGGGCAAAAAAAGCCCTGACCATCTGATAGTCGCTTCAACTACCAAACTGGCAAGCAACGTGATAAAAGACCAGGTGATACAACAAAAACCGGCATCCGACGAACGCTGGGCGCTGGTTTACAGAATACGGGTAACACAAAACCGGATACGCAAAGAGGCCTATGAATATTTTTCGGCATTGCAAAACAATATTGAAGACGCCGGAAGCATTTTCGCCCCGATGCCTTCTAAAATGGAAGGAAATATCACCTGTATAAACGATCCGGAAAAAATCGCAATCGGTTACATGGAAGTATCAACCACCACTACGAAAGAGCGTTTTATTCCTTCCAGCGTATACGAACCGTCTTACAGCCCACTGTGCGAAGACAAAACAGTGTCCGAAAGTTACGCCAGGGAATATTCACTGATAACGACCTATAAACCGTATATGTTTGACGATTACGGATTGCCTTTGTGGGCTCCCGGCGAATGTGTGGACTGCACCTACTCCGGCGAAAGGACTAAAGAAAGACCGGACAACTGGCCTACTGACAATTATTAACCCAAATCCGGGAAACAATAAAAATACTTTATCCAACTGGTTTTGAACATAACAATAAACATGAACAAACTACATATCATCTATTCTGCATTGCTAAGTTGTCTGCTGTTTTTCACACAGGCAATACAGGCCAATGTCACCGAACGCCTTTATATGCAAACGGACAAGAACACCTACCTTGCCGGTGAAATTATATGGCTAAGTATCCGTACTACCAGTCTGGCCGGAATACCGCAGGATTTCAGCAAAGTGGCATATGTGGAATTATCGGGAGAAGATGCTGCTGTTCAGCAGATAAAACTAACTCTTGACCATGCTTCCGGAAACGGATGGATGGAAATCCCGGCCGACCTGCCTACCGGCTATTACAACCTGACAGCTTATACCCGCTATATGAGAAATGAAGGAGAAAGCGTGTTTTTTTCTAAAAATATCGCGGTGGTAAACACTTTCCAGAAAGTGAATATGACTCATACGGACAGTACCTCTACCGGAGAAAAAGCCGTAAGCCAGCCATCTGCCCCTGTTAAAAACATTATTTCCGTTCATACAGACAAATCGCTATACGCCAGCCGGATATTGGGCAAACTGACTATAACCGGAATACCGGAAGATTTGAAACAATTGTCAGTATCTATCGCAGGAGAAGACATAAAAGGAGCAGACGGGGAAAATACGGATATAACCGCATGGAGCAAAAAGCTGCACGCCAGCCAGCCTGTACCTTTTTCCGCACCGGATACGATATTACCGGAATATGAAGGGCATATCATTACCGGAAAACTTATCAATACGGAGAGCGGAAATGCTGAAAGCAGCAATACAGTGACTCCCCTTATCGCTTTTCCGGGAGACGAAATCAGGGTATTCTACGGGAATACCGATGAAGAAGGAAACGTGCGCTTTGTCACCAAACGTACCGACGGGTGGAAACAAGTTACGACCATCGCCCTGAATCCGGGTTCGGAATCATCGCCATACCGCATAGACCTGCAGTCTCCTTACGCACAACGTTCATTCACGGCTCTCCCTACACTGGAACTGGAAGAAAGCTGGTACAACAACCTGCTGTTGCGCAGCATAGGCTTACAATCTTTACATGCTTACTACAAAGAGGAAATCAGTGTGTATGAAGATACGGTACAATCCACGTTCTGCCTGAAACCGGATTTAAGTTACAAATTAGCTGATTACACCCGCTTTTCAACCATGAACGAAGTTTTTGTGGAGTTCATATCCAACGCCCGTTTCCGGGAGATTGACGGCAAAAAAGTACTGTCCGTACTCTCTAACAATGGTATGGGATACACAGGAAGCGCCTTGGTACTGCTGGACGGAGTTCCGGTAAGAAACCACGAAGATATATTGCAATACGACCCTTCACTCGTCAGCCGCATAGATATTTACAGAAGCAATTATATTATAAGCAACACGATGTTCAACGGGATTGTACACTTCATCACCCAAAAACAGGATTTGACCGGTTACAAAATGGATAACTCCACTCAGTTGCTTAACTATGATATGCCTCAGGCTAAACGCCGTTTCTATGCACCGGATTACTCCAGAGGAAATACAGCTTCAATGAATCTCCCCGACTTCCGGCATACCTTGTTATGGGAGCCGTGCGTTCAAGTGAACAACAGGGAAAAGATAGAAATACCGTTTTCCACCTCCGACCTGAAAGGAAAATTCGTAATCACGGTTGAGGGTATTACACAGGATGGAGAAGCTGTTTACAGCCGGAAAGAAATAACCGTAAAATAATAAAACCGTCTGAAAACAGGTTCTGAAAAGAGCCGACAGACCACAAAAAACAAAATCCCTTATTTCACCGCCTTTTCATTCAAAGGACGGGACTGAAATAAGGGAATTTTTGTATGAAATACGTTTATCTGAATAAAAACGATCTTAATTTATCCATGTACAGGACTATTTCCTCCTGTTTCTAACCGAGCCCTGTCCGGTTATTCCATAAACCATTAATTCCGGATAAAAAGCTTACCATTTCCAGGTTTTCATATCTTCCAGCTCACGATAAGAAGTCATATCAATAGTGGTAGGGACTATGGAAATATATCCTTGCGACAGCACCCACTCATCCGTATCTTCCGCTTCCGGCTCCAGGTTATGGAAACGCCCGGTAAGCCAGAAATAATGCCCGCTTCCTCTTGGGTCTGAACGTTTTTCAAATTCCTCTGTCCAGTATCCGTTACACTGCCGCACCACCTGCATCCCGGCAATCTCCCCAAGCGGGGCATTCACATTCAGGCAAACCCGTGAAGGCAAACCTTTCTCTAATACCTGCTGTACAATCCGAAGAATATAAGGTTCAAAAAAACTGAAATCGGCATTTGAGTCGTGGTCAAGCAACGAGAAACCAATGGAAGGAATACCTGACTCGCAACCTTCAAACACAGCCCCCATCGTACCGGAATAAATCACGTTAATCGCGGCATTTGAACCGTGATTGATACCGGACACCAACAAATCCGGTTTCCGTTCCTTCAGCACTTCATGCAAAGCCAGCTTCACACAGTCCGTAGGAGTGCCGTTACAGGAATAACTCACGAGATGCGGCATTTCATCCTTTTTTTTGAAACGCAAAGGAGTGTGCACAGTCAAAGCGTTGGACTGACCGGAACGAGGCCCGTCCGGAGCAAAAACCACCACATCTCCGATCTGGCTCATCAGCCGACCCAAAACCTGAATGCCTTTGGCATCAATGCCATCATCATTTGTTATCAGTATTAACGGACTCATATATTTTTATAATTGAGAGTTTGTTTTATTAAAATAACGGATTAAATGGATTCCTATCCCGGCAAAACACATTCCATACATTTTTATCCAGGTAGCCTGTCCCAGAAACAAGATAAACAGACACTATTTTCTGATTTTCCAGACAGTGCCTCCAAGAAACAAGGCTGTGACGATGATAAAATAAGATATGTCACGGGAGTCAATCACCCCACGGCTCATGGACTTATAATGCGCATGAATGCCCAGGTTATCCAGGAAAAAAATCGTTTTTCCGGATGAAAAGAAGCTGCCCACCACTTCAAAACCATAATAAAAGAAAAAGCACAGTACTAATGCGATGATAAAAGAAACAATCTGGTTTTTGGAAAGCGATGAAGCAAAAGTACCGATAGCGGCATATATGGCTGAAAGGAAAAACAATCCGATGAAAGAACCCCAGAAAGCCCCGGAATCAACATTGCCCACCGGTTCGGCAATATACCATACGGAAAAGAAATACAACAAAGTAGGAACAAGAGCCAGTATCACCAATAACCACCCGGCCAGATACTTGCCCATCACCAGCCCAAAACGGCTGATAGGTTTCGTTATAAGCAGTTCCCAGGTTCCCGTCTGCTTTTCCTCCGAAAACAAACGCATAGTCACCGCCGGACAAAGAAAAAGGAACAACCAGGGAGCAAGTAAAAACAATCCGTCCACATTGGCATAACCGCTGTCCAGTATATTATACTCACCGGGAATAACCCAAAGGAAAAGGCCGGTAAGCAACAAAAAAATACCGATAACTATATAACCGGTAGCATTACTGAAAAACGTATGAAGTTCTTTCTTAAATATCGAAAACATAGCTAATTATACACGGATTCAAAAAAAAAACTTATATTTGTTTGTCAAAGGTAGCCAAAAATATTGATTCGGTTTCCTTTTTTAAACTTTGATATGAAAAAAATATACCTTACCCTACTATCTGTTTGTTCTGTTTGTTTTATGGTAAATGCCCAAACCTTCAAAAATTACAAGGTCAAGGCGGAGTATATATACGGCACGGTGCTTAAACACAACAAGCACCTGGAAAATCTGGTGAAAGGCCCATCGATGGGAGGCGAGATAGCTGTTGAATTCCAGACGATGGGCGAAAAAAACTGGCATCAATACCTAAACTTCCCCGAAATAGGGGCGGGAGTGGTGTTCCTTGACCTGAGTAATCCGGAAATGCTGGGTCATGCCATTGCCGCATATCCTTACATGAATATTCCGCTGGTCCGTACCCGTTACTTCAAACTGAATATGAAACCGGGAGCCGGATTAAGTTTGCTGAATAAACGTTACAGCAATACCCCCCACCTGCCGGGCACACTGGCCGGCCCAAACGGCGAACCGAACATGGCCAACGCGGCCATAGGCTCTATGCTGAACGCCTACATTACGTTCGGTGGCAATATGGAAATACCGATAGCATACGGCTGGAGTTTTACGGCCGATTATGCCTGGAATCATATATCAAACGGCAACTTTGTACAGCCAAACTCCGGAATCAACATGATGAATGCTTTTGTGGGGCTGAAATATGAACCGAACTACAAACAGCGTTCTGCTCCGGTAAGGAAGGAACTTCCGGGAGTATCGCGCAAATTCCGCTTTTACCTTACAGCCTCCGGCGGGATGCGCCAGCTATATTATCAGGACGGTATCAACTACCCTATCGCTTCCCTTAGTTTCAGCGCCCATAAACCCCTGGCAAACTGGTATCAAATGGGAGTGGGAGCAGATGTTTTTTATGACGGAGTATTCGGCGCAGTCAATGCTCCGCCCAACAATCCGAACATCACGACACGGCTAAAAAGGACATATATCGAGAAAAACGAGTTTAAAAATAAAATCCGTGCGGGGGTATCATGGCAGCATGAATTTCTTATCGGACGTCTTACCGCTGGATTTCATTTCGGGCTTTACCTGTACGACCCTATCAAAAACCTGGAATCCCTGGAGTTTGACAGCAAGGGAAACATGATAAAACCGACCCGGAAAAAACCGCTTATCTATCCTTACAACATAGAAAAGGCCGACGGATGGTTTTACACGCGCGGTGTTGCCAAATATGCCATAACGGAACACCTGTTTGCCTCGCTCGCATTAAAGACACACCTCTTCAAAGCAGAGTTTATAGAATGGGGAATAGGATATAAATTCAGGTAGCTGAAAATACAAGGGCGGAAACCCGGTAAAAACAGATTCGGTAAAACCGTATCAGATATTCACCTTTTCCTGCTCGGGAAGCAACTTTTCTTCTCCTTTGCGGTAATAATAAATAAGCCCATATTCCTTGCATTTTTCTATGCGGGTATAGGGCTTTTCTTCTTTAAATTTATCTTCTACCTGATTCCAGATATTGAGTATCAGCTTGTCGCATTTTTCGCGGAGCGCCACTAATTCCTGGCGGTTTCTGGAAGTAGTGTTTTGCAACAATTTATGGCTTACATTCGAATCTTTAAAAATATCATAATGAACCTTTACCTTTGAAATGGTAGGGTTGTATATCTGCACACCTCCCCGGCGTACACGCTCGGTTTCACCGTCGATAATACATTTGCCCCAATGCAGCAAAGCCGCATCGGTACTGAGGTCGGGCACTGTATGGTTGTCCGGGTCCAACTGATAAAGGAGTTTATGCTCTTTCTTTATCTCACCACGCATCACTGCCATATTGAACACCTGAATAAAATGGGAAATATACAACCTCGCATTCTGCACAATGTGCTGATATTGCTTGTTGTTTTTCACTTGGTTATCCAGTGTACGCTGGTACTGGTAAAGCTGTGTTTCAAAGACCGTACAAAAATTACGGGCATCCATCACGGTGGAAAAAGAAACAATCTGATTTCCAAAGTTCTGGTTCTCGCACTTATAGAGCATTTGTTTCAGGGCTCTCAAGCGTGCTTGATCCGTATTTGGCAATCGTCTGTAAGGCATATTCAATTCGAAATAAGAAGTTTACCTTACAAATATATAAATTTTATTCTTTTCTTGACATTAAATTCTTTGCCAAATTTACCAACTCCTGTTTTTTAACATTTTCCACGGACACACTGTCCAGGCTTGCGACGGCTCTGTCATAGAAATAATCCATTTTATCTTCGCAGATTTTCTTCACTCCCAAACGGTTATAAAGTGCGGTAACCGCATCTATTTTTGCCTGCGACTCTTCCGTGGAATGAAGCCAGCAGTTCAGTTCGTCCGCCTCACGGTCTTTCGCCAGATTTTTAGCATGGATAAGCAGGTAAGTCTTTTTATTGCAAAGGATGTCCCCTCCTATTTTTTTACCAAAGGTAGCCTCATCGCCATACACATCCAGCAAATCGTCTTTCAGTTGAAAAGCCAGGCCTATATTGATACCGAAGTCATACAAAGCCTGTGCATCACGGTCATCCGCTCCGGCAATCCACGCACCTATTTTCAAAGCTGTACCCAGCAGCACTGCGGTTTTTAACCGGATCATATCCAAATACTCATCAGCCGTCACATCTTCCCGGTTTTCAAACTCCATATCATATTGCTGCCCTTCGCAGATTTCCACCGCCATTTGCGAGAATGCCTCCAGCACCCGTTTCAAATCTCCGGCTGGTACCTGACACATATACTGATAAGCCAATATTTGCATTACATCCCCGGAAAGGATAGCCGTATTCTCATTCCATTTCTTATGTACGGTCGGCATTCCCCGGCGCACATCAGCCTTATCCATAATATCATCATGCAGTAACGTGAAATTATGAAAAATTTCCAGTCCCAGAGCAGGACTCACAGCCTTTTCCACATCCTCTGCAAACAAATTATAGGCCAGTAAAGTAAGTGCGGGACGAATACGCTTGCCGCCTAAAGATAAAATATACTCAATCGGGGCATACAAACCCTGAGGTGCTTTTTCAAAATTGATTTCCTTAACGGCAGTATCTAAAATCTGCCTTATTTCCGTTATTGTTTTCATAACATCAAAATTACAATTTTAATTTCACAGTCCTATCTATTTTTTGAAATAAAAATCACTATCCGGCGTTCAAACGGTCTCACATACCTGCGAACAAGCCCAAACACACATCAAGTAAACAAGCTCTTTAAAAACAAATATCTAAACTTCCCCTATTCCCTGATATTCTATAAAAACAAGGAGGATGCAATATTACTTTACTTCCGGTAAAGAAGTTCTTGAAAAAATCCGGGCAGAACGGGAAAAATGAAAACATTTTCCACCGACAAGCCAAGCACTCCCATCAGCCCGCCAAACCCATACACTAAAATGCTTATCTACCAGTCCTTTTTTCTTCATGGAATACATAAAACAGGAACGGGCATACATGCCGGACAAAACGTCAGAAGCAGCCATGTACCAACCAACACTTTAATTTCCCGCTACCTAAAATTTTTTATAGGCAACAAGAGGAATAACAGCCATAAACACAAAAGAAACGGTTTACAGAATAAGACCTTTTTCCTCGTAACCTGTGGTTCACAAATTCTAATTTTTAATTTATAAACCACAGAAACGGAAGCCTTAATACCGAAACCGCTTTTTAATCTTTTATCACCCTATCCCTATTTATTCTCGTTACTGACAAAAAAGGAAAGGCAACTGTTTTTTCCTATTCGGAATTCACCCAGGATTATCCGAGTTGTTCTTCTATAATATCATTCAGGACATCTGTCATAGACAGTCCGGCAGCTCTTACCTGCTGAGGTATGAAACTGGTGGCAGTCATACCCGGCGTAGTATTAACCTCCAATAAATTAATAACATCCCCTTCCGTAATAATATAGTCTATACGCACAATTCCCTTACAGCCCAGGATATCATAAATAGCCGAAGTCAGTTGCTGAACCCGTTGTGTCAACGAATCGCTGATACGTGCCGGAGTAATTTCCTCAACCTGTCCGTTATACTTCGCATCATAATCAAAAAATTCGTTATGGGTCACCACCTCGGTTATAGGCAGGGGCACTGATTTGGATGATGTTTTATATATTCCGCAGGTAATTTCCCTTCCCTGCATAAAAGCTTCTATCATCACCTCATCACCTTCTGAAAAGGCTTTGGCTATTGCCCCTTGTATCTGATCGGGTGTTTTAACTTTGGTTACACCAAAACTGCTGCCTCCCACATTAGGTTTCACGAAACATGGCAACCCGAGTTTTTCCAGCACTTCGTTGTCTGAAATGGTCTGTCCTTTCCTCAACAAAACAGACTCGGATATTTTCACCCCGAACCCCTTGAGATACTGGTTACAGGTGAATTTATTAAAAGTCATGGCCGCCGCCAGCACCCCGCAGGCAGAATACGGCAAACCGATTAAATCAAAATACCCCTGTAATATACCATTCTCACCCGGCGTACCGTGAATAGTAATGTATGCAAAGTCAAAAGTTATTTTCTTCCCGCCGGACACAAAGCTGAAATCATTCTTATCAATATCCGCCTTTTCCGTTTCAGACACTTCTACCTGCCAGTTTTTACCCACCAAAGTAACAACATACACATTATAACGTTCCTTATCCATGAAGGAATAAATACCGGCTGCGCTCTTAAGCGACACGACAACCTCCGAGGAATCTCCTCCGGCAACAATTGCTATATTTTTTTTCATTTTCTTGAAACCTGAATACTATTTTTGGGTTACTCTAACGAAAGGCAAAGATAGAGATTTGCAGGGAGAAAGTATAATTTCTAAACCAAGATTTAAGCGGTAACCAAAAAGTTCTAAAAGAAAGGACAACATAAAAAGAGACAAAACACCAACAAACACACAACAAGCTAACCAACAAGTATATACAAAACAATAAAACAAAATAAGACAGCTATACTCCCGCCGCACTGTTTTCCTGCTACGGACAAAAAAGGGAGATAAATTCACATCTATCTTCCTCCGGACAGGGATATAACCCTGAATTAAAAAGGTATTGTAATCTTCTTTATTATCTTAATTTATTCTTTTCATAATGGGGAGCCGTGAACAGTTTAAACAGGATAATAGACAGCACTACTCCACAAGCTCCTACACAATAAGCCATAGGCAAACCTCCAGCCGTATCGCCTATACGTCCCCCAGCTATCAACCCGATACCGATACCTATATCCCAACTGGTCAGGTAAGTGGAACTGGCTGTTGCCCGGCGGTTATGCGGAGCCAGATTCACAAACAGAGTGTTATAAGCTGGAAATATCATACCATACCCTACTCCTAACACCACGGCAACCAGGTAAAACAGCAAGGCTACCACCCACTGGTCTGCCACCTGATTCAATACGCCCAAGGACGACAAGATGAAAAAAGCAGACATGGAAATAATCGTACCGCAGGCTATGACCCAAAGCAGTTTGCCACGATCCACTATTTTGCCGGCAAAAAGCCGGGAACCAATCAGCCCCACTGCCATCAGGGAGAAGAAAATACCCATACTGCTGGCAACGCCCAGCTCCTTGCCATAAATAGCCACATAACTGGTAAGCATACCATAAGGAACTGCCATAAGCAAAAAGCTCAAAGCTCCCCTCAGCCCTTTGGGCAGGAAGAAACGGTCTAATGAAATGGGCTGGTTATTACTCCGTTCTATCTTTTTATTATATTTAACCGTATTGGCTATAATAAACCCGAGCAACCCGCTACCTACAGCAATATAAAAAATGATATTGAAATTATAAAAATCATGCAGGAACAGGCTGAACATAGGCCCGGTTGCCATAGCCAGGTTATTGGCCACCCCAAAATACCCCAGACCTTCGCCCCGTCGGGAAGCCGGCATAATATCCACCACCAGACTGTTACTTGCCGTGGTTACCATACCGAAAGTCAGCCCGTGCGTAATCCTCACAATTACAAATATGGCCAGTATGCTGGCTAATGTGTAACCCACAAAGCATGACACAAAAAGAATATAGGCTATCAGATAAATGGGTTTACGGTTAAACATATCTAACACGAAACCGGCAAACGGACGTACTATCAGCGCCGCAATGGTATAGGAAGACAGGATAACTCCTACTGCCCCACGGCTTGTGCCGAAAACCTCTATCAGATATAAAGGCATGATAGGCAGCAATAAATAGAAAGCGAAAAAAAGCAGGAAGTTGGCAATACAGACACAGATAAAACTTTGTGTCCATAACCTATCCTGCGGCACCGTTAAGTCTTTTGATTTCATATTCTACGTTTAATGTTTATAAGAAAAACGAATCTAAAAAATGCGGCTAATCACGGTAAAGAATCATCCGGGGCTCCCGTGCCTCCGGCTTTGGAATCATATGCGGCTAACTGATACAAGAAAGCCGGAGCTAAACAGCTACGGCAATTCCTGTTTATAGAGTCATAGAGGGATTGTCTAAAACGATATGTTATTTTGCTCCCGGCGGCGGAGTTTTGGGCTTCCTGTCAAAAAACGGATTCTTGGACGAGCAGCTAATGGGTATTCCATAAATCGAGCTGCACCCGGGCAATAAACCTATTTCCTGGGCAGCACGCCCTACCGAAAACATCACCCGGCTATCTACCCGGTGATCCGTAGCAACGGAACAGGCCGACCCAATGGCAATACCGACATCACAGGCATTCAATGCACAAGGTATGCGTTCATGTTTCAGTTTTTCCTCACAGGTATCAAAACCGCAATATCCGCAGTTCAACCCGTGAGTCTGGAAACGTGTGCCTACCAGCACAATAGCTTCTGCATGCTGTATGTTTTCGGCATCACGGAGGAAAAACTTCAATCCTGTTTTCTCACTGTAAGCCACCATGGCAGCAGAAAGTTCGGCTATCGTATCGTCCGTAACCAAAGCCACCTCGATAATGTCAATGCCCTTTCCTTTGGGAGCTGTGCGTGCAGCCGTCATCATATCGCCCGCCACACGCAACAGACGCTCGCGCTTGGTATCCCTCTCGTTTATCAACATAAGCTGTTATTTTTTTAACGCTTCGATACTTTCTTTCAATGATGCGATTTTACTTTCAGCATCTGCTTTTTTCTTACGTTCGGCTTCCACAATTTCCGGTTTGGCATTGGCTACGAATTTTTCATTACCCAATTTTTTCATCACGGAATTAAGGAATCCTTCGTAATATGTTATTTCAGCCTGCATTTTGCTGATTTCCTCTTCCACATTAATCAACTTACCCAACGGGATAGCATATTCTGTAGTACCAACGAGGAAGGAACTTGAACCGGCTGCTTTTCCGGTAGTTTTTTCTATGGCTTCCAGGTTACCCAGTTTGGATATTACGGCATCAAACTTAGCATCATGTTCGCCCACTATTTGCAGGCTAAGCTGTTCTTTATTCGGAATATTTTTCTGCAAACGCACGGAACGTATTCCTGCGATTATTTCTTTTGCCTTTTCAAAATCAGCGATAAGCTGTTCACATGGAGCTTTAGGCTGAGCCATCCTGGAAATCATGATGCTTTCACCCGGTTTACGGTCTTCCAAAGCCTGCCACAATTCTTCCGTAATAAACGGCATGTAAGGATGCAAAGCTTTAAGCAGGCTGTCAAAGAATCCCAATGTAGCCTGGTACGTTGTACGGTCTATCGGCTGTTGATATCCCGGTTTTATCATTTCCAGATACCAGGAAGAGAATTCGTCCCAGAACAACTTATAAACAGCCATCAAAGCTTCAGACAAACGATATTTAGAGAACAAGTCGTCAATTTCCAGCAATGTTTTATTCAACTGCCCGTCAAACCATTCCACAGCAAGTTTTGATGATTCCGGCTGTTCGATGTCAGCCACTTCCCAGCCTTTAACCAGACGGAAAGCATTCCATATCTTATTGTTAAAATTACGTCCCTGTTCGCACAAGCTTTCATCAAAAGGAAGGTCGTTACCAGCCGGAGCTGTCAGCAGCAATCCCATACGCACCCCATCAGCACCGTATTTTTCCATCAATTCGATAGGATCGGGTGAGTTACCCAACTGTTTTGACATTTTACGTCCCAGCTTATCACGCACAATTCCGGTAAAGTAAACATTGTTAAAACATTCCTTTCCACGGTATTCGTAACCGGACATAATCATACGGGCTACCCAGAAGAAAATAATATCCGGCCCGGTCACCAGGTCATTGGTAGGATAATAATAATTTATATCCTTGTTGTCCGGATGATTGATTCCGTCAAACACAGAGATAGGCCATAACCAGGAAGAGAACCAGGTATCCAGACAGTCCTCGTCCTGTCTCAATTCATCAATAGTCAATGGATAATCCACCTTTTTCAAGGCTTTTTCATACGCTTCCTCCCTCGTGCGGGCTACCACAAAACCACCCTGCGGCAAATAATAAGCCGGTATCTGGTGTCCCCACCACAACTGGCGGGAAATGTTCCAGTCTTTAATATTCTCCATCCAGTGACGGTACGTGTTTTTGAACTTAGCCGGATGGAATTTAATCGTGTCATTTTCCACTGCTTCAAGAGCCGGTTTTGCAAGGTCTTCCATTTTCAGGAACCACTGCATAGACAGTTTAGGCTCAATGGGCACATCTGTTCTTTCAGAGTAACCCACTTTATTGGTGTAAGCCTCAACCTTATCAAGCAATCCGAGCATATCCAGGTCTTTTTCTATCTGCTTACGCACATCAAAGCGATCCATTCCCTCATACTGCATACCATAAGCATTGAGCGTACCGTTGTCATTGAAAATATCAATAACCTCCAGGTTGTATTTTTCGCCCAGCATATAGTCGTTCACATCATGAGCCGGAGTCACTTTCAGGAATCCAGTACCAAAATCCACATCCACATAATCATCTTCAATAATAGGTACCACCCGGTTACAAATAGGCACAATCAGTTGTTTACCTTTATAAGCAGCTGTTTTAGGGTCGTTCGGGTTAATGCACACAGCAATATCACCGAAAATGGTTTCCGGACGAGTTGTAGCGATAACCGCATAATCGTCCTCACCCACTACCTTATATTTAATATAATATAATTTACCGTTCACTTCTTTGTGGAACACCTCTTCGTCAGAGATAGCGGTCAGGGCTTTAGGATCCCAGTTTACCATCCGCACGCCACGATATATTTTCCCTTTTTCGTAAAGGTCGCAGAATACTTTGATCACGCTTTCACTGCGGGCTTCGTCCATCGTGAAAGCTGTACGATCCCAATCGCAGGAAGCACCCAGTTTCTTTAACTGTTCCAGAATGATACCGCCATGTTTATGTGTCCATTCCCAGGCATGCACCAAAAATTCCTCACGGGTAAGATCATTTTTCTGAATACCTTCGGCAGCCAGTTTACCCACCACCTTTGCTTCGGTAGCGATAGAAGCGTGGTCTGTCCCCGGAACCCAGCAGGCATTTTTACCCATCATACGGGCACGGCGCACCAAAACATCCTGTATCGTATTGTTCAACATGTGTCCCATGTGCAATACCCCGGTTACGTTAGGGGGCGGAATGACGACAGTATATGGTTCACGGTTATCCGGTTCGGAATGAAAAAACTTTTGATCTAACCAATACTGATACCATTTAGACTCTATGTCCGTAGGATTGTACTTACTTGCGAGTTCCATGTTGTTAATAATTTACAATACTAAATGTTAGGTGATTTTTAAGTGCGCAAAGATACAAAAAAAGAGGCTTTATTTGCAATAATTATTACTTTGTTCTCTGCAAAAGGCTTTCTTTTTGAGCCCCGAATCTTTATTATTCCTTGTTTTCCGACCGAAGAAGCCAAAGCTCATCGGGCCGGAAAATAAAAAAACGACACAGAACAACCCTTTTCCAATAAAACGGCGGCCTCCTCTCCTCAAAGCTGCCGGAATATTAGACAATGCCTTATTGAACAATACCAGACGTGACACGTTATATTTTTTTGAGAATCTACGGTTTGTTTTTTAAATCGGGAATATGCATCTTTGCAACCTACAAACAAAAAAAATGACATATATGAAAAAAGTCCTATTCTTATTGCTGGCTACAGCTTCATTGCTCAGCTGCACCCAAAACGGGTATAAACTTAATGTCAAGCTGGAGCAACCGGCCAACGACACAACTCAGCTATCAATCCGTGTATTCGAAGAGAACACGTGGGTTTCTATAAAAGACACCGTTATATCCGGTAATAAATTCTCCATGCAAGGAACTACCGAAAATCCTTCTATGGCTTTATTCTTATTCCGCAATGGCGACAACTACGGGACAAAAAGCTTTATCCTTGAAAACGGGAATATACAAATCACCGTTTCCGGCGATGACGTCAGGCTAAAAGGAACTAAACAAAACGATGAATTGCAGAAACAGGACGACCTGAAAATAAGCCTCTACGGCCCTGAACTTTGGGAGGTGCTGAACACAAGGGGAGTATCAATCACTCCGGAACAACAGCAACAATACCTGGAAGCGAACAAAGAGATAGAGAAAGCCGATCTCGAATTTCTGAAAAAACACATCAACACGGAAGCAGGTATCATGTACTTCCTGAACTCGTATTATAATATGGGAATCAGCCTGGAGAACCGGGAAGAACTTATTCAACTGATGGACGAAAAGACACGCTCGCTGGAACCTGTAAAACAGATTATCATAACAACTGAAAACGAAGCACGTATAAAACCGGGCAATACATTCACGGATTTTGCTTTATCTACTCCCGAGGGCGATATTCTGGCATTGTCTGACTTGGTAGGTAAAACGGATTACCTGTTGATCGATTTCTGGGCTTCATGGTGCGGACCGTGCCTGCGTACATTCCCGGAACTGACCGCCTTTTATAAGGAACATAAAGGCGACCGTTTTGAAATACTGGGCGTATCGCTGGACGATGCTTATGATGCATGGGTAGGCGCCATAGACAGATACGGACTGGACTGGAAACACGTATCTGACCTGCGCGGATGGCAAAGCGAAGCCGGACAGATATATGCAGTAAGCTCCATACCACGGACTTTCCTGATTGACAAAGAAGGCAAAATAGTAGGCATGAACCTTAGCCTGGAAGAAATAGCAGAATATTTAAAATAAAAACCATAGAACACGAACGGCAAACCAATCGGTTTGCCGTTCGTGTTTTTTATTCATTCCTCCTTTTCATTTCTACCAATAACTTTTCAAGCTTCGCCGGAGTTAATATCTCATTGGAATAGTATTTTCCATCCACAAAGATGCTGTATGTCGTAACGGGACAAACATGATTGCGAGCTTCCGCCTGCGTTGTAATATGGTGTACACGCACCGGAATATCCGAGGCCGAAATCACCGGTTGCAAAAACCGGATGTAGGGAACTGTAAAAGGGCATTGTGCGGTATAAAACAGATCGATTCCTTTCACCCCCTCTCCCATTCCCTGCCGGGCTGTATCCCTGAAACGAGGCAAAGCCGCTTCTTTATTGAAACGCTTCACAAGCAATTCAAAATCAGGGTCGCAGGTATCGCATATTTCATAACCCTGTTTCAGGTAAAACGCCTTATCCGGCATATATATTTTCTTCTTTTTACCCGTCATCAACACAACCCCATTCATTCCCCGAGCTTCCTTCTCACAGATCTCCAGAAGTTTTACGCCGTACCCTTTCCCTTTAAACGAACCGGACACCCAATGACAGTTTATATACATATAACCATCCGCCTCTATCGGCACCCACGCCGACTCTGCAGGCAGGTATTCTATAAAGACTTTTCCACGGGCATCCAATTTGACAAACTTAAGCCCTTCCGCCATGCGTGCTGTCAGCCATTCTTTCTTAGCCTGCACCCCTTCCACCGATTTTTTATCAGCCATTGCACAGCAAATGTGTTCCATAGTTACATTCCCGGGAGTTAATTCGATATATTTATCCATATCATTTAAAGTTTATTTTCTTATTCAATAAAATTCCGATATTGAAAGCACTCAACCTGCAATTCCGTCAGGACTGACTACACTCCCGATTGTTATTTCACTGGGAAATAATAAACAAAGGCATAAAATTTTATTTTCCACACCAGTTTCCAACGCATCGCCAAATGATTCTTGTACAAAGAAAACATTTTTATCCGGTCTAATATATTTTCTGCAATAATCTTTTTAATAACATTCCATTCATCCACACAGAAACACATTCCAAACCCGAAAAAACAAACGGTGTTATAAAAAAATAAAATTCTATGAAAAATCAAAGCCGTACATTCAACCGGAAATTATACCAATCCTCCACATAGCACGAAAGGACTGCACACACAAAACCGGGAAATACACCCCAACAGCTTAAATAAAACGGGAATAAAAAATCCGGTTTGCAGTTAAAATTGCAAACCGGATTCTCCAAAAATACTATATTATGAAATAAAAACTATTTCTTTATTACCTTATAGACTTCGTCATTTATTTTCGCCAGATAAATGCCATGAGGCAAATGGGAAATAACAATAGGTTCGCCTTCCACAACAACCTTTGCCATCACTTCTTTACCGTTCACGCTATACAGTGAAACACTGGCTTCACCTTCTATATTATATACGGCAAAACTATTGGTTGCGGGGTTGGGAATGATTTCCACCATACGGGGAATTCTGACATCCTCCAGATTATCGCCATCAGCCTGTGCAAAAGTGGCTACCGTCATAAAACAACACAACAACAGAACTAAAACCTTTTTCATAATTTTAATCTGACTATTTTTCCTTTTTATACCTTACTTGCTATAAGACAATCAAATACCGTGCCAAAAATAATTATTTTTCTTGTAAAAAACGAATAGAATCAACACATTAACATTGCTTATCGCAGTAAAAACACCATCGGATCAGGTCAAATACTTTTTAATGCTACAAAAACAAGCTTCTCTATCACCCGTAATAAACCTATTTTTTACTTTCCACTTTATTTACAGCATCATACACAGGTACCAGATAACCATTGTCAAAACGGCAGAGCAAACATAAATTGCCTACCGGTTTTCCGCTAACCCATGTCAGTTCCAAAGGCTTATTGTCATAAACAGGATTGGTCACAAAAGATTTTCCTACTTTAAACAACAGGTCATAATCCTGCGTGTCAAAAAAAAGTTTATTCAGATCAAATGATTCCGTTTCAAACTCACAACGATATTCCGCATTTTCCACACATTCTGTCCTAAGGTACAACGCCCCCTGCTCCATAGCAGGCATAAAACTTTTCCGGGGTTTGAACTTTCCGGAAGGAATATGCCCGGTAAAAACCTGTTCCCCATCTTTACGGATCGTTATTTCCGATACATAGTCGCTCAGAAGCTGGGACTCGTGTATCAAATCGTCATAGCGGAAAAATTCCTGCCATTCATTGTATATGGTAGGGTCGTCCGGCATATAACTGCCAAGTACCAACTCCGCGCTCACTCCTTTTATTTCTATTTCAATCCGTTCCATATGAAGTTATTTATTTTATATTCGATTCAAAAATATACAGTCTTCTGTCCAGTTCGGGAATCTGGTCTTCCCTGACAAAGGAAACACAAATACGAAGTCCGTGAGGATCACAACTTCCTGTTATGGATAATGAAATGGCGCTTAGACCGCAATACAGGAACTGACGCAACAATTCGCCGCTGGTCATTCCCGGATATGCCACCGTGAAATAAAAACCATCTGCCAACCCGCCGTCTTCATCTTTATATACGATATAAAAGCCATGACGCAGAAAAATCTCTTTCATAGCACGGGCTTTTTTACCGTAACTGTGCAGTTCGCTGACAAAATCCAGTTTTCCGTCATTCACCGCTTTCAGCATAGAAGCCAGGGCATACTGCGCCGTATGCGCCGTTCCGGCAGTCGTGGCATACAATACTCCGTAAGGAATAAAATGCCCCAGCACATCGCTGGTAAAATACTTCTTCAGATTCGGATAACGGCGTGTGCGCAATTTTTCAGCAATCACCATCATACCGATACGCTGTCCGGCATAACTGAATATTTTAGACGCCGACATAATCAGAATATAATTGTCTGTATAGCGGGCCACAGTCGGCTGAAAAGGCGGTACGCCCGGCACACCGTAATGTTCCCGGAAATTCATCCCGAAGTAAGCAAGATCTTCTACCACAATCACGTCATACTGCGTGGCGAGTTCGCCAATCATCTGCAACTCGTTTTCCGACAAATTGACCCATGAAGGGTTATTAGGCGAAGAATAACAAATAGAACAGATATTGTTTTCTTTCAGATATGACTCCAGTTTTTCCTTTAATTTCTCACCCCTGTAATTCAGCAGATCAAACGTTTTAAAAGGAACTCCCATCAGTTGGAGCTGCGATTTATTAACCGGAAACCCCGGGTCTATAAACAAGGTATAGGGCTTGTCCGGATTGGTGCGTGCGGCGGCAAGCAGGGCAGCAAAACTTCCCTGCATTCCTCCTACGGTAGGGACACAACACTCCGGAGCAACCTCAATATCCATAAACAACCGCACAAAACGGCTTATTTCCGCTTTGGCAAAAGGGATGCCTTCAATACTGGGATAGATAGAAGCCATTCCCTTGTCCAAGGCTTCTTTTTCAGCTTCCACACCTACGGCTGAAGCAGGCAAGCCCGGCACTCCCATTTCCATATGGATAAATTCAACCCCGCTCTCACGTTCTATATCGGAAACCAGCTTTCCCACTTCACGGATGGATAATTGGTTGATATCCTCTACTCCAAAACGGGTGAAAAGTGAATCTGCTAATGCTTTATTGACCATAACTTATTTATTACCAAATCCGGGCACAGGATTATGTAAACATCCTACAACCCGGATTCAAGCTGATTTATTTTTGAAGCGTCCGGCAACGGGAAAGCCGCCGGTACACCTTATTTTTTAAACTATTATTTTTTCCGGTTATCCACTACTCTTTTCGCCTTACCTTCGCTGCGGGCTATGGTTTTAGGTTCAACCAAAGTCACCTTTACACTCAATCCGATAGCGCTGTTTAAAGCATGCTCTATCTTTCGGGACAAGTTCTGCAAATCCCTGATTTTATCGGTAAGCTGCGCTTCTTCCAGTTCCACTTTCAGCTCGAGCGTATCCAGGTTGTTCTTTCTGTCCACATACAGCATGTAGTGTGCACTGGTTTCTCCCAACTCCAGCAACACGTGCTCTATCTGCGACGGGAACAGGTTCACACCACGGATAATCAACATATCGTCGCTCCGTCCGGTGATTTTAGCCATACGCACCGTGGTACGTCCGCACTCACATTTTTCACGGGTCAGGGTTGAAAGGTCGCGCGTGTTGTAACGCAGCAAAGGAATACCTTCTTTGGTCAAGGTAGTAAACACAAGTTCACCTTCCTGCCCGTCAGGAAGCGGTTCTTTGGTTTCCGGATCCACAATTTCCGGGAAGAAATGATCTTCATGTATATGCAGTCCGGCATGGTAAATACAATCGTTTGCCACACCAGGGCCCATGATTTCGCTCAACCCGTAAATATCAAAAGCATCGATACCCCACTTACGTTCCAGCTCCTTACGCATATTTTCCGTCCAGGGTTCTGCACCGAAAATACCTTTTTTCAGTTTAAGGTCGCTCAAAGAATATCCGTGTTCTGACATAGAGTCCGCAATATGCAAAGCATAAGACGGCGTACAGGCCAATGCGGTAGAACCGAAATCGGCCATCAGTTGCAACTGTCGGCGGGTATTACCTCCTGAAATAGGAATGACAGAACAACCGATACGTTCAGCGCCATAGTGGGCTCCCAGCCCTCCGGTAAACAGGCCATACCCATAAGCCACCTGCATAGTATCTTCGGAAGTAATGCCGGCCATGGTCATACTGCGTGCCACCACCTCACTCCATATTTCAAGGTCATTGCGGGTATAACCTACCGTAGTGGGTTTTCCGGTTGTTCCGCTTGAACCGTGGATACGCACAATTTCTTTCATCGGCACGGCAAACAAGCCGAAAGGATAGTTATCACGCAAATCCTGCTTATACGTAAAAGGCAATTTTGATATATCTTCAATAGACTGGATGTCCGAAGGTTTTACTCCTTTTTCATCCATACGTTTACGATAAAACGCTACATTGTGGTAAACGCGGTTTACCAGTTCTTTCAATCGTTCTGTCTGCAATGCGCGCATTTTATCACGCGACATGCACTCTATTTCTTTATTCCAAATCATTTTTTGTTATATTTCGGGAGTCGCTAAAGACTGTTTTTATTTGTGTTTATGGTTGAGAATCGGATTCCGCACCCTGTATGCCGGATATTACTTCAAGTCCGATTCGCGTATTGACTTAAGATTATTTTTCAGGATAACTTCTATTGATTTTTCCCGGTTGTCAGTACGTAGGATTACAATTGATTTACTTCCAAAACTGAAAGCATATACATACTCAATACAGATATCATCGGCAGTAAACAAGTCCAGGATTTTAGCCATAGAACCGGGTTCCGGATCCATTTCCAGAGAAAGGATATCGTGCATACGAACAGTAAACTGCCTTTCACGCAACACTTCCAACGCTTTGGCCGGGTCAGACACTATCATGCGGACAATACCGTAATCACTTGTATCGGCCACTGTCAGAGCTATAATATTGATATTAAATTCAGCCAACACGGCTAACATCTGGTTTAAATAACCTGTTTTATTTTCCAGAAATACGGATAACTGTCGTATGGTCATAGTTATTTTATTTAAGAGTTAATGAATAAAGTGACATAGCACTGAGCTACATCCGTTTTACAAGAATGCAAATTTACGTTTTTTTGCTACACTTAAAAACCAAACAGGAATTGTTTTTCATTTTTTATATGACTGATGACAAAATTCATTCTCCTTGCCCGGCATCAGCCCCGGATTTATTTCACCGGTATGGTTTTAATTAAAAAATCTTTTATTTTTGCTGTCTCAACTCAAGCAACAATTTTATTATGGCTAAAACTTACGAGTACAGGATGAAAGTGCGTGATTATGAGTGCGACGCACAAGGCGTAGTAAACAACGCCAACTACCTGCATTATTTTGAAGCGACACGACATGAAATGATGGAATCATGCGGTTTAAAACTCCGCGACCTGACTGCCGCCAACATCATACCCCTGCTGCGTAACGCAAATATAGGCTACCGCCATTCATTACGGGGATCAGACGAATTTATCAGCAAAATATCCATTGAAAGGGAAGGGTTACGTTATTACTTTTTACAGGAAATACGCCTGGTACCGGACGACACTTTATGTGCCAAGGCTGAAATAGAAATAGTATGCCTGATTAACGGAAAAATAGCCAAACCGGACTTGTTTGACGAAGCTTTTGCTGAATACCTGCAATGGAGGAAAATATAAACATCTCCTTACATCTGGTTTTCTAAACTTGTTCTATCCACACTTTACCGGACAGAATAAACTATAAATCACACAAGGGGCAGGAAAGAAAATCTTTCCTGCCCCTTGTGTGAGCAATCGTCCGGAACAGAAACTCCTGCCGGACATTATTCCTGTTATTATTAAATAATCAGCATGGCATCTCCATATACACCGAACCGGTATCCTTCTTTAATAGCCACGTCATACGCATTCATCACATAATCATAACCTCCGAAAGCAGCAGTCATCATCAGCAAAGTAGAATACGGCATATGGAAGTTAGTTACCATAGAATTTGCCACTGTAAAGTCATACGGAGGGAAAATAAATTTATTAGTCCATCCGTCATAAGGTTTAATTTTACCTTCCGTTCCGGCCACAGTTTCCAAAGCGCGCATCACAGTAACTCCAACCGCACAAATACGACGGTGGCTAAGCTGCGCATTATTTACGGTTTCTGAAGTTTCGGCAGTAATAACCATTTGCTCCGAATCCATTTTATGTTTAGTCAGGTCTTCCACGTCTATCTCCCGGAAATTACCCAGGCTCATGTGCGAGGTTAAGAAGGTACTGTCAATACCTTTGATTTCCATCCGTTTCATCAATTCACGGCTGAAATGCAAACCTGCCCCCGGCGCAGAAACAGCTCCTTCATTCTTAGCAAAAATAGTCTGGAAGCGTTCTTCATCTTCCGGTTCTACCGGACGGGCAATGGAACGAGGTATCGGAGTTTCCCCCAACGCATAAAGATTCTTTTTAAATTCATCATGCGACCCGTCATACAAAAAGCGCAGCGTACGCCCACGGGACGTTGTATTATCAATAACTTCCGCTACCACAGAATCATTATCACCGAAATACAATTTATTACCGATCCGGATTTTACGCGCCGGCTCCACCAGCACATCCCATAAATGCATTTCGCGGTTCAACTCACGAAGCAGAAACACTTCTATCTGCGCACCGGTTTTTTCCTTATTCCCGTATAAACGAGCTGGAAAAACCTTGGTATCATTAAATATGAACAAGTCTTTTTCATCAAAATATTTAATGATATCCTTGAAGATTACATGTTCAATATCCCCCGTTTTACGGTTCACCACCATCAAGCGCGATTCATCACGATGATAAGCCGGATGCTGGGCTATCAACTCTTCCGGCAATTTAAATTTAAACTGAGATAGTTTCATATATTGAGTATTTGATCGTTTTCAAGTATTACTACCAAGATATTTATAAAAAACGGAACAAGACCGGATTATTTTTCTTCATCACTTTCCGGCTGTATATTCTGTCCTTCTTTTTCCAAGAAAGCCATCAGGTCGTCCACCTGCCAGCAATCTTCCAGTTTTTTATCTCCTACACGTGTCCGTTCCAACGCCGTA
The DNA here is from genome assembly GCA_023391625.1 of Bacteroidota bacterium. Classification (GTDB taxonomy): domain Bacteria; phylum Bacteroidota; class Bacteroidia; order Bacteroidales; family Paludibacteraceae; genus QVMH01. The sequence continues at coordinate 89,960 of JAEWAN010000025.1, read as the reverse complement.
AGGTAAGCTCCGCTACCAAGCGCCTGACCGATGTCACGGGCCAAAGCCCGGATATATGTTCCTTTGCTGCATACCACCCGTATTTTCAGGACGGGCAATGCAAAATCCAGGACTTCTATTTCATCGATTACCAGCAGCTTCGGCTTAAGCTCCACTTCCTCACCATTCCTCGCATAGTTATAAGCTCTTTTCCCATCTACTTTTACCGCAGAATATACCGGCGGAACCTGCCATATTTCTCCGGTAAACTTCCGGATTGTTTCCTCCACCAAGTCCGGGGTTATATGGGAAACCGGAAAAACAGCATCTTCGGGATGTTCTCCGTCAAAAGAGGGTGTAGTAGCCCCTAACTTTAAAGTGGCTACATATTCCTTTGTCTGGTACTGGAAGTTTTCAATCTGTTTGGTAGCCTTCCCTGTACATAATATCATCACTCCGGTGGCCAGCGGGTCCAGCGTTCCGGCATGCCCCACTTTCAGCTTTTTAATATGGTAAAACCGTTGTATAGTACCCCGTACACGGTTTACAACCCGGAAAGAGGTCCACCCCAGCGGCTTATCCACATATATTACTTCTCCTTCTTTAAAATCCATCTACCAGCTATACAAGTGAATAGATTATCGCAACTGCACCTATAATAACACAGTAAATAGCGAAATAAATCAACTTTCCTTTTTTTACCAGATTGATCATAAACTTACAGGCGAAACAACCGGCTATAAAAGCACTGAAAAAACCTACAACCAAAGGCAGAATACCTACCCCTGCCGCAGCAGGCTCCTGTATCATTTTCAGCACATCCAGAAAGGCTTCTCCCAGAATAGGGACAAGCACCATCAGAAATGAGAACTGGGCAATATTTTCTTTCTTATTTCCCAACAACAAACCGGTGGCTATGGTTGTACCGGAACGGGACAAGCCCGGCAACACTGCAACAGCCTGCGATAACCCGATGATAAAGGCATCCCGGTAAGATATATTTTCTTTCTGACGTGGTTTGGCAAAGTAGGCAAAAGTAAGCAGACAGGCCGTAAGCAGCAAACAGCAACCTACCAACAAAATACCCTGCCCGAACAGAGCTTCCACATAATCTTTGAAAAAGACTCCTACTATAAATACGGGAATCATGGATATAACCAGCTTCAGTACATATGATTTTTCATCATTCCATGCCTTGGTGCAGAATGTTCCCTTAAAAAGGAAAGATATTTCTTTCCAAAGGATCACAATGGTACTTAATACAGTTGCTGCATGTACAATCACTGTAAACTGGAGATTATCGGCAGCCGATGTATCAAGATTCAACAATTCCTGCCCTATGATAAGATGACCGCTGCTACTTACCGGTAAAAATTCTGTCAACCCTTGCAGCAATCCTAACAATAACGCCTCAAACCAATTCATTTTTCTTCTTTTTTAGGCTTATATAAAATAGAAAAAACCATACTCAGGAAACCGAAAAACGCAATCATAGGCCCTACAATAGTCCTACGGGTACTAAAAATATCCGGTTCAAAACTTACTTCCGTAGCAGGCCCCATCATCAGAAGAAACCCTATGACAATCACAATGAAACTGCAGCCGATAAGCAACAGGTTGATTTTTCCTATCATGAAACGTTTATTATCATTTTCCGTTCCCATAACTTTTTATTGGATTAAAATTATACAAAATACATATCATTGGTATTCATACGCAGGTAACGTCCTACGGCAAAATAGGAAGCCCCCCCGGTAATCAGGATACCTGTCGCCATGATAATACAGCAAACAGCAGTAAGAGTGTGTACGCTTAACTCCATACCGCCCAACCCAAACTGATCTTTCACATAATAAATCATAACCGCAAGGTATATGATGGCGAGAATACCGGCTATAAATCCGTTGCGGATTCCTTGCCGGATGTACGGCTTACGTATGAACCAGGGTGTAGCCCCAACCAGCTTCATCGTATTGATAAGAAAACGGTTGGAGTAAATGGCCAGACGCATAGTATTATTAATCAAGGCCATGGAAATAAGCAGAAGTACCAAAGCAACGCCTAACAGAAGGATACTGATCTTGGTTACATTTTTATTTACCAAATCTACCATATCCCGCTGGTACACTACCCTGTTTATATGGTCAAACGTACTTAATTTGCTTTCTATCATTGCCACACTGTCCGTATTGGCATATGCGGCATTCAATTTTACCTCCAGAGAAGCCAACAAGGGATTATAACCGAGAAATTCCTGCGGGTCTTCACCCAGCGACTCCACCAATTCTTTCAGAGCATCTTCCTTGGGAATATACACAACTGACTTTGCATAGGGTGAAGACTGCAAATAACGTTCTATCCGGTTCACATAATCCGGGGTTATTGCGTCATTCAGAACAATGGACAAATTGATATTCTCCCTCACCCGGGTACTCATTGAGTGTACAGACAAAACCATCAAGCAGGTAATGCCAATAAGGAAAAGCACCAACGATATGCTAATGGTGGATGTAAGGTGCATATTCCAAAAACTATGTTTTTGCTTTCTTACTTTATTTTTAGACATACAGCAAATATGCGTTAAAGTGTATCCCGGTATAAAAAAAACAAACCCGGCGCAGGTATAAGCCTCATTGCCGAGCAGATTTTATATTTTTATATAGAACAAGATGTTTGTGTCATCAGTTATAAATAATTAATCAGCTTTGTTATAAAAAAGCATAATCCGGGAAAAATCAGACAAAAATACATTATTTTTCTTAACTACTCCCAAAGAGGCGGTTAAAATTCTCAAAAAAGGGGAAATAAACAAAACAGCTTTTCACCATACCGTCTTTTTATTCTGAAAACGCACATGCGCCCACACGCAAAAATCTTCCTGAAAAATATCTCCCCTGATTCTTTACTTGCAAAACCGGGCAACATTACACGCCGAACGAGAAGTAAAAACACACTTCCACTCTCCTGCTTTCAACACTAAAACTCTTTTTTATTTATTCTTAGGCTTAATAAATAAAAAAGAGTCTTGCCACTCCACATACCTCTATCGTACATTAAAGAAATCGTACCGTCCGACTTTACAAAACAGAAATGCGGTCTTCCTCCACTTTCACAGAAACACCTTGTTCCCGCTGTTGATTTACAAAATAACCAAGGTCGTCCGACGCTTCATACAACATAGCAAAGTCCATACAAGCACCCCAATTATCATCTACATAGTCACTCAAGAGCAGACTTCCTTTTTTCCCGGACTTGATCATCCGTTCAAGATCGGTTATAATTTTTTGTTCTGTTTGCCTGGGAATCATTTCATTTTCCATATCCGTATATTTTTTATTGGTTTATAATTCATTTGTACTTATAATAACAAACAAAACAGCTATTTGTTGATTTTCACCCTACTTCTTCTCTGCAATCCACACGATAAACAGCAATTTAAAAGAAATTCTACCTTACAACCAGACAATTCAAACAAGAAAGCACAAATCGAATAAATAGCTTACCGTATTACTTAGCCACGATTACAAAAAAGGCCATTCCTGTGAGGAACGGCCTTATATATGAAAACAATAAAAAATCCTAATAAACAGAAAATTTTGCTGTTACTGATTCAGCTTCTGTGGTATATTGAAGAAGATACAGACCTGCAGCCAGAGAAGAGATATCTATTTGCGTTTTGGCTTCATTATTTTTTTGCGCGAACAGCATTTTGCCATTCACATCCAAAATAGAAATCACACCGTCACAAGGCATATCGTCACCTAAATCCAAAGTAATAAAGTCCTGAGCCGGATTCGGATATAACGCTATTTGAGCCGACTTATATTCCTCCTTTTTATCCGGTTTCTTTTCGCCCCATTTTTCCAACAATGCCTCTTTTTCCGCTGCTGTAATAGGGATAACCGTACCGTGACGAGGATGGAAGTTCATGGATATCAAAGACTGTTCTACACGGGTAAAATTTTCCAAATCCGTACTTTGGGTAAACTCATACCTTCCGTTGTTATACACATCATACATCAGGATATAGTTATCCGTATTGTAAAGACGGAACACGCAACTACCTTCCACCGCCTGCGTTGTCTGCTGTAAATATTTATCATACAATACGTAACCTTCCGTCAGTTTATCAGACACCGCTTTCTTTATGCCATTGCCAGAACCTTCGGTTTTAAAGAACAAATGGTATTCTCCATCGTGGAAGATAATATCACCGTCAATAGCGGAAGAATTGGTCGGACTGAAATACAATTGCTTCGGTTCTGTTTCCAAAGCCGTAAAATCGGCATTGGCATAAGAATAATAAATAATATCATATCCGCCGGGAAGCAACATAGAGAAGTAAACCATATATTTACCCGCAGCCTCATCATAAATAACCTGAGGCGCCCAAACACGAAGCACTTCCTTGAAGTTTTCAAAAACATCAGGAATATGTATCGCGCTGGAAGTCCAGTCCAATAAATTATCTGACTTCAGCAACACCATTCCCCTGTTAGAACTCCATCCGTTTGCCGAAACCATATCCGTAACAACCATATAATATTTCCCGTCGTTACCACGCAAAATATGAGGGTCACGTACACCACCGGTACGGCTTATATCCGCCGAATTAATAATAGGTTTACCGTCATTCAACGAGGTATATTTGAAACCGTCATCACTTAGTGCAAAAAATATCTGTTCATCGGACTTGCTGTTACCCGTAAAATAGGCAAACAAATAAGCAGAGAAACCTTCATCTTCGGCTACATATACAGTAAACTGACGGGTATCGGACACACTTCCCTTAGTTATAGTGGCAGTAAGGACAACTTCCTGTTTTCCTTGTCCATGAGGAGCTAAAGCCACAACTTTACCTTTATTATCAAGAAATTCCGGATTGCCGGAAACCCAGGTAATGGTACTTTGTTCTATTCCTTCGGACGGCAACAACACACTGTCACGCAGATTATCAACCCTTCCTACCAACACGATGTTGCTTTTGTCTCTTTTCACACTTTCTTCATCGGAGAAATAAGGCAAAACAGAAACTTCAAACGCCTTTTCTACACTCACAGACTGTTTTTTTATGGTGGCCGTTAAAGTTACCTTCAATACTTGCTCTCCCTGTGCAGGACGTTTCAACACTTTACCTTCATCCGACAGAAAATCCGGATTGGACGATTTCCAAGTAATCAGAACATCGTCTTCAGCAGAATGCGGAAGTTCCAGGTCTGTAACCACCTCTGACAAATCGCCTAAAGACAACTGCTCAAAACAATTGTTCACCTGTTCTGTGAAAAGCAAAGTATTTAATGCAGTAAGCTCCGAAGCAAATGAAGCAACCTCTGTCTCAGACATAGCCTGATCATAAATCCGGAAATCCCAGAACAATGTATTCTTCAATATCCGGTCGCTGCGGTAAGGGGATTTTCCTATAAAATTGTACTTCGTTTCGCCCAACTGGCGAGGATAAATTATTTTTTCATTTTCTTCCGTCAGAGTCACCGACAGTATTTCCTGTCCGTCAATGTATATGATACCTTCCGCACCGGACTGCACATAGGTCACATGTTTCCACTCACCTTTAACCATGGGTTCACCCACTTTCACACTGTTTTCCTTTGAGTAATTGGTAGGCGATATGGCATACCGCGTATCCTTAGCCGCCAGAAACATATTTCCTATCGCACTTGCCGCAATATCGTCCGAATTGGAAAAAGACCAGATAAAGTTTCCGTTTTCCGTCAGAACAATATCCGGATCAATGTAAACATAGGTTGAGATGGTGAAATTTTCCAACGCACCTATCACTTTACCCACAGCCTCACCCATATCCAGGTATCCGTTATCGTCGCCGGTATCAAGCAAGTTATACGTGCCCAGAGCTTTAACAGACGCACTACCTTTAAGCTGTGCATTAAAGCCACTGCCGGTATTATCTACCACTTCCTTCTCATCATCCGGAGAAGTATTGAACAGGTAATTCACTTTCAGCTCTCCAAAAATAAAAGAACTGCAAAAAGAGCTTACTATAATAAGCGCAAGAAGAGAGATTTTTTTCATGGTCAATTATACTATGAGAGTTTATGCTAACAAAGATAAAAATTTCTTTTCAGAAGTTCTTTCTATTTTAAGCCTAAAAACCGATCAACACGAACATTTTACACCTGACTTTACTTTTTCCGGCTAAAGAAACCGTCCCCTGCCTCTCCTTTCACACCTCAAAAAAACAACTTTTACTCCAACTGTTCCGATTCAGAACAAAGTCACCCTAATCTTCCCAACCTTATTACCCAAAACAAAAGCTCACCTTCTCTGAAAACATACCGGCATTTATTGACAAACACTTCACCAATCCAAACATTTAATTTATTTTTGTGTATAATAGATTAACAACTTCTACATGTCATATATATGAAACCTGTCAATTGCTTTATACCCTGCTCTAACCCGGAAGATGCCATGAAAAACGTTCAGTTTCTGGCAAACTCCGAAATAGTGAACAAAATATACCTGCTAACCAGCACCCAACAAGACATTGAAATAGAAGGCTGCATAAACATCCCCATCAATGCACTCTGCTCCAGCGAAACTCTTCAAAAAATCGCAGAGAAATCAGACAGCGCTTATTCTGTGATTTATACGAAAGACACCCAACTGGAGCTTGGACAATATGCTTTGGAGCGACTCTACCAGATAGCTGAAGCCACCCAGGCCGGAATGGTTTATTCCGATTATTACCAACAGGCAGACGGCAAAACAGCAGCTCTTCCGTTAATAGACTATCAGGAAGGAAGCCTGCGGGACGACTTTAATTTCGGTTCCTTGCTATTCTACAATGCTGAGTTATTAAAAAAAGCCGTCCAAAGTACAACTGAAAATTTCCGGTATGCAGGACTTTATAACCTACGGCTGAAAGTGTCGCAATACGCTCCATTGGTACATATCGACGAGTACCTATACACTGAAATAGAAAATGACACCCGGAAAAGCGGAGAAAAACAGTTTGACTACGTAGATCCTAAAAACAGAGAGGTACAGATAGAAATGGAAAAGGTTTGTACCTGTCACCTGAAAGACATTGGAGGGTATCTGACTCCTGATTTCAAGGATATATCTTTTGAACGGAAAGATTTTCCAGTAGAAGCTTCCGTCATCATCCCGGTACGCAACCGGGTTAAAACCATAAAAGATGCGATACAGTCTGTACTGAAACAGGAAACCGATTTTACATACAACCTGATTATTATTGATAATTTTTCCACCGATGGTACTTCCGAACTAATTGCGGCCTATGCACAGAAAGACAAACGAGTCATCCACCTGACTCCGTCACGCACCGACCTGGGAATAGGAGGTTGCTGGAACGAAGGAATACATCATCCTGAATGTGGAAAATTTGCGGTGCAACTGGACAGCGACGACCTATACCAACACTCCAAAACGCTGCAAACCATCGTAAATGCTTTTTACGAACAAAAATGCGGCATGGTAATAGGCTCTTACACCATGACTAACTTTAAACTGGAAACCATTGCTCCGGGACTGATAGACCATAAAGAGTGGACTCCAGAAAATGGAAGGAACAATGCTTTACGTATCAACGGATTGGGTGCGCCACGCGCCTTTTACACCCCGCTACTCCGTGAAATAAAAGTACCGAACACCAGCTATGGCGAGGATTACGCCCTCGGATTGAGAATCAGCCGTGAATACCAGATAGGCCGCATTTATGAATCTATATACCTATGCCGACGCTGGGAAGACAATTCCGATGCTTCCCTGGATATAACCAAATTAAATGCCAATAATCATTATAAAGATAAAATCCGGACTATCGAACTGAAAGCCCGGAAACAGATTGTGAGGGAAAAAGAACTTGCATAATTATTTTAGTCCGGTAAATAACAAAAAATAAGGTATCCGATGCTTTCGGATACCTTATTAAAAGACTTGAAATCAACTCTTTTACTTACCCATCATAACCTAAAAAGCACATTTCTATAACTTCCGCTATCAATTCATTTCATCTCAATCAACACCATAAGATGACGAAATAAGTGCTATATCCATAAATTCACCTCTATTTCATACTCACTTTATCCATTCATCCAGATAAAATAGATAAAAAGAATAGGGTCTCCAAATAAATCAGAGACCCTATCAACATAAATATATGGTATTAAATTAGAAACAAATTAATGAATTCAAATCCATTGTAATAAACAAAATTACAACGAGAAGAATCAAAATATTCAAAAAGGAGATTTTTCATTTATGACGAAACGGGCATTCAGTTGCAAAACCCTGTCATTAAGAGATTGTAGGTTTAAAAAAGCCAGATAATGCTTGGGTAGTGCGCAGGATGAGATTCGAACTCACACACCGGAACCGGCACTACCCCCTCAAAGTAGCGTGTCTACCATTTCACCACCTGCGCTTTATGATAAAAAGTATGTACCCAAAACAGGACTCGAACCTGCACAGCCTTGCGGCCACTAGTCCCTGAAACTAGCGTGTCTACCAATTCCACCATTTGGGCTTTTCGCTTTTTAAGCGTAAAAGGCGAAACACTCTCGTTTCGCCATATTCCTCCAGGGAGCGAAAAACGGGACTCGAACCCGCGACCCTAACCTTGGCAAGGTTATGCTCTACCAACTGAGCTATTTTCGCAAAAACCTTAAATAAGGGGCAATCCTTAAAATTGCGGTACAAAGATAGTAGCTTTTTTGATATTCTGCAAAATATTTTTTCAAAAATTAATATCTATCTTTTATACGAAATAAGCTTTTCATTGTACTTTTGCACGCCAATGAACTGAATATTATGACGCAACAGGAATTGAAGGAACAAAAACTACTAAAAAAAATACAAAGCAAATTTAATAAAGCCATACGCGACTACAATCTCATCAGTGAAAACGACCATATACTCATCGGATTATCCGGGGGAAAAGACTCTCTGGCTCTGGTGGAGTTGCTGGGAGAACGGATGAAAATCTTTTTTCCCCGATTTAAGGCAACAGCCGTACACATTACCGTAGAAAACATTCCCTATCAGGCAGACCTTGATTTTCTGCGGCATTACTCCGAACAATTCAACATCCCATTCATACACCGCAGGACACGCTACGATCCGAGTACGGACACCAGAAAATCACCATGTTTCCTCTGTTCCTGGAACCGTAGAAAAACATTGTTTGACACGGCTAAAGAACTGGGTTGTACAAAAATAGCCCTCGGCCATCATCTGGACGATACGGTAGAGACCTTATTATTAAACATTCTCTACCAGGGAGCTATGGGAACCATGCCTCCTAAACTGAAAATGACTAAATTCGACATGACTATCATTCGCCCGATGTCATTGATTCCGGAGAGCGAATTATGTGAACTCGCCGAGATACGAGAATATCCCCGGCAAATAAAAAACTGCCCTTATGAAAAAGAATCATCCCGGCAAAAAATAAAAAATATAATCAGCGAAGTAGAGAAATGGCACCCCACCGTGCGCCAAAGCGTATGGGCAGCAATGGAAAATATCCAACCGGATTATTTACCACAGAAAGAAAACAAATAAAATTCATATTTTTTCGTTATTTTTGTTAGCGTGTTTCCTTATTTTTATCAGAATGCGACTTAACATTATACGTTCCTCTATCATCAGAATCTCCGGTCTAACCATTTGTATTCTAATGTCTGCCATGACATTGGGATTTGCCGTGCCGGCTACGCCCTATCCGGTCAAAGTAACCCAGCATGACGGTTCTGAAATAACTGTTTTTTTACGGGGAGATGAATTTTTCCATTACCAGACAACGGAGGACGGTTACCTCATCACTTCGGACAGCACCGGATTACTCACCTACGCGCAAGTAGACGAGCAAGGACAGCTACGAAGCACCGGAATACAGGCCCGGAATTACAAGGAAAGGAGCTTCAGTGAAAAACGAACTCTGAAAAAACTGACTTCTTCTGACGACATCAGCCGATTCAGACAAACAGGAGAACGTATGCGGACTACTGCAAGACAACAAAGCAGACAACTAAGCCAACCCAAAGTATTCCCCAACGAAGGTAGCCCCAAATCGCTGGTTATATTGGTTAATTTTCAGGATAAACAGTTTATCACCCCCAATCCTCAAAAGGCTTTCTACCGACTATTAAACGAAGAGGGATATTCGGACAACGGGAGTACCGGATCGGCGCGGGATTATTTTAAAGACAGTTCCAACGGCGTGTTTGAACCGGAATTCGTAGTCGTTGGGCCTTATACCTTATCCGAAAACATGTCTTACTACGGAACAGACCATGGTGGTAAAGGAAACGACATTAACCCTCAGCAGATGGTTATTGAAGCATGCCAGCAGGCACATGACGATGGTGTAAACTTTGCCGACTATGACACGGACGGCGACGGATATGTTGATAATATTTTCATTTTTTATGCCGGATATAACCAGGCAGAAGGAGCTCCTGCCGAAACAATATGGCCTCACAGCTGGGAAGTTAACGAGCGTTCTTTTAAACTTGACGGGAAACGCATTTTCGATTACGCCTGTTCTTCGGAACTACGTTCAAACAGCGGAACAAAGATGTCCGGCATCGGCACATTCACGCATGAATTCGGTCATGTCCTCGGGTTACCGGACTATTACACAACAAATAGCGCCCAACATGCAACTTTAGGCACATGGAACATCATGGACTCCGGCTCTTACCTGAATGAAGGAAGAACCCCACCCACCTACTCCGCATACGACCGTTTTTACCTGGGATGGCTTACTCCCGAACTATTATATTCCACACAGGATGTAACACTGGAACCTCTCTCAACATCCAATAAAGCTTACATCATTACGGAATATGACTACCACAATTTTAACGGGAGTAACCCGAACCCTACGGAGTTTTTCACGGTTGAGAATCGTCAGAATATAGGCTGGGATTCTTATCTGCCCGGTCACGGATTACTCATTACCCGCATCAACTATAATGCAACAAACTGGGCCGGCAATACTGTGAATAATTCTCCGCAAAATATGGGGGTTGATATTATAGAAGCAAACGAGGATACTGCTAATCCAAAAGGTTATACCTTTCCGGGAACAAGCAATGTAGATAGCTATGCACCGGCATCACGTTCCGGCAACCCGTACAATAAGATGCTTGTGAATATCACGGAAAACGGAAAAAATGTAATATTCAAATTCAACGGTTCCGGAGAATTAATGCCTCCTGTACCCAAAGAAGCTACAGATATTACCAACGAAGGATTCAGCGCCAACTGGGAAAAATCATTAAAAGCAGATCACTATTATTTGTCCGTATATAGCATATCCGAAGGAAATTCCGATTTTTCTGAGGGTTTTGACAACGGGTTGATAGCTTCACCGGGCTGGAAGATCACGGCCCAGACAATCACGGAGCAGGCCGAATACTGTGGCGTATCAGCACCGGCCATCGTTATGAACAGTCCAACAGATACCATCCAGACAGAAAGATATATTGTTCCTGTCGGGAAAATACAGGTTACTTGTAAACCGTTGGAAAGTACTTCCGCCCCTGTTGCACTGGAAGCTTGGAACGGCCAATGGATTGAGATAGCAGAGATACAACCTTCTCCTACGGTCACAGCCTACGAGTATTCTTTTGAAGATGAAGATCATTACACACAATTCCGCATTTTATATAAAGAAAACAGCGGCATAAAAATAGCTATAGACGATATCAACGTGAGTTTTAATAAAAGGCTGGAATATATACTGAAAGATGAAAAAACCAAATATACTTCACAAGCTATTTTAAACCTATACCCGGATTTCGATTATTTTTACAGGGTACGAAGCGGCAAAGAACTGCCATCAAATAATGACAGCCCAACAGTTCTTGTTTCAGACCTGTCCAGCGAAATAGCCGTAAAAACAAAAACCGGCAAAAAAGACAATAAGTTAAATGCGTATGTAAACAACGGTGATGTAACGGTATTCATTCCTACGGCCAATCTGGATCAGACCATATACGTTTATAACGTTACTGGAAGAATGGTGTACAAGCAGGAGCATGTCAATCAGAACTTCCTAAATATAAGCAATTTGCCACAAGGAAATGTTTACATCATCAAAATATCCGAACTACGGGCGAAAATTATATTATAAACATGAAACACTGCCTTTTTATCTGCTTATTCATATATTCAATTCTGCTCTTTTCCTCTTCATGCACTACCAGGAATACAGAAAGAGCAAACGGATGGTATTACATCTCCAACGGGACAAATGATAGCATTTCGGAAAAGCCGATTGTCACAGTAGATGATTTTGAGATCCTGAAATTAGATTCATCCCTCAACAGGGAGAACAATAAAATGATTTACCAGATAATCGGAAAAATAAATCAGGAATCGGTAGAAAAATGGGCTGAAGCCACAGAAAAATCCATCGGAAAAAGAATCGGGTTTATCTATAACAATGAACTGATATGCGACCCACAAGTCAATTGCCGGATAGAAAGCGGGAACTTTGCGATTTCATCCCGGCAGAACCATAATTTGAAAGAAATATACACTTCCTTACAGCAACAAATGCAGTAACACAGGTTCAGAATCCTACCTGCAATACGCTTATCCTTTTAATTTATGACGGATTACATTCCGTACCAATATTAATGACACGGAGAAAGTCATTAATTCGGCAAAAGGAGTGGTTAACCATATTCCCCGGACACCCAGCAAAGGAGGGAAAATGGAAATTCCTATAATGACAAAAATCATTCCCCGCAATGCCGCTATAATAAGCGATAATTTAGCATTATTCAGAGCAGTAAAGAAACTGGAGGCGAATATATTAAACCCATTCAGCAAAAAAGCGAACCCCAGGATATGAGCTCCTTCAAGCGCCATCTTGGCTACCGCTCCATCGGCATCATCCAGAAAGAGAGAAATAATCGCTTCTCCAAACACCCATAATACAATAATAAACAAAACACCTATCAAAAGATTGGTTTTCACTGCTATTTTCAGGGTTTGCTTAATCCTGTCCCACAAACGGGCTCCATAATTGTAGCTGATTATTGATATAATACCGTCTGAAATACCCAGAAACATACTGGTACCGATAAATATGATATAGTTTATCACGGAGAAAGCAGCTACTCCATCCTTACCGGCATACTTCATCAGAGTGATATTGAATATAAACAAACTAATACCCATTGCTATTTCCGACACGCCTTCCGAAGAACCGTTGTAGAAAATGTTCCATAAGGTTTTCATGCTGAATCGGCCTTTTTCTTCTTTCAGCACGGTAAGGAAACGCAATTGGCGTATTACCACGAAAGCAGATAAAAAAATACCGATTGAAAAAGCCAGCCCAGTGGCCAGCCCCACCCCGAAAGTACCCAGTTCCAGTTTGATTACAAAAAACAAACTTAATATCAGATTCAGTAATATGGAAGAAGTCATGACACCCATTGCATAACGGGGATGCCCTAAAGCTTTCAGCACATAATCAAAGAAAAAGAACACGGCTATCACCGGTGCGAAAGGAATAAGCCCTTTTATATAACCTACGGAATAAGCCATTAAATCCTCATCGGCACCCAAAACGGAAGCGATATCAGAAGCAAAAGCAAAGACAAGCAAGGCAAACAACACACTGACGGTAAGTATAGAGAAAAAACCGGTTACCAAGGTATTTTTAGCCTTAGCATAATCCCGCTCTCCAAAACCTATGCTCATAAGCGCCTGCGTACCGATACCAAGTATCAATGCCACCGATGTAAGTAAACTGTAAAGGGGCATAATCAGGTTTACACCGGCCAACGCATCCGACCCGACAAAATTACCTACTACAATGCCATCTATAATAGACTGCAAACTTAAAAAGACAAGACTCACAGCCCCCGGAATGGCATAACGGGCAAATAATTTTCCCACTTTAGAGGTAGCCAGCAAGCGCTCATTTTCCGAATAATACATCGTTTTTTCCATAACAACACACCGTTTGAACGATCATTCAAACTACATGCAAAAAAAATTATACCTTTATTATATTATAAAACCCTTGAAGCATATTATCCAACTGAGCAACCAGATCCCCTTCTTTTTCATAAAGAGGCGAACCTGTCCAGACACCATCCACCAGGCAATCAAAATACCGGGCTATCTTGTAAGGCGGCATTACCTCCCTGATTTCATTTCTCTTCAAAGAATTTGAAACTGCAAATTCCCATGCTTCCAGTTCCTTACGCCTTAATACGATATACTTTTCCCGAATATCCTCATGTTCCTCAATCATCCGGTAGATAAGGAAATCGTAATTAGCCAGTGAGATATGCTCCTCTATCGGAAAATCAGCCCAATTATTACTACATGCAGCCTTATATTTTCCCAACATATAACCGATCATTCCGGGAATCGTATAATCTCTTACCAAATCAAGATCACTATCCAACGCTTTCACCAAATACAACTTGGCGGCTTCTACAAAAAGCTGTGCTTTACTACCAAAATAATGATATAAAAGCCCGCGAGCCATCCCGGTTTCTTTCTGGATATCCGAAATGGAAACACCGTCATACCCTTTCAGCAACAATAAATAAAATGTTTTCTGGAGAATAAGTTCTTTGGTATCTTTTGATTCCATACAAGCACATTGAACAATCGTTCAACAAAAGTAATACTATTCTTTTTCATATCAATACCTCCATAGTAATTTTTAACCTTTCCCCCTCGTAAGCAAGGAACTATCCGAATAGAAAAAGAAACCATCAAAAGAAAGAAAATTCATAAAATCATACTTCACCGGAAGTTTTCATACACAAAAGCAATAAATACGCAAAAAACATCCTGATACAGCACTGCTTTATCACTGACAAGCACTTCATCTCCCTGCAAGGTTTTATTTCCATACAAATAGTTGACTTTATCAACTATTTATGTATTTTTGCACTATGCTACAAGAATATATAGACAATATCCGGACATTTAACAGGTATTACACCAAGCTCCTGGGCGTATTAAACAAATCTTATCTGGGAAGCGGGTTCGGACTTCCAGAAATTCGCGTTATCCAAGATATTTATTTGCATCCAAACCGAAACGCAAAGGACATATCCGGGGAACTTAATATGGACAAGGGATTATTATCCCGAATATTGAAAAAACTGGAACTGAAAGGATACATATATAAAGAAAGGGAGATACAAGACTGCCGCATAGATCTGATAAAGCTTACAAAAGAAGGAGAAAAAATTTATCATGAATTAAATACAGCTGCTGAACTGTCCGTCAAAAACATATTTGCAGGATTGGAAGAATATCAACTGCAAGAAATCGTTAAAAGCATGAAAACGATTCTTGGTATTATGACACGGCATGAATAAAAAACAACCATTTATAACTCGATGTTGTCATAAGATATCAATTCTAAGAAAGAGGATTCCAAATATAGCAAAGAACAGCATAGATAATAATTAGCAAAATATCGCTTTCCTCAAGAGAATAGAACAGGGACAATAACAACAATAAGTTTTTCTAATTTAACGAATAAATGAAATGATAGAAATTACAAGATATTCAGAGCCAGACAGGGATGAAGTCATAGCCCTTGTCCTGCATTGTCAGAACGACGGAACACGCCCATTGGTAAGCATCGAGAACCAACCGGAACTTCTCCATATCAAAGAAGAATATATCATCGGCGGAGGAAACTTCTGGGTGGCAAAAGAAAACGGAAAAGTTGTCGGGAGTATCGGCCTGATGAACAAGGGAAACGGACTGGGCATACTGAAAAAATTCTTCGTATATGAACCTTACAGGGGAAAACCGCACCACCTAGGACTACAGCTGTACCGTGTTTTTTTAGACTATGCGAAAACACAAGGTTTTTCAAAAATCATTCTGGATACACCTAAAAACACAGAAAGGGCGCATCGGTTTTATGAGAAAGCCGGTTTTAAGAGAATAAGCAAAGAAGAGCTCCCAATAGAATACGAGTATCCGTATGACGATTCTCATTTTTTCTTTTTGGATTTATAAAGTAAAAACATCAATAAAAATTATTCTTCCCTCCTATTACGCAGAATAATAAAAATCAAAATAATTGCCAACATCCCGGAAACTGTGAATCCGATAAACCCCAGCAGGGAAACACCCCAAACCAAAGGGGGCATCTCTGCCAAAATAAGGATGGACGACCCGATGGCTAATGCAAAAACCAGAATGGAAACGACTAAACGATTGATCGTGTTTTTAATATCCGTAAGTCCGGTGAGGGTATGCGTAATCTTGAGCTGACCATTATTAATTCTCTGAAGCAATGAAGACAAATCATCCGGCAACTCTATCATCCGGTCGCCAATATCATACAATTTATAAATTATTTTTTCCGTGAGGTATTTAGGGTTCAACCGCTTCTGCATTAATTTAGTACCGTACGGCCGGATAAATTCCATCACATTGAACTCAATGCCTAATTCCCGTCCAATTCCTTCCAACAGTACAATGCCCCTGGCAAGCAAATAAACAAAATCCGGCAAAATAATGCGGTTCTCATTCAACAAACGGCTAAATTTCTTCACCAGATATCCCATATCCAATTCCTTGACCGAACGTGTATCCAGAATATCCAGAAACTCATACAGTTCACGCTCCAACTGTGCATCATTGGCGATATTATACCTCACTGCAATCTTTTTTATAATACGCAACAAACGCCGGGTGTCTTTACGCAAGACACAAACCACAAATTCAGCGATATTCTCCTCATCATTCGGGAACATCCGACCCATAGAACCATAATCAATAAAAACAATGCGCCCGTCACGCAATACAAATATATTACCGGAATGGGGATCGCCATGAAAAAACCCGAACTCCATAACCTGACGCATATAAGAATCAACGGCTTTTGAAGCAATACCCTGAGTATCTATACCATGAGCTTTCAATGCTTCCTTGTCCGACACTTTAATGCCGTCTATATACTCCATTACCAGCAGGTTCACATTGGAAAACTCCTTATAAGTAACCGGAACATATACCGTTTTATCATTCTCAAAATTCTTACGGAAACGCTCTATGTTAATAAGCTCCTGAGAAAAGGAAAGTTCTCCCATCACCGAATTTTCAAAAGTATGCAGGATATGAGTCAGCCCCATACTACGTGCAGCCTCGTAATAGTTTTCAAGCAAGCGGGCAAAATCTTTCATGATAAGCACGTCTGCCTCAATAATATCTTTAATACCCTTGCGCTTTACCTTGATTATCACCTTCTTTTCACCATCCTTCAAAACAGCCGAATAGACCTGTGACAACGAAGCCGAAGCTATGGGAACGGTATCAACCGACTGGAAAATTTCACTGGCTTCCACACCCAACTCTTCCTTAATCGTAGCATAAACATCCACATCCTCCGTCGTTACATTATCCTGCAGTTTCTGAAGCTCAATAGTGAGTTCCTCCGGCAATATATCATCCCGGTTGCTCATCAACTGCCCCAGTTTCACATAAGCCGGTCCCAGCTCTTCCAATGTCATACGGATACGTTCGTACACACTCAACGAAAAAATTTCCTTCCGCTTCTCATTCCGTTCTATATATCCCTCCGGAATCAGTTTTTTAAATCCTGTTTGGGTTACAAGTGTTTCAAACCCATATTTAGACAGCACACTAATCAGGCGGGATGTTCTCTTTAGTTTCTTTACGTTATCCATAATGTATCTTTTTCAGCCGAGGAGTCGGTTTTTATTATAACCAGCAAACTCTGTAATTAGTTTAAGACAAAGTTATTCTTTTATGGGAAAAAACAGATATTTTTGTACATCATAATACATTAACTGCCTATCAGATGCATAAAATCACCCAGACATTTTTGTTTTTTCTTTTCTCCTGTATATGCTGCAGTTTACAGGTGTTTCCGGAAACAATACCCCAACATGACGAAGATATTTTCCGGGAATACTTACACAACATAAAAAAAGAGAATCTTCAGGAACAAATCACGGAAACAGCCTTGTTTTTTCTCGATGCCCCCTATGTGGCTTCTACCTTGGAAGCCAATGAGAATGAAAAACTGGTCATAAACCTCAGGGAATTTGACTGTACTACTTTTATAGAAAACTGCATTGCGCTAACAAGAACAGCCCTGCTGAACACAAAACCGGACTTCGTTGCATTTCAAAATGAATTACAACAAATACGTTACCGTAACGGAATAATCAAGGGATACACATCACGGCTGCACTACATCACCGATTGGATATACGAAAACAGCCGGAAAGAAATTATTTCCGACAGGACGAAAAATGCCGGAGGAATAAATTTTCCGGTGAAATTGTCGTTCATGTCGGCACACCCGACATCATATCCGGCACTGACCAGCAATCCTGAAAACATACAATTCATGCAGGATATTGAAAACCTGATAAACAGCAGAAAAGACTACTACTATTTCATTCCCAAAGAAAATTTGAAAGAATGCGAAAAAAACATCCGAACCGGGGATATCATTTTCTTTACAACCCGAATAAACGGACTTGATGTCATGCACGCCGGAATAGCTTACCGACAAGGAGAGACACTCAGTTTTATACACGCCTCAAGTCTATACAAACGAGTTATAATCAATCCTACTTCATTAACAGACTACTGCCTGAGCGGCAAAAACATCAGCGGAATCATAATCGTATCAGTAGAACAGTAGCCTCGGCCTTGCCATAATGCGATGGTATGTTACATTCGGATAAGACAGAATAAGCTTATCTTATTCTGTCTGTTATTGAAGCTGGCAGGAGCGGCATGGCACCACGTTGTGTACAGACATAGGCCGAAACATCTACCGCAAAACGATGAGCCTCTGTAATGGGCTTTCCTTTCAGAAGAGCAACTATAAAAGCTGCAGTAAACGAATCGCCAGCCCCAACCGTATCCACTACATTCACCTCCGGAGTCGGGAGATAAGATGTCGCAGACGAGGTGTGCACGTAACTGCCACGTACACCCTCCGTAAGTATCACCATATCCAGTTTATAATGATTTAACAGGTAAGAGCAAATATCCATTTCATTACAAACGCCCAACCCCAACATTTCACTGACCCAATGAACTTCTTCTTCATTTATTTTCAGGATATCTGAAAGCGCCAGAGATTCGGTTATCACTTCCGAAGTATAATAATGTTGACGTAAATTAATATCAAACACCTTCACGGCCTTTTCAGGAAGCGCCCCGAGAAATCGGCGTATAACCGCTCTCGAATCTGCATTACGTTGCGCCAAAGAACCGAAAGAAACGGTTTGCGTCTGTCTGGCTACTTTTTCTATCTCTGGACTAAACGGAATGTGATCCCAAGCCACTTCTTCGCAGATTTTATACTGCGGCACACCTTGCCGGTCGACAACGACCTGCACCGTACCGGTGGGATAAGACACTTTCTCTATCTGATGACACACCCGTTTGTTATCCAATGCCGTTAGCGCATCCTGCCCCAATTCATCATTCCCTACAGCACTGACTACACAACCGTTAAGACCTAACTGCGAAACATGATAGGCAAAATTTGCCGGTGCCCCTCCTAATCTTTTTTCATTAGGAAAGACATCCCACAGCACTTCACCCAATCCTACTATAAAACCGGAATTTTGCATAATTACAGATTCTATCTATACTGGATTCAAAAAACAAAAAATACAGCGCCCATCACAGACCTGCTACATACAACAAAAATACGGATTTCAGGGAAACCACACGGTATCTGCACCTAACAAATCACAAAAGAATCTCCGGATTCCCGACAAATAACATTTTGCGGATAACTGTCTTTTAAGTATCTTGCAAGCCATATCAAGACTATATTAAGATTTTTATCCCCATGTGGAAAGACTTTTTTTATTTCTCCCGGAAACAACGCTCGGGCATCGCCATTTTGATTGTTTTAATCCTGATGATATTATCAATTGAAATCATCCTGATGAATATCTTTCCTGAACCTACCCCTTCAGACCTCGCTTTTCAACAAGGAATCGGTGATTTTCAAGGCACACTGACAAAGGACTCAATCAACGCAAACAACGGGAAAGAATATATACTTTTTACATTTAACCCCAATACAGTAGACTCCGCTACCCTAACCCAATTAGGGCTATCTCCATGGGCAGCATCCAATGTTATGAAATACAGAGCAAAAGGAGGTAAATTCCGGAAACCAGACGATTTTAAAAAGATATACGGATTAAGCCCGGAAAAATTTGAAGAACTGAAACCTTACATTACAATAACCGATCAATAAAATTCAATAACCAGTATTTCCAGG
Organism: Bacteroidota bacterium; assembly: GCA_023391625.1. Lineage (GTDB taxonomy): Bacteria > Bacteroidota > Bacteroidia > Bacteroidales > Paludibacteraceae > QVMH01. The sequence goes on along the minus strand of JAEWAN010000025.1, from coordinate 69,685 downwards.
AAACAAGAATCAAGATTCAGGAATCAAGATTCATGACTCCTGGCTTCTGGCTCTTGATTCCAAATTCTTGTATTCCGCCTTTTAGTTCCCGGTTCTTGAATCCTGAATCTTGGATCCTGGCTCTTAATTCCCGGCTCCTACTTCATCTTCCTTTTATCCTCCCGTAAATGTTGTACGATTTTTTTCGCGGCGAGCTGGGCAGCCCCCGGTTTTCCCAACAATTTTCTGACCTCGCGGTAGCCTTCCAGAATACCTTCCCGGTAATCCTCATTACGCAAAATTAACTCCAATTCATAAATAAGGTTTTTCCGTGTAAAAAGGTGAGCCACCAGCTCCCTGACCACTTGCCGACCGGCAATCAAATTGACCAAGGAAATATATTTCACTTTGATAACAATCTTTTTCAATATCGAGGCCAGACGTCCGAAAGCGACATGATAAACAACCACTTGAGGAGTTCCTATCAGCGCCGTTTCAAGCGTAGCCGTACCGGAATTAACCACAGCAACGGAAGCCTGCTGCAACAAATCATAGGTCTGACCGAATACAATACTGAAATCTTTTCCCTGTAACACAGACTGATAAAAATCCGGTTCCACTCCCGGTGCTCCGGAAACAACGATCTGATAATCGGTAAACGGTTCTGCCGAAGACATCATTGTTGGAAGACAAGCTTCGATTTCCTGCTTACGGCTGCCCGGCAATAAAGCGATAACCGGTTTGTGTGACAACTGGTTAAGCTCAATAAACTCATCCCAGGTCTGTTCCTGATTCGGGCGAGCACAGACAGAATCGACAGAAGGATTACCCACATATTCAACCGGATAATGATACTTTGCATAAAATCCGGTTTCAAAAGGCAGAATGGTGAACATCCTGTCCACGTACTTTTTTATGGAACGGATACGGAAAGTTTTCCATGCCCATATCTTAGGAGAGATATAATAATAAACAAATGTTCCGGGAAGTTCTTCTTTTACGTACTGCGCCATACGCAAATTAAAGCTTGGATAGTCCACCAGAATAAGCACATCAGGCTTAAAATCGACAATCGCTTTTTTACAATCATCAAAATTCTGTTTCACCTTATCCGCATGCTTTATCACCGCGATAAACCCCATAAACGCCATATCCCGGTAATGCTTCACCTGCAAATCTCCTTCGGCAGCCATCAAATCGCCCCCCAGGAAACAAAACTCAGCAGCCTTGTCCTTTAGTTTCAATTCACGCATCAAATTGGAAGCATGCAAATCGCCGGACGCTTCTCCCGCAATAATGAAGTATTTCATGGCAAAACAGATTTAATTAAACATTAAAATACTGGCAACCAAATAGGGAATAGCCCCTAAAAGCACTCCCCCGCCTAATTTAAAACTATCCCTTTTATAAAAGATAAATGCCAGCAATAAATCCGGAACAATAGAAAGCAACAACAGTTTTCCCAGCACAACACTGGGATAAAGAACTTTCAGTATTTCCCTGACAGCTTCCTCATTCGGATAAAAATTGTTCAGATACAGCCAAACGAACCCCACCGGGAGCAATAACCCACATAATAACCCAATTATAAACCCTTTGAAGCCATTCATCTTACAGAAAACACTCTAACTATTATTGATTCAAAAAACGTGCTAAATACGTAACCGAAAACCCAATAAAGATACTAGAAGACACTATATACAAGCCATAACTTTAATTAAGGTCTTCTTTCTTTTCATCTTCCTTCACCTCCTCAAAATCAACATATTCCCCTTCACTCTGCTCAAACACTTTTTTATTTTTCTTCGGCCAGGTAAAACGACTACCGGATTGCTGTCCGGACGTTCCACTTTTATTTCCATCCTGCCGTCCAACCGGACGGAAAAATGCCCCTAGTACCCGCAAGACAAACATAAACAGCGGGACTAAAATAAAAAAGATTATCAATATAAATAAAAAACGTAACATAATCTTTATTGTAATAAGGGAACTACAATCAGTCCCTTAAATTAAAACTATATTATAAATAAAAACGAGGTTGCTTTATAACATCCTCCCTTTTCTGGGAACAAAAAATCATCTTTCCAAAAAGAACCTCACAATATCGTCAATAAACAGCCTGAGCCACCCGCTTCACACTTTGAGTTGCCATCAGACTATAAAAATGAATACTGTGCACCCCGTGCGCTATCAAGTCTTTAGCCTGTCCGATAGCCCATTCCACACCAACTTCCGCAGCCTCTTCGTCCGTTTTGCACTTTCTCAATTCACAGGCAAACGCCTCAGGAATATCCGTATGGAATATTTTAGGCAATACCGTCAACTGATTTCTGACTGTCACCGGCTTAATACCGGGTATAATCGGCACATTAATTCCATTGGCACGACACTTTTCCACAAATTCATAATACTTCGTATTATCAAAAAACATTTGTGTAACCAGGTACTGTGCCCCATTAGCAACCTTTTGTTTGGCATAAAACAAATCTGATTCCAGGTTAGGCGCTTCTTCATGTTTCTCCGGATAGCATGCCATTCCGTAACTAAAAGGCTTTATAGAACCTTTCATCTTCGTTCCGTCCAAAAACATGCCCTCATTAAAAAGGTTTACCTGTTCCTGCAGTTCTGTGGCGTGAATATGTCCGGTAGGAACAAAAGATTTTTCATGCTTTGCTTTATCTCCCCTCAGCAATAATAAATCCGTAATCCCCAGAAATTGCAAATCAATCAGCGCATATTCCGTTTCACTTTTAGTAAAACCACTGCAAATAATATGAGGCACCACTGGAATCTGATACTTATTCTGTATGGCAGCAGCTACCGCCACCGTTCCGGGACGATGGCGCTCAGATACCCGCTCAAACAACCCGTTCGGCATCTCTTTATACACCATTTCACTCCGGTGGGTAGTAATGTTAATGTATTTCGGGTCAAACTCACGCAACGTATCAATCGTTTTGTAAACAGTCTCAATACCATTCCCTTTCAACGGAGGCAACAATTCAAACGAAAATGCAGTGGATTTCGTATTGTTTATTCTATCTATAACGCTCATATACTATACCTATTTTAGGACAAAAATACGAATATAAATCAAAAATAGATTTAATAGGATTTTTTTTTAGGAATTATTCTAAAATAGTTCCTTTTAAAAACCGTATTTACATTTTCTATAAAAAATGTAGACTTAAATCAAGCGGCATCTCCCAAAACACGGAATAATTTTCTTCCTATCCAAATCATTCTATTATTTCAAAACAACAAACTTAATACAATCCGATGCTAAGAAATAAATAACAGATGCAAAAACAAAACTGTGGAAAAATCTTTAAAAGGTAGCTTTATTTCCTTTTATAAATAATATCGTTCAGACTGTTATAAAGCGAAACTTCATTAAAAACAAATTACACTTTACACAACCTCCTGCCAATCAATAACTACTGAAGCGTATATTTGAAATCTTTTTTCCCATCCTGAATTTCTATTTTTGTAATACTATCAAGAGGAATCGTTTTACCTAACTCCACAAACCTCGATTGAACTCCTGTTATAGCGACAGAGTCAACATATATTCTATCAAAATAGAGAACCGCCCTCTTATTTTTATATCCATAAGTAAACCGAGTTTCTATAGACGGACTATTTCTTAACTGATGAGGTTCACCGTTTTTATCCACACAATGAATCATTGTAATAGGATTCGCAAGATAACGCTGTAATATAGCACCTGGGCCTATCACAGTAACCTCTATCAACTTAGTAGAATCAATTCCAGAAAACTGTTCTTTAAAACTGTCTACCGGAATATAATAAGTAGCACATGATGTAAACAGCAAAATCAATAAGAGTAAAAAATTCTCTTTCATATAAAATACTCTTTTAAAAAATCACTACGCAAGATAAAATATTACTTCACTCCACTTTCGAGACTTACACTCTCAGAGTCATACCATTAGAAAACAGAATTATATTTACTGATTATCTCTTCTTCTCCCTTCCAAATTTCTATTTTCTTATCCACAACCTCAAACACATCATCCTCTGATATAATGAATTTATATTCACCATGTACAGCTATAACCTGATCCACTGCGTCTTTTTTAGATGTTATAAGAAAAAATCTATAATCATAATAAAGACGTTCAAATATCTCACATGGAAATTTCTCATGTTCCCGAACATAATCCATAAAAAGATAATAATTAAGATTCTTTCTCACATTAAAAGGTCTATATTGCTTACCAAATTTACTATGTAACGATTCAGTTGCGTTTTGAAGTGTCAGCAGCCAAGAAGTTTTAGAATCAAAAATAACCTGAAATACAAACGCATGACCGAGTCCTATACTCGAATTAGGTGGAATAACAATGCTGTCTTGCACAAGATCAGTCTCAATGATACGCCCCATCGAAACTAAAGCAGAGTCTATCAACTCATTATAAACATCTCTATCTTGCGAATAGATATTTAAACTCGCGAACATAATAAATACAACAAATATCTTTCTCCTCATCTCATTGTTTTTAAATTAAACAACAATTGTAAAAAAGTATATTGTGACAATACCACTACTACCTACACGCCAACCATAATGGACAGCAAAAAGGCAAAATTGTTACCTCATTTTTTTAACAACAAAGTCACTTCATCCTCGAAAAAACAAAATCCATATTTTGCGGAGCTGTTAACTGTTTCTAGTGAATAATCAAATTGCAACTCAAACAAACGGCAAAAAACGATGAAAGTAATTGATAAGCTCAACAAATAAATTAATACAAGCATAAGAATTATTTCTTCTGATTTCCCTACTAAAATAACTTTCGATTTTACCACCTTATCTCCTATCCGATTATCATAATACAACAATAAGGTGAATTCAACAAAAGCTAAAAAACAAACAAATTTCTTACTGCGAATTTATTGTATTTAAACTTTTACCCTCATACTCTGTAAGCACTAATATTAATTTTCTTTCTTCAACCATCTTAAAACATATAACATTATTGGGATTGTTACACATTCGGCTATCAAAGCGGGTAAATTAATAAATTCAAAAATCATTATATCAATATTCAAAGTCCAAATACCCCAAATGACAAATGATAAAATAACTGAGATACAGAACTGCGATAGTAATAGCATTATTTTTTTATACTTGCTAATACCGACCTTTCGTAAGACAAAAAAGAATACAATACTACCAACTAAATAGACTACTGAACCTAACAAAAATTGTATCCATATCAACTCTAATCCCGATATATATTTTTCGTCCATCATATTTTCTCATTCTATTTTTTAATCTTTAAGTCGTAATTAATAGGCTTGAGTTTGTCCTGATATTCCTTTACCATACTATTAGGCCTTGGACCAATGATTGTTGGTGCTTGTTTCTTTACTCTAGGTCTTGTTTGACAACATCTGCCGCAAAAGTTCCACAATTATTGCTCAGTTATTAAATATTCTTTTCTACCTACGAAATACAAGATACTTCCTATAACAAACACCTCTTGCACATTAACCCCTACTTCAGCAATCACTTATTTATATTACAAGTGATTGGATTAACATTTTACAAAATAAAGCACCACATAAGCATAGCATTCCACAACTTAACATGGATAAATGAGACTTTGGCTGCTGACTTGTTGGAACTCCTTCATCTTCCAGAACTTCACGTTTAGCAACACGAAAAGTTTCAACTGTCTTATCTACGGCTTTTGCTGTATCCTCCCCTTATTGACCGCTTTTACCGCATCTAAATCTAACGTCAACTCCACAAATTGTTTTTATCGCGCTACCTGCACCTCCTGGTAATTTGAAGATACCATTTAAAGTCAACTGAAAACAATATTTTTAACGTAAGAATGAATCAAACAAAAAAAATTCTGTAATTCAATAGTTTTTTAAATCAATTTTCACTTCTTCTACAAAACAACAATAATAAAAATACAACCTATAAAACTTTTTGTGCTTTAACTGAACTATTATCTAATAGTAGTCTCTTTCAGACATGTTGTTATCTGGATTCGTCTTATCATAAACTATAACAATGGTATCGCCTACTGAAAATGTATCACTTGTAGGATAATACGTTCCACTACCTGTATATTCTTTTTTTTCTACGAAAAATTTATAATCAAGACGGTGCCTTGCTCTCATCCCTAAATAAAACTTAACTATGACTGCATTAGAATATTCTAAATTTTCATCTAGAGATTGATCCTTAATATATCTTTCTTTCAACACATAGAAAAGAAACATTATTCCAAATAATAAAGAACAAATAAATAATAATATTTTCCTTTTTTTTCATTTTGGAGATATTAAATAAATAGATTGTTGTATACGGCCTCATTGAGCTGAACATTAGAGTCCTTAAGTGGAGCTGGGACTCTTGGCGTAGAACTTATTCCGACCACTTCATTAACCTGTCCACCAACAACTCCTCCTACATAATCAGCGACTGCATTTGCCCCTGTTTGAATAACTGTACTGCTTGCTGTTACTTGTATCTGCTTCAGTGTAGATTTTGTTTCTTTTATAAGTATCACCGCCGTACTCGAGCCCAAATCAGAACTAATAGCTTTATTAATACCTGAAGTCACATTATTCACTACTTTCCTAAGTACAACCGAAGATACTGTATCTATAGTGGCATTATTAAGTGGCTTGTATTCTCCGATCACACCGCCAATGCTATAAACTTCACGTTTTACATTAGCATCTACTGCCACATCAATAGCAATAGCACTGGCTGTAGCAGCCTTTGCTCCGGTTGATATCCCCGGCATAACTAATGCTCCGGTCACAAAAGAAGCTCCAACGCTTGTATAATACATATTTGACACTATTTGGCCAAAACTCTGTCCATTTGCCATATGCTATACTTATAGCACCCAATCATCTAAACAATAGCAAAACACCCATTCTCCATATAACAACAAATCACATTTCTAGAAAAGACATTCACGAACCATCTCAATATTACTATTTCTATTCCTGCTGCAATATATATTCCTTATTCTTTAACATAGGAATTTCTTCAAAGCACCAATTTGGTAAAAAAGGGCTATAATCAGTCTTATCTATCAACTTCTTTCTCTTAAAAACAAATTTTCTCGTGACACTCTTCATATTAAGCTTTTCCAACTCCGTTATATCATTTACTACCAAATCCTTTTCTAAGAAATATTCATATTGAGGAATTAAATATAGTGTATCATCTTGTACATGCCACTTACCCCATATTCCCTCTGAAAAATTAGGCATATAAAACTCAAACACCTCTGGAGAACTCCTTATTATTAAATAATTATTTTGATTTGAATACAAACCAATAAAAGGTAGGCTCACATTCTTAGACAACTGACATGAAGCTGTTAAACAACAAAAGAAAATGATATATATATATTTTTTTTCATTATCTATATTTTTCTTTTTTCATTAATAATGATCTAGCAATATCACATTAATATTTATCAAAAACTCTACTTGACTCTCACATATGTCTCGTTAAACAATGAAAAGAAATTCTCAGAAAAACATTCAAGATCTGTAAAAATCACACTGTAATCCGTTTTATCAATCAAACTATCCTGCTTCAAAACATATTTTTGAGGTATAGATACAATAGTTTCATACTCTTTATGAATAAGAGGTTTCACAATAACCCTACTTTCTCTCACATTGCAGTCATATTGTGGAAATAAAAACAATGTATCATTTGTATAATTCCAAATACCAAAAACAGATTCTGAAATAGAAGGCATATACATTTCAAAAATATCAGGAGAACTTCTTATTATCAAATAAGTAGGCGGTATCCTTCCTTTTGCCTCATTTGAATAAATTGCAATAAAAGGCAACCTTCCCTCACATTGAACATGGCAGAACAAATAAAAACAACATAAAATAAATAATAAATATCTTTTCATTTTTTCAAGTCCTTTCCTATATATGTTACACCATTCACACGAAAAGCTGATTTTAACTGATCCGCCAATCTCTGTAATACTGCAGGATTACTATATATACTAGAAGGCCAGATTGTTATATCTACAGGTCCAAGCTGTAAACTTTGATAAATAGGATCATTTGCTATTGAAACTGCAGTCCGAATATCTCCTCCAAATAAAGCACCTCTTTCATATGCAGCTAATTCATCTGTCTGATCATAGAAAGGAGCCCCATTTCTATTACGCCCAGAACTATATTCTCCTATTTCAAATTGATAGGCATGTTTTAATTCATGGGCAAATAAAGGCAAAGTATACAAAGAAGGAACTTCCATCTTAAAAATTCCTGTTGATCCATCAATTTCACTTCCTCCTCTATATTCTACCCCCAAGATATTCCAAGAGTCATTTGTCTGTATATCATAAACCTGGTCAGACTTATCTAACACATTTATTTCTGTCCTCACTTCATCCAACATACTACTATTATCATTCAATCTATTTATCCTGTTTTGTAAAGACTGAACACGTTTATCAGAAAGCCCCCCTCTATCTATTTTAGCTTGATAATTTACAATTTTCTTTGTATTATAAGATTTGCCTATTATCAATATAATCCAATAATACAGAAACAAACTGTAAAGCATTCTAGGTAAACACCATTCCTGTAGGATCTATATTACGAATAGGATTATTTCCACAATACACATACGGACTAACCGAATAATACTTCTCCGCCATCGGGTCTACTGTTGTAAACCGCGTAATAGCCAGACACATCTGACGGACTTGATAATCAGAGCTATCACACCCACGGTCTTTGATAAATTCTTTTCCTTCAAATTTATAATACGACTATATATTTTCATTTTCTTCTTTCAAGTGAAAAAGAAGAAAATGAAAATTATTCTATTTTACATTTTTCTAGTTCTTTCATCACTTCATCCATTTTTTCATTAAAATCTTGTTCTTCTGTAATAGAAGCATTTATTTTTGTAATCTCCTCTAACAAATTCAAGACTTTAAAATAGGACTTACATTTTATTTTTTGTTTATATTGAAAATACCATTCCTTATATTCTAATAATTTTTTCCTATTTAATATGGGATGTCCCGAATAAGAATGTAATGTAAATGGAATACCAGATAAATAACTTACTACATAAATAAAATCACGATCATTCTGTGGAACAAATACTTCATGACTATCGCATTCTATGTTTTTGTCTAATGATAAAAAATGAGATAAAAATAAGGAGTCGATATCAACATATTCTATATCCTTATTCTGACAATAAACATTTGTACATAGAAAAAATAGTACTGTCATTTTTATTAAAATTATCTTCTTCATAACATTATATGCTATCTAATAATATCGTAATTGTCAGCATGCACCACAGAGATAACTTACTTATGTTTAATTGCCCTTTAACCCTTTGGTAGCTCCATTCTGACTTTTTAATATTCCTCCGGAAACTTCTTTAGTTTACACTGTTAACAAGGATTACGAACCCGTGACAATAAAAGAAATTACCATACTATATTTACTTTGCAAGTATCCCGTGATTCAGAAATATCAATTACAATATCATCTAATTTTTCGTCTAAGGTAGCAAGTTTAAAAGCCTCGTATTTAGAACTTATTCTGTTATTGTTCAAGTAATACTCTAATACAATATGATGTTTAGGATTTTCGATAACTTCATCAAGAAACAAACGCGAAATTCGCCTATTTATAGTACGAAACTGTTCACTCGCTTCGATACAATACCGTTTGAGCATATATACTTCTGATACCATGTCTATAAGTTCAAACTCTCGAAAACTTTTCAAATCTACATCTTTGTAATAATACTCCCAAAAGACACTATCCCTTATATTAAAATGCATATCATCTATATAAGCATAATATTTCAGATTTATTGGAATAGGCAATGGAATAAAAGCCCTATTCTCCATTGAATGCTTTACGGAAGTACAGCAAACAAGAACAAATAAAAACGGCAAAATGTAACAAATCTTTTTCATATCATCTATTTGTATTAGGTATATAAGGTTTGTGATTTAAATCATAAGGCCTTACAGGAAGCCCGATTATCTTTCTTACATAATTTTCATAATCAATCACACCACCTCGATATTCTACACTCGAACGACTATTTCGTTCCCCTATCTCGTGAAATAAGGCAGTCGTTGTATTTTGTTCTACTGTCTGAAACAAACTTCCAGTTACCCGTACATCTTCTACATTAAGCAAGACATCAACAGATTTTACATTTGGGGCAATACTACTAAGCATAAACCCCAACTATTGCAAGTTGTTTTTTCAGATTAAGTGTGGATATATATTTATCTCTCCTTTTTCTGCTTTACCAAAAAAATTTACTGTTTTTTCATTTATTTCTTTTTTCGTAAAAAATCTCAATATCTAAAAACTCATTATTATCCTCCCCATAGAAATCTAATAAAATTTCATATCTATAATCAATTTGAATAAGGGTGATTATCCCATTTGTAGAGACATTATAAGGAAACTCAAAATTAAAGTAATTTAAAGATTTAAGTTTAAGTGCACCACAATCATTAGCGTACTTTATCCACAGAATATATTTTTCATTAAAATCAATAGAATGCTCTTTCAGAATTTGCTCAACATTTTTTCTTGCAGAAAATAAAATTGTTTTTTACTCTTGGGCTTTTCTCATAATCCACTTGAGAATAGAAATAGTCTGTTTCAACAATGCTCAATAAATCATTTGACGAAATTATCTTTATTAAAATTTCATTTAGAGAATCCATATATTTTGGAAGAAATTGTTTCCCCATTATTCGTCTTCGCTTCTGTTCTGCATTTTCCACCACTAATAATTTATTTCTGATTTGTCATTTTCGAGTTTAAGTCTCCCATAATTATTCATTTGAATTTGACCTTCTATTGTTTTCACTGTTCCTGCTTCGCAATGAGGTTGATTTGATTAAATTCAATCATTACTCCCAAACATCTCCTATTTTTATCATCCACATGGGCTTCCAAATCCATGTAAAATACCTTCTTCTGTTCCTGCCCATTTACCATATGCTACAACTATATCATCATAATCAGTCTTATCTATCAACTTCTTTCTTTTAAAAACAAATTTTCTCGTAATACTCTTCACATTAAACTTTTCCAAATCCGTTATATCATTTACTACTAAATATATGTGTTATGGAATATAACAAATCATCTACCATCTTAAAAAATCCTCTTAAGTTATACGAGAAAAATAAAAGTTCTATCATAAAGAACAATGACAACACATCCTTTATATATCTATCAATAATTCTTATTGATAACAAACAGTCTAAGTATTTCCTGTTTATATTTGGATAGATGCAACCACTTGCAAACAACGAGACCACCTACAATTAAATTGCTAAATATCAATATTATATAAAACATAACATTTCGTACATCTTATTTGCTGCCCCTCCATTTTCCTCATATTTTCGTGACATATTTCTATCGCAATGAATATACGGAACTTTTTTATTACCACAAAATTAAAGCCCATTGACATTGGTTTACAACTGTTAACAAGAAACGAAAAAAGAAGATTACCACCAATCTTTACTGGGTTGACAACGGTTGACCTCCGTTCTCTTACCGATAGAATACACAGAAAAGAGTGTTAAACATCAAAAAAGGGAAGAATGAAAACAACAAGAAATGTACATTTGCGACAGAACGTTCACAGCTAACAGCGGTATGCAGAAATACTGTTCCGTACATTGCGCAGACAAAGCCAAAAAAGCGCGGACGAAGCGGCTACAAGATTGGCTTAATGCCGTAGAATCTGTTTTTAGAGATACAACATCAAGAGTATCTCACCTTTTCAAAGGTTACCATCCTTATGGTAGCCGCCAATACAATTAGAAACGCGGTCATAACTTTATACCACTACCAAACGCAATCGGATACCCATTTGCAAAACTGTGGACAAGAACAAACTGAACGATAGTTTTATCGATTACTTCAAGACATATACAGGCAAAAAGAACTCCCGTTATGAACTGGCTTTCCTGCACTTTAACCACATCGTGAAAAGCAAATGCACATTCGTGGAAATGACCGTGAAACTATGTAGCAAAATCCTGGAATATCTACTTTGTACATCGCAGATCATCCATCATAAACGTAAACTACTTTCCAATACGATCGCCAGTTATTGGTCTGCATTTCTTGGAACACTTTACACCGCCCATCGTGACAAGAAGAGAAAAGAGAACCGTTGTCCGTCTCTGGAGTGAATACAAACCATTCGTCCGGTAAGATGGAACTTTCCGCAGAAAAACTTGATTGCACGTCTTGACAGGTTGACTTACCCACAGCGTTACCGTCTATCATCAGAAGCGGAACTTGCCCGAATCTTTGTACCGAGCTGCCGCAATCCTTCCGTGCATATTTGGACGAAAATCGAGAATGAACTTTTTGAGGACACGAAATATAGCATATCATATGAGACTTGCCCAGCGACACTTCCGTGGTGAACTGGCGGACGAGGAATTTGAGTTGTTAGTTCGTGATGCGATCATGCTGAATATAGGCACAATACACCACCGGGGCAACATCAATCATCTGTTTAGACAATCCTTCACTAAAGGCATACATGCCTTGTCATACACGTACAACCTCTCCAGATCTCGTTCCTTCCAATAGTTCATTGTACAGAGAGGCTTTCTTGGCATCAGCAAATGATATGAAGCCACCATTCCGAATTATATAATCCGTTATACCCATTGCTAATCTCTTTTGTAAGCAAAAAATACTACAAAATATTTAATATGCAGTAGTTTTGTACAACCGAATTCACCTCTAAAGTATATTTTCATTGAATCTCATGATAATTGTTCAATATAAAGAGAATATAGTAACTCCAAAAATGAAAATGCTTTGTTCTTTCACTTGACCCTATAATGTGTGTAAAGAAGTTAATTTACTTTAGAGGTTAAAACGAATTATCAACCTCTCATTTTTTGTATTTATCTCGATTACTTTTCAAGAACAAATACCACTTTATATAGCTTTTAAAATGTTCTTTGGATAATCCTTTGTGTTGTCCTAATTTTATTTTCAGATGTCCAAAGAAGGACTCTAATGCATTAGTTGATTTTGGTATATTGTCATTATCCAGGAAATGAAATAAGTCAGGTAAGGCTCTTTTAATATGGACAAAAGATTTTCTGACCATTCTGTGGGTAAACCAGGCTTTTTTAGGATCACCATCAGGATAAGTTTTTTGATTTAAATACGCTCTGTGTTCCTTTTCCCATCGAAGCAATTCTACTATCCAATTTTCCCATTGCTCTCTATCTGTAATTTTGTTTAGATGACCAACGATTGAATGTAATTCTTTCCCTGTTTCACTCTTTGGATCTTTGGTTAGCTATTACCTCCCGCTGTACATGTACTGTACAGTATTGAATGATAGCCTAAAGTGAACTCTTTCGCACTGCTTGTATAATACTTGCAGCTCCGTCACAGGTAACACTTTCACTACAAATACCTAATAATACCAGATTTGCAATATTTTCTGTTATTTCATTCAGCCATTCATTATCTGTTAACTGATATAGCTATGTAGCTTTCAAATTATTGTCCTAATAAAGTATCAGACAAACCTTATTAGAATTATTAGAAAAGTAGGTTCCAGCAATCAACAGGTTGACTTTCTCACTAGAACGAAACGGATATGCCATTAGGGATAATTCTTAAAATAGTCGCTAAAATATCTTTTTAAAGGTGCGTTCACTATATCCACTTCGTTAGGAAATGTACTCAATGGTATGCCCGCGCTCTACCCTAGATAAAACGGTTTGAAGAGGAAATATATTAATGATGATAAGTAAAATAATGTTTACCTACTTTACATTTATGAACACTGGTTATTGGACTGAATGCCTTTCTTTATTGTTTTTAAAGAAGAGCATAGAGGACAGCAAACGCGGCGGCGTTTATTCAAAAGATACTAACTTAGAAGGAACTGGTTCCTTCTAAGTTAGTATCTTTTGATGTAACTATTTATTATATCCGAATATAGTTGCTCTCTCAGGTGCTACTTTTGGCATTATTACCGGAAATATCATAAATAATAAATTAAATAAACGCAACTAAAAGGACACTTTCCAAAATAAAAACTCGAAATAATCAATTATGATATAACTTACTATTTAACAACAATGCTTGACTGACCAATAAACTCATCTACCACAACAACTCCAGCTGCTGTTCCAGTAGAAACAGCGGCTTCTACTTTTATCATGGCATTAACAGTATTGCTTCCTGCAGTACCCATACCTTTTGTTATGCTACTAACCGCTGCATTTACTGTACTCTGAGTAGCCCCCTGTGAAGTTAACACTGCTGCCGTACTCGTAATATTCTGAGACATTGTAGCTTGAACCGCAAGAGTGGAAGTAGTTGCTACCTTACCCAAGGCACCGACTGCACCTCCGGTAACCCCATTAACAGCACCCACTACAGCTCCAGTAATTGCCTTATCTGCAAAATTTTCAGTAGAAATTGTAGTTGTCACGGCATCACGTTGTTCAACCACTTGTCCTGCAACATCACCAGCAACACTACCAATCGCTCCTCCTGCTGCTCCTGCAACAGCACCTGCACCTATAGCGACCAAAGCGCCTCCTCCAGTAGCAAACGTAGCAGCTACTGCTATATCGACAGCAGCACCTGTAATAGCTCCTGCAACAGCTCCCTCTGCCGCCCCAGCCCATATATCTGTTCCATTTCTATAAGCTTGATATGCCCCTGTAGCACCTCCAATTATCACACCAATAGCAGTACCAACAAACCTACCATCCGGATCAACATAATAAACAGGATTATTCAGACAATAGCTATATGGGCTAACCGAATAATATTTTTCAGCTAATGGATCTACTGTTGTAAATCGCATAATAGCTGGATACATCTGACGAGCTTGATAATCATAACTATCATATCCATGATCCTCTACAAATTCCTTACCATTATATTTATATGGCTGATAAGCAGGGGATTCCGACACTGACCAAGGTAGACCACTTGGATAATACTGCATCCGTTGATAAGTTGCACCCGAAGCCGAGAAATTCTTCCAGACTTCACGTACATTACCTAAATGGTCTCTACGAAAATAATTATATTTATCAGTTTCATCATAAAAACCCTCTGCATTTTTTATACGTTGACAACTATAGCTAGAGTTATTATATAATTTGTAATCTACATTATCTGCATAAGCAAATGTTTGTTTGTACTTAATCGTTCCAGAAGAATGTAATATACTGCCCATAGGAACCTGAATATTATCTCCGTAGCTAATATAATCAGCCTGACATTTAAAACCTGCTGCATCATACCTATTTATAATTTGTTCTCCCGTGCTAAACTGAATTGTATCCGGAAGATTCAACACATTATAAGTTATTGTAGAAATTTTTCGGTCTAAATCTGTTATCATATTACCATTTGCATCATAATAAAATTCAGTAGAATTAGTAGACGTTGAATGATCCTGATACTCTTTCAAATCATATGATCCACTTTGAGAATTCCACGTACTATGGTCTGTTACTTGATACAATTGATTACCATTATATTTCAATTCCAGATCATCCACAAGATTTCCATCCGAGTATCTACTTAAAGCTATGATATTACCCATTTTATCATATTCATAAGATTCATTATATTTATTGGAGAAAGACCAGCTGGTTTCAGACACTTCTCCAAACTGTGCCAAAGTCAGTCTATTTAATCCATCGTATTCATAACGGTATGCATTTACCACACCAGGATACCTCCAACTCATTGCTGTGATATTTCCATTATATAACGGAGTTATATCACCCATAGGAACCTTATTATAATATAATGTTTGATTAAATTCTCCTTCAGAAATACGAGTTAACCAATTACGGATATTATATTCATACTGAGTCGTTTTTAAATGATTATGTTGAGCTTTAGCAGACAAGCGCCCCAATTTATCATACTGACATTGAGACAATAAAACTTTTCCGTTTCCACCTTTAGACATGGTCAAATAAGTATTAATTAACCTTCCATTATGATCATAAGTATATGCATATGTTTCAGAAATAACAGGAGAAGCGGGTGAAACTATGTTATGTTCTTTCAGCATGGCAACAACCCGATCTAATAAATTATATTTATAATAAGTACAATCTACTCCCCCCAACTGGTTATCTGAACGTACCTGTACCTGTCTTCCTTTATAATCATAATAATAAGCTGTCGTAATATATTCACTTTCAGGCATACCATACAATGGATACGTACGCATACCAGTCATTAGACCTTGCCCTTTCTGGTCCCATTCCCCATAACTCGCATTCTGCACATAATACAATGACGAGGATGTATCAAGCCAATCGTAATCATCGTAAAAGATTACAGAAAGAAAATTTTCCTCATAAGTTATATTTAAGGCTGCGGGAACAAGATAACCTAATGAAACTCTTTCACTACGAATAGTGCTAACATACTTATCTTTAAGAAAGGAAGTTCTATCCAAAATTTCTCGCTTCAAAATTCCTGTTATGGCAATTCTTCCTAATCGATCTGGAATAGTGAATAACCATTCTCCTTTTTTCCGCAAATTTCCATCTTGGGTAAGAATAAGCTGATCAGCCTGATCGTATATCATATAAACAGGTTCACAACCGGGCAGTTTCTTTTCCACATTCCTACCCCTATAATCATATTTATATATATAAGCATAACGTTTCAAAATATTATTTGTATCATCAAAAATGGTACCGGATAATGAATCCGAAGCTAAAGGAGGCAAAACATAACATAGTTGCGACATATCATCATATACATAATAAGTATCATGATTTATACTATTACATATTTGTCGTGTCATTACAACTTGTCCTGTCATATTCTTGTATTCATAAGATTTATTTCTATCTTCATCAATAATCTCAGTTTTATACAAAGTATTTTTAGCATAATATCCGGACCTTCTAAGCTTTCCTCCTTCTACTTTATACAAACTCACTTCATTAACCGCGTTTGTATAATAATTGATTTCTACAGGATGCTCATGCCAAGCAGTTCCTGGGTTCTTTTGTTCTTCTACTCGTTTTAAACCGGAAGCCTCATACACAGTTGTCTTTTTAGGACTACCCTCTCCATATTCCGGCAATGAATTAATTGCTTTAAACGCTTCAAAATTAACAAAAGCCCCTTTATTATTTTCAATTGGTAAATAAAGCCATTCTCTATCTTCATTATTCGTATGATCATATTCCATATAATTAACCAAATCTTTTCCTTCCGGCGAAGCAGCAACCTCCACTGTTTGAACAAGCCTACCTAGCCCGTCCAAATACTGTACAGACTGATTAGCTTGTGTTATAGTTAAGCCATCAGTTGTATTTCCTAGTACTTTAGGTCGCTTTGTTAAAATATAGTTCTGATTAGCACTAGGAACAGATTGCTGCTCAGATATTTTTACCGTTCCTTCTACAGACAAAGTAATCTCCCCATTCATGGTTCCTTGCCCCTCTGACACAATATAATAAGTACCTGCCGGCAGTTGCTTTTGAAATAAATAAGCCCGGGTTGCAGTTGAACATGTACCGGAATTACCTGTACTAGAAGCTATGAGTTCATTGTTTGAATCAAGCAAAAATAACTGTGTATGGGTAAGTATCGCTTTACAATGCGAAATTTTAATTTCCATAGAGCTTGTTAAAACCAATTTATGAACATAATCGTTAGCACTTCCACCAAAAGCATTTCCACAATCCTCAGTATTAAAGGTTTCTTCATAAGAAAAAGTTGAAGACTTTACCCCAATATCTTGAACAAGACAAAGTTTAGGCTGTATTCTCAATATCAGATTCTTATTACTTGCCGCTGTAAATTTAAATCCATTCTTAAGAATAATAGCCTGACAAGCCTCTATGGTACCACTGCCAGCAAAGCTACCATCCAATTCACGAATTTCAAACTGAGCATTAACAAAAAATACCGGACAAAATAATATAACAAAAAAAAGTATTCGTTTTTTCATGATATTCATTTTAATGTAAAAAATAAAATAAAGGAAACATTAAAAACAGGCTCTATTCATTTACCACATGATACTCATAACCCTCAATTATTTTTTTACGATTATATTCATAATAATAAACTTCCTTCAAACGCCCTTTATCATCATAATCATAATACGTCGCATACCCCCGCGGATCCTCAACTTTAATCACACCAACCAACGGCTTATAAGTAAATGTAGTAATAAGTGACGGATTTGATTTTAAAGATTGATCTTCCCGTAAAAAGGCTGATATATTTTCCATTTTAGGACGAGGAGCTGTAGTTATACTTGAATCAATCACCGAATTTACCTGAGTGAAGTTTGCATTTTTTATTTCCGCAATAGGATATAACCCTAAATAACTCCAGATGTAAACAATACGTTCATTACCATTCTTAATAAGATACAAAGGATTACCATAAACGTCATACTCCGCATACTGAATACGAGACTCAAAAGGACCATTCCCTTGCTGATAATATATAGTTTCCGGCAAAAACATATTCCCAATCTTTCGAAATCCAGTTAAACTACTCTTTATCCTTTGATTATTTTTTTCTTGTATATATTGAATTACAGTTGTCTTATACAAATTATTTGTAATCATTTGTTGTAACACACCTAATTGCTCTGACGTCATCGCAGATTTATTCGGAATAGCATTATTCGTATAATAATATTTTTCTTTAACATAATCATTCGTACTAGTAAGAGTATTTTTTTCTGTCACATTGTACGGTCGGTTTGTATCATAACTATATTTTATTATCTGTTTTATACTATCACTTCCAGTATAAGTTACTTCTACAGTTTCTTTAAGTTGGCTAAACTGATGATCTAAATCATAAGTCAAAAATCCTATAGGAGATAATTTTTCTTCATAGAATCCATAATCAGAATAATATTCATACAAAAGAGCAGGACTTTTATCTGTCGGACGTTCTAGAAAAATAGAATTTCTGTTTGGGTAAGAAAAGTTTGGAAATCCTTGATGTATGTATTTTTTTATAGGAATCGCATATAATCCGGTAGTCCGGTAGTTATTATGATAATAACTATTCCTCTGTCTAAATACGAGTTTATTAGATTTATCATAAAATTCTTTAGCCTCCAAAAAAGGAGCTGGCTGATTCATCACGTGAGGAAACATTCCAACCTTTTCCATAGAAAAATATCCTAAAGTTAATTGTCTATTATAGGAATAAACAGTTTTACCTTCATCAGAAATTTCTGTTACCTTACTATACCAAATGGCACCGGGAATATGTGTATAAGAAGGGAAAGCAGGAAAAGTACTATAAATTCGTTCCCGAGCCGTAATATAGTTATCTATATAAGTTTCCCCTCCTGTATTTATGCCCAACTCTACTGAACATAGAACTATTGACTTGCAATAATCCTCAACACTTGGATACTTCATTTTATTCAAATTATCCCGAGACACCTCATACTCATACTGTTTCGTCATAGTTTTCTTTGATACAGGATCATACAATCGAGTAGAGGAAACCCTCAAACCAGCTCCCCACCTTTCTTGAGAAGCATTATCATAAAAAGTATTAGGTTCATATTCTATTTCCAAATGTCCTCCTGTAGGATAAGTCAATTTGGTTAACGTTCCAGCTTTCATTGCATTCTTATCTGGCTCTCTATTAATTCCCTTCAAAGTAACAGTAGTAAAATCTCCCCCATTAGCAATCAAAGTCACGTCTGTAGATGGATAATTTTGATTAGTCCCACTACTCCTATTATTATAATACCCCCACCAATCTATTCTTCCCGGAGAAGTTTGATCTGCCATCATATTATATCCAAACTGATATTCACCTTCATCACTGAGATATAAAACCGTCAAAAAACCTGCTGTTGATATATTAAAATTAATTGTTTTTCGGATAAAATCACTTTCGGTTCCAACTGACGCCACTTGAATTTTTGATAAATGATTATTTGTATATTCAAAATTAACTCTGTCATAACCATGGACAATAGAACTAATTACCCGAACCGGCACTGTCTTTGTATCTAAAACAACAGAAGAATAAGCAACAGGTTCTCCCCCTGTCAGTGGATACGTAGTCATATTATTACCAGATTTCTGTTGATCAATTGCAGTAAAATAAGCTCCCCTGTATTGCCTTTGATAAATTCTTTGATATGTAAAATCAACTGTTTCATTATTAGGCAAAACAATCTTACGTAACGTCCAACTAGTCAAATAATCATCTCCTGATTGTTCCACATAATAATTTCTTCCGGCTTCTTCTAATGTAGAAAATGGTGCTTCTTCTCCAAATAAATATTTTACTCCCTGATCATCTTCTACTTCAAATTCATACAATGCATATTTTTTCACACCTGTAGAAGAAAAATGCATTTTAGGAGTAATCTTAATTGGAGATTCTGGAAGAGTTTCTGCCACATATTGAAATACACCATTTACTTTTTTATAACGCAAAATAAAATTCACATCCAAACCAGGTAAATGAATATTAAATAAATCAAATTGCCCGTCTTTCATATCTGTAGCTAAAGAAGTATCATCCATTTCATCATATCCATACATGAAAGTCGAAAATTTTATAAGCTCTTCTATTTGTTCTGCTTTATTAGATGTCTGCTGAACCTTCACAATATCTTCTTCCTTCACAGGATATAACTCGTCAGGTTTACCCATAACTGAACGTGATATACGTAATCCAGGAAATAATGACCAACCATATCCATATGCCCCCGGATCATTGGTAAATTTTATCCCAGAAGAATGATATCTTAAATGTAAAGGTATAGATACGTATTTGGTTTTCACCTCATACAATGGAATACTAATATCAATTAAACCACTTGCATTTGAAACAGGATAACCAATATATTTAGCTAACTCCGCAGCCATTGGACTTGGAGGAGTCACATTCGGAACATCTATCAATGTTTCTCCTGATAATAACTGTAAATCATTTTTTTGAGCCTCAATACACATGTTTAAACTATCATCCTGTATTCTTTTTTCCTTTACAGATATATACTCAGAATCCGTATCTGAATATAGAACCAAAGAATCAGCAGATATTTCCGAGAATAACAAATTATTATCATAAATACCACTTTCAGCATAGCAATACCATGATACAGAAAGAGAAAACAAGAATAAACAAAATAATTTATATCTATTCATAGGATTTTTATTATGTTAAAACAACTTTCTAAATAAAAAATACGACACTATTTCTTCACTACATTCATTATCAAATGTTTATCATTCACCTGAACCACTACACTATATACGCCGGCAGCTAGTTGAGACATTTCAATAGGAACAGTATGATAACCTGCTGACTGACCAATGAAATCATCTTGCACCATAAGCATTCCAGCCATGTTGTAAACAGTAAACAACACATCAGCCTCACGGGTCAGATAATAATTAACAATCAATTTATCAACCACCGGATTAGGATACAATGATACTTCTGTTAAAACAGCATTAATATCTTCTATTATTTCTTCTGACTCTTCTTCATAAAAGAAATTTTCTTCCTTTTGCACTTGTTTACGTTGCTCTACAGGTGGATAATAAAACGAGGTAGTAAAGACTACCGTATCTTTTTTTTCACCATTGTCCGACAATTGTTCAAATACCGTGTTTTTTATACTCTCAAAAACAGGATAACGAGTACCGGAAACATACCAACTATAAGTATCAAGAAGCATTTCCACACTATCCCGTCCTATTTCGGTATAATGACGTACTGTGTGTATCCGCAAAGCTTTTTGTAATATTTCACTATCAGGCAGTTTTAGTTGTCCTTCCGCATCGGCTTCCACTCGTGTAGTTCCTAGCACATGCAGTTTTAACCTCCGCCCATATTCGCCTACCCCTTCAAAACGACAGCCAAGTGTATCTCCATAAGTAAAAGGATAACACAGCCGTAACTCCGGCTGAACATATTGCATATAAGTAGTAGGATTTTCATATCCCGTACACCAAAGGGTATCCTGTTGTTGGATATAATAATAACGGGTACGATGCTCCATTCCACAGAATTGATTCAAATTTGTGGAATCCGGAATAAAATACCGTATTCCATAATCAAAATTAACAGGCCTCAAATTACTGAAATCCCAAAAAAGATTTTTTCCCCGACTACCGGGATCACAATATTCAACCTGTTGTTTTATCAAGTCATCATTTGCCTGATAAGTATTTTTTTCAGAAGTAAGTATTAAAGAGCTTTGAGCAAAGCCATATAAGGTACTTATCAGAAAAAACATCGCTGTTATTCTTTTTTTCATGGCATAGATTTTTAATATTTTTAAACTTAAAGAGTACTTAAGCAAAACAAATTATTCATCTTACTAAGTACAATTAAAGCTACTTAGATGTTTTTAACTGTTCTATTTCTTTGTTCAGTTTTATCACATACAAGGTAAGTTCTTCTACTTTTTGTAATAACAAAGCATTCATTTCGCTAACATCAATTCCTTCAGCCTCCATTACAGCCGCTGGAGCAACTTCTGGTAAATGTTTATTTTTCGTAATGAATTGATCCAAATCACTCAAACTCATCAGCTTATAATCTGGTTCAAAAACAAAGTCACATCCTTGGTCAAGACATACTTTTACCTCATGTGCACGAATTTTTCCGTTTACATCCAGAGCCTCACCTGGATTATCAAGACCAATACCCACCTTACCTCCACCTTGATTCATAATGACATTACCATTCACTGTAGGATTTAAATAAATGCCTTTATCTCCTGTTAAAGTCAAATAATTCTTATTAGAATCATCATTCTGAGCTTTTATCACACCACTAATTGCAATTGTACCCAATTGGTTGTAAGAAGAATATATTTCCTTCGATTTAATTCGAGAAATCGAGACTTCATTCATTTCAACTGAAGAATTAAAACATACATCATTCTGATAACTAACCGCGCCATCAAATTTAACACTATCCAAGAAATTAACATTATTATTAAAATAAGTTTCATCTGTTATATAACTCACTCCTTCATCCTCTGGAACATATGGTTCAAAGTCTAAATAAAAACCTTCACCTGTTGGCGTACATCCTGGTCCATCATTGTAAAAATCAATCTTTAAAGTACAAATTAAAGTTGGTATATGTATGGTCCCTGTAGTAAATCCGATTAAATCTTTTTCATACACAACATTACCACCGACATCCTCTCCTGTAACAATTAATTGATTACAACCATCTACTGGATAAGCCATCAACAAACGATAATCCAATTTAATATACTGGCATCCATCTGCAAATGGATATGTCCAATGATAAGCTTTATAATTTCTATACATCCCATTTATTTGTGAAAACTCTATATGATCACTACTATTTGTAGAACCACCTTCACCTGTTTGCGCCATAACAAGAGTAGCGGAAGCAAAAAACACTAAAAAAAAGAGGAAAGAAATAGTACATTTTTTCATAATAATTGATTTAAAATATAAACTCGTATTTATTTTTCCAAAGGATAAAAAATCAAAAAAAAAGAACACAAATCCATTATTATAAAATATAAAAATTTCTATATATAATAAAAACAAAACATATAACAAATTTGTCTTCTTTAATATATCATACAGAATAGCAGCATAAACCTGCAAATGCAAATATATAAAACATCTTTATTTTATATTACTTAACCATTTATTTTATAAAAATATTATAAAACCATCCACATTCCCAACTCACCTCACATAAAATAAGTATTCACCTCTGTTTTTTCTACATCATACCTCTATGTAGGTATCACTTCACAAAAAATCACACATTTTAGTGATTTTAAAGAACTCACCAAGCCCATACCTTTGCCGCAGAAAAAAAATTAATCATGAGAAGAATATTTACTTTTACTACATTACTCATTTTCACAGCGTTTATTGCTTTTTCACAGGAAAGCAAATCCTCTGCAAAAAAAGAAGTAACCACAGAGTGGGATGGTTATAAGAAATACCGGTTTGGCGGTTATGCTGAAATGTTATACCAACACATGAACTATGGACCTAACCGTTATAAAGATCCGGCCGGATCGCCCCGCGACAGTCGTGCAAACATTGCTTTACCCCGTGCGGTTGTCGCTTTCGATTACAAATTCACAGACGACATCATTTTGGGAGCTGAACTGGAATTTGAATATGGTGGAACGGGCGCCGGAATGGAACTGGAATATTCCGAAGCCGGAGAATATGAAATGGAAATAGAAAAAGCCGGGGAGGTTATGCTGGAACAGTTTCACGTAACCAAACGTTTCAGAAACTGGTTCAACGTCCGTGTAGGGCACATGATAGTACCCGTAGGGCTAACCAATGCACACCATGAACCCATTCTGTTCTTTGGTACCAGCCGCCCGGAAGGAGAAATGGCCGTATTACCATGTACATGGCATGAAACAGGGATTTCCATTTTAGGTTACTTACCGTCATTTAAATATGAAGTAATGCTTGTCAACGGTCTTGACCCGAACGGATTCTCTACCGCAAATTGGGTAGGAAGCGGTAAGCAAGGCATTTTTGAATTGACCACAATGACTTCTCCTGCCGTAGCGGCACGGGTAGAATACACCGGAGTGAAAAATTTAAGGTTAAGCGCCTCTGGATATTATGGAAATTCAGCCCGTAACTCCAGCAAACCACAAGCTATGACCGGCCTTAAAGGACGGGTAGCCATAGCCTCTGCAGACGCACAGTATATCGGACATAATGTGATAGCCCGCGCCAATTTCATCTACGGCGACTTGACCGATTCAAAAGCCATATCCGATGTAAACCGAACCATCTTCACCAAAACAGGTTATCCGCTTACTGCTGTCGCAAAAAATGCGATGACTTATTCTGCCGAACTAGGGTACGATGTTTTCGGACCATTTAGAATGAAACAAAAACTCATTCCTTTTGTACGTTACGAATACTATAACACTGCTGAAACAGTGGAAGAAGGAGCACGTCAACAGCCCCGCTACAAAAGAGACATTTTCTCCTTCGGGTTGAACTACCAGATATTACCAAATATGGTGATAAAGGCAGACTATGCAATCCGCCGGATAGATTACGGAAATTATAACGATGAACATACATTCGGTATCGGACTGGCTTACACCGGATGGTTCTTCAAAAAATAATCCGAAAGAAACAACACTTGAAACAAAGAGACAATCAATATCAATAAATCAATCAATATCAACTTTTATTCAAAATGAAAAAACTAAACTCTTTATTCCTGATGGGAAGTATTGCCCTGGGAGTATCTTTTACCGGTTGTAAGGAAAAACCCGGTACACCAGAAGAACCAACGTCAGATGAGCGAATTGAAGCCCTGGCTATGAACGAGACATGGAAGAATTATCTTGTAGCAGCATCGTCTGAATTGTACAACGACTGCGTAAAACTGTGGGCAGCCTGGGCTGGTCCGGATGCTTTATCTGCTGAAGAAACGGCTATCGTAGGAGAAGGATTTTTTGGTACCGCCTCTGATTACAGTCTGGCAAACGGCTATGCTTACCAGGTAAAAAATCCGGGAGAAAGCAACATCAACTACAAAAGTGCAACCGCAGCAATAGAAGCTACGATTATACAAGGTTCTGTAGACATAGCCGGTGAGGTAGGACCACAAAAAATAGGTACTCCAAACTCTTATGCCAAAGCAGGTGACCTTCAACAAGCTGTATTGGAAGTTGAATCATGGTATAGCTGGAATTCTATCAAGGACTACTCTGACAACATCATCAGTATCCGTAGTTCTTACTTCGGAGGCAGAGGCAACACCAGTGCTAATGGAAAAAGCCTTTCTGACTTCGTAAAAAAATTCGATGCAGCATTGGATACCGAAATCACAAACGCTATCAATAATGCTTACACTTCTATTGTCAGCATGGATGCTCCATTCCGTAATAATCTGGTAGGAAGCAAAGTAGATGCCGCCATCACTGCATGTGCTGACCTTGAAGAAGTATATTCCAAAAAACTTTTGCCTTTACTGGAAAAAGAAGGTGGAAACTACGACTTCCTTCCGGTATTGCAGGCTTATGCGGACGATGTAGTTGTAGCAACCTACAAGGACATGAAAGACAAAGCAAAAGCGCTGAAAGAATCTATCGAAACATTCTATGCAGATCCTACAAACCAATCGAAATTGGATGCTGCCTGCGAAGCATGGAGAGCCACCCGTATTCCATGGGAAGAAAGTGAAGCATTCCTTATCGGTCCTGCTGACAAATTAGGATTAGACCCGTCACTTGACAGCTGGCCATTGGACCAACAAGACATCCTTACCATTCTTCAGGACGACAAACTGACTACTGTTGATCAGCTAAAAAGTGCTATCCAAAGTGAATCTGTAAGAGGATTCCACACAATTGAATTGCTTTTATTCAAAGACGGTAAAAACCGTACTGCGAAATAAAGAAATAACACCTTCAATTAATCCAAGGTTTGTATTCACCGGGCGGCAGGCGTGCCTTCGGTGAATACATATACCTATAGAAAAGGAATTTTCAGGTTTATCAACTATGATGAAAACTAATACAAACAAGCTATTTATATCCGCTGTAATATACGCACTTACAACACTGGTATTCGTATCCTGTACAGAAGAAGATATCATTATCCGCGACCAGTATGGCAATCAAGCTGAGGCCGCGCAACTGTCAGCAGGTACGGCTACTATTTTCAATATAGGGAAATCCGCTTATGACACTCCGGCCTCTTGGGTAACAGGCAGTCTGCTGGAACGTTTTTATGCCGGAGACAAGCTGTATGACGACAACCGGGGAACAGAACAAGGAAAAGGTCCGTTGTATGCCGGATCATCATGCGGTAGCTGCCACAGTAATGCAGGCCGAACCTTCCCTTCTCTATATGCCAACAACGGTAGTGGTACGGGAGGTTTTTCATCCCAATTAGTTTACATTACACGCCAGAACGGAGTTTTCTTCCGTAATTACGGACGTGTGTTACATGACCAGTCTATTTACGGAGTAGAAGCTGAAGGTAAGCTAAAAGCCTCTTTCACCGAAGAAACGTTTTACTTCCCGGACGGAGAACCTTACACCCTTTTAACCCCACATTATGAAATTATAGAATGGTATGCAGACAGCATAGCCCCGGAAGACCTTATCATTGACGTACACATTCCGCTCCGCCATGTCGGCATGGGACAAATCATGGCGTTGGACACGGATGAACTCAGACGACTGGCTGCGCAAAGCAACTATCCGGAATACGGTATTTCCGGAAGATTAAGTGTTATAACCGAAAGAAATCAAACACACGTCGGAGTAGGAGGAAACAAAGCCCATCATGCCGACCTTACTGTAGAATTAGGCTTTTCATCGGACATGGGAGTAACCAACGACCGTTTTCCACTGGAAGTATGTGACGGGCAATCACAAATGTTAGGTTACAGTCATTATGGGATACAAATCACCACCAGGGAAATGGAAGATGTAGACTTGTATATGTCCTGTCTGGGAGTACCGGCCAGAAGAAACATCAACGACCCGCAGGTTGTTAAAGGCGAAGAAAAGTTCTACGAAGCCAAATGCCATCTGTGCCATACTCCTACACTACATACCCGCCAGGATCCTCCCGTTCTGCTGAACGGAACACGATTACCCTGGCTGGCTAACCAAACCATACATCCTTACAGCGATTTCTTACTGCATGACATGGGACCCGGACTAGACAATCACGTTAGAACCGGTTCTGCTTATAGTTATGAGTGGCGCACCACTCCGCTATGGGGCATCGGGTTACAACAAACTGTAA
This sequence comes from Bacteroidota bacterium, assembly GCA_023391625.1. Lineage (GTDB taxonomy): Bacteria > Bacteroidota > Bacteroidia > Bacteroidales > Paludibacteraceae > QVMH01. The sequence continues at coordinate 41,840 of JAEWAN010000025.1, read as the reverse complement.
ACGGACACACCCGCTTTTTACATGACGGCAGGGCACGAAACTTTATCGAAGCCATTATGTGGCATGACGGCGAAGGCGCCGTATCCCGCGACATATTCGCCCGCATGAGTAAAGAAGACCGTGATGCAGTAGTTGCATTTTTAAATAGTTTATAATAAAAGAAACACTGGTTTATACATCTACAAGTTGATAAAAACAAATTGAACATGAAAACTAAATTAACAATATTATTAGCAGCTATATTGACTGCGACAAGCCTTTCCGCGCAAAAACTAACTAAAGTTGATGACACTTATATTGAGAGCGATGTTATTCCGTTAGCCGGAAAAAAAGGATTCAGTTTTGAGACCAAAGCCGGAGATTTTGTATTCAAACCTTTTGTATTAGTACAATCATCCGTAAAATTCAACTACTACGATGACGAAGGCTTGGAACTTTCAGATCAGGACAATGTGGCAAACAGCGGATTTGAAGTAGGAAATGCCCTGATTGGATTTTCCGGAAAGGCATTTAACCGCGTTACTTTCAATCTTACTTTAAATGCAGCCCAAACCGGTGCGGCCCTGTTGCAACAAGCATGGTTTGACATCATATTAAAAGATGAAATTCGTTTCCGGGTTGGTAAATTTAAAACCCCGTTCAACCAGGCTTATTTGGTCACTTTAGGTGAAACCCTTTTCCCCACCCTGCCTATTTCATTGACTGCTCCTGTAAATATACCATACTCTTTAAATTCTGTCAACCCCAGTATGGCTACCGGGTTTGACCTCGGAGTAGAAATGCACGGGTTAATAAAAAACAAATGGGAATACCACGTTGGGATATTCAACGGAACCGGAATCGACGTTAACGGAGCTAAGAAAACATTAAGTGACGACATGGGTATCCCTTCTCTTTTATATGCCGGACGTATCGCTTATATGCCTAAAGGAGTTATGCCTACCCACCAGGGAAGCCCTGAAGACCTTAGAAACAACAAATGGTTGATCGCCCTTTCCACATCTTATAATGTAGAGGCCAACTGGCAGGCCAGCAACGATTTCCGTGCCGGGGTGGAATTCGCTTACCTGTACAACCGCTGGTACTTCACAGCAGAAGCCTATTACCTGAATATGCGTTTTACCAAAAAACAACAAATCTCTACCCCTTATAATTTTCTGGGAGGTTATGTTCAGGGAAGTTATTTCATAACCCCAAAAATGCAGGTAGCCGCACGTTATGATTTGTTCAAAAGAAACTCGTTCAACAACAAAGGTCACCTGAATTTACCGGCAGTAGCTTTTAACTACTACATTTCAGGCTATAACCTGAAATTACAGGCAATGTACCAATACCTTGGCAAGTGGGGACACGCCACCCAACTGGATCGTGACAACGACGACTTAGGTCTGGCACAACATTATGCACAAATCATGTTACAATTCTCATTCTAAAAACCGGAACAATGCGTCAGAAAATCTTTTTATTTTTTGCATTATTTATCCTCGCATTATTTTCAGCATGCGACAGCGGGGATATATATCCTCCGGAAGATGAAAGCACAGAAAACACCATTAGTGCCAAATTCTTGTTTTCCGGTCTGGAAACCTTTCCACGTAGCTATTTGCTTATTTTCGGGGCATTCGGTGAGGACGACTCCCCCATTGTTTCCGCCACCATTACCCAACCCAAAAAAGGTGAAGCCACACAGGTTTCTTTAAATAATATACCGGAAGAAGCTACCAGTGTCCGCCTGTGTATATCCACATTAGGAAGACAACCGCTTTATACCTTTTTTGAAAAGACGATAGACAACAGCATAGGAGACATCCAAATTCCGGAAACAGAAATCAACTTGTTGCAATACGGACGTATCCAGCAGCAAGTATTTGAACTGGGTACCTGCGCCAGCTGCCACGGCATTACAAGCGGCGCAGCCAACCTGAAACTGGGAGTTGGAGTAAGTTATAACGACCTGGTAAACAAAAAGGCTACAAAAAGCGAGAAAAACAGGGTAGAACCTTTTCAGGTTTCCGAAAGCTTTCTGATAGATGTTTTAACTAATCCGGAAGTTAATCTAAGCCATCCCCACACGACAATTCTTCATAAAGAGGAAGACATCGATTTGCTTAAAACATGGATAGAACAGGGAGCTTTAGAGGAATAACCCCAAGAGACTATGGGCTGAAACGACAGGCATATTTTATCATCAAATGAAATCTTCGTATATTTGTATTTAAAATCATTATAAACATGGTTTTAAATACAAAGCGGAGAATCCGGCATAATATAAAAATATATTTACACAAAGGGAGTCAGGCATTCACACAGCCTGCTTTTCTCCGTTAAGAATAATGACAGGGCAATGATATACACTAAAACGACATGGAATGATATTCCGGTAACTGCGCAAATAAGTAAATTCAATACAGACAATAATAATGCGGAATATCATGTAATATTCGAAATCAACAATACTGCTTTAAACGCCAGACAACAATATTCCGTTATAGAAACTGCGGTTGAAAAACTCGCAAAAAGCGAAGATTTTTCCCACACCGTGCTGGTATGGAAACGTTACTTTGTAAGCGACGCCATCAATCAGGCAGAAATGATTCCACAGAAGCAAAACTGTGCTATATCTGTAATCCAGCAACCCATGCTCAATAATACGAAAGTAGCAATCTGGGCTTATTTTGTCGAAAACGCCACGGTATCCTCCTCCGGAAATACCACATACATGCGCCACGGGGGTTACAACCACCAGTATGTAACCCAACTGCACAGCCGGAAGAACGATGAATCTACCGAGACAACCGATATATTCAACTCATATACAGGCATTCTAAAAAATTCAGGGTATACTTTAAAAGACAATTGTATCCGCACCTGGATATTTGTCCACGGGGTAGATGTTCATTACGCAGGCATGGTAAAAGAACGTAAGAAATTCTTCGAGCAGGAAGATCTTACCGACCGGACACACTACCTGGCCAGTACGGGGATAGAAGGAAAATATAAATACCCGGATTGTCTGGTTTACATGGACGGCTATGCCATAGAAAATATAAACCAAGAACAAATCACTTACCTGAAAGGGCTGTCCCATTTGAACCCTACCATAGAATACGGAGTTACTTTTGAACGGGCTACTGCGGTAGATTACGGAGACCGCCGCCATGTTCTGGTGTCCGGCACAGCCAGCATTGATAATAAAGGAAACATAGTACATCCTCTGGAAATAGATAAACAGATAGAACGGACATTAGAAAACATAAATGTATTGCTGAATGAAGGGGAATCCGGCATGGATGATATTGCCCAGATGATTGTTTACCTTCGTGACACGGCCGATTATGAGCTGGTAAGCAATTATATGGAAAAGCATTATCCGCAGATACCCAAAGTCATTGTATGGGCGCCGGTGTGCCGTCCGGGCTGGCTGATAGAAATAGAATGTATTGCCATTAAAGCAATAGAAAAACCGGAATGGAATAAATTCTAAAACAGCCTCGCCGGAAGGTTAAATATAAAAACATTCCACTGGTTAGATCAGCAGAAACCAGCCATTACAAACAGCTTATAAGATGTCCAACGGATGTAAAAAACAGTGGTTATACATCAAAAAAATCAGTATAACCACTTTGTTTTATTTGTTCCATTTACTGGAAAAAGAATAATTATATTCACAAGCCGATTCAGTGTAATCCTGTAAAGCTGCAATAACACTAATTCTCCGAAAAGAAATGAAAACAATCAGAAAAATACCTTTTGTTCTTTTGCTTGTTTTAATCGTTGTGATGGCGATAGCCACTTTCATTGAAAAAAGCCAGGGAACAAGCTTTGTCTATAATTCTATATACGGTTCCTGGTGGTTTACACTGATATGGGGAGTATTAACAGGATTCAGCCTTATCGCCTTGTTCAAAGGGAAAATATACAAAAACATACCCCTTGCTTTATTACATACATCCTTTATCGTTATTCTGGCCGGAGCTTTATGTACCAAATTGTTTTCCACACAAGGACAGGTTATCCTGAACCAACATTACATTGTAAACAGCTTTTACGCGGAAAATGAAAAAATAGAAGAGCTGCCTTTCCAGCTAAAACTGGATACATTCTACATCCAGTACTATCCGGGAACCGACTCTCCCGCCGATTATATATCCCGCCTGCAAATCATGGAAAGCAACCCGGCAGACACCCTGTCCGCCAAAGTATCCATGAATAATATACTGAACTACGGAGGATACCGTTTTTATCAATCCTCTTTTGAGAACGATGGACGCACCAGCATATTATCCGTAAACCGTGATGCCTGGGGCATTCCGCTCACCTACACAGGATACGCCCTTTTCGCATTATCCTTTATATGGCTGCTCTTTTCACGAAACGGACGTTACCACCAGTTATTAACCCATCCTTTAATAAGAAAAACGCCGGTATTGTTGCTGCTCCTGTTACCTCTCTCCTCTCCGGCACAAACGCTAAGCCCGGACAGCTTAACCGTGAACAAAGAGCAGGCGGAATGTTTCGGTAAACTGTGGATGTTGTATGAAGGACGAATTACTCCCGTTTCTACCTTTGCTCGGGACTTCACACTGAAACTGACAGGGAAACCGGATTTCAGCTATTTAAATTCAGAACAGTTTTTCATGAGCTTCCTGTTCATACCGGAAATATGGCAAAAAGTAGCGATATTTGAAATAGAACACGAGGAGCTGCGCAATGCCATAGGACTGCAGCAAGGAGAGAAAGCCGCCTTGGTCGATTTCTTTAACCAGCAAAACCACTATAAACTCGCCTCATATTGGGATCAATTGTCACAAAGCAATAAATCCCCTCTGATTAAAGAAGTAGAGAAAATAAACGACAAGATACAACTTATCAACATGCTCCACAGCGGCAACCTATTACAATTGTATCCTTATCCATCCAACGGAAGAATATCCTGGATTTACCCTACCCAAACACTTCCCCTGTACATAAACAGCGAGGACTCGGCTTTTATAAAAAAATCACTGGTCACTTATTACGAAGCCATAAAATCCAACCACTCGCAGAAAGCCCTGGAAAGTATACAGGCCATAGCCGATTTTCAAAAAGACAAAGCCGGAGAGATATTACCGTCTGACACCAAACGGGATATGGAAATATTCTATACCAAAACCGATGTCACTTCTATCCTTTTCATGGCAAACCTTACATTCGGTATTCTTGCACTACTTGCTTTTTTCTTCCTAAAAGCCCCCAGGGACAGAATTGCCAATAAAGCCCTTTACATCTTATTAGCCATCAGCTTTGCAGTACACACTCTCTCCATAGGACTGCGTACATACATAGGCGGCAGGTTACCTTTTAGCAACGGATTTGAAACCATGCTTCTCATAGCCTGGTGCGCAATGCTGATAGCCCTGATTTTCTCCAAGAAGATAAAAATCATTCTCCCATTCGGATTTCTGGCTTCCGGCTGCGCCCTGTTGGTTGCCCATATCGGGATGATGAACCCTAAAATCACCCCTTTAGTGCCAGTGTTATCGTCACCGCTATTAAGTATTCATGTATCGACTATCATGATTTCCTACACCCTATTCGCCTTCGTAGCCTTAAACAGCCTGGTATCTCTATTGCAATTAGCCTTTTCAAACAGGAGTAACTATAATTCCGTCAAAGAATCGTTGGAACAGAACCGCATATACAGCTTATTATGCCTTTACCCAGCCCTTTTGTTTTTAGGCGCAGGAATCTTTATAGGAGCTATATGGGCCAATGTTTCCTGGGGACGTTACTGGGGATGGGATCCCAAAGAAACGTGGGCATTAATCACCTTCCTGGTATATAGTTTCGTATTACACGAACGGAGTTTGGCTTTCTTATCCAAACCATTTTCGTTCCATGTATTCGGGCTGCTGGCTTTCTCCACCGTACTCATGACCTATTTCGGAGTGAACTACTTTCTGGGAGGCATGCACAGCTATGCCGGAACTATCAGCCTGTCCGGATTATGGATTGCCATACTCTCCGTCATTCTAATTGCTGTTTTAGCCGGTATCGGATATTATAAACAACAAAAATTCAAAAGTTAACCCAATAAAATCACTCAAACGTTCGGAAACAAACGTTCTTTTCATAGTCCGTCCTTTATCTCCATACCTACTGAGAACTGTAATCCGACATAAAACAGGAAAGCACACCGGTTCAGATGCTGTATGTCAATAATGCCAATCAAAGCCAAAACTTTTCCTGTGTTAAATGCCACACTCCACCATTAAAATAGTATGCAATCCCTTTCTTAGTTTTAAAACCACCTCCACCAGAGCCGTCACAAAATTTTCCGGGTTAATTTATGTTATAAACGAGAAAATCAAACTGTGTTTTATAACATACAGTTAAACGTTCTTTTTTTAATCAAGATTTTATACATTGCGATTCGCTTTCTGAAAAAATCACATGTAACTAAATATATTAACCTTTTTAAATTTTAGTACAATATGAAAGTATATCAATCTAACGAAATTAAGAACATCTCTTTATTGGGAAGTTCCGGCTCTGGGAAAACCACTCTTATAGAAGCTATGCTATATGAGAGTGGTGTTATAAAACGCAGAGGATCCGTAGACGGTAAAAACACGGTATCCGATTATTTCCCGGTAGAAAAAGAATATGGTTACTCCGTTTTCTCCACCGTAGCCCAGGTAGAGTGGCTAAACAAAAAACTAAATTTCATTGACTGTCCAGGCTCCGACGACTTCATCGGAGGAGTAGTTACCTCCCTCAATGTTACCGACACCGCACTAATCGTACTCAATACCCAGTACGGAGTAGAAGTAGGCACCAGCAACCACTTCAGATACACAGATAAATTCAACAAACCTGTTATTTTCATAACGAACCAACTGGATCAGGAAAAAGCGGATTTTGATAAAACAGTAGAACAATTAAAAGAAAATTTCGGAAATAAAGTCGTACTCATTCAGTATCCGGTTAATGTAGGGCCACAATTTAACGCCGTAGTTGATGTACTCAAAATGAAGATGTACCGGTGGAAACCGGAAGGCGGCGTGCCAGACGTACTGGAAATTCCCGATACCGAAATAGAAAAGGCGCAGGAACTGCACAACGTATTGGTTGAAGCTGCTGCGGAACATGATGAAGCGCTGATGGAAAAATTCTTTGACCAGGGCGTACTGACGGAAGATGAAATGAGACAAGGTATCCGCAAAGGACTGCTATATCGCGATATGTTCCCCGTATTCTGCGTTTGCGCGGAAAAAGACATGTGTGTGCGCCGTTTGATGGAATTTTTAGGCAACGTAGTTCCTTCTGTCAACGAAACAGCTAAACCGGAAACAAAAGACGGACAAGAAATATCACCCGATCCGGATGGACCGACAAGCCTTTATGTATTTAAAACAAGCGTAGAACCCCATCTTGGCGAAGTTTCCTACTTCAAAGTAATGAGCGGAAAAGTAAAAGAAGGGGATGACCTGCAAAATATAAACCGTAACACCAAAGAACGCATCAGCCAGCTATATGCGGTAGCCGGACAAATCAGGACAAAAGTGGAAGAACTGGTTGCTGGCGACCTGGGAGCTACCGTTAAGCTAAAAGACACACGCACAGGCAATACCCTGAACGGAAAAGGTATTGAATGGGATTTCAAGGAAATTCAATATCCGGAACCGAAATACCGCCGTGCGATCAAAGCCGTGACCGAAGCAGATGAAGAAAAGCTGAACGAAGTGCTGACACGGATGCATGAAGAAGATCCTACATGGATTATAGAACAATCTAAAGAACTAAAACAAACCATCCTTTCCGGACAGGGAGAATTCCATTTACGCACCTTGAAATGGAGGGTTGAAAACAATGATAAAATTCCTATTGAGTTCAAAGAACCTAAAATTCCTTACCGGGAAACTATTACCAAAGCGGCACGTTCTGACTACCGCCACAAAAAACAATCCGGAGGTGCAGGACAATTCGGTGAAGTACACTTGATTATCGAACCGTATTATGAAGGCATGCCGGCTCCTACCACTTATAAATTCGGAGGACAGGAATATAAAATCAGCGTGCGCGATACGCAGGAGATAGACCTGGAATGGGGTGGAAAACTGATATTCATCAACAGTATTGTGGGAGGCTCCATTGATGCCCGCTTCATGCCGGCTATCATGAAAGGATTGATGGACAGGATAGAACAAGGTCCGCTTACAGGTTCTTATGCCCGTGACGTTCGGGTGATTGTGTATGATGGTAAAATGCATCCGGTGGACTCTAATGAAATATCTTTCCGTCTGGCAGGACGTAACGCATTCTCACAAGCATTTAAAGAAGCAGGGCCTAAGCTGCTGGAACCGGTATATGACGTAGAAGTGCTTACTCCTTCCGATCGTCTGGGCGACGTAATGAGCGATATGCAGGGACGTCGTGCGGTAATCATGGGTATGTCCAGCGAAAAAGGGTTTGAAAAACTGGTAGCTAAAGTTCCGTTAAAAGAAATGAGCAACTATTCCACCAGTTTAAGTTCATTATCCGGCGGACGGGCTTCTTTCTCCATGAAATTCAGCGGTTATGAACTCGTACCTATGGATTTACAGGAAAAACTGCTTAAAGAATACGAAGCAACTAAAAAAGAAGACGAATAACACTCCGTTTTGCCATTTAATCTTTCTATAAAAAATCGTCAGGAAATAAATATTTATTTCCTGACGATTTTCATTTTCCGTATATATGCAAACTGCCGTAACAACTATTTAAGAAGCTGATATTTCACCACTACCTATACAGATATGGGACTGTGCATCATACACCACCCCGAACTGTCCGGGAGCAATGCCCTGCAGTTTATCTTCCGAAACAATACGATAAGTATCCTGATTACGGAAAAGCTTCCCTTTGGTAAATTCCGGCGTATGCCTTATTTTAAATGTAATGTCCGCTCCCTGTAACGGGATATTCTCCCAGGGATTATCTGTAATAAAATGGAAACCATGCATGTCAAATTCATAACCATATTGCGTTTCCACATCGTACCCCCGTGATACAAAAACAGCGTTTGCCTCAATATCCTTTTTAATAACATACCAGGGACCGCCGGACAGAGACAAGCCTTTACGCTGCCCCACTGTGTGAAACCAATAGCCTTTATGTTCTCCCAGGATTTTTCCCGTTTCCAGTTCCACAATAGGCCCGTTTTTCTCTCCCAGATAACGGGCTATAAAATCATTGTAGTTTACCTTTCCCAGGAAACAAATTCCCTGGCTGTCATGCCTTTTTGCCGTAGGCAGGTTAGCCCTGGCTGCAATGTCGCGAACTTCTCCTTTCATATAAGGGCCAACAGGGAACATCAGCTTGGAAACCTGCAAAGAATCCAATTGGGCAAGAAAATCCGTCTGATCCTTTAATGGATCTTTAGCCGTAGATAAGTAAGTTTTACCATCTATTTCCGTCGTTGTAGCATAATGTCCCGTAGCCGTTTTATCAAAAAACTTTCCGACTCGCTGTTCAAAGACACCGAACTTAATCAGTTTATTGCACATCACATCCGGATTCGGAGTAAGCCCTCTCTTCACTTTATCTATCGTATAAGCCACAACATTATCCCAGTAGTCGCGATGCAAGTCTATGACTTCCAGCTTGCAGCCATACTTATGGGCAACCAGCGTTGCCATTTCTATATCCTCTTCTGAAGTACAATGAAGTTCATCATCGTCATTTGAGCCGATTTTGATGTAAAACAAAGAAGGAGTAATTCCCGATTCTTTTAATAAATGAACCACTACAGAACTATCTACCCCGCCCGAAAGAAGAGTTGCTACATTCATATTTATTTAGATTACGAATTTGATTTGCAAAAATAAGACTTTTTAGCGAAACAACAGGGCTATCCAAACAAATCGCCGGATAAGCAAAACCTATCCGGCGATCCATATATCATAAAGCCTTAATTACAGGATATCAATTTTTTACATCAAACACACCTAAGTCCCATTCATCCTGCCAGCGTAAAACAGGCAAACCGTCCTCAAACTCAACAGGCAACCACACATAAGTACCGTCAATAGGACGTTGCGGATTCCAACGGTCAGCTATAAAAATAAACGCATTCTCTTTACCTTCCACCGGCAATACATAAGTGCTCTGTGAGAAGAAAGTCACGTCTGCATTGTCGCCCACACAAGGGTTCGGATATTGTTCCCAAGGTCCCCAGATATTATCAGCCACAAATAAACGGGCATCATTAGGCGCCCAGTTATTAGAACAACCGGAAGCTATCATAAAATACTGCCCGTCATATTTAAATACCGCAGGAGCTTCACTGTGGCTACACGGAGCGATACGGATATATTTTCCTGTAAAATCCAGGTAATCATCCGTAAGTTCAGCCAAATGCAAAGTCAGGTTTTCTTCTGACGCATAAACCATATAAGCTTTACCATCGTCATCAACAAAAACAGTGAGGTCGCGTGACATTTGTCCGTCCGGATAATCGTTACGTACAAACAAACCGTCTCTTACCGCTTCTATCCACTCCGGAGTCCAGGAATCCAAGTCGCCCATTTGAATAGTTGATGATCTCTGTTCCGGAGTAAAGTTAGCCGGCCACATTTTAGGATTTACCCTACCTGCCTTCAGAAACTCATACGGTCCGGTCACATTATCACTGACGGCGACTCCACAATATGCAGAGGTATAACCTTCTCCCGGAAGTTCCAGGTGAAAATACATAACGAATTTCTCAGTATCCGGATTGTAAATCACTTTTGGCCTTTCCATTACACATCCCGTAGCAATAGGGCTATTCAAATCATTTTCCACTACAGGCAGGGCGACGCCCTCTTTTTTCCAGTTATACAAGTCTGTTGAAGAATAACAGTTTATACCCACCAAAGCCTGGTTGGTATTATCGGATTTATGCTCTCCGAACCAGTAATACTTTCCATCATAATACAGGAAACCTCCTCCATGAGCATTTATATGAACACTATCACTGTCCATCCAGGTATTCCCTGGAGTAAATGATGAATATATTTTATTTATATTATCTTCCCCACCTTTTTTAGAAGAAGGAGAACATGCTACAAAAAATAAAAGAAAGACTCCCAGTACCGAAGGAACAGAAAGTTTTGATAAATTTAGTAGACAACGTGCCATACGCATTAGATTAAAGTTAAACATTTATGTTTTAATACTATTCTCAATAAAGAAGCAATTAAAATAAACAAATTTATCTTAATATATATTGACGTAAATATAACACTTTATTTTGCTAAAAGGAAAAGAAAACTTAGAAATATTTAAGATAAATCATGTTTTTTCTATGCTCATCTTTCGTAAAAGTTTAGGAAATTCTATTCTATAAGATACAAACAAAAACATCTGTATTACCTTACTTATGCAACAAACAAGAAATAAAAAAGGTTTTCTCCAACACAAAAGAATCTCAATAAAAAAAGAGGAAGTGATCGTTTGATCACTTCCTCTTTTCCATATCTTGCCTGTGGAATAAATTAATATTCCCAAAGATCCTGTTCGAAATTTAACAATTCGTTTTCAATACGAGCCTGCTCGCTTTTTACGTATGCTTCAAATTTTTCTTCACCTACCAAACGTTCATAATCAAGCAAAGAACGGGAGAATAAGTTTTCATCACCTAAGATATAAGAAGAATACAATTTCTGAGTAAAGAATTCATCATAAGTCAGACGTTGAGCGCCATTATCGTTAGGAATAGCATACTGTCTTGCCAAAGATGGTCTCAATTCATCCCAGAATACCCAGAACAAAATAGAGTACTGTAAAGACTGTGTTGCAGTAGAAGCGGCAGCTTTATCAGGATGAGCGGCATAAAGCGGAGCAATACCGATTATTTTAGTGTACATACGTGATGTATGTCTGTCAAAGAACACGATTTCCTGAATAATATATTTCAAGACGTCTTTAGAGTAATCAGCATAATTGTCCATATTAATTTCCGGCTGTCCCAAGGCGTTTATATCTACCAGATATACGTTCGGTTCAGCTTCATCCAATTTAGGAAGAAGCGTATTGGCATGCAGGTCTTCAGCATCCAACGCACGGTCATATTTAGGAGCCAGTTCACGTCCTCTTTCATAAGGAGTCACATCGCCGTTGCAAACAGCGTTCATGATCACCTGGAACAAGCTGTGGTAGCTCGGATTATCCCCGCGGACAGGAAAATACAAACGGTAATTTTGTTTATCCCGCATATCAACAATGCGATATACTATGCGGTACCATGACACATCATCTACCCTATGATCTACTTTTGCAATGGTATCAGCTAAAGCATCCAGCTCAGTGGTTTGCATACGGATATTTCCGGTTGCAGGATCAAAGAATGGTAATCGCGTTCCCTGAGCATTTGCTCCTGTACAAATGAACGCCAACATTAAGATAACTATGATTGAATATTTTTTCATAAAAAAGATCCTCCTTTTTCAATAAATAACATACTTTCTAAAGAAAATTATATATCCACCTGAATTGGTGACAAACTACGTGTTTTTCCATCCGGACCAACAGCTTTTATATTCCTGAAAAGAATAAAATCACCACGTTCCAAACGATCTATTTCATCCAGTTGTCTCTTTGTCAATTTTGATCCTACAGCATCAACAGCTCCAAAAGGAGTAGACATTGTAAATGAAACCACATTAAATTGTGCCTGAATTAATTCATCCGGTCCGTAACTTGCAATAACCTCGAAATCACTGGCACGTAACATCGCTTTGGTTAAACGGCCTTCCTGTCTCTGACGGATAACGCCGCCCGCATCACGATATTGCACAAATGATTTTGGATCTGGAATTTGTTTTACCCGAAATTTATCTGTTTTCATCAGGGAAGTTCTACCATTGTCCAAACGTGCATATACGTTGATAGTAATTTCTTTATCCTGATTCTTATTCGGGTTAATTACATACAGGTTACCTCTCTTAACTACGGTAGCTCCAACAGCCCGAACATCAATTTCATTATTGCTGAAACCTGGCACGGAAACACTGAACTTATTATCAATACCCTGATAAACCACCTTCAAATCTTCGTTTGAAATAGTTGCCGAAGGTTCGCCCACCGTATAATCGCTGGTGAAGGGATACTCATTATATTCACCGTCATTACCTTGCAACAGTATTTTACCATCATAAGTAAACGTTCCTACCCGACCAGCTGATACTTGATAAAGGCCTGTTTCGTCCAATGTATCGTTTCCTATAATGTAAACGGGACGTGCAGTTGAATCGACAGCAGAAAGAACAATTTTAGCGCTGTAATTACCACCTTGTACCACGTAACGTGAATCCGGAACCACTAAAGCTTCCATTTTGTTTACACGGTAGTCCAAAGCATCAGTCTGGTTTTTCAAATATTCAACCATATCCACTTCGGCAGCTCTAACGTCACTTTGATATTTAGTCAGCAAAGTAACCGCTGCAGACAAAGGCATGGTTTCAAACATTCTTACCTCCCAACCACGTCCTCCTCCTTCATCATCCAAAGGGAACATGTTTCTGTACATTTGCTGTTTAGCCGGATTATCTTGAGCCATCTCTATCAACAACTGACGATATTCCAGCAATTTACTTTTCAGTTCTTTACCGTGTCCCTGATTCAATGCATACTGACTTGCAGCATCCAAATTATCTTTTGCAATAATGTTAACACCCGTACTATCCGTTTTCGACTTATCTGCCAAACGGATCATATTTACTTTAAAATCCTGAATGTAAGTATAAATAGAATCTGATTGTTTTTTTACTTCCGTAGCTTTATCCAACCATTCTTTTACCTTAGCAGGATTCAGATCATACAAGCTTCTAAATTCAGCAGAGACAGTGCGCATCCGTATATCAGACGATTCTATGGAAGAGCGCAGGCTGTCATCGACCATGGCAAAACCTTGCAACACCTCTGTTGATACATTCAGCGCCAACATTGCTGTCAACACCAAATACATCATGCCTATCATTTTCTGTCTCGGGGTTTCCGGACAATTCTTTGCTCCACTCATCTATTAATAATTTTATTCTTTAATTGATTGGTTTGTAGAAAAGAATTAACTCAAAGCATTTAACATGTTGCCGTATACTCTATTCAATTCTGCTACCTGATTTGCAAGCAGAGCTGAATTATCTTTAAATTTAGCTGTTTCTTCAACTGCTGATTTAGTTGCTGATATAATTTTTTGATTATCTGTGACAATTTCGTTGAATGTTTCACTTGCTTTTGTCACATATTGAGTCTGTTTTGTTATAGCGTCAGATTGTTCCTTTATGTTCTTCAACTGAAGTTCATAGATAGAATTAATAGAAGTCAGGTTTTTATTGATTTCCACAACTTTTCCGCTATACTGATGAGAATCATTTACCACTGCATTCATATTAGTGTTCAAAGACTCGTAAGAGCTGAACAAATTAGCAGTAATTCCATTCAAAGAAGCCTGAACATTCGTAAATGCTGAAACTGCGTTTGAAGCTGAATCTATATTTTTAACAAGACCTTTTGTACTATCAGCCACATCTCCTAAAGAAGAAAGTTGTTTTGCTGTTTCTGACAATAATTTAATACCTGAAGCTAAATCTGCTGAAGGATCAACCGGAGCAACAGTTTTTGATGCAACGCCACCGGCTACACCACCGCCAGCAACTCCTCCTTTTATTTTACCTTCTTCACTAAATGTGAAAACTTTATCCCATTCATATTCTTTCGGTATACGGTCAAAAATACCTAAAGCGAATAATATAGCTTCCGTACACATACCTAAGGTTAACATGAGGCCCGCTCCTGTCCAGTGTTGAATTTTAAATAATGCACCTAAAATTACCACCGAAGCTCCCGCACTATAAACGGCACCTACAACACGTTTTACTTTGGGGCTATTCCACCAAATATCAAATTTTGAGGGTTGTTCTGAAGACATTTCTTTTTAATTTTAATTATTTATGTTTTTCTGTATTTCAATTTTAATTATTCACCATTATATGTACGTACACAACGGAACCCTATATAAGGACGGCTTTCATTCTGGTATTCGTAGGTTTTAGAACCGCACTGCAGATAATAAGCGACATCTTTCCATGATCCGCCTTTCACTACTTTACGTTTCAAAATATCAGCATCGCTGTTTTTAGCATTAAACAAGTAGCTTGGATTCATATCATGCACCAATGTGTTGCTTGATACGCTATAAGCTGTTACTGTCCATTCCGCTACGTTACCTGCCATGTCATACAATCCGAAGTCATTAGGCGGGAAAGAAGCTACTTTCATAGTAGTACCACCGGTATCGTCAGAATAATTACCCTGCATAGGTTTAAAGTTAGCCATATAGCAACCACGGCTATCGCGAATATAATTGCTTCCCCAAGGATACAAAGCAAATTCTCTACCTCCACGGGCTGCATATTCCCATTCTGCTTCAGTAGGAAGACGGTAACCCAATACCTTTACCTGATGAGTGGCGTTATATAAATCGGTTCTCCAGTTACAGAAAGCAACTGCCTGATCCCAGGTTACACCAACTACTGGATAGTTTGAATATGCATGGTGTGAGAAATACATATTCATACGAGGATCGTTGTAAGTATACTGGAAGTCACGTATCCATCCGATAGTATCCGGATAAACGTTGATTATTTTAGAAGAAATAAAGTCACGGCGAGAAAGCAACGGACGAGTGATTGTTTCGTGACGTATCACTCCGAATTCATCTACATAAGAAGTGTCAATACGTACAACAGCATCCGGAGCATAAGCGCCTGTATTTACATCATATCTGTTTTGAGGAATAGCAACCTGGTCGGTATTGATCCACTCATAACGGTATTGAAGAGAACCCGGGTTGAATTCTTTTTTTGTAGACAACATGTTGTCACCGTCATAATACATGAAAGACAAGATATCTGAAATTTCTTCATCTGGTGATTCCCATGGAATTTTAGCTTTCCAGTTCAATGGAGCTGTTTCCGGATCCAGGTCTTCATACAATTGATTACGGCCTACCTGAAGATATTCGTCTCTTCCGGCTAAAACCAAAGCACGGCGAGCTACAGAGTCGCGTACCCATTCTACAAATTGTTTGTACTCATCGTTAGTAATCTCTGTGTCGTCCATCCAAAACGCATCAATTGTAGCTTGAATCAGTTTTTCATTAATGGATCCCATGGCAGACTGATCATTAGGTCCCATTAAGAAAGAACCGCGTTTGATATACACCATGCCGTAAGGTGTTGCTTCCTTGAATGAATCCGACGTACCTAAACCAACAAGTTCGCCAACAGGTTTGTTACACGCAAATAGTAAAAAAGGAAGCGCTAAAATTAAAAATTTCTTTTTCATGTTATTATCATCCTAATAGGTAAATTTTACTTAAATAAATGATTCTTATTCAAGAATCATAAAATTCTTATACTCTTATACTTTTTATTCTGCTTGTTTATTATATATTCAAAATTAAATTCCAATACAAGTTCAAAAGATCCGATAGTTCCTAAGATCAGTTTTGATGCCGGCAAGTCATATGCCAGACCGGCAGAAATTCCCCCCACGATATTCGCCCCGAACATAAAGGTAACCGAATTCAGTAAACGATAAGACAATCCGCCCCAAAATTTTTCATTATAATCCAAGTGTGCGGTTATAATCCAATCATAAGCAGCGAAATCGGTCATTAACAAGGTGGACGGTTTTAAAATCAGCCGGGTATCAGGTATAGCGTACTGAAAACCGCCTGTCACATAAAGCGTACTGAACACCTTGTCTGTAATCCGATCGTCAACCTGAACCAGCGGAGACGTTAAATGAGCATAAGACACCCCAAAATATCCTTTTTTAAAGGAATACAGGGCCCCGATGTTCATGTCAAAAGCCATTCCCGATACTTCTGAAGAAGGAATGACCGGGTCGCTGGTATCATGATATTCACTATCCGATGGGATATCTACCTTCGTTCCGTCTATTTTGTTATTTACAAATCCTAAGTCTACTCCAAGACTAAAGTTTCCTATTGACGTATGCTGCCTGTATGCATATTGCAAATATGCGCTCTGATAACTTCTCATAGACCCCATGGTACGGTTCGCAAACCGGAATCCACCTCCATGATAAGTTTTCTTTATTTTGAACGGCAAATTTACGCCAAAATTTGTCACCTGCCCTCCGTCCAGCGATGCCATGTTTATACGGTGCATGCCGATGATCTGAATCATTCCGCTTTCACCGACCATAGCCGGGTTGTAAGCTGCAGGAAAAAACATATAATGACTTATTGGTGAATCATACTGAGCTAATGTGCGGCTTATGCAAAAAAGCAATAAAAAAAAGACAAACAAAAGTTTCTTCATAAAGCACTTTCACGGACAAACCGACA
Source organism: Bacteroidota bacterium (assembly GCA_023391625.1). Taxonomy (GTDB): domain Bacteria; phylum Bacteroidota; class Bacteroidia; order Bacteroidales; family Paludibacteraceae; genus QVMH01. Next base: position 24,460 of record JAEWAN010000025.1, on the reverse strand, counting down.
CATCTACTTTTCTATTCACGGCAAAAAATCATATACAGCTTCGTTTTATTAACTGAAAAATACAAAAAAAATTGTATCCTTCTTATATTTTAATGTTACTTTTTTCTTTTTAATATTCTTCTTCATTAAAGAAGAAATCTTCTTTTGTCGGATAATCAGGCCAAATATCTTCTATTGACTCATATATTTCCCCTTCATCTTCAATCTCCTGTAGGTTTTCAATCACTTCAAGAGGGGCTCCCGAACGCATAGCATAATCGATTAATTCATCTTTAGTTGCAGGCCAAGGTGCATCTTCTATTTTCGATGCTAATTCTAAAGTCCAATACATAACAAAAACATTAATTTTAGACTAAATTTTTCATTCATGCGTGCAAAAATAAAAAAAAAAATTATTATTCCCCTATTAGGTATAACTTTTCTCCATCTTTTTGCATGTTAAAAAAACGAGATAATACAAAGAAGTAATCAGACAATCTGTTTACATACATCAACACTTCCGGGCAAACCTCAAAGAAATCACCCACTTCACAAATACGCCGCTCCGCCCGCCGGGCCACTGTCCGGCAAACATGGCATAAAGCAGCCTCCGGAGTACCTCCCGGAATGACAAAAGATTTCAGAGGCGGCAATAGTTCGCTCACACGGTCTATTTCCCTCTCTATACATTCAATATGTTCCGGTTCCAGACAAATGCCATAATCCGAAGGTGAATGCGATTCATCTACGGCCAGCATTCCGCCGACACGAAACAGGTTGTGCTGAATGCCCTGAAGATATTCCCGTAATTTTTTATCGGATTCCAGACGGCTTGCCAACAGCCCTATGAACGAATTCAATTCATCAATAGTGCCATAAGCCTCCAGGCGGGGATCGTTTTTCGCAACACGCTTTCCGCCTACCAAACAGGTCTTCCCTTTATCTCCGGTTTTCGTATATATCTTCATTTTTATATTACAAGGGCTCTACAAGCCTCTATCCAGAATTCACTCTATTTACAGATAATTATCCTCTTAAAAACGCATTTTATAAGTTTTCTTCTCCAACTCTCTGTTAAAGAACACAATACCCATCTGAAAGAGGTCTATGCTTGCCGTCACTTTTTCATGATTACGTATGCCATTCCAGGCATGCTCCATATCTTCCGACCAGTTGATATCGTCCACCACTATGACGCTATGGTCGTGAACATGCTGCACACACTGGTCAAAATAGCTCAAAATGGCTTCCGAACGATGATTGGCATCCAAAAAAATCAGGTCAAAAGGTTCGTTTCCATCCAGTACTTCCGGCAATTTTTCATCAATATTACCTACAACCTGAGTTATATTATCAAGATGTAAAGAACTAAACGTTTCACCGGCCAGTTTGGCTATTTCCGGACATCCCTCCATCGTCACACAACGGATATGAGCGTCCGGCGAAGCCATATATGCTGTTGTTACGCCCAGTGAAGTTCCTAATTCAAGGACATGGCTACATTTGCAATAATTGACTATCCTAAAAAGCAACTGGCCATATTTAGGCTCTTTCAAAGAACGTACGGCGATATCGCCCACTCTCTTTATTCCACTGGTTCCCGTGCCGTAATCAGTCACTTGAATATTCCGGTTATCTTTCGTATACTCCTTTCTTATCCGCTCTATATCAGAAAAAGCATAAAACGGATTCTTCTCTTCTATTACATACTTGGTAAAGTTAAACACGAAAGGGGAGTGAATGCCGAAGCCTCCCGTATGACGTGCAGTAAACGAATGATGTATGTATTTACATGGTATTCGAAACAGATTATTCATAATCCACAAATAAAGCTTCCAAAAGTACAAAAAAGAATTGGCAATCCGATGCAAATAGAATCAGAGTATTAATAAAGATTGATATATTTTTTATCAATAAAAAACATATTTTGTTTTGTTTGCGAAGAATAATATTCTAAATTTGCGGGACTAATTAATATTAACATAATACTTTGTACAATGGCTTACGTAATTTCAGAAGATTGTATTGCATGTGGTTCATGTATTAGCGAATGCCCTGTAGAAGCTATTTCTGAGGGCGACATCTATGTTATCAACCCGGATGTTTGCACCGATTGTGGAACTTGCGCTGATGTTTGTCCATCAGAAGCAATACACCCAGCTTAATCCGCTATACAATCAACAACAGAATGCAAAAGAGATATTCCACACAGTGAAATATCTCTTTTTTTATTTTTTTGACCGCCAAAACTTCCGTCACGGACGGTATCCGGAGTTTTCAAGTACTTTCTGATAATCATTTTCCGCCATCAGTTCCTGCAAGGTGACGTTTTCATTCTGATTCATATAACTTTCTATTATCCGGTAACCGACCCACGTACCTAAACGACCCGGAGAATCTTGTGAGACAGGACTGGTAAACGGAGCATCATTCAAATATTTTCTAATCAGGAGATGATCTGTAGAGAACAAATGTTTCTGGTCTATAACAGAAGCCCATATCTGGCGTTCATAATGGTGACACCACTCCGCCTGCTCTTCCGTGTACCCCATCAGATATTGGTCTTTCAGTCCCGGAATGAATATTGACACCAAATACATTACTTTTCCCCGGTACAGCATATGGTCAATCAAACGGTCTTTATCCGTATCCATACGGAATTCCCGGAACAAAAGTGCAGAAATAAGATCCGGAACTATATTTTCACGGTTCATGCTATGGGTCATATATTCATAGGTAAAATCATGATAAAGTTCATAATCCGCCCCTAAATACAAATCAGTACCCATACCTGCTATGTTATCATTCATCATGATAGACAAGTTAAAACCTGAAACATAAAAATAAATTTCAGGTAAATCAATGTCCGGGAAGTAATGATGGATATACGTATAAGCATCTGAAAAAGAGCTCTCAATATCGCTTATATTTTTATAATCCTTCAACACTTTCCGGTTCACTCCGGTAAATGTAGTATCGGTAAGAAAATCCATCAATAGTTCTGCAATTTCAGTCGTATCCTGAGGTTGAGTTCCCAAAATAGTTTCAACATACACCGGAAAAAAATCCGGATATTTATCAGCCAGGCGCACCACCTCTTCCATAATCCGAGCAGTATCAACTGCCAGTAAGTCTTCATCAAAACGCTGTACCTCCACAGGTACGCGCTCTGCATTCAAATCGACCTGAAACCTGTTTGTACGTCCGCATCCGCCCGACACCAGTAAGAAAAAAGATAAAACGGTCAGTATAAAAAAATTCCTTCTCATTTTTACATATTCTTTATTAAACAAATAGCGTAAAGACAAGATATAAACTTGCATTTTACGCTATTATTATCATTCAAAACAATTTTTAATACTATTTACGTCTGTTTTGCTGTTGCATTGCTTTTTGTTGTTCACGTTGCATTTTTTCCAAACGTTCCATGAAGCTGGTCTTTTTCTTCGCATTATTCTTTTTTGACTTTCCTTTCGCATGCAATTCTGCCAACAACTTTTCTTCATTCACCGTTGCACGGATCACATAAGTCTGTATAACAGAAATCAATGTAGAAAGGAAATAATAATATGTCAAACCGGAAGCATAATTATTAAAGATGAAGAACAACATGACAGGCATCAAATTCATCATCCATTTCATCATCTTCATCTGGTCATTACCAGCTGCAGCCGTAGTAGCAGCATTCAGTTTATTTGAAATCAACGTGGTTATGGTCATCAACAGACAGAATAAACTGATGTGATTTCCCAGGAATCCGGAAATAATAGGAATATCAAAGTTCCAGCTGATTATCGCGTCATAAGTAGAAAGGTCTTTTGCCCAAAGGAAGCTTTCCTGCCGCAGCTCTATTGCCGCCGGAAAGAAACTGAACATCGCAATCAATATAGGCATCTGCAGCAGCATAGGTAAACATCCGCTCATAGGGCTCACCCCCACTTTACTATACAAGTCCATGGTGGCTTTCTGCCGTTCCGCCGGTTTATCCGCCGGAATCCGTGCGTTTATCTCGTCAATCTCTGGTTTCAGCACCCGCATTTTCGCCCCGGACATATAGGACTTATAGGTCATCGGGAATATCACGATTTTAACAACCAGGGTCATCAATAAAATGACAATACCCATATTTCCGATAAAGCCACGGAAAAAGTTAAACATCGGAATAATAAAGTAGCGGTTCACCCAGCCAAAGATTCCCCAGCCCAAAGGAATAATCTCTCTTAAAAGCAGTTTATCATCCCTAGGCACATCTTTATCATAAGCAGCAAGAGTTTTATGGTGGTTCGGACCAAGATACATGCGGAAAGATGTGGAAGCTCCATCCTTCACATCAAACGGAACTGTCATCTCAGCCGTATAATGTTTCAGATAACCGCTTTTTTCACCTTCCATCCGGCTACTGAGATTAGCGTTTAATATCACATCATCCGCTATCAGGATACTGCTGAAAAACTGGTCTTTGAAAGCAATCCACTTAATCTGCTGATTCAGCTTTTTATCATCATTCTTACCTTCGCTCATTTTTTCCACGCTGTTTTCACCTTCAAATTTATACTGGATCATAGCGTAACGTTCCTCAAACTTACGTCCCCTCTCCTGTTGAGGTATTTTAGCCGCCCAGAACATATCCATATACGTAGTGCCGCGAGGCAACACTTCCGTCATATTATGGGGTACGATATCAAAGCGAAGCATATAATCATCGGCAGGCAATGTATATACAAAATCAATGTAAGCATCAGCCGTTGTATTCACCCGCAATGTAAAACTCCTGTCTCCGTTTTCATTTGTCTGTACACCGGATACAGGAGTAAAATACAAATCTTTAGAGTGTACAATACGGTCGTTATTCGTAATCCAGGTAAAATCCATGATGCTCTCATCGTCCTTAAACAGGTACAGAGGCAAAGAATCATAAGTAAGGAAATTCTTTAATTCCGCAGAATAAAGACGTCCTCCTTTTGAGCTCAGCACAATGCGAAGAAGTTCGTTTTCTACTGTATAAAACTGATCTTCTCCCTGGGCAGACACGCTGAATGCGCCATAAGCATCAGAAAGTTTTTTCTGTATAACAGAATCAGATATTGCAACTGCCGGATCTGCAATCAAAGCCTCGCTTGCTTCTCTTGCAGCCCGTTCTGCTTCATAACGCATTCTCTGAACAGACTCAATGGAATCATTGTAACGACGCTGACGGGCAAGCTCTTCTTCCGACGGACGGTTAAACAAAGAGAAGCCCACAATAATTGCAGCTATAAGCAAGAATCCGATAATTGTATTTTTATCCATAATTTTCTATCGGAACACGGGATATTAAACCAATTCTACCCGACTTCCTATTTTAGTAACAATTGTTTGATTAAAAACTGATTATTTCTGAATTGCCGCTTTCACAAAATTAATGAACAACGGGTGTGGATTCACCACGGTACTGCTGTATTCCGGATGGAACTGAACGCCCATATACCATTTATTTGGAGTATATTCTATGATTTCAACCAAATCAGATTCTTTGTTCAACCCACTGCAGGACATTCCATTTTTCTCGAACTCATCTTTGTATGCGTTATTAAATTCAAAACGATGGCGGTGGCGTTCGCTGATGTTTTCTTTACCGTAAATTTCATAAGCCTTGCTTCCTGGTTTCAGGCTACATTTATAAGCGCCCAAACGCATGCTTCCGCCCAAATTCAGGATATTTTTCTGCTCATCCATTATATCCACCACATTATGGGTAGTTGTAGAATCAATCTCCGTACTGTTTGCATCAGCATAACCCAGTACATTACGGGCGAACTCTATGCACATAGCCTGCATACCCAGACAGATACCCAAACAAGGTACATCATTTTCACGTGCATATTTCAATGCAGCCAGCTTTCCTTCCATTCCGCGCTGTCCGAATCCCGGAGCTATGATAAGGCCTTCCAATCCGGCCAACTGTTCCGCCACATTTTCATCCGTCAGTTTATCAGACAGGATCAACTCCAGTTTCAACTTACGGTTATTGTATGCGCTGGCATGAAGTAAAGCTTCTATAATTGATTTATAAGCATCCGGCAATTGCACATATTTTCCTACCAAACCTATGCGTACTTCTTCTTTGGCCCCTTCCAGCTTGTTCACGAAAGCAGTCCATTTAGTCAAGTCTGCCTGAGGAACTTTATCCAGGTCAAAGCCCATTTTAGTCAATACTACTTCATCCAGGTGTTCTTTCTGCATATTCAAAGGAACACGGTAAATAGTAGGTACGTCAATAGACTGCATAACGGCTTCCGGTGCTACATTACAGAAAAGCGCCACTTTCTTACGCATTTCGGTAGAAATATTATGTTCCGTACGCAACACCAGTACGTCCGGCTGTACTCCCTGTTCCTGCAATGCTTTGACAGAATGTTGAGTCGGTTTGGTTTTCAGTTCCTTAGCGGCAGCAAGATACGGCACATAAGTCAGGTGGACAATCAGGCAGTTCCGTCCTAACTCCCAACGCAACTGGCGCACACTTTCTATATAAGGAAGAGACTCTATATCGCCTACGGTACCTCCGATTTCAGTAATAACGAAATCAAAATCGCCCTGGGTTCCAAGTTGTTTGATATTACGTTTTATTTCATCGGTAATGTGAGGAATAATCTGAACCGTTTTACCCAGATAATCGCCCCGGCGTTCTTTATTTATCACATTCTGATAAATACGTCCGGTAGTAATGTTGTTTACTTTATGAGTTTCAACATTCAGGAAGCGTTCATAATGTCCCAGGTCAAGATCAGCCTCATGACCGTCCACCGTAACATAACACTCCCCATGTTCATAAGGATTTAACGTACCCGGATCTATATTGATATAAGGATCCAGCTTTTGGTTTGTTACTTTAAAACCTCTCGCCTGCAACAATTTGCCCAATGAAGCAGCAATAATCCCCTTACCCAGCGATGAAGTAACTCCACCGGTCACGAATATGTACTTTGTCTCTTTCACTTTAGCTATTCTCTTAAAATGTTCTTTATTAGTCTATTTAAGCCTGCAAATTTCGGAAAAAAAACCGAATTAATAAAGAGAATGATTCCAATTTTAAGGTTAAATATCCAAACATCACACTGAAAGCAGGAAAAGAGTTCCCTGCCGCACAGAAAAGCATAAAAAAACCGGTATCCAGAAGACACCGGTTTTTCATTGTATATTAAACGAATCTTATTATTTTACGATAGTCTGGAAAGTTTCGTCAGCAGCGAATTTAGAGAATTCGATATCTGATTTAGCTTTTGCAGCTAAAGATTTATCCATTTTCACAGCAGCTTTCAAGTTGTTGTAAACTGCGTCACGGTCGTTAGTACGAGCACCGATGATTGCGCCTAAGTAAGAAGTCATTCCGTTAGGAGCTGCAACAGCAGATAAAGTTCTGCGAGCTGCGTTATAATCGCCGTTCAGGATTTGCAACAATGCTGCGTTGTTTGAAGTAGTTGAACCGAAAGAACTTTTTGCTTTAGTATAGTCACCTTGTGCAATGTAAAGAGTTCCTAAAGCCTGGTTCAAATCAGCGTTAGCGCCGGCAGCTTTACCAAAATATTGTTGAGCTTTATCCAATTCACCGTTAGCCAAAGCAATCAAACCTAAGTTATAATTAACATCCGGGCAGTTAGGTGCAATGTTTGCAGCTTTTTTCATAGAAGCAGTAGCTTCAGCAATTTTACCGTCATACAGGTTAACAACAGCAAGGTTGGTATAACCACGTACATCTTCCGGATAGATATTGATTACCTGTTGGTAGATAGTAGCTTTTTCACCTAAAGCATCAGTTAAAGTAGCAGCATAAAGAAGTTCTTCTACGTTCAAAGCAGAAGCGTTTTCTTTTGCTAACTGAGCGATTTCTTCGTCTGATTTACCAGTAACATCAACAATCAACTGAATGCGTGAACGACGCAATTCCGGAAGGATTTGTTCAGCCACTACAGTGTAAGCAGAAGCGATATTTTTGATTTCACGTTCACGAACTTCAGGATCTGAGTACATAGACAATACGCGTAAGATCAAATCTTTATCCTGAATGCTTGATTCATTCATCAATTTTTCAAAACCAGCCCAGTCTTCAGCAGTAAAATCTTTACCGATTTCAACTTTAGATTTGATTTTCTTCAATTCTTTGTTCATGAAGTTAGAAGTAACGTTCAAACGTTTTTCTGCAAGATTCTGGTTCAAATCAAGCGGACCGTCAGGAGAAGCGTAACCTTTAACGCTTAAGCTGGCAACTTCTTTGTTTTCTGTAGAGCTTGCATCTTTCATAGCAGCAGTAAGATCTTTAATATCTTGTGATCTTGTTTCGCTGTTACGTAAGTTTGCCTGTTGGATAAGGAATTTAATGTCAGCTTCCTGGCTTTCCTGGATTACACGTTGGAATTTATCAGGAGTCAAAGCCGGAGCGATTTCCTGAGCTGCAGCAGAAGCTAAAGTAGCAGTTGCGATAGCACCGTCAGCCACCTTTACTGAAGGGATAGTTGATTCTTTGTCACCAACTTTAACGGCGAAATCAAGGTACAATTCAGAGTTTGCCATTTCAGGGACATAAGCGAAAGAAGCAGGAACTGAGAATTTACCTCCTGTTTTTGTGTTGATAACAGTGTTGTTTCCTGTTACTTTTTCTCCCTGGTAAGACACTGATTCACCTTTTACTTCAGTACCGTTGAATTTCAATACAGGAGTAATGGTAACAACAGCTTTTTTATTGAAGTATTTTTCAGGAAATGTTCCGTCAACTTTAGCTTCAATTTTTCCACCTTTTACTTCCAATGGATTGGGAGCAACTTTAATTAGATCAGAGGGTAGAGCACCCATCTTTTTGCTACAAGAACTAAATCCTAGTCCTAATGCGAGCACTACTGATACAATAAGAAATAATTGTTTTTTCATAAAAAATAGTGTTTTGTGTATTCGTATAATTAATCTCTAATGATTATTTCACTTCTAATCTGCCTACAAAAATAGAACTTTTCATGATATAACACTCCATTTAAAGAATTCTTTTTTACTTTTTTTACTAATTCACAAAAAAAGAAATTCCCCACAAGCTGTAAAAGGCCGATTATATCAATAAAACGAGCTTCCCTATGCCTGCACTTCTTTCTTTCTCACAGCACAGAACTTCCATTATATCAACCATATAACAAACAGAAGCGACCTGCATACATATATGTTTTATAAAAGAACAATATTAGTTGCAAAAATGTTTTCATACACCCCTTTATATTATATAAATTGTATAATAATATTAAAAAATAAAATTCATCATCATTCCTATACATTTAATTAAACATCAAATTGATAAGACAACAAATTATAAAATATGCGTACGGGAAATAGGAGAAATAATCGTACTTTTGTGGCTATTAAAAACAAATTATGAAGAAATTTTTTCTCTTAACCTCATTCGTTTTACTTGCCATTGGTTCTATTCAGGCACAAAAATTCAGTGACTCCACAGAAGTAAGTTTAATTACCTGCTCGCCGGGAAAAGAGGTGTATGCCCGCTTCGGACATACGGCCATACGGGTAAAAGACCCGGTGAATGATATAGATATCGTATTCAATTACGGAATATTCGATTTTAATACGGACAATTTCTACGCTAAGTTCATCAAAGGCGCTACCGACTACCTGCTGGCCGTTTACGACTTTAAATATTTCCTACCAGACTATATTGAACGCAACTCTACCGTATGGGAACAAAAATTAAACTTCACCCAGGCAGAGAAGGAAGAGATTATCAACGCACTATTCATCAACCTTAGGCCGGAAAACAAAACTTACCGTTATAATTTTATATTCGACAACTGCGCCACCCGCCCCCGTGACAAAATACTTGAGGCTTTCAATGACAGTAACCGGGTAGAATTCAAATTACAGGAAGAACCGCTGACTTTCAGGGAATGGGTAGAAGTATATGTAGGAACCAACACTTGGCTGAAATTCGGTATAGACATGATATTCGGAGCAGAATCCGACCAACTGGCCTCCAGAAAAGAGAGCATGTTCCTGCCGGAAGTATTAATGAAAGAACTGCAGGCAGCTACCGTAGTAAGCAATACCGGTGATGAAACCCGCCCTGCGGTTTCCGATACTCATATTCTGGTACAAAAACGTCCGGAAGAAACCAAGGAAACTTTCCTCCTATTCCGTCCGTTTCCAGTATGCACATTTTTTCTGTTGTTAGGACTGCTGGCATGTTTCAACAGCAAGAAATTCCATTATCTATACAAAACTTTTGATTCCATACTTTACATTGCTACCGGGCTTATAGGCTGCATCATTTTCTATCTGATGTTCATATCCATTCACCCTGTAGTCGGAGAAAACTATAACATCCTATGGCTTAGCCCATTATTCCTGATTGTCGGGATAATACAATGGATAAAGCCGATGCGTCTCATTACTTTTTGCCTGCAATGTGTCAACTTAGTGTTTATATTAACGGCATTCATCATTTTCGCCTCCTCCAAACAGGCATTGAATGTTGCGTTTATTCCCTATATTCTACTACTGATGGCACGAACACTAAATTACATAAACACAAGACTGAAAAAAGGAATCAAGATATACGGAGAAAAGCAAATAAAAATATCAAGCAAATAAAATTCACTATGACTAATAATTTACGTTTTGTAGGGATTATTCCCTCACGTTATGCCTCCACCCGTTTTCCAGGGAAACCCCTTGTACAGATAGGAGGAAAATACATGATACAACGCGTTTATGAACAGGCTTCCAAAGTTTTGACCGACGTATATGTTGCTACGGACGACCAACGCATATATGACGCCGTACAATCATTCGGAGGAAACGCTATAATGACCTCATCACACCATAAAAGCGGTACCGACCGTTGTTACGAGGCATATACCAAAACAGGAAAAGAGTTTGACGTCATTATAAACATACAGGGAGACGAGCCTTTTATCCAACCGGAACAAATCAACACATTGCAGGCTTGTTTTGATGACGACAAAACAGAAATAGCGACTCTCGCCACCAAAGTCAGGGAAAGAGACGGTTATGAATTTTTATCCAACCCTAATAACCCAAAGGTGGTAGTAAGCCTTGATAATTACGCCCTCTACTTCAGCCGTTCCGTAATTCCTTATTTACGCGGGAAAGAAACTTACGACTGGACAAAACTACATCATTTCTACAAACATATCGGCATATACGCTTATCGTACTGATGTACTCCGTAAGGTAACCAGCCTGCCTCAAACCCCACTCGAACTGGCAGAATCCCTGGAACAATTACGTTGGCTGGAAAACGGCTTAAAAATCAAAGTAGGCTACACTGACGTTGAATCCGTAGGCATAGACACTCCGGAAGACCTGGAAAAAGTAAAAGAACTGTTTCTATAAGCAGGCTCGACTGTGCAAATTGCTACTTTAGTATTATAGCCATATCATCAATGACAAGGGGATATTCTGTTTTCAAGAATATCCCTTGTCATTAATCAAAAACATCGAAAAAAAACAATAAACCACTGATAATCAAAACCGCCCAATAAACGCCTGGATATTTCTAAAAGTCAGGGAAAGCAGCATTTTCAGCAGGCTTTACCGCAATACATTCTACCTGTACCAGCAATTCCGGGCGATGAAAAGGAGCCCAAACAATCACATTCGGCACTTGCGGATAATACGAATTCATATAATCATTTACCCGTTCATAGTCCGCCGTATCACGTAAATAAACAACAAACAGCGCCACATCATTCACACCGGCTCCGCCTTCTTCCAGCAAAGCGCATACGTTTTCAAGGCTATGGGACAGTTGTTTCAATATATTTCCGGGATACACCACTTCGCTCTTATTATTCAAACTACCGGTTCCGGAAACATAGATATGACGGCGGTCTCCGTAATCCACAGCCGTAGCACGTTCAAAAGTCACCCCGTAATCTATCGTAGGGCTTAAATGCTCCAAACCTTTCAGGAAGGTAATCTGTCCTTCCCGAAGTCCCTTTACTGCATAAGCATCCATCTGCACAATAGAATCAGGATAAATATACTTACCCTCAATACCGGTACTCGCAATATAATGGGTTTTATCCGTCAGCCCCTCCTTTTCAAAATAAGCCTTCCGGGCATTAGCCATCCGTTGGTAATGCACATCTACCCCATGCACATAAATCCACGTCCGTACACAGTTTTCTTTCAGCGTACAGTCGTGCAACGCCAACTCCTCCGTATATTCATCAAAAATATAATAAGTTTCCATGGCCTCATTCCTCTGCCTGCAATGTAGCTGGACCGTATAAAGGTGGTCATAATCCGGCCGCGACATTTTCACACTGCCCCGCGAGGTCAGCGACAAAACCGCTCCTTCTACCCAATAAGCCCATAAAGCCACCTTCGCCCCATTCAGAACGGCCTGTTGCACGATAGAAGTAGCTGCCGTCTCTCCCTGAGGCAACAGATTACACTGGTTAAGGGCATCGCTCAGGAAATAACGTTTCCATACAAGCACCGCCCCACCCATCTCTTCCGACCCAGCCAAACGGGTCAAAGCCGACTCCAACTGCTGAAACTGAACCTCCACCGGAAGAAACAAATCCTGTACCTGAGCCATCACATGGTACTCCTTAGCCTTATTCCCTTCCGGACGAAACACACTTAATGTTATTTTCACAGCCAGATCGTCCCAGCATAATGTTTTATATTCCATAAGAAATTCTTTTTTCCCTCTCAAATATAGGAAATTAGAAAGAAAACTAAAAAAGAAATACAATTAAAATAAAAAACAGGGGATACGGCAAGAGTAAAAAACAAGAATTATAAAAATTACCCGGACGCCGGTTTATTTCCGACAAAACATCTCACGCCCCGCAAAGCACTTACCTACGGCATATTTTACATGACAAAAAATCAAGGAGATAAAAAGGGAAGAATAAACCCGAATTCAAAATAAACAGACCGTATATTATAAGGCAGAGGGAAACAGCATTACCTACCGAAAAAATTTTTCTTTATATGCTGCTCCAGCGCATCTTTATATTGTTCTCCAACAGGGACTATCCGTTTATTAAACACAATGCGGTGGCGTTCTATAACCGTAATTTTATTCAGGTTCACGATATACGACCGATGTACCCGCATAAACACATCTCTCGGTAAACGTTCTTCCAGCACTTTCATACTTAACAAGGACATGACCTTCGTTCCATTGGATAAAAAAATCCGAATGTATTCACGCATACCCTCAATATAATCAATATCAGCATACTTAATCCGCACCAAGGAGGAGTCCGACTTGACAAAAAGATATTCCTCCGTTGACTTTACCGTTATCTCCGGCAGATTTTTCAATTCATAAAGTTGCCTGGCCTTATTGGCTGATCTCAAAAAATCCGGATAACTGACTGGCTTTAGCAGATAATCCACGGCATCCACCCGGTAGCTCTCCAACGCATAATCACTATAAGCCGTGGTGAATATAACAAGGCACGGATTCTTTAGCAGTTTAACAAAATCCATTCCATTCAGCTCCGGCATATTAATATCCACGAAAAGCAAATCCGGTTCCGTTTCGTAAAAAGCTTCCAGCGCCCGAAGCGAATCGCCTACGCTACACCCCATGGTAAGGAAGGGCGTACGCTCCACATAGGCTTGTATCTGCTTGCGAGCCAACGGTTCATCATCCAAAATCATGCATTTCATAAATATTCACTCTATTTTAAGGGATTCTTTCCACCGGAATAGCCAGTGAGACTTCATATACCTCATCCCCGGGATTTATCAACAGAATATAATTTGTTTTATAAATAAGATTCAAACGTTTCCGGATATTTTCCAGCCCAATACCGGAAGTCTCGTCAAGATCAGACTTCTTCCTCGCATAGTTACTGTTTTTAATAATCAGAATCAAGCTTTCCTCCTGTATTTTAAAATGAACATCCACAAAAGAAGCCCGGTTATTATCCACCCCATGTTTGAAAGAGTTCTCTATTAAAGGCAAAAACAATAACGAAGGTACAACTATTTTTTGCGTATCCTCCGGATAGGATATATTCAGCGAAAGCCGAGAACTTTCATAACGTAAGCGCATTAAATCCAGATAGCTCTCCATGAACCCGATTTCCCGGGACAAAAGCACTTTATCCGAATCCGTTTCATACAGCAGGTAACGCATCAAACGGGACAATTTAATAATCGCATCCTTTGCCTGTTCCGAATCAATATCCACCAGCGCATGAATATTATTCAGGGTATTCATAAAAAAATGAGGACTAACCTGGTGTTTCAGCAAAGCCAGCTCCGTAGTGAGATAATGGCGCTCTTTCTCTCCCTGCTCCTCCTGTTCATTCATCCAATAAACAAAAACCTTGACTCCGGAATTAAAACCGATAATCAGGAAACCAATGATAAAAACCCCGATATTAAAAAATATTATATGGGGTGGCATAGGATGCTTATTCCCGGCAGGTCTATCGGCAAAATCAAAAGGAGGAGTGGGAGCATCCACAGGCCTGGTCCTACCCTCTACCGGCCGTTCATAGCGCCCCCTCTCCCCTTTGTTGTCATGAACTGGAAAAGACAAACGCCTTGATTCCAGTAAGAAATTATTCAAAAAAGTTATTACAAGTAATAATCCGATACAAGACAGGATATAAGTTGAATATCTTGAGCGAAACAACAGTTTAGGGACAAAGACAAAATTATTGACAAGAAATATAATAAAATAAGGTATCAGGCTTCTCCACTCACGAAACACCATGCTCCAGTCATGCCCGTCCTTCAAGCCCATAAATAGCGGCACAGCCAACACTACTAAAGTAATAAAGACATATAATGCTATTTCAAAATGATATATTCTATTCTTTTTTACCATAACCCGTCAGAAAAAACATACCGGCAATACTCAACCCCATCAACACTTGCCGGTATGCCCCCTCATGAAAACCTAAATGAAACAAGTACTTATTATTTTATATAGAAGTTAAAACCGAACTTCCTACCGTAAAATTTTTAGTTGAACCGCCGGAATACGTTCCTCCTGTATTATAACCATTTAACGTTGTTCCGCCAGAAATTGTTCCTCCATAATGTAAAGTATAACTACCCGGTACAAGCTCCGGATCGGAAAAGACGAAATCCATCCGGGAAGAACCGCCTCCCGGCGCTCCCCCTCCTCCGGAAGAAGAAAATACCGGAAGCTGATACATCAAAATAACATCACCGGAAGCATTTTTTATGCACATAGCCTCGCCTGGCACAGCAGCCGTATAACGCACGGATTTTTGAGTTCCTGCATTCGGTGTACTGTTTGATCCCCCCGTACCTACCACAATACCACCGGAAATTGTAAAACGATTATTGTCACAGTCAAAACCTCCCTCCGGAGAACTTGTCCCGTTAGCTATCACCGTTCCACCGCTGATAGTCAACGTTCCGTTACTGTCAATAGCATCATTTCCGGATGATACGCAATACACATATCCTCCATTTATTTGTATGTGGCTGGAAGCATTTATACAGTCGTCATAGGCTTTTATCCCTATATCCCCTCCGTTTATTGTAAGAACAGACTTACTCTCCATTCCCTCTCCACCTTCATCGCTTTGAGAACAAACCACCCGTATCGTTCCACTGTTTACTGTAAAATCGCCTTCACTCTTTATCGCCTTCGGATTAGCGTAATCAGCATTCTCGCCACCCCATCCGCCACCGCCGGGACGTCCGCCTCCTCCACCGGAGCTGCCAGACACGTAAAAACGTTCACCGGATGTATTTACGTTCAGTATAAGCGAAGCATTATCCGCACCGGCAATCCCCAATATTATTTCACCATCAGCAGAAATTCCTTTTCCTCCGTTTCCGGTACTGGTACAATTAACAGTACCGCCCAGTATGGAAATTCCGGCATCGCTTTTCAAACAAGAAGATGTATAAGAATCCGCACTCCCTGATTCATTGGTATAAGTTTCTCCATTCCCGGCTGTAGTCACAGAGACGATGCCATCATTTATTACAATATCACCATCTGCCGAAAGGCCTTTTCCTCCGTTATTGGAAGCGGTACATTCCACCGTCACATTTCCTCCGTTTACAATAAGACTCCCCGCACCTTTCACGCCCGTACAATAAGAAGGATCATACCCGCTTCCGCTACTCTCAAGCACAGTTTTACCCGAAGCTACAACCGAAACACTTCCTCCATTCAAAAGAATATCTTTTTTACTGCTCATACCTTTGGATTGCGCACCGCTCACAGAAATATCCACCACACCCCCGTTTATTGTTATTATACCATCTCCTTTTATGCCTTTCACATCGTCACTCGTTGAAACAACCCGTATCGTACCGTTTGTAACAACCACCGCTCCTCCACCAGCATCAATACCGTCACTACCAGGGTTAATATCCAGCATTCCCCCTTTCATAATGAAACCTTCAGAGTGAATTCCGTCCGTCACGGCAGATTCCACAACCACGTTTCCACCCTCCACCGTTACGCACCCTAAACTGGCGACAGCGTGTTTATATTTACTATTCAGCAGCAACTCACCGCTTCCCGCAAAAACCAGATTTCCCAGACTGGTTATCACACCATTTTGTGTACTGCCTTCGACATCAGACAACTTATTTTCCCCGGAAACAAACAAAGTAACCGTCGGCTCCGTTGTCACATTTACAGCTGCACCGGACGAAGAAGCAAGCACCAAATCGCTCATATGCAAAGTAGCCGGTACATCGCTGCCAAAAGTAAAAGAACCGTCCGTAGTCTGCCCGGAAAGCCTGTATTCTATTCCGCTAAGGCCAGACCCGACAGTCACAGACACCCGGCAACCCTCGGCCGTTATGTTCACATTTTCTTCAAAAGGATTGATTACCGTCACCTGGTCGCCATTATACATGATATAAACAACATCATCCGGCTCGCCTGCCGCTGCATCAACAAAAGTTATGCTGTCTATCTCGGAAACCGGGATTCCCAGCACTCCATCGGTAAAATTAAAAAAGGATGAATTATTCCTGAATTTTATGCTGTCCACATCGGTAAGCAACGATTCGTACATAATCCGGTCCGCATTATAAATAAGCATCCTTTCCCGGGAAAAAGACATACTTACAACAAAAAGAAAAAGGATAGAGAGTATATATAGTTTCATAGTTTAGTAAATTTAGAAGTGGTATCGTTCACCCTTATTACATACAATCCGGAAGAAAGAGAACCGATGTTTATTCCGTCATAGGTATCCAACACCTGTTTCAACACCAAAGAACCATCCAATGCGAAAATCATTACCTGCATATTTCCCGGACCGAGATTCCCCACATACAAATAATCACGCGCCGGATTAGGATATACAAACATCTGTTCCTGCTGCAACACAGACTCTGCCCCTGCCGCCTGCTGCGTATTGAACAAAATCTTTTTTATAGCAGACAAGCTTACCGCCGTTGTAATATCCGGGCTTTCTTCCACCACCAGCTCCGTATCTGAGAAATAAATTTTACCGGCCTCCGTAACGGAATACTTGCTTGCCGTATCATCAGAATATTTCAAGATCAGTTCCGTCTGGGCATACAAACCTGTGTAAACAAAAAAGAGAAAAAACAAGCATGGAAATAATTTCCAAAACTCTGTTACAGTTTTTTTCATAGCGTAAAAATTATGAACAAAAGTAGATAAACAAAAAATACAATAAAAAAGAAATCAACGAAATACCGTTTTTCTTCGACCAATGGATAATGTACCTTTGTTTCATATTAAAAAACATTTAAATCATCAATCATGGCTACAATTCTAAAATCAGCCCGGAGAGAATTCAAAGAGAATCCCGACAGAATAGATCATTTCAGGCTGCTTACTGACATTTCAAGGACAAAACAAGGAATTAATCCCCAATGCCTGAACTTCGATTTACGACAGTTAAACCCGTCCCAATACTCCGCACCTTATCATTTCCACCGATATGCGGAAGAACTTTTTATGATTGTTTCCGGCTCTGCAACTCTAAGAACTCCGGAAGGACTGGAAATTGTAAACAGCGGAGACCTGATATTTTTTGAAACGGGCGAAACAGGGGCTCACCAGCTATATAACCATACAGCAGAGACCTGCGTTTTTCTGGATATAAGAACATTTATAGGGTACGATGTATGCGAATATCCGGACTCTGACAAGATATTTTTAGTACCCTCATCCGAAATATTCAGAAAAAATTCAGAGACAGAATATTTTGATGGAGAAACAGATATACAGAAAGTGTGGGAGAATATACGCAGCTCCAAAAAAGAGAAATAACGTTCCATTACTCCACCTAATAATCTTACGATGATAAAGAATTTGAACAGAACACGATATCGTATTCTTCAAACGAAGAACAGCTTTTAATCAATCTTATTCCGAGAGAAAAGATAGGGATATTGTTCCAAGGAATTCCGAATCCACCAGAAAGCGTTTTCTACTGCAATCCGGTATTTAAAAGAATATGAAGAAGTAGCCCTAAAAGAAACTTTTTTTACTGAAAATCGAATATTTGGAAACATTCACCAGTAGAGAAGCTGTACAGACAAAAAAAGGGTGACTCAAATTTTGAGTCACCCCATATGCTATTCATAAAAAGAATACACGGGCAGTCAGCCCTTCTTTCCAGACTTATCGGTTTTATCCGAAAACGGTCAGGCAATACGCACCACCTTCACTACCACCCAATTATTCTTTTCCCGGAAATACTTCAAAGTAAGATTATTCCGGTCAGCTTCCGCCTCTATAACAGGAACATCGTCTTTATAAAAACCACTCATATACAATTCTCCCCCTAGTGGCAGGCAATCTGCATATGATTTCATATCATTCAACAAAATATTGCGGTTTATATTCGCTATGATAATATCAAACGTCATACCCTTAAGCCGCTCCGCTCCCCCAAGGAGGATTTTAATTCCTTCCACGTGGTTCAGCCGGATATTCTCCTCCGAATTTTCCGTGCACCACGGGTCTATATCCACAGCCGTAACATCCTGCGCACCCCGTAAAGCGGCAAGAATAGCCAGAATGGAAGTACCACAACCCATATCCAATACTTTTTTCCCTTCAACATCCATTTTCAGGATTTCTTCCACCATCAAGCTGGTAGTTTCATGATGTCCTGTTCCGAAAGACATTTTCGGATCAATCACAATATCATATTTCGCAACCGGAACATCCTTATGAAAAGAACTGTGAATCACGCATTGATTGCCAATAACAATGGGCTGAAAAAAATTCTTTTCCCATTCCTCATTCCAGTCTTTCTGTTGAACAAACTCCGTTTTATATGACAATGCCGCATATGAAAATCCTGCTGCCAGTTCACGCAGTTTTTCCTCATCATAATATTCCTCAGACACATACGCCGTTATTCCGTTTTCCTCCGGAACAAAACTGTCAAACCCAATCTCGCCAAGTTCAGACGCAAGAATGTCGCCAATATACTCCTCAAAAGGTTTTATCGTAAAAACAACTTCAATATAATTCATAAAAATCTGTATTTTTCCGCAAAAATAATAATAAAAGTCAGGATATAAAAGGAATAAAACCACGATATACAGGAGGAAGCAGCTATAAAAGCGACCAGACAAACAGTAGCTGATTAGAAGAATATTTATCAATCATCTTCATAACAGAAATATTATATTTGCAAAAAGTTTGAATCATGACCAACTTCTCTCCCATACGTCGGCAAGACCGGCTGCTAAACGAAAAACGGATATCAGAACTGCTGGAAAACGGCGAATACGGGTTTCTGAGTTTAGGCATAGACAACAATGGGTATGCTTACGGAATACCTATCAGTTTTGTTTACGACCAGGCGCAACACGCCCTCTATTTCCACTGTGCGCCGGAAGGACATAAAATGGAGATACTCAAAAAGAATCAGGATGTTTCCTTTTGTATCGTGGGCAACACCTGCCCCATACCCGGACAGTTCACCACTTTATATGAAAGCGTAATCCTGTTTGGAAAAGCGGATATCCATTTGGATGATGAAGAAAAAAGAGCCGCCCTGCGGAAACTGGTGGAAAAATACTGCCCTGAATACAAAGAAACCGGGGAAAAGTACATAGAAAAATCATTCCAGCGTACTCATACCATCAAGCTGTCAATAGAGCACATAACAGGAAAAAGCAAACCGGGAAAATAAACCGGAGGAACGTCCTATCCCGAAAACACACTGAAACCGGCAAAACAACCGTTACAGCACACCTGTTTCCATATACATAAAAAACATTGCGTTAAAAACACGGTATTTTGCAATCTCCAGTTTGCAAAATGTAATAATTTTTCTACTTTTGCATTTCATACATTAATAAGCAGTGGAATCATTTTTCCGGACACACCAATATTTGGTCAAACATGTAAACTCAAGAGTTAAGCGTTTGCTAATGAATGAGATTGACTGGTCTCACCGCCTCATCGGAATAAAAGGAAGCCGCGGGGTAGGTAAAACTACGTTCTTACTGCAATACGCCAAAGAACACTTTGGTGCGGACGACCGCCGTTGCCTTTATGTCAATTTCAACAATTTCTATTTCACCACACACACGCTGGTGGAATTTGCGGAAGAGTTTTATAAAAACGGCGGACGGACTTTACTGATAGACCAGACCTTTAAGTATGAAAACTGGTCTAAAGAACTGCGCGAATGTTATGAGCGGTTTCCGGAACTGCATATCGTCTTTTCCGGTTCTACCGTAATGAGGCTGATTGAAGACAATGAAGACCTGAAAAACGTGGTTGCCTCATACAATTTACGCGGATTCTCATTCCGGGAATTTATTTTCCTGCAAACAGGAAAGACATTCCAGGCTTATTCCCTGGAAGAAATTATAAACAATCACGAACAGATAGCACAGACAATATGTGCTTCGATAAAACCGTTCGACTATTTTAAAGACTACCTGCATCACGGGTATTACCCGTTTTTCCTGGAACAAAGGAACTTTTCCGAGAACCTGCTGAAAACCATGAACATGATGCTGGAGGTAGACATCCTGCTAATCAAGCAGATTGAATTAAAATACCTGTCGAAAATACGGAAACTTCTGTTCCTGTTGATGACGAGCTCGCCGGCAGCGCCCAACGTCAGCCAGCTAAGCAATATGATTCAGACCTCAAGGGCCACTATCATGAATTACATCAAGTACCTGCAGGACGCGCGGTTACTTAACTTATTATATACCGAAGGGGAGGTATTTCCTAAAAAACCGAACCGGATCTACGTACATAACACCAACCTGATGTATGCCGTAAGTCCGGGAGGAGTGGACAGGATTGCAGAACAACGGACATTCCTGTATAACGCATTACATGCAAAACATAAAGTCAATATGTGTAAACACCACACAGATTTTTGCATAGACCAGACGTACCACTTCAAATGCGAGGCTAAACCCAAACATGCACGGCATAGCGCCAATGTGTTTTATGCCGTTGACGGAATAGAAGTAGGTCACAAAAATGAAATTCCTTTATGGTTGCTCGGTTTTTTATATTGACTTTAATTAAAAAAAATATGATTATCTTGCCCTAAGAAAAAAATGATGTAAGTACTTGGGACTATTAAGAATAAAAATTAAATAATATCGATAAACAAACTTAATACAAACAAAAATGGGTAAAACTAAAAAATTTTTGACCTGTGATGGTAACCAGGCTGCTGCACACATAGCATATATGTTCAGCGAAGTAGCCGCTATCTACCCCATCACCCCGTCGTCTACCATGGCTGAATATGTAGACGAATGGGCTGCAACCGGCCGTAAAAACATTTTCGGTGAAACGGTACAAGTACAGGAAATGCAGTCAGAAGCAGGTGCTGCTGCTGCTATGCACGGATCATTACAAGCAGGTGCATTGTCAACTACTTTCACTGCATCTCAAGGTTTGTTGTTGATGATCCCTAACATGTATAAAGTTGCAGGTGAATTACTACCGGGCGTATATCATGTATCAGCTCGTGCTTTAGCATCTCATGCACTTTCTATTTTCGGAGACCACCAGGACGTTATGGCTGTACGTCAGACTGGTTGCGCCATGTTGGCTACCGGTTCTGTACAGGAAGTTATGGACCTGGCTGCCGTAGCTCACCTGGCTGCTATCAAAACACGTGTTCCTTTCGTACACTTTTTTGATGGATTCCGTACCTCACACGAAATTCAGAAAATTGAACAATTAGATACTGACGATCTTGCTCCGCTTATCGACCAGGAAGCGTTGGCAGCATTCCGTAACCGTGCACTGAATCCGGAACACCCGGTAGCACGCGGTACTGCACAAAATCCGGACATTTACTTCCAGGCACGTGAAGCATGTAATCCTTTCTACGATGTTATACCTCAGGTAGTAGAAGAATACATGAACGAAATGAGCAAACTTACCGGACGTAAATACGGTTTGTTCGACTATTACGGAGCAGAAGATGCTGACCGTGTAATCGTAAGCATGGGTTCCGGAACCGAAGCTATCCGAGAAGGTATCGACTACCTGAATGCTAAAGGGGAAAAAGTAGGTTTGATCGCCGTACACCTGTACCGCCCGTTCTCTGCTAAACACTTCTTGTCTGTATTGCCTAAAACTGCAAAACGTATCTGCGTATTAGACCGTACCAAAGAACCTGGAGCAGGAGGCGAACCATTGTACCTGGATGTAAAAGACGTTCTTTACGGAAAAGAAAACGCCCCTATGGTTATAGGCGGACGTTACGGACTTTCTTCTAAAGACTTTACTCCTTCACAGGTATTGGCTATCTATGAAAACCTGGCAATGAATGAACCTAAAAATCACTTCACTGTAGGTATCGTAGACGACGTGACTTTCACTTCTCTTCCTATGAAAGAAGAAATCGCGCTGGGAGCTGCCGGTACTTTTGAAGCTAAATTCTATGGTTTGGGAGCCGACGGTACTGTAGGTGCAAACAAAAACTCTATCAAAATCATCGGTGACAATACCAATAAATATTGTCAGGCATATTTCTCATACGACTCTAAAAAATCAGGAGGTTTCACTTGTTCACACTTACGTTTCGGTGATAACCCGATCCGTTCTACTTACCTGGTTACTACTCCGGACTTCGTAGCTTGCCACGTACAAGCATACTTACGTCTGTATGACATAACTAAAGGTTTGAAGAAAAACGGTACTATGCTGTTAAACACAGTATGGAACAAAGAAGAAGTTCAGAAAAACCTTCCGAACAACGTAAAAAAATACCTGGCTGAAAACAACATTTCACTGTACATCATCGATGCTACAACCATTGCACGTGAAATCGGCTTAGGAAACCGTACAAACACTATTCTTCAATCTGCATTCTTCAAAATTACCAACGTAATTCCTTACGAACTGGCTGTTGAAAAAATGAAATACATGATCAACAAGTCATACGGTAAAAAAGGAGAAGATGTTGTAAACAAAAACTATGCAGCTGTTGACCGTGGTGGAGAATACCAACAAGTGGAAATTCCTGCAGAATGGGCTAACATCACACCGGAAGATGCTGTTATAAACAACGATGTTCCTGCATTCGTTCATGAAATCGTATTCCCTATCAACGCACAGAAAGGTGACGATCTTCCTGTTTCCGCATTTAAAGGACGTGAAGACGGTACTTGGGATCAGGGAACAGCTAAATATGAAAAACGTGGTGTGGCTGCATTGGTGCCTGTTTGGAATTCAGAAAACTGTATCCAATGTAACCAGTGTGCTTACGTATGTCCTCACGCTACAATCCGTCCGTTCGTACTGAACGCTGAAGAACAGGCTAAAGCTCCGTTCACCGACGTATTGAAAACAAACGGTAAAGGATTTGAAGACACTACTTTCCGCATCCAGGTGGACGTATTAGACTGCTTGGGCTGTAACAACTGTGTGGATACATGTCCGGGTAAAAAAGGAGAAAAAGCATTACAACTTGTTCCTATCGAAACTCAATACGAAGAACAAAAGAACTGGGATTTCTGCGTAGAAAATGTTACATCAAAACAAAAAATGATCGACATTAAAGCGAACGTGAAGAACTCTCAATTCGCTACTCCATTGTTTGAATTCTCTGGAGCATGTTCCGGTTGTGGTGAAACTCCTTACGTAAAATTAATCTCTCAATTGTTCGGAGACCACCAGATGGTAGCCAATGCAACAGGATGTTCTTCTATCTATTCCGCTTCTGCACCTTCTACTCCTTACACTACTAACGAAGAAGGACGCGGACCGGCATGGGGTAACTCACTGTTCGAAGACAATGCTGAATACGGATTAGGTATGTTGTTTGCCGTAGATAAAATGCGTGCACGCATCGAACGTATCATGAAAGAAGCATTGGAAAGCAGCGAAGTGTCTGACGAAATGAAAGAACTGTTCAAAGAATGGATCGAAAACAAAAACGACGCTACTAAAACAAAAGAACTGGCTGCCCAGATAGAACCAAAAGTAAAAGCCTGCAACTCTGCATACTGCAAAGAACTGG
>JAEWAN010000019.1 GCA_023391625.1 Bacteroidota bacterium | reverse complement strand
CACCGATTGCTACAGACCTGTCAGAGGATGAGGCTAAGCTTCCTATCGCGACAGAACTGTCGGTAGCTGAGGCCGATTTACCTGCCACTATGCTTGAACCGTTTTTCCATTCTGTGAAAATAGGGTCTGTTTCATCTACGATTCCTGATCCTCCGTTGGAAGATATTCTGAAGATGTCTTCGGGAGAAGGCAACCAGTCTGTCATTTTATTACCGATTTCCAGTTTGTAGTATTCCACGTAAAACTGGGTGGTGCTGCTGTTGGCTGCCTGGATGTACGACAGGATGTTCAGTGTTTCAGTGGCTGTGGCTGTAAAGCGGATGTATTTCCGTTCTTTTTCCAGCGACGTGAATAAAAGTGTCTGGTTGAGTGTCGCTCCCTGTATGCGTACATACCCGTTGCCACTGGCAGAAGCAGATGTACCGCGTATATTTCCGGCAGCAGAGAATACGTAATCTTCTCCGGCTACTACGTCTACCGTGCGGCAGGCAAAAGAGGTCGTATCGTTGGAAGCAATATCTATCCAACTGTCGTTAATCAGGTTACGTGCACCTACGGCTATGTTATTGACTTGCTGTGTAATGCTGTTTGCTATGTCGCTGTAATGCTTTCCGTCAAGCATGTCGGCATCGATTCCGCCGCCGCAGCCCATAACGCCTGCCAGTTGGTCTAATATGCTGCTGCCCGTAAATTCGTCCAGCGTAACCAGGTTAGGAGCGATGACATCTCCGAAGAATTTGTGTTGTTCGCCTTGTTCGTCCATAAAGATGATTGAATCATACAAACCGGGGTTGGTAGCCTGTTGGGTTGTGTTGTTGTAAACACTGATTACATCCAGCAGATCCCAGTCGTGGCAGCGTCCTGTGAAGTCAATGTAACCCACTGTGTTGCCGCTGGAACCTGGAACGATTTCCAGGTACAGCCCAAAGTGGTATATGTTGTTCATAAGAAACTTAACCGGCCTGATGTTAAAATGGTTGCTCAGGTTTGCTCCATCTACGCGGAGGTTGAAGGTAGGGTTGTCTTGTCCCTGTATTTTAGCTACACGGACATCTACCTTGTAATCCAGCCGGTTTGCTCCGTCGGGTCTTTTCAGGCGCAGTGCACCGTTGCAATAATAGTCGTTGTTGGCACCGCCAAGATTGTTTAGTGAGCATAATGGAATTACGTACGCTTCATTATTTGCAAGCGTACTGTTGTAAATTATTTTTTTTCTTTCGAATTCCATTTCGTTGTTTTGTGTTGTCATAATTGTTTTGTTTTTTAGTTACCGGAATTTCCGGTAATAGTTTGTAAATGAATTGATTTTAATTTTAGTTTAATGTAATGTTTACAGGTACTTCTGATTTGGTAACATAACTTCCGGCTGCAAATTCCAGGTTTCCTTTGTCCGGGTTTGCGCCTTGCAATTCACCGTCTTCCCAGCCTATGTATTTGAATACTAACTGTAAGTTTCCGCCGGACAGACCGGACTTCATATCTCCTTTTTTGGACATGATCAGGATTTGTGAGTCGTCCTTGGAGTGGATTATTTTATAGTTATTATTCGGGTCGTTTTTAACAACCAGCGTTTGATCCAGGTTGGCCTGTGGCGTGCGTGGGTTGTTAAACGGTTCCGGGTTGCGGATCAATACTCCGATGATTTTGTTTCCGTCAGCAGTATTTTTTATCAAGTTAAATTCAGTGCCTGCGGCTGCTTCCATAGGAGGAATGTTGAACAGTCCTTCTACAATCCGGTCAAACGGATGCGGATAGCGTGAACTTAATTCGCTGCCTGTGTCTTCGTCGGACTTGGAAGCGATAGCCAGCGCTTTGTTTATCCGGGTACTGTCGCTTACAGGTATGCTTAGGTCGAAAACCGCGTTTTTGGTGTTTCCTTTATCGTCTTTCAGTATGTAACTTTCTACCTGTTTTCTGAAATTCATGTAACGTGAAGTCTGGAATGTATAGCGGTGCACTTCCTTGTTATCGGTCTCCTCGTTAAGAGCAGAAGTCCTTTCTCCTCTGGCGTTGTAAAACAAGGCCGTGTAAAGCTTCTGAGGTTTCAGATTAAAAGGAATAGACCGGAATTTGGAACTCCGTTGATGAATGGGCGATCCCAGGTTAAGGTCGCAGGATACATCCGGATTTTGCGACATGCTGTTTAACAGGTCATACGCAGCCGTGATACGTGAATGGTAGTCCGGCATGAATCCGCACTGGCATACAGGTACGGTGTCGTTGATACTGTTTTCATCCAACGGATATTTTATGTTCACATCGCTTACCGGGTCTTTTATTTTAATGTTCATAGCGAACTTCGGTCCTTTCAGCAATTTGCTGTCTTCCGGATAGTCCGGCCAGTCTGCCAGCATGCGGTCGGTGTATGGCTTGGTAAAGAATAAGTCCAGGGTACATTCCTGCTCGCCGTAGAACGACGGTTTAGCCAGTACCAGGTCGCCATCGGCATTAGGGTATGACCGTATGTAGTCAATGTACTGGTCCAGCTTATTCAGGTTTTCCGCCCGTTCCTGAGTCAGTGCGTTTCCACCGGTAGCCGCGTTGTCCTTTTCTATATACCCGAGGGTGTCGGCTGTCTGGAATCCGTAGTAATAATTAAACTTACCTCCGTCGGCATTACCGTTTACGCGGTCCTGCAGAGTGAAATGGATGTAATATTTGGTGTTTGGACGCCATATTACCTGTCCCATGTATTGGATTGTTTCCTGTAACTGCTTTTGCTGTCCCTGTATGCTTTCCTGACTTGGAATACTGTCATTGTATTTCTGTATTTCTTCTGATATGTATTTCATTTCATGGAAATAAGTGGCTATCCAGGAAGGATCGTTGTTCAGGTCGACACCGCAGTTGCCCCATTCGTACAGAACCTGCATGATCTGGTAAGCAATTTCGTTGATGTTTTTGTATGTGCTTAGTGCCAGAGGCTGGTCGTTTGACGTACTGTTGAAGTAGCTTGTTTCACGGACATAGTTTGTGTAATGTTCTCCCAGTATGTCACTCAGTCCTTCTATGCTGCTGTTCTGTATCTTATTGATGAAATTGTTCACCCGCGTGCGGTGCAACTGGGTTATGCGGTTTGTTTCCGACGGATAAACCGTGACCAGTTCTTTGAACAGGTTGCATCGTTCGCTGTTTTGGCAGGAAACATCGGTATATTCGCTGCTTGCGGTCATTAATCTCCTCAATTCATCCATGTATCCGCTGAACCGTATTACCCGGCGTGGGATAACCACCTGGGCATTTCTTCCGGAGGAAGCGTAGGTTTCTGCGTACAAGCGTGAAATCAGGGTTTTTAACCGGTTGATTGCAGTGATGTTTGGCGCCATAGGTTCAATGATGATACGGCGTATAGGGCGTTTGGCGTTTTTATAGCTGACAACATCTTTCAGTTGTGCTGACGATAGTTCCAAAACGCTGACGTTGGCATATTGCAGGTATGACTTTCCGGATACGGCAATGCCTTCCTGGAAATAGATTTTCACGTTACGTGAATAGGTGCTTAATTTCAGTTCTGCTTCTACCGTATCAGACACAAAGTCTATTTGCAGTTTGTTGAAACTGGAGAATTGTAAAGACCTTTCTTTCTTAAATACATTGCTGGTTTGTACTACCTGCAGGGTATTTACCGGGTTTCTTTCCGTGCTGTGTATGTTCTGGTTCTTATTGCTTTCCGGAATGCTTAGCAGGATTCCTTTTATATAATGCGGACTTGCATCGGAATTGTATAACTTCATTCCTACCGGCCTGTCTTCCACGTGTACTACACGGGCTTTTAATGCCGGTTGCTGGCAGAATAGGTAAGAAGCGGTGATGCCTTGCTGTTCTGCTATGAAGTTTTTAGCCGGGATGCTGTCGGTAAAACTAAACGGAGTGTCTCCTAATAAACGGATAGTGTCGTTCTGATCGCTTGCACGTTGCCAGTATCCTACTACCAGATTGTCTTCTGCCGGTTTTTTGTCATCGTCCAAAAGAGGAAGGAATATTTTAAACGGGTGATAATCGATCCATTGTCCCGGAGTAGTGGAATCGGCTTCCTTATATGCTTTGATTTCCAGGTATTCCAGAGAATATTCGTGTTTTACCTGGCGTTTGCCTTCTGGCGGAATGTTTTCCCACCAGTTTGTATCGCCACCTCCGGTGAGGTTGCCTAACTGGTATTTTACGTCGCTGGCATCGGCCGGTATAGCGGCTTCGCCTGCTAAGGGTTGCGTGCGGAGTCCTTTGGTACTTTTTATATCAATGTATGTGTCTACCGGAATAACGGGTAACACAAGGTCTCCGGTTGCCGGTGCGCCGCTCAGCTCTTTCAACTCATAGGCTTCATTGGTAAGCATATGGACGCCTTTTACGTACTGACTGGCTTCTTCTACCGGAATTGGGGCTATAGGGTCTTTGATTAATTCTTTGTCCTTTTCCCATTTGATGTCTACCGTGATGTCAAATCCTATTTTGAAACAAATCAGTTTCAACTGACCGTGTACACGAAGACTTGCACCAACAAGGAACGGTTTGGGCACTTCTACGCTTAGTGAGGTGTCTAATCCGAAGCCGACGTAGATGATTTTCCATACGTTTACTTCTATTCCGCCGCCGAGACTTAGGGAACCTCCTATCTGCGGACGTTCAAAACTGATTTTTCCGGTTAATTCGGCATAGGCGTAAATTCTTACTTTGATACCGAAGAAACTTTTGTCGAAATTGAAATCTACCCGTGCTCCGGCTTCTATTCCTTTGGCCGATAACATAAGGTAAGCGGCTCCCCGCAGGTCTATCACGCCCGGGAACAGGGTGGCTGTAATTGGTTTTTCTTTTGTTCCGGCATTGATATACCATCCTTTTCCGTTCTTTCTTGGGAAATAGGCATGTATTTCTGCATCTACCGTCAATATTTGCCAGCTGCCTTTTTCCGGTAATTTCAGATTCACTCCGACTCCCATCTCAATGGAATCTGTAGCCCAAATCAGCATGGCGAAGAATGGAGGATCGTCATCATTGGGGTTGGTAGTCATTTTTGTGCTGCTTAGTATGCGGGCTTTTCCTTCAATCATAAACATATCAGGAATGGTGAGTAGCAGCATGACCCGTGCGGATATGATTTTACCGGAGTCTGCACTGGTGCCGATAACGGCTCCGGCTCCTAACGCCACGGGTTTATCCGTGCGTCCGGTCTGTCCCGGACCTGCGAATTTATCCTGATTAATGCCGACTGGCGATTTTTTATAATAATCGTACCAGGTTTCTTCCGGATTGGCTTTGTGAGGCACGTAACGGAGTCCGAATAATCCGTTGAACCCGAAAATTCCGACCGGCCCGATAGGTATCGGCGCTGGAAGGTCTACTCCCACTTCCACAATAAATGCCGGATAGTCTGGTTCCAGGGTCATGCGGGCGTGTACTCCGAAGTTCAGTTTAGGGAGTGTCATGGAGATTTCTCCTTTATATACTTTGGAACTCTGGTCATTTTTAGGATCGGGCATGGACAGCGCACCTTTAATCAGCGCCATGGCGGTTTCCTTGCTTGCCGTTCCGGGGATAATCAGGTCGATAGCCAGGGTTTGTATCTGGAAATAATCGTCCGTTTCGCAGAAACAGTATTTAATACCGTTGCCCCGTACGTCAAATCCCATAGATCCTGCTGCTACCTGTGCATCGAACCCGATGTATTTGTATTTCTTGGTTTCGGTTTCCGCCGGGTTCTTATCGTCTTTACCCTGGTATGAACCGAATTCTATGTTGGTGACATTCAGTTCTACCGGGCCTACTTTCAGGCTGATGGCCTTAGGTAATGGCACACTTCCTCCGCGCAGTTCAAATGATCCGTCGCTGTATATGCGCAGGTCGTCCAACTGGAAGGTTTGCCCTTCCATAATTTTGTCCATCGTGCTGCCCGGTACGAATCCGATTTCACAGGAAACACCCAGGTAGAATTTGCTTTGTTCTGTTTCTACATCATTCTCAATTTTAATGAATGTTTCGCGTCCTAGTGACAGGCCTTTAAAAGTAAAGTTCAGTTTGTTGAATAAAGTAGCTTCCAAGCCGTTAGGCACAGATGCGGTCAGGCTGAAATCGCCGTTTTCCGTGATATGTCCTTTGATGGCTACCGTGATTTCTTTATCTGGGTTGGATTTGTCCTTAAATCCGGGTATGGTCATAGAACCTTCAATCTCCGAACCTACAATTGCATTCTTGCGGAATGTAATGCCGAATTTATTAAATTTGACTTTGAATCCGCTGTCGCCAAGTTCTGTCTCGAAATTATTGGCTTCAAGGGATACGTTTCCGGAAAAACCTCCGGTTCCTATTAGCATCTCTTTTCCTTTCAGTGAAATTTGTGCGTTAGGAAACCAGCTTTTGGGTAATCCTATTTCCGCATTTCCTACGTATACACCGACAAAGTCATTGTCATATCCGGCTGCTGTTGCTTCGGGGATATTGCGGTCTTTACTTAAATCTAATTTCAGGTCGTTAAAGGCAATGGTAAATCCGGTATTCCCGATTTGTGATTTCTGGAAAGAGAAATCCAGTGCTTTATCAAAATCAAATCCGGTTTTGGAAGAGAAATGGAGAGCTCCGACATTGAAAGTAAGCTGTGATTTAACATTTTCATTTTCAATGATATTCCCGTTGGCATCTAATGGGATTAACCAGTTACGGGGAAATTCCAGAGCTAACCTGATGTCTTGAATTGATACGTATATTGAAGGGATAAAGATGTCTTTTAAACTTTCGAGATCAAAATTTCTAACCGCTTCTTTAAACAAATTTTCTATGTTAGCCAAGGATTCTTTTAGGTCTGATGTGAAAATGTAATCACTGAAAATAATATCAAAAATGTCAAATGAATTACCATTGCTTTGCATCTGTTCGAGGATATCCTCTATCGGATTACCGGTTTCAAGTGAATTTATGGTAATAGGTGTTGTCGGATTATGTTTCTGGTTAAAGTCCCTGACAAAAACCTCTATGCCTTGTAATCCGTTGCTTTCCGTTGGGTAGACATGCATGTCTTCCTCCAAAGGGAAGAGAGAAATTAAGCTTCTTAACAAGTCTCCTGAGGAAAGGCCTGTGATATCTGTCAATAAATTGAAAAAAGATTTCGGACTATAATCAAAGCTATCGTTGTCGAACTTAGGCAGGTATTTTAGTATTCCTTTTGAGAAAGAAAAAAATACAGGGAATTCAGTGATGCCAGTAGCTGAAGATTCTGAATTTGCTCTTGGCGGATTTAACGACAATGTCATACCGCTTCCAAATAAATCAAATCCTAACCGTTTGGCGTAGATTAATTTCAGGCTGTACAGCGTGCCTTCTTGCATGTCTGATAGCCCTGACTGATAGTCTGCAACATATAGTCCGGCCATTAGATCCTCTAAACTTTCATTGATTGTAGAGAGTATGGGCGGAATATCTGATGTTGCTATCAGTTGATTAAGGGGAATTAAGTTTTCTTCCATAATTGTTTGTTTTTAATTCTTGATTTTTAGCTTTTTGTGCTTTTTAGGTACTTGGGTTAAGTAGAAATAAAGTGGAATATTATATTCCTATTATTCGATGTGGTAATTTGAATGTACATGGTCATTATGATCTGCTCGCGGTATGCAGTCTATGCCTCTTTTCTTCAATTCCGAAACTAAAGTGGGTCTGGTTTTTCCTGCTATTACTCTTTTAAATCCGAATTTGAATAGTCCTGTAACAAGGGCTATATCATGTGTGTCAGAACTGTTAACCAAATCGAATCCGTTTCCGTTGACGTGGCTTGTGCTGGGATAACCAGTGGCATCACCGAATGTAATGCCTGTACTGACTACGGCTCTGTTCATGCCGACTAACATACCAAGCACTCCGGCACATAAGTCCGGATTTCCGAAATGTCGCATGGTGTCTTTATAAATGAAGTTAAGCTTAGGGTCAAAATTATTATAGCCTCTTTCGCCTACTTGTGCCGTAGCAGAAAAAAGGATATTATTTTTTTCAACAGTTACTTCTTCATTTGTTGTATAAGGATAGATAAGGTGTACGAGGAATACTTTTTTACCTGAATATTTGTATAGCCTTTGTTTGTTGTTTTTTCCAAACGTAATAATGTTTTTTGTTTCTTCATTGAAATAAGAAGTTCGGGCATCTACATTAGTTCCGTAGTATTGATATGTTTGGGTATATGTATATCCGTTATAACTTATTTGATTTCCATTTACAATTGGTCTACTGGTTATTGTACCTCCGTTTTTCATACTATTGGCCACGACGATTCTTGTTTGTAGAATATCAGCGGTATTTCCGTTTGCATAAATGTATTTGTATGTGATTTTTTGTTCGTTGCTATTATCTCCAACATAAGCAGGGGCTTCTGTTTCTACAAGAATAGAACTTACCATTTGGGCTTTTCGCACTAAACTGAAATCAATGTTGTCATTTACTTTAATGTTGCCATTTTCATTGATATGATATTCTATTTCATTCGTTCCTTCTGATACTTCTTCAGAGGATGTGAAAGCGCTTGAGCAGAAGCAAACATTATCGCGGCTATAAACAATGATGTTGCTGCTAATTCTGGCGGAGTTGCCATTGTTGTCTAATCCTTGCAGTTTTACATTGTATTTACGGTATCTGTATCCATCGGTGGTGACAAGAAACGGCTGTTGAGTGGCGGATTCAAGGAAGATATAACGAGGGTGGAAAGGTGAAAGACCTTCCAGGCCTTGAAGAGTCATTAACTCGTCTTTGCTTAGTCCTAATAACATCAGGTCTTCTTTTTCATTGAAAATAGCATCTTTATAATAATTGATGCCCACTATTTTTATGTCCCCGTCTGCCGTATGATATTCTTTGCATATAATGTCGTATTTATGCATTAAATTAACCGTATAAGCAGTATTTTGTATGTCCAGTTTTTTAGAATAAGTCGTTTGATACGTCTTTCCGGAGCCGGATACTTTATAATTGGATACTGTCCAACTTGCTTTATGAAAGGCTTTGGTGTAAAATAAAATTCTGGTTAAGTCACTATAGACACCATTTTCTGCAGCATATGAAAAGTTCCCGCAACCGGTGACTTCGTCTAAGGGTTCTGTTATGAAAACGGGATTCGGATTAATACCGAATTTTTCCCATCCTCCGATTTTATCCCAGTTTATTTTTTCTGCTTTGATTAAATCTATCGGGCAAAAGGCCGAGTCAAAATAAGTTTTTGTCCATGGCCTGTTTGTGCTTTCACTTACTTTATCACCTATGAAATAATAAATCTTAATGTAATTGGCACTATTGACTTTGCTGGAAGAACGGTCATGCGGAATATAAATATTTACACTTTTAGTCCATAAAGATTCATTTCCAGTTTCTATTTTAGAACCTAAATAAATAGCAGGATTGGTATTCTTTCCTCCTAATTTTGTATTTTCGAATTCATGATAACATAAATGTACCACCGGTTTGGTGTTTTCGTTTGTGGATAGTTTGAATGACGCATAATTTTTTTCTTCATTCAGGTTTGTTGTTGTACTGATGAATACGATGGGCCATCCATTGTTTCCATAGGGTTGTGGAGCTCCGTTATTGATGATGATTCCATCTGAATATGTATTGTAGTAATTATAAGAGAGCCCTTTTTCGCTGCGTATATCCAGATAAATCCGGTTCTTATTATTGAACTTACTGATAACTCCGCTATATAATGACCCGGGTATTGTCCTGTTGACAGGTTTTTGTTTTACTCCGCTACTGTCGTAAACGGCAGTATTTATTCCCATCCCAATTTCAGGACGGAAGAACATCCCAAAGAAAGCAGGAGGATCGATAAAAGACAAAATTTGGTCTTTTGTATATCTTACTATGAATTCATTGGATTGGTTTATAGTGCTGAGGTCAATGGTATGGGATGATTTTCTTAGATAGTATAAATTCAGTTCTGGATTTAATGCATTGTTTGTTACAATTTCAAATCCTATGTTTTGGCTTGATGTGAAGTTGCCGATGCATGTTCCTTCGGAAACATAACATGTGTCAGCTACCGTTTTATTAAGGAATATCTCTTCTATTTTTCTGTTGCCGGAAAGGAGAAGGTTACCTAAAGGATCTGTTTCTAAAATGGAATTGCCGAATCCTAAATTTAATGGCGAAGGATCTGGTCTGTTAGGAAAGCTTTCTTTAGCTTTGGTTTCAAAATCCCAAAAACTTTTCATGAATTCCGAGTTATTGGAATTTGTTTTTGGAAGCAGGGTGTAAGTACCATTACTTTCGGTAAAAAAGCTGCTTAACGTAATGCCCCTGTACACAAAATAACGTACTGAAACACCAAAAAAAACTTTGTTACTTAAAGGCTTGATAATTACATTTACTAGGTTGGCATCGCTATCAGACTTTTGTACAATCATTTTACCTGGTAAACAAGCAAAGGCTTTCGCTTCCTGGCTTAGTTTAAATTCTGTGGTAACATGAAATTTTGTAGTCGGATTTGTTCTATCCGGTCCGAATGTCATTGGGTTTTCTAACCCTTGTCCGTTTGGTAGTTTGTTTTCCTCTATAAAAAAATGCATAGTGTATGTTTTTTAAGTTTGACTTATGGGACTTCCAGTTTGAAAATCTTACATGCAAATAAAAAGCTTTAATTTGTTGTAAAAGAATGAATTAAGTGTTTGATTTCGACATGTAGAAATCTGTCTTTTTTGATTTTTCGGGGAAAAATGGGTAGGAGTGTAGAAAAATATCGGTATTCGTTAATCTGTTGAAAATAAGTAGAATAGTGCTTAGGGGCGTTTTTTTGTTTGGAGTGTAGAAAATAAATGAAATGTAGAAAACTTCCGGATTCGTGGAATATTGATTTTTTCGCTTAAAGTAATGGGTGCGAAATCTTTTGCGTTTTTGACAAAAAGGGGTTGTTTGGGTTTTTTTGAAAACGCATTTTTAAAATAGACGATGATGTTTCAGCCTGTTTTTTATTTTATGCTTCGATTAAAGAGATAGAGTAGGGTGTAATATCGGTTTTTGGGAATAGATGAGGACAAGCTATCCTTTTCTCTGTTATTTTGTTTAATTTCAGAGTTTTGGTTTGCAAAAAGACGGTTGGATCGTTTTTGCTAAGGTAGTTTACGGGTAGGTCTGAATAACACTTGTAATCGGGAGTGGGACAGCTCATTTCCGAATAGTCCGAATGGGCTGTTCTGGGGTAAATGATAGACCCTGTTGAGGTTGTTGTGGAGGAGTGACTGTCATATACGAAATACGGCAGGAATTTATTTTTCCTGCCGTATTTTTATTTGTATGGGTATTAATACTTACCGTTTTCCTAATTCGTGATCCACGCAATATAAACCGTGTACGCCGAATACTTCGAATTTATCCAGGATACCTTTTGCTGATTCTTCTTCTTCTACCTGTTCACGAACGAACCACCACAGGAAGTCCTGAGTTGCTTTGTCATTTTCAGCAATAGCAATGTCCATCAGTTTATCGATCAATGCAGATACATGAAGTTCGTGTTTATATACGTTTTCAAACACAGCTTGCGGAGTTTCCCATTCGCTGGGAACAGCATCGATTTGTGAAACAACCACTTTGCCACCACGTTTTACAGCGTAGTCAATCAGTTTATGGGCATGTTCCAATTCTTCTTCTGCCTGTTTCTTCATCCAGTTGGCACATCCTTCCAAACCGGTACTCATGAAATGTACAGCCATAGATAGATACAAATTAGATGACCACATTTCTGCTTTTATCTGTTCATTAAAAGCGTCAGTTAGTTTTTTGCTTAAGTTCATAATATAATGTTTTAAATGTTACGATATGCTTTTTTATTTTTATAAAAAGGGTTGAAACTTTCATGGCAAAAATAGAGTAATTTGTATTGATTACAAAATAAAGTAGCAGAAAATATCGGCATTTGATAAAGAAAAAAACAGATTTTTTCAAATGTAGCTCTGAGCTTTGGATAATAGGTTTGTAGGGCTGTGTGTTAGAATAATTATCAGAATCGGGCAAAGAGGTGTTGGAATAATCTTAAAGAGTTCAAGGGGGTAAATATTGTGCCTTATTTGTAGCTTCCGGTATGGTGTCCTACTGCTTGAATTTGTTTTAATTGGTTGTAATATAATGATTTATCGGTTTTGTTTGTCCCTTGTGTTATTTTGTGAGACTTATGTCTTAATTAACTTAAATGTCCGGATTGTTCTTTTGGTGGTAAGGTATATGGGGAAAATAAAGCTGTTTTTCCTGTTTAAGCGGATTTGTTTCCCTCTTTAGGATTTTTGATCTTCTGAACGAGCATTAGTATAAGTCCGGATACTTTTAAGGTGATGGCTCCGTAAAAAAGAATATTTCGTAGCTGGGGAATAGGAAAAATATATTTGAATAGCAACGATACCAGAATCATGGCAACTCCGATGATGATAAACGTGAGCCATAAGCTGATCTTAAACCCTTTTGTTCGGAAAGCTGTGAATAAAAATATCGCTTTTAGCAGAATGGCTGTACAGAATGTGGGAATCCAGATTACGGAAGGAACTCCGCACCAACGGATAATAATGGCTATCAACAGCAGGCTTAACCCGCTGTACAGAAAAAGTTTACTGTTCATATCTTTATAATAGCTCCCGGATTTTATTTTCCAGTTTCTCCGGCTTAGTGGCGGGAGAGAAGCGTTCTGTTACTTTTCCGTTCCGGTCTATCAGGAATTTTGTGAAATTCCATTTTATTTTAGAATTGAATATTCCGCCTTTACGGGATTTCAGGAAGGTGTATAAAGGAGCTTCGTTTTTTCCGTTCACATCTGTTTTGGCGAATAGTTTGAATGTTGTTTGGTATTTCAATTCGCAGAAACTTTGTATTTCATCTATATTTCCGGGAGCCTGGTGTCCAAACTGGTTACATGGAAAGTCCAATATTTCAAACCCTTGATCCCGATATTTGTCGTACAGTTCCTGCAGGCCTTTGTATTGTGGCGTGAATCCGCATCCGGTTGCCGTATTAACGATTAATAGTACTTTCCCTTTATAATCGCCCATGTTTATCATGTTGCCTTTTGCATCCGTCGCCTGATAGTCGTATATAGTCATTGTTTAGATTTAATGAAATTTAATTGCGTGCAATTATATGAAGACTTTTTTGATTGGTAATCGGCCGGAACGTTATTTATAGTTATTAAATGTTTAATGTCCGGCATTTGATTGAAGTTTTTGTTTTTAGGTTTTTGGGGTTAATTTTCAACAGGAAGGTAGTTGGAGCTTTCTGTTCAAGTGTTTTATTTTGAATGGGTTTGAAACCTGTGGGGTGAGTTTGAAAAGAGTGGGGCTATTGCCCTTATATTCTTTTTAAAGGTAATGTCGGTGTGTTTTATGTTTTTAAAGACAGGGATATATTTATATATTATCTTTTTGTTTTATGAAGTATGTTTTTTTTGTGTAATGAAGTTATATAAGTGAATAGAGTATGTAATAGCACTTGTTGATGATGGGAGGCGGGGAAAGAGCAGTGTGCTTCTTGGGGTGGTTATTGTGTCTCTTTATTAATAAAAAATGGTAGGATATTTGACATCCTACCATTTTATACACCTGACTTCTTTAGTGCGGCTGAAGGGACTCGAACCCCCACGCCTCTCGGCACTAGATCCTAAGTCTAGCGCGGCTACCAATTACGCCACAGCCGCATTAACTGGTTTGCGGGTGCAAAGATATATTCTTCTTTTTTAATCTCCAAATTTTTTAATGCTTTTTATTGCTCGTAGATTCGACAAGCAAGTGCAATTTATGCAAATTGTTTGAAGAAAAATAATTTAAGCGAAGGATGTTTGCTTTTTGTAAGGTTTGAATTTAAGGATGGAGAGTTTCATTTTCTACAGTCGGAGGGGCGGATTTGCTTCTGACTTTTTGAATAAATTCATTACTTTTGCGGGCTGAAACAGATGGCGATTATGGAATACAAAACCGGAATAAAACAAAAAAGAGAAAAACAAATGTTTGTTTCTCTCTTTTTGCGGGTGGAAAACGGGGCTCGAACCCGCGACCTTCGGAACCACAATCCGACGCTCTAACCAACTGAGCTATAACCACCATCTTTTTGCGGTTGCAAAGATAATACAGCTTGCTGATTTTTACAACTTTTTTTGCTAAAAATGATATTATTTTTTTTATTTGCCTGAAAGTTAGAACTTATGAATATGAATTTTTACCTGGCAAATCCGGAATTGGATAAGAAAGTACAGGAAATACGCCGTAAAATACGCCTTAACATGAATGGGGTTACTACGGAACTAATGGAAAAGAATGGAATTTTGTACAAGCAGAATTATGGCGTGGCCATCCCTTCTATCCGGATTATTGCCCGGCAGTATGAACCGGATCATGATCTGGCACAACGCTTGTGGTCGCTGAAAATACGTGAAACCATGATATTGGCGTCGTTGCTGGAAGAACCGGATTTATTTACCCAAGAGCAGGCCTGTTTGTGGATGGAGGATGTCAATCAGGTAGAGCTGGTGGAGCAGCTGTGTATGAATTTATTCTGCAAGCTTCCTTATGCTTTGCAATTTAGTATGGAGCTGATACGTTCTTCGGAATTGTGGTATAAAATAACCGGTTTTACGTTGGTATTGCGTATTGCTCCTCGTATTGGAAAGGAGGAGGCTGAATTGATTGTCAGGGAAGCTGTAGAACAGTCGGCTGTGGAGTCTGTGGGTTTGAGTACGGCCATTGCAGCCGCTTTATGCAGGCTTGGGCAGAATGGCGGAGAAATGAGAAATTTAATACTTTCGACTTTGGCTGTAATCCGGAATACCGGAAATAAAGGGCAGGAATATGTTGTAAATCAGGTGGAGGAAGAATTTGCTTTTTTAGAGGATTTATAGGCACTCATTCATTAAAATATCGTATCTTTGTTCGGTTTATCGAAAAAGGATCGTTGCGCTTGTGGTCAGGGGCATGATTTAGTCAACCATCAGAAGTCGATGAAAGAGGAAGGATCATACGAGAAGATAAAAGATATTTTTACAGAATTTCTGAAAAAGAATCATCACCGGAAGACCCCGGAACGGTATGCTATACTTGAGAGGGTGTATGGGCATGAAGGGCATTTCAATGCGGAAACCTTGTACAATGCCATGCAGAATGAATACCGGGTGAGTCTGGCCACTGTATATAATACGCTGGAGTTGCTTTTGGACTGCAATTTGATAATCAAGCATCAGTTCGGCCAGCAGGAAGCGCAGTATGAAAAAGCCTTCGGCGATAAAATTCATCATCATCTGATTTGTACACGTTGTGGAAAGGTAAAGGAGTTCTCTGACAAGCAGATACGTTCTGCCGTTCAGTCCAAGCGTTTCGCTTATTTTGAAGCCCAGCACTACTCGCTTTATGTCTATGGCTTGTGCAGTCAGTGTAAAAGGAAAAAGGCCGATTCTTAACATATATATAAACAAACCGGCTGTGTTTTTTCGGCTGGCAGGAAAGGGGAAGATGAATAATGTTTCCCCTGTGTAATGTTAAGGCTTTTGGTTTTATAAAACAGTTAATGATTAAGTAATAACATATTAAATTAAACAAATGAAAGTAGATGTTCTATTAGGCCTCCAGTGGGGCGACGAAGGCAAAGGTAAGATTGTGGACGTGCTGACTCCCAATTATGATCTTGTAACACGCTTTCAGGGAGGACCTAACGCAGGTCATACCTTAGAATTTGAGGGAAATAAATTTGTTTTACGTTCTATCCCGTCCGGTATATTCCAGGGTGGAAAAACCAATATCATAGGGAACGGCGTGGTGCTTGATCCGGCTTTGTTTAAAGGAGAAGTTGAAGCATTGGCCAAATCCGGACATCCGTTGACCGAACGCCTGAAAATTTCAAAAAAGGCTCACCTGATACTTCCGACCCACCGTTTGCTGGACGCCGCTTATGAGTCAGCTAAAGGTGATTCTAAAATCGGTACTACCGGTAAAGGCATCGGTCCGGCTTATACGGATAAAGTAAGCCGTAACGGTGTTAGAGTGGGGGATATCCTTCATAACTTTGAAGAAAAATATGCGAAAGCCGTGGCACGCCACAAAGAAATATTGAAACAATATAATTATCCTTGTGACGGTCTGGCTGAAATAGAAAAAGAATGGTTTGAAGGGATTGAATGCATTAAACAATTTGAATTGATAGATAGCGAACATTATATCAATAACTCACTGAAATCAGGAAAAAAAGTATTGGCAGAAGGTGCACAGGGTACTATGCTTGATATTGATTTCGGTTCTTATCCGTTTGTAACATCATCTAATACGGTATGTGCCGGAGCTTGCACAGGCTTGGGTATTGCTCCCCGTTCTATCGGCGAGGTATATGGAATTTTCAAAGCATACTGCACACGTGTAGGTAGCGGACCGTTCCCCACAGAATTATTTGATGAAACGGGAGATAAACTGCGTAAGCTTGGTTTTGAGTTCGGTTCTGTAACCGGACGTCCTCGCCGTTGTGGCTGGATAGACCTTGTTGCTTTGAAATATGCCGTAATGATTAACGGGGTGACTCAACTGATTATGATGAAAAGCGACGTGTTGGATACTTTTGAAACAATCAAGGCTTGTGTGGCTTATGAGATTGACGGAAAGAAAGTAACGGAATTCCCGTTTGATATTTCAGGTGAAGTGAAACCTGTATATGAAGAACTGGAAGGCTGGAAAACGGATATGACCAGCATGCAGAGCGAAGCTGAATTTCCTGCTGCTTTCAAATCATACCTTGCTTTTCTGGAAAAAGAATTGCAAGTGCCTATTAAAATTGTGTCAGTGGGACCAGACCGCGCTCAAACAATTTTGCGTTGAAACTTGTTATATTTATAAAATAAATAGACTCCGTCATTTTTGGCGGAGTTTGTTATTTATGGGAAATTCTGACGGTATTTATGTCAATAGTCTGAAAAATAAGAAGGCTTACATTGTTAAATATTAATTTTTACTGACAGCTTGTCAATTGGCAAGGATTTTGATCCTTACTCAGACAACCTGAGGAATGGAAAAGGATGTTCGTCCTAAAAAAACAGGAAGATATTTTATTCATTATTTTATATATAGTTATGTCATACGCACTTCTTCTTTTTATTATTATTGCCGTTGTCAGTTATGCTGTACAGGCCAGTTTGCAAAGTAAGTTTAAACGTTATTCACAGATTCCTATTCCCAATGGAATGACGGGGCGTGATGTGGCGGATAAAATGCTTCGTGATAACGGTATCAGTGATGTAAAGGTTACGGCTACCCGTGGTCAGTTGACGGATAATTTCAATCCTTCAACCATGACTGTGAATTTGAGTGAAGGTGTTTTTGCTTCTAACAGTGTTGCCGCAGCTGCTGTTGCCGCCCATGAATGCGGACACGCGGTGCAGCATAACCAGGAAT
This sequence comes from Bacteroidota bacterium, assembly GCA_023391625.1. Classification (GTDB taxonomy): domain Bacteria; phylum Bacteroidota; class Bacteroidia; order Bacteroidales; family Paludibacteraceae; genus QVMH01. The sequence goes on along the minus strand of JAEWAN010000019.1, from coordinate 104,273 downwards.
ATGCTCCTTTAAAAATGCGTTCGGCGCTGGTTCCGGTGGTTAGTTTCGCTTCCCGGTGGATGAGTTGGGTATTGTTGGCGGGAATCCTGACTATTCAGGTTTTTCCTCAGTTGCTGTTAGCCGGAATAATACTGTTTGCTATGACTACTTTATTTAGTTTCATTACTTTACCGGTCGAAATTAATGCCAGTAAACGCGCATTGGTATGGCTTGATTCTGCGGGTATTACCAATCATGAAACGCATGATATGGCAAAAGATGCATTGAAAATGGCTGCATACACATATGTAGTCGCAGCTTTGGGCTCATTGGCAACATTGGTGTATTATATCATGATATTTTTAGGAGGAAGACGGGATTAACGATGTTTTGTAAAAGAGCGGAAACAGGTGAATTACTTTTTTTGAAAAATCCATTTTATCTGTTTCGCTTTGCTTAGGTTATTATTAAATTTTTACTATCTTTGCACTCGCAAAAAGGCTCCGTAGTTCAGCTGTATAGAACGTCAGATTCCGGTTCTGAAGGTCGTGGGTTAGAATCCCGCCGGGGTCACAAAGAAACAGGGCTGATTGATATTTATCAATCAGCCCTGTTTTTATTTCCGGAATATCGTGTGTTTTAAGAATCGAAATGAGCCGGATATATTCCTTGGATTGGGTGATTCCGGTTTGTTTTTACTTTTGGCAGTTAGTTCGGTTTTCTTTATTGAAGAGAGGTTGGACCGTTTTTAGATTTTAAATTGCATTGTGAACGTACTGCCTTTTCCTAATTCGCTTTGAACGGTTAGAGTTCCTTTATGAGCTTCTACGAAATCACGTGAAATGGAAAGCCCCAGACCGCTACCTTGTACTTTAGTACCCGGCACTCTGAAATAATGGTCGAAGATGCTTTTGTGGTAACGGGGATCTATGCCTTTTCCAAAATCCTGTACATACATTTCAATATGTTTGTCATCTGTTTGCCGTGCTCCTATAATTACCCGTCCGTTTTCATAGGAATAGCGGATGGCGTTACTAAGCAGGTTGGTTAACACCCAGGCTATTTTTTCACTATCTACAAATAATTTGCCTATTTTTCCTTCTTCCGGATACTCCACTTCTATCTGGATGCCGAATTTTTCGGCCTGTACCCGGTTGGCTTTAATGGCGTATTCAATAAGTTCTATGGGTTTGGTGACTTTGGGTTTGAGCTGTAATTTACCGCTTTCCACTTGTGTCATGTTGAGCAATTCCCCGGTAATGCTAAGTAATCGCTCGCTGTTTTCTTTAATGCTGTTTGACAGTTCTTCCTGTTCCGGATTTAAACTGCCGATGCGTTTATCTTCCAATAATTGCAAACTCATAAGGATTGCAGAGATAGGGGTTTTTAATTCATGGGATATGGTAGAGATGAACGTTGTTTTAGCAGTATCCAGTTCCTGGAATTCCGTTATGTTTTTCAGCATAATGACTTCCCCTCTTTTTTCCATGGTCACACCGTCTTTTCCCGGCATGGTAATGGTCATATATTTCACTTGGAAATAACTTTCTTTGTTATCAGCATAAATTTTCAGAGGTTCGTTTTTCCCTTTATCTTGTTCCGGTTTTTCTTCCTGGTCGATGATCCCGCGTATTAACCGGCGGAGCAGGTCGTTATGCAGGGATATTTCCTGAGCTGATTTTCTGATTACATTTTCACGTTTCAGGTTTAATATATTTAGGGCTTCGTTGTTTATAAAAAGGATGTTCATGTCGTTATCCAATCCGATAATGGGTTCGATAAGCGAGTTGATGATGGTTTCCATATAACGTTTGGAGGCCATTAAATCAGATAGAGTGCTGTTGTGATAGTCGTTCAGACGACGTGCCATCCGGTTGAAGTTTTTAGATACGGCTTCCAGTTCTTCACCTCCCTTTAAATCAAGGTTTACATTATAGTTGTGGTTGGCTATTTCGAGTATTCCGTTTGCCAGTTGTTTAATCGGGTCGTTGATAGAGGATGGTATTTTTATGAGAATACTGATTCCTATTAATATGCATATGCCTCCGATGATGGTGATCCATATCAGTGCACGGCTTAATCCCGGGCCGGCAGCAGGACTGTTTGGGTCTGTTGCGGTTAATATCTGCAGGTTAGCGACCGACAGGGCTACCAGCAGTATAATCATTGAAACTAATATTCCTATGGAAAGAGTTAATTTCGTTTTTATATTCATATTCATGACGTTTCATTTTAATGGTTCGTTTATGCAATGATAATTAAATCTATTCGCATATCAGATAATGCTTGTAGAAAATTTTTGTATTCTGAAATTTTAAAAATTGCTCCAGGCATTTTAAATGCGGGATGTCCCATGCAGATGGTGGTTATCTGATTTTCTTTGCAAGTTTTGATAATGGCATCGGTCACGCTTTCTGACGCTATTTGCAGTACGTTGCCTCCCAGTTCCGTCACCAGCTTGAAATGGTTCAGCAAATGACGTTGAGAGGCCAGTTTGATACGGTCAGGGTTTTCCCGGGGCGTTTGTACATACAAGGCGATAAAAGTGGTGCTGTAACGTGTGGAAAGCCGATATGCTTTACGGATTATATGCCGGGGGGTGTGCTCGTTGCTGCTGACACAGGCCAGTATTTTTTCTCGTCGGGTAGGGGCGGTTGATGGCAGTACCTCACTTTCCACTTTTCTTTCTACCCGGAAAGCCACTTCTTTTAGTGCCAGTTCCCGTAATTGCAGGATATTTTCCGTTTTGAAAAAATTATTTAGTGCAGTCTGTATTTTTTCTTTACTGTAAATTTTTCCTGCTTTCAAACGGTTGATCAGTTCTTCTGCCGTAAGGTCTATGTTTACTACTTCATCGGCTTCCTGTAATACCTTGTCCGGAACACGTTCTTTTACTTCTATTCCTGCTATGCCTGCAACTTCGTCGTTTAAACTTTCTATGTGCTGGATATTCAGAGCTGATATTACGCTGATTCCGGCATCCAGTATTTCCATGACATCTTCCCACCGTTTCTTATTGCGGCATCCTTCTACGTTGGTATGTGCCAGTTCGTCCACAATGACCAGTTCCGGATGAATCTGAAGGATGGTTTCCAGATCCATTTCTTCCAGTTCTTTCCCTTTGTAGAAAATTTTTTTACGGGGGATAACCGGTAATCCTTCCAGCATGGCTACAGTATCAGGTCTTCCATGCGTTTCTACATAACCTATTTTTACGTCAATGCCGTTATTTAACAGCTCGTGGGCTTCTTGAAGCATGCGGTACGTTTTCCCGACACCGGCTATCATTCCTATGTAGATTTTAAATTTTCCTCGGCGCGAGCTTTTAATCAGGTCCAGAAATCGTTGAGCGTTATTATCCTGGTTTTCTTCCATTGTTTCTCTTATTTGAATCGTAATTGTTTGTTCTCTTCGGAAAAAAGAATGGCTGTGTTTACTAAAGCTAAGTGTGAATAGGCCTGCGGAAAATTTCCTAGCTGTTCTTTGGTCTCAAAGTTAAGGTCTTCGCTGAATAATCCCAAATGGTTTGCATAACTTAATACTTCATCAAACAAACAGCGTGCTTCATCCCTTTCGCCTATTACATACAGAGCGCGTATAAGCCAGAATGTACATATGGTAAAAGCGGAAGAGGGCATTCCGAAATCGTCTTTGCTATTATACCGATACATCAATCCCTCATGCATTAAGGCTTTTTTGACTGCTTTTACCGTTTTGTGATATCGTACATCGTCTGCGCTGATAAATCCGTAGGGCTCCATAAGTAACAACGAAGAATCCAGGTATAAGTTTTCATAACTTTGTGAAAAGCTTTGTATCTCTTCTTTCCAGCCTAAAGTGAATACTTCTTCTTTAATACGGGCAGCTTCGTCAGACCATTGTTCGCTGTAGTTATATTTGTTCAGTAGAGTGGCTATTTTAGCCGCACGGTCTAAAGCTACCCAACACATTATTTTGGACGAAACAAACTGTTGTGCTTCACCACGGATTTCCCAGATGCCTTTATCCGGTTTTCGCCAGTTTTCAATGACAGTGAAACTAATACATTTTACCATTTCCCAGATGTCCTCTATTTCATTTAATGTCCCCGGCATTAGTTTGTAATACTGGTAGATTAAGTCCATCAGGTAACCGAATGAGTCATTCTGTCTTTGATGGTAAGCATCATTTCCTGTGCGTACAGGTCGGGAGTTTTTATAGCCGGACAAATGGTCTAAAGTTTCTTCCGTCAACTGTTGTTCTCCACGTATTCCGTACATAATTTGGTAATCGTGTTTGGAAACAAAGGTGGATTGTATAAACTTCATGAATTTTCTTGCAGCACTGGCATGACCTATTTTGAAAAGGGTTTCGATAGCCATGGAAGCATCCCGTAACCAGCAGAAACGATAGTCCCAGTTGCGCACTTCCCCTACGGTTTCCGGCAGACTGGTGGTTATTGCAGCCATAACAGCCCCGTTGTGGTAGGACATCAGTTTCAGGACTAAAAGACTGCGCTCTATTACATCATTGTAGAGTGTATATTTTTTTGTGTGGTTAGTCCAGTTAAGCCAATACACTAAAGTCCGGCAGTATTCCAGTTTTTCCCGTTCTATATCTATTGGAATGATTTTTTCATTGAAAGAGAGTAGAAAAAATTCGTCTTTTTCCAATAAGAGCTCTTTCTTTTCAACGATATGTTGCAATGGAAAGGAAGAATATAAATATTGACGGTCTTTGTTCTCTGTTGAAGAATACGTTTCTATGTATTGTGAGGTGATGTTATAGATGGCTTTTCCACGGGCATAATTCGGAGCTGGGTTGTAATTTACTTTTATCCTGGGTTTTCCTTTTATCCAGCGGATGTAACGATAAATCTCCGCCGGATGGTAGTATTCGTTACTGTCGTTCAGTAGATACCGGGGCATGAAGTCAATGACATCGAATTCTCCTTCTTCGGAGGCGAAGTGTGTGGAGAGTATGTTGGTATGTGGAACATACGATTGGGTGATCTGGTAATTGTTGTTGACATCAAAACCGAAGCTACCTCCTTTTTCACGGTCCAGCAGGGCTGCGAAAATAGAAGGTGAATCAAATTCTGGAAAACAAAGCCATTCTATGCAGCCTTTGTCTGAAATAAGGGCTGCCGTGGAGCAATTTCCTATTACGCCATAATTTAAACTGTGTACCATATGTTATTCCTCTTTGATGAATTTCTTTAAGAATTGTATGATTATATGTAAATCTGAATCTTTTTTCTTTTTATCTGTTGTTGCTTTGCCGGACTGACAGTTATTTAATAACTGCAACAAGAAAGGTAGTGTATCTGTCTGTTTCAAAATGTTATAACGGGCATATTCGGAAGCTGTTCCTATTTTTATCGTGATGGCTTCTTGAGGTAATGCCCGGAACATATCGTCGTCTGTAGTATCGTCGCCAAGAGCCATAATGAAATCATAAGTTTCATGTTGTAGTAGCCGGTTTACTTCAGATCCTTTGGTGTATTTAGGGCTTTTGATCTCTACTACTTTGTTTCCTTGCAGTATTTCCAGGTTCTGTTGCAGGCATATGGAAACTAAAGAACGTATTAATTGTTGGGCGCGCAGGTCGCCCAGCCAGGGGTCCACTTCCCTGTAATGCCATGCCAATGATGTATTCTTTATTTCTAAACGAGAGTGTGGCGTTTTGTTAACAAACATTTTTAATATGGAAAGCAATCCCTGGCTCCATTCTGGTTTGCCAATATTGTGATGCCAGACCCCGTGTTCTTTATAGCATGCTCCGTGTTCGGCCGCAAATGATATGGGGAGCTGTCCCAACCATTTTTCCAAGGTCTGGTGGTCGCGGCCGCTGTTGATGACGACGTGGTTCCGGGGATCTAATGCCAAACGTTTTAGCATATCCAGTAATTCCGGAGTCGGTACGGCATCTTCCGGGCAGTTTTTAAAATCCATTAATGTACCATCGTAGTCCAGTAATATTAAACGATGGTTACTGTGTATATAGAGTTTTTTGATTTGTTCTATGATGTTCGGTGATAATTTTTTATCAGCCAGATATTTGTTTTTTTCTATTGTTTCTTTCCACTCGCTCATAAAGTCATCCGCCCATTTATTGACAGTTTGGACGGAAATAATATCCTGCATTTTCCGGATGCGTTCTGCTTGTTCCGGGTAAGGCATTTCTAATGCTTTGTAAATTGTTTCAGCGATTTGGTCTGTGTCGTTCGGGTTAATTTGAAGTGCGTCGGTCATTTCTGCGGCGGCTCCGGCCATTTCGCTTAGAATCAGTACTCCGGGATTATTGACTTTTGTTGCTACATACTCTTTGGCAACTAAGTTCATACCATCGCGAAGTGGAGTTACAAGCGCTACATCTGCTACAAAATATAAGGCTGTAAGTTCCTCAAAAGAGAAACTGTGATAAAAATAACACACCGGAGTCCAGTTTATGCTGGAGTACCGCCCGTTGATAGCTCCTATTGTTTCGTCTATCTTGGTTTTCAGGTTGGCGTAACTGCCTACGTGGTCGCGTGAAGGTACAATCACCATGGCTAAAGTAACTTTGCTATGGTATTCCGGATGTTGTTCCAGAAAGGTTTCAAATCCATGTAATCGGTGAAGTATACCTTTACTGTAGTCCAGGCGGTCTACGGATAAAATCAATTTATGACGTCCGAATAGCAACCGGTTTTTCTCTACCTCCTGCCAGACTTTGGGATTTGAAGAAGATTTATGATAGAGTTCGTAATTAATGCCCATGGGTAGGGCATCGATTCTTATGGTACGGTTGTCAATCATAGCTTCGTCAAGGTTAAAGTTAATACGTAAAACACGTTCTGCGGCACTGATAAAATGTCGCATATAGTCGTAAGTATGAAATCCTATGAAGTCGGCTCCCAGTAATCCCTCCAGTATCTCCGCCCGTTCCGGAAGAATGCGGAAAAGTTCATAGGAAGGAAAAGGTATATGATGAAAGTAACCGATATGAAGGGTTGGTGTACAATCGCGCAACATACGGGGTAGGAGCATAAGCTGGTAATCCTGCACCCATACCCAGTCGTCCGGATTTACCAATTTGCATATTTCCTCACAGAACAGGCGGTTCACTTCCTTGTATGAATCCCAGAAATTTTTCTTTATCAATGTATAGGCAAAAAAGTAATGGCATAAAGGCCATATTGTGCTGTTGCTGTATCCTTCATAATAATCGGAATATTGCTGTTCGGATAGAAAAACAGGATGAAAATTCATTTTTTCCAGTTGTTGTCGTATGCTCCTTTTTTCATCTTCTTGTTCTACACAAACTCCCGGCCAGCCTATCCAATGTTTTTCAAAAGGAACTTGCAGGGAGTCCAGTCCTGTAGCCAATCCTCCTTCACTTTGGGTAAAGATGTAGGTGTTTTGTTTGGGAACAGCTTTTACTGGTAGTCTGTTAGCTATGATATACAGTTTCATACGTGAGTACTTTTGCAGGTAAAAAATGAATTTGTCTGTAAGATGAAGTCTAATACAGATATGATAAATACCGGTGAAAGACAGGGTAAGTTTTTATAACTTACTCTGTCTGTATCCAGCGAACTAGAAACCTAAACTAAAGCCGGCGATTAAATAAGTCCGGTCAAATACCGGAGATACAAGCGCCTGGACGAATAAAGGAATAGCAAAATTTTCTGTTACTTTAATATCTTTACTTGCTTTTAAAGAAATATCAGTCCAGGCTATTTTATCTAAACCGTGATATACTGCTCCCCAGGGGAGGAATCCTACTGACGGAGTTAATGTAATGTCTGCAGGAAGAGCGATAGGATAAGAAGCGCTTACATAAGTGGAAAAATTCTGTTTGCCACTGCTGTTTTTATCGGCGCCTCCGGCAAATACGGTGCTCCAGGAAATGAATAAAGGCACTTTACCGTTGGAACAAGCACTGAAATCATAAGATACAGTACCTTCAAACCAATGAGAATTGGCGTAGTCGCCATAGGCTCTGTTCATACCGCTCCACCATAGGTCTGACACCATAATGGTAAATCCTTGAATGGTGTAAGAAAGATTAATATCAAATTCTTTAGCTCCATGAACCGGTATGTTGGCATCTAAATCAGAAGCCCATTTTGTAAGACTCTGGCTGCCCCATACATTCAGGCTAAGTCCGGCATAGCCCAATGTAAGTGAAGGTTGTACGGAAAATCCTGAATTCTGATCGGCTCCACGCCAAATGTAGTCGCTTACGAAATCTGCTTTTCCGTTTACTGTAAATTTATTTTCAGCATTGCTTTTTGCAGGTGATACGATGGCTGCTCCCAAAATAACAGCCAATCCTAAAAACATCTTTTTCATACGTAATTTTTCAATTAATTGAATTGTTTTGAGTTGTAAAAAATAATCATGTGTTTTGATTCTTTTTGATTATCTGCTTTTGGTGTTTTTTATCACTTTTGTATTGCCATTCCGGCAGGAAGGAGAAAATAGATATGAGTTTATTGAGTACCGCTTTCTTCCTGTTCGGAATGGCTTTTACAAAAGTTTTAATACACAGTTTATTATTTAGTTGTAGGGTTTGCTTCTTCCAAGGCAACGTTTAGTTTTAGTACATTTACTTTAGATGTACCGAATATGCCCAATAAAGGTTTTTCCACTTGTTTATCTACAATCGCTTTAACAGCTTCCTCACTCATACCGCGGGCTTTGGCTACACGTTTTACCTGTACGTAAGCACTTTGAGGCGTGATGTGCGGGTCTAATCCGGAAGCGCTGGCTGTAACCATTTCTGCCGGAACTTCTTTACGGTCCAGATAAGGATGATGAACCAGGAAAGTGTCGATACGAGCTTCTACTTCCGCCAGGTATTCTTCATTGGTTGGTCCTTTATTGCTTCCAGCAGAGCTGGAAGCATCGTAACCGTCGCCTGCTTTAGAGGGGCGTCCCCAGAAATAAATGTCTTTTGTAAACATTTGTCCTACATTGGCGGCGCCTACCACCTGACCGTTGAGCGTAACTGTTTCTGCGTTTCCGTTGCCAGGCCCTGCGAGTTTTGCAAAAGCCCAAAGAATCAGTATATAGCATACTGAAAACAGTACACAAAATACAAGGGTAATACGAAGTGATTTTAATAAGTTTTTCATAACAAATTCGTTTAATTAAAAGAATAATCCTACTAATAAATCAATGAGCTTAATACCGATAAATGGAGCTACAATACCGCCTAAACCGTAAATAAGTAAGTTCCGGCGAAGCAGTGCGCTTGCACCTATTGGTTTGTAAGCAACCCCTTTCAGGGCCAGTGGTATCAGAATAGGAATGATGATTGCATTGAAAATAATTGCAGAAAGAATTGCGCTTTCCGGACTATGCAGGTTCATGATGTTCAATGCGCTGAGTTCAGGTATAGATAGCATGAACAGAGCCGGTACAATGGCAAAGTATTTGGCAATGTCATTGGCAATTGAGAAAGTGGTTAATGTACCACGTGTCATCAGCAATTGTTTTCCTATTTCTACGATCTCTATCAGTTTAGTCGGGTCATTATCAAGGTCTACCATATTTCCGGCTTCTTTGGCGGCCTGAGTACCGCTGTTCATTGCTACTCCGACATTAGCTTGTGCCAGGGCAGGAGCATCGTTGGTTCCATCGCCCATCATGGCAACCAGTTTTCCGGCAGCTTGTTCTTTTTTGATGTAGTTCATTTTATCTTCCGGTTTGGCTTCGGCAATAAAATCGTCAACACCGGCTTTCTCTGCAATATATTTGGCAGTAAGCGGGTTGTCGCCGGTAACCATTACTGTTTTCACGCCCATTTTACGTAAGCGTTTGAAACGTTCATCAATTCCCGGTTTGATAATGTCTTGCAGTTCAATGACACCGGCTACTTTCTTATTAATACTTACTACCAGCGGCGTTCCGCCGTTGCTGGTTATTTTTTCAATAATATCTTCCGTTTCTTTAGGAAACTGGTTTCCTGCATTCAGTATAATCTGACGGATTGCATCGAAAGCACCTTTTCTGATTTCCGTTCCGTCTTTTAAGTTAATACCTGAACATTTGGTTTCAGCTGTAAACTTAATCATGTGTGCTCCTTCTGTGTTCAGTGTACGCATACGCACACCCATTTCACGTCCCAGTTCGATGATTGACTTTCCTTCCGGGGTGTCATCTGATACGGAGGACATCAGGCAAGCTTCAACAAAAGCGTGTTTGTCAAGTCCTGTTACCGGGTAGAACTCAGTCGCTTTACGGTTACCTATTGTGATGGTTCCGGTTTTATCAAGCAATAGAGTGTCAATGTCGCCGGCGGTTTCTACGGCTTTTCCTGATTTTGTTATTACGTTGGCACGTAATGCACGGTCCATTCCGGCAATACCTATTGCAGAAAGCAAGCCTCCGATGGTTGTCGGGATCAGACAGACAAACAAGGAAATGAATGCTGCAATGGTGATTACGGTGTTAGAATAATCAGCAAAAGGTTTCAACGTAATACATACGATAAGGAATACCAGTGTGAATACAGCCAGTAAAATGGTCAGTGCAATTTCATTTGGAGTTTTCTGGCGGCTAGCGCCTTCTACCAATGCGATCATTTTGTCCAGGAAGCTTTCACCCGGCTGGCTGGTTACTTTTACTTTTATGTGGTCGGACAGTACTTTTGTGCCACCGGTCACAGAACTTTTATCACCGCCGGCTTCACGAATAACCGGAGCAGATTCTCCTGTAATGGCACTCTCGTCGATAGAAGCTAATCCTTCTATTATTTCGCCATCGGCAGGGATGATGTCACCGGCTTCACATTCAAAAATATCTCCTTTTTTCAGTTGGGAACTGCTTACGGTTTTTATACTGTCACCGACAATTAATTTGGCGGGAGTTTCTTCCCTTGTTTTACGCAAGCTGTCTGCCTGGGCTTTTCCACGGGCTTCTGCAATAGCTTCTGCAAAATTGGCGAATATCAACGTCAATAGCAGAATGACGAATACCAACAGGTTGTATATGAACGAACCTTGTGCCGGGCTGAATGCAGAGTAAATGGTAACGAGAAGCATGACTACGGTAGATACTTCTACGGTAAACATGATCGGGTTTTTTACCATCACTTTAGGATTCAGCTTAACAAATGATTGTTTTAGGCTTTCTATCACTTGCTCCTTCTGAAACAGAGAAGCACGACTATCTTTTTTCATATCTTTTTTTAATTTCTTTTATAGACTAAAATGTTCTGCAATTGTACTTAATGCTTGTACAGGGAAGAATGACAAAGCAGCAACAATGAAGATGACAGCAAATGTCATTACACCGAATGTAACTGTGTCTGTCTTTAGTGTACCTGCACTTTCTGGAATATATTTTTTCTGTGCCAGTAAACCGGCGATTGCCACTTGACCGACGATCGGAATGAACCGGCTTAATATGAGGACAATACCGCAGGAGTAGTTCCAGAACCAGGTGTTGTCGCCAAGGCCTTCAAAACCGGATCCGTTGTTCGCAGCACAGGAGGTATATTCATAGAGCATTTCTCCCAATCCGTGGAATCCTGGGTTGTTCAGCCATCCTCCTTCATTGGCCACAAAGCCCGGTGCGTGAACATACAGGTAACATGCCAAAGCGGTGCCGACCAGAATTACAAACGGATGTAGCAACGCGACGATAGAAGCTATTTTCATTTCGCGGGCTTCTACTTTATGGCAAAGAAACTCAGGGGTACGTCCTACCATCAATCCACTGATAAATACAGCTATAATGATAAATGTAAAGTAGTTCATCCATCCCACGCCTACGCCACCAAACCAGGTGTTGATTTGCATGTTCAGCATTTCCATCATACCGGAAAGCGGCATGGTTGAATCGTGCATACCGTTTACGGAACCATTGGATGTAACGGTGGTTACTATACTCCATAAACCGGTGGCGCCAGCTCCTAAACGAATTTCTTTTCCTTCCATGGCTCCGTTTTCCTGAGCAATGCCCATTGCTTCAATACGAGGGTTACCGTTCATTTCCTGATATACGTTTATACATACGCCTACCAGAAATGCAAACAACATTACACCGTAGATGCTATATCCTAATTTCTTGCGTTTTAGATAGAATCCGAAAGCAAAGGCCATTGCCATAGGAATGATCAGGATAGACCAGCATTCTGCTATGTTGGAAAGGTAGGTCGGGTTTTCCAAAGGATGAGAGGAGTTTACACCGAAATAACCTCCACCATTGGTACCTAATTGTTTAATAGGAACAATAGCTGCCGTAGGTCCTTGTGATATATATTGTGTTGTTCCTTCCATAGTGGTAACTTCCATTTTTCCGTCAAATCCCATTGGAGTCCCCTGGGTAATCAGGATGAAACCGACAACTAAAGATAACGGCAATAAAATACGTGTGCAGCTTAACACCAGATATTTCCAGAAATTACCGATTGTTTTGGTTGTTTTTGCACTCAGTGCTTTCATAATACCAGCCATGGCTGCCATACCGGTAGCTGCGGTGATGAACTGGAACAACATGATTACAAATAGTTGGGTGAAGTAGGTCAATCCGCTTTCACCGCTGTAATGTTGCAGGTTACAGTTAACCATGAATGAAATACAGGTGTTGAATGCCTGGTGAGCTGTCTGTCCGAGATTGCCGTCCGGGTTGAGTGGCAGATACCCCTGGCAAACAAGTAATACCATACCCCATACAAACCAGAATAGGTTTACAGTAAGCAAGGCCCGTAAAAACTGTTTCCAGTTCATTTCTTCTTCCGGATTAATACCCGACAAATGGAACATTAACCCTTCAACGGGTTTCATAAAGTCCATCCAGGTTTTTTCTCCTTTATATACTTTTGCTATGTATTTTCCCAGTGGGTAGCTTAATACTACCAAGAGAACAATCTGCGCAATTACACCTAAAATTTCTGTATTCATAACACTTTCTTTATACGTTTAAAACTTATCCGGTTTAACGAGTACATACATTAAATAACCGAACATGATAATACCAATTACAAATAATGCTGTGTACATAATCACATCTCCTTTACTTTAAATTTTTTCAAACCAATCTATGCATTTGAAGAAAAGTGCAAAGCAGGCTATACCGCTTAGCATGCAAACTAAAAATCCGATTGAAATTAAATCCATAATGTTTCTTTTTTAAAAGTTAGTTTTTTTAAGTTTTCCGTTCCGCATAACACCAATACCGTGCCAAAGTGCAATGTGTTGTGTGTATTTATTTGTTTGTCAATGATTTATGTTGTTGTGTGGATGGTTCGGTAAAAAGTAAACCTTTTCATTTTGGAAGGGTTGGTTTCCTGATTTGAAAAAATGAAGGGTTGAAAGGTGGTGAAATAGAACAGATGATTTCATAAAATGCAGAGAGGAGAAAAAATATTGGAAAATAAATTATTTTGTCCGGTATGAAGTGTGGATAGTGTATTGTGGCAAAGTTTTGGCCTGTTATATGTATTGCAAAAAACAGAGAGAAGTCCAGTTGTTTGAATTTTCTTTTATTTGCTTGATAAATAGGATTTTATTTGTTTGTGTTAAGCAAAACGTGTTTTCTATTTTGAAAAAAACTATACCAAAATGAAAGATTATTATACAGAAAAGAAAGAATATATAAAAAGTAAAATAAAAATGAAAGTTTGTAGTTTAGGAACAAGCGTTACACAGGAAGATGTTAAGAATCTGACAGATTTGGTCTGTGAAGAAAACCCCAAGGTGGTTATTGTACCTTCATTTGAATGGATAAAGGAAACTTTGCAAGATATATCGCTTTCTTTATTCCATATGAAATATGAAAATGCCCGCTATCTGATTGATGAACTGAGAAACAAATGCATGGACTTTGTCTCGGGTTTAATTACAGATACTGATATTTGCCGGATGGCGCAGGAAAGTATAGAATTGCGTTTAAATGGAATTCTTAAAATGACTGATGGTGCATATGATTTGTTAGGAGACCGGAAAATTCTGGCTTCAGGAGAATATATTTCATCTATTTTGGTTGCTTTTTATTTGAAGGATAGGGGAGTGGATGCGGCTTTGCTGGATTCATCGGAATTTATGTGCCTGGAGAGTGGTCGGAAACCGGATATGGAAACCGTTGCTTCACAGGTTGAGATGCTTACAGGTTTAGTTGAAGCCCAGGTATATGTAATACAGTCATGTTTGTGTAAAGATGTGTACGGAGAAACAGCTTACTTTTCTAAGACTTGTACTGACCTTTATGCTTTGTATATTGCAATGGCTTTTCATGCCGGTGAACTGATACTTTGTTCGCCTCTAAAAGGTGTGTATACTTTATGTCGTAATAATGCTTATTCCTTGAGTTATGAGGAAGCTGAAAGTTTTATAAGTGCGGGGATTCGACTGATATCTCTGGAATGTATTAAATTGGCGTCACAGAATGGTGTAACAATCCGTTTGGTTGATAGTGAAACCTGGTCTGAGAAATCAATTCGCATAGGTCATAGTCAGGTAAACCATGATGTTAAAGGAGTGGTGGCAAGAAAAGGTGTCGATTATGTTTGTCTTCATTCATTGGGAGTGATACCTCCTTTTCAGTTTTTAGAAAGATCGTTGTCCGTGTTTTCCAAGTACAAAGTTCCTGTTTATGCTATGACTTCGTCCAGTGCCAATATCTCTATGGCGGTGGAACTGAGTATGGATACTTTTAGGTTGATCCGTAAGGAACTGTCCTATTTTGCGGAAGTTGTGATGGAAGATAATGTGGCTGTGGTTTGTGTGCTGGGACACTTTGGAGATGATAAATCTGATGTTGAGGGAAAAGTTATCAGTTTATTGAAAGATATTCCGATACTGATGATTTCTTACGGAAGCGATGATAACAGTGTATCTTTAGTTGTCCGTGAAAAAGAGAGAGAAGAAGTTTTGTGTATTTTTTCGGATGCTTTTCTAAATACGGCCTTTGTTCGTGAGAAAAACCATCATGTATTTCTTGGACAGTGCAATGCTTTTATCGTGTAATCTTATTGGATGAATAGGGCTCTATAAATGGAAGCTGTGCATGGCAAATAATGCCGGTACAGCTTTCATTAAATTAAAAGTTGATTTTATATTCTTCAATTTTACGGTATAAGGTCGTCAGCCCGATTTTTAACAGTCGGGCTGCTTCTGTTTTATTTCCTCCGGTGTGTTGTAGAACACGGGTTATGTGCCTGCACTCCATATCTGCCAGCTCAAATTCGTTACGGTTGTCGTTGGGATTTTCTGAAACAGATTGTATTTCTAAAGGCAGGTCTTCCGGAGTGATATAGTCGTCGCAGATAATCAGTGCCCTTTCTATAACGTTACGTAATTCACGAATATTTCCCGGCCAATTGTATGTTTGCATAATGCGTAGGCATTCCGGTGTCAGGCCTTTGACTGATTTTTTCATTCGTTCGCAGAATCGGAGAATGAAAGCTTCTGCCAGTTCCTTGATGTCCTCTTTGTGTTCGCGCAGAGCCGGTAAATGTATGTCGAATACAGATAGGCGGAAAAATAGGTCTTCCCTGAAATGGTTATTTTGGATTTCTTGTTTCAGATTACGGTTTGTTGCAGAAATAACTCTTACGTCCACTTTCGTAGGTTTGGTATTGCCAACTTTGATATATTCCCCGGTTTCAAGCACACGCAGGAGCTTAGCCTGAAGCTCAAAAGCCATTTCACCTATTTCATCAAGGAAAATAGTCCCATGGTTAGCTTCTTCAAACAATCCTTTTTTGTCTTTAGTGGCTCCGGTAAAAGCTCCGGCTTTATGTCCGAATATTTCACTTTCCAGCAGTTCCTTGCTGAATGCAGAGCAGTTAATGGCTACAAAAGGCTGGTTGCTACGTGAACTGTAGTTATGTATAGCTTGGGCAAACACTTCTTTCCCTGTTCCTGTTTCACCGGTAAGCAACACCGGAACGTCTGTGGTTGCCACTTTACGTGCCAAGGTTATGGTTTGCTGTATACAGGGTGAATGGCCTATGATGGTGTCAAATGAATATCCTTTTACAGAACCGGATTTCGTTTGGGTGCGTTTATGTATTTCGGTCATCGCCCGGCTTATGATAGGAATGATTTTATTATTATCATCACCCTTCGTGATGTAATCAAAAGCTCCGTTTTTAATCGCTTGTACACCATCGGAAATATTACCGTGTGCAGTCAGCAAGATAACTTCGGTTTCCGGTGATTTTTGTTTTATCTCCTTCACCATTTCCACTCCGTTACCGTCAGGTAAGAAAACGTCGCATAGGATTAACTGAGGCTTTCGTTGCTCCAGTTGTCTCATTCCGGAAAGGCGGTCTGCAGCTTGGTATACTTCATATCCTTCCAGCTCCATCATACGCGAAAGCAATTTCCGGATCATTGGTTCATCATCGATTATCAGTAATGTGCCCATATGAATAAAATTATGATGTGTGCAAAATTAAATAAATATTCGTAACGATGTGAATCCGGAATAAATGATGTTCCTTTTACATTTAATCTGTGTTACCTTCTGATAAATTCTCCTTTTTCATTGAAAACGAGATTGTAGTGCCGTATATGTCCCTGTTTGTTTTTTCCTTTAATGCCTACATCAAAAGTAACGGCGGTATGTTCCCTGTTTTTGTTTGCTCCTAAGATGATATAATCCGGATAATTAGCCTGGATATATTCAGTTACTTTCCGGGGAAGTACAGATACCGATATGTCTTCTTTGGAGGCATGCAGCTTTCCGGATGGAGTTATTTCCAGTTCGTATTCCATTGTTTTAATTTTGAAGTCAGCCTCATATATCAAATCATCTTTATCAAAGTCCCATTTTATGTTTGAGGCTTCCGGATAATTTTTTAAGACATAGGCTTTTACTGCTTCCGGAATCTGTGACTCCCTGATTTCTCCGGCAAAAACCGGGATGAAAGATAGCGAGCATAATAATGTAGTGAGTTTTTTCATCTTTTGATAAAATAACGTTTGCCGCATAAAAATACTGTTTTTTCGCTATAAAAGCAAGCTTTATGGATATCAATGCCTTTATCGTATTGCATATGGGAAGCGGTAAATAATATTTTTTTTGAGAACATTTTTTATACATATTTGTTTTTATTTTAAACAATATGGGTTTTATAAGCGCATATAATTGTAATTATATCCCTTTTAGAACATAAAATATCTTATATAGAAAACATTTAATTGGTTAAGTGTGACTATTTTTGTAAATGAAAATAATTAATTTGATTTAATAACATAAAAATTAAAAGATAATGAAGAAACATTTTATACTCTCGTTAGTGGTTTTGTTAGCTTTTGGTACAGCTAATGTAAGTGCAAGAGTAGGTCTGGAAGCAGGTTATTTGAATTCTACTTTTCATTCAGATATGAGCGGGCACAAAGCAACCGGTGACCCGTTTAATGGTTTCCGTATCGGTTTGAGTTCTGACTCTAAAATTGTTGCAGGACTGTCTATTCGTTCAGGATTAGGATATTCTTATATGTCACATTCAGATGAAAGTAAAATGAATGTGTTGCTGACAGACTTAACATTGAATAACAGGCAGGTGGAACAGTATCTTGACCTTCCTATCCATTTGTCTTATGGATTTTCATTATTTAAGATTGTAAAAATATTTGTTTACGGAGGTCCTCGCCTGGTATTAGGATTGTCTTCAAAAAATATGACAGATCTTTCCGGTACTGTATTTGGAATAGGTAATGTTAGCGGAAATTTTGAATACAATTTTTACCGGAATAAAATAAGTAGTGATAACCTTTCTGATGAAATAATGACTCTTGTTAATAATAATTTGGCAGATACTGGCAAAGAGTCCCGCTTTGATGTAGAAATGGGGGTAGGTCTTGGTGTGGAATTGTTTAATGTGCTTACTGTAAAAGGCGGATATGACTGGGGGTTGATTAACCGTTATACCGGAACGTATGCAGAAGATAATGCTCTTAAAAGAAATCAATTCCATGTTTCTGTAGGATTCTTGTTCTGATCTGGTTCTTATGAACACTCATGCTATATATGTATTTATTCTTTTCAAGGCTGCTGATTATAGGCAGTCTTGATTTTTTTATGGAGGGTAGGTGAAGTAAGGATAAGACCTTGTTTTTTGTTTTGGTCTTGCATGTTCTGCCGTTTATGTGGGTTGTTTGTTTAGTTTTGTACCTTTGTTCGGATTGGCTCTAATTTTATGTAGATAATATGGATTTATTCAGGATTTTATTGATTGGTGTTGTAACCTTGTTTTATCTATTCTATTTTGTAAAACAAGTTTTGCTAAAGAAAAAAGGAATTGTTACCAATCGTTTGAGTAGGGGCGATAAGCCGTTACGTACATATCGTATAGAACGTCTCTTGTCTTTGCTTACGATAGCGATGTTTATTTTGCAATATGTAAGTATTTTATACGGTGCGGACTTGTTGGGTTCATGGCAGTCTTCTGTTTCCGTATCAGTGGGCGGAATAGTAGTTGCCGTAATGGGACTTGTCTTTTTCCTGTCGGCATTAGCGACGATGAAAGATAGTTGGAGAGCCGGAATTGATTCTACACAGAAAACGGCGATAGTGACAGGAGGAGTATATCGTTATAGCCGTAATCCTGCTTTTGTAGGATTTGATTTGTTGTATATAGGTACTTGCATGGTATACCCTAATATCTTTCTGATTGTATTTACACTGCTTACACTTTATTGCTTTCATCTTCAGATACTGGAAGAAGAACAGTATCTGCCTTCTGTGTTTGGAAAAGACTATGAACTTTATAAGAAAAAGGTTCGGAGATATTTTTAGGAATTTATTTTGAGCCTGTGTCCTTCTTGTTTTAATGAGGCAAAATCCATATAGAGTGTTGGCTATGTAGAATCTGGGATTATAGTTTAATTTGTGAACTTATGTAATAAATGCCGATATGGTTGTTTTATTCATAAGTCTAGAGTGTGTTAGTAAACTTTATTGTGATAATATAAGATAGAAAGAGTTGTGTGTATTCCTTTTAGGTAGTTTTTGTTATTATCTCTTTGGTTCGGTACAAAATGAAACGAGGTTACACAGTAAAATGTATAACCTCGTTTCTTTCATGGATTTTTACGGTATTAGATAATTATATATTGTTTCCTGTTACGGAACAATTGTTTTATTTGAATGATTGGATGGTTAGTGGTAAGTAATTCATACATGCGTGTATCACTACACGCATGTATGAATATCCAAACCTACCAGAAACATAAATTGAAAGGATTATCCTCTCAACCTATTTTAAAGTAATTACCCTGAAAATATATCTTTGCCCTTTTAAGATCGGTCTTGAATATCGGTTGGAATTTACAGCCAATGAAATAGAAGGCTTAGTGAAAAAGTTTTTCCGGATATGAACTTTTTCGGCGGTAAATGTTGTACTAATAATCTTTTTTAAAGACGGATATTAAATGTTGATTCTTCATTAAAAATCATGTGGTAAATGTATGTATTTTTATTAAATTTTTAATAGTTTAACTTAATTGCTTTTTTGGCGCAAATATGTAATGATCGAGTAATTAGAGTGTTAAAGATTTAAGACTTATTGAAAATGGCGGTTATTGTGAATAAATGGATGATATTCGTGAACTTGTAATTCGAGGTTTTGATCTCAAAATGATTATGTATCATATCATTTCGCTTTGTTTTTATGATTGAATAGAGGTGTTTTATGTTTTTAATTAAAAATATATTTTATTTTTTAATAAAAATTGCTGTGTTTTTGTTTTATTAAATATGTGGATTTATATTTAATAGAGTGGAGGCAGAAAGTAATATACATGATAATTTTTTATTATATATATGGGAGTGGGGGAGAGTTGAATGGATAAAAGGTAAAATCGATTTTCGTAACAAAAACGTAACAGGAATGTAATTTCTGTGTTACATTGTTGGGCGACATTTGCGCCACGAAAAAAAAGACGCAAATGAAAGGGAAATCGAATTTATTGTTTATTATTTATGCCGGATGCGTGGCATTGTTGTCGTATTCATTAGTGTATATGCTGCGCAAACCGTTTACGGCTGCTACTTTTGAGGGATTGGAATTTTTAGGAATGAATTATAAAGTGGCTACAAGTATTATACAGATAGCTGGTTATATGATTGCTAAGTTATTAGGTATTAAATATATTTCAGAGTTGAAAAAAGAGAATCGGCTTCGTTTTATTATCGGGTCGGTACTGCTGGCGGAAACGGCGTTGCTGGCCTTTGCTTTGCTTCCGGTTCCATATAATATTTTTGCTTTGTTTTTTAATGGCCTTGCCCTGGGATGTATGTGGGGTGTTATATTCAGTTTTCTGGAAGGACGTAAAATCAGCAGTATTTTAGCCAGTATTATGGGGCTTAGCATTGCTTTTAGTTCTGGGGTGGCTAAATCTACAGGCTTATTTCTGTTGAATGATTTGCAAATAAACCCATTTTGGATGCCTGCCCTTATCGGTGCGGTGGCGGCTCCGCTGCTTATCGGAACCGGATTTCTTCTGAATCGTTTACCCCAGCCGGATGCCGAAGATATAGCTTGCTGTACGGAGCGTGTACCTATGGATGCAAAACAGCGCAGGAGCATATTCCGTCGTTTTGCTCCTTTGTTAGGTATGCTTTTCATAGCTAACCTTTGTATTACTGTGATGCAGGATATTAAAGAGGATTTTCTGGTGAAGATAGTGGATGTTACGGCAGTACCGTCGTGGACGTTTAGCATGGTGGATGGGACTGTGACTGTCATTATCCTGATTCTTTTCTGTCTGATCTCGTTGAACCGGAATCATTTGAATACTCTTTACACTTTGCTGGCGCTTGTCGCCTTGGGACTGGGAAGCCTGGTGTTTATTGCATTTAATTACAACGAGCTTGCTTTGTCGCCGGTAGTGTGGGTGTTTATGCAAAGCCTTGGCTTGTACATTGCCTATCTGAGTTTTCAGACCCTCTTTTTTGAACGCTTTGTGGCTTCTTTCCGTATTAAAGGGAATGTAGGGTTCTTCATTATAACAATTGATTTCATGGGTTATTTGGGTACGGTTTGTGTCTTGATATTGAAAGAGTTTCTGGCGCCGGAAATAGGATGGCTGCATTTTTATAATAATATGATTATCTGTATGGGAACCGTTTGTTGTCTGCTTTTTGTGGGAGCAGCCGTTTGTCTGAAGTTTTATGCAAAGCCCTCAGTCAGCAAGCAAACCGTGGTTTCTCCCTATGCTGTGCAATAAATTTACAATATAAGTAAGATATGAAAAGAATAGAATGTGTTATTATGGACTGGGCGGGTACTGCCGTGGATTATGGCTGCTTTGCTCCGCTGAATGCTTTCCTGAAAGTTTTTGCTGAAGAAAAAGGAATTGATATAACTTACCGTCAGGCACGTGAGCCGATGGGTATGCTTAAAATAGACCATATACGTGCGATTTTGTCTATGCCGGATGTAACGGAAAAGTTTCGCGTGCGTTATGGGAGAGATTGGAATGAGACTGATGTGAATGAGATGTATGTTAGCTTTGAAAAGCATTTGTTCGCTTCTTTATCAGACTTTACTACTCCTATTCCGGGAGTGCTTGATACGATGGAAGAACTCCGAAGTAAGGGAATAAAGATAGGATCTACCACGGGTTATACGGCAGAAATGATGGAAGTTGTGCGCCCGGGAGCGGAAAAGAAGGGATATCGGGTAGATAATCTGGTTACTCCTGATGGGCTTCCGGCTGGACGTCCGGCGCCTTATATGATTTATAAGAACATGATTGATCTGGCTGTGCCTTCTGTGGATTGTGTGGTGAAGGTAGGGGACACTATCGCAGATATAAAAGAGGGTGTGAATGCTAAAGTCTGGACTGTCGGGGTGATTGTGGGTAGTAATGAAATGGGGTTGACGGAGGATGAATATGAGGAACTTTCGCCGGAAGATCAGCTCAACCTGAAAGAAGTCGTGTGTCGGCGTATGGAAGCTGCGGGTGCAGATATGGTGCTGGATAACATCACGGAACTGCCTGCTTATATTGAGAAATTGAATAAAAAAATGGAAAACGAATAAAATAAAGAGGACATAGGAATGAAAAGAAATTATTTATTATTAACTCCCGGTCCGCTGAGTACTACGGATACTGTGCGTGGCGCCATGATGCAGGATTGGTGTACCTGGGACAAAGATTATAATGAAGGTATTGTAACTCCTATCCGTAAAGGGTTGTTGGAAATGTGCGGGTTGGATGAAAATGAATATACGGATGTGTTATTGCAGGGAAGTGGTACGTATTGTGTTGAGGCTACTATCGGAGCTGCCGTAGGCGTGAATGATAAATTGTTGATTCTGGCTAACGGTGCTTATGGTAAGCGTATGGCGCAAATAGCGGATTATTATCATTTGAATTACGAACTGGTGTCGCTTCGTGAAACGGAAGTGATAACCGGCGATGTAGCACGCAAGGCTTTGGAACAATATCCGGATGTAACGCATCTTTCTATGGTACATAGTGAAACTACTACCGGATTGCTGAATCGCATCGAAGAAGTTGCCGAGGTGATCCGTGGCAAAGGAATTACTTTCATTGTGGATGCTATGAGCAGCTTTGCCGGAGTGCCTATTGACATCCGTGGATTAGGTATTGATTTTCTGGTGAGCAGTGCAAATAAATGTGTACAGGGAGTTCCCGGATTTGGATTTATCATTGCCCGCAGAGAAAAACTGATGGCTACCAAAGGTAATGCCCGTTCTTTATCATTGGATATTTATGCTCAATGGGAAACGATGGAAAAAGGGGGTGGTAAGTGGCGTTTTACTTCTCCTACCCATGTAGTCCGTGCTTTTTATCAGGCTATGCAGGAACTGAAAGCCGAAGGGGGCATTGAGGTGCGTAACCGCCGTTATGAAGAAAATCACCGTGTTTTGGTAGATGGTATGAAGAAACTTGGTTTCCAGCCTTTGTTGCCGGATGATATGCAAGGGCCTATCATTACTTCATTCCTTTATCCGGATGCCGATTTTTCTTTTGCCGGTTTCTATGAAAAACTGAAAGCAAAAGGTTTCGTGATTTATCCGGGAAAAGTATCTGATGCCAATACTTTCCGTATTGGTACAATAGGTGATGTCTATCCGGAAGATATCCGTAATCTGCTGAAAGCGATAGATGAAATATCTCTGAAAAAATAATTCTGAACATAATTTATATGTGTTTTGAGCGCATGGATGGCTTCGGCTTATCGATGCGCTTTTTTATTTTGAAAAATCGTGTAAGTTGTTCGTGATTTTATTTGTTTCCTGTCTTGGAAAGATATAGCTTTGTCTGTCAGTGCATTTAATTTAAAATCATCGGATGAAAAAAATATTTTTGTTTTGTCTTTTCTTGTCATCGTTTCTTTTCGTGAAAGCAGATGGTGTCCGGTATGAAATGGAGCTTAACATTGTTCTGCATTCCGGAGAAGAGATAGAGGCTTATTCCGAAATATCGGAATTCATTCTGTTGGATTCCATACATTCTGCGGATTATGTGAAAAACCGGCTTTTTTCTTATCAGGGGCAATTGGAATTGTATTCCTGCCGGGTGGTATATGAGTGTGACAGTTCTGTTACCGGTAACAGGATGAAACTTTATTTATTGGATGGTTTGTTCTATATACCGGAGCAGGAGGTGAAAGATGTGAAAGTAACAGGAATGGAAATCGTTTCTCCTCATTATTTTTTGGAAAATACTATTACCTGTGAAGATGAGGATTGGATAAAGGAAAAGCCGATAGCCTTTTACCGATTTAATACTCAGGAACTATTCAGCTTCTATGTTTTTGTTTATCAGGATACACCCCAAGTTCGGGAACTTATCCAAAAGTTGGAAGAATTACAGGTTCGTTATGAAGTGGAGTCAGGCCGTCTGACCGATTTTGATGAACTACTTGACCTGGATAATTTATATGCTGGTGAATTTCATAAGTTGATTTTGAGTTTTAGGGGAGAGAAGGTTATCGTAGTAACAGAGGTAAGTTAGAATATCTTTTTCTATTGGCTTAGGTCAGTATGAACACCTACTGTTCGCCTTCCATATCGTTGATGATGACGGACAGGCTATGCTCTTCGGTATAAAATCTACGGGTGGTAATAACTTTGAACGGATGACTCCGGGTGATGGTGTTTTTCATGGGGCAGTGGGATGCTTTACTGGAAAATCAAAGTCGTATGGCGTATGCGCTGCTTGTTATTCCTTCTGGTTGAAATTTTCGGAGATATTTTAGAAAGAAAAGTTCTTATGCAAAAAGAGAGAACCCGTTTAGTTAATTCTTTGACGGACTTTTATAAAAATCATAGGAAAAAGCAGCTTTAATCAGAGCCATACCGGGTATATATGTTTGTTTCTATCTATCCCTTAAACAGTAAGATAGCAAATAATTTTAGACGGTATTTGTATGAATAGTTGGGGCTGAAAAAGATGGATGAAAAATTCTTCAGACAGTGATTCCTGCAATCCTGATATTTCTTTCTGTATTGACTGATAATCCTATACCGGATGGTATAGAAGCAGCAATCCATGGCTAGTTTATCAGTGTATATGGTAACTTCTTTTTTTAAGTCGAGGTGAAGCCTGTCAATCTCGGAACTTAAAAATAAGGCATTATAAAAAATATCGTACCTGTGGTTAAAATTGCTGGTAACGCTGTTAGGATTGCTGCGATAATGATAAAAAGCTTTGTTCATGTACACAATGCTGTTGCATTTTAAATACAGTTGAAACAAGAACACCATGTCTTCGTTGGTAATACCTTCTATGAATCGCAAGTCACCTATTGTTGCACGGTCGTATAATTTGTTCCAGGGAGCGCAATCCATCGTGTACTCAAACATTAACCGGATGATTTGCAGGGGAGTATATGGGTGGATAGGTTGAAGGTCATGCTGCATAACCATGTCGGTTTTTGTTTCGGAAGAATATTTCAGAAATTCACAACCTACAACTTCTGCTTGTGTGCTTTTTTGTAAAGCCACTAACTCCTCTATCATTTCCTTATCCATGAAGTCGTCACTGTCGGCAAACATAATGAACTGACCTTGTGAACTTTCCAAGCCTACATTTCTGGCAGAACTTGCTCCCCCGTTTTCTTTATGGATAACCTTAATGTTGGAATATCGGGAAGCATATTCATCGCATATTCTTCCACTGTTGTCCGTAGATTGATCGTCAACCAATATTATTTCTGTATTTGGGTAAGTTTGCTGCAGGATGGAGTCAACACATTCATGCAGGTATTCTTCTACATTATATACAGGTATGATAACAGAAACCAGTGGACATTCGGTATGCATGATTATTTGATTTTAATTTAACGCTTTGTCTAAAAATAGAAATGATTTTTCCTGCTCTTTTTTTAGGAGGAGATTAACGTTTTCCCAGTTTATCGGTTTTGTTGCGATGTCAGAAATATCGTCCGGGTTTACAATCAAACGATCAGTCAGTTCAAATGTGGACAGTAGCGACGTAAACCGGGTGTACCCCCTTTCAGTATTTCCATATACGATAAACGGTTTGTTGAAAATGATAGAGAAAATACAACCGTGGAAAGAATCGGTAACAATAAATTCAGCTTCGTTGAAATTTCGTAACCACTGCTCTATGGAGGTTAATATGCGGTTTTCAACAGGGACATTCCGGTCGTTTATGGTCGTTTTTATGGAGAAAGATTCAGCGTGAAGCTGTTTCTTTATGTTTTCCAGTAATTTCATTTTAGGTCCGGTAGAATCCAGTATATACGCGTAAACCTTGCCTTCCGGTTTCGTAGTGTCAGCTCCATTTATCAGTCGGATATAATCCTCTTTTTTTAAAAGTAAAGTGGGGTCTAATACCTGCTGTGCTTTAATATCCAGATACTTGGCACATAAGCCTACACCAGAGCTTTCCCGTACGGATACAGCGTTGAATTTTTTTATCAGCTCTTTGCATACGTTTGTTTGGGTTTCCGTGTATTCCCATTGGTCTGTGCCGAAAGATGCTGCATAAGCTATTCTTTTGATGTTCCAGCCATTGGCGAAAGCTAAAAATGCGTCTTTAATATCTCCGGAAAAGTATTTTGGACGCCATATCTGGTCGCTTCCCACCACAATGGCGTTGAGGTTGTCATTCAACACTTCCTCGTAGCTTTTTGTAATGGTCCGAGGAATATATTGAGTTATAAACGATTGGAAATGTTGTGTTATTATGGGATATTCTTTCCGTGTCCTTTTTTCAATGAATATTTCCGTTCCTTTTTTCCGTAAAACAAACTTTCTGAAAATACGTTTTATGTAAAACAGGTTCAACTTCCACCAGGGGTCTGTAGGCTGCTTTTTTTCTATAATGAACGTGTCGTGCCCTTGCTTCTTGAGTACGGTGCTGAGTGCATATGCCTGAAGAACACCCCCGTAGTTTATATTTAAAGGTAATGTTAGAATCCCGATTTTCATAATAAATTATGTTTGGGTTAGACTTTTTATTTGTAAATTCTTAATCTATTGCAAATTCTTATAATTTTAGATTTATATAATATTTTTCTCATAGCTTTTTTATACCCTTTATTTTCTAAATGTTTATAAAATATATTTCTATTTTTAGAGTCATAGTTTACAGATTTATTGATACTAATGTTATGTGTAACTACTTTTTCGTCATCAGTTTCTGTCTTATCGGAATCTATACTTTCTATAATTTTATTTCCTTTAGCAGATAAAGTAAAAACAGCACTTATCCCATTTTCGTCATAAAATTCAGGAATCGTGTGTTCTATGCCCCAGAAGTCTCCTAACATGATATCACTTCCACTTTTAAATTGTTTGGTTGGACAGGCATAACATGATGGGCGTAAATAAAGGTTTGATAGAAATCCTTTCATGTAAATGTTCCTTCTGGCAGATTCGGTGATGATTATTTCTTTTGTATTTTTTGGGGGCAGGACACCATGAATTTTTATATTGTAGTTTGTCCAGCCATTATCTTTATTTCGAAAATAGAATTTCTGAATATTAATATTAGGATAGTACGATTTTAAATACATATTCCATACTTTAGGACTGGGGACACCATGGCAAATTATATCAATAGTAAGTAATTTTTCATATGTTTTCCCCAGAAATTTATGTAATCCTGCAATTTGGCAAGGTACACCACTGAATAGTACATATTTCCCTTGAATTAAAAATTCCTTAGCTTTTATATAAGTATTTCCTATTTGGCTTTGTAGGTACTTAGAACCTCTGAATTCTTTTAAACCTTCTATTGTGTCTGTATAGCTATGTATGACTTCCCACTTTTCATTGAATTTAGCTCCAAAGACAATACCGTTTTGTTTGATAATGTATTCAGCTATAAGTGAGAACATACCTCCGGAGGAACTTTGTAATTGTATTTCCTTATTTTTATTTTTTGCGGCATATGTATGTAACGGTTTTTGTGGCTCATTCTGGTTTAGTACGGGGCAGACTCGTTCACATAATCCGCAATTGATACATATATTGATATCTACTGTTGGATACCAGAAGCCTTCTTCGTCTGTGTGCATTGTGATGCATTGTTTAGGACAGCATTGAACACAACCGTTACATCCACAGCAATTTTCTTTTACATCAATATGTATCATGATAGAGTTTCTGAATTATTTTATTTTTTGATATATAGACAATAATATGTTGTATGTGTGACATAAAAGTATGTTTATTGTTACACCGAATTTGCATAATAACCAAGAGAACATTGCAATTCGTTTATTTTTTATATCAGAAAAGTTTTCTTTCTCATTTAAGATAAGAGGATATATGTTGTTTTTAGTGAATTTCTTTAAATAACCGGAAGGCAACAATTTCTTGTTTTGTGGCAATGTGTATTGAATGATAATTTTGTTATATAATCTGTCAACAATGTAATTACTTGCATAAGCTTTAACTTCACTTACATTGGTTTGATTATATAATTTTATTAAGGCTTCATAATTGGCTGTAATATTAAGTAAGTACTCTTCCGGGTAACGTAACTTTGAACTTAACTTACTTGTTTTATCTCCCCAATTCAAGAGAATATAACTGCATGCATTACTAATAAAGATTTTTTTTGTATGTAGGAGATAATCAATTACGAATATTTGATCTTCTCCTAAAGATATTTTTTCATTAAATTTTATGTTATTGGTTTTTATTATTGAAACAGAGAATATCTTTATCCAACAAAAATAATAGGGATTTTGGTATGGGTTAAAGTCTCCGAATATATATTGTATAATTTTATTGGTGCTTTGAATTTCAATATCATTAGGAGTGCAAGAACCTTTTATTTGTAATTTACCTTCTATATTCTCACCATATTTATATCCAATCATTCCCATATCTGCATTTTTTTCTTCTACACGTATGAGATTACTTAAGTGATTGGAATCAATGATATCATCGGAATCAATGAAAGTGATCCATTTCCCACTGGCGTATGAAATACCCAAATTTCTGGCAGCACTTACTCCTTTGTTACTTTGTTGCCAAAATTTTATTCTAGAATCTTTTTTCAATAAAGATCTGCATATTTCAGCAGATTTGTCGCTACTGCCATCGTCAATAAGGAGTAATTCGAAGTTCTCATATGTTTGTTGTAGTATGCTAAGAATACAAGTTTCTATAGTATTTTCTCTATTAAAAATAGGAATTATTATTGATATTAACGAGTTGCTGGTCATTTCTTTTTGAGTTTTAATAGGATGTTGCTAATGCTCGTTTTTAGAAATTTTTTTTCATTATTATTTAATCCTAATAAATAAATGGATATTCCTGTTGCTGTAACTGAGATTAAAGAAATAATTATTAATCTATTCAGAGAGGGGGGAATTATATGGTATATTATTCCGGGGATTATAGCAGAAGTTGTTAAAACTTTAAGAAAAGGAAGATATACTTTGGATATAAAGCTTTTTATTGGAAGTTGAATTAACTTTTTCATAAAGATAATTCGTCCTGTTTGTGCAATGACAGCAATGCCTAAGTGGACATATAGAACAAATTCTGGAACAGCCTTTATTTTTAATGTTAAATAAGATACGGGTACAATAAGAAGAATAATAAATCCGATTGTAATTTGATATCTTTTTATTTTGCCTGTAGCTTGTGCTCCTATGGATAATGCGTTTGCTGTACAGTCTATGATAGCAATGCAAAGAATTATTCTTGTGAAATTAGCCGTATGGGTAGGTACTGTTTTTAACCATAGCTGTAAAATCTGCTCTGTTTCGATAAAAATAGGAAGTGATAGTATTAGTAGTAATAAAATAGAAAATTTAGCACTGGTAAAAATAAGATTATGCAAATACTTTATATTTCCTAAGGCATAGTTTTTGGTTATTTGTGGATTAATGGCAGTTTGAAAATTCAGTACAAATCCATTAATTGCTTGTTGTATTTGGACTGCAATACCTCGTGCTGCATTGACTATAGGTCCAAAAAACATATTTAGTAGAACGTTGACTCCTTGGGTAGATAACACACTGGACAAATTTCCGAATAAACTCCAGCCAGCAAAACTAGACATTTCTTTGAGAAGTTTTACGTCCCATATTCTTTTATATCTGGTCTCCTCGAAATGCTTGTTGCAATATCTTCCATAAATAAACCTGATTATAAGTTGAATACAGAACATCAGAACAGCGTAAAATTTTAATTTATCAAAATTAAAAATAGATAACAGATAAACGATGAGTAGCTTTAGTATAACTTCTATAACTGATATGTAAGCGAAAGTACTCATTTTCTCATGAGCTATGATTGCCGCATTATATGGAACGCTTATTACCATGACCACAGTTGACATGATTGCAAATTGGTATACCCATAATGCGGCCTCAAAGCGTTCTTGAGGAATTGTCATGTGATTGTAAAGAAACCAAAGGCCTATTGTTTCTGCTAATATGATGATTATTGCAGAGATTATAATGTGAATATTAACACTTGTAGAAAAAATATTTTGTAATTTTGAAAAATTACCACTTCCTAATTCAAAGTTTAAATAACGTTGAGTTGAAGATGACATTGCATTATTTATAAATGTAAACATTATAACAAACCCGCCTACAACATTATATATTCCAAAATCATCAACTCCTAAAGTATTTAATACAACGCGTGAAGTGTATAGACTTACAAGCATGGTAAAAATCATGCGAATATAAAGTAGCAGTGTATTTTTCGCAATTCTTTTATTATTTGCTTGTATAGTATCCATTGAGATAAATATTTATTTAAATGAGTTTATGACTCTTTCACATGTCGGCTCATCACTGTAGGAATTTATAACTTTGTTTATCTTTTCATAAGATTCTTTGTGATTTAACAGTTCAGAAACTTCATTGAAAGTTTTATTATAATCAATCCCTATTGATTTTACAGTTCTTGCTTTTAGTGCATCAAAATGTTTGGTGTGTGTTACACATAATAAATCCCAGTTTCCCAATTTTCAGAGATTTTCTGAATTCTATCACTGTTTGTCAGAACGATGGGTGATTTTTCCATTATCTATACAAAGATAAGGTATTCTAATGGTTCGGTAAAAAACATATTTGAAATAGTATTCTTATTTCCAAAAACTTCGTGGGTAAGTTTATTTATGTGCATAAGGATTAAGAGAGGCATCGGGTATATGAAATTTATATTCGAATATTTTAGAGTTGGATCTTTGGGCTGTACGCCTATGAGTAGATACATTACTAAAATTTTCTGATGATGTCTGGTTATGAAGGTAATTTTTTCTCATTTTTTATGGGGGGTATAGCGTTTTTGTTTTAGTCCATTATTAAAGTTTTGTATTTCTTCGTTTTATCTGTTTTCTAATAGAGAATATTTATTACAGTATTTTCCCATTAATGTGTTTTCTGTTCATCTACAACTTCTGTTCGTAAACTTTGACGATTTAATGGGGTAGGAGCAAACTGATAGGTGGTTATATATATCCTGTAATTGGGCGGTTCATTTCTTTCGGTCATGGGCTATAGATATTATAGGCGTGTAAACCTGCTTTCACATGTCTTATTGGTATTTGCTGAAAAAATACAGCCAGTGCTGGTGATCATTTTTTAGTGCATCATACATTCCTGTTAATTTTTATAACAGATTTCTTTGCTTGAATTTTGTTGTGTTTACTTTTCTAAATTCTCTTGGCCGTTGTAAAAAACGAGATCTTTTTAGATTGCCACTGCTGAATTGTATAAATGTTTTTGTCAGGCAAGACTACCTATGCCAAATAAGTTTCTATAGGGCATTTTCATTCATTTTTCAGTCAGTTATTATATCCGCCGCAAATAATGAGACAAAGTTAAAGCTTTTCAACGGTTTGATAAAACCGTATTAAAGATATTGTTTTTTCTTTAAAGTTTGTGCTGCAGACGGGTTTATGTTGATAGAGATAAGTGTGTTTTAAGATTATAACTTTTTGAGATTATGTTATACCTGTACTGAAGGGAAAAATATTTCTTTTAGGAAGGGGACTGTTTCAGATAAAGCGGAATCTTTTTATGATAATACCTTAAATACGGTGTATGTATTTAAGGTATTAATTATGTGTTTGAAGTGTCTAATTCGTTGATTATTATTTAGAATAAAATTCGTTTAATATATTTATTTATAATTTTTTAGTCACTAACCACCATGCATATTTTACCAAATGGATTTGTCTGGTAATTCTTTTGGGTTGTTTAATTAGCCGGTATGCAAATTCCAGATTATGGTCTACCCACCATTTAGGAGCACGTTTTACATGTCCCGTATAAACATCAAAACTACCTCCCAATCCCTGGAATATGGCGTTATGTTGTTTTTGTATTTCTTCCATCAGTAGTTCCTGCTTAGGAGAACCCATTGCCACGAAAACAACGTCAGGTCGCTTCTGTGCAATATCGTTGATTAAAGCCGTTTTGTCTTCTTCTGTTTTAATGTATCCATCCCGATAACCTACTATCCGGATACCCGGATATTCCACCTTGAGCTTTGATATGGTTTCTTCTATTACCTGAGGTTTGGAGCCTATTAGATAGAACGTTTTTTCTTTATAGAAATGTTCTATTATTTTAAGCCATAACTCGCATCCCGGAATTTTACAAGCATCTTTATAGCCTTTTTGTTTTAAAGCCAACACAGCTCCGGAGCCATCGCAATAGCCCAGATTCCTGTTTATAATAGCCCGGGTTTCATCCGTAGCATGTAATATTTTTTCAGCATTAATTGCAACGAGAATCCCTTTTTGCCCTTCTACATATTCCATTAGATTGGAAAATGAGGTAAAGGGATATATTTTAACTCCGTTTAATGAAATTGTATTCATTGTTGTTATTTATAAATTATGGGGGATTTTTATTTAAATATGAATTTATATAAACGTGTTTTTTTTGTTATTGATATAATTGAAATTGTAGCTATAATAGTTAATGCCAATGTGGTTATACCAAGCCAGAAATTTAATTCATATCCTAATTTTATGGATATTATAAGGAAAGCATTATATATGAAAACATGGATTATGTAAATCTCAAGAGAAATAGAGCCAAGTTTTTCAAAAATGTTTAAAATTTGGATATTTGATAACAATTTTACAATATTGATTATGGAAAGAAACATTAATATAGGGAGAAGAATATTTGCATTTACTTTTTTTATTATAAGAAAATTGTTTGTATTATAAAGGCAAAAAAATAAAGTGGAGGAAATTATTGCAAATGCAATAATTATGTATATAAATAACCGGTTATTTATATATTTTTCTGTGAGAAAACGTAATAATATGGCCATTCCTAAATATCTGATTGCTGTGAACATACCGAGGATAAAATAATTTGTTGCATTGTAAGGTATAATATTGAATACAGAATATAGAGATAATATTATGAATGATAGAAGTGTGATTCCTGTCAGTTTTTTCCCTTTTTTCATGAAAAAATCTCTCATAAGTAATAGGGAAAACATTGTTGGCAAGAACCAGATAAAAGAAGCTCCTATGTTCGTTTTAAGGAGGGGCTCACTCCCTGATATATAGGCCCAGATGATTCCGACCAAGTTAGTTTTAGGAGAAGAGAAAAGTGAAATTAATAGTAGGAGCAGAAAGGCGGCTGTATATGGTTTATATAAATGAATAAAATTCTTTTTTATTCTTTCTTTTGTAAATAAAGGAATGTTATATAGAAATGGTAAGAATAGAAAACAATATACATGAAAGGAATATAAGTAGTTATTAAATGATGTAACTGTTAATCCAGGTGCTTTACCCATTAAGATGCCATTATGACCAAGAATTATTAGTAATATGAGCATTCCTTTGATAATGCTAGATTCTCTTTTGGATAGTAAAGATATGGATGTATTGATAGCAGGGTTCATATATTTTTATATGTTAATAAAAAGTAACTTAATGCGTTGAACATAAAAGCATTACTCCAGCGCATGTATGGAATTTTTGAACTGATATTAGGTTTTAGCTGATAATAAAAGTAACCCTGTTTATCCTGCATATTGTTAGTAGTCCATTTTAAAACTTTATGAGCCAATTCTTTGTATTGTTCTGATTTATGCAACCGCGATAAGGTTATGAATAATTGTCCGGAACAATGGATATCAATAGGGTACTTTTTATTGTGGTAATATTTAGGGCAACCATCTTCTTCAAAAAAGTTTTTAATATAAAAATCAAACCCTTGCTCTATGTTTTGATGAAAGGAATTATCTCCAGTTTGTTCTTCATAAGCAATAAGACCGTCTAAATTATAACCGGTGTGGAAACTATCTATCCATGATTGGACTGGCAGCATGCCATATACCCATGAACCGTCGCTATTCTGACTGTTGCAACAAGCAATAACTGAAGAGCGGGCGGCATTTTTATATTCTTCTTTTCTTGTATAATGGTAGCAGTAACTCAGTAATTTACTCCCTAATAGTGAGGCATTGAATACAGTGTCATTCCCTTGTAATGGGCTGTATGAAAATAAAAATCCATTATTATATTCAGTTTGATGCAGATCTTTTAATATGAAATCTGCAGAAGAAAGAGCAACTTCTAAATATTTCTCATTTTTGGTTATTTCATAAGCATCGATTAAGGCTGTAGCACAAAAACAAGTGGCTACCACGGTTGGAGTATATTTGGGAAACAGGAATAGACGGCGCGCTTGCCAGTCAAAGTTATATCCCCAGCAAGCTCCACTATATCCCTTAGATTGAAGTTTAATAAGTAGGTTTGCTAATTCATTTATTCTTTCATATAGACTTTCTTTTGTACCTAACTCGTTACTCAAATCAGAATTAAAACATACTGCTTTATATAAGTTACAATATCCTTGTAGAAATAGCCCAATTCCTTTTGCGTTATATTCTTTGGGAACCAATGCAATGGGACGTAAGTTAATAGGGCTACGTTTAAATCCTTGTATTACAGCTAATCTACATAATGCTGATTTTTTTAGAAGGGGTAACGATTGAAATATTTTTGAATTTAATCCATCATAAGGATCCCAACCTTTAAAATGCTGAGATTCACAATATAATTTTAATCGCTTAAATTCTTCTATCATTATTCTTCGTTTTAATATTCTACTTAATACTTTTGTGCTATAGCAGCATTATTAGGTGTTGTGGTGTATTAATTACAGTATTTTATGCCTTTTATATCAGATAATTTAGATTTTTTTAGATAAAAAATATCTGTTTTTATAGATGTCTGATTTATATCTGATTTATATCTGATTTTTAGAGGTACCATATAATTTTAACCATTCTGATTTTAGTCCTTTGTCTGCAACCTGGTTTAGTGATATTTCATAGTTATCATTTCCTTCTATAAAACATGGTCCTTGGGGAGTTATAGCAACGTCCCAGCCTATTGTTTTTATGCCGTAAAATAGTTTATGTAGTCGAACAGCTTCCTTTATCGCTTCGTTATAAAACGGTATTTTATAATTTTTAAATGATATTTGTGTATCTGGGTGAACAGATGTTTTAGTTTTCCCTTCTATTTCATAAAATCCATAGTCCTTTAATTCTCCATTGGATGTTATTCCTATGACTAAACCTCCTGCTGCCCAATTGTCTACTGTATTCCCATTTGCTCCTACCCTCAATACTGCACTTAAAGCGTGATATTCTCCTTTATTATCACAGCATGTAATAATTCTTAATGTGTTAACGGAATGAGGGTATAGCTCTGACATGTCTTTATGTTGGATAATTTTTTCTTGTATGAGAAAAGTACCGTTTTTTATTAAAGAACACAGATCAGTAAATTCAATTGGACTTGAATTAACAAAAATCTTTCCATTCTTGATACGAAGGGCAAAAACATCTTTTCCACATTCTCCAATAATCATTTTGCAATAAGAATCAATATCATAATTTAATAATGAAGATAGAGGATACTCTTTATTTTGTTTTAAATCCAACAATGTTTCTTCTTTTCCAAATATGAGCATTAAATTTTTAGGTGTTCCTATGTTTAAACTAGATAATAACTGACCGAAATAAAACTTATCTCTCAATAGACAGATGTAATTAAAAGATTCTGCATTTTGATATAAATAATGAGGCCTTAAATTTAGTCGGTTTCTGGTGGTTCTAAATTGAACATAAGGAAGATATTGATTTATTTCATCTTTGCTTTTTACATCAAATCCGTAAAGAAAATACTGGTTGTTGGGTTCATTGTATTTTATTATAAACCAAGCTTGTTCTCCTAAAATGCGTAATTGTGATTTGCTTTTTAATTCCGGAAAATATGATTTTGATTTGTACAATTTCTTATTGAAAAGTAATTTCAATAAGAAATAAAATCTTTTAAAAGATTTTAAAAATTTGTATACGATAGAATTTTTCATTTTGTTATCTGTTTTGGAATATTTTTATTCTGTTATCAATAATAATACCATTTTTTATAGCTAAAGCATCGGATAATATCTGGTTGGGTTGCTCTTCTATAAGATTATCTATGTATTCAACACATATGCAACTTAGATTTTTGGATATGGTTTTGTAAAATAGTGATGGAGTATGGTCTACTACATAATGTGCAACATCGTCTGTGTAATAGATTGGTTGCTTAATAGTAGTTGGTATGCTAGTTTCTATTCCTCCGTTTTTATCACAACTGATATCAATTATCAGAGAGTTCTTTTTCATTTTTGATAAATCTTCCCGATAAATGATATGATCTTTTCTTGTGGTATCCCATAAAATGGCGTTTACAATGACGTCGTACATACCAATTTCTTCTCTTAACAGACTTTCTGTTCTTCTACTGTATTGAACTACTTCAGCTCCAAGAGAGACTAATATCCGGTATGCCCCTCTAGCTACATTTCCATTGCCTAATATTGCAACTTTAGTATCATATGGAAAAATCCCGTGTAAACTATATGCATGCATAATGGCAGCTTCACCTGCAATTTCATTATTCCTCCAGAAAATATGCTTTCCTTTATAATACATATCTTCCCATGCTATAGCTGTGGCTTTTGATTGAATAATTTTATCGGTAATGTCTTTGTTCTGAACAGCATGTATCCATCCAAATATTATTTGTCCATTTTGTAGGTTGCTTAAATACTCAGCATCACCTATTTTGGGGTCACATAATATATTTTGTCTTAACACTTCTTCCCGGCTGCAAATGTGCACACCATATTTTAAGTAGTCATCGTCAGTATAACCTAAAACATTTCCGTATCCGGTTTCTATGTAAACATAATTTGTGTTTTTTACTTTTTTTAGGTCAGAAGGAATTAAAGCCCTGCGGTTTTCATTCTCTTTATGGCTAATTATAAAACCTATGGTTTTCATGTTTAATTATATTGAGTTAAGTCTAATTTCTGAATTAAGCGTCTTTGTTTTCCAGCCAGAGTCCTTTCTATTGTATCTACTATTTCCACTTTGCAGTCGATTAGATTGTCAAAACTGGATTGCAAATCTTCTTTTATAAATTGAATGTCTTTGTCTGAAAACTCGTTATTGACGATGACTTTGAATATGAGTACACCGATTTCATCTTGATAATACTGGAAATTGGTGACATTTTGTAAAGAGCAGTCCCTTGTGAGGACGATGCATGGAACCATATTACCTTTTTTATTTACAACAAAGTCAGAGGTTCTACCAATTATAGATATGATGTGACTATCCTCGTCTAATTCAACATAGTCTTCTGTGCCATATCTGATGAAAGGCATTGTCTGGTTTATAATGCTGGTAGAAATTATTTCAGCAATTCTATGGCCGTTACTGAGCTTCTCACCTGTTTCTTTAAACTCGACATAACCGTAATTATAGTTGAATATAAAGTTGTCATTATTAATGCTATAAGCACAACAGGTTTGTTCATTATGTCCGTAATAGTCTATAATTTTTACAGAAGGAAAAACTTCTTTAACCAGTTCTTTATCTTCTTTTGAAAAAATCTCACTACTGGTGATTATCCCTTTTAGGAAAGGAAGGTTAGCCTTTTTATATTTGTTTTTTATTAGTCTGGATAATATTATGAGTGAAGAAGGGTAGGCATGCAAGCAGGATATTTGATATTTATTTAACACCTCAATATAAGAGTCTAATGTTTCCTGATTAATAGAGTAGGAAGATAATATTATTTTTTTTCTTGATATTATTTCATAGATGCCAGATTGAGGTTTTTGCCCTCTTAATATTGCGATTTTTAAATTCTTGCCAATTTGGGAAAAAATGTAATCTCCCATTGCTATTTCTGCAATTATATTCCGGATTGAGCGGAATAATTGTAAAGAATATCCGGTAGATCCACCTGTTTCTATAATTCTTAAGAAAGTTTTATTATATTTCTTGGAAACGAGTAAGTGCTCTTTTCCTAATATATCTTTCTTTCTTATGATCGGGAGTTTTTCTAAAGCAAATTCTCCATGTAGCAGTTCTTTGTAATTGCTATAAAAAGGGACATTGCGTATAGCTTTATTAATACGGCTTTCTAGCAAGAAATTGAAATTTTGTTTTTTCAGTAACCTTTTTCTATAGTAAAGATACAAAGGAGAACATTTAAGTATTTGCCTGTATATTTCTTTAACTTTTAGTTTCATGAATTTATATGTTTATATTGTCTGCTTTTCCAGTTTTAGCATTTGGGAATATATTTTTTCTAATTTATGTCCTATATTTTCGGGCAAATGAGGTTGTGATTTTATTTTTGATTTTTCTCCCATTTCTTTTCGTAATAGAGGGCTTTGCAATATAGTTTCGATAGCCAGGGAAAGCTCCTTTTTGTCTCCGGGGGTAAAAAGTATGCCATTGGTGTTATCAACTATCTCTGGTATTCCTCCTACAGGTGTTGACAAAATTGGTAATCCGTAAGACATAGATTCTAATATGGAAATGGGAACTCCCTCTGTATAGGATGGTAAAATATATGCGTCAGCAATATTAAGTAATTGTATTTTTCTATCTCCAGAAACCCATCCTTCAAATATAACCATATCTTTTAATTCATTATTATTAATTATATGATTTAATTCATTTATTTTCCCATTTCCTCCTACATGTAAACACAATTTATCTTTCCATTCTCTTTTGTTGGCGGATATGACTTCCAACAAGTCAAAAATTCCTTTTTCTTCTGTTATCAGTCCTAAAAATAAAAAATGGATTTTGGTTGGATCTTTTAATGTGGTTAGGACGGACGGGCTTTCAATTATATTTTCAACGATTTCTATTTGTTTACAATTTGTTATTTGTTCGAAATATATTTTCCATGATTTAGACAGAGTAATGATACAGTCACATTTATTTAATATATTAGTTACATACTCTTTATTTGAGGTATAATATTCTTTAAATCCTCCACCATGAATATGCAAAATGGCTTTTTTTCTGAAAATTTTGGCTAATCTTACAAACCAACTGGAACGCTTAAAACTGTTGTACGAGGCTGTGTGTATGTGAACTATTTTTATTCTTTTATCAAATATCAGCTTTAGTGTCATGATAATTAAAGCTGAAATCGCTTTATATAGCTTATAGATGCGACTTCCTTCACCGGAATTTGTTACATGCTTAAATATAGGATAAATGGAAAGTTCATAACTTTTTAATACTTGTGCAACTCCTCCTTTGGGATTATTATATTTGCAGCCAATATTTAAAACTTGTTGTGCTATGTCTTCCGATATCATTTTATACAATTATTTTTGTTTTTCGCTTTGTATTTACTAATTATTATATTTTTATAAAATAGTGCTCATTCTATTTTTGATCAATTATGGTGTTTTCGTAATATTTTAAATATGTTTGAACCGTTTGATTTATAGAGTAATTATTTATTACATGCTGGTAAGCTTTATCTGTTTTCTTTAAAGCAAGGGAATAGTTTGTTATAATTTCTTCTATTTTTTTTGCACAATCTTCGGCGTTCTCATTTTCAAAATAAAAACCATAATTGCCTTGTTGAATGACTTCAAAGGGTCCATCTCCTGTTGCTACAAGAACAGGGAGCTTTGCTGCCATGCCTTCTATTACTGTTAGTCCGAAGCCCTCATACCTGGAGGGATGGCACATTAAGTCGTAGTTTTTGAGATGACTATAAATATATTTACGATCTTGGAGACCAAGAAAGTTAATTTGTTCTTTTATGCCGTAATCTTTTACTAGTTGTTTTAATTCTTTTTCGGAGTGTCCCGTACCTATAAAATCCACTTGTATGTTTGTAATCCCTTTTTGTTGTAATAAAAATATAGCTTTAATTAAGATATCTTGTCCTTTTTTATTTGAGTCTAGTCGTGCAACTTGTACAATTCTAAAAAGAGATTTTTCTTGTATTTTATTTCGTTGGTCTATTTTTTCAATAACAATTCCGTTAGGTACTGTAGTTACAGGGAATTTACCTTTTTTCAATATATCTTTTTTTACAGCATCAGATATAGCAAATATTTGCTTAAACTTATGGAAGTATTTAGGTGATATATTTAAATCGTGTGCTGTATAATATAGGTTTTGAAATATAGGTAGTAGTACTGCAGATATATTGCTCTGGTGTAGATGAATTACATCAGCTTGTAGCCTAAACAATATATAATTTAATTTTATAAAAGGAATAAGTGAGTGGCTACTTTCTTTTCTATTTAAAAAAATTATATTGATTTTTTTATTTATTTTATCTAATAAATAGTTTTGATATGAATTATTTATAATAATTAATGTTATTTGATTAGATTTACATTGTTTATTGATAATATCAATTAACATAGTTTCTGCTCCTCCTGTATTAAGGCTATAGATGCAATGTATAATATTCATTTTTTTCTTGTTTGTATTTTAATAGAATCAATATGATGGGCAATCCGTTTTGCATTAGTGCATAAAATGGCATTCCCGGTTCAAACATGAAATATATATGAAAACTCAATAAAAAAGATTTTGCAATGTTTGAGCTTAAATTGTTATAAATATCTTTTATAAATGCGAAATATATGATGAGAAAAATAATCCCCATGCCGTATATTGTGTTGATATAGAAGTTATGTACAGCGTATCCATTTGTTGCAAGTGAATAATTATTAGGTATATCTTTTCCTAAGCCAAATAAGGTTAGCGGAAATTCTTTTATGATATATATTATTTGGGAAGATCTTCCGGCACTTCCTCCACTTTTGCCAAACAATTCTATTTCAGCAGTCATTTGAGGCTCTATTTTGATAAGATAAAATAGAATTATACATATGAATAAAGAAAAAAACAGAAATGCATATCTTGAAAATCTTGTTTTGTATAATTGATAAAAAGCAAATGTGGATAGGATAAATAAAAGCATATTTCGGGACTTACACCCTAACAAATATAGTATGAATAATATTGAAACGATATATCTTGTTTTTTTATTTTTTATAAATAAAAATGTTGCAGCTAGTACATTGGCTGCAAAAATGCCATTAGTGTTGGGATTCAAGAATAATCCTTTATACCAATCAAGGTATGAAGGAGAAAATATACTATGTAGTAGCTTATCAAAGGTTAAGACCGTGTTTAAAATAAATAAAAATATTAATAAATAAGCAACGTGGGATACTGAAATGTCTGTGTATTTTAAGTATATGTAGAATAAGACAATTGCCATTATTAGGATGACTGTCATTATAGAACTTTCTGCGATAGTAAGATGAAAAATTAAATAAATTATAGTAGAAAATATTATCATAGCATCATGTTTCGTTATTTTATTGGTATTAAAATAAGAACATAGGATGAATAATATTAATGTACCGAACATTATGATACCCATTACAGAAGTCGTGTCAAGCCTAAAAGCAGTATATAATATCGTAAGGAATATATATATGCAAAGAATTACTGTGTTTAAAAGTTTATTTCTCATTTAAAAATAGAAGTGCAATCTTTTTATTATAAAATATAAAACTTTGTAGTATGCTTATGTTATTTAAAATAATCTACAAATGAATATAGATCAGGATCGTCATCTTGAGGGATGGAATATAGAATATTCGGATTTTGATTATAATGATTTATAATTTCTTTTTCTATAGATGAATTATTTATTCTTCGTACTCCGGTTGTTATAAGTCGGGCGGGAGTACCTCCTATCATAGAGTTTGTAGGAATTGAAGAAAAATCTTTGCCTACCAAGCTATTACTTGCGACTATAGTAAAATCAG
Organism: Bacteroidota bacterium; assembly: GCA_023391625.1. Taxonomy (GTDB): domain Bacteria; phylum Bacteroidota; class Bacteroidia; order Bacteroidales; family Paludibacteraceae; genus QVMH01. The sequence continues at coordinate 62,721 of JAEWAN010000019.1, read as the reverse complement.
GCAAAACAGCGCCCCCACTAATTGTAGAAGAATGGGATATCCAACAATCTCTTCCTATATGTATGGGTTTTGCATTTTTAGGAACAGTTCTTGTCAAAAAATTTGCAACATAATGATAATTAGAATCAAGTACTTGGCTACGATGTACTATCCATGATTGATCTCCTATTTTTATGGATGTAAAACAACCAATATTGCACATATCTGTAATTTTGAAATTTTTACCAAGATCTAAGGTGGCTCCTTGAAATACGCATATTTTATTTCCGGTTCCAATGAGTCCTTTTCCTCTGAAAATAATAGTTCCTTCGTTGTTTAATTCCGATTTTACTGCCATATTAGAAGGAGCACCAGGTTTGGTTTGATTAAATTTAATCATCCCTGTAGATACTTTACCGTCAACTATCATAATTCCGCTTAAACAATAAAAATGAGGAAAGCCATATACAAAAACAGGGATTCTTATTGCTTGTTTAAATGGGAAACTTCTAAAATTTAAGTATAGTGTATAGAGCGGGTTGAACCAATTGGAGGCTAATGTTCGTTCTATAGCTCCTAAACCATATCTTGCGTCTAAAATCCTTATGATTTCTTTTAAGGAATATTGTCGGAATATTTTTCTTATTTTTTCCTCCATTTTAGAAGTTCTGTAATTTTATTTTTTATATATAAACGTTCTTGTCCAGTAACTCCAATGCTATATATCGTAAGAGGTGTTATTATAAAGCAGAATAAACATATAACTACTAATGCAAAGAAATTTTGTGGAAGAAACAGATTAATTAGGCCAATAATTAAAACAGATACAATTGTAACTTTAGCTATTGGAATTAATACGGAGTAGATATATTCAGCCATAGAAAAATTTACATAATTGTTTGTTATTTTTATTGTGACAAATAGGTAAACGGCTCTTACTGCTGCTAAGATAATGAAAACGGAGACAGGGCTGTAACCTAACGAAAGAAATATGTAGCTAATCGGAAAAGCCGTCAAATAGACAAGGCCTCCGATTAAACAATATTTCTTTAGTTTTCCAACAGCTTGTATTGCAAACCAAAATGGGTTTGTTAAAACATTTATTAAGCTGTATATCAGAATCCATCTAACAAATGCCGGGGCAAAGTCAGGAATCTGTTTTAACCATAAATAGAGTATATAATCAGAACGAAATAGTATAGGTAAGGTAATAAGTAACATTAGATAAAAAGAGTAACGGGAACTATTGTATATTAATTTAATAAAATAATCAATGTCGCCGCTTGCATATGATTTGACTATTTGTGGACGAACTGCTGTGAAGAAATTCATACTAAAATTATTGACAGCAGAATTAACTTGAGAAGCTACTCCTTTGGCTGCATTTATAACAGGACCAAAAAAAATATTTAACATAATATTGGTACCTTGTTCATTAATACTCCAAATTGCTGTTCCGAAAACGTTCCATCCAGCAAATTTGAACATTTCTTTAAATAAACCAGATTGCCAGAAGAAACGGTAGCGGCATTCCGGGTATTTTTTGATACATATGATAGCATAGCATCCCTGTATGCATATTGTAACACATAGAAGGAGTATGGCGTACAGTTTTAATTTGTCATAGGCAAAGTAGCTAAGAGCTAAAGCAATTAGTAGTCTTAAGAAAGCTTCTATGAGTCCTATATATGCATAGGCTTTCATGTTTTCTCTGGCTATTAAAACAGAGTTAAAAACAATTCCGTTTAAAGTAAAAAACAGGGATATTAGTGTGGCATGAAAAATCCATAGGGCAGCTTCTAAACGTTCAGGGGGAATTACCAGTTTATTATATATAAGCCATAAGCCAACAACTTCTGCAAAAATAAAAACAACAGAAGAAATGATTAGGTATATGAGGACACTCAAATTAAAAACATTTTGTACTTTTTCTAAGTTACCTTTCCCTAGTTCAAAATTTAAAAAACGTTGGGTTGCATTGGAGAGGGAGGATGAAAAAAAAGCAAACATGCTGACTAAGCCTCCAACGACATTATATATGCCGAAATCTTCTACTCCCAGCACGTTTAATACAACCCGTGAGGTATATAGAGTTACCACCATAATTAATAGCATCCTTACATACAAGAAAAGTGTATTTTTAGCTATTCTTTTACTATTTTCGGTGGTATTACTCATGTTATTATTGAAAATTGTATTTTATAATATCAATTTCTATTCTCTTATTTTAGATGTTTTATAATTCGGGTACATGCTAGTCCATCACCATAAGGGTTTACAGCTTTGCTCATTTTTTCATAAGATTTTTTGTCGTCTAACAGTTCAGAGACTTCATTGAAAATTTTATTATAATCAGTTCCTACTAGCTTAACGGTTCCGGCATCCAATGCTTCCGGCCGTTCGGTGGTATCGCGCATAACGAGTACCGGTTTCCCTAATCCCGGAGCTTCTTCTTGAATTCCACCACTGTCTGTCAAAACGATGGTTGATTTTTCCATCAGGTAGACAAAGGTAAGGTATTCCAGTGGTTCGATAAAAAACATATTTGAGATGGTGTTTTCGTTTCCGAAAACTTCACGGATAGGTTTACGTACATTAGGATTAAGATGCATTGGGTACACAAAGTCTACATCCGGATATTTTAAAGCAAGATCTTTTATGGCTGTACACATATGGATAAATCCATCGCCAAAATTTTCCCGGCGATGTCCGGTTATGAGGACTAATTTTTTCCCATTCTTTAGGCGATTTATATCGTATCCTGCTTTAAATAGGACTTGTTCCTGTTCATTATTTAAAGTTTTATCCTTCTTTATTTTATCTACTACCCAATAGAGTGCGTCTATGACAGTATTTCCTGTTACGGTGATTTTACTATCGTCTACAGCTTCTGTTAATAAGTTTTGACGGCTTAATGGGGTAGGAGCAAAATGATAGGTGGCTATCCGTCCTGTAATTTGGCGGTTCATTTCTTCCGGCCATGGGCTGTAGATATTATGGGTGCGCAATCCTGCTTCCACGTGTCCTACTGGTATTTGCTGATAAAACGCAGCTAATGCTGCAGCAGTGCTGGTGGTGGTGTCGCCATGAACAAGTACAACGTCCGGTTGTACTTCTTTTAGCACATCACGCATTCCGGTTAATACACGCGCAGTTACGTCGTAAAGATCCTGTCCTTGTTTCATAATATTAAGGTCATGGTCCGGCTTTATGTCAAATATATGCAAAACCTGATCCAGCATTTCACGATGTTGACCTGTAACACAGACTATTGTTTCAAATGTATTATTGTGTTTTTGAAGTTCTTTGACAAGCGGAGCCATTTTTATAGCTTCAGGCCGGGTTCCAAAAACGAGCATGATTTTTTTCATATATTAAATAATTTTGGTTATGAAATTGTCCATTTGTTGTGTATGAATGCAGCGACGTTATCATATGATAACACAGCAGCAGGCACACCTGCTGCTGTTGCATTTTCAGGAATATCTTTTGTTACAATAGCACCAGCTCCTATAGTTGCATTATTACCAATGTGTACGTTTTCGACTAAACATACAGAAGGTCCTATATATACATTGTCTCCAATTATCGCAGGTGTTCCTTTGTTACTGCCTATTGTCAAGAACTGACTGACATTGCAATTATTTCCAATAATAGTTTTAGGGTTTATGATAATTCCTATACCGTGTCCTATATAAAAACCATAACCTATTTGAGTAGATGGTGAAATTTGAATACCGTATTTTCTGGATAATCTATAATGCATTAATTTGGCTAAAGGGTAGAAAAAATTCTTTTTGGAAGCAAGTCTTAACCAAAAACTATATGCAAAACAGTGGTTTCGTGCTGTTAATGCCGATATTAAAATGTTTTTTAATGTCGGCTTTTTCCCATAACGTGTATAATCACTTTGGATATAACGATATATTTCTTTCATCATTTTTTATATATTCCACAGAAGTCAAGTATCACTTTATCTTCACGGTATGGCAGTGTCTTAAATGGATCATGCGCTACCATAAAAACAATGATATCTGCTTTTTCGTACGCTTCTTTGTAATCAGTTAGTTTGAATACATTATGCTCCTGAACATTGGGTTCTGCAATTAAGATACTGGCATTGTTACAACTTTGCATGACTTTGGTTGTGATATATTTAGCCGGCGATTCCCGTAAATCATCGATATTGGGCTTGAAAGCTAATCCCATCATAGCAATAGTTGGTTTACGATGATTCTTTAGCTCAAATTCCAGCATTGTATTTTTAACTTTCTCTGCACACCAGAATGATTTATAATTATTAATCTCACGTGCTTGTGCAATGATTTTTGATTCCATAGGAAAATCAGCAGTGATAAAATAGGGGTCTACTGCAATGCAGTGTCCACCTACACCACAACCAGGTTGAAGTATATTGACACGTGGATGTTTGTTGGCTAACTCTATTAGTTCCCATACATTAATTCCGGCTTTGTCACAGATAAGGGAAAGCTCATTGGCGAAAGCTATTTGCACATCACGTGAAGAGTTTTCAGTGAGTTTACACATTTCTGCAGTGCGGGCATTAGTTTTATGTAATGTCCCTTTTACAAATTGAGAATAAAATTCTATCGCTTTGTTTGTGGATTCATTGTTGATACCACCGATGACCCGGTCGTTATGTACCAGTTCATAAATAACGTTACCCGGAAGAACACGTTCTGGACAATAAGCTATATATATTTTATCTTTTAACTCCGGACGTTCGGAAAAGATAATATTGGCCATCATCTCAGTTGTACCTATAGGTGATGTTGATTCTATGACATAGAGGTCTCCTTCTTTAAGTAATGAAATGACAGATCTGGTAGCTGCTTCAACATAAGAGACGTCCGGTTCATGATTGCCTTTAAATGGGGTTGGAACTACCATAAAATAAGCGTCACTGGTTTCCGGTGTTGTAGAAGCGTGTAAATGACCGGAAGCAATAACTTCCTGAAGCATTTCTTCCATTCCCGGTTCAATGATATGCAAATGTCCGGCATTGGTCATTTCTACAACTTTAGGATTAATATCTACTCCGGTAATTTGTACCCCGTTTTTTGCTGCGATGATGGCAGTAGGGAGGCCAATATAGCCTAATCCCATAAAACATGCTTTCATAGTTTCTTTTTTATAATTATATCTTATATTTCCGCATGGGTTATCTTATTTAATGCGGTGATGTGTTTTTTTGAAATTTTTATTTGAGCATTCTTTTTTAAAGATGATAATGTATGCGTGTCAGTACCTATAAAATCATATATTCCTTTAAACAGTAATTCTTCAGCTTTCTTTTTTACTGTAGAACCGTAACTTCCGACAATTGCCGGAAGATTAAGTTGAAATTTTACACCAATATTATGTAAATGTATATATTGATCCATCGTCATGTAATTATACCGTTCCGGATGCGCCAACACAGGAAAATATCCTTTAGACAGAATTTCTTTCAGTGTATTTTCAAGACCCATAGGAGGATTGAAATAGGAAGTTTCAACTAATACCTCGTTTTGCCCATGAAGCAATAAGTCTCTTGCTGCAAGCCGTTCGTCAAACAGACCGTCGAGCATATATTCTGCAGCTAAATGTAACTCTATATTACCTTGATATACTTTTTGTAATGCACGGAACTGTTGTTGTAAATGTTCAGTGGTATTAGGTATATCTTCCATGATATGGGGAGTAAACCAGATTGTTTTTGCCCCATGTTCTTCAAAATAGTTTAATGTGTCCAGAGTTTCTTCAAGAGTTTGCATCCCGTCATCTACTCCAGGAAGGAGATGAGAATGGTAGTCAACAAAATTATTGAATACACCGCTCTTTTCTATTGATTCCTGCTTTGCTATAAACCACATAACTTACTCTTTTTCTCCGTATCCGTAAGACTGATATCCGTACTTATAATATCCTCCATAGGTACCGTGAGCTTCCATCGTACCATTAAGAATAACTCCCATATTTTTGTATTTATGCTCTGTATATAGTTTTTCTACTTCCGGGAGCATATGGCGATTCATTAATCCTGTACGGATAACGAAAAGTGTCATATCCGTCAGTTTGTTGATAATAGCGGAGTCTGCCACTATTTCTACAGGAGGACAGTCTATGAATATATAATCATATTCTTTTCGTAAGGTATTTAACATTTCTTCCAGTCGGTTTTCGAATAGTAATTCTGTTGGGTTGGGAGGAATGGTACCTACTGGAATAATATCTAAATTTTTATGAGTTTTTCCTTTTACAATGATATCATCTAATTGGTCTATCTGTCCACTCAAATAATTGGAAACTCCTATTTTAGGAGAGCTGATATATAAACTGAATGAGGCTTTACGCATATCCAAGTCTATAGCCAGAATCTTTTTTCCTTTGATGGCCAAGCTGGTCGCTAGGTTCATAGACGTAAATGTTTTTCCACTACCGGGGTTAAAAGAGGTAAACATGATAATTTTTGATTTACCATCTTTCCCTGACATAAATTCCAGATTGGTTCTTACTACACGGAAAGCTTCATTGATGATGTTACGGCTTCTTTCTTTAACCACAATTTTATATTCTGCCTGTCGGCTTTCGTTATCTTTTTTACGAGGAAGCCATTGTTTCTTTTTGCGGAAAGCAAGTGGTATCTCTCCAATAAAGGGTATTGTTAGTACTTCTAAATCTTTGCGCCCTCGTACGGTTGTATTTAAATTCTCTTTAAGGAATATGATAACTGCAGGTGTAAGTACTCCTAATACAATTGCAATGAGGAAAACAAGAGTTTTTTTAGGTGAAGTAGGTGTCATTTTTCCATAAGGAGCTGTTATAATACGTGTATTGTATGCAGTAAAAGCTTGAGATAACTCATTTTCTTCGCGTTTCTGTAAAAGGAAAAGGTATAATGACTCTTTTACTTTTTGTTGACGTTCAATAGTAAGCAAATGTTGTGCTTGTGTCGGATTCGCTGCGATGCGGGCAGTAGTTTCCCGTTCTGTTCGCTCCAGATTCTTAATCTGGGCATTAAGAGTGACCATTAAATTGTTAATGGATAGGATGATAGCCTCGCGCATAGCTATTAATGATTGATCTAGGCTAATAACTAATGGGTTTTCTTCACTACTATTGGCTACCAGGTTATTTCGTTGAAGCTGCATCGTATTATACTCTGATATTTGTTGCTCCAAATTAGTACTTTCTATTCCGGAATTAGCTGGTATTAATTGTTGGTAAGAACTATCCATTAGGTAATTTTTGATATATCGAGCCATATATAACTGATTGTTCAGGGCTAAAATCTGATTGTTGGTTTCATTAGCCTGAGTCATATACATAGTCGAAGCTGCTTGTATGTCCGGCAACAGATTCTCACTTTTATAGGAAGATATATCTTTATCTACATGACCAAGTTCGCTTTCTATCACTTTAAGACGTTCATTGATGAACATGGAGGTACTGATAGCTGTCTGATTTTTGTCTTTAATCCATCTTTCATTGTAAACAGAAATAAGGGTGTTGATAAAGTCTGTGGCTCGTTGGATACAATGGTCATTTACAGATATATTGATTACAGAAGATTTTTCATCAGCTAATGAAACTGATAATTTGCTTAAATATGATTCTGTAACGGAATAAAGTTTAGATTTTTTTATATGTATAGGTTCATATTGATCTTGGTAAAAATTGTAATAGGAAGAGGGCTGGATAAGTATTGTTCCAGATGGGGTGATAATGGTGTCATTTAAACTACCAGTAATTGTTTCATAAACAGTACTTCCATCAGATAAGTCAAAATCAGATAATTCAACTTTTCCTTGGGGTAGTAAATGCAATGTAAATGAGGTAGAAAGAGTATCTCTGATCATTTTATCCGTAAAAGAAATAATGATTGGAAGATCTTTGCCATATAGTACTTTTTGGTTGAATATATTGCCTGTGACATAATCGATTTCCAGATGTAACCGTTTTATTGTTTCTAATACGACATCAGGCGATTTCAGTGAAATAAGCTCATTGTTTACATTGGTGTTGGTCTGTAGAAAACCAAGATCTGCGAACCCTGTAGCTTCTGCAGATAAAGAGCTTCCTTTTGATTCGTCCTTAATTACTACAGCAGCAGTACGTGTGTAGATAGGAGGTGTTATTTTTATGTATAAAATGGCTATGATTATTGCAAAGCATAAGGATATTGCAAGCCAATGCCATTTTAAGATACAGTAGTATAACAGGTCTTGTAGTTGGAAAAAATCTTCGTCTTTAGGTCTGGTGCTATTTTGAGTAGTCATATAGGTTTAATGATAATTATTATTTTACAAAAAGTACGGCGGCAGAAGTAATCAATGAACTTAATGATATCCAGAAGGATAATGATAATACGTTATTCCCGTTAACAGTTGATTGTCTTGCGCGCATAAGGTTTGGGGTAACATATACTACGTCATTTTGTTGTAGGTAAAATGCAGGAGAGGCATACATTTGTTCTGCGGAACGTAAATCAATCTGGTAAGGTATTTGTTTCCCTCCTTCATCTCGTAATACGAGTACGTTTTCTCGCTGTCCTTGTATAGTAAGGTCACCAGCCATACTGATGGCATCAAGAATGGTAATCTGATCCCGATCTATATCGATTCGTCCAGGCGTTTTTACTTCGCCCAATACAAATATAGATAAGTTCATAAATTCAACAGTAACTATTGGATCTTTGATTAAGTTTTTACTGATCAGTTCATTTTTTATGAAAGAAGCAATTTCCTCGCGATTCATTCCTGCAACTTGTATTGTTCCTAATATCGGAAAATCAATATTCCCATTGGAATCTACCGTGTATGAGGACATCTGTTGACTGGAAGATAAGTATGAGGTATTGGGCATACCGACTCTATATGTGTAAATAGGTAGATTGAAAAGGTCTGCTAATTCCGGATCCTTACTGTTAATTACAATTGAAATCTTATCAGCAGGTTTTACCTTTATTTCTAAAGGATTGGATATTTCCTGAGCTACCCCAGGTTCTATATCCTGAAAATAATAAATGTTTTTTTGTGTTTTGCAAGAGCTTAATAGTAAGCTTAACAAGAGAAATAATAGAATGTTTCTGGTTCGCATTTTATTGTTCAATTATTGTATAGTTTTTTTATTTTTTGTTTCTATTCTGCTGGTTAGCCAAATGTTCAATACTGTCCATACTATGACATCGCATATTAAAAGAACGTTGATGTTTAATACAGATGATAACAGCACATTACTCAAAGTGAAAAGAAGGGAGAATAAAAGAATACTGATCATAGCCCAGCGTTGTGATATTCCCATTCTTAAAAGTTTGTGGTGAATATGGTTCATATCTGGCTCAAAAAGATGTTTTTTATTCCGAAATCTGTGAATAACGACTCTTATTACGTCAAAACAAGGAACGAAAAGTGGAACAAAAGCCATTAGGATAGCATTGGGCATTAGGGCTACCTTTTCCGGGCTGTATGAACATATTTTGATGCAAAGGAAAGATAGTATGATACCAATGGTTAAGGAACCGGTATCTCCCATAAATATTTTTCGTCCATGTTCAGCTTTCCCAAATACGTTATAGTAAAAAAACGGGACTAAAGTGCCTAAGGTAGCAAAAGCCATTAAGGCATAAATGTATTGATGAAGATGCATGAATACAATGCCGTAAAAAAGTAAGGCTACTCCGCTTAATCCGGATGCCAGTCCGTCAATGCCATCAATAAGATTAATTGCATTGACAATAAAAACAATTACAAAAATAGTCAGGGGATAGCCAATGTATTTGGGGATTTCATAAATTCCCAGTACACCGTGTAGGTTATTGATCCATAATCCGGAAAAGACCAGCATGATGCCACAGAGAATTTGTACAATGAATTTTGCGCGGTATCGTACACCGATCAGGTCATCAGCAATACCCACTAAGTAAAGTACTATAATAGAGCACCATCCGAAAGCGATTTCAGGTACATCATATTGCAGTTCATGGAAAATCTTGCCATTACCTATAATCATGTCAATTCCAAGTAGGAATAACATGGAAAAGAAGATAACAGGTTTAAACGCTATTCCTCCTAATCTGGGAACAACTCCACGGTGTATCTTCCTTTCGTCCTGTCCGTCAAAAAGTTTTTTCCGGAAAGAGATAAGTAAGATCTTAGGTATAAGTATACCTGTGAATATAACGCTGATAGCAAAAGCCAGAAACATATTAACGTTCCAAAAAAGCATATCTTTTAATTTATATCGTTTTTAATCCTGTTTTAATGTCTGTGACTGTATCACAGATTTCATTTGTTATTTCGAATATTTATATATTATCATAAGTTCTTTTCTGACAATAAACTTTAAAATTTTTTATTAATTTTAATTTTAGATTTATATAAATATGAGATCAACCGGAAAATCCAGTATTAGTAACTAATACTTTCATCCGCTTTTTTAATAAAAAGATGTTTTTTAAGATCTTGCCTTTGGATTGGATGTTGAAATAGTAATCTTCATTTGTTTTTATAAAAATATATGAAAAGACTATATTAGTGTGGTGTAAGTCGGTTCTGTTTTATAGATATGTCAAATACATCATTATGTATTTGAGTCGTATCAGTTATATTTTTATTCGTCTTTTATAGTTTTAAATACCAAATATATATGTTGACGAATGAGTGAACTGTTTAATGATTTTTATACCTTTTAATTTATATCCTCTAGTCTCCCTTGTAACACCTATGAAATTTTGAGATTGACCAAATCCTCTTGAATCTTGTATAACTTATATCCTCTGATATTTATTATTTTTATTTATTTCCTTTCTAAATATGAAAGTGAATATTCTTGTACTGCAAAATTACACTTATTTAGCTTTATATGCAACTATTCATTTTTCTTTCTTCTCTGTGAAATCCGGTATTAGGCATATTTATATGTTTGATTATTAGTAGTATAATGCCGATTATACAAATATTATAATAGTTTTATTTGGCTTTTTTTTATAGAAATGATTTTTATTTTATTAATTATTGTTCTGCCGTGATTTGGAGTGAGTATTCATATTATATAAGAGTTTTAGTTTATATATGCTTTATATATAGCTGTTTATCTGTCAGTAACTGTATTGTTGTAATAAAAATAAATTTTTAAGAAAAAGGTTGTTTTCATTTTCAGATAATTATAAATTAGTATTTATTAGAATAGGGTTTTGTTTTAATTATTTGTAAAACAATGATTTAGTGTTTGTTTGGGGGCTGTAAACACTTTGGGATAAAATATATTTGTTCAAAAGATAGTGTAATACAAAATCTTTAAATAAATACATTTAGAAATCAGATATTTATTTTTTATGTTAATTATTGTTCGTTTGTACTGAGGTGAGTGTGGAATGAAAAAGCTTAAGACAAAAATATTACCCTAATTTATCTCCTTTAGTTTGAAAGGAAAAATGATTACAAATAGATTTATTGGTAGATAGCTTTTTGATTTTATTTTAGTAAAAAGCTTGGAAACGTGGGAATATAAAGTGTCTGATGGGATATCTATAGTTACGAGTATTTGTATGAAAACTTCAATTAATAATGTTGTGAAGAATTTTGCAGAGTTGCTGTTCTTAGAAAATTTCAAGTTTGCATTAGATGTTAAAATGGGCTTTTCTTAGAATAAGAAAAAGCTGTGGAGAAAAATTAATTTTGCCTGTTTTTACGAGAGGGAAGGAGGGGTGGAGCAAATATTTTTTATCCTTAAGTTCGTCATCAAGAGTGCGACAATGTTATTTTATGATATATGACATTCATATTTAAACTCTTTTTGTTGTGTGCATGGTAGAATTGTCTGAAAATTTTATCCGGAATGTAAGTAGGCTGTTTTTTTATACTTGGTAAAATAAGAAGTCCGGGAATTTTATTAATAGCATTTTCGTGTGATATATAAGCGTCTGTTTCAAATATCAAGATTCGATCAGCCAAGGCTACAATTTGTATTTGATTAAATGATAAGTACCACTTTATCCCTTAAAATGTAGGTGTCAAATGGTACTTATCATGAACATTACATTGTGCGGATTATAAATTATGAACTTGTTTTCAAGTTTTTGGGCTTTTGGAATAGCTCCTTTTGCAATTATATGTTATTGAAACAGAAAAAATTACATGTTATATTTCCCATGCTAATGCGCTGGCTCCAAGTATTGCAGCATCAGCTTCTTTTAGTTCGGAGGTAAGTACCTTTATCTTTCCTTTCCATATCGGGAATAAATTTTTCTCCATGTTTTCCACAAGCGGGTCTATTAATAAATGCCCGGATTTTGTAAGTCCGCCAAACAATACAATAGCTTCTGGTGAACTGAATGCAACGAAGTCGGCAATAGATTCTCCCAATATTTTACCGGTATATTCAAAAATCTTTTTAGCAGCGGGGTCGCCTTGTATTGCAGCTTCATATACATCTTTGGAGGTTATTTCAGAAAGATTTCTTAATAAGCTCGGTTCTTTGCTCATTTCAAGATATTCCCGTGCAGAACGTGCGACTCCTGTGGCTGAAGTGTAAGTTTCAAGGCAGCCGTACCTGCCGCAACCGCATAAGCGTCCGTTATGGCGTATAGCAGTAGTATGTCCTAATTCTCCGGCGAATCCATCATGTCCGTACACTATTTTACCGTCGATAACAATACCGCTTCCTACACCGGTTCCGAGGGTAAGCATAATGAAATTTTTCATTCCCCGGGCAGCTCCGTAGGTCATTTCGCCTACTGCAGCTGCGTTGGCGTCGTTTGTTATAGCGGCAGGGAGGTTAAATTTATCAGAAATAATGTTTCTGAAAGGAACAATACCTTTCCACGCCAGATTGGCTGCATGTTCTATATTTCCCGTGTAGTAATTAGCATTCGGAGCTCCTACTCCGATTCCTTTTATTTTGTCAATGCCACCGGTTTCTTCAATTAAAATAGACAGATTGTTATACAGTTCTTCCATATATAGGTGGATATCATTGTGAGTATTTGTTTTGATAGCTCCTTTTGATATCACGTTACCCCGGGCATCGACAATACCGAATACAGTATTTGTACCGCCGATATCAATTCCGACTACATAAGGTTTTTCCATTTTTGTATAAGTTTTTTTGTTGTTTAAAGTACACTTTATGTGTCCCTGTTTACTTAAATGTCCATCCCGGAATTCCGGGATGGACATTTATTGTATTATACATGATTTATAAGAATATATACTGTTTACTTCGTCCGTATTTTAGATAATTTACCGGAGAAAAGTAAGATATAAGCATAGTAAACAAATAACATGGCAATAGCAATGGTAAGACCTATATCATCAGCAATTTTACCCATGATAGGAGTTAATGTAGCAGCTCCGATAACACCGGTATTGATGATACCAGATGCAGCTTTTGTATTCGGACCTAAATCTGCCAATCCAAGATTGAAAATTAAAGGCCACATTACTGAGTGGAACAAACCTGTTGCTATTAAGGCGTAGATAGACCACATACCTGGCAATACGAATGAAAGTGCCACACATATAACGCTGAGGATAATGCATGATGTTAAAATCTGGCGAGGTTTAGCTATAGATAAGATGAAAGTACCTAAAGCACGTCCTAATAACATTCCACCCCAGTAGAAAGGAAGGAAAGTTGTTGGGTCAACTCCTGCAGCTATTGTTCCAGCAGCCATCAATGAACGGATTTTTGCAGGAAGCAAACTAGGAATACCGATTTCAACTCCCATGTACATAAAGATGGCCAATGCGCCAAACCAAACATGTGCATATTTGAATGCGCTTGACTTATAGGTTTTCCCTTTTTCGTACTCTTGTTCACCTTCTTTAATGGCAGGTAATTTGATGAATGATAATATCAGACATAGAATTAACGTGAAGATACCTAATCCGAGGAATGGCATTTTGATAGAACTTGCGCTGTAGCCTTCTACTCCGGAAACAATAAGCATAGATACGAAAAGAGGTGCAACTGTTGTTGCCAAAGAGTTGAACGTTTGACTTAAAGTCATTCGGAATGCTCCTCTTTCCGGTGCTCCGAGTACCATTACATAAGGGTTGGCTACTAATTGTAATAACACAATACCTATAGCAACGCAGAACATACATGCTAAGAATATAGGATAAATAACATTGGTATTTTCACCAAAAGCGCCAATGCCTAAAAAGTTAAGGAAGAAACCTAGCGCAATCACGCCTAAACCTAAAACCAAAGTCTTTTTATACCCGAATCTGTTCATAAGCAGCGCTAATGGAATAGAAAGGATGTAAGCTCCGTAAAAAGCGGTGTTGACAAGTTGTCCTTGTGATTCTGTTAATCCAAAGGTTTGTTTACAAAAGTCGATCATAGAGTTGTTCATCGTGGTCACAAAGCCCAGTAAGAAACAAACGATAATCACGACTGCAAGAGCAAAAGTATAACTTTGCTGTTGTTGCGGTTTACTCATAGTGTTTAATTTTTTTGAATTTAAAATGATTATTTGTTTTTAGTCTAAAATTTTAGCGCCAAAGATAACTTTTTTTTGTAATAACAAAACAAAGAAAAAACTGTTTCAAAACATATAACTATATTCTGAAATGCCTTTTAAAAACGAGTTTTAGCTGTTATTGTTGTGTGTGGATTTTACTTTTTTATTATATCCGGTTCTTTAATAAATAATTAATTAAGAAAAGTAGATGTCGGTTTGAGGTGTATTAAGTTAATTCTTATCCATTGTTTTGTGATGACTAAGTGTACGGAATATCTATGAGATTTATAATCGTAGGAGAGTACCAATATGTTGGAAACCTGTGCTTATGATTATCCGTATTTCATTATTTATCCTTTGTCGATGATAAAATCGCTTAGTTTGATTTTTTTATTGCTCCAGTCCTCAAATAAATGAATCCAGGTTAAAGCATTATTTATTGTTTCAACACCCGTAGGGTTCTGGTAGGGGGCTAGATCTAAAAAGTAGTTTCCAGATAAGTCCTGTCGCATATAGGGAAGTTCATTTGTCCTATCCATTAATTCATTGAGAGGAGGGAAGATAATATATAACCGTAATTGCTGTGATAGCTTCCGGTAATTTTGTGCGTAGGAAAGTTGTATTTTCCAAGTGGAGAAAGAGTTTACTTCTATTGAAAATTTTACGATACCATTTATTATTTCCAATGTTGCCTGAGGGTACTTTTGAAGGATAGCCTCCCTTTCACTATCAAATAGAGCAGGGTCAGTGTCATACCAGAATTTAGTTTGGAAGATAGCGCTCTTTGATACTGAGTTTTTAGGCGAAACATGTTCTTTTTTTATTTTCACATTTGGTGTGTCGGTGAAATAAAAGTCAGAGGACAACCTTTTAATTTTTTTCAGACCTTGTACCCACAAGAAGATTACGAAAGCTAAAAAAGCAAACATCAGAACGGCCGGTAAAAGAGGGTGTGTCTGGGCAAGTTTGCCGACAAGGAGTGGTAAAAAGTCATAAATACCATGCAGCAGGATAGGAACGACTAAGGATAGCGTTAAATATCTTTTTCTGCTTTGGGGCGTAAATTTAGCAAAAGAAAAATAATATCCCATTGCTACCCCGAACAGAGCGTGTGCCGGAACTGAAAGTATAGCCCGTGCAATTCCTACTTCATGCCCGTAACTGAATACATATAAAATGTTTTCAAATGTGGCGAGTCCTAAGGATACGAATACGGCGTAAATAATGCCGTCAAACCGTTCATTAAAGTTGGGATTTTTCCATATAAGTATATATAAGGCAAGAAACTTAAAAAGTTCTTCCGGTATGGCCGCTTCAAAAAAAGATTTCAGAAAAGAATCTATAACACCGTTCCCGGTATTTATAGTATATGGAATGGTTGATTTTAAAAGGGCAAATGTGAAAAAAACACATCCGGTAGCTAAAATACCGGTTCCAAATGCAGCTAATAATAAACTGAGCGGTTCTTGCTCATACTTGTCTTTATAATAGATATAAATTAAGATGACAACAGTAGGCAGTATAGATAATAATAACAATGACATATTAGTTTGTTTTTCTTGTTTTATGGTATTGACAGATTGACACAAAAATAAAAAAGATTTAAAAAAGAAAGAAATCTTGATTTTTTGGTTTATTGATGTTAAAATTTTGTGATAGATGTATTGGAATAATAATCAGAATATTATTGCAAATACATCGGATTTTTTGTTATAAAAAAAGTATAATTTTAATAAAAATGATGGAGAAGTCGGGAGCCTTTTACTTTTGTTTTGAATAGGTGTGTGGTAGAGAAGTTTTGCAGATATGACAATGAAAATAAGCGGTATGGTAATAAAGTTGATATAGGTTTAGATTCGCCGTGTTTTTAAACGGTAGATTATGATAGCTCTTGTTGTAAATTGTGATATTAAGAAAATGAACTGCGATTTACAGGTAGGTTTGTTTGTGTAGGAAAATATCTATTGAAAATCTTGTGAGCAAAATACCCTTAGCCCTTGGTGGACAACAGAAACATGTACCTGTGGAGCTTCTCCTAAAGGTTCTCCGTCTAAGTGAAAAGGCATATTCCCTTCTTCAGTAATAATTATTTCCTGTCCTGTTAAAGTCCGGATATACCGGTTGTTGTCTATTGTTTTAGTGTAAAGTTTGATAGCCTGTCGCAGGGCGCGTCTGAATGGAATTTCTTTTATGATGGTGATATTTAGCTTTCCGTCTTTCAAGCTGGCGGTTGGGGCAATATGAGCGTTATTTCCCCATTGTGAGGCATTGGCAACAGTAATAAGGAAAGCCTGTGTCTTTATTTCTTTTTCATCACACACCACTGTATAATGGTGTGGTTTGTATTTAAAAAAGCCTTTGAATATTTTCTTCAGATAGGCGAAAACCCCTCTCTTTTTCACGCGGTCAAATTCCTGGCTGATGTAAGCATCGAATCCTACTCCGCAAGTGCAGAAAAAAGGTTTGTTGTTTAGTGAACAGTAATCGATGGTTGATATTTTGGAGTTGTTCAGTTGTCTGATAGCCTTCTTCACATTCATAGATATACCCAGATGGCGTGCCAGGCCGTTTCCGGAACCTATCGGTATGATGCCCAAAGCCGCGGAATTATGGCGTAGTACCATGGCTATTTCATTCACGGTGCCGTCGCCTCCCACAGCAACGATGTATTCGAATCCCTTTTCTACAAATTCAAGGGCAAGTTTTGTTGCATGTCCGGCATATTTGGTAAAAACGATTTCCGGTTGGAAACGTTGTTTATCCAACTCTTTTTCAATAAGCCCAGGAATTTTTTGCTTATTGATGATTCCGGATTTAGGATTGATAATGAATGCGATCTGTTTCTTCATTTTTTAATTTCTCTCTAACACTTCAGATCCAGGAGTGTGCAAATGTATAAATTTTTTATTAAAGGAAAATAATTATTTAAAATCAGGAAAATGAAAAAACAAAAGCCGTATATTTTTGTTTAAAACACAAATACTAATTTGGATACATGCCATTGGTGGCAGTCTTATTCGGAAAGTTATTGAAAGCAATCGCTTCCTGTTTTATTCGCTTCACAAGGTTTGTTTTCATTGGTAAAAACAATACATTATCTGAGCTTTATTGTATATTTGCAGGAGGTGAGCCTGTAATACCTGAACTGTTTTATTAAAAAAGAGCTCTGAAAAAAGATTTATATTTATAGAGAATTATGTCTAAGAAAAAGAAAAAAATACCTGCTTCTCAGCGTTTAAGCAGAAAAGAAATTACGCAGAAAGTCATTGCTGTATTCAATGACAATCAAGATAAAACATTTAATTATAAGCAAATTTCGGCCGTGTTAGGAGTACAGTCGGAGTCGCAGCGTATGTTGATAGAAGAAGTGATGCTCACTCTGCTGGATGAGGAGTTCCTCGTTAAAGTGTCTAGGGGGAAATATAAAATAAATCCCCGTGGCGGATACATTACCGGGCGTATAGAGCGTAGGGGAGTAAAATCATATTTGATTCCGGACGACGATGGAGAGCCGGTGTTTATCCCGGAACGCAAAACGCGTCACGCTTTGGTTAACGACCGTGTTAAAGTGTTTTTGTATGCCCGTAGGCGTGGACAGGAACCGGAAGGAGAAGTGGTAGAAGTGCTTGAACGTTCACGTGATACATTTGTCGGAACGTTGGACGTTTCCGATAATTATGCATTTTTATTATTGGATAACCGGGTTATGGCTTCAGATATATTCATCCCTATTGATAAACTGAAGGGAGGAAAGAATGGACAAAAAGCGGTAGTGAAATTGCTCTCGTGGGATGGAAAACAAAAGAATCCGGTGGGTGAAGTGATTGATATTTTGGGTGATAAGGGCGATAATAATACAGAAATGCATGCTATCCTGGCAGAATTCGGATTACCATATACATATCCGGAAAAAGTAGAGAGGGAGGCAGACCGGATTGATGCCGGAATTACACCGGAAGAAGTGGCAAAACGTCTTGATATGCGTAACGTAACTACATTTACGATAGACCCGCGCGATGCAAAAGATTTTGACGATGCTTTGTCGGTTAGAAAATTATCCGATGGCCTTTGGGAAGTCGGAGTACATATTGCGGACGTGACGCATTATGTCCGGCCTAATAGTATTATAGAAGAAGAAGCGTTTCGCCGTGCCACCTCGGTTTATTTGGTAGACCGCACCATTCCGATGCTTCCGGAACATTTGTCCAATGGAATCTGTTCCTTGCGTCCGGATGAAGATAAACTTACTTTTTCCGTGTTGTTCCAGATGAATGAAGAAGCGGAAGTGCTGGATTATACGATTGCGCGTACTGTGATACGCAGCGATCGGCGTTTTACTTATGAAGAGGCGCAGGCTATTATTGAAACGGGTGAGGGAGATTTGAAAGAAGAAGTCCTGACTTTGGACAGATTGGCTAAGAAGCTGCGGGAACGTCGTTTTGCCAAAGGCGCGATAGCATTTGACAGGGTTGAAGTACGTTTTGATATCGATGAAAAAGGAAAACCTTTGAGCGTTTATTTTAAAGAGCAGAAAGACTCAAACAAGCTGGTTGAAGAATTTATGTTGTTGGCAAACCGGATGGTTGCAGCGCATGTAGGGAAACCCCAGAAAGGTCAGAAAGCAAAAACATTTGTATATCGTATTCATGATACGCCCAATCCGGAAAAGCTGGGTAATTTTTCCGAGTTTATCAAACGATTTGGCTATTACCTTAAAATCAGCGGAAAAAAGACAGAAGTTTCTAAGTCAATCAATCGTTTGCTGGATAACGTGCAAGGTAAAAAAGAGCAGGATCTTATTGAAACGCTGGCTATCCGTTCTATGGCAAAAGCCATTTACTCTACAACCAATATCGGGCACTATGGTTTAGCTTTTGAGTACTATACCCACTTCACATCTCCTATCCGGCGTTATCCGGATATGATGGTACACCGTCTCTTGGAGCGTTATATGAATGGGGGCAGCAGTGTGGACAAAAAACAATGGGAGGAATACTGTCAGCATAGTTCGGATATGGAGCAACTGGCAGCCAATGCAGAGCGCGCCTCAATCAAATATAAGCAGGTGGAATTCATGTCTGAACATATCGGGCAGGTATATGACGGAGTTATATCAGGAGTGACCGAATGGGGCATTTATGTAGAGTTGATCGAAAACAAATGCGAAGGCATGATTCCTATACGCGACCTGGACGATGATTATTATACATTTGATGAAAAAAATTATTGTCTTGTCGGACGTCGTTACCATCGTAAATATCAGTTGGGCGATCCGCTTACCGTAAAGATAGCAAAGGCCAATCTGGATAAAAAACAACTGGATTTTGTCCTGGTATAAGGGATTTTATTTGTACAAAGAAAGAAGAGAAATCTTAACAAAGGTTTCTCTTCTTTTTGATTGACGGAAAGTGATCTCCGGTAAATTTTTAATTCTGTTTTTTATGTAGTATCAGCAGTGGTTTTGCACAATAATTTCTATCTTTGTTATCCTAACTTTAAATCTGTTCGGTGAATGAACATCACCCGGTATAAACATACGCTAATTATCATATTCTTCCTGCTGTTGGCCTTAGGAGGCCTTTCCAGCTTGTTGTATTATACTTCCCCTCACCGGGCTATTCCTCTCAAACGGTTCCAGCATGAAATCGCGGAGCATGAGTCCAAAGCACGTGATGTATTGAAAGATGTCCGGCTGTTATATGCAGAGGATAATATTCATGTACTTGCCAATGATTATGATTTTCCACGGGAAGAAATATCCTTTTATATTGTGGATGACGGAGAGCTTGTCTTTTGGTCGGACAACAGTTTGGATATAGACAACATTTACCCCTATGATTTTCCTGAGTGGCAATACATTCATTTGCCCAATGCCCATTGTATCGTGGTTTCAGAAACTGTGGATGATGTGCGTTACATGGCTGTTGTTACCGTAAAATATGACTATCCTTATGAAAACGATAAACTGATCAATTGTTTTACATCCGGATTTAAGATAGATAAACGTATTGAACTGTTTTATGAAGAAGAACCTTCGCTCTATCCCGTATATAGTCAGGAAGGGGCATACCTCTTTTCGTTTAGGGAACCGGAACTCCCCATTTATAGTACGGTGTGGGCTAACCTCGGAGCGATAATCTTTTTTCTGGTTTTTGTTTGTTCTTTTGTCATTTATGCTTGCTTCCCAATGTTGCAGCATAAAAGGAAAATAACCTTTTGTACTTTTATTTACAGCTTGGGAATTAACGGCGCATTGCTTGCTTTGCTACTGTATTTTGATATACCCCGTATTTTGTTTCAGAATGATTTCTTTTCTCCCTTACAATTTGCTTCCGGCCCTTTCTTTGATACCATAGCCCATCTTAGCATTTTTACCGGCTTTGTGCTATCTTCAGTATGCTTGTTTTATTTCTTTGTAGATTTAAACTGGGATAAGGGAAAAGAAATCCGAAACATACTTATGTTTTTACTATATCCAGTTTATTTCCTCTTGTTATACAAGGTTTTAAAAGATATAGTATTCCATTCGTCATTGCAACTGAATATACTGGAAACGAATGATTTATCCTTTGTTCCGGTATGGATACATTTTTTACTTTTCTCATGGGGTATAGCACTGACTTTATTGTTTTTTAAGCTCCATACCGCTTTTCTTCAGGATAATTCATTGAAAAAAGCCTTATTCGTTGATATTGCAATCTATGCCTTAGTATTACTCGTTTCCCTTTTTCTTTTCAAAGAGTACATTTGGAATATCGCATTATTCTATTTGCTGATAACGGCATGTTATTATTTGTCCTATGTATTTCCGAAAGTAAAGAAAAACTCTTTTCTTTTAGCTCTTTGGTGTCTCCTCTATACCTTTTTTATCTCAATGAATATATTGGATATCACTATTAAGAAAAATGAAACCCGATATTACGTGCTGGCGCAGAATGTATATGTTAATGGAAATATAGAAAGCGATCGTGTTGCAGATCTGATGTTCGAAGAACTGGATATGCAGCTTTTAGAAGATGCACGGATCATCAATTTCCTCTCTCGTCCCGAAGCTGTTCATGATTTTGAGGAATATTTGAATACCACCTATTTCCGGGGATTCTGGAATAAGTATAATGTCCAGTTGAGTTCGGCCCTGCAATCTTCCGATTTATATCAGGATTATTTGTTCTATACAGAGCATGTAGGAGCTAAAATCCGAGGAACTCATTTTTATAGCGTACCCACCACGCAGAATGCCATGACATATGTCGGTGTGTTCCCGGGAAGCCCTTTGGCAGGAACAAACGATTCCGTATATTATTACATAGAGTTTTATCCCCGGAGGCAATATAAAAGTTACAGCTTCCCGGATTTGCTCATACCGGCTTCAACCGAAGATATCCATTCCCAAATGGATATTTCCGTTGCCAAATATGATAACGGGCAGCTTATTTACTCTTCCGGAGCGGTGGACTATCCGTTTAATACTACCTGGATAACCCCTATGGACTCTGCCTACGGGCGTATTAAAGAATCCGGTATCTGGCATTACGTTTATAAACCGAACGAGGAAATATACATTGTTATTTCCAAGGATGTCCCTTATGCGCCGTATTACTATATGCGCTTCTTTATATATCTGGCTTTGGCCTATTTTATCCTTATTTGGTGTCTTGTCCGTTTATACCGTTTTTTGTATTGCCGTTCTAATTTGAAGTTGGGCTTTGCCATGCGTTTTCAGTATGTTTTCATATTTCTTTTCATCATAAGTTTTATAGCCATATTCCTTGCCTCGGTTGATTTCATCAAGTTAAGGTATGAAGACCAGCAGATTGCTATATTGGAAAACAAGCGGAATTATATTCAGGAAGCTTTGCAGGACAAATATTACTGGAATCAGGAGTTGGACGAGCGTAATGCCTCTGCGTTGAATGATGATTTGCGTGAACTGTCGTACACTTATCAGACAGATATTCATGTGTTTGATAACAGAGGATTGTTGTTGGGAAGTTCACAGCCTTTAATTTTCTCCCGTCACCTTATTAGCGACCGGATGTCCAGCAGGCCTTTCTTTTCCGTTGATCCTCAGATACAGCAGTATGAACATATAGGTGACCTTACCTACCTCGTGGCATATGCCGATTTTTACAACTGGGATTATCTGCAGATCGGTTATATTGCCGTGCCTCAGTTCTTTAGCCAGGAAAATATGCAGGAAGAAATCCAGAATTTCTCTTCGGTGATTATTCACATATATGTAATTGTCATTTTTATAGCCATAGTGCTGGCCATTTTTGTAAGTAAGCGGCTTGCGGCACCCCTTAATATGCTTGAACATAAGTTAAGGGAAATGCGTATAGGACGCCGTAATGAAAAAATAGAGTATCGTCAGAATGACGAGATCGGTCAGTTGGTAGCACAGTATAACCGTACCGTAGATGAGTTGGAGCTAAGCGCCAAGTTGTTGGCCCGGTCGGAACGGGAGTCTGCCTGGAAGTTGATGGCCCGTCAGGTAGCCCATGAAATCAACAATCCGCTTACTCCTATGAAACTGTCCATCCAGCAGTTGCAACGTCGTAAAAACATGGATGACGATGGCTTTGATGACTACTTTAAGGAATCCACAGCCATGCTTATTGAACAGATAGACAGTCTTTCACGGATAGCCGGGACATTTTCCAATTTTGCCCGTATGCCGGAAGCCAATATTCAGCGTGTAGATATCAGTGTTATCCTGCAGTCCGTCATCCGTTTATTTATTAATAATTCACGGAAAGTCAGTGTGGTTTATGACGGACCGGAAAAAGGATATTTTATCTATGCTGATCCGGAACAGTTGGTACAGGTCTTTAATAATCTTATAAAGAATGCCATACAGGCTATACCGGAGGGTAGGAAGGGGCTTGTTACGGCCAGTTTATGGCAGGAGGATGAGAAAATAATCATTTATATTACAGATAACGGCAGTGGAGTTCCCAAAGAAGTGCAGGACAAAATGTTTGTCCCTAACTTTACTACCAAAGCTACAGGTATGGGCTTAGGATTGGCTATTACTAAAAATATAATAGAGCAGTTGGGCGGTTCTATTTCCTTTGAAACCGTTGAAGGAGAGGGTAGTACCTTTAAAATAGAAATACCCGTGTAAACAGGTGGTATATAAACCGGAAGTAATCCGGTTAAATGCAGAATTCCCTCATAAGCCTTGCTTATATACCGGGATGAAAAAGCTTATTTACTTTCCTCTTTAGTTTGGGTATTTTCCGGTGTGTCAGGAGAAGCAGCGGAACGTATGTGGTTGACGTTGCTTTCGTGGCGGTTTTTATTCGGGAATGTAAGGAATACATCCATCTTGCTTTTAGGTTGCTGTTCCTCCAGCCAGAAGAAGCCGCTTAAAAACCGTTGTTCCCCGGTGAGTTCCTCTACCGGATAAGTGGTACCGTTAGAGTCGGCATCCGTCAGTACCAGCCTGTCCATTTCCTGGTCCTTGAAGTACATAGTCGCATAGCTGCTTGATGTCTTATTAATTCCAACCAGACTCATGTCCACATCGTCGATAATAAAATAGATGGTTTCTACATTACCGCTTAGCACAACGCGGTTTAACGCCCCGTCTATGATATAAGCCGTAAGTTCTTTAGATGAAAACTGATTGAAATTATTGTATTCGGAGGGTTGTACTCCCAAAGCCTTGCGGGGAATATATATCCTGTCCACACTTTCCCCTTTTATGAATGCTTTTATTACCTCACCGGATAACTGGCTGTTGCCGCTCCATACTACCGGCTGGCCGTACATTGTGGCGATGGAATCCTTCGACAAGTATATCAGGGAGTCGCATACACCTTGCATATCCGAACGGAAAAAACGCACATTCGGGTATGCCTGCATAACATCATAAACAGAGTCCTTGAATATCTTGAGCGTATCGGCATGAGTGTACAGCGAGTCTGTGCTGGACCAATCTACGATCAGAGCCGAATCTGTAGCCAGCCCATCCTCCGTTAATTCATTATAGAATATATAATCGCCGTATAATGTAACTTGCTGGGTACTATCGGCAAGTTCCATATTCATGAAACCTTCAACGTACTGTTCCAGTTTGTTATAATAAATCGTGTCGCCCGTTACGGTTTTTCCGTTTTCGTGAACAATCAGCGAGCGGTCAAGGAGCATGGATTTTTCCATATTGGTATCGTACCATCCCCGGGTAGAATAAATATCTGTTTCATTCAGGTAGTTGATATGCGTTTCCCCTACTATATCGGCTATTTTGTTTTCCGTGTTGTATTTCAGCGTATCCGCTACCATGGTGAAAGATTCGTTAACTAGTTTTACGCTGTCTCTGAAAAGAGCTTGTTTGGTCGTGGGGGAGTATTGTCCCCAGATAGAAGTCAGCGTGTTACGGTTGTCTCTCAGAGTCCCGCCGGTGAAGTAGTAAGCCAGGTCGTATTCGCGGTTGTAATTCAGGCTGTCGGTAATCAGTTCCGCTCCGTTATTTTCCATGCGTACATTCTCTCTCATCCGGGCAAGCCTGGTATTGCCGTCGTAAAACAACATATCTCCGTAAATAAAGATAGAGTCTCCTTCAATAATCCGAACATTTCCGAAAGCATCAAAAGAGCTGGCTTTGCTGTAAAAGTAAGCGCTGTCGCAGTACATCAAAGCATCCTCATGGCGGAAACGGACGTTTCCTTTGATAATCTGTACATCAGGCAAACGGTTCTGGTCAAATGCGATAGCGTCTGACTTCTCAAGAACGACCCGTGCTGTTTTGTCCTGCTGCCCGCTATTTTTGTCCTGTTGTGTTTCTTTTTTGGGTGCCTCGGTAGTAGCTCCCTCTTCCTGGGCGTATATCCTGTTGGCGGATACAGCGAGGAGAAGCATTGTGATGACAAGGAAATAAGCGTATGGTTTTATTATATAACTGATTTTCAGTCTGGACATAATGATGGAAATTTTTAATTCTTCAGCTTGAAACAGCAGCTTCTGGTTGAGGATATACAGTCTTATAATATCTGCACCGGATTTTAAAGCCAAGCATAGAAAACTGTTTTCAGCTTCTGATACTTGGCTTGTTCACAATCCAATACTTTCCTTCAATCGCTGTTCTTTTTTCTTTCAGCTTGATGTAAAGTGTTTATAATAGTCCGCTTTGGTACCCCTGTTCATTCCAGAATTCAATGGCTCTTGGCAATGATGCCATCATATTGTTGCGTGCCTTTATTGAGTCATGGAAAAGAACAATAGAGCCTTTTCGTGAATGGCGTTTAATGCGTTGCATGATGTTTTCAGGAGTTTGCCATTTGTCATAATCCTGAGTCAGTAAATCCCACATAATGATTTCATAATTCATATGTTGGAGTTCCTTTCTCTGCCTTCGCCTTATACGTCCGTAAGGAGGACGGAATAATTTACTGTCTATCAGTTCCGCCGCCTTTTTTACGTTCTCCACATAATTATCAATCGAAGTAGAATAACCTTTGAGGTGGTTGTAGGTATGAATACCTGTTTTGTGACCTCTTTTCAGTATCTCTTCATATAGTTCGGGATATTTCTGTACATTTTCGCCTACGCAGAAAAACGTGGCTTTCCACCCATACTCATCGAGCATTTCAAGGACGTACGGAGTAACCTCCGGCACCGGGCCGTCGTCGAATGTGAGGAATATGGTTTTCCCTGCCGATTTTTTACGCCAGGTACATCCCGGTATAAGTGCACGTATTATAAGTGGTAGCCTAGTTAACATTCATTTTTGCATTTACTGTTCGCATAAACGATTCGTAAGCCGGGTAAAATTCTTTGAATTTTTCTTCTCTTTCATATGTACTCCATTCCCGCATGATATAATCCAATATGCTCAGATTACGGCGGATTGAGTTGGTCACGCTTCGTTGCTGAACAGGATTCATACCAAAATACCAGTTGAGGTATTCCACGCAGTTCTGAGCTATCTGTGTACTTATGTCATCACCCTTTTCATAATCTTTCAGTCGATAACACAATCCTGGCAGTGAGATGGACGTAGAGTGTGGCACAGTGGTGCCCGGCAGCATTTCTTCGCAGTAATCCAGCACTTTCTGAGCCCGTACGCTATCCCCTTCTTCCAGTAAAGCGTTGATTAACGTCACGAAAGAATTTCTATGAGTCAGGCACATACGCATGGACGTTTCATCAATGTAAATATTCGGGTCATTTGCATTTCCATACTTGAATTTGTTCATCATGTTGTCATACATCTCGTCCGTATTGATACCTGTTTTCGAATTAACAGGCAATATCTGATGAGCCAGACCTGTCATTTCAAAATGATTGTCCATTCCCAGATAGTAATCATCGCCAACGGTGATTGCGAAATACATCGGTCTTTCCCAGTTGTTTTCGTTAAGCATTTCAATAACCATCATTTCGCTTTTCAGCAGTCTCTTTTTGTCGCTTAGGTCTATGTCTATTTGCGGAATGATTTCGTCTGCCCGTTCTGCAGGTAAAGTACCTGATTTTATGACCTGTTGTGAGTCTACAGGAATATAAATCTGAGAAGTCGGTATGTAAGGTTCTCCGTTAATTTTGGTCTTCGGATTGTCAGACAATACGAACTCTTTAAATACGGCGCTTACAGGAAGCGGTTGTTTGATGCGTTCATCTACCATAACCATATAGTTCTTTTCTCCCCAATAGTCTTTCGGCTTCCATGAAATAGGTAATGGATCTGATGTATAGGCCTCCCGCTTCATCTGGTCTATATACCAGTCTGTTTGCAGGTAACTGAGGTTACATACCCGTATGTCTGTTCCTACTCCTTCCACTTCCTGGTTATACCACAGAGGAAAAGTATCGTTATCTCCGTTTGTGAAAATAATGGCATTCGGTTTGCATGATTTCAGGTAGTTAGCCCCGAAGTCACGTGCCATGAAACGGTTGCTGCGGTCGTGGTCGTCCCAGTTTTCAGTAGCCATTAGCACAGGTACGCCCAGGCATAATACGGTTGCAATCAGCGCGCTTGCCTGTGCCGGTATTTTGTTTTTAATCAGATCGTATATAAACAGTACCCCCAGTCCTATCCAGATACTGAAAGCGTAGAATGATCCGGCATAAGCATAATCCCGTTCACGTACTTGCAGAGGCGATTGGTTCAAGTATACTACAATGGCGATACCGGTCAGGATGAATAGGAACAACACTGTCCAGAATCCGTGTTTGCCTTCTTTCCCTTTGTTCAGTTGGAACAGGATACCCAAAATACCCAGTATCAAAGGCAGCATATAATAGCGGTTGTATCCTTTGTTTTCCTTTAGTTCCGTAGGCATGCTGTCAATGTCGCCTATCAGATGTTTATCTATGAATTTAAATCCGGTTATCCAGTTGCCATGTTCTATTTCTCCCTGTCCCTGAATGTCATTTTGGCGTCCGGAGAAGTTCCACATAAAGTAGCGCCAGTACATGAAACCTAACTGGTAATTGAAGAAAAAGCGCATGTTTTCGGTAAAAGTAGGTTTAATGTCCTGTTGGCGTTGCCTGCAGGTAGTGTAAGCCACTCTTTTCCCTTTTATTTTGCCCCAGTCCTTATAAGCTTCCACATGACGTGGGTCTATGCCGGAATGCATACGTGGGAAGAACATTTTAAATTCATCCACATATTCGTATGATTTTTTATATCCGGTGATGATATAGCGGTCTTTTTCGTCCTCTGTGATTTTAGGTTTCGGTGCGTAAATAGCTTCACCTATTTTTTCTACAGGGACACAGTAATTTCCTTCCGATTCAAATTTTACAGGAGCGTTATATACAGCTCCGTACAGCAATGGCGTGTCGCCGTACTGGTCGCGGTTCAGGTATGATTGCAGTGAAAAAGTGTTGTCCGGAGAGTTCTGATCCATTGGAGGATTAGCAGCAGAACGGATTACGATCAGGGAATATGAAGAATATCCTATCAGCATAACGGCTGCCATCATAATGGTGGTATTTAATATACGTGCGGAAACCTGTTCTTTTTTTACAGCAAAGAAAATGCACATGGCCAGAATGATGATAAGTCCTATCCACAGGTTGGTACGGATAAAAGGTATTCCTATCATACTGATGGCAAGTATAAACGAAATGATCATGCGGGTATAATTTTTCGCAGTGAAAGTTTCGTATATAGCCCATACCAGTAATGCTATGCTTAGTAAAACATAGAAAATCAATCCGCTATTGAATGATAATCCTAATACATTGACAAAGAATAATTCAAACCAGCTTGCCACTTCCACAAATCCGGGTATTAATCCGTACAGTACGGCGGCAAGTATGCCGACAGAAGCTAATAAAGCGGTTATTAATCCTTTGGTTGACGGTTTGTATTTTTTGAAATAATATACCAAGACGATGGCTGGAATGGTCAGCAGGTTCAGTAAGTGTACCCCGATGGATAGTCCCATCAGGTATGCTATCAGGATGAGCCAGCGGTCTGACCCTTTTTCGTCCGCAGATTTTTCCCATCGCAGGATAAGCCAGAATACGATGGCGGTAAAGAAAGAAGAGTAAGCATATACCTCACCTTCTACGGCAGAAAACCAGAATGTATCGGAAAAAGTATAAGCTAAAGCTCCTACCATCCCTGCACCCAGTACGGCCAGGATGTTACCGGTAGTGTAATCGTTGTCTGTTTTTATAATGACTTTCCTTGCCAAATGCGTGATGGTCCAGAAAAGGAAAAGTATGGTAAGTGCGCTTAAAATAGCTGACATGGAATTTACCATGGCTGCTACCTGGGTTGTGTCAGAAGCAAAAAGGGAGAAAAATTTTCCAGTCAGCATAAAAAACGGTGCTCCGGGGGGATGTCCTACATCGAGTTTATAAGCAGTGGAAATAAATTCGCCACAGTCCCAGAAACTGGCGGTTGGTTCTATGGTTAGTAAGTAAGTAGCCGCTGCAATAGCAAAAGTAATCCAGCCGAAAATCGTGTTTAGTAAATTATAACGCTTCATGTATATAATTAAAGTTTTATCTGTATTAGGAATGTCAGACTGTGAATTTTTCAAAAATTGCTCCAAAGATACAAAGTTTTTTCAGTAAGGACGATATACGGCCTTCTTTTTAGTTTTAATTAAAAATTAATAGCAAAAGAGAGCCGGCGGACACATTTTCATCGTTTTTTAGGAACATTTGTTTTTAAAGTATGAATGCTTGCTTGTATGGGCTTAATATCTTAATTATAAATGCGATAACCATAGTTCGCTTAATCCTGTTCTTCTTATTAAAAACTCTTTAAAAACAGGAATAACTCTTTATTTATTCTTTTTGTTGCACAAATTATATATCTTTGTGCCGAAATTATAACAATTTGATTTATGGGGTATAACTTATTAAAAGGTAAAAGAGGTATTATCTTTGGGGCGTTAAATGATATGTCTATCGCCTGGAAAGTAGCAGAACGTGTTGTAGAAGAAGGAGCTACAATAACATTGTCAAATACACCGCTGGCTGTACGCATGGGTACAACGGATGAACTGTCTAAGAAGTTGAATGCCAAATTGATTCCGGCAGATGCTACAAATGTAGCCGATCTGGAACGTGTTTTTTCTGAATCAATGGAAGCGCTGGGCGGAAAAATAGATTTTGTTTTGCATTCCATCGGTATGTCTCCTAACGTACGCAAAAAACGTACTTACGATGACCTGGATTACGATATGCTGAATACTACTTTGGATGTGTCTGCGATTTCTTTTCATAAAATGTTGCAGGCTGCCAAAAAACTGGACGCCATTAATGATTGGGGTTCTGTTATCGCTTTGTCTTATATGGCTGCTCAACGTACCATGTTCGGGTATAATGACATGGCCGATGCAAAAGCTATGCTTGAGTCTATAGCACGCAGCTTCGGTTATATTTACGGCCGTGAACATAATGTGCGTATCAATACAATTTCACAGTCGCCTACTATGACAACTGCAGGAAGCGGGGTGAAAGGAATTGATAGTTTGTTGGATTTCTCAGAACGTATGTCTCCGCTTGGAAATGCTACGGCTGACGATTGCGCCAACTATTGTGTGGTTATGTTTAGCGACCTGACCCGTAAGGTTACCATGCAAAATCTATATCACGATGGCGGGTTCTCCAGCATGGGTATGAGTTACCGTGCGATGGAGCAGTACATTAAAGGAATAGATGATTTTAAAGATGAAAATGGTAAAGTGATATACGGATAATCCGGATTTTAATAATAAACGAAAAGGCTCTTTCCGTCAGGAAAGAGCCTTTTCGTTTAATCTTGTTAGGGTTGTTTAATGGAAAGCAAACAGCTATAATGAGTCTATTTATTGTTAAAGGATGGAGAAGGTTTTTGTTCTTTGGTTAGGTTTTGTGATGAGGGCGAAAATGATTTTTAGAAAGGTTTGTAGAGTCCTTTAGAAAAATGACAGGGGAAGAATCAATAAGCGATTCTTCCCCTGTTGTTTGTAGGATGTTATGCGGATCTCTCAATAAGCGGATCTACTTTAGTGAAGGTTTTGTATACCTGTTCAGAGGCAGCACGGCAGCCTCCTCCGCATAATTTTATTTTTTTGCATGAAGCACAGTAGTCCGGCACACTGTTAAAATACCAGTTCTTGCTGTCATTTTCCAGAATATCGGATAAAGGTTGTTCCAGTACGTTTCCTAACACGGTAGGGGAGTGGTTGCAAAACCGGACGTCACCCTGCGCATCAATGGTGAGCGGACGTTCCGATACTTTCTTGTTACAGAAAGAAAAACCTATATGAGGATAACGGGCTGGGTCTAATACGCACATAGGGGTACATACTCCACTGAAAAAACGCATGTCGTGTTTGCCGGAAAAATCGTTGATATAACTGAAAGCCGACTGTAATTCCTCGTGGGATAGTTCAAGTTCTGCACGGTGCTTAAGCCCTTCCCCTCCCAGGTTGAAACGGTTTACCAATACAGACTTCACTCCCAGCTGGGAGTAAAACCACAATGTCTGGTCCAGGTCAAAGAGGTTTTGCTGGGTCAGTACCAGCACTACGCTTAACTTATCCGGATCCATGGCCAGTACTTTCTGTGCGGAGCGGGCGGACTTTTCCCATGATCCGGGATCGCCTGTGAGAATATCGTGTATCTTGGCATCACCGCTCAGCAACGGAATCTGGATACGTTCCACTCCCAGATTTTTGAATGCATACAGGTCGTTATCGTCCAGCAGAGTCCCGTTAGTCAGGACAGACACGTTGGACTTATGGAAACGTGCAAACATTACCATATCATGTATCCGGGGAAAGAGCATAGGTTCTCCTCCGGAAAAAGAAATAGATTCTACAGATGCCTGTGCGTATATTTTTTGCAATACTTTTTTTGTTTTTGAAGAATCGAATTTTTTCAAAAACGTGTTATGTGGTGCATCAGTCACTTTCCAGTGGTTGTAGCAGAATTTGCAACGCTGGTTACAGGCATGTGTTAATTCAAAAACAACTCTGTTTAATTTAACTTTTTGTCCCATAAAATTCAATTTTTTCAACATGAAGAAACTGCGGTTTATCTTCCCCTTCTTTCCTTCCGAAAATGCGTAAGTAACATTCACCGTTATAATCGGTATGAAAGTTAAATGGAACGGAATAACGTATTTTTTCTTTTGAAAAATCCATTTTACCTTCGTTCAGTAAACGCTCTTCTTTTCCGTCCCACAGTTGATAGGAATAATAATCATAAGTAGGTGAAATAATGGAAAAGAAAATGGTGTCACCTTCGGAAAGTTCCGGGTCGGATAAATTATATTCAGTAAAAAATGAATTATCCGGAGCAGGAGTGTCATAACAGGTAGTACCTGAAAATTTGTTACATGATGACACAAAGAATGATAGTGAAAGGATTAGCCCTCCCAGTTTATATTTATATTTTATGCCCCGGCTGCTTTGATTTCTGCTCAGTATGACCCATAGGGATACTGCCAGGAATGCAATGCCTAATATGATAAATAATACCGGTGAAAAAATATCTTTCAATTTCATTGTTGTAATTTCTGGTAGATTGTGCCAAGAATATCTGCTCTGTTTTGTAACATGACAGATATTCTTTGTTTATCTGATTCTCTTTTGACTTTTATTTGTCTAAACTATAATTTCTGTATTTTATTGCAAAAATTATACCATTTTTGTTTGCTTTTCATTTTATCCCTTTTTCGTTTACCTGCTTGTAACTTGCTGTTGCTGAAAGCTGGTATGGGATGTCATAATGTTTTTTCTTAATTTAGGGTTTATTATCTTTCTATTATCTTCAGTAATTTTGTTTTAGTAGGTGTTTTAGAACCGTTTTCATAATATTCCACCGTAATGCATCCGTTGTCTTCTCCTGAAACCGGGAAGAAACGCAGGTCGTTCATTTTACCGGGTTCTATCACTGTCATTTCCTGGTATTTATTGGCGGCGTCATACAAACCTACCTGCCAGTTAATAGGGCCGGGGGATGACATATAAGCCCATTCTCCGTTTCTTAGGATGATTTTAAGGCTTCCTTCTGACGGTACGTCCGCTTTCATGGAATAGCTTACTTCATCCGGTGATGAGGAATCAAGATAAGAAGCTACTATGGAGTTTACGCCGTCGGCCAGAATGTTTATACCGTACAGTCCGGATTCTGGATAACTGATGTATGAAAGCGTTTCAAAATCGCTGTTTGCTATAAAGTGTTCAATATATGTTTCAAATTCCGGTATTGTTGCACTTATTCCTAACTGTTTGTATTTGCTTTCCAGGTTTTGCCGTATTGACGGGAGGTCAAGCATTTTGGCGTTGCTGATCAGGCGTGATCCTAAAGCTCCGTCGTTTAATATCCCGTCGGTTTTGATGTCGGTATTAATAGAAGCCAGTAATTGCATCATTTCTCCGGCAGGCAAATAACCTTGTACAATACAGGAGATAGCTACCAGTAAGCCGTCGTTCGTCAGGTTAAGCGATTCCGATGTTTTACCGGATGGGGCTTCCAGATTGAAAATACCCAGTATTTCGCGTTGCGCCTGTTGCTTGGCTTCGCTGAATGGAAGCCCTTCTTCTTTCATCAAGTGTTCCAGTCTTCCTTTTTCCATATGGGTAAGGATATTAATATTAGCTGAATTCAC
Source organism: Bacteroidota bacterium (assembly GCA_023391625.1). Taxonomy (GTDB): domain Bacteria; phylum Bacteroidota; class Bacteroidia; order Bacteroidales; family Paludibacteraceae; genus QVMH01. The sequence goes on along the minus strand of JAEWAN010000019.1, from coordinate 29,203 downwards.
GTTCGTTATATCCGCAAGCGCATATAATGTAATTTGTCCTGTGGAAGTTTTGCTGGTGACTTCATTATAAAAATAACCGTCGGCTTTTAGCTGTACGAAGTTGGAGATAAGTTCCAGTTTCTGCTGCTGGAATTTTCCGGAATTATCTTCTATAATCGTGTTGTAGCTTCGTCCGGTTTGGTTCAGTTCTTTGTCAAGTTCGGATATGGTGACGGTAGAACCGTTGATAAAAGGTCCTTTTTGTACATATCCGCCAAATCCCTTTTTATCAGTATTTATTTCCGGTTGGTTACAGGATGTAGATAAAAAAAGAATTCCGCATAAACACAGCATTAGTTTTGTTTTCATGTTAGTCTTTTTCAGGTTGTTACTTGATTTTTAGATAGTCTCTGTTTCATTTATATTAATTAAAACTATATCTGAATCCGACGTTAGCCCAGAATATGAGGGGCTTGTCTGTTCGTATGCTTATAGGTTGTTTGTTATCAAAATAGTAGGACATTTTAGGTTCTACATAAATACTGATATTCGGATTGAATTTGTAGGATACCCCTGCTGCCAGGTTGAGAGACCACTGTAATCCCTTTATGGCCGCAGATGTTGTTTGAGATTTGCTTTCTACATATTGCGTCCATTCGGATTTCAATCCTTTTTCCACCATTCCTCCCGCAGAAACATATAAGTTCCACTTCGGTTGGTTTACGATGTTTCCCACTACGTTAAGTGGAATTCCCAAATAATGTAACCTCAGGTCTGCGTGCTGGCTTGAGTTATTAAGCTCAAACTTCGTGACGAGGTACGTATAGTTTATTCCGCTTTCTATTCCTACATACCGGTTAAAATCTTTCCTTACACTCACTCCCACGGAAATAGGGGGGAGGTAATTTCTGTTCGGATAGTCTTCCGGTCCTGGCGGGTGCGTTACGATAGGCGATTCCGCCAGGTTTTGCTGAGCCAGGTTACCCGGCGCTTCCGCATCGGTGGAAATGCCGTCCGGCGCTGCATCTATACCGTTATCCATAAGCAACTCATCGTATTTCAGGCCATTGTTCTCCATATTTGTATTTTCTTCTCCACTTGTTCCTTCGGATAATTTTTCATCAACAATGGTAGGAGAAAAATCAAACGGATTTTTATTGGGCTGATGAGGAAGGTCATTGCTGTTTTTCTTTTGCAGCAACCAGCCCGGACTGTCAAAATTACCTTTACTGCTGGATGAATTTCCATAATTTCCCGGCCCTGCATTTACGGCAAGTGTCCAACCGTTGTTTTTCTTCTTTTCCTTTTTAGCCCATACCGGCGATTTAGAAGGTAGCCATTCGTCAGGGTTTTTCTTCTTTTCCTTTTCTTTGAACTCCTGATTGTCTCCGGTGTTCCTTGTCTTTTCTCCCTTCTCCGTGTCTATGTTATCAACTACCTTCGTTGTTTCTTTCTCATATGTAGTGAGAGTTCCCGTTTTCTCACCCTCCGGTGTAACGGTTTGTTCCTTTACGGAACGAATCTCTTTAGTCGTATTACGTTTGTATTCAGAACTTCGGTCAGCCAGGCTGTTAGCCGGATAGTTTTCTGTTTGTTCTTTTTTTACCTGTTCACTTATTATAAGCCCGTTGCCGGGGTTTTCATTATCAGGTAAACGTTCCTGCACCGTTGGGTTATTATAGCTGATATTTCCCGTCTGTTCATCCAGCTGCATAGCCGGTATGAACAGCAGAGCTACCAGTCCCGTTATGGCGGCTGCTATTCCCGAAGTCCATAGCCAGTATGATTTCCGTTTCTGCACCGGATGCAATTGTGCTTCCAAAGCAGACCACCCGTCTTCGGGAACCGGAACTTCATGGTCTTTCAGCTTTTCTCCGATTATTTTCCTGAAAACATCGTCTCCGTCTATATGATTGCTTTCCTGTATCATCCTTTTTTGTTTTCCGTAGGAAATTTTTCTTTTGATAATAATATTTCCACCTGTTCTTTTAAAAGCTGTCTCGCCCTTGTGTATTGCGAACGGGATGTACTTTCCTTGATTTGCAGCATTTCCCCTATTTCAGCATGCGAATAGCCTTCTATCGCATATAAGTTGAATACAGCCCGGAATCCGTTAGGAAGTTCTGCTATACATTCCAGTAAATCATCAGCAGATAATTTTTTCAGAACTTCCGTATCATTGCTTTCTATTTCCTGCCCGTAATCATCAAAGCTGACTTGCCATTTCAGCGCTTCATTATTTCTCAGGTATTCCAAAGAGGTGGTGACAAAAATTCGCCTTATCCATCCGCCTAAAGGGCCGCTTCCCGTATAGGTGTGGAGTTTGGTGAAAATTCTTATGAATCCCTCCTGCAATAAGTCTTTAGCCGTTTCTTTATTTCCGGCATAACGCATGCAAAGGCTAAACATAGACGGCGCATACTGCTCGTACAACATTTTTTGTGCCCATGGTTTGTTATGTCTGCAAGCAGCGATAAGCTGCTCCTCTGTCATCGGTACCGACTTCATTCCCTTGTTTTATAATGATGCAGAATAATATGAAAACGCTGCATTGATACTTGATTTTTTTTGTTAAAAGTAGGAATAAAAATATTAACTATCTAATATTCCCGTTTTTATGTGTACGGATATATATAAAATAATATATTCTTCTTCTTTTCAAAACGGTAGGGGAGCAGTCGGTCAGAAAGGTATGGAGGATATATAGTAAGGACGAATAAGGGAAAATAAAAAAGCGGACGGCACGGAGTAAGTGCCGTCGTTTGTGTGAAAATGCAAACTTACCTTAGACGGCTTTCAAGCTCTTCGTAGGTCAGTATGGAAATGATTTTTTTCCCGTTAGGCGTATAGTTCGGGTTGGTAGAGGCAAAAAGTCGGTCTATCAGATCAGACATTTCCTCCTGTTTCAGGTTTTGCCCGGTTTTTAAGCCCGAAGCTTCTGCCAGTGACGAAGCTATGGTCTCGTTTATTTGGCTTAGAGGATCGCCTTCGGCCGTTTTAGCCTTGGCCAGCACTTCGTGCAGTATATTCAGTACATTGCCTGTTTCAAGTTGTGAAGGGATACCTACAACGGAATAACTGCCGTTGGACTCCTCGTTTATTTCAAAACCTACATGCTGCAGATCAGGGTAGATACTGTCAAACACAAGTTTCTCGTCTTCGGTGAGTTCCAGGGTTTCGGGGAAAAGAAGTTGTTGTGACATTCCTCTCTTTTCTTCCATTTGTTTCATCAGTTGGTCGAATAGGATGCGGAAGTGAGCCCGTTGCTGGTCTATCACTAATAATCCGGATTTTATTCCGGTCAGGATGTATTTGTTCCGGAGTTGCAGCTTATCCGCATGATGGTCGGTTTCGCCGTGTTCAATGCTTTGCTGTTGTTCTTCCGTATTATTTTCTGTTGTTTGAGGAATAGTGTATTCGTCCTCATCGTTTATCCAGTCAAATTTCGGATTGTTTTTTTCTTCCTCCGTGTTGTCATCAAATCCTTTATACAGTTTTTCCCAATCCAGTGACGGGCGTTTGTATGAGGAAGATGAAGAGGATGACGACTGGAACGGGTTGTAGTTCGGATTGAACGAAGTTTGCGGCGGACGTATGCTTGTCGGTTGTACCACAGGAATGTCCGGAGCTCCTTCCGTGTCAAAATCAATGGAAGGGACAATGTTGAACTTACCGAGTGTTTCCTTTATGGTAGCTGACAGGATAGGCCATATTGCCTGTTCATGTTCAAATTTGATTTCCGTTTTTGTAGGGTGTATATTAATGTCGATTGTTTCCGGGTCTGCCTCAAAATAGATAAAGTAATTGGGGTTCATACCCGAAGCCAGCATTTTTTCATATGCAGTCATAACCGCTTTATGGAAGTAGGGATGGCGCATGTAACGGCCGTTGATGAAAAAGTACTGGTTGGCCGATTTTTGTGCGAATTCCGGTTTCCCTATATAACCGTATATTTTAATTAAGCCAGTTACTGATTCAATGGGGAGCAACTGCTGTTCCCAGCGTTTTTTTGATATTTTCCCGAAAATATTCTCAATACGCAGTTTGGTGTTGGATGGTTGCAGGTTAAATATCTCGTCGTTGCCGTCAAAATATGTGAAAGCAATCTGGGGGTTAACAAGCGCTATCCGGTAAAATTCGTTTAGCAAGTGTGTTTTTTCTACATTATCCGTTTTTAAAAACCGTCGTCTGGCCGGAACGTTGAAAAACAGGTTTTTGACCATGAAAGTAGTTCCGACGGGACATTGGGTCGCTTCCTGTTTGAATATGCGTGAACCGGCAGTTTCAATCATAGTGCCCAGTTCGTCTTCTTCACGGCGTGTGCGTAGTTCCACTTGTGCTACAGCGGCTATTGAGGCCAGCGCTTCGCCTCGGAATCCCATGGTTTTCAATGCAAACAAGTCATTGGCATCTTTTATCTTGGAAGTGGCGTGGCGCTCAAAGGCCATGCGTGCATCCGTTTCGCTCATCCCTTTTCCATTGTCTGTAACCTGTATCAAGGTTCGTCCGCCGTCTTTTATTAAGATCTGAATGGCGGTAGCTCCTGCATCGATAGAGTTTTCAACCAACTCTTTCAATACGGAAGCTGGACGTTGGATTACTTCACCGGCAGCTATTTGGTTAGCAACCGAGTCGGGTAATAAACGGATGATATCGCTCATGGAGAAATAAAGAAATTAAATTTGTTTTGAAAAATACCGGAATCCGAAGAAGACCGTCATTTTAATAAAAAGTAAGCTATCAGAAACAGAAGCGCTATGATAATGATAAGCCTGATGTTGGCCTGCCTGTTATTATCACGGTAGATGCGCTGCTGCTCGTTACGCATGGCGCGGAACGAACCTCTTTTTATGGAAGGTTTAAATTCCCCGTTTGACTGTTCGTCCTTTTTGGCATATTTTTCTTCACGTTCTTTCTGAGCCTCTTTTTTAGGATCATAATAGATGTAACGGTAATTATATTCCCGGGGTTTATATAGCTTGAAAAATCCCATAGCTGTATTTTTTACTAATGATTCGTTTTTTTCAAATAGCAGGTAAAGTTACTTTTTTCAACGTAAAAATACGAATTTTAGTCTTTTTTTCTACAAACTATTTATCAACAGGTATTTTCCCGATGGGTACTGCCGCTGGTCAAACATGGGCAGCACACCCGGAAAACGGTTTATTCATTGATCCATCCCGGATATTTGAATTCACAATTTCTCCATGCCGGATCTATGTTGATGTATGTTTCTTTTTGCTTTTTACTAATCCATTCATTCAGAAATTCTTCTTTCTTCACATTTTCATAGATTTTTTTCAGCATTTGGTAATCTTCCGTCAGGTTGGCTTTGTGGGTATCGACTTTGGATTTTACTTTTACGATTGACACGACCTCCCGGTTAGACGAATTGACCATGGTGAATGGTTGCGATATCTCACCCACATTCATATTATACACGATTTTAGCTATCTCTGTAGGCAAGTTCTGGTATTCGAACTTAGAGGTGCTGACTTGCTGTTCCTGCATTACTTTGTCGTTCAGCATAAGCCCTGCATTCAATGCCGTGTTTTTGTCCTGTGAGTATAGCTGTACAGCCTGTTCAAACGTTAGTTTTCCTGCCCGTATCTGGTTGGCTATTGAGTCCAGGGTCTGTACGGATTTATTGAGGTCTTCCGCAGAAACACGTGGCCGCAAAAGAATATGGCGTGTATTAATGCGGTCTCCTTGTTTTTCTATTAATTGTATGATGTGGTAACCGTATTCGGTCTCAACAACACGTGATACTTTGGTAGGATCCTGCAGCGAAAAGGCAACCGCAGAGTATTCGGGTACCAGTTGAGCCCGGCCTAAAAAGCCTAATTCTCCTCCTCGTTTCGCACTTTCGGTATCTTCGGAGTAGAAACGAGCCAGTACGGAGAAGTCGGAAGTGCCGCTGTTTATCCTTTCGGAGAAATCACGCAGGCGTTCTTTCACCCGGTTTTCCTCTTCTTTTGAAATAGGAGGTTCTATGGTTATGATCTGTAATTCCACTTGCGCCGGGATGGTGGGGATTTCTTCCGGTTTTAGGCTGCTGTAAAAGCGTCTGACATCAGCCGGAGTCCCGTTGATATCGGATACCAGTTCCCGTTGCATCATTTCAATGACCATTTGGTTACGGACAATTTCCTGTAATTCTTCCCGTATTTCGGAGGTGTTTTTTCCGAAATATTCTTCCATTTTTTCTTTGGAACCTATCTGGGAAATATAGTAGTTCAGCTGCATATCCACCCGCGATATTACCTGTCCGTCGCCCACTTCAATACTGTCCAGCGAAGCCTGGTGCAGGAAAAGTTTTTGTATGGCTATCTGTTCCGGAATAACGCAGTAAGGGTCGCCTTCCAGGGGAATACCTTCATATTGGGCACGCACACGCTGTTCTTCTACTTCTGAACGGAATATGGCTTCGTCGCCGACAATCCAGATAACTTCATCAATAATGTTGTCTTGTGCTACTGATGTTAATGATAGGGTAGTGAAAAGTAAAATAATGAAAGAAAGTCTTTGTTTCATTCTATAAATAAAAAGAAGGTTGATAGACTCCTGCTTAATCAGGGTTTGTATATTTTTATTTTTTGTTTGGCTACGGCATCCTTGTATAATCCGGTTTCTATGTTGGATATGTATTCCGCATTATATTTGGTTGTCAGGATGTTTCTGATTTTGTCTTTTGCCACTTCATAAGGTTCGGTTTGTCCTATTGCCACATATGAGTCGACCCTCAGGAAATAGTGATGGGTGCTGTCTGTGGTTTCTATCACCTTATTGGTGGTTATGAAATCCGTCGGATTACTGGTAGTGAACGTGGTCTTCCGTATGATTTCGGTCAACGGTATCCATTTGTCCATGAAGTAATCATAACTGATGGCGTTTTGCAGGCTGTATTTGTCGATATTCTCAATGGATTCCTGATCTCCCTTGTTTACCCATTCTTTTACTTTCGCCATGTTCGGGGCATCCTTGGGCAGAACCAGCAACAGTCCTTTAAGCATGTTTTCCTTTAGAATCATTTGCGATTTATACGCTTCGTAAAAGGCCATCATTTCTTCTTCCGAGGGTTCTGGAGCCCGTTGTTGTTCCAGCAATTTCTGTTGGTATTGATGTACGGTCAGGGTTTTTTTGTAATCATTGACCATACGTTCTATTTCTGCCGGATTGGAGGTGTTTTGCACTGCTTTGTCATACATCAGCAGGTCTGTGGCCCATTTGCGGATGTACAAGTCTGCAAATTCGGCACTGTCCTGACCGGATAACCCCGGAGGCAGAATAGCTTCCAATTCGTCCAGATAGAAAAAATTATTGTTTAACTCAGCCACAAGCACCCGATTGTCGTCAGGCGTTTTATTATTACATGAAATAATAAAGGCAGACAAAGTCAGCAGTATAATGTGTCTGGTTAGTTTACGCATGTGCAATGTTTTTTACAGGACGGGATAACCGGTTGGCCTGATATTCCCGTGCCCTTGTACGATATATATAAACACAGAAATAAAAACCCAAAGATAAGGTTTTTATTTCTGTGCTATAAGTATAATTAGTTTTTCTTAACCGTTTTCAGAACTTCCTGATTCACGGAGAATGGATATTTATTCCTTAATTCTTTGATCCATTCCTGTTCCAGGTAATTTTGATAGTCGGCAGTTACCAGTCCGCGTACATCGGTATAAGTTTCCGGCGTGTAGTTCAGCATTTTACCTTGTATGTAAACGTATGGATATTCTTCGCTGTCATAGTGAGGATTATTTTTTGACTTGAATATTTTTTCATCAAGCGCTTTGTTGTCTCCTTCAACAAACAGCCCTTTTTCTGTCTTGATGTATATCACGCTGTCGTTAAGCGCCAGTAATTCTTTATCCACCAGGTTTGCCGGCGATTTCTTGACTATTTTTTTCGCTTCTTTCAGTTTGTCTTTATCTTTTGCATATACTATACGGCCTTTGTAATGAGGCGCTTCCCAGCGGTAGTCTGCTTTATGATCGTTGAAGAATGCTGTTAAACCGGTTGTGTCGTTGGATGCTTTTTCCCATACTTCACGGTTGCTTACTTCAAACAGCAGGATACCGTCGTAGTATTCCTGTGCCAGGAAGCGAAGGTCGTCATACCGGTTTTCCAGTTGGCTGTCTTCATAGTCCAGTATTTCCTCTTTGGTCATTTCATGCATTCTGTCTTTAATGACGTCTCCTGGAACGCTCTTGAGTGAAAAAGGATTCTTTTTCAGGTATTCAGTAAAGTCTTTTTGCGTATATTCTTTGTCTGCAAAACTGAATAACGGTTTGTCCAGGTTGCTGATGGCCTGTAAATAGAGGGTGTCCCTCAGATTCCGTTTACCTTTTAACAGAACGGCGAATTCGTTCAGGTTTTCTTCGTTCAGCTGGTAATTATATGCTTTTTTCAGTCTGGCAACCAATGAATCTTTTCCCGCTTTATCACGTTCATCCAGCTGAATGCGTCGCCTTAACTCGTCATGTATTTTTTCATAAGGAGGAACGGCTTTTCTATCCATCAGTTTAACGATGTGCCATCCGTCCGGCGATTGTACCGGTTTACTTATTTCTCCTTTTTCCATCGGATACACGATCTCTTCAAAGAAAACAGGCATTCGTCCGGCAGAGAACCAAGGCAATTGTCCTCCGTACATAGCGCTGCCGTAGTCTTCCGAATATTTTTTCGCAACTTCCCCGAAATCGCTTCCTTGTTGTACAAGTTGGTACAGGGAGTCTATTTTAGATTTTGCTTCCTTGTTTTTTACAGCATCATTCTCGCCAGTGAAGGTCATGATATGGGCTGTGAGCGATTCGCCTTTGGATGGACGGCGGTCATGAACTTTTATGATGTGATACCCGGCGTTGGTGCGGAAAGGTTTGGAGTATGCTCCGACCGGAGTATCGTAAAGCGCTTTTTCAAATGGATACATGTAAACGAAAGCCGTAGACCATCCGATGTAGCCTCCGTTTTGAATGCTGGATTCATCTTCGGACATTTGTTTAGCCACGTTTTCAAATTTTTCTTTGTTCAGGCGTTTGTATGCCTGGTTTATTTTCTTCCAGGCTTCCAGGGTGTCAGACTCTGTAGGCAGGGAAGGTAGGCGTACAAAAATATGGCTTGCTTCGACTTCTTCCAGCATATGCTCGTAAGCTTCTTTAATCAAGGCTTCTTTTGCTTCATTGTCGGTTAGATATGGTTTTGCCAATTGGTTCCGGTAGCTGGCGTATTCTCTTTTGAAGGATTCCGTTGTGTCCAGTCCAAGAGCCTTGGCTTCTTCTACTTTCAGTTTGAAGTTGATGAACAGGTCAACATACTCTTCCAGACTCTTTTTGTCCAGCATGTTGGCTGTATTGTTTTTGTTGTAGATATATTCAAATTCGGCTTTTGTTACCGGCTTGCCGTTAATGGTCATTAATACGGGGTCATTTGTTGTCTGAGCGGAAAGAGCGCATGAAAAGAACAAACAACTCAGTAAAATGGGAAGTGTCTTCATAAAATACGGATGTTAGTTTACAGATTTAATTGTTAGTTAATCTTGATGAAAGAATCGATGAAATTTTTAATAATGCAAATAAACAAAAAAACAGGGGAATAAGGAAAATCTTTTATTGTTTTTAAGAACTTATTAAGCCAGGCTTAATAAATTGTGCCTGCCTGTTTTGTCTGGTTCCTGTTTGCAAAGGGGAAAAGGGAATAAAAAACAAAGTACGGTAAAAACAGATTACCGTACTTTGTCCTGCCTTATTTATAAAGATTTATTTTTATTCGCCACGGCTATAGTTCGGAGCTTCGCTTGTGATAGCTACATCGTGCGGATGGCTTTCACTTACTCCGGCATTGGTGATACGGGTAAATTTGGCTTCCTGCAATTTTTCTATTGTAGGAGCTCCGCAGTAACCCATACCTGCGCGTAGCCCGCCTAACATTTGATATACAACTTCGTACAGAGAACCTTTGTATGGTACACGGGCTGCAATTCCTTCCGGAACCAGTTTTTTAACGTCTGCTTCCATATCCTGGAAGTAACGGTCTTTGGAACCTTTTTCCATAGCTTCCAATGATCCCATACCACGGTATGATTTGAATTTACGGCCGTTGAAGATGATGGTTTCACCCGGCGATTCTTCAACACCTGCAAACATCGAGCCCATCATAACGGAATCTCCTCCGGCTGCCAGGGCTTTTACGATGTCTCCGGAATAACGCAATCCACCGTCAGCGATAACAGGAATGCCTGTGCCTTTTAATGCTTTTGACACATTGTAGATAGCTGTCAATTGAGGTACGCCGATACCGGCTACGATACGGGTTGTACAGATAGAGCCCGGTCCTATTCCCACTTTAATGGCGTCAGCTCCTGCGTCGGCCAGATATTTGGCAGCTTCGGCAGTGGCGATGTTTCCTACAACGATGTCAACTTCCGGGAATTTCTTTTTAACTTCTTTCAGCTTTTGTGCCACATACATAGAGTGTCCGTGTGCCGTGTCGATAATGATAGCGTCAACTCCGGCATCAACCAGTGCTTGAACGCGTTCCAGAGTGTCGTTGGTTACACCTACTCCGGCTGCGACACGCAGGCGGCCTTCTTTGTCTTTGGAAGCGAAAGGTTTGTCTTTTGCTTTGGTTATGTCTTTATAGGTAACCAATCCTACCAGCTTATTGTTATTGTCAACTACCGGAAGTTTTTCAATTTTATATTGTTGCAATATGTCTGCAGCTTTTTCAAGGTCGGTGGACTGATTGGTGGTAATCAGGTTTTCCTTTGTCATGATATCGTCTATCAGCTGACCCATGTCACGACGGAAGCGAAGGTCACGATTCGTTACGATACCTACCAGGTGATTTTCTTCATCCACTACGGGAATACCTCCGATTTTGTATTCTGCCATCATGGCCAGTGCATCGCCTACGGTTTTGTTGCGTAAAATGCTGACCGGGTTTGAAATCATTCCGTTTTCAGCACGTTTTACATAGCGGATTTGCTGAGCCTGCGCTTCTATCGGCATGTTTTTGTGAATGACGCCGATACCGCCTTCACGGGCAATAGCAATAGCTAACTGGGCTTCGGTAACTGTGTCCATCGCTGCTGAAACAAACGGGATGTTCAACTTGATGTTGCGGCTGAATTTTGTTGACAGGTCAACTTCGCGGGGAAGTACTTCGGAATAAGCGGGGACGAGCAATACGTCATCGAACGTTAAACCTTCGAATTGAATCTTATCTGCAATAAATGACATAGTGTATGTAGTTTTAAAAGTTTCAATATGAGTGTGGTAGTCTCCTGCTCTAAGGGAGTCACGCTATGAAAAATATTGCGTGCAAATATACGTTTTTTTTTGCATATGGGAAATTTTTCTGATGAAAATAAACGCCTTGCCGGGGACTTTTTCCTATCCGGTGGATCTGGTTTTTATTTTTGATTCATTCTGTTGGAAACGGAAGGGAAAGCGTAGAGGCGGAAATAGGCTGTGAATCTGTTTTTTCTGGGGTAGTTGGGAAAGTCCAGCCAAAGAGGGTGAGGAGGGGAAGTTTTTTATGAAGGTGTCAATCATTTTCCGAAGAAGCGTAATGTTCGGGATTGATAGATGTCCTGAATTCTTCCTGTATGTAAATACGTTTCGTCTTAATCCTGTTTTTTCATTCTGTACTATTATGAAGTATCAGGTTCTACTCTGTTATGCTGCATCGCATGACGTGCAGGAATAATGGTTTCCGGTATAAATCCGTTTGAACTGAATAGTGAGAAGCCGGTTTAAAAGGAATTTTTCCTTTTTGAAAATTGAATATTAAGAGACGTCTTCCGGCAGTGCGAATAAAAAAGAGGTGAACTCAAACTTTTGAGTCACCTCCTTATAAGTGTTTTACCGGTTACTTGTTGGTCTCTTTTTTATATTAATGGCTATGATTACCGCATTCGTGGTGTGCGTGGGAGGCACAGCCCATTCCCGAATCGGAAATTTCCCCTTTAAGGTAGCTGGTTGCTACATCAAGAATATTTCCCGAGCATCCTCTTATCACTTTAATGCCGTGGGCGGTAAGGACATTAAGCGCTCCTTGACCCATATTTCCGGCAAGCATGATGCTTACTCCCATTTCTTCAAGTTGGCTTGCAATATTTGATTTGCATCCGCAACCTTGTGGAGAAGGAATACATTCACTGCCTAAAATCTGATTGTCTTGACCTACTGTCAAGATAGTATAATACTCACAATGACCGAAATGGTTATCTACAACATTGTCTTTAGTAGGGATTGCAATTTTTGTTGTCATATCGTTGTTTTTTAAATGAATACTCGAATCGTTTCTTTTGATTTCTTTTGAATGGCACCGGGGACAAGTCATATTGGCAAAAGTAAATTCTGGACGAATGTTATTGAATTGGAAATTACACGATGGGCAATAAAACCATTCACTGTCGGTGTAAGCCGAACCGCCTTCAATGATGATGGTAGTCCCCTCGACAAAGGCTTTTGCTATTTTTTGTTTGGCTTGGGTGTATATGCGGCTTAGCGTAGGACGGGATATGCCCATTGACAGGCAAGCTTCTTGTTGAGTGATTTTCTCATAGTCGCACAGCCTGATAGCCTCATATTCTTCAAAATGCAAAAGAATGGTTTCTTCGCTCTTTTGGCAATGTGTAATCGGTTTAAATCCGGAAACACTTGGAGGATTATCAATCTTTCGTATGTTCTTAGGACGTGGTGACATTTATTGGAATCATTATTGATGATGCAAAAGTAATGAACATTTGTTCAAAACGAAAATGTCCGTAGTATTATTTTTAGGAAAATATGGTTAAATCTTTTTTCTCAATCCGTGTAAAGCGTGTCTTGTTTAGGTCAAGACGGATAGCTACTATGTTTTTATCACGAATGAGTATTTAAACTACTGGAAGGTAAAAATATTTTAGTTATCTATTCCTATGATATCAGAAAAGTGTATTACCACTATAAAAGGATAGTTCTGGTATAACATGATATTGAATTTATGACTGCTGACAAGTCATTACCCGATTTTAAGTGGTTTTTAGGAAAACTACTTAAAAATCGGATAAATCTCATACAGGGGTGTGGCTTTTAGTGAAGATCGGCAGCCGGAGAGGAAGCCTTTGGTTTGAAGATTCCTTTACTGGCTGCTCGTTTATGGATAAGGGTTACTCTTTTTTCAGACTTCTTTTTACAACGGCCGGATTGCCTGCAGCCAAACAATCGTCCGGAATATCTTTGGTAACAACGCTTCCTGCAGCAATGATACAGCGGTTGCCTATGGTGACACCAGGGCATACGGTGACGTTTCCTCCGAGCCAGCAATCTTCACCGATAGTAATCGGGTAGGCGTTTTCCTTTTCTTCACGTCGTTCTACATGGTCTATGGGGTGTTGAGGGGTGTAAAGCTGGCAATTAGGACCTATCAGCGTATGTTTGCCTATATGTATATGACCTCCGTCCAGAAAAATGCAGTTATAGTTGATGAAGATATTTTCTTCAAGAATGATTCCATGTCCATGGTCGCAATGAAACGGCGGGCATACTGTGGAGCTGGAAGGTATGCCGGGGATAAGGTCTTCTATGGTTTCACGGTAGTTTTCATCGTAAATACTCATGGTTTGTAATTTGGCGCATACCGTTTTTGCATGAATCAGGCTTTTTTGTATTTCCGGATCGGAAAAATAATAAAGTTCCTGATTACGCATTTTTTCAATTTCTGTTTTCATAATAGTTTGTTGTCTGTCATGTTAACGCAAAAGTAATGATTTAATTTTATCCGTCTTTGTCGGTTTAATGTGCCATTGATTGTGGCAACTTTTTTGTATGTGTCTGTTGTGACAGAAAGGAGTGAATTTTTATATCCTGGCGTTTTGTTGGGGTAAACCGGTACAATATTTTTACAGGAGGGATTTTCAGCATGTTAAAAAGAAAAGTTTTTATGTGTTTGTCTATTCTCTTTCTTGCTATGTAATATTTTTATAATCTGTATTTTATCGTGGTGATATTGAAATCGGACGCTTGTAGCTGATAATCCCTGCTCATTCTTTTGTCGAAATAAATGTATAAAATTATAAAATTTTGTGTAAGTTTGCCCGGTTTTTAGGGGACTCTCTTACAACAGATTTGTTATGCTTTTGAAATTATACGAAGATAATCCGAATCCTAATCAGATACGGCGCATTGCAGAAGTTATAAGAAACGGAGGAATTGTTATTATTCCTACGGATACTTTGTATGCTTTTGCTTGTGATATTTTTAATAATGCTGCGGTAGAAAAGATAACCAAGCTGAAAGGAAAGGATGTGAGGAAAACGAATTTATCGTTCGTTTGTCATGATGTGGCTCAGATAAGCGAATACGCTAAAATGGACGATGTCGCTTTTAAGTTGATAAAAAAGAATCTGCCAGGACCGTTTACTTTTATTCTGAACGGAAGTAACTCACTGCCTAAACTGTTTAAAAACAAAAAGGAGGTAGGGGTGCGTATGTCAAGTAACAGAATTGTGATGGAAATCCTGAAGGAGTTGGGTCACCCGTTGATGGTTAGTTCTGTTTTTTATGATGAGGATACAGACTACATGACGAATCCGGAGCTGATCGATGAAAAAATAGGCAAACAGGTGGATGTTGTGATAGACGGGGGCGAAGGTACTATCATTCCTTCTACAATTGTGGATTGTACGGGTGACGAACCTTTTGTGGCTCGTGAAGGCGCTGGTATTTTACAGGATTAAAATTTTATAATCATAAATAACAAACAACAGGCCGGTAGTAAAAACTACCGGCCTGTTGTTTGTTATTTATTTTGTTTGGGAATTATCTGCGGTCAAGCCTTCTTAAAGGAAGTTCTACACGGCCGTTTTTTATGGTGATGACTGTTTTTTTGTCTATGGCGCTTATCATGCTGAATTCAAAATCGGCATATATATACCCTTCTTTTTCCTCAATAATTTTAAAGTAGCCCTTTCCGGAAGTATTGGAATCGTACCGGACGGCATTATCGTTTTCGTCGTAGGTATAATACCTCACCTCTATGTCAGGATAGCTGAAATCCTGTTTTGTTAATGTGTTATCGTGCATGTTAATGACAATAGACGGCTCTCCGGAATTCTGGAACAGGTATTCGTATGCTACATCTTTCTCTTCCTCCACGTCCTGATAGCATACGGCTGTCAGCTTACCTTTGAATACAATTTCTTTTCCTTCTATGGTTGCTTTCAGTATAGGAATCCGGGTGTCTTCTTCTTTTGGCTTGCATGAAAACAAAACCGTAAGTACAACGGTGAGTAAAATGATTTTACTTTTAAACATAAAATGATTTATAAAAATATAATGGTGGAATTTGAGGGTTCAAAGATATCTCTAATTCAAAAATATTCCGGTATAAAACGAAATTTTTTTGAAAAATATATGTGTAGTTGCCTAATACGGGGACATGTTAACCTGCATTAGCTTGAAATGTCAGGTTTTTACATGAGCGGATTGTCTGCTTTTTGTAATACGGATGTTTGTATTATAGAAGGGTATAAAACTATAAAAAGGCAGAAATTTTTAATTTCTGCCTTTTTATAGTTTTATATGTAGATACCGTTTGTCCGGTTTCTATTATCCTGAAGGAGCATAATTTTTCCTTTTAATTATGCCAGTACGGTATCGGAACTTTATTGTCTTATTCTTCTTCGTTCAGCTCATTGTCTGTCTGGAAGCTGGTAGAATACAGGTAACGTTTGATACTTTTTTTCGGTGTTTTTTCAAACTCATGAGGATAAAGCTGTATCTTGGTTATTTTTTCATATTTACCCAATATGCTGTTTACTGCATTTCTGTTTTCCTCCATCATTTCCTGTAACTGGTCCTGTGTAAGGTTTTGTGAATCTACAGCTTCATAGTCCGGATATACCAGTGCTATCAGTTTGCCTTTGTTTTCTATAACAAGACTTTCCATAACATAAGGCATATTGTTGATTTTGGATTCTATTTCTTCCGGATATATGTTTTGTCCGTTGGCGCTTAGAATCATTGTTTTAGCACGTCCACGGATAAAGATGTTTCCGTTGTTGTCAATAGTTCCGAGGTCGCCTGTACGTAGCCATCCATCGTAGAAAGCCTGTTCTGTGGCTTCCGGATTTTTATAGTAACCGCTCATCACATTTTCCCCACGGACACAAATTTCTCCGGTTCCGGTTTCCGGATCAGGGTCTATTATCTTAGCTTCCATGATGTCCAGAATTTTACCGCATGATTTTACAACGAAATCATTTTTGTTGGCATAGCTTATCAGCGGAGCGCACTCGGTCATACCGTAACCTACTGTGAAAGGGAATTTCATTTTATGGAAAAACTCTTCAACTTCGGCGTTCAGCGGAGCGCCTCCGATTACGATTTCGCTGAATTCACCTCCGAATGCATTTACCAGTTTTTTCCGTATTTGAGCCAGTATTGTCTGATCCAGTAACGGAATGCTCAGTACCCAGCGCATAGTGGGTTTTGAAAGCAATGGAAGAATTTGTTTTTTATATATTTTTTCGATGATCAACGGCACAGTGAATACCACGCTTGGTTTTACTTCGGCAAATGCTTTCAGCAGTATTTTAGGCGAAGGCGTTTTTCCTATGAAGTTGATATGACAACCGGCACAGGTGGAAGCCAGAAAGTCAAAGGCACAGCCGTAAGCATGGGCAAGCGGCAAGAATGCTACGATACGGTATCCCGGAGCTACCAGTTTGGTACGGAAACCGAAAGTAATGTTTCCTGCCAATGCGTTTCCACTGGTCATAACCCCTTTACTAAACCCGGTAGTTCCGGATGTGTAGTTGATGGAAACAATTTCGGAATTGGGCTTTTCTGTGTAATTAACGCATTCACGTGAAAAACCGTCAGGGTATTTGTTGTAGAATAGTTCTTTGATAGAGCCCGGCTGCAGACGATGTTTGTCTAACATATCAATCGGGTCGCAGTCCTGTGAAGTTTCCCCGCATTCGTTTTTTTCTCCGATTTTTTTCTGGTTCAGAATGCTGATGCAGTTGAAGTTGCGTAAAGAGAACACGGCTTTAACATCGGAAAGTTTTTCTTCTTCCAGGTGTTCCCATATATTCTCGTCTGTAAATAAGAGTTTGGATTCAGAATGATTGGCTATATGATGTACATCGTTCGGATTGAAATCATGTAATATGGGAACAATGATAGCGCCATAGGTAATGGTGGCCAGGTAAGTGATGGCCCAGTTGCATGAGTTGCGTCCTATTAAAGCTATCTTGTCGTTTTTCTGGATATTACATTCTTCAAAAAGAACGTGAAGCTTAGCTATTTTTTTTGATATGTCGGCATAAGTAAGGGTTTTATCTTCGCCATAATCACTGTATCCCGGTAAATCCCAGTTTTGTCTGAAACTGTCTTGAAATAAACGGATTAAATTTTCCTGTACCATGTCCTTAAATGTGTTGTTATAAAAATTTGCTGCAAAGATATGAAATTACACGAAATTGGCAAAAGTGTGCAATTTTATTTTCTGCTTTTTGGATTAAATATTTGATTATTAGTGAAAAATATATTTTAAGAAAATGAATAGTTGTTTTCTTTCCTTTCTTTCCGCTGTTTTTCGGTAGTATAATTTTTTGATTTATTTGTGGAAAATTCAAACAAACTCTACCTTTGCAACTGCTAAAAAAGACGAGGTATTATGAATCAGAATATAGACCGTATGACATCATTTATTGTGATGGACGTATTAGAGAGGGCTAAAGAATTGCAGGCCAACGGGGTTGATATTATTCACCTGGAAGTGGGAGAACCGGATTTTGATATGCCGGAATGCGTGATAAATGAAACGGTGAAATCACACCGGGAGGGGAATACTCATTACACCCATTCGCTGGGCGACCTGCGTTTGCGCAAGGAAATCGCAGGTTTTTATTTGTCGGAATACGGGGTACAGGTAGATCCGGATTGTATTGTGGTAACTTCCGGTTCTTCTCCGGCTATACTGATGGCTCTGATGCTTCTTTGCCAACCGGGAGATGAGGTGATAATTTCTAATCCGGCTTATCCTTGTTATAAAAACTTCACATTGGTCTGTCATGCCGAACCTGTTTTTATTGATATGAAAGCAGAGAACGGTTTCCAGTATGATGTAGAGGAAATCAGAAAAAAAATAACTCCCCGTACACGGGCGGTATTTATCAATTCTCCGATGAATCCCACGGGTACATTGGTTTCAAAAGAAGTGTTTCAGGAATTGGCCGGGCTGAATATCCCGATTATTTCCGATGAGATATACCACGGGCTTGTGTATGAAGGCCGGGCTGATTCTATTTTGGAATATACGGATAAGGCTTTTGTTATCAACGGGTTTTCAAAACGTTTTGCTATGACTGGCTTACGGTTGGGCTACCTTATCGCACCGAAAGAATACATGAGGTCGTTGCAGATATTGCAGCAGAATTTATTTATTTGTGCGCCAAGTACGGCTCAGGCGGGTGGTGTTGCTGCTTTGCAAAGTGCAGATCCGGATGTGCAGGCTATGCGGGCAGTGTATAACGAACGTCGGTTGTATATGCTTGAACGCTTGAAAAATATGGGATTTGTTATTCATACGGAACCGAAAGGGGCGTTTTATGTGTTTTGCGATGCACGTTCTTTTACCAATGATTCTTATCGTTTTGCTTTTGATGTATTGGAAAAGGCGCATGTGGGTATTACTCCGGGAGTTGATTTCGGAACGAACGGCGAAGGTTTTGTCCGGTTCTCATACGCCAATTCTCTGGAAAATATAAAAGAGGGGATGGATCGTCTTGAAAAATACCTGAGGGAATTGAAAGCCTGATTGTTTTTACATTATTTTATTATGAAAGGCCGGAAATACTTCCGGCCTTTTCATTTGGATGCTATTAGTAAAAGGTTGTTTTACAGGATGTAGGAATTTGTTTTTTATTTTATAAAATTACCTTAGGGAGATAACCTTTTGAATAAAAGGCTGTAAGCGGAATTTTCAGCGGTAAGAGGTAACGAATTGGCAACCGTGCCTATTTCTGCGTTTTGCGCTGTATTTCCTCAAATAACTCACTGCGAAAATGTGGAATTTCTTCCATATCTACAACACATATTTTTTTCTTTTTTCAATTTGATATACATCCCATTCATGTAGGGAATAGATAAAACAACACTTTTGCAGAAAATACTACCCGAAGCGTAGCGTAGGTGTGGAGATTTTCTGTAAAACCCGTAGGGCTTGGTGTTGGCATTCTATTGCCGGAATGTACCTTTGTAAATCAAATAAATAAAGAACTATTTTGGAAATTATATTTCTAATATTCCAAGGTTATTGACAAATTCATTTGGTTTAAGTGCTTTTGTATTAATTCCTAACTTATGATATGTTTCTGCTGCTTTATAATGACATTTATCATCTATTGTCAGAAAATAATCACAGTGAGCTCCATAAAACACATGTAAAGCATCGTCAATCATATTTGAAAATCGAGCATCCGATTTGTATCCTTTAAAATCAATTCTAAAATAAGTGTCCGTGATTTTTTGGTAAGCAGCATTATTGCTCGTTTTGTTTTTGGGAACATATTCTTCCCAGAATTTGTCAGACTCCAAATATGAAGGGAGGTCTTTATCAATACCTTTAAATAAATCTTTTTGTTGTTTAAGTTTCGTTTTACTTTGAATTATATATTTCTTTAAAGATTTATAAAGTGAATAATCTTTCTTTGCATTATTTGAAAAATTATAAATATCCTCCATTAGTGCAAGCATGTTCATTTCAGATTTTGTTTGTGGAAACATTAAGTTAAAAATAGGGGAAGCCTTATATATCTCTTTAAAATTGGATGGCACAGAAATAAAACGATACATTTCAATAGTCTTTCTCATCAAACCTGTTTCATCGCAATCCATAAGTTCGAGAAATGAACCCGAAATCCTGTCTTTTTCATTTAACGCTGAGTGGAAAAATTCATCAATATCTCGATGATGCCATGTGGTTTGGGTGTCTCCCCAATATTGAACAATACAAAGGTTATTTGTAAGGCGCCTAATAGTATTAAGATGTTGCGGAATATAAACGGGATTATTAGCATGTCCTCGTAGCAAATCATTAATATGTGCGTTAGAGTAAGGACTTATACTTTTACCCTCAATTATTAATTCTTCAATTTTTGAATAAATATGTTTCTCATCTTCATCCAAGTCATCCAACTTTTCTATCTTGTTAAAAACATTCCAGTCTAAATAAATGTAATTGCTCATTTCTTAAAAATTAATCTATTGTAAAGGTACTAATTTCTGTTAGTATTTTGATGATTTACAGCAAATAGTGATAATTCTATTAAGACTGTATAATACGATTTTAGAACTTGTATGGAGTTATTCTCATGAGCTTCTCTCCAAACAATAGGGAATCAATAGCGGAAAATAATTTCGGAAACAACCGCACTAACGTCCGAATCCTTTATCTTGGAAATAATTCTATCAGGTTGCTAAATGTACTATCTTTCAGCTCTGTTAATAAGAATATGTTTTTGGGCAGGTAACTATCAAATTGTAGCTAAAAAGAGCTGAAATAATAATTTATTTAAATATATTTGCATCAGAATAATTAAATTAAAATATAATATATCATATAAAAGAGTTTATATCCAGCTTCTTAAGGGTATATGATTTTTAAATTTTATGTTTTGAGAAGTTGATGATAATCTGTAATTAAAATATAAAATCATGGCACAACATCGCATTGATAAATTAGATAAAAAAATTTTGCAGCTGATATCCAAGGATGCCCGTATCCCGTTTCTTGAAGTGGCACGTGAATGTAATGTGTCCGGTGCTGCTATTCATCAACGTATCCAGAAATTGCGCAATACCGGGGTTATTAAAGGATCGGAGTTTATTGTAGATACTTATAAGATCGGTTATCAGACCTGTGCGTATATAGGCATTACCTTGAAAGATGTAGCTTTGTTTAATGCAGTGGTAGAAGAATTGAAAAAGATTCCGGAAGTGGTGGAATGCCATTATACCACAGGAAAGTATGCCATGTTCATAAAGGTGTACGCAAAAGACAATAAACATTTATTGCGCCTTATCCTGGAAAAATTCTCTGTGATAGAAGGGGTGGGACATACGGAAACATTCCAGATTTCGTTGGATGAAATTTTTCATCGTCAATTGTCTGTTTTTGACGTTGATACATCAGAGGAAGATGATGTTGAGGATGAGGAGCTTGATGATTTTGAAGAAAACATATGATAAGGTTTAGGGAGTGGAGGTGATTCACTCCCTAAATGCTTATGGAAATAGTATATGGATTTAATTTATTAAGAACGTTTATTATGAAGGAATTGAAGAGTATTTTTATATTTTCATTGATTGTGGCTTTTGTACTTTATGTCGGTGTAGGGCTGATTGTGAATACGGTTTTTAATGTGAGTGGCAATATCTGGATTTTGCTTGTATCCGGTACTGTTACAGCCTTTCTTTTTAGCTGCGGGCTTCTTCTGTTGGTTAACTCTTTGCTGAAAGGGCGGCTGGCTTTTTTGAATTCGGAAGAAACTTTAGTGCCGGAGTATGGCGACCGTATACAGAAAGTCATTCCCGTTGAGACTGCCGGTTTTTCTTTTGAAGTGATAAAATACAGAATAAAAGAGGAGTATGAAATTGTGACGTATGATGATGTGGAACATTATGTGGTTAAATTCCGTTCCAGACTAATTGCTTTCTCGTGGGGTACGGCAGGGTGTGCTGTTTATGACCCTGTGTCCGCTACAGTGACATTGTCCTGTTTTCCTATGGTGGCTCATACCGATAAGGCCGCCCGGAATGTACAGATAATGTTTGAGAAGGTAGAAAAACTTATTTCTTAATTTCATTTTTCCTCATGTGTCTATGGGCTGCTTTTTACAGGAAGCGGTAGTCAGGATGATTGTATGAAAAAGCCCTGGAACGGCTGGAGTATGGATTATAACTTTGATAATCGTAATTTGAAATAATTTATGTATAAGATTTTATCTGTTAACCCGGGTTCTACATCCACAAAGTTTGCATATTATGAAGATGAAAAGTTGGTTTACCAGCATACGATTCGTCATACGGCAGATGAGTTGAAACCGTTTCCCCGGATTTTTGACCAGCTTGATTTTAGGAAAAAACTGGTGCTGCAATGTTTGCAGGAAGAAGGTTTATCTACTTCCGGTCTGGCGGCAGTGGTGGGACGTGGCGGTTTTATGCGTCCTGTGGAGTCTGGGGTGTATGAAGTGAATGAGAAGCTGATCAGTGATTTAAAGACTTTGGGCGGTGAACATGCAAGTAATCTTGGGGCTGTTATAGCTCGTGAAATAGCTGATGGCATTTCCGGATGTCGGGCTTTTATTGCCGACCCCATAGTGGTGGATGAACTGCAGGACGTAGCTCGTATCAGCGGGCTGCCCGAGATACCTCGCAGGTCTGTGTTTCATGCCTTGAACCAGAAAGCGATAGCCCGCCGGTATGCGGCAGATCAGGGAGTGCCTTATGAAGACCTGAATTTGGTAATAGCTCATTTGGGTGGGGGCATATCTGTGGCTGCCCATCGGGACGGAAAGGTGATAGATACCAATCAGGCACTGGACGGGGCTGGTCCTTTCTCTCCGGAACGTGCCGGGACGTTGGATACCAGTGCGTTGATACGTTTATGTTTTTCTGGTAAATACACGGAGGGAGAGTTGCTTAAAATGATGTGCGGTAAAGGTGGGCTGGTAGCGCACCTGGGAACGAATGAGGCTTATGTGGCAGCTCAAAGAGCCCGGGAAGGCGATCAATATGCAAAACTGGTGCTGGAAGCAATGGCTTATTCCGTAGCAAAAGATATAGGGGCTATGCATGCTGTGCTTGAGGGGAAAACGGATGCCATCATTCTAACCGGAGGTATTGCCAATAATCCTTTTGTGGTGGCTTATATCCGTTCCATGGTAGAATCTATTGCTCCTTTTGCCGTATATCCGGGAGAAGATGAAATGGAGGCATTGGCTTTAAGCGGTTTAAGGGTATTGAAAGGAGAAAAAGCAAAGGAATATTAAGCGAATAGATAGATTATTTATATACGTTAAAGAACACCCCAAAAACTGCATAAAAGCTTTTGGGGTGTTTTGTGAAAAAAATTGTATGTGGTTATGCAATATGTAAAAGAGAAAAGCGGTTTTGTTTCCGGAAAAAGAAGGGTATAGCTCGGTTTTGTCTTTTGTTTGTATTGTTTTTATAGGGTGGATTTTCTCTTGAGAGAGTTTTTATCATTGCTTTTTTTCGTTGTTAAAACGGTTTATGGTCGTACCTGTTTGTGTAAAATCTTTGTACTTTTGCGCGATTTTTTAGCATAAAGATGTTATGACGACCAATGTTGCACATTCAGTACCTGCTGATGGGGTGCCGATGCCCCGCCGTGTATGGGCTATCTTAGCTGTAGCCTTTGGGGTAAGCTTGTCGGTTATAGACAGTGCGATTGCGAATATCGCTCTTCCTACTATCGGGTTGGAGTTGGGTATTACGCCTGCTGATTCTATTTGGATTGTTAATGCCTACCAGTTGGCCATCATGGTTTCCTTATTGTCTTTTTCTGCACTTGGTGACATCATTGGGTATCGGAAAGTTTATATCAGAGGGCTTTCTCTTTTTGCCATTGCGTCAGTGGGATGTGCACTTTCCGTTTCATTGCCTATGCTGGTGTTTATGCGTGTGATGCAGGGCTTCGGGGCTGCTGCCATTACATCGGTAAATACAACTTTAATCCGTATTATATATCCTAAAGCTCAGTTGGGGCGCGGTATGGGGATTAATGCCACTGTGGTTGCAGTATCGTCGGTAGTCGGGCCTACGTTGGCGGCCGGCATTCTTTCTATTGCGGAATGGCCGTGGCTTTTTGCCGTTAATATTCCTGTCGGAATGATAGCATTGGTGCTTAGCAGCCGTTTTCTGCCTCATAATCCGGTACGGGTGTCGGGTCGCCGCTTTGACTGGCGTGATTCCCTGATGAATGCCATGACATTCGGTCTGTTAATGGCTTCCATAGAAGGTTTTTCGCATGGGATTAATGCCTATGTATTGGCAGGGGGTATTGTAGCATTGTTGGTTGTCGGCTTCTTTTTCATCCGTCGCCAGTTGAATGAAACTTATCCTATACTACCGTTTGATTTATTGAAGATACCGATTTTTTCTGTTTCCGTTCTTACCTCTATCAGTTCTTTTTTAGGGCAAATGCTGGCTATGGTAGCTCTGCCGTTTTATTTGCAGCATGAATGCGGTTACAATGAGGTGCAAACCGGATTGCTGCTGACGGCCTGGCCGGCAATTATCATGTTGGTAGCTCCTGTTGCCGGCATGCTGGTAGAACGCATGCATGCCGGGTTTTTGGGAGGTACGGGACTTACTCTTATGGCAGCAGGGCTGTTTTTATTGGCTTTTTTACCGGAACATCCCGCAGATATTGATATTATTTGGAGGTTAGTGCTTTGCGGGGCTGGTTTTGGGTTGTTTCAATCGCCTAATAACAGCATATTGATTGCTTCCGCTCCACCGCAACGAAGCGGTTCAGCGAGCGGTATGCTGGCTACGGCCCGTCTTATAGGGCAAACTACGGGTGCTTCGTTAATGGCATTGTTATTCCACATTGTTCCGGAATACAGTACTCACACAGCCTTACTGCTGGCTGGAGGTTTTGCTTTGACTGGGGCGGTGATTAGCTTGTTACGTGTCCGCTTGCCATTACCGGAAGGTCTTGCCGTAAAAAAGAGAAAATGATAGTTGTCTGATAAACTATCATGATAAAATAGATGACCGGAGTAGGGAGAATGGGTTGTTATTATAAAAAAGCAGGTCGTTTAGAAAAAAAATCCTTCTTGCGAGTCGGGTATTTGGACACATGCTCTCCCTTGAGTAATACGAATAAAAAAGGTAGGTGACTCAAAAATCAGAGTCACCTACCCGTTATTTACATTTTTTCAAAATAATTATTCGATAATAATTTTATTTGAAACAGCGCCTTGGGTTGTTTCTATTTGAAGGATATAAAATCCGGTAGAAAGCGGTGTAGAAAATTCGTTTGCCTGAATTTGAGCATCAGCGTATTTTCTTCCCAGACCGTCAAAAATTTTGATATTTGAAATTTCGTTTATGCTGTTAACATACAGTGTTCCGTTTGAGGTGTATATGTTTATTCCCAAATCATCGGCAGTTGTTTCTTCTACTCCGTCATCCGGATCAACAGGATCTAATTCTTCTGGTTCTTTTCCAGGTGCATAAGCTCCGGTTGCATCATAAGTAATGCTTTGTATCAGCATATTGGCACTTCCTTCAGTATAGTTCTTTCCGAATAGCAGTTGTTTACTTGGAGCTGTGGTTTCTTCAGCAGTTCCGGCTGCATTCATGTTTTTAATATCGGTTTTATCAAACGTATAGATGAAAACGCCATTCCGGTAAACATGTACTTTATTTTTATCAACGGCATATCTGATGACTTCTTTGCTATTGTTTGTTTTTGAAATAGTAACCGGAGAAGCGAAAGGAGATACCTTCAGGAGTGCGGATGAACTTATTGCCGTACGGAATCCCTTACTGTCTTTATCGGCTACTTCTATGTCCATACCGCGGCCTTCTGCTTTGGATACGACAGAGGAAACTTCCAGCGTGTAGCTGTTAGCCGGATCAAAGGTCAGTTTTTGTACGCTTTTTTGTCCTTCGGTTGCGCTTATCACTATATTTTCCTGAAGGGTTGTAGGTAATGTTTCCTTCTTTTCTAATGCCGGAGCTTCAGGAGTATTTGTTGTCGATGGGGCAAATGCTCCGTCTTCATACTTTACATACAGGATTTTTATATTTGCACTTCCTCCTTCGTAGTTTTTACCTAACAGTAAAGAAGAACTATCTTCAGCCGGAGCCATTGTTAGGTTGGTAATACCTACCAGACTGGTTTTGGTCGTGTTTCTATAAGTCAGATAATAAGTTTCTTCTCCGGCTGCTTCCGGAGTTTTAAAATAGAAAACTCTTTTTTCTCCGGTGTTTACAATGCCCGGTGAATACATGGTTTCCTGGAATATCACGTCAGTAAGACCTTCTTTTCCTTTGGAAATGATTACATCTACCGGTAAGTTGGTTCTTCCGGAACCCCAGGCTATTACGTCAACGCTATGTTCATACAGCGTGTTGGGTTTTAGCTTTATTGGATAGGCAAAATAAGTTATGCCGCCATAGTCAAAACGAATGGTAAAAGCAGTCCGTGTAGGGCTGATTGATTCCGGAACAATTTCGTTCCCTACCTGAACACGAGGATTGGTATTTCCTCCCATTTTACCGTCGGATAACCATTCTCCTCCGGGAGCCCCATTGTTGCTGATATTAGAAAAAGTCGGATTTTTTATCAGATTTTTATCACCTAATTCTGCTACCGTTTGTGGCTTTTTATATGTTTCGGTATCGCCCTTTAAATCGCCGATAGAGCTGGCTGTACGGCTGGTAAGAAGTTCGCCATTCTGGAAAATATATATCTGGTTTCCGGATACGGCAAAACGGAATGTCTGTTCTTGGGTATTATCAGAAGCACTTAATTTAATAGGGTTGCTTAATGGAGCGATCCAGTTAAAATCAGTAGGCGACAGAGCAACCCGAAATCCTTTTCCTGCCATGTTGCGGGCTTCAATGTCCATACCACGGCCTTCTGCTGCATTTACTTGTGCTTTGACTTCAATACTGTAATCGCCGGCAGGTGTAAACGGCAGTTTTATTACATCAATTGCAGATGTGGCATTTATTGTTTTTTCTCCTTGTAATGTTGTTTTCAGTTCCGTTCTTCCGGCCAGACTGGGGGCTGATGCCGGTGGAGGAGTGATACCCAGTAGATCAGGATATAAGGATGTTACAGGAATAGCACCTTTTGCTGTACGTTGGCTGCTCCAGGTTAAATATATATTATCAGAAGGAGTACTTTGTGACTCGATAACGATATCATGTTTATGAGAAGTTATCGCGTCAAAAGTAATTTCGTATTCTTGTGCACTGGCACTTTCTTTAATTACTTGCACTAATTTACCGTCTATATATACTTTTCCCGCTTTTGCTGTGGTTAGATACAAAGTATATGCTTCGCCATACAGTGTTTCAAAACTACCAGACCAACGTACGCTCTGAGTTCCTTCCGGCATAGAGCTGTTAGATACTTCAACATCGCTCGCTGAGCTGATGGAAGTGGTAAAATTGTTGTCGGAAAAATATTCTGCGCTTAATCCTGTTCCGGTTGGAGTATTCGGGTTGTCCAACAAGTAGCTGATCACAACTACTTGTGCATCGCTACGCAGGTATACAAAAGAAAGGATACCTTCGTTTAACAATAATTTACGGTCAACCTGAGGTTCGGAAACGAAAAGATTTTCGTCTTCTTTAGCCAGTAAGCGCCAGTCTTCATAATTAGCTGCATCTGTGGCTACGTATACCTCGCCGTGGTTGGCTATAACATATACATTGTCAAAAGCATCTGCTACGATTTGCGTACGGCAGTAGGAGTTGACTTTTTCTCCTTCATTGTTTTTCACGTGACGATGTTGCAAAACTCCGTTTTCATCTATAAAATGGTGTTGAAGCACGGCTTTTCCCCTGGAATTGCTCCAGTTGGAATCAGTCCCATCGTCCATGTAGGAGTTGATCATGTGTACACGTCCTTTGCTGTCGCTGGTTTGTGATTCCTGGTTGATGTATCCTTTATTTTTTTGTATGTCTTTGATTTTTATAGAAGGAATACCTATGCGTAAGCATTCACCGGATACCCTGTCACGAGCATCTTCACCAGGCTTAGGAACATAATTTTTTTCGGTGACAGCTACTTGTGTGCCGGTGATATCTTTCCATGTTCTGCCGTCGTCATCGCTGTAAGCATAGCTGAGGTCTTTGTTGCTGCCGCCGCCGTAATCCTCGCGCCAGCACCATGATACATGTAAATTGCCTTTAACATCGTAATCTATTCTGTTGATGTATGCACATACGTCCGGCGTTGCATCCCGTCCCTGAACATAACGTCCCAGATAAGTCCATTTTTTCGTATTGGCATCATATTCCCTTAGGTAGCTGTCTCCGTCGCCACTTAATTTGTAACGGCATTCAAACAGAAGATTACCATCGGGTTTATTGATAAACCTGGGGTAAGTGACGTCCACTACTTCGGCATCCATGATATTGGTTGTTTCACTAAAGCTGCTGGCATCCCATATCATGTTTTCCGGATCGTTAGCGGATCCTTGTATCGAATAACAGTAGTGAAGGGGATCATTATGGTGGTCGTAAGATAAATGTATACTACCATCGTTGGCACAGATACCCATTGATATGACATTGTGTGCATCATCTGCTTTGTTCTTGTAAGGAAGTACAATTTCTTCCCACTGACCTACGGGCATTTTACGTCGCGCAATGCATACGTTGTGGTTACTGTTATAATACACGGTATATTGATAGCCCTTGTGGGTTATCAAGGCATCCTGCTGAAATGCCTGTCCCGTTAACTGTTCTCCTGAGCGGGTGAATGAAAGGGAGGGAAGAAATGATTCTCCTATTTTTAAGTAGGAAACCGTGCTTTCTCCCTGAGCTGATACCAATGTTCCGCTAAAGAGTACTAAAGCTGAAAAAAGGAGTAAGAGTTTTTTCATTTTGTGTGAATTTTGATATTATATAAGTAATAAATTGGTTGCAATAATGCATTTTTTTCATAAACATGCAAATTTATACAGATATATTTAGATACAAATTAATGAATTTGATAGAGATAATGTATTATTTGATATTAAATTTAAGAAAACATGAAACATTGTACTGTTCTTAACGGATGCCTTTTCTGATTTAGAATAAGCCTTTTTATGTCATTTGGTCTAATTTTATTCTCTATTTAATTTAATTTTTATCCTGGGCTTTATTCTTAAGTCCTACCTTTGTACATTAGATTAATAGTTTTATTCGTATGAAAACGCGTATATTTTTTCTTGTTTCTTTTTTGGTTTGTTTTTCAGTTTCAGCTTCGGCTAAAAGAATGAAAAATTTACGAGTGACAGAGCCTGTAGTCACCGTAGAAGCTTATGTGGATAAAAATGTAATTGTTGCCGGAAAGACGGATTTACACATAACGAGTTCCACTCCTTTGGTGAATAGTGTGGTTAATCTGAACTCCGATGATGCCTGGCTGTTTTTTGATGATGTTGTGCCGGGAAAAGTGATTGAGTCCT
>JAEWAN010000035.1 GCA_023391625.1 Bacteroidota bacterium | reverse complement strand
TGTGCCTGCCTGACAAGGAGTTTGATCTGGTCGGCTTTGCTTTTACGCGGTTTGCGTTTTTTCGGCGTAAGTACGTCTTTCTTTTTGGCTTCCAGTTTAGCGATTTTTTCTTTAACAGCGGCGATCTTGTTATCAAATTCGGTGGCAGACGCCGCTTTTTTGTTTTCCAATTCTAAAATGGAATCTTTCAGTTTTTCAATTTGGACATCCAAATCAGCAGCGATTTGTTCCGGGGTTCTCCGGACACGTTTTTCTTCAGACATTAAATAACACTCCAAACAAATATAGATTAAAGATAACTGGTAGTTTAAATATATCACAGTCAAATAAAAGTAACAAGACAAATTGTGTCGGAAGATGAAATGCAGATAACTGGATATAAAAAATGCTGATGTAACAGCCCCGCGGAAATATTTCCGTGGGGCTGTCTGCATAAATAGACCAGGGGGAAGGAGGGCACACACAATTACAAAATACACAAAGAAAAGCGGGGGGCAATCGGCGGCAGAGCCAGATACTCCCCGCTTTTTTCGTTAGGCAGGTCATTTCATATTGTCTTAATGACATTGAAGGAGAGTCGGGGTATTTTAATTGCGGTGGGAATAATCAGGAACTGCTGCTGCATCACTGTCCCGTCGGAATTAACGATTGGAGCCATGTTTCGGTAGGAAACGAAACACAATATGAAGCTGTGATGAGCCGCATACAGGGATTGAGCATCGGGATTGTCATTGTAACCACAATTCTGCTGTTTTTACGTGTCGTTTTAGTACTCTACATATCTGGCGCAGGATGATCTGGAAGTTTGATGCCTGCGGATTTGACTTTCAGTCCGTCCAGCTTTCCGGTATCCAGCCGGAACTGTACAGTGTTTATCAGGCGGCCAAAGCCATCTCCACCGGCAGCCGCAATATCACTCTTGCCAATCTCGCATCCCCGGAATTGGTCACAGATGAGGCGTTCCACCTGATTGTCTGCGCTCTGCTTCTGGCCAAGTACGGAGATGCGATTTTGAATTTTGAAAGAAGGTGATGCAATGTGATGATGAAAGCAGTTCTGAGCAACGCCGACCACCCGGAATACGGTGTTGTGACGATCCCTCTTCCCGTTCCCAGAAATCAATACGACCACTGCGTTGCGCTGTTGGAAGCACTGGAGATCGGCGATGCCTCTGAATCTGACTGCCGCCTGGACTCGCTCGACAGTGCCTGGCCTGTGCTGAATCAGCTGGTATGTACCAAGGTCAACCTGGATGAGTTGGACTATCTGGCAAAGCGACTGGACAGCTTTGATGTGGGCGAGTCTTCGCAGTTTCAGGTGATGGCTGAAAAACTGAATCTCACCAGCATGAAGGAACTCATCAACCGGACCTTTTGTTGTCAGCAGGCAACGGTGATTACGGACTTCACAAATTTAAAAGAAGTTGGCCGTGACCACTACATGAACATCCACGGCGGCTGTGCAAGCATGGAAGAATTGGAGCAGTTGGACGGAGAGGAAACCGCCATTCTGTTGATTGAGGACAATGAGGGAACCATGGGAGGCCTTTCCTGATGCCCCGCGAAACTGATTTGCTCCGCGTAAAGCTGGTGGCGCACACCCTCCTCGATGTGCAGATTCAGGAGACCGCTCTCTCCCCGGTGATCGTCAGCCATCCCTTCACGAACTCCGGGATCTCTGCGCTTCGGAATGAGGATGGGAGCCTCTCCATGGTCGACCTGATCAACAATTCGGATGACTGCACAAGGTGGCGCAGAAAGGTTGGAGAGCAGATCGACAGCGCCGAAAATGTCCATCAGATCTTCGTACTGCTCAACCCGCCCTATTATCTGACTTTTATCAAATTTGCCGCCTCTGCTCTCTCGGAGAAGGATCTGGGGCAGCTCTTATCCACCGCCTGGACCCAGGAGGAATGCCCCAATCAGGACTGCAATGTGAGCAAACGAGAACTGGTGGCCTTGTTCCGATCTGTCTCTCCGGAGTCCCTGATGGATGAGGAGGAGCGCACCGCACACCAGGCGCTGGAGGATACAGTGACGGTCTATCGGGGCGTTACCCCCTACAACGCCAAAAATATGAGGGCGCTGTCCTGGACCCTGGATCGGGAAACGGCGGACAGGTTCGCCCACCGCTTCGGTGAGGACGGAACGGTGTATGAGGCGCAGATTCGGAAGGAACACATCCTGGCCCTGTTCACTGGCAGGAACGAAAGCGAGGCCATCGTAGACCCGCGGCATTTGGAACAGATCATGGAGTCCCCGGAGCCGCAATTTGATATGCAGATGACCTGAGTACCCCCGGTAAATATTCTGATAGACTTTCCGCTGTCATTGTGGTATTGGTTGAGTTTACAAAAACGACGGAGGTGAATTGCATGAAGCGGCAAATGTAAATAAAAACAGATTTGAATGAAAGACTGGGAGGGACGTAAAAATGGCTTTATTGTTTTCTGCGGTGACGGTCACCGCAGGCGAAGATGAAATCGAACTTCTCGTCGGAGGAATCCCGAGAGAATACGACGACCTGGAAGGCTGGAGTGAATTCGACGATTTAATGTACTTTATCAGTGAGGAAACCGAAGTGTCGGTTCGTGCTGAAGCCTATCTTTATGGCGAAGGCGAATCCATGAGAGCCTCACCGGAAGAAATCGATGATTTGATGCAGCGCATGAAAGACGACGCCGGCTTTCTGAATCGCTACTGCAGTAACTTGGAAAGCGTGAACTTCACTTTCGTATGGTCACCGGAAGAAATATTTGATATGCCGTTTGGACAAATGCTGATGTAACAGCCCCGCGGAAATATTTTCGCGGGGCTGTCTGCATAAATAGATTAGGGGAAAGGAGGGCACACACAATTACAAAATACGCAAAGCAAAAGCGGGGAGCAAATGGCAGCAGAGCCAGACGCTCCCCGCTTTTACTTTGTGGTATATGGGAGGTGATGAAGATTCTGAAATATCCATATGGGAAAGGGCGGTCGAGGACACGGCCGACAAGCTGCTGTATTCTGCCGCTGGGCCGTGTCATTGGGCCGGATATCCCGCGTGTGGAAAGTGATGCTCAGTGTGAAAGCTGCAGGCTGGCCCGGCATGGTTTTCTGTGCCGGTTCAGCGATGGGACATGCCTGAGAACAAGTATGCCAAAGAAGAAGGGAGAGCAATGAGTGAAGAGTATCCGTAATGTGGATGTGCTGTACACGATCCACGAAAAAAGCCG
>JAEWAN010000029.1 GCA_023391625.1 Bacteroidota bacterium | reverse complement strand
AGGGCTTCCCGGGTAACCTGACCTGCAAGGTCACTTTCTCGCTGACAGATGACGATGCCATCGACATTCGTTACAGTGCCGAAACAGACCGTACCACTGTTGTCAATATGACGAACCATTCTTACTTCAATCTGGATGGCGATCCCTCCAAGTCCAATTCGGATTATCTGCTTACCATCGATGCAGATGCCTATACTCCCGTGGACAGTACCTTCATGACTACCGGTGAGATAGCTTCCGTAGAAGGTACGGATATGGATTTCCGCACTCCTACAGCCATTGGCGCCCGCATTGACAATGACTTTGAGCAATTGAAGAACGGCAAGGGCTATGACCATAACTGGGTACTCAATACGAAGGGTGACATCACCCACCCGTGTGCCACCCTCGAATCTCTCTCAACGGGTATTGTGCTTGATGTCTATACCAACGAACCGGGCATTCAGATTTATGCCGGTAACTTCCTGGATGGCACACTGACCGGAAAGAAAGGTATCGTGTACGGTCATCGTGCGTCCGTCTGTTTGGAGACGCAGAAATATCCCGATACGCCCAACAAGCCGGAATGGCCTTCGGCGTTGCTGAAGCCGGGAGAAAAGTATGACAGTCATTGCATCTATCGCTTTTCGGTGAAGAAATAAATATAAGGCAGGCGTAGCCTGCCTTATATTTATAATAATCTCTTTTGTTAACTTTAAAAATTAATGCGTATGAAAAAGTATTTATTGTATGCTTGGATTGTATCAGCATTTTGTTCATGCAGTGAGAATAGCATGGAACCCCTTCCTATAGAAGTGGATGCTGATTGTGTAGACATTGTAAATGATGAAAGCTTTGTGCCGGTTAGTCAAGCCACAGAGGTGGCCGGCTTGTTTTTAGCTGCTAATGGTAAAGATGCGGTGACAACAAGAAATGGCTCTATTGAGCCAGATGCCTTTTCTGGTAAAACAGTAAAAGATATTAAGACGGTTTACGGTGAAGACAATACGCCTTCTATGTATATAATAAATTATGAAGGCGGTGGTTTTGTTATAGTAGGTGCTACCAAGAATTACTATCCGATTCTGGCATATTCAGATACTAACTCTATCAATATAGAAAAAGCTAAGCAGAGTGGCTTTTCTATTTGGATGGATGAAACAAATTGGGCTATTAAGGAAAGCGATATGCAAAATGCCGAGACTTTGGCAAATATGCGCTCTATGTGGGAGGCTTACGAAATACTGCCTGCCACAACACGTGATGCTACTTCTGATCATTATAGTGATGGGACAATGTTTCGTGAAAGGTTAGGCGAATTGTATACTTTGTGTCCGGGATATTCGTTTGGTCCTTTAAGTTCTGCAAGATCTTTTCTCTCACAATCAGATTATGAAAGTCTTGTAGAAAAGGCTAATTTTTATGGTTCTCCTCTTGAGTTTACAATAGTAGGATATAATAGTAATAACAGAAAAGTTGGGCCTTTGATGAATACAAAATGGGGGCAGGAGGGAGGATATAGTGCATTATGTCCGAATGAATATCCTGCTGGCTGTGTTGCCATTGCTATGGCTCAGATTGAGAAGTATCATGAATGGCCTCAATCCTTTGACTGGAGCGGTATGGCTAATGATAGACCGACTTCTGCATCTCAATCTCTAATAGCGATGATTGGTAAAGCCGTGAATATGGAATATGGTAAAGACGAATCTGGAGCTTCCTTAGGTGATGCCAAAAGAGGTTTTGAGGCAATGGGGTATGCAGTATCTAAAAAGGATCATGACATGTGGGATGTAGAAAGTGAAATCTATTTTAGAGGACGTCCTGTATATATGACAGGTGACAGGAAAAATTTTATCGGAATAACTTGGAAAGGGCATGCATGGGTTTGTGATGGTGCGGAAGAATATGGAAGTTCCTATAGCTATTTTGTGGAGTATCTTGTAAACCGTTCTACAAATCCAAGTTATTCAAGTTGTGGATTCCCTAATTATATGAATCCCACTACTACTTCTTTTGGTTCTGGTCGCATATATTTTCATATGAACTGGGGGTGGTATGGCACTGGTAATGGCTGGTTTAGTGGAAATAATGTGAATCCTACAGATGATAGGAACTATCAATACGACAGAGAAAATCTGTATGTTTCACCCTTAAAATGACGCATTATGAGAAGAGTATATATCTATTCATTGTTATTGTTTGCGATATGCTTTGCCGGTTGTGAACATAAATTGGACTCTTACCCGCCTCATCTCTATAGATACTATTTAGCATTCATAGATAAATCGGGTAATGATTTGCTTGCAGATGTACCATTTGAAATAAACAGCGAGAGGGATTCTGTTTTATTACGCGGAACTTATACTTTTGAGTTTATCAAATCAACGGAAGATGATTATTTTGATACCAAATCATTAATATTAGGAAAGGTAAGTGGCTATCAATCGCTACGCATTGATGTCTGCATGGAAGACTGGTATGGGCATAAGAAGCCGGAAGTCCTTACTCATAAACTTGCCTGTAAGCATATATTCGGTGATGAGAAAGTACATACGATTGTTTCTTATTGGAAGTTTGATACTGATTATCGGGAGGCAGAACTTATCCGTCTTACAATAGATGATGTGGAGAGTCCGATTCTTGAAGGTTTTGACAAATTTTATCCTCAAGCTCTTGTTAGCTTAGATAAATAGAGAGTATCTTATGTTTTTTATATGGACGATATAATGGTTGGTATACAGCTTATGATGTTAGTCCTATAGAAGATAGATTTATCAATATGATAGAGTAAGTTTGTATGTTTCACTTCAGAAAATATATTATGAGAAATTTTAGATTTTTGTTATTGACTGCTTTATTCCCTTTGATTTTCATGGGTTGCAAAAGTGAGGAAGACTCTTATCCTCCTATTCATTATGGATACAATTTAGCATTTGTCGATGAAAATGGCAATGATTTGATTGAGGGAATGCAAACCGG
>JAEWAN010000030.1 GCA_023391625.1 Bacteroidota bacterium | reverse complement strand
TCCACAGGCCTCGAATGTGATCACAATGCGTTAGGGTGGCACGTGCTGGACGCTTTCGAGCGTCCAGCACGTGTTTGCGCAAATGGCAAACGTCTTAGACACATGAACCCCAAGCGTTGACGTGGTGCCTCAGGAGGGCCCTGTCAGCGCTCACGACCAGCATGTCGATGATGTCGAAGCGGACCTGGATGTCGCCGTCGGGGCAGTTGCCTGCTAGCCAGGAAGCCGCCGCGATCTCGAGGTCGCCGCGCTTGACCTTGCCGCCCTCGAAGCCGCCCTCGCCGTACTCGGTGGCGGTGACGTCGATGAAGACCAGGGAGTCCTCGTCGCTGGCGATCAGGTCGATTGTGGTTCCCTCGGGGGAAGTCCAACCGGTCTCGAGAAGCTCGAAGCCCTTGCGCTCGATGAAGCGGGTGGCTGCCTTGACTGCCTTCTCCTGAAGTTCGAAATTGCTCATGATGACCTCCGTTTGTTCGTGGCCGGCCCCTTTGGCCTGCCTTGTGATCCGGAAGCCGCGCAGGTTCTGGCCGAGGGCAAGGAGGAGAGCGAAAACCCAGCAGGGCCCGAGTTTTGCGCAGCAAAAGTTTTTCGCGCCTTGCCTGAAGAGCCTGGTTCTGAGCGAGCGTGGCGGAGCCAAGGAAGGCGAAGGAGGACGTCCCGGCATGGGAGGTCTGGGCAATGAGCTCAGGATGGCTGGCTGGCCTGCCTGCTGTGAGTGCGATTCGAGCCGAGGACGGATGGATTGGACGAGAAAACCTGACTGATTGCCTGCATGACGAGGGCTTGGTCTCATCGGCCACTGCCTTGGTTGCCGGCGATTCGATGGTTGGCAAGGTTGCGTAGTGAGCCTGCGGCAGCGTTCTGGTCTGTTGACAAGACTGGCGACACCCAACGCTTCTTCATCGACATGCGTGTGAGCGCAAGGGTGCGTGGCATCACTCACATTCACTGCGGGGGCCATATCGACTTGGCCGGTCCTGAGGATGCCGATGTTTAGGTCTACCCGCGGCTCTTCCGTGCGCCGGCCTTCCCTCATGATTCGCTCTCAAGCCCGCCGAGCGCTAATCCGACGCGGGAGGCGGGCTTGCATACCCCACTGTCCAATGTCTGGGACATGCAAACCACCTGCAACTATTTAGGATACAAATGGGCTGTTATTAGCTGGCCGCTAAGGACTTTTCTTGGTCGGTGGTATACTTTCATTTGTATTGCATTCCGCAAATATACGTGCAAAGGAATAGCGATGAACTACAAGGAACTGATCAAGAGCGGCGCCGATGCGACCGACATCCAGCAATATCTGGTTGATGGCGAGATGACCGCCATCACCATCCGCATCCCGAAGAACCTCCGGGATAGCGCCAAAGAGGTCGCGGAGCTTCGCGGCATGAGCTTCAGCACGTTGATCCGCAAGTGCATGATTGACGAGCTTTCAAATATTGAGAGGGGCTAGCATGGCTGATATCACTAAGGAACAACAGCGAGCTGAATTGCACAAGACAATCTGGTCCATCGCCGACGACCTGCGCGGCAGCGTAGACGGCTGGGACTTCAAGCAGTACATCCTGTGCACGCTCTTCTATCGATTCGTGAGCGAGAACCTTTGCGCTTACCTCGCCGAACAGGAAGGCGATCCGTCCTTCGACTACTCTGCCATGCCGGACGACCAGGCCGAGTGGGGTCGAGAGGAGACCGTCAAGGAAAAGGGCTTCTTCATCCTTCCCAGCGAGCTGTTCTGCAACATCCTCAAACGAGTCGACAAGGACGGCATGCGCCTGTCCGAGGATGGACAGGACCTCAACGAGCTGCTGACCCAGGTGTTCCGCAACATCGAGGGATCCGCCGTCGGCACCGACTCCGAAGGCGACCTCAAGGGCCTGTTCGACGACATGGACGTCAACAGCGCCAAGCTGGGCAACTCCGTCATCGAGCGCAACAAGAAGCTGGTGAAGCTCATCTCCAAGATCGGCTCGCTGGACTTCGGCGGCGCCTTCCAGGACAACTCCATCGACGCCTTCGGCGACGCCTACGAGTTCCTCATGACCATGTACGCCTCCAACGCCGGCAAGTCCGGCGGCGAGTTTTTCACCCCGCAGGAGGTGGGCGAGCTCTTGGCCCGCATCGCTATCGACGGCCGAAACAGCGTGAACAAGGTCTACGACCCCTGCTGCGGCAGCGGTGGCCTGCTGCTCAAGTTTGCCAAGATCCTGGGCAGGGAGAACGTGCGCGGCGGATACTTCGGCCAGGAGATCAACCTGACCACCTACAACCTTGCCCGCATCAACATGTTCCTGCACGACGTGAACTTCGACAAGTTCGACATCGCGCTGGGCGACACCTTGAAGGAGCCGGCCCACTGGGACGACGAGCCCTTCGACGCCATCGTTTCCAACCCGCCCTACTCCATCAAGTGGGAGGGCAAGGGCAACCCCCTCAACATCAACGACGCGCGCTTCAGCTCAGCTGGCGTGCTGGCGCCCGCCAGCAAGGCCGATTTGGCCTTCACCATGCACATGCTGAGCTGGCTTTCTGCCGAAGGTACGGCAGCCATCGTCGAGTTCCCCGGCGTGCTCTACCGCGGAGGCTCAGAGGGTAAGATTCGCGACTACCTGGTGCGAAACAACTTCGTCGAGGCGGTCATCCAGCTGCCACCGGATCTTTTCTTTGGCACCACTATCGCCACCTGCATCATCGTGCTCAAGAAGAACAAGACCGCAAGCAATGTGCTGTTCATCGACGCCAGCGAGCAGTTCGAACGTCGCGACTCCAAGAACAAGCTGATGCCGGCGAACATCGACCGCATCATGGGCGCCATCTCCGCACGCGCCGAGGAGGAGCACTTCTCCAAGCTGGTTTCCAATGACGACATCCTGGCCAACGACGCCAACCTCTCCGTCGGCTCCTACGTGGAGAAGCCCGACGAGCGCGAGGAGGTCGACATCAAGGCACTCAACGCCGAGATCGCCCGCATCGTCGCCCGCGAGGACGAGCTGCGCCGCAAAATCGACGCCATCGTCGCGGATTTGGAGGGCTAGGCATGAGCAGAATTGATGAGCTCATCGAGAGGCTTTGCCCCGATGGAGTGGAATATAAGGCACTGAGGGAATTCGGCTCAGTAGATCGTGGCGGCAGCTTCCAAAAGAAAGACTTTGTGGAAGAGGGTATGCCTTGCATTCACTATGGCCAGATCTACACGAAGTTCGGCTTGCATGCTTCAGAGACCCCGACCTTTGTCAACAAGAGCGTCTTTGCCAAATCGAAGAAGGCCCACCCTGGCGATGTGGTTATGGCGGTAACCAGCGAAAACATTGAAGACGTCTGCAAGTGCGTTACGTGGCTAGGCGACGGCGACGTGGCCGTAAGCGGACATACCGCGATTATTCATCACGATCAGAACCCCAAGTACATGACCTATTTCTTCAGGTCGTCTGCTTTTGAGCATGCCAAAGCTAAACTTGCCCACGGTACAAAGGTTATTGAGGTGACTCCTGCCAAACTGCTCGATGTTCGCATCCCTATCCCTCCCATGGAGGTCCAGGAGGAGATAGTGCGGGTGCTAGACTCCTTCGCGGAGCTGGAGGCGGAGCTGGAGGCGGAGCTGGAGGCGGAGCTGGAGGCGCGCAAGGCGCAGCACGCATACTATCGTGATGCCATATTTGAGTCTCGGGGCAATGTGCCCGTTTTTCGATTGGGCGATTTGTTCCCGTTTATTCGCAACGGCTTCGTTGGTACAGCAACTCCGTATTTCACGGACGATTCAGGTGTTAGGTATCTAAAGGGAACAAATATTCACAACGGTGTTATTGGCAACAACGATTACACGTACATTACTCGTGATTTTCATGAGGCTCATCTGAGGTCAGAGTTGCACGTAGGGGATATTTTGGTTGTCCAGTCTGGGCATGTAGGCGAATGTGCTGTTGTCACGTCAGAATACGAAGGCGCAAACTGCCATGCTTTGATCGTGATGAGCAATGGCGGAGAGTGTCTCTCCCAGTACGTCTGCCATTATCTTCGTTCGACTAGGGGAAAGAAGAAGTTGGCCTCTATCGCAACTGGCGGTACCGTTAAACACATTCTTGCCTCAAAGATTAAATCTGTTGAGATTCCCTTACCCCCTATCGATGAACAGCATCGGATTGTGGACGTTCTTGATAAGTTCGACGCCCTCGTCAACGACATCACCCAGGGACTTCCCGCAGAAATCGATGCTCGTCGAAAGCAATATGCCTACTATCGCGACAGGCTCCTGACCTTCAAGGAGAAGACGGCATGAGCGAGGAACTGAGAGTCCATCCCATAGACGACGCCGACGGCAGCTGCGTCTACG
Organism: Bacteroidota bacterium; assembly: GCA_023391625.1. Lineage (GTDB taxonomy): Bacteria > Bacteroidota > Bacteroidia > Bacteroidales > Paludibacteraceae > QVMH01. Next base: position 10,479 of record JAEWAN010000030.1, on the reverse strand, counting down.
AGTCCGTGACCGTTCCCGGGCAGGAAACAGCATCGCTGGCAGACGCCCTGCCTGGCAACGTCGACTTCGACGTCATGGCCTTCGGCGGCCAGGCGACGGTCTGCTCGGCCCTGCCTAAGCAGCAGAAAAGCTCGACGTCGTATCAGTCGGAAGCCCAGCTGGAGGACGCCTTCATAAAGCAGCTCTGCCGCCAGGGCTACGAGAGGCTCGTCATTTCCAGCGAAAGTGAACTTATTGCCAACCTGCGCAGGCAGCTCGAGGCGCTGAACCGCGTCTCCTTCTCAGAAAAGGAGTGGTCCCGTCTGTTCAAGGGGTGGATCGCCGCGGACAACGACGGCATCGTGGAGAAGACCCGCCGCATCCAGCGCGACCACGTCTACGCCCTGCAGATGGACGACGGATCCGTGCGCAACGTCTCGCTCATCGACAAGCGCAACGTGCACAACAACCGCATGCAGGTGATGAACCAGTACACGCAAGAGGGCAATTACGAGAACCGCTACGATGTGACGGTGCTCGTGAACGGCCTGCCGCTCGTGCATGTCGAGCTCAAGCGCCGCGGCGTGGCCATCCAGGAGGCGTTCAACCAGATCGAGCGATACCAGCGCGACAGCTTCTGGTCCGGCTGCGGGCTTTACGAGTACGTGCAGATCTTCGTCATCTCCAACGGTACCCACACCAAGTACTACTCCAACACCACGCGCTTCAGCGCCATCGAGGAGCGCGCCGGAAAGAAGGCCCGCGGCAAGAAGACCTCCAACAGCTTCAAGTTCACCAGCTGGTGGGCGGACGCCGACAACATGCCCATCTTCGACCTGGTGCCCTTCACCGCCACCTTCTTCGCCAAGCACGCGCTGCTGAACATCCTGACGAAGTACTGCGTCTTCGACGTGGACGAGAAGCTGCTGGTCATGCGCCCGTATCAGATCGTGGCCACCGAGCGCATATTGAACCGCATCCTTATCAGCGAGAACGACAAGTCCATGCTGGGCACCCTGCGCGCCGGCGGCTATATCTGGCACACCACGGGGTCCGGCAAGACCCTCACCAGCTTCAAGACCGCTCAGCTGGCCAGCCAGATGGCGGGCGTGGACAAGGTCATGTTCGTGGTGGACCGCAAGGACCTGGACTACCAGACCATGCGCGAGTACGACCGCTTCGAGAAGGGCGCGGTGGACGGCAGCGAGTCCACGGCAGTGCTGTCCAGGCAGCTTTCCGACCCCGAGTGCCGCATTCTGGTGACCACCATCCAGAAGCTCTCGTGCTTCATCAAGAAGAACAGGAGGCACGAAGTCTACGGCCAGCACTGCGTCATCATCTTCGACGAGTGCCACCGCAGCCAGTTCGGCGACATGCACGTGGCCATAACCAGGCACTTCAAGAACTACCACCTGTTCGGCTTCACGGGAACGCCGATCTTCGCGGAGAACGCAGGCAGCGGAAAGGTCGCGGACCTGCGCACCACCGAGCAGGCCTTCGGCGACAAGCTGCACACCTACACCATCGTGGACGCCATCCGCGACGAGAACGTGCTGCCGTTCAGGGTGGACTACATCAAGACCATCCGGGAGCGCGATCAGTACGAGGACCAGAAGGTCTACGACATCTACCGCGAGGGCGCCTACAAGGCGGCTGCTCGCGTGGACCTGGTGACCAGCTACATCCTCGACCACTACGCCCAGAAGACCAAGCGCACGAGCAGCTATGACCTCAAGGGCGCCCGCGTGATGGGCTTCAACTCCATCTTCGCCACCGCCTCAATCGACATGGCGAAGGTGTACTACTCCGCCTTCAAGCGCATCCAAGCCGAACGCGCCGGCGAGAAGCTGAAGGTGGCGCTCATCTACAGCTTCGGGCCCAACGAGTCCGACGACGGCTGCGGCCTGCCCGACGAGAGCTTCGACACCGAGAGCCTGGACACCCCCAGCCGCGACTTCCTGGAAGCCGCCATCGGCGACTACAACGCCATGTTCGCAACCAGCTTCGACACCAGCTCCCAGGGGTTCCAGAACTACTACAAGGACCTCTCCGAGCGCATGAAGAAGCGCCAGGTGGACCTGGTCATCGTGGTCAACATGTTCCTCACCGGCTTCGACGCCACCACTTTGAACACGCTGTGGGTGGACAAGGACCTGAAGGACCACGGCCTCATCCAGGCGTTCAGCCGTACCAACCGCATCCTCAACTCCGTGAAGACCTACGGAAACATCGTGTGCTTCCGCAACCTGGAGGACCGCGTGAACCACGCGATCAGCCTGTTCGGCGACAAGGAGGCGGGCGGCGTGGTGCTGCTCAAGCCCTATGCCGAGTACCTTGCCGAGTACAACGACCGCCTGGACCAGCTGCGAGGGCAGTTCCCGCTTGAGGCGATTCTCTCCGGCGCCGTCATCATGGGCGAGGAGCAGCAGAAGGCGTTCATCCGGCTGTTCGGCGTGATCCTGCGCCTGCGCAACATCCTCACCGCCTTCGACGACTTCGCCGAGGATGACTCCCTGAGCCCGCGCGACGAGCAGGACTACCGCAGCGTCTACACCGACCTGTACCAGAAATGGCGCAAGGAGAAGGAGGACGCCACCATCATCAACGACGACCTCGTCTTCGAGGTCGAGCTGCTGAAGCAGGTCGACATCAACATCGACTACATCTTGATGCTGGTGCAGAAGTACCACGACACCAACTGCACCGACAGGGTGATCATAGGCGACATCGAGCGCGCCATCTCCTCCAGCTACGAGCTGCGTAACAAGCGCGACCTCATCCATGCGTTCATGGACAGCCTGGTCTCCAGCAGCGATGTTGCGGCCGATTGGGAGAAGTACGTGGCGGAGGCCAAGGAGCGCGAGCTCTCTGCGATCATCGCCGAGGAAGCGCTGGACGAGACCGCGACACGCGAACTGATGGCCAACGCCTTCGCCGACGGAGGCGTCCCTGAGAGCGGCACCGAGGTTGCCAACCTGATGACCAAGAAGCCGAGTCGATTCGCTCCGGCAAACGCATACGCAGATATGAAGGCCCGAGTACTCGAGAGGCTCAAGGGCTTCTTCGATAGGTTCAATGGGTTGGGAAGGTAATTGTTCATGACTGTAATTGCGAGGCCTTTCTCTGATAAACGATTGGCTGACTTGCTTGCCAGCAACGATGTAAATCTCAAAAGGGAGATTGATTCGTTGTCCGATGGCCAGCTGCTTGGCAACAGCCACGACTACTTGGCCGCATACTTTCTTGAAAAGTACACTATCGAAAGTCTGTCTCTCGGCGAAGAAGACCCCTCCATGCGAAAGCAAGAGCGCTGCAAGATTTCAAAATATCTGCATGACCCTTTCGATCGCCGGATGTACGGAAGGGATTGCGTTGAAGTCGACGGGGTGCGTGTTAGTTTTGCGTATCCGTATCACGGCAATGCTGATCTCTTTAGGTGCAAAGCGAGCACTTTCTCCCTTTCTGGATATCCAAGCATAGAGGTGCAGAAAGGGTATATTGTGCTTAAATCCGAGCGACAAATCTATAGTAACGCCGACGCCCCAAGCGGAAGAGAAATCGCGGCAGAGATAAACGCTCAATCTGAGTCTATTCGCTCTGGCGTCGAGTATCTTGCCCGAGATATCGCCGCATACAATTCGACGCTTTCATCGAGCATCGAATCAGCCTTAGCCAAACGCGAGAACCTTTCCAAAAAGCTGTCCGATCTCTTCGCCGAATTGGAGATTCCGGTTGAGCAGAAGAAAACCGCCGACGGAAGCATCCCGCTCAGGAAGAAGCTCCGCCTCGAGTCGAAATCCGAGAGTCGAGAGGCGAACTGCTATATCAGGGACGTCGTATACGAAGAAATCCTCGATATCATCCGGAACTGCTATGCAACTTGCGAGAGAACACCAACTACCTATACGAGTCTGGACGAGGAGGCTCTCAGGGATCTCGCTCTTGTTCCCCTGAATTGCCAATACGAAGGTCGAGCAACCGGCGAAACGTTCAGAAACAAGGGTAAAACTGACATAAGCATCGAGGAAAAGAACAGGGCCGCTTTTGTGGCCGAATGCAAGATATGGAAAGGCCAGAAGAATTTCACAGCAGCCATTGAGCAGCTCTTGGGCTATTTGACCTGGAGAGACTCGAAAACCGCCTTGCTGATATTTTCCAGGAACAAAGATTTCAAGGGGGTGCTGCAGGCCGCGAAGGAAGCTTTGAGCGAAGACGATCGCTGCATCAGCTTGAAAGAGCCGCGAGAAAACGAATTCGACTGCAAGTATGTGTTTGAAGGAAAACCTGGGGATACAACCAGAATCCGCGTCATGGTTTTCGACCTGTATTCTTCTTGAAAGGAAAGCATTTGAAAGGCGAAGAACGGTATCTATTGAATCTTCTCGAAGGCACAAAGACCAGGTTCGTAATCCCCGTTTATCAGCGCAACTACGACTGGAAGATCGAGAATTGTAAGCAGTTGTTCGATGATCTCGAGGATGTGATAACCGAAGGCGTCGAGAGCCATTTCTTTGGCAGCATCGTTTCGAAGGCTGACGGGCCAGACACCCGCATCGTTATCGACGGCCAGCAAAGAATCACAACGTCGTACCTTCTTCTGCTTGCCCTCGTGAGCAAGCTGAGGTCCGGCGCCATCTCTTCCGAAGACGACAGCCTTGCGGACATGATCAACGAGGAGTACCTCATCGACAAATGGCATAAGTCGGAGCGAAAGCTGAAGCTTAAGCTCATCAAGGACGACCAGGCTGCCTTCGAAGCAATCTATTCGGCCAATGCGGAGAAGTTCATCCAAGACTCCAACGTCACGCAAAACTTCATCTACTTCTGCGGTCGCATAGACAAAACCAAGCTGACCGCGGATCAGCTGCGTGATGCCATTGAACGCTTAATGATCATTGACATCAAGCTCGACAAGGAGGATGACGCCCAGCGAATCTTCGAGAGCCTTAACTCTACGGGCCTCGACCTGAGCGAAGGCGATAAGATCCGCAACTTCATCCTCATGGGCTTGGACGCCCAAATGCAGGAAGAGTATTACGAGAAGTACTGGAACGAGATCGAGAAAAACACTGGTTACGACGTAAGCTCCTTCGCTCGTGATTGGCTTGCCGCTGTCCGCAGGAAGACTCCTGCAATTAAGAAGGTTTACTCAGTATTCAAGGACTACGTCAAAGCTGAAGAATTCGATACGAAGATACTGCTTGAGGAGCTTTTGAAATACTCCAAGCACTTCAAAACGATTACCTCCGCAAGCTCTGGCAACCACAAGGTCGACGCCGTTTTGAGACGACTCATCCTTTTGGACATGAGCGTCATGAACCCGTTTACCTTGAATCTGCTTGAATACAGACGTTGTGGCGAGATTGGCGACCAGCAGGTAATCGAAACGCTCAAGTCAGTAGAGACCTACCTCTTCAGGCGCTGGGTTTGCAAGGTACCTACCAATGCGCTCAACAAGGTCTTCGAGACCCTCCACAGCGAGGTTCTGAGAGGCGTCAAGGACGGCGGAGCATACCCTGACGTATTGAACAAGGTTCTTCTCTCCAAGGAAGGCAGCGGGCATTTCCCAGATGACACCGAGTTCATTCAGGCGTTTGAGGAGAGGGATTTCTACAGGATCGCAAGCTACAAGTATTACCTCTTTGACCGACTCGAAAACGGCGACAGCCTGGAGAGGGTCAACGTTGTCGACAATCTTCGCGAGGAGTCTTTCAGCGTTGAGCACATCATGCCTCAGACACTTTCGACGAGCTGGCAGCAGGACCTGGGCGACAACTACGCAGAAATCCATGCGAAGTGGCTGAACAGCATGGCGAATCTGACGCTTACGGCATATAACTCCAAATACAGTAACAGGCGTTTCGTTGAGAAGCGCGATATGGAAAACGGCTTCAAGCAGTCTGGCTTCAGAATCAACGGTTTTGTCTGCCAGCAGGAAGCCTGGGGCGAAGAGCAACTCGAAGCTCGCAACGAACTCATGAAAGAGAAATTCCTCGAGCTTTGGCCGGCTATCGAATCCAATTTCGAGTGGAGCAACGACGCCTACGAAGAGCATGCCCTTGACGACGACTTTTCGTTCACTGGCAGGCAGATTGCTGCATACAGCTTCATGGGATCTCGCTTCACCGCGAAGACATGGGTTGACATGATCTGTGGCGTTCTCTCTATGGTTTACGAACTCGATCCGGTTGTCTTCCATAAATTCGTTCCCGAGGGCTCTGAATTCCCAGGAAGGTATTTCTCTTGGAAAGAAAGTGACTACTGCTTCAAAGTCGGAGAGGGAATCTACTTCAACCCAGGCAGCTCCACTTCCGTGAAGATAGAAACATTAAAGATCGTGTTCGAAGCTGCAGGCATTGATTGTTCTGAGCTTTTGATTGAGCTGTACAAGGCAAAATCAGAAGAGCCTATCTAGCTTGCTAGGGGAGGGTTTTGGTGGAGTTTCCTCTACCCTGCCCTCTCTTGATTTATAATGTTTTTAACCTCATTTTTAGACCTCCAAGCCATTGGTCCAAAATGCAGACGTTTGTCACGGGAAAATCGCCCGTGACAACATTTTGACAACATGGATTTTCGCGAATTTTGTTTAATCCAGCGTAAAATTCTTCAAAATGCCGCACTACGACAAAAACTGAAGAAAATACGCAACGATTTGATTATTGAGTGGGAATGAGCCTGAGGCGTGGAATTTGCAATCCACCTGAAATTATTCCAGTGAACAATAGTGAACAACGGTACTCGTAAATCATCCTAGCCACCGGCAACTTTCGAGAATAATGAGACTGCGCAATCCCTGGGAAAGGTCTTTTCCCAGGGATTGTTTTTTACTCTTTCACCTGCGGAAATGATTCAGATTATCCCAAAAAGGTGGACGCCGTTTGGCACTGGTTGGCAGCCATGTTCAACCATGAGTGCTCATGGGCACGGTTGCAAGCCACCTGAAATTATTCCTCGGGCTGGAATCTGTCAGAAAAGGCGATTTGTAATCACTTTGTAATCACCCCGCCTTTTCGAGGGGTCGAAAAACGAAAACCCCAGGTCAGAATAGGGGGATAAAAAATCGCGGAAAACGGGTGTTTCGAGGGTTTTCCAAGCCGATTCAAACGCTGCGAAACGCCGAAGAAGGCCTGAAATTATCCCTGGAGTGGCTTGCAAAAAGCCGCTTTCGAGGGGTGATTACAAGCCGTTTCGGAAAAGGGCGAAAAACGCGGAGGTGATTACAAATCGGACGCTCCAGCGCTTGCCTTCCAAGCGTCGTAATCTCCTTGAGAAATCTCCCCAGCATCCAAACGCTCGCGCTGTCGCAGCCATGCCTCCAACGCAACGGACAGCTTAGGCGCTTTCGGGGAGCCATGGTCGATCGTTAGAACGATATCGCTCTTGGCATCCCTGGAGGGCTTCAATCCGAGCTCCTCGTCGATTCTGAGGAGGTATTCGAGAGCCTTTCGGCCAGAGCTCACATCTACCTCCAAGAGTGCCTCCTGGGCAATCTCCAGAGCCTTGGCTATGGCTTCCAAATGCGCAGCGCTTGGCTTTCTGTTCCCGAGCTCGTAGTTCCTGATGGCGGAATCCGAGAGCCCGCATGCATCGGCGAGATCCGCCTGGGTCATCTTGCGCATCTTGCGGTATCTGCGAATCAGTTCGCCTGTCTTCATGGGTGCCTCTCCTACGACATCGGTTTAATTGTCTTTACTGAAAAGAATAGCACGTATTCGAACGGTACGTATTGACCGTTCGTTATTGAACGTATAATATTTCCTTATACCGTTCGTTATTGAACTGTCTAGGAGGACGAAATGGAAACAGCGAGGAGGATGCTCACCGCCAAAGAAGTGGCAGCGCGCCTGGGCGTCTCCAGGACGACCGCCTACGCCGTCATCCGCGAGCTCAACGAGGACATGGCGCGCCGCGGTTGCAAGGTGATCCCCGGCCGTGTGAGCAACGAGTACTTCGAAATCGCTTACTTCGGCGAAAGGAGCGGAGGAGGCGATTGCGAGGATGTCCGTTAAGGAGATGCCGAACGGGACGTTCACCGTGCAGTTCCGCTGCAAGGACAAGGAAGGAAACGACGTCCACAAGTTCAAGCGAGGTTTCGCCAGCAGAGCCGAGGCGGAAGCGTGGGAGAGCGACTACAAGGCGACGCGCGGACAGTCGATGGCGATGAAGTTCTCGGATTTCCTGAAGATATACGAAGACGACATGCACCCGCGCATCCGCGAGACCACATGGGCGACGAAGAGGCACATCATCCGGACGAAGATAGAGCCGTTCTTCGGGCGCATGAGGATGGAGGATATCCGCAGCATCGATATCGTGCGCTGGCAGAACAAGCTCATGGAGGCGAAGCGCCCGAACGGCGAGGCATACTCGCCCACCTACCTGCGCACCATCAACAACCAGGTCACTGCCATATTCAACCATGCGACGCGATACTACGGCCTCTACCCCAACCCGGCGGTGAAGACCATGAAGATGGGGGCAAAGGAAGCCGGCGAGATGTCGTTCTGGACGAAAGACGAGTACCTCAGGTTCTCCGAGGCGATGCTCGAGAAGCCTATGTCGTACCTCATGTTCGAGATCCTCTACTGGACGGGCGTGAGAGAAGGCGAGCTTCTGGCGCTCACCCCGGGCTCGTTCGACCTCAAACGGCTGGAGATGTACATCACGGCCTCGTACCACAGACTGGGCGGCAGGGACCTCATCACCGACCCCAAGACCCCGAAATCCGTGCGCACGATAAAGATCCCCGGGTTCCTCGGGGACGAGGTCGAGGAGTATCTGGAGGACAACCCGGACATCGGGCAAGACGAGCGCATGTTCAAGGCCACGAAGTACTACCTTGCCCACGAGATGAAGCGCGGCTGCGCCCAGACCGGCGTGAAGCGGATCAGGATCCACGACTTGAGGCACAGCCACGTGAGCCTGCTCATCGACATGGGGTTCTCCGCCCTCGCAATCGCCGAAAGAATGGGCCACGAGGCGACGGACATCACGTTCCGCTACGCCCACCTCTTCCCGAACGTGCAGGAGGAGATGGCGGCAGCCCTCGAATCAACGAAAGGAGATGCATTCTGATGCCCTGCCCGAACGAGAGGCGCAAGAGAAGCATGACCATCGCCTTCAGGGTTTCGCCCGAGGAAAACGAGCTGGTGAACCTGCTCGCGGCGACGGCGCACATGACCAAGCAGGACTACATCATGTCCAAGCTCACCGACACCGCCATCGTAGTGCGTCCCAACAGCCGCACATACAAGGCGCTGAAGGACGCGATGGCGAAAGTCTATGCAGAACTCTCGCGCATCAGGCGGGCTGGAGACATGGACGAGTCGCTCGTACAGCGCGTCGTGCTCCTGACGGACATCTTCCATGAGCTTGGCGAAGAAATGCCTGAATCCCCGATTGACGCTGAGGCGGCTATGATTGAAGGAATGGCACGGGAATAAAACCCCGCTCCTCCACTATTTCAATGCTAATTTAAATACTCCAAGTAAAGAATCGTAATTTTTAAGCTAGCAGCAAGAAAAATGGGGTTGCCATTAAAAAGGAATGTCTTCATCGATTTCAGCATTGTCCTGATTCATGGCAACTGACCCTCCATCTGTAGATGAATCTTTTCTTGTGAGGCCGTTGATGCCATTAATAATTTCTTTAACGAGGTCTTCAAGTGAATCAAACGAACCTTTTGGAATTGTTCCGCAAGAACCTTCTTCTAGCTTATACATATCACCAGCATGATAGTCGAGCGCATTATAAAAACTAAGGGCATCGATTGCCTTTTCCCTAGTAAAGGTTGCTGCGACATTGCCATCCACAATCAATTCGACACCGGTTGTTGTTCCGTTGAGCTTAATCGAGCGAGCCATATGCCGCCAACCTCCTTTTGATTGCTTCTTTACCACCGTCCAGAATAGAGGCCACTTCACTGAGCACTGATCCGATGTCTTCGGATTCAAGACAACCTGATACGACTCGCTGTGAGCCCTTCTTATCCCTTTTCAAGGCGATAACATTGTCGGCATCAAGATTAACGACGAGCAACGGGCTATGCGTGACGATGATTACTTGAGAACGCCTCCTGAGATCTGCTAGATATTTGATGAGATCACTGCTAATGCGCTGGTTCGAAATGTTGTCTTCTGGCTGATCGGCGATGAAAACTTCCGCGCTTGCAGGGCCGTAGCTTAAGTACTTGTAGTACGTAAGGGCGCGTTCGCCCAGCGTATTGCCGGTTGCCTTGTCCTCACCATCGAGAATTGTGTCTGTGGTGATGCATAATCTATCAATAAACTTTTTGATAAGGTTATCAAAATCTGACTCCCAGGTATCCGGTTTGCCGCTGGGAATTGCCCTGGCCGCTTCTTCGCTCGTATCGATCGGTAACGTACAATTTTTTGCGCACTTTGACAGCAGGATAGCGTCCAGATAGGAAGGAGGGCACGGCCCGCCCCGGTATGATTCGAGTTGTCGAGACAAGAAGCATATTGGAGGAGAGCCATGCCC
>JAEWAN010000020.1 GCA_023391625.1 Bacteroidota bacterium | reverse complement strand
GGTTGATCACTCGCTTGTTGCTCGTTTCCATCGCGCCCAGCGGCTTTTTCGCCGCGTCCTCGATTTTGATGAGCTTCGTCTCATACGCCCGGTGTGCCGGGGCCGACACCATGTAGAACTTCGCGGGATTCGCCGCGTCTTCGCTGGCGAACAGCACTTCCTTCGTCCCCTGCGTGATGTACAGGCAGTCCTTGTAGCCCAGCTCGTACTTTACGCCGTCCGCCGTGATGCTGCCCGCGCCGCCGATGTTGAAGACGCCGATCTCCCGGCGCTCCAGAAAATACCGCGTGCCGAAGTTGTGCCAGATGTCAATGCCCTTGTCGATGGGCACCGTTTCTGTAGTGGGCATGCACCCCAGCGTCACCATCCGGTCCACATGGCTGTACACCGCCACCACTTCGTTTGCCGCATACAGGTTCTCGATCAGAAACTCTTTGCGCGTCTCCTCCGTTGTGTAGCGCTTGAAGTCCCGCTGGTTGCATGAATATCGGATTTCCATTGTTTTTGCTCCTCCTTTAAAACAATTCGAAAATAACATTTTGCGCTGACTGGCTGATTACCCCCCAAATCTTTCTTGCTCGATTATTGAAGCTATTGCTTATTCTCGGATGACAAAAAACGTATGGTAAAACCAAACTGCATTTTTTCTTCATCCAACCGATATTGAGGCAGCAACTCTTGCCCACAGCTGTTCGAACCAATTCCATTCTGGGCATAATCCAAACAAAAAACGGTATTTCCGCTTTTTACAAGCTCATAATTATGCGCCTTGCATGTCAGTTCTTCCTGTGTGTAGCGGGATACGTTAAAGCTAAACGGAAAAGACGCGAACGCCAATATCCCGTCCCCGTTTCTATCGGTCAATTTCACATATTCGCAGTTCCAATGGCTTCCGTTCTCCTGCGGCATGATATAATCCTCGTGCATCCTTTCAACATTATCGTAAAATGTGTCCAGCCAGGAAGCCTGATGTTTATCCACATAGCTTTCATAAGGACCATAACCGTAGTATTCGACATTCTCCAGCGTTTCCGGCAGGAATAAGCGCAGCCCAAGCCGCGGCAGCATTGGAAGCTGCGGGTCACGTCTGCATACAACTCGGCATCCAATCTCTCCTTCAGGGTCCACAAACCATTTCGCATCTATATCCAAGATGCGCTGAACCGAAACCGCTGTAATCATCAGCCGACAGGTGATCTCCACTTTTCTGGCGGAATGTTCGACACTGACGTCTCTAACCTTTATTATACTGCGGTCATATCCTGCGGCTTCCCATTCTGCGCGCAAATATCGGTCATTGTCGGTAGGCGCTCTCCAGATATTAAATGCAATCGGTCTTTCCGTATAAATTTTATTATCGTAAACAAGTTGTTGGAACGCACCTGTAATTTTTCCAAATTCATACCGGAACCGCTCTCCTTTCAGAATATAGGATAATTCCGTTTCCTGTACTTGGATGACGTTCTTGCTCTTTTTTTTCGAAGGCTCCGGCTTTCTTTCGCTTCGCAATACAAATTGGTCATGCCCGAGCAGACCGGAGTGCTCTACAAATGGCGAGACTCCGGCTTGTCTGTATTTTAAAGACAGTACACAGTTTCCTTTTTCCGGCAGAATGCCTTCCCATTCCGCTTTGCAGCGTTCACGGGGAGCGGCATCCGCATGCAGTACTCCATGCTCCCATATTTTGCCTTCATTTGTTATCGTATATTCTACAGCTACCGCTTCAGAAAGGTTGAGAAAGTCGAGACAATTGGTTAGATAAATGGTCCCGCTGTTGCCCTTCTGTATAAACTCCGCCCTTACAGGCCGGTTGATCTGTGCGATCTCATGCAGTCCGGTATGCGGAGTGCGGTCCGGATATACAAGACCATCCACGCAAAAATTCCCGTCGTTCGGCTGGTCGCCGAAATCGCCGCCATAAAAATATTTTCTCCGCCCATCTTCCGCGCTTCCCATGTCAATCGCATGGTCGCACCATTCCCAAACAAATGCGCCGCAAAATCCCGGGTACCGTTCCATCAGTTGAAAATAATCTTCGCCATCGCCCGGACCGTTTCCCATTGCGTGAGCATATTCACATAATAACAACGGTTTTTTCGCCTGTTTGTCTGAAAAATATTCAATGACCTCTGTGCAGGACGCATACATACGGCTGTATAGATCAAGCATCGACGTATTGTTTTTGTGCCCTCCGCTTTCATAAATACTGCCTTCATACTGCAAGAGCCTGGAAGGATCGTACTCTTTCACCCAAAGCGCGGCCTGCTCCAGCGAGGGCCCGTATCCGCTTTCATTTCCCAAAGACCAAATCACAACGCACGCGCTGTTTTTATCTCTCTCCACGCAACGGCGTACTCTGTCCATGACTGCCTTTTCAAATTGGGGATCCTGTACAAGCAAGCCCGGTGTTTTTTCCTGCGTTCCGCCATAAATCGAAATCGTCCCATGGCTTTCCAGATCTGCTTCGGCAATCACATAAAATCCATACATATCGCAAAGCTGGACAAACCAGGGCGCATTCGGATAATGGCTTGTCCGTATCGCGTTAAAATTATATCGCTTCATCAAACGCAGATCTCGGATCACCTGTTCACGGTCAAGCGTATACCCCGTGACTGGGTCGCTATCATGCCGATTTACGCCTTTCAGGCGAATCGGCTTTCCGTTCAACTTCACGATTCCTGCTTCAATGCAAATCTCGCGGACTCCTGTTTTTTGTACAATATATTCTCCCGCACATTCCATCAGCAAGGTGTACAATCTCGGTTGTTCAGCGTTCCACAGCACCGCATTTTTCACTTCAAACCTAGCTCTGTTCCCGTTCGCCTGAGTCGTATCCAGCAACGCTCCGTCCGGTGAATAAAGACTGAGCTGGACCGGCAGACTTGTGCCGTTCCAGCTGAGTTCCACTGTAATTTCGGCATCATTTTCGCGTAGTCTCTTTGTATGAATAAAAAAGTCGCGCAAATGCTGTACTGGCCGTTCTAACAGGTACACATCGCGGAATATTCCGGACATCCTGAACTTGTCTTGATCTTCCAGGTAACTCCCGTCACACCATTTTAACACCAACACGGCCAGATGATTTTCTCCATCGTGTAAATACCGTGTGATATCCACCTCACTCGTAGAGTGGGACACCTGGCTATACGCAACCAGACTTCCATTGACATACAAATAAAAACAGCTGTCCACGCCCTCAAAGTTAATATAATACAACCTGTCAGCACGCAGCTGTTCCAATACAACCGTCCTGCGATATATCCCACATGGATTTTCAGATGGTACGTACGGAGGAATATAGGGAAATGGATAACGTACATTCGTATATTGATGCTGGCCGTATCCATGCATCTGCCAACAGGAGGGAACCACGAGTTCATCCCAGGCAGAAACATCTGTTTGTGGAGCTATATCCTGATCTGAAAGTAAGTAGGATGCCTTTTCATATCGGAAGCGCCACTTTCCATTCAGCGAAATACAAGCTGGCGAAGCGACATTGCTCCGCAGCGCGCTCACGCCGCTGTCAAAGGGGATATAGTAGGCGCGCGGCTCTTCGCAGTTCCAATGTAGCTGCTCCGGATTCTCATGATAGCCCGGAAGTTTCATATTTAATGTTCCCTCATTTCTCCTCGCAACCATGTGCGCTGCGCGTCTGTCTTTTATTTTCATTTCCCTGCAAAAAGCGCACTTCTGTCTCTGTATATCCATCCAGCCAAATGCGTTTGAAGTCGGCAAGTGCTCCGTTCTCATACCGGAGTATACTATATCCGGTTGCTGTCTCGGATGCATTCCTTACCCGCACCGTATACGGGTCCGTCCACTGCTCCTTGATATCCGCATAGGTCAGACCGTGCCCAAATGGATAAAGCGGCTTTCCATCAAAAAAGCGGTAGGTTCGCCCCTTCATGCTGTAATCTGTAAATGGTGGCAGATCCTCCACGCTTCGATAAAATGTGACTGGCAGGCGACCGCTGGGAGATACCCGGCCAAACAGAATATCAGCCAGTGCATTCCCTCCTTCTGCTCCGGGATAAAAGCATTGCAGAATCGCCGCGCATCGTTCATCCGCTTGCCGGAGATCAACACAGCTTCCGGATACATTTACCAGTACCACAGGCTTTCCCGTATCTAATGTCGCGCACAGCAGTTGCTGTTGAATATCCGGCAGCAAAATGTCTTTTCTGTCACCGCTGTCAGCTCCATTATATGCGTCCCCTTCCTCACCTTCAAGAAGGGGGCTCAGGCCCAGACACAACACGACCACGTCCGCAGCCTTTGCGGTATAGATTGCCTCATGCAGCGGCTTTTCCGCCCAAGGCAGGACCTCTTTTTCCACAAGCGCACTGCCGCGTGCGTAATACACCTCTCCCCGGGCCTGTTCTTGTATGCCGCGCAGCAACGTCGTCCAATGCGAAGGCGTTCCGCTATAATTTCCCAGCAATACCGTTTTGTCATCGGCATTCGGGCCTATTACTGCAATTGTTTTTTCAGGGTTCAAAGGCAATATACCGTTATTTTTCAGCAATACGATACTTTCTTGCGCCATCTTCCGGTTCAATTCACGGTGCTTTCTACATTCAATCACATTTATCGGAATGGAATCGTACACACAATCGCTATCAAACATGCCCAAACGGAAGCGCGCTTCAAACAAACGCTCTACCGCACAGGTGACTGTATCTTCACTGATCAACCCATCCTCTACAGCGGCCTTCACCCAATGATACGCCTTCCCACAGTTGAGCTGACACCCATTGTTGACCGCCAACGCTGCGCTTTCTTTTTCATTTTTTGTCACATGGTGGTTTTCATTGATATCCTGGATTGCACCGCAGTCAGATACAACATAGCCGTCAAATTTCCATTCTTCATACAGTACACCCTTAAGGTATGTGCTGCTTGCACAGGCGGGCTCACCGTTGATCCGGTTATACGCGCCCATTACAGCCGCCGGCTTCGCATGCTCAATACAATATCGAAAGGCCCATAAATAGCTATCTGCCATATCCTCCGCGCTCACTTCTGCGTTGAACGAGTGCCGTCCCGCCTCAGGACCGCTATGCGCCGCAAAATGCTTTACCGTCGCGTCCAGCTTGCGATATTTGGGGTCCTTTCCTTCCTGCAAGCCGCGAATGAAAGCAGTCCCCATCCGCCCTGTCAGCAAGGGGTCTTCCCCATAGGTTTCATGTCCGCGTCCCCAACGAGGGTCGCGGAACAGATTGATATTGGGGGACCAGAACGTAAGTCCCTGATAAATCCCGGTTTCTCCAAACGTTTTGTATTGATTGTACTTTGCGCGGGCCTCGTCAGAAATGGCCTGTGCTACGTGCTCCATTAAAGATTCATCAAAGCTGGCCGCCATTCCGATTGGCTGCGGGAAAACGGTTGCTGTTCCACTGCGTCCCACACCATGCAGGCACTCATTCCACCAATTGTACGCGGGGATGCCCAATCGTTCTATTGCCGGTGCATCGTACCGCATCTGGCTCACCTTTTCCTCCAATGTCATTTGTGCTACCAGTTCTCTGGCCCGTTGGGCAAACATCTCCATTTCCCGCAGCCTCCCGTTTTTTAATGTTTAATCAATTCTGCCAGCATCAGCAGCGCCATGGACTGTCCGTACGGCATCGGCCGCACTTCTACTTCATTGTATTCCTCAACCGTACGGAAAACAGGTGTGCCGGCAGATACGCCCTGAACTGTTCCGTCAGGGGCAATCATATCCAAAACACCCTGAGCGGCTTTCAGCCCAACTCGTTCATAAACCGCGCTCAGCTTTCCTTCACGCACGGCTTTCAGGATACCATAGGCAAACGCGCTGCTGGCGGAAGTTTCCAAATATGTATCCGGCCTGTCAATGATGGTATGCCAAAGGCCGTTGTCCGCCTGATATTGTTCCAAAGCCTTCACCTGCTGTTCCAATGTGCTGAACAGATACGCTTCTACGCCCGGGTCCAGCTGTGTCATAGAAAGATAGTCTACAAGGCCCGCCGTATACCAGGAGTTTCCACGCGCCCATCGAGCCTGCGCAAAATTATGCCTTCCATTGAAGTCCCAACCGTGGAACAGCAAACCGGTACGGGTATCCGTAAGGTATTTGATGTGTACCAAAAACTGTCTGATACTTTCCTGCTGAAGTGCAGGCTCCTTGCGCAGCTGTCCCATACGTGCCAAAAACAAAACGGTCATATACAGAGTGTCATCCCAAAGCTGGCCCTCATTTGGAAGCGTAACGATATAATGTGTGAATCCGCCTTCTTCTGTCCGTGGAAAATGTGCGGTAATTTCGTCGCACCATTTATCAAGCTGTCTTTTGTACTCCGGATTTCCCGTTTCTTCGTAAAGATACGTGAGCGTAAGCATCGGACAAGTGCTGTTTACGTCTACAGGCGGCAGCCCCGCTTCAAAATGCTCTGCAAACCAGTCCTCCAGATATTTTAAAAGCTCCGGCTCCCGCTTGATCACATAGTATTGATACATTGCGAAAAGAGCAACGCCCTGCGGCCAGCCCCAGTCCCGCATGGAAACATCATAGCTTTTATCCTTTTCCACAACAGTTCCCTCCAGCGTTTGAAGGCTGTGGATGATTTTTTCGATCATTGATTCCAGAAAACGCTTTTCCATAAAATCACCTTTCTCCTATTCACCTTGGCGTTTATCCCTTCAGGCCGGACGCACTGATTCCCTCCACCAAATACTTCTGGAAAAACGCAAAGATCAAAAACACCGGGATCAAAGATAAAATCGCCATTGCAAACATTGCGCCCCAGTCCGATGTGGAGGACGGGTCGCAAAACAGCTTAAGCGCAAGCGCGAGCGTGTACTGCCGGGGTTTGTTCAGGTAAAGCAGGGCGCTCATGAAATCGTCCCATTTTCCAATAAACGCAAAAATACCGTTTGTCACCATTGCCGGTACAATCAGCGGTACGATGATTCGCAAAAAAATAGTATAGGTGCTGCATCCATCTATTTTGGCCGCTTCATCCAGGTCTCTCGGAATGCCCTTGATAAACTGTACTGTAAGAAAAATTCCGAACCCATTGATAAAAAAGGAGGGTACGATAAGCGGCAGATAGGTGCCGGTCCAGCCGAACAGATTAAACATCATATATTGCGGAACCATCAACACCTGAAACGGTATCATCATTGAAAGCAGCATACAACTGAACCATATTTTACTGCCAGGAAAACGAATGCGTGCAAAACCGTACGCAGTGACCGTAGACGACGCAACGATTCCAATGGTAGAAAGCACCGTTACAAAACCGCTGTTTTTAAAAAAGGTTGCAAAGGAAATTCCGCCGAAGCCTTTCCAGCCATTGGGATAATTCTTCAGCACAAACGGATCCGGAATAAGACTTGTTGCCGTCGCGAAGATTGTGTTCGTTTCCTTGAACGAACTGCACAGCATCCAGATCAGCGGATAGCACATCGCAAAAGCCAGTAGTGATACAAAAATATAGTATCCGGCTTTGGAAAGCATTTTTTTGGTTTTGATCGAAGTCATAACTGTTCCTTTCCGGCATCAGCCTTCATATACCCATTTATCGGATGTTTTGAACACGATAGCTGTCAGCGTACCGATGATTACTACCATCAGCCACGCCATCGCGCTTCCATAGCCCATATTGGAATAGGTAAGAGACTGCCGGTATAAATAAACCGCATAGAACAATGTGGAATCCAGCGGTTTTCCGTTGGTGATAATAAAGCATTGGGTAAATGCCGTAAGCGCGCCGATCATCTGCATGATAAGATTAAAAAAGATCGTCGGGCTGAGCATCGGCAATGTGATCTTAAAAAACTTTCTTACCGGTCCGGCTCCGTCCACCGTGGCCGCTTCGTACAGGCTGGAAGGAATTTGTTTGAGACCCGCAACAAAAATGAGCATGGGCGACCCAAACTGCCAAACAGCCAGGATAATCAAGGTCCAGATTGCAGTATTTTCATTTCCAAGCCAATACACATCATCTGGCAGACCTACAGCTCCCAACAGCGCATTGACCAAGCCATCGCCCGCGAACATCCTGCGCCACAGCACTGCAATTGCTACGCTGCCGCCTACCATGGAGGGCAGATAAAACATCGCACGGTAAATGCTCGTGATTTTATTGGTGTTCACCAGCAGCATCGCAACCATCAGCGCAAATGCCAATTTCAAAGGAACGCTTGTGACCGTGAAATAAAACGTATTGAATAATGTTTTATAAATCAGCGGGTCCTGCGTAAACATCTGCTTATAATTTTTCAGACCGACAAACACCGGAGCGGAAAGCATATCATAGTCCGTAAAAGACAGCACCAATGAAGCCAGCATGGGGAATACGGTAAACACCAAGAATCCGATTACAAACGGCAAAATAAAAATATATCCGCTTACACTGTCCGAGTTCATGATCTGTGCAAACGATTTTTTTTCGCCGCTTTTTTTTTGCAGCATCACGTTTAAAAACGCCTCCTTAAAAAGCACCCCGGCCCTGCGTCTTTTGCAAGGCGCGCAAGCCGGGGTGATGTTGATCAGAATAAAACAGGCATCTGCTTTTTGATGTTAAGCGGCCTGCAGGATATCGTTTGCCTTGGTAAAGAATTCTTCGCCGGCTTCCTGCGCGGACATCTTACCGTAGCCCACCTGCTCCAGCAAAGATTTCAACACGTCAATAACTTCAGATTGCGCGGCTGGGTCAAACACTTCATACGGGCTGCAATATTCGCCCACTTTTCCCATAAAGTCCAGCATGTCCTTCTGGAAGCCTTCTGCGTCAGCAGACAATGCTGCCAGAACTTCGCTGTTGACAGGTGCGCCGCGCTCGGCATTCAACACTTTATTAGCCTCAACAGAGTTCATGAAATAACTCAGGAAATCCGCGCAGACTTCCGGATACTGCGTGTTCGCGCTTACATGGAAGCTTGTACCCACACGCAGATAGTTGGAAGGCGTGGTCGCATCGTCGGCAACCGGGTAGGACACCATAGCCATATTCCGGCCGGCTCCTTGCATCGCATCATAGAGCCCCTGTGCGTTGCACCAACCAAAATCGTTCCACACCATGCCGTCTACAATCGGGCGCTGCTCTACCGCACCCACGTCGCGCTCTACATAAATCTGAGGATCGACGATATAGCCCTCTTTCAAACCGTCTTCATAACGCTGGAAATATTCCGTGGGGATGCTGGCATCCGGGAAGCCCAAGGACTTTCCATCTTCGCTGTAAAGCTGATACCCTTTGGCACGGGCAATCATTGCCACCTGCGTAATCGGATCTCCGCTGTCGAACGAAGTCTGGACGCCCGTCTTTTCATAAATCGTTTTCGCGGCCTGTACGAATTCGCTCCAGGGCATTGCATCATAAATCTCAACGCCTGCCTCTTTCACGACATCCGGGTCATAGCTCATCGCGCCCGCGATAGAACCTAAGATGATACCATACAGGTTGCCGTCGCGCGTCAGCGTGGATTTTGCATCTTCAGACACTTGGCTGAAATCCAGAACGCCGCTGTCAGCATACTCATTCAGTGGCAGAAGCAGGCCCTTGTCACTGAACTCGACCACATTATCACGGGTCGCCTGGAAAATATCAGGCATCGTTCCGGACGCCGCTTCAACAGCCAGCTTGTCAAAATAACCTGTATAATCGGAAAATTCCACTTCGATCTGTACATCCGGGTGCTCGGCCATATACATTTCGCAGACCTGCGTCGTCATATCCGCACGCGCCTGGCCGCCCCACCACGCAACGCGAATGACTTTCTTCTCCCCATTGTCCGTTGACGCAGTGCTTGCAGGCGTCGAACCCTGACTGGCAGTGCTTGTGCTGCCAGATCTGCTTGAACTGCAGCCAGCCAGCAGGCCCGCCGCCAACACGACAGACAATACGATGCTGAGTAACTTTTTCATGTACGCTCCTCCTTAATTTTCCGTTTTTCTCCAGCGCAGTTTTTCTTTTGCGCTTCCGTGATTTAAGCATACCGCAAATATACGGGTTCGTGAAGAAAGAGAACCGCTTTGTTTGCGTTAAAAAAAATGACGTTTTCCTTCTGCGTTCAAAAAAGCGTGTTCTCTGTTCAAAAAAGTGTGTTTTCCGAAATAACTGTTCTCTACTCCATTCCGCCGCATTGCATTCTTTCTGTCATTTCTTTACAATAATAAATAAGATATCGTTACAGCGCATAAGGGAGTGATACTGCATGCTGAAACGTTGGTTCCGCGACACGAAACTGCAAACAAAATTCACATTGCTGATTTTTGCCTGTGTGGGGATATTGTGCGGGGCGTTCATCTGGGCATCTTTCCGTTTGGTCGATACCTACAACGAGATGATCTATAAACGTACGGCAGACGCCCTTACATTCTCTGCTGAAAATCTCGCTTCTCTGTTCCAAACCAACGCTGAGCTTTCCCAGCAGATTGCCACCAATGAAACGATTCAACAGGCGCTTGTCACCGCCCGCGAAAGTGAAGATCAGATTGCCCGCAAAGCAGCATTGACCACGCTCAGCCGGCAGTTGACCGGATACAGTAATCATAACAAGTATATTGAGTGCATCCACCTGGATTACGGGGGCGCCAGCAGTCTGATTTTAGGGAAACGCACCATCACGGATACAGAGGAAAACCAAAAGGAAATCCATGCCGCTGCAATTTCTCAACAGGGCGCATACTCTTTTCTGGTGCTGGAAGATTTGGACGGACAGCCCCAGCTTGTTTGCACTCGTACCATACGCCGTGTTAAAAATATGGATCTGTCCGAGCTTGGCGTGCTTACACTTTATTTGAATCTGGACAAGATGGTAAAAGACAGCATCACCTCTTTTGCCCGCATCGACAATACTGCACTGTATTTGGCGCATGGTCAGCAGGCAATCTATCCATATGAGGATGCGGGTGTGGAACAGTATCTTTCCACCTCAGAAAGCACCTCGTACAGGATCGAACGCATAGGCGGCGCCATGCGCTTCATCGTACAAAAGCCAATTGCCTCCACGCCTTATACCTGTATTTTGGCTCCGGCGTACAGTGAAATATTCCGCACACTGGTACGCAATAATATTTTATGTGCCGTCATCGTTCTTGCGGTCGTTGCGCTTACCGTTTCCTTTAGCCATTTATTTGTGCGCAATTTGCTCCATCATTTAGGCACACTGATAGAAAAAATCAATTATTATAAGGGGAATGCCGGCCAGAACCATACTCCAGCGTCCTCCTATGATTATACACAACGGCATGATGAGCTTGGCATGCTGCACAATGAGTTTGACGATATGGTCTGCAAGATCAATACTCTCATTGAGGACAACTATATCAAACAGCTTCTGATAAAAGATACGCAGCTCAAAGCCCTGCAGCAGCAGATCAACCCGCATTTTCTATACAATACGCTCAACGCCATCAACTGGGAAGCGGAAGCGCTCAATGCCCCCACGATCCCTGTCATTGTCGAATCCTTAAGCGCTTTGCTGCGAAGCACCCTTAGCGAAAAATCCGAAATACTCCCATTACAGAACGAACTGGAATTGCTGCATCACTACCTGCGCATTCAGCAAATACGATATGGCGACCGTTTGGTTTATCACACAGATATTATGCCTTCTCTGCTGCAGGTCCCTGTGCCCAAGATGATCTTACAGCCGTTGGTCGAAAATGCGATACGCTATTCTTTGGAGCCCTATGCAGACACCTGCACCATTTTTGTGTCCGCACAACAGAAGAATCAAACCTGCGCTGTAATTTCCGTCAGCAATACAGGGTCTGAAATTGATCCTGATATTCTAAAAAAACTGGAAAGCGGAGAAATAACGCCCAATGGGTTCGGAATTGGGCTACTGAATATTCATTCCCGTATACAACTGCTTTTTGGAGATGCGTATGGACTTTCTTTTTCCAATTCAGATAATATCGCGACAGTCGAAATCCTTGTTCCGCTTTCTGGCCATTGAAACAGGAGGGACTTTATGCTGCGTATGATCATTGCCGATGACGAACCATTGGTCCGCGAGACAATCAGCCGAATCATCGACTGGAACAGCAACGGAATACAATTGCTCGGCACCTGCCGGGATGGCATCGAAACTTACAACATGATTCTTGATGAGTATCCAGATATCGTGCTTCTTGATATCAATATGCCCGGAATGAACGGTCTCGATCTGATTGAGCGCATCCGCTCCATCGACGAGACAATCTCTTTTATCATTATTTCCGGATATGAGAGGTTCGATTTTGCACAGCGTGCACTGCAATATGGAGTGCACCAATATCTGCTCAAGCCCTGCAATCGGGAACAGATTTTGAATGCCGTTACAAGCGTGAAAAAGCGCAGAGAAAAACTGGGAACGCTTCGGGTGCTCCGCCAGGAAAATATGTTGCTGCAAAGCCGCGTACAAGCTACCATGCAGGAACAGTTTTTAAACGACATTTTTTTGCCGGACAGCGATATTGAAAAAGAGATTGACGATTATTGCGCAATGCTGAAAGCGTCGGATACCGACTTTGCCACATTTTATTTGGCGCATGGAGGCGGTATGATGCCCCTAGGTCTGTCCGATGCAATCCATGCCTGCATCGCCCGCCATCGCGCCCGCTTGCTCTTCGGACTACTTGCAATCCGCAATGTCGCCATTCTTGTACTGCGCATCAGCGGACGGGAGGATACAGAGCAGCTAAAAGCCGAGCTTTCACAGCTTGAGGTAGATGGTAGCCCCATTACCTGTGCAGCCAAATACTACCCTTCCGCAGATTTGATGCTTCGTTCTCTTGTACCGGAACTTCGTGTTTTCGACAGTGTAAACCAATATCTTCCCGACGGAAGCTTTCGCGAGCTGTACAATACCGCCGCATCTGTTCACAAGCTTTTGGAGGCAGGATGCAATTTGATGCAGACCTTCCCCCAATTGTCCGCCGATGCTCAGACAAGGGAATTGAACCAGCTGTTCGCACAAGTATACGACATCGATACAGCCAGAACGGTTGCCACCAAAATGCTTTATCAGCTTCTTCCCGCTCACGTCTCTGATGTCGGCACCGAAGCCGCGCCTGTCATAGCTGCTGTTTATTCCTGTTCCAGTGTATTTGAAGTGCAGTCTCTTCTGTTGGAGCATCTGAGCAGGCTTTCCCGCCAGGACAATGGCGAATGCGGCGGGAACGATTACATTCAAAAGGTTCTGACCTATGTAAACGATCATCTTTCAGACCCCAATCTTTCCCTGAAAGGAATCGCGCAGAACGTCCTGTTCATGAATGTCAATTATGTAAGCAAACAGTTCTTGCGAAAGACCGGAGAAAAATTTTCTTCCTATGTTTCGTCTTTGCGAATGGAACGGGCAAAAACGATACTGCAAAACACCCCGCATGCAAAAATCACAGACGTTGCCGAAGCAGTGGGCCTGGGCGGAAATCCTCAATATTTCAGTCAGGTATTCAAAAAGCACACCGGATACACACCCTCTCAATTCGCAGGAAAAGAATCTTGACCATTCATTCAAAAGGCCCGGCAGAAGCCGGGCCCTTTGAATTATTTCCGCTGCTCACGGGCAGCTTCTTTTACTTTTTCAATCAAGCGGATGCTTTTGGCAATTTGCTCTGGCCGCGTATGCTTTTCGGGCAGCGATTCCCCGTTCAATACATGATGCATCCAATCCCAACGGTAGCCGCTTCCGTATTTCGGCAAGGTGCGTTTCTCTGTCAGGTGTTTTCCATGATATTGCGTCGAAAGTTCAAGTTCTATAAAATCATCCTCCAGCAAAAGCATGCTATTGATTTTTCTGGTCACGCTTCCTCCTTCAAATTGTAGCTCCAAACGGTTCTGATAGGCTTCTCCGTCTCCAACACAAAAAGAAGAATAAATACTTCCCAATGTCCCGTCTGCGTGTGTGACCGTTGCGTGTGCGTTGTCCGACGTTGGACGCCGCGTAAAAACGCGCGACTGCACAACCGTCAGCTCTTCGATATCCTCCGGGATAAACCAGCTCAAATCACTTATACAGTATATTCCAAGCCGCAGCAGCGGCGCAGCCGGACACTGCTCCGGGTCATCGTACCATGTGCCATCCGGATCTTCACGGTAACTCGCCCAATTGCTGGCATGATATCCGACCAAACGGCCCAATGCGTATTTTTCCTGCCATTCCTGGATACAAGCAATATCATCCGGCGCGACCGGCTGGGGTGAGTTAATAAACAGCGGAACGCCTGCTGCTTCTGCCTTTTTCAATATCCGTAGCGCTTCGGCTGCGTCCGTTTCAAAGGGTTTTGTCGTCATCACGGCCTTACCTGCATCCACGATTTTGTCCAAAAGCTTCGCGCGATGGTTGGGACCGGTAATCAGCGTGACCAGGTCAATGTCCCGGTCTGCCAGCGCATCCTCCAGGCGGGTGTAAGCTTTTACATGATACTCCCGCGCACATGCATGAGCCAGTACTTCATTCTGGTCGCAAACTGCGGCAAGCTCAAAATAAGGCGCGGCATATCCTTTGATTATCTCGTTGTCAATCAGCCATTTCCCAAAATGCAGGCCCACGACTGCCATACGATACCGTTTCATTTGATTCAAACCTCCTGTATTTTTCCTGTATCCGCCGCTTCACGCAACGCCAGCGCGATGCGTGTCGCCTCTATACCCGCCTGCGTCAAGCCGGCCGTCTCTCCCTTCTGCAGCAAATGTAAAAATGCCGCAAACGGATTCTGCCCCTCCAGCAACGGCAGGGCGCGCCGGGGACCTGTACGGTCTTCCAAATAGACCTGTCCATCCACGGCCTCTATTGTTCCCAGCGTACCTGTTAGGCGCAAACGGTCGTCATCATGGCGCGCGGCCCCATCCGGCCGTAAATAATCCACTGAGATTGTCGCAAAAGCATCATCCGTAAACCGCAGCATGGCGACAGCCGTCATCTCCATATCATGCATTCCACGGTTATGCATCGTGGTATGCCAGCCCATTGCCTGTACGCATTTTCCGCCAAAGCTCACTGCCCAATCGACTGCATGGATGCCTACCCAGGGGATCAGGCCCGTAAAGTCCTTTCTGCGCTGAAAGAATTCCGGGCGCCGACCTAACTTATAGCTTTTCTGCGCATGGATAAGCCTTACATCTCCGATCTGTCCAGCTTCTACCGCCTTTTGCATCGTCAGGAACCACGGTTCATACCGCAGAGTCAACATCACTCCTAAAGGGCAGGTTGTTTCTTCCCATGCCCGGCGCACCTGGACAAGCTCCTCTGGGCTTGCGGCGAGAGGCTTTTCCGCATATACGGGAATTCCGTGGTACAAACACCAGCAAACCATATCTGCCGTTTTCCCAAACCAGGAATTTATCACCGCAAGGCCTGGCTGCTCTGCAGACAGCATTTCTTTCCAATCTTCCCACACGGCAGGCGCGTGTCCGTTTTCTGCACACGCCTCAGCCAACGGCGTTATGTCTTCCTCACGGCAGCCCGGTGCAATGGCACATATGGTCATCTCTTCTTGCTCTGAAAGTCCCTCCAGAACAACAGGATAATGTCCAGAGCTTCCGATTATTGCCAGACGCATAGGCGTTCCTTCTTTCCTAACAAGCTATGTATTCTGCTTTCCTTTTGTTCCATTCGGTGATCTGTCTCTGCGAAACACCAAAATTCCAATCACCGCGTGCTATTACAGCACATCCAGGCCGAACAGGGCCGCCAGCCTGAGAAGTTTTTCCTCCACATCCTCAAAAGCAAACACCTGGTGGCACCCAAGCACCGTGCGCAGATAATGCGGCGCATCGTCGAACCGCACATGCATCTGTGTGCGGCATGCCGTTTCATAAGGCCCCGCCGCAGAGTATCCAAGATGGACCGTCATTTTGGAAGCCTCGTCGGAAATACGGCAGGCGGTCACACGCTTTTTCTGAGGAAGCTCTACCTGCAGGCTGACGCCGATGCCGCTTTCATGATGGCTGCGCAGCGTACAGGGCAGCGGATCGCCCATGCAGCAGATGGGCGCCGTGCAATGCGAAAAGTTCACCGTCCCGTCCGGCTGCAGGCCGGGGTTCGCCATCCACAATTTTGTGGAGGTTAGATGTTTCATCATCAGCATGGTGACCGCGCTGTCCATATCCCCTTCACAGGCGGCTACCATGGGCGTGCAGTCGTTCACATAGCTCACGCCCAAGCAGGATGTCGTCCCCTCGCTGAGCAAATTAAAGCATGCGATGGCTGCTCCCTGTGCACCGTACCGCTCCAAAAGCGTGATCAGCGCCCATGCCATACGCGAGGCATCCCACAATGCACCGTCCGTGGGCTCCGCGCATCCGGTACTGTTCTGCACGGACCAGTCATAATATGTCTGCGCCTGTTCCCGCTGCGCCCCGCGATAAAGCTGCGCCAGTTCGTCCTGTTCCACAAAACGAATTTTCACGCCGAAACGCGCCTCATATACCGCCGGCTCGGACGCGTTGCTGATGACCCACGGCTCAGTATGCCCGATCTGCAGCAAAGTAGCGCCCCGCACCGCATTGTATGCAGCCAATACCTGCAAAGCATCTTTCAGCTGCGCCTCATTCAGCGCAAGCTGTGTGCCGGGCGTCGTGCGCCGCAGCACGGCCCACGTATCCATCAGCGTTGGGGCTGCGTTGCAGCGCAGCATCTCGCTGCACAGTGCCCCGGGCGCATTGCCTCGTATGTACGCGCCGTACAGCACCACGCTTTCATAGGCCGCTGCCGCCGCCAGGATGTTCTGCTGCACGGCGCCGCTCATGGGCACCGCGATCAGGCAATCGCCCTGCGGCAGTTTATCCTCTTCCATTGCGTCCGCTGCAAGGCAGCATTCTATACCTTCCCCCATTTGAGCCGCCAGCGTTTCATAGGCGGAACGCAGCTTTTCTTCATCCGCCCAATAGCGGCGTGCCGCAAAAAACATACAAACTGTTTTCATCCTCGACCATCCCTTCCATAAAATTGAGACACATTGCTTCTTCTCTTTTATTGTAGCGCTCATAGCTCTTGCCATCAATTTTGGTTTACTGTACAATATATTCCAGAACGGAATATATTGCGAGGTGCGGCGTATGGATCTGGAATGGGTGCAGGCCTTTTTGGCCGTGGCGGATACCGGCAGCTTCTCAGCCGCTGCGGACGCGCTTTTTCTTTCTCAGCCGGTGATTTCAAAGCAGGTACAGAAGCTGGAGCTCCAGCTGGGCGTCCGTCTGTTTGACCGCGCCCATCGCAGGGCGGAGCTGACGGACGCAGGCCGCAGGGCATATCCTCCGGCACAGGCGCTGGCGCGCCAATATCAGCTTTTGGAACAGGCCGTCCACCCCGACGGAAGCCTGCGCCTTGCGCTACTCCCCGTCGCGGATTGTTACGGCTTTCCTCAAATGCTGGCGGACTTTTCCGCCGCGTATCCCCGCACGCGGCTCATGGTGGAGGAACGGGAAAATACCGCCATGCCCGCGCTCATCCAGAGCGGGCGCTGTGACGGAGCGTTTTTCCGCATCCCGGACGGTCCCGTGATGCCGGAGGACGTCATCCTGTGCAAGGATGAACTTGTTCTTCTGGTGCCCGAAAAACTTTTCTGCGCCACAAAAGGCGCCGTCCCGCTTTCGCTGTTCAGCGGCAAGCGCTTTCTGCTGCTGAGCGCCGGCACCGGCCTGCTGGAAACCAGCCTGGAGCTTTGCCGCAAAGCGGGCTTTTCACCGCAGGTTGGGTACACCGGCGCGGCCGCGGGCAACATCGCCCGTATGGTTCGCAGCGGCGCGGGCGTTGCGATGCTTTCCCGGCGTGTGGCCGAAAGCTGCGCAGGCCCGGACCTGCGCCTGCTGACGCCGGAGCCCACATGCGGCAGTCTGCTGGTTTTCCGGCCCTCGAAGACCGGGCTGCAGAACCCGGCCATGGGTGCGCTGCTGAAGCATTTGGCGCGTGCTACGCAATGAGCGTGCTTGCGGTTTCAAGCTTTTTACCGGTTCACGCACTGTGTCGGGTTTCTCTCGATTGATAAGAAGCAGTTCGGCAAGAGTATAGTCCAGGTTTTCGGAAAGCGTCAGCATTTTCGACATTGCGTATGCGGTGGCTCTTCCGATGTTCCTTCTGCCGGAGTTTCCACAGGGCTACTTACATCTTCTGCCGCTTCAATTTCGCTTGCGCTCTCAGAAGCATTCGCGGATTTCGGAGATGTACTGCTGTCTCCAGACGTCTGCGCATTCGAGCTACTGGACGGTATACTGGTACTCTCCGTCGTTTCTGCCGAAGCACTTTGCGAAGACGACGACGCCTGCGAAGCGCTGGGTGAAACAGGAGGTGCGGATTCCGCCGGAGTACTGTCCGACGTGGACGCTGATGCGCTGGCAGATTCGTCAGCCTCCTGCTGCTTCGCTTCATAGTCCACAGACTCCGGATGTTCAAGCGGCGCTGAAACAGGGATGCGCGGTGCTGGCTCTTCAGCTGCAAACGCCTGTACCGGTACGCTTGTGAAAAGCATGTTCAATACTCAAATAGTATAACGCTTAAAATTTGTCGTAAATGTTGTACTGTCTTTTTCATAATCATGACCCTACTTGTCACTTATAAAATTGCATGGAGTTTGCCTTGGGTAAATGGCTTTTTATTGCGTGAACAGTAAAATTTGTTCTTACTTGAAAGGTATCAGAATGAACGAAAAACATCCGCAGTGGATCATATTAGGTGGGCTGATTTTATGCGCTTTTCGAAATGGTATTAAGCTGCAATGCTCAAAATTCTCACCCCAAAAAATGAATTGTTTTTTCGACAGTTGCCGGACGACGGGGCAACCACGATTTGGTAATTCCCTCCTACAGAATATAAATTAGGCGATTGCGAAACTCAAAAAAGCTGGTAAAGCCAACGGTTTTGAGCATCGAATATATCTGACTTTCCTCCAGTTATGCGGTATAATTGTAGGTGTCAAAGGTCCAAGGACATGCGCAAAACTGGAGGAAAAGTCATGCGAAATAAATATGCGCAGATGTCACTTATGGACATCTACCATGATGTAGCCGCCAGCCTTGAGGAAGATAAGCCGAAGCTATTCCGTATGCTGGACGAACACATTGACTGGGATGCACTCATTCCGGCGCGGTTCTACATGGCGTTCTACCAGCGGATAGGGCGTCCACGCGAATATCCGCTTGAAGGATTCATAAAGAGCTTTCTGCTTCAAAGGATTTTCGGATACACGGACGACAGTCAGCTCCTCGTCACACTCCGCCACAGTAAGGAAATGCGCGATTTCTGTGGTCTTCGCAAAGTTCCCGATGCCGCCAAACTCACTCGGTTCAAGCAGGATTTCCTACCGTATATCGCCGAGCTGTTCGAGCGTTTGGTGGACATCACGGAATCTATCTGCCGCACGATGGACGCGGAACTTGCTGACAGCCTCATTTTCGATACCACTGGTATCGAGAGCTACGTTGCTGAAAACAATCCCAAGTTTTTTCACTCAAAGCTGAATCAGGCAAAGGCCTTTGCCAAGGCGAACCCGGAGGTGAACCCATACAAGGCAGTTTACGGTCTTCTTCCTGACCATGCCATCGCCAACCCCGCCGTTAGGCAACAATATGTCAATGGCCATTTCTGCTACGCGCAAAAGGCTGGGGTACTTACCAACGGTCTTGGCATTATCCATCACATCGCCTTGTTTGACGAAGACTTCAAAGCCAAACACACCGAGATGCTGGCGGAGAAGCGTTCTGATAACCCCGACGCTGACAAGGAAATTGACGATGCGAAAGCGTTGCTGCCTGTTTTGGATGATTTCCGAACTGCTCATCCGTCCCTTGCATACTCTACCTTCATGGGCGATTCCTCTTTTGATTCCTATGATTTGTATACTGCATTACTCGGCGAATACGGCTTTTCTCGCGCTATTATCCCTATGAATCCGCGCAATTCAGCGACCTCCCCCTCTGCCGACTTCAATGAATCTGGCATTCCTTTGTGCCCCGCAGATAAAACGCCTATGCGCTTCCACAGTGTTTGCGGCGGAAAAAATCGTTCAAAACGCATTAAATTCATTTGTCCTAAGTCCGAAACCGTTTCTACCCTTCGTGGGACTTCCTGGCGTTGCCGCTGCGAAAATCCTTGCTCATCAGCCACATATGGCCGCAGCATATATGTTTACCCGTGTGCCGACAAGCGCCTCTATCCCGGGATTATCCGCGGCACACCCCAATGGTCGGCTCTCTATGCCAAGCGTGTTGCTGTGGAGCGTTCCATCGGCTCTTTCAAGGCTGTGTTGGGACTGAATCACAGAAAAACCTTTAACACTTTCACCACGAAAGCCGATTTGTTTTTGGCCGGCATCGTCCAGCTTCTTTGTGTCGTTCTAGCCGACCGTCTTCATGACTGCAAACTCACGCTCAGTGTCCGTAAACTTGTCGTCTGATTTTTTCAATGTATTCATATATGCTCCACATCGGTCTGTCTGGGGCTTGATTTCTTATGCCTCTCTTTTTGTTTCGCGCCAGCTCTCGACCTATTGATGCTTCTGCTCCGTTTTCTTCTCCTACTTTCGCAATCGCCTAAATATAAATGTGAATGCAACAAGTTATGTAGAAGAAGACGCTTTGATGTAAAGAAGCGCAAAGTCACCAATCGGGCGCTCTGAAAACAATGGCAGAACATGCTCTCAATCCGCCTTTGTTCCGCACTGTGCCTCCCGGATGGCCTGCTGGACATCCAGCCATCGCCCGTATGCCCCACCATGGAGCTGCTTCTTTAATTTGTTGATGGCATTTTTGTAGGCCTTTTCCGCGCCGCTGGGTCCATTGTAGTTCAGACGAGCGGCCAGTTCCTGAAAGGATATGCCTTTTTCCTCCGGATGACAGAGTCCCAGATAGCTGCGGACCAAAGTCAGTTCCCGTGGTTTCAGGATTTCGGCTATTCTCTGGCGGAGCAGTGTCCTGCGCATATGGCGGTCATAGGACACAGCCGGGTCTCCTCCGCATCCGAGGTCAAAGACACGCTCTCCCAGTGATTCAGTTTGGAATACCGTACGGTATTCTTCCAGCAAACGCCTGGCGGTACGGCCGGAGATATTCAATTTGTCCTGAATCTTCATTAAAAGATCGATTTCCGCAGCCTGTCCGTGAACTGCACAAAGGAAAGCTATTTGACGCAGCTGATAATAACGGCTGGGCGGAAGCGGCAGGGCGGAAAAACTTTTGGCAGCGCAGTCCAGCATTGCGGTTTGAACAATGGGTGTGGCAAAGGTCAGGAGTTTTGTCCCCGCATCAAA
>JAEWAN010000021.1 GCA_023391625.1 Bacteroidota bacterium | reverse complement strand
TGATTCAAGAGATACACAACGGAGGAATCAAGATATATGCCGTAGAGAAAGGTGCAGGCTCTATCAATGCCGGAATTGACAAAATGAAAGATATGGAGATTTATATAACCAAACGCTCGTACAACTTACAAAGCGAGTTCAGAAAGTATGTTTGGGCAAAGGATAAGGACGGGAACTATATCAACGAACCGGAAGACCATGACAATCACGGAATAGATGCTGTACGTTACTATGTATTGGGTGAGCTTCTTGGTAAGATTCAGAAGCCGAAAGATTTAACAGGAATATTCACACACTAAAAATATAAGCTATGCCATTGAATTTAGAAGAAATATTAGCATTGCCCGATATCGGGCAGAAGATAAACTATCTGAAGAAAGGTAGGAAAACTGAACTTCCCGACCGTTGCAAACTTTGGGATGATTGGAATCCGGAACGCCATGAAATCATGGTTGACGAAAAGAAATATCCGGACAGAAAGGTTCTTGAAAAAGAAGCAGAGAAGCACTTCGATGAAAAAACGGGTAAGACTTATGAAATCGAAGCAAAGTATAAGACTGAACCGGTGAACCGTATCTCCATTCCATTGGAACAAGATATAGTGAATATTCAAACAGCTTTCACGGTCGGCACAGAACCGTCTATGGATTGCACTCCGACTGATGATGATGAAAAGAAGCTGCTGGATGCGGTCAAAGCTGTATTCAAGTCCAACAAAATCAAATATCAGAACAAGAAGATTGTCCGTGCCTGGCTCTCCGAACAGGAAGCGGCAGAATATTGGTATGTTACCGATGATGATTCGTTTTGGGCAAAGTTTTGGAAGAAAATAAAGACTACCTTCGGGGGGAAGGTAAAACCCACCAAGAAACTGAAAAGCGTGTTATGGTCTCCATTCAGAGGTGATAAGCTATACCCGTTCTTTAACGACGAAGGTAAAATGATTGCTTTCTCACGTGAGTACAAGAAGAAGCTCATGGATGATTCGGAGGTCATCTGCTTTATGACTATCACGGACAAAATGGTTTATCAATGGGATTTGTCTAAAGGGTATGAAGAAAGAACGCCTTTTGCTCATGGATTCCCAAAACTACCGGTTCTCTATGCTTATCGTCCAGAACCTTATTGCAAGAAGATAAAGACATTCCGTGTCCGGCTGGAAAAACTGTTATCCAATTATGCTGATTGCATCGATTATCATTTCTTCCCATTGCTGAAGCTAATTGGAGATGTAGAGGGTTTCATGGGTAAGGTTAAGGATAGAATGGTCAAACTTACAGGTGAAGGTGCGGATGCTCAATATCTGACATGGAACCAAGTTCCGGATACGGTACGTTTTGAAGCAGAAACACTCACCAATATGGCTTATGATATGTCAAACACTCCAAGAATATCCTTTGAGACGTTGAAGGGGGTAGGCAAAGCATCAGGGACCGCTTTCCGCTTTATGTTCATGGGCGCACATATGGCGGTAGAAAATCACGGTGAGGCTATCGGTGAGTTCTTGCAGCGGAGAGTAAATTTTATTGTTTCCGCTTTAGGCTCTATCAATCCAACCGAGTTTAGCAAGGCATCGCAAACCATTGACATAGAAACAGAACTGGTTCCATATATGATTGATGATTTGAATGATAAGGTTACTACGGCTGTCTCCGCTGTTAGTGGTGGTGTATGGTCAAGACGTGAGGGCATTATGTTTGCTGGGAACGCGGATCGCATTGATGAAGAGCTGAAGGAAATCAAAGAGGAACAGGTGGCAAAGAATGAGCAAATCGGAAATAAGGGACAGAAAAACGCCTCTTAGTCAGAAAAATTACGGGGATTATAATTTTAGCACAAGAAAAATAGAATAATTAGCGGTGGCTTCAAGAGTTGCCGCTATTTTTATATTCATAGTAAAATAATGAATAAATGCTTTGTTTATATTCGTATTATTACTATATTTGCATAGTAATTAAGTCCAAAGCGTTATGAGTTACAAATCAGTTAAAGACGTTGTAACTATGTTGCAAGAAAACGGTTTTGTTCTAAAGAGCCAGAAAGGTAGCCACATGAAATTTGAAAAAGATGGTAAAGTGGTTATTGTACCGAATCATAATAGCAAAGGCGTTGAGAAAGGCACTTATTACAGCATTTTGAGACAAGCGGGGCTAAAGTAGCCCCCTTGTTCTCTCAATTAAAAAACGGAGGTAATTATGAAAACAGTAGAAGTAATTGTAGAACACGCAGGAAAGAACTTGAGTGCTTATATCGAAGGTGCTCCCGTTATTACAGTCGGTAATGACATGAAGGAGTTGGAGGATAACATGAAGGAGGCGATCGAGTTATATTTGGAAGATAATACTAATCCTTGCGAGGTGTTGACTGGGGAATTTGAATTAAAGTTCAAAATTGATGCTGCTACATTTATCAACTATTACAGCAATATCTTCACTAAAGCTGCATTGAGTCGGATTACAGGAATCAATGAGCGTCAGTTATGGCATTATGCTGCCGGAGTACATAAACCTCGCAAACAACAATTAGAAAAGATTCAGAAAGGTATTCAGTCGTTGACCAAGGAACTGTCTGCTATTAATTTGTTATAATATGGTAGATGTTAGAGAATTAAAGATAGGGAATTATGTATATCTACAAAGTGTAAAATACCCTACCGTATAACAGAAATTGGATATCCAAGATACGAAGTAAGCGGAATATCATCGGAAGCGGTATTTCGCACCTATGTAGAGAACCTTAATTCTATTCCTCTCACAGAGGAATTACTTTTGAAGTGTGGTTTTGAGAAAAAACAATTTGGTAATGCTACGGTTAATTATCATCCATTGATTGAACTTGATGCACATTTTTGTTTGAAAGGAGTTGATTATAATATACCAGTTAGGTCGCTTCATTAACTTCAGAATTTATATTTCGACTTAATAGGAAAAGAACTTGAAGTAAATATTTAAACATGGAAGAATTGATAAGGAAGTTTATTAACTTCTTTGAAAGCGATAGGATTTCTGTATCTCGAAAAATTGCCATTCCACTATTGATGTTGTTAGTAGTTCTGGCATTAGACAATATCTTGGGTATTTCATATTATTGGATAAATAAAATAGAAATTGATTATATAGTAAAAGTTGAAGAAGCAAAAGCTGTATGTGAATCAGATTCTATTATTTTGTTTCATCTTGATGATAAAATAGAGAAGGCTATTAATAGAAAAAATATATTCCAGTGGTTTGCTTCGTTATTTGAAAATGCAAATATAGAAAAGAATACAGAAGTAAATATTACAAATTCAGATGGTAATATATTGTCTGTAATAGGAAAATGGTTTCCGGAAGTTGAGAGAAACCAAATGTGGCACACTGTGACGTCATCCCTTCTATGGGTTATTCTATTTGCAATATTATTGTTGTTTTTAATATTTGCTCCTTTTGTTGTTGAAAAAGATAAGGTAGCCACTATTATTGGGGTCATATTTGGACTTGGAATTCTGGCTTTTTTAATTTGGATAACTCAATGGATTTTTGGAGGATGTAAATTAAACTGTGTCAGCAAGGAATAAAGTATTAACTTTGCTAACACAGTTTTTTTTTATGAAAGAAGAATTTGATTTCGAGAGTATCAAGAACAAGGCCATTGAACAGCTGAAAGC